>NZ_KE387029.1:32046-83151 GCF_000430045.1 Calidithermus chliarophilus DSM 9957 | reverse complement strand
GGCCCCGGCCAGCTCGCGGGCCAGGGCGCCGTCCTTGCGGCTGAGCAGGTCCACGAAGCGCCGCACCGCGCTGCCCCACTCCACCCGGCTGCGCTCCCAGCGCTGCTCGAGCTCCTCCCCCACCCGGCCCAGCCCCCGGCGCTGGGCCTTGGCGAGGAGCAGCAGGGGCAGGGGCAGGCGGTAGGCTTTCGCCACGCTCAGGCGCGGCACCTGCGGCAGCCCCAGCGCGCGGTGTACGGCCTGGTGCACCTCGATCAGGTAGCGCTGGCCCAGGGCGTAGAAGGCCGCCTCGAGGCGCGCCTTGAGGGGGTCGGGGTCGGGCTGCCAGATGTCGTGCTCCACCTCAGCCCCTCCCCAGCCAAAACACCTCCCGCCCCTCCCCCGCCCAGAGCTGCACGCTGTCGAAGCGGCAGGCCAGGGGCTCGAGGCGTTGCAGGGGTTGGGGGGCGGCGGGGGTCAGGTAGGACAGGGTGATGTGGGGGGTGAAGCCGTGGTTGAGCACCGGGGGCGCCCCGAGGCGCTGGCACAGCTCGACCCAGACGCGGCGGAACTCCGGCAGCCTCGGGTGGTCCACGCTGGCGTAAAAGGCGTCCCCCCCTGGGAGGGAGAAGCGCCCCAGGCCCGAGACGCGGGCCTCGAGGGGCGGCATCATCGCGGCGAGGAAGCGCGCGGCGGGCATCAGGCGCGCCAGCGCCTCCGGCGTCACCCCCTCCCCCAGCTTGCCCAGGTAGGCCAGGGTGAGGTGCAGCTCCCTGGGCGGCAGGCCCCCCGGCAGGGCCAGGGCCTGGGCCACCTCGAGCGGGGGCACCAGGCACAGCATCACCCCCCGCCCCGCCTCCTTGGGGGCGTCGGCCTTAGCCACGCGCAGCACGGCCCTCACGCCCCACCTCCGGCCCCGCCCCTCACCTTGCCCTTGCCGAAGCGGCGTATGAGCTGCGCCACCAGATTCTGGGGCTGCGCCCCCTCCTCGCCCCCGTCCGCACCCTCATCCCCGCCGTCCGCCTCCTGCCGGTCCTGGCCCTGGTGCTGGCCCCCCTCGCCCTCCTCGCCTTCCTGGGGCGGCCAGCCCTCCTCGCCCTCGCCCTCGCCCCCGGCCTCTGTACCCATCTGGGCCATGCCCTGCGCCTGGAGGTACACGCTCTGCATGGCGGGGTTGAGGGGGGCGTTGTCCAGCATCGCGTCGCCGGTCAGCGGCAGGCCCGCCCGCTCGCGGGCCTCGCCAAAGGTCAGTACCAGCTTGTCGAACTCGGCGGCCTCCTTGGGGTCTTGGAAGCCGGTCCAGGTGAACACCGCGTCGGGGTCCACGTCCTCGAGGATGGCCTGCAAGGGGCTTTGCAGGTGCTGCAACAGCGGCCTGAGCCCCTTGTCCTGGCTGGCGGCCAGGCGGCTCTCCACCGAGCCGTCGGAGAGGCTGGAGGACTTGGACGTGAAGCTCTCGAAGCCGATCTCGTTGGGGTCGATGCCGTAGAGCGCGGCCTCGATGGCGATGTAGAGGGTGATGAGCTTCACGAAGGCCATCTCGGTGACCTCCACCCCGGTCTTGGTGAACACCGCCCCGCTCTCCTTGTCCTTCGACACCAGCACCGGCAGCCGGAAGGCGTTGCTCACCCCCGCCACGTAGCTGGCCCACTCGTTCTTGAAGACCTCAACGTCCTCGTCGCTGAAGTCCCCGAACACGGTGAGGAAGCCCTGGGGCACGTGGTTCTCCGAGTAGGCTTTCTGGTTGTAGGAGAGGACGTTGACGAGCCCGGTCATCACCCTGAGCATCAGCTCGGTCTCGGCCAGGCCGTAGCCCGCGCCGTAGAGGTCGGTGCGGGGGTTGCGCAGCGGGTACAGCAGCTCGTCGTAGCGGAACCAGTGCTGCACCTGCGAGTCCACCACCATGATCCCGTCCACGTCCCCCAGGTCGGGCAGCTCGTAGGTCGCGGCGACGGGCTCGGGCAGGGTGTCCTCGAAGCCCTCCGGCGGGGCCACGTAGACCGTGGCCCCGTCCACGCTCTTGAACCCGTGGGGGCGCCCCGAGTGGGTGCGCACGATCTCCACCGGCATGGCGTCCATGAGCAGCGTGTCCATCACCGCCTTCTTGAGGAAGGTCGAGAAGTCGTCGCGCTTGAGCTTCTTGCGGGCGAAGGGGCTGAACTCCGCCCCGCAGTTCTCGACGTAGCGCGTCAGCCACTCGATGCGCTGGCGCGCCCCGTCGGTCATCTCCGAGTCCTTCAGCCCCCGCAGCTTGACCCGGAACCCCGGGTCGCGGTCCATCTGGGCGGCCTGGGCCAGCGACGCCACCTGGCGCTGGCGGGTGAGCACGATGGAGGCCAGGATCACGTCGTGCGTCGCCAGCGAGCGCAGTTGGGCGAACCCCAGCGGCGCGGGCCTGCCCGAGAGCACCGGCGAGGGCCGGAAGATGCGGAAGGGGTCGGCGGTGTCGCTCTTGGCCTGCCCCGCCCGGCGCTGGGCCACGGCGTAGCCGTAGGCCGCGGCCTTGAACAGGTCGGCCTTGGAGAACACCGGCACCGCGCCCTTGACGCCCCGGGCCACCTCGAGGGCCGCGTCCTGGCGCTCGTCGGGCGGGGCGTCGGGCTGCATGGCGGTCCGGGCCGCCTTCAGCGCTTGGGGGTCCACGTCGCTCATGGCTTCAGGCTCCCGCCCCCGAGGGGTCAGAGGCGGGGGGCGGGGGGTCTTGGGGCCCTTCGAGGGCCTGGAGGGCGCCGAGCACGGTGGCGAGCTTGGCCCGCTCGAGGCGGCGGCGGTCCTTGAGCTGGTAGAGCGTGTTGCGGCTGATGCCCGTTCGGGCGGAGACGCGGGCGATTTGCGCGCCGGTGAGGGCGCTGAAGCGCGCGTGCAGGGTGTCGAGGTCGAGGCTCATGACCCCACTTATCCACAGGGCAGGGGTCAACCGTGAGTAATGTTCATGATACGGGACAAGTTATATTTCAAGCAATGTGTTTCATGTGGTAGGATTAAAGCGACAGGGAGTCAGGGGGACCACGGCGTGACCGTCACCACGGCATCCTTGAGGGAAAGGGAGGCGAGACCGACAGCCAGCAGCCACATTCACGGGGGTATGCATCTATGAACCACGGACAGGCCATTGCCCGCAAACGGCTCGAACGCAAACTCACCTACCGCAAGCTCGAGGAGTCCTCCCGTAAGCTGGCCGAGAACAACCCGCTCTACGAGGCGGTCACGCGCAACTGGTTCTGGTCGATGGAGAAAGACCCGGACTACTTCCTGCGCCGCACCATCAGCGCCGGGAAGCTGCGCACCATCATCCACCTGCTCTGGGACGGCGACGCGGCGCGCTTCCGCAGGGACACCGGGCTCGAGCTGCCCCTGCTCAGCCCCGCCGACGGCCTGGGCGACCCCATCACGCCCGCCGCCGAGGTGCCGCTGTACCTCGAGGGCGAGCGCCCGCGGGCGACCGTGGCCCGCCGCGCCACCCCCGACCTGCCGGGGGCCGACTTCATGTTCCAGGTGCGCACCGAGCGCTACGCCCCGCTGCTGTGGCCGGGGCAGAACGTGGGCTGCCGCCTGGAGGAGAGCCCCGTGCCCGGCGAGCTGGTCGTGCTGCTGCGCGAGCGCGGCCTGGAGCTGGCGTTCTACCTGGGCAACGGCGACTACCGCCAGCGCCCCGCCCTCGAGGGCGAGAGCTTCCGGCTCGCGGGCGGCGAGCGGGTTTACGGGGTGGTCACCTGGGCGATTCCCAGGCTGGGGGTCGGGCTGTAGGGCCCTCACGTCGCGCTGTCCGGCCACTGGCCGAAGGAGGGACATGAGAACAATCGCAGTAGCGGCCGAGAAAGGGGGGGTGGGCAAGACCACCACCGCGGTCCACCTGGCGCACTTCCTGGCCCAGCAGGGCAAGCGCGTGCTCCTCATCGACATCGACTCACAGGGCCAGGCCGGGGAGTTTCTGGGCCTGCCCGACGAGCCCAGGGCGGGGATGTACGAGCTGCTGCTCCACGACGACCCGGCCCTGCGCCACTTCCGGCGCGCCTCCGAGCTGGTGATGCTCGACGTGCGCCCGGGGCTGGACCTCATCCCCAACGACCCGCGCATTGCCGAGGTCGAAATCCAGCTCTCCCGCCGCCCCCGGCCCTACCCGGCGCTCGCCCGGCGGCTGGCCGAGCTCAAGGGCTACGACTTCTGCGTGGTGGACGTGGGGCCCACCGTCAACCTCGTGAGCCTGGTGGCTCTGTACGCCTCCGACCTCGTGGTGGTCCCGATGGCCCCCGGGTCGGGCAAGAGCGGCGCCCGGGGCCTCACCCGGCGGCTGGAGGCCATGAAGGCCGAGCTGGGCACCGCCCCGGCGGTGCTGGGGATGCTGGGCACCCTGGTCAACCGGCGGGAGAAGATCGCGGGCGAGCTGCTCGAGGAGCTGGAGGGCCTGGGCCCGCGCAACCTCGGGGTCATCCACCGCAACACCGCCCTGGCCGAGTGCTCGACCAAAGGCCAGACCGCCTTCGAGTACAAGCCCCGCAGCCGGGGGGCCAAGGACTACGAAGCCTTCGGGGAGCGGCTGCTGGAGAAGCTCGAGGGGGTGACGGCCCATGCCTAACCGCGAGGTCTACGCCGGGCTGATGCGCGGCCCCAGCCCCGAGGAGGTGACGGTGCGCACCCCCTTCACGGTGGTGGTGCCCCAGCACCTCAAGAACCGCCTCAAGGAGGCCGCCGTGCGCCACCGCACCTACGTGGGCGACCTGCTCGACAGCTTCATCTCGGAGTTTTTGCGGGTCTGGCGCACGGCGCCCGAGACCCTGCCCGAGTACTTCCCGATGGCCCACCCCTCCGACCCCACCCTCTCCAACCGGCTGCGGCCCGAGCTCCAGGAAAGCCTCAAGGAGGCGGCCGCCGCCCTGTCCAAGGAGCGGCACCCGACCCGCGTCACCCAGTCCTCACTGGTGATCTACGCCATCGAAGAGGGCCTGAAGGCGCTCGAGTAGCCCGGGCGTGGGCCCGCCCGTCAGCACCCCCGCCAGCCGCTCGAGCGGCTGGCGGGCCGCTTTGGGCCCGCCGAGCCGGGTGAAGGCGAGGTGGGCGAGGTGGGCCAGCTCCATCAGCTCGCCCTCCTCCTGCGGGTCGTCGGTGGTGTCCAGTTCGTTCAGCAGGGCCTCGAGCGCCGGGTTGTTATCTACAGTAGTCGCCATTTGTATTGCTCCATGTCACGGATTGTCACGATTTTTGTAATCCCCACCGTTACGCCGGAGATGATAACGGCTCCGGTAACGGCAGGCGCGGTCATTTGCACTTGACCCCCCTCACCAGTCGAGGGGGGTCTCCCGCTCGCGCCAGTCGCGGGCCACCATGTTGAGCGCGCTGAAGGGCTTGAGGCGGCTGACCACCTGGGGCCCGAAGTGCTCGGCAAAGCGCTTCTGGGTGAGGTTGGTGGTGATCACCGTGCGCAGACCCGCGCCCTGGCGGGCGTTGAGGACGGCGTACAGCAGGCGGAACTCGAGGGTGTTGTGCTGGGCGTCGGCCTTGCCCGCGGCCTCGAAGTCGCCCACCCCGTCGAGCACCAGCAGCCGGAACCGGGCCATGTGCTCGGGCAGGTTGCGTTCGAACAGCCGTTCCTCCTCCTCGCGCGCGGTCCAGGCGGCCCGGGCCTGCGTGACCAGGGCGCTCATGGCGTAGATGCGCGCGGCGAACCCCTTGCGGATCGCGGCCTTGACCATCAGCGTCGCGGCCTGGGTCTTCCCCGCGCCGGGGATGCCGTGCAGGGCCAGGTTACGGCCTTCACGGATCACCCGTTCGATCACCGCGCAGCCCTTGCGGATGCGCTCGAGGTTGTCGTCCATCTGGAGGTGTTCCCATTCCACCTCCAGATACCTCGGCTCGACCCCCGCGCCCAGCAGCTCGTCGCGCAGGCGAACGAGCTGTTTGCGGCTGCGGCACTGCTCGCACTCGCGGTCGCGGCGCAAGTCCCAGCCGTCGGTGCATTCGGGGTTGGGGCACTCGGGCTCCCGGGCCGGGGCCTGGGGCTGGGCCTGGCCGCCGGTGAGCGCGGGGCGCATGGCCTCGAGCGCGGCGCGGGCGGCCTTGGCGAGGGCGGGTCTGGCGGGTTTGAGGCTCATAGGCTCTCCCTCTCGTAGGCTTCGGGGCTCATGTCGTGGGCGCGGCCCGGCTGGGGGCGCCGGGGCTGGGCTTGGGGCTGGGGCTGGCCCTGCCCCTCGAGGACGCGCAGCAGGTAGCGCCAGCTCTTCGACCCCGCGCGGATGGTGTCGCGCACCGCCTCGGCCACCGCCGCCAGCCCGTGCCGCCGGGTGAGGGCGGCGAAGTCGCTCATGAGCTGCTGGCGGGTGGCGCGGCTCATGCCGGTGCCGTGGCAGTGCCAGGCCCACTGCGACATGGGGTTGCCCTCGCGGGTCAGACCCAGGGCCTCGAGCTCCCGCAACAAGTGAAACTCGTCACGAGTGGCCGGGGAAGACTTGAAGGGGTCGGCGGGCGGTTCTTGGGCTTGCGGGGGCGGCTCACTCCCCTCGCCAGCGCGCCCGGCGGGGGGCGGGGGGGTTACCTCCGGTTTTTCTTCGCGCGCGCGCGCGACACCATCATCATCCGTCTTTGTAATTTTCGTGCTTTGTTTAACTCTGTCTTTGTATGCGTCCGGGTTTGCCGTGTCCGGCTCAGCCGTGTCCGGGTTTGCCGTATGCGGCTTTGCCGTGTCCGGCTTTTCAGGAAGAAGTGTCTCCGTCACTTCTTCCTGATTTTCCGTAACCGGCTGGCGCTCGTCGTAGACCACGTACTCCACGCCCACGATCTGCCCGCCCTCGGCGCGCAGGGTCTCGCGCACGATGTAGCGGGCCTCGAGCAGCTCGCGCAGGATGCGGTAGGCCCGGTCGCGCCCGGTGGCGCGGAAGCCCGTGATGTCCTCGAGCTTCACCCGCCAGTCGCACGGCTGCGACAGCAGGTACACCAGGACGCCCAGGGCCTCGGGGGTGAGTGATTTGTCCTGGGCGACGCTGTTGCGCATCAGGAAAAAATCCCGCTCCGGCCTCGAGCGCCGGATGGTGGTGAAGCGCTGGGCGCTCATGCGGCCCTCTGCTGCGGGATGAGCCGATACCAAATCCGCCGCCCCCGCTGGACCCGCTCGAGCAGCCCCAGCCGCTCGAGCTTCTGGAGCTCCTGATAGACCGTGCCGTTGCCCAGCCCGATCATCCGGGCGATGTCGCGCCCGCCCAGGGTGATGAAGCCGTTGTGGGACTGCGCCTCGAGCCGCTTGAGGGCCTCGAGGACGAAAAAGCCGAAGGGCCCCAGGGCCCGCATCCGCTCGATGTCCATAGCCCCCTAAACGTACTGTTTCCCGGAAAGCCAGTCAAGGGGAGCTGTCCTCGAGCCGCCCCCGGACGGCGGGCGGGGGCGGCATCCTGGCCTCTGCGGGCTGATGTCGAAGGGATTATTGACTTCAAGTTATTTTGTCCTGTAGATTGGACAGCATGAACCCGGCCCGAAGCGAAGGCGAAACCCCAGGCGTCGGCCTGGGGCTCAGGAAAGGGGATGCAGCCACATCCCGCGCCCACTCTACCACCTGGGCGCGCCTCGCCGCACTCCTCTGGGCCCTGGGCGCGGCGTCGGGCTTGAGCGCGGGCTACCTCCTGGGGCTCCAGGATGCCCCTAAAACCGCGCCCGAGCCCCTGGCCCTACCCAGGGGGCGGGTCAGGGTCGAGGAGCGCCCCAGCGTGGCGTACATGAACGCCTGCGGCCAGGCCATGCTGCGCTTCAGCCAAGGCGGGGACATGCGGGCCTACGCCTGCCGGGTGCGGGGCTCGAGGGTCGAGCTGGTGGGCCCCGACTGGGCGGGCTGGAAGGGCGGGCCCGTACAACGGCGGGTGCTGGGCGCGCTCGAGGTGGCGCCGTGACCCCCCTCGAGCGCCTGGAGTCCCTGCCGCCGCACGAACCCATGCGGCGCGAGCGCCCCCGCCGCCCCCGCGTCAAGAAGCCCCGCTCCCGGGGCGCGGGGCGGGTGCTGGTGTACCGCGCCCACAGCGTCTGGCAGGCGGTCAGCCTGGCGCTGTGGCTGCGCGACGACGGCATCGAGGCCCGCTGGCGCCCCGAGCGCGACGAAAGGGGGCTGTACGAGGTCGTGATCCACGACTTCGCCCTGCTCGGCGCCGCCCTCGAGGTGCGCGCACTGTGGCAGCAGGAGTGCCGCGACCCCCGCGCCTACGCGCTGGGGGTGCTGCGGCCCCGCTTCCGGTGGGACTGGGGGGAGGCGTGAGGGGGGCGCTGGCCCCGGCCTCGGCGTCGGCCCCGGCTTGGGCGTGCGGCCTGCTGTGGGAGCACCTGATCCGCTGGCCCGAGTGGCTGAACGCCGCCGACCACCCCGCGCTGGTCGGCGCGGTGCTCGAGGCCGCCCGCCGGATGCCCCCCGACCTGGCCGTGCGCGCGGTGCGGGCCGGGCGTCCCCGCGGCGAGGCCAACAGCCGTGAGGCCACCGCGTGGTGGGCCCAGCACAAGGGGCTGACCCTCTACGGCCTGCTGGCGCGCGCAGGCTCGGTGGCCGAGGTCGAGGCCGAGCTGGGCTTCTCGCCCTCCCAGCTCTACCACCTGCTCAAGGACTGGGGCGTCCGCTTCCTGGCCCTGCCCGCCCCCAAGGAGAGCGCCCAGGGCCACCTGGCGGTGTACGAGGGCGAGCTGAGCCACGCCGCGGGCGGCTACTGGCTGACCACCCCCGCCGGGCTGCGCCTGCGGGTGCGGCTGACGGGCTGGGGCTCCTGGATCGCCCTCGACGACCCGGGCCCGGTGGTGCTGGGCTCCCACGCGGTGCGCATCGCGCGCCACGCCGGGGTCAACCGGCTGCGCTCGGACCTAGTGCCCCTGCTGCGGCAGGTGGGCCGCGCGCGCGGGCTCCAGGTGCTGCCCCACCCCCGCCTCGAGGGGGAATGGCTCATCCCCGAGCGGCTGCTCGAGGAGGTCTTCGGGCGTGAGGCGGTGGCGCGGGGCCGCGACGCCCTCAACCCCTGCCAATGCGTGTTCTACGACCCCGCCCTGGGCGGCTGCGGGCTGGGGCACAAAGACCTCAAGGGGCCGCGCTGCGTGGACCATCACGGGCTTTCTTGAAATAAAGCACGTCTAAAAAGGAGGACAAAGTGAACCTATTCGTCGCAAGTGGCTGTGCCAAGGTCGAGCTGCGCTACACCCCCCAGGGGACGCCGATCCTCGAGCTGACCCTCGCGGGCAGGCGCAGCGCGGGGGGGCGGGAGCTGTTCTCGCTGGTGCGCGGCAAGGTGCTGGGCAAGCGCGCCGAGGCGCTGAGCGAGGCCCTACGCGACGGCGACGCGCTGTACTGCGCGGGCGCCCTCGAGTACCGCTCCTGGGAGCAGGACGGCCAGAAGCGCTCGCGGGTGGACGCGGTGTTCAGCGAGGTCTACCGCCTCGAGGCCCCCAGGGTGGCCGAGGGCCAGTACGGCCCGCTGCTCGAGGGCTGCGTCAACCGCGCCTTCCTCATCGGCAACCTCGCCCGCGACCCCGAGGCGCGCCACACCCCCCAGGGCAACGCCGTGACCCGCGCGGCGCTGGCCGTCAACGTCTACAACAGCGCCCGCAAGGAGAGCGTGGGCCACTTCTTCGAGCTCGAAGCCTGGCACGAGGTGGCCGCGCGCCTGGCCGAAGCCCGCAAGGGCCAGCCCCTCCAGGTGGCCGGGGCCCTCAAGACCGACTCCTGGGAGCAGGACGGCCAGAAGCGCTACGTCACCCGCCTGGAGGTGGACGCCCTCACCCCCCTGCACGGCGTCGGCGCTAGGGGCCAGGGCCAGGGTCAGCCCCGGGAGAAAAAACCCGCCCCCGACATCGACGAGGGCCTCGAGGATGAGGGCTTCCCCCCCGAGGAAGACCTGCCCTTTTAGCCCTTCGAACCCAGCCAACCCCCATAGGAGGAGCCATGCAAGTACCCAGCAAACCCCTTCAGAACGCGGTGCAGGCCCTGGGCCGGGTGATCCGGCCCCGCCAGTCCAACCCCCTGCTCACCCACCTGTGGGTGCAGCCGCGGGCCGAGAAGGTGCTCGTCGGTGGCACCGACGGCGAGCACGATCTGGTGTTCTCCCTCCCCCGGCTCGACCTGGGCGGCGACGAGGCCGCCTTCTGCCTGCCCTTCGCCACCTTCGGGCAGTTCCTCGCCAACCTGGGGCCCGACGCCATCGACCTCTCCCGCGCGAGCGAGGGCCTGGAGGTGCGCTCGGGCAAAATCCGCGCCACCTTCAGCCTCATCGGGGCCGAGGACTACCCCGACCTGCTCGAGCCCATCGACCCCAGGGGCGAGCTGCGCGTGCAGGCGGCGCGGCTGGCCGAGCTGCTGGAGGTCGAGTACGCCGCCAGCCGCGAGGCCTACCGCGGCATCTTCCAGGGCATCCAGTTCGAGGTGCGCCCGGCGGCCCCCGGCGGGCCCGCCAGGCTGCGGCTGGTGGCCTCCGACGGCTACCGCCTGGCCTACGTCGAGGGCGAGGCCAGCGGCGAGGCCGCGCCCTTCGTGCTGCCCTACCGCTCCTCCACCCTGCTCAAGGGGCTGCTGGGCAAGGGCGAGGGCGAGGCGCGCCTGGAGCTGGGGCGGGGCAAGGTGCGCGCCCACGGCAAGGACTACACCGCCACCTTCAAGCTGCTGGAGGGCGAGTTCCCCGACTACCACCGCATCATCCCGGCCCGCGGCGCGGCCACCACGGTCCTCGAGGTGCCCCGCGCCGAGCTGATGGCGGTGATCCGGCGCCTGATGCCCCTGGCCGAGGGCCTTTACAGGCGGCTCGACTTCCAGCTCAACCCCGAGGAGAACACCCTGGTGATCTCCTGCCGGAACGAGTACGGGCAGGGCGTGGACCAGATCGCGGTGACGGTGGCCCAGCTCAACCCCGAGGCGACGCTGGCGCCCATGAACGGCGAGTACGTCCTCGAGGCCCTCGCCCACCTCGGCGCCGACACCCTGGAGTGGGAGTGGAACGGCCTCGCCCCCAGCGCGCTGCGCGAAGCCTCGGCGGTCGCGGTCGTGGTGCCGCTGCGGGTATGAGCGCGCGGGCCCCCCACTGGACCGAGGCCGAGGAGGCCATCATCCGCCGCTTCTACGCCAGCCGCGGCGCGCGCTACTGCCTCGAGCGCCTGCCCGGGCGCACCCTCAGCGGCGTGCGCGCCCGCGCCTACAAGCTCGGCGCCCACCTCCCCTCGCGCTCGCGCAACACCGTGCGCCTGGAGGAGGTGGTGCTCGAGTCGGGCCTGAGCAAGCGCGCGGTGTGGGAGGCCGCCAAGGACGCGGGGGTGATCTCCCGCCCCCGCCCCGGCGTGGCGGTGGTGCCCAAAGCCTGGGCCGCGGCCTACATCGCCCGCAGCCAGCAGCGCCTCGAGGCCGAGCGCGCCCACGCCCACTGGCTCGACAGCGCCCGGTTCGCCGCGCTGCTGGGCCTGCGCAACCGCCGCAGCCTCAACGATCTGGTGCGCCAGCAAGACCCCGCCCCCGGCTCCCTGGCCGCCCGCGTGCAGGCTGTCCCCCGCCTTCAGGGGCGCCTGGGCCGCCTGCTCTTCGAGCCCGAGGCCGCCCGGCGGGTGGCCGACTGGCACGCCCGCCGCTTCGCCCCCCGCCCCCCCGCGGGCTGGATACCCCTCAAGTCCCTGCCCACCGAGCGCGACCAGGAGCGCGTGCGCCGCCGCGCCCACCGCGCGGGCCGCCTGGCCCTGGTGCGCCGGGGGGGGAGGGTGATGGGCTACGTGCCCCCCGAGCTGGCCTCCGACGCCCGGCCCGGCCCCGACGCCGGAGGCCGCCCGTGAAGCCTCCCGCCCCCAGCGAGCGCGACATCCAGCGCACCTTCTTCCAGTGGGTCGCGCTGGCGACCGCCCGCTACCCCGAGCTCGAGCTCTTCCACGCCATCCCCAACGGCGCCTACATGGGCGACTGGCAGCAGGAACGCCGGGAGCTGGCCGAGTCCAGGGCCGCCACGGGCCGCGCCTACTCCCCCACCGCCCGCCGCCGGATGATACGCGCGCGGAACGCCGTTCTGGACGGGCTGCGTGAGGGCATCCCCGACACGCATTTGCCGGTGCCCCGGGGGGGCTACGCCAGCCTCTACATCGAGTTCAAGCGCCCGGGCGGTAAGCCCAGCCCCGAGCAGGCGCGCAAAATCCGGCTCCTGCGGGAGCACGGCAACCTGGCGGTGGTCCTCGACGACTGGCAGAAGGCCAAGGAGCTCACCGAAGCCTATCTCAAGGGCGAGATACCCCCCGGCTACGACCAGGGGGAGCCCTAAGGAGGTCCGTATGGAAGTTGACGGCGCTACCAACCCCATCCCCGCCCCCACCCCCACCCCCCCGGTCCACAGGATCACCCGCACCGCCATCGCCCCTGCCTTCTCTGCCGCCGAGTCGCAGGCGGTGTCCGGGGTGGTCCTCAACCGGCCGCCCCGGTCACGGAGGTAGAGCATGTCACAGAGCGAATCCCGCCCAACCCTCGAGGCCCTCGCGGCCCACCTCGAGGGCTTCCTGCTGCGCCGCTACGGAGGCCGACTCGCCACCCCGGACGTCCTCACCCAGGTGCGCGACTCCGCTCGGGCGGAGTTGGACCGCCTGCTGGGCTCGCAGGGCCGGGGGTGCGGCGTGGAGGTCACCGCCAGGGGCGACGGCACCCTGGAGGTGCGGGTCTGGCCCGAGGGGTAGCCGCGCCCCGACACGAGGAGCCCTCCGGCACCCCCGGAGGGCTCTTGGCGTTGCGTCAACGCCTCGGTGGAGCTGGCCGGGGAGCTGGCCGCCCAGGGCGCCCCCTAGCCCCGCCCGTCCCCTTAGAGCCCCTTGGAGCTTCCAGGGGGCCCTTGCTGCTCCAAGCCCCTCCAAGCCCCTCCAAGGGGGGACTCGAGGCCCTGACCCTTGGAGCGTGGCAGCCTCTAAGGGGGGCGGGCATCCCCGTGTGCCCGCGCCGTTCGGAGATGCCCATGTCCAAAGACCGTGACCCGCCCCTCGAGCCCTTCCTCAGCCGCATGGGCAAGCGGATGCCCCGCTGCCAGGCGGTCCGGGGCGGCAAGCAGTGCTCCCAGCCCGCCCGCAAGGGCTTCGACAAGTGCTGGAAGCACGGGCCCGGCAGCGCCAAGCGGGTCAAGGAGGGCTCGAGGGCCGACCCCACCACCGCCCGCCTGACCCACGGGCTGTACTCCAGGAGCGGCAAGAGCAAAATCCAGGAGCTGCGTGAGCTCGTGCACGCCAGCGGGCGCGCCCTCGACGACTCCGACGAGGAGCTGGCGACCCTCAAGGCCGTGGTGTGGGCGCTGCTGGAGAAGGAGGAGCAGTTCCAGGGGGCCCTGGAGAGCCTCGAGGCCGCCCACAAGCGGGTGCAGGAGTACGCCGAAATGCTCAAGGACGCCCCCGACCCCTACCTGCTGGAGAAGATCGGGCGCACCCTGGGCGAGCTCAACCGCTCGCACGCCTTCGTCAGCGGGTACACCCGCGAGGTCTCCGACCACGCCTACCGGGTGGTAGCCGCCATCAAGACCCGCGCCGAGACCCGCGCCAAGAACGCCGAGGCCAAGGCGCTCGAGGCGTTCTTGGCGCTCACCGAAACCCTCAAGGAGGTCATGCTCGAGGTGCTGAGCCTCGAGCAGTACGAGCGCGTCCACGCCGCGCTCGAGGCCCGCGTGCTCCCCAAGGTCTCGCCCAGCCGGGTCGGCTAGCCCGGCGGGGCGGGGTGTAAGACTGCTTACACCATGATCCGCATAAGCATACCGACACCTTGCATAAACCCTCAGACCGGGCGCCCCAATCTCGGGGGTTTCGTCCGAATGGCTCCAGAGAGGGCGCATAATGTTTGAAAAAGCCTTCCTCGACTCCCTGCGGCTGCCGCCCCCGGTGTTCAGCCCCGAGGAGCTGTCCACCCTGCGCCGCTTCGCCCTGGCCTCGGGCATCCGGCCCGAGGGCTCGCGGGAGTTCAGCCTCGAGCGCCGTCGCTACCTCGATCCCCTCTACGGCGAGGAGCGCGGGCGCTTCTACCACCGCCTGGTGGTGCGCAAGGCCGCCCAGCTCGGCCTCACCCTGCACTTCATCTACCGCGCGGCCTGGCTCACCGCCGACACCCGCCAGCAGATCAACGTGGCGCTGATGTTCCCCACCCAGGACGCGGTGTACGAGCTGCACAAGACCCGCTTCCGCCCCATGATGCACTCCAGCCCCCGGATGCTCGAGCTCGTGGGCACGGGCGGGGTGGACAGCATGGAGGCGGTGCGCTTCGGCGTCTCCAACATGCGCTTCCGCGGGATGCGCAGCGGGGTGAGCGTGGACTCCTTCCCCACCGACGCCCTCCAGTTCGACGAGGTGCGCCTGATGGACGTGGCGACCATCGAGCGCACCTTCCTGCGCACCTCCGAGAGCGCCTTCGTCGGCCCCCGCGGGGAGCGCGGGATGCACATGATGGGCTCCACCGCCGGGATGCCGAACGCCGACGTGGATTACTACTTCCAGCGCTCGACCCAGCACTGGTGGCACACCCGCTGCCCCAACCCCCTCTGCCCCAACCGCGCCGGGTTCGTCATGTACGACAGCCTCGAGACCTGGCTCTCCTGCGTGGACGCCGCGCGCATGGAGTACGTCTGCCCCCGCTGCGGCCACCTGATCCACGACGTGCAGGACGGCTTCTTTCACGCCGTGGGCCCCGAGGACGCCGAGTGGCTGGGCTACAGCTTCTCCCAGGTGCTCAAGGGCGCGGGCGACCTGCCCAACCTCTGGGGCGCCTACCAGCGCATGGTGGTCGAGGGCAAGAACCCCAGCGAGTTCTACAACTCCTACCTCGGCCTGCCCCACGCCGACCCCGACGCCATCCTGGTGGGCGACACCGTGTGGCAGGCCGCGCTCGAGCTGGGCGCGATGCACGGCTGGGCCTGGCCCCCCGAGGGCCCCTCCCCCGACTCCCCCTGGCGCGCGGCGGGCATCGACCAGCGCGGGGTGGAGAAGCACGTGGTGATCCTGGAGTGGGCGCCGGGGGGCCTGGTGCGGCTGGTGCGGCTGGAGGTGCTCGAGGCCAGCGGGCTCGAGGCCGTCGCCCGCACCACGGATTTGCTGCGGCGCTGGGCGGTCAACGTCGTCGTCTGCGACGCCGAGCCCGCCTACGACTACGCCAAGGCCGTCGCCAGCGAGATGCCCCGCGGCATGGTCTGGCTGGCCGACTACAACCTCACCCAGGATCAGCCCATCGAGTGGGCCGACCAGCGGGAGAAGAAGAGCCTCGAGCGCTCCAGCGGCGAGGCCAAGTGGGAGTTTCTGGTGGACCTGCACCGCTACCGCCACCTGCTCCAGGCCATGACCCTGTTCACCAACCGCCGGGTGCTGCTGCCCAAGGACGGCTACACCCTGGTGCGCGAGCTGCGCCGGGGCGGGCGGCTCAAGCCGGTGGCCCTGCTCGAGGAGATGCGCGAGCACTTCAAGCACGTCGCCCGCACCCAAATCCCCAAGACCCGGCGCATCCAGGGCAGCGGCGAGGTGGTGGACGAGGGCGAGTACCAGTACACCTTCCGGCACCTGGGCCTCGACCCCCACTTTGTCCACGCCTTCGGCTACGCGGTGGCCGGGCTGATGCGGGTCCGGGGCTCGACCCAGCTCGCCTACGCCAAGCCCCAGCCCGAGCGCCCCTACAGCGGCTACCAGGACCAACTGCCCGAGGTCATCCGGCCCAGCGCCCTGGCCGAGGCCCGCCCCCGCCGCCAGTGCCGGGGCTGTGCCTACTTCAAGCCCCCCGGCGAGGGCGAGGCCCTGGGCTGGTGCGAGAATGCGGCGGTGGCCCTGTCCCTGGGCGCCCACCCCCCCGTGCGCACCGCCCCCGCCACCACCAACTGCGCGCGCTGGAAGGCCCGTCCCTGAGCGTTATTTCAAGCAAACACATCCGAAGCGTGGGACAGGAAGGGCGTTCCCCGCCTCCCGTCCCGATTTGCGCCACGATGTATTTCAATATATCCTGTCCCATATGCGAGACACATCCGAACCCAAGTTCGACTGGCTGGCCTTCGCCATCGTCTTCGTGGGCCTGGCCCTGATCGCGGCCCTGGCCTGGGGCGGGGTCTACTACCTGCGCTTCGGGGTCGCGGCGTGAACGTGCTGAGCCTCGAGTTCTTCCTGGCTTACGCCGTGGCCCTGCTGCTGGCCCTGATCGCGCGGGCCTACGCGCGGCGTTAGGGGGCGGGAGGAGTGGGCCGAAGCGGTCGAGTTCGACGAGGCCATCCGGCGGATGGCCCGGATCAATGACGAGGTGTATGTGTACCGGCAGGCCATCCCCCTGCGAGAAGCCCGACTCGAGTTGCCGACCGATGACATGGAGCCGCTGTTCGACGGGATGGCCGACGAGTGCTATGGGATGTGCGGGCTTTGATGGTGGCGCTGTGGGAGGTGGCCCCGTGAAACGGTACGTGCGGTTCGACGGGGTGTCCCGCGGAAGGAGGAGGGGAATGAACCCGATGGACCCGAAAATGACCAAGTACCGCCTTTCGGGCGGGCTCTACGACGGGGCGAGCGGCTACGTAGGGGGCGCGCCCGAGACCATCGTCACGGCCTTCGGCCCCGAGCTCACTTACCACCGCACCGCGCTGATCGAGCACGACGGCACGGTGGTCTACACCTACGTACCCTGCCCGGCCCCTGCCCCGGCCCCGGCCCGGCCCCAGGCCGCGCGCCCGCGGGCGCCTGGGCGGGGCGCCGCGCTGCCCCGCTCGCCCCTGTACGCGGTGCTCGAGGCTTTGCTCGAGCTGCGCGCCCGCCGGGCGTGGGCCACCCTCGCCCAGGTCGCCCGCCACGCCGGGGTCAGCCGGGTGCTGGCGTGGCTGGTGCTGGCGGGGCTGGCCCGCTCCGACGGGCTGATGCGCCAGGGGCGCTGGCCCCGCAGCCGCTACCTGCTCAGCCGCCAGGGACAGGCCGAGGCCGAGGCCGCGCTAAACGCCTGGCGCAAGGCCGCATGGGGGAGGGGGTCGGTCATCCCGTGAGCCCGGCCCCCGCCGCCGTGGACACCGCCACCTTCGCCACCTTCCTGGCCGAGCTGCGGGCGAAGGGCTACGCGGTGCACGAGCTCCCCGAGCCCCGCCTGCTGCTGCGCTTCGCGCCCGACCTGCGCGGGGTGGCCCCCTGGGACTCCCGCCCGGTGGAGCCGGGCGTATTCGAGACCGAGCTGATCCCGGTGGAGAACGGCTGGGCCTACTACGTGCGGGAGGACACCCGCACGGTCTACCTCTACCGCCCGGCATAAGCCCGCGGCGCGCACCGCCAACAAAGGAAAAGGAGAAGCGACCATGCCCCCGACCCAAGACCCCCAGGCCAACGCCAACCCCGCCCCTGCCCCCCTTCCCCTGCTCACCGCGGGCGAACAGCTCGACATCACCGCGGCCTTCAACCGGCTGCAAGACGTGATCGGGGCGGTGAACCGGGGCTGGACCGGCAACCGCGAGCCGGGAACCCTCATCGCCCTGATCCACTCCGAGCTGTCGGAGGCGCTCGAGGCGCTGCGCACCGACCCCGACGCCCCCGACGGCAAGTGCCCCAACTTCCGCGCGGTCGAGGTCGAGCTGGCCGATGCCGTCATCCGCATCCTGGACATGGCTCAGACCTTCGGCTACGACGTGGCCGGGGCGCTGATGGCGAAGCTCGAGGCCAACCGCGCCCGCGGCTGGCGTCACGGCGGCAAGCGCTTCTAGGGGGTGGCCGTGCGAAGCCTACAGGGACTCTCGGCCAACTACCTGCGCGACAAGGACGGCGCGCCGCTGCTCGAGCTGATCCTGCACACCTTCGAGGGCTACGACCCCCTCACCCGCGGGCTGCGCAACCAGCAGGAGTGCCGCGCCGTCGTCAACGTCAAGGGCCTCGAGCAGCTCATCGGAACCCTCGAGGAGCACCTGGCGGCCCTGCGCGCCGCCGAGCTGCCCGAGCAGGAGCGGCGGCGGCTGGGGGGGATGTTCGATGCCCCTGAGCGCGGCGAGGGGGGCGAGGCGTGACCCCCTTCCTCTATCCCGCCGTGCTGCTGGCGCTGATCGCCGGGCGGCTGTGGGCCTTCTGCGAGCGGCTCGAGCGGCGTTCGGCCCCGCCGGGGGACCGCTGATGCTCACGCTCGAGGCCGTCATTCAGGAGCTGGGCAGCCGCGGCTTCACGGTGGCGTTCGAGCCGCTGGGCTCGAGCGGCTCCCTGCGCTGCGCCATCGACCGCGACGAGGGCTACGGGGACCACTCCCTCACCGTCCTGGGCGTGGGCTCCACCCCGGCCCAGGCCCTCATCAGCGCCCTGGGCGGCGTGCTCGAGCGGCTGCGGACGGTGCGGCGGGAGCTGGCCGAGGAGCAGGCCGAGAACGCCGAGCTGAGGGAGGAGCTGGGCGAGGGCGGGCCGGGCCTCGAGGCTTGATTTCGCTTGATTTCATGTAATATGGTCCTTGGCGGCAGACAGCCGCCCGCAACCCCTCCGACGCCCTCGGCCCGCCCCCGCCCCCCGGCGGGGGTTTGGGGTTTGGGGCCCTGACCCCTGACCCCTGGCCGCGCCCACACTGGGGCTATGAGCCTGCTCCCTACCAACGCCAACGGCATCCCCGTGCCCGTAGCCTTCCCGCCCAGCGGCACCAACTTCTACGTCTCCCCCGACGGCGGCCCCCTCGAGCTGCCCCCCCACACCCGCTTCATCGAGGTGACCACCACCGACAGCCCCGCGGTGGTGGCCCTGGGCGACCGCACCGTCGAGGCCGTCGAGCCCGGATATAACGTGACCGACGGCAGCGCCCCGCGCCGGGTGGGGGCGGGCCAGAGCCTGATGATCGCCCTGCGCCCCGGCACCACCCACGTCGCCGTCTACTCCGAAGGCCCGGTCTACCTCTCCTACTGGGGGCGCTGATGCGCGAGCTGCCCGACCTGCGCACGCTGGACGGGCTGGGGCGCTCGAGGGGGACCGGCGGGGGCTCGGGCCCCTACCAAGGCCCCCTGCTGGCCTTCGACGCCTTCGGCCAGGGCGTGCCCCTGGGCGGGGTCGGCGGCAGCGTCGCCGGGGACGGGCTGAGCGCCCCCTTGGCCCTGCGGCTGGTCTCCGAGCCGCTGCCCTCGACCGAGGTCGCGCACTCGAGCCTGATCCTGCGCCCCCTGCCCGAGGAGGTCACGGGCCACCAGTCGGTGGCCTGGGCCCTGCCCGACGGCTCGCCCTTCGCCCGGCCCGCCGACAAGCTGCTGGTGGGCTACCTCCAGCTCACCGCGCCCGACCCCCAGGGCAACCCGGTCAAGCTGGGCTTCTTCGCCACTCCCGACCCCGCGCCCGACGACCCAGGCATCGCCAGCGTCGAGCTGACCCCCTCCGGCCCCGCCCACACCTGGCGGGTCACGCGCGGGGGCGCGCTGGTGGGGATGGAGTTCGAGCACAACCAGCTCGAGGTGGGCTTCATGTTCGTGCTGCTGCCCGGCGGCGGCCACCTGATCCTGGCCGGGGGCTTGCAGGGGGCGAAGTACCTCGAGCCCCTGCCCCGCCTCCAGCCCATCGCCTACGACCCCCAGAGCCAGGGCGGGGGCTACCTGGTGGTGCGCTCGGGGGGGCGGGGCGCCGGGCAGGTCTGGCGGGCCGCGGTGTCGGCGGTCGAGGCGCAGCAGGCGGGGTGGCTGGCCGCCCCCTTCGCCCAGCTCCACGACCCCTTCACCGGGCAGGGGGAGGAGGTGCCGGGGTCGCTGTCCGAGCCCTGGGTGCGCGACCCGCTGGGCCTGCGGGTGGCCGCGCCGGGCCAGGGCTGGGCCCGGATGGACTTCGCCACCCCCGACCCGGTGCGCCTGCTGCGCTTCACCCAGGAAAACGGGACGCCGGGGCGCGCGGTGCAGTGGCTCATCGGGGACCGCTTCGGCGGCAACATGGCGGTGCTGGAGCTCGACCCCGAGTGGCCGCGCATCTACCTGGCGCTCTACGAGAACGGCCAGCAGACCGACTTCGTGACCGCGGGCCCCTACGCGCCCCAGCAGGGGGGCGCCAACACCTTCGAGGCGGTGGTCACGGCCTACGGCCTCGAGCTCTACCGCGACGGCGAGCGCATCCTGCGCCACGTCCTCCCCCAGCTCCACCCCGCCTTCAACACCCCCGGCCTGACCCTGTACATGGCCGGGCCCACCGGCTCGTACTCCTACGTGCGCGACTTCGCCGCCTGGTGCGGCCCGATGGTGCAGCGGGCGGGGATCGACCCGGCGGAGCCCTTCCAGGGGCTGTCCACGTCCTCGAGCCTGTACGAGGGCTTCGAGGGCAGCGGGCCGCTGGGGGCGCCCTGGCAGCGGGTGAGCGGGCCGGTGGGGGTGGAGTACGTGCAATCGGGGGGCGAGGGCCAGCCCTCCGGCCCCGTCAACGGCCTGGTGAGCCTGCGCTACGCCCAGCCGCTGCCCGCCTTCACCCGCCGGGCGCTGCTCGAGGGCCACTTCACCCCCGGACCCTCCACCTTCGACCCCGATAACTCCTTCTTCCAGGGCCTCGACCTGGCGAACGCCGTCACCGCCTTCCTCTTCGCCCAGGGCACCGAGCAGGGGGGCAACCCCGACGCGGGCCAGGGCCCCGAGAGCACCGAGGTCGAGGTGACCTTTGGCGACTCGGGGCCGATCCGCTACCGCCAGAACCTGCGGGACCGGATCAAGGCGGGCCAGAGCTACGCCCTGGGCCTGCTGAGCGACGGCGACCGCTTCACGGTGTGGATCGACGGCGAGCCCGTCCTCTGCGGCAGCCGCAGCGCCCAGGGCTTCGGCCCGGCGGTGTTGGACACGGCGGGCTTTGTGGCGCGCGACGGGGACTCGGGGGAGGGCCGCATCGACTCCTGGAGCGCCCAGGCCGAGCTGCCGGGCGCGGGCGAGCTGCCCACGTGACGCCCGCCCCCAGGCGGGGGCGGGCATCGGGCGGGGTGCGGGTGTAAGGGGCATTACACCCCGATCACGATCACGATCACGATCACGATCACGGCTAGCGCCCGTGGTGGTGCCGGAGCTGGACCAGCGGGTATCCCCCCTCCACGTGGAAGCGCTTGAGCACGCTCCAGGGCTCGGCCCCGCCGATCAGGGCCTCCAGCTCCTCCCGCGTCAGCATCGCGGCCTTGGACTGCTCCTGGCTGAGCACCACCCCCCGCACCGTCCGCCGCCCGAGCTGGGCCGCGCGGGTCAGGGTGTGGTGGCCGTCGATCATGAACAGCACCTCGGCGGGGGAGTAGGGCGCGGTGTACTCCAGGGGCAGGGGGGCCAGCAGCACCGGGCGGTCGGGGTCGGCGCGGGTCAGCTTGGCGGCCTCGAGCGCGTGCTGCGGCCCCCTGGCCTCCAGCAGCTCGGCCACCGGGAAGGGCTGGGCGGGCTCGCCGCGCGCCAGATACCAGGCCAGGTTGACGTACCACCCCCACAGGCGCTCGGGCTCGGGGCCCTCGAGCCAGGCGCAGTGATACCACTCGAGCTTCAGCTCAGCCATGACCCCTCCCGCCCTGGCGCCTCCGGCGCCACAGCGTGGTGCGGCTGGGGCGCTGGGGGTCTTTGAGCGGCCTGCCGAACTCGGAGGGCCGGTGGGGGGCCCTCAGCTTGTGGCGGCTCATGTACCCGTAGAGGGTCGAGGGCTTGATCCCGTGGGCCCGGCAGACTGCGGCCACGGTGCCCAGCCGCACGAGCTCCCGCGTGAGCCAGTCCCGGTCGTGCCAGGGCAGGTCGCGCCTGCCCTGGAGGGAAGCCTCTTTGTCGGTGCTATCATTTTTGCGCATCGGTCTGCTCCCTGATGCCCCCCGTAGGGGTAGAGAGGCCCCCGCTCTGGTAGGCGGGGGCGCTCGCCGTTGGGTCAGCCCCTCCAGTCCCCGCTCCACCCAAGCCCGATTCGCCGGGCCGCCTCCCACGCCTCGAAGGGCGTCAGGTCGTAGACCGCCTGGCCGCCGCTGGCCCGTTCGCTGAGCACCCAGCGCTCGCCGCTCGAGAGCTCCAGCACCACATCCATGCTCTTGGCCCGCACGATCGTCCAGCGGTCCCCCCGGCGGTACGCCTCGGGGTGCAGGGCGGGGTCGGGCTCGACCCGTTCCAGGGCGCGGTAGTCCCACTGCGCCCAGAAGCGCTGCTGTTGGATACCGTCCCCTCTGAAGTGGAAAGCCATGTCCCAGCTCTTGACCTGGAAGGCGCGGCCTATGAGCCGGGTTGAGACTTCGCCTCGGGTTACCCCAGATGCTTGCATCGTCTGCTCCTCGCGCGGGGGCTGGGATTCTGGTAGTCCCCCGCTGCCCATAGCCTAGCAAACATAATAGTAGTTTGCAACACCCCGGCCAGGATTAGGCCCCGCACGGGGCGGGGCCTTGGGCGCGTGGGTCCGGGCGCTCACTCGCGGCAGCTCAGGCAGGGCACCTCCTCGAGGTCTTCGTCCACCAGCTCCCAGCACTCGACCCAGTGCCCGCACTCGGGGCAGCGCTCGTAGTTGGCCTCGAGCATGATGTCCTCGGCCTGCTCGAGGCTGAGGCCGAAGCGCTCGGCCACGGCCCCTTCGTCGCCGTAGGTGCCCTCGAGCAGGCCGACCACCTGCTCCTTCAGCTCGTCGGGAAGGTCATAAATCCCCATAACCCCCCTGCCCCTCCTCTCCCCAGAACCCCCAGGCCGCCATCTCCTCGGGCGTGGCCGCCCTGGGCACGTCCCCGGCATACGGGTCGTACTCGGGGGCCCGCAGGGCGGCGATGGAGGTGTAAGCCGAGCGGTCATGGTCCAGGAGGCGCAAGCCCGCGAAGTCTTTCTCGAGGGCCAGCTTGCGGGCCTCGCGCTCGTCGCGGGCGAACACCAGAGCGCCTACCACGTCGTCCCACGAGTCCCCGATCAGCTTCAGGGGGCGGTCAACCACCGCGAAGGCTCGCACTCGAGGCATCAGCCCCCCGCCCCCTTCCCCGTCGAACCCCCCGCCACCCGCAAATCCTTGCGCAGCGAGGCTTTCGCCTGCCGGATGCAGTCCAGCCACTGCTCGAGGTGGCGCTCGAGGTCGTCCAAAGCGCCCACCGCCCCCGGCCAATCCTCGCAGATGTTCGCGTCCTGCAACTGCCGCATGGGTCCGACATTCCGCGCGTACAGGCCGTAGTAGAAGCCGCGCATGATGTCGATGAGCTGGCGCGGGTGTTGAAGGCGCCAAACCAGCTCGGGCCTGGCGCCGACGGGCAGCTCTAGCCAGGCCCGCAGCAAGTCATCCCCCTTTTTGCCCCTGAGCGCTTCTTGGGCGTCGGGGGCGACGGCCATTTCAAGCTCCACCAGTCGCATTCGGCCCTCCGATCATGGGCGTTATCCCTGCCGTGGGGGGTGCTTCTCGAGCACGATCAGCCCGCCCTTGGTGGTGCCGCACCTGCGCCACCCCGCCCGGAGGTAGCAGTAGCCGGGGTTGCTCGAGCGCACCCGCCGCGGGTCCACGTAGGTGTACAGCCGCTGGCCCGGCCAGTGCCTCCAGGCGATTTGCTCGGCCTGGAGGATCAGCTCGGAGGCCAGCCCCGCGCGGTGGTTGACGAACAGCGCGTTGTTGACGCCTTGCTGCCCGCTGCGGTCTTTGAACTTACGCCACACGAAGGCGGCGTGGCCCGTGTAGTGCAGCAGCACCAGCTTTTCCCCAGGCCCCACGCACAGGGAGACGCGCGGCAGGCGGCCCTGCCCGCTGTAGTGGGAGCGGTAGAGCACGCCGAGGATCGGGTCGCCGTCCTTGGCGTACACCCACCCTGGGGCGGCGAAGCGGTACTTGGGGTCGAGCCCCAGGCTGAGGTTGCGGCCCAGCCAGGGGAGGGCGGGGGCGAGGCGGCTCTGTCTGGCAGTAGGGACGTTCATTCTTTCAATCATTGGAAACCGCCTCGAGGGGGAACTCACCCCACTCCCGGCCGTCGAGCTGGCGACCCGCGCGCTTGGCCCCGACCCGTACCGGGTTCCCGAGGCCGTCGGTGATGTGGTCGCCCCACTGCTTGAAAAAGAAGGGCACGCCTGCCTCCCTGCACTGCTCGCGCAGGGACCGCGCCCAGTCCGGGTGCATCGGGCGCACGGGCTGGCTGGCCGTGCCGGTTTCGCCGCCCACGATCACCCAGCTCACCAGGCGGTCGCGGTCGCCCTCCGGGCGGTCGGGCAGGTACTTGGCGATGTCCAGCGGGCCCAACAGCGGCTCGCAGGAGAGGAAGCGCACGGCGGCGGGGGCGGCGAGCAGCAGCGGGACGCGCTCGTCGGCGGCCCGCTGGTCCTCGACCGTCACCCCCAGCCAGACGTTGGGCAGGGGCCAGGGCACCGCACTGCTGACGTACCTCGGCCCGGTCCGCCCGTTGGTGTAGGGCTCGGCCAGCCCCATTGCCAGGCTGGTGGGGTATACCCCCGGCACTGCCTTGCGCACCCAGCGGAAGAACTCGAGCATCCGCTGGGGCCGTTTGGTGAGCACCTGATAGGTGTGGCGGGGCGTGGCGGCCATCACCCCGAACACCGCGGCGACGTAGGTGAACGGCACGTCCTCGTGGAAGAGGTCGGAGACGCTGTTGACGAAGATTCGGGCCGGTCTCTTCCAGCGCAGGGGCAGCTCGAGGCGCTCGGGCTTGAGCTGCACGCGCTCGAAGGGCAGGGCGTACTGCTCGGGCAAAGGCTTGCCCGCGAGCTTCGCCCGGTGGCGCATGTCGTGGAGGGTCTTGGCGTAACAGAACTTGCACCCCTGGCTGACCTTGGTACAGCCCACGACGGGGTTCCACGTGCGGTCGGTCCATTCGATCGCGGTTTTGCCCGGCATACTCACTCCTTCCGGGGCGTCATGCCCGCCGTGAGGCTGTGGTAGGCGCTCTCGATGGCGTCCTCGAGCGCCTCCTCCACGCTCCGGGTCTCCACGTCGCTCCCGTTCAGGAGCCTGCCAGCGGCGCCCAGCAGCGTGTGGGAGGCCAGCAGGCCGCCCGCTATCACCGGGTCGGGCCGGACGTGGACCACCGCGAAAGCGTGCCCCCCGCGCTGAAGCTTGACCAGGGAGGTGTAGACCGCGCTGCCGTCGGGCATCTCCTGGCGCTGCCACGCCAGGCCCGCGTTGGCCCCCAGCACCTCGCGGCGGCGGGCCTCCAGCCGCTCGACCCGCTCCCTCTCGGCCCGCTCCCGCTCGAGGGCTGCCAGGCGGTCGGCCTCGAGCAGGCGGGCCTCCAGCTCGGCGCTCCAGGGGCGCAGGTTGTGGTGGGCGTAGGGGCCGGTGCCCCGCCCGAAGCGGTCGAAGACCGCCCGGTCATGGGGGGGCTCGAGGCGGAGGTTGCCGTTGGGGGTGACGAGCTGCACCTGGGCCAGGGCCCAGCGGTAGACCCGCCCCTCGTGCCACTCGAGGATCACCTTTTGTCCGGTCTGGAAGTCGGTCTGAGTCATCGGAAAGCCTCTTTCACCGCGTTGGTGAGGTGTTCGCGGTCCATCTTGGCGTAGATGGCGGTGGTGGCGATGGCCGAGTGGCCCAGGAACTCCTGGGCCAGCCTGAGGTCGCGGGTCGCGCGGTAGACCCTGGTCCCGGCGTGGTGGCGCAGGCTGTGGGCGCCCTTGTACTCCACCCCGGCGCGCTCGCACAACCGGCGCAGGCGGCGGCGCAGGCTGTCGGTCTGGCGCCAGGGCAGCACCCGGCCCTCCCCGCGCGGCAGGGCCTCCAGCGCCCCCCTCAGCGCGTCGGACAGGGGCACCAGGCGCACCTTGGAGCCCTTGCCCCGCACCCGCAGGGCCTCGCCCTCGAGGTCCACCGCCGCCCACTCCAGCCCCATGATCTCGCTGGCGCGCAGCCCGCCGTGGGCGCCCAGCAGCACCATCGCCCGCTCGTGGGGGGTGGCCCGCTCGAGCAGCCGCTCGACCTCGGCGGGGGTGTAGGGGTGGCGCTTGGCCTCGGGGGGGATGGGGTCGCGCACGCTGGGCACGTCGGCCAGCGGGTCGGCCTGGGTCGCCCTGGCCCAGCGCAGCGCGCGGTAGAAGGCCCGCACCGCGGCCCGGCGGGCGTTGACGGTGGCCGGGCGGTGGCGGCGCTCGAGCCAGCGCACGAACTGGGCCCCGAAGTCCTCGGGGGGCTCGAGCACGGCCTGGGCGCGGCGGGCGGGGTCGGTCAGCCCCTGGGCCAGCAGGAAGCCGAAGAACGCCTCGAGGCCCGAGCGGTAGGTCTTGAGCGTGGCCCGGCTGGTGCGCTCGCCCGCGCGCCCCCAGGTGGTGAGGTGGTGCCTGAGCAGCGCCCACAGCGCGGCGCGGTCGTCGGCCTCCAGGAAGGCCCGCACCCGCTCGGCCCGCCGCTCGGGGAGCACCTGGCCCCAGGGGTAGGCTTGGGGGCGGTATCCGCCGCGGCTCACGGCAGCACCTCGAGCGCCCCCACGTCGATCCAGTAGCCCTCGCCGGGGGACTGCGGGGCGTCGAGCTCCACCCACACCTGGCGCGCCAGGTCGCTCGCCAGGCGCACGGTGCCGGTGGCGCCCTCGCGGTCGCGCAGGGCGGCGTACTTGGGGTCCAGGGGCGCGGGCAGCCGCGCCAGGCGCACCCTGGTCCCCACCGGGGGGACCAGGGTGAGGATGTGCCGGGGCGGGGGCGTCACTCGGTCCCCTCCCTCTTCGGGGCCTGTTCGATGTCGGTCACGTCGGCAATGATGTCGGTCACGTCGGCAATGAAGAGCCTCATCTTCATGGCGTTACCTCCTGATAACCCCCGGCCCACGGGGCCGGGGGTCGGGGACTCAAAGGCGCTCCGCCCCTTCGGGGGGGTGGATGAGGTACACCCCGTCGGCGTACTCGTACTTGCAGGCCATTCGGATGATGTCGCGCGAGGTGGCCTGATGGCGGGTGAGCACGTCGATGACCTCGACGCGGTAGACGCGGGGGAGCTTGACCCGGCGCACCCGGCCGCTCTCGAGCACCCGGTAGTAGCCCCGCTCGTCGGGGGTGTCGTCGAGGGCAATCTCGGTCCCGGTGTGCCAGACCTCGCCGTCCTCGTCGCCGCGGTCGGCGGGCACCGCGTGGTCGAGCCGGTAGACCCGGAAGGGGTGGAAAAGGGCGTCAGCCTCGGCCTCGAGGCGCTGCCGGGCCAGGCGCTGCTCGTGGCGCTCGAGCTGGTCCTCTACCGCCTCGAGCACCGAAGTCAGGGAGCGCCAGCTATCCAGGTACATGGCCTCCCTGTAGCCCTCCCGCAGGGCTTGGGCCTCCTCCAGGATGGCCCGCCACTCCTCCGGCCCCTGGCTTTGGGCCAGGCGGCCCTGGAGGGCTTCGACCTTAGCGGCCAGCTCCTCGGCCCG
This sequence comes from Calidithermus chliarophilus DSM 9957, assembly GCF_000430045.1. Classification (GTDB taxonomy): domain Bacteria; phylum Deinococcota; class Deinococci; order Deinococcales; family Thermaceae; genus Calidithermus; species Calidithermus chliarophilus. Next base: position 56,019 of record NZ_KE387029.1, on the reverse strand, counting down.
CCGGTGGCGGCGCTCCTGCTCGCGGGCCTTGCGGATGGCCTCCTTGCGGGCTTCGACGGCCTGGGCCACGCGCTCCTGGATGAGCGCGTGGACCTCCTGGCCCTCGAGCCAGGCGTCCACCTCCCCCTCGTCGGTCAGGGCCTCGAGCTCGGCGCTGTGGGCCTCCTTCCACTCCCGGAACATCTGCTCGGCCACCCACGCGGCGGCGGCCTGGACCGCCTCGGGGCTGGTGACCTGCGCGAGGAAAGCCTTCCAGCCGGTGGCCGGGGCGTCCTCGCGGATGCTCTGGTGGGCGCTGAAGTGCCCGATGTCCCACCGCACCGTGTAGCTCCCCCAGGTCGTGGGCCCGAGCTTCACCGACACGCCCCGGAGGGGGCCCACCTCGACGGGCAGGCGCAGCCACAGCTCGCCCCGGAGGTTCGGCGTGGGCTGGAGGTCGCTGACGGCGCACCCGAAGAGGCCGGTCAGGTACTCGACGGCCTTGCCGTGCTCGGCAAGGGCTTGCTCGACGGCCTTTTGCTGCTCGTGCTGCCTGCGGCGGGCCAGGGCCTCGGCCTCTTGCGCGGCCTGGGTCTGGAGCTTACGGAGGACTTCGGTCATGTGGCTGCTCCTTTCCTGTAGCAACTCTTGTCCTTTGGAGAGGACAACTCATCTTACATAGGCGGGCCCCGAAAAATCAAGGGATAAGGAGCCTTATACCGCGCATACCCAGAAAACCCCATCCAGGATGGGACAAAGGCCGCCAAACAGCGTAAGCCCCCTGGAAGGGGGCTCACGGGGCGGGCGGGGTGTCGGGGGCGGGGGTCAGCGGTGCTCGAGGAGCTCGAGGGCCAGCTCGAGCCGGGGGTCGGAGGGGTCCAGCGTGTACCCTGCTTGGCGGGCCATCATTTTCTCGATGCTTTCGAACGTGCCCCCTCCCATATGTCGCGAACGGACTCCATGATGAGCCTGTGGCCTAGTTCGAACATCTCGTCGAAAAACTCCGGATTTCTTCGTGGTCGGGCATGTTGCCTCCTTGCGGCGTCGGGGGGTCACGCGCCCACCCCCAGCAGCCGGGCGACCTTGCCCGCCGCCCACGCCCACTTCACCGCGCGCAGCACCCGGCGCCGCTCGGCCTCGGCCTCGTGCAGCAGGGCCTCGAGGGTGTTGGGGTGCATGTAGGCGGTGTTGCCGTGCAGGTAGACCAGGCGTCGGCGCTCGGTCCTCCAGTTGAGCGGGTTCTTGGCCCACTTCTTGCGGATGCGCTTTTTCTTGCTGCGCGGCCTGCGCCACTGCACCTGCCGCGCGCTGCACTCGGGGATCCAGTCCCACGCCTCCACCGCGGTCACGCCCAGCCGCTCGAGCACCAGCTCCTCGGCCAGCGTCCCCGCCCCGGTCGCCAGGGACCGGCCACCGGGCGCGCGTCGGGCGGCGGCCTCCTCGGGGGTCGGCCTGACGGGCTCCACGCTCATCCCTCCGGGGGCGAGGCCGGGCCGTCCATCAGGTTCAGCAGGCGCTCCAGCTCCTCCGCCCGCTCGCGCTCCGCCTTGAGCGCCGCCTGCAACTCGACCCGCTCGAGGACGCTGCGCTCGTACAGCCTGCGCAGCTCCTCGTAATCGGCCTCCAGGTTCAGGATTTGGGCCTTGAGCCGCTTGACGGTGGGGCTGTGCTCCTCCGCCTCCCTGCGGGCGTGCGCCTCGGCGTCGGCGGGGGTGTGGGGCTTGGCTTCGTCCATGCTCATATGCTCACTTCCTTTGCCAGGGCCAGCGGCCCAGCGCGATGCAGACCATCGCCAGCAGGAAGGCGGTGTGGTAGAGGGCTTCGGGCCAGCTCATAGGGCGGGGGCGGGGTAGAGGGTCTTGGGGTCGTCAAACCACACGAAGGCCCAGGGCATGACCGGCAGACGCGGGCGCAGCGCACGGTAGGCGGCGTGGACCAGCTCGTGCGCGCTGGCAGCCTTCACCAGCACGTCAGGGGTGATGGTGTCCACCCCCACTTCGCTGGCGTGCCGCCCGGCCTCGCCGGGGTCGGGGGCGCCCTCGCGCACCACCTTCACGATCAGGGCGGCGCCCGCCGGGGGCAGCACCCCGCCCTCCTCCCAGGTGCGGGTGAGGTCGTGGCGCAGGGGCTCGAGGAAGGGCCGCTGGCTGGCCTCGAGGTGCGCGTAGTAGCCCGCCATCCAGCCCTTGTCCCCCCGCAGCGCGGCGGCCTCGTTGGGGAACCGCACGTCGGTCACGGCGGCGCGCCCCCCGTCCTCGACGATGGCCTTGATTTCTTTCAGGGCCATCCACACCCAGAAATTGGGGTCCACCCCGTCGCGCACGATCTCGGTCCCCACCTCTTGCAGGCGGGCCCGCACCTCGGGGTGCTTCTTGCGCCCGAACCACCAGTAGTAGGCGCTGGCGACGACGGTCGCGCGGGCGGGGGCGCTGCCCACCAGACGGGCGTACTCCAGCGCCAGGGTCACGCCCTTGACGGGATCGGCCAGGGCGATGCGCTCGTAGCCGTGGGCGGCCAGGAGCAGCTTGTACAGCGTGTCCTTGCCGTGCCCGGCCTTGCCGGTGATGCCGATGATGGCGGCGTCCCGGCTCACCGGCGCCTCCGGGCGTGGTAGCGGCCCAGCCGCCTGCGCTGGCGCTCGAGCTTGCGCCTCCTGCGGTGGGCCTCCCCGCAGCCCCGCCAGGGCTTCGCGGGGGCAGGGCCCAGGGCCTCGCGCAGGCCGAGGAGCCGGGCGAGGGCGGCGGCGAAGACGGCCTTGGGGACGAGCTTGCTGCGGTACGGGTTCATCTGTCTCCCTCCTCGAGCAGCCGCAGGGCCTGGGCCCTGCCCCGCTCGGTAAGGGCTACCCTGCGGTAGCCCTTCTCCACCCAGCCTTTGGCGGCCAGGATGCCGACCTCCTTGGTGACGCTCTCCCGGGCGGCGCCCAGCCGCGCGGCCAAGACCCCCTGGCCCTCGGCGTCGCCGTCGAGGTGCAGGCTGAGCAGGACGCGCTCCCGGAGCGGGCGCGCGCCCGCGGCCCGGCGCGCCAGGCCCCGCGCGATGCGCTCGAGGCTGTCGGGGTCCAGGGGCAGGGGGCGCACGTCCAGCCCGGCCTGGGGCAGCGCGGCGAGGTAGGGCGGCAGGGCCCGCTCCCCCGGCCACACCTCGCCCGGGTACAACAGCAGCGCGGGCTGGGGGCTGCCGCCGTAGACCTCGATGGCCCCCGAGAGGATCAGCCCGGCCCGCTCGATGGGGTGCTCGGGGCCCCTCACGCCGCCTCCAGCAGCCCGGCGAGGGCGGCCCAGCCCCCCAGCCGCACCAGCCGCTCGTGGGCGTAGCCGCGGTTGTAGGGGCGCTCGAGCAGCACCCCGCCCAGGCCCTCGGTGAGCACGGCCTCGAGCTCGTGGGCGCTGTCCTCGACCAGCACCCGCGCGCCGAGCTGCCGCATGTACACCGCCTTGGAGATGCGGGGCCGGGCGTGCAGCAGGGGCGCGTCCGGGAAGCCGTGAACGCCCAGCCAGCCGAGGGTGATCGCGCCGTGGATGGCGGGGCGGCGGGTGATGTAGCCCGCCAGCTTGCCGCGCGCCTCGAGCAGCCGCGCGCCCTCGAGGGCGCCGGGGACCGCCTCCGCCTGGCCGTACACGTTGCCCGCGTTGTCCCTGAAGGCCCGCTCGATCAGGGCGCGGCCCCGCTCCCGCAGTTCGGGGGGCAGGGCCTCCTCGAGGGCGTGGTAGTTGGTGGCGCGGTCGAGGCCCACCGCGACCCCCAGCGCGCGGCTGAGGTAGGCCCCCAGGCTGCCGAGGGTGTCGGAGACGGTCCCGTCTAGGTCGAGTGCGAACATGGTCCCTCCTGTGTCCCGAGTATAGGACACGGAAGCTTGAAACGCAAAAGCCCACCCTGGACGGGTTTTCTCGCCCGGCTCAGAAGGGGTCGTAGGCCACGTGCCCGGCGTAGCCCCGGGAGAGGTGGTAGAGGTACGCCTCGGCGCGCCGGACGTTGCCCACGTAGCCCTTGCGCGCGTGGTAGGCGTCGGCGGCGGTGAGGGCAGGCAGCACCCGCACCAGCACCCCGCCCCGCTCGCGCAGAGGCAGGAAGGAGCGCTCGCCCTTGCGGTGGAAGTGACCGGTGAACCACTCCCGCACCCTGGCCCCCGCCCACAGCGCCTCGGCCTCCAGCGCCATGAGCTGCGGCAGGTCGGCGGGGTTCTCCTGGTCGCCGTGGGTGAAGCCGAAGAGGTTGACCCCGTAGCGCCGGTACTTGCGGGTGGTGGGGGCGTCGTCCACGCTCACCTCGGGGTCGTGACGATACCAGGCGGCCAGCAGCTCCACGAGGTCGAGCTCGGCCTCGCGGGCGTGGTTGCCGGGCACCCCGAACACGTCGAGGGGGGCGTAGGCGCGGGCCATGTCCAGCGCCTCGACCAGCAGCTCCCGGCCCAGCCGCTTGGCCTGGCGGTAGCGCAGGCTGGCGTCCTGGGGGGTGCCCGCGCTGGTGGCGTTGGCCGGGGAGTCGGTGTGCAGGAAGTCGTTGCCCAGGGGGATGAGGATGCGCTCGAGGTCGGCCCGGTGGCTGGCGAGCTCCAGCAGCCCCCGCCAGCTCTCCAGGAAGACCCGCCGCGCCTCCTCGGGGCTCCAGGTCTCGCCGGTCTCGGCGGGGTCCACCAGCTTGGCGAGGTGGGCGTCGGGCAGGGAGAGCACCAGCACGTGCCCGCCCCCGCCCCGGCGCGACAGGGGGGCGTAGCCGCGGGGGGCGTGGGCGCGCATGGCCTCGAGCACCTCCTCCTTGAGCGCCTTCAGCTCGGCCCCCTGGCTCAGGGGCCGGAGGACAGCCGAGGTCTGGTAGAGGGGGTGTACCTGCACCTGCTCCTCCAGGAAGCCCGACAGCAGCACCCTCGCCAGGTGCTCCGCCACGTCCTCGTGCCCGCCCGCCAGCGCCTCCTCGACGGCCCGGCGCAGCTCGCCCAAGAGGTCGGCGCGGGCGCGGCGCACCTTGGTCGCCACCTCGTAGGCGTTGACCTTGTAGCGCTCGACCTCCCACAGGCTGCGGTCCACCTGGGCCCCCGCCAGCAGCTCCTCGAGGGTGCGGACGCGGGGGCCCTTGCCGCTGCTCACGGTGGCGGTCTGGCCCTCCTGGGTGACGCTCAGCGCGGGCTTCGGGGGTAGGGGCAGGGGCACGGGGGCGGGCGCGGCCTCGGCGGGGTCCGGGTCGGCGGGCGCGGGCGCGGCCTGCTCCAGGTGCTTGAGGTAGCTGAGCGCGGTCTCGGCGCGGTAGGCGGTGAGGCCGAGGGCTCGGGCGATGCTGGGGCGGCCCAGGCCCTGCGCGCGCAGGTCGCGGATGCGCTCGAGGAGCGCGTTGGTTAGCCACTTCGGGCGTTGCAGCATGGGCAGGGGGTGGGGGTAGGGGAAAGGCCCCCGCGGGGGCCTTGGTTCACTTGCGGCGGGCCTCGAGGACGTCCTGCACGCTCAGGCTCTTGAGGTCGGGCAGCTCGGCCTTGGCCGCACCCGCCCCCTCGCCCTTGGCGAAGATGCCCTTGGCGTTGCAGTAGCTCACCACCGCGTCGATCAGGAAGTCGAGGATGGGGTCGTAGAAGGGCCGCATCAGCAGGGGCAGGGCCTCGGCGGGCAGCAGCTCCTTGATGATCCGTTTGGCCTCGGCCTTCTTCTGCGCCCCCTTCTCGCCGGTGGCCTCGCTGACGAGCTCGACCACGTTCACCGCCGCGACCACCACCGCCAAAATCTTCTGTACCGTATCGATCACCGCTTTCATCACGCACCTCCAGCCCCGAGTGTCGCCGCGGGCAGGGGTCAGAGCCCGCCCCTCGCCCCTCTAGTTGCCCCTCGGCTCGTCCTTCTCGCAGCGCAGCCAGAGCTTGGTGCCCGCGCGGTTGAGCACCAGTCCCGCGCGGTTGTCCATCACCGCCCCCTCGAAGGTGAACAGCCCCGCGGGGGCGACGACCTGGCCGGAGGGCTGGAGGTTGGGCCGGTCGCCGTAGGTCAGGCAGGTGATGAGCTCGTGGGGGTTGAGCCGGGTGTCCCGGATGCGCCGCTCGGCGGCGGGGCTGCCGCCGGGCCAGTCGTTGATGGGCAGGCTCAGGGTGCGGGCCTCGAAGTGCAGGTGGGCGGCCATCCCCGCGGCGGGGTCGCCCTTGCCGATGCTGCCCAGGCACTCCCCCGCCTGCACGGTCTGGCCCTGCTCCACGTCCACGTGGTGCAGGTGGGCGTAGAGCAGCTCGAGGCTCTTGATGCTGCGCCTCATCCGCGCGGCCACCAGGTCGCGCACCCAGTCCTCCGCCCTCACCAGCACGTTGTTGCCCCACACCCTGTACCAGCCCACCCCGACCACGGTGCCGGGGAAGAGGCTGTAGACGGGCTTGCCCAGGTCGCTGTCGCCCCCGCTGCGCAGGTTCCAGTCCACGCCGGGGTGGTGGGCGCCGAAGCGCGCGCGGTAGGCGGGGTCGAGGAACGCGGCGTCGAGCTTCACGTCCTTCCAGGGGCGGATGGGGTAGGCGAAGACGAGCTGCACGCTCACTGCTTATCGCCCCCCTTGAGGTACTTGTTCTGCTTGTCCTTGAGGTCGCCCAGGATTCTCCCCAGCACGGGGATGCGGTTGCCCGAGAGGATTTGCAGGTTCTCCAGCACGCTGATGGCCTCGGCCACGATCAGGCCGCCGACCATCAGGGTGTGGACTAGGCTCACCCCCAGCCCCTTGTCGATGCGGTAGGCCACCAGCACCGCCACCCACTGCAAGGTCTTGTAGAACAGGCCGTGGCTGGCGGCGTACGAGCGCAGCCGCCCGGTCTTGACCCCCACCGCCACGCCCAGCGCGAAGTCGAGGGCGTTGAGGGCCAGCAGGGTGGTGTACTGTTCGTTCCAGGGCCCGAAGAGGGTGAGGAGCAGCCCCCCCACCGCCTTCGCGGGCCACCAGGCGATCAACAGCTCGAGGGCGCGCTGCGCGAACGCCTCGAGCGGGCTGTGGGGGGCCTCGCGGTTCATGCCCCCAGGGTGGGGGGCGCCAGGGGTCAGAGCCCTGGCGCCCCGGCGCCCGGGCCGGTGGGCTAGTGCTGGAGGGCGAGCTCGAGGGCGAAGCTGACGGCCAGCTCGACGTGGGTCATGGAGGGGTAGCGCTGGCCGGGCCCGTCGCCGTCGGTGAAGTCCAGGGTGGCCCGGGCGAAGAGGCAGCGCCCGGGGGTCATGGCGGGCAGGGTCAGGGGGTCGGCGTTGGCGTAGGCGACGCTGGCGCGGGCCTCGGTGGAGTCCAGCAGCGCCACCGAGCCCGAGGTGTCGGCGGGGGTGGTGCCGTCGGGGTCGATGAGGGAGGTGGCCGAACTGAGGTTGTACCACGCCGACATCCGGGGGAAGCCGAAGCCCAGGTGGTAGGCCCAGCCCTGCGCGCTCAGCGGCCAGCCGCGGACCACCGGCAGGCCGTCCACGGTGTTGGGGAAGTCCAGCCGGGAGGACTTGCGGTACTCGTTGCCCACCGCGTCACAGACCACCTTGAGGGTGGTGGGCTGCATGGTGACCCACACGCTGCGGTTGGCGCCCCCGTCGAAGCCGATCTTGCGCAGGGTCAGCCCGCGGCCGCGCACCCACACCGCCCCCAGCGGGGCGTCGGCGGGGGGCGTCTCGGCGGGGCCGTAGGAGTAGACCTGCGAGCTGTCCTCCAGCGCTTGCAGGCGGCTGGCGATGTCCAAAGCCTCCAGGGCGTCGAGCCGGGGGTCGAGGTTGTGCCCCTCGAGCACGTCCAGGCGGTTGTCCAGCGCGGCGAGCTGGGCGGCGGGGTTGACGGCCTCCAGGTTGCGCAGGCGCTGGTCGAGGTTCTGCCCCTCGACCACCCCCACCCGCTGGTTGAGGTTGGCGTCGTTGTTGAGCAGGTCTTGGAAGACCGGGTTGTTGACCACCGGGTGGACGGGATCGGTGGTCTCGATCCCGCGCACGCTGTTTTTGTACCCCACGCCGGGGTTGCCTTCGAGGATCGTCGCCATAGCCCGAGGGTCGCGCCCCCCAGGGGTCAGACGGGGGCGGGCTAAGGGCTAGGGGAGCTGGGTGTAGGGGGGCGCGCCGGTGGGGGAGTAGCGAACCACCGGCACCATCCCCGCCGCCCGCAGGCGCAGCACCACCTCCCGCGCCCGCTGCGCGTCGGCGGCGTCGCCCGTCACGTCCACCACGAAGACCCCGAAGGGGTTAGGGAAGGGGCCGAACACGGTGCCCGAGCCATAGGTCTCGCTGCCGTCGTAGAGGAGGCTGCCGTCGTAGTAGCGGATGGACTCCTCGTAGGGGGCCGGGGCGGACAAGTCCCAGACGTTGGCCTCGAGCCCGTAGCCCTGGAGCAGGGCGTTCTCGAGGGCCTGGGGGGTCGAGCGCGGGTTCTGCACCTCGGCCAGGATGCGGCTGCGCAGCGCGGCGTCGCCCTCGCCAAACTCCCGGTGCAGCCCGTAGAGGCTGGCGTGCAGGTCGAGCCACTGCCCGGTGGCGCGCGAGAGGTAGGTCATGGCGAGGGCGTGCTCCGGGCGGGTGTTTTGCAGCGCGGCCCACAGGGTTTGCAGCAGCGGGGCGTTGGCCCCGTCGCGGGCGAACCAGCCGGGGAGCTTGAAGGCTTCGCTCCCCGCCCCCCCGCCCCCGTCGAGGGGGCTGGCGGCGGGGATGTAGGCGGTGATCACCAGATGGTCAGCCATTGGACACCTCGATGTGGGCCTGCACCACGCCCAGGCCCCGCGGGGCCTTGAACCTCAGGGTATGGCTGGCCGAGGGGACGAGCGAGGCCACCACGTAGGTCACGGGCAGCTCGCTCTGGCTGAGCCAGCCGTAGACCTTGGCGGGCTTGGACAGCGTGACCTGCACGGTGTACTCCTGCTTGATGGGGTCGTAGGAGTCCACGTAAGCCACGGGGCTCGAGCCCGCGTACCCCTGGCGCAGCGCCTCGATGAACTCCGGCTCCTTGGCCGCGTAGTAGCTGGCCTGCTGCTGGGCGGCGTCGAAGGTGAAGCCGTACTCCACGGCCAGGGGGTACATCCGGTCGCGGTAGACGTAGATCACCCCGCCCTCGTAGACGCGGCTGTAGTAGTCGCCCTCCAGCGCGGCCAGGGCCAGCGCCTTGGCGTCGCGGTAGGCGTCGCGGGGGGTGTAGCTGGCGTCGCGCACGGCGGGGTAGTTGGTGAGGGAGTGGAAGAAGGTCGATCCCGCCGACAGGTCGTAGAGCTTCTGGAGCTCGGCCACGATGCCGTAGGAGTACACGGCGGTGAACATGGCGTCCTTGAGGGCGGCGAGCTGGCTCGAGGTCAGCCCCGCGGTGGAGGCGGTGAACTTGAAGAGGGTGCGGGCCGCGTCGTAAACGTCCAGGTAGGCCGCCCGCTTCTCCTCCTCCACCGCCAGGCTCACCGCGGGGTCGCGCTGGGCCTGGAGGTAGGCCACGTACTCGAGGTCGCCCCGCCCGGCGCTGTTGGCGTGGTCGTAGGCGTAGCCGTACTGGAGGCGGAACTTCTCCAGGAAGTGCTTCAGCCCCTCCGCCTGCCCGCCCGCCTGGAGCTCGGCCCGGAAGTCGTCCCGCAGGTCGGCGTACTGCTGCCGCGAGGCCCCGGAGGTCAGGGGGTCGAGGGTGGTGGTGCGGCTGCGGAAGTCGAAGCCCGCGGCCAGCCCCTCGTCGTAGACGAGCTGCGCCGAGCGGATGTAGCCGCTGGAGTAGGCGAAGCGGATGAGGTTGGCGGCCTGGCCCGCGTTCTTGGGCGTGGCGAGGGGCCAGTTGGCGTAGCCCTCGGGGATGCCCAGCGCCGGGAGCTCGGCGTTGGCCGCGGTCCAGACCTCGGCGTAGGCGGTGTTGTAGCCCGAGGCGCTGGCGTCGGACTGGATTTGCCCCACGAAGGCGGCCTTGAGCCCGTCGAGGTAGGCCCCGTCCTGGCTGGACGTGTCGTAGGCGAAGGCGGGGTAGGCCGCGTACACGCTGTGGTAGGCGCTCACGCCCCCCAGTTGCTTCACGGCGGTCACGTAGGGCGCGGCCAGCCCCGTGTAGTAGGCGGGGTCTTGGCTCGAGCCGTTGTAGGCGGGGGCCCCTGCCGCCACGAGCTGGTTCAGGAAGACCTTCGAGGCGTCGATGGAGTTCTTCTTGGCGATGGTGTCCCGGAAGGATTGGCGGGTGGCGGGGGTGTCCCAGTCCGGCCCGGCCAGCACCCCCTCGCTGTCGAAGCCGTCGGGGTCGCCCAGGGGGTAGATGGCCTGGGCGAAGGCCCGCCTGCCGTCGCTCACCCCCTGGTCGTAGGTGCCCGCTAGGGTGGCCTCGGCGCTGGCGGCGTAGGCGGCGAGGGCCGAGACGGGGACATCCCCGTCGTAGTCGCGGTAGTACTTCTGCGACCCGACCCGCACGATCACCCGGTAGGTTCCGCTCTGGCGGGGGAAGTCGAGGGTGCGCTCCTTGCCCCCGCCGTCCTCGTCGTCGGCGGCGGTGAGGAGCGCCCCCTCCACCCCGTTGTTGAGCCGCTTGACGATGAGGGTGGGCGAGGCGGGCTTGTCCAGGCTGAGGCTGGCGCGGGAGGTGTCGGGGTCGAGGGGGGCCACCGAGAAGGCCAGGACCGCGGGCTCGAGGCTCTGCGTCAGCGCGGCCCGGACGGAGATGGTCTTGGCGACCTTCTTGGAGGCCAGGTAGCCGGGGGTGGCGGCGCGGGCGGCGAGGTCGGAGAGCACCGCGGCGCGGTGGGCGGCCAGGCCCGGCACCGCGCCCGCGGGGTAGGCCACGTGCTTGAAGGCCAGGGAGTAGTCGGCACCGAAGTCGTCGCGCAGCGCGCCGGGGGTCGCGCTCGAGCGCCAGTGGCGGCCCCGCACCGTGGCGCGGGCGGCGGCGTGCAGCGAGCACTGGCGCAGGGCGTCGCGCTCGCTCGAGGTGGGCAGGGGGCTGCGGTAGGGCACGGCTTCACCCCTCCTAGCGGCTGTGGAAGGCGGTCGAGCGGTGGTTGCCGTAGTTGTGGGTCGCGACCACCGCGTCGAAGCTGCCGTCGCCGTTGGCGTACTTCTGGCCCGCCGCCAGCGCGGTGCCCGTCCTCAGGCGGATGTTGAGGAGCCGGGGGCTGCTCTGGCGGTAGGGGCGGTCGGCGTAGGCGTCGAAGGTCTGGGGGGCGGGGCCGGAGCCGGGGCCGAACTCGAACTCCAGCGCCCCGGGCTGGGGCCAGGCGTCGCCCCAGTACCTTCGGAAGGAGCCGAAATAGCCCGGCAGCGGGCTGAGCTGCCAGCGGGTGTAGGGGGTCTCGAGCTGGTTGACGGTCAGCTCGAGGCCGAAGGGGAACACCACCCCCAGCCCCACCCGGCCGGTGTAGTCGTTGCCCGCCGGGGCCGTGGGCAGCGGCTCGAAGTCCTCCGCCCGGTAGCCGCCGTCGAGGGCGCTCCCGGTGAGCAGGGCGAAGCCCTCGGCGTACGCGCCCGCGGCCTGGGAGGGGGTGTCGCAGCCCAGGAAGTCCAGCGAGAGCGCGGCGTTGTCCTGGCAGAGCAGGTTGCCGCCCCAGGGGGTGAGGTCGTCGGCGGTGACGTTGAGCTGGGTGGCCCCCGGCGTCCAGGTGCCGTCGGTGGCCGGGTCGCGGCAGACGACCTGCCCCAGGTGGCGCACCTCCCGCCCCGGGGTCAGGTAGCTGTGGGGGCCGCGGGCCGCCCGGGTGGGCAGGTTGGGGGGCAGGGTGAGCAGGTAGTAGCCCGGGGCCAGGGCGAGGTTGAGGCCCCCCGCCTCCGCCACGCCGCTCGCGGTGGTCAGGCTGATGGCCGCCACGGTGGACTGGTAGGTGAGCTTCTTGCCGCTGGCGCTGTCCTGTACGGCCACCGCGTAGAGCTTGGCGACGTACGTCCCGCTGGGGAACCACAGCTCCCCGAAGCGCACCCGGTCGAGGGTCCGGGGGGCGCTGCCCCGCACCTGGAAGAGGTAGCCCGTCCGGGGCACGGCGTGGGCCCCCGAGTTGTCGTAGAGCGCGTCCTGGACCACGCGGCTGAAGCGGACCACGCTCTCGGGCACGGTGACGGCGCTGGCGGGCAGGTAGCTCGTGCGCTCGGCCTGGCTGGTGACGATCTGGTAGTCGCTGCGCCCGCTCTGGCTCGAGCGCAGGAAGAAGCCCTTGAAGTCGGAGTTGGAGGCCAGGTAGACGTTGAGGGTGGAGCCGAAGGAGTAGTTCTTCACCACCGCGCACACGGCGGCCAGGGCCAGCACCCCGGCGTTGGCGCTGGCGGCGGAGAGCTGTTCGTCGCGGAAGGCGTTCCACAGGGCGTAGAAGTGGCGGCGGGCCTGGGTGGACCCGGCGTCGCTGGCGGCGTTGGCGTCGTCGTGGACCTCCGGGGGGCACAGCAGCACCCGCGGCTTGTAGGGGTTTTTGACGGGCAGGGGGAACATCGCCCCGTGGGCCGCGCCCGACGCCTGGGCGAAGGCGAACTCGCACAGCCCGGAGTCCTGACTAGGAGACTGCACCCCGAAGCGGTTGGGCGTGACCTCGTACTCGATGGCGTCGATGCGCACGTGGGCGTTGACCGCCCCGATGGAGCAGTAGGTCCACGCCTCGGCCACCCCCGCGATGGCCCCGCCCGCCCCGTGGCTCCACAGCGTGGTGTACTGCTGGCCCACGGCGTAGTTGGCCCCCCAGCCCGCGTCCTTCAGGCTGGCGCTGCGGTTGTTGTTCGACACGTTGGCGGTGTTGCCCGTGTACACCGCCTCGCGCACGTCGAGCTTGAGGTCGGAGAAGGGGCCGGACGCGCCGTTGTCCGGCCGCTTGACCACGGTGAACCTGAGCCGGAAGCGCTTGAGGCCGGGCACCCAGAACAAAAGCCGCCAGCGGCGGTTGTGGTCGAGGAGGGGGTGGCAGAGGTTCTTGCCGTGGAAGTTATCCACCCACTCCACCATGCCCTGGGCGGTGAAGGTGCCGTCGCCGTTGTCGGCCCAGTTGGACCCCTTGAAGGCGCTGATCGAGTTGGGGGCGCGGATCGCCCCGTCGGGGGTGAGGCGCACGGGGTTGGCGGCGGTGTCGGCCTCCATCTGGGCGGTGAAGCGGTAGCCGCCCTGGATGGACACCAGCCCGGTGCCCCAGCCCCGCGCGTCGAAGGCGGTCTTGTACAGGTCTGCGACCTGCTCGAGGGTGAAGGTCGGGTTGAGCGCTGCGGAATACTCGGCCATGTCTCGTCTCCTCTCCTCTCCCAGGCCCGGCTAGGGGCGGATCAACAGGTGGCAGTTGTAGGCGCTGTTGTTGTAGTGGGCGCTGCGCAGGGCGTAGTAGTAGCGGGTGCCGTCCTGGGCCAGCGGGCTGTCGCCCACCTGCCCGCTGGTCACGCCCTCGAGCCCCACGTAGAGGTTGGGGACGCGCCCGCGGTTGGACACCGCGCTCTCGTCGGCCCGCGCCACCCACAGGGGCACCGGGTAGTCGCGGGTGAAGCCCCGCGTCAACAGCACCAGCTCGTTGTAGCCCACCGGGCCCTGCCCCTCGCCCTGGCCCGCGCCCCAGTTCGAGGCCGCGCCGAAGCCCGGGCCGTAGGCCGCCCAGTAGTCCTGGAAGACCGGGCCGAAGCCCGCCACGACGAGGCCCACCCGGCTGTTGGGGAGGATCAGCCCCCAGCGGGGGTACACGCTGCCGTCGTCGGCGGGGTGGGGGCTGTCCACGAAGTCGCCCACCACCAGCGCGGTCTGGTAGCTCGCGCCCTGGTAGAAGTTGAGGCAGAAGCCCTGCTCGTTGCCCACCGCGTCGATGAACAGGTCTTGGCTCTTGTCGAGCGTGACGCTGTGCAGCCCCATCACGTGGGGCGCGTTGGCCGTGACCCAATTCGAGGTGGCGTCGCCCCCGTTGTAGAGCAGCCCGCGCAGATTGCCCAGGTAGCGGGCCTCGGCGGTCCGGGAGGGCTGGAAGCCGGGCCCCGCCATCACGCTGGCGAACTTGAGGCGGAACTGGTTGCCGCCCAGGTCGGTCATGCGGAAGGCCAGGAACTTCTCGTGGCCGGGCCCGCTGAGGGCGCTCGAGTCGGCCCAGACCATCCCGCCCTGCGGCTTGTGGCGCAGCCACACCCCGCGCAGCTCCCCCGCCAGGCGGTACGTGCCGCTGGTGCCGTAGCGGAAGATGCCGTACTGGAGCACCCCCAGCGGGGGGTTGCGCTGGAGGTGGCTCCACTCCCACATCGGGGTGTACTGGTTCCAGTTGTCGCCCCGGCTGTTGCGCCGCGTGGCGGCCTCGGCGGTGGTGGGGTCGGCCCCGTAGAACCACTGGCTGCGGGGGAGGGTGCCCCCGCTGAGCGCCCAGTCGGGGCACACGTCCACCCGCAGCACCGCCGCCGAGCCGGGGTAGGTCACGGCCAGCATCGCCTGGTCGTCCTGGGCGAAGTCGAGGGTGTGGTCGATGGCCTGGGGCGCGGGGAGGGGGTGGTAGGTCCAGTAGCGCGGGGGGGACCAGGGGGTGGCCGCGGGGCCCTCCTCGAGCTGGGGGTAGGCCAGGCGCAGGGGCAGGCTGCTGGGCCAGCTAGTCCAGCCGCCCCACATCACCCAGACGTATCCGTTGGCGCCGGTGGTGAAGGTGGCGCTGATTCGGGTCCAGGCGTTCGGAGGGGCTAAAGTGTCGTCCACCAGGAGGTTGGCGCGGTTGGACGCCTGGGCCTCGGTGCCCCAGGTGCCGTCGCCAAACCCGGCGTCGGTCCCGGTCCCGACGCGGAAGCGGAAGGCGCCGGAGGCCAGCTTCTTCACGTAGAAGGAGAAGGTGTAGGTGGTGTTGGGCTTCAGGCGGAACTGCGCCTTGTAGCGCCCGTCGGCGCTGTTGGGCGTGAGGTCGATGCTGCCGCATCGATACCCGGCGGGCTGGCTCACCGCGGGCAGGTCCGCCGTCGCCCCGACGTTGCGGAAGACGAGGTTGCCCCGGTAGAAGTAGGCGGGCTTCCAGTTGTTCTCGTGCCCTTCGGTGTAGACGAAGCTGCCGGTGTAGTCGCGGGTGGCCCCGCCCCCGGTGGCGTCCGTCGCCAGCCACAGGCTGTGGTCGCCCCAGTCCAGCAGGTTGGGGCTGCCGTTGTCGAGGTCGGCCGCGGCGGGGAAAAAGCCCTTGTCGGAGGGGTCGCCGGGGGTGCCCAGCTTGGCCCCCACCACCGCCAGCAGCTCGCGCAGCCGGGCGGTGAACACCTCGGCGGGGTCGCCGTAGGCGTCGGTGGGGTGGGCCTTCCAGGGGGCGGAGATGTACTTGGAGGCTTGCGGCATGGCTACCTCACACCCGGCTCAGGTCTAGCGTCCCCAGCACGATGCGCTGGGTGGGCCCGGCCAGCACGTCGTCCACGGGCTGGGTGACGCTCACGTTGTCCACCAGCGGGTGGGCGGTCTTGATCGCCACCAGCAGGGCGTCCTTGTCGAACTTCTGGCCCACCCGCAGGCCGCGGAAGTAGGCGCGCACCGCTTCGCGGGCGGGCTCGAGGGCCTCGGGGGGCGCGGTGACGGCGCCGCTCACGTCCACCGCCTTGGCCCCCACCCGGCTCACCGTGACCCGCGTGCCCGCGGCCCGCACCTCAGCGATGGCGAGGCGTACCGCCTGCACCAGCGACTCGGGGGCGTTGCCGGTGCCGTCGTCCACGAACACCTCCACGTCGCCGGGGAGCATGGTGGGCACCTTGAGCGCGTCGAGCACCAGCACCTCCTTGGCCCGCTCGCCGTTGGGCCCGGCGGCGGCGAGGGCGGCGGCCTCGAGCGCGGCGGGGGTGGCGCGGTGGATGAGGGCGATGTAGCGGGCGAAGCGGGCCTTCTGGTCCTCCAGGCTCTCCTGGTCGCGCCCGCCGGTGGCGGGCAGCAGGTTGGTGATCCGCTGCAAGCCCGGCAGCGCCCCGCGGGGCACCACGATGGCCCCCGCGGGGCAGTTGCCCGCCTCGCCGGGGATCACCGCGGCTACCGGCACCGTGGCCTCGGCAAACCCCGCGCCGATCTGGGCCTCGGCGGTGGTGGCGTACTCGGTGCCGTCCACCCGGGCCACCCGGAAGCCCTGGGGGATCACCAGGGGCGTGGGCAGGGGCGCGGCGCGGTAGAAGGTCACCTGGGCCTGGGCGCTGCGGGCGCCCTCGGGCTCGAAGCCGAACGCCTCGAACACCGCCTGGGGGATGGCCGCGCGCGCGGCTTGGTCGAACCTCCATGTCAAGTCCTCCACCTCGAAGCCCACCGCCTCGAACAGCGTTCGCAACACGCTACCGGGCTCGGAGTCGGGCTGGATGCCCGACAGACCCCAGAACAGGGCCAGCATCTCCCAGGTGGCCTCGTCGAGGGTCTTGAAGGTATACGGTGCGCTCATGCTACTCAGTGTCGCGGTTGCCAGGGGTCAGAGGGATGACCTCGGCGCGGATGTGCGCGGCCGAGTCGGCAAACTCCACCGCCGCGGAGCTGGCGGCTATCCGGCGGTCCTGGTTGAGCACCCGCTGGGCCTCGAGGCGGACCAGCGCGGCCTCATCGCCCCCGCCCACCCGGCCCAGGTACTGCTTGAGGGCGTGGCCGTAGCCGGGGTGGGCGGGCAGGTTGCCCTGGGGGGTGTTGAGCCGGTGGGTGAGGGCCTGCTTGAGGTTGTCCAGGCCCGAGACCATGCTCAGGCTGCCGCCGATCCACACCAGATGGCCCCCCTGCATCGCCAGGTCGGTGCCGTAGGTCTGGGCCTCGAGGTCGGCCCCGACCCGGCGGCGGGGGCTGGGCAGGGCGTCGGAAGGGTAGTAGAGGGTGTCCCCCGGCCCCAGCACCCGCCTGCCCTCGGCCCGCCAGGGGGCGGGGTCGTCCACGACGTAGGGGTGGTCGAGCCCGTTGAGCTCGGCCAGCTCCCGCCAGCGGCGGAAGTCGCCCAGAAGGGCCTGGGCCAGGCGGTGGATGCTGTCGCCCTGCTGTACCTCCAAGCTCGCGTAGTTCATGCCAACCTCGCCATCGCTTCCGCGGCCCACGCCAGCGACAGGCGCGCGCGGGAGTAGTTGCGCAGCTCCAGCTTGCCCCCCGGCCCCGCCTCCAGCACCACGCCCAGCGCGAAGGAGGCGGCCACCTCCCGCATCCAGCGCACCGCGGGGTCGCCGGGGTTGGAGGCGGCCAGGGCCAGGGTGTGCTCGAGCATCGCGCTGAGGGAGGCCGACAGGGAGAGCTGCCCGTTGCTCATCGCCACGCTCACCGCGGCCTGCAAGCCGCCCGCGATGTCGCCCAGGGGCAGGTTGACCGAGCCGGTGAGCGAGAGGGCCACCTCGAGCGCGGCCATGTAGTCGAGCCGGTGGGAGAGGGTGGGCTTGCCGTCCGGCCCGATCTCGAGCTGCACGCTGAGGGCGGCGGCGAAGCGGGTGAGCAGGTTGGCGGTGGCGCCCAGGGCGGCCTGGGCCGCCGGGCCCGCCGCCCCGCCCACCACGTTGAGCTGGCCCGCGGCGTCGGCGGCGCGCACCTCGGCGCCCGCCAGCACCCGCAGCCCCTCCTCCTCCTCCACCCGGCGCAGGGCGCCGCGGGCCTGCGCCGTGCTGCCGCGGCCCTCCTCGGCGCGGGCGTGGAAGGCGTGTACGTCCTGGTAGGCGCTGGCGCTCATGCGCGGGCTCCTTCGACCGGGCAGTAGCGCACGACGGCCTGCCCGATCTCGGTCTGGCTGGCGGGCTCGAGGGCGGCCCTCACCCGGTCGGGGGCGAGCTGGGGCCGGTCGAAGGGGCGCACGGCGATGAGGCTGAAGCTCAGCCGGGAGCGGGTGGGCTCGTTGGCGGTCGAGCGTAGGGTGGGCTCTTCGGCGGGCACCACGATCCAGTGCCGGTTGTGGTAGGTGTCGTGGAAGGACATCTCGATGAGGGGCTGGCGGGCCTTGGCCTGCTCGAGGCGGCGCTTGAAGTAGTAGCCCACGAAGCGCTTGAGGTCGTTGGCGAGCTCCATCGCGCTCACCGTCTGGCCCCCGACGTTCTTGGGGCGGTTGCCGAAGGTGACCTCCAGCCGGAATCGGGGGCTGGACAGGCCCATCGTGTCGGGGATCACCCCGTCCGCCACCTCCAGCAGCTGCACCCGCGCGCCCCGCTCCTCCACGTAGCTCTGCGCGCCGATGGGGAAGGCCCACCGCCCGTCGGCCCCGACGCGGCTGACCACCTGGGCGCGGTTGGGGCTGTGCAGCCTGCCCCCGGAGGGCTCGAGCAGTTGCAGGTAGATGCGGCTCATGCCCCCAGCCTGAGCCCGGCCAGGGGTCAGCCCACCGTCACCTTGGCGCTGCCCTCCACGATCACCCCCTCGGCCACGATGGGCGCGGGGTTGGTGCCGGGGCCTGCGGGGGTGTTCACCAGCACCGCGCCCGCGGGGATGGTCACGCTCACCCGGTCGCCCACCCGGGCCGCCCCCATCGGCCCCCCGGCGATTTGCACGGTGCCGGGGCCGGGGTCGATGACCACGCGGGGGGCGGGGTTCTCCTCCAGCCGGATGGAGGCGCCCCCGGCGGCCTCGAGGACCAGGGCGCTCCGGGCGCGGGCGGGGTCGTGGGGGGTCGTGACCTGGCCGGTCGCGGGGTCGCGGCCCTGCTCGGTGTCGTCGAACAGCCGTAGGGAGTGGCCCGCGGGGGTGGAGAGGAACAGCGAGCCGTCGGCTGACAGCCGCACCTCGGCGCCCGAGGCGTGGCTCAGCACGACGTCCACCGGGGGCTGGGGGTGGGGGGAGTAGGGCTGGCGCTCGGTGGCCCAGCCCTCCCCGCTCTTGCGCCGGGCCTTGCGGGCCGAGCGGCGCGCGCGGTAGGTGGGGTTGCTCGGCTGCCCGTCCTTGCGGGGGGTGATCTTGAGCAGCGTGCCGTCGGGCCAGGCGTGCTCCTCCATCCCGTCGCCGTGGTAGATGGCGTAGCGGTCGGAGGGGAAGTGGTGCAGCTCGGCGGCCTCGTCGAGGGCCCACAGCTCCTCGGGGATCAGGTTGCGGGTGATGGAGTCGAGGCTGCCCAGCCACACCCCGCTGGCCCCGTCGTTGGCGAAGAAGGCCACCAGGCCCCAGTCGCCCTCCTGGGGCAGCCGGTAGACCCCGGCGGCGGGCTGGGCCCGCTCGCGCAGCACCCGCACCCGGAACATGGGCGCCTCGTCGGTGCCGCCCTGGGTGGAGTAGTCCCCCAGCTTCACGCTGAGGGTGCCCGCGTAGGGCGGGGGCGAGTCGGGCCGGGTGGTGGCCGGGGCGCTGGGGTGGACGCTGATGACCTGGGCCAGGTGGATGCCGCGGAGTCCTTTCATGGCTGCTCTCCCGCCCCCGTGGGGCGCTTGGCGGGCCCGCCGTCGCGCGCGCGCACCTGGGCCTCGGGCAAGTCCTTGTCGCCCAGGGGGTTGTACTCGCTGAGCCCGAAGGTGAAAAAGCCGATGTCCCTGGTGTAGATGGCCTCCCCCGTGCAGCGGTCGAGCTGGACGGTGGTGCTGCGCTTGCCCTGGGGTCCGGGGCTCCAGGTGTGGGTGACGGAGGTGATGTAGCCCTGGAAGATCGCGGTGTCGTCCCCCACGTAGTGGCGGTACTTCGCGCGGTGCCCCGGTTGCAGCCACGGGGCCAGGCGCAGCTCGAGGGTGGCGCCCGAGTATTCCTCCAGGCGGTTGTGCTGCGCGGCTACGCGCCAGTTGAGCGCCCGGAAGAACTCGGTGATCCCCTCCCCCCGCGCGTCCTGGCCCCACAGCCCGGTCTGCCAGGAGAGGGGCCGGTAGCCGTAGCGCTCCCACTTGGGGACGTTGACCACCACGGGGATGTACGCCTTTTGCAGCGTGGTGTCGAGGGCGAAGGTGGCGGGGGTGAGGAAGAAGGCGTTGCGCACGCTGGCTACGTCCCAGTCGGCGCTGTGGTCGGTGCCCGCCTCGAGGTGCTCGGGGGTGAGGTCGTGCAGGGGCAGCCGCGGCCACTCGCCCAGGGTGGGCTTGCCGTCGGGGGTGGCGTAGGGGAAGGGGGCGGGGCGGTGGATCACCGCGGCCACCGCCCGGTCCGGCCCGAAGGCGGCGAGCCGGGCGGGGTCGGGCTTGACCCCCTCCAGCCGCTCGAACTCCGCCAGCGGCAGGGTGAGGCTGTACAGCTCGTGCAGGGGCTTCTCGGCGTAGGCGTCGAGGAAGCCCCACAGGGCCCCCTCGAAGTTGGCCCAGCGCAGGTAGTATTGCCCCACCCCCTCCAGGCTCCTGAAGCAGTAGGCCAGCAGGCGGCGCACGTCCCCCTGGGGGCGGCGGATTTTGAGCACGTCGAAGGCCACCTGCTCCATGAACGCGGCCAGGGCCTGGTCGAGGCGCTTCATGGCGAGGGACTCGAGCCGGGCCTCGCCCGCGGTCTTGAAGACCCTCGCCAGGTTGGTCGCCACCCAGTAGTTCACGCTGTCGGCGGCCAAGAACCCGGCCAGCCCCACCCCGCTGACGCTGGCGACGCGGGTCAGGCCGCGCTCGGTGAGGGCCTGCTGCTGGCCGATCTTCTGGATCACCCCGACCATCGTGGTGCGGTAGGCGTAGCTCAGGCCGTCCTGGGTGTGGGTGAAGCCCGCCTCGAGCAGGTCTCCGATGCGGAAGGTCTCGATCACCGGGGCGCCGTCGAGGGCCAGGGGCAGGGCGAGGGAGAAGCTGGGGAAGCCCTCGAGCGACTCGCGCTGGGTGTACTGGATCACGCGGTCGGAGAGGTCGAGGGTCGTGTTGTCCGCCCGGTGGACCTTCAGGCTGAGCAAGGACATGACGGCGCGGCTCACGGGCCTCAGTGTGGCGGGCCGGGGGGGTCAGACGCCCCGGCCCCTCCCCATCTGCTAAGGTGGGGCCATGCGCTACCTGCTACCGCTCCTATTCCTCGGCCTGACGCTCGCACTCCCGGCCTGCCGCGACGAGGCGCTGCCGGTGGCGCCGCTGCCCGAGGGCTACGACTTCAAGGAGTGGCCCTTCTTCATGAAGGGCCAGGCCGAAATCAACGAGGCGCACACCCGCGCGGGGGTGCCCCTGGGCTTCAAGGGCCCCCGGAACATGCGCTGCGTGACCTACGGGGTGCTCAACCCCCAATACTTCGACGGCAATCGCTCGCTCGAGATTGAGGAGCGGCTGGTGACGGCGCTGGCCGACAGCGGCTACACCCCCTACTACCTCCAGGGCCAGCGGCTGGAGCTCTACCTCGACAGCGGCCTCGCCACCGCCTACAGCCTGCGGCTGTTCGTGGGGCCCAAGAACGACCCCGCCAAGGGGTTGGCGGGGGTGGCGATGGGGCTGTACATGCCCTGGGTCTGCGTGGGCTACTACCCCCCGGCCTAGCCGGGGGTCGCGGGGCGGTCACTTGCGGCGGTTGCCCTCGTTGTAGGGGTTGACGATCTCGGTGGCGAACTGGCGCAGGGCCCCGCTCAGCAGCTCCTCCAGCCGCGGCGCGGCGGGGTGGCCGCCGCCGACCTCCACCCGGCCCTGCCCGGTGAAGACCACCTCGAGCCTGCCCGAGCCCCCGCCCGAGCCCAGGGAGGGGTCGGCGCCCGAGTTGAGGGCCTCGAGCAGGGGCCGGTGGCGGCGGGTGACGGCCTCGTTGACCACGAACTCCCCCTTATGCACGATCCCCGCGGGGTCCAGCGGGTGGCCCTCGCCGGTGAAGCCCCCGGCGTTGAAGCCCTTGAAGCCCAGCTCCTGCACCCACCGCTGCACCTGATCCTCCTTGGCCGGGTCCACCCGCCCCCCGCCCGGCAGGGCGACGGGCTCGACGTGGATGTGGAAGCCCGAGCCCACGAACCCCTCCCGGCCCATGTAGGCCCCGGCCTCGACCTGCTGGTTCAGGCGGTACTGGTTGGGGTCGGCGCGCAGGTGGCGCAGCCAGAAGGTGGCCCCGTTGGGGGCGCGCAGCAGAAGGTCCACGTTGTGCTTGCCCTGGGCGTCGCTGTACGCCCGGATGTCCTTGACGGTGAGCCGGGCGCCGAAGTAGTTGTACACCTCGCTCGAGTCGCCCTGCCTGCCGATGCGGTAGTCCAGCCCCTCGTGGCCGTCGCCGTCCCGGTCGTAGCGGGCCGCCAGCGCGGGGTCGGCGTAGGGCTCGCCGGGGCGGGCGGTGATGTAGGTGCCCCCGAGCTGGGCGCCCAGGCCCCCCACCACCGGCACCCGGCTGACCAAGGCGTGCTCCGGGTCCGGGGCGGGCAGGGGTAGGCCGGGGTTGACCCGGATGCCCGGCGCGCCGGTCGCGCCCGGCTGGGGCAGTTGGGGCTGGAAGAGCGGGGGCCGGTAGGCGCTGCCGCCCGGCCCGAAGCCGGAGAAGTAGCCCAGGGAGCCGCTGGAGAGCAGCTTGTCGATCTCGAGCCGCAGCTTGCGGAACTCCTCGGTCAGGCCCACGAGCTGGCTGTTGGCGTCGCGGATGGCGGTGAGGCGGCGGCGCTCCTCCTCGAGCACCTGCTTGCGCAGCAGGTCGTCGGCAAAGTCCCCCTCCGGGCCCAGGGGCTTGGTGTCCTGGGGCCGGGCCTGCATGAACTTCTGGAGCTGCTGGGGGGTGGCCGACTGCAAGAACTCCCCGATCCCGCCGAACTGGGCGGTGATCTCGAGGGACTGCTGGCGCGAGAGCCCCAGGAACTGCTCGCCCAGCATGAGCTGGAGGTCGGGGGGCAGCCGCATGGCCTCGATCCCCGCCCCCACCCGGCGCATCACCGCGGGGTTGAGGGCCTTGATCTTCTCCTGGGCGACGCGGGCGCGCATGAGGGGGGAGAGCTGGGCGAAGGTCTTGGCCTCCTCCCCCGACAGCCCCAGCGCCTCGGGGGTCAGGCCGCCGTCGCCCATCAGGCTTTGCAGCACCACGATGTCCAGGCCCTCGCTGCCGGGGGCGGCCAGGCCCTGGGCGATGTTTTGCAGCGCGGCGGCCCCGGCCTGGCCCTTGAGCGCGCGGCTGCCGGACTGGTTGAGGTTCTCGAGGTAGGCCGCCAGCAGCGCGGTGGATTGCAGCCCGGTGGTCACGCCCTGGCTGGCGCTGCCCTCGAAGAAGCGCTGCATGACGCTGAAGGTCTCGCTCGAGGCCACCCCCTCCTTGGTGCCCTCGCGCACCGCGGCGAAGATCACCCGGCTCAGGGCCTCGATCTGCCCGGCCTGGCCCGCCCCCGCGCGCACCCCGCCGGAGAGCAGGTTGGCGATTTGGCCCTCGTCGGCGCCCAGGTACTTCGCCAGCCGCAGCCCCGCGATGGCGTCCGCGGCCAGGCCGGTCGCGTCCTGGGGGATGCCGTAGCGCGCGGCGAAGAGCCCGGCCTGGGGCGCGGTGAGCCCTAAAGCGGTGATCTCGGAGCGGGTTTGCAGGGCGTTGGTGGCGGGGTCGTCGTCGGCGCCCCCCAGGAAGGCTTGCCAGGTGCCCCGCTCGTTGCCCGTGGCGCGGGAGAGGTCGCGGAAGGCCAGGGCCTCGTTGCGCGCGCCGTCGGCGTTGGCGTCGGCGCGGGTCGCCATCCAGCTCACCAGGCCCGCGCCCGCGGCGGCGCCCAGCACCCCGGGGCCCAGGTACTTCCCGAAACGCCCCAACAGGTTGCCGAGCTCCCCCAGCCCGCCCAGGCCGCGCCCGCCGAAGTAGTCCGTCAGCTCCCTGAGCCACTTGGGGGCCTCGTCGGAGGGCTTGTCCTCGGGCGGCTTGGGCTGGGGGCTGGCGGGCCCGTCGCCGCCCCCTCCCCCTCCCCCCTGGCCGCGCTTGGCCTCCTCGCGCTGGCGCTCGAGCACCTCGCGCAGCAGGTCCACGCTGGCGCCCAGCTTGCCGAGCTGTTCCACCGCGGCGTCGGCGTCGCGCTCGTGGCGCTGGGCCTTCTGCTCGCGCCCCGCGCTGCGGGCGGCCTCGGCCTCGGAGCTGTGGCGGCGGAAGCGGGCGTACCACTTCATCTGCTCGCGGTCGGAGGGGTCGATGCCGAGGGTGGCGGGGTCGGCCAGGTCGGGGGCGGGCGGGCCGTAGACCTCGATCCCCGGGATGCTGAACGACTCGCCCCGGCGCGCCTTGAGGATTTGGCTCATCCACTCGTTGAGCCGGTCGCTGCTCAAAAAGCCCTGCCCGTGGGCCTGCATCAGCGCCTTGGTCGCCGCGTCGAGGTCGCCGCCCTGGAAGTGGTAGTGGGCGGCCTCGAGGGGGGTGGCGAAGGTGGGCGCGGGGGCCGGTGCGGGGGTCGGGCCGGGGGCCGGGGTGGGGGCC
>NZ_KE387029.1:3923-31946 GCF_000430045.1 Calidithermus chliarophilus DSM 9957 | reverse complement strand
GGGGGCCGGGGTGGGGGCCGGGCCGGGTGCGGGGGCGGGGGGCTCGCCGCGGTTCCAGGCTTCTTGCAGCCGCTCGGTCGAGCGGGCGATGTCGGCCACGCCCACCCCGAGCTGCTGGGCCATCTCCTGGATGGACTGGGCGAAGCGGGTCATGCGCGCCTCGCCCACCTGATCCATCGTCTCCAGGAAGTCGCGCATCTCCTCGCTCACCAGCCCGAGCTGGCGCGCGGCGTCCTCCCCGCCCATGCTCTCGATGAGCATCCGCAGCCTGAGCTCCACGCTATCCACGTCGCACCTCCTCCCGCAGCAAGCGGTAGTCGAGCCTCATGCGCTCGCCGGTGTAGCCCTCGCCCACCGCCAGCTCCCAGGCGTCCTCGCCCTCGACCTGCCGCGTGAACTCGGCCTCCTCCCGCGCGGCCTCGATGGGGTCGGCCTCGCCCCGCTCCATCAGGTCCAGCCGCAGCAGGGCCAGGGCCATCGGGGTGTGCACCTCGAGGGCGTCAAGCCGCATCGCCCCGCTGATCTTCAGCGCCCGATACCATGTCCTGAGCTTCTTCAGGTGCTCGGGCTCCAGCCACAGACTCTCGAAATCGGCGCTTCCAGTTGAGGAAGCCCTCGTAGGCCAGCAGCACCACCTCCTCGTCGCCGTCGCCCACCGCGCCGGGGGCCAGGAGCGGGAAACCCGCGTCGGTGTGGACGTACCAGCCCTTGGGGGCGGCCTTGATGGTGGCCTCGAGGGTGGCGATGGCGAGGACGTACTGCTGGGCCCGGAAGGGCAGCAGCTCGAGCTTGACCGGCTGCACCCGCCCCGCGTTGACCAGCTCCGTCACCCGCGCGCCGATGCTGATCTCGTCGAAGGCGGTGGGGTAGCGGAAGGTGAAATCGCCGTTGAGGTCGGGGTTGCGGGCCTGGGTGAGGGTGAAGTGCGGCCCCTCGGCCCGCACCACGCCGGGGCGGTACTGCGCTGGCTCCTTGGGCTCGTAATCCATGTGAAAGCCTCCAGGCTCATCCTGGAGGCTTCAAGGGGTCAGAGGTCGGAGGGGCTACTTCGAGAGGTTGTTGACCTTCAGCGCCATGATGGTCAGGTTCTCGGCCACCCGCTGGCTCACGCTCACGCTGGCGCTGTCGCCCACCACCTCACAGCCCACGACGCTCCACAGGTTGCCGTAGTCGCGGTCCTGGAAAGTGATCTCGAAGGGCGGCAGCTCGCCCAGCTCGAAGCGCCCGAACTGCGCGGCGGGCCCGCCCTGGCGGAAGATCAGCTTCGACACCGAGACGCGCACGCTGCGGCGGTTGTGGTTGATCTCCACGGGGTCGATGGAGCCCACCTCGTAGACGTAATCGGCGCCCGAGTCGCGGTTGACCTGGATGTTTTGCAGGCGCGCGACCACCTGCCCGCCGATCTTGACCACCGCGTGGTTGGCGTGTAGGGTCTTCTGGTCCTTGACGGTTGACATCTCTCACCTCCTTCCGCGGCTAGGCCGTGATCTTGATGGGCTCGAAGGTCGCTTCCCCGACGATCTGGGTGATCTCCCCGATGGCGCAGGCGCGGTAGGTCAGGGCCACCACGCTGTTGCCGTCGAAGACCAGCCGCAAATCGCTGTAGGGCGGCACGTCCTCGCCGGTCTCGGGGTGCTGGCCCGCGGTGAGGACGCCGTTGGGGTTGTTGGTGCCCCCGCTGCCCCGCACCTGGCGCAGCAGCGCGGCGTCGGCGTCGGCCAGCATCTGGCGCAGGTCGTCCTGCGAGGCCACCCCGCCCGCCCACTTCTTCAGCGAGAAGCGCATGTACTTGTTGAGGAAGAAGCGCACCCCGACGCCGTGCAGCT
The DNA here is from genome assembly GCF_000430045.1 of Calidithermus chliarophilus DSM 9957. Lineage (GTDB taxonomy): Bacteria > Deinococcota > Deinococci > Deinococcales > Thermaceae > Calidithermus > Calidithermus chliarophilus. The sequence goes on along the minus strand of NZ_KE387029.1, from coordinate 30,120 downwards.
TGCGGCGCTGGGGGTCGAGGTCGGCCTGCCAGGTGGTGATGGCCTCGCTGACGCGGTAGGTCTGGTCGTCGGCGTCGTACATCACGCCGGTCACGCCCTTGGTGAGGTAGCGCTTGAGGGCGCGCTCGCTCTTGTGGACCACCCCCAGCACCTTGAGGGGCTTGTAGGTCAGGGGCTGGTCCCAGCCCAGCGCGCACCACAGCCCCGCCAGCATCGCGGCCACCCGGAAGGGGGGCAGCTCCTCGACCAGGCCGGTGCGCGGGTTGCGCCGCAGCACCGCGGTCCCCGCCACCACCGCGGCGTCGGTGTCGAGCGAGGCGGCCAGCTCGATGGCCTCGCTCTCCTGCGCCTCGGCGCTGGCGGCCAGGGCCTCGCCGGTGAAGAAGACCCGCTCGCGGCGGTTCACCGGGTGGCTCATGCTGCGGCAGTGGGCCGCGCCCATCGCCGCCACCGCCGGGTCGGGGGTGCCCACCAGCACGGCCTGCACGTCCTCGTCCTCGAGGGCGTTGAGGGCGTTGGCGTAGTCGTTGGCGGTGACCGCGGGCCCTTCGGTGCCGCCGGAGAGGTAGAGCCAGCCCGCGTCCAGGCCCGCCTCGGCCCCGCCCGCGACCGCCGCGCTCACGTAGCGGCTGCCCGCGAGCCACTGCGCCTGGGCCTCCACGCCCAGGTCGAGGGTGGCCTTGTTCGCGCTGACGGCCACCGCGCCCGCGGCGAGGCCGCCGGGGTTGAAGTTGCCGTGGCGGTAGAGCACCTTGGCGGTCCACGCCCCCGTCTCGTTGATGAGCTGGGCCAGCTCGCTGAAGGTCTTGACCCCGCTGCCGCCGATGAGGATGGTGCGCGCCTCCACCGCCACGTCGCTGGCGAGGGCCAGGGCCTTCTGACCGGCGCTGTCCTGCACCGTGACGGTGGGGGCGGCCCCGCTGCCCACGTAGCTGATCTCGAGGGCGGGCCCCAGCTCGGGGCTCTCCTCCGCCCCCAGCCCGTCGCCGGGCAGCTCGACGCTGAGGCGGCGCGCGGCGGCGTCGCCGGGCACGCTGTCGCGACGGACCCGGATGGCGTTGCCCTCCACCCCGGCGTGGGCGTCCTTGGCCGTGACGGTCAGGTTGCCCAGGTTGAGGCTGCCCTTGGTCGCGGCGTTGACCCGGTAGAACAGGATGTCGCTGGCGCCCCCCAGCGGGCTGGGGTCGGCGGCGTCGTTGACCAGCTCGAGGCCGACCCCGCCCTTGAGCACCCTGGCCGCCTCCGAGGGGGTGATCGCGGTGAACTTGCGCGGCGGGCCGCCCAGCGCGGGCGCGATGATCGCCAGCCGCTTGGCCCCGAAGGGGCGGGGGCGGTTGAAGCGGGACGTGTTGACCGTGTGGTACACGCCCGGCAACTCGGCCTGCTGCCCCTCTAGATTGACTCCGATGCCATTCATAACACCTCCTTTCCTCACGCTCAGGGCAAGGAGGGGTCAGAGTAAAAAATCAAAGGCCCCGAAGGGCCTTTGTCGCGTCGCCCGCGGCCTGTGGGCCCGTCTCAGACCGAGCTGCGCAGCAGGCGCTCGTAGGAGAGCATCCACTCGGCAGGGGTGCGGCGCTCGGTGGGGTCTTTGTGCCGCGCGCGCATGGCGGCCAGGGCCAGCTTGTCCAGCCCCGCCCGGCGCGCCCACTCCTCCAGGCTCACCGCGCGCTCGGGCTCCGCGGGGGCGGGGGTGGGGGCGGGGGCGGGGTCTTTTATCTTTTCCTTCGCTTCCTTAGCTTCCTTAGCCATGTCCACAGTGTGGGCGGGGGCGGGGGTCAGAGCCTAATCCTCGGGGGCCACCTCGAGCCCCTCGCTGACGCGCCAGGGCAGGGGGTGGGAGATGAAGCCGTCCACCTCGCCGTCGAGGGCCAGGGTGTGCCCGTAGAACACCGCGTCCTGGAAGTCCTGCATCACGTCGGAGCCCTGGAGCTTCACGTCCTCCCACCCCAGCAGCTCGAACAGCGAGAGGTCGCACACCAGCCGGTCGCGGAAGTGCCGCGCCAGCCGGTCGCGCTCGCCGGGGTCGCGGGCCAGGATCAGCACCTCGCCCACCGCGCGGTAGGTCACGGCCAGCTCCTCGCCCTCGGCCTGGCGGGTGTGGCCCAGGTGCCGCGTGGCGAGCACGTAGCGGGCCTTCGCCAGCACCACGGGGAAGGGGTGGCCCTCGTGCAGGCTCTCCTCCATCGCGACGAACACCCCGCCCTCGGCGTCCTGGGCGTGGTACTTCAGGCGCTGGTAGAGCAGGGGCTTGACCTCCAGGCGCAGCCGGTGGCGGGCGGTGCGCTGCGGCCTGGCCCGCACGCGCACCGCTTCGGAGTAGGCGCCCCCCTCGAGGGCGTAGAGGTAGTAATCCCACTCCTGGCCCTCGATGGCGTTGGCGTCGTCCCCGAAGGAGTAGGCGAACGCCTCGAGGTCGAAGACCTCGGCGTAGAGCTCGGGGTCGCGGGGCGGGTCGGGCCGCAGGTGGAAGGGGAAGGCGCCCACCCGCAGGGGGTCGCCCTCGAAGACCAGCCGGGCGGCGGGGTCGGTGGGCGAGGCGGGGGCCTGGCCCGCGGGCAGGCGGATCACCCGCACCCGGGCGGCGGGGGAGGGCAGGGAGAACAGCAGGTGCACCGCCCCGCCCTCGGGCCGGGGCAAGGCCATCGCGTCGCGGATCACCGGCGCTCCTCCGTGGTCGTGGTCGTGGTCATGCTCGTCATGCTCGTCATGCTCCTCCTATCCCGGCGAGGCGCTTGATGCGCTCGATGTCGAACTCCTTGGCCTTGGCGAGCACCTGGGGGGCGAGGTTCTGGGCCCAGCGGTACACCGCCTCGGCCACGCCCTTGCCGGGCCGGTCGGGGATCACCCACGTCCCCGCGGGGCTTTTCTCCGAGAGGGTGCGGAAGGTGAGGTAGAGGCTCGAGCGGGCGGCGGGGGTCGAGGCGTCGAAGCGCACCATCCCGGCCATGCGCTGGGCCTGGCGCTCCTCCACCCCCAGCGCCCGCAGCTCGCGCAGGGTCAGGCGGTCGCCCCAGGCGTAGGCGTTGCGCCGCACCCGCACCTTGGCGTCGTGCACGCTGGCCTCCTCGTAGTGGCCCGTCACCAGGCTGGGGGCCAGCTCGCGGGCCAGGGCGTACACGTCCTGGGGCATCTCCCGGCCCGAGTAGGCCCCCACCACCACGCTCTGGGGGGTGCCGTGGCGGTAGGGGATGATGAGGTAGAGCTTGCCCTCGGCGCTCCTGCGGGCCCTGTGGCTGCGCCGCAGCAGCTCGCGCATGTCCCAGCCCTTGGCGCCCCACTCCAGCGCGGGGGCGTGGGGGGCGATGGCGGGGTCGGAGAACACCCGGTAGTCGAGGGCGTTGACCTCCTCGAGCAGGATGCTCTGGAGGTAGGCCCCGCTCCACGGGCGCAGCCGGGTGCCGTCGGGCAGGGGCTCGTTGCCGCTGGCGTAGGATTTCCACTTCTCCTGCGCGCCCTGGGCCAGGCGGCGCAGGGCGGCGATTTGGTTGGGGTACAGCCCCTCGGCGTCGCCGGTCGCCAGCGCCAGCAGGCGCTCGACGCCCTCCAGCCCCGGCAGGTTCCCCACGCTGACCGCGATGCCGTAGCCCATGAATCTAGTTTCGGGGCGGGCCGGGGTCAGGGCCGGGGCCGGGCCCGGCGGGCGTCGCCCCCGGCTGGCGCTCGAGGGCTTCGAGCAGCCGCTCGAGGACTTCCAGCCGCTCGCGCAGCGCCCGGACGCTGGCGCTGCCGGTGAAGCGCAGCACCGCCGTCCCAGGGCGGTCGAGCTCTTCGCGGTAGACCTTCAGGCCCAGCCTGCTCTTGCGCTGTAGGTCAGGGGTGAAGGGGGCGAGCGCCAGCTCGAGGGTCTGCTCGGCGCCTTGCCCCGCGCGCAGGTAGGCCAGGTGGACCTGGCCCCGGCCCAGCGTCAGCACGACGGCTTTCCTCCAGCTCACAGGCTGCGCTCCAGGTCGATCCCCCGGCGGGCAATCTCCCGGCTGAGGGTCTGGTACTCCAGCCGGTAGCCCTCGCTCACGCTCGCCAGCAGCCTCAGCTTGGCCCGCGCCTCGAACAGCTCGTACTCCAGGGCTCGGGTGGTGGGGTCGTGGGCGATTTCTGCCTTGCAGCCCTCCTCGGTGAGCCTGCGCCCCTCTTCGGCCTTGAGCTTGAGGTAGAGCCGGGCGCGGTGCTGGGACAGGCGCAGCTCCTTGCCGTCCACGAGCACCTGCAAGCGGCCCTGCTCGGCGTGGGCGAAGGCCAGCAGCGCGGCCAGGTGGAACATGCGCTGCCCGAGCTGCTGGGGGGTGGCGAGGGTGATGTCCTGGGGCAGTTCCTCCAGGGCCTTGGCGTAGTCGGGGCCGGGCCGGGGCCGCGCCTTGGGGTAGGGCAGCTCGAGGCGCTGGAGGTAGCGCTCGGCGGCCTCGAGGGTGGCCTGGGGGTCGAGGGGCCGGGGCTCGGGGGCCGGGCCTTGCAGCACTTCCTCCAAAGCGGCGTAATCGTCCACCCTACCACCCCCGCTCGATCTCCCGCACCGTCTGGCGCAGGGCCTCGGCCACCTCCAGCGCCATGCCCGAGGGCAGGGCGAGTTCCTGGCCGTCCCCGAGGGCGATGCGGGCGTTTTCCTCCAGCTCCTTCGCGCACTCGCGCGCGACGACAGGCCGCAAGAAGCGGCGCTTCGAGGGGGCGTGCTCGCCGCACTCGAGATACACGAACATCCCACCGGGGGCGCGCTCGAGGACCAACCGGCAGTCCTCCTCGTCGTCGGGCAAGTCCCACACCACGGGCCGGTAGCGGCTGGGGTCGAAGGCGGGGGCGGGTTTTGCGACCGAGGGGTTCACGCTCATGCTTCCTCCTGGGCAAAGTCGAAGTCGAACAGGCCCGCGCCCTGGGCGGCGGGCCGGGGCTCGGGATTGGGGTTGGGCTTTGGGCCGGGCCGGGATCGGCTGCCGGGCTTGGCCTCCAGGCCGCGCTCGCTCCAGTAGCGCAGGCGGGCCTCGGCCACGGCGATGTTCTCGGGCTCGCGCTCGACGCCCGTGACCTCCTCCCAGCCCGCCAGCACCGCGCCGATGGCCTCGGAGCCGGAGCCGCTGTAGAGGTTGAGCAGGCGGCGGGGGGCGTAGCGCGCGGGCGGGAGCAGCAGGGTGGCGAGGTAATGCGCCAGGCGGATGGGCTTGACGGTGGGGTGGGGGTTGGGGGCCTCGAGGCCCGCGTCGCGCTCGGAGCGCGACGCCTTGGCGCAGTAGTAGATGGGGTCGGCGCCGTCGATCTGCTCCTGCACCACGAAGAAGAAGCGCGAAGCGCCCCCTTCGTCCCCCTCGACCTCGGGGAACTCGGCCCGCTCGCTGCCTGCATAGCCCAGCCCACGGTACACCCCGGCCCTGCGGCTGCCGCTCTTGAGCACTCCGCTCTGGGCGTCGAGCGCGGCGGCGGCGGCCCCGTCGAGCAGGATGAGGTTGGCGGGCCAGCGGCCATGAGCAGAGCCCGACTCGTAAGCGCCGGGTTTGTTCCGGCCCCCGTACCCCAGCTCGGCGTATCCGACGCGCCGGGTGCTGCCCGTCCCGACCCTGGCCCCCTCGATGTTGAGCGCCCCGGCCCCGCTGGAGGTGATGTCCTCCACCGGCTTGCCCTCGTAGGGCTTTTGCAGCACGAGGATGGGCTCGACGGCGGGTTTGAGGGCCTGGAGGCCGTAGCGGTGGCCTGCCCAGTCGCGGGCAAGGTCGGTGGCGGGGGCGGTGATGTCCCGCCGGGCCTGCCCCGAGCCTTGCCCGATGCTGTCCGTGAAGTAGGTCGGCACGGACGCTTCGACCTGCCCCACCACCTCACGCTCCGCCTCGGCGTAAAGCGCCTCGAGGCTGCCGTTGAGCCCCAACAGATCGCGCACCCGCTCCCAGTGACGGCGGGGCGGAAGGCCGCCCCGCTGGTCGGTCCTCGCCCAGTAGCAGGAGGAGGACTTGATGCCCAAGAATCGGTCGATCTCGCTATGGGTATAGGGGGAGGTTTCCACTGCCGCGGCATAGGCGGTCGCGAAGGCTCGCCACGCCTGGGGGTTGCCCCCCCGCCTGTCCACCGCCGTATCAACCCGCGTGGCCTTGGGGAAGCCCTCGCCGTTGGCCCAGCCGAACAGGGTGGGGTGCATGATGAACCCGGCGTCCTCGATGTGGCAGGCCAGGCGGTGCCAGGTGCGGCTCGAGCTGAAGGCCATCAGGAAGGCGCCGGGCATCAGCACCCGGTACAGCTCGGCCCACACCTCGGGGTCGGGCAGGGCCGCGTCCCAGCGCCTGCCCATGAACCTGAGCCCGTAGGGGGGGTCCGAGAGCATGGCGTGAAAGTGCGCGTCGGGGAGGGTGCGCAGCACCTCGAGCGCGTCCCCTTGCACCAGATTCCAGCGCTTCACGCCGCCACGCTCCGGTCCAGGCCCAGGTATTGCAGGGCGCGGCTCAGCTCGCGCGCGGCGCCCCCCTCCAGCTTCACCCGCATCAGCTCCAGCGCCAGGCTGCGCAGGATGGCCTCGGGGTCGTCGCTGGCGGCGAAGAGGTCGGCTTGCTGCACCGGGTCGAGGCTCTGCCCGGTCCCCCGCGCGAACGCCTCGGCCAGGGCGCTGTAGCGGCGGTGCGAGCTCTCGAAGTACGAGCGCAGGTACATCACGATCCGGCGGGCGCGGGCGATGCCCGCCTCGTCGGCCTTCGCCAGCTCGATGAGGTAGTAGCGCTCGTCCTGGGGGTCCAGCCCCAGGACCACCCCGAAGGGGGCGGCCTTCTCCGAGGCCAGGGCCACCGCGTCGCGCATCTGGCGGTCGCCCTGCTGGAGGGCCTTGGCTAGCTGCTCGCGGCTCATCCCGGGGGCGGCGCCGTGCAGCACGCGGTAAACGTCGCGGGCCAGCTCGAGTAGGCTCTTGTTCATGCTGTCCATTATATAGGACAAGATTACTTGAAAGCCAGTTACCTCGGCGTGGCCCCCGGACGGGGGAACAGCTCCCAGACCCGCAGGGTCAGGCGGCGCGGCAGGGGCTCGCCCCCCTGGTGGCGGGCGAGGTCGCTGGAGCGGAAGACCCAGAACTCGGGGGCCGCCACGTAGCTGACGGTGTAGGGCCTGCCCTGCCCCGGCCCCCGCCCGGCCCGCCACACGATCATCCCGTCCTGCACGTCGAAGTCCACGCCCTCGGCGTAGTCGGTGCGGGCGTAGGTCTTGGGGTCGAGGGCGAAGCAGCCCCGCACCTCGTAGACGTAGGCGTACAGCAGCCGGTCGCCGCCGACGCCGCGGTAGAGCACCTGGCTCATGCGCTGCTTGGCGTCCACAACCACGAAGCGGTCGTTCTCGTCGGCCTCCCACGCGGGGTTGGGCGCCCACTCCCCGCCCGGCAGCCGGGTGAGGGCGGGGACCGTCAGGGTCACGTCGCGGTGGTCGTAGACCCCCTCGGCCTTGAAGTCGCGCCTCGAGGAGAGCCCCTGCATGTGGCCCAGCACCGTGAAGGGCGCGCGGTAGCGCACCTTGAACTCGTCGCCCAGCGCGGGGGCGGGGGTGGCGTCGGGGAAGACGACGCGCCCGCCCTCCTCCAGCCGCGCCTGGGGGTAGGCGTTGCCCCGCTCGTCGGTCACCTCGAGCAGGTCTTCGGGCTTGGCGTGGCGGTAGGCCAGCACCGGGGGGCGGGTCTCGCTGCCCGCGTAGAAGGACTCCTCGAGGGTGAGCGTGGCGGGGGGCTGCCAGGTGTAGCCGTAGCCCTTGCAGTGGGGGCACGCCTTCTGGGGGGCGTTGCTGGCGGGGTCGCGGCAGGGGCAGGCGGTGGCGGGCAGGTACAGCAGCCGCCACGCCTGCTCGCCGTTGAGCAGTTCGTCGAAGTGCTGGAGGTGGAAGGCCACCCCCTCGAAGGCGTGCTTGTTGGTGTTCGCCATCCTCCCTCCCCTCAGGCCGAGAACATGCGCAGGCCCTTCTGGGTGGTGAAGTAGCTGCGCTTGAAGTTCTCGAGCTGCTCCTCGAGCGACTTCTGGTAGGGGCTGTAGCGGTGGGTCTGCCCCGAGACGGGGTAGGCGCGCGACTGGCTCAGCCCGTCCACGCTCACGCTCTCCGAGGAGATGACCCCCTCGCGCAGCATGGCGGCCTTGGGCAGGAGCTTGATCGCCGCGGCCATCAACAGGTAGTAGGCCAGGTCGGGCTGCTCCACCGAAACGTCGTCGTACCCGGCGCTCAGGCACAGCCGCCAGGCGTTGGGGATGCGGCGGGCCCCGGCGATGACCGAGAGCTGGAAGCTGGAGATGTTGGCGACGGCGAGCTGCTGGTAGGCCGGGAAGAGCTGGAGGGTGCCCCGGCGCTTGTTGAGCTGCCACCAGTCGGGGGGGAACACCAGGATGGCGTTGGAGGCGCCGCCGCCCAGCCCCAGCCCCACGTAGTGCAGCTCCCGGACGGGGGTGTAGGGCAGCTTGAGGAAGTGCCAGCGGTCGGCGTGCCAGCCCTCGGGGTCGAAGGAAGGGGGGGTGGCCTCGAGGGTGGGCTGGTCGGGGGGGATTTTGTCGGGGGGCACCGCCCCGGCGACGACGGTGGTGGGCGTCCACAGCACCGAGTACATGCGCGTCCACTCGGCCTCGGTCACGCCGATGACCTTCTCGAGGGCCGCGTCGCTCACCGGGCGGCCCCGGGAGTCCTCGAGGGGGATGTCCCGGAAGAACTCCTCCCTCAGTTGTTGCGCGGTCAGCTTGCTCACGGTCGGCATAGCCCCAGGGTGGGCGCGGCAAAGGGTCAGAGCCGGGGAACCCCCGGCTCTGCGGTGGCCCGTGGCGGGCGTCTAGCCCTGGGCCTGGGCCTGGCCTTGGGTCTGGGCGGCCTGGGCGCGCTGGGCCTCGTCGGCGTAGAAGGCCCCGATGAGCTCCACGAGCTGGGCCTTGGTGGCCTCGCTGGGGTTGGGCACCGCCAGCTTGAGCGCGGTGGCCGCGCGCAGCAGCTCGTCCTTGCCGAACTTGGCCTTGCGGGCCTCGCCGTCCGGCAGGGAGTCCCACTTCTTCTTGAACTCCGCGGCGTAGGCGGCGTGGGCGTCCCCGCCCGCGGCGCGCTGGGCGTCGAGGGCCTTCTGCCGCTCCTCGGCCTGGCGCTTGAGCTCGGCGCGCACCGCCTCCTCCACGTCCACCGCGGCGTTGCGGGGCTTGGTGGCCTTCTCCTCGCCTGTCACCGCGTCGATGACCACGTAGCCGCCCGCGCGCAGGAAGCTCTCGCAGTCGGCCTCGCGGCAGGGCTGGGAGACGATGGCTTGCAGGCGGTCGGAGTAGCCGAACAGCAGGCCGTTCACGCTCACGTCCTTCTGCCCCTTGCGGATGATGGCGTCCTCGAGGCTGGGCACGTCCACTGCTTTGATGCGGTAATCCATTGCTGACCTCCGTTGTCCAATCTCCAGGACAGCAGGGGTCAGAGGGGTAGCCGGGCGTCGGGCGTCGGCCCAAAGCAAACTCCCTGGCGTCTGCCAGGGAGGACCAGAAAGCTTTCAAGCTTAGAAGGGCTGCCAGCGGGCGGTCTTGGGCACGTAGTTGCGCACGACCCAGTGCCGCTGGGGGATGCCCAGCTTGAGCGCCCCGAACAGCAGCACGGCCCAGGGGTAGCTGGCCTTGCGGGTCGGGTACAGCGGGAACTGGGTCATCGGCAGGAGCTGGGTCCAGTCGATGGCCTCTTCGTCCTCGAGGTCGAGGATGAACAGGCTCGAGGCGCCGGGGATGTCCTCGTTCTTGTCCACGAAGGTCACGACATCCGCGGGGTTCTCGGCAGCCGGGATGCGCTTGACCATGCGCAGGTCGGCGGCGGCGGGGGCGGTGGCGGGGTTACGCTTGGAGCGGTAGATCACGAAGCCGGTCTGCCCCAGGCCAGCGGGCGGGGTGATCTGGAGCTGGGCGGCGTCGCCCACGCCCAGGGCCACCGACCCGATGACCGACAGCGGGCCCTCGCCCTTCTCGCTGACCGAGGCCACCGCGTAGTAGTAGGTGCCGTTCTGCCCGGCCTTGAACTTCGAACCAGCCGCGCCCACCACGGCAGAGATGGCGACGGTGGGGGCGCCGGGGGCGTCGGGGGAGAGCTTGCCCTTGGTGCGCACCACGGCGGGGGCCGAGGTGTGGGGGTAGTCGCCCTCCTGAATCCACACGCTCTGGTTGGTCTTGATGTCCCCGAAGGAGGTGTGGATCACCGGCACGGGGCTGCCGTACTCGGTCTTGCTCCCGTCGAGGCTCTTGCGCCACTGGGGGGCCAGGAACAGGTCGAGGTCGTTCTGCACGCTGGGGGTCAGGTACACGTCGGAGATGGACCCGTAGCCGCCCTCGGGGCCGATGGTGTCGGCGTAGGCGCGGTACATGGCGTCGTACAGCTCCTGGGTGTCGCTGGAGCCCTCGAGGTCGATGATGTGGTTGGGGTGCAGGCGGCGCAGGGTGGCGGCGATGCCGTCGAACTCCTCGGGCACCACGCTCTCGTCGCCCTGGAACAGCCCCCACTCCACCGAGCGCAGGATGCGGGTGGTGGCCGAGGTGTTCTCGCGGGCCTTGATGTCGTCGATGGCCTGCTGCACCTGGGCGGCCACCGTGATCTCGGCGCCCTCCATCAGGTACTTGATGCGCAGCACGTCGCGCCCGTACTCGCTGCGGGCCTGGCGGATGTCGGAATACTCGCCGTGGAACGAGCCGCCCACGTCGCCGCCGATGTTCTTCAGCGTGCTCCACTCGACCACCGAGCTCTTGGCCTTCTTGCTCTTCAGGCGCTTGAAGAGGGTGAAGTTGCGCTCGCGCTCGACCACCGCGCGCAGGGTGCCCTCCAGGGCCTCGAGGCGGATGGCGGGCACGCCCTCGAGGTTGCCCTTGAAGTCCAGCGCGTGGGGGTCGCCCGCGGTCTGCACCGCCTTCATGAATCGCTGGAAGTCCTCCAGGGAGTTGATGCCCTGGCCGAACAGGTCGTTAGCCCCACCGATGGGGCCGCCGAAACGTGCGTTCACTCCTTGCAGTTCCATGCTTTTCTCCTTTCAAAGCCCCGGCGGAGCCTCAGAGCTTGATGCCCACGGCCTCGAGCTGGCCCGCGCTGAAGTGCCGGGGGAGCTCGGCGGTCCGCCCCGAGCGCAACAGGCTTTCCAGCCGCGCCACCTGCGAGGCGGTGAAGTTGGCGGTGTCCACGGCGGCTTTGGCGATGACGCCCTCCACGTCCAGGCCCAGGCCCTGGGCCTGGGCCTGCCCCTGGCCCTTGAGCCGCACGTTGGAAGCCTTGGCGATGGTGGGGGTGTTGCCCAACATGGCCTCGAGGCGCTCCAGGCGCTTCAAGAGCTGCTGGTTGACGCCGAGCTGGAAGCTCATGGCCTTGGCGAGGGTGGCGTTCTGCTCGCGCAGGGTGGCGTTCTGCTGGCTGAGGTCGCGCAGGGATTGGGCGACCTCCATCAGGATCGGGCCCGCGTCCACGATCTCCTCGCCCTGGCCCTGGGCGGCCTTCGCCACCGGCTGGCCCTTGCCCTCCCCGTCCTCTTCCTCTTCCTCGGGGCCCTGGCCTTCGCCGTCGTCGGCCTCGCCCTGGGCTTCGTCCAGGTCGGAAAAGTCGAGGTCGAGGTCGAGGTCATCCTTCTCGGCGTCGGCGTCGTCGGGCTCGCCGCCCTGGGCCGCCTTCGCCAGGAGGTTTTGGATGGCGGCGAAGCCGCGCTTCGCCTGTTCTTCCTTCAGGTCCATAGTTCCCTCCTCACACCTCGAGGCTCAGGGGGCTGAGGGGTCAGAGTGCAAAAAAACCGCCCGCTTTGAGTGGGGCGGGTGGCGATTTTTGCGCCCTGGAGGGGATTATCCCCACCCCATTTCCTCTTGAAGCTCTTCGGCGCAGAACGGGCAGAGGTAGCCCTCGCCGTATTGGTCGTAGCGGTAGGTGACCCCGCCGCACGACATGCAGCGGCCCGCCTGCGCGTCGGGGTAGGAGAGGTCCAGGGTGTCGGACACGGAGAGGGTGGGGAATAGCGGGAGCGGGACGCGGGCGCGGGCGGCCAACCCCTGGCTCACGAAGCGGTGGATGTCCCTGAGGCCCCGCTCCACCCCGGCGAAGGCGGTGTAGGTGCCGTCCACGCTGGTCGCCCCGAAGTCGGCGGCGCTCAGGCGGGTGCGCTCGCCGGAGTTGACCCGGCCCACGTGCACCGGCAGGCCGCGGCGGGCGGCCTCCTCGATCAGGGCGCGCCCCTGGGGGCCGAAGCGCCAGGCGTCCGAACCGGCCAGGAACACGTAGTCGCAGGGGGGTATCTCCTGGGCCCCGTCCTGGAGGACGTAGGCCACCGGGAAGCCCATCGCCCGGATCGGCCCGGCCCACTCGCCGTAGCGCTCGAGGGTGGCCTGGGCGTTGCGGGGCACGTCGGGGGCCGCGACGAACAGGCAGCGGTCACGGTAGGGCCGGAGGCGCTCGAGGTGGCGCACGAAGCGCTCGGGGTTGAAGCGCCCGGTGAAGCAGCCGTTGTCGCTGGCCCACCAGCGCCCCTCCTGGATCGGGCGCAGCCCGCCCACCTCCGGCCCGGTCATGATGCCGATGGTGGGCGGCTGGCCGATGCACGAGGAGCTGGTGGAGGCCAGGTAGATCAGGCTTGGCCGCTCGGCCAGCCGGGGGTCGGGGTCACGGGGCACGGCCTCCTCCCCGCGGGGCCGGGGCCCGCGGGCCTGGGCCGCGGCGGGCTGCTCGGGCGCCACCCAATAGCGCTGGGTGTGGACCTTGCCGCCCCTGCGCACCACGTGGGGCTCGGGGAACAGCGGGGACTGGTGGGCCTTGGCGAGGCGCAGGGTCAGGCGGGGCATGGCTTCATGCTGTGGGCGCCGGGGGGTCAGAGGCCGCGCGCCCCGGAGCCCCGGAGCCCCAGAGCCCCAGGGCCTTAGCCAGGGCCCCGCTGCCCGCGAGGGCGTAGAGCAGGCGGTCGAAGGCCGCGTTGGTGCGCTTGCGCTCCTCGCCCAGCGGGTAGAGCGAGGTCACGCCGCCCTCCTCCTCCAGCAGGCCCGCCTCCCTCCCCCAGCGCCGCACCGCCTCCTCGTCCACGCCCTTGACCAGGTAGGTGTTCACCCAGCCGCGCTCCGCCAGCCGGTCGTGCACCCACGCCTCGAACGCGCGGGCGAACAGCTCGTGGGGGCGGGACCAGTAATCGCCCATCAACTTGGCGGTGGCCCGGAAGTGGCTCATGCCCTCGCCGCCGGGCGGGGTGTAGCGGATGGGGCGCCCGGCGGCGGCGGCCAGGTAGCGCATGTCGCGGTCGAGGTTGTCCAGCACCGCTTTGGCGCCCATCCCCGCGTAGCTGCCCCCCCGCTCCTCGATCTCCTTCAGCCGCTTGGCGGCCTCGTCCACCTTCTCCCGGATGAGGGCCTCGAGGCTCTCCCCGCTGTCTAGGCGGCGCTTATCGGCGCGGTAGTAGTGGGTGGCGGGCCGGGCGGTCTTGGCCTTGCGGTAGCTGCCCTGGTTGATGGCCCGGCCCAGCTCCTCCCAGGCGGCGGCCACCTCGGGGGGCAGGCCGTCGCCGGGGGGCGACCAGCCGTTGTCCGAGACGTAGGAGGTGTGGTGGCTCTGGCCGCCGGTGGAGAGCATCGCCATCACGTTGTCGAGGAAGTGGCCCCACTCGTGGGCCAGGCTGCCGCCCCCGGCGTACTTTGTAAGGTTGATGACCTTGCGCACGGGCTCGTAGTGGGCCACGGCGCCCTTGCCGCGCGCGCCGAAGCCAAGGGCCAGGCGCCCGTTCCACGACACCTGCTCGATGGGGATGTGCAGGAGGCGGGCGAGGTCGTACAGCGCCTCCCCCGCCTTCTGGGTGTGCAGGGCGGCGTCCTCCTGGCTCATCCAGTTGCCGTACTCCACCCCCCGCAGGTTGAAGGTCCGGTGCAGCTCCTCGGAGTTGAACCGCACCTCGTGGCCTTTGCGCACGTCCTCCCCCCGGCGCTCGAAGGGCGGGATGCGGCGGCGCCGGGCCGCGGCCTGGGGCTGGCCCTCGCCCCCGGCGGGGGCGGCCTTGAGGGCAAAGCCCCAGTCGCCCGCCTGGTCGAAGGCGGCGGCCTTCTTCGCGGCCTCCTCCCAGCGGTCGGCCCAGCCCTTCTTGTAGCGCACCCCGATGGCCTCGAGGAACTTCTCGCCCAGCGCGGCGAGGAGGTTGCGGGGGCTGTCGGGGTCGGCCTCGTTGCGGGTGACGGCCTGCCGCTCGAGGGCGTAGATGGCGTCCAGGATCGGCTGTAAGCGGGGGGCGAGCTCGGCGTCGAGGCTGCTGGCGGCCCGGACGTATTCGGCGTAGGGCGTGGTGCGCGGCAGCTCGTTCAGGCGCCGGGCCCGCTCGCGGTTGATCTCGTCGCGCTGGGCCTTGAGCCGCTGGAGCTCGGCCAGCTCCTCGGCGGTGTAGGAGTAGCCGCGCCCGATCTCTTGCAGCTCCTTGATGCCCCGCAGCGCGTCCTGGGGGTTCTGCCATCTCAGCATCGCCTCGCGCAGCATCCGCGCGGCGCGCACGTAGCGCGCGCGGGCGGCGGGGGTGTCGTCGGGCTTGGGGGCGACGCTGGACAGCAGGCGGGTGGCGAGGTAGGCCGCCCCAGGGCTGGCCCCTATGTCCTTCATGTCCTGGGCAAGGTCGGCAGCCTTGCCCAGTTGCCGGTCGCGGGTCACGTAGCGTGCGGCCAGGCCCGGCTCGCGCTCGAGCCCCTCCAGGTCGCCCGCGGTGAGCGCGCGGCGCGCCTCGCGGTCGAGCTCGGCCCGCAGCGCGGCGATGTCCTTGCGGGCCATGCCGATCTTCTCGCCCACGTCGCGGTACTCGGGCTGGGGCGGGGTCCGGGGTGCGGGCTTCACCCCCTCGGCGCTGGCGGGGGCGGGCTCGGGCTGGCGGGGCGGGGGGCTCGGGGTCAGGGGCGGGGGACTCGGGGTCAGGGGCGGGGGACTCGGGCTGGGGCTCCTCCACCCGCTCCCAGCGGTGGTTCTCGTTGAGGCGGTAGGTCACGCCGTTGACGGTCTTGCGGTCGCCCACCCGCGGGCCGACGGGCTTCTCTCCGGCCTGCTCCACCACGGCTTCCACGAAGTCGCCCACGTCCTCGAGCGGCCTTTTGCCCAGGCGGATGTCCCGCAGGCGGTCGGACGCGGCCTGGGCGCGCAGCGCCAGGCGATGGGCCGCCTCGCGGGCCTGCTCGACGGAGGGCTTGTAGAGCGCCATGATCCGGCCCGTCTCCTCGTCGCGCTCGCGGCGGGCGGCCTCGAGCTTGGCCTCGTCGGGCTCCTGGTCCTTGCGGAAGAGGGCCTTGAGCCTCTTGTTGTAGCGCTCGTTGGCGGCCTGAAGCTCCTCGTTGCCCGCCTCACGCAGGCGGGTGAGGGCGGCGGCGGCGGCGTGGCTCTCCTGGGCGGCGGCGTCTGCCCAGCGCGTCAGCGCGTCCCACCGGCGCATGACCTCGAGGGCGTGGCCGGTGTAGCCCTCGAGGGGGTCTTGGCCGCTGGTGCGCCCGTTGGGGGCGTCCTCTAGGGCGGCCAGCGGCGAGCGGGCCTCCACGTACTCCTCCCAGCGCTGGGGCTCGGCCTCGGGCATGGCCGGGTGAACCTTGACGTGCTGACGTCGGACGTATAGCGGGTAGTAGCCGCTGGCGCGGTGCTCCTCGGGCACCTCCTCGGGGCGCACCAGGCGGGAGACGGTGGTGATCTTGGCCCCCAGCGGGGTCGTGTGCTCGCCGCGGTGGACCACCACGCCCCCCGGCGGGGGGTTCTCCAGCTCCTCGAGGCTGCGGGCCTCGGGCTCAGGCTCAGGCTGGGGCTTAGGGGCAGGCTCGGGCTGCGGGGCGGGGGGCTCAGGGGTGGGCTCAGGCTCAGGCTGGGGCCCGAACAGCCCCCCCTGTTCGGGCTCGGGCGTGGAGTAGTCGAAGTCGAAGAGGTTGCCCTGCTCGGCCTGCTCGGCCTGCGCGCCCTGCGGCCCGGCCTTGCCCCCGGCCAGCCGCTCCTTGAGGCTGGCGGGCATCACGTAGCCCCCGGCTCGCCTCCACTCGGCCTCGCTGATGGGCTCGAGCCGGGTGCGGTGCTGCTTGTTGTAGCGCTCGATGGCCCGGTTCGCGTCCTCGAGCATGAACCCCGCGCGCAGGCGCTTCGCCAGGGCCAGCAGCTCGCCGCGGAAGCGCTCGGGCACGTGCTTGTGCTCGCTGATGAGGGGGTTGACCCAGAAGGTCTGGATGTGGGTCTTCCCCCCGCGGTTCACCGCGCGGCGGTGGGGCACCAGCCCCGCGCGGGCCTTGGCGAAGCGCTCGAGGGCGTGCCCGGAGAGCCTGAGCAGGGCCTTCACAGGTCCACCCCCCCGCGGCGCCTGGAGTTGACCAGGGTATCGAGCTCCTGGCCCAGCCGGATGGCGCAGTGGCGGGCCTCGCCCTTGGAGAAGCCGCACTTCATGAAGGCGTCGGCCACCCCCTCGAGGCTGCCGTCGATCTCCCGGCGCAGCAGCTTGCCCAGCACCCGGCGCTTGTGGCGCTCGTAGCGCCCCTCGAGGCTTTCCCGGCGCACCGCGCCCACCCCGCTCAGCCCGGCCTTACCCTCCAGGCCGTACCCGGCCATCACCGCCTGGGCGCCCTGCACCGCCTTGGCGAAGGCGGCGTAGGGCAGCACCGCCACCTCCGGCACCCCCGGCACCAGCGTGGGGCGGTCCGCGCTCATGGCGAAGGCCCCCAACGGGGTCGTGGACACCGCGGGCAGCTCGGGGTGCTGCGCGCGCTGGGCGAAGCCCACGCTGAACCACTCCAGGGGGCCTTTGATGAGCCGCACGCTGCGCCCGTCCCGCAGCTCGACCTCGACGGTGGCGTGGGGGGCGATGTTGCCGAAGACGCTGGGGAACCAGCGCATGGGCGGGTTCTGCACGCTGACGGTGTGCCAGAACCAGTCGGCCCAGCTCGAGCCCGCGGGCATCCCCGGCACCGCCTCGGCGGGCGGGGGCGGGGCTTTCTGGGCGATTTCCCCCAGCACGAAGATCGAGCCGCCCTCCCGCGCCACGTCGAGGGGCTGGCCGATGACGTACTCCGGGCGCATCCCGCTGCCCGGCGGGTTCCCCAACCAGCTCCAGTGGTTGAGGTCGAGGTTGCCCTGCCGCAAGAACAGCTCGCGGCTGTCCCACAGGGCGTCGGCGGCGATGTCCTCGCCCTCGCGGTCGGTGACGCCCTCCCGCGAGGTCTCGAAATACACCAGGCGCTGCCCGGTGGGGCCCACCACCCCCTTGGCGAGGGCGTCCAGGGGGATGGCGAGCTTGGACACGTGGCTGGGTAGACCGATCAGGCTCATACCCCCACGGTCGGGCGTGCGAGGGGTCAGAACGGCAAGGCCCCCCTGCCGGGGGGCTTTGGGGGCGGGGCGGGCCTAGCGGGGCTCGAGGCCGAGCTGCCGCCAGGTGTCGGCCTCGCGGTCGGGGCCGGGGTCGAGCCAGTGGCGGCGCAGGGCGTCCACCAGGGCGAAGACCTCGGCCAGCTCCAGCCCGCGCAGCTGCCCGGCCACCGCCTCGGGATCGACCCGGTACGTCCGGCCCCAGCCCAACGTGGCCTCGGCCTCCAGAAGCTGCGCGGCGAGCACGGCGCCCGACAGGGCGCGCGGCTCGAGGGCCAGGTGGCGGGCGGTGGCCTGGAGCCAGCCCAGCTCGGGGGCGCTGAAGCGCATCCACAGCCCGAAGCGGGCGCGCTCGAGCAGCGCGGCGTACCACTCCAGCCCCTCGCGGGCGGCGTGGCCCGGCTTGCCCGCGCCGGTGCGCTCGGCCAGGAAGCGCTCGACGGCCTCGGAGGGCCACACCCACACGGTGGACCGTCTAGGCATGGGCATCCTCCAGCGCGCGCGCCAGCCGCTCGAGCAGGTGAGGGGCGGGGGTGTAGCGGAAGCGGGTGGGGAGGCCGGGGTCGTACTCCTGCACGAGCACCTGGGTGGGCTCGAGGCCCCGGAGCTGGGGGGCGTAGGCGAGCAGGGCCTCCTCGAGGCCCTGCCCGGCCAGGGGGGTCAGGGAGCGCTTGGGCTGGTTCTTGAGCTCGATCACGATCCGGGTCATGGCGTCTCCTTTTCCGGGGTTCGGGGGGCGCTAGGCCCTCCCGTCCACCCCGCAGTGGCGGCAGTAGTCGCGCGCGTCGTACTCGCAGGCGTGGCCCGCCAGCGCGCGCAGCTCGGCGGCGAGGGCCTCGAGGGCTTCGGCGGCGAGGGTCAGGGCGCCCTTGGCCTCCCCCAGGCCCATGCGCTCGTCGGCGGCGTCCAGCGCCTCCCCGCTCAGCCGCTCGTGCCGGTGGTCGGCCAGGGCCTGCTGGCGCAAAAGGCGGAGCAGGCGCCCGCGGGGGCCGCTCTCCCGGTGGCCGTAGGGGTTGGTGCGCCGGGGGGCCATCCCGTGGTGGTCGTGGGCGTACTCCCCGGCCTCCTGGGGGACTTCCCGCCATTCTCCGGGCTCCACGAAGGGGGGCAGGCAGCGGTCGGCCTTGCGCAGCAGGGCGCGGGGGGCCGTGGCGTAGAGGTAGTGGCGGTAGAACTGGCCCTCGTAGGTGGGGTTGCACAGCTCCCACAGGCCCTCCTCGTCACGCCAGACCGCGGCCCAGATGCTGTCGCCGTTGCGGTAGTAGCGCACCAGGCGGCGCCGGGCCGCGCGCAGGCCGCGCACGGCGTCGGGGTCTTGGGGGTGGGGTTGGGGTTGGGGCCGGGCGGCGAGGGGGCGGGTCATAGGCTCCTCCGGGCCAGCGGCAGCGTGCCGTCGGCGTAGGCGATGCCCTCGTGCTCGAGGGCGGCCAGGTAGCGGGCCTTGAGGTCGGCGTGCTCGGCCACGCGCTCGGCCACGCGCTCGGTGGGCGGCAGCCAGGCTTGGACCACCTGCTGGCGGCGGCGGTAGAACTCGAGGGACGCCCGCCAGTCGAGCGCGGGCTCGAGGGCGCGCCCGATCTCCAGCGCGCGCGCGGCGTGTTCGGGCTCCACGCCGACGCTGAGGAAGACCCAGGTGCTTTTGTGCCAGGTGCTTTGGGGCATGTTTCAATACCTCCTGTCCTAAAGCTAGGACAAGCTTGAGTATTAGTCAAGTAGGGGGGCGGCGAAAAGCCCGCCCTCAGGGGGCGGGCCGGGGCGCGAAGGGCGGCGCTAGCGGGGCGCGGGCTGTCGCGCCTCAGCCGCCTCGCGCAGGTACTCGGCGCGGCGGCGGTAGAGGTCGTGGATCACCGTCGCGAGGGCCCCCCGCTCTTCGGGGGGGATGCCGTCGAAGAGGTGGGGGTTGGTCTTGAGCTCCTGTACCGCGCGGTTGGCCTTTTCAAGGTCGCCGCAGGCGCTCAGCAGCCAGTCGCGCATCCTCTCGAACTCCGGGCTGTACGAGCGTCGGATCATCTCGGTGTATAGCACGCGGCACCTCCTCCGGGCATTCTAGCATTTTTATCCCTCCCGCGTCAGGGCGGCGAAAATCCTCCGCGCATCCTCCGCCCACAGGAGTTGGCTCATCTCGTGCTCGCCGCTCAGCAGCAGCCCCACCGCCTCCCGCCCGAGCCCCCAGCTCTGGAACAGCGCGCGCAGCGTCCTGCGGGGGTGGGGGTCGGAGCGGGTGAGCTTGATCTGCTCGTACCCCGCCTCGAAGTCCCCCCCGCCCAGCAGGGTCAGCAGGTGCTCCACCGCGACCTGGGCATGGAAGTACGTCCCCTCCGCGTAGGGGGTGCCCAGCAGGGCCTTGGCCGCGCGCGCGGCGTAGTGGTCGGCCAGGCCCTCCTCGATCCATTGGGGCATCTCCCGGCTGGGCGATACGCGCTTGGCGTGCCACCACTCGTGCGCGATGGTCTTGAAGGCCCTGGCCCGCAGGGCGACGTTGCGGTGCTCGAGGTCGTCGTAGACCTCGGGCCCCAAAAATATCCGGCCCTCGTGGCTGAACCCCCGAAGCCTCCTGTCCGGGCGCACCCCGTAGGCGGCCTCTACGAGGGCGTCCATCTCCTCGTGGCTGGAGGCCAGCTTGACGGAGGGGATGCCCGCGCGCCCCGGCAGCGGCACCCTGGCCTCGAGCGCCCTGCGGATACGGCCCACCAGCTCCCAGGGGTGGGAGTAGCGCAGCAGGCGGTCGTCCTTGATCTCGTCGGAGGGGGGCATCTCGTCGGGGCCGAGCTTCATCGGGCTGAAATCGCCGTCCACCGCCACGACGTACCGCTGACGCACCCCGTCCCTGCGGGTCTTCCAGACCCGCAGGTAGCCCTTGGAGACGCAGAGCAGCGCCCACACTAGTTAGTACCTCGCCGCGTAGTGGCGCTCGCGCAGGGAGGCCAGGTACTCGTCCTCGAGGCCCTCGTCGGCGCCCAGGGGCCCCAGGTGTTCGCGGATCACCGCGGCGCGCCGGTCGTGGTGCTCGTGGATGGCCTTGGCCGCCTCCTTGATGCGGCGGTCGGCGGCCTCGCAGGCGGCGAGCTGCCCGGCCAGGCGCGCCAGGTGGCCGCGGGCGGCGTGGGTGTCGTCCTTCATGGCCTCAGTGTGGGCGCGGCCAGGGGTCAGGGGCCGGGCGGCGGGCCGCGCCCTACGCCGCCAGCTCCTCGGGGGTCTTGGCGCGCGCGGCGCGGGCCAGGGCGATGTAGCGGGCCATGCCGCTGTCGTCGAGGTTTTCCCAGTCGCCCTCGAAGACCTGTTGCAGCAGGCTCTTGCGCTGGAGGCGGGCCACGGCGTCGCGGTCGAACTTGGTGTCGGTGACGAGGTTGTGTATCTCCACGTCCTGGGTCTGCCCGATGCGGTCGATGCGGGCGTTGCGCTGGGCGTGGGTGGCGTGGGTCAGGGGCAGGTCGTAGTTGGCGAGCCAGCGGCCCCGCTGGAGGTTCATGCCCACCGCCCCCGCGTCGCTCATCACCAGGATGTCGGCCTGGGGCTCCCCCGAGTCGGGGTGGAACTTCTGGCGCTTGGCGGCTTTCTGCTCGCTGGAGTCGGCGCCCGTGACCACCTCCACCCGGTGCCCCGCGGCCTTGAGCGCGGCGCTGATCTGCTCGACGGCCTCGAGGGAGTGGGCGAACACCACGCCGGGGTGCCCGGCGCGGCGCTTGGCCTCGGCCAGGGCCAGCACGTGCTGGACCTTGGCGTTGTGCGCGGCGGGGGCGGCGTCGATGACGCGGCTCTGGGCGGCGAAGCGCAGCGTGCCCAGGTTCTGCTGGAGCTTGCGCGCGATGGCCTCGTGCTCCTCAGGGGGCTTGCCCGCGAAGGAGGAGGGGGAGAGGGTGCGCAGGGCCTCCACGTCCACCCCGCCCGTGCGCTGGGCGGCGCGGGCCCTCTGGTAGGCTTGGTTGACCTGCTCGAGGGCCTTGCGCTGCTCGGGGTGCAGCTCGAGGGGGGCCTGCACCCCGCCCTCGCCCTCGCGCCCCCACACCTCCCGGCGCGCCACCCCGCTGCCCACGCTCGCGGCGTAGATGTAGCGCCCCGCCGCCCGCTTGAAGGCGTCCTGGGCGACGGGCAGGGACACCCCGTAGTTGCGCTTGAACTCCTCCTTGCGCTCGCCCCAGCGCTCGGGGTCGAGCTTGCTGAGGATGTCGAAAACTTCGCTCTCGTCGTTCTTGGCCGGGGTGCCCGAGGCCATCATCGCGTGCCGACTCTCGGCCAGGGCAGCGTCGGCCACCATCGCCATCAGCGCGTCGGGCTTGCCGTCGCGGTTGGAGAGGTTGTGGCCCTCGTCGATGGTGAGGTAGTCCAGCAGGTCGGCCACCCCGTGGTGCTCGAGGGCCTCGCGCAGCATCCGGCGGCGCTCGCGGGGGCGGGCGGCGGCGAAGCGGGCCTCGAGCTCGCCCGCCCCCACCCCCTGGTGCTCGGCCATCAGCCGCACCAGGTCGTCACGGAAGGTCTGGTGGGTGGTGACCACCATGTGGGTGTGGGGGTCGCGATAGGCCGCCAGGCGCTCCTCGAAAGGGGCGTCGGCGGCGTGGAACTTGTAGCGCCCCGGCTCGGTGAAGCGCGCCATCTCCTCCCCGAACTGGTTGCGCACCACGCTCGGCACCACGAACAGCCCCCGCCTGGCCTTGCCGCGGGCGTGCAGCTCGGTGAAGGTGCCGATCTGGATGGCCGTCTTGCCGCTCCCCATCCCGAGGGCCTGGTAGGTCTTCTTGGCGGCGACCGCGAACTTGATGGCCCGCTGCTGGCGCACGAACTTGGTCCCCGCCCCCATGCTCAGCCCCGGCCGCAGCCTCACCCCCTGGGAGTTGGGGTCGGTGGAGTGGGTGAGGTAGGGCAGGATCGCGGCGATTTCCCCCTCGGCGCGCTGGCCCAGCGTCAGGCGCTCCCGGAAGGGGTCGTTGAGCTCGATGCCCCGCTTGCCCTCGAAGCCCTGCGCCCCCAGCCCCATGAACAGCGCGCCCTGGGCCTGGCGCAGCTTCTCCTTCATCTCGAGGGCGCGGTTGAGCTTTTCCTTCACCGCCCCCTCGCCCTCGGCGGCGAACTTCCCGGCCCGCCGGTCGCGCAGGGCGGCCATCTGCGCCTGCTCCTGCTCGAGCAGCTTGCGGCGCTCCTCGGGGTCGGTGGCGGCCTTGAAGCGCTCCCCCAGGGGGATGGCCTGCTTCCCCAGGCGCAGGGGCTTGCCGGTGAGGTTGGCGTGGTAGCGCTGGAAGCGCTGGGCGAAGGCCGAGCGCATGTGCTCCTGCACCGCCCGGTACGCCTTGTCCAGCCCCCGCATCCCGCTGACGAACTCGGCCCACGCGCTCGGCCCGGCGAACTGCTCCACGATCTCCTGGCGGCGGCGGTTCCACTGCTCCCACTCGGGGCTGATGTCCTCGTCCCCGAAGAGGTTGACGCTCATCTTCTGGGGCTCGGGGCCCAGCTCCTTCAGGGCCGCCTCATACGCCGCCCGGTCCTTGCCGCTCTTGGGGTCCACCTGGGCGATTTCGGTGTAGAAGTAGTTGCGCAGGGCCCGCTGGTCGGCGTCGCCCAGCTCCCCGACGGGCTTGAACGCCGCCTGGGTGCGGGGGTCTTGCATCAGCGCGGCGAAGGCGGCGCGGCGGGTCTCCTGGGCGTCGGGGTCGATGCTCTGGCTGTGCAGGTCGGCCTCGCCGGGGTGCTTCGACCCCACGTACTCCCGCGCCATCGCCTCGAAGCGCGCGCGCAGCTCGGGGTCGGCGTCCACGTTGCGCAGCTCGCCCTTGGCGTCGGTGGTGGGGAACAGCTCCTCCAGCGCGTCGGCGTAGGCTTCCTGCTGGGCTTCGGGCACGTGCTGGATGACGAAATCCACGCTGCCGACCTCAGCGAGGATGTCGGAGGGCTTCCAGCCGTCGGCCAGCCTCGAGGCCACGTACTCCCCCAGCGCCTCGGCCACCGGGCGGCCCTGGGCGAAGCCGGGCGGGGCGGCGAAGGGCTTGGGCCGCGCGGGGTCGTTGTGCAGGCTGAGCGGGTAGGACACGAAGCCCGCGGGCAGCCAGTCCTCCTCGTCCAGGTCGCCGCGCTTGATGGCCTCGAGGTGGTTTTGCAGGATGGCCTCCTGCGCGCTGGGGCGGCTGACCAGGCGCGACACGGCGGCCTCGGAGAGGGTCACGCCCAGCGCGTTGGTGTCGGGGTCGCGCTCGATGGAAAAGTCCTTGTCCTTCTCCAGCCCCAGCGCCCCCAGGCCCCACAGCACCTTGTCGGTGGGGGTCTTGCCGAACTCCAGGCGCAGGTCGCCGCGCGGGGCCTGCCGCAGGGCCAGGTTGAGCGCGGCCCCGGCCTCGAGCTGGCCCAGCGCGGTGCCCAGGTGGTGCAGGGCCTCCTCGAGCATCCCCTTCCTGAGGGCGTTGAGCTCCTGGGCGGCGGCGAGGCTGGCGGCGTCGGAGATGTCGGGCAGCTCGATGGCGGCGGCCCCCGCCTCGGCCTGCTCCGCCCGCTCGGTGGCCTCGCGGATCAGCTTCACGCTCTCCTCGTCGTGGTAGCGCTGCAAGCCCTCGCGCACCGCCTCCAGCTCCTCGGGGTCGGCGGCGGCGAGGATGGCGCGGGCGGCGATCTGGGCCGCGGCCTCCAGCCCCAGCACCTCGGCCACCATGCGGTCCATGCCCATCCCCCCCGCCACCATCAGCGCGCTTTGCAGGTGGGCGTGGGCGCCGTGGGCGTGGGCGCCGTGCATCTTGGCGCGCGCGGCCTCGATCCCCCCCTCCCCGCCCGCCGCCTCCACCTTGTCCAGGAAGTGCTTGGTGAGGTCGGCCTTGGCGAGCTCGCCCACGTCGGCCTCGAGCTGCGCGATGAAATCCTCGTCGTCGAGCACGTGGGCGTCCACCCGCATGGCGGGGACGCTGGCGGCCTTGAGGGCCTTCGCCAGCCGCTCGGGGTCGCGCTGGCGCCGGGGGTCGAGCTCGCGGAGCTGGGCCTCGAGGAGCTTGGCCTCCTGCGCGGCCTTCAGAAACTCCCTGACCGCCTCGGCCCGCTCCTTGAGGGCGGCGGGGTCGAGCTCGCTGTCCACCTGCACGCTGCCCCCCTGCTCGCGCAGCACCCGCGCCACGTCGTGCATGGCCCGCGCGGTCTCGGCGGCGTTGACCACCCGCGCGGCCTTCTCGGGGTCGGACTCCATCAGGTGGGCCACGCGCTCGTTGAACACCTCGCGGGCCTGGCGCTTGACCTGGGCGCGGTCGAGCCCCCGCTCCTCGGCCATGCGGCGGGTGGCGCGCCGGAAGCCCAGGCCCACCGAGGGCCGGGTGTCCACGGCGTGTTCGGCGCCGACGGGCTGCTCCCCGATGACCTCCTGGCGCAGCTCGTGGTTGTGGGCCAGCTCGCGCAGCAGGCCGCCCTCGATGCGCCGGAGCCCCGAGGCCACCTTGCGCAGGTCGGCGGCGCGCACCATCCCGGCCCCGCCCTTGAGGGGGGCCGCGTCCACGGCGGCGGGGTCGATCCCCAAGGCGCGCGCGGCGCGGGCCAGGTACTCCTTCCGGGTCGCCTCGTCGCCCCCAGGATCGGCCAGCTTGCCCACCGTGGGGTCGTCCCAGCCCGCCAGCCCCAGCCGCGCGGCGGCTTCGATCTGGCGCCGTCGGCGCTCAGCGAGCTGCGCGCTGAGGGCGGCGGAGAGCTGGGCGGCGTTCTCCTCGAGCTGGCGGTCGTGCTCGCCCTTGGGCTTGTCCTGGCCCTCGGGCTTGTCCTTGGGCTTGGCCTTCTTGCCCTTGCCCCACTCCTCGGGGCCCTTGAGCCGGTCGAGCTTGAGCCCCCTCAGCCCCTTCCCCCCGCCGATGACGTGCGCGGTGCCGTCGGCGTTGACCCGGATGGGCACCCTTACGTAGTGCTCGTCGCCGTGGGGGTGCAGGGTGATCCAGCGGACGTTGGGGTCGTCCTTCCAGTAGCTCTTGCGGAAGAGCCCCACCAGCGGGGCTAGGGGGCGCACGCAGACCAGGTGGTCGCCGGGGGGCAGGCGCCGCTCGCGGGCGAAGCGAAGCGCCTCGCGGTGGTAGAGGCGGGGGTGGAGGGGGAGCCGAAGGCCCATGAGCCCCACTGTGGGGGCGGCGAGGGGTCAGGGGCGGGGTTTCCTCCCCCACAAAGCCTCGAGGACCGCCAGCTCGTCGCCCGAAAGCGGCAGCTCCTCGGCCCCCTCGAAGCGCAGGCCCGGCGCGGCCTTGGCGAGGGTGAGCTGGGTGGTGCGGTCGAGCCCCTCGAGGTAGCCCTTGGCCTCGAGGTAGCGGTACAGGTGGCGCCGCCGCGCGGGGTCGGCCACGTCGAAGGCGCAGTGGACGCTGGCGCCGTGGCGCTTCCACCACTCCCTGGCCGCGGGGTCGGCCATCACCTCGCCCAGGGTGCCCTTGGCGAACCCGGCGGCGGCCAGGCGCTCGCGCAGGTACTCCGGCAGCTCGCCGTCGTAGCCCAGCAGCGGCCACACGTAGTAGCCGATGTAGGGCGGCTCGGCGTCGTCGGCGCGCTGGGCCAGGGTCTCGATGCGCCGGATGCCCAGGGCGTGGGCCGTCGCCACCGCGCGGGCGAAGAGCCTCGAGCCGTAGCCCTGGGGGGCGGCCTCGTCCAGCCGGAGGTGGCTGTGCTCGAGCACCGGCTCGTCGCCGTCGAGGTAGAGCACGCGCCCCTGGATGAGCACGTGGGGGTGGTCCTTGAGGGCGAAGGTCACCGTGTCCCCGTCGGCGCCCACGTAGAGCGTGGCGGGCTCGGAGGGCGTGAGCCCCATCAGGCGGATCAGCTCGGGGGCGCTGGGCACCCGGCCCAGGATGCGCTCGAGGTTCTCCTGGGCCTTGCCGCTGACCTGCACCGTGACCCGGCGGTGCACCGCCACCTGGTCCCCGGCCTGGCTCCCGGCCCGGTCCCCGGCGGGCTGGCTGCCGCGCAGCAGCGCCACCAGCTCGTCGAGGCGGAAGGTCTGCGCCTCGGGCTCGGCGTCGGTCGGGGG
>NZ_KE387029.1:0-3823 GCF_000430045.1 Calidithermus chliarophilus DSM 9957 | reverse complement strand
GGGGCGGGCCGGGGGGCGGGCGCCCAGTAGCGCCTGCCCAGCTTGTCGGTGGCCGGGTGGTAGCCCGGCTGGTGGGCGCGGGGCTTGCCCCGCCCCAGGGCCTTGACGACCAGCCGCAGCCTCATCGCCCACCCCCCTGGCGCAGCAGGCGCAGGGCCTGGCGCGGGGCCTTGGCGAAGGTCTTGGAGCGGAGCACCAGGGCCTGGGACTTGACCACGAACGCCTGCCCGACGCGCTCGAAGCGGCGCGGGGTGACGTAGCGCTTGAGGCTTTGGGGGTCCGCCAGCGCGAAGGCGCGGGCCAGGCCGGGGGGGTCGTAGAGCCTGCCGCTGTGGAAGGCCCAGCGGCGCGCGGCGTCGTAGGCGGCGTTGACGGCCTCGGGGCCCGCCTCGGCCAGCATCCGGTCGATCTCGGCGGCCAGGCCCTGGTCCAGGTACTCCCGCAACAGCTCCGCGAACGCCCGGCGGTAGCGGGTGTCGTTCAGGCCGCTCAGCAAGAAGGTGGCGCTGCCGCGGCCCGACATGGAGTGCAGGGCGCGCAGCCCGTCGATCACCGCGTAGGCGTCCCCCGCGCGCCAGCCCTCGAGCACCCGCTCGGCCTGCTCGCGCACCAGGCGCAGCGGGTTCGCCAGCGCCTCCCGTGCGGCGGGGAGATTGAGCGCGGGGTGGTTCTCGACGGCGTGGAAGAAGGCGGGGATGACCCCCGAGGTCTGGGGCCCGCCCTCGGCCAGCCAGCGCGCGCCGAACATCCGGCCCAGGATGCGCTCGAGGTGGGGCTGTAGGCGCGGCAGCAGGCCCTCGAGCTCGCCCCTGGCGGCCTCGGCCAGCCGCTGCGCGGCCCGCTCCTTCTCGGGGGCGACCTCGAGGGCGGGGTTGGTCAGGCCGTGCCGGTGGGCCGTCTGCATCGCGCGCAGGGTCTCCCACTCCTCCAGGCGCCGCTTGGCCTCGAACAGGTGGCGCTGGGCCTCCTCGCGGGCCTCCTCGCGGGCGGCCTCGCTGCGGGCGCGGCGCATCCGGTCGGCTGCCTGGCGCGCCAGCCCCACGAGGTTCTGGTAATGGTCCCAGGCCGCCGCCATCCTCGCCTCGCCCTGCCCCCGGCGCACGTAGTACCACAGCGCGTGCTTGGGGTTGTTGGGGAGGTAGCGGAAGTCGGCCACCATCCGCTCGCCGTGGGGCTCGTCGCGCGCGATGTCGAGGACCGTCTGGCGGGCCTCCTCGGGGCCGGGGGCGGGGGCGGGCTCGAGGGGGATGGGCTTCACGCCGGGCCCGAACACCAGGCGTTGCAGCTCCAGCAGGCCGGGGTCGGCGCGCTTTTGCAGGCGGCGGTGGGCCTCCTCGAGGAACTGCCGGGCGTCCATCAGCTCGGCGCCCATCGCGGTGTGGCCCCGCACGCCGACGGCGTTGGAGTTGACCAGGGCGTCCACCTCCTTGCCCTTGAAGCCCAGCTCGCGGGCGAGCTGGCGGGCCTGGGTGCGGGTGAAGGCCCCCCGGCGCGCGCCCAGGGCGGCGAGGGTCGCCTCGCCGGTGTCGCCCCGCCGGGCGGCCTCGAGGGCCCGCTCGTAGCCCTCACGGAGCTGGCGGGTCGCCTCACCCTTGGCCTGCCACTCCAGATGGCTCCGAATGGCCTGCTCGGGGCTGTCGCTCCAGGCGCTCTGCACGCCGCCGTCCTCCCCGATCACCGCCCACTTGCCCGTGGCGGCGAAGCGGCCTGGGGCGATGAGGTAGCCGTCGCGCTCGATCACGCCCTCGTGGGTGCCCACCCTGCGGGTCTGGGGCTGGGGCGTGGGCTGGGGCGTGGGCTGGGCCTGGGACCGCACGTACTCCTCCAGGCTGAGCGCTTCCTGATCGGCCATAGCCCGCCTGCGGTTGTTCTCCTCGTAGGCGGCGTAGGCGGCGTCCTCGTCCCCGTCAAAATGGCGGCGAACGAACTCCTGCCAGAGGGCGTCCGCCTGGGCCTCCCGTTCGCGCTCGGCCTGAGCCGCCCGGTCGAGCTCGGCCTGGCTTTCCCGGACCCCGACCCCGCCGGGGCGGGCAACCCCCACCTGCGCGGCCAGGTCGTCGAGGGTCAGGCCCGTCACGGCCACGGGCTTGCCCCGGTCGAAGAGGTACAGGTGGCCGTCCTTGTAGGCCAGTTGCTCGGGCCGCTCGAGGGGCCAGTACCGGAGGTGGGTCCGCACCCCCAGCGCCCGGCCCGCCTCGAGCGCCCGGCGCGCCGCCTGGTAGACCTCGTGGCGGTAGGCCGCCTCGGGGTCGGGGTCGGGCCGGGGCTCGCCCTCCGGCTGGACCCCCACCTGCTCGCCCAGGGCCCGCGCCTCGTTGGGGCCCACCTCGCCGCCCGGCTTGGCCCGGTGTTGGGTCCAGGGCTGCGCGCCCTGGGGCTCGGGCTGGGGGGCGGGGGGCTCAGGGGCGGGCTCAGGCTGGGGCTCAGGCTGGGGCTGGGGCTCCTCCACCCGCTCCCAGCGGTGGTTCTCGTTGAGGCGGTAGGTCACGCCCCCCTCCACCTTCACGTCGCCCACCTGGGGCGCGGGCTTGTCCACCACCACCACGCGGGTGGAGACCCCCGTCGAGTTGTCGCTCTGGAGGAACGACCCCTCGGGCAGGGGCTCCGAGCTGCCGCCCACCAGCTCGAGCCACTCCCGGAACTCCCGGTGCTGGCGGTCGGAGCGGAAGCCGTGGGCGGCGCTGGTGATGGCGACCAGGCGCCCGCCAGGCCTGAGCAGGTTGTAGGCGTGGCGCACGTGCCGGACGTCCTGGCCGTCCTCGAAGGGCGGGTTCATCACGATGCGGTCGTAGACCTCGCCGGGGTCGTAGGCCAGGAAGTCGTGGCCCACCACGTTGTGGCCCTTGAGCTTGAGCAGGTCGTTGAGGGTGGCGTTGTACTCCAGCGCGTCCACCCGGGCGCCGGGCGCGACCCGCTGCACGGCCTCGATCAGGTTGCCCTTGCCCGCGCTGGGCTCGAGCACCCGCATCCCGTCCTGGATGTCGGCCATCTCCGCGATGCGCTCGGCCAGGGCCGCGGGGGTGGGGAAGTAGCCGGGGATCTTCCGCCCCACGAGCGACAGCTCGACCTCCCTGACCTTCTTGGCGGTGGGGTCGTGGGCGCCGGGGCTGGCGCTCTTGAGCACGGCCTCGAGGTCGCCCACCGCTCGGGCGAAGCCCTCGGGGGTGGTGATCCCGGCCCGCTCCAGCCGCAGGTAGTCCGCGGCGGCCTCCCGCAGGTACTTGCCCTCGCTGCGCTCGTAGGGCGTGAAGCCCTTGTGGGCGTGGATCATCCCGCCCAGCTCCCACATGGCCGCTATCGCCGCCCCGTCGCGCAGGTGGCCCTCGTGGTCGGCGTAGGGCTTGAGCTTGGCGATGAGGCTGCGGGTGCCCTTCAGCCTCTCGGCCAGCCGCAGGGCCTCGCGGGTGCGGGTGGGGTGGAGGTAGGGCCAGGGGAAGTGGGCCGCGTAGGGCTTCTCGGGCTGGCGCTGCTCGCGCTCGTACTCCCGGCGGCGGATCGCCAGCAGCAGGGGGTCGAGCTGGTTGGCGGCGGTGACCCCCCGAAGGCTGTGGGGCAGCTCCCCGGCCTCGGCCAGCTCCCCCAGCCGGTAGAGCAGGGCCTGGAACTGGCGGGCGCGCTCGGCTTCGGCGGCGCGCGCGGCCTGGGCCTGGGCGCGGCGGTAGGTGAGGTTCATGCCCTCGTAGGGCCGCCGCTCCAGCTCCTTGATCCGCGCGTCCAGGCCCTCGGCCAGCTTGCGGAAGCGGCGGGCGGCCTCGAGGTCGCCCTTGGCCTCCCGCGCGGCCTCGGCCACGGACTCGGCGGCCTGCTCGGGCCCGACGGGGGC
>NZ_KE387028.1:152707-155960 GCF_000430045.1 Calidithermus chliarophilus DSM 9957 | reverse complement strand
GATGGCCTGCAACCCGCCGCTCAGCCGCGCGGGGTCGGGCGCGAGGTCGCCCACCGCGGCGACGACCGCCCCCGTCCCGCTGAGGTGGGCCTGCCAGGCCAGCGGGGCGAAGACCTCGAGGGCGCCGGGGTTGACCCGGGGGGCCAGCGCCTGCAGCACCTGCTGCTGGTACTCCGCCCCGTAGCGCCTGAGGCCGTGGTCGATGGCCCGGCGCACCACCTCGGCGGCATGGTCCTCGTTGAACCACAGCGGCTCGTCAGGGTAACCGGGGGTGCACCAGGAGAAGTCGATGAAGTCGAGCTCGAGGCAGAAAGGCGGGATGGCCATGATGGGCACGAACTCCACCGACAGCCCGTCGCAGAAGTCGGCGGCGGGCACCTGGGGCAGGGGGAGGTAGAGGTCGAGGCGGTGCAGCCCCGCGCTGGCGGGCGGCGTGGTGGGCAGGGGTGCGGGGAGGGCGGAGGGCAGGAAGGACCGGGCGGTCTCCAGCTGCACCGGCGGAAGGGAGACCTCGAGGCCCCCCAGGCTCAGGCCCAGGCTGCAGTAGGCCAGGCTCAGCGCGGGCTGGTTGAGCGCGGTCTGGACCCGCCAGAAGTAGCGCTCCTCGAAACGGGCCCAGGCCCGGCGCAGGTCACGGGCGACGGCCTGGGTGGCCTGCAGGGTGGAGTAGGGCAGCCACCACTCGTAGCGGCCGCAAGGGGATTGTCTGCCGGCACAGGCCTCGAGCAGGCTCTTGCGGGTCAGCGCCAGGTAGGGCCAGTGGCCCTGCGGGTTGAGCTCGAAGCGCTGGTCGGGGAAGGAGTAGAGGTAGTCGTCGGCGGAGAAGTCCTGGGCGCTCGCCGGGCTGACCAGCGCCAGCGCTAGCACCAGGGCCAGCACCAGGGGGCGCGGGCCGCCCCTGCGGCGTGCGGGCCTCCCGCCGCCTCCGGCGGCGTCCCGAAGGGGATCGTTTGCCCGGTGTACGGGCGTCAGCCCGCCCCGAAGGTGACTCGCAGACATGCCGCCGGACCCGACGGCATGCTCGTCTGCGTGGGGATCGTCCACGCTAACCCCCAGTGCTCAGAGCGGCGGCGTTGAGGGTGCGGCGCACGACGAAGGTGCGGGGGGACTCCCCCAGCTCCACCAGCGTCCACTCCAGCTCCAGCTCGCCGGGTGCGATGTCCTTGACCAGGATGCTCCCCGCCTGCACCGCCTTGGGCTCGAGGATCCCGCTGGCGGGCAGGCGGCTGACACTGAAGCTCTTCTCCCGCCCGGCCTGGCGGATCACCAGCCGCGCCACGTCGGCCGCCACCCGGCGGGTCGAGAGGTTCTCGAGGCTGTAGTTGATCACAAAAACCCCACCGCCCGCGAGGGTCTGGGCCCCGCTGACGCGGGCGAGGACCCATTCCTCCCGCGCCCCCATCCCGGCGGCCGGGGTGGGAACATCGGCCCGGTCGGCCGAAGGCTTCGCCCCTCCCCCGGGGGCCTCCTTCTGCCCCGCGGACCCGGCCCGCCCCTGGGGGTCGTTCCCACTCGGTGTACCGGCGTCAGCCGGTCCCGAAGGGGATCGTCCACCGCCTGTCTCGGGCGCGCCCGTGGGCAAGTAGCCCGCCAGGCGCGAGGCCTGGATGATGTAGGTGCGGTTGTACAGGCCGCCGCCGATCCGCACCGTGAACTGCTGCGGCCGCCCGCCGATGAGGAGCGTCAGCCCGCTGACGCCGCTGGTGGCGCTGGTGTTGAGCTGGATGACGTTCTTGGACAGGCGGGTGATGGTGACGAGCTCGGGGCGGCCCAGGGTGCCCAGCTCCACGTAGTCGTGGGCGGAGATGATGGTGTTGAAGCCCTGGACCACCTCGACGGTGGCGGGAACCCGCTCGATCTCATCCGAGTAAAGCACCTTGTAGCTCTGGGCCAGCCCCAGGCCCAGCAGGACGACTGTTGCGAGCCATCGTTTCATTGTTTTCTCCTGTCGAGTAAATTCATAGCGTTGATTATAGCCAGGGGTCCCCGGCCCCGGCGAGCGTGAATGAGAAGGGCGGGGCCTGCCCTGCTCGGGACTAGCGGGCGCGCTGCTCGCCCTCCAGCCGCAGGTAGACCCCCAGCACCCCGCTCGCCAGCACCCCCTCGCCGCCGAGGAAGCCGCCCTGCTGCAGGCGAGGGTCGTAGGTCAACGACAGCCGCCAGGGATCCCACGGCGCCCAGCGGCCCATGGCCAGGCTGCCCAGCACGAAGGCCACCCCCCGCGCGGGGGAGGACTCGGGGCGCTCGGCCCCCACGCTGCCGCGCGGGGCGAGGAACTGCCCCTGCAGGCGGGGGTTGTCCTCGTCGAGGTTGAGGCTGGCGTCGGCGTTGCCCTGCCCCAGCACGATGTCGCCCCCCAAGCTCAGCACCGCCAGGCGGTTGGTCGCGGCGAGGTCGTCGCAGCGCGAGGGCAGCAGGCGTTCGCCGCTGCGGCCGCCCACGAAGGCGCAGGGGCTACGCTCGTAGACCAGGCTGCTCACCACCCGCACGTCGCCGGTGGCCACCAGCTCCACCCCCACCCCCTCGGCCACCGCCCGGCCGAAGGGCCCGCCCTCCAGGCGCTCGACGGGCCCGTCGACCTGCACCCGCAGGCGCACCACCCCGCCCTCCACCGGCAGCGCGGCCTCGTCCACCCAGCCGCCGCCGACTTCGCGCTGGAGGCGGTCACCCGCGACCCGGAAGACGCTGCACCCCCAGCCGCCGCACAGCTCCAGGTGCTGCACCCCGTCCTGCGGCCACAGCCGCACCCGGCTGGCGTCGGTGGCGAGGCTGAGGCTGGGGCTCCAGCCTGCCAGGGCGAAGCGCCCCACCCCCAGCCCCGGCAGGCTGAGGTCCACCCCGTCGCCCCACACCGGGCAGTCCCCGCCCAGGCAGGGCCGGTCGGGGCTGGGCAGGAGCTGGGCCAGCCCCACGAAGCCCGCCCCCGCGAAGGCCATCCCCGGCGTGGGGGCCCCCACGCACTCCCCCGCCACCCCGAGCGCGGGGCAGCTGCCGCTGGTGAGCGGCCCGGCGAACCAGGGCCGGCCTTCGACCCCCACCAGCCCCGCCACGTGGACCCGGCCCTCCAGCGCCAGCGAGGAGCCGAGGAGGCCCAGGCGCCCGGAGTGGTCGTAGGCGTTGTCGAGGATCAGCGCGTAGCGGCTGGGCAGGGCCGCGCCCACGTCGAACTCGAAGGCCCCGCGGAGGTAGCGCTCGCGGAGGGTGGCGCCGGCCTGGCCGCGCACGCGGGCCACGAAGGGCAGCCGGTAGCGCT
>NZ_KE387028.1:138486-152607 GCF_000430045.1 Calidithermus chliarophilus DSM 9957 | reverse complement strand
GCGGAGGCCGCCGGCCCGGATCCCCCCGCCGCGGCCAGCGCCAGTCCCAGGCCCAGCAGCACCTGCCCCAGCACCAGCAGCGCCGCCCGCCCCCACGCACGGGGGTCGTGCTCCTCCCCCACCGCCAGCACCAGCAGGCCCGCCAGGCCCGCCAGCCACAGCAGCGAGCTCCAGAGGTAGGGCTGCGCCCACATCAGCGCGAAGAGCGCCAGTCCCCCTGAGCAGGCCGCCGACACCCGCCAAAGCCGCACGCGCCGCAGGGTCAGGGCCAGCCCCAGCGGGGCCAGCACGCCGCCCGAGAGCAGCGCCAGCACCAGGTAACGCCACGAACGCATGCGCCCATGGTAGGAGACGCCGCGCGGGCCTGCCGGGGAAAGATGAGAGCCGACGCGCCCCCCGCCGGGGACGACCCCCTTCGGGACGCCGCCGCCTCCGGCGGCGGGAGGCCGGTACACCGAGAGGCGGCGGCGAGCCCTCTGGCGGGAGGGCCTGGCTCGAGGCGTCCAGCCCCAGCCTCAGACGCCGGGCAGCCTGCGGGCTTCCCCCGCCCACCCCAGCCCCCGCGCCAGGTAGGCCCGCATCAGCGCCCGGAAGCGTTTGTCGTGCCGCGGGCCGCCGAGCTTGAGGTGCAGCAGCTCGTGCACGATGACCTCCCGCCGGAAGGCGGCGGGCTGGGCCAGCAGGTCGGTGCTGAAGGTCAGGCGGCCCCGCCGTGAGCAGCTCGCCCACTTGCTCACCATCGGGCGCAGGTGCAGCTCGCGGTACTCCACCCCCACCCGCGCCGCCCAGGCCCGCACCTCGGCCTTGAAGACCTCGGCGGGGACCAGCCGCTCCAGGCGCTCGCTCACGCCCGCCTCCCCTTGAGCGCCAGCACGATCTGGTCGGCCAGGGGCACCAGGCGCTCCTTAGCCACTCCCGCCTCCACCAGCTGGCGGTAGAGCGCCCTGCGCACCTCCCGCTCCTGATCGGACAGCTCCTGCCAGTGGGGGTGCTGCTCAAACACCGCTTGCATGGCCTGGGCCGCCGCCTGGGCGTTCGGCAACCCCTCCCGCTGGAGGATCCAGTAGACGGTGAAGACCCGGGCGTCGAGCCCCTTCTCGGCCAGCTCGGCCTCGGCCTGGTTGATCTCGGCGATCAGCGCCTTGAGCTCCTCCAGCGCCGCCTGGGCGTCCTTCTGGCGCTGCTGGAAGGCCTGGATCACCGCCTCGGCCCGCTCGCCGATCCCCACCAGGAAGGGCTTGGCCCCCAGCTCGGCCCCGACCTTGGCGGCGATCGAGCGCACCAGGTTGAACACCTCCACCGCCGGGGGCCGCTTGCGCTTGGCCAGGGTGTCGAGCAGCTCCTCGTTGATCTCGTAGAGCTCGAGGGCCTGCCCGACGTCGCCGGCCTGGGTCCGGCTCTGCACCAGCTCGGCGGTCTTGCGCAGGAACTCCCGGTCGACCAGCACCCCGCCCTCGTAGGCCTCCTTGAGCATGCGCACCATGCGCGAGAGCAGGTCGTAGTCGTCCAGGTAGGGGCGCAGGAAGGCGTCGGGGGAGAGCACCTCGAAGGCGTCGGAGGCCGACTTGTAGAACTCGTAGAGGTCCTGGCGCTCCTCCTCGTCGCGGAAGTGCATCAGCACGCCCTCGGCGGCCTTGTCGGGCGGGGCGCTCGGGTCGAGCAGCGGCAGGTACCGGCTGCGGAAGACCCCCATCAGCTGGGCGAAGTGCTCCTTGAGCACCCCCAGGTCCCTGACCACCTCGACCACGTCTTGCGAGTCGAAGGCCAGGGCCTTCTCCAGCCGCTCGAAGACGCCCACGAAGTCCACGATCAGCCCGCTGGTCTTGCCCTGGTGGGGCCGGTTGACCCGGGCGATGGCCTGCAGCAGCACGTGGTCGCGCATCGGCTTGTCCAGGTACATGCACAGCAGCACCGGGGCGTCGTAGCCGGTGAGGAGCTTCTCGGTGACGATCAGGATCTGGGGGTTGGCCTCCTTGCGGAAGGCGTCGCGCAGGGCGCGCTCCTGGTCCTCGCCGAGGTGATAGGCCTTGAGCCGGGGCGGGTCGTTGTGGGCGGGGCTGATCACCACCGCGCTGGCCTCGGGCGGCGGGTAGCGCTCGGGGTCCTCCCGGTGGAGCCGGTCGAGCGCCTCCTTGTACAGCGCGCAGGCCTCGCGGTCGACCCCCACCAGGAAGGCCTTGAAGCCCAGCGGCTTGACGTAGTCTTGGTAGTGCTCGGCCACGAAGCGCGCCACCCGCTCGACGCGCTGGGGGTTCTTGAGCATGTTCTTCAGCGTCACCGCCCGCTCCAGCACGCTGTTGAGCTCCTCGACGTCGGAGACGCCCTCGGCCTCCTTGAGGCTCAGGAACTCCCGGTCGAGGGTCTCGCGGTCCACCCGCAGCTCGTTAGGGGCCAGGGTGTAGTGCAGCGGCACGGTGGTCCCGTCGGCGATGCTCTCACGGATGGAGTACTTGTCCAGGTAGCCGCCCTCGTCGTCGGCCCCGAAGATCTCGAAGGTGCTCTTGCCCCGGCTGCCGCGGTCGATGGGGGTGCCGGTGAAGCCCATCAGGGTGGCGCCCGGCAGCGCGGCCATCAGGTAGCTGCCCAGGTCACCCCCGGTGGTGCGGTGGGCCTCGTCCACCAGCACGAAGATGTTGCGGCGCGGGTTGATGCCCGCCGCCATGCCCTCGAACTTGTGGATGGTGGTCACGATCAGCCCGCGGTAGTCGTCCTGCAGCAGCTCGCGCAGGTGGCGCTTGGACTCCGCCAGCACCGCGCCCGCGAGCCCCACCGAGGCCAGGTTGGAGAAAAGCTGCTGCTCCAGCTCGTTGCGGTCGACCAGCATCAGCACCGTGGGGCTCTCGAACAGCGGCTCGTCGAGGAGCTTACGGGCCAGCACGATCATGGTGAAGGTCTTGCCCGAGCCCTGGGTGTGCCAGACCAGGGCCCGCTGCTTGTGCGGGTCGTGGGCCCGGCCCAGCGCCCGCTCCACCGCCCTGATCTGGTGGGGCCGGAGCACCACCTTGGAG
Source organism: Calidithermus chliarophilus DSM 9957 (assembly GCF_000430045.1). Classification (GTDB taxonomy): domain Bacteria; phylum Deinococcota; class Deinococci; order Deinococcales; family Thermaceae; genus Calidithermus; species Calidithermus chliarophilus. The sequence goes on along the minus strand of NZ_KE387028.1, from coordinate 149,599 downwards.
AGCTCCCCGTCGCGGCGGGTGAAGAGCACGAAGTCGGCGAGCACCCGCACCAGCCGGGCAGGGTGCAGGAAGGTCTTGACCAGCGTCTCGAAGTCCCCCGCGGCCTCGTCGCGCCAGTTGAGGAGGGCCTTGCGGCCGAGGTTCCAGGTGGGCCCGTAGTAAAACTGCACCAGGTGGGTGAGGGTGAAGAGCTGCTCGAGGGTGAGCAGGGGCGCCCCCTCGCGGTGGTAGCGCCGCACCTGCTCGAGCGCCTCGGCCATGCCCTGCAGCTTGTGGGCCGACTTGGCCTCGACCAACAGCAGCGGGATGCCGTTGACGAAGAAGGCCGCGTCGAGGCGTATGGGGTCGGTGCCGCCGGTGTATCGCAGCTCGGCGGTGGCGTGGAAGGTGTTGGCCCTCCAGTCCGCCGGGTCCATCAGCCGGGCGTTCTTCTCCCGGCCCTCCTGGGGCAGGAACACCGTCTTGAGCCCGTTGAGGTACTCCCAGGCCTCCAGGTTCCCCTCCAGCCCGGGCCGCACCCGCGCCAGCCGCACGGCCAGCTCCTCGGCCTGGGGGAGGTCCACCACGCCGGGGTTGAGCCGCTGGGCTTGCTGGAGGAATACCTCGTGCAGCAGCAGCCCGCCGGTTCCGCGCCGCAGCCGCTCGGCCTCCTGCGGGTCAAGCAGCGTCCAGCCGACCTCTTCGGCGTAGCGCAGGAGGGGGTTCTGCACCGCGTCGCGCTCGCCGCCCAGCCGGTGCGCCATCACTCCACCCCCAGCGACTGCGCGATCTGGTTCACCCGCACCTTGCCGGTCATGAGGTGGTGCAGGAGGGATTGGAAGAGGGCATCGAGGGAGGCGAGGCGGGCTTGTTCACTCCGCACTTTGTCGTCCAATTGCTCGGAGGTCGTTGCAATACGCCGTTGCTCACCAAAGGAAGGGATTGGTATGAGGGCCTGTTCAACCACGCCCTGGCTAATCTTGGGCATGCTCCCGGCAGTACCCGACGCGTTGTCTCGGAAATATTTCCTGCATCTGTCGGTACGCAGATACTCGACAAGATAACCAGGAATTACTTCCTCTTCACGGCACCTAACACGAATCATCAAGTCGGGGTAGATCGCGTAGTTCTCTGGACCCTTGTAGAGTGCCGAAAGGCCAACGAACTCAATAGTGTTGGCGCGCTCAACGAGAATGTCACCAGGTTTCAGCCATAAATCTCTGACTTTGTTCGGGTCGGCCACGGTTAGCTTTGTATTGCTTGGAGAAAAGTCGTTGTACGTGACGGCGGATAGGGTTAGTGTTCGCACACCATCCGGGTTCAGTGTCTCCCGTGCAGAGTGACCGTTCTTGAGGGGTTCTCGGAGCAATGTCCGTACCGCCCGAACCTCCCAATGCTCCGGCACCGGGCCGATTTCTGTCTCCTTGAGCCGGACCTTGTCGGCTTCTTCCACCGGCACCGGGCCGTAGGTGAACAGGTGCCGCATCAGGCTCTTCTTGAGCTCCCTGGCCTCGGCGATGACCTGCTCGGTGGCCTCCTTGGCCCGCTGGACGGTGCGGAGGACATGGGCGATGGCGCGTTGTTCGGGGAGGGGCGGGAGAGGTATCTGAAGGTTGAGCACATCCTGACGCGGAACTCCCTTGATCGTTGTGCCACGCTTATTCTCCCGGAACCACCTTTGGTAGCGCTCAGCCTTGAGTAAATAAGCAGCGAAGCGCGCGTCTAAACGTTCATTCAGCACCAACGCTGTGAGGTCCTGGTTAATTGCCACGTCGAAGGTCGTCACCACTGCCTTGCCTACTCCAACGCGTGTACCAATCAGGAGGCTCCCTTGGGGAACTAGGGTCGAAGCAGAGCTTTTTAGACCCTCCTCCGATATTGTTCGCTGGAAGCCGCGCAGCTCGGCATCGAACTCCCCAATGACCGCCGTTGTAGTCCAGGGGATAGGTCCACTCCAATATGCCGGGTTTTTGGTAGAGGGAGTCCCACCTCCAAATGTGTGAAGTGTCACCTGATGCAACTGGACTACGTCCCAATCTTGCGGCAGCATGCCCATCTGGGTCATCTTGAATTCCTTGGATAACGCATCAGCTTCGGTAGGCGGAGGTGCTGTATCTGGCTTTATGGCTTCATAGGGTTCAGGCATGGCTGCCTCCTGTCCTGTTTGACCCCTTTGTGGCCCCTTCCTGGCCCCTTTGGCCCCTTCCTGGCCCCTTCAAGACATACCGCGTCCCCTTGCCGGTTTCCCCCACCCGCTCGAGGATGCCCCACCCCGTCAGCTGCTCCAGGTCACGGCTGGCGGTGCGCTTGGAGACGCCCGCGACCTCCTGGTACTCACGGTTGGTGATGCCGCCGTGCTCCTTGGCGTACATCACCCCCCGCACCTGCCGCTCGGAGAGCCCCCGCGCCCGCAGCAGCTCGGGCGTGTAGGCGTCCTTGAGGAGGGTCAGGCGGAACCCGCCGGCCTCCTCGGCCATCTCCGGCTCGGGGAGGCCCTGTTCCCGGAGCGCCTGGCGCATGCGGGTGATCCCCGAGCCCCAGCGCTCGACCAGCCCGGCGTAGTACAACACCTGGGCGATGGCCGGGTTGCGCAGGCGGGAGGGGTGGTCCTCCCGGCGGAGCACCTCCACGGTGAGGCCGCCGTAGAGCCCTCCGGGGTTCCACAGCGAGAGCCGGTCGGGGTAGAGCCGCACCTGGATGTCGCCGGAGTCGGCGTAGTCCCGGTGCATCAGGGCGTTGAGCACGGCCTCGCGCAGGGCCTCGTGGGGGTAGGGCCAGACCTCCTGGCGCTGAAGCTCCTCGACGCTCAGGCCCTCCGGTTCGATGCGGTACTGGATGTCGAGGCTGTCCCGCAGGTACTCCATCACGCCGTCGAGCTGCTCCCACAGGCTGCCGTCGAAGGTGCGCTCGCCGCTGATCAGCGTGCCCCGGAAGCGGGCCGCCCGCAGCACGGCGGAGGGGAAGAGCCGCTGGGGTTGCCGGGCGAAGAGGAGCACCCCCGCGTGGGTGAGGCGGCCCTCCCGGAGCAGGCCCAAGTTCTCCAGCACCCGCTCCGGCGGGTCGCCCTCGCTCAGCACGGGCAGCCGGGGCCCGGCCCGGCCGACGAAGCGCGCCAGGGCCTCGGCGTCCGCCTCCTCCGGCCCCCAGGGTGAGGGCAGGCCGTCCCAGGTCTGGCCGGTGCGCTGCATGAAGCGCCGGGCGATCTCCTCGCCGGGCATGGTGCGGTTGGTGCTGCCCACCCGGACCAGGTAGCGGCCCCTGCAGGCCACCGGCACCACCGAGGGCTCGACCCCGACCTCCAGCACCTCGCGTCCTTCCAGCTGGACCAGGCGAAGGGCTGGGGCCAGGCCCAGCAGGTCGTGGATCTGGTTGGCGATGCGCCGGACCTCCGGGTCGCCGCCGCCGAAGCCCACCACCTCCCCGCCGTCGCTCACGCCCACGTAGAGGGTGCCGCCCCGGTGGTTGGCGAAGGCGGCGAGGTCCTCGAGGGCGGTGGGGCTCCACTGCTCCTTGAACTCCACCGTCTCGCCCTCGCGCAGCTCAGGCACGCAGCCCCCCCAGGCCCAAGGCGCGCAGCACCCCGTCCAGCTCGGCGTCGGCGGCCTGGCGCTCCTCCTCGGCCTCGCGCAGCCTCACCACGGCCTCCTCCAGGGGCAGCGCCTCCTCGGCCCCGTTCTGGCTCACGTAGCGCGAGGGCGAGAGGTTGTGGTCGTGCCTGGCCGCCTCCTCCAGGCCGATGACCGCCGAGAGGCCCTCCTCGGCCCGCCACTCGTGGTACAGCCGGGCCACCTGCCCCACGTGCTCCTCGGTCATCTCGTTCTTGGGCCTGCCCTTGACGAAGAGCCTCGAGGCGTTGACCAGGAGGATCTCACCGGGGTGGCGCTTGGCGCGGTTGACCACCAGGATCACGCCGGGGGCGGTGGTGTTGAAGAAGAGGTTCTCCGGCAGCAGGACCACCGCCTCGACGAGGTCGGCCTCCACGAAGCGCCTGCGGATGTCGCGCTCCTTGTTGCTGCCGCTGGCGCCGCTGCCGCGGCTCACGGCCCCGGTGTCGAGGACCACCGCCATGCGCCCGTCGTCCTTGAGCGAGGCCAGCATGTGCTGCACCCAGCCCCAGTCGGCGCTCGAGGCCGGGGGGATGCCGAAGCCGAAGCGGGCGAAGGGGTCGCCCTCGTAGAGGGCGGCAGGGATGGCCTGGTTCCACATGGGGTTGGCCACGATCAGGTCGAAGCGCTTGAGGCCGGAGCCTTCCAGGTGGCGCGGGTTGGCCATGGTGTCGCCGAGCCTGATGTCGGCGGTCATGTCGTGCAGGAAGGCGTTCATCATGCCCAGCGCGTAGGTGGTGGCCTGGAACTCCTGGCCGTACAGCCGCAGCGGCTTGAGGTGGGCGGGCAGCCTGCGGTGGCCGTTCTCCTGCACCCCGTAGCGCTCCAGCAGGTCCAGATGGGCCTTGATCAGCAGCCCGGCCGAGCCGCAGGCGGGGTCATAGACCTCCTGGCCGGGCTCCGGGCGCAGGAGGCGGGCCATCAGCACGCCCACCATACGGGGGGTGTAGAACTCGCCCGCCGACTGGCCGACGTCCTCGGAGAACTTCCTGAGCAGGTACTCGTAGGCCCGTCCCAGCAGGTCGGGCTCCACGTCGGCGAGGCCCAGCCGCTCCTTGGACAGGGCCTCGATCAGGGCCTTGAGGTAGTCGTCGGGGACGATGCGCTGCCCGGCGGCGGTGGCGTTGAAGTCCACCACGTCCACCACCCCGGAGAGCGCCGGGTTGGCCTGGGCCACCGCCCGCACCGCGTCGGTGAGCCTCTCGCCCAGGCCACCCTTGGGCAGGGCGCGCAGGTAGCCCCAGCGGGCGTGCGGGGGGATGTAGAAGCGCACCAGGGTGGGGTCGCCCTGGACCAGCGTCTGCGCGAGCTCGCCGAACTCGGCCTGCAGGCGGGCCAGCTCGTCGTCGAACACGTCGGAGAGGCGCTTGAGGAACACGAGGGGGAGGATGTAGTCCTTGTACTTGGGCGCGTCCACCGGGCCGCGGATGGCGCAGGCGGCTTCCCAGAGCCAGGATTCGAGGGTTTTTAGGTCCATGTTACGCCAACAGCATACCCCGGCGGGAGCACGGCCGCTCCCGCCCTCCCCGGCGCGACCCCGGCTCAGCCCGCCTCGCAGGTGCCACCGGGGCGGCGCCAGGCGGTGGGGCAGAGCTTGGGGTTGAGGCTGGGGCGGGCGTAGTAGTCCACGTCGGGGTGGATCGGGCCGCTGCGGAAGCTCTCCTCGTAGGCCTCGAGCAGCCCCACCTGCTCGGGGTCGGTGACCTCCTCCACCCGCCAGCCCTCGCCGAACTCGCAGCGCACCCCGCCGGGGGCCGCGGGGTCGTCGTAGGCCCCGTAGCCCCGGTTGTAGGCCCGGAACCAGCGCCCCTCCCAGGCCTGGCGCACCCGCCCCGTCCCGTAGCTCTTGGAGATCATCACCGCGCTGTGGGCCCGGCCGTCGAGGTAGGTCTGGTCGCTGTTGGTGGGCCCCAGGCTGAAGGTCCCGGCCCCGTCCCCCTTGGGGCTGCCCTCGTAGACCCCGTCCTGCCAGAGGTAGGTCACGAGGTAGTTGGGCTGCCCCGGCTGGGCGGGCTGCATCTCGCCGCCCATCATGAAGACCTCCCCCCACAGCCCCTTGTCGATGAGGGGCCGGGAGGGGTTGGGCTGCCAGTCCTGGCGGATGCAGGCCTGGAAGGCCCCCCCGACGCTCACCGTGCGCAGGTAGCCCCGCACGCGGTCGTCGGTGGGGGCCGCGTCGCCCCAGGGGAACTCGGGCAGCGCCTCGAAGCTCACCGGGCCGTCGGGGAAGACCAGCCTCGGGGGGAAGCCCGAGTCGTCGAGGCGGAAGGGGTAGACCCACCGGAAGCGCCGCCCGCCGTAGACCTTGGTGGGCGAGAGGTCCTGGGCCCACACCTCGACGCGCCCCTCGCGCAGGCGGAGCATGGAGATGGCGTAGTAGGAGGTTCGCGGGTCGGCCGGGTTGAGCTGGGTCATGTAGTCGCGCCACGCCCCGTCCCTGGGGCCCACGTAGACCTGGGCCCCGAACTCGGGAAGGGTCTGCTGGAACTTCAGGGAGAACCCCTCCTGCCCCAGCAGCAGCGGCCCCTGGGCCGGGGGGTCCTGCACCGGAGGGGGCGGGGGCGGGGGCTCGGTCTGGCGGCAGGCCGCGGCCAGCAGGAACACGGCCAGCAGGGGCAGCAGCGTCTTCATGGTTCCATCTTAGCTGGAACAAGAGCGGGGAGCGGGGCAGGATGAGAAGGCCCACGCTTCGGCGGAGCCTCAGGGGTTCTCCCGCCCCGCGTAGAAGCAGGCGGGCAGGGTTTCCCCGTCCCCGAGCACGAACTCGCGGGCGGGGTCCAGCGGCACGCCGCAGAGGTGGCTGAAGCTGTATCGGCCGGGCAGCACCGCCACGTCGCCGGGGCCGCTGAACTCGTAGCTGCGGCCCACGATGAGATTCTGCGCGCGGGTGTAGCCCGCGAGGGAGAGGGTCACGACGGCCCGACCCGACACCTCGAAGCGGTCGGTGATCACCCGCTCGCTCGGGCGGAGCGTGGGGTTGACCTCGATGCGGGTCACCTGCCGGGTCCCGTCGCTCTCCGACCTGTAGGCCACGCTGCCCTCGAGGTGGGGGTTCAGGGCCACCGAGACCGGGTTCTGCGGGGTGTCGGTGGAGGTCCGGCCTACCGGGACGTACTTCGTGCAGTAGCGGCGGTCGTTCTCGTCGTAGTCGTACTCCAGGCACACCGAGTGGCTCCAGGCCCGGCCCATGGCGAACGACTCGTCGGCGGGCCAGGGGGCGTCGTTGCGCAACGGCGTCGTCTCGACCGCCATCGAGGTCCACCCCGGGGCGGGGCTCTCCTCGGTGCCCAGCCAGGCGTTGACGCTGCCGTCGGGGTCGCGGGGGTAGCCCTCGGGGTTGTAGCGCAGGGTCACCGGGTCCACCACGGCCTCGGCGTAGCCGGCGATGCCGGCGGCCCCCCCGGCGCAGTAGACCCGGGTCCTGACGTGGTAGATCTTCCCCGGCTGCATGCGCTTGGGGTCCACGCGGAAGCGGCCCTCGAAGCCCGACACCGCCGCGCAGCCCCCGCCCCCGCCGTACTCGAAGGTGATGGCCGGGGCCGACGGGGACAGCGGGATGGCCTCGGTGTAGGTCTGGGTCACGGAGGTGTTGGGCCACCAGAACAGGCTCACCAGCCCGAAGGACAGCGCCCAGGCCGTCCCCCACAGCAGGTTGTTGTAGTCGATGCCGCTCTTGGTCAGCACCGCCTGGCCGTTGCGCCGGAGCACCCCGTCCATGACGTCCACCCGGTGGTCGATGCGCAGGTAGGCCACGTCGGCGCTCCTGTAGGTGACGGCGATAGGGGTCACCCTCCCTGCCCGTATGGGCACATTCCGCCCGTAGGTGTTCACCAGGCCGCCCATGGTGGGGTCTTCCGGCTTGATCTCGCGCCCCTGGGCGTAGGGCACGCTCAGGGCGGTGACGGCGTAGGTCTTCTCGCTCGTCTCCCCGAGGTCAAAGGCCAGGCAGCGCTCGCCCCACGCGCGCACCTCGGCCTTCTGCACGAGCTCGCGGGGGGGAGAGTCGCAGGCGCCCGCCAGCGCGGGCGCGAGGGCCAGCAAGCCGATGGCAATGACGATGGTCGCGTTTCTCACTCTTTCCACCTCCTCAGGGGCACCCGTAGATTTGGGCGTTGGGGTCTACCGCGCTCCCGTCGGAGGGGTAGACGCACACCTGGGGGTTCACCCCCGGCGCCCCGCCCTCGAAGCCCACGCCCAGCTCGAGCATCCCCGGGTAGCGCTCGAAGCGGTAGCGCACCGTCCCTGCCTCGCCCACCCCCTCGCTGGGCACCTCGGCGCGGAGGGAGGGCGGGTCGGGCCGCCAGACCCCGCTGCCATCGGGGGCCCTGACCTCGGCGAAGCGCAGGGTGTAGGGGCCGGGCTCGGCGGCCTCCTCCCGGGCACCGGCGGCGGCGCTGTAGCGGTAGCTGGCGAAGGGGCCGTCGGCCTCCACCTCCGCCGCCAGGCCCCCCGGCAATCCGGCCACCTCCCAGCGCAGCCGCCCCCCCAAACGCTGGTAGCTCACCCGGGTGAGGGGCCGGGTGCCCCCGCCCACCGCCACGCTCAGGGCGCTCCCCTCGGGGGGCTGGACGGGCCGGTAGCGCGTGGAGGGGAAGGCGGGGTGCACCACGGCGGCCGCCTGCAGGCGGTAGGTGCCCTGGGCCAGCCCGGATAGGGTGGCGCTGGCGGTGAGGGTGGCGGCGTAGCCGCCCGGGCCGCTGACGCCGACGCTGGCCGCCACCCCGGTGTCCAGGCCCGCGATCTCCACCCGCCACTCCCCCCCGCCCACCGGCGGGGCCTCGGGGGCGGGGCCGCAGTCCAGCCCCCGCAGGCCCAGCCCCGCCTCCTCCAGCAGCACGTCGCCGCTGAGGCGGCGCGTGGCAGCCTGCAGCCCCTGGCCCACGGAGCGCTCGAGCTCCACCCCCAGCGCGGCCAGGCGGTACGCCTTCCCGCCCGCCGCGCGCGCGGGGTGGGGGGCGTCGTCGACGAGGACCTCCCCGTCGGCGGCCCGGTAGGCGTAGCGCAGCCGCACGCCGGCCTCCCCCAGCAGCAGCTCGGGCGCCTCCCCCTCGCGCTGGAAGTACAGGCCTGTCGCCGGTAGCCCCGCCGCGCCGAAGCTTGACAGCGCGGCCCCGCTGCCCAGCCGTGTCAGCGCGGCCCCCACCCCGCGCGCGGGGAGGCTGGGGCGGGCGCAGGCCGTGCCCTCCAGGGACCACAGCCCGCTGGCCGCGTCCAGCGCCCGCGCCGCGCTCAGGGAGTAGACGTAGCCGTTGCCCCCGGCGTCCACCACCACCGCCCGCCGCAGGGCGCGGGGGTCGTAGCCCGCGTCGAGCAGGCGCACCACCAGGCCGTCGGCGCCCACGCCCAGCACCGTGAAGTCGCTGTGGGCTACGGCCTGCAGGAACTCCAGCCCCAGCGGCCCCCCGCGCAGCGGCAGCAGGAAGCCCCCCTCCCCCACCGCCTGCTGGGCCGCGCCCAGGCCCCGCCGCAGCTCGGCCTGCAGCGCCCCGCCCTGCAGCAGGGCCTGCTGCTGGCGGCCGGAGGCCACCGTCACCCGCAGAACGGCGGCCGTCACCGCTGCGGCCAGGGCCAGCGCTACCAGCAGCTCGACCAGCGTCAGTCCACGCGCGCGCATGCCCCCTCCTACTGCTCCCAGCAGCCCTCGAAGATCAGGCCCCACTGCTTCCAGCGGCAGTACACCCCGCGCCACTCCGCCCGCGCCGGGTAGACCTCCCCGGCCGCGGGGCTGTCCAGCGGCAGCCCGCCGACGGCGTGCAGGCGCCAGTAGTAGCGGTGGATGTAGCGGCCGAGGGTGCCGGTGCGCTCCTCGGCGAACATGTGCTGGTAGCCCTGCGGCCGGTCGAGAGCGTAGGCGAGGCCGGGGGTGAGGGCCAGGGCGTAGGCGCCGGGCTTGAGGTCGGTGTAGACCGCCACCCCCCCCTGCAGCAGCTTCAGCGCCGGGGGAGTGCCGTCCTTGAAGCGCGGGTCGGAGCCGGAGTAGTTCTTGACTATCTCCAGGTCCAGCACGGCCTTGTTCTCCGGCGCGTAGCTCACGCTCACCGAGGCGGTGGCGCCCCCGCGCACCTCGACCTGGGCGGGGCCGGAGGGGTAGAAGGCGATGCCCCGGTTGGAGGTGGCGCGGGCGTCGAGGGGGTAGACCCCCGGGGCCAGGTAGTTCACCACGTAGCGCCCGGGCGCGGTGTAGCGCTCCCCGGCGAAGGAGACGTCCACCGGGGCGTTGGCCGAGGAGCGGCTGATCTCGAGCACCACCGAGCCGCTGGTGGCGTAGGCCACGTCGATGCGGGCGGTCTGGCCGGCGGAGACCGCGGCGCTGAAGGACCCCGAGGGGGTGTGGCGGTAGCGTACCCCACCCCCGGCGTCGGCCTCGAGGGTGGGGGGGTTGGCGGTGTAGGTGCCGGGCGGCAGGTCGTCGAAGCTCTGGTCGGCGGCGCTCACCCACAGGCTCGCCGGCCCGCTCACCGCGTAGGCGGGCGCGGAGGGCAGGCCGCTGGTCACCACCCGCAGCCGGCCGCTGACCGGGGCGTAGGCCAGGCCGACCTCCTTGACCTCCCCATCGGCCAGGGCGTAGGCCCCGGCGTTGCCGCCGGCGCGGTAGGTGTAGCCCCCCACGAGCAGGTCGGGGGTGGTGAGGCGGTAGCTCCCGGGCAGCAGGTCGGGGGTGGCGGTAACGCCGCCCGGCAGGTTGGCGCTGTAGGGGCTGGGCCCGCTGAGGGCGACGGCCGCGGCGGCCCCCTGCGGCAGGCCGCTGACGGTGAAGCGGAAGCGCCCGGCCACCTTGCGCCAGCTCGCACCGAGCTCCACCACCGCACCCGGGGCCAGGCTGAACTCGGCGGGGCTGACCGTCCCCTGGTAGCTGAAGCCCCCCTGGGTGAAGCCCGGAGCACTCGCCCGGTAGCTCCCCGAGGGGATCTCGTAGCTGCCCGACGCGCTCCAGGCGTAGCCGCGGGGCCCCTCCAGCGTGACCTGCCCGGTGGGGCTGCCCGCCAGGCTCAGCCGCACGGTGCCCGCCAGCTTGACGTAGCGCACCCGCGCCCGGGCGGTCTGCCCCGCGGCCACCTCCACCGTCGCCCCCTCGGCGGCGTAGTCGAAGCCCCCCTCGTCGCGCAGGGTGAGGGGCTGGAGGGTGTAGGCCCCGGGGGCGAGGTCGGGGAGGGTGGCGCTGCCCTGCAGGGTAGCCACCTCCCGGCCCTCGCGCAGCACCCGCACGCTGGGGGTGGGCATGGCAGAGGGGCCCTCGACCTCCACGGCCAGCGCCCCGCTCTGCGCCGCGTAGCGCACCGTCAGGGACTCGCGCTCGCCGGGCTCGAGGCGGAAGGCCAGGCGCTCAGCGGTATAGGCGTAGGGTCCGGCCTTCACGGCAGCGGGGGTGAGGCGGTACTCCGCGGCGGGCAGGCCCTCGAGCAGCCCCCCCGCGAAGGCGTAGTCCAGCCCGGCGCCCTGCAGGCGCAGGCTGGCGCTCACCCCAGCGGGCAGGCCGCTCACGCTCACCGCCACGTCGCCCTGCTGGCGCGCGTAGGCCACGGCGGCCC
>NZ_KE387028.1:137826-138386 GCF_000430045.1 Calidithermus chliarophilus DSM 9957 | reverse complement strand
TGGCCGTTGCGCCGGAGCACCCCGTCCATGACGTCCACCCGGTGGTCGATGCGCAGGTAGGCCACGTCGGCGCTCCTGTAGGTGACGGCGATAGGGGTCACCCTCCCTGCCCGTATGGGCACATTCCGCCCGTAGGTGTTCACCAGGCCGCCCATGGTGGGGTCTTCCGGCTTGATCTCGCGCCCCTGGGCGTAGGGCACGCTCAGGGCGGTGACGGCGTAGGTCTTCTCGCTCGTCTCCCCGAGGTCAAAGGCCAGGCAGCGCTCGCCCCACGCGCGCACCTCGGCCTTCTGCACGAGCTCGCGGGGGGGAGAGTCGCAGGCGCCCGCCAGCGCGGGCGCGAGGGCCAGCAAGCCGATGGCAATGACGATGGTCGCGTTTCTCACTCTTTCCACCTCCTCAGGGGCACCCGTAGATTTGGGCGTTGGGGTCTACCGCGCTCCCGTCGGAGGGGTAGACGCACACCTGGGGGTTCACCCCCGGCGCCCCGCCCTCGAAGCCCACGCCCAGCTCGAGCATCCCCGGGTAGCGCTCGAAGCGGTAGCGCACCGTCCCTGCCT
>NZ_KE387028.1:131140-137726 GCF_000430045.1 Calidithermus chliarophilus DSM 9957 | reverse complement strand
GAGCAGCCGCGTGCCGCCGGGGGGGACCACCCGGGGGTTGCCGCGCTGGGCCTCACCGCCCAGCCGCGCGAGGATCTGCGCGGCCTGGCTCTGGCCCTCACTCTGCTGCACCGCCTCGCGGCCGGCGTTGGCCAGCCGCCCCAGGTAGGTGCCCACCAACGCCACCAGGCCCGCCGCCACCAGCACCTCCACCAGGGTAAAGCCCAGGCGCCGCCGGGTCATCGGACCTCCCCCCACCCGCTCACGGCGTAGGTGCGGCTGCGGCCGCCCCAGGCGAGCGTCAGCTCGCGCGGGCCCTCTACCCGACCCGAAGCCCGCCAGCGCAGGCCGCCGGGGCTCAGGCTCATGCCGGGGAGCAGCTCCACCCGCAGGTGGGGAGCGGTCACGCGCCCGGCGGTCAGGGGACGATCCCCAAGGTGCAGGGGAAGGCCGTCCTGCTCGAGGTAGGCTGCCCCGCCCGCCACCGCCAGCCGCACCTCGCGGCCGCTGCTGCGGGCGATCTGCCCGCCTGCGCGCAGCAGGCCCTCCAGCGCACCTGCCACGGCGCGCCACTGCTCGGCCTGCCGCCGCTGAGCCATCCCCCAGGCCCCCACCGGCAGCAGCAGGGCCACGATCGCCAGGACCACCATCAGCTCGACCAGGGTCAGACCTTTGCGCTTCACACAACCTCCACGCGGGGGCCACGCCCCCTTATCCTATTGAGGATTATGATAGCAAGCTCTCCGGGCTAGGGCGGATCCCGACCGTTGAGGTAGTGCCGGGGCAGCCCCCTCACCCAGGTGTGCACCAGGAAGCGGTCGCCTACCCGTTCGATGAGACAGCCCACCGTCGCGGGCGCCGCGCCCCAGCTCTGGCCGCCGCCCTCCATGCCCCCGCGGCCGAGGGTCACGGCCTGGCGGCAGTCGAAGCCGCCCAGCCCCGCCAGCGCCGCCGGGGCCCCGTCCAGGCTGCCCGCGGGCCAGGCCGCCGTCCAGCCGTCGAGGTCGAGCAGCAGGTCGGTGTTGCGCACCAAAAAGGCGTCGAGGGCCAGGAAGACCTCCAGCCCGTGGGCCTGGGCCTGGCTGTACTGCCCCTGCCGCCGGGCCGAGGCGAAGCCCCACAGCAGGCTCGCCGCCAGCAGACCCACCAGGGCCGTGACCACCAGCACCTCCACCAACGTGAAGCCTGTGTGCCTGATACGCATACTCACCTCCCCAGCGCGCCGATGAGCTTGAAGAGGGGGAGGAACATCCCGGCCACCACCGTCCCCACCACGCCCCCCAGGAAGATGATGGAGACGGGCTCGATGAGCTTGGGCAGCGCCCGCGCGCGCATGGAGGACTCCTTCTCGTGGTCCTCGGCGATGTAGTCCATCATCTGAGGGAGGTTGGCGCTCTGCTCACCGACGGAGATCTGCTGGACGGCCGCAGCGGAGAACAGCCCCTCCTGGGCGCGGAAGGCCTCGGCCACCCCCCGGGCCTTCTGGGCGATCTCCTCGCCGATGCGGGCGAAGGCCTGGTCGTACACCGCGTTGCCGGTGGACTTGCTCACCGTCTCGAGGGCCTCGAGGATGGGGATGCCCCCGCGCAGCATCATCGCCAGGGTGCGCATGGCCTTCGACGTCGCCCGGTCGCGCAAGAGGTCGCCCACCACCGGCACCCGCAGCGCCAGGGCATCCAGCCGCAGCCGACCCTCGGGGCGTTGGTAGTACGCCCGCACCCCCACGAAGGCCGCCAGCGCTGCCAGCGGGATGGTGAAGCCCAAATTCTTGAGGAAAAAGCCGACGGCGATGAGCACCCGCGTCAGCAGGGGCAGCTCGCCGCCGAGCCCGCTGAGGGTCTGGGCGAAGGAGGGCACCAGCCCGGTGAACAGGAAGTAGGTGATGGCGAGCCCGATGATGAGCACCACCACCGGGTAGGTCAGCGCCCCCTTGATCTCGTCGGCCAGGTCGGCCTCCCGCTCGAGGAACACCGCCAGCTGCTGCATGACCTGGGCCATGTCGCCAATTTTCTCGCCCGAACGCACCATCCCCGCGTAGGGCCGCAGGAAGGGCTGGCTCTGCGCCGCCTCGTACAGCGAGCTTCCCGCCCCCACGTCCTGGGCCATGGCGGCGATCCCCTGCCGCAGGCGTGGGTTCTTCATGTCCTTGGAGAGCACCTCCAGGATGTCGTGCGGCCGAATGCCCGAGCGGGCGAGGATGGCGAACAGCCGGGCGAAGCGCGCCACGTCGCGCGCCTTGAAGCCCCCGCCCAGCCAGGGGCGCGAGGCCTCGCGCCCGCGCTGCTCCTCCAGCTCCAGCGGCACCAGGCCGCGGGCCTTGAGCTGCTCGATGGCGGCGACGCGGCTGGAGGCCTCCAGCGTGCCCCGGCGTGCGGCAGAGCCCTCCAGGGCCAGGTAGCGGAAGCTGGCCATCAGCGCAACCTCCACTCCCGGCGCAGCACCCCGCCCGCCAGCGCCCACTCCAGGCGCAGCACCGCCCCCTGCAGGCGGCCGAACTCGAGCCAGCCCCACTCCCCGTCCCCGGCCTCCAGCCGCCCGGGGACGGGCCCCAGGCCGCGCCGGGTGAGGCGGGCCTTGAGTGGCTGGCCGTCGAGGTACAACCGCAGCGCCGCCGTGGGGGTCTCCAGCGGGGCCCGCGCCAGCAGGGCGTAGCTCAGCTGGGCCCCCCGCTCACCCTGGCGCAGGGTGAAGCGGGCGTAAGCCAGGGCCGCGGGGTCGGCGGGCAGCTCCCTTCCCGACGCCGGACCCCGCTCCCCGACCAGCGTGGCCTCCCGGTGCACGGGGTCGTCGGGGGTGGAAGCCGCCGGCTGTCGCAGGGGCAGCGGCTCCAGAGCCACCGACGGCACCGCCCTGGGCAGCGTGGGGGGCGTCGTGCCACCGTGAGACGTCGCCTCGGGCAGGACCGGCAGGGGCAGCGCCCCTCGCACCAGGCAGGCATTCGCCGTGCACCCAGGGCTGGAGGCGGAGCCCGCCCCCCACCCCGCGCCCAGGCGGATGAGGTAGTCGGTGCGGCCCAGGCTTAGCTCGGCGCGGTAGGGCACCTCCAGCGGACGCCCGTCCACCACCAGGCGCAGCACCCCCTCGCCGGGCTGCGCCAGGTCCACGCAGGTCAGGTCCGCCAGCAGGCGGGCCTCGTGCATCACCCGCACGCAGGCCCGCCGCCCGAAGGACAGTGCCTCCAGCTGCCCGTCGGGGCTGACGACCACGTTCTCTGCCGACTGCGCGAGCGAAGCGCCAGGGGTCGACCCCGACAGCAGCGGGAGCGGGCCCAGCGCCAGGGCCAGTGTCCAGCGGGTCCAGCGGGGCATCAGCGCCCCTCCCCTGCCGCAGCGGGCATCGCTTCGTAGCTCACGCTCACCGGGGTGAGCTTGCCTGCCTCCACCGCCACCACCGCCTGGGTAGCCTGGGGCCGGTAGGTCTGGCCCTCGGCCACGACCTCGCCGAAGCGCAGCAGGTAGCTGCCGGGCTCGAGCGCCGCCGGACGCTCGGGGTCGAAGGGGGCCTCCTCCTGGCCGCTGGCGCGGTAGAACACCGCCGCCCGCGCCCCGAAGGGCAGCCCGGAGGCCGTGACCTGGAGGCTGCCGGTGACCGGCTGGTACGAGCCTTTGAGCTTGAGCTTGCCGGCGTCGTGGTCGCGCACGTCGAAGCTCATGCTCCCCTGGCGCGTGTAGTTGCCGCTGGCGTTGGAGTACTCGAGCACCCCCGCGTAGCGGATGGGGCCCTGGGCCAGCTCGGACAGACTGGCGGTGTAGCGCCCGGGCCACACCGCGGCCGCCGTCTGCAGCCCGGTGCCGTTGTCGGTGTAGGTCTCGCTGCTCCCGTTGCCGCTGAGGACCAGGCGTACCTCGGCGCCCGCCACACCCTTGAGCTCCAGGGACAGGCTCAGGGGCGGGGTGGTGAGCTTCTGGATCTCGCTGCAGCCCGCGAGCAGCAGCGAAGCCGCTAAGAGGAGTCGTCGGTTACGCATCAGTTTCCTACCTCCACGTCACGCTCGAAGCCGGGGGGCACCACCGGGGCGGAGACGGCCGGGGGCTTCGGCTGAGGCTTGGGCGGGGTCGAAGGGACAGCCGGGACTGAGGGGGCCGGTGGGGGGCGATCTCCAGGAGGGGTGGCGCCCGTGACCGCCCGTTCGGGCACGCGGCTGACGGCGGTGACGACGATCAGCAGGTGGTTCTGGCTCACGCTCTTGCTGGTCTGGCCGAACAGCCCGCCGATGAGGGGGAGGTCCATGAGCAGGGGCACCCCGCTGCGCGACTCCTGCTCGGTCGAGGAGATCACGCCCCCCAGCACCGCGCTGTGGCCGGAGGTAAGTAGCACGTTGGAGGTCAGCTGCTGCTTGGGGATGACCGTGGCGTTGTTGGGCCCGCTGGAGGGGGCGCTGCCGAGGTTGATGCTCACGGCCAGCTGGATCTTGTCGCCGGGGATCACGGCGGGCGTGAGCTTGAGCTCGAGGCCGAACTCCACGCTCTGCAGCCCGCTGGTGGCGGTGCCGCCGTTCGAGCCCGAGGAGGACAGCGGGATCAGCAAGCTGCCGCCGGAGAGCAGGTTCACGCTCTCGCCGCTGCTGACGGTGAAGCGGCTGTCGATGAGCGAGCGGCTCTTGCCCGCGCTCTGCAGCGCCTTGAGGGTCGCATCGAGCTTGAGCAGCTGGGTCTTGCCCACCTCCATACCCAGCCCGGCCGTGCCGCTGCCGGGGTCGACCTTGAGGCTGAAGGGGCCCAGCGCCGCCTCCAGCGCGGCGCGCAGATCCTCCCCCTGGCCGCTGGTGATCTGCTCGACGCGCACCTGCAGGTCCACCTGGGGGACAGGCCGGTCCAGCTCGCCCACCAGCCGCTCGATGGCCGCCACCGCCGCCGCCGGGCCCCGCAGCAGCACGGTGTTGGTGCGCTCGTCGGCGGCCAGGAGCACCTCCTTCGACTCCGGCAGCAGCTTGGCCACCAGCTCGAGCACCCCCTTGGCCTTGGCGTAGCCCAGCGGCAACGCCCGCTCCACGGGGGCGGCGGGGGCCGGGGACGGCAGGACGGCAGGACGGGCGGCCTCCAGCTGGCGCACGAAGTCCTGCGCCTCCGCCGCCAGGGCCCGCGGCAGCTGCACCATCACCACCTTGAGGGCCTCGAGGTGGGTGACCTTGGCCTCCTTGAAGCGCAGCAGCAGCGCCTGGGCCAGCGACGCGCCCGCGTCGGGCGCCGCGAAGAGGAGCACCGCCTCCTCGGCGGCGGGGTCCGGCGCGGCGGGGCGGGGCTCAGCCTCGGCCTTGGGAGCGGCCGACGGGGGCGTGGCCGGGGCGGCGGGCTGGGGACGATCCCCTTCGGGACGGGGTTCCTCCCGCTGCCCGGGGCCTGCCCCTGCCCCTTCTCGGGGGGGACCGTCCTGCTGGCGCGCCCCCCCGGCCTCCGCCAGCGCCTTCAGCAGCCCCGCGAACTGCTGGTGCTGGGACTCGGTGGCTTCGACCACCAGGGCGCGGGGCTGGATGAGCACGAAGACCCTGCTCTGCGGCAGCAGGCCCTGGGCCAGGGGCGCCAGGGTCTGCGGGTCGTCCACCGGGTAGACCGCCACCCGCCGCGCCTCCTCTCGGTGTACCGGCGCCAGCCGGTCCCGAAGGGGATCGTCCTCCGGGCGCGCGGGGCTCGCCCCGTCCCGGAGGGAATCCGCCGCGGCCGGTGGCGCCGCCGGGGCGGGGGCGGGGGCCTGAGCACCCTGGGGCTTGGGCCCCTGGGCTGCGGCGAAGGCCTCGAGCTCGGCCCTCGGCGCCACCACAATCAGCCCGCTGGGCAACACCTTGTAGTCGAGGTTGCGGGCCGCGCCCATGAACAGCCCCTCCCACACCTGGCGGAAGGGTTTGGACTTGACGTCGAGGGTCACTTTGGCCTGCAGCTCGGGCGCCTGGGCCACCACCACCGACAGGCCTGCACTCCTAGCGAGGATTCTTATAGCATCTCCAAGGCTGACGCCGGCCCGCACCTCCACGCTGACCGGCACGTCGTAGGCCTTTCCCGGCGGCAAGCTCCCGGCCAGGGCCAGCGAGCCCGCCAGAACGCACAACCACACGTAGCGCTTCATGGCGATACCTCCAGATACGCCCGCTCCTTGCCGCGGGCCAGCTCCACCCGGCCGGGCTCCACGCGCACCAGCCGCACGCCCTCCTCCAGCTCCTCCCCGGCGCGCCACAGCCCGCTCACCCCGCCCTTGGAGAGCAGCACCGAGGCCTCCTGGCCCAGCGAGACCGCCTCCAGCCGCCAGCCCGCGCGCACGAGGTAGCGTTGGAGCGTCTCGGGCTGGGGCCGGGGTTGGGGCTGAGCGACCGGGGACGGGGGAACAGGCAGGGCGGGCAGCTCCAGGCGCGGCGCGGGGGCCACCGGGACCTCCCGGTGCACGGCGGCAGAGCCGCCGTCCCGAAGGGGATCGTCCGTTCGATCGTCCGCCCGCACAGCCCCCGGAGAGCCCGACGAGCCCACCCCGGCGATGCGCGCGTAGGCGCGGAAGGGGTCGGCCCCCGGCTCAGGGAGGGGACTCGCCGCCGCCTCTCGGTGTACCGGCGCCAGCCGGGCCCGAAGGGGATCGTCCTCCTGCGGCGGGAGGCCGCCGGGCCCGGCGGCCTGCTCGTCGG
>NZ_KE387028.1:89780-131040 GCF_000430045.1 Calidithermus chliarophilus DSM 9957 | reverse complement strand
CCCAGCCCCCCGCCAGCAGCGCCGCGCTCACCCCCAGCCCAATGAGCAGCGCCGGGCGCAGCCGCCCGGACCAGTCCACCTTCTCCCCCGCCAGGGGGAAGCGGCTCACCCGCTCGCCCACCGCGCCCAGCAGGGGGCTGTAGAGCGCCTCCGGGGCCAGATCAGCTCCCTCGGCTCCCTCCAGCCCCAGCCGCTCGACGGCGAAGAAGCTGCCGAAGCTCTCCAGCAGCCCCTGGTACAGCCCCTCGTGCAGCGCGCCGGAGCCCGCCAGCGCGATCGTGCTCAGGCGCTGCTCCTGCGCCGCCTTGAGCAGCTCGACGGGCCCACCCTCCTGGGCCACCGCCAGCAGGGTCTCCTCCACCGCCGCCGCGATCGCCGCCAGGACCTCCGCCGCCTCGAGGCGCTCCGGTTCGTCGAGCAGCACCCGCAGCAACCCCGCCTCCCCCCGCAGCGCCCGCACCCAGGGGTCGAGCAGGTCCACCAGCGTGCGCGCGCGCACCAGCTTGCCCCCCCACAGCACCACCAGGCTGCTGGCCGACGGCTCGAGGTGCAGCAGGATCCACAGCCCCTCGCGCACGGCGCGCTGGGCGTGGCGCACGGCCAGCGCCACCCCGTGCTGCTCCACGTCCCACAGCCGCAGCCCCCGCTCCTCGGCCAGTCGGGCCAGAATTTTGAAGGTCGGCTCGTAGACCTTGCCCAGCAGGGCCTGGCCCCCCACCGCCTCCGGCAGGCTGATCCGGGGGACGAAGGCCTCGGTGCGGGCTGGAGGCAGCGCCTCCACCTCGCGCTCCAGCGCCTTCATCAGCAGCTCCCCCTCGAGGCCAGGCGTGCGCGTCAGGCGCACGCTCATCAGCTCGGGCGGTACCACCCACACCAGATCTCCTTTGCCGCGAAAGCCCAGCTCCCCCAGCAGCGCCCCCAGGGCCTGCCCCAGCCGGCGCGGCTCGATCAGCTCCCCCCCGCGCAGCCAGCCCTCCTCCAGCGCCCGCCAGCCCGCCCCCTGGGGCCGCCCCTCCCGCAGCCACAGCAGGCGCAGGTGATGGGGGGTGAGCAGGGCCACCAGCCGGTGGGGGTGGGGCTTAGAGCGCGCAGAAGCGGCGGACCTCAGCCACGTCATAGGCCCTCGCCTCCGCGGCGGCCATGCTGATCTTGCCCTGCTTGACCAGGGTGGCCAGGCTCATGTCCATGGGGGTGAAGACCTCGCGCGCGGCAGAGAGGTCGGCGCGCATCTGTCCGGCCGACTTACGCGCGAGGATGATATTGGATACCGCCGGCGAGTTCGTCAAGAGCTCGTAGGCAGCGATGCGCCCGGGCTGGTCGGAGCGCGGCACCAGCTGCTGGGAGACCACCCCCACCAGGTTGCTGGCCAGTTGCACCGTGACCTGGGCCTGCTGCTCGGCGGGGAAGGCATCGAGAATACGGCTCACCGTCTCTGGTCCGCCCTTAGTGTGCAGGGTGCCCAGCACCAGGTGGCCGGTCTCGGCGGCGGTAATGGCGGCGCCGATGGTCTCGGGGTCGCGCATCTCGCCCACCAGGATCACGTCGGGGTTCTCGCGCAGCGAATCCTTGAGGGCCTGGCGGAAGCTGATGGTGTCGGACCCGACCTCGCGCTGGGAGATCACCGAGCGCAGGTTCTTGTGGTGGAACTCGATGGGGTCCTCGATGGTGACGATGTGCTTGGCAAAGTTCTCGTTGAGGTAGTTCACGAGGGTGTTCAGGGTCGTTGATTTGCCCGAGCCGGTGGGCCCGGTGACGAGGAAGAGACCCCGCGGCTGGCGCACCAGGTCGAACAGCCGCTCGGGCAGGCCCAGCTCCTCCAGTGAGCGGATCTCGTTGGGGATGGTGCGGGCGACCACGCACCACTTGCCCCGCTCCATGAACACGTGCACCCGGAATCGCCCCACGTCGCGCAGGAAGAAGGAGAAGTCGAGGCTCTTCTGCTCCATCCAGCGCTGCAGGCGCTCGTTGGCCATGGGGTCGGGCACGCGCCCCGCTGAATCCTCGTCGTCGTCGAGGTTGAGCAGCGCCTTCACGCTCTCCTCGAGTTCACGTCCCACGAAGACGCGAGCCCCCTCCATCAGCCTCAGCTCCCCATGCACCCGGGCCACGGGCAGCAGGTCGGGCTTGAGGATGATGTCGCTGGCTTGCATATATACCGCCGTGCTCAGCAGATCCAAAAACTCCATGAACGCAGCACCTTTGGTCAGCATTTTTCTCTCCCTTCGCTCCCTTCTTAGGCCATGGTCTTCGCCAGTACCTCCTCGGCCGAGGTCACGCCCTGCTCGACCTTGAGCACCCCATCCTCCGCCAGCGTGCGCATGCCCTTCTCCAGCGCCAGCTCGCGGATGCGCTCGGTGGGGGCCCGCTGGGCCAGCGCCGACTGCAGGGTGCGGTCGACCTCCATCAGCTCGAAGATCCCGGTGCGCCCGGCGTAGCCCCCGCGACAGTGCCGGCAGCCGTCGGGGTTGGGCAGCCGGGCGTGGCGGAGCTCCCGGTGCAGCAAGCGCTCGCTCTTGCCCTCGCGGTCCTCGCTCGAGCACGCCGGGCAGAGCCTGCGCACCAGGCGCTGGGCCAGCACCCCCAGCAGCGCCGCACTGACGTTGGCGGGGTCGACCCCGAGGTCCATCAGCCGGGTGGCGCTGCTGGGCGCGTCGTTGGTGTGCAGCGTGGCGATGACCAGGTGGCCGGTGAACGCCGCCTGCACCGCCACCTGCGCCGTCTCGCGGTCGCGGATCTCCCCGACGTAGATGATGTCGGGGTCCTGCCGCAGGAAGGCCCGCAGCACGTCGGCAAAGCTCACCCCGGCCTGGGGGTTGACCTGCACCTGGGTCAACCCCGGCAGCTCGTACTCCACGGGGTCCTCCACGGTCAGCACGTTGACCTCGGGCCGGGCGATCTCGCTCAGGATGGAGATGCCGGTGCGGGTCTTGCCCGAGCCGGTGGGCCCGGTGATCAGGAACAGCCCGTAGGGCCGCCGGATGATCCGGCGCAGGGCCTCCAGGGTGTCGGCCTGGAAGCCCGCCTCCTCCAGCGGCGGGGCCTTGCCCTCGTTCCTCAGCAGCCGCAGCACGGCCTTCTCCCCGTACAGCCCCGGCACCGTGGACACCCGCACGCTCGCCTCCAGCCCGCCCTCCTTGAAGCGGAAGCGCCCGTCCTGCGGGCGGCGCCGCTCGGCGATGTCGAGGTTGGCCTTGAGCTTGACCTTCTGGATCACCAGCGGGGTCGAGCGCGCCGGGAGCGTGGTGTACTCGTGCAGCTCCCCGTCGCGCCGCATGCGCACCACCCCCTGGTGCTTGTGGCTTTCGATGTGAATGTCGGAGGCGTCGGAGAGCAGGGCCTCGCGGATGAAGGAGCCCACCAGCCGGTCGAGGGCGTTGCCCTCGACCTCCAGCCCCTCCGCCCCTCCGCCCCCCTCCCCCTCGCCCTCCGCCAGGGCGCTGACCTCCTCGAGGTCGCGCTGCTGGCCGTAGTCCCGGGCGATCACGCGCTGGATGGCGCTGGGCGAGGCCAGCGCCAGCCGCAGCGGGGTGTTGCGCAGCAGCATGCGCAGCTCGTCGTTGCGCTGGATGTCCTCGGGGTCGGACACCGCCACCACCAGCTCCCCCGCGTCGTTGATCCGGTAGGGGATGGCCCGCAACGAGATGGCGTAGGCGTCGCTGATGCGCCGGCGCACCGCCGGGTCGGGAGGCGCGGTTTGCAGGTCCACGTAGGCCAGGCCCAGCGCCTCGGCCCGTGCCTCGGTTAGCTGCTCCTCGCTGACGAGGCCCTGAGCCAGCAGCAAGCTCTCCCCCCGACGGGGGTCGGCCTGGTGCTCCTCGAAGGTGCGCCGGTCGATGCGGCCCTTGAGCCACAGCGCCTCCAGGGCGCTCCTGGGCCGGGCCCCGGCCGGGCGCCCGCGCTGGGCGGAGCGGTGGGCCATGCGCCAGATCTCAGGGTAGGTCAGGGCCACCGGGCGCCGCTCCAACCCCGCTGCGGCAATCTCATCCTCGACGAAGGCGCGCCAGGTGACGTAGTAAGCCTGCCCCTCCTTGCGCACGCTCAGCAGCCGCAGCCGCTCGAGGATCTCGGCCTGCTCAGGCTGCCGCTCGAGCAGCAGCCCGTCGAGCCCCGGCCACAAGGGGCAGCCGCTAGCGCGGGAGAGCTCAGCGTAGAGCGCGCCCTCCCCTATGTGCCCCTCCTCCACCAGCCAGTGCTCGACCTCATGCCGGGCGCTGGGCGGGGGCTCGAGGTGGCCCAGGCCCAGCGCCTGCAGCACCCGCCGCTCGCGAGAGGCCCCAGGGGGGCGATCCCCTTCGGGACCGGCTGACGCCGCTACACCGAGCGGACGATCCCCTGTCGGGAGGGCCTGCTGCACCCGGGCCAGTTCCCGCCGCAGCACCTCCAGCAGCCCCTCGCGCTCGGCATAGCCCACCCCGACGGCCCCCAGCCGCCCGGCCAGGGCCCACACCCCCGGCTCGAAGGGCTCGGCGGCAGCGATCCACAGACCCCTGGGTATACGGAAGCCGCCCGCCCCGACAGACGGTTCCTCCTGCATCAGCGGCACGCAGGCCAGCTGCTCCCACTCCTCGGCGGCCACCGCCTGCAGCACCGAGTGGTCCACCGCGCGCAGCAGCAGTGGGGGGCAGCCGACGCGCTCGAGGGCCTGGGCAATGACAACGGGCTCGACCCGCAACGCCGCCAGGTCCGCCATGGTCAGCGGGCGGCCGCTCTCCTTCAACCGCTTGCGCACCGCCATCGCCCGCAGCGGGGGCAGCGCGCGCAGCTCCACCAGCACCTCGAAAAACGTGCGTTCGTCCGGCGGCCGCATCAGCGTTCCTCCCCCCGGCTCGTCTCGCGCAGACCCGCCCAGCGGGCCATGACCTCCTCCATGCGCCCCTGCTCCACCCGCCGACCCGCCTCGAAGAGGGTGGGGGTGTAGGCGACGGCCCACCGGCGGGCGGCCTCGAGGTCGGCCGCGATCTGGCGCAGCGTCTCCTCGCCCCCGGCGCAGGGTAGCAGCGGGGCGAACTGTGCCCGCAGCCGCTCCTCACCCTGCGAAGCCAGCTCGAACAGCCGCCCCACCATGTCCCAGCGCGCCTCAGCCGGGGCGCAGTACAACAGGGCGCTGGCAAGGCCTTCGGCCTTGCCGCGGGCCAGCGGCCGCAACACCAGCCGCATCTCCCCCGCCTTCGCCCGCGCCACCCAGCGCTCGCCGTAGCGCTCCCAGGCCCGCTGGCAGTGGGGACAGCCCCACCAGCTGAAGACGGTGAGGGCGGGCCGGGAGGCCGGCCCCAAGCTGAGGGGGTGGGCCTCGACCGCCACGCCCTCGGGCAGCGCCGGCCGCGGCCACAGCCACACCATCGCCGCCGCCAGCAGCCCGCCGCCCAGCACCAGCCACTTGTGGAGGGGGACGCGCGCGCTCATGCCTGGACCCCCCGCTCGATGCGCACCGAGTCCCCGGGTCGCTGGACGCCGAAGGCCACCACCGCAAAGCCTGGGCGGGCGTCCTCAACCACCAGCCACAGTAGCACCCCTTCCCCCCGCGCGAAACCGAAGCCCCGTGCCCGCGCTGCCGAGCGCGGCACTCCGCCCAGCCCTAACAGCCCTTCGACCTGGCCGGAGGGGAAGGGCAACGCGGCCTCCTCGGCCTCCTGGGCACAGCGGTGCAGGATCTCCGCGGCCTCGTCCTCCCAGCCGAAGTGCAGCGGAGCCGACAGGCGCGGGCAGACCCCCGCGCGCATCATCTCCTCGATCACCGCCAGGGCGTAGTTGGCCGCCTGCCCGCCCTCGCCCAGCTCCAGCCGCGCCCCGCGGTAGTAACAGTCGAAGGCCTCCAGCCGCAGCATGCCCTCCCGGCGCAGCCCCCAGGCCAGCACCCTGCGGCCCTCGGGCTCGATCCCCGCCGCCAGGAAGGCGTCGCGGGCCGCCATGAAGGACCGCAGGCCCTCCCACTGGTGCAGGAGTTGCCACAGCTCCTGCACCTCAGCGTCGTTCAGGCCGTCCACCCAGCCCGCGCCGTCGGGCAGGTCCTCGCTCAGGAGGGCCACCATCCCGCGGGTGCGGGTGAGCACACCGTACTCGCCCACCAGCACCGAGTCCAGCAGGCCGTAGATCAGCTTGTACAGCTCAGTCACTCCCCACCCCCAGCTCCACCAGCCGCTCCAGCAGCGCCTGGCCGCCGTGGCGGTGGGCGTACTCGTTGGCGTCGGTGCGGCCGGCGGGGTCGAGGGGCTCGAGCAGCCGCACCGGGAAGCCCTGCTCGCGGAAGGGGGCCGCCCAGCGCTCGAGCACCTGCGCCCGCCTGTCGTGGGGGTCGGCATAGAGGTAGACGGGCTGCAGGGGCAGTCGGGCAACGAGTTCCTTGCCGGGGGTGCTCTCCACCCCGGGCACCCCGATGACCCCCAGACCCTCCTGGTGCACCAGGCTCCACACCAGCAGCGCGTTGGTGGCCCCCTCCATCACCACGATGCCCGCCCGGGCCTGCAAGAGCCCCGGTCCGATCCACAGCGGGCTGCCGTGGCCGGGGGTGAGGGTGTAGAAGCGGTTCTCCCCCTCCTTCACCACCCCCCGCCGCACCACCGCGTTGAGGGGTCGCCCCTCGGCGTCCATGTACACGATCACCCCGTCCTGCTCGTTGAGCGCCCCCAGCCCCCCCTCCAGCGCCGCCTCCAGGCCGAAGCCCCGGTTTTGGAAGGCCCTGGGCAGGTGCCCCATCGCGCGCAGCCGTTCCTGGGCCTGGCGCACCCGCTGCAGCATCTCGCCCTCCAGGGGCCGCACCAGGCTGGCCGAGCGCGGGTGGGAGGGGGGCAGGTCGGGGGGGGTCTCGTCGGTGAAGAGGTCGCCGTAGCCGATGCCCAGCGCCTTGATCACCTCGTCGGTGGACGCCCCGCCGAAGTCGTAGAGCAGGATGCGCCCGTTCGCCAGCCGGATCGAGAGCGAGGGCTCGCTCTCCTCGCGCACCGGCGAGTAGGCCATCCAGCGGCCGGGCCCGGTCTTCCGCACCCCTTTGAGGCTGGATAGGAGCCGCTCGAGGCCCTTCCCCGCCATGTGGCTCTTGGGGTCGCCGCCGCGCCGCTCGATCATGCGCTCGAAGTCACGGCGGCTCGCGTCGATGAAGGCCTGCAACCGCGTCGGCGAGGTACCCACCCGGCTGGGCGAGCCCGGCAGGTGCCGCCCGGTGAGGGCGATGAAGGGGCTGCGCCGGACGGCCACATTGCCCCAGGTCAGGGGCTGCTCGCTGCCGCCCTCGTACAGCAGCAGCAGCGAGCCCGGCACCACGCCCTCCTCGGCGTAGCAGTTGAGCATGTCCAGGTAGCGCATGGCCCAGGGCGCGACCTTGCCGTCCTTGAGCCCGTTGTAGAAGGTGATGGCCACGACCGGGTTGTAGCGCGAGTTGACGTAGGCCAGGCCCGAGGCCTGGGCCTGCGCCAGCGCCTGGCAGGCCCGCTCGAAGCTGGCCCAGCTGTAGGGGTCCTCCACGCTCGCGGCGACGGCGGGGTTGGCCGCCTGCACCAGCTCGAGGACCGGCCGCCCTTTGGCGCCGCG
The DNA here is from genome assembly GCF_000430045.1 of Calidithermus chliarophilus DSM 9957. Classification (GTDB taxonomy): domain Bacteria; phylum Deinococcota; class Deinococci; order Deinococcales; family Thermaceae; genus Calidithermus; species Calidithermus chliarophilus. The sequence continues at coordinate 123,516 of NZ_KE387028.1, read as the reverse complement.
CTTCGCGCCCGGCCGCCACAGCGCCCAGCGGTTCTCCCGCGTGAGCTTCTGGGGCAGCTCGAGCCACCGACCCTCCTCAGCCCGTCCTGGTTGGGGTGTCTCGATCATGGCCCACACTATAGCGGTCTTTGATAGGGAACTCTGATCAAAGATGAGAGGCAGGCCGGATCAGATCCTGCCATCGATTTACATATCTTGAAACTTCAGGAAGGCGAAATATACTAAAAACACCAACCCCCCCGAAGTTTTGGAGAACCGGGGGGTTGACGCCACAGGTGCTACCCTGTCTTAGTTGTCGTTTTCAGGGTAGCACAGGCGAGAAAGGAGTGCAAGGTGCCTACAGCCTGTGCCCATAGAGCCTCCATCGCAGCCCCGACCGTGGCCACGGTCGGGGGATCGTCATCATCTGCATCCGCTGCACCCGCGGGGGTGCAGCCATGAGCGTCATCCGCCGCGGCCCCAAGCGGGACTTCACGGTGCTGCCCAACGCCACCCTCAACGACGCGCGGCTGTCGTGGGAAGCGCTGGGGATGCTGGCCTACTTGGTCAGCAAGCCCGCCGACTGGCAGGTGCGGGTGGCCGACCTCACCCGCCGCCCCCTCAGCGGCCGCGACCGCACCTACCGCATCCTCGAGGAGCTGGCGCGCAACGGCTACCTGGAGCGCCGCCAGCTCAAGGACGCGCGCGGCCGCTTCACCGGCTGGGAGTACCTGGTCCACGACGAGAGCCAGGACCCGCCCCCTTCCCCCCCTTCACCGCGTCCTGAAAACCCGGATACGGCCCAGCCGTATCCGGCTAAGCCGGAGCTTAAAAAAGAAGGAATTAAACAAAAGACAGAATTTAACGAGCAAGAATCGAAGATTCTTGCCTCGAGCAAGGAATTGCCGGCAATTCCTCCGCCGGCCCCGCCCGCCGAAGGGGCCGCCCCGGCTTCCCCCGCTCGAGGCATGCTCCGCCAGGAAGACACCCCCCTCTCAGGACGGGCTGCGCCCGCGCACCGGACGGAAGGATCTTCCCCGGCGGCCCGCGGCGGGCGCCCGACCAAGCGGCACGACGCGGTGGGCGAGCTGGCCCAGGCGCTGGGGCTGGCGGGCTGGCAGAAAAACTTCGCCCGGGTGGCGGTAGGCGAGGAGCGGACGCGCAACGCCTGGTTCTACCTCGCGCGCCAGGCCCCGCAGGCCCTCAAGGGCTCGTACCGGCTGCTGAACAAGACCGGGGAGCGGGGCCCGGTGACCTGGGCTACCTGGCTGCCCCTCCTGGCCGAGGACGTGCGGGCCTACGGCGAGGCCCGGGTGGCGCGGGCCCTCGAACTCGCCGTCATGCAGGGCACGCCCAAGGGGGCGTGGGGCTACTACCGGGCCGTCGTCGAGGACCGCCCCGCGCCCACAGAGCCCGAGGCCGCCCGGTGGGGGAACCCGCCCAGGGGACGATCCCCTTCGGTACGGGCTGACGCCCGTGCACCACAAGGCCGCCCGCCCGCCCCCGGGGCCTGGGAGCGGCTGGAGGCCGAGTACGGCCCGCTGACCTCGAGCTACGGCCTGGACGAGCTCGAGCGCGAGTACGGGGCCCGGAGGAGGGCCCCGGGGGGCGATCCCCTTCGGGACGCCGCCGGGCCCGGCGGCAGTCCTCTGCCGGGGGAGGTGGCTGATGTTTGAGCTCTCCTGCACCCCTGGCCTGCTGCCTGCCCGGCGCAGCGCCCCCCGGCCCGACCCGAAGCTACCCCCCTGCCCGCTGTGCGGGGCGACGGCCCTCGAGAGCGCCTACCGCTTCGCCGAGGACATCTCCCACGACTGCGACTGCCTGCTGCGTGAGGAGGAGGGCTACTACCGGGGCCTGCGGCGGCTGTGGCGCGGGCGGGTCTGCCTCGAGCAATTCCTGGCCAGCGTGCCCCGCCGCTACCGGGGCTTCACCCTCGAGGGCTACGTGCGCGAGCCGGCCAACGCCGAGGCCCTGGCGGCAGCCCAGGGCCTCCGGCCGGGGGAGTTCCTCTACCTCTACGGCCTGCCCGGGCGCGGCAAGACCCACCTGGCGGTGGCGGCCGCCCGCCGCCTGGCGGAGCAGGGGCACAAGGCGCTGTTTTTGGGCGAGGCCGAGTACCTCGAAGCGCTCTACCGCAGCATCCGGGGCCAGGGCGAGGCGCCTGACTACCGCTCAGTCGAGGTGGTCGTGCTCGACGACGCCGGCAAGATCAAGCCCACCGACTTCGCCTACCAGACGCTCTACGCCCTGCTCGAGCACTTCTCCAGCGAGGGCAAGACCCTCCTCGTCACCAGCAACTACCCCCCGCTGCAGCTCGCCCGGCGGCTCGCGGGGGGCGAGGCCGAGGCCGCCGCAGCCATCGCCAGCCGGCTGACGCAGGGCTACGTGCTGGAGGTGGGGGGCCGGGACCTTCGAGCCGCCCAGGGATCCCTCCCCCCTCCCGGCGGCTGAGCGCCCGCCGGTGTACGCCGCCGGCAGCGGCCCCAGGAGGGTACCGGTGCGTTGCCGCTCCTCGTGATAAGTGATATCATCTTTTTTGATAGGAGGAAATTATGGCGACACTCACCGCACACGAACTCCAGGCCCAACTGCACGCCTTCACGGGTACCGAGCGCTACCACGCGCACTGGTGCGGGGGCAGCCTGCTGCTGACCGACGGCGCCCGTTTCCTCGCCGAGCGGGCTGGGGCCTTCTGGCTGATGGATGTCATCGCCTCGACCCTGCCGCTGCGGAAGTGGGACCCCTTCGTGCGGGTGCGCGTGGAGCGCGACGGCTGCGGGGCCAAGTTGACCCTCGACGACGGCGACGGCAAAGTCTACTACTTCCAGCACGTGCCCTACACCGACTTCCCGCTGGAGGAGTGCACGCTGTACGCCGCGTGGGACGAGGGCCACGCCCGCTACGTGGTGATGCTGCCCGGCGAGTATTGACCCACGCAGCCCCAGGCACACCGTGCGACCGCCGCCCTCCGGGGCGGCCTTGCCTTGCCTTGCCAACGCGCGCCGGACGCCTTAGCCGAACAGCGCCCGGGCGATCTGCCGCCGCACCACCTCGGGCTGGCCCAGGTAGCGCCCCAGCCACAGCTCGAGGCCCCCCACCGCGACCAGGTTCTGCGGTGCGCGGGGGTCGCGGGCGGGGGAGGAGGCCAAGGCGCAGAAGACGCTCGCCGACAGATCGGCCAGGGCCACCGCCTGCGCGACGTCGGCGGCCGGGGTCTCCACCCGCAGCAGCGCCGCGGAGGGGTGGTAGGGGCGGGCTGGCCGCAGGGGCAGCCGCACGTACCAGCTGAACACGTCGAGGGGGCGGCGGCGGGCCAGGCCCCTGAGGAAGAACACTGGGGTGCGCTCGCCGGGCTCGAGCTGGCCCAGCAGGGCCTGGCGGGAGGGGTCGAGGTAGCTAGCCGCCTGGGTCTTGGTGTAGCCCAGCACCTGCCCAGGCCGCCGGAAGGGCGCCTCGCCGGGGAAGAGCTGCCCGTCGAGCACCGTCAGCCCCTCCTCCCCCGCCTCGGCCAGCCGGTTAACCAGGGCCACCTCGAGCCGGCGCATGGCCTCGGTGAGGCGGTGGCGCAGCTGGGCGACGTCGGCGTGGGGGAAGCCCAGGGGAACGTAGTGGCGCAGGCCCTCCGGCAGCGCCACGTCCGCACCCCGTTCACCCCCGTGCAGCAGCAGGTGGCGCTTGAGCGGCTCGCCCGCCGGGCGGATTCCCCCGCCGTCGCGCACCACCGCCCCCGCCACCACAGTGGCCAACAGGGCCGGTCGCCCAGCTTCGTCGGCCAGCAGGGCCTCGACCTGCTGGCGGCCGTCGACGAAGAACAGCCGGGGCCAGCAGGCGGGGTCGAGCGGGGTTGGCCGCCGGGGGCCCCAGTTCCCCTCGAAGTCGGCGCGCACCTCCCGGGCCTGGGCCCGGTCCCCGCCCGCCTCGGGGTCGCCCCCCTGCACCGCCCGCTCGGGTAGCGCGTAGGCCGCGTTCCAGGCCTCGAGCCTCCAGGTCATGCAGTTGATGGTATAGGTAAAAATGATAGGACTTCAAGCCCCCCTCCCCCCCAAGGATGAGAGTTATATGAAAGTGGGAGGATGAGGGCTTTTCGCTGTCGCTGACGACAAGAACCCCGCATGGGCGACGCCGCCGGCGGGGGTGCCGGGGCTAGGATCCCCGGTACAATGCGGGCATGCGCCTGCGCCTGCACCTCACCAGCCCGCTGGGCCACGGCCTCGAGCTCGAGGCCACCGCGGAGGACTACCTCGAGCTGCTGCGCGAGTGGGGGGCCAAGGGCTACCGCCCCGCCCCGCCTCCCCCCGGCGGCTACGTGCTGCCGCTGGCCTGTGCGGGCTGCTTCGACTGGGCCTTCCTGGGCGCCAGGGAACTCGACGGCGAGACGGTGGAGGCCTTCGGTTTCCGCTGGCGCCGCCGCCACCTCGCGGGCCGGCGCGACCTGCCGGAGGTGGTGAAATTTTCACGCGGGGCCTGGCAGTTCGAGGAGGAGGGCGTGGAGGGCAAGCGCCAGGGCTACGTCACCCTCGTCCGCTTCGAGGGGCCGGGCGACTGCGGGGGGACGTGGTGCCGGGCGGGGCAGGGCGGGAGATAAGCGGGGACCGCGATACGCGCCCGTGCACACCGTGGCGGCCGGATCATGAGAGCCGTCCCTGTACCAGCGGGGAGCGGTGCTACCATGGGGCCATGAGCCTGAGCTGGATCGACCTGCTGATGCTGATGGGGGCGGCCTGGGTGCTCTTCTGCGCCGTGGTCGATCCGCGCAGCCTGCTGAGCGAGCTGCTGGACGACGGGGCCGCCGAGCGCCACGAGGCGCAGACCATGTTCGACAAGGAGGCCGCGGCCCTGCGCCACCCCCACCTGGCGCACGAGATCTCCCCCCGCCGCTTCGACTGAGGCCCCCGCTCGAGCCCAAGTCTCCACCCCCCTCCCTCCCCCGGCCCTGCCCGGGGGGTTTTTCCGCTCGAGGTGTCCGGCGGGTTCGCGCGGATCGCGGGGGCGCCTCGAGCGGGCGAGGGGGAGGCGGGGGATATCGGGCACCCCCGGGGTTGGCGCGGGCGGCGGTTCGGGTTCATCCCCGGCGCCGGGAACGGCGGCCCGGGGTAAACTGTTGGGGTTCCATACAGGAACCCCTGGCCGCAGCCTTTGAGTCCTATGGGTGCCCTGCGGCCGGGGTTGGCTTTGTCAAGCCGGCCTAGCGGGGGCTGAGCTGGGCGAGCAGGTCCCGCAGCAGGTTGCGCAGCTCCTTGTCGTTGTCGGCCAGCTTGAGGGCGATCGAGGCCATGTCGCCGGTCGCCTGGGCTACCTGGCGCTCCACCGCGCCCAGCCGGTCGTTGAAGGCCCCGAGCAGGCCGGTGACCAGGGCGTAGAGGCTGCCCTCGGCCTCCTCGTCGTCCGGCAACAGCTCTACACTGCGCAACCCCCGCTCGGCCGCCGCGAAGCGCCCCTCCAGGTGACTCAGGCGCAGCTCGAGGCGCCCCAGCCGATCCCCGAACTCGCCCAGCCGCTCGTTCAGGCGGGCCAGCTCCCGCGCCAGGGCGTTGTCCTGGGGGTCCCGGGGGGCCCCGGCATCCGGCTCCTCCGCCTGGCGGGGCGCGGGCGGTTCCTCCCTGGCGGGCCCACGCTTTGCCGGAGCCTGCAGCAGCGCGGCGTAGGGCTCCGGCAGGACCGGCGCCTCGCCCCGCTCGCGGCGCTGGCGCAGCGCGTCGAAGTGCTCATGGATGGGCGGGGTGGCCTGACCCCCCTGCCCCGACCGGTACTCGGTGGCCAGCTCGTGCAGCGCGGCCAGCAGCAGCGGCAGGTCCGCGCCACCGACCCGCCCGTCTTTTGCCTCGAGGTCACCCCCCTCGGCCCGGATGCGCTCTACAGCCCGGCGCAAGCTGCGCTCGCTGTAGCCGCTGAGGCGGGAGAGCTCGCCGAGGGGGACGGTGGGGGCTGCGGTCGTGTGCGGTAGCGAGGGTTTCATGGGACCATTCTGCCGCGAAGCCCGCCGCGCCCTCCTGCCGGTTCTCATCTTGGCGCAGCGCCGCCTGGGTACGGCGGCTAGGCTGGGGACGTCCCCCCCAGCGCGGGCCGTGACCGGGCGCCGGGGGGGCTCGGAGGCGAGATGCAGACCGAAACCCACCCCTTACCCGAGACCGCGGCGCCCCTGCTGCTGAGGAACTCCGACCCGGTGCTGATGATGGCGCCGGACGACCTCGAGGAGAGCCCCGAGCAGGCCCGCCGCCGCTACGACCCCCAGGAACTGGAGGCGCTCAAGGCCAGCGTCCGCCGCTACGGGTTCATCGTGCCGCTGCTGGTGCAGGACCAGGGGGGCCAGCGGCTGCGGGTGATCTCGGGCCACCGCCGCCTGCGGGTGGCCCGCGAGCTGGGCCTGCAGGTGCCCTGCCTGCTCAGCCGCACGCCCTTCCGGGGGGCGGCCGAGGCGGAGGTGGTGATGGCGGCCAACCAGCAGCAGCCCCTCGACCCCTTCGAGCTGTTCTGGACGGTGGTGCGCATCACCTGGGAGTACCACCGCGAGCTCTACGACCCCGCGCTCTCCCTCGAGCAGTGGATGGACCTGCTGCGCTACGTGCTCGACCCCGGCGCCGCGCCGCTGGAAGAGCAGCCGGAGTGGCTGCGCCTGCGCTACCGTGAGGTGATGGAGTCCCTCGACGCCGACCTCAAGGCCTTCGGCCTGCCCGCCGCGCAGCTGCGCGACCGGCTCATCCGCTACCGGGCGATGCTGCCGGTGGTGCAGCGCGCGCTGCGCGAGGGGCGGCTGAGCTGGGAGGGTGCCCGCAGCTTCAACGGCTGGGTCAAGCGTGCCCGGCGGATGTTCCCCGAGCATCCGGCCCTGGGCGAGGAGGCGCTGTGGGCGCTGGCGCAGAGCCTGCAGGCGCTCAGCCTGCGGGAGCTGCGCGAGGCGCTGCAGCGGGAGCTGGCGCGGCTGGGAGCGCCGCGGCGCGAGGCGTCGGAGGCCGAGCGCACCATCCGGCGGCTCTACCGCCGCACGGCGCGCCTCGAGCAGGACCGCCGCCAGGAGGTGCGGGAGCGCCTGCGGCTGCTCGAGCAGGAGCTCAAGGACATCGAGGCCCTCCTCGAGCAGCCCTGAGCCACCCCCGGGCGGCGCCGCCCATAGAGGGTCTTTGCTGTGCTGGACGGCAAAGACCCTCTTGCTTGTGCTTCTCATTGAGGACTCATTTTGATGACTTGATGATATCTAAAATATCAATAGGAGATTCCTATGGAGCGCTACGCCGGACGGATGGTCTACCCCTTGCTCCTGGCCTACGTGGCCGCGCTGGTGGTGAGCGCGGGCCACCTGGCGCAGTGGTACGCCCTGACCTCGGGGGGCTTGCCCGGGTGGTTCGCGCTGGGACTGGCGGTGAGCCTCGAGCTGACCGCGTTTCTGTTGTCGCTGATCTCCAACCTGGTGCCGCGCGCACGCTGGGCGGTGGGCGGGGCGTTGGCCGCGCTGGCGCTGGTGTGGGGGGGGAACCTGCTGGCGATGGCCCGGGTGCCCGGCATGGCCGGCTGGGAGGTCTTCCTGCAAAGCCTGTTCGTGCCCGTCTCGACGCTGGTGGTGGGCAAGGTCATCGGCGAGCTGCTGCGGCTGCAGGGGGCGGCCCCCGGCCGCCCCGCCGCAGAACCCCCCCGCGAGGCGGCTCCGCCGGCGGTCAGGGCCACTCCTGTCGGGGACGGGCGCGAGCCCGTGCGCCACACCGTGCCGGCACACGACGGCCCCGAGCGCCGGGGAGAGCCCGCGAGGGAGGGGGACCTGGCCGCGGCGAGCTTCCTCCAGCAGGCCAGCCGGATTACCCGCACCCGCATCGAGGTGGCCGAGTCCATCGAGCACGGCGTGGCGCTGCTGGAGGGCCTGCCCCCACAGGCCCGGCGGGCGCTCCAGCTCATCGAAGAGGGCCAGAGCAGCCGCGGCGAGCTCATGCGCGCGCTGGGGGTCGGCCTCGTCGAGCTCAGCGGCATCGTGGGCGCGCTCGAGGCCCGCGGGCTGGTGCGGGCCAACGGCCAGGGCTGGGAGCGCCGGTGAGCCCGGCCGTGGCCCGGGCCGCCGCCATACTGCTGCTGGCGGCCGTCGCGTTCGCGGCCGCCCAGCCGGGAGGGACCGCGCCCGTGTCAGCCCGTCCCGAAGGGGATCGTCCGGCTGGTGCAGGGCCGCAGGCCCTCCCGATAGGGGATCGTCCACCGGTGGACCCCCGGCAGCTCTACCGCCTGGTGCAGGCCTACTACGGCACGCCCTACCTCTGGGGCGGCACCGACCCGCGCGTGGGGCTCGACTGCTCGGCCTTCGTCCAGCGCGTCTACGCCCACCTGGGCTGGCGGCTGCCGCGCACCGCCCTCAAGCAGTACACCCGCCTCCCGCCCGTCACCACCGCCTACCTGCTGCCGGGGGATCTGGTGTTCTTCCGCGCGCCGGGTCGGCCGGTGGACCACGTGGGCCTGGTGCTGTGGGACGGCCTGATGGCCCACGCCAGCCAGGCCCGCGGGGGCGTGGTGGTCGAGCCCCTGAGCCGCTACGCGGGCCGCTACATCGGGGCCCGCCGCCCGCTGGCCGGGGTGGTGCCCGCAAAGTCCTATTGAGGAAATATATATTGACTGCTCGGGCAGCCTCGGCTAGGATGGGGCCGTGATCCGCCTGGATGGTCGCGCGAGAGCGCAAACGGGAACGGCCCGTGTCCGGGTCCCCAGCTCGCTGCCGGGAGCCGGGGGGGAAACGGACCTCACACCGCCCGCCGGGGCAACCAATGCGCCCCTTCGGCAAACCTCGCGCTCCGAGGCCCGGCCAGGGGTACAGGGCGCGCGGGGGCGAGACCGGGCAGGCGGCGGCGGCTACTCCTCGGGTAGGCCCCGCCCCATCGCATTCGAGCCTTGCCGTCCCGAGGCGCGTCATAAGCCCCCCAGGCCTGGCCCGGGCCGTCGCGGAGGGGGTACGTCCTGCGGCAGAGGTGCCCGGGCACCAGGGCTAAATCGTCTTGCGGAGGGGCGGCGCGGGGCCGGAGCGGGCCCCGCGCCTTCGTGTGCATGCAGGGGCCTCAGGGGAACACACACCCGTCCGGTGGAAGGCAGCGGCTAGCAGTCGAGGGAAACGGGCGCAGATCCCGCCGAGCCCCTACGGACAAGCCTGCGTTGTGGCCTTTTCGGCTATATCTCCGTGGGTGTCTCGACCGACACAGGCCAACACAAAGGCCCACTCCAGGGCGGCGTCCTCGAGTTCGTCGATCAGGTTCCCCGCCCCCAGATGGCCCGTATCCAGGTGGGTCTTCAGGAGGAGCCGGTTGCGGCCGGTGCGATAGCTTCGGATGCGGGCCACCCACTTCGCGGGCATCCAGTACGGCACTCTCGTGTCGTTCATGGCCCCCACCGCCAGGATGGCGGGGTAACGGCCGGGCTTGAGGTTCTGATAAGGCGAGTACGAGAACATGTAGGCGAGCTCGTCTGGGGCGTCTGGGTCGCCCCATTCGGCGGTCTCCAGGGCCGAGAGAGCGCTGGTTTCGTCGAGCATCCCGCCCACAACATCCACGAACGGCACCCTAGCCACCACCGCCCGGAACAGGTCGGGCCGCGCGTTGAGCGCGGCGCCCACCGCCGCCCCACCCGCGCTGACACCCGCGAGCACCAAGGAATCGGGACAGGCATAGCCCTCGCGGATAAGGTGTTGGGCGCAGGCAATCACGTCGAGGGCCGCATTGCGCTTGTTCAGCCGCCTCCCCCCGTCGTGCCAGGCCTGGCCCCGCTCGCCCCCGCCGCGGATATGCCCAATAGCGAAGGCCACACCCCGGTCCAGCAGAGGCAGGCGGAAGGGGCTGAAGCTAGGGCTGGTGACCGCGCCGTATGCCCCGTAGACGTAGAGATACAACGGGCGTACGGTTCCCGCGGCGCAACCGTGGCGGTAGACCAGAGAGATCGGGATAGCGCTCCCGTCGTCGGTCTCGGCCCAGACTCGCTCCGCGCAGTAGTTCCCGGAGTCGTAGCCCGGGATGCTGTGGCGATGGACCAGCCGCACCGATCGCGTTTCCAGGTCGACCTCCCAAAGTCCCTCCGGTGTGACCAGGGAGCTGAACTCGAACCGGAACCAGCGAGCGTGGTAGTCACCGTTTTCGGCTGGAGAAAACACCCCGAGACCTTCCGGCACCCCGGCTTCAGGGGCTGGGATTGGCCAAGTCTCTCCCTGTGCCAGGTCATGGACCCAAATCCGCCCGCACCCGTTCTCGTGGCCGTAGATGACCAGGTGGCTGGCGAAGGCGTCCATCCCTGAAACGACCCCCTCGGCTGGACTAAGCGCCTCGATCCATCCCTCTGGCGGGGTTGGTTCGCAGGGAGCAAACATCACACGGAGATCTGTCCGGTCGAGGTTCGTCAACACCGCGAAGCGATCCCGGCAGTGCTCCAGCCAGTAGCGTAGCCTCTCTCTGCGCTGATAAAACAGCTGTACCGGGCGATTCGGACGGTCCAGCTCGAGGTAATGGACCTCGGTGTCCTCGGCACCGACCGAGGTCACGAAAAGATAGGCCCGGCTGCGCGAACGCGCGAGCGTGAGCGCATAATGCTCGTTTGGTTCAACCAGCAGGGTCTGGTGGCCTACTCCCTGCGGCCCGAGTGGCCGGAACAGCAAGCGCTCGGGCCGCCCTGACTCGCTCAGCCCCAGAAGATAGAGGCCCTTTCCGTCCGGCGACCACTCGAAATCAGCGTATACGTCGGGTATTTCCTCCAAGAATCTGCCATTCTCGAGATCCCTAACCAGCACTGTATACCGCTCGTGCCCAGTAAGGTCAATGGACAGTGCGATCTTGCTATGGTCATCGTTGGGCTTGACCGAGCCGACCATGGCATGTAGGCTCCCACGCTCGGAGGCCAACTCTCCCACGTCTACGAGCACCTCCTCTTCCAAAGTCCCCACCCGGCGGCGGCAGAAAACGGGCCATCCGTCAGGCGAATCCGTGCGGTCGTAATAGAGGTAGTTGCCAACCGGCATGGCCGGTGACTCCGTAAACACACTCCTCAGGGCCATGAGCTCGCTTATGACAGCACGGTAGAGCCCGACGTGCCCCGCGAGAAACCTCTCGACGCGGGTGTTCTCGTCCTCGAGGAAGCGCCTTGTCCGCGGATCGCACAGGTCTTCCAACCAAGCGAATTCGTCAGGCTTAGGGTTATGGCTGTCTGACATGATCTTCCTGCCCCTGAGCCGCTACGCTTCCTTCCGAAGGCGGGCTGGCTCTCTTCAGCAGGGGCACCAGGACGAGCCAGCCCGCCAGCGCCACGATCACCGAGATGGTGGCGGACGCCGACAGCAGGGCGCGGGGCTCGAGCAGCGGGACCAGATAGCCCGACAGGCTCGAGGCCGCGAGGAACAGGGCCGTCGTGGACATGTCTACCGCGCTGCGCACGCGCCCGAGGTAGGACGGGGGGACGTAGCGCTGGTCCAGGGTGTCGCGGGCGATGTTGAAGGGGGCGTTGCCCAGGGAGGTGAGGATCACCCCCAGCACCAGCACGGGCAGGCTCCACGCGGCGGCCACCAGGGTCGCCCCGAGGGCCATCAGGCCGAGACTGGCGGCCAGCAGGCGCTCGAGCCGGGCCCGGTGGGCCAGCCAGACGACGTAGCCGCCCACCAGCATCTGGGCGACGCCGTTGGTGGCGGCGAGCCAAGCTAAGTCAGGCGCGTTGTGGCCAAGGGTTCTCGTGATGAAGAAGATCATCACGGTGCCATTGATCCCCGCGGCCAGAGCGGTTGTGGAGGTGATGGCGAAGTTAGCCAGAATCAGGCGCGCACCGAGAAGATAGCGGAGGCCCGCACGGATATCGCCCCACAATGAACTCCGCCCCCGGGATGGAGTCCCTGATTCTGTGGGCTGAAGGCGGTGGGGGGGCAGCGCTAGCCCGATGAGCAGCGCCGATAACAAGAAGGTGGCAGCGTCCGCCACGAAAGCCACTCCTGGGCCCACAGTCGTGTAGAGCACGGCGCCCAGGGCCGGGCCCGCGATGAGGGCGGCCTGCTGGCCGATGACGAGCAACCCGTTGCCCTGCTCGAGCTGGCGGTCTTCGACGACGCGGGGCAGCACGGTGCCGGCGGCCACCTCCGCGACAGCTGAGAACAGTGTGGCTAGTAGTATGACCGGGTAGACCAACCACAGGCTGTGGCTGACCACCGCGTAGACCAGCGCCAGGCTGAGCAGAGCGCGGGCCAGGTCGGCCCCGACCAGGATGGCCCGCCGGTTAAAGCGGTCCACGAACACCCCGGCCAGGGGGCTGAGCAACAGGTAGGGTACCGTCTCTGCAACGGTAATCGCAGCGATAGCCAGGCCAGACTGGCCGCTCTCGGCGAAGACCCACAGCAGCAGGGTCATGCGGCGAACAGCGTCCCCTGCCGAAGAGACAGTCTGCGCCGCCCAGAACGCCAGGAACGCAGGGTTGCGGAAGATGCTGGAATACGGTGGGGTAGCTTGCACGTTCGTACCTTGCAGTCCGGTGAGCAGGAGGCTCCTACGGATCGGCTTCTCCGGTCACGGTGGGGTCGGGGTCGGATTCACAAGCGGGGGTTCGGCCGCCGCCTCGGTCATGAGTTGCAGCCGCTCAAGCTTCCTCTGGAAGGGGGTCTTGGGCTTTTCGCGGGTGGCTTCGTCCCAGTACTCCTCCTTGAGGCGCCTCATCCGCACGTGTCTCAGGTGCCGCACGACCTCTTCCGGTGTTGGTGCCGCCATGCCTGTTTCCCACTCGCCCGAACTACCACAAACAAGTCGGCCCACCGGGTCAGCTGGATGTGGGGGGTCTTCACCTCGGTAGACCGGTCCCAGAAGTCCACGAAAACCCTGTCATCAAGATAAAGTTCCAGCACGGCCGGGCTCACCATCTTGGCCGCGGACGGCGTCATGATCACCTTAACCTGCCTCGCCAGGACCGTTCGGAAGTGGAATAGGTAGTTGTGGAGGTTGACGCACTGTATGCCCCCCGATACGCCAACGAGCAGGTTGTCACAGAGTGAGGAGGACATAGTCGTTCATTCCGGTCCCGCCTAGCCGCAGCGGCTAGGCGGGACCGGAGCTGCCTAGCAGAGGCAGTTGACGTTGGTGTTGGGACGGGTGCCGGGTCGAGAGGCCTGCACGGGTTTTACGATCCACCTGATCTGTTTGGCCTGCATGGTCTACCTCCATTCGAACGCTTGATACCCGAGACCGATCGGATGACGCTGAGGTTTATTTCGATCACCGTGATGTTTCTATGAGCCTCCGCACATCACCTCCCTCCTCCCGATCAGCCGAAGCCGCACATGATTCCGCGCGGTCAGCCTCTCGTACACTGCAGACCAGCGGAGACCCCATCGGCTTCGGGCATCGTCGCCTCGAGCTGGATGAGTTGGAGAGTCTCCCGGATGGTCACCTTCTCGGTCGGGCAGTGGCAATCGCCACTGTCCATCCAGTCCTTTGGACAGGCCGCCCCGTAGCAGCTCGGGCTGAAGAAGCAGGTCGAGCACTTCTTGCCCTCCTCCAGCCCGTTGGTTTCGCACCACAGGGCAACCTTGCGCCAGTCCAGGTCCATCGAGCCATCCGGGTGAAGCCGCCCGACGATGTTCCGGTCATGGTAGTCTAGCTCCACGGTGCACTTGTACACTTGACCGTCCGAGCCGATCACGAACGACCGCGGGTTCGCCGCGTAGCACACGACTCCGTTGGGCTGAAGGCTCTCCAGGACAAAGGTGTTGCGCAGACCCGCCTCGGTCGCCAACCGGCGGGCGCGCATGACAGCTTGGTAGGCCGAGTCCTGCTCACACACCTCGAGGCGGTCGTCATTCGCCCCGCCCCAGGTGCCAATGGCGTAGAAGCTGGTGGTGAAGCGAGGGTCTCCACCAAACTCTTGTGCGAGGAGCTGGAGGAATTCCTCCAAACGCCGTAGCCCTTCGGGATCAAAGTTGTGCCGCAGGGATACCACGAAGGGGTAGCTCGTGGACTTGAGGTAGCGGAGGTTATCCATGATCCGCCTAAACGAGGGCGCGCCGTCAATCGGCACGCGTCGCTTGTCATGCTCTTCTTCAACCCCGTCTAGGGTGATCTGGAGAAACGACAAGCCATAGGGGAGCAGTTGCTCGGCGAGGTCGGGGGTGAGGAGGGAACCGTTGGTTGTCAGGCTCGAGCTGAAGCGGATCCCGTGGCTCTGGCAGTAGATGTGGAAATGTTGGGTCAGCTCGACAACCACATCGGCGGCGAGAAGCGGCTCACCCCCGAACCAGCTGAGATCAAATTGTTCCAGCCTGCTCTGGGTCGCCACGAACCGCTTAATCCCCTCGCGCAGTTCAGGCGGCATCTTGCCGCGCTCGAACGATTCATAGCAGTAGGTGCAGCGGAAGTTGCACGCCTCCGTGGGCATGACGATGAGCCTCAAGCTGTGATCATCGTACTTCCGCAGGTACTGTAGGTGGCGCAGCTCGTTCTCGTCTGTGCCCTCGGGGATGAGGAAGCCGCCCTCGCTGAGGTCCTGGAGAATGCCCTCTAGCGGAGCCCGGTGCCGCGCGCTGCGCTTTAGTGCCCCCTTGACGTAGGCGGCCTGCCCCGGCGGCACCGCACAGATCGCTCCATTGAGGGTGTTATAGATAACGAGGGAGCCCGTTTCGGAGGTCGAGTAGCTCAAGTACTTGGTCGGCACGTAGTGCCTGCTCACCCTGCACCTCGCTTCCTGAAAAAGTGATCCCAAGGGGCTGTACGAAGCTGGAGGCATCCTATGTGTTAGCCTTGTTAAAATGGAAGATCAATCTCTGAATAGGTCGGAGATGGTCGTTAACGACCGGAAAGCGGCGGAGCTGTTGACCCGGCCCGAGGCGTTGGTCTACCTCGCGCCCTTCATGAAGGGGCCACGCAGCCTGAGGCAGGTCGCCGGGGAGCTCTCTACACCGATCCCGAACCTTCACTACTGGGCGGATAAGTTTCTACGCTTGGGGCTTCTCGAGGTGGTCAAGGTCGAGCGGCGTGTGGGAAGGCCAATCAGGTACTATCAAGCCCGAGCACAACGGTACATAGTGCCGCAAGAACTGGTTCCGATGGCGCACTTCGAACACACCGAACGCGTATGGAACCACAGGCTCTGGGTGGCCCTAGAGCAGGCATCTCCGGAGCTTCTACACCAGCGTGGGGTGGAGATTAGGCTCGAGCTCGACGGAACGCTCACTATCAACCCGTCCCAAGACCGCAAGGGATCCTGGGATATTCTGGGCGATGGGGTGCCCGCCGTACTCAACACCTGGAGCGATGCCCTGCTACTAGACCCTCCTGACGCTAAAGCGCTCCAGCGCGAGCTGTTGGAACTGTTCGAACGGTATCGCAGGAAATCGGGCAACCAGCGCTACATCATTCACATCGGGCTTGCCCCTCGTGAAAGCGACAGGCTGAGCAGGTGACAGCCTACCCCTCGGATCACGCCCCAGCTCCCTGATCGCTCTTGGCCCTCAAGGCTGGCCCCGGCGAATACAGGCTGGGGCTGGCATCAAAACCCGGAGCTTCGCGCCCATTCTCCCTAGCCCTGGTACGAGCCGGGTGGCACCGCTCCCCGGCTGCCGCGCCCGGCAATTCTGTGATATATGTATTCATCATAGGAGATTATATGAGGCACAGTGCGATCCCAATCCCCGAGAAGAGCCCCGCCCTGGCGCCCAGCCGGCGCCGCCTGAGCCGCCTGGTGGAGGAGCTGCTCGAGCAGCACCCCGACTGGACGCCCGAGGCCATCCGCCGGGCGTTGTTCCTTCGCGGCCTGGCCGCCGACCCCTGCCTGCTGCGGGCCGAGGTCGAGGCCCAGGGTGCCGGTTACAGCAACCTGCTGCCGGTGCGGCTGGTCAGGGAGCGGCTGGGGCTTGAGGCGAGGCCGTGACCGTGGTCCATGGCCGTGACGAGGGCGCGCTGCAGCGCGCCCTGGAGGGCGTCCCCTGCGGGGCGGCCGCCGCGGTGCTCGTCCGCTACCGCCAGCACCCGCGCGGCTACCTGCGCCAGCCCCTGGGGGGCTCGGGCGAGGCGGAGCTGGCCTGGAAGCGGGTGCGCGGCGAGAAGCCCTTCGTGCTCCGGCTGGGGGACGGCCTGGGCCTCAAGGAGCCGTACTTCACCCCGCGCCACCCGCTGATCCTGCAGGCCGCCCCCGAGCGCCTCGAGGCCTTCCACCGCGCCCGGCGGCGCCTCTCGCAGCGCCGCTGGCAGGCCTTCGCCGGGCGCAGCCTGGTGGACTACCTGGCGCAGTTCTCCCCCCCGCCCGAGCTGCTGGGGGGGATGACCGCGGGCGACTGGGAGGTGCTGGAGGTCGACCGCGACCACGGCACGGCCGCGCTGCTGCGCTGCGCGGGCGACTACCTCGTGGCCACGCCCTACGGCTGGCTGCGGCCCGGCCCCGCCCAGCGCCGGCCCACCCTGGCGGGGTTGCGGGCGTCGCTGGGGCTGGAGCGCTACCACGACCCGCTGGTGCTCGAGCGGCTCAGCGGGGTCTGAGCCGCTGCGTCCTCCGGGGCCGTCGGAAGAGCCGGGTCAAATTGTCGGAAGAGTCGGGTGATCCGGGGGCATGACCGGGCACTGTACGGCGTCCAGGACACACCTTGGCACGACCCGCCGTGCTCGCGGGGTCTGCGACCCCGCCGGGAGAGGGAGGGACCGCTATCGGAAGAGTCGGGTGATCCGGCCACCCTGCTATCGGAAGAGTTGGGTGATCCGGGGACCGGGGCTATCGGAAGAGTCGGGTGATTCTCGACGGCCCGAGCGAGCAGATCGCTGTCCTGGTGTCAGGTTCAGCCCATCCCTCGCCCGAGCGGAGCCCGCGGCAGGGGGCTATCGGAAGAGTTGGGTGGTCCGGGCACCCCGCTATCGGAAGAGTTGGGTGAAATTGCCGGGGAATCCGGGCGATCCAGGGGCTGAACTATCGGAATACTTGGTTGAACACTATCGGAAGAGTTGGGTGATCCGGGCACCCCGCTATCGGAAGAGTTGGGTGATCCGGGGGCCCGGGCTATCGGAAGAGTTGGGTGAAATTATCGGAAGAGTCGGGTGAAAAACCCGGAGTTTTCTTGTCCAGCACGCGCGCACCCCCGCCGCTGTTGTTGTCATTCAATTTTAAGTTTTAAAGAATTGTCTTAAGGAGGCAACAACAGCCGCGAGCCGCGGCGATGCGGTAGACTTCGGCCAACATGAAGAGCGATTCCCGACCCTGGCGGCGGGGCGAGGTCTCCCCCCACATCGACGAGGGAAACGTCGCCTTCTTGGGACTCATCAGCGTGCAGGAACGGATCCCCGAGAGTTTCACCCGCTGGGACCTCGAGTTCGAGATCCAGGGCCGGCGGGCGGAGATCATCTGCCGCGGCAACCCCGACTACGGTGGGGTACCGCACGGGTTGGACAACGACGTCAGCCTCGCGGTGCTGGCGCTGTACCAGCGTTTCGGTTGCCCGGCCGACGGGGTGATCGTGACCACGGCCTACCAGCTGCTGAAGCTGATCGGCCTCGACACCAGCGGGTACTACTACAAGGCCCTAGAGCGCAGCCTGGGACGGCTGACCCACACCACCTATACCGCGCGTGAGGCCTGGCGGGAGGGCGGGCGCTGGGAGAGCAAGCAATTCCGCTACCTCGAGAAGGTCCACGCCACGGGCGTGGGCGAGGGCGACGGCCTCGACGGCAAGACCGTGCTGAAGATCGAGCTCGGCAAGGAGATCGCCGCCAGCGTGCGTTCGCGTTTTATCAAGCCCCTGGACCTCGAGCTGCTGGCCAGCCTCAAACGTCCGCCCACCCGCGGCCTCTACCGCCTGCTCGACGGGCGGCGCTTCGCCGAGGGGGGTGCGACGGTGCGCATCTTCGAGGTGGGGCTGTTGGAGTGGGCCGAGGTCTGCAAGATCGTCGACAAGAGGCCCGAAAGGGTCCGCCGCGTGCTGCAGGGCGCGCACGCGGAGCTCATCCAGCGCGGCTACCTTGAGGCGGTGGAGTACGTGGGGCGCGGCAAGAGCCAGCGCATCCGCTACCACTTCGCCCCGGTGCAGTCGGCGCCGGACCCGGCCGGGGTGGAGCTGCTGCAGCGGCACGGGCTCACGCTGCCGGTGGCCCAGCACTACGCCCGCGAGTACGACCTCGAGCACCTGCGCGCGCGGGTGGCGCTATATGCCGCGATCCTCGAGCGCGGCTACCGGCCGCGCAACCGCCAGGGCTTCCTGGTGGACGTGATCAAGGACACCCAGGGCAAGTACGCCAACCCCGAGGACTTCGCGCCCCGCCGCGCCAGGCCCGCCGCCGTCCGTGCTGCGCCGCCGGGGGCGGCCGAGGAGGGCGAGGCCGACGCGCTGGCGGCGTGGAAGGCCATGGCTGCCCCCGAGCGCCTCAACCACCTCAAGACGGTGTGCGGGATGGTGCTGAGGAAGCACCTCGCCCCGCGCGACTTCGAGCTGCTGTTCGAGGCCCTCGACGAGGGGCGGCTGGAGGGCGAGGGCCTCTACCGCGAGCTGCTGGCCCACTCGGCCCCGCGCAAAGCCGCCGCGCTGGCGGCGCGGTTGCGGGAGCGGCTGGGGGGCTGACCCCGGCGCTTTCGGGCGGCTAGCCCTGCCCGGCGCGCGCCGTGATCCGGTGTGCCAGCGCCCAGGAACGGTATCCTTGGGCCATGCGAACGAGGAACCCCTCCCCCCGGCGCGCGGGCGTCAGCCCGTCCCGGAGGGGGTCGTCCCCCTCCCCGGCCCTGCTGCCCGCCCTCGGCCTGCTGTGCCTCGCGGCCCTGCTGGGCACCCCCGCCCTGGCCCAGCCCCCCTCCAGCCTCGCCGGCCGGGCCACCGTCGTCGATGGCGACACCCTGGAGATCCAGGGGGTTCGCATCCGCCTGTGGGGAGTGGACGCCGTGGAAAGCAGCCAGACCTGCCTGGATGCCCAGGGGAAGGTTTACCCGTGTGGCCGCCGCGCGCAAAAATCCAATGGTACAATTTCTCCTGATAGGAGGTAAGTATGGAGAAGATCAAGGTTGCGCGGTTGGGTTTGGGCAGCAAGGCCCCCTACTTCACGCCGGGGCTGTGGGCCCTGAGGCTGGTCTCGACCGAGGCGGTGCCCACCATGGCGGTCGACGAGGGTTGGCGTTTGTACGTCAACCCCTCCTTCGCGGACAAGCTCAGCGAGCGCGAGCTCGTGGGGGTGCTGTGGCACGAGCTCGAGCACCTGCTGCGGGCCCACCACGCCCGCGCGCGGGAGATGGGGGTGGACCGCCGGATCCACCGGCTGTGGAACCTGGCCACCGACGCCGCCATCAACGACGGGGCGCAGGAGCTGGGCTTCACCCTCCCCGAGGGGGTTATCTACCCCGAGCGCCTGGGCCTGGAGCCCGGCGGGCTGGAGGAGGCGTACTACCGCGCCCTGCTCGAGCAGGGCGCGGAGGACCCCTTCCAGGGGGAGGGGGACGGGCTCGACGGCGGGGTGGGCGCTGAGGGCGAGGGCGACGGCGCCTCCCCTCCCCCTGGCGCGGCGGAACCGGGCCGGTCCTCCGCGGCCACCTGGGACCATGGGTCGAGGGCGGACAGCCTCAAGCGGCCCTGGGAGCTGCCCCGCTACCACGCCGAGCACCCCGCGGTGGGCGAGGTGCAGGCCGCGCAGCTGCGCGAGGAGGTGGCCCGGCGGGTGCTCGAGCACCACCGCTCACGCGGCACCCTGCCCGCGGGGATGGTGCGCTGGGCCGAGGGGGTCGTGAACCCCGTCGTCCCCTGGCGGCGGGTCCTGCAGGGCCGGGTGCGCGAGGGGTTGCGCCGGGTGCAAGGGTGCGCCCGGGCGACCTACGAGCGGCCCTACCGCCGCCAGGCGGCCTTCGGGCGGGTGCTGATGCCGGGGAGCTACGACGTGCGGCCGCGGGTGGCGGTGGTCATCGACACCTCGGGCTCGGTCAGCGACCGCATGCTGGCCCACGCCCTGGCCGAGGTGGACGCGCTGCTGAGGAAGGCGGGCGCCGAGGTGTGGGCCCTCGCGGTGGACGCCGCCGCGGCCCAGGCCCAGAAGGTCCGCCGCGCCCACGAGGTCGTGCTGCTGGGCGGCGGGGGCACCGACATGCGCGTGGGGATCGAGGCGGCCCTCGAGCTGCGCCCGAAGGTGGACCTGGTGGTCGTCCTCACCGACGGCTTCACCCCCTGGCCCGCCGAGCCCCCGCGGGTGCCGGTCGTGGCCGGGATCTTCGGCGACCCCGGGGCCCCCGCGGGGGCCCATGCGGTCTACGCGGTGCCGGAGGTGCCGGAGTTCATCAAGGCGGTGCCCATCCCCCTGCACGAGTAGGCCGCGGGCGCGCACCAAGAGGCACAGCACGGTTTTAAGGCCGGCGGCGGGTTCACCCGCCGCCGCTCTCATGATTAAATCCTATCGGCCTTTGGCATAGCGTAGACTCGGCGCTGATGGTGTGGTCGTTGCGCTGCGCACTGCTGCGTCTGGGGCTCGGGCTCGGGGCGGGCCTGGCGCTGCTGGCCCCGCAGGCCTGGGCCTGCGGGCGCATCCCCGGGGAGCTGTGGGCCAAGACCGAGCGTTACGCCCGGGCCCAGGCCCTCGAGCCCGAGCTGCTGGGGGCGCTGGTGTGGGTGGAGAGCCGCTACTGCGTGCAGGCCGTCTCGCCCGACGGCGCGCGGGGGCTGGGGCAGCTGATGCCGGCCACCGCGCGGGGGCTGGGCATCCCGCCGGACCGGCTGCACAACCCCGACTGGAACCTGTGGGGCGCGGCCCGCTACCTGCGCTCGTTGTGGGAGGCCTTCGGCGACTGGCCGCGGGCCCTGGCGGCCTACAACGCCGGGCCGACCGCGGTGCGCAAGTACGGGGGCATTCCCCCCTTCCCCGAGACCCGCCGGTACGTGCGGGACGTGCTCTATATCTACGGCTGGCTCAAGCGCAGGGGGGGCGCGTGAGCGGGGCGGTGGTCTTCTCGCGGCTGAGCCCCCGGCGGCGGCTGCTGGGGGTGGCGTGGGCCCTGGCGTGCCTGGGCGCGCTGGGCTGGGTCACCTTCCGGCAGATGGAGGCCAACCGGGCGCGGCTGGAGCTGGCGGGCTGGGGCGCCTACCTTAAGGCGGAGGCCCCGGCGGCGTTTTACTGGCGCTGCCTCAACCACCCCGCCTGCGCCCAGGCGTTGCAGCGCGGCACGCTGGGCAACGCCGAGATCACCCTGGCGTTCGTGGCGCTGGTGGTGGGGCTCTCTCCTATCCTCAAGCGGCGCAAACTCCAGCCGCGCAAGACCCTCACCCAGCGCTGGGCCAACGAGCACGACATCGCCCCCCTCGTCGAGCGCCGCCGCCCCGAGCAGATCGTTGACGCGGCGCTCAAGGGGATGACCCCGGCGACCCTCACCGGCTACCTGGGGGTGTGGACCGACCCCCAGACCCCCAAGAAGCGCCACTTCCTGCGCCCCACCAAGCGCATCAACGACGTGCACTCGATCACCTACGCCGGCACCGGCGGCGGCAAGACGGTGGGCAGCTTCCGCCCGCGCATCGCCCTCGACGCCGCCGAGGGCAATATCTCGGTGGTGCTGGACACCAAGTACCCCAACCCCAACGACTCTTACGTAGACATGCGCGACTACTTCCGCGCTTTCGGACGCCAGGTGGTGATCATCAACCCCTTCGAGCGGGGCAACGGCATCCAGATCCCGGTGCTGGCCGAGGTGAAAGGCTACGACCATGCCCTCGACATCGCCCGGCTGATCTACCCGCCCGACCTCGAGGCCGGCGAGGACCCCGGGGCCAAGGTCTACACCGCCAACGCCCGCCTGCTACTGGCGGGCATCATCCACGGCCTGGCGCTGGGCCCGCGCGAGCTGCGGAACTTCCGCGAGGTCTACAACGTGGCCAACCTGGGCATGGAGTCGCTGCGCCAGTGGTTCGCCGGGCGCCGGGCCGCCGCCGACGAGATCCGCTCCACCCTCGAGACCGACAAGAAGGTCTTCAGCGGGGCGATCAACCGCCTGGTCGAGGACCTCACGATCTTCCGCCTGGACTCGGCCGTGGAGACCTTCTCCCCGGGGGAGCGGGAGGTGGACTTGGACCAGGTGCTCCTCACCCCGGGCATGATCCACCTGGTGCTGCCGGAGTCGTACATCCGGGGGTCGTCGGGGCGGGCCATCCTGCGGTTCTTCAAGCGCTACCTCGACGGGCGCATGCTGTCCCTGGCCGAGCGGCTGGGCAAGCCGCTGCCCATCCACATCAACTACTACTACGACGAGTTCGCCCTCTTCGGCTTCCTGCCCAACCTCAACGACGACCTGGCCACCCTGCGCAGCCGCAACATCAGCCTGCACATGGCGCTGCAGAACCGCAGCCAGGCCATGAACATCTACGGCGAGATCGGCTGGGCCGCCACGGTGGACAACAACATCGGCACCACCATCATCCTGCCCGGCTCCTTCACCCAGAACGACGCCGCGTACTGGTCGGAGGTGCTCGGCGAGGTGTCCATCGAGCAGTACCGGGTGGGCGAGAGCCAGGTGCCCGACGAGTTCCGCAAGAAGGTCGTGCGCTCGGTGAGCGCGGAGGAGAAGACCACCGCCCTCATCAACATCGACGAGCTGCAGCGCATGGAGCTGGGCGAGCTGATCGCCGTGGTGCGCGGCTTCCCGCCCATCCGGCTGCGCAGCTACCCCATTGAGCGCCCGGAGTCCGAGGGCAACCCCGTCGCCTGGGTGCACCGGGCGATGCTGGCCTGGAGGAACGCCCACCTGCAGCGGGGCATCGGCGAGCGCTGGATCCGCGAGGCGCGGCGCTTCCTCGAGGGCGCGGCGGAAGAGCCCGCCCCCCTGCCGCAGGCCGCTGCCGCCGCGCCCTCCGGGGCCCCGGCGGAGGGGGCGTCTGGCGCGGCGGGCTTGCCCGCCCCCGAAGGGGGGCTACCCCTTGGTGCACAGCCGCAGGCTGTCCTGACAGGGGATCGTCCGGCTGGTGTACGGGCGTCAGCCCGTCCCGAAGGGGATCGTCCCCATGACCTCTCCCCCGCCGAGGCGCAGCGGGTCTTCGAGGACTGGATGCGGCGGGTGGCCCAGGAGAAGATCCCGGTGCAGGCCGAGGGCCGCCCCGGCCGGGTGAGCCGCTTCATCCTCAGCCAGGCGCTGACCCTGGTGCCGCTGCCCGCGGAGCAGCTCGCCGCGCTGCAGCGTTACGGCTTCGTGCGCTACCGCCGCGGCCTGCACTACCTGGTGCCCGCCAAGTGCCCCTGGGGGCGACACAACCTCGCCCTGTGGGAGGCGGAGGCGTACGTCAGCTACCGCTCCACGGCCGAGGCCCCCGCCGGGGGGTGGGCCCAGGAGGAGGGGGAAGGCGCGTGAGGGGCCGCCCGCAGGCGCTGCTGGCGCTGCTGGCGCTGCTGGCGCTGCTGGCGCTGCTGCTGGGCGTGGCGCTGGCCCGGCAGCCGGGCACGGAGGCGGTGGCCAGCGTGGAGCAGGTGGCCGCGCTCATCGACCAGGCCCAGCGCCAGGTGGTGTACGTGGCGCCGGGGCTCTACAGCCCGCCCGTCGCCCAGGCCCTGCACCGCGCCGCGGTGCAGCGGGGGGTGCAGGTGCTGGTGCTCCTGGAGGCGTCCCAGGTCAACGAGCCCTCCAGCTACGGGGCGGCGCTGGCCTTCTTAGCCCCCGAGCGCCCGCTGTTCGTGCGGGTGGTGCAGGCGGTGCGCACCGCGCCCCTGCTACTGCTGGACTCGCGGGTTCTGGTGGAGGGGCCGCTGGTGGCGGGGGACGCCTTCGACCCCCGGCCCACCGCGCTGACCCGGGACTACGTGAGGCTGGCGGTGGAGGTCGACCGCTTCAACCGCACCTGGGAGAAGGCGGGGCGCTGCCGCCCGACGGCCTACCTGGCCGCCGGGGAGCTGGTGCTGCGCTGCCGGATATAGGAGGAAAGATGGAGATTCTACGCCGCGTGCAATCCAAGCTGTTCGCCCTGACCTACTACAGCGCGATGTTCTTCGGCCTGGCCTGGATCCTGAGCGACCGGGTGGTGCAGGGCCTGTCGACCATCCTGCTGGCGATCATCGCCAGCGAGCTGATCAAGCTCCGCAAGGCCACCGTGCCGGAGGACGATCCCCTGTCGGGACGGGCCGCGCCCGTGCACCGATCGGACGACCCCCTTCGGGACAGAGCAAGCTCTGTGCACCGACCGGACGATCCCCTGTCAGGACAGCCTGCGGCCCTGCACCGGGCGAACGATCCCCTTCGGGACGCCGCCGCCTCCGGCGGCGGGAGGCCCGCGCACCAAGAGGACGCCCGGCCCTGATGAGGCCCATCGACCAGCTCGAGCGCATCCTCGAGGTGCTGCCGGAGTGGGTCGCGGCCGAGGCCCGCGCCTACAAGGACGAGCTCGAGGAGATCGCCCTCGACGTGGGACGGCTTCCCGGCTACTGGTGCGGCGCGCCGCCTCCGCGCTACGGCTCGCAGCACTTCGGCCCCGACGACCTCGCCAACATCCAGGCCAAGCTCTCCAGCCGCTACGGGGTGGAGTTCCGTGAGGACGGCCGCGCGGGCATCGGCGGCACCCTGCACCGCATCAGCGCCATCCGCGACCGCTACCGCACCCTGGCCGGGCTGACCATCCGCCTGGCGCGGGTGGTCGAGGGGGTGGCCGACGCGGTGATGCCCTTCGTGCGCCGGGCCGACGGGGTGCTGGTGATCGGCCCGCCGGGGGTGGGCAAGACCACCTTCCTGCGCGACGTGGTGCGCCAGCTGGCCGCAGACCTCGGCCCCAAGGTGGTGGTGGTCGACACCTCCAACGAGATCGGCGGGGAGGGGCTGGTGCCCCACCCGGTGCTGGGGGCGGCGCGGCGGCTGCAGGTGCCCATGCCCGACTACGCGGCGGGGGAGACCTTCCCGGCCATGCTGGCGCGCACCTACCTCGAGGCCCTGGCCAACCACGGCCCGCAGGTCATCGTAGGTGACGAGGTGGGCTTCCCCGAGGATGTGGCGGTGGTGGAGACCATCGGCAAGCGGGGGATCAAGGGCATCGTCACGGTGCACGGCCGGGTGCTGCGCGACGTGCTGGAGAACCCGGTGCTGTGGCCCCTGATCGGCCGCCCGGACCCCGACAGCCGCCGCCGGCGGGGGCGGCCGGTGTTCGGGATGGCCCTGGAAGTGCGGGGCAAGGGGCGCTTCGCGGTCTACCCGGACCTGGCGGCGGCGGTGGACGCGATGCTGCGTGGCGAGCAGCCCGAGCCGGTGCTGCTGGGGGCTGGGGCGGCCCCGGCCCCACCCCGGGACTTCGAGCGCTACCGCCGCCTGGTGCAGGCCGCGCGCGACGGGGAGCTGCCCGGCGTGCTGGTGGAGGGGATGGTGCTGGAGTTCTTCGTGCTCCAGCACGCGGCACGCTGGGCGCTGGGGGAGCCGGACGCGCTGGAGGCGCTCGAGCGGGCCCTGCAGGCCTGGGAGGGGGCCGCGGGGCGCGCGGCGTAGCCGGAGGGTTGTCCCCCCGCGGCGTGTGCCCCCTATGATAGGCGTGATGATAGGGGGTATAGCTTGAGCGTCATCTCGATCGTTAACCAAAAGGGCGGGGTGGGCAAGACCACGGCCGCGGTCAACCTGGCGGCGGAGCTCGCCCAGGACGGTCCCACGCTGCTGGTCGACGCCGACCCGCAGGCCTCGGCGGTGGGCTGGGTCATGCGGGCCCCGGAGAACAAGCCCTACCCGGCGGAGTTCCGGGCGGTCACCGACCCGGGGCAGATCGAGCGCCTGCGGGAGCTCGACGGCTACCGCTGGGTGGTGATCGACGGGCCGCCCGCGCTGGGATCTCCGCTGATGGAGGCGGCGCTGGTCGCCGCCGACTTGGCCATCATCCCGGTGACGCCCTCGGTCATCGACCTCATGAGCATGGTCGAGGCCACCGCGGTGAGCGTTCGCCGGGCCATGCGCCGCAACCCCGGCCTGCTCTACGGGGTGCTGATCAACCGGGTGGTCACGGGCTCGGGCATGCCGCTGAGGGTGCGCGAGGCCATGACCCAGGAGGAGATCCCGGTGTTCGCCACCGAGTGGACCAGCTCCACCGCGTTCGTGGGGGCGGCCGAGCTGGGCGTCCCGGTGCAGTTCTACCGGGGCTGGAACTGGCGGGCGGCGGCCCGGGAGGTCGAGGCGCTCGCCCAGGAAGTCCGCGAGGTGCTCGCGTGAGCGCCAAGCCCAACCCCAACACCTCCAGCCTGCGGGAGG
This sequence comes from Calidithermus chliarophilus DSM 9957, assembly GCF_000430045.1. Taxonomy (GTDB): domain Bacteria; phylum Deinococcota; class Deinococci; order Deinococcales; family Thermaceae; genus Calidithermus; species Calidithermus chliarophilus. Next base: position 97,434 of record NZ_KE387028.1, on the reverse strand, counting down.
CCATGAAGCTGGCCCAGCGCAAGGCCGCGGTCGAGCCGGGCCTCTCCGCCGACCGTTCGGTGCCGCTCGAGGCCATCCGCCTGTCGCCCTTCCAGGCCCGCCGCTTCTTCGACCCCGCCGCGCTGGAGGAGCTGGCCCAGTCGCTGCGCCTGCACGGGATGGTCCAGCCCCTGCTGGTGCGCCCGGCGGAGGGGGGCTTCGAGCTCGTGCACGGGGAGCGGCGGCTGCGCGCGGCGCGGCTGGCGGGGCTGGCGGAGGTCCCGGTGGTCGTGCGCGAGCTGAGCGACCAGCAGGCGGCGGAGATCAACCTGGTGGAGAACCTGCAGCGCGAGGACCTCAACCCGGTGGAGGAGACCCGCGGGGTGCTGCGGCTGCTCGGCCTGCGGCTCGGGCTGGCGGAGTCGGAGGTCGTGCCGCTGCTCGGCACGCTGCGCGAGGCCGAGCGCGGCAAGGTTTCCCACAACGCTGTGGGAGAAAATGAATCGAGTATAATTTTTGAGGTTTTTTCATCGCTGGGACGGATCTCCCTCGCCTCCTTCGTGTCGCACCGACTGCCGCTTTTGGGGCTGCCGCCGGAGATTCTGGAGGTGCTCGAGCAGGGGAGGCTGGAGTACACCAAGGCCACCGCCGTCGCCCGGGTGAAGAACCCCGACGCGCGCGCGCGGCTGCTGCGGGAGGCGCTGGAGCAGGGCCTCACGCTGGTGCAGATCAAGGAACGCGCCCGCCAGCTCGCCGCGGCGCCCGCCGCCGGGCCCAAGGCCGACCTGGCGGCGCGGCTGGCGCTGGCCGGCCGCCGCCTGCGGAAGGTCACCCTGAGCCCCCAGAAGCAGCGGGAGGTGGATGCGCTGCTCGAGCGGCTCCTGGCGGCCCTCGAGGAGGATTGACCCCGCAAAGGAGCGGCAGGGGGGCTAGAGCCCCCCTGCCTTCGTGCGACTGTGCCTGGTCAGAGCGTCGGAGCGTCAGAGCGTCCGCAGACGCTCGACGAGCAAGAACTCCTGGAGCTGCTCGCGCAGGCCGTCGTGGGGCGGGCAGGGGCAGCGGCCGAGCACCACCGCCCGGCTGTCGCCCCCGGCCAGGATCTCGAAGCCCACACCCAAACCCGCCAGCGGCGGGGCGGTCAGGCGGAACCCGCCCTCCTGCAGGCCCTCGAGGGCCAGATCCCACTGCAGGGGCAGCAGGTCCTGCTCCGGGGCGTCGAGGAACAGCCAGCAGCGCGCGCGCGGCAGCCAGTACCAGTGGCCGTCCCTCTCGTGGCCCTGCAGCGTGACCCGCAGCGCCCCGCTGGGCTGGCGCACCGCCCGGCAGGCCTCGTCGTAGACCGGCATCTCCCCCACCCCCAGCGCCCGGCGGAACTCGGCGAACCACTCGCGGTGGGGCAGGCCGCTGTCGAACGGCGCCACCCGGCTTTCACCCAGGATCATGCCGTGCCAGACCCGCTTTTGGGGGATGGGAACGATCTGGAACAGGGTCTCCATCGCCAACCTCAACCTCCTATCGAAGATCAATATACTAATAATTGATAGGAGAAGACCATGCCCATTACAAAAACGTTTGTAGAAAGCCCACAGTACCGCTCCGAGGAGGTTCCCGACCGGCGAGCACGCCTGCAGGCGGTGGTGGGGATGGCCGGCCTCCTGGGGGGTGTGGCCCTGGAGCTGCGCCCAGGAGGCCGGCCACCCCGGCGCGATCGCGCCCGTGGCCCGCAAGCGCCCGCTCGACGGGCCGTCCGAGGACTGACCGGGCGGTGTTATATTTAGGGCTGATAGGAGGTGAGATGAAATGCCACAGATCGTGCGGGAGTACGATTTCTCGCCACAACTCGCACGGAAGTTTGAACTCTCGCTGCCACAGGTGGTGAAGGTGGCCAACGACTTCCTCGCGCAGCAGCGGCATCGGGGGCTCTCGCTGTCAGTATCGGAGGAAGACCTGGCGCACATGCGCTTCTATGGCTGCGTGAGAGGCTTCTGGCAGGTGGGGCAGTTCCGGGGGAGGCACTTCCCCTGGGGCTGGCTGGGCCTGGGGAGTGCGAACGACGAGCACGCTGCGTTCCTCCTTGCGTGGCGGTGGTCGCCGACGGGGGCCGAAAACCGAGCGGACCTGCGGGTGCGCTTGAGCCTGTACTGGGGGCCGTATTCCGTGGAGTACGCGCTCATCGATCCGGCCGAGGCCTGGCTGCACCGCGAAGACTTCGTGGAGGAGCTGTGGTGCAACCGCCCCCGCCCGCTGTGCGAGCTCGAGGACGAGGCGGACCAGTCGGGCCTCAGGCGCTGGTATCGCTCGGCCGGGGACGGTCGCTGGTACACGACGCTGGGTCGCTGGTGGGTCGACCGGCTGGTCTTCCAGGCGCTGGAGCCGCAAGAGCTCGAGCGCCTGCTGGCACTGCCCCCGCGTGGGGCCTTCTCCGTGTGCCCTCGCTACCTGGCCACGCCGAAGCGCCGGCTGCGCTACCACCCTCCGGCTTCCGGGCTGGGGCGCAAGGGGGTCATCATCCAGGACATGTTCGCCGACGATTTCTGGCTGAGCTTCGAAGAAGCCTACGGCCAGGCCCTTGCCGACGCCCTGGCGACCTAGCGCCGCGCCAGCCACAGCCCGAAAGGAGCGGGCGGGGACTGTCTCCCCGCCCGCTCAGTAATGGTAGAATTTCTATTGATAGGAGGTAACCAATGGGAATGGGCTACCAGCACCACCTCATCCACGTGCAGACGATCCCCGAGCGCCGCGGCACGCTCGACCTGCTGATCGAGGCCGCCCGCAAGAGCACGCTGGGGGAGGACCTGCTGCTGGCGGCCCCCGAGGCGGGCGATACCACGTTCTTGCTGGACGAGCCGTTGGGAGTGCTGGGGGTAGGGGAGGACGGGGCGCGGACGATCCCCTCTCGGGACGGCGTACCGCCGTACACCGGGGTGAACTTCCTCGAGGACGCCCTGGGGCGCAACCTTAACCCCGGGGCCTTCGCCCGCTTCCTCAGCCACTTCCTCCGGCCCGGCGCGGTGCTGCGCTACGAGTGCGACGAGGGGCCCGGCGGCTTCTCGCTCGAGGGGCCGGGGCGGGTCGAGGTGCTGGTCCCGGCGTTGTGCACGAAGGAGGGGGGGTGGGTGGCGTGGCTGTGAGCGTCGTCGGCCTCGACCCCGACCCCCTGGGCGCCACGCTGGTGGTCCTCGAGCCCGAGGGCGAGTCCTTCCGCCTGCGCTCGTGGGGCCTGGTGCGCCCGCCGGGGGCTCCGCGCCAGCACGCCTACCAGATCGGCCTCGAGGATCTGTCCCGCCTCGTCGCCGGCGGCGTGGTCGGGGTGGAGGTCATCGGGGAGCTGGTGCGGGCGTCCCCGGCGGAGCGCGGGCGGCTGCAGGCCACCCGCGCGCAGGGTGAGGCCCTGCTGGAGCTGGCCCTGCGGCACGCCGGGGCGGCCTTCGCCTTCCCCGGGGTGCGCACCTGCGCCCGCGAGCGCCTGTTCAGCGAGGGCCCCTGGCCCGTCCGGCTCACCGGGCTGTGCTACGCCACGCGCCGCGACGTGCGGCGGGAGGTCGGACAGTGGGTGCGGGGCTCGAGGCGATGGCTGGACAACCCCCACGTGCTCGACGCGCTGGGGGTGGCGCTGCTGGCCGGCCGGCTGGCCGCGCGCGGCGCGGGGGCGGCCGCTTGAGGCACAGCACGGCGTGGCGCGGGGGCGGGTAGGATTCCCGCCCCCGCCGTGTCGGACGACCTCATGGCGCCGCGGCCGGAGCCTCGGGGCTCGCGCCGAAGAGGAAGCCTTGGCCCAGCCGCACGCCCAGCTCGCGCACGAAGGCGGCCTGCTCGGGGCGCTCGATCCCCTCGGCCACCAGCGGCAGGCCCAGCTCCTCCATCATCCGCACCAGGCCCCGCAGCACCGCCGCCACCCGGTGCCGCGTCGCCGCGGGCGGCCTCAGGAAGCCCCGGGGCAGCTTGACCCCGTCGAGGGGCAGCCAGGCCAGGCGCTCGAGGCTGGAGTGGCCGCTGCCGAAGTCGTCGAGGTAGACCCGCACGCCCAGCTCGCGCAGCCCGGCCAACGTCCTCTCGAGGGGCCGCCCGCCGGGCTGGAGGGCCTCCTCGGTGACCTCGACCACCAGCGCCCCCTCGCCGGCCCCGGCCGCCCGCAGCAGCGCCCGCAGGTCGGCCCGCAGCCTGGGGTGGCCGAGCTGGGCGGGGGAGAGGTTGACCGACACCGCCCGGCCCCGCCGTGCGCCCTCGGCCAGCGCCCCTTCCAGCACGGCCAGGGTCAGGCGGTGCAGCTCGCCGCGCTCGCGGTACCTCGCCAGCGCCTGGGCGGGGGCGTGGGCACCCAGGCGCAGCAGGGCCTCGAGGAAGTACGGCTCCTGCTCCTGGCTCTCGAGCCAGACCACCGGCTGGAACTGCAGCCACAGGCCCGGCAGGGGCGGGCCGGGGAGGGGGGCGGCGACCGCCACGGAAGGGGAGAGGTCCTCGGTCTCGCGCATGGGATATGGGATCACAAGAAGAGGGGGGGCTTAGCCCCCCCGTGCGGCACGGTCTATGCCGCCTTTCCCTGGTTCTGCAGCCAGGCCTCGAGCCGCTCCAGCTTCTCGGCGGCCTCCGCCTCGCTCATGTTGCCCACCGCCGCCACCATCTCGCGGTAGCGCTGGACGTGCTCGGCGGGGATGAGCCCCTCCTCGAGCGCCGCGTGCAGCCGCTCGGCCAGCGCCGCGCGCGCCTTCAGGTCCTCCTCTACGCGCACCTCGGGGGTGGCGATGAGCTCCCCCCGCTCGCTGAGCACCGCGTAGCCGCGCACCCGCTCGACGGGCGCGGTGCGGGGGTAGCGGGGCGCGCCCTGCAGCACCGCGGCGGTCTCGGGGGCGTCGGCCACCAGGATGCGGCTGGTGGGGAAGCCGTCCTTGCCCTTGGCCTGCTCGACCTTGAGCACGAAGGGCACCCCCTTCAGGCTGCCGCCCGCCGCCGCCTCCAGCGCCCGCAGGTAGGAGTCGACCCGCGCGATGGCCGAAAGGCCCTTGACCGCGATCTGATAAACCCCCGCCCCCGGCACCCCGACGACCTGGAAGGCGAGGATCCCCACCGGCTTGCACAGCGGGGGCTGTTCCTTGCCGTTCTTGACGGTGGGCTGGGCGAAGGGGCAGCCGCGAAGGGCGCAGTCGCGCTCCTTGAGCCCGCCGTCGGGCCCGACCTCGCGACCCACCAGCCCGTCGCCCTTGCACTGCAGACCCGAAGCGCCGTAGCGCTTGTAGTAGGGGTCCCAGACCTCAGGGCCGAGGTCGAGGGGCAGGTACACCGTGACCGCCTTGGGCTTGGGGCCGTACACCGCCTCCACCGCCTCCGCGCCGCCCACGATGCGGAAGTGGTCCAGCGCCCGGGGGAAGCCCCGCTCGGTGCGCTCCCCGATCTTGAATTGGCCCGTGCGGGCCAGCCTGTTGCGTTCCGACAGTCCGACGATCGGCATTTCGATACCTCCTATCAAGAGATAGTATACCTCACTCTCGGCAGGGCGGCCACACTGCCCGGTCGCCCCGGCCCCGACCCCGCGCCGGACGAACGGCTCTCGGAACGGCTCTAGGCCTTGGCGGGGCGGTGGGCCAGCTGCACGGCGACCAGGAAGGCGTCGAAGGCTTGGTAGACGGTCTCGGGGCTCTTCCAGCGCCGCTGGGCGCGCAGCAGCACCCGCTCGGCCATGTGAATCTCGGCGGTGGTGAGTTTGCTCAGGGACTTGCGGCTCTTGGCCAGCTGCTCGGCGGCGACGCGGCCCTCCAGGCCCTGCAGGTATGCCTCCAGGGGTTTGCGGAAGCGGCGGGAGGCGAAGCGGCGGTAGCTGCGGCCGCCGAGGTAGCGCCGCGCCTCCTGCAGCGCCACCTCCAGCGCCTCCCGGAAGGGCAGGCCCATCCCCACGGCCTCCAGCGCGGCCGCCACCCCGAAGCGGCGGCGGGGCTTGAGGTGCTCGAGGGCCAGCAGCAGGGTGCGGGCGCTCTCGTAGTCGCGCGCGGCGAGCGCCAGCAGGATGGCCTCCTCGAGGCGGGCGCGTGAGTCGCCCGCCCATAGGCCCTGCTGCGAGAGCGTGTACAGCAGATCGGTGGTCACGACGTGCATTCTATGCCCCTCGGGATAGCCGGGATAACCAGGTCTGGCGCAGGCCAGCGCGGCGCTCCAGGGCAGCGCGGTAGGCCCCGGAGTCGCCGAAGAGCCAGGCCGAGTCCTGGGCGCGGGTGAGCGCGGTGTAGAGCAGCTCGCGGTTGGGGAACTCCCCGTGCCCGGCGGCCAGCGCCAGCATCACGCAGGGCCACTGGCTGCCCTGGGCCCGGTGGACGCTGAGGGCGTAGGCGTGGCGCAGCCAGCGCGCGGCGCGGCGGGGGACGCGGAGGCGGTGGCCGTCGTCGAGGCGCACCAGAAGGCTGCGCTCGTCGAGGTGCTCGACCTCCATCAGCTGACCGTTGGCCAGGCCCAGCGCGTAGTCGTTGCGGGTCTGCACCAGCGGGTCGCCCGGGCTCACGCACAGCCCCTGCAACCGCAGCACGCCCCTGGCGACGGGGTCAGGGGCGGGGTTGAGGCGCTCCTTGAGCGCGCGGTTGAGGTTGTCGATCCCCAGCACGCCGCGGTAGAGCGGGACGAGCACCTGCGGCCGCCGGCCGGTGCGGCGCCAGACCCGCTCGACCTCGGCCACGATCGCCTCCAGGGTGGCCTCCTCCCCCAGGTCCAGCCGCCAGTGCAGCCCCGGCTGCTCGAGCGGCGGCGGCAGCCGGCCCTCGCGGACCGCGTAGGAGGCCAGCGTGACGGGGTGGTCCTGGGCCCGGCGCTGCAGCCGGGTCAGGCGCACCTGGGGCAGCCCCAGCCGCAGCAGGTCCTGGAACGGCGCCCCGGGCCCCACCGGCGGCAACTGGTCGGCGTCGCCGACCAGCAGCACCCGGGTGCGCGGGGACAGCGCCGCCAGCAGGGCCCGCAGCACCTCCACGTCGGCCATCGCCGCCTCGTCGACGAGCACCACGTCGGCCGGCAGAGGGTCGAGGGGGCCGTGGCGGAAGCCGCGCCCGTCCCAGCCGAGCCGGGCGTGGATGGTGTGGGCCTGGCAGCCGGTCAGCTCGGCCAGGCGCACCGCGGCCTTGCCGGTGGGCGCCAGCAGCAGCACCTCCAGTCGGGCCTGCTCACAGGCCGCCACCACCGCCGCGCAGGTGTGGCTCTTGCCGGTACCCGGCCCCCCGGTCAGCAGCCCGCTGCCGCGCTCGAGCAGCGCGAGCACCTGGCGCTGCTCGGCGGTGAGCGGGTAGCCGGGGGGCGGGGCGAGCCGCAGCACGCTCACACCGGGGGCGGCCGGGCCCCGCCGGAAGGCCCGCAGGATCTCCTCCTCGGCGCGCACCCACCGCTCCAGCCCTAGCCAGCCGCCCTCGAACCGCACGACGGGCCCGTCGTTCGCCCGCGCGCCCAGGGGGCGCCACAGCCCCTGCTCCACCGCGCCCAGCGGCCCGGGCGCGGGGACGAAGGTGTGGCCCAGCCGGCCCTGCCCCAGCAGGTGGGCCAGGAGCGCCCCCTGGGGGTAGAGCGCCTGCAGCCCCAGCCGTGCGGCGAGGGTGTGGGCCTCGCCCAGGGAGAGCCCCTCGAGCAGGCCCAGGTAGGGGTTGGCCCGGACGGCCTCGGGGTCCAGGTCGAGCTCGCGGGCGCGCTCGGGGGGGAGGCCCAGGGCGAC
>NZ_KE387028.1:83959-89680 GCF_000430045.1 Calidithermus chliarophilus DSM 9957 | reverse complement strand
GCGCGGGCGCTGGAGGCCGAGCGCTTCGCGGCGCTGCGCCGGGAGGTCGAGGGCCTCAAGGCCGAGCTGGCCGACCTGCGCGCGGGCCTCCAGGCCCCCCGCCCCGCCCAAGGGGCAGGCGACGGGGGGGACGATCCCCTGTCGGGACAGCCTGCGGCTGTGCACCAAGGGCACGATCCCCTTCGGGACCGGCTGACGCCGGTGCACCAAGGGGTCCAGGCGCTGGAGCTCGAGGCCCGCCTCAAGGAGCAGCACGAGCGCCTGACGGCGCTGGAGGCGCAGCTGGAGGCCGAGCGCAAGGAGCGCCAGGCCCAGGGGGCGCTGGCGGAGGCCCGGCTGGCGGCGCTGGCGGAGCAGGCCGCTCCCCGCTTCTCGCTGCAGTTCGCGCTGGCCTGGCGCCAGGGCTACGGCTTCGCGCTGGGCCAGGAGGGGCCCGAGAGCGCCGCCGAGCGGGCGCTGGGCCAGCTGCGGCTGTCGACCGAGCGGGACGGGGATCGGATGGCGCTGGCGCTGTACTCCTGGGGCTCCGCCCAGCCGGGGGGCTACACCGCCGCGGGCCTGGAGCTCGCCCGCGGCGGCTTAGAGTTCTTCGGGCTGTGGACCGGGTCCGGGGAGTACGCCTACGCGCTGGGCTGGGGGCTGGGCGGCGCCGGTACACCCGGCGGACGACCCCCCTCGGGACGGGACGAAGCCCGCACGCCGGGCGGCGCGGACGACCGCCTGCGGCTGTGGGGCCAGGTCGCCAGCGTGCGAGTCCCCGACACCCTGGCCGCGCCCCGGGTCGAGGCGGGGGTGGAGGGGGGCCTCAAGCTCTTCGGGCTGGCCTGGAGCCGCCTGGAGCTGGCCGCGCGGCTGGGGCGGGAGAGCGGGGGCGAGGGGCGCAGCGGCTATTTGCTGGCCGGGGCCACCCCTTGCGCGCTGGAGGGCTGGCTGCTGGCAGGGGCGCTGGTGACGGACCTCCCGCTGGGCTACACCGGCACGCTGCGCTACAGCCAGCTGCGTGAGGGGGAGCTGGCGGCGGGCTGCGACCGGGAGGTGGGCGGTCCCGGGGCACTGGTGCTGCAGCGCTCGGCGGCCGAGCTGCGCCTGCGCAGCGAGGGCCCGCTGGCGGTGGACCTCTCCTACCGCCGCGAGGGGTACTGGGGGGAGAACCTGGGGCAGACCTTCACCCGGGGGGTGCTCGAGGCCGAAGCCGGCTTCCGCGTGCGGCTCCTCGGGCTGGAGCTGGTGCCGGCGGCGGCCTACAGCCGAATCTGGTTCGAGGGCGTGGACGGGGCCGACCCGGCGGTGTGGGAGGCCGCCGGGGTGGACAACCCCGGCCGCGGGGAGCGCCAGACCTTCCGGCTGCGCCTGGCCTGGAGCGGCCAGCTCGGCGCGGTGGGGCTCGAGGGCGAGCTTCTGTGGCGCAACACCCTCTACCCCGACTACACCGCCAGCCATTACGGCGGCCGCGCCGCGCTCACCTGGGGGCTGGGCGGGGTGAAGCTGGGCCTGGAGGGGGGCTACTTCGCCGGCGACAACCTCGAGCTGCTGCGCCACGAGCCCCGCGACGCCCGCGGGGCCTCGGGCAGCCTGGGCTACGCGGGCCTGACCCTGGCCTTCGACGGCGGCGAGGTGAGCTACAAGAGCGACACCGCCGGGGGGGTGCGCTTCGGCGTGCGCTACGCCTGGAGGTTCTGAGGTCCATTGGCCTTCCACTGAAACCGGGACATGTGCATCCTCGGGTACGGACGCAACCATGCCCTGCCGGCGCGAGATCAGCGCCCCCCGGCCTGCTGCCGGCCCCCGGTATGGAAGCCGCCCCTGTCGGGATTCCGTCGGTGACTACTCTCACGGGCGGTGCCGACACTGAGGAATGTCCTGATCATTCTCTGGACTGGTGTTGACAAATCCCCATAAGCCGTCTATTAATAGACCTGTTCCAGGGGCATGCCGGACATACCAACCCCTGCTTAGTATGCGCAGGTCAGCCACCTAAGTATTTAGTTTTTTGTTGGCGCACCATCCAGGGATTTCTCTGATATTCCCGTACATTTGGCGGAGGAGGTGGGATCAGAGTTATTTCGGAGCTGCGGACGAAGCCTGCACAGGAATTGAACGCCTGGCGTACGGGGGAGGAGGGATGCATTCTAATTCCTTCCGAAAGTTTACCTTATTGGTTGGGGGGCTAGCGCTTGTGTTGGCTGGGTGCAGCCAGCAGACCGTTGACCGTAACTCGGGCGCACGGCCTTCAATTGCCAGCCAAAGCTCGGGCACACGGCGCCCGCTGTTCGATGGAAAGACGGCCTTTGAAGGTGTTTTCTTCGGGAAAGGCCCTGTTGCCGAACATCTTCCCGGCATTTGGCAGTCGGCAAAGGTCAGGAGCCTCCACGCCAAGATAAGCCCTGAGGCGCGTGCAAGGGCAGACGATCTTCAGCGCTCTCTCATCGCAAACATCGAGGCACAAGACCCCGGTTTCTTCACACGTTTTGCCAAGTTGGTCCAGAGCGGTGATCCCGTAGCTGTGAGCGATGCCATCATCGAGGGCGGAGATAAGATTGAGCAAGCTCTGCAACAGGGCGGGGTCCCGGTACAGTTGGTCAACAAGAGGGACCTGGCGAGCACGCTAGGGACAGTCAACTACACGGTAAACACCAACTATCAGGTCAATGTCTCCGCAGTTGTGGCTGTGATCTTCGTTTTTGGGTTATTCTTCGTGATAATCGTGGTTCCCGCTGGCGGCGTGGACCCTTCCGGGAACTTGAGCAGGTCTGCCCTTTCCGGGGATCTTACGGTGCAATACATTGCTGATCAGTTGTACGTCCCAGGGATCGCCCCATAAGCAAGTGGCGGGTAGTTGTTGTTCAAATAGGGGTTGAATGAGCGAGCCCTCCCCAGACCGTCACCGCCCGGCACTACTACCATTCGTGGCAGCGTTGTGTCTCGGCTGGTGCCTCTTAGCGGCTTTATCCCTTATGGCCTCGCAACCTACTACCGCGCTCAGCTTGGGGGCTGTGGATTCAGCCAGGCCCTATGTCACTGGGATTCTGCCACAGGGCTGGGGTTTTTTCACCAAGAGCCCCCGCGACGAGCAGTTCTACCTCTTTGTAAAGGGCCCAGACGGGGCGTGGGTGCCGGGCTTGCGCGGCCCGCTAAGCGCTCCCGGGAACTTCCTCGGTTTGGACAGGTTCGTCCGGGCGCAGAGCATCGAGTTCGGACTGCTGGTATCCAGCTTGGGAACGGATGCCTGGACGGCCTGCCGGGGACTGCTGGACGCCTGTGTGCGCACGGCCAAGGTGGGCGTGTCGCTCACGAACCCCTCCCCACATAGGCTGATTTGCGGCCCGGTGGCCTTCGTCATGCGCAAGCAGGTTCCGTGGGCTTGGACCCGCAGCAAACGCCCCGTGCAGATGCCGTACCGCTTGGCCCTCGTGGAGGTGCAGTGCTGAAGGCTATTGGGCAGCTCATCGCCACAGCCGACGTGCGAGTGAGGGAGTACGCGGCATTGCGTAATCCCTGGACCAACGTCTACGGGCTGGCGAGGTCGCTCCTGGCCCTCGGAACTCTTTGTACCCTCCTCCTGAACGACACCAGCAAGCTCTTCCGCCCGGGGGCGGGGGTGGACTCATTTCCGATCTGCTCCTTCGCCTCTCAAGCAAGCATCTACTGCCTCCTGGGGAGCCCTCACCTCGAGATCGCAAGGTGGGTCTCCATCATCGTGTTGCTCCTGGTCATCAGTGGCTATTTTCCTCGCTGGACCGCAATCCCACACTGGTGGGTCACCTTCAGCCTCTCGAGCTCGGCGATCGTGGTCGACGGTGGCGATCAGGTTTCGTCAGTGTTGACCCTGCTGATGATCCCACTGGCACTGGGTGACAGCCGCCTGAACCACTGGCTTGCAGCCCCGGGTGAGCCAGGGAACCTGTACACCCGCTGGGTGGCCCTGTCAGCGGCTGCAGCGATCCGGCTGCAGGTAGCTGGCATCTACTTCCACGCCTCGATCAAGAAGATGCAGGTTCCCGAGTGGGTTGACGGGACTGCGATGTACTACTGGCTGAACTCGAACATCTTCGGGTTGCCCGAGCAGCTCAGGCCGCTATTCGCCCCCCTGCTGTTGGGCTCCACGGTCGCGGTGGCAACCTGGGGGGTCGTCCTGCTCGAGCTGATCCTGGCCGCAGCGTTATTCATGCCGAGTGCGAGGTGGAGGCCACTCCTCTTGCTGGGCGTTGTTTTTCACGCTGCCATTGCTGTGTTCATGGGGATCACGAGCTTCGCGATAGCGATGATGGCAGCGCTGGTGCTGTTTCTGACGCCTGTGGAACACCACCTGCACCTCCTCTGGCCGATGGGGCGGGGCAGACCCGCTGTGGGCGGAAGGGGTGCGAGCGCTGACCCTTACGCTGCCCACGGCCGCTCAGCCTATGATGGTGAAAATGGACCAGCGTGAGGGGTTCTTGTTCAAGGAAACCCAGTCTACCCCCGGGCTTAGCTGGTTCCTCCTAGCTGTGCTCGCGCTCTCCTTCGCCGCGTTGCAGCTCGAACCGGGTCTCTCTAGGTCGGGGGGAAGCGTAGCTCTATTTCTCCTGATCCTGTGGGCAGCGGTCGGCTTTGTCTTTTCCAGCTTTACAGTCGAAGTGGACAAGCAATCGATCCGGGTTCACCTGAGGGGAGGCTTCTTCCGCAAGCAATTCCCTGTTTCCGAGGCTGTAGAAGTGGGCGTTGAGGAACTCAACCCCTTCCTGGGCTTCGGTGTGCGTTACCGCTCAGGTCTGTTCGTATTCCGGCTGAACGCTGGGCCGGTGGTGCGGGTTCGCTTCGCCAATGGTGATGTTCTGTTGATCAGCCATCCCCGCGCCGAGGACCTCGCCCGTGCAATCAGCACTGCCATGTGGTTGTCGAGGAGGGCAGGCTAGCCCCGGCAGCGTTGGTATAGGGGGGTACATGCTTTGGAGAACGAGAAGAAGATCGAACTGGGTAGCCGTCGCCTATTGGGTCGGGATCACCGCGTTGCTGGTTTATCTAGTCGCGTCGGGCTTGACCCTATCCACGTCCGCAGTCCCGCTGGCAGGCAAGCTGCTTTACTGGGCCCTCGTTTTCCTGGCCTTCTACCTGGTGTTCAGCTTGGAGTTCCTGCTACGCTACAGGATTGAACCCGACCGGGTCCTGGTGCGGGGGCTGCTGGGCTGGTTCGCATTCCGTTTACACGACATCGCGCGTGTGGAGAAGGCTTCCTACAAGGTCCGGCTCCGGGTGGCGGGCATCAGCGGGCCGACCCTGGCATTCGGCCGTTTCAACACCGACACCCACGGTTTGGTGCGGATCTACGGTAGAGGTGGGAGTGGCGAGGGCGTGATTCTGGGATTGAGGGATGGGGCGAAGGTCATACTCACTCCAGAGAAGCAGGACGATTTCATTCAGCTGCTAAGGGAGTACAACTACCCAGTGGTCGGTTAGCTTTGAGCTGGGTTAAGGCGTCTGCCATCGACAGAAAGTGCTTTCGGCTGAACAATCTTAGGCGAATAGGCGGAGTAGGCCGGGATCGATCCGATCCCGGCCTACCGTCATGTCCCCTGTGCCTAGCGGCTCACATCTCGATGAGCGGTGCCAGCCGCAACAGCTCGAGCGCCTCCTCCCACGGCCGCACGCGGCCGCGGTAGACCACCTCGGGGCCCGGCGCCCCGTCCACCGTGAGCAGCCCCCGGCGCCCGGGGCAGGAGGCGCCCTCGGCCAGGCTGCCCCGGC
>NZ_KE387028.1:82906-83859 GCF_000430045.1 Calidithermus chliarophilus DSM 9957 | reverse complement strand
GCCAGCCGAGCGCGCCGCGCTGGGACGCCGCCTGGCGCTTCCTGCGCCGCCTGGCCCCCGACCTGCAGATCATCGGGGCCCGGACCCTGGCCGCGGCCTACCGCGAGGGCGACTGGGGCCGGCAGGGCCTGCGCCTGCCGCAGTGGCTCGAGGGGATCCTTCCCCTGGTGAGCCGGGTGGAGGCGGCCAAACAGTAGCCCGAGGCAAATTGGAAGGACGGGCCCCGCGAACGCGGGGCCCCGCTTCGTGGAGGGTCGCGCGCCCCCGATCAGAAATCCTGATACCGTAGACTACGGGCGTGGCGCAGGCGCGGCGAGCTGAAAATAACCCGCCCGGCCGCCCGCTGGGGCGTAGTCTGATTTAGCCCCCGAAAGGGGACGCTTATGGTCACACTTTGGACGGACGGGTCGGTGCTCGCGGGGGAGGCCAGCCGCTACGCGGTCTGGGCGGTGGTGCTGGGGCGCCCGGGCCAGCCCAAGCGGGCGCTGGTGGGCTGGTCCCATAAGGACGGGCACGGCTCGCCCCACGCCCTGCGCCTGCCGCCGATGGAGGGGCCGGTCCACCCGCACCGCGCCGAGCTGATCGCGGTGATCCAGGGGCTGCACCAGGCGAGGTTGGCCGGGCACCGGCGGGTGCTCCTGCGCACCGACGCCCAGAGCCTGGTGCGCGCGCTCAACTCCGACGGGCTGTACGCGCTGTCGCCGCGCCAGGAGCTCGACCTGCCGCTGTGGGCGTTGTACTACGGCTTCAAGGGGGGCTTCGAGTGGGTGCGGGTGCGCTGGGTCCGGCGCGCGCGGCTGCAGCCGATCCACGCGCTGGCCTACGGCTACGTCCACGCCCTGCGCCCGGAACGGCCGGTCCTGGCGGAACCGGCCGTGGCGGCGGGCTAGAGCTCCTGCCCCTCCTCCTCGACGTCAAAGCTGGGCAACACCGGCCGGCGCCGGCCGGCGCCG
>NZ_KE387028.1:49306-82806 GCF_000430045.1 Calidithermus chliarophilus DSM 9957 | reverse complement strand
GGCGCCGGCCGGCGCCGGCCGGCAGCTCCTCGCCCGGGCGCAGGTGGCGGGTGGGCACGCGGGACGTGCGCAGCGCGAGGGACACGAAGCTCCGCAGTGCCTCGAGCATGCGGTTGCGCTCGTACTGGGTGAATTTCCGCTCCGCGAGCGCCTCGAGCACGTCGGTGGGCACGCCGTGGGTCAGCTCCAGGCGCAGCGCGAGCTGCCGGGCGTACTCGAGGTCGGCCGGGGTGCTGCCCTCGTAGGGGCAGACCAGGCACACCAGCTCGTCGTCGCGGGTGATGGCGACGTAGCTGGGTTGGCCCTGAGGGTCGTCGTAAACGGTGTCCTGGAACTGAATACGGGAAACGTGGTAGGTCATGGGGCCTCCTGATTCCGTGTCCGTTCCAGCTTACCTCAGCACCCCTCAGCGGGCAACGGGTTCGGCCTCCCGGACCAGCTCCAGGCGGTAGCCGGGGTCGGGGTGCTCCTCGACGTGGAGGGCGATCTCCAGCAGCTCCCCCTCCATCACCCGCTCCTCCCCGCGCCACAGCACCGCCGGGCGGGCGTCCATCTCCAGGAAGGCCAGCAGGTCGGGCGGCTCGGCGCGGGGAAGGGCGTAGGCCGCGACGGCCGCGATCCCTCGCCCGCAGATCGCCTCGGCCTCCTCGGCCTTGAGGCTGTGGACCAGTTCCCGGACCAAGTTTTCGTCGGCGGCTTCCAGGACTTTCTTCCATAGGCTGGGCATGCTGGACATAGCCTGTATTATGCCACCCACGGAAAGAGCCCCCGGTCATTTGACCGGGGGCTGCTCCAGGCTGTGGCTATGCCCTACAGGCTCAACAGCGCCGCCGCGGCGCGGGTGGCGCCGCGGCCGTGGAAGCCGAGGGCGGGGTCGTAGTCGAGCTGCTCGAGCTGCACCTCGGCGAGGAAGGGCGAGGGGCTTTGGGCGCCCTTGGGGCTCTTGAGCGAGCACGACAGGAACAGCCGCTCCTTGGCGCGCGTCACCGCCACGTAGAACAGCCGGCGCTCCTCCTCTAGGGCCTCGAGGTCGTCCTGGGCCTTGCGCAGGGGGAAGACCCCCTGGTTGAAGCCGAAGAGGAAGACCACGCTGAACTCCATGCCCTTCGAGGCGTGCACGGTCATGAGCCGCACCCCGCGGCCTTCGGGGGCGCTCTCGACGGCCTCCAGCGACAGCGCGCTCAGCAGGTCGCCCAGCGGCGCGTCGGGGTTCTTCTCCCGCCAGCGCTGGACCTGCTCCAGCAGGGCTTCGACGTTGCGCTCGCGGCTGAGGAGGGCCTCCGCCGACCCGTCGGCCTCGCGCGCCAGGAAGGCGGCGAAACCGATGCCCTCCAGCAGCTCCTCCAGCACCTCCCGCGGGGGGGCGGTGTGGATGTAGGGAGCGTGGCAGCGCAGGGCCGAGGCCAGGTGGCGGGCGTCCTGCCGGGCCTGCTCGGTGCGCAGGCCCTTGAGGCAGGCGGGGTCGCAGAAGGCCTCCAGCGGGCCGAGCCCGCGGACCCTGCCCTCCTCGAGCACCTTGCTCACCCCCGCCGCGCCCGCGCCCTCGACGAGCTCCTCGACCAAAAAGCCCACGTTGAGCGGATCCGGCTGCAGCAGGGCCTTGAGGGCAGTGAGGACCAGCTGGACCTCGCGCCGCTCGTAGAAGGAGCTGGTGGCCACGAGCTGGTAGGGGATCTTGCGCTCCCGCAGCGCCCGCTCGACCTCGAGGGAGAGGAAGTTGGCCCGCATCAGCACGGCCATCTCCTCGTAGGGCACGCCCTGCTCGTGGCTGAAGGCCACGGCGTCGGCCACGAAGCGCGCCTCCTCCTCGCGGGTCTGGGCCTTGACCAGCAGCGGCGGCTCGCCGGCCTCGCGCACCGGGAGCTGCTCCTCGGGCTTGCGCTCGCGGTTGCCCCGGATCACCTGGTTGGCCAGCCGGACCACGTGGGCCTGCGAGCGGTAGTTGGCGTACAGCCCGTAGACCCTGGCCGTGGGGTAGAGCTGCCGGAAGCGCAGGATGGTGCGGAAATCGGCCCCGCGCCACCCGTAGATGGACTGGTCGGGGTCGCCCACGACCATCAGGTTGGGGCTGGCCCCGGGGGCGATGGCCCGCACCAGCTCCAGCTGCACCGCGTTGGTGTCCTGGAACTCGTCGACCATCAGCTGCACGCAGCGCCGCCGCGCCATGGCCGCCGCGGAGTGGCTCAGCTTGAACAGCCTCACCCCCTGCAGCAGCAGGTCGTCGTAGTCCAGCACGCCCAGCTCCTTCTTGGCGTCGGCGTAGGCCCACCGGAAGTTGACGATCTTCTCGGTGAGGTCGGCGTACATCGTCGCCAGCTGCACGTCGTCCCAGCCGCTGTTGGCCGCCCGGCTCACCGCGCCCAGCGCGGCGCGGGCCGTGAAGCCGTCGGGCTTGCGCTTGGGGAAGAGGGCCTCGATGAGGCGCTCGGCCAGCCGCTGCTGCTCGGTAGCGTCCAGCACCCGCACCTGCGTCACGCCGACCTCGCTGCCGTAGACCTGCAGCGCCTGCAGGCAGAAGCGGTGGAAGGTGCCGACCCACACCGCCTCGGCCAGGGGGGCCTCCAGCAGGCGCGCGATGCGCTCCTTCATCTCCCCGGCGGCCTTGTTGGTGAAGGTCACCAGGGTGATGCCGTAGGGGTCTACCCCCGCCTCGACGAGGTGCTTGACCCGGTGGGTGAGGGTGCGGGTCTTGCCCGCCCCCGCGCCGGCGAAGACCAGGGCCGGTCCCTCGAGGTGCCGCATGGCCTGCTCTTGTTGGTTCATGCCTTTACCTCCTATCAAGAGCAAGTATAGCAACAATAACCGCCCCCGCGGGGCGGTCGGTGGGGGTTGTGGTCCTGGAGCTCCCCCGGCAGCGCCTCGGCCGGGGATGCCGAAAGCACCGGATGGAATAGATATACTAATCCCTGATAGGAGGCAGACATGACGAGACAACCGAGACAACAGGTACACCCCGAGGAGCCCCCGGAGGTGGTGCGCGAGCGCTTCACCGCCCTGACGCTGCAATTCCTGCGGCAGAGCCGCCGGAAGGGGCGGCAGGTGAAGCGGCTGTTCGTGCTCCGGCAGGCCCCCGAGGGGCTGGCGGGCCGTGGGGTGGCGGTGGGGGCCAACCTCGAGGCCCTCTCCCGGCTCTACAGCCGGCAGGAGGTGGTGCTGGTGGGCTTCGACTCCTCCGCCCTGCGCAGGCGCTGGGCGCACAGCCCGGTGCGCGCGGTGGAGGCGCTTCCCCCGGCCCAGCCCGGCGACCGCTGGGTCTACTACGACCCCGCCGCCCTGGAGGGCGCGGGCGCCTGGCGGCTGCTGGACCCCTTGGTGTACGGGCCTCCCGTCGCCGGGGACGGCGCGCGGGGCGAGGGTTCCCGGATGGCCGTGCGGGAGGCGGGGAGGGCGTGATGCACGTCGTCGTCCCCCCTGACCCCCACGTCACCGCGCCCGCCGCGGCGCGGGAGGTGCTCGAGGCGGCGGTGTGGGAGCTGTTCCCCGTGGGCGGCCCCCGCGAGGCCTTCGAGCGGCTGCTCCCCCGGGCCGAGCCCTTCGAGCGGGCCCTGGCCGACTGCACCGCCGGGCTCTGGTTGGTCCAGCGCGCGGGGGAGGGCCGCCGTGGGCGGCTCCCGACGAGGCTGGCCGGCGCCCGCACCCCGTGCCGGGCCTACCTCGGCTGGGCCTGGACCCCCGAAGGCTTCCGGGCGGCGGTGGCGCTGGGCGGTCGGCCGGGCGAGGCCGCCGACCGCCAGATCTTCCACCTGCGCGGGGTGCCCCACGAGACCAGCGGGCCACTGCGCGGCGCGCTGCGTGAGCTGGGCCTGAAGGGGGGCTGGGGCGCAGTGCGCGCGGGGCCCCAGGCCTACCACGCCGTCCTCCGCCGCTGGTTCGAGCGGCGCGGGCAGTGGTGGGTGGAGGCCGACAGCCCGATCCCCCCCGGGCGCCTGGAGCGCCTGCTGGCCTTGCCGCTGCACGGGGAGCTGGTGGTTCAGGGGGACAGCCTGAGCTTCACCGCCCTGCCGGGCCAGCGCCTCATCTACAGCCAGCCGCCCCGGCGGGCCAGCCTTTTCGAGGCGGCCCCGCCGGGCTTCGAGGAGGCCTACGACCGGCTGGTCGCCGGGCTGCTGGCGGGGGTCTAGGTCTAGCCGGGCCGCGGACACAGGCACAGCACGCGAAAAGGGGCCCACCGGGCCCCTTCAGTCTTTTAGGGGTCGTGGGGGGGTCAGTTGGTCAGCCGGGACCCGCCCTGCGCCTTGGCCGCGTCCTCGTGGGCGAGGTACTCCTCCAGCGCCTGCACGATCCAGCGGTTGCGCGAGACGCCGGCGGCCTTGGAGGCCTGGTCCATCTCCTTGACGAGGTCCTTGTCCAGCATGACGAAGGTGGCCTTCCAGGGCCGGTGCCCGGGGGCGGTCAGGCCGAACTGGCGCGCGAAGCGGGCGACCTCGCCCCAGGGGTAGCCCCACTCCTGGGCCAGCCGGCGTGCCGAGCCCAGGCGCCGCAGTTCACCCGCCAGCCACTCCTTGTTCCAGTACAGCGGCAGGCCCTGGGCCTGCAGGGCCTCGAGCTCCCAGTGCGGGCGGGTCGGGAAGACCTTCCGCCCCAAGCGGATGAGGTTGTACTTATCCTTGCTGTTCATCCTGTGCCTCCTGCGCTTCTTGTGCTTCGCGAGTAGGGTTCTGGTCCTGTTTCTGGGTCTGGCTCATTTTCCACCGGGCCGCCTTCTCCACCAGGCCGATCTTCGAGCGCGGGTCCTGGGCCAGCCGCTCGGAAAGCTCCCCTGGCAGCCGCAGGTGCACCCCCTGCAGCTTCTCCCGCCGCTCCAGCCGCAGCTCCTCCACCGCGCGGCGCAGCTCGGGGTGGCGGAAGACGTAGGACTGCAGCGTGAGCGGCTTGTAGCCGTGCTGGCGCGCGACCTCCTCGACCGAGCGCAGCTGTCGCAGCTGCTCGAGCAGCCAGCCGTGGTTCCAGTACAGCGGCAGGTTCTGCTCGCGCAGCTCCTCCACCGTCCAGTCCTGCTTGTGGCGGCGCAGCGAGGCCAGGCGGGCGCGCTCCGGCGTCCCCTTGCCCGGACCCGGAGGGGAGGGCAGGAGCAGGTCGGCGACCTGGGCTTTGACCTCGGGGTGGCGCGCGAGGTAGTCGATCACCGTGGCCGGCTTGAAGCCGTGCATCTGGCAGAGCACCCTGATGCTGCGATGCTTTTTGAGCTCGCGGCGCAACCAGGCGGGGTCATGGTACAGGTACTTCCTCGGCATCCTCCCTATTCCTTTTCCTTTTCCCTATCAACGTTCACTGTAGCATCATATGCCTTCGGGCATGAAGGAACCTTAAGGCTTCGCTCAGGTGGCCCGAGGGACGCGGGCCGTACCCTGGCTGGCCCCCTATCCGGGAAAAACGAACCACCGCCCTTGTTCAGGGCGGCGATTCGTGATAGGAGGTCCACCTTTCGGTGGTACGGCTCACGACCTCCCGTGAGCTAGCTGGAGGCTAGCACAGGCACGGGGAAATCGTCAAGCTGGTGCACGGGCCTCCCGCCGCGCGGGGACTCGCCGCCGCCTCCGGCGGCATGCTCGTCTGCGGTAGGCGGCGGCGTCCCGACAGGGGATCGTCCTTCGCCCTTGCCCCTTCCCGAGCTTGGTGATATATATAAGAAGCATAGGAGATAGGAGGTCGCCATGTCCGTGATCCTCAACCGCTACCAGGGCGCCGTGCGGGTGCAGTTCTCCGGCGGGGAGGGCCCCCGCGAGGGCGTGCTGCTGCTGGGCTCGCTCAAGGCCTACCACGGCTACGAGCGCCAGGCGCAGCAGGTCTTCCGGCGCACCGGGGCCGACTACCTGGTGTGGAGCCTGCACGAGCCGCTGCTCCTCGAGCCGCCCCCCGGGCTGCTGCACGACCTGCGGCGGCGCGGGTCCAGCGACCAGATCTACGCCGCCGACCTGGCCAGCCTGCAGGGGGCGCGGCTGCACTGGGCCCAGCCCCTGCTGCTGTACGCCGGGCGCTGGGACGGGCTGGTGGTACGAGGGGTGCTGGAGGGGGTGAGCTTCGTCAGTGACCCCCTCAGCCTCCCCGGCGCGCTGGCCAGCGCGCCGGCGGTGTAGGTCGCGATGCCGGCGGGCGAGGTCCACGAGCGAGCCAACCTGCTGTTCGGCGAGGGCGCTGCCTTGGCGGGCAGCGCCCTCGGCCTGGACTGGCGCGAGCCGCTGTGGCTGGGGGCGGCGCTGGGCTACGCGCTGGGGACTTTCTGGGTCACCCCCGACCTCGACAACTTCCCCCGCTACCCGGTCCTCGCCGCCCGGCGCTGGGGGCCGCTGAAGCTGGTGTGGCTGCCCTACGGGCTGCTCTTCCGCCACCGCGGCCTGGCCCACCACTGGGTGCTGGGGCCCCTCAGCCGCCTGCTGTACCTGAGCCCGCTGCTGCTGCCGCTGCGCGGGTGGCTGGAGGGCCTCGAGCCCGCCCTGCTGTGGGGGTCCCTGGCGGGGTACTACGCCTCGCAGTGGCTCCACCTGGCCCTTGACGGCATCCCCCTGCGGCGCCTGTAGTGGGCACCGGGCCCGCCGGCGCCGGGGCGTGGTGTGGCCCGGGGGCGGCGGTTTTGCGCACTATACTGGCTCCAGGGATGTTCACCGCGCTCGACGCCCGCCGCCAGCCCCCGGCCGAGGTCAACCTGCTCTTCGCCCACCTGCAGCGAGGGGGGGACGCGGCCCACAAGGAGGAGCTGCGCGCGGGCGAGTACGTGTGCAAGCACTGCGGCCGGCCCCTGCGCCCGCGCTTCCCCCTGCGGCGGCGCTGGCACTTCTACCACGTGCAGGGGGCCTCGGCGTGCCCCTACGGGGCGGGGGAGAGCGAGGAGCACCGGTGGCTGAAGTACCAGCTGGGTGCGCTTCGACGAGCGCCAGCCCCCCAGACCGCCGCCCCCGCTGCCCCCGGCGCCGCACCGCACAGCGCGGCAGGACTCCGCGGGCGTGCCCTACGGGCTGCTGATGTTCCTGCGCTCGGGCGAGGGGCTCGGGCTGCACTACCGGGCCGACGGCTTCTTCTGGATCGACAACTGGGGCAATGAGACCCCGTCGCAGGCCGCCCGGCCGGAGGAGGTGGCCCGGCACATGCGCGAGCTGCGGGCCAGGGGCGACGCCGAGGTCACCGAGAAGGGCGCGCGCTTCCTGCGCCAGTATGGCGGGAGGGCCGGGGGCGACCGGCCCGGCGGGCCCCGCGGCCGTCACTGAGGGAGAGGCCCTCTTCGGGCTGGGGTGAACGTGAACCAGGCCCCGCAGCCGCGCGCAGCGCCCGTGCCCTCCCCACCGGGCGGAGGGGGCTTCCGCCCCCCGGGTGAGGCGGTCGACCGCCTCGAGGCGCGCCGGCTTGGCCAGGTAGGCGGCCGCGCCCTCCAGGTCGCTGGGCATGCTCTCGGCCTCGTCCTTGGAGCTGAGCACTAGCACGTGACATGCAGGAGGGTTGGGTTTATGCGACGACTCTGGTCAGCAAGATAAGCCCCAATCCCGAGCCTCCGGAGGTCAGCCGCGGTGCGGGTTGCGCTTTTGGTCTCTTCCCCGAAGGTCGGCAAGCATAGCGGCGCGGTACTCGATGCCGAGCTCCGCGCAGATCTGCTGCGCTTTCCGCGGGTCTACATGATAGAGGTAGAAGTGGGTGAGGGTGAGCCGCATCAGCAGGGTGTAGGCGAGGAGCTTGCTGCGGGTCAGCTTCTTGAGCTCCCTCACCCGGTGGATGTCCACCTGGTCGAGCGCCCAAGTGCGGATACAGTAGTCGATCAGATGATAAGACACCGGTGCGTCCTCCAGCAGGCTGTTGAAAACCAGCTCCAAGTTTTGGGCGCCCACGGCGTTGGTGAGCCGCTGGAGAAAAGCCTGGGCTAGCGCCGTACAGAGGTTGAAGATGAAATGCCGGGCCCGCTCCTCGAGCTCGCGCTTCTCGAGGCTTTTCCAGGTGGGCAGCCGCTCTAAGAACAACTCACCCACGAACTGCACGGCCTCCTCGAGGTTGTTTTCGATAAGGGTGTAGAGGAGGCCCAGCCCCCGCATGGTCAGGTCGTAGCACTCGCGCATCGCCCGGACCTTGGTCTCACCGTCGATGCTGCCGGCGTAGCTGCGCAGCATCTGACCCATGACGTCCACCGTCTTCGACACCCTGTTCAGGGTGATGAAGTTGCGCAGGGTTTCGTCGATCTCATCCACGGAGTGGTCGTAGCGCTCGGGGTCGGGTTGGGCCAGGGTCTCGGCGGTCGTCCGAGCTTCCTGGTCGCCCTCTGCCCGGGCGTCGTGGAGCTTGAGCTTCTCGGTGTGGTTGGCCTCAGGGTCACCGTCCCGGAACACCAGCTGAGGTACCCGATCCGTCAGGCGGGCCACGAACTCCGTGCTCCGGTCGAAGTCGCAGGCTTGTTGAGTTCCGAGAAGGCTCCGTGCATTCTCGAGGACCGCCCGCATGATTCGGGGATCCTTAGACAGATGACCCAGCAGCACAAGGATGTTGGCGTTGTTCTCAAGGTGCAGGTTCTCCACCAGCCCTGCCACCACCTCGCGGCCCTTGTCCGGGTCTGTTTTGAGCAAGGAGTCGACGTGGGCGGCGGTGAAGTAGTGGAACTGATAGTTGTACAAAAACTCAACGCCTGAGGCGATGTTGCGGAGGAAACCGCGAGACTGCAGGGCGTCGATCAGCCGCTGCGGGTCAACCTTGATCAGCTTGGACCTGCTGTACTCGGCGACCAGTGCCTCGAAGGCCGGCCGGGAGATCGTGCGCTGCCCGCTGTCGTACAGCCGGTAGGCGAGCTCCTCCAGCACCGCCCCGAAAGTGCCCAGCTCAATCCTCGTCACCTCGCTCATCAGGGCCAGTTGTTGTTTGACGTACAGCTCGCAGAAAGCGCTGTAGGAGGCCGAGGTGATATCGTGCCCCAGGCTGGTCTCGATCTGCTGCAGGATGATCAGCACGGCGAAGGGGTACGGGGTGATCAGCTGGGCGCCGAGCATGTTGTTCACGAACTGCTCCACCTGCAGACACTTCCGACGGAGGGCTGCCACGTCACTGGTATAGGCGTCGGAGGTGGCGTACCAGCGCCGGATGAGCTGTGAGCGGAGGGAGTAACCGAACGGCTGGATCTCGCAGCGCTTGAACTCCAGCAAAGGCTTCAGGCTCCGGGCGATGACGAACTCGTCAACAGCGAGTTCGTCCCCGCTGAACAGCACGATATAATCGCCTAGCTTCGTCAATTGCTCCACCAGCGCTTCCTTCTGCCGGTAGTCGAGAACCTCCGAGTGGAAGTTATCCACGATGAAGGCCCGCTTCTCCTCCGGTAGCTGGCGGTAGGCCTCGGTGCCCTTGTCGTACTGCTCTTCGAATATCTTCTCGACGGCTTTCCACACTTTATACAGGCTGCAGGTCCTTGAGGCGACTCACGTCCAGCCGAACGGGGACCATCCCGGCTTCGTACAGCTCCACCTGCAGGCGCTTGCTCAGGGTGGTCTTGCCGGACTTCTCTGGTCCGTAGAGCATGACCTTGCGGTGTTCGCGAATGAAGTCGAGGAATTGCCCCGACCGGACCCGGGTGGCCTCCGGCTTGCCCAGCTTCGGGTCGATGCGTCTGGCCTGGTCCCGGGGCGATGACACCGTCAGTTCGGGGTAGAGGAAGAGGTCGCTGAGAGAGAATTGCCGCCGGGCGGTACTGAAGCGGAAGTCACTGTGGTCGAGCTCCTCGGCGTAGCCCTGCTGGAACTGGAACTCCCTACGCTGCCGCAAGGAATTCCAGGGGATGCTGGACCAAGCGTCCTCACAGGAGGTGGAGTAGCGCTCCCCGTTCCAGGTCAGGGTCACCGTCTTGTGCTGGTTGTTAAGCAGGTCGAGGACGATCACGTGGAACCAGCTCTGGGCAGGGTCATCATTGTCCTGTAGCACCCCGCCCTCGATGTAGTGCTGGGTTGACCCGTCCCGGTTGCTCACGTCCCGCACCCCGGGGACGTGCTCATGGCCGGTCAGGGCAAAATCGGAGGTGCGCTCAATGAGGTTACGAAAGTCGCGGGCATTGTTCGGCTCGAGCCAACCGTACGGGTGGTGGAAGACGCTGACCACCAGTCCGTCACGCTGGTCAGGAGGCGTCAGCCGCGTGACCGGCATGAAGAGTTCTCCCGGCTTTTCGCTCAAGGTGGACAGCCACGCGGTGTTATAGGCGTTCACGTAAAGCCTGCCGCCTGCGACCGGGATCTCTACGGTTTGGAACAGGCGCTCCAAGCCTTGAGGGCATGCGCCCTTAGCGAAAGTTGAACGAAACTCGAAGAAAGCGCTCTGCACATTGGTCGCGATGTCCACGACCGAGGCATCGGCGTCCCCACAATTGAGGCTTGCATCCCGAAGCAAACCGCGGGCCTTAGAGTCGAAAGCGAAGTCGCAGTCGTGGTTGCCTGGAATTAGGATGACCTCGACGGGGTTGTCGGTCTCTGACTCAAGACGTTGCCGGAGGCCTGCCAAAAAATCCGACGCCAGCCGGTACTCCTCCGGCTTGCCGCTGAAGGCTACGTCGCCGGTCACCAGCAGCACGCACTGCCGTGCCCGCCCGGGCTCAATCCCCCGGATGGCATCCACGATCCGGGCAGCCCGATCTAGAACGGGGTTCGGTTTTGAGTGATGGAGATGGATGTCGCTCAGCTGGATGATGAACGCGAGTGGGGATTCAAGGTGTTGAGGTAACACGAACCATTCTACGGTAGGCGGTTGTCACCACGGGTTCGACACCCCTTGAGGCAGGCTTTTATCACAATCCTTGAATCAACCTCAACAGAGCTTGAGGGCTGGCTGAGAACCTCCTGACCGAGCACAACACCGGCTGCTTCTTGAGATGCAAGAGGCTCTGGATTACGCTCCGTAGGCACATCAGCCCTACCGCCCTCTTCCGGCTCCGCGAAGCATTCTCCCCGAACACCACATCCCGCTTGTGGTGCAAGCGGTTCTCGACCTCCCTTGGGGGTCAGTACCCCTTTTAGAGAGAAGGGGTTCTGCCGGGATCAGGAGTGTACGCCCGCACCACCCGGCGCAAGCCGTTGAACACGTCCCTCAGGGCGTATCCCCTCTGCGGCGCGTCCTCGCGCATCAGGGTCAGGTAGGGGGCCACGAACCCCCACTCCCCGTCGCTCACGTCGCTCGGGTACCGCTTCCGGCTCATCCCCCCGGCTTAGCCCTAAAGTCCATAACACCCTCTAGAACTTCACCATGAAGGCAGTAAGGTACATGACCGCGACCCCGGCCACGAAGCCGCCGAGGTTGACCCAGTTGAGGGTGGGAAGCTCGAGCCGGGCGCTGTCTTTGGCCACCAGCCTGCCCACCTCCCACACCACCTGCAGGATGGCTCCGACCCCGACGGCCAGGAAGAGCGTGGCCAGCACCGGGTTGAAGGCGAAGCCCCCGATCCAGGTGCCCAGGATGGCCGGCCCCCCCGCCAGCAGGGCCAGCAGCGCGAAGTGCTTGAGGCCGGGGTTCTGCCGCACTATGGGAGCCACGATCCCCACCCCTTCGGTGATGTTGTGCAGGGTGAAGCCCAGCACCAGGAAGGTGCCCAGTGCCGCTTCCCCGGCAGAGAAGGCCGCGCCAATCGCCAGGCCCTCACCCAGGTTGTGCAGGCCGATGCCCAGCGCGATCTGGTAGGCCAGGCTCAGGGGGCTGCGCTCGCCGGAAGCGCCCGGTCGGTGGCTTCCGGTGGCCACGAGCACGCCCAGGGCGATCAGGGCCACCAGGATCACCGCCGGAATCCCCTGCCAGAAGGCGGGCAGCTCGGCGGCGAACTCCTGCGCGTCGAGCCAGGTGCCCACCGCCAGGTAGACCAAGAGCCCCACCGTGAGGGAGAGGACGAAGCTCATGGCCCGCCTGCCCAGGCGGCGCATCCAGGGGTACCACAGCATCCCCAGCACCACCGGCACGACGCCCACGTACAGGCCCACCAGGCCAAAGCGCCAGAACAGGCCGGCGTCGAGGCTTGGAGTCTGCACCGCCGCCGGAATCTCCCCCTCGAAAGTGGTGCCCAGGCGGGTGATCAGGGTGACGGCGTGGGCCTCCTCCGCGACCCAGGGGTAGGGGATGGTGAAGGTGGCCCGCCCCAGCCGGGGAATGGTCGTGGAGGGTTCGGCGCTGAATTCCCAGTAGGCCTCGTCCACCAGCACTTGGGGGATGGTGACCGCTTGCGGGCCGTCGTTGACGACCTCCACCTTGATCACGCCGGGCTCGGGCAGGGTGATGCGCTGGATGGTGACCTTCTCGAGCGGAGGCCCGGCCAGTTCCCGCAACCCGCCGCCCGTCGTCACCAGGTAGGCCAGCACCAGGCCCAGCAGCAACAGCGGCACCAGCGCCAGCGCCCAGCCAAAGCCTCCCTTGCTCGCGGGTGTGGTGTTGCGCTCGACGTTCACGCCTGCTCACCCCCTTTCCAGGGCACGGTGCTGCCCTGGAGGCTCTTCTGGTCCCAGGCCGCATCGAGCCCCACGCTCTGCAGGGCCTCGGCGAAGTCTTCGGGCCTGACCACGTTGAAGTGCCCCATCCAGCCCAGTTCGGTGAACTCCGAGACATGGGGGTGGAACATGTACATCCCGGGGAACTTGTAGCGGAACTCGACGATCCCCCGCTGTCCCTGCACCTGGGAGATGGTGTCCACCCGGCGCAGGGTGGGCTCGAGCGTGGTGCCGTGGTCGTAGTAGTCGAACATGTTGGCGTGCAGGTGGAAGGTGTTGATGAGGTCGAACTCGAGCACGTTGATCAGGTAAATCCGCACCAGCTCGCCCAGCTTCAGCGGGATGGCCCGCCGGGCGTACTCGAAGGCCACGCTATTGACCGCGTAGACCTCGTTGCCGCCGTCGAAGTTGGTATCGAAGGCGTTCATCACCATCACGAACTCGCGCGCGGGCGGGCGACCTCCCTTGGGATCGACGACGAAGGCCCCGTACATGCCCTTGTGGATGTGGCGCTTGAGCGAGAGGGAGTGACAGTGATAGAGGTGGCAGCCGAAGGGCTCGGCGGTGAACTCGTAGGTGAAGCTCTGGCCCGGCTGGACCAGGCCGCCGTTGCCGGGCAGCGGCGTGCCGTCCATCTCGGCGGGGTGGATGCCGTGGAAGTGGATGGTGTGGGGGTGGCTCGAGCTGTTGGTGAAGCGCACCCGGATGCGATCGCCCTCGGTGCAGCGGATGGTAGGGCCCGGCACGCGCCCGTTGTAGGTCCAGGCCGGGAAAAACACCCCAGGGGCGATCTCGATCTCCTTCTCCTGGGCCACGAACTCGTACTCGCGCAGGGTCTGGCCGCTGGGCAGCGTGCTCACTTTGCCGTAGTCCCAGTCCACCAAAAGCCGCAGAGGGTCGAAGCCGTTGGCCTGGTGATCGACCGCCCCCACGGTCAGGTTGTTGCCGTGGCCCATCTGCTTGGGGTCGGCGGCGCCCATGTAGTGACCGCTGTGGCCACCGACTTCGCCCTGGGGGGCCGGTTTCGACCCCTGGCCAAGACCCAAGGCCGCCGCGCCGGCCACGCTGGCAACCCCGCCCAGGCTGCGAAGCACCTGGCGGCGGGAGAACAGTTTGGGAAGAAAGCTCCTCATATGTACCTCTCGTTGCTTATTGCCGATAGCTCATATCGGCTATTAGCTATGAGCTATCGGCGAGTCGTCCACCTTCCTCAGCTACCCATAGCGCCTGAGCCAGGCTGATGGGCAGCAGAAAGCGTTCTTTACCGATCTGGACCCGCACTCCCTGCTCGAGGCGCTCGAGCACTTCCACCCTGGCCCCAGGCCGCAGGTGCAGGTGCGCGAAGAGGTTCAGGCTGTCCTGGTCCTGCGTGGCCACGCGGGTCACCACCCCCCATTCACCGCCCCCGAGGGCAGTCAGTCGCCTGGAGGGCTGGGAATCGGGCAGCTCGAGGTGGACGGTGGGGATGGGATCGCCGTGAGGGTCGTGCGAGGGATGGCCCAGCCACTCGGCAATGCGGGCCTCGAAGGCCTCGGAAATGTGGTGCTCGAGCCGCTCGGCCTCGGCGTGCACCTCCTCCCAGCCGTAGCCCAGGGCCTGGTGCAGGTAGGTTTCCAGCAGCCGGTGGTGGCGCAGCACCTCCAGCGCTACCTTGTACCCCGCCTCCGTGAGCCGCACGCCCTTGCCCAGCAGCAGGACCTGCTGGAGGGAGTCCTGCCGGGCCTCGGAGAGGTCATATTTAGGCGGGGCTAAACTATTCACGCCAATAGTTTAGCCCCGCCTTAAGATGAGTGTCAAGGTTGGAAAAGTATTCAGACGGCCGGGTCAGGTGGTTCTGGGGCTGTGCCCTTCCTTCCCCGCGTTCAGCCCTTCAGCACCCAGCGCAGGTCCTGCAACACCCGGTCGGTCTGCCGGGCCTTGCCGTAGCCGTAGATCAGCCGCAGTCGGCCCCGGGGGTCGACCAGGAAGACGCTGGCGGTGTGGTCGACGCTGTACTCCCGGGCCGACTTGATCTGCGACTTCTGGTAGAAAACCCCGTAGCCCTTGGCCACCTCGGCCACTTGGTTGGGGGTCCCGGTGAGCCCGAGGAAGCGGGGGTCGAAGAAGGTCACGTATTTCTCCAGCACCGCCGGGGTGTCGCGTTCGGGGTCGGCGGTGATCATCAGCACCTGCACCCGCCCCTGCTCGGCAGGGGTGAGGGCCTGGTACACCTTGCTCAGCTCGGCCAGGGTGGTGGGGCAGACGTCGGGGCAGTTGACGAAGCCGAAGAAGATCAGCACCGCCTTGCCGCGGAAGCTCTTTAGGGTGTACGCCTTGCCGTCGGAGCCGGTCAGGCGGAAGTCGGCAGCGGGCCGGGGATCGAGCAGCGGGGTGCCGTAAGGCTTGTAGGCCCCCATGCGGGGCAGGGCGAAGATTAGCAGGGCCGCCAAGCCCACCGCCCCGGTCAGCAGGCCGACGGCCTGAAGTGGCCGCCTCAGGGGTTGGGCTCGGGTTCGGCCATGGTCTGGGCCTTGGATAGGGTCGGACATGTTCACCTCGCCTGCACGGTCGGTTCCAGAGTCTGGCTCAGGCCCCCCGCGAAGCGCAGGGTGAGCGGGATCTTCTGGCCCTCCTTGAGGGGGGCTTTGAGCCCCACCAGCATCAGGTGATCGCCGCCGGGTTTGAGCACCAGGCGGCCCTTGGGGGGGATCTCGAGGTGCTCCACCGGGCGCATCCCTTTGACCTCCTGCCCGCCCCGGACCTCGCTCACCCCCCGCATCGGCATCACCATCGCGGCCGCCGGGGTGCTCCCCCCGACAAGCCGCAGAGGCTTTGTGCCCAGGTTCTCCAGGGTCATGTAGGCCGCGGTGTCCTTGAGGGTCGGGGGCACCAACCGGACGTAGGGGTCCTGCACTCGGACCACGGGGGCCTGGGCCAGGGTGAGCCCCAGCGCCAGCAGCGCAGCGTGTATGAGGGTTCGTGGCATCGACATTCGTGCTCTCCTTTGATCTCGTAGTCCTCGGTCTGTGACGCTCTCCTCCGGGTGTCCCGGTTTCCCAGAGCGTGTTATGAACTTTTAGAAAAGTCTCGTGCTGAACCCGGCTTCTGGCCTCTTCCGACCTAGCCCGAGGCACGTTGTAACCCCGTCTTGGACAGCGGCTACACCAAAGTGCCTAACACGCTCTAGGGCCGGTAGGTGAAGGACGAAGAAGCCCTCGCTAGGGTGGGTGTCCACTGACAGGACGCGCCATATCACCATGTAGGCCCCGGGCTTGAGGCCGGGCTTCAGGCCGATGACCGCCGCCCGAGTGGTGCGCGGGGGGGTTTTGGGGCCGAGGTCGGCCCGCGGGGTCTCGTCCCCTTTCAGCCTGAGCACCCGGCCGACCAAGGCCTTGGTCCGGGTGCGTAGCCGGGCTGGGTCGTGCAGGGGGTAGACCTTGAGGGTGGAGAACCTGAGCTCGACCGGCTCGTTAAAGGTGAGCCGAACTTCGGTGGGCCTGACCTTTAGGCGCTCGTTCGCCTCGAGGGTTGAGATCACCCCGTCGGCGTGAGCTCGGGCCAGCGGTGCGAGGACGGTCGCTAGGGCCATTAAAGCTAGCAGAGCTGGCCGGAATTTGCTTGTCAAACAGACCTCCCACGAGCGTTCGGGTAGGGTTTTTGCGCGGGGTCAGGGTTGGATCTTCGCCCGGAGTCGGGCGAGCGGCAAGGGCTGAGGGCCCCGGGCCTCGGCGGGCGGGGCCCTCGCTGCTGCCGCCCGCGTTGGGGCTGGTAGGACCGGGCAGTAGCCCCGCGGGGGGACCTCCAGACGTGCCGCCCGCGGCGCCGCCGGTTCGGGCCGAGCGGGAGCTCCCAGCAGCGGAAAGGCGCACAGCCAGCAGCGCTCGCCGTCGCCGTGCGTTTCGTCGTCGGGGCCGCCGGAGGGCTGGCCGCCGCACAGCTGCGCGGGGAGTCGGTTGTGTTGAGTGAGCTGCTCGAGGGTCAGGGCGGCGGAGGTTCCGCCCGCCGCCCTGACCCCGGGCACGGCCTCGAGCGCGAGGTGCAGACACGTCAAAGCCAGCATCCAGACCCACAGGGCCCGGCGGGGGGCGGTGGTCTGCGGCGCGGTCATGGCCTGTTCACTCTTCCGTTCACCCTATGGGGATCTCCCCGGGACGATCGTCCTGCCCCTTGACTCAAGGTAGCAGAAAGATGAACAATGGTTCAAGTATGACGGCTCCCGGTCCCCGACCCGCGCCCCAGTGGGCGCTGGCGCTGCTGGCCCTGCCCTTCTTCCTCCAGCTGCTGGGCTTCGGCGGGGCACTGGGCGGGGGGTTGTGCGGCGCGCTGTTCCGCGGGCGGGATCTGCCGCTGGACCAGCAGCCCGCCGGTTTCTGGTACGCGCTGCTGTTCATGGGGCTGCTCTCCTTCCAGCTCCTGTACGCGGTGTTCACCGGCCTGCTGCTGCTGCTGGACGCCGCCGACCGCCCCGGTGCCGGGGCCCCGCCCGCGCGCAGCTACCGGGGCGGGGCTTGGCTGGCGCTGCTGCTGGTGATCGCCTTCCTGTTGACCCGCACGGTGGGCCTGCCGGTGCCCAGCGCCCAGGGGGTGATATGGGGGGAGGCGGCCGGGGCCAACCCGCTCGGCCTGGTGATGGTGGGGATGACCCTAGCAGGGGGGTTGTGGCTGTGGCGGATCGGCCGATGGCGCGGAGAGGGCTGAGGCCCGGCCCCGCTCGAGGCACTCTTCAGCGGCCGCAGGGCGGGACGGATAAACCGCGGGGTCTCGGGCCGGGGCGGGGGCTGCTGGTCCTGGCCCTGACGGCGCTCCTTGTGCTGTTGCCGCGAGCCGGAGCCGGGCATCCGAGCCCCGGGTATGGGCACCTCCCCGCGCTGCAGGCCGGGCCACAGCTCCCGTCGGATCCAGGTTGTGCCTGGGGTCACCAGCAGTGCCCGGCCGGGCACTGCTGGGCCGCCGAGGCAGGTGGGGCGGGGCTATTCGCGCCCTGCTTCCCTCGGCCCTTTGCTGGACCGGCACTGCGGCGCCAGCAGCTCGCCCTCGCGGTGCCCCGACCGCCGCCGCGGGCCTGACCCGGCGCGCCTGTGGCAGGCTGAAACCTTCCCGACCCGGGGCCTGGGGGTGAACCCCCGGCCTTTCCCTACGAACAAGGGGCTGCCTGCGCCCTCAACCCCGCCGCGTCCAGAAATCCCGCTGCCGGGCCGCGCTCGAGCGACCGGCAGCGCCCTGGCCATCAAGGAGGCCCTCACCATGTCCAAGAACCCCAGCAACCGGTTCGCCCCCAAGGCGGCTACACGCAAACGGCCAAGAGGAAACCGCACGCCCAGCCCGAGAGCTCCGAGACAGGACCCGCCCAAGACCTCCCCGCCCCGGCGGGTCGCCGGGCGCTGGGTGGTGGCCGCCCTCGCCGCCATCGGCCTGGCCTACGGGGGCTGGCTGGGGTGGCACGCGCGGCAGGCAGAGGCCGGCTTCGAGGCCCTGGTGGCGCAGGGAGCGGCGGCGCTGGGACGGGTGGAGATCGGCGCCGACGCCGGACGGGCCCACTCGAGCCTCGGCCAGGACCTGCGCTACGTCAGCAGCCCGCCGACCTCGGGGACCCACTGGCCCGACTGGGTGGACGCGGGCTTCTACACCGCCCCCCAGCCGGAGGAGAAGCTGGTGCACTCCCTCGAGCACGGCAATGTGGTGGTCTACTATGACCGGCCGGGCGAGGGCGCGCTGCAGGCCCTCCAGGGCTGGGCGGCCCGCTTCCGCGGGGCCTGGGACGGGCTGGTGGTGACCCCCGTAGCGGGCCTGGGGCCGGGTGTGATCCTCACGGCCTGGAACAAGACCCTGCGGCTGGAGCGCTGGGACCCCTCAGCCGCCGCCGCTTTCGTGGACACCTACCGGGGCCGGGGGCCGGAGAACCCGGTGCGATGAGCCGCGTGCGCCCCTACTTGGGCCTGGGGCTGCTGGCGGGGTTGGGGCTGAGCCTGCCGCCGGTGCTCCCGCTCGAGGCGGCCGAGGTGGTGGGGCCGGTGGTCGAGGCGCGGGCGACGCGGGAGAGTCTCCCGGTCCTTGTCGCGGTCACTGGTGCCTTCGGGGCCCTTGCCGTAGAAGATGAAGACAAAGTTGTTAGCGCCTCCCAGGCCTCGATGATGTTCAGGCTCCCTGGATCTCCGGGTGCAGGGACTCAAGCTGGAGGTAGTCGCACAAGAACGCGCTCTTCCGCACTGCCCAGGTTTGGTCTGGGCGCGGTAGGTGGGGTGGAGCCCTGCCCGCACCCCTCCCTCGAGGGTGTGTAGGAGAGCTGCGAGGGCGATCAGGGCGCTGGGGGTGTGAGCCCGGGGCACGCCGTTCGCGTTGTGCTACCTTATTGATATGGCCGTCTCAACACCCACCGTCCCTGATCCGGCAGTCTGCGAGGTCAAGGTCGTCCACGCCGAGGCCGTGGCCCGGGCCCGTCAGGGGATGCCCGCCCCAGGGGCCATCGCCGGAGCCTCCGAGCTGCTTAAGGCCGTCGCCGACCCCACCCGCATGCGCATCCTCTCGGCGCTGTGGTCGGTCGAGGAGTTGTGCGTGTGCGACATCGCGGCGGTGGTAGGCATGAGCGAGTCGGCAGTGTCGCATCAGTTGCGTTTCCTGCGCTCCATCAACCTAGTAACCTTCCGCAAGGAGGGGCGGCAAGCCTTCTACCGCCTCGCAGACGCCCACGTTACCTCGATCCTACGTTGCGCCCTCGAGCACGCCGCCGAGTAGGGCGTAGCACCGACCTGGCCAAGGACACCGGAGGGCCGCCACTCGGCGGCCCTCGTGTTCTCCTTCCGCGTCTATTGTTGAACAGTTGCTCATATGTTATCCTCGGGGCAGTGGTTGAATGATCGTTCATGTGTTGAATGGTTATTCCCGACAGGAGGCCCGATGAACCCCAACCCCCGCCGAACCGCCCCCGCCCCCGTGCAGGACCCCGCCCCGGAGGCCCCCGAACTGTGCTACCTCGTCGAGGGCATGGACTGCGCCGACTGCGCCAACAAGATCGAGGCCCTGGTGAACCGCACCCCCGGAGCGTCTAACCCCCGCGTGGCCTTCACCACGCAGGTGCTGCGGCTCAACCTGGACGAGTCGGTCACGCCGAGGGAAAGCCTGGAGGCCAGGATACGCTCCCTGGGCTATAAGCCCACCCTGCGGGTCCCGGACGGTACCAAAAGCCATACCCACCCGGAAGAGGCCGCCCATCACCCTGACCGGGGTGAGGCTAGGGCCCAGGACGGCGAACACGTCCACGAGCTGGAGGACAAGCCCTGGCACGCCACCCGCCAAGGGCGCGAGGTGATCACTACCGGCGTATTGCTGGTGGCGGCCCTCGTCTTCGGCTTTATCGAGCCGCAGCTTTCACGCTGGGGCTACATCGCTGCCACCCTGATCGGGGTCTGGCCGCTGGCCCGCAAGGCCTGGGCCGGGGTGAGGCTGGGCAACCCCTTCAGCATCAACACCCTGGTCACCATCGCCGCCATCGGCGCGGTCGTGATCGACGAGGCCCCCGAGGCCGCGGTGGTGGTCTTCCTGTTCGCGGTGGGCGAACTGCTGGAAGGCATCGCTGCCGGAAGGGCCAGGGCAGGGATCAAAGCCCTAGCCGCCCTGGCCCCCAAGACCGCTTTCCTCCTCGAGGGGGAAGGGGAAGACATCCGTACCCGCGAGGTCCCCGCCAGTAGCCTGCGGGTCGGGCAGGTGGTGCAGGTGCGCCCGGGCGGGCGGGTCCCCGCCGACGGCACCATCCTGAGCGGGTTCTCGGCCCTGGACGACTCGCCGGTGACCGGAGAATCGGTGCCGGTCAGCAAGGGCCCCGGTGACCGCGTGTTTGCTGGCTCCATCAACACCGACGGGGTGCTCGCCGTGCGGGTGGACAAGGACCCCTCCGACAACACCATTGCCCGCATCATCCACCTCGTCGAGGAGGCCCAGGGGTCCAAAGCCCCCACCGCCCGCTTCATCGACCGCTTCAGCCGCTACTACACCCCTGGGGTTCTGGCGGTCGCGACCTTGATCGCGGTGGTCCCCCCCCTGTTCCTGGGCGGAGCCTGGCACGAGTGGCTCTACAAGGCCCTGGCGATCCTGCTGATCGGCTGCCCCTGCGCGCTGGTGCTCTCGGTGCCGGCGGCCATCACCTCGGCCATCTCGGCGGGGGCGCGGCGGGGCCTGTTGATCAAGGGGGGCGCGGTGCTGGAGACCCTCGCCCGCGTCCGCACCGTCGCCTTCGACAAGACCGGCACCCTGACCGCCGGCAAGCCCAGGGTGATCGATGTGGTTGCCCTGGAAGGCTCCGAGGCCGAACTGCTGGGCCTCGCCGCTGCGGTCGAACAGGGCTCCTCCCACCCCCTGGCCAAAGCCATCGTGGAGAAGGCCGACGAGGTGGGGGCCACGGCGCCCCCTTCCAGCGACCAGCAGGCCGTCCAGGGCAAGGGGGCACAAGCCATCGTGCAGGGCCGAACCCTGGTGGTCGGCTCGCCCAAGTACGCAGCCGAGCTCGCTCCCCTGGCCGCAGAGGTGGCCGGGCAGATCGAGGCGATGGAGCTCCAGGGCAAGACCGTGGTGCTGCTCCTGGACCCTCCTGCCTTGCTGGGCTTGATCGCCATCCGCGATGAGCCCCGTCCCGATGCGCGGGAGGCCTTGAGCCAACTCAAGCAGCTGGGCGTGGAGGGTGTGATGCTCACCGGGGACAACGCCCGCACCGGCCAGGCCATCGCCGAGGGGCTGGGCCTGGAGGTGCGGGCCGAGCTGATGCCGGAGGACAAGCTCCGCATCATCGGCGAGCTCAGGCGAGCGGAGAAGGGGAATCAGAAGGTGGCGATGGTGGGCGACGGCATCAACGACGCGCCCGCCCTGGCCCAGGCCGACGTGGGCATCGCCATGGGAGGGGGCACCGACGTGGCCCTCGAGACCGCCGACGCCGCGCTGCTCAGGAACTCCGTAACGGGCGTGAGCGACCTGATCCGGCTCTCGCGGGGCACGATGCGGGTCGTGGCGCAGAACATCGCCTTCGCGCTGGGCCTGAAGGCGGTGTTCCTGGCCACCACCCTGCTGGGCGTCACCGGGCTGTGGCCCGCCATTTTGGCCGACACCGGGGCCACCGCGCTGGTCACGCTGAATTCACTGCGGCTGCTGCGCTTCCGGTGATCCTGATGGCCGGCTTTGCACCATGCTTCCGGCGCCGCCCCCGACTGGTCGGGCCCCGGGCGCGGGCGGCCCGCGGGGAGGGGGGCGAATGAGCCGCGGCACGCGCTGGCTCCCGCTGGTCCTGGTGGGGCTGTGGGTGGGCCTGGACTTTGCCCTCAAGGGGTGGTCGCTGGGCCACCTCGAGCCCGGCCACCCCCAGCCGCTAGCCCCCGGGGTGCTCTCGCTGGCGCTGGGCTTCAACCCCGGCGCGGCCTGGGGGCTGCTGTCGGGCCAGACTGGGTTGCTGGTGCTGGTCCGGCTGGGGGTGGGGCTGGCCCTGCTGGGCTACCTGGCCTGGAAGGCCCCGCCCCCAGCCGCCGGCGTGGCGCTCTCGCTGATCGCGGGCGGGGCCTTGGGCAACGGGCTGGACCAGCTGGTCGACGGCACGGTGGTGGACATGCTCTACTCGCACACCCTGTCCGTGCTGACCCGGTCCCTCTATGGGCAGGACTACCCGGTCTTTAACCTGGCCGACGTGTGGCTGGTCTCGGGGGTTGTCCTGCTCTTGGTCCCGCGGGCGCGTCCTGTACGCTGGAAGGAGGATCGGCATGGGCGGTAGCCCTGGCGCTAAACCCGTTGGCCCCCGTTCGCTCCGTCCTCGATGCCACGCTCCTCGTTGCCGTGCTGGCCCTGGTGGCGGTGGCGGCGGTACTCTGGAAACGGGTTGGGCGCGGGAGGTAGGCGCATGAGCCGGGGCCACGAGCACGGCAAGGCCGCCCGTGAGGTGCCCGAAGCCCGGCTGCGCTGGGCTTTAGCCCTGACCGGGGGTTATCTGCTGGCCGAGGTGGTGGGCGGGCTGGTCTTCGGCAGCCTGGCGCTCCTGTCCGACGCCGCCCACATGTTCACCGACGTGATGGGGCTGCTGATCGCGCTCCTGGCGATCCGGCTAGGCCAGCGGCCGGCGGACCCGAAGCGCACCTTCGGCTACCGCCGCCTCGAGATCCTGGCGGCGGCCGTGAACGCCGCGGTGCTGTTCGTCGTGGCCTTTTACATCCTCCTCGAGGCCTACCAGCGCCTGCGCGAGCCCGCCGAGGTGCAGAGCCTGCCCATGCTCCTGGTTGCCGTCGGCGGTCTGGCGGTGAACCTGATCGCGGCCCGCCTCCTGATGGGCGGGAGCCGGGAGAGCCTCAACGTGCGGGGAGCCTACCTCGAGGTGCTCTCCGACCTGCTGGGTTCGGTGGCGGTGATCGCCGGGGCGGTGGTGATCTTCTTCACCGGCTGGGGCTGGGTGGACCCGCTGCTGGGGGCGCTGATCGGTCTGTGGGTGCTGCCCCGCACCTGGGTGCTGCTCTCGGCCAGCGTGAACGTCCTGCTCGAGGGGGTGCCCGAGGGGGCGGACCTTTTAAAGCTGCAGGCCGAGCTGGAGGCGCTGCCCGGCGTGCAAGAGGCCCACGACCTGCACGTCTGGGCCACGACCGGCGGGGAGCACAACCTCTCGGTGCACTTGGTGATGGACACCCCAGACGTCAACGTGATCCCCCTGGCCCGGGCGGTGGCCGAGGGCCACGGGATCGGGCACGTCACGGTGCAGCTGGAGACCCCGGCCCTGCGCGCGGCCGAGGAGCACGCCCACCCGCGCTGGGAGTAACCCTAGGAGGTAAACATGCAGGCACACTCAACGGACGAAGTACAGTTCATCAGACGCGCCGACTAAGAGGTGAACATGCAGACCCTTCCGAGCAAGAATCCAACCCGCGCCAGGCCCTGGCTCCGGTTCGCAGGGCTTGCGCTGGTGACGGCCCTGGCCGCGCTCGTCTGGGACGCCCTGACCCCGCGCTCCGAGGCCCGCTTCGCGCTGCACATGATCCCCCACCACGCCCAGGCGGTGGAGATGGCCCGGATGCTGCAAAGCCGCACCGACGACGCCACCCTACAGGCTACCGCCGCCGACATCATCGCTACCCAGCAGTCGCAGATCGAGCAGATGAGGACCTGGCTCCCCGTGTGGCGACGCCCCCTCATGGGGCTCCTCCGCCACGGCCTCAGCCCCCGGCAGGTGGCCGAGATGGGCATGGCCAGCGAGGCAGAGATGCGGGCCTTCGCCGCGCTCACCGGGCGCGAGGCCGAGGCCCGCTTCCTGCAGCTGATGATCCGGCACCACCAGGGGGCCATCGCCATGATGGGGCCGGCCCTGGAAGCGGCGCAGAACCCCGCGGCCCGGCGGCTCCTGGCGGCGATGGCCGGCAGCCAGGCCCTAGAGATCGAGTCCATGCGGCAGCTGCTCGATCAGCGGGGCGGAGAGCCGCTCGAGCCGCCCCCTGCCGCCGGGCACCCGCACTGAGGCGGACCCCCGGCGAACGCCCGGATCCCCGGGTGTCCTCAGAGCGTCACGAAGGGCTCGAGCCGTCCCTTGACGAGGGCCAGCACCCGGTAGGGCTGGGTCTTGGGGCCGGGCATCCCCGTCCAACCCTTGGGGTACCCCTCGGGGGGGCCTTATAGGCCGTTTTACGTGGTCGAGGGTTTCGAACCCGTCCAGGACGGCCCTCCTACACGGGATGGGTCCAGGAACGGGCAAGCTGGGCCAAGTCCAGGGAAGAAGGGGGGCGGGGGAGGGGAGGGAGGGGGGCTCGAGGGGGTGCGGGGCCGGGGCTCGAGCCCCCGAAGCCCCGAAACCCAGAAGCCCAAAACCCCCTATGGGGTTTGGGGGTTTAAGGGTTTGGGGGTCCGGGCCCCTCGAGCCCGCCCCGCGCCCGTGGACCGGGGTACAGACCGTGCGGCACGCACGTTCGGTCCCGGGCGCAACCCCACAGCATAGCGGGGGCCGTGCCCCCCCCGGGGCGCTTAAGAATTTTTTCGGAAACCGGCGTTTCCGTAAAGTAACGCCGGCTAAGCCTGTGGCCCCCCTGACCGTCCAGCCGCCGTTCCTGCTACTCCGGCCCGGTGGTTCTGTTTGGGCGTCATGTAGGATAGCACGTGGTCGAAGGGCTTCACCAGCAGCTTGGCCACTGCCGTCCGGGGGAAAACAGCAAGAAATGGAACGGCTCGAGCATGCCCCTGACGGTCGTGCTGAGCGCTTTCAGGTCATCCGGCCTGCCCGTTCGGTCGACGGAGGGCCGGAAGGCCTTCAGAGCCATCACGGTCACGGCGATCCCGACCGGGGCCGCGTTGCCCGCATCGGGGAAGTTCCGGTCCCGCCAGCGCTTCAGGTAACGCACGACCCGGTGGAACTGCGAGCGCTCCTCGCCCTGGAGGTGCTCAGCCACCAGTTTCAGGAAGCCCTTGAGGGCGCTCCTGATCCACTCGCGCGAGGAAAAGCGCGAGTGGGTTTTGCCTTCGCCAGGTACAGCCTGCCGTGCTTGTCGGGGCCGGAGATCGCCAGGTCCAGGGGAGAGATATGAAACAGAACGTGCCGAGGTTAACCTCGAAAGGTACCGGGGCTACCCTTAATGAAAGCTCTAGGAGGGTTGCAAATTCCAGAGCGCCTTTGTATTAGGATTAGGACAGAGTCTAGGTGGCAGTTGACAGTAGGACAAAGAAACAGTCCCTGTCGTGTTTAGGGGTTTGATATCCCCACGCACTGGTTCGCCACCGCAGCCAGGTCTAGGCTTTTGACTTGATTGCATTGGAGGATCTATGCGTAAGAACGTGCTCAAGCTTCAGAGGCTCCAGGTGAAGGACAAGCGCGTCAACGGCATGGTGATGCCTAGCTGCAGCTCGTGCTACTCCAGCAGCTGCACGGGCGGGGGCTGCCAGACGACCTACTGCCCCTAGCGTCTGAGCCTACCGCAACTGTCGGCAAGGAGGCGGAACCTTGGCTGCGGTGCCGGGCACAAAGGTTCGGGTTGGTCCGGGCCTTTGTGCCCATATTCCTTTGGGGTCAAGGGCATGATGGCGATACAGGATGTGGTTTTCGGGTTTCGCTACGCGATGAGGATTGCGCCGGCGGAGTTGGCGTTCACCGCGGCAACCACCTTGCTCCAGGGCCTGCTCCCTGCAGTGGTGGCTTGGCTGACCCAGCTTGTGGTCAGCCAACTGGCCGCTCTGCTTGGCGGAGGAACAGCGGACCGGCAGGATTTCCTAACCACGGCAGCGGTGCTGGGCTTGGCGGTGGCAGGGCAGTACCTCATTAGCCCGTTCGCGTCGTACGTGCAAACCCGCCTGAACGAGAAGGTTTCGGGGCTGGCCCGGCTCTCACTGATGGAGAAAGCCGCCCAGCTCAAGGATCTCCGGCCGTTCGAGGACCCACAGTTCTACAACGAGATCCAGCTGCTGCAGGAGCAGGCCCTGGCCCGGCCATCGATGTTCGTCCTACGGACCCTTTACCTCACTCAGAACCTCATCACTATCGCCGCCCTGCTCGCGCTCCTGTCCCCCATCGCTTGGTGGATCCCGGCGGTGGTGCTCGCCAGCCTCATCCCGCAAGTCGCGTTTGCCGCCAGCCTGCAGAACGGGATTTGGCGGGTGATGAGCCACACCATGGTGGAGGCGCGCAAGCTTGCCCACTACGCCACGGTGCTGCTCGACGCCCAGTTCGCCAAAGAAGTCCGGCTGTTCAACCTGGGCGCCTACTTCCTCAACCTGTACCGACGGACCTTCGAGACCATGGTCGCGGCCCGCACTCCCGCCCGGGTCCGGGCGCTAACGTTCGCTGCGGCGCTCGGAATGGTGAACCTCGGGGTCATCGCGGCCTGCGTCCTCTTCATCGCGGACCAGGCCTTGCGGGGGCTGGCGCAGGTCGGGGCGCTCGTACTGTTCCTGCAGGCGCTCGTCGGCATCCAGGACAACCTGGCGAACTTCATCCAGCTGTCGGCATCGTTCGCGGATGACCTGCTCTACATGCGCCAGCTTCAGCAGTACTTGGCGCGGGAGCCTGGGCTCCCGGAGAAGAAGCACGGGGTGAGGCTCGAACCCACCTTACCGCCCCGCGTCGAGTACCGAGACGTCAGCTTCGCGTACCTACCCGGGGTGCCCGTCTTGAAGGGCATCAGCCTGACCCTAGAGCCCGGCAAGGTCTACGCGATCGTGGGCGAGAATGGGGCGGGCAAGACGAGCTTGGTGAAGCTGCTGATGCGCTTCTACGACCCCACGGAGGGTCAGATCCTGGTTAACGGCCACGACCTGCGCGATCTCAACCTCGACGCTTGGCGCAGGCGCATCACCGCAGTTTTCCAGGACTTTGCACGCTACAACCTGACCGTGTTTGAGAACATCGCGCTCGGCGGAGTTGACCTCCCCCAGCTGGAGGCCCGGGTCGAGGCAGCGGCGGCCAAGTCGGGGATCGGACCCGTGGTGGACTCACTCGAGGCGGGCTACCAGACCCAGATCGGGCGGCCCTTCGGGGGAATCGAGCTCTCCGGCGGTCAGTGGCAAAAGCTCGCGCTTGCCCGAGGGTTCATGAGGGGCGAGACTGCCGATCTGGTTGTGCTGGACGAGCCAACTGCCGCCCTCGACCCTCGCAGCGAACACGAGCTCTATTTGAACTTTGCCGAGCTCAGCCGGGGCAAGACCGTCCTCCTCATCACCCACCGCCTGGCCTCGGTGCAGATGGCCGACCACATCTTCGTACTCAAGGATGGCTGTGTCGTCGAGCAGGGCTCGCACACCGAACTGCTGTGGCTCAACGGCGAATACCGCGCGCTGTGGGACTTGCAGGCAGCGGCATACAACACCCCTGTCGGCGCAAACGGCATTGTGGACTGAGTGCGTGAGGTACAAGGAATATGGAGTGGGAACTTGAACCGCTGCTCCTGGCAGCACACCCCGAATTCTACGAAAAGCCCGACCGGATCCCGATCTCGTACGAGCACCTCGAGGTGGTGCGCCGGTTGGTGCCTCCCTCGTGGGAGGTTATCCGCAGTGAGGTCTGGATCTTCGCCACGCCCCCAAACTACCCGGTTCGCCTCCAGGGTTGGAAGATCCACCTTTCATCCACGCTAGGACGGTCATTAGAGGTGCTCGAGCGGGCCTGCCGAGTCTGCGTTGAGCTGAACCTTGCCTTCAAGTGCGTCTCGGACCCTGGC
Organism: Calidithermus chliarophilus DSM 9957; assembly: GCF_000430045.1. GTDB lineage: Bacteria > Deinococcota > Deinococci > Deinococcales > Thermaceae > Calidithermus > Calidithermus chliarophilus. The sequence goes on along the minus strand of NZ_KE387028.1, from coordinate 55,268 downwards.
CTCCTTACCCGGATGAATTCGAAGGGCTACCCTCGGCCTGCAGCGTGCAAATTCATCGTCGTCTACCCTAACTCGGACGAGCAGTTTAAGCACGTCTGCGAAGTGTTATACGAGGAGTTCAAGGGGTTCGAGGGTCCTTATGTGCTCTCGGACCGTAGGTACAAGGATTCCAAGGTAGTGCACTACTGCTACGGGGCGTTCTTGGGGAAGGCCGAGCTGTCGCTCGACGGCAGGGCTGCCCAGCAGCTGGTGGACCCGCACGGGAGTATCGTGCCAGACCTCCGGGTTCCCTACTGGCACTGCCCCGCTTGGGTCACCGACCCCTTCGACCCTGGCGAGGAGGATGAGGGTCCCACCGAGACCCTCACGTTGGGGCAGGGGCGCTTCGTGGTCGAGGGAGCGCTGTCGTTCAGTACCAGTGGCGGCGTATACCGGGCAACCGACTCTACGACAGGCGGGGCCGTGGTGATCAAAGAAGCACGCCCGTACACTTCCGAGAACGTGGGCGACGGGCTGGACGCCGTCGGCAGGCTCCGGAAGGAGTGGCGCTTGTTGGCGAAGCTCGCGCCTACTGAGCTGGTACCCGCCCCGGTCGCCCTGTTCGAGGAAGGCGAGCACCTCTTCCTCGCGGAGGAATTCGTTGAGGGCATGGACTTGGTGACGTTCGTGATGGGACACAACCCGGTGATCAGCCGGATCAACCCGGGCCCGGACGACCGCAGGCGGTACCTGGAGGAGATCGGCAAGGTCTGGTACCACCTCGCACTGGCGATGCTAGAGTTCAAACGGCATAACGTGCTCCACTGCGACTTTTCGGTGAGGAACGTGGTGCGTGGTGCTAACGGACCCCAAACGGGGGACTGTAAAGCTTATCGACCTCGAGAGCAGCGTGGAGTGCGGTGTGGACGCATTCAACCGCTTCTCGACCCCGGGGTTCGCCAGCCAACGGCACTTTCAGGAGGGGGCCCGGGACTGGGCGGACGACGCCTACTCCCTCGGGGCGATCTTTCTGCACAACCTGCTGCCGGGGAACTTGATGTTTCAGCTCGAGCCGGCGGCAGCTGGCCGTTTCCTGGACAGGGCTGCTGCGTACTTCGGGCTACCTAAGCAGGTCCACGGCGCCGGCGCCATCGCTGGGCTGCTGAGCCCCGACCCTGCGGAGCGGCCGACCGTCGAGGAGGTCGTGCGCGTCCTTGAGGACGGCGTGGTGCCACTGGAACCGCAGGACCTGGACACCTTGCCGCCGGAGGACGTGCTCGAGTCCGTCGTGGACCGGGCGGTGGAGTACATCCTGAGCAGCGCGGACTCCTCACGTGACACCCGCCTCTTCCCGGGTGACATCGCTTCCCGCCAGTCCAACCCGCTGAGCGTGGCCTACGGCGTGGCTGGGGTGGTCCACGCCCTCAAGACGATCGGGAAGCCGGTTCCAGGCTGGGTCTTGGCTTGGGTTCTCGACAAAGGCTACCGCCACCTCAACGCCGAGCGGATGACCCCTGGGCTCTACCTGGGGCTCTGCGGCGTTTCCTGGGTTCTGCGGGAGCAGGGCCTCGAGGACCTGGCAGATCGGCTGCTACGGCTCGCCTCCAGGCACCCGCTCCTGTTCGAGGAGAGCAGCCTTTTCTACGGGACGAGCGGCTACGGCCTCGCCTGCCTGGCGGCCTACGAGCGGACCCGGCAGCAGCGGTGGCTCGACGAGGCCGACCGGGCCGGGAGGGAGATACGGCAGCGAGCTGTAGAGAACCGGGAGACCCTGTGGACCTCCCAACAGCTGCAAAAGTACACCGGATACGCCCGGGGTGGAAGCGGCGTAGCTCTGTTTCTCCTGTACCTTGCGCACGCCACCCAAGACGCGGCGTACCTTGAACTCGGCAAGGAGGCGCTGGAGTGGGACCTGCGACATGTGATGCCTTATCCCGAAATGCCTGACGTCGATAGCCTCAAGCGAGACCCGAACGATCCTGACGACAACGTCGTTAGCCACTACTGGGTCGACGGGAGCGCGGGAGTGGTGACGGCGCTTCTGCGCTATTGGCGCTACACTGGGGAGACCCGCTACAAGGGGGTGCTCGACCGGCTCATCCCCGACTGCTGCCGCTGGTACACGGCCTTCCCCAACCTCTTCCAGGGGCTCGCTGGGCTGGGCAACACCCTTTTGGACGTGTATGAGTTCACCGGAGACCCGCGCTTCCTGCAGGAGGCCCACCGGACCGCCGACGGCATCCTCCTATTCCGGGTCGAGCGGCTGTCCGGGCTCGCCTTCCCCGGCCAGCAGCTGCTCAGGATCTCGACCGACTTCGGCACCGGGTCGGCGGGGATTATCGCATTCCTCGATCGCCTGCGCCGGGCACTCCGTGGTGAGCGCACCGAGAATTTCAACTTCATGCTGGACAGCCTGGTGCCTGAGTTTATCCGCGCAGCCGAACCCGTCCAAACCGCTGGGAGCGCCTGAATTTGGTATACGAACACCTCGAAAACGGCCTGCTGGTGGCGGTGTGCCCCGAACCGCGCACCGTCCTCTCCGCAGCGCGGCTGACGCTGCCTCTCGGGTATGCTGCCGACCCTCCAGGCTGGTCCGGCCTTGCGCAAGCGGTATTCGAGGCCACCTGGGGTGCCGTGGAGCCCTGGGTTGAGGCCCTCGAGGCCGGGGGCGTCACCGTCACGAAGGCGCTGGGGCCCCACACCGCCTCGCTCACCTTCGTGGCCCGCCGGAAAAAGCTACCGGAAGTCGTAAGCTTCCTGCGGGAGTTGCTCAGCGTTTCAGCCATACAAGGGGAGGCACTCATCCGGGGACTGCTGGACACTCGCGCCCGCAGCGAGCCCACCCCCTCGAGCGCAGAGCCCCCCGCAGTGGTGCTCCGGCGCCTCGTGTATGCGCAGAGTCACAACGGACTCCCGGCTTGGTCGGCCGGGCCGGGAGCGGCGCAGGCTGCCGCACTGCTCGCCCGGCTCGGCCCGGAGGGTGCCAACCTGGCCATCGTGGGGGCTGAGCAGCCAGAGGACCTGCTGGAGCAGGTCCGCGGTCTGCCTATAGAGGCGTTGCCCGTGACGTTCGGCCCCACCCGTACCGTGCGCGCCCGAAGCTTGGGACGCCACGCCGTCGTCGCGTGCGCGCTTCCGCCGCTCCCCCAGGATCCGGAGTCGTTTGTGTACACCCACATCCTCTGCCATGCTTTAGCCGCCGACACAAGCGCACTACTGGTGGAGGCGTTGCGCAACCGGGACGGACTGATCTACTCGGCCAACTGCTCCCGGGAACTGGCGGGGAGCTATGGCTTGCCCGTGGTCCTGCTCTCAACCGCGGCTGACCGGGCCAGACCGGCGTACCACGCGCTGGCGGGAGCCTTAGCCAGTGTAGGTGGCTGGCTGGACGATCCAAAGTTCGAGAAGTACCGCAGCCTCACGGTGCTCAAGCTCCTCGAGGAGGACCACGCCCCGGCCGCTCGAGCCGTGGCCTTGGCGGAGCACTTGGCCCTGTGGGGTTCTCCCCGGGCCCTCGATGATCTGGTAGCCCTCTGTGAGGCGGCGACATTGGAAGGATTGCTGGATCGGCTTGCTACCGCCGACCCGACCTGCCACTGGGCGGTGGTCGAATCGGATCAACCGCTGGAGGAGGGCTAAGGTGGCGGTCCTCACTTGGCATACGGGTATAGGTACCGGCCTCGGCGCCCTCGGGCTGCCCATGGACGGGTCGTCCTACGCTGCGATCGCGCTTTTCGTCAAGGCGGGAAGTCGCTGCGAGGAGAGCGGCCTCGAGGGCGTCGCCCACCTCGTGGAGCACCTGATCTTCCGCGAGACCCGGCGCCTGCTGGCCCCCGGTGGTGAGCTCGCCCGTTGCGGTGCCTGGGTCAGCGCCCACACGGCCAGAGACTACGTCTGCTACTTTGGGGTGACGCGACCGGAGCACGTTGCCACCCTCCTAGACGGGCTGGCCACCCTGGTATTCGCCCCTACGTTTGCGGCTGAGGACTTGATAGCGGAGAAGGCCGTTATTTTCAATGAAATGACCGAGACAAGCACCGACGCAATGGCGCGTGCCGTCGAGGCCGTCTGGCGGCGCATATCGGGGCGTAGCCTCAGCCCCATAGGCAGCGCTGCCGACCTACAGCGTGCCACTGTCGACGCGGTGCGCGCGTTCCACAGGAGGTGGTACACCCCTGCCAACGCCGCCGTCTGCGTCGGCGGGAACTTTGACTGGGACGAGGTGCTTGAGTGGGCGGAGCGAATCTCGCTGACTTCACCTTCCGATCCCCGCCCACCGACCGGGTACCACCCCCCTTGCCCGGCTGGCCTGTCCGGCGGCGCTCCAGGTCTTAGCGAACCGATCGCGGTTGCGGTGGTGCCAGGCGTGCCCCCGGGGCACCCCGACTTTGCGGCCGAGGCCGTAGTGCGGCAGATGCTCACCGACCGGCGCCTCCCTTTCGTCCAGGCGCTCGAGCTGGGCGGGGTGGCCACCTCGCTGCTCGTCGCGCCACAGGCCACAGCCGCGTGGACGGGCTGTTTCGTGATCGTGGGCTACGATGCCGAACTCCGGGGGGAGGTCGGTCCAGGGATCCAGGCGGCCTTCCGTGCCCTGGAGGGTGAGGGTTGCCCGGCTGGGTTGCTCGAGGGTCTGGAGGAACAGGTCGCCGTCGCCCATCTGCAGCTGACGGCGTCCCCGCTGGACCGGGTGCTCTCCTTGGGGGAGCAATTCACGCTCTATGGCCAGGTCCACGACCCGCATGAACTCGCCCTTGCTGTTGAGCAGCTGCGAACGGCCGACGTCGCCGCTTACTTGGCGCGGGCACCGTTTCCTCATCGGAGGTTTATGTCTTCCCCCCGTGAACCGGCGGCCGAGGTTGGCCCCAGCGCCTGTGGGTCATTCCTAGTAGGGCTGAAAATCCGGTGCGGCCAGGGGGTGCCTTGGCACCGCCCACATCATCCGTGAAATGTACCTTTCACGGATGATGTGCTACACTGAGGCCATCCCGGAGGGAACCATGAAGGAGATCTCCCACCCCGCCTTCGCCTACCCCGGCCTGGGGGGCGGCGAGGGCCGCTGCGAGGTCGAGGTCTACCGGCTGGGCCTGGTGGTGCTGGTGGTGCTGCGCGACCAGGACGACCACGGCGGCCCCTCGGTCACCAACGCCCTAGAGCAAGTCTGCCGCAAGGTGCGCCAGGAGCTGCTGGCCCCGCACGGCCTCGACCGGATGAGGCTGCACTGGATCCACTGGAGCCGCGCCGACGGCGTGGCCAGCACGGTCTCCTTCGCGGACTGGGAGCGGCTCGAGGGCCCGCGCTGGCACTACCTGAGCCCGGAGGGGTTCGCCAAGGTCCTGGCCGCCTTCGAGGCGGAGGACCCCCTCGAGCGCTGGCTCCGCGAGGGGGCGCTGGGGGTCGGGGCCTGGGAGGAAACCCGGGGCGAGCACCCCCTCCCCCGGCGCCGGCCGGGCTAGGAGGCCGGCGGGCGTGGCGGGTACAATCGGCAGGAATCGGCAGGACGGAGACGGAGGAGCAAGCTGTGGAGCCCGAGGAACGACCCGAAGACCAGCTCCCCGCCGGGGGGCCCGAGCGCCCGGTGGGCCAGGTGTACACCTGGGACGACTGCCGCAACCCCCGCCTGCTGCTGCTGCGCCGCGACCGCCCCGGCGGGCGGGCCACCTGGCGGCTGGCCGACCCCCGCGACGGGCGCACCCTCGCCGAGCGCACCGCCCCCCTCGACGCCGCCTCCCGGGCGCGCGCGGAGCTGCTGGAGGCGGCGCGGGCGCTGGTGCCCGGGGCGCTGCTGGTCGTCGACGAGGGCCTGCCCGGGGAGTGAGGGGAAGGGCGGCGGAGCGAGCGTGTCAGGACCCGTGGGTAACGGCGGCAACCCCCTCCCCGAGGGCGCGGCCGCGCAGCAGGGGCGGGAGCTCGCCGCCTACGAGCGCTACCTGCTGCTGGAGAAGGGCCACAGCCCGCGGGGGGTGCGGCGCTACCTCTACGACCT
>NZ_KE387028.1:49061-49206 GCF_000430045.1 Calidithermus chliarophilus DSM 9957 | reverse complement strand
GGAGCGCGGCTTCCGGCCCCGCCGGGCCCAGGGGGTGCTGGCCGCCATCCGCGGCTACTACCGCTGGCAGCGGGAGGTGCGGGGCGGGGAGGTGGAAGATCCCACCCTCTCGGTGGCCCGGCCCCGCGCGGGCCGGCGGCTGGCC
>NZ_KE387028.1:29551-48961 GCF_000430045.1 Calidithermus chliarophilus DSM 9957 | reverse complement strand
CTGGCCCGCTACCCCTCGCGCGAGGAGATCGCCCGGCTGCTCGAGGCCACGCGGGCCGAGCGGGAGGAGCGGCTCCTGTCCACGCTCATCCGCTTCCTCTACGGCAGCGGCCTGCGCCTGTCGGAGGCGCTGTCGCTGCGGGTGGAGGGGCTGGTGTGGGAGGGGGAGCTCCCCGCGGCGGTGCGGGTGGTGGGCAAGGGCGACAAGGAGCGGCTGGTGCCGCTGTCCCCCACCGCCCAGGAGGCGCTGGCCGAGTGGCTGGCCCCGCCCCGGCCCTCCCGCGCCCGCGGCCCCCTCTTCGCCTTCGCCAACCCCGCCAAGCCCGCCCACGCCGGGCGGGTCCCCTCGGCCTCGTGGGTGGAGAAGGCCTTCGCCCGACTGGCCCAGCGCGCGCGGGTCGACCGCGCCCGCGCCACGCCCCACAAGCTGCGCCACGCCTACTCCACCGCGCTCGTCGAGGCGGGGGTGGCCCTCGACGCGGTCAAGGACCTGCTGGGCCACGCCTCCATCAGCACCACCCAGATCTACCTGCACGCCACCGCCGGCCGCCTGGCCGAGGCCGCCCGCAAGCTGCCGCGCCTGCCGTAGCCCCCGCGGCCCCGTGACCCCGTGGCCCCACGGTCTGACGGCCCGACGTCGCCCCCCCTCCGCCAGCACCTTACGGAAGGCCACCAGGAGCATGCCGCTGTTGTAGGTGTGTCGCAGGGGTCTTCGGAGCAGACCTCAGCCAGGCAGGCGAAGCGGCCACGGTCGCTCACCGCCGCTACCCACAGCAGCGAGATTCGGGGTTTGGGTAGCCACGGGACCAGGGCGGTGGGTAAACCGGGCGGATCCCGCGGGGGATGTCCGGGTCTGGCCCGAACCCCGCCGGCCCGCGGGGGCTTAGGCCTCCAGGGTGTCCGGATCGGAACACTCCGGCAGCTGGCGCCGTGCCGCGGCGTAGGCCTCCCCGAGCGCGCCGAGGTCGTGCAGCGCCTCGGTACAGAAGGCCGCGCGGAGCGGCTGCAGGGCCTCCTCGAGCCGCCCCCAACCCGGCGGCAGTGTTCCGACCCCGGCCAGCCTGACCCGGGTCAGGAGCAGGTCAACCCACACGAGTACCCCCCGGGCGCGGGAGAAGGCGCTGTGGTCCTTGGCCCGGATCCAGGGCCTGCCCAGGGTCCGCCGCGCCTTCTTGACTAGGGGCTCGAGCTCAGCGGCGCAGCGGTCGAGTGCGGCCAGGCCTGCCCCCGCCAGGGCCGCCGCCGCGGCCTCGGTGAGCTCGTCGTCGAGGCCGCGGCGGAAGCGGTCCGAGCCACCCCACCCCTCACCGGCACGCGGCCCGCGAAGCCAGTCTTTCAGCCGCCCGACGAGCCGGTCTTGCCACAGGCCGGCGGCCTCGTCGGGCGTGAGCCTCCCCGCCTCCACCAGACCGGACACCCATTCCTCCTGCAGAAGGCGGGCGGCCCTCCCCGCCTCGCGGCCCTCGAGCTCGAGGGCTCTGAGCGCCCTGTCCACCGCCTCGAGGACGCGTTGGTCGGGGAGGGTGTCCGTGAGCCGCCCGAAGAGCGCGCGCCGCAGGCCGGACACGCGGGGGTGCTCGCGCTGCCCGGCGCCCTCGGCGAGCAGGCAGTCGAGCCACTCCAGCGCTGGCTCAGCCCGAGCCGGCGCGCCCGGGGCCGCGTCCAACAGCGTGAGCGCCTCCTCGGCGGAGTAGCGCGGGTAGGGCGCCTCGGCGCAGGCGCGGGCGAGGTGCCCCACGGCGAGCCGGCGCAGCAGGGGCACCGGGCTGCGGAGCAGCGCACGCATGAGTGCGTCGTCCCGCCGGACTTCCAGGGCCCGGTGCAGCGTCGACAGTACGGCCCGGACCCACAGGATCATCTCGTCGGCGCCATCGGCGTTGGCCACCTCTATGCTGCACGCCCTGGCGTGCATGGCCTCGAGGGCCCCCACCACCCGTTCCGGGTCTAGCCGGAGGAGCAGCTGTGCGGTGAGGCGGATCCCCCAGGCCCCGGGCACCGGCTCGAGCAACCGCGTGTGCCCAAGGCCGGGAGCCGGGTCCTTGAAAAGGACGAGCCACCCGGCCTCCTGGAGGCCCTGGGGGCATCCGCGGCTGCCGATCGGCGCGTCGAGCCCTGTGGCCCCCAGCAGGAAGCGCTCCAGCCGATCCCCGAGCCCCGAGCTGTGGGCCGCCACCGCGTCGAACACGGTCTCGGGGCCGTTGACGGTGCATAGGAAGCCCAGAAGCGCGCTCCACAGCTCGGCAAATTCCCCCTCGCCCGCCTGTTCTAGTCGGCGGGCGAGGGCGGAATACCCGGAGGCCACCCGCTCTAGGTCGGGGTCGTGGGCGTCGGGGGAGCGGTTGAACCCGCGCCGGTGTAGCTCCTGGTACAGCGCTGGCTCCTCCAGCGCCCCCAGGGACGAGTCGCCAAGCAGTGCGGCGTAGAAGCGGCGGTGCCAAGCGAGCTCGCGACGGCTGTGGTTCTCCGGAGGGGGAGCAGCAGCCGCGGCCTGCGCCGTGTCGTAGAGCGTGAGCACCTTCGCCTCGTGCACCGCGGGCGGCTGGGCCTCCCGTAGCTGCCGGGCGTACTCGGCGACGTCGGGCAGTACGTCGGCGGGGATCGGTGTGGCGAGCAGCGGGTAGCGTTCGTGGCGCCACTGGATCGAGTTGGAGAGGTTGAATCCCCGCAGCGGCTGGTCGTCCGGTCCGTAGACCAGAAGGTAGCGGTCGTGGAACAGGCCCTGCTTGCCCCCCTTGACGCTGCGGAGGTCGAGGACGCGCACCCGTAGGCCCGACAGCACCTTCCGTAGCTTCATCGCCGCCGCGAGCAGCCGCCGGGCCCGCGGCGGCTCGGCGTTGGCGGCCTCCTCCGCCCCGTCGCCGTCGCCGCGCTGCTGGCTGCAGGTCAGGACCTCGTACTCGGCGTTCTGGGACCTGGCCCTCGCCAGCAACTCGACGCCCAAGTCGTCGAAGTAGGGGTCGAGCAGCAAGACGCGGGAGGCCGCCGGGTCGGCGGTGAGCCCCTTGAACCAGTCGACGAAATCGACGAAGCCCGGCGCGTCCTTGTCGCTCCAGTCGTGGGCGAACCAGCGGGCGCCCGACGGCTCGGGGAACAGCCGTGCGGCGAGCTGGCGGGCCTCCGCGGCGGCAGGGACCCAGGGGGCGAGGGACCGGCCGGGGTCGCCCACCACCGCCGGCTGGTAGGTCACCTGCTCGAACGCCGCCGCGGCCCGGGTAGGGGCTGCGGCCCGCGACCCGGGCTTGCCGTACTCGCGGGTCCACCCTGACTCGATGACCCCGCGGCCTGCGGGCACGGCCATCGTCACGTTGATCTGCTGGATGACTCCCCAGGACGCCTCGTACCACAGGCGCCAGCGACCGTCCTGCTGCTGCCAGACCGCGACATCGACCCCGTCGACCTCGCCGGGCGCCGTGAAGGGCTCCTCGAGCCCCCCCTCGCCCACGGTAGCCTCGACGGCCTCGGCCAGGATCACCTCACCGCCGCTGCGCAGCCGGCAGCCCAGCAGCACCTGGGAGCCGGGCTCGAGTGCCTCCGGCTCCAGGCGCACCGTGACACGCCGTACCGAGGTCAGGGTGCGGTCGGTGGCCTCGCTCGCCGGCTCCAGGGTGGCCGGGTCGAGCGGCACCCGCACCGTCTCGGCCTTCACCATGGGCTTCCCCTGGTCGTCTACCCCTGTGGCGTCGAGGAATTCCAGGTCGCCCAGGCGCCCGGCGTCGCGGCCGCGGAAGTCGAGCCCGGTCTCGGAGCTCAGCACCTCCAGGACCCTCCGCAGACCTTGCCAACCTAGGCCGGCCTCCCTGCACAGCCGCATCTTATCCACGCAGGTTAGGGCCCCCGTGGCCGTGATCGCCTCCGGCACGTAGCTCAAGCGGACCTCCCCCCGGCTGGCATCGCCCACGCAGCCCAGCAGGGCTACTGGGCGCCAGCGGTAAGCGCGGCGGGCTCCCTCCGGGGTCGCCGCCAGCACCAGCCACCCGTATAGGGGGTCCGGGGTGGGCAGACCGGCCGCAGCGCAGGCGGCCTGAAGGTTCTCGCCAGCCCGGAGGCGCTGGGTCAGCCGCCACAGTTTCTCGGCGGGAGCGTGGAGGGTCAGCCGCACCAGGCGGGGGTCTCCCTCAACATCCGCCTTTCCCCACCGGCCAGTGAGGGCATGGGGCGCCGGGACGACGTGGCCGTACGCCAGGCGGGGGGCCGGCTGCGGCGCAGACTTCGGGGCTAGCACCCACAGCGTGAGCGTGCAGGTCGCTTCCCCGGAAAGGCGGCTCATGTACGGGCTGGTGCGAAGGTCGTCGAGGGCGTGGTCCTGATCCATGGCCCCCACTATCCGGGAACCGGGTGGTGGGGTTCAAGGTCCGGCGGTCGGGGTCCGGGGGCAGGCGGCCGTTCCGGGAAGCACGCCTGCCCTGGACCCCCGGTGCCAGCAGGGAGAGGGACCGGGCGCGGAGGGGTTCTGACGCCTGAGGGAGGCCTTGAAAGGCTCCACCTCATGCTGCACGACCATGAGCCTGCGGGGGCCGGCGGGGTCCTCGGCCATGACGAGGGCGTTGAAGGGCTTCTCGACCCGGACGGGGACACTCGGCCAGCAGCAGGGCCAGGGTACTAGAAACGGCAGAGGCAGCGAGGGGTTCCTCACGAGATCACCTCTCGAGCCGGGGACCCGGCCCTCACGGCGGGGCTTCGGCCCCCGCCAGCGCCAGCCACTCCCCGCGCCAGGCCAGCAGCTCCAGCCGCCGTAGCGCTCAGTAGGCCTCCAGCAGGGCCAACCGGCGCTCCTCCCAGCCCGCCCACCGCCGCCCTCGGCGGGGTTCACGGCGCTCGTGCTCGTCCAGGGTGGCGAGGAGTTCCTCGCGCACCTCGGCCAGGCTGAGGCTCCCGCGGGGCTCGATCTCGGCTCGTGCTCGTGCCATCGTCGTCCTCCACCCTTGTTATGGGGGCGGGGGGCGGCGGTGTTAACGGGGGGCAGTCAGGGCTCACGCTGGCGCCCGGCCTCCTGGTCGCCAGTGGGCCAGGTCAGTCTCGGGGCGCCGACCCCCGCGGAAGCCATCGATGCAGCCAGGGGACGAATCCGCGCCCTCTGGCTCCGGGCGCACAGCCCCTTTGCGGGAAGGGGCCACCCCCAGCCGTAGGTCGCGGCCACATAGCTCGGGGCCCGGGGTATGGGCGTATTGGGGTTCAGACTACGCGATGCGCACCAGCCACGTTTCTCGGCACAGCGCCTCTAGTTGGGCAACCACAGCTCTCGCATGCTGTTCGCCAAAGCGCAGCCCGATCTCCACGTTCCAGCGGAGCCCGGGATCGGTTAGGTTCGCGCTGCCAAGCACTCCCCATCTCCGATCCGCCACCACGATCTTGGCGTGTAACAAGCCCTTCTCCATCTGAGCACTGTAGATAGCCAGCGTTCCCTGTACGCGCAGCGCCTCTTGCTGCAGCCGGGCCAGCGCCCTAGCCTGGGGACTCCCCGGCTCGAGGGCGTCGTGGGTGATGATTGAGATGGCAGTCCCACGCCAGAGTGCCCTCAGAAGCTCGTCGCCGAGGTGAGCCATGCCCTGCTGTTCCAGGTAAGGGCTTACCAGCCACAGGTGTTGCTCGGCACTGGCGATAGCTTCCAGGATGGCTGCTGCGTAGCTACTCTCCCGGTTGGGGAGTGTCCAGAGAAGGTCGCTGTGATCCGCATAGCCCCCCAGGAACGCGGCCAGCCCCTGGGCCTGCAACCGCCCGCCCTCTAAGGCACCGTGACGCTGCAGGGCATCGTAGAGCCAAAGATATCCTCCTTCCCCTAAAAGGCTATCCGCCCACAGTAGGTCGTTGGCTGCGACCGGCTGGCCCAACCGACTCCAGAGTGCTGCCCCCAACAGGCGTAGGGTTTCGGAGGACCAAGTCATGGCTCCCAGAACCCTCGCAGCTGGCCGTACACCGGGTGGCTCCCTCCGTACAGCACCAGGCGGCTCAGACGGTGGTTGAAGTCGATGCAGTTGTGCTCGAGGTGGGTGCAGCCTACACAACTACCCCCTTCCTCGGCGCACAGCGGGTCGTAGATGCAGTTACGGCCGTCTTGGTGGACCTCCTCCAGCCAGTAGGGCAGCTGCTGTTCGAAGAGGGTGGTCAACCCGCCGATCTTGCTGGCCGCGTAGCGGTTGGCATAGAGGATCAAGCCCAGCGTCTCGGGCAGCAGATACTCCCCGATACTCTCCGGGGCGAAGCCGCTCCAGACGATGTGCTGCATCATGAGGTGGGAAATGGTATGAAGCAGTGTGTACACCAGGGTGGGCGCCTCATCCTGTGAGGCGTGGAAAGCCCCGCCCCGCAGGCCAAGGCGCCAGAGCTCAGCCCAAGCTTCAGCGCCCTGGGATTCCTTTGGTGCTAAACCGTTGCGCACCAGCCAACGCAGCACGGACGTGGGGTCTAGCTGGAACCAGATGGCTTCAGTTTCAGTGGGCACGCAGTAGATGGGAGTCTTTCCGTCAACCGCAGGAAAGGCCCGCAGCATACTGCGCTGGGGATCGCGGGAAACCCGCGTGTATCCTATTGCAGCCAGTGCGATACGGAAGTTGCTGATCAGCCGGACATTGCCGAACCCCAGCAGCCCCCTCACCTGCTCAAATTCCTGCAAGTAGGACCCGGTATCGAACCCGCCCAGGGTGCTCCATCGGGCCGCTGCCATCGCGGGGGTGGTGAGCTCGGAGGTGTCTTCTAGAATGGCGTGCTCCACCAGGTGACGGCTCGGCGGCCCGATGATGGCACCTGCAGTGAGGCGACTCACCTCGGAAAGCGCCTGTGAGGAAGGGTCGTCCTTCATCAGAGCCTCCATGGCCCGTGCCCGCTCTGGCGCCACCTGTCGTAGCTCCTCGAGGAGTTGCTGGACTTCGGGGCTGGGTTGCTTTTTGGCCAAAACCTCCCGCACCTTGCCCGGCAGGAGACCCCACAGCTTGGCCAGCAACAACCCCTCACTCGATTTCTCTAGGCTGATGAGCAGGCTCTCCTGCTCCTTGTCGAAATTGAGGAACGGCAGCACGTGTGCGAGGTGGTTGGTTGGTTCCTTGGCCTCCACCTGACGCTGGAACTTTTCATCGGGCTTTGCTTTGCTGTACCCGCAATCGCAGGGCCACATCCGCAACCCGCCAAGCTCTTTACTCGAAGTCAGGGAGTACCAACGGGCATCGCGGGTACGTCCTGGGTTGAATAACCGGAGATCGTGGCCGCGGTACCTCGAGTCATACTCATCGGGGAAAGAAAGCTCTTGCAGCGCGCCGCAGTTGTGGACCTGGACCACCGTCATCCGTCCCAGCGCGCCTTGGCAGCGCGGGCACATCCCAGGACGAGCCCTCCTCCGCTTGAGGCTGACCAGCTTCGCGGTATAGCCGCAGCGCGCGCAACTGAAGCTGCTGGGGAAGGGCTCCATCAGCACGCGGTTTGGCCGCCCTATCGCAAAAGCAGCAGGATTCAGCCGGTTGGTGGGATAACCCTGATGGAAGGCCCTACCGTCGAACTCCCAGCGCCTCACGTAGTCGTCAACAAGATTCAACAGCGCCCGCTGGTTGACGTCTACCTGGGGATCCAGTTCCACGCTTATTACCCGGCTCATGCCGAAGTCCTCATGTTCGGCCAGCGCCCCGGGCAAAAAGTTGTACAGGATTTGTGTCCTACCCCGTTCCATCAGCCCCCCCCCGCGTGAACCACTTTGCATCCTCGACCGAGTAGCTTGCTGCCAGGTTGACCAGAACCCCTTCCTCAACGTCGCGGAGGCTGGTCATCGGGTGGATGGCCTTCGTCAGGTACCGTTCCTGGCTGCTCGAAAGCGTGACCTGCAATCGGTCTAGCTCCTCCTCCAACACGACCGCCATGGCTTGCTCGAGGTCGAGCGGATAGACCCCTGCCCCCAGGCAGTAGGCTTCCTTAAGCTCCCTCAGCACCTGCAGCCGCTGCTGCGACAGGTATTGGCGGGCACCCTCCCGCTCCCACAGCCTGTTCACACCGGAGCGACTCCGCCCGAGGAGCACCGAAGCCAGCACCCCGGGTAGGGTGCGGTGCAGGGCGAATCGGGCGAAGCGGTTGATGGCCACCGGGTGCACCATGCGCTCGAGGTTGTCGTGGTACTCCACGAAGCGGCTATACACGCTGGAAGCGCGCAGATTATAACTGGCCAGGATGACCACCACCAGGCCCACGTGTTGCCGCCCGGCCCGGCTTGAGGCCTGGATGTACTCCTCAACGGTGCCCGGCAGGCGGTCCAGGGTCATGAGGTTGATGCGCTCGAGGTCCACCCCGTGGCTGATCATGTTGGTGGCCACCAGCGCATTGAGGAAGCTTTCCGACCCAAACGGAGGCGGGTGCTCGATCAGGCTCACCACCTGGGCGATGTGGGCCGGGGTGGACTTGTTGTGGGTGTATTCCACCCGGAAGACCTGCCCTGATTCCAGGGCGTCCTTGATTCGGCTGCCGTTGGCCCGGCTGCCCACGTAGGCCAGCGAGGTGGAGTAGAGCTGGATCAAAGCGCTGGCCTCATCTGGGCTCAAGGTGCGGCCTACCACGGCGCTCAGCTCGTAAGGGTCGCTGGCGAGCTGCTTGATCTCGTCCAGAAGGATGCGGTGCACCAAGGCCGAGCTCTCGGCGGGGTGGGGGCGGCTCCAGAACGCGAGGAAGACCCGCGCGATCTTTTCTTGCCCCTCATCCCGCGCCACCTCGCTGTAGAACGTGCGGTAGCGGTCCATCCCGCGACCGGGGAAGCGCACCGCGTGCCGGACCCCGTAGAGGTGCCTGAGCTGGTGCTCGTAGCCGGCGATGGTCGCCGTGGCGGCCAGCACTTTGGCGGGCTTGGGCTCGAGGGAGCGGATCGTCGTCTCGTAGTGCCCGGCGAAGGCCCCCAGCTCCTCTTGTAACAGGTGGAGCTCGTCCTGGATGTGCAAGCTTGGCCCAGGGTCGTAGGTGTTTACGGTCTGCAGTTGCCGGCTGTTTACGGAGCAGTTCTTCACCAGGCACTTGTCCAGGAAGTACCCATGCTGCGGGCAGCGCCTGCGCACCTGCCAGAGCATGCTCAGCGCGGGCTGATGGGCCAGCGCCGCCATTTTGTCCACCGTGCCCACCACCACCGTACTCTGGTGCCGCAGCACCTCGGCGTCGCTCACGTCCAGTGGAAGCTGGTATCCGCACTGCCGGCAGCGGTGCTCGAAGCACAACCGGGCAGCCTGGGGATGCACTTCCACCGTGTCAAGCCCCCCGCAGGCTGGGCAGTTGGGCACCAGGCGCAGTTTCTCCCGCTCGCCCGGCTGGCTCCAGCGCTGCAACTCGGCGTCGTCGAGCTGGTTGGGCGAGTTTCCCCTGCCCGCGAGGTAGCCCAGCCGGAATGGGTCCCCCTCGAGGCCCAGCGCCAACCGCTCCTGCTCCGCCCCGTAAAGCACGCGCATGGCTCGCTGCAACTGCTGCAGCGAGAGCATCCGCAGGGGGAAGCGCAGCCAGGCGGTGACCCCCAGCCTCTTGCCCCGCAGGCGGTCGTAGAGCATGGCCGTGCAGACTAAACCCAGGTACGCCTCGGTCTTGCCGCCGCCGGTGGGGAACCACAGCACCACCGCCCGCTCCAGGTCGTCGGCCCACTCGTAGCGCTCCCCAGCCCACTCGCCTGCCGTGATCCCCTCGCGCAGCGCGAGGGCGGGCAGCTGGCTGACGATGAAGACGATCTGGAACAGCCGCCAACTGGGGTAAGGGGACATGCGGGCGAAGACCCGGTTCATGGCGGTGAAGGCTTGCTCGAGTCGGGCGTCGGCCCGGAGAGCGGCCAATCCGGCGGCGAAGCGGTGGATCTCCTCGCGGAACTGCCGCAGGTCCGCCCGAGCCGCCTCGGCGAACTCGCCGGTATACCCTCTGCGGTCCAGTTCCTGCTCCCAGGATTGGGCGTAAGCCCGCATGGCTTCGTGGATGCCCCGGAGCACCTCGAGAGGGCGTTGGGCCAGATCCTGAAAGGGGGCCGGGGGCTCAGAGCGCGTGGTCATGCGTTTCTGGCGGTATATAGCCAGGCAGCGGGTGGTCAAGCAGTTACCCTCCCGCAGCGCTCCGCAGTTCCTTCCGACTACCCACACGTTGCGGTCAAACTGGTAATCCTCGGCCACAGGGAGGATCTCCACCGGGACCAGCGTGCCCTGCACGCGCACCCGCAACCGCACGTCCGCGATGATCCGGTAGTTGTTCTCGGTGGGGTTGTCGCCCTGGGGGGTCTCGTTGCGCAGGTATACCGTGACGCGCTTGCGGTCCCCATAGTGCCGGGCCACCACTTGCAGGCGCACCTTAAGGGGGGGGATGTCGAGCGGCCTGTTTTCCAAGGCTCCTTGCAACCACTTGGTGAAAGCCTCTGCTGAGGTTGTGGCGCTCGCGGGTACCGAGGGCCTGCGGTCGATCACGCGCCACGCATCGGCTCGCGCTGCCAGAGACTGGGTTGCTTTGTCCAGCAACTGCTGTATGTGCCCGCGGTCATCCCCGTCCGCGAGCGGGAGCTCCAGTGGGCCAAAGGATAGATCACAGCGCTCAATGACCTCGACCAGGGTACCCTCTCCGCCTCCGCTCGCTTCGCCAGCGACGGACTGCTGCTCGGCCAGCGTGGGCAGCCGCCGAACGTAGAAGGCAAGCTGGCCCTCGACCTCGATGCTTCCCGGCTCTCCGTCGTGCACCATGAACTCCAGCCCCAGGCTGCTGGGCTGCTTATAGGTATCAGCGTTTGGGTCATAAGGGGCCAGCACGCCCAGCTGGCATACGTCCACCGGCTGCCGTGCCACATGACGTCTCGGGTCACGTCCCGCCAGGCGGTGCTCCAGCACCCGCGTCAGGTGATCCACCAGCTTGATCTCGTCGTTGTAGCTGATCTGGCTCATGAGCGTCGAACTACCCTCCTCACATCCACCGCGCTGAGCAACTCTTCCAGGGATATCCCCTGCTGCCTCGCTTCCCGCAACGACCCCTCGTACCCGCTGCCGCTGACGATGCTCTCCAGCACTCGGTGCAGCAGCCGGCCCAATTGGCGATGCCTCGTGCGGTGATTCTCGATGGCCTGCCACAGCTGGGGGCGCTTTAGAGTCTCGGGGAGCCCCATGATACCGGTCAGAAGCAGGAAGTCATCGTACTGCTGGGGGGCAAGGGTCTGCCCCTGGGTAAACCAGCTTCGTACCGTTGTGGGGTCACGTTCCAGGCCGCGACGTGCCAGCTCGCGGTGCAACTCCGCCAGGTTGGGATACTGCGCTTGCAGGGCTCGCTTGGCTGCTTCCCACAATTCCAAGTACAGCCGTTCCTCCACCCGTACCAGCGGCTGCAAGGCTTCGCTGATGCGCTCGAAAAGGTCATCGTATACGCCGTCGACGAAGATGATTATCCGGTCGCCGGGTTGTAGCTGTTGCGCGGGCTTTTCCACCTGGCCTTGCCCGGGCACGAACAGAGTGACCAACCGGGTCCTGGGCAGGTAGAGGATCAGCCCGCCCTCCAGTTCCACCTCCATCTCCTCGGCTGTCGGGCCGCGGTTCCCGCCGGCCCGCGGGTTTGCCTGATACTCTGCCAAGGCGTGCAGATCAAGCTGCGGTACCTCCTCCGTCAGGACATTTAGGGGCTGGACCACCGCTGTCCGTAGGGAAAAATCCAACCTGGCGGCGGGGAAGTCTGGCGGAGAAGGGGGCTTCAGGCCCAGGGAATGCAGGACCTGGCCGCGCGCCGTTACCAGACGTTCCAGCCAACGCTGACGCTGTTCGTAGAGATAGCTCTCGATGCGTGCCTCGAAAGGGTAGGCTAGGACCGCTATCTTGGCCGATCCCAGGTCCAAGTAGCGCTGGCTAGCGCTGCGGTAGCCAAGCAGCAACCGTTCCTCCGGTCCCAACCCCTGTGCTGCCCGGCGTTCCTCCTCGTTGGACCACAGCACCTCGGCAGAGCCTCCGAAGCCTATGAACAGCTGCCGAGGACTGACGGCCATGCATAGGCTCTGCAGTAGGGTTGCCTCAGCCCGGGTGGTGGCTACCACCCAACAGGATCGCCGCTCCGCGTTGCGCTGCTCCAGCCACTCCACGAGAGCGAAAAACTTAGGTGGCAGATCGCGCTGGTGCAGGGCTTCGTAGGCTTCGCTCAGTCGATCGAGCACCCGTCGCCACAGCAGGCGCTGCACTGGATGGGAGGGGGCTTCCGGCTCGAGGGAGGCCAGGCGGTCGCGCAGGGTGGGTCGTCCCCCGTCCTTACGCAGGCTCTCAAGCCGGTACAGCGGCACGCTGAGCGTGCGCAGCTGGTGGAACAAGCCCCAGGCCTGCCGGAGGGGGAAAAACCCTTCGAAGGTCGCCTGAGCCTCGGCCAGCTGCTGGTAAGCCGCCCAAAGAACCTCGTCTAGCTCGGCGTCTTCAATCACCTCTACCCAGCGGTGGGGCAGCGATGGGGTTAGGGGCTCGGGGCGTTCGCGCCCATCGAACTCCCGGGCCACCCATGCTTTGGCCGTCTCGTCCCATAGCACAGCCGACGCGCCCAGTCGAGTCAGCCTGGCCTCATCGAGTGGCGGGGTAACGGCTAGGTAGTGGCTGAAGGGAAGGTCCTCCAGGCGAGCCAAGGCCCGGGGATCGGTGGCATCGACGATTACAGCGGCGAAGGGGTGCTCGAGCGGCCAGCCGGGGTTGGCGAGGTAGATCGCCGGCCGGCTGCCCGGCGGATGGTAGCGGGAGAGGGTGCGGATCTCCCAGAAGCGCTCCAGACTGTCCCCCGCCTCTCCCAGGCGGAACTCGCGCAAGCTTTCTCGCAACTGGCCTACCTGGCGGGTGACGATAAGCAGGTTGCCTTTCAAGTATGGGGAGTAGTACTTCTCCCGGTGGAAAAAATCGGCGACCAACAGGCCTACCGCCAGGGCTTGGGGTAGGGGGTTCGGGCGGGCGGAGTCCATCAGGATCAGGCGCCGGCTCCGCTCCCAGGCGCGCCGCCCCAGCACGCTGGATAACCGGGCATAGATGTCGAAGCCCCGCGGGTAGATACGGCGCAGGAGGGCATCGTCAATCAGATTGTCCCGGGCAATCCCCCACATCAGCAAATCGAAGGCTCTACTCCAAGGGCCGCGCACTGGGCAACGTAGCTTTCAGCCAAGGGTTGTCCCTTTAGGGTCTCACCCAGCGCCAAAGCTACCGCGAACAGGTTTTTGGCAACGGGATCTTCCGGACACCAGACCGCTTCCGCCCCTCCTCCGTATCCCGGTTCGAGCTCCAGGATCGCGTCGTAGAGCTGGGCCTGCGTACCGCGCTTGGAGTGGTCATTGGCGCTTTCCGCGAGCACCACCGCGGCAGCGCGCAAACGCAGCCCGTTTGCGCGCAGGGCACTGGCCAGGGCTTCCCAGGCCCTGAGTTCACGGTTGTGGTAGCTCAAAATGATCCGGCCTCCCCTGCGCAGGCTGCGTAGTGACTCCTTGAAGATCGCCTCGAGTCGCTCAGCGTAGCCTGCGGCGCTGATGCCGCGCACTGGATTCGGCACCGCCTCTCGCTCCTCGTTGACGGACATCGGCTGGTATTGACCCAGCCAGAAGTGAAACAGCCGGGCCATTTCCCCGTACTGCACGTCGTCAAAGTAGGGAGGATCCGTGAGTACCAAGTCCACGACCCTTCGCTTTAGGGCCTGTCGTTCGCTGCTACCCGCGACCAGCCGGACACGCCCCTTGTTCTCCAGCCCCTGGTACCAGTCGGCGGCTCGGTAAGCAGCCTCGAGGCGCCGTCTGAGCACACCTCGGCCGACGCTCGCCAGCGGGTTGGCCTCGAAGGCAACGGGCGGGATGGCGTAGCGGTGATTGGCCACACCCTCGATGCCCTTGCAGTAGAGCCGGTCCCAGCGGGCCAGCAGGGCGCCCATTTCCCCAAGTCCCAGCACCGCCAGGGCCAGGCGGTTGCGCACCCCGGCAGGCATCCGGCGCTCCCTCAGGTAGTCGAGCCCCTCCAGGATCACCGCCGCTTGAGCCTCGCTGTACATGTCCCCCCAGTACTGTAACCCGCTTCTGTGCAGCCGCCGGGTCTCCAGCCCGGCCTTGATGGAATGTCTCAGCTGGGGAAAGCTGCTGCTGGCCGGAATAAAGGCTACCGGGTCGCCCTCCACGGCCGGGCGCACCAGTACCCGGCCGTTTTCCTCCTCCAGTACGAGCGGTGCTGTCCAGCCAGCCGTTGAGACGGCGCTGACCGCACCGCAGTGGGGGCAAGCCTCCTTGCCCGCCGGGGTGACAGGGGGCTCATAGCCACAAGCGCAGTGGGCCTCGAGGGAGACATTACCGCATCGGCGACAGCCGTGATACGCCTCGTTCCCGTTGCGCCGCACCTTGCTCAGCACCCCTTCCGGATAGAGCGGAAAGGTGGCCTCGCATCCCAGGCAGCGCACGACCCTCACCCGCAGGATGCCCGCCAACTCCCGGCCATCCCCCCGCTGGTAATACCGGCGGAGTGGGTCGAGGTGACGCAGCAGGCGCTCCCCCTCTACGCGCAGCCGCTCAGGATCGGCTTGGCTCAGGGCCGTCTGCAGGCCGAACACCGGCCATGGGTACAGGTCCTGCGCATACGCGGACAGGCCTGAAGCTGCAGCCTCGAGGGCCACCGTTCCGCCGCCGCTGAAGGGGTCCGCTACGTAGCGGACCCCTTGAGATCGAGCAGCCTCGAGCAAAGCCCGGATCAGGCTATGGGGGCGCCGGGCCCACCACCGAAACACCGAGATGGCCGGGTTGTGGTGCTCCCTTCGGCGAGTCTCCTGCTCCACCCAGGCGCTGAGCGCTGGCCAATCAATTGCGGTGATGATGCTTGCCACCCGGCCACCTCAGCAAATTGGGAAAGCAGCGGGTGGTACGTGAGTCCGGAACGGGCTACCACCCCCCGCCGCTTGTCTACCTGCTGCCCCGATTATACCCTTTGCCAAGGTGCAGATACGGATTTTGAAGTGCGTGTGGATGAGCGGACAAGACCGAATTCCGCCCTCGTCGGCTCCACGCAGTTGCGCCGCCTTCGACCGGAGGATAGGGCTCCGTAGCCTCACAACTGCCATTTCCAGGAAACGAGATGCCAGAAATAGCGGCATGATTATGGAAACTTTATCACGATTCCTACTTGGTATGGGTTTTTTGCCACCGTGGGCAGATCCGGTCGCCATTTAGCGGTCGAGGGTTGATGGAGGCATAGGCTTGCCAGGAGCCTTAGCCTTGATGAGCGACCCGCGTTATCGGAACTGGCGTTATCCGCTGTAGGGGGTGACGGCTTTAGTGCTTGTGGCCTTCGTGCGTCAGGTAGACTCCCTGCGCGGCGCGGACCGCTTTGCCCAGGCCAAACCCTCTGTCCACAGGGCTCTGGGCCCACGCAGCACCTTAGGGAGCACTGCCACCGCCGAATTCATCCGCCGTGCGGCTGCACCAGCCGTAGTGCCTACGCTCGGCCCAGCAGTGGGGCCACCGCCGCGACCACCAGCCACACCCCCAGCAGGCCTATGACTGCCCCGGCAAGGCGTAGGGCCGTGCTAGGGCGCCGCACCCCCCCTGACAGCCGCCAAACGCCCCTAAGCAGAGCATCCCAGCAGTGGGCATACCCCCAGATTGTCAGCGTGCCTACCAGTCCCGCCCGGGCCAGCGGGCCCTCAGCGCCCGCACCCCAGGCCAGCACCAACCCCCCGCCCAGCGCGACCAGCACGGCGGCGGCCCCGGACACGGCACGCCAAGCGGCCACCTCCAGCCCGCGGACCAGCTCAGAAGCCCAGCGGAGGCGCCCGCCGGGGGTGCTGAGTGTGAGGGCCACGCCCCCCAAAGCCAGGCCTGCCCCCAGCCCACCGAGCAGTACCAGCGGGCTCGCCAGCCCCCAGAGCTCGGCCAGCGCCCGGCCATGACCGCAGCGGGCTAGGACCCACGCCAGCGGGGCGAGGAGCGGGGTCAGCGGCGCCGACGCCCACCCCGCCGCAGCTCCCGCCACACCGCGACAAGTGCTGCGCTAAAACCACGGCGCAGCCCACTCAGGGCCACGGCTGCGGCCGCCCGGGCCACCGCCCAGACTAGCTGAGCCGCACCCCGAACCCTACGCAAGGCATGATCGACCTGCCGCATACCCCCAGTGTAGCGGGAGGCGGCCGGACTCCGGGTCCGACCCCCAGATCCAAGAGAGGGCAGGGGCCTTGGGCCCCCGCCGTCCCTTCGCCGTGCCTCAGGCGGCCTCTTCCACCCCGAGCCCGCCCCCGGGGGTCAGCAGGGCCACCAGCCGCTCCCCGCGCACCAGCGCGTACACCGCCGGGCCCTCGGCGGGGTCGAGGGGCTGCTGCAGGGCCGCTGCCAGCCCCCGGGGATAGTCGAGATCGATCCCCACCAGCTGGAAGCGCTCGGGCAGCTGCTCGAGCACCTCCGCGTGCGCGGCGAGGTAGTCCGAGGCCAGCCCTGCGGCCTGAGTGCTCTTGCCTACCATGCCTCCCTCCCTTCGGCCTTGGCGGCCAGGTACTCCTCAATGTACTCCCTCACGCTGAACCCCCCCCTTCTCGCCGTCGTGCCACTCCAGCCGCACGGCCCACTCCTGCACCCGCCCGGCCAGTGAAGCCGCACCAGCGGCCCGGCGATGCCGGTACTCATGCGTGCGCAGCGTGACGCGGATGCGCGCGTTCGCGGGGCGCTCGAGGGCGAAGACGTAAGCGCTCTGCCCCACTGCCCCACCTCACAGCGCCGCCAGCCGGGCCGCGACCAGCGCGGCCTCCAGGCTGGGGTAGCCCCGGCGCCGCAGGGCCTCGAGGGGGGTCTCCTCCTCGCCCATGGGGCCCAGGCCCAGCGCCCCCTGGGGGGTGAGGGCGACCAGCCCCTCGCCGTAGGCGAGGTAGACCAGCCCCTGCCGGGTCCAGGCCAACGGCTGCCGCATGGTGGGCGCCCGGCCCGCGCAGCCCACCGCCCGCGCCAGCAGCTTCGTGAGGCCGTCCTTGGCGGTGGCGGGGATCCACTGCGCCAGCAGCGCCAGCGCGGCCACGTCGTGGGGGTGCGCCCTCAGGAAGGCCGCCACCGCCTGCGCCTCGAGGTCGCTCGCCGACCACAGCCGCCGCCAACGCCCCTCCTCCAGCCACTGCCCGCTGCGCGGGCCCACCACCACCTTGTAGCGCTCGGACAGCGCGAGCACACGCTGCAGCGGGGGCCTGACCCCCGGCCGGTCCTTGGCCCACAGATCGCTGAGGGGCCCGACCGGGCCCAGGTAGGGGCTCAGCTCCTCGAGCGGCGCACCCCCCACCTCCAGCGTGCGCCCCTTCAGCAGCAGCCAGCGCAGCCGTCCGCGCCGGAGGACTATGGCGCCGGGGACCTCCTCCACCTCGTCCTGCGTCCCGCAGCGGAAGAGCGGGTCGAGCGACCAGACCGCCAGGCGCTTGACGAGCTCCTGCACGGCGTCGCTCTTGACCTCAAAGCCCTGCGCCGTGGCGGCCCAGGGCGCGAAGGGCTCCTGCCGCAGGGGCTCGGCCAGTTGCGGCGGGCAGTCGGCCGGCAGGAGGGCGTGGTGGGAGGGGAAGCTGTGGAGCAGCTCCCCACGGCGGTACAGCAGGATCGAAGCACCCTCCAGCAGGCCCCACTCGCCCCAGCAGTAGACCTGCCGCAGCGGCATGCCGGCGGGCAGCACGGCGTGCGGCCAGCGGGCCCAGAGCCAGCGGCGCTGGAGCAGGTCCCACTCCCAGCCCTCGTGCTCGGGGCTGACCTCGCACGGCAGCGAGGGGAAGGGCTGGTAGGGCCGCTCGCTCTGCCGCCACCAGCGCAGGCGGGCGCGCAGCTGCGCGGGCAGCTCGGCGGGCACGGGGTGCCGGTCCAGCCACCCCAGCAAGGCTTCGTCGGGCCGCTCCTCGCCCGGGCCCCACACCCGTCGTTCGCAGAGCCACAGTTCGCCGTTGAGCGGGTCGAATCGCAACATCCCACACCTCCTATCCCCCGCATCTTATCGCCGAATTGCGATGTTGTGCCATATGAAACTTTGATCGGATAATAACAGCAAGGATGGCCGCCTTTTGCTTCTAGAAATCTCGAGTGATAGTCTTAAAACAGATAGGAGGTAGTTATGGTGAACCAAGTCAAACTCATCGGCGCCGTGGTGCGCAGCGAGCTGCGCAACATCGGCAAGAACCTCACCCCCCTGCTCGAGGTCACCCTGGCCGGGGTGGACCCGGTGGGCGATAAGCGCTTCGCCTGGTACCACCAGGTAGTTCACCTCGGCAAGCGGGCCGAGCGCCTGGCGGAGCTGCTGGCCCCCGGCGCGGGGGCGGTGGTGGTGGGCCAGCTGGAGTACCGCAGCTGGGAGGGCCCCGACGGGGAGAAGCGCAGCCGGGTAGAAGTCAAGGCCGCCGCGCTGGAGGTCTTCACCCCGCCCCTGGAGCACCTCGACGCCGACTCCGCCGACAACCCCCGCCTGTGCGAGGGGGCGGTGAACCGGGTGACGCTGGTGGGCAACCTCACCCGCGACCCCGAGCAGGGCGAGCGGGGCCCGGTGAAGGCGGGCCTCGCCGTCACCGAGTGGGTGCCCGGCCGCAGGGGAAAGGAGGGCCACGAGAAGGCCCACTTCTTCGACCTGGTGGCCTGGAACGGGGCGGGGGGGTTGCTCAAGGAGTGCGGCAAGGGCTGCCCGCTGCTGGTGGAGGGCCGCCTGGTCGGGGAGAGCTGGGAGGCCCCCGACGGGCAGCGCCGCTACGCCACCCGCGTGGAGGTAGCCCGGGTGATCCCGCTGCTGCGCCCCGCAGGCGGGTCGGCCGACCCGCCTGCCGCGTAGCCCCGCAGGACCAGACGGAAGAACCAGACTTGACCGTTATTCAGGGTTGAGGCTAGATAGAGGCATGAACTTACGCGAAGCCTTAGCCTCATTGGACGATCCACGCTACCAGAACCGGCGCTATCCGCTGTGGGGGGTGGTGGCATTGGTGCTGGTGGCCTTTGTGTGCCGGGTGGACTCCCTGCGGGGTGTGGCCCGCTTTTGCCCAAGCCAATCCCTTCCTGTGTAAGCCCCTGGGCTTGCGCAAGGCCCCAGGACGCAGCTCAATCGCCCAGCTCATCCGCCGCTTGGACCCGCAAGCGCTGGGTTCAGCCCTGCAACAGGTCTTTCCCGAACTCCCCCTTCCCGCCTCTTTCCCTACCTCTACCGCTACTACCTCTGCCCTGGTCGCGGATGGCAAGGTCTTGCGGGGGAGTGCTAAAGGCGAGAGCCCGGTGGTGCGGGTGGTGGAGCTGTGGTGTGAGCAAGCCCGCCACAGCCTGGCCCAGGCCCGAGTCGGTGGGCGGGAGGATGAGGCCTTGCTGGGTCTGCTGGAGCGCATGGGGCTGGAGGGTTTAGCCGGTCGGGTGGTGGTGGCCGACGCGGGCTTCCTCTACCCCCGGGTGGCCGAAGCCATCCGGGCTAAGGGGGGGATTACCTGCTGAGCCTGAGGGCCAACCAAGCCCGGGCGTTGGAGGCGGTAGAGTGGCTGTTCGCTT
>NZ_KE387028.1:21444-29451 GCF_000430045.1 Calidithermus chliarophilus DSM 9957 | reverse complement strand
GGGCCCCCGCCTCCCCCCCGGCCTCCCCCGCCCAGGCCCTTGAAGCCGCCCCCGACCGTTGCCGCGCCCCCGACGCTCCCCAGGAACAGCCCGCTCAGGGTGCCGCCCGCCCCCGCGACCATCGCCCCGAAGAGCGCGGCCAGGAGCTGGTTGGCCATGACCAGCATGGCGATGGTGATGGCCGCGGCCAGGATGGTGACGATGGCCATGTTGAGCGCCTTGGTCTGGGCCGTCGAGGCCAGCGCGAGCTGGAAGCCCTCGCTGGTGGCCTGCAGCGCCACCAGGCGGTTCATCAGCCCCAGGCTGGCCGCGCCGGCGGCCCAGGTGTCCCCCGCCCCCAGCAGCGATCCCTCGGGCAGCTTGGCCGGGTCGAAGGCCACGGACTCGAAGTCCTTCTTCCACTGCCCGCCCTGCAGCGGGTGGCCCCCACTGGCGGCCACGTACAGCCGCACGGTCTCGCCGGGGTTGGCCCCCAGGTCCGGCCAACCCCTGAAGCGCTGGAAGAAGGCCAGCAGGCCCTTGGTGTCCTCGCTCACCGCCACCCTCCCCTCGCCGAAGAGCTTCTTGAGCTCGCCGTACATCGCCTTGCGGTCGTCCTCGCTGAGGCTGCGGTAGCTGCCGGCGGCGAAGCCGGGCGGCACCCGCTCGAGGAGGTTCTTCAGCGCCACCCCGTAGGCCTCCTGCAGCGCGGTGAAGCCGCTGGGCATGAGGCGGGCCTCGTTGGCGTAGGCGGGGTTCTCGCCCCTGACCCTCGCCAGCTCCCCCGCCAGGCCCCCCGCCACGCTGGCGGCGCAGTCCACCCCCTCGACCGTCAGGCCCTGGGCGTCGGCCTCCAGGCAGCGGTAGAGGTTGTAGAGCTGGCGGGTGGCGACCTGGTTGAGGCTGGGCGCGAAGGCGGCGGCCCCGGGGGGGGTGCCCGCCTCAACCAGCTTCTTGGCCATGTCCTCGAGGGCTTGGATCTTGGTGGTGGCGTTGTTGTAGGTCAGGCTCATCCCGGTCGAGAGGAGCACCCCCGAGACCAGCGGGGTCAGCAGCGCCACCAGGACGTACTTGAAGGCGTTCAGCAGCACCTGGGGCCCGACGAAGAGCGCCAGCGGCACCAGCAGCCCCATGAAGAACAGCACGCTGTAGAGGTAGACCCCGGCCAGGGTGTTGAGCGCGTGGAAGGTGGCGATGGTGACGAGCGGGCCCATCACCAGCAGGGTGCGCACCGTGCCCATGGTGTTGCTCACGCTGCGCGAGATCTCCGGCAGCCCGGCGGTGGCCGCCGCGCAACCCTCCACCCCCCCGTTGCCGGTGCCCGCCCCCACCGCCGCCCCCAGCCCGCAGCGCAGCAGGGGGTTGACGCTCTGGCTCACCGCCCCCGCGCTGGCGGCGATCCACGAGGTGATGGAGAGGTTGAGCACCATGGTCTGCACCCGCTTTATGCCCTGCCCCTCGTTCTTGAGCGAGGCGATGATGGCCTGGTTGGCCGAGTTGAGGAACACGTCCTTGTACAGCGACTTCAGCCCCTGGTGCAGCGGGAGCTCGGGGGCGGTGGGCTCCTCGACGGTCACGGTCTTGGTGGCGGTGACGTAGCCGCCGGTGGCGGGGTCGGTGGTGACGTAGGAGATCTCCTTGGGCTTGTGCTGGCTGCTGAGCGTGCAGGGGTAGCTGTGCCGGCTCGCCTCGGTGCAGCCGTTGTGCTGCGGGGGGATGACCAGGGTCTGCCAGGCCGCGCCCACCAGCACCAGCCGGACCAGGGCCAGCGCCGGGCTCAGCCGGCCCAGCTTGGCCTGCCAGAAGGTGGCGGCCACCCCCAGCACCAGCAGCACCAGCCCGAAGTTGTACAGCAGCACCGGCACCTTGTACTCGCGCAGCTTGCGCCCGTAGAAGGGCAGCCAGCGGTCGGTGTCGGGGAAGTATTCGCTGTAGCGGGCGGGGTCGGCCAGGGCCTGCACGATGGAGAGGCCCTGCTCGAGGGTGAACTGCTCGGGGGGCTGGGGCAGGGGTTGGGCCCAGGCCAGCGGGACCAGCGCAAACAGGCCGAGCAGGCCCCACGCCTGCAGGACGCGCGCGCACGGCGGCATCAATAGACCTCCTCCATGGTCTTTTGGGTCTCACTCAGCTCGGCGGGCATGCGGTACATGCCCTCCAGCGTGGCGCTGGTGGCGGCGAGCTGCCGGACGAAGGCCTCGGCCGCGGCGCGGGAGGCGTCCTCGACCCCCTCGAGCTGCCGCATGGCCTGGTGGACGAGCAGCTTGGTCTGGGCGGCGAGGATCTGGTTGGTGGCGGCCTGCGCCAGGATCTGCTCCTTGGCCAGCCGCACCAGCCGGTCCTCCGAGGTCAGCTGCATCTTGAGCGCGTCGATCTGCAGCGCGCCCATCTCCACCAGCACCCCCCGCACGCTGGCCTCCGCGCGGATGGAGCGCTCGCGGGCGGAGGCCAGCGGCTCGGCCTTGGCCGCGAGGTCGGTGGTCACCCCGGCCAGGGCCTGGGCCACGCGCGAGAGTTGGGGGGCCTGTTCCTCGGCCTGGGCCACCTGGTTGCGCAGCGCCTGGCGGGTGCTCTCGGCCTCCTGGGCCTGCCCCACCGCGGCGACGTTGGTCGCCTGCAGCGCCCCCACCAGCGCCCCCGCCTTCTGGCGGGCCTCCTCGCGCCGCTCGGCCTCGCCCTGCGCCGTGAGCGTGAGGCCCCCCTGGGGGAAGACCTCCATCAGCCAGGAGGAACTGGCGCGGTAGGCGCTGCGCCGCACCTGGCGCTCGACGGCCGCCACGGTGTCGGCCAGCCAGTCCTCCGCCGCCTGCAGCCCGCTGGCGACGGCCTTGACGTTGTCCATGCCGATGGCCCCCGCCACCCAGCTGTTGAGCTGGTTGGCCACCGCATTGCCCAGCAGGCCCAGGAAGTCGTTGAGGATGCTGTTCGCCAGGTTGCCCGCCCGGCTGCCCAGGCTGTTCACCGTGGCGAGCGCCCGGCGATAGAGGCTGCTCAGCGGGCAGGCGATGGCCCCGATGGGCTTGCCCTCGTGGACCGCGCACACGTTGCCCAGCAGGCGCGAGAGGGGAACCTGCTGCTGGGCGTCCGTGCTCGCGGGCAGCCCCACCGCGTTGTTCAGCAGCCAGGCCAGCACCACCGCGAAGGGGTTGTTCCTGTCGCCGGTCTGGATAGTGCCGACCGTCGGCTCGGCGACGTAGAAGTCGGGGACGGTGAAGAAGGTGAAGTCGGGCGCCTCGACCGCCCGCGCCGGCGAGAGGGTCAGCGCCAGTAGCCAGGGTAGAGTTTTAAACAACCGCCTCGCGCGCATCTTGCTCCTCCTCAAACCAGCTCTTATAGCGCGAAACCTCCGCCCCCGACAGCTCGCCCAGCGCTGCCAGCAGGCTGCCCCGCTCCGCCTCCAGGCGCCGGCGGCGGGCCACGTCGGCGGCGCTGGAGGTGAAGGCCCAGTAGTCGAGCGGGGTCGGCGCGACGCGCAGGATGTCGCCCTGCAGCCGGCTGTCCTCCCGGCGCATCACGTACAGCAGCTCGCTCCACTCCCCGTTGCGCCGCTCGAGGGTGCGCAGCTGGGCGGTGCAGGCCTCGGGCAGGCCCAGCGTCTGCACCACCAGCTCCTCCTGCTCGGGCACCCGCAGGATCATGAACACGCTCGTCGAGTCGAGCACCCCCTGGACGTAGGGCCCCTGGTAGTCGGTGATGCTCTGGGTCATGGTCCACACCCCCGCCCCGTAGCTGCGGGCGCGGCGGTAGAGGTCGGTGACCAGATCGGCCGAGGCCTTGATCTTGAACACCGCGTGGGCCTCGTCGAAGACGACGATCTTGCGGCGGTCGCGGGGGGAGTTGTTGAGCCGGGCGTAGATCAGCTGGGCGATGAGGCTGACGCCCAGCGCCGTCACCCGCACGTCGTCGAAGGCGTCGAAGCCGGCGATGTCGAAGTAGATGACCGGGTTGTCCCCCATGTGGACGTTGGTCTGCCCGTCCAGGAAGCGGCCCATCGCCCCCTGGGTCCACACCGACAGCTCCACCGCCAGCTTGCGGGCGACCGCCTTCTCCTCCACCCCGATCGAGCGCCCGGCCAGCTGGCCCAGCGCCCCCAGGGTGGACAGCACCTCCGAGAGGGTGATGGGCCGCAGCCGCCACCCGTCCGCCGCCTCCCCGGCCACCCGCTCGCGGGCCGCGCGGTAGGCGGTGCGCACCGCCTCCATCCATAACTGTTCCTTGAGGTGGAAGTCGGGGTCGGAGGCCGCGGCGTTGCCCTTGAGGATGTGGAAGACCCGCTGCAGGAACGTCAGCTTCTCCTCCGAGGGCTCGGTCTCGCCGGGGGGCAGGTCGAACATGTTGAGCGTGACGCCCGCGCCGGGGGCGATGGGGATGGTGGCCCCGCCCGCCAGGCTCACCAGCGGGGCGTAGTCCCCCTTCTTGTCGACCAGGATCAGCTCGAGGTCGCCCTCGGCCATGGCGTCGGAGAGCAGGCTTTGCACGGTGAAGGTCTTGCCCGAGCCCGACGCGCCCAGCACGGCGGTGTTCCAGTTGGTGGCCTTGGGGTCGAAGAGGTCGATCCCCACGAAGGCGCTGAAGCGGTTGGTGGTGAGGCAGGTCGCGCTCTCGAGCTTGGGGCGCACCCAGGGGCCGAAGAAGACCGCGACCTGGGCCGCGTTTTCGGAGAGGGTGGTGAAGGTGGTGTCCTGGCTGCGGCCGCTGAAGGGCAGCAGCCGGCTGAAGGGGTGGGCCAGGTACTCCTGCTGGCGGCGCCACTTGGCCCCCAGCGTGTCGCCCAGCCGCGGCAGGATGATGCGCTCGATGGCGTCGAGGTGCTCGACGCTCTCCCCGCGCACCAGCAGGCTCGCGCCCCAGCGCAGGAAGTGCTCCCCGCTCTTCTCCTGGCGCTGCAGGGCCTCCAGCAGGTCGCCCACCGCGTTGGCCACGCTCGACTCGGGGGCGCTGGCGGCGTCGGAGCTGAGCTGCCAGGCCTGGCGCTTCTTGTTCTCCAGCCGCTGCAGCACTGCCCCCTGGACGGGGTGCTCGAGGTCGAGCACCAGATAGGCGCGCTCGTTGATGAGCGCGTCGGCCAGCAGGCCGTAGCGGGTGGCGGCGGGCGGGCCGTACATGGTGTACAGCCGCACGTAGTCCTCGCCCAGGTGCAGGTAGTCGCGGGCGAGGTTATAGATCTCGCTCCGCCCCAGCGCCCGCTTGAGCGTCTGGGGGTCGAGCTCGGGGTCGGCCCGCAGGGTGCGCTCGCTGGCGTAGCGGGGGTCGGGGCGGTAGGGTCCGGGGGGCTCGTGGTCGTTTAAAAAGCGATAGCACAGGCCGAAGACGGCCTGGTCGTCCATCGGCTCGGCCTCGAGGCCGCCCCGGCGCAGGTAGGCCACCAGCGCCGCGCGCAGGTCGTGGGCCTCGGCCAGCGCCTCCTCGAACTCTCCGGGGGAGAAGGGCAGGTAGTGGGCGGCCCGGCCCGCCAGGCCCAGCGCCGCGCGCGCCCGGCCCAGCAGGTAGCCCAGCGCGCTGCCGCCGCCCGCGCGCGCCCGGCCGCCGCTGACGAGGAAGTAGACCTTCCAGCTCAGCCGCTGGCCGCGGCGGGCCAGCCGTTCCTGCATGCGCGCGCGCTCCTCGGCGAGCATGCGGAACACCGCTCGCCCGGCACGCTTGCGCGCACGGTAGGCGGCGATCTCCTCGGCGCTGCCCCGGCGCGACTCCACGATCACGCGCAGGCGCTGGTCGGTGGGCACCACGCTCTCCAGCAGCCCGCGCAGCTGCGCCAGGAGGATCTGGCGGTCGCCCGCGCTGCGGAAGAGGTCGGGCCCCACGTCCACGGCCGCCCCGACCTCGAAGCGGCCGTCCTCCAAGAAGCTCACCCCCTGGTGGATCTCCCAGTAGGGCAGCAGCTGGTGCAGGGGTTTGGTGTACATCTGTGGCTCCGTGGCTCCTGTGTTTCCCCTATGGCCCCTCTCTGGCGCGCGAAGCCCCGCCTTGGCGGGGCTCGCGGGCTGGGGCTGCTCGCGCAGGCGGCTCAGGGGACGATCCCCTTCGGGACGCCGCCGCCTCCGGCGGCGGGAGGCCCGTACGCCAGCCGGACGATCCCCTATCGGGAGGGCCTGCGGCCCTGCACCGGGGGACGGACGATCCCCTTCGGGACCGGCTGACGCCGGTGCACCGAGGTGATCTGCGCGGGCGCGTCGGGCTCGAGCTCGAGCACCAGCGGCACGTGCTGGCGGTCGCGACCGGGCACGTAGCGCTGGGCCATGGTGACGTTGGCCCGCAGGTGCGCGAGGGCGCGACCGGGGAAGCGGTCACGCAGCAGGGCCGAGAGCCGCAACACCGCGAAGGCCGCCGCCAGCGAGAGCCCGATGCCCCACCAGCCCCCCTTCAGGCTCTGGTTGAGCTGCATCCCCCCGAAGAGCACCGCGCCCGCCAGGACGATCTGGAAGGGCTGGTAGCCCATGAAGGTGTAGACGCGGTCGAGGTTGGGGTGAGGCAGGGGGTCCATGGCTCAGCTGCCGCAATAGACGGTGGTGTTGCCGCTGGAGTCGATGACGATGCGGTTGTTGCCGGGCGGCTTGGCGGTGGAGTAGTCGATCTGGGTGACCAGCTTCTGCAGGTCGTTGAAGTTGAGCAGCACGATGCCGCCGAGCGCCAGCGTGATCGCCATGGCCTTGCCCGCCCGCGCGTCCCAGGCGAAGTAGCTGACCGCGGCGACGGCGAGGAGGACCACGATGACCAATCGGCCCACCGCCCCGGTGAGGATGTTGATGAACGGGCACAGCGCCGCGCCCGCCTTGTTGCCCACCGCCGTTTCCACGCCACCCTGGGCGAGGGCGGCCCCGGCAGCCAAGAGTCCCAGCAGCGCCAAGAGGAGGATGATCCTTCGGTTCATGCTCATGCATCTCCTTTCGTAAATCACCATATCACAAGCTGCTTTAGAGGAGCAGAGTCTCATGAATGAAAAACCCTATAGGAGCCTCCTGCTAGGATGTTAGCATGGCTGATCCTATCAATCAGCAATATACGAATACCCTCGAGGCCATCCACCAGGCCCTCGGCGGTGAGCTGCCCGAGCCCGGCACCCCGGCCTTCGAGCAGGCCCTGCGCCGCATCCAGCGGGAGCGGCCCGAGCTGCTCGACGCGCTGAAGTCCCTGCGCGACCCCTCGGCGCTGCCGCCCGTCAACCCCACCCACGCCGCCACGCTGCGCGAGTTTCGCGGGGCCGTCCGGCGGGCGCGGGCGGTCGAGCGGGCGCAGGCGTGGCTCAACCGGGTCTTCGGCATCAAGGACCCCCGGCGCGACAAGACCCACTTCAACTTCCGCCTGGTGGCGGTGCTGCTGGGCGGGGCGGTCTTCGCCGCCGGGGCGTTGTGGGCGCTGTGGCCCGACCTCTCGCGGGCCCTGGCCGGGCTGGACCGACCCGGGGCCGCGGGAGGCATGGTGGAAGACCCCCGGGTGGCCACCGCCTCGAGCGCCGAGCCCGGGCCCGCCTCGCCCGTGCAGTTGGCCCAGGACCCCCAAGCCCTCCCGGCCAGGGCTGGGGGCGTTGACGACCCCCTCCGCGACGGCACGGCCGTACACCAGCCGGGCGACCCCCACGCAGACGAGCATGCCGCCGGGCCCGGCGGCATGTCTGCGAGTCCTCTGGCGGGACGGGCGAGCCCGGTGCCCCAGGACGTACCCCTGCCCCCGACCGCGCCCCTCCCCGCGGGCACGACCCCTGCGGCGGGGGCGGCCGGGGCTTACCCCACGCCCTCCCCGGGCACGGCCGGCGGGGACGATCCCCTTCGGGACCGGCTGACGCCGGTGCACCAAGTGGTGCCCCCGCCCCCGCTGCCGGAGTACGGTGCCAGCCCCGCTCCCGCGACCCCGCCCGACCGCGCGGGCGCGGGGTCGCGGGGGGCCTCGAGCGTGCCCGGCGCGACCCGCCCAACCACCAGCCGCAGCCCGCTGGCGCTGGGCGCGGCCCAGGGCGCGGACCCCGGCCGCAGCTACGCGGCGCTGGCGGCGGAGGGGGGTGTGGGGGCCCAGGGGGGCGAAAAGGGATACGTGGCG
>NZ_KE387028.1:0-21344 GCF_000430045.1 Calidithermus chliarophilus DSM 9957 | reverse complement strand
CGAAGGCGCCGGGGAGCGCCCCTCCCCAGGTTCCGGCGACGCCGGAGCGTTGGCCTTCGCCCCGCCGGCCCCCGGCCCCTCCCCTTCCCCGGGCCCCTGGCCCACCGACGGCAGCACGGGGGCTAGCGGGCTGCCCCAGCCCGCCGGAGTGAGAGCCCAGGCCCCTGCCCCTACACCCGTCACTCCCGCCGCCCCGGCCGCCGCGGAGTACCCCTTCGAGGTGGGCGAGAAGCAACAGGGGGAGCTGGTCTCGGGCGTGGTGATCCCCGAGGGGTCCTCCCAGGCCGCGCTGATGGCCCGCACCAAGGAAGGGTACGTGTTCTTCGGCGTGGCCACGCTGGACAGGGCCGGGAGACTGCAGATCCAGTTCGACCGGGCCTACAAGGGGAAAATGGCCTACGTGGTGCGGGCGGTAGCGCTCGACGAGCGGGGGGTGGCGGGCGTCCCGGCTAGCGTCAGCGAACAGGCCCCCAACCTGGTGACCAACCTGCTGCGGGGCGCCGCCTCGGGCCTGGTCTCCTACATCGAGTTCTATTCCAAGAGCTCCTCCACCACCATCCTGCCCGGTGGGGGGGTGGCCTCCTCGAGCGCGCCCCCGCCGCTGGGGCTGACCATCCTCTCCGGGTCGGCCAAGCAGATCGCCGCCCCGCCCGACTCCACCAGCGTGGTGCGGGTGTGGACCTTGGAGCCGGGAACCCGCATGCAGATCCTGGTGGTGCCAGGGGATGTGGGCGGTCGCTGAGCCGCCGCGCGAGTCGCTGGCCTGCGACAAGGCCCTGAGCCTACGCCAGTTCCGGCGGCGCTGGCCGGGGGTGGACCCCGCGGGGCTGGAGGGGGTGGTGCTGGTGGAGCACACCATCAACGAGGCCACCTGGCGCCGCAAGTTCCGCGTGGCCTTCGTGGCGCTGGAGGAGGCGGCTGCCCTCCCCGACTTCGCGCTGCGCCACCTGGCGGGGGTGGCCGAGATGCGCTACGCGCTCAAGGCCCGCTGCGAGGACTGGTACTCCGACGCCGCGAGGGTTCACCTCGACGCCACGCCCGACGCGGTGTGGTACACGCAGGAAGGGCCCTGCGCCGTCGAGTACGACCTGGGGTACAGCCGCGCCGACCTCCGCCGCAAGCACGCCGGCTTCAGCCGGATGTACGCCCGGCAGTTCTGGGGGGTGGCGATCCCCTCGCGGCTGAGTCATCTCAAGCGGGTGCTGCCCCAGGAGCCGCGGGTGCGGGTGCTGCTGGCGCCGTGGTACAGCTGAGCGGCCCCGGCCGCTGACGTGAGCGGATAGACGGTATATAATCCTTCTACAGGAGGGCCTGAGTCATTCAGGCTCTCCGGGGAGCTTGAAAAACAGACACAGGTTCTCCTTTCTGCCCTACTGGGCTTTGAAAGGAGGAAGATGTATGAAATTGATCCTTTTCGTCGCTGCCGCTGCCGCGACCGCGCTCGCCTTCATGGGCGGCATAGTTCCGGGGGTCCTGGTGACCGCCGGGATCGCCTACCTTGTCTGGCGGGCTAACACCAGGTAATAGATAGCCACAGCCGCTCCCCTCCCCCCTCGAGTGTCCGGGACTCGAGGGGGCTCTTTTTTTGCCCCAACCGGGGCTGCACCGGGCGGGCCAAGGCGGCTCGAGGCGCCGCCTGGCCCTAAGCGCTAGCGCTACCCACCAGGCCCGCGTCGCCACAAACGTCAACCCCACGCGCCAACCCCAACCCTTCCACCGCCTTGAGGGCGGCCTCGAGGTGGCGCTCCTCGGGGTGTGCGACGGTGTAGCGCTGGCCCCAGTAGCCGATGGCCACCAGCTTCCCCGCCAGGGGGCGGTCCTTGTTGCGGGCCATCCAGCCGAACACCGGCAGCAGCGGCAGAACTATCAGGGGCTGGAGCCACACCGGCAGCAAGAGCACCAGGGGGAACGCCATCAACCACAGCGCCGCCAGGTTGGTGCCGCAGAAGGGGTGGAGGATGGGCTGCCGCCGCAGCCCCTCGAGGCTCATGGCCTGGCCCGCTTCCAGCGCGTACACGGCCATGTGCTCGGCCCCGTGGTAGCGCCGGCTGTGCCAAAGCGCCTGCCGGAAGGGGGCGTAGAGGCGGTAGAGCGAGCCGATCACCAGCGCCAGCAGCGCCAAGGAGAGGAGGCTGAGCTGCCAGGCGGGCAAGAGCGCCTGCGCCCGCAGCAACAGCCCCAGCGGGGCGCCCGCCAGCGCCCCCGCCAGGATCACCCTGACCTCCCCCTGCCCCTGCTGGGTCCGCCACCAAGCCCGCAGGCTCTCCAGGAGCAGCAGCCCCAGCGTGCCCGCCGGCCCGGCCCGGCGCGCCCAGTGGGGGTTGAGGTCGCGGGTGTACAGCTGCAGCCGCCCCTGGGCGTCGTGGTAGCCCAGGGCCACCCGTTCCTCGCTCATCAACAACACCCCCTGCGGCAGGGCCATGCCCCCGATGAGCCGCGCCGTGAGCGCCTTCGCTTCCACGCCCTGATTGTAGCGGGGACGGCGGGGCGGCGCGGGGCAAGATGAGAGCCGTGTGCGCCGCTGGGGGCTCACCGGCTTACGAGCGCAGCGCGAGGAGGGCCGAGACCAGCGCCACCTTCAAACCAGCCACTCCGCATGGGCGAGCGGCGCTACGACGCGCAGGCGGCGCTGGTGGTGTGCATCCGCTACGGGTCGGTGGAGTACCACAAGCCCACCGACCTGATGAAGCAGGCCAAGCAGCTCGGGGTGGGCGTGATCGAGGCCGAGCTCAGGGAACCTGACGCTCGAACAGCAGGGTGAACGATCCCGCGGTCATGGGGATGATGCCCTTGATGCTGAAGCCGTTCTCCTCCAGCCACCGCAGGCTGTTGCGGATCTCGGGGGCAAGGTTCTTGGCCTCGGAGAGCCTGTTGAGGCCGTGCGGCGGCAGGTAGAGGTTGTTCATGACCAATCCGTAGAACTCGGTTTTCGGCATACGCCCCAGAGAATATCCACTGTTTCCCCGGAGGTAAAGCTTGGATAAACCTGTCAAGCCTACGTCAGGCGCTACGCCCTGTTCGCGGATGGCGGGGTGGTCATGAAGAATCCCTTCCCCTGCGGAACCACCGGGTTTTTCTGCTGGGTGAGCTCCGAGGGGGTGATGGGGTACTTCTGGTCGTGGAAGACCCGGTAACCCCTGCCAGGAGGGGCCGTCCCCAGGGTCCCGCCGCCCGCTCCCACAGCGCCTGCGCTCGCCGGGCCCAAGCGCCGTAGGTCCCGGGAAGCGCCTCCGGCGAGGCGTAGCGGTAGTGGAGGTCTGCACTGCCCCACAGGCCTACCGGGCCCTGTGCTTGAAGGCTTGGTTGGTCCGGGGGTGCCCCTGCAGGGTAGGGAAAAGCCCGGCCGTGCCAGCTGCTAGGCGACGCACCTGATCAACCACAAGCCCTCTGCTAGCGGTGAGCCTCTTGCCTACCCCGGCGCAAGATTACGACGACCGGGGGTGCTAAAGGTGCCCCCTTGGATGAGATTTGACGACTACACACTCCCTGGGTGTGAACCGGGAGGAGCATGGGCGCATCTTACTACACGTAACCACCTAGTGACACCAGGCAGTTAGCCCCGGGTGATGTATTCTAGAAGAGTACCAGTTCAGCCAGCTCGGCCACCGGCTCTTTCTGGCGCCTTCCACCCCCGTACGGCTCACCTTTACTGCGGCTAGTCGGTTGTCCGGTACACGTCTTACGACTTGAGTGCGGAGGTAGGAGGTTTGGGCATGCTGTGGAGCCGTTGTTGCACTGAAGGCGGAGCTCTGGGGTACTGGTATGTGGCTTGAGCGAGTTCTAACCCGGCTGCGGCCGCAGCCGGGCACCACATTGATCAGGGCGGATTGGACGTGGGGTATCCCGCACATCTTTTACGGCCTCCGCGCTTGCCGCGAGCGGCTGGTGTGGATCGACTTAGACCGGTCCGCTGCAGGAAACCCGGTAGCGGTTGGCGACACCTTGGTCAGGGCACTGGAGACGTTGCCCGGCCTGAGCCCCCTAGGCCGTTATGGCGGGCCTTGGCAGTACGCCCTCGACCACGCCGAAGCTTACCTGGACCTTCTGAGACCGTATACCATCGCCGTCAGCGGAGCAGAGCATGCCCCCGATCTTGCAGAGGCCTTACACCATCTGGTTCGCCGCAGCAGGGCGCAACTCGTACTCCAGGTCGACGGTACAGGTCTTCTACAAGAGCTCGGGGACTCCGTAACTCTGGGCCCGGAGGACATAAGCCTGACGCTCGATGAAGCCTACTTGATGGCGGGTGTCCTTGATCAGGCCAAGGTCCAGAGTCTCTGGCGGGACAGTCGGGGGGCTTACGAGCTCTTCCGCCAAGCCTTGGCCCGGCGGTACGGGCTCCCGCAGCCCTGGGTTCCAACCCCCTCGGGGTGGGCTACTCCAGGAGGGGTTGTAGACGACCCCAGTCATAGCCAGGTCTTCGAACTGCTCCTCGAGCAGCACTGCTATGAACAGGCGCTTGAACTTGCCGCGCTCCATCTGCCGGAGCGGGTACCGGAGGTCATCACGCCCGCCGCCCACCGCATGCACGCTCAGGGTCTGCACCACAAGCTCCTGGCACTCCTGGAGCGGTTGCCGAAAGCGATCCGGG
Source organism: Calidithermus chliarophilus DSM 9957 (assembly GCF_000430045.1). Taxonomy (GTDB): domain Bacteria; phylum Deinococcota; class Deinococci; order Deinococcales; family Thermaceae; genus Calidithermus; species Calidithermus chliarophilus. Next base: position 16,753 of record NZ_KE387028.1, on the reverse strand, counting down.
AACAAGAAGAATGCCTGTTCTGGCGGCTGGCGGCTAGCGTGCGGGTGGGCAGGCACCGCCTGGTTCGTGAGGAGGTGGAAGTATACCTCAACGAGCGTGCCGCCCCTGAACTGCGGGCCCTGTACGCAGGCACCCTGGCTCCCATTGACCGCTTTGTGCCGCTGGTCCAGGAAGCGGTCGAGGCGCGGCGCACCCCGTTCACTCTCTACCAGCTTGGCAAGGCCCTGGAGGTACAGGACCCCGAGGCTGCGGAGGAAGTGTTACGGAAAGCCTTGGCCCTCGCCGAGGAGGAGGGTGAGCCCTACGAGGTGGTGCGCAACGCCGAGGGGCTCGGGGTGGCTCTGCTCGGGCTAGGCAAGTATGTGGAAGGGGCGCGCATTCTAGACTGGGCGCTGCATGAGGCCGATAAGATCCCGCTGGGCGATGTATACCGGCGGCTCGCCCTGCTAAACAACTGGGGTTATGCCCGTGTGCTGGTCGGGGAACTCAAGGGCCTGGAGCGTCTCTGCGAGGCCGAACACAGCCTGGCGAGCGCCGGGGGAATCCCTGACCTGAGCCGCCTGATGCGCTCTACGCTCGCCGCTCTTTGCCTTGCGAGGGGCGAGGGTGACCGTGCCCTCGAGTACGCCGCGGCCAATTGGGAGGCCGCCTCCAGGCCGCGGCGGGGGCCGGAGGGCAACAATCTGGTACGGGCACTCCTCGAGGTTGGCCAGTTCGAACGCGCTAAAGAGGTTGGCGAAGCAGCGTACTCCCTAGCACGCGGGACCCACCCTGTATATGAGCGGCGGGGGCTGCTGGCCTATGGGATGGCTCTCGCTCTAAAGGATCCCCGGCGTGCGCTGCCGCTCCTGGAGCAGTCGGTGAACGCCATGGGTTCGCCGTTGCTCGCCTACCGGCAGGCCCAGGCGATGCTCTACTTGGCGAACGCCCACCTCCACCTCGGGGATGAGGAACAGGCCAGGGCGACGTTGGAGCGGGCAGCACCTCGTTTGGCCGAGCTTAGCGACAGCGGCCTTCGGGCCCTCGCAGGCCCGCCGGAGGCCTTCGACCGGCTACGCTCGCTGATCCGGGGAGGCGAACGGGTGGAACTGCGCCTACTGGGCAAGGCGGAGGTCTGGATGGGCTCCAGGCGGATCCCCTTACCCCTGCGTCGGTTAGAGATCTTGGCGCTGCTTGCCATGTACCCGCAGGGGCTTACGGCCGAACGCCTGATACTGCTCCTGCAGGGTGACGAGGGCAACCTTTCGACCCTTAAGGCCCACGTCTCCTACCTGAGGGAGTCTGTACCCGTGGGGACGCGGCCCTACCGGATCACGGTCCCGTTCGAGTCGGACTGGGGCAAGGTCTCACAGCTGATCCGGCAGGGGAACCTCCGTGAGGCGCTGGCCCTGTACGGCGGCTCGCTACTCCCCTCCTCCGAGGCCCCCGGGATCGTCAGTGCCCGTGCCGAGCTCGAGGAGATGCTCCGGCGTGCAGTGTTAGCCGCGCGGGACCCTGAGCTGCTAATGCTGCTGGCTGAGCGGGTAGAGGACGACCTTGAGCTATGGGAGGCCCTGCTGGAGGTGTTGCTTCCCCAAGATCCTGCACGGCCGCGTGCAGAGGCTTGCGCGGCGCAGATTCGGCGTTCCTACGGGTTATAGGGCGCTGATGCGGTCGGGCTGCTGCCGCCATTCGGGCTGACCCCTCCGCCATCCCCCGGGTCCGACGGGTCGGCCGACGCCAGGCCAGCCCATACGAGCGCCAGGACAGCCAGCCGCAGCAGGCATATTTGCAGGTACGACCGTGGTCTACACATACCGATCACCTCGTGTCTCCACGATGCCGCTTTCGGGTTGCCTACAGGCTGTTAAGGCAGCACGGCCGTACGCAACTTGGAGACAACCTGAAGGCAACCTTAACGAAGCTAAAAAGAGGCCGACCCCACGAGGGGTCGCCGGCGACCGGCGGTCTCACGCGTCGCGGCCCGATGCAACTCGAAAGGAGTGTGGGTTATGCGCAGGATCTTGGCTTTACAAAAGCTGTCGTCGCAAGTCGCCCGCCCTGCCCCGCAGGGCTGGAGCGCCATCAGTACGAACTGCTCCTCCAACAGCAACGGGTGCTAGCAGGCCGGCCTCAGGGTGCGCCGATCACTGCTTTCCCTAGCCAGCCGTACTGGAGAACCTCATTGTACCGTCACGCGGGGAGGTGAACCCAGGAATGTCTAGGATACTGGCGTTGCAGAAGCTCGTTCCCCAAGGTACCAGCCGCCCAGCGCCCCAGCACCTGAGCACCCTGAGCGTCATCTGCTCCTCCCAGAACGCAGGATGCCCCTAACAGGGGAACCCTTGCGAACTACCAGCACACGGCGGAATTAGGAACTAGACGACCCAGGGCCAACGCCTAAAGAGACCGCCACCGCCGTGTCTGTTGATCCGGTAGGTCCATATGACCCCAGACGCGAACAGCCCCACCCCTTCAGGTGGGCCGACGACGACCCGCGAGGCGCGGCGGGAGGTACGCCGCCGCAACGTGTTCACTCATCTAATCGTCGACCCGGAGTTCTACGAGTCGCTCGACGTCTACCGGCCGGGCCACGAGTACACCAGCTTGGCCACCTCCCTGCTGCCCGTCGATTGGAGAGTCTCCCAGGCTAACATCTGGTTCCACTGCTTTCCCCCATTTGTGGATATCCCCCTCCAAGGCTGGAAGATCCATGTGTCTGCCACGGTGCCCAACGCCTCCGAGGTTCTGGCTGCAGTGGTGCCGATCTGCGTGGCAGCCAGAACCCCTTTTAAGTTCATCGTCGACCGGCAGATGCTCTTCCTGACTAACTCCAAGTCGTGGGACCGGGGAGCGGCAGGTAAGTTCTTCACGATTTATCCCTCGAGTGAGCCCGACTTCACCGAGCTGATCGAGCGGCTATACCATGCCCTGGCGTCTTTCGAGGGGCCGTATATCCTCTCGGACCAGCGCTACAAGGACTCTAAGGTGGTCTACTACCGCTACGGGGGGATCGTCACTCTCCCCCGGCTCCAGCCGTCCGGCCTAGTGCAGCCTATGATCGTGTCACCGGACTTCCGCATGGTGCCCGACGATCGTACCCCCTTCTTCAACCCGCCTTCGTGGGCGTCAGATCCGTTCGCATCTCAGGTGGTGAACGCGGAGCTGGAGTCACCGTCGCTCAAGGACGGACGCTACGAAGTCAACGAAGTTCTGGCCTTCTCTAATTCCGGCGGGGTGTACCTGGCCCGTGACTTCGAGTCCGGGGACACGGTGGTGATCAAGGAGGCGAGGCCCCACACTTGCACCGACCTCCGGGGCAATGACGCGGTGAAGAACCTCTCCAAGGAGTTCCGTCTGCTCAGCAAGCTGGCCGCCGCTGGGGTGGCCCCCCAGGTAATCGACCTATTTCAAGACTGGGAGCACCTCTTCCTCGTCGAGGAATTCGTTGACGGGCTGCCGCTCCATGCCCACCCGGCAACCCTGAGCCCTCTGCTGGAGTACCGGCCAAGCCGCACCCAACTGCAGAACTGGTACGACCAGGTTCTCGGCATTGGACGCGCCATGGCCCAGGCCGTAGCCACCCTGCATGCCCATGGCGTCGCCTTCGGTGACTTGTCCCCCAACAATGTCCTGGTCCTGGCGGACGGGTCGGTGCGCCTGATCGACTTCGAGGGTGCCTACGAAGCCGGGGTCGACCGCCCGCTGCACGTTGTCACCGCAGGGTTTTGCCACCCAAGTCGGCTCCGGCAGGAGGAGGTGCGGTTCGTCGACGACCACTTCGCGCTGGGCGCGCTCCTGCTCTACCTCCTGTTCCCGATGAACAACCTTCTCAGCGTGGCTCCACGGGCGCATGAGGTCTTCTTAACAGCGCTCCAAGAGGACGTGGGGATCCCTGATGCAGCGACGGAGTTGATCTTGGCACTGATGGATCCCACCGAGGAGACTCGCCCGGACCCGCTCGCCGTGGCGGCAGCGCTCGAGCGACCCGAAACGCGTCGGCTTCAGCCCGTCCGGTCTCGGGCGGTTCGTACTCCGCCAGCACACGCCGGGAACTGGCTCGAAGCCCTCCTTAACGGTATCTGCTCCTATCTGCTGACCACCTCGACCCCCTCCCGCAGGGACCGCTTGTTCCCCAGCGACCCCGACCGCTCTAACCCCCTCTCCCTCGACCACGGGGCAGTGGGGGTGGCATACGCCCTTAAAACGGTGGGGGTACCAGTCCCGGAGGCGGTGCTGCGGTGGGTCGGATCACACGAGGTAACCCAGGACCGTTACGCGCCTGGGCTCTACTCCGGGATGGCCGGCATCGCCTGGGCCCTGGCCGAGCTCGGCCAGCCGGACCGGGCGCTGGAGATCTGGCGCCAAGCCTTCGGCCATCCCCTGCTGTTCAGGGTGTGGGACCTCTACTGGGGTGCAGCGGGCTGCGGGCTGGCGGGCTTGGCCTTGTGGCGCCTGACGGGCGAGTTGGAATGTCTCGAGGCGGCTGCTCGCATCGGCGAGATCCTTTTGCGCAGCCGCACCGAAGATGAGCGTGGCTGCCGCTGGCCGCGGGAGGACGGGAGTATCCCTATCGGTTATGCCCACGGGTCATCGGGGGTCGCCACCTTCCTCCTCTACCTGCACCTGGCTACGCGGGATAGGCGCTTCCTGGAGGTGGGGCAACGGGCCCTCGAGTTCGACCTGAGCTACTCGGTGCCCACCCGGGACGGTTACCGCTCATACCCTGAGGACACGGCCACCCTCCACATCGGCATGCCCTACTGGCGCTACGGCAGCGCCGGGGTCGGCACCGCTGCGTTGCGCTACAGCATCGTCACCGGCGACCCCGTGTTGCGGGCTCGGCTCGAAGAGCTAATCCCCGACACCTGCCGCAAGTACGCCATCTACCCGGGGTTGTTCACTGGGCTGTCGGGGCTGGGCCATTTCCTCCTCGACTGCCACCAGTTCTTAAAGGAACCCCGCTTTCTCATCGAGGCGCTTAATGTGGCTCGCGGGGTCCGCCTGTTCGCCGTCGAGAGGCCCGGCGGCGTGGTGTTTCCCGGGAACGATCTGCAGCGGCTGAGCGCAGACTACGGAACCGGCTCAGCAGGCATCGCACTGTTCCTGCACCGCCTGCTCCGTGGAGGGGCTAACCCTAACTTCTTACTTGATCCGCTCCTGCATGAGTGCCCAGGTGGCGCTCTGGCTGACTCGTCAGGGCACGTAGGGCGCCTGGCAGATCAGGCGGGATCCTTGCTTTCCTCACAGGAGGCGAAGACATGAGCGCAGTCCCTTCGAGGCTCGTGTGGTTGGTCCTGCCCAGGCATACGTCCTTGGCCCTGGCCGCGGCCTGGGCTTTCGCGTATGCCGCCGTGATCGCCACGGTTAACCCGATCCTGCTGCTCTACCTGGTTGATAGGGGAGTGGTGGCGGGTGATATACCGACCTTTGTTCTGCTCGGGGCGGGGTCGCTGGTAATTTCGGTCCTCCTACGTTTCAGTGACATCGGCCTGCTGCTCTATGCCCGGCGGCTGAAGGATGCCCGGGTCACGCGCCTGGTACTCGGCAACCTTGTCTGCCAGGAGTCCGCAGACCTGACGACGGGGCTACCTCCCGAAGGACCGGGATTCGCGTATGGTGCAGCACGGCAGGCCGCCGATACCGCCGTGGACAGGGTGCTGGGGGTGGCGCGGGACTTGGCGCTGCTGCTGGGGGGAGTGACCGTCGCTCTGTGGCTGTCGTGGCAACTTACCCTCGCTCTGGCTATAATGACAGCCACGCTCTACGCCATGGCTGCTTGGTTCGGACGGCTAGCCGTCGAGGGCCCTGCCGTATCGCTCGAGGAGGACCTCCGCCAGGCCCTGACTCGTGCGTATGCGGGGGGGGAAAACTCACGGGCCGCGCTTGAGCGCCTCCTCCAGATCGCTCACGCTGGGATATACGCTCAGTTCCGGCGCGCTCGGGCTTTTTCGACGTTGCAGGAATCGGTTCCGGGTTGGGTGGAGTCCGTGGTGTTTCTGGGGAGCGCGCTGGGGGTGCTGGTGGGGATCTTGACCTTCGGTGGCCTATTCGCGTACATGAACAGCTTCTGGAACGGGGTGAATGGCCTTCGCAGGCTAGTGATGATCCTGCGAAGGCCAACACGCTCTACGCGCCTCCGCCTGGGAGCTTGACTACCACCCCGCGCCCGTCCTGTATCCTGGGGGAGGAGGCTGCCCCTTGATCGGAAAGCTGCTCTTTGCGGTGGGTACACACCGACGAGCCTTTGTCCTAGCCTCATCCTGGGCCTTCGCCAACGCCGCTATCACGGCCGCGATCAACCCGCTGGTGGTCAAGCTGCTCTTCGATCAAGGGATCGCCGCCGGGGACGTACGACTCTTCCTAGGCGTGGGCGCGGGTGCACTGACCCTGGTCACACTGTTGCGGTTGTCTGACCTGGGGTCGCAGCTGTACGCCCGCAGGCTCAAAAACCGCATGTCCGCAGACCTAGCCCGCCGTTTACTAGGGGCCTACTACCGGCTACCCTACGAGCAGGTTCTCCGCGATGGCGAGGCCTATTATCTCTCGCGCACCTACGATGAGGCCAAGAACACCGCCGAGCCCACGGTGGATGTCACCTTGGGCATCGCCCGCGATGTGGCGCTGCTGCTGGGCGGCACGTCCGTGGTGGTGCTGCTGTCCTGGCAACTCACCGCCGTGCTGGGGCTTGTCACCCTAGTCCTCTACGTGCTCTCCGGCCGCTTCGCCCGCCGGATCCAGTCGCAATCTAAGGATGAACAGGAGGAGGAGGCTCGGCTACGAGGCGTGGTCGCGTCGGCAGTGCGGGCTTACCGCACCGCCCGGATCTTCGACCTGGTAGGTGCTAGCCTTCGGGCCTTCGACGCGCAGTTCGAGCGGTTTCAGGCCCGGCTCTACCAGCGGGTGCGCAACGCCGAGCTCTATGGCACCCTCAGCGGGATGTTCCTCGGCTGGGTCGAACTGCTGGTGATCCTGGGTGGCGGGTACGCAGTGCTAACCGGCAACCTGACCATCGGGGGATTGATGGGTTTCATGAACGCCTACTGGTTTGCTGTCAACGGGCTGCGTCGTCTCCTTGACGCCGTGCCTAGGCTCTCTCAGCTAGCTGCGTCTGCCAATCGTGGGGCGAAGATGCTGGCACAGGCAGAGGAGGTTGTCGCTCGAGGGGAGGCCGCGGAGGGGTCACTCGCGCTGCAGGGAGTGAGCTTTGCCTACGACGGGAGGGAGGTCCTAAACAGCCTTGACCTGCGGGTAGTGCCGGGAGAGCGGGTACTCATCGAAGGCCCGAACGGGTCCGGCAAGAGCACCCTAGCCCTGATCATCGCGGGACTGCTGGGCCCTAGCACCGGCTCGGTGGCGCGCCCACAGTCAGTGAGTGCGCTGATCGAGCCGGTCTTCTTCCCACCGCTGCCCCTGCGGGAGTTGTTACCGCCGGGGCAGGCAGAGGAGGGCGTTTCGCTCGCGGCGCGGCTAGGGCTACTTGAACACCTCGACCGGACCTTCGATAGCCTCTCCCTAGGTCAGAAAAAAAAGTTCGGGGTGTTGGTGGCTCTGTTGAAGGACTCAGACTGTTATATCTTGGACGAGCCCCTTGCAAACCTCGACCCAGACAGTTGTCAGACACTCCTAGAGCTGGTCCTCGAGCGTACCCGGGGCAAGGTGCTTGTCATGATCCATCACGGGGCTGACCAGATCCGCGGCTGCTTCGACCGGGTGGTCCACCTGACGCCACCTGCGCTGCATCCAGCCACAGCTGAGGAGCCGCAGGGCTAAGGCGCACCCGCGCGGGTGCGCTTGAGCCGGGCGAGGGCTAGCGCGGCAGGCTCAGCACGCAAAGCACCTGAGCCGGTTTCTCGCGCATGGTGTTAAGGTACCAGGTGCTCACGACGAACTCGCCCTCCGAGCCGTCGCGCGGGGCGTACACGTCACCGCCGCCCCACAGGCCCATCAAGAGGGCTGCTTCGGGCAGGGACGTTACCTCGGGCCGGGGCAGGTACGTCGCGTACCCGGCCTCCAGAATGCTCTGCTTGATGGCCTGCTGGTAGGGGTCTCCCCGCACCAGCGCCTTGGCTGAAGCATCGGAAGAGGCGAACTCCCTCGAGGTGCACTGGCCCCAGTTGAGCTCAGGCACCACCGAGTAGCCTAGCTGGCTGGCGACAACCTCGAGGGACTGCTCGAGCCAGGGCCCCCAGTTTTCGTCGCCGGCGACCACCGAGTCGAAAATGAATGGGCCGACCACGCCCTCGGCGGTCGGCATTTGATAGGGCTCAGATGGAGAGCTGCGGTTTCGGCTTGGCTCAAACAGGACACTGGCCAGAAAAGCCACCCCCAGTGCACCAAAAACGATGGCGAACTGCATGAGTTCGCGGTTTGATCTTTCCATTTTCCAAAACTAGCACACCGACCCCTGCCGACCCGCACCATATGCCTATGCCCAGGGTCACCAGCACGGCCACCCGCGTGAAGGTCCGCCTCGCCTACGGCAGCAGCCTCGACGTGTGCGAGCTGGTCGAGCAGTACTCCGACCAGGGTACCGTCAGCGATGTGCCCGTCTTCAGCCTGGCGCTGCCCCGACAGCAGCATCACCCCCCCGGCAGGGCCACGCCCCCGACCCTCGGGCGCTCGCGGGCGGGGGGGCAAGCCCCCGGGCTCATTCCCGCCCCCTCCCCCCGCGCCCGACCACCGTGCTCAGCCCGGTGCGCCGGGCCACCTCCTGGGGGCTCAGGCCCTGCTCGAGCAGCTTCCGCACCGCCCGCCAGCGCAGCGGCACCAGCAGCCCCTCGCGCTCGAGCCCCGCCAGCGCCTCCAGCCGCTCGAGCAGCCCGTTGAGGGTGTCGGCGCCCAGCGGCCGGCCCAGCCCGCCCCGCTTGTTGGTCATGCGCACGAAGAGGTAGGGGCTGCCCAGCGGCTGCCCCGCGAGCACCACCTCGCGGTCGTCGAGGTAGGCCTCCAGCGCCCGGGCGGCCGCCTCGGAGAGGGGCACCTCGCGGGCCTTGGCCCCGCGCACCCGCGGCTCCCGCCGTGCGCGGTCGCCGTCGGCCAGGCGCACCGCGAACAGCTCGCGCGAGGCCACCGCGGCCTCGCCCAGCAGGTAGAGCACCGCCACCCCCAGCCGCCGCAGCGCGCCGGTGGGGTGCTGCTGCGCCGCCCGCAGCAGCCGGGCGAACTCCGCGTCGGAGAGGTGGGGCCGCGAGCTGAGGTAGCTCGGGCGGGGGGGGAAGTCGAGGGGGGGCACCTCCAGCCCGGCCCACTCGATCACCGCCAGCACCCGCCGCAGGCTCCACCACCAGGAGTACACCGTCGCCGGGCGCCGCAGGGGGCGCTTGGCCAGTGGGGGCTGGCCGCGCTCGACCAGGGCCCAGAAGGCCAGCAGGTCGCCCCGTTCCAGCGCCGGCCAGCGCCGCCCCTGCTCCTTGAGCCAGTAGAACAGGCTCTCCATGGCGCGCTGCAGGTTGGCCTCGCGCCAGCCGAAGAGCTTGGCCGCGTAGGAGAGCGCCTCGCCGAAGGCCGCGCGGTCCCAGCGCCCCAGCGCGGCCTCCACCCACTCCCGGCGGGTGTCGGGCTCGTCGAGGGGGGAGGAGGGCAGTAACATGGCCTAAATATACCCGTAAACACAACAGGGCGCTACCGCCCGATACCGGGCCCCTCCCCTCCCCGTTGCCCTGGGTGAGCGCCTGTGCCCGCGCACGCGCATGCGCAACGAGGGCGGCGAAGAAGAGGGGGCGGGGTGGGCTTGGGAAGGGCGCCCTTATCTAATAAAGGATATAAGAATGTGATTTGCCTCTCCTCCGTCATCTCCTATAAAATAATAATATATCATCAAGAGAGGAGGCGATGGCCATGCACGAGGCGCACGACGGGAGGTCGGCGGGGGGCTGGCGGGTGGTGGAGCGGCGCGGGCGGAGGCTGCTCCTGCGGCGGTGGATCCGGGTGGGCTGCCGGGGGCACTACCTGCTGCAGGAGCTGGAGGTGGCGCGCGAGGAGTTGCCGCGCTACGGGCTGAGGGGTTGAGCCGGGGGTCAGGCGGCCCGTCCCCTGGGCCGCCACGGGAACGGGTTTGCCACAAAATGATATGATACCTCCTGATAGGAGGTAAAGCATGGGAATCACCCACTACTGGCGCGTGCGACCCGAGGCCCTCGAGCAAGCCCTCCCCGCCGTGGCGCGGGACCTGGCCACCCTGCGGCCTTACCTGCCGCCGCTGCAGGGCCGCGGCCCGGGGGAGGGGCCGGTGCTGCGGCCCGACCTGGTGTACTTCAACGGGGTCGAGCCTGGGGGGGACTACGAGGACTTCGTGCTCACCCCGCGCGACCACACCGAAGGCGGCCGGATTTTCGGCTTCTGCAAGACCGGCTTCGTCGAGCAGCGCCCTTACGGCCGTGCGGTGATGGCCGCGCTGGCGCTGCTGAAGTGGCACTGCCCGGAGGCTGCGGTCAACTCCGACCTGCTGGCGGCCGACTGGGACGAGCCCTGCCGGCTGGTGGTGCGGCAGCTGGGCTACCCGGTAGACCCCTTCTGGGTCCTCGAGCGCGAGGCCTGGCGGCTGAGGGACGGCGGGGGGCGGGAGTTCCTGGCCGAGGGGGGGCGTGACCCGCGCCCCCTGCTGACCTGGCTCGACGACCTGGCGCGGCAGGGGGCCCTGCCGCTGCGCCCGCCCTTCAAGGTCGTGGGCACCGCGGCCAGCTTTGCCGAGCGCCGCCCGCACCCGCACATCCGCAGCGTCTACCTGTGACGACTCCTCGGACTGAAGTCCGAGGCTTCTCGGTTCTCACGGAACGGCTACTGCCGTATCCATCCCCGAAGGCTCCGTCCGAGCCCTAGCCAAGACATTTATCGCAGCAGCCACGTCCCGATGGAAGTAGCCGCCGCACCCCGAGCACTGGAACGCCCTGACCCACAAGGGCTTCTTCTCTCGGTGCCCGCAAACGGGGCAGTCCTGGCTGGTGTGTTTGGGGTCTACCCCCACGACCCGCCTACCAGCCTCTTCCGCTTTGTAGGCGAGGATTGCAAGAAACTGCGCCCAGCCTGCATCCAGCACCCCTTTGGCGGTGCGGGAGCGGGCCAGGCCGAGGACGTTCAGGTCTTCATGGACGATGGTTCCATAGGTATTGACCAGCTTCCTTGCCGTTTTGTGGTGGAAGTCTTTGCGCTGGTTGGCGATTTTTCGGTGCAGTTTGGCCACCCGCCTTCTGGCCTGCTTGCGGCGATTGCTGCCCCGCTTCTTGCGGGCAAGGCTGCGCTGGGCAGCGGCGAGTTTGGCCTGCGCCTTGTGGAAATAGCGGGGGGCCTGGACCATCTCCCCGTCGGAGGTGATGAGGAAGTTGGGGTTGGTGCCGAGGTCTATCCCGATGGCCTCTTGGTTTCCAGGGAGTGGTTGTGGTTCGACCTCGCAGACAAAGACGATGTACCAGTGCTCGCCTTCCCGCTTGAGGGTGGCGGTTTTGATGGCTCCTTGGATGGGGCGGTGGAACTTGCACTTGACCGAGCCGATGCCATACAGCAGTACCCGCCCATCCTGCACCTTGACCCCGGTCTGGTTGGCTTGGGGGAAGGTGAAGGAGTCGTAGCGCTCCTTCCCCTTGAAGCGGGGGTAGCCGGGCTTCTCCCCTGCCTTGACCCGCCGGAAGAAGCCCTGGAAGGCTTTGTCCACCCGCTCCACCACGTTCTGCAACACCTGGGAGTGGACACCCTTGTACTCCGGCAACTCGGCCCGTATCTCCGGCAGGTGGCGCTTCTGCTCGTAGAAGCCCACCGTCTTGCCCGCCTTGCAGTAGGCATCCCTACGCTCCTGCAAGGCCGCGTTGTACAACTGGCGGCACAGCGCGAGGGTGCGCTCCAGGTCGCGGGCCTGGGGCTTGGTGGGGTAGAGGCGATACTTGAAAGCTTTACGCATCGTCGTCCTGGTATTTGCGCTGGGACTCGATGTAGCGCTGGATGGTTTGAGCCGAGATGTTCCCGGCGCTGCCCACGTAGAAGGAGGGCGTCCATAAATGACCGCCGCCCTTGGCCCGCCGTAGCTTCGGGAACTCTTGCAGGATGCGCCGAGCCGATACGCCTTTCAGAATCTTCGCCACGTCCGAGGGCGACCACTTGGGCGGCACGGACACGAAGATGTGGGCGTGGTCGGGCATTATCTCCATCCCCAAAACTATCCAGTCCCGCATCAAGCAGGTCTCCCGGAGTACCTGCATCAACCTTTCCCGCACTGCGCCATGAAAAACGTGTCTGCGGTACTTGGGGGTGAACACGAAATGGTAGTTCAAATTGTAGTGTGAGTGTCGTGTGGTGCGCTCTTCGGGCACATGCACATGATACCACAAAATGACCGCCCACCATGCTATGTGCTCCTTCGGAGCACGTGGGGGAGTCCATGTATCCCCGTCGCCTCGCCAGGGCGAGGCGAGAACCGGGGGATTATAGCTCCCCCACACCCCCTCTTTTCTCTAAAACCGGCACAGGCACAACCCAACGAACGGGGCCGGGAGTCTCCTCCCGGCCCTTCCTCGCCTTCCCTCCGCCCTAGCGCCCGACGCCCTGCAGCGCCAGCAGCAGCTGCTGCTTGAGGGCCACCACGGTGGGGGGGTGGTCCAGCAGCAGCCAGCGCTCCTGCTGGCGGGCGATGAGGTAGCGGTCGTCGGCCAGCAGGAAGCCCCCGCGCACCCGCCCTGGCAGCAGCCGCAGGCTGTAGCGCGCCCCCTGTAGCCAGGCCAACGCGCCCCGGTCGGCCTCCCCCGTCACCACGGTGAGGCTCTTGCCGCCGAGGAGGCGCTCGAGGCCCCCCACCGGCGGGGTGGAGCCCACCAGGAGCAGGCTTTGGGTGTGGTAGGCCACGAAGCGCTGCACCTCCTCCTCGCGGCCGAGCAGCTGGGCCTGGGGTCGGGCCAGCTGGGGAAGCTGGCCCTGAGCCAACGCCCACCCCAGGAGCGCAAGCAGTGCCAGCAGCCACTTAGGGATTGGGCAGTACCCTCGCATCCGCCTCCCCCCTCAAACGCCGGGCCCGTCCCCAGTTGCGCAGGTAGCCGCTGCTCACCCCCAGGGCGAAAGCCACAAAGCCCCACTCCTGGCTGGCCAGGCCGTAACCCAGCCACAGCACCTGCCCCAGCACCCCCAATCCCCAGGCCCCCGGGTACACCCGGCCCAGGATCAGCGCGCTGGCGCCGTAGAAGCCGATGCCCCAGCTCCAGAGGTGGAACTCCCTCCACGCCAGCAGCGCGATCAGGCAGGCCGACCCCACCGCCAGGGGCCAGGCCCAGCGGGGCAGCGGGCGCGGTTGCGCCGGCTTCTCGTGCTCCCGCCACTGCACCACATAGCCCCAGGTGGTGGCGGCGATGACCAGCAAAAAACCCGGGCGGTAGCTCAGGAGAGCGTAGGCCAGCTGCACTGCCTGGCCTGCGATCCCCAGTGCCCAGCCCACTCGCCACCCGCTCGCCCCCAGGTGCAGCGCCAGGGTGGCCAGCAGGGCAATGATCCACCCCCAGACCGGGCTCACGCGGCCACCTCCGCCGTCACTTCCGCGCCCGTCTCCAACGCCACCTCCTTCACCTCGGCCGTCACCCCCAACGCCCTGAGGGTGAGCTGGTAGGCGGCCGCTTCGCCGGTGGCGAAGTGGCGCACGCTCCCGCCCCCACCGTTCGGCAAGCCCTGGCGGGCGGCACAGGCAGCCCCCTGGTGGGCGGAGTCGACGACCTGCAGGTGGGGGGCCAGGTGCTTGATCAGGGGGACCAGGAAGCTATAGTGGGTGCAGCCCAGGACCAGCCTCCGGGTACCGGGAGGGAGGCAGCGCAGGTACTCCCCCACCACCGCGGTGGCCACCCCGTCGTCGAGGTGCCCCGCCTCCACCAGCGGGGCCAGCAGGGGGGTGGCCACCACCGTCCCCACCCCCGCGTAGGCCCCGCTGCGCAGGGTAGCGGAGGTGGCCCAGACCACCGTTTCGAGCGCTCCCCCCGGCGCACCAGCCTCCAGAGCCTCTCGCGTGGGCTCGACCATCCCCACCACCGGGACCTCGAGGGCCCGCTCGAGGGCAGACGCTGCCCACGCGCTAGCAGTGTTGCAGGCCACCACCACCATCCCTGCCCCCCCTGCCTGGAGCCAGTGCCCGATGCGCAGGGCTCGCTCCCGGATGCGTGCCGGGGGGAGCGGGCCGTAGGGCGCCCAGGCCAAATCGGCCAGATACACGTAGTCGAGATCGGGGCGCTGCTGCCGCAGCGCCTGGAGGACCGACACCCCACCCACCCCGGAATCGAACAGACCCACGAAACTCACGTTGCCCCCCTTTGATGTACTCGACGAAAGGTGAAATTCACGGCCGCACCTCCTTGGCCTGGGACTGCAGGGCCGCCAGCGCGAGGGCCTGGCGCAGGGTCTCGGCGCCCCCCTTGGGCATCTCCACCACCTGCACCTGCGGGTCGCTGAAGTCGCCTTTCCCCGACAGCAGGATGTAGTCGTGGCGGTAGCCCCGCACGAGGAGCACCCCGGCGACCCCCTTGCCCCCGACCTCGAAGGCGCGGCTGTCCTTGTGGCCGCCGTACAGCCCCAGCTGGGCCCAGCCCTGCTGGAACAACCCGCCCGCCCGGGCGCCGTCCACCGCGTACAGCCGCAGCTGCACCGGGGCCACCGCGTAGCAGGTCCCGGCGCAGCGCGGGGGGTAGTGGCCCTCATTGAGGTAGCCCTTCACCAGGTAGTCCCGCAGCATCGCCCGCACGGGGTCGGCCAGGCCTACCACCAACCCCTCGATGAACATGGGCTGTCCCCCGGCCACGTCGTTGGCCAGACCCTTGACGTAGTTGGCGGCCTCGGCCTCGCGCCACAGCAGGCGGGGCAGGTCGGCGGTGGCCCAGGGGATGAACACGGGCACCCGGGCCTCCTGGGTGAGGGTTTCTCCCGTCACCACCCCGTTCAGGCGGTAGCAGACCTGCGCCCGCAGGGTGAAGGTGTAGACCCCGTTGTCGGCGGCCTGGAGGGGGCCGTAGGCCAGGGTGCGCTCGAGCGTACCCCCCGCCCACAGGTCGAGCAGGCCCCCGCGCTCGTCCCAGCGCCGCTCGGCGCGCACGCTGAGGCTGGCCTGCAGCACCCAGCCCTCCACCCGCACCCGCAGGGTGAGCACCCCGGGCGCCCCCAGCCCCTCGGGGCTCACGCTGAGATTGGCCACCGGTTGCCCGGGGAGGCTGGGCACCAGCGCGGCGGGCAGCGCCGCGCACAGCTCGGCGGGGGAGGCCTGGGCACGGGCCACGCCCGCCAGCACGCCCGCGAGGGCCAGGGCCAGGGCTGGGAACGATCCCCCTCGGGACCGGCTGACGCCGGTACACCGGGAGGCCGCGCGCCCCATCAGCGCACCTCCTTCTGGCGCTGCGAGGCCGCCTCGATGAGCTCGATGGCCGTGAGCAGCAGCGGCTTGAGCGACTCGGCCAGCGGGCCCTTGGGCTCGAGGAAGAGGTCGTTGCCCACCACGAAGTACAGCTTCTCCCCGTAGGGGCCGCGGAAGTAGGCCAGCGGCAGCCCCAGCCCGGTGAGGGTCGACAGCGCGTCGCCCTGCTCGCCGCCGCTGACCACCTGCACGTGCGCGCGCAGCCGCTCCTGCTCCCAGCCCGCCAGGGAGGGGCGCTCGCGGGCGTCGACCACGATCTTCACCCGCGGCCAGCCGGCCGCCTCGCCCGCGAAGCGCCGGGCCAGCAGGTCGTAGGCCCACGACATGCGCACGGGCGGGCCCAGCAGCAGGGCCTCTTTGGCCTGCTCCACCGCCGGGCGGTACTCGTTGTAGCCCGCCGGCAACAGCACGTCGGCGGGCAGGGCGCAGGTGATCTTGAGCTTGCACAGCCCCTGACGCACGACGGAGTAAACCCGGGCCAGCTCGTCGACGGGGTCGGCCAGGGCGGGGCGGGTCACGGCCAGCAGAGCCACGACCATCACGACGATGTTTCGCACGCACTCCTCCTAGCGCAGCAGCGCGCGGTAAAGGGCGTCGGCGTCCCAGGCCGGCCCGCCCGTCACCCCCAGCCCCGGGGTGCCCGTCACCCGGGGGATGCGGTAGCCCTCCGGCACGCTCACCCACGACCAGTGGGTGCGCTCCACGGTGTAGGGCAGGAAGTAGGGGGCCACCGGCCGCAGGCGCGGCAGGTCGGGCTGGGGGATGAGCCACGGCTGCTGCAGCACGATCTTGAGCTTGATGGGCACGTACCAGTAGCCCACCGCCCGCTGGGCCTGGGCCAGCGCGTACTCTCCGGGGGCCCAGCGGGCGGTGAGGTCGGGCACGGTGCCGAAGGTGAGCTGGTTCCACACCTGGAAGAAGCTGGCGTAGCCGAAGGCCTCCTGGATGAGGGGGTGGCTGGGCGGGAAAAAACGCTTGAGCTGCTCGAGGCGCCACAGCCCCGGGGCGTAGGGCTTCTGCACGCCCGAGAGCCCCGAGGTGGCCGCCGCCGCGCGCAGGGCCTGCTCGAAGAGGCCCTCGGCGCGGTCGACGTCGTCTTCGTAGGAGGGCCCGGCCACCCCGGCCAGCGGGCCCACCCGGCTGAGGGCCAGCAGGCTCTGGCCGTAGTAGGGCAGGCGCAGCGCGTCCTCCGGCTGGGGCAGGGGGGCGTGGCGCAGCGCGAGCAAGATCGCCTGCAACCAGCCGCTCATCGGGGTGGGGTGGGGGGAGGGGTAGCAGACTTGACCGCTATACATCTTTTGTATGCAACCCCAGGCACCTCAAAGCGGAGAGGGGGTTGAAGGAGAAGGCTTCCAGGGCGGCTTTTTTAGCCTGGACCTTGCGGTAGTTGAGGCAGTTCAGCACGAAAGC
>NZ_KE387027.1:824272-927782 GCF_000430045.1 Calidithermus chliarophilus DSM 9957 | reverse complement strand
AGCGCCGCAGCAGCCGCCGCTCCTTGCGGGGGATGCGCCGCTCGCGCAGGGGCAGGGTGCGGTAGGGGTCGTCGGCCCCGCCCACGATGACGCGGTGGTCGGGGGTGGTGCGCACGTAGAGGTAGGGCCGCGCCGTCTCCCAGACGAGGCAGCGCTCGGGCCACAGCGCGCCGGGCTCGAGCGGCTCGCTGACGAAGGCGTAGGTGTTGCGCAGCACCGCCAGCCGCTGCCGCAGGTAGGCCTGGGTCTCGTAGCCGCTGGCGAAGACCATGGCCCGGGCGCTCACGCCGTAGCCCCGGTCGGTCGCCAGCCGCACCCCGGAACCGGGGTAGCTCCAGCCCGTCACCTCGGTGCGGTCGTAGACCCGCAGCCCCCGGCCCTGGGCGGCCTCGAGCAGCCGGTGGGTGAGCCGGTAGGCGTCGGCCTCGGCGGCGGTCTGGGAGCGCAGGGCGCCGGGGGCGCGGATGCCGTAGCGTTCGGCCAGCTCCCCGCGCCCCAGGAACCCCACCGCGATGCCGATGCGGCGGCGGGCCTCGGCCTCCTCGCGCAGCGCGGCGACGTGGCGCGGGCTCGAGGCCAGGTACAGGCTGGGGCGGCGCTGGAGGGAGCAGGGGTCGTCGAGCGTGCCCACCAGGGCCGCGAGCTTGTCCACGGCCTCGAGGCACAGCCGGTAGGCGCGCACCGCGTGCTCCTCCCCCACCAGCCCCACGAGGTCGGTGAGGTGGGTGTCGATCTCGTACTGCAGCACGGCGGTGGAGGCGGCGGTGCTGCCCATGCCGACGTCGCGCCGGTCGAGCACCACGGTCTCGAGGCCGGCCTGCACCAGGTGATAGGCCACCAGCGCCCCCGTGATCCCCCCGCCGATCACCGCCACCTCGCAGCGCTCGTCGCGCGCGAGGGGCGGGTAGACCCGCAGCAGGCCGTTCTGGATCGGCCAGAAGGCCTGCCCCGAGCGCAGGTCCACCGGCTACTCCAGGATCAGGCGGGCTTCGGCGACGCCGTAGCGCCGCGCGGGCTCGTGCACGGCCACCAGCACGTCCACCCGCTTTCGGTAGCGCCGGTTCATGGTGTCGTTGACGACGCCCAGCAGCTCGCGCCCGTTCTCGAAGACCAGCCGCACCCTCTGCCCGCAGCGCCGCCGCCCGTCCTCCCGGAAGAAGAGGTCGCGCGAGAGCGCGACCTGGACCCAGGGCTCGAGGTTGGGCCCGCAGGCGGCGACGTTGGGGTTGCCGTCGGTCTGGGAGGGGAGGGCCTGGTAGTACGTGACCCGCACCGAAAAAGCCGGCTTCCTGGGCCTGGGCTTCGGCTTGGGCGCAGGAGCAGGCGCTGGGGCCTCGAGGGCGGGCCGGGGTTTGCCGAATGCCGGGGAAATGTCGAGCTCGAGTTTAGGCAACAGGCTCAACACCAACCCCATCGGGGAGAGCAGAGCGCAGTAAATCCCAAACAAACACATACCCCCAAAAATGAGAGGGGGTGCTTAGCAGATCTTGAACCGGGCCTTAGTCCTCGCTGAAGGGGAGGGTCGAGGGCCTAGGGTCGAGGGTCAAAGCGGTTCGCGTTTTGCGTACGGCGTAGGACGTACGACGCACGACCCGCGCTGCGCGCCCGGCTATCAGCTACCGGCTATCGACTATCGACCCCTAAGGATTCTCCCGCAACACGTACCCCGCCCCGCGGATCGTCTGGATCAGCCGCGGCTCGCCGCCCGCCTCGAGCTTCTGCCGGATCTGCTTGACGTAGACCTCCACCACGTTGACGTCGCCGAAGAAGTCGGTGCCCCAGACCTTGTCGAGGATCAGCTCCTTCGACATCACGCGCTCGGGGTTCTCCAGGAAGGTCTGCAGCAGGCGGAACTCGAGGCTGGTGAGGGAGATGTTGCGCTCGCCACGGCGCACGGTGAAGGCCTCGGTGTTCATCTCGAGGTCGGCGAAGCGCAGCACGGTGGGCGCTTCGGCCTGGTGGCGGCGCAGCAGGCTGCGGATGCGGGCGACGAGGACGTCGAAGCTGATGGGCTTGGTCACGTAGTCGTCGGCGCCGGTGTCGAGGCCTTTGATCTGGTCCTCGGGCGCGTCCTTAGCGGTGAGCATGATCACCGGCAGCTTCTCGTCGGCGGCGCGCAGGCGGCGCAGCACCTCCACGCCGTCCATGCCCGGCATCATCCAGTCGAGGATCACCAGGTCGGGGTAGCGGTCGCGGGCCTGGTTGAGCCCAGCCTCCCCCGACTCGGCCAGGTCTACGGCGTAGCCCTCGTAGGACAGGCCCCGCTTGAGGAAGTTCCGCACGCTGGGGTCATCATCGATCACCAGAATCCGCTGCATGATTCATGTTCTACACCGACAAGCCCCCCAATTTGTAGCCCATACCCCCTCAGCCCTGCCTCAGAGGAGCCACAGTGTGAGCTAAGACAGCTTCTCTAATTTCGAGACATCACCAGGCCCCGACAGGAGCCTGGAGCCAAGGAGGAAAGGGTATGGATTGGATTATCGCGATTCTGGTAGGGGCCCTGATCGGTTGGCTGGCCAGCCTGGTCATGGGGACGGACGCGCGGCAGGGCGCCATCGCCAACATCCTCATCGGCATGATCGGCTCCGCGCTGGGCCGCTGGATCTTCGCGGACGTGCTGGGCATCGGGGGCGCGGCGGCGGCCGGCTCGCTCTCGCTGCTGGGCATTTTGTGGGGGGTGCTGGGCGCGATCATCCTGATCTTCATCCTGCGCGCCGTACGGGTGCTCTGAAGACTCCTTGAGCCGGGGCTCCCCCGCGAAGCACACCGGTGCTGCACCGCGACGGGAGCCCCTCTTTCTGTGGCGTTAGTGCCGAGCGAGAACCCACCATGCGGGTCACCCTGATCCACAACCCGGCCGCCGGGGGCGCCGGCAGCCTCTCCAGCAGCGACCTCGAGGCCGCCCTGATCCTGGCCGGCTTCAACGCCCAGCACCGGCCCACCGAGTCGGTCGAGGACCTGCCCGAAGCCCTCGAGGACCCCGGCGACCTGGTCGTGGTGGCCGGGGGCGACGGCACCATCCGCGCGGTCGCGAGCCACCTGGCCGAGCGGGGCGTCCCGATGGCGGTGGTGCCCCTGGGCACGGCCAACAACATCGCCGCGGCGCTGGGCGTGCGCGGCAACCCGCGCGAGGTCGTGGAGGGGCTGGCCCAGCCTGAGCGCCGCCGCTTCGACCTGGTGGAGATCAGCGGGAGCTGGGGGCGCGACTTCTGCCTCGAGGCCGCCGGGGTGGGGCTCTTCGCCGCCACCATGTCCACCTACGACCCCGAGGCCGGCAAGAGCCCCCTGCGGGCCCTCACCGCCACCATCCAGACCCTGGCCTCCTACCAGCCCTGCGAGGTGCGCGTGCAGCTCGACGGCACCACCCTCGAGGGGCCCTTCCTGCTGGTGGAGGCCATGAACACCCCCGCCATGGGCCCGCGCGTGCGGCTGGCCCCCGACGCCGACCCCGGCGACGGCTGGCTGGACGTGGTGCTCATCAACCCCGAGCAGGGCGTCGGCTTCGGCGCCTACCTGCGCGGCCTGCTGCAGGAGAAGCTCGACGAGCTGCCCAACGTCACCGTCGAGCGTTGCCGCACCCTGACGCTGGAGTGGGAGGGCTGCCCCTTCCACCTCGACGCCGAGCTGCGCTCCCCGCCCGACGGCGGGCGCGAGCGGGTCAAGCTCGAGCTCAAGCCGGGGGCGCTGGAGGTGTGGGTGCCCAGCGCGGTGGCCCAGCCCGCCTAGAGCGCTCGAGACCGGACGTGACGCGAGGGAAGAGCACGGTAGGAGGGAAGATGCCCACTGAAGAGCACGACCCCAAGAAGACCCCCCCGGTCGAGCAGCCCCCGCAGGCCAAGCCCAGCCCGAAGGAGGTGCTGGAGAGCGGGGCCACCCCCGCCCCGGCCTCGGCCGCGCAGGTGCCCAGCGGCACCATACGCATGGACCTGCACTGCCACAGCGAGGCCTCGGCCGACTGCCGCACCCCGCTCAAGGCGCTGCTCGAGCGCGCCATAGCCAAGGGCATCCACGTGCAGGCCATCACCGACCACAACGAGATCTGGGGCGCCTTGAAGCTGCGCGAGCTGGCCCAGGGCACCCCCCTCACCGTGATCGTGGGCGAGGAGGTCTCGACCCGCGAGGGCGAGATCATCGGGCTGTTCCTGCACGAGAAGATCCCCGCCGGCCTCAGCCCCGAGGAGACCGTCGAGCGCATCAAGGCCCAGGGCGGGCTGGTGCTGCTGCCCCATGGCTTCGACCCCCTCAAGCGCCACCGCCTGCACCCCCTGGCCCTGCAGCGCGTGGCCGACCAGATCGACATCGTCGAGAGCTTCAACGCCCACATCTCCCGCCCGACCTGGAACCGCCGCGCCGCCCAGTGGGCTAAGGAGCGCGGCCTCCCCGTCAGCGCCGGCTCCGACGCCCACACCCTCGTCTCCATCGGCGCCGCCTGGGTCCAGACCCCCGCTCGAGCCGTCCAGACCCCCCAGGACCTGCTCGCCGCCCTCCGCGAGGGCACCGTGATGGGCGAGTGGACCCACCCCGCCTGGGCCTTCGTGCTCAAGATGTGGGACTTCGGCCGCCGCCGCCTGGCGCGGCTGACCAATCCCGAGATGGCGGAGGCGGTTGATGGGCGGTAGATGGGGGATGAAGGCCGGACGCTGATAGCGGATAGCCCATAGCCGATAGCCGAACGCCGGGCGCCGGGTGCGGGTCGTACGTCCTACGTCGTACGCAATACGCCTAACGTCGAACGCCCAACGCCGAACGCGAGATGCGAGATGCAAGACGCCTTTTCTTTACCCCCCTTAGCAAGGGGGGCCGGGGGGGATACCCCTCCCCGCGCGCGGGGAGGGCTTCCTTTCACCACGAGCCACGACCCGGTTTTGCTGACGGCTGACGGCTGAGGGCTGAAAGCTGACTGCCCATCGCTTCCCCATGCCTTGCAGCATTCAGCTATCGGCTATGGGCTATCGGCTATCGCCCCCTACCGCGCGCTCGCCTGTGAGACCTTCGCCAGCGGTAATTGCACCACCGCCGTGGTGCCGTGGCCCAGTTCGCTCTCGAGCCAGATGTTGCCCTTGTGGATCTCTACGATCCACTTGGCGATCGCCAGGCCCAAGCCGCTGCCGCCGGGGTCTTGGCTACGGGAGGCGTCGGCACGGAAGAAGCGCTCGAAGACGCGGGGGAGGTCGGCGGTGGGGATGCCGGGGCCGTTGTCGCGCACGCGGAACTCGGCCTTGTCGTCGCGCACGCTGAGCTCGAGCTCCACCCAGCCGTCGGGGGGGGTGTACTTGAGGGCGTTGTCGAGCAGGATGAGGGCGAGCTGCTTGAGGTAGTCGCTGTCGCCCAGCACCTGTGCTTGCGCCAGGGGCCCCAGCCGCAGGTCGTGGCCGCGGGCCAGGTGGCGGGCCTCCTCGAAGGCGGTGAGCAGCACGTCGCCCAGGGGGAGGGGGTCGTTGCGCACGGTGACGCCCCCGTCGCCGCGGGCCAGCGTCAGCAGGTCGCTGACCAGGCGGTGCATGCGCCGGGCCTCCTGGCGCATCTCCCGCAACGCCTCCTCGCGCTCGGCGGGGGGCATCTGGGGGAAGCGCTCCATGAGCTCGAGATTGCCCAGGATGGCGGTGAGGGGGGCGCGCAGCTCGTGGGCGGCGTCGCTGACGAAGCGCTTCTGGGACTCGTTGATCTGGCGCAGCCGGGCCTCGCTCTCGCGCAGGGCGGCCTCGGCCAGGCGGTAGGGGGTGATGTCGTGGGCGATGCCGCTGAGGATCAGCGGGCGGCCGCGGGCGTCGCGGGAGACCCGGCCGCGGTGCTCGACCCACAGGTAGTCGTTGCGCTCGCTGTGCCAGACCCGGAAGGTGGCCCGGTACTCGTCGCCGTGCTCGAGGGCGGCACGCAGGCGCGCGTCGAAGTCGGCCTGGTCCTCGGGGTGCACCACCTCGCGGTAGCGCTCGCCCAGCAAAGTCTGCACGGCCTGGCCGCCCAGCACCTGCTCGGCGGTGTCGGAGAACATCACCTGGCGATGGCGCAGGTCCCACTCCCACGCCACCATGCCCGCCGACTCCAGCGCCAGCGCCAGCCGCGACTCCAGCGCCCGGTTGCTGGCCTCCAGCCGCGCCATCATCTCCGCACGCTCCAGCGCCAGCCCCAGCGTCGCGGCGGCGCGCGCCATCAGCTCCCGCTCGGTCTCGAGCCAGGGCCCGTGCAGCTTGGGCCGCCCCGCCGAGAGCACCGCGCGCACCTTGCCGTCCGAGCCCCGCACCGGCTCGAGCGCCACGCCGTAGGCGGGGAGGTCAAGGTCGAGGTGCTGGGGCAGGGAGAGGTAGTCTTCGGTGTACAGCGCCGTGCCGCGGTCGATGACCTGCCACATCACGCTGGGCACCGAGCGGGGGATGCCGCCCTCGGCGGTGCGGGCGAAGGGCTCGGGCAGGCGGCCCCAGACGTGGATGAGCACCAGCGTGTCCCCGTCCTGCTGCACCAGCGCCATGTAGTCGGCCTTGAGCAGCGGCCCGACGTGGGAGGCCGCGGTCTGGGCGACCTGCTCGGGGGTGCGGGCGGCGTGCAGGGCGTCGCTGAGGGCCGCCAACAGCTCCGAGCGCTTGCGGGCGGCGTGCAGCAGGCGGTTCTGCTCGGTGAGCAGTTGCTGGGTGCGGGCGCGCTCGACGGCGTAGCGCAGGGCCTTGGCGAGGCCCTGGCCGTCCACCTGGCCCTTGACCAGGTAGTCCTGCGCCCCCTCCTTCACCGCCGCCAGGGCCACCCCCTGGTCGCCCAGGCCGCTCATCACCACCAGCGGCAGCACCGGCGCGGCGGCCCGCATGCGGTGCACGGTGTCGAGGCCCTGCGCGTCGGGGAGCGAGAGGTCGAGCAGCACCACGTCCCAGGGGTCGTGCTCGTGCTGGAGGCGCTCGAGCGCCGGGGCGAGGTGGGTGAGGTGCTCGAGCGCGAAGGCGTCCGGTGCGGCTTCCTCGAGCAATTCCTGCACCAAGAAGGCGTCGCCCGGGTTGTCCTCGACCAGCAGTACCCTGAGCCTCGACACGCGGTTCCCCTACCGAATTTTACGCCGTGGCCTTGGGCGGCAGCCGCACGATCGCCAGCCAGAAGTCCTCGAGCGAGCGCACCACCTGCATGAACGCCTCGAAGTCTACGGGCTTGGAGATGTAGCAGTTGGCGTACTGCTGGTAGCTCCGCACGATGTCCTCCTCGGCCTGCGAGGTGGTGAGGATGACCACGGGGATCTCCTTGAGGGCCGGGTCGCTCTTGAGCTCGGTGAGCACCTCGAGGCCGCCCTTCTTGGGCAGGTTGAGGTCGAGGAGGATGATGTCGGGGCGGGGGGCCTGGGCGTAGGCGCCCTTGCCGCGCAGGAAGTTGAGGGCTTCCACGCCGTCGCCCACCACGTGCAGCCGGTTGCGAACCTTGGCCTCCGCCAGCGCTTCGCGGGTCAGCTCGACGTCGCCGGGGTTGTCTTCAACTAACAGGATCTCGATCATAGCACTCTTCACGATCATGCTCTTTCCTCTGCCGCAGGCCAGGTGAAGTAGAAGGTGCTGCCTGTCTCAGGGGAACTCTCCAGCCACATCCGCCCGCCGTGCCGCTCCACGATCTTCTTGCAGATGGCAAGGCCGATACCCGTGCCAGGATACTCTTCCTTGCTGTGCAAACGCTGAAAGATAACGAAAATCCTTTCATGGTACTGTGGCTCGACCCCGATCCCGTTGTCGCTGACGCTGAATTTCCACATCGCCCCCTCGGGCTGGGCGCAGACGCGGATGTAGGGCGTGACCCCGGGCCGGCGGAACTTGAGGGCGTTGACGAGGAGGTTCTGGAAGACCTGGGCCAGTTGGCTGCGGTCGGCCTGCAGGCGGGGCAGCTCGCCGACTTCGAGCCGGGCCCCGCTCTCCCGCAGGGCCACCTCGAGGTCCCTGAGCACCTCCTGCATGACCTCCCCCGCGTTGGTGGGCTGGGGCTCGCGGCCCTTGGTGCCGACTCTAGAGTAGCTTAGCAAATCCTGGATCAGCTTCTGCATGCGGTTGGCCCCGTCGACGGCGAAATCGATGTACTGGTCGGCCTTCTCGTCGAGCTGGCCGCGGTAGCGCCGGGCGAGGAGCTGGGTGTAGCTGCTGACCATGCGCAAAGGCTCCTGCAGGTCGTGGGAGGCGACGTAGGCGAACTGCTCGAGCTCGCGGTTGGAGCGCTCGAGCTCGGCGGTGCGCTCGCGCAGCTCGGCCTGGTTCTTCGAGCGCTCCAAGGCGATGCCCACCGCCGCCACCGAGCGGGCGATGAGCTCGCGCTCCTCGGCGGTCCACTCGCCCAGCGCGCTGGGGCGGATGGCGGAGATGATCCCCGTGACCTTACCGCCCGGGCTGCGGATGGGCTCGATGGCGAGCCCGAGCTCGGGCTGGCCGGGCGGCTGGCGTTCGCCGGTGTAGAAGCGGTGGTCGTAGAGGGGCCGCCCGCTGCGGATCACCTCGGTCGCCTCAGGAGAGGCCGCCAGCGGCACGCCCGTCTCGAGCACCGGCCCCATCTCCGGCGGCAGCTCGCCGTACCAGCCGGTGAACACCAGCGTGTCGCCCACCAGCTCGTTGACGAACATGTAGCTCGCTCCCAGGAGCTGGTTGAGGCCCTGGATGGCGATTCGGGCGACCTCCTGCGAGGAGGTGGCGCTCTGCAGGGCGTCGGTGAGCGCGGCGAGCAGCTCGGAGCGGGTGCGGGCGGCCTCGAGGCTGTGGGTGGTGCGCTCGAGGGAGGCGGCCATGAGGTTGAAGGCGGTGGCGAGTTGCCCCACCTCGTCGCGGCTTTGCACCGCCACCCGCACGCCGTAGTCGCCCTCGGCGATCCGCTCGGTGGCCCGCTGGAGCCGGCCCAGGCGTTCGACGACGGTGCGGCTGAGGCCCAGCCGCAGGCCCAGCGCGGCCACGATCACCAGCAGCAGCAGCAGCCAGGGCAGGGCGGTGAGGGTCTGGGTGGCGCGGTTGCTGCGCTCGCGGATGAGGTTGAACTGCAGCTCGGTGGCGCGCTGGAGGCCGTCGAAGCGGATGCGCAGGGAGTCGAAGAGCACCTTGCCGTCGCGCAGCAGGGCGTTCTGCTCCTCGGGGGTGAGGGTCTGGCCGAGCTCGACCTTGGCGACGGAGGGCTTGGCCCATTCCTCGATGAAGGAGTAGACCGTCTCCTCGAGCAGCTTGACCTCGCCGGGGAACAGCCCCATTTCCCGCAGCCCCGCCAGCGCGGTCTGGGTGTCGCGCAGCCCCTTGTTGTAGGGCTCGAGGAAGCCGGGGTTGCCGCTGAGCTGGTAGCCGCGCTGCCCGGTCTCGATGTTGAGCACGGCGATCTCGAGCTGGTCGAGGTAGGTGTCGAACTGCCGGACCCGGTAGCGCTCGTTGAGGGTCTGGTTGAGCTGCAGGCCCGTAGTCAGCAGCACCACCACCATTCCCAGCACCGGGATCATGAACGCCACGATCAGCAGCTCGAGCTTGCGCTGCAAGGAAAGGTCGGCCCAGCGCCTCATGCTGCCTTCACGCTACCACCTCGAGTTGAGGCCGCGCTAAAGCGCTCATTCCCTGGCGACAGGCGGTTTTCCTTCGTTTCTGGCGGGAGGGGTGTGTTGCGGTGCTGGGGTTTGGCGACCCTTGTTCCGCCGTCGGGGGTCGTAGGGGGAGGCGATTCCACATCACCTCCCCCTGGCGACCCCCGAGGGACTCCAGGTTACCGGCAGAGCCGGTATGGCCTACGGCCACCCCCTCGCGGACATGCCGCCGGGCCTCAGTGCCCGCGTGTGCGGGGGTGCGGGCCGCACCTTGACCCGGCGGCATGCTCGTCTGCGCCACCCCGCCCACCCCCTCCCGCGTGAGCCGCACACCCCGGCCGGGGCACGGCAGCGACCACCGAGCGCCCTTCCGCGGGGAAGTGGGGCTGTAGTTGGCCTGGGGGGCGGGCACAACCCCAGTGGATGATTAACCCCAACGAGGCGTCTCGCGTTTTGCGTTTGGCTATCAGCTATAGGCTATCGGCTATGGGCTATCAACTATCGACCATCGACACTACCTAATCTCCACCCCCGCCCACCGCTCGAGCAGCCTCGCCACCGCCGTGTGGTCCACGTCGGCCGAGCCGACCTCGTGCTTGGCGATCTCGAAGAACTCGCGCAGTTGGCGCAGCAGAGGGGCGGGCGTGCCGGCGGCCTCGAGCACCTTCACGCAGATGCCCATGTCCTTCGCCAGGAGCCCTAAAGCGAAGGTGTTGGGGAACTCGCGGCTGAGCACCCGTTGGCCGAAGAGGTTTTCCGAGACGTTGGAGCGGCCCGAGGAGGCGTTGATGACCTCGAGGGCCAGCCCCAGGTTGATGCCTTGCTTCGCCAGCGCGGCCATGCCCTCGCTCAGGGCCCACAGGTTGACCGCCAGCAGGCCCTGGTTCACCGCCTTGACCGCGTGGCCCGCCCCCAGCGGCCCCACGTGTACGATCTTGGCGGCGTAGCTCTCCATCACGGGCTTGGCCCGCTCGAAGTCGGCCTCGCTCCCGCCGCACATCACCGTGGCCCTGGCATTGACCACCCCCACCACTCCGCCCGAGAGGCAGGCGTCGAGGTAGCTCACGCCCCGGGTCGCCAGCAGGGCGGCGGTCTGCTTGGCCAGCTCGGGCTCGCCCGAGGTGTGGTCCACCCACAGCGTGCCGGGGCGCAGATGGGGCAGCAGCTCGCGGGCCAGGTCGTCGACGTCCTTGGAGACGGGGACGCAGGTGAGGATGACGTCGGCCTCGGCGGTCTGCTCGAGCCCCACCGCCTTGCTGCCGAACTCTTGGGCGTGGCGCTCGGCCTTGGACGGGGTGCGGTTGTAGACCAGGGTTTCGTAGCGCTTGGCCAAGTGGCCCGCCATGGGGTAGCCCATCGCCCCCAGGCCGATGAACGCCACCTTCATAGCCCCTCCTCAACGATCGCGTCGGCCTCGATCTCCACCAGCATCTCGGGGTCGATGAGGCCGCTGACCTGCACCATGGTGGCCGCCGGGCGGACGTCGCGGAAGAACTCGCCGTGGGCGCGGCCCACCGCCTCCCAGTCGCGCTCGATGTTCACGACGTACATGCGGGTGCGCACCACGTCGGAGAGCTTGGCCCCGGCCCTGGCGAGGGCCCCCTCGATGATGCCGAGGATCTGGCGGGTCTGGGCGTAGGCGTCCCCGACGCCCACCAGCTTTCCGTCCGGGCCGACCGCCGTCGTTCCCGCCACGTGCACGTAAGGGCCGACCCGCACCGCCCGGCAGTAGCCGACGACGGGCTCGTAGGGGGAGGTTCCGGGGATGTTCTGGCGCATGGGCACACCATATCCCATGGCGCCCGCTCGAGGCCAGTTCAGGCCAGGAAAGCCCGCACCCCGTCGGCCACGTACTGCACCGCGAGCGCGGCCAGCAGCAGGCCCAGCACCCGCGTCACCACGTTGATGCCGGTGCGGCCCAGCAGAAAGCGCAGGCGGCTCGAGGCCCGCAGCAAAAAGTAGGTGATCACCAGCACCACCGCGGTCATGGCCAGCACCACCCACAGCCCGCCCTCGACCTTGCGCGACTCGCCCGCCAGGATCAGCACACTCGCCAGGGTGCCGGGCCCGGCGATGAGCGGGATGGCCAGCGGGAAGACCGAGATATCGGAGCGCTCGCGGGCCTCGTCCTGCTCCTCCTTGGTCTCGCGCTCCCACTGGGCGAAGACCATGTCCACGGCGATGCGGAACAGCAGGATGCCCCCCGCGATGCGCAGCGCCTCGAGGCTGATGCCCAGGTGCTCGAGCAGCGGACCGCCCACCAGCGCGAAGAACAGGATCACCCCGCCGGCCACCAGGATGGCCTTGCGGGCGATGTTCACCTGCTCGGAGCGCGGCCGGTTGCCCGCCAGGGCGATGAACATCGGCACCACCCCCACGGGGTCAATGACCACGAAGAAGGTCAGGAAGGCCTTACTCGCGAGTTCAAGCATGGCCCTGGGTCACTCGAGGTAGCTCTCGAGGTCGTCCTGCAGCCGCTCGGCGTCCTTGACGCTGCGGGTAACGATGAAGATGGTGTCCTCCCCGGCCAGCGTGCCCACGATCTCATCGCGGGTGAGGCGGTCGAGGAGCAGCGCGATGCCGGTGGCGTGCCCGTCGGCGGTGCGCAGCACCAGGATGTTCTCGCCCCGGTCCACGTCGCGCACCATCTCGCGGAACATGCGCCGCAGCTCCTCCTCCACGTCTTCCGCCAGGGTCACCGCCGCCAGCGCATACTTATGCCGCCCGCGCCCCATCGGCATCCGCACCAGCCGCATCTCGTTGATATCCCGGCTCACGGTGGCCTGCGTCACGTCGTAGCCGCGCTTGCGCAGGCGGTCCACCAGTTGGGCCTGGGTGGAGATATTCTCCTGGGAGATGATTTCCTGAATAGCCCGGTGACGCTGTTCTTTGCTCGCCATAATGATTCCTCTGCGGTTCGCGCAGTGAGTATACATCATTTTTATGCAGTTTAGCGTTCCTTTGCGGGGCTCGTTGTCGTACGTTGAACGCGATGCGCGATGCGCCGAACGCCCAACGCCGATAGCTGATGGCCGATAGCCGAACGCCGGGCGCGGGTCGTACGTCCTACGCCAGACGCCTAGGCCCTAGACCCTAGACGCCGGCGGGGAGGGCCAGGGAGGGGTAAACCACCGGCCACGAGCCCCCGCTTATCGCTGACAGCTGACCGTTGAAGGCTGATCGCTCTTACTCAACCGCGCTAATCCCGATCCCGGTCGCGGTCGGCGACGGGTTCGGGAATTTCGCGGGGGTACATCTGGTCGAGCATGCGGGAGAGGCGGTCTTCGGGCACCAGGCCCTCGCCCAGGCTCAGGCGGTTGGTCTGGAGCTCCTGCATGGCCCAGGTGACGGCGTTGGGGTCGGGCTTCTCCCCTTCCAAAGTGCGCATCTTGGGCCACTCAGCGGGCTCGAGGACGCTGTTCTTGAACTGGTAACGCAGCAGGTGCTGGGCGCGCTTGGCGACGACGACGGTGAGGCGGTACTTGGAGTCGGTAAGGCTGAGCAGATGGTCAAAACCGGGTTCGGCCACGGGGTTCCTCCTAGCAATCTTCCCGATTGTGAAGACATACCCCCGGCGTGTCAAGACCCCGCTTTGCGAATTGTTTCCTCCAGCACGGCGTTTTCGGCGTCAATTTCCGGGTCGTGGGTCAGGGCCTGGGCGATGGCCTCCCGCATGCGGGGGTAGCGCAGGCGCTCGGCCCGGATGACGGCCATGAAGTCGTTCACGGCGCTGCCGAGCTCGTCGTTGACGACGACGTAGTGGAAGTTGTGGGCGGCCTCCATCTCGCGCCTGGCCTGCGCCAGGCGTTTCTCGATCTTCTCGAGGCTCTCGGTGCCCCGCAGCAGCAGGCGGTGCTTGAGCTCGGAGAGCGAGGGCGGGACGATGAAGATCATCACCGCTTCCGGGGCACGCTGGGCGACCTGCAAGGCCCCCTGGACCTCGATCTCTAAAAGCACGTCGAGGCCCTTATCCAGCGCCTCCTCCACCGGCTCGCGGGGGGTGCCGTAGTAGTTGCCCACGAACTCGGCGTGCTCGAGGAACCCGTTGCGGGCGATGCGGGCCTCGAACTCCTCCTTGCTCACGAAGTAGTAATCCTGACCGTGCTTCTCGCCGGGACGCGGCGCGCGGGTGGTCATCGAGATGGAGTAGTGCAGGCTTTTGTGCAAGTACCCCATCACCTGGGCCCGGATGGTGCCCTTGCCCACCCCCGAAGCCCCGGTCATCACGAATAGCGTTCCTCTTGCCACGGCTGACACCTCGAAGAGCCTTGCAAACCACGGCATCCTACCAAAGCCCTCCAGGTCGCACAAGGCGAAAGCCCGGAATGAGGCGCAAATATGGGCTCTTTCGGGGTAAATTCAGCCTGAAGCGGCGAAAGGCGGGTGTTATGATGCTGGCGATGTTGGATTTGCCCCTGTTGAGGTGGCTATGGAGCTAAAAGTTGGTGTGGTCGGCGTGGGGGTCATGGGTACCTACCACGCCCAGATCTATGCGGGGCTTCCCGGGGTCAAGCTCGTGGGCGTGGCCGATCCCGACCCCATGCGAAGACGAGTGATCGAGCAGGACCTCGAGGTGCCCGCCTACTCCGAGCCGCAGGCCCTGCTGGGCCAGGTCCAGGCGGTGACCATCGCCTCGCCCACCTCGTATCACTACCAGCAGGCCCGGCTGTTCCTGGAGGCCGGGGTGCACGTGCTGGTGGAAAAGCCCATGACCCCCTCCCTCGAGCAGGCCCGCGAGCTCGTCGAGCTGGCCGACCGGCGCGGCCTGGTGCTGCAGGTGGGCCACATCATGCGCTTTTACCAGGCGGTCGCCGACCTCCCCAACCTGGTGGGGACCCCCTGGGTTATCGAGGCGCGGCGGGTGGGCAACAACCGCCGCATCCGCGACATCGGGGTGATCCTCGACCTGATGATCCACGACCTCGACCTCATCCTGCTGCTGCTGCGGGAGAGGCCGCTGCGCTACACGGTGGTGGGGCAATCGCTCGACGGGCGCGACGAGTACGCCCACGCGGTGCTCGAGTTCCCCTCCGGCACCCAGGCCGTGCTCACCGCCAGCCGGGTCTCGCCCCAGCCCGAGCGCTCGCTCACCATCGCCCAGCCGGGCGAGGTCGTGCGCATGGACTTCACCAACGACCCCTACACCGAGCTCTCCATCCACCGCGCCATGAGCACGGGCGAGCTCGGCAGCCCCACCCACGTCCACGTCGAGCGCACCTCGATCCACAACGAAAACCCGCTGCGCCGCCAACTCAAGCACTTCGTCGACCGCATCCAGCGCAACGACCCGCCCCTGGTCACCCTCGAGGACGACCTGCTCGCGCTCGAGCTCGCCCTCGAGCTCTCCAAGGCGCTCGACGCCCTGCCGCAAAGCCGGGTCTCGGCGCCCCGCTCCCGCTAAGCCCCTATGGACATCACGCAGATCCTGCAATTCCTGCCCCACCGCTACCCCTTCCTGCTCATCGACCGCGTGCTCGAGGCCGACGAGAAGCGCTTCCGGGCCCTAAAGAACGTGACCTTCAACGAGCCCCACTTCCAGGGCCACTTCCCCAGCTACCCCATCATGCCGGGGGTGCTGATCCTCGAGGCCATGGCCCAGGCCTCGGTGGCGGTGGTCACCAAGCAGCCCGAATTCAAGCCCGGCGGGCTGGTGTTCTTGGTGGGGGTCGAGGAGGCCCGCTTCCGCAAGCCGGTGACGCCCGGCGACAGCCTGCTCCTGGAGGGCGAGCTGCTGCAGTACCGCCGTGGCCTGGGCAAAGTGCGCGTCGAGGCCAAGGTCGAGGGCGAGGTCCGGGCCGAGGCCACGCTCACCTTCGTGCTGCGCAACGAGGCCTGAGCCGCCATGACCCAGACCCACATTCACCCCACGGCGGTGGTGTCCGCCAAGGCGGAGCTCGGCCGCGGCGTCGAGGTCGGGCCCTACGCCGTCATCGAGGGCCCCAGCGTGATCGGCGACGGCAGCCGCGTCGGGCCGCACGCGGTGGTCCTGCCCTACGTGCGGCTGGGCGCGGGCGTGCAGGTCGGCGCCCACGCCGTGCTGGGCGGGGAGCCGCAGGACCTGACCTTCAAGGGCCAGGAGACCTGGCTCGAGGTAGGGCCCGAAACAATCCTGCGCGAGGGCGTCACCCTGCACCGCGCCACCCGCGACGACCGCCCCACCCGCGTGGGCGCGGGCTGCTACCTGATGGCCTACAGCCACGTGGCCCACGACTGCCAGCTCGCCGACGGGGTCATCCTGACCAACAACGTCATGCTCGCCGGCCACGTCAGCGTGGGCAAGGGCGCGATCATCGGCGGCGGGGCCGCCGTGCACCAGTTCGTGCGCATCGGGGCCGGGGCCATGCTCGGCGGCATGGCGGGTGCCCGCAAGGACATCCTCCCGTACACCCTCGCCACCGACTTCCCCGCCGTCCACTACCGCCTCAACACCGTCGGCCTGCGGCGCAGCGGCGTGAGCGGCGAGCGCTACAAAGCCCTCGAGCGCGCCTTCCGCGCCCTCCGCGCCGGCGACCCCCTCCCCCCCGACCTCCCCGAAACCCCCGAGCTGCTCGAGCTGCGCGCCTTCCTCGAGGGCCCCAGCAAGCGCGGCATCGCACGCTTCGTGCAGCACGAGGCGGAGTGGGAGGGGTAGGAGCCGCGGCCAAGGCGGGAGGCCCATCGCTCGTGGTGGAAAGAAGCCCCTCCCCTTTCCTCCCCGCGTGCGGGGAGGGGGTATCCCCCCTAACCCCCCTTGCTAAGGGGGGAACAAGGCGTTTGGCGTTTGGCGTCTTGCGTTTGGCGTACGGCGTAGGACGTACGACCCACGCCCAGCGTCCGGCTATCGGCGCTCCGCGTTCGGCCACCGGCCACCGCCCCCTCAGGCATTCACCATCTCCCCCGCCCGCTCCACCTGCGTCTCGAGCGCCGGGAACTCGTGGCGGTGGTGCATGACCCGCACTGCGTAGTCGTAGGTGAAGTAGCTGTAGGCCCAGTTGCCCAGCACCATCAGGCGGTTGCGGAAGCCGGCCAGGTAGTACAGGTGCACCCCCAGCCAGGCGGCCCAGGCGGGGAAGCCGGTCAGGCGTAGACCCTTGACCTCGGCCACGGCGGCGTTGCGGCCCAGGGTGGCCATGTTGCCCTTGTCGAAGTAACGGAAGGCCTTCTGCTCCTTGCCGTGCAGGTGGCGCAGGATGTTCTGGGCGGCCAGGCGGCCTTGTTGCATGGCGACGGGGGCCACCTGGGGGTAGGGGCGGCCGTCCTTGTACTCCAGCGAGTTCATGTCGCCCGCGACGTAGATCTCGGGGTGCTCGGGCACGTAGAGCTGGGGGGTGGTGGCGACCCGGTTGCCGCGCGTGGTCGGAAGGCCCGGTATCCCCTGCCCCGTGACCCCGGCGCTCCAGATCGCGGTGAAGGTCGGGATGAACTTGCCGCTCAAGAGCTTCACCCCGTCGGGCCGGATCTCCACCACCCGCTCGCCGAACCACACCTCCACGCCCAGGCGCTCGAGGAAGCGCTGCGCGTAGCGCGCCGAGGAGGGCGCGAAGGCGTCGAGCAGGCGGTCGCTGCCCTCGATGAGGATGATCCGCACCTCGGAGAGGTCCACGCCGGGGTAGTCGCGGGGGATGACGTGGCGGCGCACCTCGCCCAGGGCGCCGGCCAGCTCCACCCCGGTCGGGCCGCCACCCACGATGACGATGGTCATGAGGGCCTTGCGGCGCTGCGGGTCGGCGGTGCGGCTGGCCTCCTCCCCGGCCGAGATGATCCGGTCGCGGATGCGCATGGCGTCGTCGAGGGTCTTCATCGCGTAGCTGTACTTGGCCACGCCAGGCAACCCGAAGTCGTTGGTGCGGGTGCCCGAGCCCACGACGAGGTAGTCGTAGGGCACCGGCTTGCCCTCGACCATCAGCACCTTGGCCTCGGCGTCGATGCCCTCGGCGCTGCCCAGCAGGAAGCGCGCGTTCTTGTGACGCCGCAGGAAGGCCCGGACCGGGAAGGCGATCTGGGGGGCCTCGAGCCCCGCCGAAGCCACCTGATAGAGCAGGGGCTGGAAGAGGTGGTAGTTGTTGCGGTCGACGAGCGTGACCCGCAGCGAAGGCTCGCGGGAGAGCACCCGCACCGCGTTGAGGCCTGCAAACCCAGCACCCAATACCACGACGTGTTTCTCGGCCATGTGGCCTCCTCCTTCTAAGAATCCAGGCGGAAGCGTCGGCTTGGTGGTGCTTTAGAAGAGGCGGCCTTCCCCGGACTCTTGGGCGGGGACATTTGTCCCCTCAAGGACAAATGTACTTCTTTTCACAAGATAGTGAGGGGTGCTGTGACACAATTCACAACACCCCCCTCAGCGCCGCTGCCAGGCCGGGGCCATCACCCGCACCAGCACCATGCCCACGACGAACCCGCCGATGTGTGCCCAGAAGGCCACGCCGGGGACGCCGCTGAAGGACTGGTAGAACTGCAGCAAGAACCATAGCCCCAGGTAGATCAGGGCCGGGATCGGGATGGGAAAGAAGCCCAGCAGGCTCACGATCAGGGCCCGGGGGTAGAGCACGATGTAGGCCCCCAGCACCGCCGAGATCGCACCGGAAGCCCCGATCATCGGCCCGTCGCTGCCGAAGGACACCAGGCCCTGCGCCAGCGCCGCGCCCGCGCCCCCCAGGAGGTAGAACAGCAGAAAGCGGCCGTGCCCCAGGCGGTCCTCGACGTTATCCCCGAAGACCCACAAGAACCACATGTTCCCCACCAGATGCGCGATCCCCCCGTGGAGGAACATGCTGGTGAAGAGGGTGGGCCACTCGGCTAAGGGGTCGGCGAAGAACTGCGCGGGGACGAAGCCGTAGGCGTAGATGACCGCCGCGGGCTCGTTAAGCACCCACTCCCACACGAAGGCCGCTAAGTTGGCGACGACCAGCACGGGCACCCAAACCGCCCGGCGGCGCGGGCGGTTGATGTCGTAGAGGGGGAACATGGGCCAAGTCTACAGGGCGGAAAGCCAAGAGTATCCTCCTTCGGAGGACGCCCCGTACAAGCAAGAGCCCGGCGGAGTCTTCCGCCGGGCTGGAGGGACTCGAGTTCTAACCCACCAGCACGTCGATCTTGCGGGGCTGGGCGGCCTCGGCCTTGGGGATGTCGACGTAGAGCACGCCGTTCTTGAAGTTGGCGCTCACCTTGGTGAGGTCGTAGGTGTTGGGGATGGTGAAGCTGCGGACGAAGGTGCCGTAGGTGCCCTCGAGGCGGTACTGCTGCACGCCCTCGGGGCGGTTGAAGGGCCGCTCGGCCTTGACGCTCAGGGTGTTGTTCTCGGCGGTGAGCTCGACCTGGCCAGGCTCCACGCCGGGCAGGTAGACGGCGAAGTGCAGGCCCTGGGCGTCGTCGAGCACGTCGACCAGAGGGGCGTAGGTGCGGCTACCGCTGTCGGGGCGGGCCACGCC
This sequence comes from Calidithermus chliarophilus DSM 9957, assembly GCF_000430045.1. Classification (GTDB taxonomy): domain Bacteria; phylum Deinococcota; class Deinococci; order Deinococcales; family Thermaceae; genus Calidithermus; species Calidithermus chliarophilus. The sequence goes on along the minus strand of NZ_KE387027.1, from coordinate 908,873 downwards.
GAAGTTGCGGAACAGGCGCTCCTGAATTTCCTCGATTTCCTTGAAAGGGTCGAAACGTACCATCGCTTACCTCCTGATTTGGATAATAAAACTTGAGTGGGCTCATGTCAAGTTTTATTATTGGTATAGACCACAAAACTTAAGGCCAGGGAGTGGTCCCTGGCCTCGAGAGGAGGAGATTACGGCGGGGCTACTGTGCGGGCCTCACCACTCCTTCAGGCCCGCGCTCCACTCGTCGACCTCGCGCTCGGCCCGGTCGCGGGCCAACCCGTAGCGCTCCTGGAGCTTGCCGATGAGCTGTTCGCGCTTGCCGTTGATGGCGTCAAGGTCGTCGTTGGTGAGGTCGCCCCACTTCTCCAGCACTTTGCCCTTGAACTGCTTCCAGTTGCCTTCGATGCGGTCCCAGTTCATGACTGACCTCCTTCGCGCCAAGGATGACCCACGCGCCTGAGGCGGGCGTTACCGGCGGCTGAGCCGCGCCTGAATCACCAGCGCACCAAGCCGGCGAGGCCGCCGAACTCCTCGTGCAGGCGGGCTTCGACCTCGCCGTGAACGATCTCGAGCCGGACGTTGTAAGCCTGCGCCAGCGCGGGCAACGCGTCCTTGAGGGGGACTTCCTCGAGCCCCTCGCCCGGGCAGAAGGCCTCGGCGGCCTCGCGGCTGAGCCCCACCCCGCCCGAGGCGCAGCGGAAAACCTTGGCGCCGAGGTTCCAGGGCACCGCCAGCAGGTACAAGCGCCCCTCTTGCAGCGCCTCGAGCACCTCCTGCAAGCCCCAGATGCCGCGCTCGCGGATGGTGTCGAGCAGGCGGTTCTCGCGTTCGCGCTCGAGGGCGGGCAACTGCTGCCCCACCGCCTTGAGCACCTCCCCCGCGCTCACGCGGGAGTGGGGCATGGAGGGCAGGATGTAGGGCTCAGGGAGGTTGCCGGGCAGGTGGGCGGCGAAGTTCTTGGTCTCGGGGTCGGGGCCCATGAGGATGAGTTGCCCGATGCCCCGGGCCTTCATGGTCTCGACGAGGTGCTGGGCCATCTCCTTGAAGAAGCGCTCGGTCCACTCGCCCATGCGCTCGTTGAAGTTGTCCTTGCCGCTGCCCCCGACGGCGCGGCCCACGTGCCCTACGGCTCCCGGCCCGGCGCTGCGGCCCCCGGCGGCCGTGGCGTCCTCCCCCAGCTCGCGCCACTCGTCGGTGGCGACGGCGCGGAAGGCGCCCTCGAGCTCCTCGATCTTGCCCATGTGCACCTCGAAGAGCCGCCACTTCTCCTGATCGACGAGCACCACCGCGTAGCGCTCGTACTCGTCGAGGGCGTACATCAGGGGCGTGAGGTAGGGCTCGCCCCAGCGGGCCTCGACCCCGCCCGGCAGGGGCAGCTCGGTCTGCAGGTCGTAGGCCTCGAGCCAGTCCTCCCCGGCGAACACCGCCCGCAGGCGGCCCTCGGGCAGGCGCTCCATGGCGCCCAGGGCCTGCTCGAGCACCTTGCCCGGCACCTCGAGCGCCCGGGCCGCCTCCTTGGCCCGGATCAGGTAGGCCTTGCCCGAGTTGTCGGGGTTGGCGGGGTTGATGTCGACGTACAGCGAGAGCACGGGGGCAGGATGCGCGGCGATGGCTTCTTGAATGCGGCGAATGTTCTCCTGACTCAGCATTCCGACCTCCTCGCCTTCGCACCCTAACAACCCGAGTTGAACCCCGGCTGAGCCCGTCCCGGCGCGGCCCGGGAAAGCGGCCGCCGGGCTGTGGGTTCGCGCCCGCACCCGCCTCGAGGCGTCCAGGAGCGGCTTCGCTCTCGGTCGCCGCCGTCTCGAGGATTTTCCGATTTTCGCATATGGCTGAAAAGCCCCGAAAACTTGCCCTCCTGGAGGGCGAGTGCTAAAGTTCGCCCCAAGATCGACAACTCGGCGTCGTGCATCCATCGTGCTGCGGTCTAAGGAGGGTTCTCGGATGGATAAGAGCAAGGCAGCGGCTTACTGGAGGGCCAACCTCAGCCTCATCGTCAGCCTCCTGGCGATCTGGGCGTTGGTCTCGTACGTCTTCGGGATCCTGTTGGCCCCGGCGCTCAACGGCATCCGGCTCGGGGGTCTGCCGCTGGGCTTCTGGTTCGCCCAGCAGGGATCGATCTACGTCTTCGTGATCCTGATCTTCGTCTACGCCGCGCGGATGCAGCGGGTGGACGAGGAGTTCGACGTCCACGAATAAGGGGTGGGGCATGTCGGTCGAGACCTGGACGTATATCATCGTCGGCATCACCTTCGCCGTGTACATCTACATCGGCTACTGGGCGCGGGTGCGCGACACGCAGGGCTTCTACGTGGCCGGGCGCGGCGTGCACCCCATCGCCAACGGCGCCGCCACCGCCGCCGACTGGATGTCGGCGGCCAGCTTCATCTCGATGGCGGGCCTGATCTCCACGCTGGGCTACGACGGCGCGGTGTACCTGATGGGCTGGACCGGCGGCTACGTGCTGCTGGCGCTGCTGCTAGCCCCCTACCTGCGCAAGTTCGGCAAGTACACCGTCCCCGACTTCGTGGGCGACCGCTACTACTCCCAGACGGCCCGGCTCATCGCGGCCATCGCCGCCATCTTCATCTCCTTCGTGTACGTGGCCGGCCAGGTGCGGGGCGTGGGCATCGTGTTCAGCCGCTTCGTGGGGGTGGACATCGCCACCGGCGTGATCATCGGGGTGGCGGTGGTGGGCTTCTTCGCCATCATCGGCGGGATGAAGGGCGTGACCTATACCCAGGTGGCGCAGTATGCGGTACTGATCATCGCCTACCTGATCCCGGCCGTCGCCATCTCGAGCGTGCTCACCGGCAACCCCATCCCGCAGGCGGGCTTCACCTTCAGCGACCTGATGCCCAAGCTCAACCAGATCCACCAGGACCTGGGCTTCGCCGCCTACACCGCCAGCACCCGGCCCATGATCGACGTCTTCTGCATCACCATGGCGCTGATGGTGGGCACCGCCGGGCTGCCGCACATCATCGTGCGCTTCTACACCGTGCCCAACGTGCGCGACGCGCGCGTCTCGGCGGGCTGGGCGCTGCTGTTCATCGCCCTGCTCTACACCACTGCCCCCGCGCTGGCCTCCTTCGCCCGCTACAACCTGATCCAGACCCTCAATGGCAAGAGCCTCGAGGAGGTCCGGGCCATCCCCTGGGTCGCCAAGTGGGAGAAGACCCGCCTCCTGCAGTTCACCGACAAGGACGGCGACGGCCGCATCACCTTCGCGCCGGGGCGGGCCTTCAACCTCAAGAGCGGGCGCCCCGACTTCACCAGCCCCAACCCCGCCAGCCGCAACGAGGTCTACTTCGACAACGACATCATCGTGCTCTCCACCCCCGAGGTGGCGGGGCTGGCCCCCTGGATCATCGCGCTGGTGGCGGCGGGCGGCCTTGCGGCGGCGATGTCCACGGCCTCGGGGCTGCTGCTGGTGGTGAGCAGTTCGGTGGCCCACGACATCTACTACCGCCTCGTCAACCCCGGCGCAACGGAGGCCCAGCGGCTGCTGGTGGGGCGCGTCATGATCGGCGTGGCGGTGGTGATCGCGGCCTACTTCGGGGTCAATCCACCGGGCTTCGTGGCGCAGGTGGTGGCCTTCGCCTTCGGCCTGGCGGCGAGCTCCTTCTTCCCCATCATCGTGCTGGGCATCTTCGACAAGCGCATGAACAGCCAGGGCGCCGTGGCCGGGATGCTGACGGGGCTGATCTTCACCACCGTCATGATCCTGCTGATGAAGTCGGACGTGCTCTTCGGGCAGCCGGCCCCGGCCCTGCCCAACTGGTTCGGCATCAGCGCCGAGGGCATCGGCACGGTGGGGATGGTGCTCAACTTCGTCGTGGCCTGGGCCGTCTCGCGCGCCACCGCGGCCCCGCCGGAAGACGTGCAGCACATGGTGGAGGACCTGCGCATCCCCCGCGGCGCCGGCACGGCGGCCGCCCACGACTAGCAAGCCTCGAGCCGGTCCCCCCTGGGTCCAGGGGGGCCCCTCCCGTCGGAGAAGAATGGCGACTTATCCTAAGGCCATGCAACCGGTCAAAACCGCCGCCCTCGGCCTCCCCCACCTGCTGCGGCGGGTGGTGGGGGTCTACCTGGGGGTGGGGCTGTTCTACCTGCTGGGCAGCCCGGTCTTCGGCTTCGCGGTGCCCACCCCCCTCCAGATGCTCCACCTGCTGCTGGCCGTGCTGCTGGGCAGCGGGCTCGGGGTGGCCTTCGCCTGGTTCTGGCCGCTGCCCCCGGCCCGCGGCTGGGAGCGGGTGGTGCGCACGCTGCTGCTGTCGATCCCGGCGCTGGGGCTGGGGATGGCGCTGCAACTCGTGCTGCAGGGGCCGGGGGCCGAGCAGGCGCTCTTCCTGGTCTTCGCGCTGGCCGCGTGGCTGGCCTCGAGCTCCATCGTGCGGCTGCCGGCGGAGGGGAAGAAGCCCAGGGCCTGAGCAGGGGTGCGCTTGAACCCGCTCGAGTTCGTCCGGCAGACCCCGCCCTTCGACACCCTCCCCCAGGAGGCGCTCGCGGCGGTGGAGCGCGGCCTGGAGATCCAGTTCTTCCCCAAGGGGACGCGGGTCCTCGAGCGCGACGGCCCGCCCAGCGATCACCTCTACCTCATCCGCAAAGGCTCGGTGCGCCTGCTGCGCGAGGGGCGCGAGGTGCTGGCGCTGGAGGAGGGCGACTGCTTCGGCTACCCCTCGCTGCTCTCCAAGGACGCCCCGGCCTTCGACGTCGTGGCCGAGGAGGACCTGCTCGTCTACGGCTGGGGCGCCAAGGACTTCGCCGCCCTGACGGCCTACCCGGCCTTCGCCCAGTTCTTCAACCAGGGGCTGGCCGAGCGGCTGCGGCTGGCCTCGCAGGGCGTGGCGCCCGCCCTGAACCCCGTCAACCTGGACCTGAGCCTGCCGGTGGGGGAAATCCTCCAGCGCGGCCCGGTGTTCGTGGACTCAGGATCCACCGTGCAGCAAGCAGCGCGGCTGATGCGCGAGAACGGCATCAGCTCGGTGCTGGTGACCGACTCGCTCGCCCACGCCCGCACCCTGGGCATCCTCACCGACCGCGACCTGCGCAACCGGGTGCTGGCCGAGGGCCTGGGGCCCGACACCCCCGTCACCCAGGTGATGAGCACCCCGGTCAAGACCCTCCCCGCCAGCGTGCCCCTCTTCGAGGCGCTGTCGTTCATGGTGCGCCAGGGCATCCACCACCTGCCGCTGGAGGACGGGGGCAAGGTGGTCGGCGTGGTGACCGACACCGTCTTCCTGCGGCAGCAGGCCCGCAGCCCGCTCTACCTGCTGCGCCGCCTCGAGCGCACCCGCGACCCTGCCGACCTGCGGGGCTACCGCGAGGAGCTCACCGGGGTGGCCGAGGCCCTGCTGGCCGGCGGGCTGGGCGCGCGCGAGATCGGGCGCAGCGTCAGCAGCCTCAACGACCAGCTCGTGCGGGTGTTGCTCGAGCTCGCCGAGGCGGAGCTGGGGCCGCCCCCCACCCCCTACGCCTGGGTCGTCTTCGGCAGCGAAGGCCGCATGGAGCAGGCCCTGCTCACCGACCAGGACAACGCCCTGGCCTACCAGGACGACCTCCCCGAGGCCCGCCCCTACTTCGCCCGGCTGGCCGAGTTCGTGGTGCAGGGGCTGTTGCAGGCGGGCTTCCCCCCCTGTCCCGGGGGCTACATGGCGACCCGCTGGCACAAGCCCCTGGCCGAGTGGGAGGCGCTTTTCCGCCGCTGGATCGAACAGCCCAGCCCCCCCGAACTGCTCGAGGCCCAGATCTTCTTCGACTTCCGCCCGGTCCACGGCCGCCTCTCGCTGCAGGGCCTCGAGCAAGTCGTCGCCCACAGCGGGGAGAACGGCCTGTTCCTGGCCCACCTCGCCCGCGCCGCCCTCCAGTTCCGCCCGCCGCTCGGCCTCTTCCGCCGCATCCGCGAGGAGGAGGGGGGCGTGGACCTCAAGAAGGGCGGCATCGCCCCGGTGGTGAGCCTGGCCCGGGTGTACGCCCTCGAGGCCCGCAGCAGCGCGCGGGGCACGCTCGAGCGGCTCGAGGCCGCCGCCCGTGCGGGCCGGCTGAGCGCGGAGGGGGCCGAGACGCTGTCGGAGGCCTTCAACTTCCTCACGCGCCTGCGCCTGCGCGAGCAGCTCGGCGCCCTGCGGCGCGGCGAACCCCCCAGCCACAAGGTCCCCCTCGAGGCCCTCTCGGCGCTCGAGCGCCGCCACCTCAAGGAGGCCTTCGTGGAGATCCGGGAGATGCAAGAAGCCCTCAGCCAGCGCTTCCAGACCGACCGCCTGGGGTAGGGAGTGCTGAGCTCGCCCGCCTGGGACACCCCGACCTACTGGGCGCTCGACCTCGAGACCAGCGGCCTCTCCCCCGCCGACCAGATCCTCTCGGTGGGCATGGTGCCCCTCCGCCAGGGGGTCATCCGCTACGGCGAGCGCTTCTACAGCCTGGTCCGCCCCCAAGCGGGCCTGCCGCTCTCGCAGGAGGGCATCCGGGCCCACCACATCGTCCCGGCCGAGCTCGAGGACGCCCCTCCCCTGGCCGAGGTGCTCGAGGCCGTCCACCCCCGCCTGGGCGAGGGCATCCTGCTGCTGCACCACGCCCCGCTGGACCTGGGCTTCCTCCAGCGGGCCTACCGCCGGCTCGGCCGCCCGTGGCCCCGGCCGCGGGTGCTGGACACCGCGGGCCTCATCGCCCGGCTCCAGCACCGCCAGCACCAGCTCGAGCCCCACGCCCGCCCGCTCCCCACGGGCCTGGCCGAGTCCCGTGCCCACTTCGGCCTGCCGCCCTACCTCGAGCACCACGCCCTCTACGACGCGCTCGCCACGGCCGAACTGTTCCTGCTGCTGCGGGCGCGGCTGGGCGCGAAGACCCTGCGGCAACTGCTCTGAACCCCGGCAAGGGCACGCCCGGCCCTTGAGCTTCGGTTAACTCACGAGTTCAGGCTTCATGAAATGGTTGTAATCACCTCTCAACATCCCCGCGCCGCGCTACCCTAGACTTACCGTGCAGATGGCACAGAACGCTCGAGGGTGGTTGTGGTGGCTCGTGGCTCTTGTCGTGCTCTTCGGGTCGGCCCAGGCGCAAACCCGCAAGATCTACGTGGTGCAGCGGGGGGATACGCTCTGGGGGATCGCCAAGCGGCACAAGATCGGCCAGGTGCAGCTCAAGCGCTGGAACCGGCTCAAGAGCAACGTGATCTTCAAGGGTCAGAAGCTGTGGGTCACCCCGCCGCCCCCTAGCTTCGCTGTGCGGCTCATCAACGGGCCGGTGCTGGGCGTGCCCGTCACGGCGGTGCAGGTGAACCTGGCCCACCCGCAGGTGCGCGTGCGGGCGCTACTGCCGCAGGGCGGGCTGGGGCGCTCGGGGGCCCCGTTGCTCGCCCTGGCCAACCGGCCCCGGCTGGTGGCGGCCATCAACGGCGGCTACTTCCACCCCCGCACCTTCTCGCTCGCGGGCGACCTGGTGGTGGGCGGGCAGCAGCTCTCGCGGGGCCGCATCCCCACCGCCCTCTCCATCACCGCCGACAACCGCGCGCGCATCCACAACCGCCTCGAGCCCTGGCGCGGTTACGAGACCGTCATCGCCAGCGGCCCCTACGTGCTGCGCGACGGCCGCGTGGTGGTGTGGCCGCGCTCGGAGGGCTACAACGACCCGGCCATCTGGGGCCGGGCCCGCCGCAGCGTGGTGGGGCTGGTCAACGAGCGCTTCCTGATCTTCGTCAGCACCCGCCAGGCCCTCACCCTCTCCGAGACCGCCAAGGTCATGGCCCGGCTGGGCGCTAAGGAAGCCCTGCTGCTCGACGGGGGCTCGAGCACCGGCCTCGTCTGGCAGCAGCGCCTGCTGGTCTCCCCTTCCCGCAAGCTGGCCTTCGGCATCGGCATCTTCCTGCTGCCCAAGCCCCAACCCGCCGTCAACCGCAGCTAAGCCTCAGGGGCTCCCCTTGCCCTCCCCGCGCTCGAGGTCGTCGGGGTTGAGCTCGTCGCTGTCGCGGCGCTCGAGCTCCTCCGGCGCCCCCTGGCTGCCCTCGCTCTCCTTGGCCTGGTCGGGCCCGGCTTCCGGTTGGCGGTCGCGCGTGGGCGGGGAACGGTCGTCGCGTTCGTGGTCCATAAGCTGGCCTCCGCGTCCCATCTTCGGCCAGACCCCGCGCCAGGGGGACACCCGAAGGGGGTAAGGATTTCCTCCCTCCAAAGCGCACCCCTTTACCCGAAAGAGATGAGAAAAGCCTTTCCCATCGTTAAAGCCTCTGGTGATATATGACCCAAACCCGTCCCCTAAGTCCGCTACCATCATGCCAACCGGATCGGACCCGCCCTCTTTGCACCCCCATTGCTCCAGCCGGTTCAAGGGAGCAGCCATGCACGAACTCAAGTCACGAATGGAAGACCTGGAGCAACTCGCGGCCCTGGCTCTAGCCCACCCCCGGGCGACTCCCCGTATCCGCCGCCTGATCAACGAGGCCCTGCGGGACTTCCGGGGGATGGTGCTGTTCGCGATGCACTTCGAGAACCCGCGGTGGATCGCCGAGGCCACGGAAACCATCGAGGAGCCCATCCGGCACATCGAGCGCTTCTTCCTCAAGTTCGCCGTCAAGGCCTGAGGTGAAGCTTGGCCCCTACGTGGCGCCCTAGGGGTTACGAGCCACCACCAAAGCAGACCCCCTAGGGGGTCTGCTTTTCGCTTGCCCTCACGCTTCAGCGGTAGCGCACGAAGGTCAGGAAGAGCTCGCCGCCCGTCTGGGTCACCCCGAAGGCCAGAAACCCGAACTTCTCGTGCTTGTAGTGGCGCACCGTCGCCACCACGCCCCCCGCCCGCACGACGTGCTCGGAGAAGCGGCTCCAGCGGGCAGCCTCGAGGGCCTGCAGCACGATCTCGCCCCCTTTGGGGTTGCTCGAGCGGTACGACTCGTCGGAGTAGGCGTTGCGCCCGTTGCCCTTGACCCACAGCTTGATCTGCGAGAGGATCTGCCCCTCGGTGCGCCCGCACTCCCGCACCAGCCAGGCGGGCTTGCTCATCATCACCACGCCGTTGAAGATGCCCTCGGTCTTCTGCGAGAGGCAGGGGCTCGACTCGGCCAAGACCGGCGACACCATCAGCGACACCACCGCGACCAGCCAACCAAGGGTGGCTTTCATGGATCCTTTATAAGCCCTCGAACGCAGGCAGGTGGAGGGCCTGGCAGGCCGCACCGCCGACTTTGAAGGTTGCGTTAAGCATCCTCAGCCACGACCCCGAGCAACAGCGGCTTTCGAACACCTAGCTTTCAAGGACGACCCTGGCAGCCGTTCCCCGCTCAGGCAAGACCTCCGCAGGCAAGCGGTTAAAACGATCAGGGCAGCCTAGGCTGCCCTCCTCTCTTGGTGGCTGTGGGCGGACTTGAACCGCCGACCTAACGATTATGAGTCGTTCGCTCTAACCAGCTGAGCTACACAGCCAGGCTTTGCGTGTGCCTACCGCACAACGTAAAGAGTGTAGCGTCTAGGGCGGGAACGGTCAAGCAGGGGCCAAAAGCCAAGGCGCAGGGGGATGCCCTGCGCCTTACGTGCTGGTTGCGGGGATAGGATTTGAACCTATGACCTTCGGGTTATGAGCCCGACGAGCTACCAGACTGCTCCACCCCGCGTCGGTCTGCGTGCTGGAGGGCTTGGCCTCCGAAGCCGCAAACTCCAATATAGCCGGGAAGGGGCAAGCAGTCAAGGCGGCCCCCGGTTCGCTCAGTCGGGCTCGTTCTCGTCGTCCCAGAGCTTGCGCATCTCGGGGCTCTTCTCGAGCAGTTCGGCCAGCTTCCCCTGGGCCTCGACGCGGCCCTCCTTCAGCACCACGATGTGGGTCGCGCGGCGCAGCGCCACCCGGCGGTGGCTCACCACCAGGCAGGTCGCCTCGCGGTCGTGGAAAAGGCCCTCCCAGAGCTGGCGCTCGGTGGCGACGTCGAGGGCCGAGGAGAGATCGTCGAAGATGAGGAGGTCGGCGGCGCGGGTGAACATGCGGGCGGCGCTGGCCCGCTGCACCTGGCCGCCCGAGAGCTTGACGCCGCGGTTGCCCACCAGGGTGTCGAGGCCGTTCTCGAGCGCGTTCACGTCGGGGCGCATCACCGCCAGGTCCACGGAGCGCTCGAGCTCGAGCACCTTGTCCTCCCCCAGCAGCACGTTGTCGCGCAGGGTCTCGCTGAAGAGGCGGGGCACCTGGGCGGTGTAGCTCGAGTGGGGCGGGATGAAGAAGCTGGCGGGATCCTCCACCGGCTCGCCGTTCCACAAGATCTCGCCCGAGTCCTTGGGCAAGAGCCCCTGGAGCACGCGCAGCAGGGTGGTCTTCCCCGCCCCGATGCGGCCGGTGATCACCACGAAGTCGCCCCGCTCGAGCGCGAAGCTCACGCCCTCGATGCCGTTCTCGGAGCCGGGGTAGCGGAAGCTGAGGTTTCGCACCTCCAGGCGCTGCAGCGGGCGGTAGCCGGGCGCCACCGTGCTCAGGGGGGGCAGGGGGCCCTCGAGGGGCAGCGGCTTGGGCTCGACCGCGGCCCCAGGGGGCGCGTCTACGAGCAGGTGCTCCATGCGGTCGGTGGCGACCTTGGTGCGGCGGTGCTGGGCCATCATGTCGCCTACGAAGGTCAGCACGTTGGTCACGCGCGGCAGGAGCTGGATGAACAGCGCCAGGTCGCCCACGGTGAAGGTACCGGCCTTGAGCTTGGCCGCCGCCATCACCAGCACCACCCCCACCCCGACGTTGACCAGGTTGGTGTTGACGCTCTTGATCATCTCGGTGAGCAGCACGTCGGCCAGCGCCCGCTTGCGGCGCTCGTGGCCCAGCGCGGCGAAGTGCGCGGTCATGCTGGCCTCCTGGCCCGCCACCTTGACCGCCTGCACCGCGCCGAAGGACTCGCCGATGAAGTCGGTGACCCGCGCCGTGGCCTCGCGCATGCGGCGGCGGTAGGTGCGGATGGTGGGCGAGAGCCGCCGCATGAGCAGCGTCATGGCGAACATGGGCGTGCAGACCACCGCCGCGATGGCGGGGTCGACGACGAACAGCAGCACGATCCCCGAGAGGCCGTAGAGCACGAAGCCCCCGGCGTCGACGTAGTTCTCCACGTAACGCACCACGTCGTCGACGTCGTCGCGGAAGCGGCTCACCGCCTCGGAGGGCGACTCGGGCAGCACCCTCGAGCCCCGCGCCGTGAGCAGGTACTCGATGAGGTTGTGCCGCAGGAAGGAGCCCAGGTAGTGGTAGTAGCTGGCCCAGGCCCGGATGGCGAAGACGAAAGACACCTGCCGCGACCCGTAGGCCACGGCCAGGATCGCCAGCAGCGTCCAGGGGTTCCAGCCCGCCTCGACGCCGCCCGACAGCGCGTCGAAGATCCACTTGATGAGCAGGCCGTTGGCGATGGGGATCATGTGGAACAGGCCCCACAGGGCGAAGTTCCACAGGAACTGCCCCCGCCGCCAGGCGATCAGGCGGAAGAGGTACTGCCAGGTCGTGAGGGGTTGAGCGGTCATGGTTCACCCCGGTAAGTGCGATCCGTACGGCTGCCCAGGGCGAAGACCCTGATGGGCGTCTCTCCCGGCATGCGCGCGGCGTAGGGCGTTTGGCGTTGGGCGTTCGGCATCCTCATACCCCCAACCGCTCCATCTGCTCGTCCAGCCCGGCCTCGCTGCTCAGGCGCAGCATGGCGTGGTAGCGCGAGCCGGGGTCGGCGGCGAGCTCGGCGCGGTCGCCGAACTCGAGGATCTCCCCCTGCGAGAGCACCATGATCTTGTCCACGCGCTCGACGGTCTCGAGGCGGTGGGCGATGATGATGCCGGTGCGCCCCTCGAGCAGCCGGTCGATGGCGCGGGTCAGCAGGCGCTCGGTGGCGGGGTCGAGGCGGCTGGAGGGCTCGTCGAGGATGACCAAGCCGGGGTTCTTGAGGAAGACCCGGGCGAAGGCCAGCAGTTGCGATTCCCCGGCCGAAAGCCCCGCCCCGCCCGAGCGCAGCACGGTGTCGAGGCCGTTGGGCAGGCCCTCGAGCCACTCCCCCAGCCCCAGCTCGGCCAGGACGCGCCGGATGGCATCGTCGGGCACGGCGGGGTCGAAGAAGGTGAGGTTGTCGCGCACGGTGCCGTGGAAGAGCTGCACGTCCTGCGTCACCAGCCCTACCCGCTGGCGCAGCTCGGCCAGGCGGGTGTCGCGCAGGTCGACGCCGTCGAGCAGGACCTGGCCCTCGGTGGCGTCGTAGAGCCGGAAGAGCAGGCGGATGAGGGTGGTCTTGCCGCTGCCGGTGCGGCCCAAAAGGCCCAGGGTCTGGCCGGGCTCGAGGCGGAAGCTCAGGCCCTTGAGCACGTTCTGGTCCTCGTAGGCGAAGCGCACGCCGCGGAACTCCACGGCGTGGGCGCGGCGCGGCGGCAGGGTACGGCTGCCGTCACGCACCTGGGGCGTGGTCTGTAGCATCTCGCTCACCCGCCGCATCCCGGCGGCGGCCCGCTGGAACTCCTGCAACTGCTGGGTGATCTGCTCGACGGGGGCCTCGAGCATGAGGACGTAGTTGAAGAACAGGTAGACCGTGCCCAGGCTGATGCTCCCGTCGAGGTAGAGCCCGATGCCCATGCCCAGCGCCAGCAGGTTACCCAGCGAGAACAGCGAGCCGAACAGCAGCCAGAAGGTGCCCCGCATCCACCAGGCGTGGGTGCCCCTGGCGTAGAGCTCGCGCTGGACCTCGAGGAAGCGGCGCAGGGTGTAGCGCCCCGCCCCGTTGGCCCGGATGTCGTCGAGCCCGGCCAGCCGCTCCTCGACGAAGCCGAAGACCTGGGCGCTGGCCTCGCGCTCGGCCCGCGTCGCGGGCACCGCCACCTCGCGGCGGGCGAAGAGGACGTAGGTGACGCCGAGGGTGAAGACGCTCAGCACCAGCCCCACCCGCCAGTCCTCCAGCCACAGCACCACCAGGATGCCGCCCATCAAGAGCACCGCGCCCGTGACCTGCACCAGAAACTGCGAGAAGAAGTTGGCGATGCTGGTCACGTCGCCGTCGATGCGCTCGATGAGCTCGCCCGGGGTGCGCTCCTTGTGGTAGGCCAGGTCCAGGCGCAGGGTGTGGCCGAAGAGGTCGGCGCGGAGCTGGTTGGTGCTGCTCCAGCCCACGTCGGCGGAGAGGTAGGTCGAGAGCGCGGCGAGCAACTGGCGCCCCACCGCCAGCACCAGGTAGACGATGGCGATGCCCACCAGCACCTCGAGCGTCCCCCCCGCCGTGGCCTGGTCGATGAACTGCCGCACGAGCTGGGGGGTGTAGAGTTGCAGCCCCGAGGCCGCGAACAGGCTCAGGGCCAGCACCAGCACCTTGCCCCGGTAGGGCGCCAGGTAGTGCCCCAGGAAGCGAAAATAGAGGCTGCCCTCTCGAGGCCTGCCGGCCGATAGCCGCTGCGATACAGGCTCCATGAAACCTCGCGAAATAACCCGGCCGAACGCACAGCCCGGGACCGGCCCGGCCGCGTCCAACTCGGTCCCCGTTTGCGGGGATGACGGTGATCCTGGCTTCCGGTCGCCTAAACCGACTTACAGCACCCGAACGGCTCTGCTGCGCCCGCCCCAAGCGAGCAGGTAGCCCTCCGGCCTAATGCACTACAGCCTTATGAATATAGCGTAACGCACGATGTTCCGTCAATCCCGGTGGGGTTAGCGGGCAGCTTTCAGCGTTCAGCCGTCAGCCATCAGCCAAAGGCTCGTGGGGACCCCTCCCCGCCGGCGGGGAGGGGGTATCCCCCCAGCCCCCCCTTGTTAAGGGGGGCGAAGAAAGGGCGTTTTGCGTCTTGCGTCTTGCGTTTTGCGTCTTGCGTCTTGCGTCTTGCGTCTTGCGTTTTGCGTTCAGCGTTGGGCGTTCGACGTCCGGCTATCGGCGTTCAGCACGACCCGACCCGCTCAACCCCGTCCACCGTCCCGCCACAACTCCGCAATGAACTCGAGCGCCTCCTCGGCCGGGGCGATGCGGGCCTCGCGCCCCACGAACCAAGCCTCGAGGCCTGCCCGGTCGAGCTTCTCCAGGTCGCCGGGCCGCCCCAGCAGGATCTTATGGTCATGGTCGCCGACCCAGACCATGCCCAGCACCTCGCCCTCGAGCCACTCCCCCGCCGCCACCGGGGCCGGGTCACACCAGATCGCGTCGAGCTCGGCCCGGTCGGCGGGGTTGAAGTAGCCGGGGATGCAGCCGTAGTTGACCGGGGGGAGTTCCCAGGCCTCGGGCCAGGGCTGGCGGGGCACCAGCGCCCCTTCCTTCCAGTCGTAGCGTTCGCGGGTGCCGATGGTCCACTCGACCACCATCCGGAGCTTCATAGCTGCAACAGCATACGGGCCACGCTCAGGTAGATCAGCAGGCCGGTGAGGTCGCTCAGCGTGGCGATGAGGGGGTTGGAGATGAGCGCGGGGTCGAGCCCGAGCTTCTTGATGCCGATGGGCAGCAGCGCCCCCACGATGTTGGTCACGGTCATGAGGGTGGCGAGCGAGAGCGCCAGCACCGGCAGGATCTCGGCGTGCCCGTCGGCCACCACCTTCACCGCCAGCACCGCCGCCAGGGTGAGGCCCAGCAGCAGCCCCACGCCCAGCTCCTTGAAGAGGATGCGCCACCAGTCGCGGCCCCGCACGTCGCCCGTGGCGAGCGCGCGCACGATGAGCGTGGAGGACTGGTTGCCGGTGTTGCCCCCGGCCCCCAGCAGGATGGTGAGGTAGAAGGTGAGGGCCGTGACCGCGCTCAGCGTGGCCTCGAAGCCCTCGAGGATGGTGCTGGAGAACATCCCGCCCACGATCAGCACCACCAGCCAGCGCACCCGCGCGCTCCACAGCTCCCACACCGTCGAGCGGCTGTAGACGAGTTCGGGGGCCTCTACCGCGCCCAGGCGGTAGATGTCCTCGGTGGCCTCCTCCTCGATGACGTCCACCACGTCGTCGATGGTGATGATCCCCGAGAGCACCCCGTTCTCGTCGACCACCGGCAGGGCCTGGAAGTTATAGTCGGCCACCATGCGGGCGACGACTTCCTGGTCGGTGTCGGTGCGCACGTACTTGACGTCGGGGTTCATGATCTCCCGCACGCGGGTCTTGGGGTCGGCCACGATCAGGTCGCGCAGGCTCACCACGCCCTCGAGCCGCTCCGCCGCGTCGACGACGTAGAGGTAGTACACCTGCTCGGCGTCGGGGGCGGCGCGGCGCAAAAAGCGCAGCACCTCCTCCACGCTCATCGAGTCGCGCAGGGCGATGTACTCGGAGGTCATCAGGCCGCCGGCCTCGTCCTCCTCGTACTCGGAGAGCTCCTCGACCTCGGCGCGGGTCTCGGGGTCGAGCTGGGCCTTGATCTCCTCGGCGAGCTCGGGGTCTTCCTCCTCGACCGCCTGCAGCGTGTCGGTGAGGTCGTCGAGGTAGAGCTCGCCCAGCATCTCCTTCACCCGCCAGCGCGGGAGGGCCTCGAGCAGCGCGGTCTGCTCGTCCTCCTCGAGGTGGCTGAAGACCTCGGCCGCCTCGCTCGCGGGCAGCAGCGTGAGGATGACCAGGTGGTGCTCGGGGGCGAACTCGCCCCAGTTGTCGATGATCTGCGGGGCGTCGAGCTCCTCCAAAGCCGCCTTCACCGCCACCGCGTCGCTCTCGGCGAGGGCGTTCTGGAGAGCCTGGATCGCTTCAAGGCGCTCGGTATCGTACATTTGCCACCTCCTTCTGTGCCCGTGTCGCGCGCGAACGCGGCAGCGCGGCCTTGGAAGGAAGCAGCCGTGAAGTACGGGATTGTCGAGGGGTTAGCGGCGGCTCAAAAGCACAGAGCGCACCGGGCTAAACCTTCGACTGTCGCTGTAATCTTCCACGGTGCCTCCTGAGACCTCCGGGCCTCTGACCCTGTGCCAGCGGTCCCGAAGGGGCTTAGAGCCTCCGATAGGGTAGCACCGGAGGCGGGCAGAGGCAACCGTTTCCGGCCGCCCGACTAGCGCCCCAGCATCACCAGTTGGAGTTGCTCGGCGCGCTTGGTCTCCCCGTCGCGGATTCGCCGGGCGAGCTCGAGCACCGCCCGGTTCTTCGAGCGCTGCAACGCGATCTGCGAGAGGTTGACGCTGGTGGCGAGGTTGGTGGAGATCACGTTGGCGAAGGTGTCGCGCACGCCGGGCTTGCCCAGGTCGAGGCTGAGCTGGTCGAGGTCGGCGTCCATCTCGACCTGCATGATCTCCTTGGTCACGGGCTTATCCCCGCCAAGGTTCTTCAGCAGGCGGTTGATCTCCTCGAGGCGTGCCCTGCGGTCGGCCATCATCCCCTCGACCCAGCGCTTCATGGCCGGGTCCTTGGCGTAGGGCAGGTACTCCTCCCCCAGCTTGTGCATGGAGGCGTAGTGCGGCACCAGCATCGAGAGATAGACCCGGTCGAAGCTCTGGTCGCTGGCCTCGCGCATGGCGAGCCAGATCTGCGAGTTGGTGAAGCCGCAGCCGAGCGCGGTGCCCAACGCGAGGGCCAGGGTGAGGAGCGGGGCCAGGAGGCGCATAGCGTTCTAGGGCATTGTAGCTCTGCTCGACGCCGATAGCCGGACGCTGAGCGCGGGTCGTACGTCGTACGTCGTACGTCGTACGCAAAACGCAAGACGCCTTGTTCCCCCCTTAACAAGGGGGGCCAGGGGGGATAAACCCTCCCCGCCGGCGGGGAGGGGTGAACCGCGAGCCACAGGCCCCCTATCCCCCGATCCCCCTGCCCTTGCCGGCTTCAAACTTGATATTGACACGCTCAAGCTTGTGCTGCTACCCTAGCGGGCGGCCTCGAGAAAGAGGCCTTTTGATCGCAAAAAAGGCTTGAGTGATTTTTTGAGGTCTGAGGGAGCCAGAAAGCATGTTTGAGACGCTAAGCCGCCGCATCCGCGACGCAGTAGACAAGCTGCGCGGGCGGGGTCGTATCAGCGAGGCCGACCTCAAGGCCACCCTGCGCGAGATCCGCATGAGCCTCCTCGAGGCCGATGTGAACTTCGAGGTGGCCAAGGATTTCGTCGCCAAGATCCAGGAGAAGGCCCTCGGGCAGCAGGTGCTCGAGAGCCTCACCCCCGCCGAGCAGATCCTCACGGTCGTCTACGAGGAGCTCACGGAGGTGCTGGGGGGCGAGGCCAAGCAGCCACTGCTCAAGAACGAGGGCAACGTGTGGTTTTTGGTGGGCCTGCAGGGCGCGGGCAAGACCACCCACGCCGCCAAGCTGGCCCAGTTCTACAAGGGCAAGGGGCGCCGCCCGCTGCTCGTGGCCGCCGACACCCAGCGCCCCGCCGCGCGCGACCAGCTCAAGATCCTGGCCGAGAAGGTGGGGGTGCCGGTGCTCGAGGTCGCTGACGGCGAACGCCCCGAGACCACCGCCCAGCGCCTGCGCCAGCACCTCACCTTCGACTACCGCGACCTCGTGATCGTGGACACGGCGGGCCGCCTGCAGATCGACGAGAACCTGATGAACGAGCTCGCCCGCCTGAAGGCGGCGGTGGGCCCCAGCGAAACGCTGCTGGTCGTGGACAGCATGACCGGCCAGGAGGCGCTGGGCGTCTCCAAGACCTTCGACGAGCGCATCGGGGTGACGGGCCTGATCCTCACCAAGCTCGACGGCGACGCGCGCGGCGGGGCGGCACTCTCGGCGCGGCACGTCACGCAGAAGCCCATCTACTTCGCGGGCGTCTCCGAGAAGCTCGACGGCCTCGAGCCCTTCTACCCCGACCGCCTGGCCCAGCGCATCCTGGGCATGGGCGACCTCCAGACCCTGCTGGAGAAGGCCCGCGCGGCCGAGATCGAGGGCCCGGTCAAGGCCCCCGGCGAGATCACGCTCGAGGACGTCATCACCCAGATGCGCCAGATCCGCAAGATGGGCAGCTTCGGCGACATCCTCAAGATGATCCCGGGCATGTCGCGGATGCTGCCGGCCAACTTCCAGGTCGACGACAAGGCGCTCAACCGCCTCGAGGCCATCGTGCTCTCGATGACCCCGCGCGAGCGCCGCGACCCCAAGATCCTCAACGCCTCCCGCCGCAAGCGCATCGCCGCCGGCTCGGGCACCAGCGTTCAGGAAGTCAACCGCCTCATCAAGACCTTCGACGACATGAAGGCCATGATGAAGACCATGCAGAAGACCAAGGGCCGGGGCCTGTTCCGGCGCTAGCTTGACCCAGGAGATACGCCTTTAGGGCAGTGAATATCTCAGTTTTGAAGGAGTGACGCAATGACCAAGATCCGCCTTTCCCGTTTCGGCTCGAAGAAGAACCCCCACTACCGCATCGTCGTGACCGACAGCCGCAACAAGCGCGACGGCGCCTACCTCGAGCGCGTGGGCTACTACGACCCCCGCAAGACCACCCCCGACTGGCTCAAGGTCGACGGCGAGCGCGCGAAGTACTGGCTCGGCGTGGGCGCCCAGCCCACCGAGACCGTGCGCAAGCTGTTCAAGCAGGCCGGGGTGCTGTAAGCACGTCGGTAGCCCATAGCCGATAGCTGATGGCCTGAGATGGCTATTAGCTATCGGCTATTTGCTATAAGCTTTTTCCCATGAAAGACCTCGTGGAATACCTCGCCAAGGCCGTGGTGGATCAGCCCCAGGCGGTGCGCGTCGAGGAGCGGCGCGGGCGCGAGGGGCCGGTGTACTACGTCGAGACCGCCCCCGCCGACAAGGGCCGCCTGATCGGGCGGCAGGGGCGGGTCATCGAGAGCATCCGCACCATCGTGCGCTCCTACGCCAAGGGGCGCGTTTCGGTCGAGGTGCGCTAGACGCCGGGCCATGAAGCGCGTGCAAGTCGGGCGCCTCGGCTCGGCCTACGGGCTGGACGGGGCGATCAAGTTCCGCGGCGAGCCCCTGGTGGCCGACCTCGAGCGCGTCTACATCGACGGGATCGGCTACCGGGCCATCGAGGACGCCTACTACCTGGGCGAAGAGTTGGTGCTCGAGCTCGCCGGGGTCGGCACGGTGGAAGCCGCGCGCACCCTGGCCGGGCGGGCCGTGCTGGCCGACCCCGAGGAGCTGCCCGAGCTCGAGGAGGGGCAGTTCTACTACTTCCAGCTCATCGGCCTTCCGGTGCTGGTCAACGGCGAGCCCGTCGGCAAGGTGGTGGACGTGGACGACGCCGGAGCCCAGGACGTACTGGTAGTGCAGGTGGGTACCCGGCGCCACCTGATCCCCTTGCAGGCCCCCTACGTCAAGCCCAGCGCGACCCGGATCGAGGTCGAGCCCATCCCCGGATTGCTCGACTAGTGGGAACAGTAGGGGCGGGCCTTGCGCCCGCCCTGATTTGTAGGTAATACCGCTCGGCTTTTCGCTGACGGCTGAAGGCTGACCGCTAATACCGGATTCAAAAAGATCATCACCCAAACCAAAGACCTTCAGAGGCTATCTTTTTGAATCCTAGAGCACACCCCTCCCTGACGGTCGGCGAAGAAAGCGTATCCCTTCGGTCGGCCGCCCCGCCTTGGCGGGGCGGCGTCACCATTCGGGAACGAACTGACCGAATCTGGTATTACGTCAGTTGCAGCCTCCCCCGCGCCGCCGCCACCGCGATCTCGCGGCCGAGCGACTGGTAGAGGCTCTGGTAGGTCTGCTCCCACTCCTCGTCGCTCATGTCCTGCGGCTGCAGGAAGTGAATCAGGCGCACGTAGGGGTGGGTGCCCGCCGCGAGGGACTGCACGGTGGGGGTGACGGCGGGGCTCTGGGTGATGCTGCGCACCAGGTCGAGCACGTCCATCTGGAGCTGGGTGAGGGTGGGCATCTCCTCGTGGCCGTGGTGGACGATGGCGCTCACCCGCTCGAGGATGCCCAGCGCCACCTCGCACGTCGCCGCCTCCTCCAGCCGCCGCTGGTAGGCCTCGAGGGCCTCGAGGGCCTTGGGCAGGTTCTTCTCGAGGTCGTCGCGCCCCAGCAGTTGCCGCGCCTTGCCCCACCAGGCCTCGAAGTTGCTGGCGTTCTGGCGCAGGGTCTCGAGCACCGAGACGTCCGGGGGCTTGCCCTGGGCGAGCTGCTCGGCGAGCTCGCGCTGCACCCGGCCCATCTCGGCCATGTCGCGCTGCAACCGCAGGCCTTCGTCCTTGAGGATGACCGCTTCCCGGAGTTGATCGCGTTGCTTGGTGAGGGTGCTCTGCATCTTGCTCTAGAGCTTAGGCCCTTCGCGCGGCCGGGCGTGGCAATTTGACCGTTACCGTCGTTACTTCATCGCCCGGTGAACCGGCCAGAGCTTCAGCGCACCGCCAGCTCCTCGACCCACACCAGCTCGCAGGCGCCGTTGCCGGTGTCCTCGCGGGTGAGGGAGGAGTTCCAGAAGAAGCCGTCGGGGCCGCTGACGTTGACCAGATAGCCCTGCAGGCGCACGATGTTGCCGCTCTTGAGCCGCTTCAGGCGCTGCTCGAGCTCGGGCGTGGCGGGGATCATGTGCATGTTGGCGCTGCTGAGCGCAATTTCCTGCAAAGGGATGGGCGGGTCGGGGGTGTACCAGAAGTAGAAGCGGTTGCCCTGGCTGATGGAGATCTTCTCCAGCACCCGGCTATCGGACATGCGGCCCCAGCCCAGCGCGAGGTCGACGGGGGCGAGCTTGGCGCCGGGGTCGGTGCTGTAGAGCCGCTTGCCCAGGACGCGGGCCTCGAGGGCGAAGCGGGCCACGGGCTGCAGGCGGTAGCCCTCGTGCTCGAAGGCTGCGGGAAGGTTCTGGGCACCCTGGAACGGCGCCAGCGGGCACAGCACGCCGGGGGGCCGGGCGATGGGCTGGGCCGCCGCGTTGCGGAAGTAGACGAACACGGCGAGGGAGAGCAGGAACAGCAGGCCGACGAGACGCATCGTAGGGCAGTGTATCCGCAGTGTAAGGTTTTGGGGAGCTTTCCGGGGTTCAGCGCTGGACCCAGGTCACGAAGGCGTTGACCACGTCCTTCTCGCCCAGCAGTTGGGGATCCTGCACGGCCGCGCGCAGGAAGGCCTCGAGCACCCTCCGCTCGGCCTTGCGCAGCAGCTCGGCGACGCTCTGGCCCGCGTAAGGCCCCGCCCGCAGCGGCTGCGCGAGGCGGGCGTTAGCGGCGGCCATGGGCGCCGCGGCCTTGAACTCGGCCTCGAGCTTCTCCAGCAGCAGCCGGTCGCCCTCCGGGCCGAGCAGCTCGGCGGTCTCGAGCAGGGGCATCCCGCCGAGGCCGCGCGGCTCCAGGCCCAGCACGTAGAGCTGGCGGGCCAGGCTGGGGGGCAAAACCTCCAGGGCCTGGCGGGCCACGGCCTCGCCGTAGCGCACCTCGAGCGTGTAGCGCCCCTGGGCGGGCAGCCGGACCCCGGGGGCGAGCTCCTCGAGCTCGCTGGTCATGGCCCCGAAGGCCACCTTCTTGCTGCCCTGGCCCAGCACCTTGCCCTGCGCGTCGAGCAGCCGCACCGAGAGGGGCTGCTGGCTCAGGTAGGGGCTGCCCGAGAGCCGCACCCGGGGAAAGACCACTTCCCCGGCGTGGAAGGGGCGGGCGTCGGGGGCGTCGGGGCCGTCGGGGCGCAGCAGGAGCGCCTCGAGCCGCACCTCGAGCCGGCCCTCCTGCGCCAGGGCCCGGCGGGCGGCGCCGGCCAGGGGGTGGCGGGGGTGGGCCTCGAGGAAGGCGCGGTAGTGGGCCTTGGCCTCCTCCAGCAGCCCCACCCGCTCGGCCAGGAAGCCCATCCAGTAGGCCAGGCGGCTGTCGCCCGCGGCGGCGAGGTCCTCCAGGGCGAGCCGGTAGACCTCCTCGCGGTCGCTCTCGAGGGCGCGGGTGTAGGCCTCACGGGCCCCCAGCAGGTCGCCGTAGAGCGCCCGCACCAGCCCCAGGTTGTACAGCGCGGTGGGGTCGGGGTCGGCGCCCAGGCGCAGCGACCGCAGGCTCGCCTGCAGCGAGCGGGCGCGGTCGCCCTTGAGGTAGAAGGCCCAGCCCAGGTTGGTCCAGGCCAAGCGGCTCTCGGGCAGCAGCTCGAGGGCCCGCCCGAAGGCCTGGGCGGCCTCGTCGGGCCGGTCCTCGTCGAGGGCGGCGAAGGCGCGCTGCTCCCAGCCGTAGGGGATCTCGGGGGCGTGCTCGCTGAGCCCCCGGGCCGCCGCCCGCCAGGCGGGGTCCTCGAGCGCCTGCAGCACCATCACGGCGGCGACGCGCTCGAGGGCGTTGCCCTGCGCGAGCTTGCGGGCCTGGGCCAGCGCCGGCGCCTTGCGGCCCTCCTGGAGGTCGAACATCGCCTGGTAGGCCGGCAGGGGCTTCCCCGCGTTGAGCGAGGTCCAGAACTCGACGAGGGGGCGGGGCAGGGGCTCGAGGCTCCCCTTCAGCTCCCCGCCCTCGGTGAGCGCCAGCGCCGCCTCGTACTGGGCTTTGGGCGCGGGGAAGCGGGCCACGCCCTGGAGTTCCCCCTGGGCCAGCCTGGCGAGGTCGGCCTCCTGGCGCGGGTCGGGCCGGAAGGCCCCCGGCTTGAGCCCCAGGCGGGTGCCCGCCCAGCGCAGGGCCAGCAGCGGCTCGGTGAAGCGGGCCCGGGCCACCTCCTTGGGCGTGGCGAGGAACAGCACCAGCTCGCCCCCCTCCCCCGTCCTGCCCACCAGCACCCAGTCGGCGCGGGTGCTCTCGAGCGCCAGCCGCGCCCCGCCCGGGGTGTACAGGCTGCCGGTCACCCGCTCGTAGCTGCCCTCCCAGGGCAGGTCGGGCAGCAGCACGGCCGCCAGCGAGGGCGGCGCCACCCCCAGGCTCTCGGCGAAGGCCTGGGCGGTGGCGTGCCCGCCCGGCCCCTCGAACGGCAGCACCAGCCCCTTCGCCCACGACGGGGCCCACCCCGCAAGGATCAGCAGCCACAAGGCCAACCAGCGCGACATGGCCCCATGCTAATACCCCGCGCCGCCAACACAGTGACGGACGTCCCGGCGCCGCGCTTCTCCCGGTAGACTGTTTGGAGTGGCCGTAATCACCGCGCGCAACCTGGTCAAGCGCTACCCGGTGGCCCTCAAGGAGCCGGGGCTGCGCGGGACGCTGCAACACTTCTTCCGCCGCAAGTACCGCCAGGTGGAGGCGGTGCGGGGCGTGAGCTTCAGCCTCGAGCCCGGCGAGATCGTGGGCTTTTTAGGCCCCAACGGCGCGGGCAAGACCACCACGCTCAAACTCCTGACCGGGCTGATCCACCCCAGCGAGGGGGAGGTGCGGGTCGCGGGCTTCGAACCCTTCCGCCGCGAGGCGGCCTTCCTGCGCCAGGTCACGCTGGTGATGGGCAACAAGCAGCAGCTCATCTGGGACCTGCCCGCCTGGGACTCCTTCCGCGTCAACGGCGCGGTCTACGAGATCCCCGACGCCGAGCTCTCGCGGCGCGTGGGCGAGCTGGCGGAACTGCTGGGCCTGCAGGACAAGCTCACCCAGCCCGTGCGCAAGCTCTCGCTGGGCGAGCGCATGAAGGCCGAGCTGCTGGCGGCCTTGCTGCACCAGCCCAGGGTGCTCTTCCTCGACGAGCCCACCCTCGGCCTCGACGTCAACGCCCAGACCTCGGTGCGCGAGTTTCTGCGCGAGTACAACCGCCGCTATGGGGCCACCATCCTCCTCACCAGCCACTACATGGCCGACATCACCGCGCTGTGCGAACGGGTGGTCATGATCCACCAGGGCCGCCTGATCTACGACGGGGGGCTGTCGGGGCTGCTGGAGCGCTTCGCCCCTTACCGCGAGGTGGTGCTCAAGCTCAACCGCGCCCTGCCCCGGCCCGAGCTCGAGCGCTACGGCGAGGTGCGCGAGGCGCAGGGCCTGGAGGCGCGCCTGTTGCTGCGCCGCGAGAGCTTAGTGGGCGCGGTGGCCCAGATGCTTCGCGAGCTGCCGGTGGAGGACCTCGAGGTGCGCGAGCCCCCGGTGGAGGAGGTCATCTCGCAGGTCTTCGCCCAGGGCGAGGTGGTGCCGGGGACGAACGAAAGGAAATGAAAGGCCGGGGGGCGGAGGGCGCCCCTGGCCGATGGCCCGTAGCCGGCGGCCGCGACAGGCACGCCGGCGCAGGATAGCTCGCCGCCTTTTTGCGAGGGGACGGAAATCTTTCGCAAGCCACGGTAAGATGTGGGCGATGAACCGGGCAGCAGCCATCGAACGGCTCGAGCGGGAAAATTTCGACTTCTTGGTGATCGGCGGCGGGGCCACGGGCAGCGGGGTGGCACTGGAGGCGGCGAGCCGGGGCCTCAAGGTGGCGCTGGTGGAGCGCTTCGACTTCTCCGAGGGGACCTCCAGCCGGAGCACCAAGCTCATCCACGGGGGGGTGCGCTACCTCGAGCTCGCCGTCAAGAACCTCGACCGCGTTCAGCTCAACCTGGTGCGCGACGCCCTGCACGAGCGGGCCACGCTGCTGCGCATCGCGCCGCACCTCTCGCGCCCGCTGTGGCTGCTGACCCCGCTGTACAAGGTGTGGGAGGCGCCGTACTACTGGTTCGGCCTCAAGCTCTACGACCTGCTCGCCGGGAAGGGGCGGCTCGAGATGTCGCGCTACCTCACCGCCCGCCAGACCCTCGAGGCCTTCCCTGAGATCCGCAGCAGCGGCCTGGTGGGCTCGGTGGCCTACCAGGACGGCCAGTTCGACGACGCCCGCTTCAACGTCTCGCTGGCCCTCACGGCGGCCGAGCAGGGCGCGGCGGTGCTCAACCAGGCCGAGGTGACGGCGCTGCTCAAGCAAGACGGCAGGCTCCGGGGCGCGGTGGTGCGCGACCGGCTCAGCGGGCGGGAGCTCGAGGTCGGCGCCCGCGTGGTGGTCAACGCCACCGGCCCCTTCGGCGACGCCATCCGCCGCCTCGACGACCCCGACGCCCCTCCCCTGCTCAAGGTCTCCTCGGGCGTTCACATCGTCCTGGACGGCAAGTACAGCCCCCCCGAGACCGGGTTGCTGATCCCCAAAACCGAAGACGGGCGCGTGGTGTTCGTGCTGCCCTGGCTGGGCCACACCCTGGTGGGCACCACCGACGACCCGGCCCAGCTCAGCGACCATCCCGGCGTGAGCGAGGGCGAGGTCGCCTACATCCTGCGCCAGGTGGAGCCCTACCTGGGCCGCATCCCCCGCGAGGAGGTGCGCGCCGCGTGGTCGGGCCTGCGCCCACTGGTCTCGCGCCCCGAGGCCGACACCGCCAAGCTGGCCCGCGACCACCTCATCCAGCAGAGCCCTTCCGGCCTGCTGACCCTCACCGGCGGCAAGTGGACCACCTACCGCAAGATGGCCGTGGACCTGGTGGCCTACGCCGCCCGCGTGCACGGCCTCGAGGTGCCCCCCAGCCGCACCGACCGCCTGCCCCTGGTGGGCGCCGAGGGCCTGGACGTGTACGGCGGGGCGCTGCTGCTCCAGCGCACCTACGGCGTAGACCCCGCCACCGCCGCCCACCTCCACCGCACCTACGGCTCGAGGGCTTCACGGGTGCTCGGGCTCGCCCAGGGAAGTCCCGCCCGGCTGGTGGAGCACCACCCCTACCTCGAGGCCGAGGTCCGCTACGCCGTGCGCTACGAGATGGCCCTCACCCCCCTGGACTTCCTCGCTCGCCGCACCCGCCTGGCCTTCCTCGACCGCAAAGCCGCCGAGCAGGCCCTCCCCCGCGTGACCGAGCTCATGGCCCAGGAACTCGGCTGGGACAGCGCGGCCTCGAGCCGGCAGCAGGAGCAGGCGTTGGAGATGTTGGCTAGTGCCATTTGATGGTGGGGTGTCGATAGCTGATAGCCGGTAGCCGGACGCCGGGCATGGGTCGTACTTCTGGGTCGTACGTCGTACGTCCTACGTCGTACGCAAGACGCCCCTTCTTCGCCCCCCTTAGCAAGGGGGGCAGGGGGGATATTCCCACACACCACGGGCCACTAGCCTCCCGCTGGCGGCTGACGGCTGCCCGCTTCCCCCCTCACGACCCCCAGAACTCCGGCCCGAAGGGGTTCTGCTGCGGGCTGATCAGCACGCTCACCACGATCACGGCTGCCGTGACGATCACGGCCCAGCGGGCGTTGTTGGCGTAGGCTCCGGCGACTTGCAGGCCGATGTAGCTCGAGAACACCTGCGCGAGCATCACCAGCGGCACGCCCAGGCGGAACGCGAGGTAGCCGGGGCTGCTGACGAGATGGCGGTAATTCTCGTCGAAGGTGATGAGCGAGGCCTTGCGGTCGGGGTCGAGCGGCCAGGTGATGGGAACGGGGAAAAGCCACGCCCACAGCAGCATGAGCGCGGCGAAGGCCAGGAACAGGCGGCTGCTGTGGGCGAAGACCGCGAAGGGCTTGTTGTCGAAGCCCGCGACGAACATGAAGACGAGCGGCACCCAGGCGAAGGTGACCACCCGCGCCAGGAATTCGCCGAAGACCTGGCGGAAAACCTCGCCCTGCCCACCCGGCAGAGCCAGGTAAAACTGCCGCGTCATCAGCCCGAAGGCGAGGGCCTCGAGCACGCACGCCCCCAGCACCACCAGCCAGGGAATGCCCGGCCGCGCCAGAGCCCTGGCGTAATAATTCCGGATCCACTGCCGCATGGGCCTAATGATAGTTCCTCAAGGGCAAAACCGCTGTCCACCGACGAGTGGAGGGGCGCAAGCACCCCCGGGCTGCGTCGAGGGTGCAGGGCCGAGGGCCAAGGCGTCTTGCGTTTGGCGTCTTGCGTTTTGCGTCTTGCGTTTGGCGTCTTGCGTCTTGCGTTTGGCGTCTTGCGTTTGGCGTACGACGTACGACGCCGGGCGCAGGACGCACGACCCGCGCCCCGCTATCCCCCCTCGACACCCCACCCCCCCTCGACGATACGATGACCACAATGACGCGCAAACTCAAAGCCCTCCTCCAGGCCCAGATCGCGCTGATGCTCGAGTACCGCGCCGAGGTGTTCTTGTGGGCGCTGGCGACGGCGCTGCCCCTGATCCTGATGGGCGTGTGGACGCAGGCCGCCGAGGGCGGGACCTTCGCGCTGAGCTCGCAGGAGATGGCCCGCTACTTCCTGTGCGTGTTCGTCGTGCGGCAGCTCAGCGTGGTGTGGGTGATCTGGGAGTTCGAGCAGGACGTGGTGCAGGGGCGGCTGTCCTTCAAGCTACTGCGGCCCATCGACCCCTACTGGGAACACCTGATGGCTCACCTGGCCGAGCGGATCACCCGTTTTCCCTTCGCGGTCATGCTGGTGGCGCTGTTCGTGCTGATCTACCCCCCGGCCCGCTTCGCGCCGGAGTGGGGCGACCTGCTGCTGGGTATTTTTACGGCGCTCGCCGCGTTCATGCTGCGCTTCCTGATGCAGTACACCTTCGCGCTGCTGTCCTTCTGGATCGAGCGGGCGGCCGCCGTCGAGGAGGGCTGGTTCATCCTCTACCTCTTCCTCTCGGGCCTCATCGCTCCGCTGGACGTATTCCCCGAGGTCGTGCGGCAGATCGCCTTCCTCACGCCCTTCCCCTACCTCGTCTACTTCCCGGCCTCCATCCTGGCGGGCATCCCGGTGGACCTGGTTCAGGGATTCGTGGTGCTGGGCGCGTGGGGGGTGGTTTTCCTGGTCCTCAACCGCTGGCTGTGGCGCAGGGGCCTCAAGCAGTTCTCGGGGATGGGGGCTTAGTGCGGGGAAAATCGTACCCGTGCCAGGGCGGTAAATTGCCTCTCGTGGACATCGAGAGATTGCGCTACGAGTACACCAAGGGCAGCCTCGAGCTCTCCGACCTCTCCCAAGACCCCTTCGTCGAGTTCGGGCAGTGGCTCGAGGCCGCCCTCGACGCCCGGCTCAAGGAGCCCCACGGCATGACCCTCTCCACGGTCGGGCCGGACGGGCGCCCCAGCAGCCGGGTGGTGCTGCTGCGCGGCCACTCCCCGGCGGGGCTGGTGTTCTACACCAACTACCGCAGCCGCAAAGGGCGCGACCTGGAGCACAACCCCTACGCCGCCCTGAACTTCTGGTGGCCCGAGCTCGAGCGCCAGGTGCGGGTCGAGGGCCGGGTACACCGGCTGGAGCCCGAGCTCTCCGACGCCTACTTCGCCAGCCGCCCCTATGAAAGCCAGGCCGGCTCCGCCAGCAGCCCGCAAAGCGAGCCCATCCCCTCGCGCGAGTGGCTCATGGAGCGCATCGCCGAGCTCACGCGCCAGTACCCCGAGCGCATCCCCCGGCCCGAGCACTGGGGCGGCTACCGCCTCGAGCCCGACTACTTCGAGTTCTGGCAGGGCCGCAAGAACCGCCTGCACGACCGCTTCGCCTACCGCCTCGAGCCCGGCGAGGGCTGGCGGATCGAGCGCTTAGCGCCCTAGAGCGGTTCCCACGAATACCCCTACGGGGTAAAACACCCGCCGGGCCCGGCGGGTGTTTGTGGGAAACGCGATAGGTGCTCGCGCAGGCGGGCCTCGGTGCGCTCGAGGAAGGCCGGCGCGGCCTTGCGCCACTGGGGGTTGGGCGAGACCGTCACCAGGTTGGCGAGCTGGATGGCCCGCCCGGTGATCAGGGTCTCGACCTGGCCGGCCTCGGTCTCGGGCCACTCCCCCACCCGGCGGTAGCCGCGCTCGAGGGCCGCCCGCAGCGCGGGGTACTCGGGGTGGCGGCTCAGGTAGTAGAGGGTGATCCCGATGTCCTGCACGGGGAAGCCCAGCGCGCAGTCGTCGAAGTCGAGCACGGCCAGCCGGCCGCGCCAGAGCTTGAGGTTGAGCTGGTGCAGGTCGGCGTGGAGCGGGATGGGCACACCCGAGGACCACAGGCGCTCGAGCCCCTGCCGTACGTGCTCGAGGCCCATCTCGAACAGGCGCCGCCGCGCGGGCGGCATCCACTGGCGGTACTCGGGCTCGAACAGCGCGAAGGGGGCGAGGTGGAAGCGCGGCCAGTCCAGGGGGTCGAGCCCGGCGCCCGGCGGCAGCGCGAAGGAGCGGGCGTGCCGGTGCAGGAGGGCGGTGATCTCCCCGAGCTGCTCGAGGTTTTCGGGCGTGAGCCGCTCGGCCAGCAGCGGGCCGCTCAGCCAGCCGAAGAGGGCGCAGTGGCGCGGCTCGGGCACGCCGGGGGCGTGGGCCGTGGTGACGAGCTCGCCCGAGCGGTTGGGCACCGGCCTCGGGACCTGGAGGCCGGTGTCGCGGCGCAGCGCGGCCAGCCAGGCCATCTCGGCCCGGATCTGCTCGAGGCGGCGCACCCCGGGCAGGTTGACCCGCAGCACGTAGCGCTGCCCGTCGGCGGCCCAGACCCGGAAGATGGTGTTGTAGCTGTGCTGGAGCAGGGCGAGGCGGCGCACCTCGAGGTCGTAGTGCTCGAGCGCGGCCCGGGCCAGCCGGCGCAGGCGCAGAACCTGCGCCCGGTGGGAAAGCCGGGCGAAGCCGGAGTCGGGCGGGGTCATCGGCCTCCAGCTTGGAGAGCCTGAGCCCGAAATTCAACGCCCCCGATGGAGTAGACTGCGGCCGATGCGCCATCTGCGGGTGCTCAGGCAGTTCTGGGGCAGCGCCATCGCGGCCGAGCTGGAGTACCGGGGGAACTTCTTCCTGGCGACGCTCTCCGCTATCGGGCTGCTGGTGGGGAGCGTGTTCAGCCTCTCGCTGCTGTACCAGGGCGGCTACCGCCCCGGGGGGTGGCGGCTCGAGGAGGCCCTGCTGGTGCTGGGCGCCTTCACCGCGCTGCAAGGGCTGGCCGGGACGCTCTTCCAGCCCAACCTCAACCGCATCGTGCAGCAGGTGCAGCAGGGCACCCTCGACTTCGTGCTGCTCAAGCCCGTCGATAGCCAATTCTGGCTCTCCACCCGCATGCTCTCGCCCTGGGGCCTCCCCGACCTGCTGTTCGGGCTGGGCGTGTGGCTTTATGCCGGGTTCCGGCTGGGCTTCGGGCCTTTGGAGCACCTCGCCGGCCTGGCCTTCCTGGGGGTGGCCGGCTTCATCCTCTACGCGCTGTGGTTCATCCTGGGCACCACCAGCATCTGGTTCGTCAAGGTGGGCAACACCACCGAGGTGCTGCGCTCGCTGCTCGAGGCCGGCCGCTACCCCATCCAGGCCTTCCCCGCCCTGTACCGCCTCTTCTTCAGCTTCGTCGTTCCGGTGGCCTTCCTCACCACCGTACCCGCCGAGGCCGCGCTGGGCCGGGCCAGCCTGAACACCCTGCTGGTCGCGCTGGGCCTGATGCTGGTCCTGTTCGCCTTCTCGCGCTTCTTCTGGCGGCTGGCGCTGCGGAGTTACACGTCGGCCTCGAGCTGAGCCGGGGATGTCAATTGTCGAACGTCAAACGCTGAACGCCGATAGCTGATAGCTAGATGCCCAACGTTAGCAATAGGAATAGCGCCCTCTTGTGCTCTCGAAACTGAGAGCGCAGGCCTGGGCATGGGGGCCAAAAACCCGAGGGGCGACCCCGCGGGGTCGCCCCTCGGCTATCGGTTATCGGCGACCTCGTTAGTGACCGCCCAGGTAGGCTGCCTGCACCTCGGGCTTGGCGGCGAGGTCGGCGGCGGGGCCGCTGAGGGTGAGCTCGCCGGTCTGCAGCACGTAGCCGCGGTGGGCGATCTGCAGGGCGATGCGGGCGTTCTGCTCGACGAGCAGGATGGTCTTGCCGGACCTGTTGAGGTTCTGGATGGTCTCGAAGATGAAGTCCACGAGCACGGGGGCGAGGCCCATGCTGGGCTCGTCCATCAGCAGCAGCTTGGGGTCTTGCATCAGCGCACGGGCGATGGCCAGCATCTGCTGCTCGCCGCCGGAGAGGGTGCCGCCCTTCTGGGCGCGGCGCTCGTAGAGGCGGGGGAAGAGCTGGAAGCCGATCTGCTTGCGCTCCTCGACCAGCTTCTTGTCGTTGAGCAGGTAGGCGCCGATCTCGAGGTTCTCCTCGACGGTCAGGCGGGGGAAGATGCGCCGCCCCTCGGGGACGTGGCCGATGCCCATCGAGACAATCTGCTCGGCGGGCACGCGCTGGACGGGTTTGCCCTGGTAGAGCACTTCGCCGCTGCGGGGCTTGACCATGCCGCTGATGGTGCGCAGCGTGGTGCTCTTGCCCGCCCCGTTGGCCCCGATCAGGGTCACGATCTCCCCTTCCTTGACCGTGAGCGAGATGCCCTTGAGGGCGTGGATGTGGCCGTAGTAGGTGTGGATGTTCTTCAGCTCGAGCAGGCTCATGCACGCCCTCCTGCCTGGCCGGCGGCCCCCTTGCCCAGGTAGGCCTCGATCACGCGGGTGTTGGTGCGGATCTCCGCGGGCAGCCCCTCGGCGATCTTGGAGCCGTACTCGAGCACGGCGATGCGGTCGGAGATGCTCATGACCATACTCATGTCGTGCTCGATGAGCACGATGGTGAGCCCCAGCTCCTTGCGCAGGCGGCGCACGTCCTCCTTGAGCCGGTCGGTCTCCTGCGGGTTCATGCCCGCGGCGGGCTCGTCGAGGAAGAGCAGCTTGGGCTCCAAGGCCAGCGCCCGGGCGATCTCCAGGCGGCGCTGCTCGCCATAGGGCAGGCTGGTGGCGAGCTCGCCCGCCCGGCGGGCTAGGCCCATGTAGTCGAGCAGTTCCATGGCCCGCTCCTTGGCCCGGCGCTCGGCCTCGAGGTGGCGCGGGGTGCGCAGCATGGCGTCGAGGTAGCTGCTGTGGGTGTGGATGTGGTGCCCGATGAGCACGTTCTCCAGCACGGTCATCGCGGCGAAGAGGCGGATGTTCTGGAAGGTGCGGCCGATGCCCTGCGCCGCGACCTTGTCGGGCGACATCCCGGTGATGTCCTTGCCGAAGAAGCGCACGCTCCCCTCGTCGGGCTCGTAGATGCCGGTGAGCAGGTTGAAGAAGGTGGTCTTCCCCGCCCCGTTGGGCCCGATCACCGAGAAGATCTCGCCCGGGCGGACGGTGAGGCTGACGTCGTTGACCGCCTTCAGCCCGCCGAAGCTCTTGGAGACGGACTGCACCTCGAGGGCGCTGGCGACTGCGGTGGCGCTCATTGCTGGGCCTCCTTCGCTTCCTCGATCTCGAGCTGGTGGCGGCGCTCGGGGATGAGCCCCTGGGGCCGGAAGATCATCATCAGCACCAGGATCACCCCGAACACCAGCCGCTCGTACTTGGCCGGCTCGACCTGGTTGGGCAGGTTGAGCACCCCGGCCTGGCGGAGGTTGTTGAGGTACTCGGAGAAGCTCTTGAGGACGTCGGTGTTGATGGCCGTGAGGGCGGCGGCGCCCAGGATCACCCCGGGGATGCTGCCCATGCCCCCCAGCACCACCATGCCCAGGATGGTGATCGAGGCCAGCAGCGTGAAGGACTCGGGGCTGACGAAGGTGCGCTGCGCCGCGAAGATCACGCCCATGGCCCCGGAGAAGGCCGCGCCGGTGGCGAAGGCCAGCAGCTTGGTGCCCAGCATGGGGATGCCCATGGCCTTGGCCGCGGTCTCGTCCTCGCGGATGGCGATCCAGGCCCGGCCGAAGCGCGAGTTGCCCAGGTTGATGTTGACCAGCACCACGACGCCAATGATCACCAGCACCAGCAGGTAGAAGAAGAACTGGTAGTCGGTGCGGGCGTCGAGCTCGACGCCGACGCTGCTCATCAGGCTGTGAAACCAGCCGATGTCCGGGCGCGAGACCGGCGTGATGCCCTGCGGGCCGTTGGTGAAGTTGACCGGGTGGTCGAGGTTGTTCGCCAGCACGCGCACCACCTCACCCAGCCCCAGCGTCACGATCGCCAGGTAGTCCCCGCGCAGGCGCAGGGCGGGCAGGCCGATGAGCAGGCCGGTGATGGCGGTGGTGATGATGGCGAGGGCCATGAAGAGGTAGAAGTAGTTGCCGGGGAGGGGGAAGCTGCCGGAGAGGAAGTTCGCCGCCTGCGGCGAGCCGAAGATGGCCCAGGTGTACGCCCCGATGGCGAAGAAGGCCGCGTAGCCCAGGTCGAGCAGCCCGGCCATCCCCACCACCACGTTGAGGCCCAGCGCCATGGCCGCGTAGATGCCGATCTGGATGCCGAGCTCGAGGAAGAAGGTGTTGTTAAACCCGGCGATCGGCACCGAGATCAGCAGCACGGCCACGCCGAGCAGGCCCTTGATCCAGCGGGGTATGCCCGGGATGGTGATGAGGGCGACGAGCACGGCCACCAGGCCGTAGAACAAGATGGATACCCGGGGCACCTGGGACAGGGCGAGCGTGAAACCCAGGGCCAGCAGGGCCAGCGAGCCCGCGCGCACGGCCATGGCGGGCCTGAGGTAGGCCGTCAGCGCCACCCCGATGAGGCCCAGGAAGCCCGCCAGGGCCCCGGGGGTCAGCCACAGCAGCGCCAGCGAGAGCCCCGCCACCCCCAACACGACGACATTGGCTGTTTGGCGGCTCATACCTTCTCCTTGACCACCTGACCCAACAGACCCTGCGGGCGGAAGAGCAGCAGCAGGATCAGGATCAGGAAGGCGATCACGTCCTTGTACTCGGTGCCGAAGTTACCCCCGGTGAGCGTGGGCAGGTAGGTGCCCGCCAGGGTCTCCATCTGCCCCAGCACCAGCCCGCCCACCATGGCCCCCGTGATGTTGCCGATCCCCCCCAGCACGGCGGCGGTGAAGGCCTTGAGGCCCGGCAGGAAGCCCA
Source organism: Calidithermus chliarophilus DSM 9957 (assembly GCF_000430045.1). GTDB lineage: Bacteria > Deinococcota > Deinococci > Deinococcales > Thermaceae > Calidithermus > Calidithermus chliarophilus. The sequence continues at coordinate 875,542 of NZ_KE387027.1, read as the reverse complement.
CGTAGGGGTCGATGGTGCTGTACTGCACGGCGAACAACACCCCGGCCACCCCGCCCAGCGCCCCGCCGATGAGGAAGGTGCGGGAGATGATCACGTCGGGGTTGATGCCCATCAACCGGGCGGTGTTCATGTCCTGCGCCACGGCGCGGATGGCGGTGCCCAGCTTGGTGCGGTTGACGAGGTAGTTCAGCCCCACGAGCATCAGCAGCGAGACCAGGATCAGGATGAGGGCTTTGTACTGGATGAAGACGGTCAGGAAGGTGAAGTTGCCGTCGAGGGGCGGGATCAGGCGCATCTGGAGCTTGAACTCGTTGTGCCAGATGCCCTCCACCAGGCGCACCAGGTCCTGCAGGACGAAGGAGACGCCGATGGCCGTGATGAGGGGGACCAGCCGGTTGGTGGTCCCGCGGGCGCGCAGCGGGCGGTAGGCCAGCCGCTCCACGATCATCGCCATCACGCCGGAGATGATGGCCCCCAGGATCAGCGCGAGCACCAGGACCACGACGCCGTTGGGGATCACCGGGGCGAGGTAGCGGAAGACCTCCACCCCCACCACTGCGCCGATCATGAAGATCTCCGAGTGGGCAAAGTTGATCAGCTCGAGCACACCGTAGACCATGGTGTAACCCAGGGCGATCATGGCGTAAACAAACCCCAGCAGCAATCCGTCGAAGATCACCTGGGGCAGCAGGGCTAAGAGTCCTTCGAGCAAAACGAGCCTCCTTTTACGCAGCACTGTCAGGTGTGGGTTAACTCCCCTAAAGAATATACACGGGCGGGGAAAGTTCTTACCCGCACATGACAGTTCAGGCCTTTCACGGTTATCCCTCTCCTTGGTGACGTGGCAAAGTGTAAGCCGAGCCCGCGCCGACGAAAAGCTGGATTCTAAGGCTTTCAGCGGCCCATTTTACTCTTTTTAAGACGGAAAGGGGGGCATACTTAAAGGGTTAAGGCGGGTTTCCGCCCACCCCGATTGCCTGGAGCACCTCTGGCCAGACCGGCCTACATGCATTTTGTACCACGTCAATAAAAAGGGGTGGCCCTCGGGCCACCCTTTAGCTTTTGAAGGTTTAGCGCGGTGCGGCGACCGAAACCTTCTTCACCAGCTTCTGCTCGGCGTACTTGCCGCTCTCGAGGTGGATGACGAAGTAGTCGGCCACCTTGATGTCGCCCTTGGAGTTGAAGGAGATCTTGCCGGTCAGGCCGTCGAGGTTCACCAGGCGCACGCGCTGGGAGACGAGCTGGCGGCTAGGCTTCTTGCCGCCGCTCTGCTTGATGGCGGTCTCGATGGCGTTGATGATGACGTTGGCCGAGTCGTAGGCGTAGACGCCGAAGCCTTCAGCGTTCTTGCCGAACTTGGCGCGGAAGTCCTGGGCGAACTTGGCGGCCTTCGGGAACTCGCTGATGGGGCCGGCGACGGTGGTGAAGTAGGTGCCCTTGGCCGCTTCGGCGCCAGCCAGGCGCTCGTACTCGCTGGCGTCGAGGCCGTCGCCGCCCATGATGGGGGCGCGGATGCCGCGCTCGCGGAGCTGCTTGGCGAAGGGGCCCACCTGGTCGTAGATGCCGCCGAAGTAGATCAGGTCGGGGCGGAAGGCCTGGATCTGGGTGATGAGGGTGGCGAAGTTGCTCTTCTCCTCGGTGCCCACGAAGGCGTTGTTGGGGATCTCGGCGCCGAGCGCCTGGGCCCGCTTGCGGAAGTTCTCGGCCAGGCCCTGCCCGTAGGCGGTCTTGTCGTGGAGCACGAAGATGCGCTTGGCCTTGAGGTCGTTCACGGCGAACTCGGCGCCGGCCGGGCCCTGCACGTCGTCACGGCCGCAGATGCGGTTGACGTTGGACAGCCCGCGGTCGGTGACGCGGGGGTTGGTGTTGGCCGGGGAGACCATCACCAGGTTGACACGGGCATACACCTCGGACGAGGGGATGGCCACGCCCGAGTTCAGGTGGCCCACCACGCCCAGGATGTCCGGGTCGTTGATGATGCGGTTGGCGTTGGCCACGCCGGTGTCAGGGTTGGCCTGGTCGTCGTAGGGGGCCAGCTCGAGCCGGAAGCCCAAGCGCTGGAAGCGGGCCTGGGCCTCTTCCACCGCAAGCTGGGCACCCAGCTTGATCTGTTCACCCAGCGCAGCCTGGCCGCCCGAGAGCGGGGATTGCGTGGCGATCTTGATCACGTTGGACTGAGCCGAAGCCAGCCCCAGGGCAAGGACGCCCAAAGCGACGATGCCGACTTTCTTCATCCGATCCTCCTGATTCCACGCCAATAGCGGCGACTTGGTTGAACCGTACTGGCGAGGCCATTCTACACAGGCTCATTGCGTTCTTGTCAACGAGATTGTAACTACAGCAACAACTTATACCCCATCCCACGCTCCCGGTCAAGAACCGGCCGGCGGAGGCCCGGAGCGTTTGTGGGCGCGGCGGGCGGGCTTCCCGGAGGGGGTCAGTACTCGGCGAGGTACTGCTCGAGCTCCCACTGGTGCACCGAGCTGCGGTAGGAGTTCCACTCCACTTGCTTGGCCCGCAGGAACTGCTTGTAGAGGTGGTCGCCCAGCGCTTCGCGGATCACCTCGTCCTTCTGCAAGGCCTCGAGCGCCTCGCGCAGCGTCCCGGGCAATTCACTGACCTTGTGCTTGCGCCGGTCGCGCACCGAGAGCTGGTAGATGTTGCGCTCGATGGGGGGCGGGGGAAGTTCTTGCTTCTTGATGCCGTCGATCCCGGCGGCCAGGATCACCGCCAGCGCGAGGTAGGGGTTGCAGGAGGGGTCCGGGGCGCGGAACTCGGCCCGCGTGCCCAGCCCCCGCCGGGCCGGCACCCGGATCATGGCCGAGCGGTTGGAGTCGGACCAGGCGATGGAGGTGGGGGCCTCGTAGCCGGGGGTGAGGCGCTTGTAGGAGTTGACCAGCGGGTTGGTGATGGCCACCATCCCCTCGGCGTGCTCCAGGAGCCCCTGGATGAAGTAGAGCGCCACCTCGGAGAGCTTGTTTTCGCCCTTGGGGTCGTAGAAGGCGTTCTCCCCGCCCTTGAACAGCGACAGGTGCATGTGCAGCCCCGAGCCGTTGATCCCGGCGATGGGCTTGGGCATGAAGGTGGCGTGGAGCCCGTACTTCAGCGCGACCTTCTTGACCACGAACTTGAAGGTGGTGATGTTGTCGGCCGTGCGGAGGGCGCCGGAGTACTTGAAGTCGATCTCGTGCTGGCCCGGGGCCACCTCGTGGTGCGAGGCCTCGATCTCGAAGCCCATCTGCACGAGCACGTTGACCATCTCCCGCCGCGCCTCCTCGCCCTTGTCGAGGGGGGCGAGGTCGAAGTAGCCCGCCCGGTCGTGGGTGACGGTGCTGGGGTCGCCCTCGGGCGTGCGGGTGAAGAGGAAGAACTCCGGCTCGGGCCCGGCGTAGAGGTCGTCGAAGCCCATCCGACGCAGGCGCTCGAGCTGCGCCTTGAGCACCTGGCGGGGGTCGCCCTCGAAGGGCTGCCCGTCGGGGTAGGCGATGTCGCAGATCAGGCGGGCCACCCGGCCCTGGTGGGTGCTCTCGAGCTCCTCGGGGAACACCAAAAAAGTCGAGTAGTCGGGCTTCAAGAGCATGTCCGCCTCTTCGCTGCGGGTGAAGCCCTCGATGGTCGAGCCGTCGAACATCACCTCCCCGTCGAGGGCTTTCTCGAACTGGGAAGCGGGGAGCTCGACGTTCTTGTTGATGCCCAGGATGTCGGTGAACTGCAGCCGCAGGAACCGCACCTCCTGTTCACGCAGAATTTGCAGGATGTCCGCTTTCGTCATGACAGGCTACAGCATAGCGGGGCCGTGCGTCCTACGTCGTACGCCGGGTGAGGGACGTCGATGGTCGATGGTCGATAGCCCATAGCCGATAGCCAAACGCAAGACGCAAAACGCCTTGTCACCCCCCTTAGCAAGGGGGGCTGGGGGGATACCCCCTCCCCGCGGGCGGGGAGGGCTGGGGAGGGGTGAACCACGAGCCTTTGGCTGACGGCCGATAGCTGACCGCTGACCGCTCTCCTACCTGAGCCCGATCCGGTACACCGTGCCCCGGTGGTCGAGCAGGTACAGCTCACCGTCGGCGTCCTCGCCGAAGGAGCTGATGCCGTAGCCGGTTTCGATGGTCTGGCGGACCGCCCACTTGCCCCCTTGCTCCGTGGCGATCCAGACGCGGCCCGAGCAGTAGTCGCCGTAGATGTAGGCGCCCCGGAGGCTGGGCATCGCCTTGCCGCGGTAGCGGTAGCCGCCGGTGACCGAGCAGCCCTGGGAGTGGTTGTACTCGAGCACCGGCAGCACCAGGTTGCCGTTGTTGCAGTTATTGCCGGGGTTGAAGCAGGCGCTGGCCTCCATCAGGCGCCAGCCGTAGTTGAGGCCGCCCTTGCCCTTGGGCTCGAGGTTGATCTCCTCCCACTGGTTCTGGCCCACGTCGGCGATCCACATGTCGCCGGTCTCGCGGTCGAAGCTGAAGCGCCAGGGGTTGCGCCAGCCGTAGGACCAGATCTCCGGGCGGGCCCCCTGGCGGCCGACGAAGGGGTTGCCGGCGGGGATGGCGTAGGGCCGCCCGCCCTCCTCCTTGTTCACGTCGATGCGCAGGATCTTGCCCAGCAGGGTGTTGAGGCTCTGCCCGGCGTTGAGGGGGTCGCCCCCGCTGCCCCCGTCGCCCATGCCGATGTAGAGGTAGCCGTCGGGGCCGAAGGCCAGTTGCCCCCCGTTGTGGTTGGCGTAAGGCTGTTCGATGGTGATGATCACCTTGGCCGAGGCGGGGTCGGCGCGGCTGCCGCCCTCGGCGACCTTGTAGCGGGCGACCACCGTGGCCCCGTCGGGGCTGCGGGTGTAGTTGACAAAGAAGAAGCCGTTGTTTTTGAAGTCGGGGTGGAACACCAGGCTCAGCAGGCCCCGCTCCCCACAGCAGGAGATGCGGCCGCTGAGGTCGAGGAAGGGCTCAGGGCGCAACCGGCCGCCCTGGACCACCCGCACCTTGCCGGTCTGCTCGGTGATGAAGAGCCTTCCCGAGCCGTCGGGGGCGTAGGTCAGGAAGGTGGGGCGCTCGAGATCGGTGGCCACGGGGGTAAAGGTCAAATTCTGTGCCTGGGCCAGCCCCAATACCAGCAACACGAACATTAGCTTTGGCATGTACCCAGTTTAGGCAGTTGTGCCCCTCCGTCAGCGCAGTGGTCTACAATCCTCGCCGCCGCCCGGCTGCCGCCCTGATCCACACTTGACGCCTGGCCCTTTATGATTGGGCAAGGAGGAAAAAGCATGAAACGCAGAGACGTACTCAAGGCCGGATTGGCTACGGGCATTGCCGCCGCGGGCCTGGGGCGAGCCCAGGGCGGCGGGGTCTTCCGCATGACCATCATCCACACCAACGACACCCACGCCCGCATCGAGCCCGTCGAGCTAACCCTCAACGGGCAGAAGGCCAAGGTGGGCGGCGTGGCGCGGCGCATCCGCCTGTACGACCAGTTGCGCTCGAGCGAGCCCAACCCGCTGTTCCTGCACGCGGGCGACGTGTTCCAGGGCACCCTCTACTTCACCCAGTACCGCGGCCTGGCCGACCGCTACTTCATGCACCGCGAGGGCGTGCGGGTGATGGCGCTGGGCAACCACGAGTTCGACCTCGGCCCCGACGCCCTGGCGGCCTTCCTCGACGGGGCGCGCTTCCCCGTGCTGGGCGCCAACGTGGACGTGAGCAAGGAGCCCAAGCTCTCCAAGGTGCAGCCCTACACCGTCGTGCGCGTAGGGGGCCAGAACGTCGGCATCGTGGGCCTCACCACCCCCGACACCGCCATCATCGCCAACCCCGGGCCCACCGTCTCCTTCACCGACCCCGTGGCGGCGGCGCAGAAGTCGATCAACGAGCTGCTGGCGCGCGGCGTGAACAAGATCGTCATCCTCTCCCACCTGGGCTACCTCGCCGACCTCGAGCTCGGCAAGAAGATCGTGGGCGCGCAGGTCATCGTGGGCGGGCACAGCCACACCCTGCTGGGCACCTTCGAGGCCAAGGAGCTCCAGCCCGCCGGGCCCTACCCCACCCTCGTCAAGAACCCCGAGGGCCGCGACGTGCTGGTGGTGCAGGCGTGGGAGTGGGGCAAGGTGGTGGGCAAGCTCAACCTCGAGTTCGACGACAAGGGCCTGCTGGTGGGGCACAAGGGCGAGGCCATCCTGGTCACCGACCAGAAGTTCCGCGAGGACGCCTACGCCGCCGAGGCCGTGCGCGTGTACTCCATGCCCATCGCCGCGCTCAACACGCAGGTGGTGGCCCAGACCCGCAACAACCTCAACGGCGACCGCACCGTGGTGCGCAAGCGCGAGAGCGCCCTCTCCAGCCTCATCGCCGACGGCATGCTGTGGAAGACCAAGGGGGCTAACACCCAGATCGCGCTGCAGAACGGCGGCGGCGTGCGGGCGACCATCCCCGCCGGCCCCATCACCGTGGGCAAAATCTACGAGGTGCTGCCCTTCGGCAACACCCTGGTGGTCATGGACCTCACCGGGGCCGAGGTGGTCGCCGCGCTCGAGAACGGCGTCTCCCAGTGGGAGCAGGGCGCCGGGCGCTTCGTCTCGGGCGTGGGCGGGCTGCGCTACACCTTCGACCTCGCCAAGCCCGCGGGCAGCCGAGTGACCAAGGTCGAGGTGCTCAAGGGCGGCCAGTACGTGCCCATCGACCCCGCCGCCACCTACCGCGCGGTGGTCAACAACTTCATCGCCGCCGGCGGCGACGGCTTCGAGAGCCTCAAGAACGCCAAGGGCGCCCGCTACGACACCGGCTTCAGCGACGCCGAGGCCTTCCTCGAGTACGTGCGCAGCCTGGGCACCGTCGACGTCAAGGAGGACGGGCGCATCACCATCGTCAACGAGCCTAAGGCCGGCCTCGAGCCCGCCCCCTACCAGCCCGACCGCTTCGCGCTGGCCTAAAACCCAGAGCCGATCCAGAGTCCGGGGTTGGAGCCCCGGACTTTACTTTTCTGAGCAATATGGAAAGCACGATTAATGATCGCTCACTACAGCTCGTTTTCAGCCTGTGACACAATCAGCTTCATGTCGGCACGCCTCATCGCCTACGTCCAGTTCCAGCGCACCCGGGCGGTTTCGCCCGAGGAAATACGCTCCCGCCTGATCGCCAAAGGTTGGCCCCTGCAGGAGATCGAATCGGCCCTCCGCCTCACCGAGCCCGACCCTAAGCCCACCCCGGACAACCCCACCGGCCTGTGGATGGCGACCTCGCACCCCCTGCACTGGGTCTTCCGCCTGGGCTTCGCCAGCATCTTCCTGGTCAACAGCCTCACCGCCCTGCTCGACCCCGCCGCCTTCCTCAAGCTCATGGAGCGCAGCTTCCTGCGCCTGCTGCCGCTGCCGCTGGAGCCCATGGTCTGGTTCATCGCCATCAACGACCTGCTCACGGGCGTGCTGGTGCTGCTGGGCTGGAAACGGCGCTACGTGTATACCTGGGCCGGGGTGTGGTTGCTGGCGGCGACGTGGGTGAAGCTGAGCACGTTGGTGTAAGTCGATGGTCGATAGCCAAACGCCAAACGCAAGACGCAAGACGCAAAAAAATCCCCTCCCTCCGGCCGGAGGGAGGGGCAGGGGGAGGGTGGGACCGGCTGACGGCTGAGGGCTGACGGCTGAAGGCTTGCCGCCGCCTACCACGAGCCAATAGCCGCGCGTTCCCCACCCCCCGTTCCCCCTCTCCCCTACCCCTACAATGAGCCCGTGACTTACGACGAAGCCGTAGCCTGGCTCTTCCGCCAGACCCGGGCTGGGGGGCCGCGCGGGCTCGAGCGCGTGCGGGCGGTGCTCGAGCGGTTGGGGAACCCTGAGGGGCGGTTTTCTGCCGTGCACGTGGTAGGGACCAACGGCAAGGGGAGCGTGGTGGCGTTCCTCGAGGCCATCCTCCAGGCGGCCGGGAGGCGCTACGGGGCCACGACCAGCCCCCACCTGGTGGACTTCCGCGAGCGCATCCGCACCTACCGCGGCCTGATCCCCCGTGAGGCGGTCGTGGAGTTCGTGGAGTGGGCCCGGCGGCAGAGCTTCCCCGAGCGGGTGGCCTTCTTCGACTACAGCACCGCGCTCGCCTTCGGGCACTTCGCCGAGGCAGGGGTCGAAACGGCGGTGGTGGAGGCGGGGGTGGGCGGGCGGCTCGACGCCACGCGGGTGCTGCCCCGCGTCGAGGCCGTGGTGCTGACCAACGTGGGCGAGGACCACCTCGAGGCGCTGGGCGGTTCGCTCGAGGCCGTCGCCCGCGACAAGGCCGGGGCGGCCCGCCCGGGGGTGCCGCTGGTGACGGCGGCCGAAGGCGGTCCGCTGGAGGTCGTCCGGGAGGTCGCGCAGGGGTGGGCGCCCCCCCTCCACGTCCTCGGCGACGGTGACGCCCTGTTCGACCTCCCCTGCCCGCCCGCGCTGCCCGGGGCCTTCCAGCGCGCCAACGCGCGGCTGGCCGTCGCCACCGCCCGCCTGCTGGGCCTGCCGGAGGAAGCCATCGCCCAGGGGATCGCCCGGGCGCAGCACCCTGGGCGCTTGCAGCGGGTGGAGTGGCGGGGCCTCGAGCTCACCCTCGACGGGGCGCACAACCCCCCGGCCGCTCGAGCCCTGGCCCAGGAGCTGGGCGCCTACCACCTCGTCTACGGCGGCTTCCCCCGCAAGGACTACCGCCAGGTGCTGGAAATCCTGCTGCCCAAAGCCCTGTCGGTGCGCTACGCCCGCGCCGGCGAGGGGGCCCTGGACGCGGCGACGCTGGGCGCGGCGCACGGCGCGCCGTTCTTCGACGACCCGCTGGAGGCGCTCGAGGACGCCCGCAGAGCGGCCAAGGGCAGCGAACCCGTCCTGGTGACCGGCTCGCTGTACCTGGTCGGGGAGGTGCTCCGGCGGTTAGGGTACGCGCTGTACCAGGCATAGGAAAGGGCGAGCCGGTGGCTCGCCCTATGGCGCTCGACGTCCGACCCTACTGCACCAGCGCGGTCCCCTCCGCGATCACCCGCCCGGAGGTGTCCCGGAAGACCACCTTGCTGGGCTTGCCGGGGATCTGGAGCAGCAGGTAGGGGCTGGTGATGACCTGGGTCACGATGGAGCCGGGGGCGGGGCTGGTCAGGCTGACCGTGATCTCCCAGGTCGAGCCCTGCTGGCGCGCCGAGACGAAGCGCACCGAGTAGCCGCCCGTGGGCTTCTGCCCGATGAACAGCGCGGCCAGGCTGGCGTCGTTGAAGGCGAAGTTGGGGGCGTCGGGCAGGAGGTTGCGGAAGCGCGAGTAGCTGATGGGGGTGGTGGCGAGGTAGGCGAGCGGCGAGGTGTCGCTGTAGTTGCTCTGCGAGCCCTGGCCCAGCACCTCGACTCGAGCGGGTTCGGGGTTCACGACGATCTCCTGGGGTACTCCATACTGCACCACCAATCCGGCCTGGCGGTAGAGGAAGGGGCCCGGCTCGAGCCGCAACCGCGGCAGCGGCGGGGTGATCTCGTAGAGCACCACCGGGCGGTTGCCGCGGCGGGCCAGGACCTCCCGCAGCACCACCTGCTCCTCGGCGCTCGTGAGCCCGTCGAGGTCGGGGGTGCGGGCTTCGGGCTGGGCGACGATCTGCCGGTTCACGCCCACCGAAGCGCTGAGCTGGTACCAGCGGGAACCGTCGTAGTACCACGCCGACTTGATCTCCTGGTCGGCCTGCACCACCAGATTGCCCGAGGGGATGGTGGACACGGTGCGGGCCACCGTGCGGTTCCAGCGCGGGGACACCTCACGCAGCACGGGCTCTTTGTTGACCCAAAGCGCCTCCTTGACCTCCCAGATGTTGTTCTGGCCCTCGGGCTTGGGCTCGAGGCTCAGGCTGCGCTGTTCGCCGACCACCAGCATGCTGTCGCCGTAGAAATACAGCCAGCGCTCGCTGGAGTCGGGGAAGAGCATCTGCACGTCGGTGACGTTGTAATAGGGGCGCTGGGGCTCGAAAACGCAGGCCGAGAGCCCCAAGAGCAGCAGCGGCAATGCCAGCAGTCGCTTCATAGGCACATCCTAAGCCAGGAAGATGAGAAAAGCGCCCCGGTGGGCTTTCCGGCCTATTTATTCGCCCGCGGGTCGAGCGCGTCGCGCAGCCCGTCGCCCAGCAGGTTGAAAGCCAGCACGGTGAGCAGGATGAAGAACCCGGGGAACACCATCATCCACGGCGCGTCGAGCCAGTGCCCCTGCCGGAAGGCGTCGGAGAGCATGGCGCCCCACTCGGGCGCGGGGGGCTGAGCGCCCAGGCCCAAAAAGCCCAGCGCGGCGGTCTCGAGCGTGGCCGTGCCGATGGAGAGCGTGGCCTGCACGATCACCGGCGGCAGGGCGTTGGGCAGCAGGTGGCGCAGCAGGATGCGGCGGTTGGGGGCCCCCAGGGCGGTGGCCGCCTGGATGAACTCGAGCTCGCGCACGCTCAGCGCCACGCTGCGGGCCAGCCGGATGTAGATGGGGATCTGGGTGACGCTCACCGCGATCATGGCGTTGGTGAGGTTGGAGCCCAGCACCGCCACGATGGCGATGGCCAGCAGCGTGCTGGGAAAGGCCAGCAGGATGTCGGTGATCCAGCCGATGAAGACCTCGAGGCCCCCCCGGAAGTAGCCCGCCATCAGGCCCAGCAGGGTCCCGATGGTCAGGCTCAGGCCCACCGCGACCAGCCCCACCTGCAAGGAGATGCGGCTGCCGTGGATGACGCGGGTGAACACGTCGCGGCCCAGGTTGTCGGTGCCGAAGAGACGCTCGGCCGAGGGGGGCTTCTTGATGTTGAGGAAGTCGCGGTCGGTGGCGGGGTTGTAGGGGCGGAAGACCGGGGCCAGCAGGGCGACGAGCACCAAAAAGGTGGCCATCACCAGCCCGATCTTGCCCGACGTGGACTTCATGAAGCGCTTGAGCGCCATGCGCGTGGGGGTTTCCACGCGGGAGGTTGCGGTTGCGGTCGCGGCCATACGAACTCCTTATCGGTATTGGATGCGCGGGTCCAGCAGGGCGTAGGAGAGGTCAACGAGCAGGTTGATGAGCACGAAGACCAAGGCCACGAAGACCACCCCGCCCTGCACCACCGGGTAGTCGCGGTTGATGATGCCCTCGTAGATCCAGCTCCCGATGCCCGGCCAACTGAAGATGGTCTCGGTGAGGATGGCCCCGCCCAGCAGGGTGCCGAACTGCAGGCCGATGATGGTCACCACCGGCAGCAGCGCGTTCTTGAGGGCGTGCCGCCAGATCACCACCCGCTCGGTCTGGCCCTTGGCCCGCGCGGTGCGCACGTAGTCCTGCGAGAGCACCTCGAGCATGGCGCTGCGGGTGATGCGGGTGAGGATGGCCAGCGGGATGGTGCCCAGCGTGACGGCCGGAAGGACCAGGTGCGAGAGCACGTCGGCCACCCCGCTGCGCTGGAGGAGGGAATCGAGCACGTAGAAGCCGGTGACTGGGCGGAAGAAGGCGTCGGCCTCGACCGACAGCCGCCCGCCCGAGGGCAACCACTGGAGGTTGACGGCAAAGAGGTAGACCAGCATCAGGCCCAGCCAGAACACCGGCAGCGACACCCCGATGAGGGCGAAGCTGGTCGCCAGGTTGTCCCAGATGCTGTTCTTACGCACCGCCGCCAGGATGCCCAGCGGCACCCCGATGAGGATGGCCACCAGCATGGCCGCGACCGCCAGCTCGAAGGTGGCGGGCCACTTGGCGATAAGCAGGGAGCGCACCTCGAGCAGGCTGAAGGTGCTGCGGCCCAGGTCACCCTGCAGGAGCTGGCCCACGAAGATGAGGTACTGCTCGGGGATGGGCCGGTTGAGCCCCAGCTTCTCGCGCAGCGCCTCGACCTGCTCGGGCGTGCCCCGCTCGCCCAGCATCACCACCGCCGGGTCGCCGGGGATGGCGCGCAGGAAGCCGAACACCAGCAGTGAAATTCCGAACAGCACCGGGATCAAGCCCAGCAGACGACGAGCGACATAAGCCCACATGTAAACACCTGTCTGCCGATAATACCGAGCAGGGCATAATTTGTGAACCCCGCCGGGCGGAGGACACAAAGGGGCAGGGGCGCAGCACGCTGCGCCCCTGCGGCGATCGTGAAGGTTAGAGGTTGGTCTTGACCACGTCTTCCAGGCTCTCGCTGCCCAGCGGCGAGGGCACCCAGCCGCTGATGTTCTTGCGCTTGGCGAGCAGGGGCTGGCTGTGGACGATGGGGATGCGCAGGGCCAGGTCGAAGGCTATCTTGTCGGCCTGCTGGTAGATCCGGATGCGCTCGGCCTGGTTGGTCGAGCTCGAGCCCCGGGCGAGCAGGGCGTTGAGCTCCTTCACGTCGAGCTGCTTGCCCGCGGCGTCGAAGAGGTCGGTGATGGGCGAGGCGAAGTGGGGGTCGAAGAAGTTGGAGGGGTCGCCGTAGTCGCCGGTCCAGCCCAGCATGTAGGCCTGGAAGCCGGGGGCCTTCTTGCGGTCGTCGAGGTAGGTGGCCCAGTCTTTGGTCTGGAACTTGACCTTGATCCCGATGGCCGAGAGGTCGGCGCCCATGGCCTCGGCGATCTCCTTGGGCGTGGGGAAGTAGGGGCGGGAGACCGGCATGTACCAGAACTCGAGGTCGAAGCCGTTGGGGTAGCCCGCCTGAGCCAGGAGCTGCTTGGCCTTGGTGGGGTTGTACTCGTAGTCGGTGACCTCAGAGGACCAGTAGGTCTTGAAGGAGCTGGGGGTGAAGTGGCCGTTGGTCTCGCCCAGCTTGCCCCAGAAGGCCTGCACGATGGCCTTCTTGTTGATCGCCATGGCGATGGCCTGGCGCACGCGCACGTCGGAGAGGGGCTTGTAGGAGGGGTTGAGGGCGAGGTAGCCCACGTTGAAGGACGGGCGCAGCACCGGGTCGAGGTTGCGGTCCGACTCGATGGCCCCGAGGTTGGCCGGGGGGATCTGGATGGTGAGGTCGATGGAGCCCGCCTTGAGCTCGGCCAGCCGCGCGGCGGGGTCCTTGATGAAGCGCATCACCAGCGCGTCGGTCTTGGGCAGGCCCTGCTTCCAGAAGGTGGGGTTCTTCTCCAGGATCAGGCGGTCACCGACGCGCCACTCGCGGAAGCGGTAGGGGCCGGTGCCCACCGCGCCGCCCGCGGGGGTGCCGTACTTGGCGCCCTGGGCCTTGACGGCGGCCGGGGAGGCGATGCCGAAGTAGCCCGCGCCGATGGCCACGGGGAAGTACGGGAGGGGGGCGCCGAAGTCGAAGCGGATGGTGTACTTGTCCACCACGCGCACGGCCTTGAGGAAGCTGCCGTCGGTGCCCTTGTAGCCGCCGAAGAGCTCACCCCAGATCTCGTAGTTGGCCCCGCCCTGGATGCGGCTGGCGTCCTTGGGGTCCCACCAGCGGTTGACGTTGAACAGCACGGCGTTGGCGTCGAAGTCGGTGCCGTCGTGGAACTTGACGCCCTGGCGCAGGCGGAAGGTCCAGCTCTTGCCGTCGGGGGAGGCGAACCAGCTCGTCGCCAGCGCCGGGATGGGGTCGGTAGAGCCGGCCTTGAAGTCTACGAGGGTGTCGTAAATCTGGCGCTGGGCGTAAATCGAAACCCCGTCGGTAATGTTGCCGGACTCGAGGTTCACCGGCTCACCCTCGTGCCCGAATACCAGGGTCCTCTGGGCCAGCCCGGCGCTCGCGAGGGCGCTCAGGGCCAGAGCCATCAGCCATTGACGTCTCATACCTCACACTCCTTTCACCATGTAGAACCACCTTCCCGCACCAGTGGGGTGCGCGGATGTTTAGAACGGTGGTCTAGACTACGCCACGAGTATACACAGGGCACGCACAAAGGCAACTGCCCACCGGCCGACCCTGCAAAGCTCCTCACCCACGCCCCGGAGGGGGTGCTACCATGAGCCTTGCAGCCCGCGGCTGCGCGCGGAGGACAAGGAATGGCTGAAGAAATCCAGCTCTATTCTCCCCCCAACCTCGAGGCCACCGAGCGCCTCAACGAGCGCTCGTTCTGGAACAAGCTCAACCGCTTCGCCCGCCGGGCGGGCCGCGAGGTGGTAGAGAAGGCGCTGTGGCTCTACTACGCCTACAAGCGCCCCGAAACCCCGGCCTGGGCGAAACGGACCATCCTCGGCGCGCTGGCCTACTTCATCCTTCCGGTGGATGCCATCTCCGACCTGTTGGTAGGGGTAGGGTACACCGACGACTTAACGGTGCTGGTGTTCGCCGTAGGCACCGTCGCCGCCTACATCAACCCCACGGTAAAGGAGCAGGCGCGGCAGAAGGTTATCGAGTGGTTCGGGGAGTGAGGAGCGGGAAGCGGTAAGCCGTCAGCTATCAGCCGTCAGCCGTCAGCGAAAGGCTCGTGGCTCGTGGTAGACCCCTCCCCCTCGCTCCCCGCACGCGGGGAGGGGGTATCCCCCCAGCCCCCCTTGCTAAGGGGGGTAAACAAAGGGCGTTTTGCGTTTGGCGTCTTGCGTACGACGTACGACGTAGGACGTAGGACCTGCGTCCGGCGCCCGGCTATCGGCTATCAGCCATCAGCGTTCAGATCTTCCGCCCCTCCCCGCCCCAGCTCGGGTACACGTAGAAGCGGCCACGCTCCCCGCGCAGGTAGTCGAGCAGCGGCTCGCGCAGGGGGCGGTGCTCCTCGAGCTTCTGCGCGACCTCCTCGAGGCTGAAGAAGCGGGCCTCGACGATGTGGCCGTCGGGGTCGCGGGGGTTGAGCAGGCCGTCGTAGTTGGCCCGGAAGGCCATGGCGATGGTGCGCTCGGCCTTGCGGGCGTCCTCGATCTGCACGGCGTAGGCCAGGTGTTCGATGCTCTTCACCCGCAGGCCGGTCTCCTCCCGCACCTCGCGCGCCACGGCGTCCAGGAGGCTCTCCCCTGCCTCCACGGCGCCGCCGGGCAGGGTGTAGCGCACGTGCCCCCGGCGGCTCCAGTCGTTGGCGACGAGCAGCACCCGCCCCTGTTTGTCCATGAGAATCGCTGCCGCCACCAGCAACTCGCGCCGCAGCCCGGCGCTCATCGCGCCCCTCGCGAAAGGCCGGAAGGGGTGAACCGGATGTTCACCGTCATCGCGCCACCCCTTTCTAGACCCGTTCGGTCAGGGCCTCGAGCTGGCGTTCCTGGTCGGCCTTGCGCAACGCTGCGTGCAACTCGGAGAGGTCGCCGCCGATGACGGTGTGGAGGTCATGGTTTTTGTCCTCGCCCTCCAGGCGGTGGTCGGTGACGCGGGACTGGGGGAAGTTGTAGGTGCGGATCTTCTCGCTGCGCTCGCCGGTGCCGATCTGGGCCAGGCGGTTCTCCCGCAGCTTGGCGGCCTCCTCGGCGCGCTTGATCTCCAAAAGCCTCGAGCGCAGGATGGTGAGCGCCTTCTCCCGGTTCTTGATCTGGCTGCGCGACTCCATGCAGCTCACGATCATGCCGGTGGGCTTGTGCAGCACCTGCACCGCGCTGTCGGTGGTGTTGACGCCCTGCCCGCCGGGGCCGCTCGCGCGCGAGACGGTGATCTCGAGGTCGGCGGGGTCGATCTTCACGTCCACCTCCTCGGCCTCGGCCAGCACGGCCACGGTGGCGGTGGAGGTGTGGATGCGGCCCTGGGTCTCGGTGGCCGGGACCCGCTGCACGCGGTGGACGCCCGACTCGTACTTGAACACGCCGTAGGCGCCGGGGCCGTTGACCTCGAAGGAGACCTTGGAGAGGCCGCCGAGGTCGGTGAGCTGGGTGTCGAGGGTCTCGGTCTGGAAGCCCAGCTTCTGGGCGTAGCGCAGCAGCATCTCGTAGAGGTCGCGGGCGAAGAGTGCGGCCTCTTCCCCGCCCGTGCCCGCGCGGATCTCGATGATGGCGTTCTTGTCGTCGGCGGGGTCTTTGGGCAGGAGCATGACCTCCAGCTCCTTCTCCATCGGCGGGATGCGGGCCTCGAGCTCGGCCACCTCGGCCTTGGCGACCTCGCCCATCTCGGGGTCGAACATCAGGCTCCGGGCGCCCTCGAGGTCCTCGAGGGCCTTCTTGTAGCGGCGGATGAGCTCGACCAGCGAGCCCATCTCGGCGTAGCGCCGCGACAGGCGCTGATATCGGGACTGGTCCGAGAGCACAGCCGGGTCGGCCAGGCTGGCCTCGAGGTCCCGATATTCGTCTTCGAGTTGGTTGAGTTTCTCCAGCATATACCCTTCAGGATACCGCCATGCCCGGCGGGTTGAACATGTGGCCGGCCGCCGGGGAGGGCGCGGGCGTCAGCCCAGGTTGGCCGCGATGCGGCTGAGCAGCCAGCCCAGGGCCGCCAGCGCCAGCAGCACCCGCAGCACCCGCCAGGCCTGCTCGAGGAAGCCGGGACCGGAGGGCGCCGCGCCGGGGGCCTGGCCCTGGGCCATGAAGCTGTGGACCGGAGCGGCCGCCTCCTCCCCGAGCGCACGCTCGGCCTCCGTCAGGGCGTCCTCGAGCTGTGCGCGCAGCTCGGGCGGCACGGCCTCGAGGCTGTCGTAACGCTGGCCGTTGATCACGTAGCTGCGCTCGACCGACTGGATCTCGACCGGCTCTGTGCCCCCGCGGACGCCCTCGAGCAGGTCCGGCGCGCCGTCGGCGTCCCCCAGCAGGTCCATCATCTGGCGGTAGGTCTGCTGCGCCTCGAGGGGCATCTCCTCGGGGCTCGAATACTCCGCCCCGTTGTAAACGATCTTCCGGCTCATGCCCCGAGTTTAGCCACCCGCCCCGGGCGCGGGGCGAGTTTTGGTATGGTGAGGGCCGCTGTGACCGACCTGCTGCACCAGCTCGAGCAACGCTTCGGCCACCCGCTGCGACCCCTGACCCAGGGGAGCGAGGCCCGCACCTTCGGCACCGACGGGCTGGTGTGCAAGATCTACGGCCCCACGCCGAGCTGGCCCAACCAGCCCGCAGGCCCCTTCGCGGCGCACCTCGAGGCCGCCAACATGAGCAAGGCGGGCCTGGGGGCGTGGGTGGTGGAGGCCTTCGAGCTCGAGGGCAACGGCGTCCTGGTCACCCGCCGGTTCCCGGGCCAGAACTTCGCCCCCGAGCGCTTCACCCCCGAGGCGCTGGAGAGCCTGGGGGACTTCTTCCGCCAGTTGCACCAGATCCCGGAGATGGGCGTGGTCAGCCAGCAGCGGTTGGAGGCGCGGCTCGAGCAGTTCGGGGGAACGTTGCACGACCTCGAGGACGCCCAGCGCCTGGTGGGCTGGCTGCGGGGGCACGTCGAGGAGGTCGCGGGCACCCCCCAGGCCTTCTGCCACCGCGACCCCCACGCCGGCAACGTCCTGCTGCGCGACCCGGGAGCAGACGCCGGCGTCCCCGCCGCCTTCTTGGTCGATTGGGTGCGCGCCTGCCCCGACGACCCCGCCCGCGACCTCGCCATCCTCAAGACCGGCACCCTCGACCTCCTGGGCGAGCCCCAAGCCCTCTTTGCCCTGCGCTCAATCGTCCGAGGCTACCCCGACGCCCCCACCCTCTGGCCCCGCCTGCGCTTTTGGGTCCCCCTGACCTACCTCCACGACATGCACTGGTTCCGCACCAACGAGCCCGAAGGCTTCGAATCCGCCGTCACCGAGAAGATGCCCAAGGCCCTGCGCTTCTACCAGGAGTTCCCGGAGCTTTAGGGAAGGACGGTCAAGGGTCGAGGGTCAAGGCAACTCGCGTTATGTGTCTTGCGTACGACGTAAGACGTAGGACTTACGACTTGCGTCTTGCGTCTTGCGCTTTGCGTATTGCGTACGACGTAGGACGTACGGCATGCGTTTAGCGTTTCGCGTTTAGCGTTTAGCGTTTCGCGTTTAGCGTTTAGCGTTTCGCGTCTTGCGTCTTGCGTCTTGCGTCTTGCGTTTAGCGTTTTGCGTCTTGCGTTTTGCGTCCAGCTATCGACCCTCCCTCACCCTCGGTGTTACGATTTGCCCGATGAAGCTGACCGTTGTCGACCACCCCCTGGTCCAGCACAAACTGGCGATCCTGCGCGACAAGAACACCGGGAGCAAAGACTTCCGCGAGCTGATGGAGGAAGTTTCGATGCTCATGGCCTACGAGGCGATGCGCGACCTCGAGCTCGACCCCGTGACCATCGAGACCCCGCTCACCTCCATGACCGCGCACGTGCTCTCGGGCAAGAAGCTGGCCCTCGTCGCCATCCTGCGGGCCGGGCTGATCATGGTGGACGGCATCTTGAAGCTCGTCCCGGCGGCGCGGGTGGGGCACATCGGCCTCTACCGCGACCCCCAGACGCTCAACCCGGTCGAGTACTACGCCAAGCTCCCCGAGGACATCGGGGGCCGCCGGGTCTTCCTCACCGACCCCATGCTGGCGACGGCGGGCAGCGCAGTCCACGCCATCGACGTGCTCAAGCAGCGGGGGGCCAGCCAGATCAAGCTCATGAGCATCATCGCCGCGCCCGAGGGGGTCGAGCGGGTGCGGAAGGCCCACCCCGACGTGGACATCGTGGTCGCGGCCGTGGACGAGTACCTCAACGACCACGGCTACATCGTGCCGGGCCTGGGGGACGCGGGGGACCGGATCTACGGCACGAAGTGACGCCGGTGGCCTGTAGCCGATAGCCCGCGGCCCGTGGGGAAAGGCCTTTCACCCTAAGCCGTGAGCCCCAGCGACCGGGCGCTCGGCTATCGGCCATGGGCTATCGGCGATAAGCTATTAGTCGAGTAGTCGAGCCATGAGCGATTTTCTCGAGTCCTTAGGCATCGCCAACCCCGCGGGCGCCGGCTGGCTGACGGTGGTGTTCACCTTCGTGGTGGCCTGGGTCATCACCTGGCGCTTCATCCCCAGCGTGCGGCGCTTCGCGCTGAAGGTGGGCTGGGCCGACCAGCCCAACGCGCGCCGGCTCAACAAGGAGCCTTTGCCCAACGCCGGGGGGCTGGCGATCTACGCCGGGGTCATCGCGGCGATGATCGTGGCTACCGCGCTCAACCCCATCCTCATCCAGCAGGTGCAGATCCAGGTGCTCGCCATCCTGCTGGGCGGCTCCATCCTGGTGCTGGTGGGCTTCATCGACGACCAGTTCAGCCTGCCGCCGGTCTTCCGGCTGGTGGTGCAGTTCCTGGCGGCCTTGCTGCTGGTGGCGGTGGGCATCCGCTTCGACACGGCCTTCGGCACCGCGCTCGACCCCCTGCTGGGCACCTTCCTGACGGTGGTATGGGTCATGGGCATCACCAACGCCATCAACCTGATGGACGGGGTGGACGGGCTGGCGGGGGGCATCAGCTACATCACCGCGATGAGCCTGCTGGCGGTCTCGGCCCAGGACCCGCGCTGGGCCGCGGCGACGCTGGTGCTCGCCGCCATGAGCGGGGCGGCGCTCGGGTTCTTGCGGCACAACTTCCACCCCTCCAAGATCATCATGGGCGACGCCGGGGCCTACTTCTTCGGCTACGTGCTGGCGGCTACGGCGCTGCTGGGCAGCCTGAAGGTGACCACGGTTTTCTCGCTGGTGCCCACCGCGCTGTTCCTGCTGCTGCCCATCTTCGACACGGCCCGGGTCATCATCCGGCGGCTGCTCCAGCGGCAAAACCCCATGTCCACCCCGGGCAAGGACCACATCCACCACATCCTGCTCGCCCGCGGGCTCTCGCAGCGGCGCACCACGGTGGCGCTGTGGATCCTCACGCTCATCTTCAACATCATCGCCATGACGGTGCAGCCGAGCGTGCCCCCGCAGGTCGTGGTGGCCTCGGCCATCGGGACCACGGCGCTGCTGGCGTATACCGTCTGGCGCAAGCTGCGGGCGGTGTGGCGGGAGGAGCGGCAGCTCGAGGGCCACATCCCGGCCCCCTGAAACCGGCGCCCGAATTGTGCCTTCCGGCGGCCCCCGCGGGGGCCGCCGTTGCCATACTGATGATGGATTGAACTCAGCCATTTGGTGGATAATTCAACTCGGATTGGCCGGCCTGGGCACCGTTTTGCTGCTGGCGTCGCTGTACCAGTTCCTCCTGGGCCTGCGCGGCTTCCAGGGACCCCGGCTGCTGCCGCGGGCCCGCGCCTTGAGGCGCTTCGCGGTGCTGATCCCCGCCCACGACGAGGCGCGGGTGATCGGGCCGCTGCTGCGAAGCCTCCAGGCCCAGACGTACAGGGGCGAGTTCGACGTGCTGGTGTGCGCCGACAACTGCACCGACGCCACCGCCGCCGTCGCCGGGGCGCACGGGGCGATGGTGCTCGAGCGCCACGACCCCCAGCGCCGCGGCAAGAGCTGGACCCTGCGCTGGGCGCTGGGCCAGATCGGGCTCGAGCGCTACGACGCGGTGGCGATGCTCGACGCCGACAACCTGGCCCACCCGGAGTTCCTCGAGCGCATGAACGACTACCTCGAGGCCCACCCCGAGGCCGAGGCGGTGCAGGGCTACCTCGACACCAAGAACCCCGACGACAGTTGGGTCACCCGCGCCATCGCCCTGGCCTACTGGCACTCCAACCGCTTCTGGCAACTCGCCCGCCAGCACCTGGGCCTCTCCGGGACCCTGGGCGGGACGGGCTGCGTCATCCGCAGCCGCACCCTGCGCCGCACCGGCTGGCAGCCGCAGAGCCTGACGGAGGACCTCGAGTACACCGCGATGCTGGTGCTGGGGGGCGGACGGGTCCACTGGAACGACTGGGCCGTCGTCTACGACGAGAAGCCCCTGACCCTGCGGAGCTCGGTGCGCCAGCGCACCCGCTGGATGCAGGGGCACTTCTGGGTGCTCAGTCGCTACGGGCCGCGGCTGCTGCGGGCCTGGCTGCGCACCCGCCGCTGGCAGCACCTCGACCTCCTGCTCTACCTGGCCTCCCCCGTCCTGATGCTGCTCAACTTCGTGGCGATGGGCCTCGCCTACGTGCTCATCGCCGCCGGGGAGGGTTACAGCCTGCCGGGCCAGTTGGGGGTCGTGGCCTCGTGGCTGGGCATGGCGAACGCGGCGTTGCTGACCGCCATCGCCCCCTCGCTGCACTCGGGCCGGGTGGTGCTGCGCTACCTCCCCGCGCTCCTGGCGACCGTGGGCTTCGGCCTGAGCTGGGCCATCCCGCTCTTCAGCGCCCTGTGGCTGGTGCGCGACCAGGGCCGCTGGGAGAAGACCGAGCACACCCGCGCGGTGCCGCTGGAGGAGCTGCGCCGCCGCTGAGCCTCGCAGAGCCTGTCGCCCCTGGAGGCCGGGTGCGATAGACTTGCAAGGCTTATGAAGCGCGTCGTCCTCGCCTTCGGAACCCGCCCCGAGGCCACCAAGATGGCCCCGGTTTACCACGCCCTCAAGGAAACGCCGGGCCTCGAGCCCGTGGTGCTGCTCACCGGGCAGCACCGCGAGCAGTTGCTCCAGGCCATCTCGCTGTTCAACGTGCCCGCCGAGCGCAACCTCGACGTGATGACCGAGCGCCAGACCCTCCCTGAGCTCGCCGCGCGCATCCTGCCCCAGGCGGCCCGCTCCCTGCGCGAGCTCGAGGCCGACTACGTGCTCGTGCACGGCGACACCCTCACCACCTTCGTGGTGGCCTGGGCGGCTTTCCTCGAGCGCATCCCCGTGGGGCACGTGGAGGCCGGGCTGCGCAGCTTCAACATGGCCGAGCCCTTCCCCGAGGAGGCCAACCGCCGCCTCACCGACGCCCTCACCGACCTCGACCTCGCCCCCACGCCCCTCGCCAAGCAGAACCTGCTGGCCGAGCACAAGAACCCCGAGCAGGTGCTGGTGACGGGCCAGACCGGCATCGACGCGGTGCTCTACGCCGCCAAGGTGGGGCAGCTCCCCGAGGGCGTCCCCGGCGGCAAGCTGGTCACGGTGACGCTGCACCGCCGCGAGAACTGGGAGGTGCTGGGCGAGCTGGCCCGCGCGCTGGCCCGCGCCGCCCACGACCACCCCGACTTCACCTTCGTCTTCCCCGTCCACCTCAACCCGGTGGTGCGCGAGGCGGTGTGGCCGGTGCTGGAGAAGGTGCCCAACTTCCGCCTCACCGACCCGCTCGAGTACGGCCCCATGTCGGCTTTGATGGGCAAGAGCGACCTCATCGTCACCGACTCGGGCGGCCTGCAGGAGGAGGGCGCGGCGCTGGGCGTGCCGGTGGTGGTGCTGCGCAACGTCACCGAGCGGCCCGAGGGGGTGGAGGCGGGCATCCTGCGCCTGGCGGGCACCGACCCCGAGCGGGTCTACCGGATGGTCACGGGCCTCCTGGCCGACGAGGCCGACCGCAAGAAGATGGCGAGCGCCAAGAACCCCTACGGCGACGGCCAGGCGGCCAAGCGCTGCGCGCAGGGCGTGGCCTGGCGCCTGGGCCTGGCCGAGCGCCCGCAGGACTGGCAGCCCTGAGCGGTCGGCGCGACCACAGCCGCGCGGCGTGACATGAACCCTGCCTCAAGGGCGGGGAGCCTGGGACTTCCTAGACTGGGGGCATGGCTCGAGCACCTGCCGCCTGGCTCCTGGCCGCGCTGCTCGCGGGCTGTTTCCACGCCCCGGCAGGGGGCGGGGGCAACGACGACCCGCCCCCTTCCCTGGGCGACTGCACGCTCTTCCCGGCCGACAACGTCTGGAACACGCCCGTAGACACCCTGCCCCTCGACCCCAACTCCGAGGCCTACGTCCAGACCATCGGGGCGGGCAAGTACCTGCACCCCGACTTCGGCTCGGGCCTCTACGAGGGCCAGCCCATCGGCATCCCCTACACCACCGTCCCGGGGAGCCAGAAGCGGGTCCAGGTCAGCTTCACCGTGGACGACGAGAGCGACCCCGGCCCCTACCCCATCCCCCCGGACGCCCCCGTCGAGGGCGGTCCCGACAGCCGCGGCGACCGCCACGTGCTGGTGGTGGACCGCGACGACTGCGTGCTCTACGAGCTCTTCAGCGCCTACGTGCAGCCGGACGGGAGCTGGCGGGCCTACTCGGGCGCCGTCTTCGACCTGAAGCCCAACGCCCTGCGCCCCGACACCTGGACCTCCGCCGACGCCGCCGGCCTGCCCATCCTGCCCGGCCTGGTGCGCTACGACGAGGTGGCCGCCGGGAAGATCAACCACGCCCTGCGCTTCACCGCCCCCCAGACCCGCCGCGCCTACGTCTGGCCCGCCCGCCACTACGCCTCCAGCCTCACCGGCAGCCAGTACCCGCCCATGGGCCAGCGCTTCCGCCTCAAAGCCGGCTACGACATCTCCGGCTTCTCCCCCCAGGTGCAGGTGATCCTGCGGGCCCTGAAGAAGTACGGCATGATCCTGGCCGACAACGGCTCGAGCTGGTACATCAGCGGCACCCCCGACGAGCGTTGGGACAACGACGTGCTGCGCGAGCTCAAGCGCGTCCCCGGCTCGGCCTTCGAGGCGGTGGACTCGAGGGCGCTGATGATCGACCCGGATTCGGGGCAGGCGAGGTAGCAGTGATGGTCGATGGTCGATAGTCGATAGTCGATAGTCGATAGTCGATAGCTGATAGTCGATGGCCGGGCGCCGGGCGCGGGTCGTACGTCCTACGTCCTACGTCGTACGCGAGACACAATACGCAATACGCCTTGGCCCTCGACCCTCGACGCCGCCGGGGTGGGGTCTACCACGAGCCACAAGCTGACGGCTGATAGCTGACGGCTGACCGCTTACCGCTACCCCCTCACCGACTTCGGCCTCTCCTCCACCGTGCGCGGCCAGGGGCGGCGGGAGAGCCACAGGGCCGAGAGGACCAGCAGCAAGGAGAGCACCAGGCTGGCGGTGCGGCCGCCTAGCTGGTCCATGAGGGAGCCGGTGAGGTAGCCGCCGACCGGGGCCACGCCCAGCAGCACCATCGAGTACACCGACATCACGCGGCCGCGCAGGCGGTCGGGGACCAGGAGTTGCACGGTGGTGTTGGCGTTGACCAGGGTGGTGATCATGCCGAAGCCGCAGATCGCCAGGACCATCGCCACGCCCCAGGGCGGCAGCGGCAGGAACAGCAGGGCCAGCGACAGGGCCAGGATGCCCGAGCCCAGCAGGGTGCGGACGGGGCGGGCCTGGGCGGTGAAGGCCTGCAGCAGCGCCGCGCCGATGGCCCCGACGCCCACCGCCGACATCAAGAAGCCGTAGCCCTCGGCGTCGAGGCCCAGCACCAGCCTCGAGTACGCCGGGACCAGGGTCTGGAAATTCATCCCGAACAGGCTCGCCAGCCCCACCATCAGCACCACCTGGCGCACCAGCGGCTCTTGCCACACGTAGCGCAGGCCCTCGAGCGCCTGCTGCACGGCGCTGCCGTGGACCGGCTCGACGGCGCGGCTGGCCGTGCGCAGCAGCAGCACCAGCATGATCACGAAGGACAGGGCGTTGAGCACATAAGCCCACCCCAGCCCGACGCCCGCGATGAGCAGGCCCGCCACCGCAGGGCCCGTCACCCGGCTGACGTTGAAGCCGAAGGAGTTGAGGGCGATGGCGCCCGGGTAGCGCTCCCGCCCGGCGAGCTCGACCGTGAAGGACTGCCGCACGGGCAGGTCGATGGCGTTGAAGGCCCCGTAGAAGAAGGCGAAGAGCAGCACGTACTCGTAGCGGATCAGGTCGGTGAGGATCAGCACGGCCATTAAGCCGGCCAGCACGGCCATCCCCCCCTGGGTCAGCAGCAGCAGGTTGCGGCGGGAGTGGCGGTCGGCGAGGACGCCCGCGGGCAGGGAGAGCACCAAGGAGGGCAGGAACTGGCAGACCATCACCAGCCCCAGCCGCTCGGCGCTGCCGGTGAGCTCGAGCACCAGCCAGCCTTGGGCGGCGGCCTGCATCCAGGTTCCGAGCTGGGAGATGAACAGGGCGAGCCAGTAGTTGCGGTAGCGGGGGTCGCGCAGCAGGGCCAATGCGAGCACGACCCAATGCTAAGCCACGATCCGGGGGCGTGGCTGAGACGGGGCGCGGGTTTCAGTGCCGCGCCCGGCTGAGGCGGTCGATCTCGAGCCGGGTGCTGGCGAGGTGGCGGCGCATGGCGGCCTCGGCCGCGCCGGAGTCGCGGGCCTCGAGGGCCTCGACGATGCGGCGGTGTTCCTGGTGACCGCGCATGGTGTGGGCGGGGTTGTTGGAGAGGGTGCGGAAGGCGAGCTGCATCTCGCCGAAGAGCAGCGCCAGGATGCGCTGCAGCCGGGGGTTGCCGCTGCTCTGGCTAATGAGGGTGTGGAGCTGCTGGTTGGTCTGGCTGTAGAGCTGGGGGTCGCGCGACTCGACCGCCTGGCGCTGCCGTTCGAGCACGTCCCGCATCGCCCGCAACTGCTCGGGGCGGGCGCGCTGGGCGGCGAGCCGCACGGCAAGGGCCTCGAGCACCTCCCGCACCTCGTAAATCTCGCCGAGGTCGCGCGCGCTGAGGTTGGCGACGACCACCCCGCGGCGGGTGCGCTCGACCGCCAGGCCCTCCCCCACCAGTTGCAGGATGGCCTCGCGCACCGGGCTGCGCGAAACGCCCATCTGGCGGGCGAGCTCGGGCACGCTGAGCTTTTGCCCGGGCGCCAGGCGGCCCTCGAGGATCGCCTCGCGCAGGGTTTCCCGCACGGTATCGACCACGCGCTCGTTGGGGGGTAGCATAGGAATATTCATAGGTCACTCCGCTACGCCTGCAATATGGGCTGGTTCCGTAAGGCTCGTGTTTACATTTTACATGCAACATGCTTATAATCCACTCGTTACTTTGCAAAGCTATGCAAACCCCCGCCTGGGGTGTCGGGCTCGAGCCCGGCGCATGGCGAGCCAAGATCCCGGAGGTGAGCTTGTGAAACGAGTTTGGGTCCTACTGGCGGCTGCGGTGCTGGCGGGTACGGCACTGGCGCAAAAACCCCGCGTGGTCATCCCCACCGGCAGCACCGGGGGCGTGTTCTTCTTCTACGGTCAGGCCATCGCCAAGCTGCTGACCGAGACCGGCGTGGCCGACTCCACCGCCCAGCAGACCGGCGGCTCGTACGACAACCTGCTGCTGCTGCGCGACCGCACCGACCCCGGCTCCAACACCTACTACTGCGCGCTGGCCACCACCGACTCCGCGCTGGTGACCTACACCGGCCAGGAGCCGCGCTTCGCCCAGAAGAAGGCCGACATGCAGCGCATCATGTTCTACATGTACCCGAGCCTGATCCACATCGTCACCACCGAACAGTCGGGGATCAAGGTGCTGCAAGACCTCAAGGGCAAGCGGGTCTCCACCGGCCAGCCGGGCTCCTCGACCGAGAACCTGGCGCTTCTGGTGCTCCAGGGCGCCGGCGTAAAGCCCGAGAGCTTCTCCAAGCGCGAGCGCCTGCCCGCCGCCGAGAGCGCCAAGGCCCTGTCCGAAGGCACCATCGACGCCTACTTCTGGGTGGGCGGCGTGCCCACCGCCAGCGTGGTGGAAGTCGGGCAGTCCCTCGCCCGCACCGGCAAGAAGATCCGGCTGATCCCCGTGACCAAGGACAGCACCACCGCTCAGCTCCTGCTCAAGCGCTTCCCCGGCATCGTCAGCGTCGGCACGGTGCCCGCGAGCGTGTACGGCACCGCCGGCAACGTCCCCGCGCTCTACACCGGCAACGTCTTCCTGTGCCCGGCCTCCATGCCCGACGAGCTGGCCACGGCGATCATGAAGGCCGTGTTCGGCAACCTCAACACCCTGGTCACGGCGACCGCGGCGGCCCGCGACACCACCCTCAAGAACACCGCCGACCTCTACGCGGCCAAGACCGTCATCCCCTTCCACCCCGGGGCCGTGAAGTACCTGCGGGAAGCCGGGGCGATCAAGTAAGCCTGCCCTAGCGAAGCTTTTGCCCAAGCTCCCTGCGACCTCTCCCGGCCAGGGAGCTTTGTGCAGCCCCTCCCGCGCCTGCGTGCTCGAGAAAGCGAGGCCCTATGGAGCTAGCTCAGGAGACTTCCGGTAAGAGAACCCCCTTCGGGTGGGTGGTCTGGGGCGTGCTGCTGGCCGCGGCCCTCTACAGCATCTACCTGGTCGTCCACCCCTTCACCCCGCTCGCACGGGCCGACATCGCCGTCCTCGACATCGTGCAGCTCGAGCGGGCCGTGCACGTGTTCTTCCTGGTGCTCGCCGGGTACCTCATCACCGCTCGCCAGACCCCCCAGAAGCCCACCCTGGGGAGCTGGGTGTTCGCGCTGCTGAGCCTGGTGTTCCTCTACACCTTCTGGGTGCCCAACGTCACGGGGGTCGACATCCCCCTGGCCGGGAAGCTGGTGGGCACGCTGGCCTGGGCCCTGGCGGTGCTCCCGGCGCTGATGCCGAGGTTGCGCGCGGTCGGCGACGTCCTGGCCGCGCTGCTGAGCGTGGCCCCCCTGGTCTACCAGATGCGCTTCTACGAGGAGCTGGTCTACCGCGCGGTGATCCCGGCGGGCTGGGACATGGCGATGTCCTTCAGCCTCATCGTGCTGGTGCTGGGGCTGGTCTACCGCCTGCTGGGGCCGGTGATGCCCTCGCTGGTGCTGGTCTTCCTGGCCTACAACCTCTACGGGCACTACGTCCCCGGCACCTTCCGCGGGGCCAAGAACGGCATCGACCTGATCCTGGGCAAGACCTACAACGAGACCGAGGCGGGCATCTACGGCCTGATCACCGGGGTCTCGGCCAAGTACTTGGTCTACTTCACCATCCTCTCGGGCCTGATCGGTGCGCTGGGGCTGGGGCGCATCGTGGCGAACCTGGCGCTGGCGCTGGTGGGGCGTACCCCCATGACCCCCGGGCGGGCTACCGGCGTGGCCTCGATCTTCATGGGCATGTTCAGCGGCTCGGGCGCCGCCGACACCCAGTTCGTGGCGACGCTGACCAAGCCGCTGTACGAGCGGGCGGGCTACGACCGCATGATCGGGGCGGGGCTGGTGGCGACGGCCGGGACCATCGCGCTCATCACCCCCCCGGTGCTGGGGAGCATCGCCTTCGTGATGGTGGAGGTCCTGCAGATCCCCTACCTCACGGTGGTGATCATGTCCATCGGGCCGTGCCTGCTCTACCTGCTGTCGGTGCTGGCCTTCAACGAGTTCTACGCCCGCAAGGCCAAGCTGCCGCCGGTGGGCGCCGACCTCGCCATGAGCCGCCGCCGCTACATCGCCCGGTACAGCACCATCTTCCTGCCCATCCTGCTGATCGTGGCCATGCTCTACCGGGGCTTCGAGGTCAGCACGGCGGTGAGCCTGGCGATGCTGGGCTTCGTGCTCATCACCTACCTCGACCCCACCCTGCGCCCGCGGGGCCTGATGCCCATCCTCGAGGGCCTCGCCGACGGCTTCCGCCAGCTCATCCCCATCGGCACGGCCATCGTGGCGGCCAACCTGATCTTCGGCATGATGGTGATCACCGGGCTGCCCTCGAAGTTCTCGATCTTCCTGGGCCAGGTCTCGGGCGAGAGCCTGCTGCTGGCGACAGCGGTGACGGCCGTGTTCAGCCTGATCCTGGGCATGGGCATCCCGCCCACCGCCACCTACGTGCTCACCTCCTCGCTCACCGCCCCGGCCATCGTCAAGATCGCCGAGGCCAACGGCATCCCGGCCGGGGCCGCGCTGCTGGCGACCCACATGTTCCTCTTCTACTACGCGGTGCTCGCCGACGTGACGCCGCCGGTGGCGCTCTCGGCGTACGCCGCGGCCTCGGTGTTCAAGACCAACCCGCTGGTGACGGGGATCTACGCCGCGCGGGTGGCGCTGTCGAAGTACCTGGTGGGCTTCTTCTTCCTCTTCGCCTTCGCCGGGACAGGCCTACTGATCATGCCGGTGCTGCAGGACACCACCTTGGGCCTGTCGCTGGCGCAGAAGTGGGGGATCATCGGGGAGCGCTTCCTGGCCGTGGGGGTGGGGATCGTCTTCCTCTCGGCGGCCACGGTGGGCTACACCCGCCGCACCCTGCAGCGCTGGGAGAGCTGGGTGCTGGGCGTGCTGGGCGTGGCCTGCTTCACGCCGTACTGGTACGTCAACCTGGTGGCCGGGGGGCTGGGCCTGCTGTGGTTCTTCATCCTGGCGCGGCCCGAGCCCAGGACCGAGCCTTCGCAGCAGGCGGCGGACTAGGCTCCGTGTGGTCGTCGGTAGCCCATAGCCGGTCGCCGCTGGCCCGCGACGGTCACGGGCGCTTTCAAACGAGGTTTTACGACACCCGAGGGGGTAGCCGCCGCGCTGCCCCTTCGGCGTTGTGGTAGCTTCGAACCGAGATGGCCTCGCGCTCGCCCCAGCCCGCCCACCACCTGCTGGCCCAGCAGCTCAAGGAGCAGTTGCGGGCGCTCGAGCCCGGCTCCCGCCTGCCCACCGTGCGCGAGCTGGTCGCGCGCTACGGGGTGAGCCCGGTGACGGTGAACAAGGCGCTCAGCCAGCTCACGCAGCAGGGGCTGGTGGTGGTGCGGCCCGGCAGCGGGACCTACGTCGCCGAGCGCAGGCCCGCGCAGGAGGACTACGGCTGGCAGGAGGTCGCGCTGGGGCAGCGGCTCGACCCCACCGCGGGCATCCGCGACCTGATGGTGCCCGCCAAGGCCGGGATGATCCCGCTGGGCGAGGCCTACCCCGACCGCTCGCTCACGGCGCTGAAGGAGATCCAGGCCGCCACCCGCCGGGTGGCGCGGCGGCTCGAGGTGTGGGACTGGGCCCCCGCCGAGGGCCTGGAGAGCCTGCGCAGCGTGGTGGCGGGCGAGCTCGGCGCGGGCGTCACCTCGCGCGACGTGCAGATCACGCCCGGGGCACAGGCCGCCCTCTCGACGGTGTTCCGGGCGCTGGCCGCCCCCGGCAGCCCCGTCCTGATGGAGTCGCCCACCTACCCCGGGGCCGTGGGGGTGGCGCGCAGCCTGGGGCTACACCCGGTCCCGGTGCCCGCCGACGCCGAGGGGGTGCGGCCCGACCTGCTGCAGGAGGCCTTCGCCAAGAGCGGGGCCCGGGTGTTCTACTGCCAGCCCCTGCACGCCAACCCCAGCGGCGCGGTGCTCTCCCCCGAGCGCCGCAGGGCCGTGCTGAGGGTGGTCGAGGCCGCCGGGGCCTTCGTGGTGGAGAACGACTACGCCCGGGGCCTGACCTTCGAGGGCGAAGCCCCCCCGCCGCTGGCGGCGCTCGAGCCCGCCCGGGTGGTCTACGTGCGGCCCTTCTCCAAGACCACCGCCCCCGGCCTGCGCGTGGCCGCCGTGGTGGCCAAGGGCCCCGCGGGGTCGCGCATCCGCTCGCTGCGGGTGCTCGACGACCACTTCGTCTCGGCGCTGCTGCAGGAGGTGGCGGTGGACGTGCTGACCTCCCCCTCGCGCCGCGCCCACCTCCAGCGCCTGCAGGCCGAGCTGCGCCGCCGCCGGGACAGCGCCCTCGAGCACCTTCGCCAGGCCCTGCCCCAGCTAAGGCCCTGGCGCATCCCCACCGGCAGCGTGTTCCTCTGGCTGCGCCTGCCCGAGGGCTGGGACGACGCGGAGGTCTCGAGGCGGGCTATGCTCGCCGGGGTGCAGGTCTTCCCGGGCCGGATCTTCTTCCCCGGCGAGCCGTCGGGGACCTTCCTGCGCCTGAGCTACGCCGCCGTACCCCCCGAGGGCCTCGAGGAAGGTATCCACCGGCTGGCCGAGGCCCTGCGGGCTCGAGGCTGACGTGTTATCATTGGGCGCGAAATCCCGGAGTATCGTTACTCAAATACAGCGATCGGGGCTTTGAGCGTTACTCGTCCGGTTCGCGCGAACGCGGCCGAAACGCCGTGCTGCTCTGATGGAGTGTGGGATCGATGCTGAAGCGGACACTGGGGCTGGCGTTTCTGATCGGCGGGCTCCTGGCGGGGTTGGCCCAGGAGACCGGGCTCGGCGACTACAAGACGCGGCTGGTGCGCTACGCCACCGTAGACCGCGTCGACGGGCTCATCCGCGACATCTACATCGCGCCGGAGGCCCTCGAGGCCGTGCGGAAGGGGCAGCCGCTGCCGCCGGGAACGGTGGTGCTCGTGGACCTGCACCAGGCCAAGCCCAACGGCCGGGGCGGCTTCGTTCGGGAGGGCGGCTTCTTCGTGCGGGCCTCCGACGAGCCCTACGTGCACACCATGACCCGGCTCGAGGGCCAGGACAGCCTCACCTCCTGGCGCTTCGGGGCCTTCGACCCCCGGACGGGCGAGCTCGAGCCCGGCGTGGAGGTGCCCGGCGACTGCCTGGAGTGCCACCGCACCGCCCTGACCACCGAGATGCTCTTCAGCTACCCCCAGCTCCAGGCCTTCGCCCGCAGCGGCGAGGTGCAGCGCAGCTTCTGCAAACAGCCCGGCCGCCAGCTCTGCTAGAGCGAAAGGAGAACCATGCGCACACCCTTCTTCCTGGCCTCCGGCCTGCTCGCCCTGGCCTCGCTCGCCGCCGCCGCGCCCACGCTGGTCAACTTCGACCCCGCGCAGGACGCGGTGCAGCCCTCGCTCGACCTCGACCGGCAGGGCCGCCCGGTGGTGGCCTGGGTCGAGAGGACCGGCGGGGTCTACAAGGCCTACGTGCGCCGCTGGGAGGGCACCGGCTGGAAGCGGCTGGGCGGGGCGCTCAACCGCGAGGCCGCCTGGAACGCCTCCTATGCGCTGGTGCGCGTGGGCCCCGACGGCCAGCCGGTGGCCGCCTGGACCGAGAAGAACCCGGTGTTCCAGGGCAAGCTCGCGGGCAACGGCAAGCTCTACGCCGCGCGCTGGGACGGCCAGGCCTGGCAGGCGCTGGGCGACTCCCCCAGCAACAGCCCCCTCACCACCTCCGACATCCCCCGCATGGCCCTCGACCCGCGGGGCAACCCCTACCTGCAGTGGAGCGAGATGACCCCCGACTTCAACGGCGACAGCGTGTACGTCGAGCGCTGGACCGGCCTCGAGTGGCAGACGGTGGACAACGGCTCCCTCAGCACCGACATCAGCGGCTCGTCGCGCTCGAGGGACATCGCGGTGAACTCCAAGGGCCAGGCCGTCCTGGCCTGGAGCATCCAGCTCTACAAGGAGGGCGAAGGGCCGCTCGGGTTCAACGTGTACGCGGGCACCTGGGGCGGCAAGAACTGGATCCCCTTCGGCAAGTCGCTCAACGCCGACCCCTACAACTACGCCGCCGGGGTCTCGGTCGCGGTGGACCGCCAGGACCGCCCGGTAGTGGCCTACCACGAGGCTGGGGGCGGCAAGGGCTACAACGTCTACGTCAAGCGTTGGGAGGGTGGCAAGTGGGTGCAGTTCGGCCAGAGTGTCAACGCCCTCAGCGGCGGTGGTTCCCAGCCCAAGGTGGCGCTCGACGCCAGGGGCAACCCGGTGGTGGGTTGGCTCGAGAACGCGGGGCGGCTCGAGCTGCGCGTGGCGCGCTGGGACGGCAAACAGTGGGTACGCCTGGGCCCGGCGGTGAGCACCAACGAAGCCGCGGCCTTCTCGCTGGCGATGGGCCCCGACGACCGGCCCCTCGTGGCGTGGCACGAGGGCAAGGACGGGCAACGCAAGGTATTCGTGGCGCGATGGAGCGGCCAAGCCTGGATTGGTCTAGGCATTTAAAACAGTCTTTTCGTCTCATAATGCTCCATTTTTGTAGGGGCACCCCCTTGTAGATGCTCTTGTCTTATGGGAGGTCAGGGTGGCCACAGGAGGCTGCCCCTACAGTTCAATCCCTATGAAGAAGGCTGCAGGACTTGTGTCTATCACAGTGATAGACTTAGAAACAATATGAGCAATCATTTTCACCCAAGAGGCCAACGACCTGTCTGCTCTCCGATAAATCAGTGCATATATTGCGGCATAACAGGCGTACCTTTATCTGATGAGCATATTGTTCCTTATGGACTTGGAGGATCACTTTACTTGCCGAAAGCCTCCTGTAAAGACTGTTCAGCCATTACTAGTGCTTTTGAGGGAAAAGTCCTTGGAGGGCCATTCAAAGCTATCCGTGGCTTGCTCGATATGCCAAGTCGCAAGATGGCACAGCAGCGGGCAATGAAATACAGTTTGGTTATAAATGGCAAGACTGTAGAGTTATCTGCAAGCGATTATCCTGCTCCTCTACTATATCCAATACTTCCTCCAGCGACATTTTTACACGGAGGAGTAACGCAAGATGACCAAGTAAATGTGGAATACGAGATTTTCTACCCTTTAAGAGTAACTAAGAAGCTCATTGACATTTATGGCGAGCCATTGCATATCTCTCATCCTATTTCTAGCTTCAGTGACGAACAAATACGCGCTTTCATTAGGATGCTCGCCAAAATTGGCTACTGTTCCTTGGTACAGAAACACGGGCTGCGGAGCTTGGATAGTATCTTTGTATTAGATCTAATCTTAGGCCGCTCAAAACAGTATAATCTATATGTCGGCACCGTTCCACCCAAGCTTGCCCCACTATCATTTGGTCAGCCCGCAACCGGCCTGAGGGAAAACGAACAAATTAGCCATCGGTTCGCCGTCCGCACTCTATTAACAAGAGTGATTGACCCACAAACAGGGCATCAGCAAGAACGGAAGCTTTATTGCGCTTATATCCGACTCGGAGAGGGTTATGCTTTCGGCGCTCCTATTTATGAGGTAGCTCTAGCTCCGGCAAAATAATGCTAGTACCAGCTTAGCTAAACTACAACTTCTTATTCCTTCCAACCCCGCAAGGCGTAGTACAGCAGCACCAGGGGCTCGCGGAGGAAGGCGGGTAGGTTCTGTGGGCAGTGGGGTGAGGGGGCGAGGGCGAACTCGAGCCCCAGCCGGCGGGCCATCAGGGCGGCCCTGGGGAGGTGGAAGGGCTCGCTCACGATCACTACGGTGTTCCAGCCGCGTTCTTCCATGATCTGCCGGGTGAAGCGGAGGTTCTGGTAGGTGGAGCGGGCTTTAGGCTCGAGCACGACGCGTTCTTCGGGCAGGCCGCGCTGCTGCGCGATCCGGGCCATCGCCTGGGCCTCGACGGTGCCGGTCTCGCGGTCAAGCCCGCCCGAGACCACCAGCCAGCGGGCCCAGCCCTGCCGGACCACCTCGACCCCCTCCTCCACCCGCTTCACCAGGCAGGGGTTGAGCTGCTCGCCGCGGTAGACCCTCGAGCCCAGCACCAGCACCACGTCGGCCTGCTGAAGGGTGCTGCGGTTCATGTTGAGCACGACATAGCCCAGGGCGGCCAGATAGGCGGCAACGCCCAGCCCCAGCGCGATCAGCAGAGCGATCCCGACCCGGCGGCGCATCCTTCCCAGACTACCGGCCGGCGGTGAAGAGCGCATGGCATTGGGCGTTTCGGGCGGGCGTGTTTATACCCGATTCGGTCAGTCCGTCGCCGGACGGCGACGGACTGACAGGGCCGAAGGGAGTGCTCTGGGATTCAAAAAGATAGCCCCTGAAAGTCTTTGGATTGGACGATTATCTTTTTGAATCCGGTATTAGACTGGAGGGGCTGTGATCCAGGTGTTTACCGGCGACGCGTTTCTGGCTCGAGAGGCCCTGCTGCACGAAGCCCAGCTCCAGGGCCTCGCACCCCGCCTCCTGCCGCCCGAACCGGGGGTGGTGGCCCAGGAGGCCAGCGGGGGGCTCTTCGGGCCCAGCGGGGCGCTCGTGGACCTGCGCGAGGTGACCGAGGGCGAGTGGAAGCCCCTGCGGGAGGTGCTGGAGAAGCTCCCCCAGGACGCGCTGGTATTGCTGCTCGACCCCCGCCCCACCGCCGCCCGCAGCAAGTGGTACGGCGAGCACGCGCAAAAGCGCGACAACCCCACCCCAGGGCCCCGCGAACTCGCCCAGTGGGTGACCAACCGCGCCCGCCTCTACGAGCTCAAGCTGCCCGCCGCCATCACCAACTTTTTGGGGGGCCTCATCGGCGGCAAGGGCAGCTACGAGAACCCGGCCTACGGCCTCGAGGCCCTCGACCAGGAGCTCCGCAAGCTCACCCTGCTCGACCCGCCCCTCACGCTGGAGAAGGTGCAGGCGGTGGTGGCGCTCGAGCCCCCCCTCTCCGGCTTCGACCTGGTGCGGGCCGTCACCGAGGGCAAGGGAACGGCAGCCTTCAAGCACCTGCAGAACCAGATGGAGCGCGGCGAGGACCCCATCCGCACGCTGGGGGCGCTCTCCTGGCAGTACAGCAAGCTGGCGCGGGCCTGGGCCTACCTGCAGGAAAAGCCCCTGCTGGGCGAGGGCGAGGCCGCCGGCCTGCTGGGGATGCACCCCTTCGCCGCCAAGCAGACCCTGGCACTCGCCAAGCAAGCCTCGAGCCACGCCGTCAAAGCCGCCCTGCAAATCCTGCTCGAGGCCGAACAGGCCGCCAAGACCGGCGGCGACCCCCGGCTAGCGCTCGAGCGCGCCGTGAGCGGGCTGCTGGCACTAGCTGCTAAGCGCTGAGAGGCGTGGGACAGGGGCCCGTGGCGTGTGGCCTGTGGATTGTCGAGGGTCGAGGCGTTTTGCGTTTGGCGTTTGGCGTTTTGCGTTTGGCGTCTTGCGTACGACGTACGACCCGCGCCCCGCGTGTGGCGTTTTGGCTATCAGCTATAGGCTATCGGCTATCGACCATAATTTCCGCGAAAACCCTACCTCGCCGTCCCCACGAAGGACTCCCGGATCTGCTTCTCGAGCGTCTGGGCGAGCTGCACGTCGCCCGAAGCCAGGAAGTAGCTGTAAGCCGCCGGGGCGTAGCTCAGCGACTGGCCCAGGAACAGGCTCAGGCCCCGCTCGCGCAGGGTGGGCAGGGCGGGCCACTCGCCCTGCACCCACAGCACCGGGGCCTCGTAGAAGACGGTGTTGTCGGTGCTCTTGACCTGAACCCGGGCGGCGAGGCGGAGCTTTTCGGCGGGCAGGCTGTAGGCACCCTCGAGGTCCTTGCGGGCGATCTCCTCGCGGTAGATCTCCTTGCCCTGCGCGTCGAGGAGCTTGAGCACCTTGGGGTAGCGCTCCCCGGCGACGGGCAGGCGCAGGGCGGGCAGGTCGAAGAACTCGGGCACGTACAGCAGCGGGGCGGCGCCGGCGGCGTCCCCCCGGCTCTTGGCAGGCTTCGCGAAGGCGGCCTCGGCCTCCCGCTGGCAGATGCCCACGTCCTGGCAGGTCTGCACCAGCTTGTCCCATAGGCTCTTGGGCCGGGCGACCTCGAAGCAGGCTTTGGGGGCTTGCAGGGTGAAGACACGGTTGCCGTAGGTGAGCCGGGCCTTGCCCTGGGTCACGCAGGCCCGGTCACCGGGCTCGAGGTTGAGGTTCAGTGCGCCCCCGCCGCTGCGGGTGTAGCTCTGCTGGGTCTTGTCGGCGCGCTCGAGGAGCAGCTTCCCGTCGAGTTCGACCTTGGCCACGGCGGCCAGGCTGAGGCTTCCGACCGCCATCCCCAAAGCAATTGCGGGGACTTTCCACGTCCAGGCCATAATTACTCCTTCGGCGCAAGCGCCAGGCAACATTCGGGCTACATCCAAGGTATATAATGTAAGCTCTCCCTCGATTAGCTGCCCCCTACGCCGCATTCATCGAGCCTTAACCCTGGGATTTCGAGCGGGCGCGGGCCGGGATTGGCCCGCACACCGGAGGGCGCGGTGCCCTGGATTTGCCTTGCATTCCTGCTGCTGTCGGCGCTGGCGTGGGCAAGCCCCGCGCCGGGCCGGGTCTACGCGCTGGTCGTGGGGATCAACAACTACCGCAGCTACCCCGAGGTCCCGCCCCTGCCGGGCCTCAGCTACGCCGAGAGCGACGCCCGCAAGTTCGCCCGGGCGCTGGGCGGCGTGGCCCGCCTGCGGCTGCTGCTCGACGACGAGGCCACCAAGAACGCCCTCGAGGCCGAGCTGCGCGACCTCGCCCGCCGCCTGGGGCCGGCGGACGTGCTCGTGGTCTACTACGCCGGGCACGGCCTGCCCAACAGCGAGGGGCAGGCCAGCCTCATCCCCTCCGACGCCCGCACCACCGACGAGGAGACCTGGCTACCCCTCGAGCGCGTCCAGGCCATCGTGCGGCAGTACAGCGCCAACCAGGGGCGGCTCATGCTCATCCTCGACGCCTGCTTCAGCGGCCAGTCGCAGGCAGGTTCGCGCAGCTTCACCCCGCCCGGCGACTACCAGCTCGCCCAGGCGCCGCAGGTCGAGGAACAGAACGTGCTGCTGGCCTCCAGCAGTGAGACCCAGCCCTCCTGGGAGGACGACGAGCTCGGCGGCGGGGTCTTCACGGCCTTCTTGCTCGAGGCCATGAGCGGCAAGGGCGACGCCAACAACGACGGCTACGTGACGCTGCAGGAGGCCTTCGTCTACCTCGCGGGGCGGGTGGAGGGCTACTCGAGGCAGAAGGGCAAGAGCCAAACCCCCCGCCTCTACGGCCCCGGCCACGCCTTCCGGCTGGTGCAGAACCCGGTGGTCGTCACCCGCAACCGCCTGGGCAACCTGCTGCGCCTGGGCCAGATCCACGGCGACGCCTTCGACGCCCTGATGGGCTGGCTCGAGGCCCCCAAGCTCCCCGAGGACTTCCGGCTCTACCTCGAGGGCGCCCTGGGCGAGCCCGGCTTCGTGCTGCTGGCGCGCTCCGGGGCCATCCCCAAGGTGCCCGCCAACCCCCAGCAGGACAAGCGCCTCGTCAGGATCGGCGGCCTGCGCCTCAAGGCCCTCATCCGCCGCGACCAGTTCTGGCCCCTGGCCCAGATGATCAGCGCGGGCAGAGCCCCCAAGGACGTGAGCGACTACCTGGCGGGGCGGCTCTCGGAAAAACGCTTCCTGCAGCGGGTGTGGGCAGGGGCGATCGTGGGAGTGCCGCGCTAAGGAAGTCAGCGGGGGCAAGAGGCGGGGCGGGCACGGGGGCCCGCCCCTACAATCGGCGTTTTGCGTTTTGCGTCTGGCGTTTTGCGTACGACGTACGACCCGTGTTCGGCGTTGGACGTCCGGCTATCGGCTATCGGCGTCCAGCATTCAGCCACCAGCGTCTTTCCTCAAGCATTCGCCCGCGGGTCCAGCACGTCACGCAAAGCGTCGCCCAGGAGGTTGAAGGCCAGCACCGTGAGCAGGATCGCGACGGCGGGAGAAGTGGGGGCCCAGAAGGCTTCGGCGATGTAGCTGCGGGTCTCGGAGACCATCGCGCCCCACTCGGGGATGGGCGGTTGGGCGCCGAAGCCCACGAAGGAGAGGCCGGCGGCGGTGAGGATGGCCCCGCCGACGTCGAAGCTGGCCTGCACGAAGACGGGGGTGAGGGTGTTGGGCAGCAGGTGGCGCAGCATCAGCCGCCACTGCGGCACGCCCAGCGCCCGGGCGGCCTCCACGAACTCCCGCTCGCGCAGGGCCAGCACGTTGGCCCGCACCAGCCGCGCGTAGACCGGCCAGCTCACCAGCGCCACGGCCAGGATGGTGTTGCCCAGGTTGGGGCCCAGCGCCGCCGCGATAGCCATAGCCAGGATCAGGGAGGGGAAGGCGAAGAAGATGTCGGTCAGGCGCATGAGCAGGTTGTCCCACACCCCGCCTAAGCTCCCCGCCATGAGCCCCACGGCCACGCCCAGCAGCACCGCCAGCACAACCACCCCGAAGCCCACCTTGAGGCTGATGGCCGCGCCGTGGGCCACCCGCGCCCAGACGTCGCGGCCGAGCTGGTCGGTGCCCAGGAGGTGGGCGCTCGAGGGCGGGCTGAGCCGCTGGGCGATGTTCTGCTCGACGGGGTCGGGGGCGATGAGCGGCGCCAGCAGGGCTACCAGCAGCAGCAGCGCCAGCAGCGCCAGCCCCAGCAGGCCGCCGGGGTTGCGCAGGAAGCGCCGCAGGGGCCTCGAGCGGCGGTCAGAGGGGGCGTTCACGGCAGCGGCCATCGGGGTCCTCTAGGTGTAGCGGATGCGGGGGTCGAGGAAGGCATACAGCAGGTCGGTGACGAGGTTGACCAGGGCGTAGACCAGCCCCACCAGCAGCGTCACGCCCATCACGGCGGGGAAGTCGAGGCTGGTGGCCGACTGGGTCACGTAGCGTCCGATGCCGGGCCAGCTAAAGATGGTCTCGGTCAGCACCGCGCCCGAGAGCAGGCCCCCCAGCAGGCTGCCCAGCAGCGTGAGGATGGGCAAGGAGGCGTTCTTGAGGGCGTGGCGGAAGATCACCGACGAGGCCACGGCCCCCTTGGCCCGGGCGGTGCGGATGTAGTCCTGGGCGAGCACCTCGAGCATGGTCGCGCGGGTCATGCGGGCGAGGATGGCCGCCGAGAACATCCCCAGCACGAAGGCGGGCAGGATGAGGTGCTCGAGCGAGTCGAGGAACACGGTCCAGTCGCGGGCCAGCAGCGCGTCGAGGCCCATCATGCCCGTGACGCGGGGCGGGGGGAACAAGAAGCCGTCCAGGCGCCCCTGCACCGGCAGCAGGTCGAGGCGCTGGGCCAGCAGGTACTGCATGAGCACCGCGCTGAAGAACACCGGGGTGGCCCCGCCCAGCAGCGCCAGCACCCGCACCGCCACGTCGGGGGCGCGGTTGGGCCGCAGCGCGGCCACGATCCCGGCCGGGATGCCCAGCAGCACGGCGAAGACGAAGGCGGCGAGGGAGAGCTCGAGCGTGGCCGGGAAGAACTCGCGCAGGTCCTCGGCCACCGCCCGTCCCGTGCGCAGCGACTGGCCCAGGTCGCCCGAGATCAGGCGGCCCATGTAGATGAGGTACTGCTCGAGCTTGGACTTGTTCAGCCCGTAGCGCTCGCGGAACTCCTCGAGCTGCTCCTCGCGGGCGTTCTCGCCCAGCGCGGCGATGGCGGGGTCCACGGGCACCACCTGCGCGATGAAGAAGGTGGCGAAGGTGACCCCCCACGCCACGAAGAGCACGAAGAAGAGGCGCCGGACGATGTAGGAAAGCATGATGGGGTTCAGGGTTTCGGGTGCCGGGACGGGAAAAGCCTTCCCTCCGCCCGGCACCCGCCCTTACGGGGCCCTGCCTCAGGGCTGCTTGCTGATGTTCTCGAAGCGCACCTGGCCCTGCGCGTTGCGCACGTACCCCTCGACCTTGGCCGAGAAGCCCAGCGGGATGGAGGGCTGGTAGAGGATGACGTAGGGGCCGCTCTTGAGCGCGTAGTCGGTGAGCAGCTTGTACAGCGCGGCCCGCTTGGAGGGGTCGGTCTCGAGCGAGCCCTGGTTGGCGAGCTTGGAGGAGGTGGCGTCTTCCCAGACGTTGCGCCAGGCCAGGCTCTTGGCGGCGAAGTCGGCGAGCGGGGTGGCGTTGCCGTCGGGGTCGGGGAAGTCGGGGCTCCAGCCGCCCAGGTAGACCTGGTGGTTCTGCGCGCGGTAGATCTTCAGCGCCTCGGCGTTGGCGATGGCCTTGATGTTGGCCTTTATGCCCGCCTTGGCCAGGTCGCTCTGGATCTTGGCGGCGATGTCCTGGCAGGGGATGCCGCCGCCGCACAGGCCGGTGCTGGTGAGCAGCTCGAACTCGAAGCCGTTGGGGTAGCCCGCCTCGGCCAGCAGCTGCTTGGCGCGCGTGGGGTCGTACTTGTAGGGCAGGGCGTTGTTGTAACCCAGCAGTCCCTTGGGGATGATGGTCTGGATCTTGGTGCCGTTGCCCTGGACCAGCCCGTTGACCAGCTCGTCCTGGTTGACCGCCCAGCGCATGGCCTCGCGCACCTTGGGGTTGGCGAAGGGGCTGCCCGGCTTGACGTTCATGCCCATGTAGTTCAGCCGCAGGCTGTCGGCCTTGAGGGTCTTGAAGCGGGGGTTGGCGGCGATGGCCTTGAGGGCTTCGGGGGTGAGGCCCTCGGCGATGTCGATCTCGCCGGACTCGAGCGCGGTGCGCAGTACGGTAGGCTCCTTGATCTCGCGCATGATGATGCGCTGGAGCTTGGGCTTGAGGCGGGCGTTGGGGTTGGCCTCGAGCAGCACCTGCGAGCCCCGGTCCCAGCGCACCAGGCGGAAAGGCCCCGAGCCGGCGGAGTTGTTGGTGAGCCACTCCTTGCCGAAGTCGCCGCCCTTGGCGTGCTTCTGCACCTCCTCGCTATCCACGATGCCGCCGATGTTGAAGGTCAGGATCGAGAGGAAGGAGCCGGGCGAGGCGGTCTTGGGGATGCGCACCTCGACGGTGTAGGGGTCGACGGCCTTGGTGCCCCCCACCTTGAGCTGCGCGATGTCGATGAAGAGGAAGGAGGAGGGCCCCTTGAGCTGGATGGCCCGGTCGAAGCTGTACACCACGTCCTTGGCGGTCACCTCGCGCCCGGTGGAGAACTTGCTGCCCTTGCGCAGCTTGAAGGTGATGACCCAGGAGTCGCCCCCGCGCTCGACCTTCCAGCTTTCGGCCAGGCCGGGCTTGAGGGTGGAGAGGTCGGCGCCTTCGAACTTGACCAGCGTCTCGTAGAGGTTGTCGGTGATGAGGCCGCCGGAGAATTCATAAGAAACCTGGGGGTCGAGGGTGATCAGGTCGGACCAGTCGCCGCCGTAGATCAGCGTGCTGGTGCGGTCTTGGGCCACGGCCAAGCTCGCCAGCACGATCCCCAGGCTCGCCAAACGCTGAAATTTACGCTGCATACGCCTTCCCTCCTTTGGGTATGGCGTTAGCCTAAGCCCCTCCCACCGGAGGGTCAAGACGTCCCCATCGGCCTGAAGGTGGACGCCGCCATCCGGAAGGTGGGCTCGTCCCGGGCCGGTTCAGCGCCCCAGCAGCAGCACGACCGCCGGGTACTCCCCCTCCGGCAGCGACAGCAGCGTGCGCACGTTCTCGTCGTAGAAGGTCTCGGCCGGGTAAGCCTGCAGGCCCAGCGCGGTCGCGGCCACCATCACCTCGCCCACCGCGTAGCCCGCCTCGAGCAGCGCGTAGCGGTAGCCCCGCAGCCCGAACACCGCCTCGCTGCGGTCGGGGACGGCGGTGAAGATCAGGAACACCGCGGCCTGCTCGAGCGACTCCAGGTCCATCAGGGCCTCGCGCCAGGCCGCCAGGTTGAGCTTGGAGGAGAGCTGCTCGAGCTGGTGCGACTTGGCCGCGTAGTGGTAGATGCCGGGGAAGGTGTCCTGCAGGTTCTGCACACCCAGGTAGACCTCGAGGGGGTAGGCCCCGCCCGCCGAGGGGTATCCGCGCCCTCCCCGGCGCACCGAAAGCGGCTGCAAGAGCTGCGAGATCTCGGCCTGGCTGATCGAGGAGCCCACCTTGGGCGGCTGGGGAGCCACCCTCGAAAGCACCTTCCACACCGGGGCCCCGCCCTCCTTGGTCGGCGCGGGCAGGTCTACGGACTCCAGCGGGTTGGCGTACACCTTCGCCGCCGGCGCGCGCCCCCCCGGCAAGCCATCTCCAGGAAATAGACGGGTAAGACGGTAGAAGAGTTTGCCCGGGTGCTTGTCCATAGTGCCGGTGTACTGGCGAACAGGCTACCGCAAGGCACGGAGAAATTTCCAGCCTCCGCCACGTTGCTAAAGATGAGGACTGCACACCACCCTCGAGACACCCTCGGCCGAAGGCCCGGCTCGTGGCTCGTGACCCGTGGCTCGTGGTTTACCCCACCCCGACCCTCCCCGCCTGCGGGGAGGGGATATCCCCCCAGCCCCCCTTGCTAAGGGGGGAACAAGGCGCCCCGCGTCTTGCGTTTTGCGTTTTGCGTTTGGCGTATTGCGTCTTGCGTCTTGCGTTTGGCGTACGACGTAGGACGTACGACCCGCGCCCGGCTACGGGCCATCGGCCACCCGATCAGACCAGCGCCGGGGTGAACCGGAAACTCTTCGACACCACCACGATGCCCGAGGCCGTGACGGTGAAGCCGCGGGCGCGGTCGGCCTCGAGGTCGTAGCCGATCTCGGTGCCGGGGGGGATCTTCACGTTCTTGTCGATGATGGCGTTGCGGATCTTGACGTTGCGCCCGATCTCCACCTCGTCGAAGATCACGCTGCGCTCGACGAGGCTGTAGGAGTTGATGCGCACGCGCCTGGAGAGCACCGACTCGCGCACAGTGGCCCCCGAGATGATGCAGCCCCCCGCGATCAGGCTGTTGAAGGACTGCCCGATGCGGTTGCCCGCCTCGTGGACGAACTTGGCCGGGGGGCTGAAGTAGTTGGCGGTACGCAGGGGCCACTCGGGGTTGAAGAGGTCGAACTCCGGGGTGACCTGGATGAGGTCCATGCTGGCTTCGAAGTAGGCGTCCAGCGTCCCCACGTCGCGCCAGTAGGTGTTGGGGCCGTCCTGGCCGGGGATGGGGTTGCGCTTGAAGTCGTAGACCTGGATGCGGTAGCCCTCCTTGAGGGCGTGGGGGATGACGTCCTTGCCGAAGTCGTGGGAGGAGGCGGTGTCGCGGGAGTCGTACTCGAGCAGCTCGAGCAGCGCCTCGGTGCGGAAGACGTAGTTGCCCATGCTCGCCAGGGCCCAGTCGGGGCGGCCGGGGATGGGGGTGGGGTCCTTGGGCTTCTCCTGGAAACCCACCAGCCGCCACTGGTCGTCTACCTGCAGCACGCCGAAACGGCTGGCCTCGGCCACCGGCACGGGGTAGGCCGCGATGGTCAGGTCGGCGCGGGTGTCGTTGTGGTACTCGACCATGTGCGCGACGTTCATCTTGAAGATGTGGTCGCCGCCGAAGATCGCCACACACTCGGGCTTGTTGTTGTTGACCAGGTGCAGGTTCTGATAGATGGCGTCGGCGGTGCCGCGGTACCACACCGGCCCCAGCTCCTCGTAGCGGTACATCTGGGCCGGGACCAGGATGATGAAGTGGTCGTCGAGGAAGCCGCCGAAGCGCCAGTGCCGCTGGATGTGCTCGGTGAGCGACTGCGCCTTGAACTGCGTCAGCACGTAAATGCCGTAGATCCCCGAGTTGACGAAGTTGTTGAGCACGAAATCGATGATGCGGTACCTCGAGCCGAAGGGGACCGCCGGCTTGGCCCGCTTAGCCGTGAGCGGAAATAGGCGAGAGCCCTGCCCCCCGGCCAGGATCATTCCCAGGACCTTCAACTTAGCGCTCATTCAGCCTCCTTTTTTGAATAGCATAACGGAAAACGGTCATCCGAATGCGTCTTAGGGAATGGAAAATCTGCGGGAAGGGGGTAGTGGGGGGAAGGCCCGTGGCCTGTGGCTCGTGGCCCGTGGTAGACGGCGGGAAGCTGTCAGCGGTCAGCCGTCAGCTCGTGGCTCGTGGTTACCCCTCCCCGCCGGCGTCGAAGGTCTAGGGCGTTCGGCGTTCGGCGTAGAACGTACGACCTGCGGTACGACCCGCGCCCCGCGTCCGGCCACCGACGCTTTCCCGCCCCACGACCTACAGTAGACTTTCCTGCGTGTCGGCGTTGCGACTCCCTTACCAGAGCCTCGAGTGGCGTACCTTCCCCACCGACCCTGAGCGCGTGGCCGAGTCTCCCCCGCCGCCGCCCTTCTTCGGGCAGGAGCGGGCGAGGGCCGCGCTCGAGATGGCCCTCAGGGGCGGTTTTCACGCCTACCTCGTGGGGCCGCCGAGCCTGGGCAAGCACGAAGCGCTCTTGC
Organism: Calidithermus chliarophilus DSM 9957; assembly: GCF_000430045.1. Taxonomy (GTDB): domain Bacteria; phylum Deinococcota; class Deinococci; order Deinococcales; family Thermaceae; genus Calidithermus; species Calidithermus chliarophilus. Next base: position 831,505 of record NZ_KE387027.1, on the reverse strand, counting down.
AGTACCTGAGGGCGCAGCGCGTGGAGACACCGCCCGACCTGCTCTACGTGCCCCTCTCCGAACGCCGGGCCGCCGTGCTCACCCTGCCCAGCGGCAAGGAGAACGAGCTGGCCGAGGGTGTCGAGAGCCTGCTGGACGAGGCCGCGCGGCTCGAGGCGCTCTTCCGCCAGGGGGCCTTCCTGCGCGAAAAATCCCGGCTGGAGGCCCACTTTCGCGAGCAGCAGGAGGCTCAGGTCGAGCAGTTGCGCCAGGAGGCCCGGGCGGCCGGGTTCAACTTGCTCACCAGCGAGGAGGGCGTCGAGCTCAACGGCCAGGCCAGCATCCCCACCGAGCTCGCGGCGCGCCTCGAGGAGGTGACGCTGCACAACCTGGCCCTCTCGGCCGAGGCCGCCCAGGCCCTGCGCCGGCTGCGGCGGGAGTGGGCGAGCCACTACCTGAACAACCGGGTGGAGCCGCTGATGCGGCGTTTCCCCCAGGCCCGCCCCTACCTCGAGGCCCTGCGCGACCGGCTGGCCCGCGCCGCCGAGACCGCGGAGGCCTTCGACCCCACGCCCTGGCGGCCCAACCTGCTCACCACCTCCAGCACCGGCTCCCCCCCGCCCGTGGTGTTCGAGCCCTACGCCACCGCCCCCCGGCTCTTCGGGCGGCTCGACCACCACACCGAGCGCGGCGTGCGCAGCACCCACGTGGGGCTGATCCGGCCGGGCGCGATCCACAAGGCGCAGGGCGGCTTCCTGATCCTCGACGCCTCGAGCCTGGTGCGCGAGGGCACCTGGGAGGCCTTCAAGCGGGCGCTGCGCAACGGGCAGGTGGAGCCCGTCACCGAGGCCGACGGGCCGGGCGGGCTCGAGGTCGAGCCCTTCCCGGTGCAGGTGCAGGTCGTGCTGGTCGGCAGCCACGAGGCCTTCGAGCCGCTCGAGCACGACCCCGCCTTCAGCGAGCTCTTCCGCATCCGCGCGGAGTTCTCCCCCACCCTCATCGCCACGCCCGAGCACTACTGGGCCTTCGGCGGCTGGCTGGGCCAGCAGGGCTTTGCGCTCACCGAGGGCGGGCTGGCCCGGCTGTGGGACGAGGGCCGCCGCATGGCCGAGCAGCGCGACCGCTTCGACGCGCGGCTGGTCGAGTTGCGGGCCCTGGCCGAGGAGGCCGCCGTGCTGGCCGAGGGCCCGCTCACCGCGCACGACGTCGAGCGGGCCATCCGCGCCCGCGACGAGCGGGCCTTCTACTCCGAGGAGGAGTTCGTGCGGGCGGTGCAGGAGGGCACCTGGAGCTTCCGGCTCGACGGCAAGGCCGTGGGGCAGGTCAACGCGCTGGTGGTGCTCGAGACCGACCCGCCCTGGGGCCGCCCCTCCCGCCTCACCGCCCGGGCCGCCCCCGGGCGCGACGGCGTGCTCTCCATCGACCGCGAGGCCGGGCTGGGCGGCCACATCTTCCACAAGGCGGTGCTCGCGCTCAGCGGCTACCTGCGCGGCCACTACGCCGAGGCAGGCTCGTGGGCGGCCACCGTGAGCCTGGTCTTCGAGCAGAACTACGTCTCCATCGACGGCGACTCGGCCGGGCTGGCCGAGTTGCTGGCGATCCTCTCGGCCATCGGGGAGGTGCCGCTGCGGCAGGACCTGGGCGTGACGGGGGCGGTGGACCAGACCGGCCAGGTGCTGGCGGTGGGCGGGGTGGCCGCCAAGGTCGAGGGCTTCTTCCGCCTCTGCCAGGCCCAGGGGCTCACCGGCAACCAGGGCGTGGTGGTGCCCAGGAGCAACCTGATCAACCTCACCCTCAGCGGCGAGGTGCTCGAGGCCGTCCGCGACGGGCGCTTCCACGTCTACGCCGTCGAGACCGTGGACGAGGCCATCGAACTCCTCACCGGCAAGCGGGCCGAGGGCTTCGGCGGGGTGCACGAGAAGGTGCGGCAGAACCTGGAGCGCTTCCGCGAGCTCGAGAACGGGGAGAACGAGGGGCATGAGTAGAGACAGCCGAACGCTGAACGCCGATAGCCGAACGCTCAATGCGGGTCGTACATCGTACGTCCTACGTCCTACGCAAAACGCCGGACGCCTGGGCCCCGGCCCCCGACCCTCGACGGCAGCGGGGCGGGCCAGGATGGGATGTCTTTTCACTACGAGCCACGAGCCGCAAACCTCCCTCCCCGTACCCTGCACAACACCCGGCATCCCTCCCATCCAATACGCTAGAGCTCGTGGAAACCATTCAGATTCCGGGCCTCGAGCCCGTCCCCCCGCTTGGGCTGGGTACCTGGCAGTGGGGGGACAGGCTGTTCTGGGACTACGGCAAAGGGTACAAGGACGGCGACCTCGAGGCCGCCTTCGGGGAGTCGCTGGCGGCGGGGGTCAGGCTCTACGACACCGCCGAGGTGTACGGCATGGGCAAGAGCGAGCGATTGCTGGGGCGTTTTATCCGCGAGTCGGGGCAAAGGCCGCTGGTGGTGAGCAAGTGCTTCCCCTTCCCCTGGCGCTTTAGCCGTAAGAGCCTGATCGCGGCGCTGAGGGCGAGCTTGAGGCGGCTCGAGCTTCCCCGGCTCGACCTCTACCTGCTGCACTGGCCCTGGCCCCCGGTCCCGCTCGAGCAGTGGGCCGAGGCGCTGGCCGAGGCCTACGAGCTCGGCCTGACCCGAGCGGTAGGCGTCTCCAACTGCGACCTCCCCCAGATGGAGCGGGTGGTGCGAACCCTGGCCCGTCATGGCGTGAAGCTGGCCGCCAACCAGGTGGAGTACAGCCTGCTCGAGCGCAAGCCCGAGCGCGACGGGCTGCTCGAGGCCATGCGCCGCGAAGGCGTCGTGCTGATGGCCTACAGCCCGCTCGCCATGGGCTGGCTCACCGACAAGTACAGCCCGCAGAACCCGCCCACCGGCCCCATGCGCGGCCGCAAGTACCGCCTGAGCGAGGGCAAGATCCCCGGCCTGCTCGAGGCTTTGCGCGAGGTGGCCCAGGCCCACCAGGCCACGCCCGCGCAGGTGGCCATCCGCTGGTGCGTCCAGAAAGGCACCCTGCCCATCCCCGGCGCTAAGACGGCGGCCCAGGCCCGTTCCAACGCGGGCGCCCTGCACCTGCGCCTGAGCGAGGCCGAGATGCGGCGGCTCGAGCAGGCCGGCGCCTGATGGGTGAGGCGGAACCCCTTTCGCTCCTCATGAGTTTCGGTTGTAATGGGAACATGAGGCGAATCCCATTCCTCCTCAGCGCATTCGTTCTCGGTCTGACCGCCTGCATGCCCATGGAAAGCAACCGCGACCCCGCCCCCAGCACCACCCCTCCGACGGCCGGACAGCCCGCCCCGCGCCCGGCGCTCGAGCTCAAGCGCGGCGAGATGTGGAAGGTGCAGCTCAAGGGCAGCAACGCCCCCCAGGACTTCTTCATCATCGAAGTCGGCGCCGAGGGGCTCAGCAGCAGCACCCTCCGCTCCGCCAGCGCCACCGCCGAGGTGCCCACCGGCAAGCTCCCGGCCGCCCTCGTCCACAGCATCACCTCGAGCGGCCCGGTCTTCAGCGTGACCGTCTTCTTCCCCGACGGCCAGCGGGTCGTCTGCCGCGCCACGCCCACCAACACGCCCGAAGTCTGGGAAGGCTTCAGCGCCTACGGCAGCGCCGAAGCCACCTCCGCCGCCCTGGCCCGCGCCCCACTGAGCAGCACCTGCACGATCACAAAGCTAGTGGGAAAGCTCTAAGGCTCGTCTAAGGGTCGAGGGTCGAGGGCCAAGGCGTCTTGCGTCTTGCGTCTCGCGTACGACGTAGGACGTACGACCCGCATCAGACGTACGACCCGCGCTTAGCGTTTTGCGTTCAGCTATGGGCTATCGGCGTTCGGCGTATGACGTACGGCGCACAACCCGCGTGACTACTCGTACCGCAACGCCTCGATCGGGTCCAACGCCGCCGCCCGCGCCGCCGGCCACACCCCGAAGAACAGGCCGATGAGGGCGCTCACCGCCAGGGAGAGCAGGATGGTGGTGGGGCTGAGGATGAAGACCTTGAAAAAGGGCACCGTGGCGGTGATGAGCACCAGCAGCCCGGCCGCCAGGGCCACGCCCAGGACACCCCCCACCAGGGTGAGCACCACCGCCTCGATGAGGAACTGCTGGCGCACCAGGCCCGCCGTGGCCCCGAGGGCCTTTCTCAGCCCGATCTCGCGGGTGCGCTCCGTGACCGAGACCAGCATGATGTTCATGATCCCGATGCCCCCCACCAGCAGGCTCAGGCCCGCGATGGCGCCCAGGAGCGCCTGCAGGATGACGGTGATGCTGCGCAGGGTGTCCTGGAAGCTCTCGGTGGACTGGATGGAGAACTTGCCCTTGCCGTAGCGGGCCTCGAAGATGCGGCGCACCTGCTTCGAGACCTGCTGGGCGTCGGCGCCCTTGTCGAGGGAGAGCACCAGGAAGTCGTACTGGCCCTTGCGGGTGAAGGGCGAGGTGCTCCAGATGAGGGGGATGGGCGCGTAGACGGTGGCGCTGGAGGAGAGTCCGCCGAAGAGGCCGCTGGGGGGCTCGAGCACCCCCACCACGGTGAGCTCGAGGCGGCCCCCGCTGGGGTAGTAGAGCCGGGCCACCTGGCCGACGGGGTCGCGGTTGGGGAAGAGGTCCTTGGCCGCGCGGTCGGAGAGCACCGCGACCGCCAGCCCGCCCCGGGCCTCGGCCTGGGTGAAGTAGCGGCCGCGGGCGATCTTGTTGGTGGGGTCGAGGCCGGGCAAGTCGCCGGGGGTGCCCTGCAGGGTGATCGAGCGGCGCTCGCCGGGCTTGCTCTCGTACTGGGCGTTGGTGAAGAGCTGGGGCAGCACCTTGACCGGCAGCACCTGCAAGGCGGCCACGTCCTCGTCGCGGATGGGGGCGGTGTCGGAGGTCTGGCCCTCGTTGAAGTTGGGCTGGACGAAGATGCTGCGCCCGGCGATGGCCTCGAGGTCCTGGGTGATGCCGGCCGAGGCCATCTGCCCCAGGCTGATCATGGCCGTCACCGCGAAGACCCCGATCACGATGCCCAGCAAGGCCAGGAAGCTGCGCAGCTTGTTGCCCCACAGCGACTCGAAGGCCATGCGGAAGTTCTCGAGCGGGTTCATGCCGCGCCTCCCTCGGCGATCTTGCCGTCCCGCAGCCGCACGATGCGCTGGGCGCGGGCCCCCACGTCGGGCTCGTGGGTCACCATCACGATGGTCTTGCCCTGGCGGTGCAGCCGGTCGAAGAGCTCGAGGATCTCCTCCGACGAGCGCGAGTCGAGGTTGCCGGTGGGCTCGTCGGCGAGCAGGAGGTCGGGCTCCTGCACCAGCGCCCGCGCGATGGCGACGCGCTGCTTCTGCCCGCCGGAGAGCTCGGAGGGGAGGTGGTCGAGCCGGTCACCCAGGCCCACCGACTCCAGGGCGGCCCTGGCCCGCCGCAGGCGCTCGGCGCTCGGCACGCCCCGGTAGACCAGCGGCAGCGCGACGTTGTGCAGCGCGGTGAGGCGGGGCAGCAGGAAGAAGGCCTGGAACACGAAGCCCACCCGCTGGTTGCGGATGCGCGCCAGCTCGGCCTCGCTCAGGCCCTCCACCGGCTGCCCGCCCAGCCGGTAGCTGCCTCCGCTGGGGGAGTCGAGCAGCCCGATGATGTGCATCAGCGTGCTCTTGCCCGAGCCGGAGGGGCCCATCAAGGCCACGTATTCCCCCTGCCCGATGCTCAGGTCCACCCCGCGCAGGGCGTGGACCTCCACCGTGCGGGCGCTGCTGCCCGAGCGGTAAGTCTTGGTGATGCCCTGCATCTCCACGACTGCGGCCACGGTCACTCCTCGCCCGGCCCGGGCAGGCGGTAGCTGAGCTTCTGGCCGTCCTCGAGGGCCTCGGGCGGCAGCGAGACCAGCAGGGCGCCGGCCCCGAGCCCCTCCACCGCGGCGTGGGTCAGGTTGCGGGCTCGCACGGTCACGGCCTGGCGCCGGGCGGTCTTGGTGGCCTCGTCCACCCGCCACACGTAGCTCCGGCCCCCCTCCTCGACGAGCACCTCGAGCGGCACCTTGACCGCCTGAGGGAGGCGCAGGGTGGTGATGCGGGCGGTGGCGGTGAGGCCGGGCCGGGCCAGCTTCTCGGCCTGGGGGGTGAGGAAGCGGACGAACACCGGTAGCACCGCGCTGCCGCCGCTACCCGCGACCTCGGCCTGCACGCCCAGGCGCTCGACCTTGCCCTCCAGCCCCACGCCGGGGGCCGCGTCGAGCTCGACCCGGACGGGCTGGCCGGGCCGCACCGTGCCCACGTCGGCCTCGGCCAGGCGGGCCTGCACCCGCAGGCTGCCGGCCTCCACCACCCGGACGGCGTTGGTGCCGGTGTCCACGCCCGCTAGGTAGCCCACGCTCGAGACCGTCCCGTTCACCGGCGAGCGCAGCTCGGCCTGGGCCAGGGCGCGCTCGAGCGCGGCGATCTCCGAGCGCCGAGCGGCGAGCTGGGCCTGGAGCTCGGCCAGGCTGCTGCGGTTGCCCTGGGCCAGGCTGGCGAGCTGGGCCTCGAGGTCGGCCACCTGGCGGCGCAGTTGGGCCACCTCGTTGGGGGCCGCGCTGCCCAGGGCCAGCAGGCGCTCGGCGAGCTCGAGGTTGCGCCGGGCCTCGGCAAGCTGGGTCTGCAGCTTGGCGCTGTTGGAGCGGTAGTCGGCCTCCTGGGCCTGCACCCGGCTCTGCAAGGCGGCCAGGCTCTCGCGGCTGGCCCGCAGCTTCTCGCGGTCGTCGGCGGTCTCGAGCACGGCCAGCACCTGGCCGGCCTTCACCGCCTGCCCCTCCTTGACCCGCACCTCGGCCACCCGGCCCGGGCGCGGGAAGGTCAGGGCGTAAAGCCGGGCCTCCACCGAGCCGCTGGCCCGCACCTCCCGCACGAACTCCCCCTGCTCGGCGCGCACCACACTCACCGCGAGCCCTCGCTCCCCCTGGGGCCGGAGCAACCCCCAAAGGGTGAGCCCGCCCGAGAGCAGAATCAGCACGATCCAAATCCAGCGTCGCATGTTTCTCCTATGGGGCTGTCAGCCTTCAGCCTTCAGCGCAATCTTCGGGCCCGTGGCGCATGGGAAATGCCCTACAGCCACAAGCCATCTTCTACCCGTTCCCCGCCACCGTCAGGCCGTAGATCGCCTGCCACAGCTCGACCTGGGCGGCGAGCACGCCGCGGTCGGCCTCGGCCTTGGCGATCTCGCTCTGCTTGAGGGCGAGCTGGGCGATGGAGCCGGCGGCGAAGCGCTTGCGGGCGGCCTCGAGCTCGCCGGCGCCGCGGGCCTGGGCCTCGCGGG
>NZ_KE387027.1:799049-824172 GCF_000430045.1 Calidithermus chliarophilus DSM 9957 | reverse complement strand
CCACCCGCCGCACCTCGCGCTCGGCGCGGGCCACGGCCTGCTCGGCCTCGAGGCGGGCGGTGAAGTTCCACTGCCAGCCCAGCCCCGCCTTGTAGCCGTTGCCGTCGTTCGTGCGCTCGTAGGCCAGGTTGGCCCCCAGCCCCAGCGCGGTGGTCCCGGCCCGCAACCGGGCGGCCTCGAGGGCCTTGCGGGCGGGGGTGAGCTCGGGGCTCTGGTACGCCAGCGCGTCCAGCGGCCCGAAGGCCAGCACCGGCCCGCCCAGCAATACCAAAGCCGAATACCACATTCGCTTCATCGCAGTCCGGTCCTCTCTAGCGCAGGCTCCAGGCCAGCAGGCCCAGGCTGAGCGCCGCCACCACGCCGGTGGCGAGCAGGGCCCGCGCCGGGGCCAGCACCCGTAGCCCGCTGTAGACGATCCACAAGCTCCACAGCGCGGCGACCAGGCTCAACCCCTGCTGCACGCGGGTGACGGGCGCCGCGGCGATGACCCCCTCATACTCCCGCTGCCACTGCTGCAGGGCCTCGGCGTCGGTGAGGGCGGGGGGCGGGGGCAGGTCGCCGGTCACCGGCATCAGCGCCGCCAGGGGCAGCGACACCAGCGCCAGCACCAGCACGGGCGCCGAGGCCCAGCCGTACAGCTCCCAGGCCCTCGAGCCCGCCCCCGCCAGCAGGCGCAGCAGGCCCGCGCCCACCGCCCACAGGATCAGGCCGAAGACCAAGGCCCCGGCCAGCGCGAAGGCCAGTTGCAGCCCGGCCCCGCCCGGGAACACGGCCGGTAATAGGCGCGCGGAGACCTGCGAGGCGATGGCCGACAGCGCGAGCGCGGCCACGACTACCAGCAGCGGCGGCAGGAGGTCGGGCTTGCGGCCACGCAGGGATTCGAAGAAACGAACAGGTTGGGTCAATACCTCGAGCATTTACTCCTCCTGAAAGCGAGCATAGAAAAGCTTGATAGGGCTGCCCACTGACTAAAGTCATGCCTCAGCCGCAACTGAGCCCCGGCCCCACCTCCAGCCGGGCCTGGAGGGCGCCTTCGAAGCGGAGGTCGGCGATGCCCTGGGGCGCTAGCTCGCGGCTGAAGCAGCCGCCGGCCTGGGGCTGGCCGTCCAGGTACACCCCGCCACCCCCGGCCCAGACGACCTTGTAGGCCACGACCTGCTCGGCCTTGAGCACCATCACCCCGTCGAGCACCGTTCCCCGCACGAACCAGACCCCCTCGCGCTTGCCCGTCGAGCAGCCCAGGCAGTCGGCCCTCGAGCTGATCTGGAAGGCGTCCTCCCGGTAGCCCCGGAAGCGGTTGTCCTCGGCGGCGCCGTCGCTGCTGAGCGTGCCCCAAAGGATCAGCCCCAAAAACCCTACGCTCACCAGCCGCGCGCTCAGGCTCGTGCTGCCGCGCCACAGCAGGAAGGCGGCCACCGCCAACAGGGCGTACCCCACAAGGTTCAAGAAGGTGAAGTTCATGCTTCCACCTCGTCCCACACCCGCCCGGCCAGCACCACCAGGCCCGCGGCCAGCGCCAGGCTCAGCAGCAGCGGCTCGAGCGGCAGCCGGATATCGTCGAGCCGGCTACCCAGGCTCTGCAAGGAGATCGTCACGGGGGGCAGCGCCGCGTAGGCGACCTTCGAGCCCACCTCCACCAGCACGTCGACCAGCCCGAAGAAGCCCAGGAAGGCCGCCAGCCCAGCCAGCCAGCCCAGCCTCGAGAGCTGGTAGCTCTGCACGTAGCTGAAAGCGAGCAGCAGGTAGGCCACGCCCGGCAGCCAGACCAGCCCCAACCCGTAGAACACGAACGTCAGCACGCTGCCCAGCCCCGGCATCCCCGGCACCGTGCGGTCGAGGTAGGCCCACAGCAGCAGCGCCAGGGTCAGGGCGAACGCCGCCCCCAGCAGGCCCCAGTACACGAAGCGGGCCACCTGGTGCGCCAGCCCCCCGGGCACGCTGAGCAGCAGCCCGGCGCCGTCCTGCCGCGCGCTGATGAACAGCGCGACCACCAGCAGGGTGCCCCCGATGACCGCGGCGAGCGAGAACAGCACCACCGCCTCCTCCTCCGGCGTGTTGAGGGCGTTGGCCGTGAGGCGGGCCAGGCCCACCGCCGTCAGGAGCAGGATGCCCGCCAGCACCATCACGAAGGACTGGGACTTGCGGAGCTCGAGCCACAGCAAAGTCGGCAGCGCGTTCATGCCAGCACCTCCACGAAGGTCTCGCGCACGCTCTTGCCCCGCGCGCGTAGCTCCTCGGCGCCCGCGTCGAGGACGACGCGCCCGTCCTTGAGGAACACCGCCCGGTCGAAGATGCCCTCGGCCTCGGCCACCTCGTGGGTGGAGAGCACCAGCGTCGCGTCCTCGCGCCACTGCCGCACCAGCGTCTTGAGGATGCGGTCGCGCGAGATCACGTCGATGCCCGCCAGCGGCTCGTCGAGCAGGAAGAGCCTGGCCTCGCGGGCCAGCGCCATCGCCAGCCGCAGCCGGGCCTTCTGGCCGCGCGACAGGGCGCGCGAGGGCCGGGAGGGCACCTCGAGGAAGCCCAGCAATTCCCGGTAGCGCGCGCGGTTGAAGTCGGGGTAGAGCCCCCCCATCAGCCGTTCGCCGTCGGCGGGCGAGAGCCAGGGGTAGGTCTCGGCGTCGGAGAGGTAGGCCACGTGGGCCCGCATGGCGCGCGGGCGGCCCCCCAGCACCTCCACGCTCCCCTGGCTGGGCACCAGCAGCCCGGCCAGCAGCTTCAGCAGGGTGGTCTTGCCCGCCCCGTTGAGCCCCAGCAGCCCCAGGGCCTGCCCCTGGGGGAGCTCGAGGCTCACGTCGTGCAGCCCCTCCCTCCCGCCGTAGCGCTTGGTAACGGCCTCGAGCCTAGCCAGCATCCGACACCTCCTGCAGCGCCTGCCGGGCCTCCTCGGGGCTGAGCCCCAGGGCCCTCGCCTCGGCCATGAAGCGCCGCGCGGCCTCGACGAGCAGCGAATGCCGGAGCCGGCCTACTTCGATGTCCTCCTTGAGGAAGGTGCCCAGCCCCCGCCGCGTCTCGCTCAAGCCCTCGCGCTCGAGCTCGCCGAAGGCGTGGATGACGGTGTTCGGGTTGACCTTGAGTTCGGTCGCCAGATCCCGGGCCGACGGGAGCTTGTCGCCGGGCTTGAGCTTTCCGTTCGCCAGCATGCGTTTCACCCCTTGAACGATCTGTGCGTAGATGGGTCCGGCTTCAGTGTCGAGTTGCCACACGCTACCCACCTCCTGGGCCGGCCCGGAAGGCCGGCACGGTGCCGATGGAATGCGAAAGCCTGGTGAAGCCCACGGCTAACCCCCCAGGTCCTGGCGGCGCAGGACGGCCCAGGAGAGCACCACGAAAGCCAGCGCGTAGCCCACTACCCCGGCGAGCTCGGCGCCGAGCCCGGCCCCGCCGCTCAGCCAGGCCTCGCCAAGCGACGCCGGCAGGTAGCGGCCCACCTCGGGCCAAAACTGCACGATCACCACCTCGAGCACCAGCGCGTAGCCCAGCACGCCGCCCAGCGCCGCGGCCACCGAGCGCCCCACCACCGCCAGGAACAGCGCCAGGTCCAGGTACGGCAGCCCCGCCACCGCCGTCTGCAGGACGGTCGCCGCTATGCGGGCCCCGTCGGCCTGCAACTGCGCGGGCCAGCCCCCCGCGTAGAAGCTGAGGACCGTCAGGCTCACCCCGAACGGCATCGCCACCACCAGCGCCAGCGAGCCCAGCATCGCCAGCCAGCGCGCCAGCAGCCAGGCCCCGCGCGGGGTGCCCCGGGAGAACAGCAGGGCCAGGGTCCGCCAGCCGTACTCCTGCGCCGTCCAAGCACCCAGGATCGCGGCGGCGAAGATGCCCAGGCTCTGCGCGGCCTCCCTGCTCAGCAGCAGCGTGAGGGCGTAGTGGCGGGCAGGGGCCTGCTCCCGCAGCATCAGGTACTCGACGAGCCCCACCAGCGCGGCCGCGAAAGCCAGCAACAGCCAAGCACCCCTGCGCCGGAAGGCCTTGTCGGCCTCGAGCTTGAGAATTCCCAGAGTCACTGCCCACCTCCCGTGAGCTCGAGGAACAGTTCCTCGAGGCCGCTCTCGATGGGCACCACCTCGCTGGGCGGCAGCCCGGCCTGAACCAGCCGGGTCACCACGGCCCGGGCCTCGAGCCCGCCGACCAGCAGGTACTCCCCCTGCACCTCCGCCCGCTCGGCCAGCCCGCCGAGCACCAGCGCCGCCTCCTCGGGGCTTTCCACCCGGACCCGCACCCCGTCGCCGCTCGCCAGCAGGTCGCGCACCGCCCCCTGGGCCACCAGCTTGCCCTTGTGGATCACAGCGATGCGGTCGCAGACCTGCTCGACCTCGTGCAGGATGTGGCTCGAGAAGATGATGGTGACGCCCTGCGCGGCCAGCGAGCGCATCAGCTCGCGCATCTCCTTCATGCCCGATGGGTCCATGCCGTTGGAGGGCTCGTCGAGGATCAGCAGCTCGGGCTCGGCCAGCAGCGCCATCGCGACGCCCAGCCGCTGCTTCATCCCGGTGGAGTACGACCCCGCCGCCCGGTGCGCGGCCCTGGCGATCCCCACCTGCTCGAGCACCTCCTCGACGCGCTGCCGTGAAACACCCCCCTGCAGCCCCGCGATCAGCTCGAGGTGCTGCCGCGCGCTCAGGTGCGGGTAGATCGCGGGCGCCCCCAGCAAAGCCCCCACCTTGCGCAGCGCGTGCGTGCGCCCCGGCCGGACGGGCTCCCCCAGCAGCTCCACCTTCCCCGCGCTCGGTTCGACCAGCCCCAGGATCATGCCCAAGGTGGTGGTCTTCCCCGCCCCGTTAGGCCCCAGGAAGCCGAAGATCTCGCCGCGGCGGACCTCCAGGTCCACCCCCTCCACCGCCACCACGCCCCCGAACCGCTTGCTCAGCCCCTCGACCCGCAGCACGGTTTCTCCCCGCGCCTTCAGGGTGGGCTGAGTTTTGGGAATCGCTTGAACCATTTGACCTCCCATGTAGTGCACTAGCTAACTAGTACACTAGGCTAAAGGGGCTGGGGTGTCAATAGTCAATAGTCAATAGTCAATAGTCGATAGTCGATAGCCGATAGCTGATGGCTAATGGCTAATGGCTGATGGCTGAATGCCGGCCCTCTCCGCCGGCAGGCCGGTGGTTCACCCTGCGAAACTGAGGGATTCAGCGGCCGGGCTCGAGCGACAGCCGCTCGCGCACCGGGTAGTCTTCGGTGCGCATGGGCAGGTAGGTGCCCTTCTGCCACATGGGCAAGAGGTCGTCGAACTGCGCCGAGAGCAGGTTCCCCGACTGGCCCATGGGGTGGACGAAGCGGGAGTTGTTCACGTCGGCCAGGTCGACGATGTGCCGGTAGCTGGGGCCGTGGGTCTGCTCGAAGGTCTTGGCGTTGTAGGGGCCCACGTTGACGGTGTAGCGGTCGCCGCCGAAGGGCACCTTGCGGTCGGAGAAGCGCTTCAGGGGGCTGTTGGTCAGGATGGGGTGGTCGAAGACGGCGCGGTGCACGCTGCCCCAGGCCGGGGGGTTGTCGCCCAGGCGGTCGAGGGCGGCGTCGAGGGCGAGGGCGGCGTAGTCGAGGCAGCCTTCCACCACCTCGGTCTCCTTCTGGTCGCAGTTGGGGTCGCCCGACTGCATGGCCCGCAGCAGGTAGCGGGGCTCGTCCCAGAACTCCTGGCCCACCTCCTTCGCGGGCAGGCGGGTGAGCTCGGTGTACCAGGTCTGGAAGACCGTCGCCTCGACCGAGTCGGGGCGCATGTTGCCGTCCCAGGCCAACAGCCGGGCCTTCCAGGCGTTAGCCCGCTCGGAGAGGGCGCTCAGGGCCTGCAGCAGCGGGCGGAAGTCGCGGTAGAGCAGCGAGTACTGGTCCTGCTGCATGGCCTGCACGTCCTCGAGGCTGAGCTTCTGTTTCGCCAGGATCAACTGGCGGATGCGCTCGGCCCGCAAGGGCTCGGCCCACTCCAGCGACATCTGGTTGGGGTAGCCCGGCGGCAGTACCCGGTTGTTGGCGCTGACGATGAAGCCCTCCTTGGGGTTGAGCACCCTGGCCCAGCGCTCGAAGGGCACGTAGCCCTGCCAGTCGAGGCTGCCGTCGCCGGGGACGGGGGTGAGGCCGGTGTGCCCGGGCTTGCGGATGGGGAACTTGCCGGGCGCGACGTAGCCGATATTGCCGTCCACGTCGGCGTAGACGAAGTTCTGGCTAGGGGTGGAGTAGAGCGAGAGCGCCTCGGTGAACTCGGCCCAGTTCTTCGCGCGGTTGATGCCCACGAAGGCCTCGAGCAGCCGGTCCTGGGCGTCGAGCGCGGTCCAGCGCAGGGCCAGGGGCTTGCCGCCGGGCACGTCGCCCACCACGTCGGAGATCACGGGGCCGTAGACGGTCTCGCGCACCTTCAGCGCCACGTCGGGCTCGCCCTTGACCTTGATCACCTCGTTGCGCACGCGGTAGGGCTCGAGCCGCCCCTTGTAGCGGTAGCCGCTGGAGGCGCTGTCCTCGAGCACGTAAAGGTCCTGCACGTCGGCGCCCACGTTGGTCACGCCCCAGGCGATGCGGTCGTTGTGCCCGATCACCACGCCGGGAACCCCGGGCAGCGTGGCCCCAATGGCGCTGTAGCCGGGGGCCTCGAGGTGGGCCAGGTACCACAGCGAGGGGACGCCCAGGCCCAGGTGGGGGTCGTCGGCCAGGAGGGGCTTGCCGGTGGTGGTGCGCGAACCCGCGATCACCCAGTTGTTCGAGGCCTCCATGAAGCGCGGGATCGAGGCGGCGAGCCCCAGCAGCGCCTCCGCCTGGACCCGCGCGGACGGTTCGGGCTTGGGCGCGGGGCTGGGGGTGGGCGCGGGGGCGGGCCTGGGCAAGGGGGGCAGGTCGGCGGCCTGGATGATGGTCACGCCGTTGGCCGGGTAGGGCGGCAGGAGCTGGGCCAGGCGCTCGGGCTTGACCCCTTTCGCCAATAGCCGGTAGCGCTGGAGCTCGTCGCTCCAGTTGCCGGAGAGGTCGTAGGCCATCATCTTGGCCCACACCAGCACGTCGGCGGGCTTCCAGGGCTCGGGGCGGAAGCCCAGCAGGCGGTACTCGAGGGGCAGCGGGGGGTTGGTCTGGAGGTAGGCGTTGATCCCGGCCACGTAGGCGTCCACGATGGCCTTGCCCTCCGGCGAGAGGCTGGCGTAGCCCTGCTCGGCCGCCCGGTAGAAGCCCCAGGTCCTCAGGAACTTGTCCTGGCTGAGGGTCGCCGCGCCCACCACCTCCGACAGCCGCCCCGCCCCCACCCGGCGCTGGAACTCCATCTGCCACAGCCGGTCCTGGGCGTGCACCACCCCCAGCGCGAAGAACAGGTCCTCCTCACTCTGGGCCTTGAGGTGCACCACCCCGCCCGGCTCGCGCAGCACCTCCACCGGAGCCATGAGCCCCTTCAGCGCCAGGCGCCCGCTGTGCTGGGGCAAGGTAGCCCCGCGCAGCCACAGCCACCCCACTCCTCCGGCCAGGACCACCAGGACGACGGCAAAAAGCAACAGGCGACCCAAAAGACGTAGCAGTCGGCGCACTTTATTCCCCCTTTTACTGGGTACAAGTATACGCCTGGGGTGAGAAGGGGATGTTTAGAGGGGTCGATAGCCGATAGTCGATAGCCCATAGCCGATAGCTGATAGCCGAACGCCGAACGCCGGTCGTACGTCGTACGTCGTACGCCAAACGCAAAACGCAAGACGCCAGACGCAAGACGCCTTGTTCCCCCCTTAGCAAGGCGCCTTGTTCCCCCCTTAACAAGGGGGGTTAGGGGGGATAACCCATCCCCGCCGGCGGGGAGGGACGGGGTGGGGCCTACCACAGGCTACGAGCTACAAGCTGACGGCTGATGGCTGATGGCTGACCGCTTACCGCTTCCCGTCGTCACCGGGAAGTGGAACCGTCTCCCCTCTCCAAAAAGCCGCCCCGCCCGAGGTGCGGCGGTCGAGGAAGAGTTCGACGGTGTTGCCGTCGGGGTCTTGCAGGCTCAGTACCCAGGCGATGCCGCGGTCCTCGAGCCCGTGGCGCACGCCCTCGAGTTCTACGAACTTGCGGGCGGCTTCGAAGTCCTGGGGGGAGGCCACGGCGAAGCCCAGGGTGACGGGTCCGGCGGGTTCGCCCTCGGTCAGGGCCAGCTCGAAGTGGGCGTCGCTGTCGGAGGAGGCCAGCAGCGAGGTTTTGTCGAAGCGCTCGGAGAGCTGGAGGTCGAGGAAGCGGGTGTAGAAGGTGACGGCGGCCTCGAGGTGCCGCACCTTCAGGTGCACGTAGGCCAGGCGGGTCGCGTACATCGGCCGTATTGTCGGGCGCGCTTCGCCCGGCGTCAAATGGCGCTCAGGAGGCGGTGGCCTGTTCCTGGGCGACGTGGTCGAGCACCTGCAAGAACACCTCCACCGGCTGCGCCCCGGAAAGCGCGTACTTGCGGCCGAAGACGAAGAAGGGCACGCCCTGAACCCCGAAGCGCTCGGCGAGGCGCTGGCTCTCCTCCACCGCGTCGCGCAGCTCGCCGCTGGCGAGGAACTCACGGGCTGCCTCACGGTCCAGGCCCGCCGAGGCCACCACCTCGAGCAAGTCCCCCGGGTCGTTGAGGTTCTTGCCGTCGGTGAAGTGGGCCCTGAACAGCGCGTCGGCCAGCGGCCACTGCCGGCCGGCGCGGGCCGCCCACAGGATGAGGCGGTGGCCGTCGGCGGTGTTGATGGCGCGGGCCACGCGGCCGAAGTTGAACTCCAGCCCCTCCGCCCTCCCGGCGCGGGCCACCTGCTCGAAGGCCGAGCGCATGCGCTCGAGCCCGCCGAACTTGCGGGCCATGAACTCTTCCCAGGGATAGCCCTCGGGCGGGATGCCCGGCTGGAGCTGAAAGGGCTTCCACTCGAGCTCCACCTCCAAGCCGGGGCGCTGCTGCAAGGCCCGCTCGAGGCGCTTCTCCCCGATGTAGCACCAGGGGCAGGCGATGTCGGCGAAAACTTCGATCCTCATGCTCCTCCAAGTCTCGAGCCGGGGCGGCGCGGGGAAAAGGTTCCCGCTCACAGCCCGGCGCCCGCGGAAAGCTCAGTAGCTGACCATGGGCGAACGCCCCACGTGCTCCTTGCTGCCGAGTTGCTCGAGCATGAAGTGCGCCACGTCGGCCCGGCTGATGCGCGAGCCCGAGTTGATGCCCACCATCCCCACGCGGTACTTGCCGGTCTTGGGCCCGTCGGTGAGCACCGGGACGCGCACGATGGTCCAGTCCAGGCCCGAAGCCCGCACGATCTCGGCGTGGCGGGTGGAGTCGAGCTGCACGTCCTTGGCGAAAACGCCGAGCAGGAAGCTCATCAGGCGGTTGAAGGCCTTGGGCTCGTCGCCCGGCTGGGCCACGCCCGCCCCGGTGAGGGTGATCAGGCGGCGCACCCCGGCCTTCTTCATCGCCGCCGTCACGTTGCGCGCGGCCAGCTCCATCAGGTCCTTGCGGCCGCCCCGCACCGGGCCCAGCGCCGAGAGCACCGCGTCCTGCCCGGCGACGGCCCGCTCGAGCGCCCCCACGTCGTCGAGCTCGCCCTGGATCAGCTCGAGCCTGGGGTGGCTCAGCCCCAGCTTGGCCGGGTTGCGCACGAAGGCTCGAACCTCGTGGCCCGCGGCCAGCGCCTGTTCGACCAATTGCTTGCCGGTGCGTCCGGTAGCGCCCAACACGGTGATTTTCACGTTGTTCCTCCAGTCCAGGTATGCCGGTACTCCTGCACGAGCCGGCGCAAGGAATAGGCTGACGGCCCCGAAAATGAGGCTAGCAGGCAACACTTCACTTTGGGAAGTAGTTACCAGATGGTAACTTAGTACCCGTGAAGTACGGAATGGACGCCTGCCGCAAGGAGTGCGCGGTCGAGCGCACCCTCGACCTCATCGGCAACCGCTGGACCAGCCTGATCGTGCGCGAGCTCCTGATGGGCACCAAGCGCTTCAACGAAATCAAGAAGAACCTCGAGCACATCTCCCCCAAGACCCTCACCGAGCGGCTCAGAGAGCTCGAGGAGCAGGGCCTCATCACCCGCACCGTCTACCCCGAGGTCCCGCCCCGCGTCGAGTACGCCCTCACCGAGAAAGGCCGCGCCCTGGGCCCCATCTTCGAGGCCATGCGCGAGTGGGGCAGCCGCTGGACCTGAATTCGGCCACAGTTCGCCCGCGGCGTCGCTGGCTAAACTGGTAGGCATGAAGCTCGAGTTCAGGGAAAACGGGCCCATCGTGATCGAGACCGGCGGTCGCTACGTCTTCCGCACCGCCGAGGGCGAGCGCGTCGTCGAGAAGCCGAGGGTTTCGCTGTGCCGCTGCGGGGGATCGGGCAACAAGCCCTTCTGCGACAGCAGCCACAAGACCAACGGCTTCACGGCCCCGGCGGCCGTGATCGAGTTCGAGGAGAGCCTGGTTCTCGACCCTGCCAAGCCCTGAGCCCGCGCCCGAACGGTTGAGGCTCACATTCGGGTGAGGGGCGGCGAGGGTAGATTGCCCCCGAGGTGACCCTATGGCGATGCGCTACCGCAAACTCGGCAAGTGGGGCATTAAGGTATCGGAGATTTCGCTGGGCGCTTGGACCACCTACGGCGACGCGGTCAAGGACAGCAAGGCCATCAAGCAGATCGTGAAGCTGGCCTACGACGGCGGCGTGAACTTCTTCGACAACGCCGACGCCTACGCCAGGGGCCTGGGCGAGGAGATGATGAGCCAGGCCCTCGCCGACTTCCCGCGCCACACGCTGGTGCTCTCGACGAAGCTCTTCTGGCCCATGTCCGACGACGTCAACGACCGCGGCCTCTCGCGCAAGCACATTCACGAGAGCATCGGCCGCAGCCTCAAGCGCATGGGCACCGACTACGTCGACCTCTACTTCTGCCACCGCCACGACCCCGAGACGCCCATGGAGGAGATCGTCTCGAGCATGAGCAGCCTCGTCGACCGCGGCCTCATCCTCTACTGGGGCACCTCCGAGTGGCCGGCCGCCCGCATCGTCGAGGCGGTGCAGGTCGCCAAGGCCGGGGGCTGGCACCCGCCCGTGGTCGAGCAGCCGCAGTACTCGATGCTGGCTCGAGACCGCTTCGAGAAGGAGATCCTGCCCGAGACCGAGCGCTACGGCATGGGCGCGGTGGTCTGGAGCCCCCTGGCCCAGGGCATGCTCACCGGCCGCTACGACAAGGGCATCCCCAAGGGCAGCCGCTTCGAGCGCTACCCCCAGTTCGCCAGCCGCTTCGTCACCGAGGAAAACCGCAAGAAGGTCAAGGCCCTGAAAAAGGTCGCCGACTCCTTAGGCCTCACCCGCACCCAGCTCGCCCTAGCCTGGGTCCTGCGCCACAAGGGCGTCAGCAGCGCCATCACCGGCGCCACCAAACCCGAACAGATCGAGGAAAGCCTCGGCGCCGCCGGGGTAGACCTGCCGCCGGAAGCCGTCGAGAAGATCGAAGGAATTCTCAACCCAGCGGAGTGAGGAAAAAGCAGCCGTCAGCCATCAGCCGTCAGCGGAACACAAAAGGCTCGTGGCCTGTGGCTCGTGGTAAACCCCTCCCCGCGCAGGGAGGGTTTATCCCCCCTGGCCCCCCTTGTTAAGGGGGGAACAAGGCGTTTTGCGTCTTGCGTTTTGCGTCTTGCGTTCGGCTATCGGCTATCGGCGTTCGGCGCTCGCCGCTCGCCGCCCAACTCACGACGCCAGCGGCAAGTGACACAGCCACACCCCGCTCCTCGCCCGCCACCCCTCCGGCGTCTCGACGTTGGGCGGCAGCGGGATCGAGATGACCTTCTGCCCCACGATCTCGAACTCGAGCGCGGTGAACAGCCGGTCGAGCGCTTGGCCCAGGCGGCGGGTCTCGAGCGGGTTGAAGCGCAGGCGCTCGAGGTGGGCCTGGAGGCTTTTCAGGCCCGCGTAGGGCAGCAGTTCAGCCGGGTCGCGCCAGCGGCGCGGCGGCCCGACCAGGAGTTCGGCCAGCACCAGGCCCAGGCCGGGGTGTTCCTTCTGGAGCCGCTCGGGGTCGAATTCCAGCGCCAGCTCGAGGTGAACTTCGACGTCCTCCCAAACTTCGGTCCTGCGACGCTCCATACCTCAGCCTGCAACAGCCAATCGGAGCTGTCAAGCCGAAATAACCCGTTCCAGACGGCATAAAGTCACATTTAATCTTGACAATCCTCGAGGCGGAGTGTCAAAGCGGCACGGAACGAGCGAGGGGGGTAGCGCCAGGCTACCCCCAGGCCACCGAGGTAACGGGCTAGGGCTCGGGCAAATCCGGCCAGACCCCCGAGACCCCCGCCCCTTCCGATAGCTCGAGGGACGCGGCCGCCTGGCGGGTGAGCTCGGCCTGCTCGGGGTCGTGCATGAGTTCCCAGCCTCGAGCGATCAGCCGCAGGGTGTACCACTCGCCATCGTGGTCGCCCAGGAAACGGTAGGTCGCCAGGGCCCCCGTGAGGACTAAGACGGCGATCTCGGGCTGCTCGAGCTGCAGGCAGCCGATGCCCCACAGCAGTTGCGCCCTGGCCCACTGAGGGCGGCTGTCGCTGCGGCGGGCGAGGTGCTCGGCCCGCTGGGCGTAGCGCAGGGCCCGGAGGGGGTCGTTTTGCAGCAGGCTGCGCTGGGCCTGGGCGAGAAGGTCGGGGAGGGCCTCTTGTGGGCGGGTAGGAAGGAGGATGGAGGCGTCGCGCATCATGGCAGTAGGAGACCGTAAAGGCACGGCAGGGTTACACGCTCCTGGGGTGTCCCCGACCGGCGGCTTGGGGTAGGTGGGCGGGCAGGGAGCCCCAGCCCATCGCTGTACTTAGCGTAGCCGAAGGAATGACCCGAACATGGGGAATTCATCACCAACAGGCTTGGCCCTCCCCTCAGGAGCACTTAATCGGGCCCCTATTGCCCGGAACACAGGCTTTGCGGGCCGTGGAGAGGGCATCACCTGGAAAACAGGGGTTTCGCCTGGAGTTCAAAGCCCACACAATCGGAGCCATGAACATCCTCGTGTTGGGCGGTGGGCAGTTCGTGGGGCGCTACGTCGTGGAGGCGGCTCTGGAGCGGGGCTACACGGTGAGCACGTTCAGCCGGGGCAAGACCAACCCCCACCTCTTCCCGCAGGCGCACAAGCTCATCGGCGACCGCCGGGCGGGCGAGCTGGGGGCGCTCGAGCAGGGCACCTGGGACGCGGTGATCGACGTCAACGGCTACTTCCCCCGCGAGGTGCGCCAGAGCACGTCGCTGCTCAAAGGCCGCGTGGGTCGCTACCTGTTCGTCTCGACGGTCTCGGTGTACGCCGACCCCAGCCGCACCGACGAGGACGGCCCCATGCAGCAGGTGGAGAACCCCGAGACCGAGGAGATGACCCCGCAGGTCTACGGCGGGCTCAAGGCCGTCTGCGAGGACGTCGTGCGCGAGGCCTACGGCGAGCAGGCCACCGTGGTGCGCCCGCACCTGGTGGTCGGGCCCCACGACCACACCGGGCGCTTCTCCTACTGGCCCTGGCGGGCCGCCCAGGGCGGCGAGATGCTCTTCCCCGCCCCGCCCGAAGACGCCATGCAGTTCATCGACGCCCGCGACCTCGCCGCCTTCGTCCTGCACCTGCTCGAGCAGAACACCCCCGGCACCTACAACGGTGCCCGCCCCCACTTCACCCTCGCCGAGCTGGAGTCGGCCCTGGCCCAGGCCACCGGCAACGCCTTCGAGCCCGTCTGGGTGGACGCCGACTTCCTCCAGCAGCAGGGCGTGCGCCCGTGGGCCGACCTCCCCGCCTGGATCCCCGGCGACGGCGTCTCCCGCACCCCCACCGAGCGCAGCCAGCGGGCGGGCCTGAAGTACCGCAGCGTGCTCGAGACCGTCCGGGACACCCTGGCCTGGCTGAAGAGCCTGCCCGAGGTCAAGGTGGCGGGGATCAGCCGGGAGCAGGAGGCGGAGTTGCTCGAGGCGTGGAGGGTGAGGAGAGCGATAGCTGATAGCTGATGGCCGATAGCCAAACGCCGAACGCCGATAGCGGGTCGTACGTCCTACGTCGTACGTCGTACGCAAAACGCAAGACGCAAAACGCCTTGTTCCCCCCTTAACAAGGGGGGCCAGGGGGGATAAACCCTCCCCCCGTGCGGAGAGGGACGGGGAGGGGCAACCACGAACCACAAGCTGACGGCTGACGGCTGACGGCTGATAGCTGACGGCTTCCCGCTTCCCTCCCCCGCGCCCTCAGCAGGTAAACTCGAGCCATGCTCGACAGCCTGAAAGCCGCGCTGGCCGAGAAGGTCAGCACTTCGCCCACCGACCTCGAGACCCACGGCAAGGACGAGGCCTATCCCGTGCGGTCGCTGCCGCAGGCGGTGGTGTACGCGGAGGGCCTCGAGGACGTGATCCGGACCCTGGCTTGGGCGCGGGAGAACGGCTCGGCGGTGATCCCCTTCGGCACGGGGACGAGCCTCGAGGGCCACGTGCTGCCGCAGGGGGTGGCCGTCAGCCTCGACCTCTCGCGCATGAACCGGGTGCTGGAGGTGCGGCCGGAGGACTTCGTGGCGGTGGTCGAGCCGGGCGTGACCCGCGAACAGCTCAACGCCGCGCTCAAGGGCACGGGGCTGTTCTTCCCCGTGGACCCCGGCGCCAACGCCTCGCTGGGCGGCATGGCGGCCACCAACGCCTCGGGCACGACCACGGTGCGCTACGGCGGGATGCGCCACAACGTGCTGGCGCTGCAGGTGGTGCTGGCGAGCGGGGAGGTGCTCGAGCTGGGGCGGGCCGTGCGCAAGACCAGCGCGGGCTACGACCTCAAGGACCTCTTCATCGGCTCGGAGGGCACGCTGGGCGTGATCACCCGGCTCACCCTGCGGCTGCACCCGCTGCCCAGCCACGTCCACACGCTGCGGGTCTTCTTCGAGGGCCTCGAGGCCGCCGCCGACGCCGCCTACGCCATCATGGCCTCCGGGCTCCCCGCCGCGCGGCTCGAGCTGCTCGACGAGCTGGGCCTTGGCGCCATCAACCGCTACCTCCAGCGCGACTACCCCGAGAAGCCCGCCCTCTTCGTGGAGTTCCACTCCTCGACCCGCGAAGCGCTCGAGGCCGAGTCGCGGATGGCGCTCGAGCTCGTGCGCGAGGCCGGGGCGATCGCCGTGGACGCCGCCCGGACCTCCGAGGAGCGCACCGCGCAGTGGGAGGCGCGCCACCAGCTCTACTGGGCCCTGGTCGCGCAGTACCCCGGCCGCTCCTTCATGATCACCGACACCGCCGTGCCCATCTCCCGCATGCCCGAGCTGGTGCGGCACTCCCAGCGCCTGCTGCGGGAGATGGGTTTGGGCGGGAGCATCGTGGGACACGTGGGCGACGGCAATTTCCACACCCTCGTCGCCACGGGCGAGCACGACTACCCCAAGGCCGAGGCCTTCGCGGCGCGGCTGGTGGAGAAGGCGCTCGAGCTCGGCGGCACCTGCACCGGCGAGCACGGCGTGGGCCTGCGCAAGAAGAAGTACCTGGCCCGCGAGCACGGGGCGGCGCTGGAGTGGATGCGGCAGCTCAAGCGGCTCTTCGACCCGCAGGGCCTGCTCAACCCGGGCAAGGTGGTCTGAGAGCGGTCCCACCAACGCCCTCGAGCAGCCAGGCGGCCCTAAGATGACGGAGTGACGCTCACCACCCTCCTCTTCGACCTCGACGGCACCCTCCTCGACAGCGAGCCCGGCATCCTAGGCTGTTTCCGCCGCACCCTCGAGCACTTTGGCCTCCCCGACCGGCCCGACGCGGAGCTGCGCCGCTTCATCGGGCCGCCCCTCGAGCACTCCTGGCGGGAGCTGGTGGGCGAGGCGCGCGTAGCCGAGGCCGTGGAGGTCTACCGGCGCTGCTACGACGCCGCGGGCAAGTACCGCGCGGTGGTGTACGCGGGGATCGAGGCCGCGCTGGAGGAGCTGGCCGGCGGCTACACCCTGGTCGTGGCGACCTCCAAGCGCCGGGTCTTCGCCGAGGACATGCTGGGGCACTTCGGCCTGCGCCCCTACTTCGAGGCCGTCTACGGCGTGACGCCCCCCGACCTCTCCGAGCCCAAGGCCAAGCTCATCGGGCGGATCCTGCACGACCGCGGCCTGAAGCCCGCCCAGGCGGTGATGATCGGGAACCGGGAGTTCGACGTGGCCGCGGCCAGGGCCCACGGGATGGCTTCCATCGGGGCGCTGTGGGGCTACGGCAGCCGCGAGGAGCTCACCCTCCACGGGGCCAGCCTGCTCTGCGAGCACCCGCGAGCCCTGATCGACGCCGTGGAGCGGCTGGCTTGAGGCCTTCCCTCAGCCGGGGCCGCCCTGGCTCACGCATTCGGCGCGTGGGCCTTTAGACTAGGGGGCGTGTACGCCATCTCTCAAGCGCTGCGTGCCCTGCGCCACCACCTGACCAGCACCCTCGCCACCTTCACCACCTCGCTGGTGTCGTTCACCCTGCTGTTCCTGCTGGGCCTGGTGCTGTGGAACCTGGGCAAAGTGGTCAGTTCGCTCGAGCGCGAGGTCGAGATCGCGGCTTTCCTCAAACCCGGCAGCGACGTCAGCGTCCTGCGCGACCAGATCGCGGCCTTCGAGGAGGTGCTCGAGGTGCGCGTCGTGAGCAAGGAGGAGGCCCTGGCCCAGCTCCAGCTCTCCTACCCCTACCTCTCGCAGGCGCGCGAGCTCATCGACAACCCCCTCCCCGACACCCTGCGCGTGGTGCTCAAAAACCCCAACCAGGTGCGCGACACCGCCCGCAAGATCGAGCGGCTGGAGGGCATCGAGAGCACCACCTACGGCGGGGAGATCACCGAGCAACTGCTGCGGGTGCTGGGCGGGGTGCGCTTCGCCGCGCTGCTCCTGATCGGGCTATTGCTGCTCGACACCCTCTTCAGCGTGATGGGCACCATCCGGCTGTCCATCGAGAACCGGCGCGAGGAGCTGCGGGTGATGCAGCTCGTGGGCGCGACCCGGCGCTTCATCCAGGGGCCTTTCGTGGTGGAGGGGCTGTTCCTGACCCTCTTGGCCTCGCTGGTGGCGCTGGGGTTGGGGCTGCTGGCCTACCGCTTTTTGGCCTCGGCCCTGCAACAACTGCTGCCCTTCCTGCCGGTGCTCGGCCTCAACGACATGCTGATGGCCGGGGGCGCGCTGGTGCTGCTGGCGGCGGTGCTGGGCACGGGCGGGGCCTACCTCTCCAGCCGTGCTAACCTCAAGGAGAGCGACTTATGAAGCACGCGGGCATCCGGCACGGCGTCTGGGGCTTGCTGCTCGCCGCGCTGTGCGTGCTGCTTTCCACCAGCGTTTTCTCGCAGAACCTCAGCGAGCTCGAGCGCCAGCGCCAGCAGACCCTCCAGCAGCAGAAGGCCACCCAGCAGCGCATCGAAAAGCTCAACCGCGAACTCGCCAACCTCGACGCCCTCACCGCCCAGCGCCTGAAGGACCTGCGCGCCCTCGAGGCCGAGATCCGGCGGCTGGAGAAGGAAAAAGCCGACCTAGGCCGCCAGATCAACCTCCTGCAGCAGCAGGTGCGCGAGACCGAGGCCGAGATCGCGCAGAACGAGGCCCAGCTCGCCGACCTCAAGAAGCGCCTGGCCGCGCTCGTCAACAGCCTCTACCGCGAGCAGGCCGGGCGCTACCTGCCCCTGCTGCAGGCCCAGAGCTTCACCGACCTCTCGGTGCGGGCCAACTGGGTGGGCTACCTGGGCAACCAGCAGACCGACCTCATCGAGCGCATCAACCGCCTGCTCGAGCAGCTCAACGGCCAGCGGGAGCGCCTGGTCCTGCTGGTGCGCGACCTCAACGCCAAGCAGGCCGACCGCCAGATCAAGATCAACCAGCTCACCGACAGCCGCGCCCAGCTCCAGAGCACCATCACCGCCCTGCGGCAGCAGGCCGAGGGGCGCAAGGTGCTGCTGCGCGAGTCGCTCCTGGCCCGCAACGAGCTCCAGAGCCAGCTCAACAGCGTCGTCGCCGCCATCACCAAAGAGCAGCGCCGCCTGGCCGAAGAACGCCGCCGGCGCGAGGAGGAGGCCCGCAGGCAGCGGGAGCGCGAGGCCGCCGAGCGCCGCCGCCAGCAACTCGCCGCGCAGCAGAACGCCACCCGCCCCCCCACCGAGCCCGAACCCGTCGCCATCATCCCCAACGTCGTCGTGGGCACGCTTCAATTCCCCGTGCCCGGCGGCCGGATCGTAGCCCCCTTCGGCACCCAGGGCACCTATCAGGTCATCCAGGGCCCCGGCGAGTACAGCCCCGTGGTCTCGGCCGCCAGCGGCATCGTGCTCGACGAGTACCCCGTCAGCAACACCGGCTGGTGGATCATCATCGCTCACGGCAACGTCACGAGCTTCTACATCGGCCTGCAGGAGC
Organism: Calidithermus chliarophilus DSM 9957; assembly: GCF_000430045.1. Lineage (GTDB taxonomy): Bacteria > Deinococcota > Deinococci > Deinococcales > Thermaceae > Calidithermus > Calidithermus chliarophilus. Next base: position 805,923 of record NZ_KE387027.1, on the reverse strand, counting down.
CCCTGGTGCAGAAGGGCCAGCAGGTGAGCAAGGGCCAGCGCATCGGCTACACCGGCGGCGCCCCCCTCATCCCCCCCGACACCCTGTGGTTCGCCGTCGCCAACGACAACGGCGTGCAGGTGGACCCCTCGAGGTATTACTGATACCAGATTCGGTTAGTTCGGCGCCGGATGGCGGCGAACTAACCCGACCGAAGGGAGTGCTCTAGGATTCAAAAAGATAGCCTCTGGGGGTCTTTGGTTTGGATGATTATCTTTTTGAATCCGGTATGAGATTGGGGGCGGGAGTCCGAGGGCTCGTAGTAGACAGCGGTAAGCCGTCCGCCGTCCCACCCAACCCCAGCCCCTCCCTCCGGACCGGAGGGAGGGGATTTTTTTTGCGTTTTGCGTTTTGCGTTCGGCGTTCGGCGTTCGGCGTTTGGCGTTTTGCGTTCGGCTATCGGCTACCAGCCATCGGCCATCAGCATTCATCAAGAGGGCTCAATCAGACCGTAGTTGCCGTCGCGGCGGCGGTAGATGACGGCGAACTCCTCGGTTTCGGCGTTGCGGAAGACGAAGAAGTCGTGGCCCAGGGCTTCCATCTGGACGGCGGCGTCTTCGGGGTCCATGGGCTTGACCGCGAAGCGCTTGACCCGCACGATCTGCGGGGCGGCTTCTTCTTCCTCGGACTCGACCACCGCGGCCGGGGGGGTCGCGTTGAGGGCCGCCTGGCGGCGGGCGGTGTGGTAGCCGTTGAAGTGGCGCTCCTTATACCGCTTGAGCTGGGTTTCCAGCCGGTCCACGCTCTTGTCGATGGCCGCGTACATGTCGGGGTCGGACTCCTCCACCCGCACGATCCCCTTGGGCACGTTGATCTGGATCTCGCACTTGGCGCGGTTCTCCACGCGCGGGGCAGTCGCCATCGAGAGGACGACCTTGGCATCGACGATGCCGTTCATGTAGCGGTCGAGGCGCTCGAGCTTCTTGTCCAGGTAACTTTTGAGGGCATCGGAGACTTCGACGTTGCGGCCTACCAGTTTGTAAATGTTCATTCTGGCCCTCCTCGGAGCCTGGGATGAAGGCTCGAGACCCATTCCAGGCTCCTTTCGCCTAAAGGTGCCCTGGGTGGAAGGGGATTCTGCCGCCCTTGCACGCGGGCTGCACCGGGGGTGCGTCCAACCTTTAGGTGCTTTATGGTACTGCTCTCCCCGGGAGGGCGGTAGAGCTTTCCAACCTTGATGCCCCGTGGGCAAAGGTGTAGGGTAAAAGTTGGGCGCCCGGCGAAAAACGGTTGTAGTTAGTGGTCTGTAGCTCGTGGCCTGTGGTAGACAGCGGTAAGCCGTCAGCCGTCAGCCTTCCCACCCTCCCCCGTCCCCTTCCTCCGGCCGGAGGGAGGGGATTTTTTTGCGTCTTGCGTTTTGCGTCTTGCGTTCGGCGTTTGGCGTTTTGCGTTTTGCTTTTTGCGTACGACGTAGGACGCACGACCTGCATTCTGCGTTCGACTATCGGCTATCAGCTATCGGCCATCGGCGTTCAGCGTACCCCCCAGCCCCCTCAAGTCAGGCTGTACTTGCCCGAACGGTCGTCACGCACGAGCTGGCCGGCCTTGAGCACCAGCACGCGCTGGGGGTAGGCCTCGACGAGCTCGCGCGAGTGGGTCGCCACCAGCACCGTAGCGCCGCGCGCGTGGATGGACTTGAGAATTTCCAGCACCATGATGGCGTTGGTGAGGTCCAGGTTGCCCGTGGGCTCGTCGGCCAGGACCACCGGCGGGTCGCCGATGATGGCGCGGGCGATGGCCACGCGCTGGGACTCCCCTACCGAGAGCTCCTCGGGGAAGGAGCGCTTCTTGTGAACTAAGCCCACCAGCCGCAGCACGCGGGTCACGCGGGTCTCCCACTCCGACTTGGGCACGCCCAGCACCCGCAGGGCGAAGAGCAGGTTGTCCTCGACGGTCTGGTCCTTCAAGAGGCGGTGGTCCTGGAACACCACGCCGATCTTGCGGCGGTGCAGCGCGATACGGTCCCCCCGCAGGGCCTTGAGGTTCTCCCCGCCGAAGTAGATGGCCCCGCTGGTGGGCTCGAGCCGCTTCAGCAGCAGCGACAGCAGGCTGGACTTCCCCGCCCCCGAATGCCCGACCAGAAAACAGAACTCGCCCTTTTTGATCTCGAGGTTGATGTCGTAAAGCGCCTTGGTCTGGGTTCGGGCGTACTCGAGGGTCACCCGGTGGAAACCGATCATGGCTGACAGTATAAAAGCCGGGTGTGAAGGGGATGTGGCAGGAAAGGGCGGCCATAAGCGGTAATACCGGATTCAAAAAGATAATCATCCGATCCGAAGAGCCCGGAGGCTATCTTTTTGAATCCTAGAGCACTCCCTTCGGTCGGGTTGGTCCGTCACCGTTCGGTGACGAACTAACCGAATCTGGTATAAGTGGTGAGCCGCCAGCTATCAGCCGTCAGCGTGTGGCCTGTGGTTGACCCCTTCCCTTCCCTCTCCGCCGGCAGGGAGGGTTTATCCCCCCCCAGCCCCCCTTGTTAAGGGGGGTGAAGAAAAGGCGTTTGGCGTTTTGCGTTAGGCGTTCGGCTATCGGCTATGGGCTATCGGCTATTTACCCTTCAGCCTCCTCTAATCTCCCCTGTACCACCGATAACCATTTTTCTCACGGTCTGCCGTTAGCATGAAGGGCATGAGGCGTTTCTCCTGGCTTCTCGTTGGGGGCGCGGTGGTCGCGGCCCTGGTTTACGCCCAGATCGGGCGGCCCAATTCCGACGCATTCATGCGTAACCGTAACGGTCAGGCGCTGATGCAGACTTACCAGCTCATCCAGGACGAATACCTGCAAAAGCTCGACCAGAAGAAGCTGGACGCGGTGATCCAGGGCGGCATCCGGGGCATGATCAGCGCCCTGGATGACCAGTTCACCAGCTACACGGCCCCTACCAGCAGCTCCATCCGTAGCCAGGACCTGCAGGGGGAGTTCTACGGCATCGGCGTGAGCCTGTCGCTGCAGCCGGCCAAGGGCGGCGGGGCGCAGATCATCGGGGTGACCCGGGGCCTGCCCGGGTACAACGCCGGGCTGAAGGTGGGCGACGTCATCACCGAGGTCAACGGCCAGGACGTGACGAAGCTCGAGGTCGACGAGATCGTCTCGAAGATCCGCGGGCCGAAGGACACCAAGGTGACCATCGGCGTGCGGCGCGACGGCAGCAACGCGGTCATCAAGTTCGAGATGGTGCGGCAGAAGGTCGAGATCATCTCCGTGACCAAGGCCATCCTGCCGGGCAACGTCGGCTACGTGGCGCTCGAGACCTTCGCCAACGTCAAGGTCTTCGACCAGCTCAACGCCGCGCTCAAGGAGATGCGCGACAAGGGCGTGAAGAAGCTGGTCTTCGACCTGCGCGACAACGGCGGCGGCCTGCTCGACCAGGGCTGCCAGGTGGCCGAGGCCTTCATCAAGGAAGGGCCCATCGTCTTCACCCGCTACCGCACCCAGACCAAGCTCTTCTGCGAGGCCAGCGGCCGCGTGCAGTGGAGCGGGCCGATGGTGGTGCTGGTCAACGGCAACTCGGCCTCCGCCTCGGAGATCGTGGCGGGGGCCATCCAGGACACCGGCCGGGCCAAGGTGATCGGCGAGAGCACCTTCGGCAAGGGCGTGGGCCAGAACGTCATCGATCTGCCCAACGGCGGCGAGCTCACGCTGGTGACCTTCGAGTGGCTCACCCCCAAGAAGCGGGCGCTTAACAAGACCGGGGTCAAGCCCGACATCGAGGTCAAGGACACCCGCTTCGAGGTGCCCCTGGCCTTCGAGGGCACCGGGGTCAAGCCCGGCGAGACCGTGACCCTGAACGTCGGCGGCAAGACCTACACCGCCAAGGCCGACGAAAAGGGCAAGTTCACCTTCAGCCAGACCCTGCCGCCCCGTCCCCAGTCCGAAGACCGTGGGCAGGCCGTGATCGAGCTCGAGAAGGATGCCATCCTGCAGCGGGCGCTGGAGGAGCTGAAGTAAGGGGCGTAGGCTGAACGTCGATAGCCGAACGCCGGGCGCGGGTCGTACGTCCTACGCCGTACGCCAAACGCAAGACGCCTTGTCACCCCCCTTAGCAAGGGGGGCTGGGGGGGATAAACCCTCCCCGCACGCGGGGAGGGTTGGGGTGGGGTATCTTTCACCACATGCCACGAGCCATGAGCCTTCGCAAGGTTAAGTCTTCTTAAACAGGCTCGAAAAGCGAGATTTACACCACTCATCTTCAGCTTAGGGCCTTAGGCTTTAAGCCAGTGATGATCCGACTGGAAAACCTCGGCAAGCGCTACGGCCGGTTCGTGGCCCTGCAAGGGCTAAACCTCGAGATCGCCCCTGGGGAGACGGTGGCCCTCTTAGGCCCCAACGGCGCGGGCAAGAGCACGACCATCAAGGCGTTGGTGGGGCTGCTCAAGCCGACCTCAGGGCGGGCTTTGGTCAACGGGGTGGACGTGTGGAAGGAGCCGGTGAGGGCCAAGGCCCAGTTCGGCTACGTGCCCGACCGGCCCTACCTCTACGGCAAGCTCTCGGGGGCTGAGCTCCTGCGTTTTGCAGCTGGGGTCTACCGCATCCCCAGGGCCGAGGCCGAGCGGCGCATCGAGGAGCTGCTCCACGAGTTCCGCCTCGAGCGCTTCGCCTCCTCGCTCATCGAGACCTACTCACACGGGATGCGCCAGAAGCTCTCGCTGGCCCTCTCGCTGCTGCACCGCCCCCCCGTGCTCATCCTCGACGAGCCGATGGTGGGCCTCGACCCCCACGCGGCGCGGCAGGTGCGGGATCTGCTCAGGAACTACTCGGCCCAGGGGCGGGCGGTGCTGTACGCCACCCACCAGATGCCGCTGGCCGAGGCGGTGAGCAGCCGGGTCGCGCTGATCCACCGGGGCCAACTGCTGGCGCTGGGAACGCCGCGCGAATTGCTCCACCAGCACGGCACCCAGGACCTCGAGGAGTTCTTCATCCGGCTCACCGAGGACGCCGCCCTCGAGCCCATCCTCCAGTGACGCGCCCATGCTCACCCTCCGCGCCCGCATCCTCTACAACACCTTCCGCCAGTCCCCGGCCACCACGGCGCTGGGGCTGCTGCTGGCTCTGGGCCTGGCCTACCTGGCCTGGAGCGGCACCACCTGGTTCTTGGAGTTCATCACCTACGAGATCGTGGGCCGCAGCTCGCTGCTCGAGCGGCTGAGCGCGGTCTTCACCCGCAACGTGCTCGTCGAGCGCATCGTGGGCGTGCTGCTGCTGGTGCTGTCCTCGAGCGTGGTGCTCTCGGCGCTGCCCAACGCCATCGCCGTGCTCTACAGCTCGGAGGACCTGCCCATCTTGCTCGCCCTCCCGCAACGTGCCGCTAAGGTGTTCTTGTTCAAGGTGGCCGAGACCTTCGCCACCACTGCGCTCATCCCCGCGCTCTTCACCCTGCCCGTCGTCTTCGCGGTGGGGGCCTTCTACGACGCGCCCTGGTTCTTCTACCCGGCCACCCTGCTGGTGGTCCTGGCGCTCTACGCCTTCCCGGTCGCCATCGGGGTGGGGCTGGCGCTGCCCCTGGTGCGCTTCGCCCCGGCGGGGCGGGCGAAGGAGTGGGCCGCGGCGGTGGGGGCGGTGCTGGGCGGCGGCCTGATCTTCCTGCTGCGGGCCGTGCGCCCCGAGGCCCTGCTCCAGACCAACTTCGCCGACCCCGACGCCCTCGACCGCTTCCTGCAGAGCTTCCGCGACCCTGCCGCGCCCTTCCTGCCCTCCAGCCTCGCCTCCGACGCCCTCGACGGCCTGATGAAGGGCCGGTTCAACACAGACTTCTTCGTCCTGGTCGGGCTCTCCCTGCTGTTGCTGGCGCTGGCCGGGCTGGTGGCGGGCTACGCCTACCAGATCGGCTGGGTGCGCTCCCTCGAGGGCACCGTGCAGGAGCGGGGCCTGACCCGCCCGGGGTTCTGGGACCACCTGAGCCTGCGCAGCCGGGCTTGGGCGCTGTGGGTGCGCGACCTGCGGCTGTTCTTCCGCGACGCCAACCAGGCCGCCCAGCTCGTGCTGGTGGGGGTGCTGGTGCTGCTGTACACCACCAGCTTGCAGTTCATCCCGCTCGAGGGCGAGCGCTTCCGCGTGGTGGTGGGCTTCTTGCACCTGGCCTTCCAGGGCTTCGTGATCGCGGGGGTGGGGGTGCGGCTGGCCTACCCGCTGTACTCGCTCGAGGGCCCCGGCTTCTGGCTGATCCAGACCGCCCCGGTGAGCCGCCTGACGTTGCTGCTGACCCGCTTCGGCCTGGCCCTGGTCTTCCTGCTGCCCCTGGCGCTGATGCTCGGCCTGCTCTCCCCCCAGGTGATCGGGCTGGGAACCAACCTCACCCAGATCTCCGTCGCCATCGCCCTCGCCTCCGCCGTAGCCTCGGCCGGGCTGGGCGTGGGCCTCGGCTCGGCCTTCCCCCGCTTCGACGCCGCCAACCCCGCCGAGGTGCCGCTGGGCCTGGGCGGCCTGCTCTACATGGGCCTCTCCTTGCTCCACTCAGCCGCCCTGGTGGTCCTGGCCGCCCGCCCGGTCTACCTCTCCTTCGGCAGCCGGGAAACCTACCTCGCCGGCCCCGAAGGCCCCCTCTGGCTCCTCCTGCTCGCCGCCCTAACCCTCCTGCCCGCCCTGGCCGCCCTGGCGTTCGGGTACAAGCGAATGGAAAATCCGGCGTAGGGAGGGGGAAGCTGTCAGCCGTCAGCTTCGGCACGTGGCTCGTGGTGAAAGAAACTCCTCCCCTTCCCTCCCCGCCGGCGGGGAGGGTTTATCCCCCCCGGCCCCCCTTGCTAAGGGGGGTAATACCGGATTCAAAAAGATAATCATGCAAACCAAAGACCTTCAGAGGCTATCTTTTTGAATCCTAGAGCACACCCCTCCCTGACGG
>NZ_KE387027.1:775651-798949 GCF_000430045.1 Calidithermus chliarophilus DSM 9957 | reverse complement strand
CCGAGGCCAGCAAGCAGGGAAAGCTCTTCAAGCAGGCTTTCGGGCGAGAACTGGTGGTGGAGTGGGCGCGCTGAGAGCCCTCAGCGGTCAGCGGAAGGCCCGTTGCTCCTGGCCTGTGGTTCACCCCTCCCCGTCCCTCCCCGCCCGCGGGGAGGGGGTATCCCCCCGGCCCCCCTTGCTAAGGGGGGTGACAAGGCGTTTCGCGTTTCGCGTCTTGCGTTTTGCGTCTTGCGTACGGCGTAGGACGTGGGACGTACGACCCGCGCCCGGCGCTCTACCGCACCGTCAACTGACCGCTCGAGCCCAGCGCGTACAGCTTTGGCTCATTGACCAAAAACAGCCTGGGCGGCGCGGCGAAGTACGTGCCAGACGAGAGGGCCCGCAGCTTGTAGCCCACCACGTACTCCCCGGCGGGGAGCTTCTCGAAGAGGAAGACGGCGCGGTCGTCGAGCAGGCTGGTGCTGGCGTAGTAGTTCCCGTCCGGCCCGAGGGCGCTGGGGTAGGGCAGGCTCGAGGTCGGTTCGAACCCGGCGGGGTAGGGGTCCTCCAGGCGCAGGCGCTCGCGGGGGAGGGTGAGGCGCAGGCGCAGGCGGACCTCGACCACGCCGAAGCGCTCGGTCTCGTTCGTGGAGTAGCTGCGCTCGAGGGTGAAGTCGGCGGGCGGGGGCGGGACGAAGCGCGGGGTCTGGTAGATGACCCGGCGCAGCAGGGCCACGGGGCCGGTGGCGCGCAGCTCGAGGGTGTTGTCCGGGCCGAGGGCGACGGCGGGAAAGCGCAGCGGGGCGCCGAGGGCGGGCAGGCTGCCGAGCTGGGTCAGGCTACGGCCGTTGAGGGTGATCTGGAGGGGGCCCGGGCTGCCCGTGAGCTGCCGCGCCTCGAGGTACTCCGCCAGGGCGTAGCCGGCGAGGGCCGCTTGGCGCGGGGTGCGGTAGCGCGAGCTCTGCAGCTCGTTGGCCAGCCAGCCGGCGTAGGCGGGGGCGTCGGGGGAGTTCAGGGCGAGCGCCCCCAGCAGGGCGTAGGCGGTGGCCTCTATGCTCTGCCCGATGCTGAGGCCCGCGCTGTCGCGCTTTTGCTCCGCGGCGAGGCGGGCGTAGGCGTCGGGCCGTGGGGTGAGCTCCGCCGCCAGGCGGGCCATCTGGGGCAGGGTGAGGGGGCGGCGGCTCAGGGCCTCGAGCAGTTCCTCCCGGCTCAGAACGCCCAGTTGGTACAGCGCCCACCGCAGGTCGTTGGACATCACCTGCTGGGCCTCGAGGTACTCGAGGGTGCGGTCCAGGTCACGGATCACGTAGTCGTCGAAGCCGGCCAGCCGGGCCGCCGCCAGCGCCTGCACCGTGCGGATGGTGTCGAGGGGGTTGCTGCGGGCCCCCGGGCGCCAGCCCCAGCCGCCGTCCTCGTTGCGGGCGGCGCTCAGGGCGCTGAGGTTGGACTGCACCTGCTGCCGCGCCGCGTCGGTGGACAGGCCCAGCGTGCTCAGGCCCTTCCAGACCCAGTAGGCCGTCAGCAGCGCTTCGGCGGGGTCCTCGTGGCCCAGGAGGTCGTTGGGGTTAGCCAGCGCCGCCGCGAGCGGGCTGGGGGCAACCCACAGGCGCAGCTCGGCCTGGCGGGCCTCGGCGGGCAGGGTGAAGCGGTCGGTGAGGAGGCCGGTGGCGCTCTGGCTCAGGCGGGTGAGCTCGAGCTCCTCCCCGCGCTCGCGCACCGGCAGCACGAGGCGCACGGCGTCGGGGTGCTTGCCCTCGGCGCGGGCCTCGAGGCTCAGCCGGTCGGCGTTCTCGGGGGCTTGCAGCGGCCAGGGGACCTCGAGGGTGCTCTGGGGCAGCACGCTCACGCTGCGGGCCTCACCCCGCCCGCCCGCGCTCAGCGTAAGCTTGACCACCTGGGTTTGGGCGGTGAGGTTGTGCAGGGTGGCGTAGGCGGTGGTGCGGTCGCCGCGGGTGAGGAAGGTGGGGGTGCTCAGGCGCAGGTAGACGGGCTGCTCCACGCGGAAGGCCCCGTCGTACTCCCCCACCGCGGTGTCGGGGGATACGGCCCGGGCCAGCAGGCGGTACTCGGCGAGGTCGTCGGGCAGCTCGACCTGCAGGCTGGCGCGGCCCTGGGCGTCGGTGCGGACGGCGGCAAAGAAGGCGGTGTCGCGGAAGTTCTGGCGGAGGTAGACGCCCGCTCCGTCGCCGCCCCCGCCGCCCAGCCCGTCGGGGCGGGTGTCCAGGAAGCTGAAGGCCGTCCGCACCGCGTTGTAGGGCTTGCCCCAGAAGAAGCGCCAGGGGTCGGGGATGAGGTCTTCCTGCAGGGCGTAGACGGCGCGGTTGACCGCCCCCACGCCGACCCAGGCCGCTACCGGCTGGCCCCCCAGGGTGGTCTGGACGTTCACGGTGGCGCGCTGGCCGGGCCGGAGGCCGCCGGGGACGCTCACCCTGACCTCCAGGCGCTTGCCGGGCACCGGCACGAACACCTCGTGCTCGGCCCGGTAGCTCCGCCCGTCCCGCACGGCCTCCAGGCGCAGGGTGAAGCCGGGCTCGAGCTCGGGGGTGATGGGGAGGGGGATCACCGTCTGTTTGCCCTCGACGCGCAAGAGCTGCTGGCGGTACACCTCCCGGCCCTCCAGGCTCAGCAGCACCACACTGCCTTCGGGCAGGTCGCTGCGCAGGGTGAAGCGCGCGGTCTCGCCCACCCTGTAGAGCCGTTCCTCGCCCAGGAGGTCGAATTCGGGGCGGTCATGGTCGCTGGCGGAAGGGGGGATCAGGCCGGGGACGGGGAGGTAGCCCAGGAAGCGCAGGGTCCGGGCGACGCGGCCCTGGGAGTCCTGGGCCTCGAGCTCCAGCCGCACCGAGCCGGGGCCTTTGGGCGTGTACGTGAGGCTGGCCTCGCCCCGGGCGTCGGTGGTGAGGCTGAAGCGCTCGGTCTGGAGCACCCTCTCGCGCCAACCGTCCCGGGGCACGAACTCCCAGGTGCTGCGGATCACCCTGGCCCGCACCGTGCGGTTGGGCAGGCGCTCGGCCGTGCCCACCCGGCGCGCGAACACCTTGAGCCTGAGGGGCCGCTCGAGCGCCAGGTCGGGCACCGGGCCCACCCCCAGGGCCAGCCCGCTGGGGTGGACCTCGACCTCCGCGGTGGCCGGGACGATGCGCCCGAATTCGTCCTTGGCGTGGACGGTGACGGTGTAGGGCGTTACCTCGCCGTCGCGGCTGGCGAGCGGCAGCTCGAAGCGGGCGCGGCCCTGCTCAACGGCGACCTGGGCCAGGCGGCTCTGGGGGTCTTCGTAGGCGTAGTACCCCCCGGAGATCCAGTAGGGGTCGGGCGGGTCGTCCTGGGTGTAGTCCTGCTCGTCGAAAGCCTCCTTGGTCCGGGTGGCGGTGTAATAGTCCCAATCCGATCCTCGGTAGCCGCGCTCGGCGAACACGTCGGCCTGGGCCTTTAGCCGCCCGCCGCTGTAGTACCAGACTTGACCGTTATTCAGGGTTGAGGCTAGATAGAGGCATGAACTTACGCGAAGCCTTAGCCTCATTGGACGATCCACGCTACCAGAACCGGCGCTATCCGCTGTGGGGGGTGGTGGCATTGGTGCTGGTGGCCTTTGTGTGCCGGGTGGACTCCCTGCGGGGTGTGGCCCGCTTTGCCCAAGCCAATCCCTTCCTGTGTAAGCCCCTGGGCTTGCGCAAGGCCCCAGGACGCAGCTCAATCGCCCAGCTCATCCGCCGCTTGGACCCGCAAGCGCTGGGTTCAGCCCTGCAACAGGTCTTCCCGAACCCCCCTTCCCGCCTCTTTCCCTACCTCTACCGCTACTACCTCTGCCCTGGTCGCGGATGGCAAGGTCTTGCGGGGGAGTGCTAAAGGCGAGAGCCCGGTGGTGCGGGTGGTGGAGCTGTGGTGTGAGCAAGCCCGCCACAGCCTGGCCCAGGCCCAAGTCGGTGGGCGGGAGGATGAGGCCTTGCTGGGTCTGCTGGAGCGCATGGGGCTGGAGGGTTTAGCCGGTCGGGTGGTGGTGGCCGACGCGGGCTTCCTCTACCCCCGGGTGGCCGAAGCCATCCGGGCTAAGGGGGGGATTACCTGCTGAGCCTGAGAGCCAACCAAGCCCGGGCGTTGGAGGCGGTAGAGTGGCTGTTCGCTTGCCTGGACGAGCATCCCCTGCCCGGGGAAAGCATCGTCCAGTGGGAAGAACTCCGTGACGGGGAGGTGTGGCGCTACCGGGCCTCGGCTCCCCCCCATGTCCCCCCCCTGGGCTGGGACTCCCCTTTTGCCCGGCAGGCCGTGCGCCTGGAGCGCTGGGTGTGGCATAAGCGCAGCAAGCAGCAGCGCTACAGCGTGCACTACGCCCTGAGTAGCCTCAGACCCGAGGCGGCGGGGGCCAGGCGTCTGGGCGAACTCATGCGCCAACGCTGGGGCGTGGAGAACCGGAACTTCTGGGTACGCGACGTGCTCTTACGCGAGGACCATGCCCAGGCCCGTGGCGCCCTGGCCTTCAACCTTTGTGCCCTGCGGGCTTTCGTGCTGAACTGCCTCAACTACCGCAAGGTCCAGGCTAAAAAAGCCGCCCTGGAAGCCTTCTCCTTCAACCCCCTCTCCGCTTTGAGGTTCCTGGGGTTGCATACAAAAGATGTATAGCGGTCAAGTCTGGCTGTAGTACTCGCCCTCGAGCACGAAGGGCACCTTCCCCGCCACGGCCTCCCTCGGGCCGCGCAGCTCGACGCGGAAGGCGGGCTTGACGTAGGGCTGGACGGTGAAAGAGGCGTGCCCGGCGTAGCTCAGCGGCTCACGGCGCAGCTCGCCGCCGTGGGGGATGTGGACCTGGAGGGCGTAGTTGCCCGACCAGGAGAGCTGCAAAGGGATCTGCTCGGAGAAGTTGCCCGCGCCGTCGAGCTTGAGGGGGCGCTCGAGCACCCGGTTGCCGCCCTCGTCCACCAGCCGGAGCGTCGCCTCGCCGCTGTAGGGCCGGTAGCGCGGCCCGTCCACCTGCCGGACGGCCCCGCTCACCTGCACGGTGTCCTTGGGCTGGTAGAGGGGCCGGTCGGTGAGGACCAGGGTGCGAAAGACCGTGCCGGCGGCGCTCTCCTGGGCGAAGAAGCTGAAGGCTTTGGAGCCGTTGCCCTCGGCGCGGAAGCGCAGCTCGCTGGCCCGGGGCGCGGGGATGCGGGCCAGGCCGTCGGCGTCGGTGGTGGCCTGCCCGAGGGGGCGCAGCGTTTTCGCCCCCTCCTCCCCCTCCTCCACGAAGAGCTCGAGGCGGGTGCCGGGCCGGGGCTCGCCCGTGGCGAGGTCCACGGCCCAGAACTGGGCGTAGGCGGGGGCGGCCTTGAACACCACGGCCAGGTCGGTGACCTGGAAGGCCATGGCGCCCAGGACCGCGTTGGGCGCGGCGGGGTCGGCGAGGGCCAGCAGGTACTGGCCGGGCTCGAGGGGCGGGAGCTCGAGGAAGACCTGGTCGCCCACCTCCTGGCGCAAGCGCAAGGGCCGGGTGCTGCGGCTGGGAGGGCCGGTGAAGGCGAGCTTGGCGTGATCGCGCTGCAAGAAGTAGTCGGGCTCGAGCGGGAACAGCCGCACGTAGACCTCCTCGTGCGGGGCGCGGTCGTCCAGCCACATCCCGAAGCTCGCCGGCCGGCCCGGCAGCTTGAGGGCGTCCTGGTATTCGTCGAGGTTGATGCCGCGCGGGTCGTTCTCGTTGAGGTACTCGGTGTTGACGTAGCCCAGCTCCTCGCCGTAGAGCACCTTGGCCCAGCCCTTGCCCTCCCCCTGGTAGATCTCCTGCAACACGTACACGGTGCGCCCAGGCTCGAGCACCCGCCTGACCGGGTAGGCGGTCGAGGGGCCCTCGCGCAGGTTGAGCGCGGTCTTGGTCACGGCCGGGTCCGCCAGGGCCAGGCCGGAGAAGAGCACGCAGGCCAATGCCGTCTGGAGTATTCGCATGGACCCATTCTAACTCACGGTTTGTCACCTGCCTCCCGAGCCCCGGCGCCGCAGGGGGTAGGCTTGAGGCATGGGTCTGCTCGACAACCTCTTGGGGGCCTTCCTCAAGCTCACCGACCCCACCCCCGAGTTCCACCGCTCGAGGTGTCTGCTCGAGAAGAACTCGGTGGGCGGCTGCGACAAGTGCCAGGCGGTGTGCCCGCACCGGGCCATCGACCTTTCCAATTTCACCGTCCAGATCGACGAGGCGCTGTGCACGAGCTGCGGCCTGTGCACCCAGGTGTGCCCTGGGGCCGCGCTGGAATTCCCCCTGGGGCCCCTGCAAGAGGCGTTGCACCGCGGCAAGGGGCAGGTGCGCTGCTCCCAGGCCCACGGGTCAGGCGAGGAAGTGCGCTGCTTAGGCCAGCTCACCCCTGGGCTCCTGGCCGAGGCCGCCAGCCGCTTCGGCCCCCTGACCCTGGCCCACGGCAACTGCGCCCAGTGCAAGATCGGCGGCGAGAGCGTGCCCCGCCAGCTCCAGCAGGCCGCCGAGGAGGCCCGCAGGTTCTACCCGGCCCTCGAGCTGCGCCTCACCCTCGACAAGCTGCCGGGCTCGCCCGTAGGCCGCCGCGAGTTCTTCGGGGCCATGCTCGGCGGGGCCAGGCGCAGCGCGGCCGAACTGGTGCCGCAGTTGCCCATCCCGCTCGAGGACGAAGCCCCCGAACTCCCCGCCGAACTGCGCCTGCGGGTGATCGCCGCCCGCCGGAGCGAGGAGGTGCACTGGCCCAAAATCCAGGTCGCCGAAGGCTGCACGCTCTGCCCGGTCTGCACCAACGTCTGCCCCACCCAGGCGGTCTCGCGCGAGCGGGAGGTGGTGGAGGGCCTCAGCGACGAGTACGTCCTCAAGCTCGACGTCGCCGCCTGCACCGGCTGCGGCGCCTGCGTGAGCAGTTGCCCGCCCCAGGTCATCACCCTCGAGGAAGCCGGCAAGGAGGAGGTGCTGGGGGAAAAACTCGAGCTGTACCGGGGAACGCCGCCGTGGTACGACCTTTGAAAGGCCCGTCACCTATGGCTCGGGACGGACGGCGGTGAGCCGTCAGCTATCAGCCATCAGCCATCAGCTTTCCCTCTAGCCGGAGGGAGGAGCGTTTAGCGTTTAGCGTTTAGCGTTTAGCGTTTAGCGTTTGGCGTTTGGCGTTTGGCGTTTGGCGTTTGGCGTTTAGCGTTTGGCGTTTGGCGTTTAGCGTTTGGCGTTTGGCGTTTGGCGTTTGGCGTATTGCGTACGATGTACGACCCGCGCCCGGCTATCCGCTATCAGCTATCGGCCATCGGCGTCCGACACCCCCTCCCCCCTCAGCCGCTGGTAATGCCGCCGCGCCTTAGCCCGGTTGCCGCAACTGCTCATCGAGCACCAGCGGCGGCTGTGGTTCTTGCTGTAGTCGAGGAAGAGCCAGTTGCACGTAGGGCTGTCGCACTCCCGCACGCGGGGCAGGCGGTCGGAGGTCAGGAGCTCGGCCGCGGAGCGGGCTACCGGCCAAAGGGGGCTGTCCAGCGCGTCCCCTAGCCCCTCCCAGCCCCAGGTGTACCCCCCTTCCGCGGGCTCGAGCCGCTGGTGGCACAGAGCCTCGGCGAGGACGTCGTTGAGCCGCTCGAGCCCCTCCGCCGGGGCGGGCCGCCCCGCTGCCACGGCCGAGAAGACCGTGTAGACGGCCTCCCGCAGGGCCAGGGCTCGTGCGAGTACCCACGCCGCCTGCTCGGGCTGGCGCTCGGCCACGGTCTGCAGGTGCAGGCGGTCGAGGGGGTTCAACACCCCGGCCTCTGCGGCCCAGGCGAGCAGGTCGCCGTAGTGCCGGAAGCGCTCCGGGCGCTCGCCGACGGCGTTGGCGAAGTCCAGGCACAGCGAGGTGAGGTCTTGGTGCTTCTCGGGCACGCCTCGAGTATGCCCCCGAACTTCTAACCAGTCAATGACAGTTGACAGGTTAGCGATATGCTGCTAACATAATAACTAGCTAAAGCATTTTAGGTGGTTAGGATCAACGGAGGGGATCTATGTTCGACGCTCATGCTCAGTGGCACCTGGCCCAAACCAGGCACAAGCAGCGGTTGGACGAGGCCGAGCGGCACCGGCTGTTGGCGCAGGCCGGTCTTCGCGAGCCGCGGCCGCAGTCCTGGGCCTGGCGCTCCCTGGTCAACCTCCTGGGCGACCGCCTGATCGCTTTGGGTCACGGCCTAAAGGGCGAGCCGTGGCAGGTGTGGGGTCCGAGATGAAGCCTTCAGGCCGGGGTGGGCTCGCTGCCGGGCGCCCGGACGACGCGGTGGTCTACGGTCTTGGAGAGCACCAGCGAGGTGGTGGTGTTGCCGTACATCGACAGGCGGCGCAGCAGCTCCTCGAGGTGGCCCACCGACTCCAGGCGCAGCCGGATGAAGTAGCAGTCCTCCCCCGTGACGTGCCAGCACTCCAGCACCTCGGGGAGTTGGCTCACCAGCTTGCGCACGGCGGCGTGCTTGTCGCCCGACACCCGCAGGCGGGCGAAGAACTCGAGGCCATAGCCCAGCTTGCCGGGGTCCACGACCGCCCGGTACGCGGTGATAACCCCCGCGTCCTCCATGCGCCGCACCCGCTCGGCCACCGCCGGGGCCGACAGCCCCACCCTCCGCCCGATCTCGCTGTAGGGCGTGCGGGCGTCTTCCTGAAGGAGCTCGAGGATCCGCCAATTCAGCTCATCCATCACTTTCGAGTCGAAGGACATGACGCCAGTTTAGCACTCAAAGCTAAGAGATGGGAGGTTTTTACTTTCGTTTAGCCATTCACTAAGCCGTTTGATGCTCGTACCCTTAAGTTGTAGACCAGGGCATTCCCTGGGGAAAGGAGCCCCAACCATGTTCAATCACCCCCACCCATTCCGCGCCCGCCTGGAGGCCGCGCTCGAGAACGCCTACGCCCATTTCCGCGCGGACTACCCCGCCTGGCAGGACACCCTGTGGGACCGCCACTTCCTCAAGGCCCACCTCCTCCCCGAGCTCCAGCAGGGCCTCGAGCACGGCCAGGCTCCCAGCGCCCCCCGCATCGCCCGGCTGTGGGCCGAGCACCTGGGCCTCTCCCCCGAGCTCCAGCGGCGCTGGCGGCGGGAACTGGAGCTCATGGCCGCCAACTTCCTGTGCCACCTCGAGCACGCCCGGCCCCCGCTCCCCAGGAGCCCCGTCTCCGTTTGACACCCGCTGTCAGGCTGGCTACAATACTGCCTTGGCGATGTTGGGGCATCGTCTAATGGCAGGACAACGGTCTTTGGAACCGTCGGTCGTGGTTCGAGTCCACGTGCCCCAGCCACCTCGAGGAACGGCCTACCGGGCCGTTCCTTAAAATTTGGTCAAATTTCACCGCTGGGCCATCGGCCATCGCCTAGGCTCGTTTCATGGAAGTCGCGCAATCGCCTGTTGCCGTCATCATCACGCCCAACGCCACCATTCGCGCGTTGCTCGAGATGGTGCTCGAGCAGGAAGGATTCAAAGCTCAATTCTTCGGCACCCCTCAAGAAGCCATGACCCTGCTGCGCGAGAGCGTCCCCAGGCTGCTGCTGCTCGACGAGGGCATCACCCCCGACGCCTTCTCGGTCTCCGGCCGCCTCAAAATGACCCGCCGCCTGCGCGACGTGCCGGTGCTGGTGCTGGTAAGCGAGCACGACGACCGCACCCGCGTCACCGCCGAGATCTCCAAGGTAGACCACGTCATCCCCAAACCCTTCGAAAGCCGCCATCTCCGCTCACTCTTGCGTTCCGTGCTGCGCTCGAGCACGACCCACGAGGCGGCGTCGGGGTGAAGAGGGGAAATTAAGCGGTCAGCTATCAGCTATCAGCTTTCAGCCATCAGCGAAAGACTAGTGGCTCGTGGTAGATCCCACCCCGTCCCTCCCCGCCGGCGGGGAGGGTTTATCCCCCCAGCCCCCCTTGCTAAGGGGGGGAACAAGGCGTCTCGCGTCTTGCGTTTGGCGTTTGGCGTCTTGCGTTTGGCGTAGGACGTACGACCCGCGCCCGGCGTTTGGCTATCGACTATCAGCTATCGTCTATCGACCCCATTTGGGCAAACTCATCGAAACCCCGTAAATTACACTCGTGCGTAGGCTCTGGCACTGGATCAAAATTTTGATGCTGGCGGGGCTGGTGGGCGGCTTGGGGGCCGGGGGATACCTGGCTTACGTGCTCACCCGCGACCTGCCCAGCCTCGAGGCCTTCGAGAACCTGCGCCTCTCGGCCATCAGCGTGCTCTACGACCGCGACGGCAACGCCATCGCCACCAAGGCCTCCGAGGAGGACGGGCGGGCGGTGAGCCGCACGCTGATCCGGCTCTCCGACGTCTCCCCCGCCGCGGTGAGCGCGGTGGTCTTCTCCGAGGACAAGCGCTTCTTCGAGCACTACGGCGTGGACTGGATCCGCCTGATCGGCGGGCTGTACTACACCTTCCGCGGCGACCTGCAGGGCGGCTCGACCATCACCACGCAGGTGGTGAAGAACACCCTGCTGCGCGACATCGCCCTCGAGCGCAAGGGCATCACCGGCCTCGAGCGCAAGCTCAAGGAATTCCCCCTCGCCATCGAGCTCGAGCGGCGCTACTCCAAGCAGGACATCCTCGAGGTCTACTTCAACGTCATCAACTGGGGCGGCAACGCCACCGGCATCTGGGCCGCGGCCAACGCCTACTTCGGCAAGGACCCCTCCCGGCTCACCCTGGCCGAGGGGGCCTACCTCGCCACCCTCATCCCCGGCCCCAACTCCCGCTACCTCGACCTCAAGGGCTCCCGTGCCCGCATGAAGACCCTGCTCGACGCCATGGTGGCCGACAACTGGATCAGCCCGGCCGAGGCCGAGGCCGCCTGGAAGGAGCCCCTGGTCCCGCTGGGCTGGCAGGCCAAGTACGACGGCAAGGGCAACCTGCTGAGCGCCAAGCTCGTCGACCCCGAAGCCCGCAAGCTCGAGGAGCTGCAGGTGCAGGGCGAGCCCTACTTCGTGCTGGCCGTGCAGAACTACATCCGCGAGCGGCTGGGCAACCGCATCCCCTTGAGCGAGGGCGGGCTCAAGATCTACACCACCCTCGACCCCCGCATGCAGCGCATCGCCGAGCGGGCGGTGGCGAACGGGCGCTACCCGGTCAACTCGCAGGCGGCGCTGGCCGCGCTCAACCCCGAGACCGGCGAGGTCTACGCGCTGGTGGGGGCGCGGCCCGGCACCCCGGGCGAGTTCAACCGCGCCACCCAGACCCTGCGCAGCCCCGGCTCGGCGATCAAGCCCTTCGTCTACGGCACGGCCATCGAGGCGGGCTGGACCCAGACCACCACCGTCCTCGACGCCCCGGTGAGCTTCCCCGACCCCTCGAGGCCCGGCGGCGTGTGGCGGCCCAAGAACTTCTCGGGCACCTTCCTCAACGCCTCCGTGACCCTGCGCTACGCGCTCGACATGTCGCTCAACATCCCCGCCATCCGCACCGCCGAGGCCATCGGGGTGCAGCGCGTGGGCGAGAAGCTGCGGGCGGCGGGCTTCTGCGTGGGCCGCATCGACCCCAAGACCAAGCGCTGCAACTTCGAGCCCAACCTCTCCAACGCCATCGGCGGGGGGGTGGGGATCAGCCCGCTGGGCCTGGCCGCCGCCTACGCGGCCTTCGTCAACGGCGGCTACCGCATCGAGCCGGTACTGGTGCGCCGCATCGAGAACGCCCAGGGCAAGGTGCTCTTCGAGGCCAAGCCCGAGCGCACCCTGCTCTTCAGCCCCCAGGTGGCCTACATCGTCTGGGACATGCTCAAGGGCTACGTCTACGACTACGACGCCAACACCCGCCCCCGCGGGCTGGCGATCTCGGCGCGGGTCCCCGGCCGGGTGGTGGGCGGCAAGACCGGCACCTCCAACGACGAGGTGGACCTGTGGTTCGCGGGGGCCAGCCCCGGCCTGGTGGCCGCGCTGTGGGTGGGCCGCGACGACAACAAACCCCAGCGCTGGCGCGACGGCAGCGCCCCCAGCAGCTCCTTCGTGAACCCGCCCATCTGGGCCGCCTTCATGGAGGAAGCCCTGCGCGGGCGCCCGGCCGGCGACTTCCCCCAGCCCTCGGGGCTGGTGGCCTCGAAGCACGACGTCTTCTCGGGCGCGCCCAGCGAGCGGGGCAAGACCCTGCTGTTCATCGGGCGCAGCACCCGCCCGCAGGAGCAGGGACAGCGAGGCGCGCAGGAGGCCGCCTTCGTGGTGCCCAACACCAGCAGCGGCGGCACCTTCAGCACCTCGGGCCAGACCATCGCCGTCGACGCCGCCACCAATTGCCTCGCCACCCCCGACACCCCGCCCGAGCGCATCCGCTACCTCCAGGTGCCCCCCAGCCGCGTCTCGAGCTACCAGTGCGGCTGAGCCCTCCCCGACGCCGAAAACCGGTGGCGCGGTAAACTGGCTCACTTGACAGCGGGGGCCGGTCTGCCCCATAAACGTAAGCCGTATGCCGGGTTCAACGCTGGTCATCGTAGAGTCGCCCGCCAAGGCGAAGAGCATCGCCAAGATGCTGGGGCAGGGCTTCGAGGTTCGGGCCAGCAAGGGCCACGTCGCCGACCTTCCCGAACGCGACCTGGGCGTGGACGTCGAGGCCGACTTCGCGCCGCAGTACGAAATTAAGAAGGACAAGAAACCCGTGGTCGACGAGCTCAAGCGGGCCGCGCGGGGCAAGCGCGTGCTCATCGCCACCGACCCCGACCGCGAGGGCGAGGCCATCGGCTGGCACGTAGCGCGGCTGCTCGAGCTCGACCCCCGCACCCCGCTGCGGGTGGAGTTCAACGAGATCACCCCCAAGGTCGTCCGCGACGCCGTCACCAAGCCCCGCCCCATCGACCAGAGCCTCGTCGACGCCCAGCAGGCCCGCCGGGTGCTCGACCGGCTGGTGGGCTACAAGCTCTCCCCCGTGCTGAGCATGGAGTTCCGCCGCCGCGCCCTCTCGGCGGGGCGGGTGCAGTCGGTGGCGCTGCGCCTGCTGGTCGAGCGCGAGCAGGAGATCGAGGCCTTCGTGCCCCAGGAGTACTGGAGCCTCGAGGCCGACTTCGAGAGCGAGGCCGCGCGCTTCAAGGCCCAGCTCTACAGCGTCGACGGCGAGCGCCTGCAGGCGGGCGACAAGTTCCTCATCACCGACGAGGCCAAAGCCCAATCCGTCGCCCGGCGGGCTCGAGCGGTGGAGCGCTACGCCGTCACCAAGGTCGAGCGCAAGGAGCGCCGCCGCTCCCCCGCGCCGCCCTTCACCACCTCGACGCTCCAGCAGGCCGCCAGCGGGCGCCTGGGCTGGACCGCCTCGCGCACCATGCGCGTCGCCCAGCGGCTGTACGAGGGCGTGGACCTGCCCGAGGGCACGGTGGGCCTCATCACCTACATGCGCACCGACTCGGTGCGCGTCTCGCAGGAGGCCCTCGGCGAGGTGCGCAAGGTGATCCCCAAGGAGTTCGGGCCCGGCTACCTCCCCGAAAAGCCCAACTTCTACGCCACCAAGAAGGCGAACGCCCAGGACGCGCACGAGGCCATCCGGCCCACCTACCCCTCCCGCACTCCCGCCAGCCTGCGGGCCCACCTGAGCGAGGAGGAGCACCGGCTCTACGAGCTCATCTGGCGGCGCTTCGTGGCGAGCCAGATGGTGCCGGCGGTCTTCGACCAGACCACCGTGACGGTGGAGGGCGGGGGCCTCAACTTCCGCGCGGTGGGCTCGGTGCTCAAGTTCGAGGGCTTCCTCAAGGCCTGGGGCCGCGAGGAAGGCGAGGACGCCGAGAATATCCTGCCCTCCCTGAACGAGGGGGCGAGCGCGAAGCTCCTCGAGCTCGCCACCGAGCAGCACTTCACCGAGCCGCCGCCCCGCTACACCGACGCCTCGGCGATCAAG
Organism: Calidithermus chliarophilus DSM 9957; assembly: GCF_000430045.1. Taxonomy (GTDB): domain Bacteria; phylum Deinococcota; class Deinococci; order Deinococcales; family Thermaceae; genus Calidithermus; species Calidithermus chliarophilus. The sequence continues at coordinate 785,193 of NZ_KE387027.1, read as the reverse complement.
ACCCTCGAGGAGATGGGCATCGGGCGGCCCAGCACCTACGCCCCCACCCTCGAGACCCTCGAGAAGCGGGCCTACCTCGAGCGCCAGGGCAAGAGCCTGCGCCCCACCCAGCTCGGGCGCGACGTGGTGGGCTACTTGATCAAGGCCTTCCCCGGGGTGGTGGCCTACGAGTTCACCGCCCGCATGGAGGAGCGCCTCGACGCGGTGGAGGACGGCAAGGCCGAGTGGCCCAAGGTGGTGCGCGAGTTCTACCAGCCCTTCCTCGACGAGTTCGCCAAGGTGCCCCAGAAGACCTGCCCCAAGTGCGGGCGTCCGATGGAGCTCAAGGTCAGCCGCTTCGGGCAGTTCATGGGCTGCACCGGCTACCCCGAGTGCAAGTACACCGAGCCGCTGGTGCAAAAGCGCGAGGCCGAGCCCATCGGCGAGACCTGCCCCAAGTGCGGCCAGCACGAGCTCGTTCGCAAGTACGGCCGCTACGGCAGCTTCATCGCCTGCACCGGCTACCCCGGTTGCGACTACACCCGCGACGAGTCGCCCTCGACGGGCCTGGAGTGCCCCAAGTGCCACGCCGGCGAGGTGGTGCAGAAGATCTCCAAGCGCGGCAAGCCCTACTACCGCTGCAACAACAAGACCTGCGACTTCCTGGTCTTCGACCCCCTGGCCGAGAGTAAGTGCCCGGTGTGCGGCTGGAACGAGCTCAAGCGCAAGCGCGGCGGCTGCTCCAACCCGGGCTGCGAGCGCTACGCCTACCCCGACCTCGACAAGGGCAAGACCGCCCGCGGCACGGCCAAGGGCAAGGCGGCCAGGACCGCCAAGGCGAAGGCCCCGGCCAAGAAGGCCGCCGGCAAGCCCAAGGGCCAGGCTTCCGAGAAACCGGCCACCTGGGCCGACCTCGAGCCCTTCCTCGCCACCGTCTCCGGCCAGGACGCCGAGATCGTGCGGCGCATCGAGGGCCAGAAGCAGGGCGTCTCGGCCGTGGCCCGCGCCCTCGACCTCCCCGAGGCCGACGTCCAGGCCGCGCACAAGCGGGCCATGTTCAAGCTGCGCATGGCCTACGGCCGGGCCAGGAAAGAAGCCGTCGGCGCCTGAGCGATGAAGCTGCACCTCGTCCGCATGGCTAAGGCCCAGGGCCAGGCCCGCTTCCCCGGCGTGGAGGGCTTCGAGGCCCGCGTGCTGCGCGCACCCGAGGCGGTGGACGAAGCCCGGATGTACCTGGTGCTCGAGGGCGAGCTCATCATCGACCTGCCCGACAAGAGCTACCTCCACCTGCGCCGCAACGAGGCCGCCCACCTCCAGCAGCCGCACAACCTCGTCCCCGTCGAGTCCGCGGTGGTGGTGGTGTGGAAGCCCTGATGTCGGGCGTCGCGGGGTCGTGGGTCGTATCCTGCGACGAGCACCGAAGGTCGAACGCCGAAGGGACGACCGGCCGGTCGTCCCTTCATCCTCCGTCGCCGGCGGGCACGGGGCTCGTCCCTACGAAAGGCGTTTAGCTATCGGCTATCGGCCATCGACGCACTTCTACTGGTAGCTCTCGGCGGCTACCTGCTCGTAGTGGCCGCGCGCGCGTAGCTGGTCCCAGGGCAGCTCGTCGAGGGGGAAGTAGCGGTCGGCCTGCTGGGCGAGGCGGTAGGAGGAGAGGGTCTGGAAGGTGGTGTTCTCGACCTGCTGGCCCATGTCCTGGATCACCTTGACCACCTCGGCGAAGTCGCCGTCGCCCGAGACCAGCACGGCCACGTCGAAGGCCTTGGCGTAGCTCAGGCGCAGCAGGTCGATGGCGATCTGGATGTCCACGCCCTTCTCCACGAAGCCCTCGCCGCGGCGCTCGAGCCGCCCCAGGCGCACGGTGACGTAGGGGACGCGCTTGAGGTAGTTGAGGAAGCTCTGGTGCGCCTTGGCGGCGGGGTCTTCGGCGGGCAGGGGGGCGTTGTAGTAGTAGGCCCGCAGCAGCTTGCGCCCGCCGACCAGGTGCTCGATGAAGGCGATGAAGTCGAGGCGGTAGTCGGAACCCAGGCTCGAGACCAGCCCCTTATAGAGATTGCTCCCGTCGATAAATACGGCGACTTTATCCATGATAAGTACCTCGGGATTCAACTATAGGCCCCTTAGCTGAGGGAGACCTAAAGATAAACCACCGTTCGTCTGAACGGTGGGTGAGAATAAAGGTTAGCTGCAACCGCTTGCGGACTCCTCGTCCAAAGCGACTCCAGCATAGCCGCGGGGCTAGGTGAGTGCAAGATGAAATCCTTCCCCCAAGCCCCGGGCTCGCTCGAGCGCCCGGCCCTGGAGCACGTCCGGGACGGCGGCAGGCCCCGAGTAGGCCGGGAAACTATAGACCGGGTTGATTTTCCTGGTCCGGCCGGGGCTTGCGCCGGGCACGGGATGGTGGACAATCGGGTATGGCTCGAGCCCTCCGCCGTCTCGCCGGGCTGTGGGGTCTGCTGCTGCTCGGGCTGGCCTGGGCCAGCCCCGCCGAAGACCTCTTCGACCAGGCCAGCTACTACCTGACCCAGCGCTACATCCGCGCCGGACAGGCCGACCTCGCCCCGCTCCTGAGCCAGTACCAGAGCAAGCTCAAGGAGGTGTGCGCCCCGGCCCCAGACGCCTGCGGCTTCGAGGCCGCCGGCCGGCTCATCGCCGCGCTGGTGGAGGAATTGCGCGACGGCCACACCAACTACTTCCCCCCTCTCGACTACGAGGACTTGGCCGAGGAGCTCGCGGGCGGGGCGCAGCCGACCTACGGCCTCGAGACCCTGCGCGTCCCGCAGACCCGCGAGCACTGGGTGTTGCGCGTCGATCCGGGCGGCCCCGCCGAGAAGGCCGGGCTGCAGCGCGGCGACCGCGTCGTGCTCGCCAACCGCCAGCCCCTGCCCGAGTCGGCGCGCGAGGCCTACCGGCTGCTCGAGTCGCCCAAGAGCGCGGGGCTGAACCTCGAGCTCACCCTCTCCCGCGCCGGCCGGCGCTGGGCGGTGGTGCTCAAGAGCGTGCTCAGCGAAGGCTCGCCCCTGCCCAGCCTGACCACCCGGCCCGACGGGGTAGGCATCCTCAGCATCCCCAACTTCGACGCGGCGGAGATGGTCGGGCCCAAGGTACACGAACTCGTGGCCCTGGCCGGCGAGCGCGGGGTGAAGAAGCTCGTCGTGGACCTGCGCGACAACCCGGGCGGGCTGGTGACCGAATTCCTCGCCAGCGCCGGGGCCTTCTTCGACAGCCTCAGCCGCCGCTTCCGCTCGAGGGACGGGGACTTCGAGCAGGGCTACCGCCGGGGGCAGGTCTACGGCAAGGCCGTGGGCGACGAGGAGGCCTACGTGTTCTACACCCTCCGCAAGCCCGCGCGCTGGCGCGGCCCGCTGGCGGTGCTGGTGAACTCGAGGTCGGCCTCGGGGGCCGAGTACTTCGCCGCCGACGTGCAGTTGCGCAGGCGCGGGGTGGTGGTCGGGGAACGGACCTCGGGCGTGGGCAACACCTCGACCCGCTTCGTGCAGCTCATGGACGGCTCGGGCCTGCAGATCAGCAGCAGCCTGGCCCTGCAGCCCGACGGCAGCGCCTACCCTGAGGCCGTCACCCCCGACCTGATCGTGCCCGACGACCTCGAGGCCCGCAACCGGGGCCAGGACCTGCCGCTGGCGCGGGCGCTGGAGTGGCTAGCCGCCCAGCCTTAGCCCGCCCAGCCCCAGCCAAACCTGCCACAGGCCCCGCAGGCCGTGTGGGGCGGCGGGGTCTTTGGGGGCGGTGAAGACGGGCTCGAGGGCGTTGCCGCGGATGGTGTTGTCCTCGAGCCGGGGCCTGGCCTGGTCGAGCAGCTTGATGCCGTGCTCCTGGTTGTTCTCGATGAGGTTGCGCCGGACCACCCCGGCGGCGTTGTGCTGGAAGGCGAGGCCCGAGGCCCGGTTGCCCCGCACGGTGTTGTCCTCGAGGGTGGGCACCGCCCAGTCGCGCACCACAACCCCCGAGGTGCCGTTCTCCTCGACGGTGTTTCCCCGCGCGGTGAGGGTCGAGCGGTCGGTGATGAACAGCCCGGCCCGCCCGTTGCGGCGCAGCAGGTTGTTCTGCAGGGCGGGGACGGCGCGCAGCGACACCTCGACCCCGTGCTCGCGGTTCTCCTCGACCAGGTTGCCCAGCGCCACCCCTCCGGCCGTGCCGGAGTAGACGACGCCGCTGCCCTGGTTGCCCCGGACGCTGTTGCTCTCCAGGCGTGGAATGGCCTGCTCGGCCACCTCGAGCCCGGCAGAGCGGTTGTTCTGGACGGTGTTGCGGCGGGCCACCCCGCCCGCCGAGCCCCGGTAGTACAGCCCCACCCGGTTGCCCTGCACCACGCTCTCCTGCAGCACCATGAAGCTCTCGTCGCCGAGGATGGCCCCGTAGCGGCGGTTCTGCTCGAACACGTTGCGCAGCGCCCGGCCCCCGCCCTCGTCGAAGACCGCCAGCCCCGCGTAGCCGTTGCCGGCGAAGCGGTTGTCCTCCAGCAGCACCTGGGCCTGATCGGCGACCTCGAGGCCGTAGAGCGCGTTGTCGCGGAACTCGCTGCGGGCGATGCTGCCCCGCGCGCTGCCCCGGACCCACAGCCCGTCGCCGCCCACGCTGTCCTCGTCGTCGAAGACCGCGCCGCTGAAGCGGGCGTCCTGGATTTCGAAAACACCCCCTTCGATCACCGCGACCTCGGCGGGGGTGGTCCCCTGGTGCACCAGGCTGAGCCCCTCGAGCCGCAGGCGGCCCCCGCCTTCGAAGCGCAGCACCGCATCCGGGCCGCTCGAGACGATGCGGGTCTGGTCGCGCCCCGCCCCCACCAGGCCGATGCCCCGGCTCAGGCGCAGGGGCGAAGCCAGGCGGTACTCCCCGGCGGCCAGCTCGAGCGTGCCCCCCTCCGGCACCTGGCGCACCAGCACGGTGAGGTTGTCGCCCGGCTTAGCCCTGACCTGGGCTAAAGCCGCGGACGACGCCAGCAGGCCCACGGCCAACAGGATGCGCGAGAGGCTCATGCTGTCCTCGAGTCTACCGCCCCGCGCGGCGGCACGCGGGCCATCTTCAGGACTCGAGGGACTCCAGGAACGAACGCTGGAGCTCGGGCGACGGCAGCAACGCGCTCCCCTTGCGCTGCCGCACCCGCCCCGGCCCCCGCACCCCGCGCTGGGCCAGGGCCTGCGCGACGCGCTCGAGGGCCAGCCTCGGGTCCGGCGTGGCCGGATGAAACACCTCACGCCGCAGCCTCCCCAGCGGGTCGAAGAGGTCCACGTGGACCACCACCCTCCCCGCCTCGCGCTGGAAGATCACCTGATCGAGCCGCCAGCCCATGGGCCTACCCTAGCGGGCCTTGGCGGCTGATACCGTGAGCGGGTCTACAGGGATAGCTGATAGCCGAACGCCCAACGCCGAACGCCGGTACCGTCGTTTGCTGCCTGACAGGGGGGTGAGGGGGTGGGAGAGCGGGGGTGCCATGCCTCAAGGGCACAGACGCCCGCTGAACCACCTTAGCCCAGAGGACACCCTCATCGCCGGCTACGCCTGGATCCACCGCCTCGAGACCAAGAACTGCTGGTCCTTCCTCAGCCGGGTCAACCTCATCCTCTGCGCCGCCAACCTGCTCCAATCCCGCACCCTCCTCAAGGTCGCGGGGGTCGGCTAAGCCAAGGCAGCAAACGACGGTATACTAGAACGACGATATACTAGCTCTGGTTCCAGTGGTAATTTTTCCGGCACCTAGCAAGCACAGCCAGGTCTTGACCCTCGGGTATGTGGTGTTCAGGGGGACGCTCGAGAAGGCACTCAGACGTTAAGGGGGAATATGAACAACCTACAGAAAGCCGGTGGCTTCGCGGCGCTCTATCTGGCGACGGCATACCTTTTGGGGCTCGTGCTGTTCATCGTGGTGCTGGACTACCCCAGCATCGTTGACCCTGCCCAGAAGATCGCCTTACTCGTCAATCAGCAGGCGATCATGTACGCGACGAATCTAATCCTGTACGTGATCTTCGGCGTCTTACTGGTCGTGCTGCTGCTGGCACTCTACGGGCGACTGGGCAACGGCGCTCGAGCCACCATGCAAGTGGCGACCGTGATCGGGTTTATCTGGGCGGGCTCGCTGATCGCCAGCGGCATGGTCTTGAACGCGGGCATCGCCCCTACGGTTGCGCTGTATGGCCAGGACCCCGCTCAGGCCGCGTTGTCCTGGCAGGTATTTGAAGCAGTGGCGAGCGGGCTGGGCAACGGGAACGGCGAGATACTGGGCGGCCTGATGACGCTGTTGATTAGTTGGGCTGCCCTGCGAAGCGGCGGGCTTCCCAGGCTGCTCAACTACCTCGGCGTGGCGGTAGGTTTGGTGGGCATCGTCTCGACGGTTCCGGGGCTCGCCGACTTGGCGGCCATTTTTGGAATAAGTCAAATGGCGTGGTTCATCTGGTTGGCAGTCATCCTGTTGCGCCCGCTGCCTGTGTCCACCGCTGATCACGACCTGGTGAAGCAGCACACACCGATGTGATCGGGTTTTGTACCGGATTTCAGGAGGCGCGAGATGACCACCCTTGTGGTTGGGGCAAGCGGGGCGACCGGACGGCTACTGGTGGCGCAATTGCTCAATCGCGGCCAGAAGGTCCGAGTGATCGTGCGCTCGCCCGATAGGCTGCCCAAAGCTCTCACGGACAACAACGACCTAACCGTGATCCGCGCGAGCGTTTTGGAACTCAGTGATGCCGAGATGGCTCGGCACGTCAGCGGCTGCGACGCAGTGGCCTCGTGCTTGGGGCACAACCTGAACGTGAGGGGCATTTTCGGTCACCCGCGCAGGCTGGTGACCGAGGCCACCCGCCGGTTGTGCGATGCCATCAAGGCCGACAAGCCGGAGAAGCCCAGAAAATTCGTGCTCATGAACACGGCGGGCAACCGCAACCGCGACCTCGAGGAGCCCATCTCATTTCCTCAAAGGCTGGTCATGGGGCTGACTCGTCTGGTACTGCCCCCGCAGACCGACAACGAGGCGGCGGTGGAGTATTTGCGCACCCAGATCGGGCACCACGACCCGGCGATCGAGTGGGTCGTGGTTCGCCCAGACAGCCTGACCAACCAGGATCAGGTGACCGCCTACGAGCTGCATCCTTCGCCCACCCGAAGCGCCATCTTCAACCCCGGTTCGACCAGTCGAATCAACGTCGGCCACTTCATGGCCGATTTGATCACCGACGACGATACCTGGAACAGGTGGAAGGGGCAGATGCCCGTGATCTATAACAAAGCGCAGCAAGCGGGTGAACCGAAGGGTCAATCTATGGGGACCTGAGCGCCAAGGAGAAGACAACATCGCGGAAACCAGGAAAGCGATGGTTTCCACACAATGCGGCCCCCCGGACTGGTTAGGATTCTGGCGGCGTCGGTCAATGCCTACGATTGGCATACCCTCACCTCAGACATCTTCCTGGTTCGGCTGGCAAGGGTTGCTCATACCGGATTCAAAAAGATAATCATCCGATCCAAAGAGCCCCGGAGGCTATCTTTTTGAATCCTAGAGCACTCCCTTCGGTCGGGTTGGTCCGTCACCGAACGGTGACGAACTAACCGAATCTGGTATCAAACCCAAAATCACCGTTCTGGGCACGGATATTGCGCGAGAGGTCGAGGCGATCGGAAGCTGTGGCGCATGCGGGGTGATGGCAAAGCGCGAAACGCCCAACGCTCTTTCTCCCCCTCCCCGCACATGGGGAGGGGTAATCATGAGCTACACGCCACGAGCTGATGGCTGATGGCTTACCGCTCCCCCAACCCTGTCCCTTTTCCACCCCCGGCCATGGGGTAACCTAACGAAGAGTATGGGAGCCGAAGCCAAGCCGAGTGAGCGGGTGCTGGGAGCGGGCGGGGTGCTGTTCAACCCGGCGGGCGAGGTGCTGCTGATCCGGGACCGCATGGGGTACTGGGTCTTCCCCAAGGGGCACGTGGACGACGGTGAAACCCCCGAGCAGACCGCCTTGCGGGAGGTGCTCGAGGAGACCGGCATCGAGGGGAAGGTGCTCGGCGAGCTGCCGCCGACCTGCTACACCAACAACAAGGGGATCGAACGGGAGATCCGCTGGTTCTTGATGAAGGGTCAGGGGCACGTCCGCCTCGAGCCCGGCCTCACCGGGGCGGGGTTCTTCGACCTCGAGGAAGCCCGCCGCTTGCTGGCCTTCCCCCAAGACCTCGAATTGCTGGAGGCAGCCTATGGCGATTTTTCGTCTCGGTGAACACGAACCCCACGTCGACGCGAGCGCTTTCGTGGCCCCGGGCGCGGTGCTGGTGGGGCAGGTGGAGGTCGCGGCCAGGGCCTCGGTGTGGTTCGGGGCGGTGGTCCGCGGCGACACCGAGCAGGTGGTCATCGGGCCGGGCAGCAACGTGCAGGACGGGGCCGTGCTCCACGCCGACCCCGGCGACCCCTGCCTGCTGGCGGCCAACGTGACGGTAGGGCACCGGGCGGTGGTGCACGGGGCGCTCGTGGAGGAGGGCGCGCTCATCGGGATCGGGGCCATCGTGCTCAACCGCGCCCGCATCGGGCGCGGGGCCGTGATCGGGGCCGGGGCGGTGGTCCCGCCGGGCATGGAGATCCCGGCAGGGATGCTGGCAGTCGGGGTCCCCGCCAAGGTTCGCGGCCCCGTCGAAGCGCCCTCCAACGCACCGCGTTACCAGGAACTCGCCCTGCGCTACCGCGCCGAGCTCGTGCCCGTGCCGCCCGCGCAGCGCTACCAGCTCACCATGAAAGGCCAGGACGCGCTCAACCCCTTCAGCGAGGTGCACATGGGCCTGAAGAAGCACAGCCCCGCCGCCCTCAACACCCTGCGAGCCCTGGCAGCCAACCAGTTAGGCAGCCTCGAGCCCGAAGCCATCCAGACCCTCGTGCGCGAAGGCTTGGTGCGGGCCATCTAAAGCAGTTCCTACGAATACCCCACACAGCCGACCCAGCCGGGTGGGCACTGGGGTACGGGCTCGAGGCGCCGGTGGAGTAGGGCGGTCAGCTATCAGCCTTCAGCGGTCAGCCGTCAGCTTGTGGTTAGTGGCCCGTGGCTCGTGGTTGCCCCACCCCAACCCTCCCCCCCGGCGGGGAGGGTTTATCCCCCCTAACCCCCCTTGCTAAGGGGGGAACAAGGCGTTTTGCGTTTTGCGTCTTGCGTTTTGCGTTTGGCGTTTGGCGTACGACGTAGGACGCAAGACGCCCGACCCGCCCCCGGCACCCAGCCACCACCCCCTACGGCAACCTCCCCGTCACCACCATCCACCGCCGGTCCGGCCCCTCGAACCCCGTCCGGTACACCGCCACGAAAACCGCCAGGCTCTTGCCCAGCACCCGCACCTGGGCGAGGCGGTAGGTGAACGCGCAGAAGCGGGAGGCGGGCAGGCGGGTGTCTTTCTGCAGCACCGCGAGCAGGCGGCTGGGCGGTAGGCCGGCGTGAAGCTGGAGCTCGAGCCCCCGCACGAAGCCGGGGGTGGGGCAGTCCTGGGACGGGCCGAAGGGGAGTTCCCGCAGGAGCAGGGTGTAGGGCCGCCCGCCTGCCTCGAAGCCGAGCGAGCTCGGGGCGGGGCCGCTGGGC
>NZ_KE387027.1:745786-775551 GCF_000430045.1 Calidithermus chliarophilus DSM 9957 | reverse complement strand
GCGGGGAGGGTTTATCCCCCCTAACCCCCCTTGCTAAGGGGGGAACAAGGCGTCTGGCGTCCTGCGTTTTGCGTCTTGCGTTTTGCGTTTTGCGTTTGGCGTTTTGCGTACGACGTACGACCCGCCCCCGGCGCCCGGCGTTCGGCTATCGGCTATCGGCGTTCAACGTTCGACGGTCGATGAGATGACTTTTGCCCCACGAGGGGCAACGTAAATTGAGCCCATGGCGACGAAGCGTGTCGTACTCCATCAACTCACCGGCCATCGTTTCCTGGGCATCAACGAGCAAGGCGACAAGGTCATGATCGACGGCGACCAGCCGGCCAGCGGCATGCGACCCATGGAGTTGCTCCTGGCGGCGGCGGCCGGGTGCACGGCCTACGACGTGGTGGACATCATGGCCAAGAAGCGCCAGCCACTGGCGCGCTACCGGGTCGAGGCGGTGGGCGAGCGGGCCGAGGAGCACCCCAAGCGCTACACCCGCATCGTGATCACCCACTACGGGGCGGGGCCCAACGTCACGCAGGAGGCTCTGCAGCGAGCCGCCCAGCTCTCGCACGAGAAGTACTGCTCGGTCACCGCGAGCCTCAACGTGCCGGTGGAGGTGCGGGTGGTGGTCGAGCCGTACGAGGTCGAGCAGCCCGCCTGAGGAAACCCGCCGCGCCGGGCCCCTCCGGCCCGGCGTTTCCTTTTGGCGATGGGTGTGGTACAAGTCTTGCGGGAGGTATCCCGTGAAACGTGGCGTTATGGTGGTGGCTATGATGCTGGGCCTGGCCCTGGCCCAACCCCAGCCTCAGATCGTGCGGTGGGGGGAGTACACCGTGCGTGTCGAGGTTCGCTCTCCGACCGAGAGCCTGTTGCGCGTCATCCGGGCCGACCGCACCCAGGTGGAGATCCGGGGCGTGCGCTTCGAGAGCCGGCTGGTCGAGCTCACCGGGCAAGAGCCCAAGGAGCTATGGATCAACGAGAACAGCGGGGGTACGGGCTGCTGCACCACCGCCTACTTCTTCACCCAGGAGCGCGGGTTCCGCAACATGCTGATCTACCACGGCAAGAGCACGGGCATCCTCGAGCTGCGCGACGTCAACGAGGACAAGATCCCCGAGCTGATCGTGGGCACTGATGTGTTCGCCGACTTCGGCGGCTTGCCGCGGGCCGTGTACCCCCGCCTGACCTACCTGCTCGGCTGGGACGGCGTGCGCTACGTGGACGTGACCGCGAAGTACCCCGCCCTGGGCTTCAGCACCCTCTCCTTCTACCGGCAAGGCCTCGAGAGCGCCCTCAAGACCGGGGACGCCGTAGGCGCCAAGAGCGCAGCACTGGGCTACTACGCCCGCGGCCTCATCAACGGCCAGGCCGCCGAAGCCCGCGACTGGATCAGCAAGAACACCCCAGCCGAGGTGCGCCGCTGGCTCTTCGACCTCGAGGGCGAAATCCTGCGAGCCCTCTACGCCGACCTAGCCTGCCGGCTCACGGTGAGCTACAGCAAGACGCTGCCGCCCAAACCCGTGTGCGTGAATTGAGGCCGGGGACTGGGGCCCGTGGCGTGTGGTAGCCCCACCCCAACCCTCCCGGCCGGCGGGGAGGGTTTATCCCCCCTGCCCCCCTTGCTAAGGGGGGAATAAGGCGTTTTGCGTCTTGCGTTTTGCGTCTGGCGTTTAGCGTTTGGCCATCAGCTATCAGCTATCATACCGGATTCAAAAAGATAATCATCCGATCCAAAGAGCCCCGGAGGCTATCTTTTTGAATCCTAGAGCACTCCCTTCGGTCGGGTTGGTCCGTCACCGAACGGTGACGGACCAACCGAATCTGGTATCAACCCTCAACAACCTACCCACCCCCCGCCTCGTAACGCGCCCAAGCCTCGAGCGCGGCCGCGAAGGAGAAACCCCGGTTGGCGAGGAAGCGGATGGCCTTGGGTTTGTCGCCCTTGTGGCGGCTCTGGTAGCGCTCGAGCAGGGCCAGGGCCTCAGCCACCGGGTCGCCTTCGGGCTCGAGGGCCCGGAGCACCTCGTCGATGATGCGGTCGGGCACGCCCTTGGCCTTGAGCGAGCGGCGGATCTTGGCCGCGCCCCACCTGCCCTGATACAGCCGGGCATAGCCCTCGGCGTACTTGCGGTCGTCGAGGTAGCCCATACGCCTGACTTCAGCCAGCACCGCCTCCACCTCGGCCGCGCTGCCCCGCCTGAGCAGCTTTCGCTGGAGCGCAGCTTCGCTGTACGCCCTCACCGCGAGGACGCGCAGCGCGTACTGAAGCAACTCGGCGTTCATGACCTTAATGTAAAGGGGGCTTAATCATGAGCGGTTCACATTATTCTACGCTCACAATTGAGCGTTAGGCACCGATATCTACCCTTTCAAAAAGGTCATCCGCATATCAACGTTACGCGAGGATAACGCGTCTCGTTACCTAGAACGAGATTGACAACGAGGTAACGCAGACCTATCATGAAAACGTAAATATCTGAGAACAGTGTGTGAGATTTAGAAAGGAGGTGATCCTCCGGGAGATTCTCGCTGAACTGAGCCAGGCCACGTTGATTTGCTCCGCATTGCGCTACCGTCTACCCTAAAAATCTGGCTGTTCAGAACAGGATGCGCCAAAACGTTACTGGCGCGAACCTTGGCGTCTTGGCGCATCTGCGTCGGGTCTCCCGACATGAGCAATTATATTCAACCGGCGACGACAAGTCAGGCGGTTTTGCACACAAATTGCGAGGTCAGTATGCACCCTAGATGGGTATTGGTGCTGATCGCTGGTCTTCTATTGGTGTTGGCCAGCTGCACGAGCAACGTCAAACAAACCGGTTCCCTCGAGATCAAAGTACAGGGCATTAGCGAAGCCAGCGTCGAAGTGAAGTCCGCTGCGGGCAAGGTGGTCTTCAGCGGTAAGGTGACAGGCAGCAAGCTCCTTGCCGACCTCGAGCCCGGCACGTACAACGTCGACGGCGGGCAGGTCAAGGGGTACCAGGACCCGGCGGTCAAGAGCGTCGACCTCTCTAGTGGCAAGAAGGTCGAGGTCATCCTGGTCTACCAGCAGGCCCCTCCGCCCTCCGCCACGGTAGCCAGGCTGGAGATCACGGCGGTCAGGGACGCGCTCGACATGGACCTGCCCTTTAACCGGGAGCGCAACGCCAACAAAGAGGTGAACCTCTACGCCTCGCAGACCGAAGAGGCGGTCTGCGTCACGGTGAGGGCCACCGACGCGACCGGTGCGGCCGTGGTCAACGCCCCCATCGTCGTCAACGTGGCCGAGCTGTTCGGCGACCACGTGGCGATCATCCGCGGCTGCGCCAAGGGTCAGATCGGCGCGTCGGGCTTCCGGGACGGCATCTACACCGGCGCCGACGGCACCGCGGTGTTCACCCTCTACGCCACCCACGGCGGCAGCCTGAACAGCGGTCAGGACCTGCTGCTGCTGCTCGGCCAGCCCGCCAAGGTGGTCGTGGCCGCCGAGAACACCGACAACACCGCCATCCTCGAGGAGTTCAAGGTCTTCTTCTACAACATCTCCCACCTGTACTTCAACCGGCAGGCCACCAAGCAGCGCGTCGGCTCGCGCTTCGCCGAGGAGAACATCCTCAAGCCCGAAGACGACCGCATCGACCGCAACATCCCGCGGGAGAACGCCTTCCCCATCGCGGCGGGCCTGTACACCAAGCAGCCCCAGACCGCGATCAGGCTGCCCGACCCCCTCCTGAACTTCGAGTTCGAAGTCCTCGAGGGCGCCGACAAGGTGCACTTCGCGGCCTGCAACAACCTCGTCACCCCCAAGCTCTGCCGCGACCCCGACGGCGACGCCTACCTCCAGCCCCACGCCAACCTCGGGCTCAAGGACATGCCCATCAGCGCGACGGTCAAGGTGACGCTGTACGTGCACTACCAGTACGGCGATACCCTGTACCGCTGGCCGCTGAAGGACTTCACCGTCACCAAGACCTGGATCGGCACCTACCTCACCATCACCAAGAACGTGGATCACCACGTGCTGACCTGGGCCGGGCCTGAGCACCACCTCAACGTCTTCCCCGACGGCAGACCCAAGAACCGGCTCGATTACACCCTCGACGCGGCCAACGACCCGGCCGTAGCGCCCGGTAGCGTCTTCACCGCCACCTACACCATCACCGTCACCAACTCGGGCACCTCCCCGGCCTACAACGTGACCATGGCCGACGCGCTGCCCGCCGAGCTGGGCGTGATCACCAGCACCGCCAACCCTGGAGGGGCCACCTACGACTCCACCAACCACGTCGTCACCTGGAACTGGCAGAACACCCCAGACCCCAGGTTCGACGTGCTGGCTCCGGGTGAGTCCATCACCGCCACCATCCAGGTGTACGTGCGGCAGAAGCCGGGCTTCTGCTGGGACGACACCCCGGCGCTGGGCAACGACCTGCAAAGGGCCCAGACCTACCAGATCAAGCCTCTGGTGAACGTGGGCCGCTCGCAGTGCGGCAACACCGTAGACCAGGGCTACGGCGACCCCACCGGCACCCGCTACGACGACCCCTACCGGATGATCGACGGTTACTTCCAGCAGGACGTGACCTCCACCTGGTACACCGGGGCCCCGCTGGGCAAGGGCGGCTTCCAGGTGAAGGTGGACTTCAACGGCGCGGTCAACGAGAAGGACGTGGTGATCTGGGCCGTGCGGCCGCGCTTCGTGGTCACCAAGACCCTGGTTGACCCCTCGATCAACGGCAAGGACGTCGGGCGCACTGCCTACTACGACATCAGCGTCCGCAACGACCCGCGCGACGTGGGCACCCAGCGCTACGCCTTCCTGAGGGCCGCTTACCCCGCCGAGTTCGACGGCAGTGGGCGCGACAACCCCTACGGTCGCAACGTGCTCCTCACCGACGTGATGGATGTCGGGCTCGACTTCATCAGCTCCGGTCCGCTGACGATCAAGGACGACGACGGCGTGAACGCCGACACCGACTACGCCTCCAACTGGGTACCCGACAAGGGCATCACCTGGAACCACATCCTGCTGATGGGCGGCGGCGACTCGGGCAAGACCCAGATCGCGCTCAGGACCGACCTGCCGGGGATCTGGTACAACTGCGCCTTCCTCGACGCCGATAACCTCAACCAGCCGGTCATGGAAATCTACCCGCGCGGTGTTGACTGGGCGCAGTACGAGTTCCGTCCATGGGGCGCCAGCCCGCTGCACGCCGACCTCCTGCCCAACCTGCGCTACGGCATCCGCGACTGCGTCGCCCTCCTGGTGATCGAGCCCACGCAGCCGTGGGTCCACCTCGACAGCGACAGCGAGTTCGTGAACGACAACCCCGCCAACAACCCGGCCGACCGTGAATTCGCCGTGGTCAACGGGGAAACCTTCTTCTACCACTGGACCGTGACCAACACCGGCAGCAGCCAGGCCAACGGCGTGACCTTCAAGGTCGACCTGACCGGAACCGCGGCCTTCTCGAGCAGCATCTTCGATCACAAGGTGTACGTCTCGACCAACGGCGGCGCGACCTGGGCGGCGGTGGCAGTGGCCAGCACGGCCAGCGGGAACAGCGTTACCTTCGGGCCCATGGACCTGCCTGCGGGCTACAAGCTGCGCTTCACTTCCGAGACCACGGCCACGGGCGTTGGCGACGCCGACGCGGTCGGGACGGTCACCTACACCAACCCCGAGGACCAGGCCCCGCTCCTGCCGATGCAGACTAGTGAGGACACGGCCATTCAGCCCTAGACCCTAAGCCCTCTTGCCCCCCGGCCCCTGGCCGGGGGGCTCACCCCCGGGGGAGCCATGCCAAGAATGCACTTATATATCTTCGTCCTGCTCTTCTTCGCGGGGTGTGCCAATCCTCCCGCCCCTGGCCTCGCCGACCTCCAGCTCGACGGCGCCAGGGGCGAAGTCGTGGTGCAGGTGCAGGGCGTCCAGAGCGTGAGCGAGGTGCGCTTCGCCTTCAACGGCAACCCCGCCGAGGTGCTGAGCCTGAGCGGGAGCTCGACGCGGCTGGTGCTTCCCCTCGGCGGGAAGGCCTGCTACGGGGGCAACCAGCTCGAGCTCGAGGTCAAGTCGCGCTCGGGCAACAGCGACGTGACGCTACGGCGCAGCTACACCTTCGACTTCAAGCCCGCCGACCCGGCCGTGAAGCTGCCCGCCAAGGTGCAGGCCACGCTGGGCAAGCCCGCGGTGCGGCCGGTGCCCATCGAGAGCGCTTTTAGCTACGGCTGCAAGGCCCAGTGGCGGCTCGAGCCGGCGGCGGGCTCGAGCCCCGTCTCTTCCGCCGTGCCCGGGACCGCCGACCTCGCCTTCCCGGCCAAGAACGCCCTGGGCGATTACCCCTACCTGGTGGTCGTGACGCTGGGCGACTGGCGCTGGGAGGGCGTGGTGACGCTGCAGGTGGGGGCGGCCCCGCCGCCCGCCACGCTCAACATCGCGCTCGAGGGCATCCAGAGCGCCCCGGTCACGGTCGTTCGCAAGGCCGACGCGTTCAAGGTCTTCGAGGGGACGGTGCAGGGCAGCAAGGCGCTGGGGGGGCTCGAGGCCGGCACCTACACGGTGATCGGCGGGAAGGTGGAGGGCTTCACCGAGCCGCTGCCGTGGGAGGGCAGCCTCAACCCCGGGGATAACGTGACGGTCCCGCTGAAGTACACCGCCGGGACCGGGCCGGTGGAGCCGGGCATCACCATCCTGGCCCCCGGCGACACCATCACCGAGCCGCGCTTCGAGGTGAGGGTGAAGCTCGACAACCCCGGCCTCTACAGCGTGATGCACGCCATCTTCGAGGACAAGGGCATCCTCACCTCGTGGTCGGTGAATCCCAACCAGAGCACCTACTCGGCCCAGGTCACCCTCAACCCCGACCTCTACAACGGCCCCCACATCCTGCGCATCCGGCTGGTCAAGGGCGGGAAGCTGGTGGACGGGCCGGCCAAGCAGGTGGTGATGAACGCCCCGTGGAACGGCGCGGGCGAGCTGGAGTTCCTGGGCTTCCCCGCCAGCGTGACCCTCGAGCCCGGCCAGAGCACGACGCTCAGCGGCACCCTGCGCTCGGTCAACGGCTACCAGGGCCCCACCTTCCTGCGCGTCAGCGCCCCCTCGGGGATCAGCGTCAGCCTGAACCCGACCCAGGTCGACATGGTCGCTGCCGGGGAGGTGCCCCTGCAACTCGCCGTGAGCGTGCCCTCGAGCTCCACGGGGCTGTTCGTTGTGCACCTCGAGGCCAAGGACCAGTGGGACCTCCAGCACTTCTACACGAGCCTCAACGTGAACGTGCCCGGCAAGCCCTCGGTGAGCCTGTCGCTGCCCGCCGACCCCGTCACCAGCCGCCCGGTCCCGGTGCAGGCCCAGGTCACGGGCGGGGGCCAGATCGCCAAGGTGGAGTTCTTCGTAGACGACAGCCTCAAGGCCACCGACACCGCCTCCCCCTACGAGTGGAACTGGGACCCCGGCCTCACCAGCAACGGCAAGACCTTCACCCTCAAGGCGGTCGCCACCACGGCCGCGGGGCTCAGCGGCGAGGCCCAGGCCACCCGGCGGGTCGAGCTGCCGCTGGGCGTGCGCGGCACGGTGGACCTGGGCATCACCCCCGGCGCGGGCCCGGTGACGTGGAACGGCAACGTCTACGTCGGGGGTAGCGACGGGGGCGGGAACGGCCGGGTGGTGCGCGTCAAGCCCCAGGACCTCAGCAAGGTCAGCCTTTCCTTCAGCTCGGAGCCCGTCAGGGCGCTGCTGCTCGAGGGCGGCCGGCTCTACGTCGCCACCAACGCCAGCTTCTACTGGACCGACGCCAGCTTGGGCTCGGCCCGGCACCTGTGGACGCCGGAGGGCGGGGAGTTCTGCTGCTTAGAGGGCGGGGGCGGGGTCTACGCCGCCTACGGCTCAGTGGTGCGGTCCTTCGCCGAGGACTGGGCGCTCGACGTGGGCGAGCCCGTCCGCGCCCTGGCCTCCGCCGGCGGGGGTGCTTTGTACGTCGCCACCGACACCCGTATCCTGCGCCGCGCCGCCGACGGCCTGCTCGAGGCCGAGCCCCACGGCTGGCAGGTGGGGCGCCTCGAGGTCGCCTTCAACCGCCTGTGGCTCCTGACCCCCGGCCGCCTGCTGCGCCACCCGCTGACCCTCAACCCCCTGCGCGACCCCGACGCCTTCGAGGGCACGGGCTGGGAACAGGAGGGGACCGACGTGCGGGCCAACGTCGCCAACGCCCCGGACAACCGCAAGACCGCCGACCAGGTGCTCGTCAACGGCGCCAGCCACTTCCTGCGCCAGCGCGTGCCCGTCCAGCCCGAGACCGCCTACACCTTCAGCTTCTACGCCCGCAACAACGGCGGGAGCGCCGCCGCCTACAGCGTCCACGACCCCATCCACGACGCCGAGATCGTCCCCGTGACCTCCTACATCGACACCCTCAAGGCGGAGGACGGCGCCTGGAAGCGGATCATCGTGAATTTCACGACGCCCGCCGAGGTCACCGAGGTGGTCCTCTACCCGCTGAAGGACTCGGGCGAGGGGGTCAACCTACTGCTGTGGGGCGCGCGGCTCGACCGGGGCGCGACCCCGGCCGCCTACGAGGCGGTGGCAGGCCATAACCTGTGCGCGGAGCCCACCGGAATGGCCCTGCTGAACGACCTCTGGGTCAGCGACGCGGGCGGCTGCCTCACCCGGGCCAACTCCCAGGGGGCCATGAGCCAGCCCTTCAAAGGCTCCAAGCCCCTGGCCTTCGCCCCGGCCGCCAGCGGGGGCCGGCTCTACCTGGCCTACAACGACGGTACGCTCCTGGCCGTCACCTCTGCCGGCTCGGTCGTCAAGCAGGAAACCCCGGTGGCCGAGGCCCCCGTGCTCGGCATCGCGGCGCTGGAGCGGCTGTGGGTCCCCTACGCCAGCGGCAAGATCCGCGTGGTGGACCCGGTTCCCTGAACGCCCGCCCGCTCGAGCGGCCGCCGGGACGTTGAGTCTGGGACGGAGTTTTATCGCCCAGATGACCGGGAGCGCAGAGCCTGAGCACGATAAGCTACCTACGTGCGCGTTTTTGCCATCGCCGACCTTCACCTCTCCCGCGCCTTCCCCAAGCCCATGACCATCTTCGGGCCCAACTGGGAGGGCCACCCGGAGGCCGTGTTCGAGGAGTGGCGCAGGGTGGTGGGCGAGGACGACCTGGTGATCGTCGCCGGGGACATCTCCTGGGCCATGAAGCTCCCCGAGGCCCTGCTCGACCTGCACGACCTGGGCGAGCTGCCCGGCATCAAGGTGCTGCTGCGGGGCAACCATGACTACTGGTGGCCCTCCATCACCCGCCTGCGCCAGGCCCTCCCGCCCCGCATGCACGCGCTGCAGCACGACTCGCTGATGTTCGGCGGGGTGGCCATCGCCGGGAGCCGGGGCTGGGACGCGCCGGGCAGCCGCGACTTCACCGCCGAGGACGAGCGCATCTACAAGCGCGAGCTCGAGCGCCTGCGCCTGAGCCTCAAGACCGTGCAGAACCACCCCTACACCCACCTGATCCTCGCCCTGCACTACCCCCCCTACTCCGTCACCGGCGGCCCCACCGGCTTCACCGAGCTCATCGAGGAATTCCGCCCCGACATGGTGGTCTACGGCCACCTCCACGGCGCCGACCCCGCCCGCCTCCCCCAATCCTGGGACGGCATCCCCCTGCACTTCGTCTCCGCCGACATGATGCGCTTCAGGCCGAAACTGATCCTCGAGGCGGAGGGTGAGGAGCGGTAAGCGGTCAGCTATCAGCCCTCAGCCCTCAGCTCGTGGCTCTTGGTGGAAAGAAGCCCCACCCCTTCCCTCCCCGCGGGCGGGGCGGGGGTATCCCCCCAGCCCCCCTTGTTAAGGGGGGTGAAGAGAGGGCGTTTTGCGTCTTGCGTATTGCGTTTGGCTATCAGCTATCGGCGTTCGGCTATCGGCATTCGGCTACCCGCGTTCAGCCTGGGACGCACGACCCAATAGCCCTCACCACCCTCGCGGTATCATCAAAGGGCATGATCACCGCCTTCGTGCTCATCCAGACCAAGCGGGAGGCCACCGCCGAGACCGCCGAGGCCGTGGCCGAGATCCCGGGCGTGGCCGAGGTGTACTCGGTGACGGGGGAGTGGGACTTAGTCGCCAAGCTCTCGTTCCAGGACTTCGAACAGCTCGACGACATCGTGACCCTGGGGCTGCGCAAGCTCGCGGGCATCGAACGCACCCAGACCCTCCTGGCTTTCCGCGCCTACCCCAAGAAGCTGCTCGAGCAGGGCTTCAACATCGGCTCGGAGCTGGGCTAGTGTTCCGGGTGTTGTTCAACATCCAGGCACTGATCCTGCTGATCGGGGCCGTCGGGATGGCGCTGGGCGGGTATCCGCTGGTGCACACCCCCGACCCCCTGCGCGACACCCTGGTCTTTTTGGCGCTCTACTTCGGGCTGATGGGCCTCGAGCTGCTGTTCTCGAGGCTCTTCCCTTCCTCCTTCGGGGTGGTGCAGCAGCTCCACACGCAGATCGGGCGGGCCTTCCGCCACCAGCAGCTCGGCTACACCCACGCCCTGCAACTGGGCATGCTCTCGGGCGTTGCCGAGGAAGTGCTCTTCCGGGGAGCGCTGCAAAGCCTGCTGGTGAGCACCCTGGGCCTGGGCTGGCTCGGCGTGGCCCTCCAGGCCGCCATCTTCGCCGCCTTCCACCCCGTCCCCGACCGCCGCGCCTGGAGCTACCCCGCCTTCATCTTCCTCGCCGGCCTGGCCTTCGGCGCCGCCTACTTCCTCACCGGCAGCCTGATCCCCGGCATCCTGGCCCACTACCTCAACAACGCCAAAGGCTTCTACCAGTTGCTCGACGAAGCGAGACGGCTCGAGCACAGCGAGAACGGATAGAGCAAAGAGCCGTCAGCGGGAGGCTCCGGCTCGTGGCCTGTGGTTCGCCCCTCCCCAACCCTCCCCGCACGCGGGGAGGGGTATCCCCCCCTGCCCCCCTTGCTAAGGGGGGTGAAGAAGGGGCGTCTTGCGTTTGGCGTTTGGCGTATTGCGTTTTGCGTACGACATACGACCCGCCCCCAGCGTCTGGCTATCAGCTATTGGCTATCGACCATCGACAAATCCCCGTCACTTTGCACGGTATACCAGCCGTGGCTTATGCTCTTGACTCAGGAGGAAAAACAATGTCCTACCAACGCATCAAGGTGCCTGCGGGCGATAAGATTACCATCCAGGACGGCGTATTGCAGGTGCCTGACCAACCCATCGTCGGTTTCATCGAAGGTGACGGCACCGGGCCCGATATCTGGCGGGCTTCGCAGCCGGTGCTCGACGCGGCCGTAGCCAAAGCCTACGGCGGGCGCCGGAAGATCGCCTGGGCCGAGATTTACGCGGGCGAGAAGGCCAACGAGGTATACGGGGAGGTGATCTGGCTGCCCGAGGAGACGCTCGAGTTCATCCGCGAGTACCGCGTCGCCATCAAGGGCCCCCTCACCACCCCCGTCGGCGGCGGCATCCGCAGCATCAACGTGGCGCTGCGGCAGGAGCTCGACCTCTACGCCTGCGTGCGGCCGGTGCAGTGGTTCGAGGGCGTGCCCAGCCCCGTGCGCCACCCCGAGCTCGTCAACATGGTGATCTTCCGCGAGAACACCGAAGACATCTACGCGGGAATCGAGTGGGCGGCGGGGACGCCGGAGGTGAAGCAGATCCTCGAGTTCCTCCAGAGCCAGTTCCCCAAGGCCTACGGCAAGGTTCGCTTCCCCCAGACCGCGGGCATCGGCATCAAGCCGGTCTCCGAGGAAGGCACCCAGCGCCTCGTGGAGGCCGCCCTGGATTACGCCGTGCAGAACGACCTTCCCAGCGTGACGCTGGTGCACAAGGGCAACATCATGAAGTTTACCGAGGGCGCCTTCCGCGACTGGGGCTACGCCTTCGCCAAGGCCAAGTACGGCGCGACCGAGCTCGACGGCGGCCCCTGGCTCACCTTCAAGAACCCCAAAACCGGCAACACCATCACCGTCAAGGACATGATCGCCGATAACTTCCTGCAGCAGATCCTGCTGCGCCCGGCCGAGTACTCGGTGATCGCCACCCTCAACCTCAACGGCGACTACATCTCCGACGCGCTCGCGGCCCAGGTCGGCGGCATCGGCATCGCGCCCGGCTCCAACGTCAACTACAAGACCGGCCATGCCGTCTTCGAGGCCACCCACGGCACGGCCCCCAAGTACGCGGGCAAGGACCAGGTGAACCCCTCCTCGGTCATCCTCTCCGGCGAGATGATGCTGCGCTACATGGGCTGGACCGAGGCCGCCGACCTCATCCTCCAGGCCATGACCAAGACCATCGCCCAGGGCCGCGTAACCTACGACTTCCACCGCCTGATGGTGGCTGAAGGGCGCCAGGCCACGTTGCTCAAGTGCAGCGAGTTCGGGCGGGCGTTGATTGAGAACATGTGAGGGGTCGGTAGTCGATAGTCGATAGTCGATAGTCGATAGTCGATAGCCGATAGTCGATAGCCGATAGCCAAACGCAAAACGCAAGACGCCAAACGCCTTGTTCCCCCCTTAACAAGGGGGGCTGGGGGGGATAACCCCTCCCCGCTTGCGGGGAGGACCGGGGAGGGGTTTTCCAAAAGCCACAAGCTGACTGCTGACGGCTTAACTCAAGAATTCCGGCTCTTCAACGCGTCCCGGATCTCCCGCAACAGGATGATGTCTTCCGAGGGGGCGGGCGGGGCGGCGGGGACCTCGTTGCGCTTGAGCAGGTCGGTCAGGCGCTTCATGGGGACGACGATGACGAAGTAGATGACGGCGGCCTTGATGGTGAAGCTGATCAGGGCGTTGATGAAGTTGCCGATGGCGATGCCGCCTTCGCCCTGGGCGTTGGCGCCGACGCGGATCGAGGAGAAGTCGGGCTGGCCGCCGATGAGGCCAATGACGGGGGTGATGATGTCCTTGACCATCGAGTCTACGACCGTGCCGAAGGCCGCGCCGATGATCACCGCCACCGCCAGGTCTACGACGTTGCCACGGAAAATAAAGTCCCTGAAGCCCTTGAGCATAGCTAACCTCCCTGGACGCCTCGAGTGGTCAAACGGTGCAATCCGATGGGCTGTCTGTGATTTTGCCGGGAGTCTGACCGCGGTGAGCATATCCCCCTGGCAGAATTGCGTCAAGCAACGAAAAGTTAAGCCTCGGCCCCGGTACAAGCAATCCCTACGGGGCTACAATCTGGCTCGAGCTCAGCCAAACACGGGCTAGCGGGCCGTTTCGTGCGGCCAATTGGCCTTAGTTATCGGCTTTCCAGGATGGCAGCGGGTGCGAACGCCACCTTGGACACAGGGCGCCAGCATTGATTCTTTTGCACGGTGGCCTATAGACTGGCGCTGTACCCACAACACATCCCCGATGGGCTCCAGGCTCACAGCGCGGGACCAAGGGTACACCTAGAGGAGGCCATTCCATGGCGAAAATCAGGCTGGAGAACATCTACAAGCGCTACAGCGCCAAGGTCACGGCGGTCAAGGACTTCAACCTCGAGACCGAGGACGGGGAGTTCGTGGTGTTCGTCGGGCCCTCGGGCTGCGGCAAGACCACCACGCTGCGCATGATCGCGGGCCTGGAGGACATCAGCGAGGGCCGGCTGTACATCGGGGAGCGGCTGGTCAACGACGTGCCGCCCAAGGACCGCGACATCGCCATGGTCTTCCAGAACTACGCGCTCTACCCCCACATGAACGTCTACGACAACATGGCCTTCGGCCTCAAGCTGCGCCGGGTGCCCAAGGACGAGATCGACCGGCGGGTCAAGGAGGCGGCGCGCATCATCAAGATCGATCACCTGCTGCACCGCAAGCCCCGCGAGCTCTCGGGCGGGCAGCGCCAGCGCGTGGCGATGGGCCGGGCCATCGTGCGTGAGCCCAAGGTCTTCCTCTTCGACGAGCCCCTGTCCAACCTCGACGCCAAGCTGCGCGTGGAGATGCGCGCGGAGATCGCCAAGCTCACCCGCCGCCTGGGCGTGACCACCGTCTACGTGACCCACGACCAGGTGGAGGCCATGACCCTGGGCCACCGCATCGTGGTGATGAAGGACGGCGAGATCCAGCAGACCGACACCCCGCTCAACCTCTACGACTTCCCCGAGAATAAGTTCGTGGCCGGCTTCATCGGCTCGCCCTCCATGAACTTCATCCGGGCACGCGTCGAGAGTCAGGGCACCGACACCTACTTCGTCATCGAGGGGCAGCGCATCAAGGCCAACGCCACCCTGGCGGCCAACCTCAAGGCCTACAACGGCAAGGAGGTCTGGATGGGCATCCGCCCCGAGCACATCGGCCTGCGCGGCTGGACCAGCATCCCCGAGGACAACAACGTCATCAAGGGCAGGGTCGAGGTCGTGGAGCCGCTGGGCGCCGACACCGAGATCCACGCCGAGGTCGGGGGCGCGATGGTCACGGCCAAGGTGGACGGGCACGCCATGGTGCTCCCCAGCGACACCGTGGACCTGCTGATCGACACCACCAAGCTGCACGCCTTCGAGACCGAAGGCAACGAGAAGGCCATCGGCCACGCCACTGTCAAGGATAGCCGCAGCGCCGCCAAGGTCTGAGCGTTTTCACCGTCGGGGGCGGGCCGCATGGCCCGCCCCCTTCACGCGTAGCGCTCGAGCCACCCCTCGAGCCCGGCCTCGGGGAGCCCGGCCCCCCGCACCGTACAGGCCAGGGCCCCCAGGGCGCAGGCCCCCGCCAGGGCGCGCTCGAGGCCCTCCAGGGTAGCTCCGGGCCGGCTCAGGCCGTAGACCAGCCCCGCGGTGAAGGTGTCGCCCGCGCCGATGGTGTCGACGACCTCGACCCTCTCCCCCGCCGCGCGGAACGTCCGGCCCCGGAAACGGGCGACAGCCCCCTCCTCCCCCAGCGTGAGCACCGCGACCTCGGGCCCTAAGCCCGCGACCCGCTCGAGCAGGGCCTCCGGCGCAGGCCGTGCCTCGGGGAAAAGAATCCGGGCGTCCTCGAGGCTGCACTTGAACACCCGCACGTAAGGCAGGTAGGCCCGCAGTTGCGCCCAGTAGCCCGCGTCCGGCGCCGCGCGGATGTTGGGGTCGAAGCTCACCGGGATGCCCCGGGCGCGGGCGTCCTCGAGCAGCCGCATGATCCCTGCGATGTTGCGCGGCCGGAAGGACGACAGCGAGCCGAAGTGGAACCAGGAAGCACCCTCCAGCGCCCCCGCGTCCGGCTCGAAGGGGAAGGGGTCGAAGAGGCGGTAGAAGGTGTACCGGGCGTCGCCGGTGGGGTCGAGCTCGGCCAGGGAGATGCAGGTGGGGGCCGGTAACCGCCGCACGAAGGCGGTATCTACCCCCCGGGCCCGCAGCCGCTCGAGCGCCCACTCCCCCAACGGGTCCTGTCCCACCTCCCCCACGAAGCGCACCGGCACCCCCAGCCGCGCCAGCACCGAAGCCGTGTTGAGCGCCGATCCTCCCAGTACCCCGGTGTAGCTGCGGGTGGGGGCCTCGAGGGGGTTGTGGCCGATGAGGTCGACGAGGATGTCGCCGGTGAGGGTGATCACGGGAATAACATAAGGTCGATGGTCGATAGCCGATAGCCGATGGCTAAATGCTAAACGCTCTTTCTTTACCCCCCTTAACAAGGGGGGCTGGGGGGATAAACCCTCCCCGCCGGCGGGAGGGCCGGCGTGGGGTAACCACACGCCACTAGCCACAAGCTGACGGCTGATGGCTGACCGCTTCCCTCCTTCCCCTGTCCCTCCCGCACTCTCTTGCATATGATTGGGAGGTGAACTCTCGACGCCCCTTCGTCATCGGCATCGCCGGGGGGACCGGCAGTGGGAAGAGCACCGTGGCCGACGCGGTCGTGGCTGCGGCGCTTCCTGCTCGTGTGGCGGTGCTGCCGATGGACAACTACTACAAAGACCAGTCCGACCTGCCTTTTGACGCACGCACGCACGTCAACTACGACCACCCCGACGCCTTCGACCTCGAGCTCTACCTCGCCCACATCGCCCAGATCCGGCGGGGGCGGGCCATCGAGATGCCCATGTACTCCTTCGAGGAGTACACCCGCCTGCCCGAGACCGTCCGGGTCGAGCCCGCGCCGGTGGTGGTGCTCGAGGGCATCCTGGTGCTGTTCAACGAGCGCTTGCGCGAGCTGATGGACCTGCGCATCTTCGTAGACGCCGACGCCGACGTGCGTTTCATCCGGCGGCTACAGCGCGACATCCTCGAGCGCGGCCGCACCGTCGAGAGCGTGGTCGAGCAGTACATGGAGCAGGTACGGCCCATGCACCTCTCCTTCGTCGAGCCCTCTAAGCGCTACGCCGACGTGATCATCCCCCACGGGGGCAAGAACAGCCCGGCCCTGGACATGCTCACCGCCCGCATCCACAGCCTCCTGGCCGCCGGAGGCGTGGCATGAGCCTGCCCAACCTGCTGCGCGCCGTCATCGTGCTGGCGGCGCTCCTCTCGCTGCCCGCGCTGCTGCCCCGCCTGCAGGCCGAGCGTCCCGGGCCGGTGGTGCTGGTGGTGGACGGCCCCGACGTCAACGAGGAGGCCCGAGCGGCCAACGTCCCCTTCGAGGAGCAACTGGCGAAGTACAAGGCGCTGGGGGTGGCGGGGGTGGCGATCTACGAGCGGGGCCTGAGCGGCTGGGCCGAGCAGGGCGTCGCCCGCTACTACAGCGGCGCCGACCTCAACCTGCGCTACCCCCAGGCGGGGTTCCGCGAGGGCTGGTACTACTTCAGCGGCCCCGACTGGCTCATCGCCCAGATCCGGCGCAACTGGACCGTTTCGCTGCAGACCCTCGAGCTCGCCGGCACCACCTGGTACGGCGCCCCGGTCAACGTGGGCGGCTTCCCCACCGGCTACGACCCGGCGCTGCTCGAGCGCCTGAAGGCGGAGGGCTACTACATCGTCTACCGGCCCTACAACCACCCCTACCGCACCTACGCCCCCGAGGCCATCCCGCCCCAGGCCGACGCCCTGGTCTTCGCCGGGGTGGACGTGCCGGGCAACCCCAAGAATCTGGGCGAGGCCAAGGCTATGGTGGCGGGCAAGCCCGTCGGCTGGATCGAGGGCACCCCGCAGGAGGGCTTCTCGCGCCTGACCGCCGCCTCGCCGGTGCTGAGGCTCTTCTCCATCCGGCCCGAGTGGCAGGCCAAGCTCAAGCCGGGCGAGGTGGCCGACAAGTTCGTGCTGGCCGCGCGGGAGCGGGGGCACCAGATCCTTTACATCCGGCCCTTCCAGGACTTCGAGGACACCCGGGAGTTCATCGAGCGGCTCCAGGACGGGCTCGAGAACGCCCGCATCGGCTTCGGGAACCCGGCCCCCCGCGACTTCGACCTCTCCCCGCTGCGCTACGCCGCGCTGGTGGGGGTGCTGGCCGGGCTGGGGCTGCTGGCCTTCGGCTACCCGCGCCCCTTCGGCCCCGTCATCGCGCTGGGGCTGCTGCTCTTCGCGCTGGCCTACGTGCGCTCGGACTTCGGGGCGCTGCTGGCGGCTTTGGTCTTCCCCGCGCTGGGCTTCCTCGAGCGGCGCCGCGGCATGGCGGTGTGGGCGGCGGCGGCGGTCTACTCGCTGGTCGGGGTGGTGTTCCTGGTGGCCCTGGGCAGCGACCCGCAGAGCGTGCTGGGCCTGACCCCCTTCAAGGGCGTCTCGCTCACGCTGCTGGTGCCGCCCTTGCTGGTGGGGCTCTCCTACCTGCCGCAGGACTGGAAGGGGGCGCTCACCCACCTGTGGGGCTACCCGATCAAGCTGGGCGAGGTGGCGGTGGCCTTCGTGGGGCTGGCGGTGCTGGCCCTGGCCGTGCTGCGCCGGGGCAACGACGCGGCGGGTGCTTTGGTCCCCGACTGGGAGCTGCAACTGCGGGCCATCCTGCAGGACGCGATGGTGCGGCCGCGCTTCAAGGAGATCTTCGCCCACGCCGTAGCCCCGGTGGCGCTGCTGCTGCCCTGGCCCGCCTGGCTGCGCAACGGCCTGCTCCTGCTGGTGGTGGTGGGGATGGGCTCGATCCTCAACACCTTCTCGCACTTTCACACGCCTCTCACCATATCGTTATTCCGGGTACTGAACGGCATGGTCATCGGGCTTATCCTGGGGTTTGCCCTGGTCTGGGTAGTCCGGAGGGTCTGGCAATGGTGGTCGCGCTAAGCGGGTATTACGGCTTTCACAACGCAGGGGACGAGGCCCTCCTGGAGGCCATCGTGCAGGAGGTCAAGGCCCGGGGGCACACGCCGTTGGTGCTCTCCAAGAACCCCGCCGAAACCCAGCAACGCTACGGGGTGCGGGCGGTGAAGCGCACCCACCCCCTCGAGGTCTGGCGCGCGCTCGGCGAGGCCGACCTGCTGCTTTCGGGCGGGGGCACCCTCTTGCAGGACAAGACCTCCTCGGCCAGCCTGTGGTACTACCTCAGCATCATCCGCATGGCCCGCATGCGCGGCAAGCCGGTGCACGTGTTCAACCAGTCGCTGGGGCCGCTCTCGCCCCGGGGGGAGAAAGCGGTGCAACGGGCGCTGAAGGGGGTGCAGGTCTTCATGCGCGACCGCGACTCGCTCGAGTACGCCCGCCGCCTGGGCCTGCAGGCCGAGCTGGGCGCCGACTGCGCGATGCTGCTCAACGCCCCGCCGGTCGAGCGCGAGCCCAAGATGGTGGTGCTGGTGCCCCGCGCCGGCTTCGACGACGCCAACCGCACCCTGGCCCAGACCGCCGAGCGCCTGCGCGAGCTGGGCTACGAGGTGGTGATCCTGGCCATGCAGCCGGGGCACGACGAGGGGGCGCTCGAGTTCTTCCCCGGCTTCACCGCCGAGCTGGCCTGGGACCCCCGGCGGGTGTTCTACCTGCTGGCCCAGGCGGGCTACGTGATCTCGATCCGGCTGCACGGCGTGATCCTGGCCGCCGCCGCCGGGACCCCCTTCGCGGGCCTCTCCTACGACCCCAAGGTGGCCGGGTTCTGCCGCGACGCCCGGGCCCCCTTCCAGGAGATCCCCGGCGAACCCGAGGCCTTCGTGCGGCTGGTGGAGCAGAACGTCCAGCCCGACTGGGGCGCGGTGCAGGAGATGAAGGCGCGGGCCAGCGCCAGCTTCGACCGGGTGCTGTCGGGGCCGCGCGACCGCAAGGTGGCTTCCTCGCGGAATTAGGCCTCGTGCGGGAGCCGCCGAGGGTCCAGGGTCGAGGGTCGATAGCTAAAAGCCGAGGGCTCGTGGCCGGTGGCTTGTAGCCGGTGGGGAAAGCTCCTGACCACGAGCCGCAAGCCACGAGCCTCAACCATGCTCCCCAGAGAACTCGCCGACTACGACAGCTACGCCCAGTGGCTCCGCGACATCGAGGGCTACGCGGGGCAGTTGGGCTTCGTGCGGCTGCTGCCGGCGAGCCCGCCCGCCAGGGCCGGCTACCGCGGCGAGTTCGCGGGCGTGCTGGACACGTTGGGGATCGAACCCTTTGCGCACCAGGCGGAGGCGCTGGAGGCCCTGGAGGGCCGGTCGCTGGTGCTGGCGACCTCGACGGCCTCGGGCAAGAGCCTGGTCTTCCAGGTGCCCGTGCTGGGGGCGCTGCTCGAGGGCGGCACCGCGCTGCTGATGTACCCCACCAAGGCCCTGGCCCACGACCAGCTCGGGCGCCTGCGGGCCATGGGCGACGCACTTGGGCTAGAGGAGCGCATCTTCCCCTACGACGGCGACACCCGCGACAAGGAACGCCGCCTGGCGAAAGCCCAGGGCCTGGCGATCCTCACCAACCCCGACATGCTGCACTTCGGCCTGCTGCCGCGCCACGCCGAGTGGGCCGAGTTCCTCAGCCGCCTGCGCTACGTGGTGATCGACGAGCTACACGCCTACCGCGGCGTCTTCGGCACCCACACCGCGCTGATCCTGCGGCGGCTTTTGCGCCTGGCGCGGCACTACGGGGCCCGCCCGCAAGTCATCGCCGCCAGCGCCACCATCGCCAACCCCGACGAGCACGCCGAAAACCTCACCGGGGAGGCCTTCCGCGCGGTGCGGGCCAACGTGGCGCGGGCCGAGCGGGAGTTCGCGGTCTGGACGCCCAAGGCCCTCGACAAACAGGGCAAGACCCGGCGCAGCGCCAACATCGAGGCCGCGCTCCTGGCCCGCCACACCGCCGAGAGCGGCATCCGGGCGCTGGTCTTCGCCAACAGCCGCCGCACCGCCGAGCTGGTCGCCCGCTACGCGGCGCACGAGGCGGTCAAGCCTTACCGCGCCGGCTACACCGCCAAGGAGCGCCGGGCGCTGGAGGCCGACCTCAAGGCCGGGAGGATCCGGGTGCTGGTGAGCACCAGCGCGCTCGAGCTCGGCCTGGACATCGGGGAGCTCGACGCGGTGTTCCTGCTGGGCTACCCCGGAAGCTTGAGCGCCTTCTGGCAGCGGGCCGGGCGGGCCGGGCGCGGCAACCGCCGCGCGCTGGTGGCCTGGATCCCGCGCGAGGACCCCATGGACGAGTACTTCCGCGAGCGCCCCGAGCTGCTGCTGGGCAGCCCGCCCGAGTCGGCGGTGGCCGACCCCGCCAACCCGGTGCTCTACCCCCTGCACCTGCACTGCGCGGCGCGCGAGCTGCCGCTCGAGCCCACCGAGCCGCTCTACCTGCCCTGGCTGGCGAACGGCCTGGTCGAGAAGCACGGCCGCCTCTACACCCCCAAGCGCAGCCCCCACCACGACCTGATCCTGCGCGGGCTGGGCAGCACCTTCACCCTCAAGGACGCCCGGGGCCGCACCCTGGGCACCCTCGACGAGCGCCAGGCCTACTGGGAGGCCCACCCCGGCGCGGTCTACCTCCACGCGGGCGAGAGCTACCTGGTGCGAAACCTCGACATCGAGCAGCGCGAGATCGTGCTGCTGCCGGGCCTCGAGGACTACTACACCCAGCCCCGCGCCGAGACCGACGTCGAGGTGCTCGGCGGCGAGGAGCTGCTGCCGGGCGTGTGGGTGGGGCCGGTGATCCTGCGCGAGCGGGTGACGGGCTACGTCAAGAAGCGCTTCGTGACCGAGACCGTGCTCGAGGAGGTCATGCTGACGATGCCCGAGCTCAGCTTCCAGACCGAGGCGGTGTGGTTTCACCCCCTGGCCGAGACCGCCGTCCACCCCTCCCCCCTCCCCGGCGTGCCCGACCGCATCACCGGGCGCTGGCCCGACGAGGCGGGGATGTCGGAGGCGCTGGTGCCCTCGGCCATCCACGCCCTCGAGCACACCATGATCGGGCTGCTGCCGCTGTTCGTGCTGGCCGAGCGGGCCGACGTGGGCGGGGTGAGCTACCCCTTCTATCCCCGCCCCCTGGCCTCGGGCGCGGGGCCCACCGTCTTCATCTACGACGGCTACCCCGGCGGGGTGGGCTACGCGCGAGCCGCGGCGCGGCAGTTCCCGGCCTGGATCAAGGCCACACGGGACCTGCTGGAGCGCTGCCCCTGCGAGGGCGGCTGCCCGCGCTGCGTGCTCTCGCCCAAGTGCGGCAACGGCAACCAGTACCTCGACAAGGCCGCCGCCCTCTGGCTGGCCGAGGCCCTGACCACGCGCTACAACCGCCCCCAAAAACCCAACTGAGCCTCACATCCCGGTTCGTGCCACGCCGCGCGACCCATAATGACTTCGATGGTGGCCGCAGTTTCCCTCGACTACATCCTCCTTGTCAGCGCTTTGCTGCTGCTGGCGAGCGTGCTGGTGAGCCGGATCTCCGACCGGCTGGGGGTTCCCGCGCTGGTGGTGTTCATGGGGCTGGGCATGCTGGCGGGCTCCGACGGGCCGGGCGGCATCTACTTCGACGACGCGCGCGTCGCCCAGGGGCTGGGGGTGGTGGCGCTGGTGATCATCCTGTACTCCGGCGGGCTCGACACCGACTGGAGGAAGGTGCGCCCGGTGCTGTGGCAGGCGGTCTCGCTGGCGACGCTAGGGGTCGCGCTGACCGCGACGCTGGTTGGGCTCTTCGCCATCCTGGTGCTCGAGCTGCCGCCCCTGATCGGCTTTCTGTTGGGGGCTATCGTCTCGTCCACCGACGCCGCCGCGGTGTTCAGCGTGCTGCGGGCCGGGGGCGTGCGACTGCGGGAACGGTTGCGGAGCCTGCTCGAGCTCGAGTCGGGTAGCAACGACCCCATGGCCGTGCTGCTGACGGTGGGATTGATCGAGCTGATCCTGCAGCGGGCCGGGGGCCTCGAGCTCGCCGGGCTGTTCGTGAAGCAACTGGGGCTGGGGGTGCTGCTGGGCTTCGCACTGGGGCACCTGATGGCCTGGGTGCTGCGCCGGCTGGCCCCGCAGAACAACGGCCTGTACTTCACGCTCAGCCTGGCGCTGGCGCTGCTGTGCTACAGCGTGGTGGCGGTGCTGGGTGGCAGCGGCTTCCTGGCGGTCTACTTGGCAGGGCTGGTGGTGGGGCAGCAGGAGCTGCGCAGCAAGGCCGACCTGCGCCTGTTCCACGAGGGGCTGGCCTGGCTGATGCAGATCGTGATGTTTCTGGCGCTGGGCCTGCTGGTCTTCCCCTCGCAGCTTCCGCCGGTGCTGCTCGAGGGCACCCTGAGCGCGCTGTTTCTGATCCTGGTGGCCCGTCCCCTCAGCGTGCTGCTGAGCCTGTGGTGGTTCCGGCTGCCCTGGAACGAGCTCTTGCTGGTGGGCTGGGTGGGCCTGCGCGGCGCCGTGCCCATCGTGCTCGCCACCTTCCCGCTGCTGGCGGGGGTGGCCGGGGCGAACCAGTTGTTTAACCTAGTGTTCTTCATCGTGCTGTCGTCGGTGGCGCTACAGGGCCCCACCCTCAACGCGGTGGCCCGGCGGCTGGGGCTCGAGGAGCCCCCAACCCCCCAGCCCGACGAACTCACGCGGCGCCAGCCCGCGCCCTGAGGGCGTACAATTCCCTCGAGATGCACCCTCTGGTCGCCCAGATCGCCTACGACCTCAGCGCCGACCCCCACGTGCGCGGCATCCTGCTCACCGGCTCGCACGCCCGGGGTGACGCCACGCAGGAGTCGGACCTCGACTTCTGGGTGCTGCTGGGGGGCGTGCTCGAGCGCCCCTTCCGCTCGGAAACGCTGGACGGGAAGTGGGTGGAGTACCACCACCGCAACCTCGTGCAAGCCCGCGAGCGCATGCGCAAAAACCCCGCGGAGCTCTACAGCCACCTCGACGGCAAGGCGCTCTACGACCCCGACGGCAAGCTGGAGGAGCTACGGGCCGAGGCCCAGGCCCTCTTCGCCGCCTACCGCCTGCCCGCCGAGGAGCGCCGCGCCCTGCGCTACTGGCTCGAGGGCAGCCGCCGCAAGCTCGAGGCCGCCCTGCGCAACCGCGACGACCTCAGGGCCGCCTACCTCGCCAGCACCAACGCCTGGAAGATCCTCGAGGGCCTGTGGGCCGCCTGCCACAAGCCCATGCCCCCCGGCGGCGCCGTCTGGGCCCACCTTCACGACCTCCAACTCGACGAAGCCCTCAAGGTCGTGCTGCGCGACCTCTTCACCGCCGGAGCGCTCGAGCGCGGCCAAGCCGCGTTGGCGCTCATCGAGTGGGTGCTGGATAGGCTGGAGACGACCTGAGGGACGGGAAGCGGGAAGCCATAAGCTGCCAGCTATCAGCCGTCAGCAATAGGCTCGTGGCTTGTGGCTAGTAGCTTATGGTTGCCCCACCCCGTCCCTCCCCGCGCGCGGGGAGGGTTTATCCCCCCCAGCCCCCCTTGCTAAGGGGGGTGACAAGGCGTTTTGCGTCTTGCGTATTGCGTTTGGCGTATTGCGTAGGACGTACGACCGGCGTTAGGCGTTCGGCGTTTGGCTATCGGCTATCGGCTATTGACCATCGACCATCGACCTCCTCCAGCCCCTAAACTGTCACTCATGGCCCTGCCATCGCTCAATGAACCTATCGCCGCCATCGCCACCCCGCCCGGCAAGGGGGCCGTCGGCATCGTGCGGCTTTCGGGGGTGGGGGCGCTCGAGGTCGCCGCGAAGGTCTGGCGCGGGCGCGACCTGCGGCACCTGGAGGGGGGCCGCTTCACGCTGGGCCTGATCCTGCACCCCGACACCCGCGAAGCCCTCGATGAGGCCCTAGCGCTGGTGTTCCGCGCCCCCAACTCCTACACCGGGCAGGACGCGGTGGAGTTCCAGACCCACGGCTCCCCGGCGGTGCTGCGGCAGGTGCTGCAGGCTCTGCTGGACGCCGGGGCGCGCCCCGCCCAGCCGGGCGAGTTCACGCTGCGGGCCTACCTCAACGGGCGTATGGACCTGGCGCAGGCCGAGTCGGTGCTGGCGCTCGTCGAGGCGGAGTCGGACGCGGCGCGGCGCCAGGCGCTGCGCGGGCTGTCCAAGGAGCTCTCCGAGCGCATCGAGGGCATGTCGCGCGAGCTGCTCGACCTGCTGGCGCACATCCAGGCCCTGCTCGACTACCCCGAGGAGGGCGTGGAGCCGCACCAGGCCCAGGGGGTGCTCGAGCGCGTGCTGGGTGAGGTCGAGCACCTGCTGGCCACGGCTCCGGCCGGGCGCATCGCGCAAAAGGGGGCGCGGCTGGCCCTGGTAGGCGCCCCCAACGCCGGGAAGTCCAGCCTGCTCAACGCCCTGCTGGGCTACGAGCGGGCCATCGTGACCCCCATCCCCGGCACCACCCGCGACTACCTCGAGGCCCCGCTCGAGATCGCCGGGGTGCCCATCGTGGCCGTGGACACCGCCGGGCTGCGCCAGACCGACGACGTGGTGGAGCGTAGCGGCGTCGAGCGGGCCCTGAGCATCGCCCAGGAGGCCGACCTGGTGCTCTACCTGGCCGACCGGAGCCAGCCCCGCGCCGACACGCCCGGCCTGCTGGCCCCGCTGCCCCAGGAGCGCGTCCTCCGCCTCGCCACCAAGGCCGACCTGCCCGCCGCCTGGCACGACCCCGCCTTCCTGCCGGTCTCGAGCGCCACCGGCGAAGGGATGCCCGTGCTGCTGGAGGCCATCCACCAGCGGCTGTTGGGCGAGGCCCCCGAGGGCGAGGTCTGGATCAGCAACGAGCGCCACGCCCAGGCCCTGCGCGAGGCCAAAGGGCACCTCCTCGACGCGCTGGCCTCCCCCGAGGACCTGATGGGGCTCTCGATCCAGGCCGCGCTCGAGGCCCTCAACCGCATCCTGGGCAAGGACGTGCCGGAGGAGGTCATCGACCGGGTGTTCCGTAATTTCTGCGTGGGGAAATGATCGCCCGTGGGGTTGTCGATGGTCGATAGCCGATAGCCGAACGCCGAACGCTAAACGCCGATAGCCGGGCGCGGGTCGTACGTCCTGCGTCGTACGCCAAACGCCAAACGCCAAACGCAAGACGCAAGACGCCTTGTCACCCCCCTTAGCAAGGGGGGCCGGGGGGGATAAACCCTCCCCGCGCGCGGGGAGGGACGGGGTGGGGTAACCACGAGCCACGGGCCACGAGCTGACTGCTGACGGCTGACGGCTGGTAGCTGACAGCTAAGCCCTAGCCATCGGCCAGCAGTGACCGCTGCAAGTGGTCATCAGAAGCGGATCTGCAAGCCGATGCCGAAGCGGTTGTCGGTCTGGCCGTCGCGCTGTTCGGAGCGGAGGGAGAGGTCGATGCCGAAGTTGGGGGTGAAGAGGTAGCCCAGGCCGAAGTTGAGGTTGGGGTAGGCCGCGCCCAGGTTGTCCAGGCCGAAGCGGATGCGCAGCCCGTCGAGCTGGTACTCGGCCAGGAAGTTGACGCGGAACTGGAAGTCGACCTGGGTCTGGAGGTAGAGCTCGGGGGTGATGTACTTGCCGAAGGTGAAGCTCGTCTCCTCCACCCGCTCGCCCTCGGCCAGGCCGCGCACCGTCACCACCACGCGGTCGAGGCCCAAGGCCTGCGCGAGCTGGCCCTCGATCTGGCCGAGCAGGAAGTTGGTGAGCGCCACGCCCGCCGAGGTCGCTAGGTTCTGCACGTCGGCCTGGGCGTCGATGCGGCCGAAGATCAGCACGCCCGCGATCTCGGCCAGGGTCAGCGGGCGGCCTTCGGTGGGGTGGACGGCGGTGAAGGTGGGCTCGAGCTTGGCCTTGATGCGCCCGTTCTCCCGCACGAACTGGCTCTTGAGGAAGGCCGTGACCTCGACCAGCCCGCGCTCGGTGGGCACGCGGGTCTGGGCCACCAAGGTCACGTCGGGGAGGATGCCCTTGTCGGGGCTGAAGACCGCCTCGCTGGGCACATCCTGGTAGCTGGTGAGGATGGCGAAGTTGCGGTCCCACAGCCGGATGTTGCCCTGCAACGGCACCACGCGGCCGGTGAGGTAGGGGTTGTCGAGCGGCCCGTTGAGGTAGACGTCCCCGGCCAGCTCGCCGTTGAGCAGGGGCTCCTGGATGAGGATGCCGCGGCTGGCGACTACCCGCAGGTTGACGAACTCCACGGGCGCGCGCGCGGCGGGGGTGCCGCTGCCCGGGGCCTGAACGGCGCTGGCGGGGATGGAGACCTCGGTCTCGCCCGGCGGCAGGCCCAGCTCGGCCCGCAGCACCTCCACGGTGCCGTTGAGCTTGTAGACGCCCTGCTCCTGCTGGATGTTGACCCCGGCCAGGACCAGCCCGTTCTTGAGGAAGTAGCGCGGGTAGGACACCGGCAGCTCGCCCACCAGCGCCCCGGCCAGGCGGGGGAAGAGCGAGAGGTAGAGCCTCGCGCTCTGGTTGGGCAACTCGGCGTTGATGGTGTAGCCGGGGTAGCCGAAGGTGAGGGTGAAGGGCTGGTTGGGCGGCAGCAGCGGGATGTTGGCCTGCCCCTTGGCGTTGATGGTGAAGCTGGAGAGGCTGCCCGAGCCGGAGAGCTCGGCCTCGGCGGGGTAGGGCGCGGTGAGCTTGAGGCGCCCTTCGGCCTGGGCGGTCTCCCCGATGCGCAGCCGGGCCCGCGGGGTCTCGGCGGCCACCGGCCCGAGCTTGAACTTGAAGTTCTCCAGGTCGAGGCTGAGCTGCTGCTCGCGGGCGGTGAGGCGCACGGTGCCGCTGCCCTCGGGGACGTAGGGGCGCAGTTGGGGGATCACCTGGAGCACCGGCGTGAAGGTGGTGTTCTCCAGGCGCAGCTCGAGGTCGCTGCCCCGGCGCCCCCAGTAGCCCTGGCCGCTCCAGCTCCCCGCCCCCTGCAGGCGAAGCTGCTCGACGTACAGCCGCTCGTCGGCGAAGCGGAAGACGGCTTGGCCCTGCAGGGATTCCTTGCTGCTGCTGAAGTGCAGGGCCTGGCCCACCAGCGTGCCCTCGCTCTTCCAGAAGTCGCCGAGGTTGTAGCGCAGGTTGGCCTCGCCGGTCCAGGTCGCCTCGCCGTCGAGGGTCCCGGCCCAGGCCGAGACCAGCCAGTGCAGCGGGAAGGCCGAGGCCTTGAAGCGGATGTCGAGCACGTCGCCCACCCGGCGCACGCTGCCCTGGCTGTTGCCGAGCTCGAGGTCGCCCGTCAGCGCCCCGCCCTGGTAGCGGGCGGTGAGCTTGAAGGGCAGGCCGCCCGGGGCCTCGCGGCGGGTCTTGGCCTCGAGGCTCTCGATGTCGAGGGGGTCCTCGCGCTCGCGCACCTCGAGGCTCTGGCTCTGCAGCACCACCTCCACCTGGTCGGGCCGGTAGCTGGCCCGCCCGGTGATACGCCCGTACAGGAAGGGTGCCTGGCTGCTCACCACGGGCAGGTCCTGCACCAGCACCTCCCGCAGCGTGGCCTGGGCCACCGGCCCCTCGGGGGTCTGGCGGGCCTCGAGGTCGATGTCGCCCAGGGCCCCGGTAAGGCTGCCCTTGGCCTGGAGGGTCTGCTGGGCCTGCACCGCCAGCCGCACCCGCGCCGCCACGGGGGCGAGCGGGAGGTCGAGGTTGAGGGCGCCGTTCCAGCCCCCCTGGGCGCTGTAGGCCAGGCTGCCGCGGACCCACTGCCCCTCGGCCTGGAGCCGGCCCTCGGCCCCCTGCCCCTGGGCCTGGAGCACCTCCTCGGCCCCGGCGGCGCGGTAGTCCAGGCGCCAGGCGCCACTCAGGCTCACGCCGCCCTCGAGCCGCCCCTGCTTCCAGGGCAGCCACTCGGTGGCGGCGTGGGTGCCGCTGAGGTTCAGGCGGTCGCCCGCGCCCTGCAGGCGCAGCTCGAGGCCGTAGAGCGCGGCCTGGAGCTCGCCCCCCACACGGCCGCCGCGGTACTCGAGCTGCCCCTCCCCCAGCCCCGGCGCGGTGAGCTGCACGGCGAAGTCCTGCAGGCCCAGCGACGCCCGCAGCCGCCCGTCGCCCAGCGGGTAGGTGGCGACCACCGCCGGGCCCTGCCCCTCGAAGGCCACGCCCCACTGCTCCAGCCGCCCGGCGGCCTGCCGGGTGTTCAGATCGACCTCGAGGCCCGGCCCCCGGCCCGCGCTCAGCCGCAGGCTGGGGTATTCCAGGCTGGCGGTGAGGCCCAGCGCCCGGGCCTGCACCACGGGGAGGGGCTTGTCGCCGGTGAGGGTCACGGTGCCCTCGCGCAGCTTCAGCTCGCCGCTCCAGCCGGGGCCGTAGGCCACCTGCCCGGCCACGTCGCCCTGCAGGGCGGCCTCGAGCCGGCCTGCGGCGTAGGAACCGCTGGCCTTCCCGCTGCGGCCCAGGGCCTTCCAGCCGAGGTCGAAGCCCAGCTTGCCCCAGGGCCCGCTCACCTGCCCGTCGAGCACTAGGCCGCCGTAGTCGAAGCTCTGAAGCCGCCCCTCCAGGCCGCGGGCGGTGACGCGGGCGCTCAGGCCCTCGCCCTGCACCCGCACCTCCTGCTCCTGGCCGCGCAGCTCGAGGG
This sequence comes from Calidithermus chliarophilus DSM 9957, assembly GCF_000430045.1. Classification (GTDB taxonomy): domain Bacteria; phylum Deinococcota; class Deinococci; order Deinococcales; family Thermaceae; genus Calidithermus; species Calidithermus chliarophilus. Next base: position 746,948 of record NZ_KE387027.1, on the reverse strand, counting down.
TCTTGCCGTAGCCCTTCCAGCGGCCCTGCAGCCACTGGCCGGGGTAGGCCCCGCCGGCCTCGAGCACGCCCAGGCCGCGCGGTAGCTCGCCGCTGTAGCTCCAGCGGGCGCTGAGGTTCTTGAGGTCGAGGAGGCCGCGCAGGGGGGCCAGGGCCTCGAGGCCCTGCACCTGCACCTGCGTGCCCTGGCCCGCCAGCCGCACCGCGCCCCACTCCGGCAGGCTCAGCCGGGCCTCGCCCTGCACGCTGCGCTCGGCGGGGCGGGTCTGGAGGTTGGCCTCCAGGCCGAAGGGGCCCTCGAGGTCGGCCTCGACCCGCAAGGCGGGGTTGGCCGAGTACTCGCCCAGGAGGTCGAGCTCCAGGCGCCCCGACCAGCCCTCGCGCCCGGCCAGGCGCACCGCCCCGCGGTCGAGGTCGGCGTTGCCCACCAGACGCCCGCCCGGGACCGGCAGGTTGACCGCGAGCAGGCCGCTGGGGCGGCCCCCCTCCAGCCGCGCGACCCCCGTGAGGTAGGGGCCCTTGAGCTCGGCGTGCAGCCCCTCGCCGTAGTACAGCGCGAACTGCTGCTCGCGGTAGCGGCCCTCGAGCGTAGCCTCGGGGCCGGCCACCTTGACCTGCCCGCTCGCCTCCAGGCCCTCCCCGCTCAGCCGGACCGGCAAAACCAGGCTCTCCAGTGGGCCCTCCCCCTGGCTCTGCACCCGCACCGGGAGGCCGGTGAAGGGCCCCAGGTCGGTGTCGAACCGCAGCCCCACCCGCCCAGCCCGGTAGCTGAGGTCGGCGCCCGCGCCCCGGGCCTCGAGCCACGGCTGCCCCTGGTAGCCGAAGCGCAGCCCGATCACCGCGCCCTCCCCCTGGGCCCGGCCCGTGCCCTCGAGCACCGGCTTGCCGAGGGTGCCGCTCAGGGAGCCGCTGGCCTCGACCCGGGTGCGGAGCATGGTGTAGCGGTAGCTGAGCCGCCCGCTGAGCTGCCCCTGTACGGGGACCACGCCCTGGGCCTCGAGCTCGCCCAGGCCGCGCGGCAGGGGGCCGTCGTAGCGCCAGGCGGCGCTGAGCTTCTGCAGGTCGAGGCTGGCTTGCAGCGGCTCGAGCCCCTCCTGGCCCCGGACCGCCACGGCCTGGCCCTGGCCCTCGAGCGCCAGCGCGCCCCAGCCCTCGAGCCCGAC
>NZ_KE387027.1:718957-745686 GCF_000430045.1 Calidithermus chliarophilus DSM 9957 | reverse complement strand
GCACCTCGCCCCAGGGGTGCTGCAGGCGCAGGCTGCCCTGCTCGAGGTCGCCCTGGGCGCTGAGCGTGGCGTCCTGCCCGGCGATCTCCACCGGCAGGGCCAGGGTGAAGGGGAACTTCCCGCTCAGTTGCACCCGCCCCTCGCCGATGCGGGCTTCCTGCAGGTTCAGGCGCACCGGCACCTGGGCCACCCGCACGGGGCCGAAGTCGGGCAGGGTCAGGCGGCCCTGCAGCGCGGGGCTCGGCCAGAGCGGGCCGGAGAGCCGGGCGTAGCCGCTGGTCTCGGCCCACAGGCGCTCGCCGCGCCCCTCGAGGCGCGCCTCGAGCCACGGCGTGCGCACCACGCCGGTCCCGCCGAAGCGCCCCCCCCGGTAGCTGAGGTCGGCCCGGGCCTCGACGAAGCCCAGCTCCAGCGGCCCCTGCACCCGCACCCCGTCCCCGCCCGCCCGGACCTGCAGGGTGTCGAGGCTGGCCCGCACCCCCTGCCCGTCGGCCACGCCCTGCAGGGGCAGGCGGCCCAGCGGGGTTCGCACCGCGCCGCTGAAGCGCGTGCCCATGCCCTCGAGCACCCCGTTCACCTCGGCGTAGTCGCCCAGCAGGCGCCAGTCGCCCGAGAAGGCGTTGCGGGCGTAGCGCACCTGCCCGCTGAGGGTGAAGTCGCCCCCCAGCCGCAGCGGCAGGCGGCGCACGCTGAGGTCGAGCACCCCGTCGGCGAACTGCCCCTCGGCGTAGTCGTTGGCGAAGCGCCACACCCGCCCTTCCTGGCGCACGGCGACGGGGAAACGGGTGTAGTCGGAGTCGTACTGGAGGTCGGCGCTGAAGCGCCCGTTCCTGAGGCGGCCGCTCCCGTTGAGGCTGCCCACGACCAGCTCGAGGCGCCGCAGGCTCAGGGCCAGGTCGTCCCAGCTCCCCGACAGCCCCACCTCCCCCAGCCGCCCCTGCACCCGGTTGCCGTCCCCCGTGAGGCGGCCCGAGAGGTCGAAGGGCTTAGCCACCGGGGGCAGGTTGACCGGCCGCGACACCACGTCGGCGCTCCAGCGGCTCCCCTGGCTGCGGAAGCTCACCCCGGCCTCGCCCAGCAGCGGCTTGGGCAGGGTGAGCCGCCCCTGGGCCTGCGTAGCGTTGCCCTGCCCGGTGAGCCGCAGCACGCTGCCCAGGTTGTCCTTGAGGTCTACGGCGTAGCTCTGGTTGACCAGCTTGACCCCGGCGGTGTAGGTGCGGTCGAAGAGGCGGCCCCCGATGGCGGCGTTGAGCCGGAAAACCTGGTCAAAGCCGAGGGTGCCCTTGTAGCTCAGCGGCTCGCCCACCAGCCTGCCCTGGCCCTCGTACTCCCCGGTGATCACCAGCTTCTCCCAGCCCCGGCCCTCCAGCAGCAGCGGGCCGCCGCCCTCCACCGGCAGCACCAGCCCGTAGCTCTTGGCCAGCTCGGCCAGCTTGGGGCGCCCCTGCACGCGGAAGGTGTAGTTACGGGCCTCGATGTCCACGGTGGCGTCGCCCACCACCGGCGCCCCCAGCGCACTGCCGGTGAGGTTGGCGGTGACGACGTTGTCCTTGAAGTCCACCGGGCCGGCGATGTTGGTGACGGTCAGGCCCACCACGCTGGCCTGGGCGTCCTTGAGCCGGCTGCGGCCCTGGATGCCGCGCGGGGAGAGGGTCCAGCGGGTGTCGAAGGTGCCGCCCTCGAGCCCCTCGTACCAGTAGCTCAGCGCCCGCACCTCGCCCGTAGCCTGCACCTCCCAGGCCTCGAACTCCCGCCCGGTGCGGCGCAATTGCCCGCTGGCCGAGCCCTTGGGCAGGGTGGCGGTGAAGGCGTAGCTGGGGCCGTTGCCCCGCAGCGACACGCTCAGGGGGGGCAGGGCCATGGCGCGGGCCTCGCCGAAGCGGACCTCCACCCCCTCGAGCCGCAGCTCGTCCACCTTGAGCTTGACCTGGGGCTCGGCCGCCGGGGGCCGGGCCTGGAAGATCTCCTCCCACTTCAGCGCCACCTGCCCGTCCTTGACCCGGATGCGGATGGGCAGCTCCCGCCGGAACAGCCCGGTGAGCCCGTACTCGAGCTGCACGCGCTCGCCCTCGAGCTTGATGCCGGGCCGCTCGAGCTTGACCCCGCGCACCTCGAGGCCGGTCAGGAGGTAGCCGCTGGTCCCTCTCCACTCGGCCTTGAACCCCACGCCCCTGAGGATCTCGCCTAAAACCAGCGACTGCACGGGCGGCAGCGCAGGAACGAGCCCGATGCCCAGCAGCAGGAGCACCGGAACCAGGCGCCACAGGCGCAATTTCCCCCTCTTCCCCGCTTGTTCCGTCCCCTTTTCAACCACCCTGACCCAACTTTCGCGTGAATTTATCCAGCTTTCAACGCCCACCGCGGAGCGCTCGAGGCTCATGATAGCCAATTTCTCCTGTGTGCTACGTGAACGCAGCCTGCAAAATGGTTATCGAACAGTTTGTCAAAGCCCCTCACGAGGGCTTAGGCTGGCCTCATGACCCGTATCGTCGCCCTGGTCAGCGGAAACGTCCAGGGCGTGGGCTACCGTGCCTACGCCCAGCGCAAAGCCCAAGAACTCGGCCTCAGCGGTTACGCCGAAAACCTCAGCGACGGCCGGGTTGAAGTGGTGGCCGAAGGCCCCAGGGAAGCCCTCGAGCACCTCCTGCACTTCCTCCGGCAGGGCCCGCGCCTCGCCCGGGTGGACCAGGTGGAGGTGCAGTGGAGTGAGGCTACGGGGTTGAAGGGGTTCAGGACGTATTGAGGTCGATAGCCGATAGCTAAACGCTCAACGCCGTAGGGGCGCGAGGTTTCGCGCCCCTACAAAATCAGCGGGTAGCGTCTGGAACGTAGCCGGATTGGGTCCAGGCCGCAGGGCGCGTGCCCCGGGCGATGAGTTCTTCGGCGATTTCCTGCTTGAGTTCGGGCAGGCCGCCGCCGTTGACGGCCGAGACCGCGAGCCCGCCCAGGCGTTCGCGGAGGAACTCGAGGTCGTACCCGCCCGCCCGGTCGGCCTTGGAGAGCACCAGGATCTTGGGCGCTTCCACCTCGAGGTCCCGCAGGATCTGCTCGACCACGGCGTAGCGCTCGAGCGCCCCCTCCTGCGAGGCGTCGAGCACGTGCAGCAGCACGTCGGCGTCGCGCAGTTCCTCGAGGGTCGAGCGGAAGGCCTCCATCAGCTCGTCGGGCATGTGGCGGATGAAGCCCACGGTGTCGGTGTAGAGCACCTCGCCCAGGCTGGGCAGGAAGCCCCGGCGGGTGAGGGGGCGCAGCGTGGCGAAGAGCTTGTTCTCGCCCTGCTCGCCCTTCTTGGCCAGGGCCTGCATCAGCGTGGTCTTGCCCGCGTTGGTGTAGCCCACCACCGAGACGATGGGCAACCCCCCGCGCTCGCGCTGGCGGCGGGTCTCCTGACGGCGGCCCGAGATCTCCTGGAGCTTCCGGGTGAGCTCGGCGATGCGGTCTTGCAGGCGGCGGCGGTCCTGCTCGAGCTTGGTCTCACCCGGTCCCCGCGTGCCGATGCCGCCGCCCAGCCGCGAGAGGCTGCGGCCCCGGCCCACCAGGCGGGGCAGGAGGTACTTGAGCTGGGCCAGCTCGACCTGCACCTTGGCCTCGGGGGTGCGGGCGTGCTGGGCGAAGATGTCGAGGATGAGCTGGGTGCGGTCGAGCACCTTGAGGCTGGTAGCGGCCTCGAGCTCGCGGGCCTGGGCGGGGGAAAGCTCGAGGCCGAAGATCAGCGTGGCGGCGTTCTCGTGGTAGGCCTTGCTCTGGAGGTCTTCGATCTTGCCGCGCCCGACCACGTAGCGCGCGTCGAGCACGGGGCGGTAGACCAGCTCCTTGTGGGTCACGATGGCCCCCGCCGTGCGGGCGAGCTCGGCCAGCTCGGCCAGGTCCACCTCGGCCTGGGTCCCCTCGCCCCGGTCGATGCCCACCAGGATCGCGCGCTCGCCCGAGCCGTCCTGAAGGTCAAGAACCCGGGCCTGCCGCGAGAGCTCCTCCTCCAGCGCCTCGACCGCGCCCCCGAGGTCCCACTCGAGGTACTCGTGGTAAGGGCGCGAGGGCAGGATCTGCCAGTCCTCCTCGTCGGCCTTGGGCGGGGAGAGCAGGGCGAGGTGCAGGGTGCGGGGCTGGCCGTCTTCGATCTCGAGCGCCGCCATCACGTCGAGGCGGTGCAGGAAGAGGGCGGAGAGGTCAGGGCGGGAGAGCCCGCCCTTGCCGAGGTGCGTGTGAATCAGGCGATACCCGGAGAGCCGGGTCTCGATGTACGCCCCCTCGGGGATGGGCACCTCCTTGGCATCCCCCACCGCCACCCGGATCACGTGCCCGCCCCGGTCGAGCAGCAGGCTGACGGGCCTTCCGATCTCATCGGAGAGCCCCGCGAGGGTGTTGGCGAGTTCGGCCGTCAGGAGGCGATCCGCCGGGACCCGACGCCGGTACAGGTTAACGAGCCGCTTTTTTTCGCTGGGTTTGAGTCCGTTGGTCCTGCCGAAAATTTGCTCCATTAGGTAATGGCTCGAGTATAGCACCGCACCCAGGCGCTATTGGGCACACTCGCACGTTTGGGAAGGGTCTAGGGGCGATGGTCGATAGTCGCTGATAGCCGAACGCCGAACGCTAAACGCCGGGCGCGGGTCGTACGTCTGATGCGGGTCGTACGTCCTACGTCGTACGCCGTACGCAAAACGCAAAACACCTTGCTCCCCCCTTAGCAAGGGGGGCTGGGAGGGGATAAACCCTCCCCGTACGCGGGGAGGGGCAACCACGAGCCACTAGTCTTTCGCTGACGGCTGACGGCTGATAGCTGACCGCTGACGGCTTACCGCTTACACCCTGCCCCTTGCCGTCCCCAGGCTGTAGACTGGAGTTCATGCGCTGGCTGGCGTTGTTGTTCGCGCTCCTCCTGCTGCTGAGCCCTGGGGTGGGGGTTCGGGGGGCGGGAGCTGCCGGGCTGCGGTACATCGTGGTGCTGGGGGCGGCGCAGTACAACGGCAAGCCGTCGCCCATTTTCAAGAACCGCCTCGAGGCGGCCTTGGGCCTCTACCGGCAGGGGGCGGCTCCTGCTGTCGTGGTCACGGGGGGGCGGCAGCCCGGCGACCGGTACAGCGAAGGGGAGGTGGGGTGCAACTACCTGCGCCTGCGCGGCGTGCCCTCGGAAGCCCTGGCGTGCGAGCAGCGCAGCCGGAGCACCTGGCAAAACCTCGCCAACATCCTGCCCCTGGTCAAGGGCCAGCCCATCCTCATCGTCACTGACGAGCCCCACCTGCCCCGGGCGTTGCTGCTGGCCGAGCGGCTGGGGCTCAAGGCGCAGGGCTTCGCGGTCAAGGGCAACTTCTCGCAGGCCTACTACCAACGCGAGACCGTGCTCACGCTGCTGGCCCACATGGGCATCACGGACGCTTATAGCGATCGAGGGAAGTGAGGTAGCCCTCGAGCAGCGCCCGGAACTGGTTGACGAACAGGTCGCGCTCCTGCCGCAGGGCCTCGATGTCCCCGCGGATGCGCTTCATCTCGGCCACGATCTCCTGCATGGTCTGCTCGCGGGCCGACTCGGCCTCCCGCTTGATCAGCTCGGCCTCCCGCTCGGCCTGCTGCTTGATGTCGCGGGCGATGCGCTCGGCCGCCACCACCGCCCGCTTGAGGTCGGCCTCGCCCTCGCGGGCCTGGCTCAGCTCGCTCTCGAGCGTACGGATGCGTTCACGCAAGCTCTCGTTCTCCTCGGTGAGGGCGGTGAGGCGGTCGGCCACCTGGGCCAGGTACTCCCGCACCTCGGCCACGGCATACCCCCGCAGCCCTTGCTTGAACTCCTGGTAGCGAACGTCGAGGGGCGTCAGGTCCATAGCGCTCTCTTTTCTAGACCCAAGGCTAACGGTGCGGGGCGGGGTTTGGCAATGGATGTCTAACGCTGAACGCCGATGGCTGATGGCCGAGCGCCGGGCGTGGGTCGTACGTCCTACGTCGTACGCCAAACGCCAAACGCAAGACGCGAAACGCCTTGTCACCCCCCTTAGCAAGGGGGGTTAGGGGGGTTAAACCCTCCCCGCGTGCGGGGAGGGTTGGGGAGGGTTCCCCACGAGCCACAGGCCACGAGCCATTAAACCTGCTCGCCGCCGACGGGCCTGGCTCAATCCGGCTCGAAGATTGCCGTTCCCACGCGCACAATCGTGGCCCCCTCCTCCACGGCGACCTCGAGGTCGCCCGACATGCCCATGCTGCGCTCGGGGAGGGCGTAGCGGTCGGCCAGGCGGGAGAGCTGGGCGAAGACGGGGCGCACGGTCTCGGGGTCTTCGGTGTAGGGGGCCACGGTCATGAGGCCGCGCAGCTCGAGGCCGCTCAGGTCGCGGAGCTGGGCGACGGCTTCGGGGAGTTCTTCCTCGAGGAAGCCGTGCTTCTGCGGCTCGCGCCCCACGTTGACCTCGGCCAGGACAGGCAGCACCCTGCCCTTCTCGCGGGCTTTGAGGTCGAGGGTCTGGGCCAGGCGCAGCGAGTCCACCGAGTGAATCAGGGCGAAGTCGAGCACGAACTTGGCCTTGTTGCGCTGCAAGGGCCCGATGAAGTGCCACTCCACGCCCCCCAGTTCGGCCATCTTGGGCAGGGCCTCCTGCACCCGCGACTCGCCCAGCGGGTAGTTCCCATGGGCCAGGACCCGCTGGCGGATCTCCTCGACCGTGTGGCCCTTGGTGACCGCGACCAGCTTGACCGCGGCGGGGTCGCGCCCCCCCTGGCGGGCGGCCTGCTCGATGCGCTGCAGCACCTTTGCCAGGCCCATCGTCAGATCGCGGCCAGGATGCCGCGCACGAACTTGCGGAAGGTGGCCCCGCTGCGGGCGGCGACCTCGAGCACCTCCTGCTCGGTGGCGTGGTGGTCGCGGTCGGGGATGGCCATGTCGGTGATGGTGGAAAGCCCCAGCACCCGCGCGCCCAAGTGGCGCAGGGCGATCACCTCGGGCACGGTGCTCATGCCGATGGCGTCGGCCCCGATCTGGCGCAGCACGCGCAGCTCGGCGCGGCTGGCGAACTGCGGCCCCGGCCACCAGGAGTACACCCCCTCGCGTAGGGTGATGTCCTGGGTGCGGGCCACCGCGCGGGCCTTGGCGACGAGCTCGGGGTCGTAGGCGTCGAAGGTCACGGGGAAGCGCGGCCCGAAGCGCTCGTCGTTGGGGCCGCGCAGGGGCGAGAGCCCGGCGTAGTTGATGTAGTCGAGGTGGAGCATCAGGTCGCCGGCGTTCCAGTTGGGGTTGAGCCCCCCGGCCGCCGAGGTGACGAAAAAGGTGCGGGCCCCCAGGAAGAAGCCCACCCGCTGGGGAAACACCACCGCGTCGGCGTCGTAGCCCTCGTAGTAGTGCACCCGGCCCTTGTAGGCGGCCACCCGCTTGCCCTCGAGGTGCCCCAGGATCAGCTTGCCCTCGTGCCCCGGCGCGGTGGAGCGGGGAAAGTGGGGCAGTTCGGCGTAAGGCAGCACCGCCACGGGCTCGATCTCGTCGGCCAAGGGGCCCAGCCCCGAGCCCAGGATGATGCCGTAGTCGGGGACAAAGTCGGTGGTAGCGCGGATGTGTTGCACCGTCTCCTGGATCTGGTCGTAGCCTGCCATGAGGCCAAGATTACCATGCTGAAGGCAGGAAGCGGGGACTCGTGGCCTGTGGATTATGGCTCATGGTGGGCCCCACCCCTTCCCTCCCCGCCGGCGAGGAGGGTTTATCCCCCCTGCCCCCCTTGCTAAGGGGGGTGAAGAAGGGGCGTTTGGCGTTTGGCGTTTGGCGTTTGGCGTACGACGTAGGACGTACGACCCGCGTTAGGCGTTGGGCGTTCGGCCATCGGCTATGGGCTATCAGCGTTCAGCGTCCGACATTCGACATCCCCCCATCGGCCACCGGCAGTTCAATTCCCCTCTCACAAGCGGCTAAGATGGTGCAGGTATCTTTGCGCCATGAAGCGACTGGGTCTTTTCTTACTTTTATTGCTGGGCCTGGCCCTGGCCGCCCCCATCGAAGAGGTGGAGGTTCGCGGCGGGGACACGGTTTTGCAGGCCCTCGCCCGCATCGCGCTGCCCTTCGGGGTGGGGGATGAGCCGGGCGACCTCGAGGCCGCCCGCAAGGCGGTGCTGGACACCGGGTATTTCAAGGACGCCAAGGTGCGGCTGGAGGGCAACAAGCTCATCGTGGAGGTCGTGCCCAACCCGCCGGTCGAGAGCGTGGTGGTCGAGAGCAAGGTCTTCCCCCAGGCCACGCTGGTGCGCTACCTCGAGACCCAGTTCGCCATCGGCCCGGAGGTCACCTACAACGCCAAGAAGGCCCGCGAGGCCGCCGACGGGCTGGCCCAGGCCTACCGCCAGCAGGGCTTCCCCTTTTTCCCGGTTATCAACGTCAAGGCCGAAGAGGGCAGCAAGGGCGTCAAGCTCACCTTCAGCGTGGAGGAAAACCCCGAGCTGAAGAAGGTCGAGGTGGGCGAGGCGACCTACGTGCCGCGCGACCGACTGCAGGCCCTGTTCAACAGCGTGCCCCAGGACGGCCGCTTCGACGTCCAGCGCTACATGGAGGCCGTCAACCAGGCCAACCAGCTCTACAACGCCGCCGGCTACCGCGGCAGCGGGGTGGACACCGAGCAGACCCAGTTGCAAGACGGCACCCTCAAGGTGGCCCTGCGCGAGCTCAAGGTGGCCGAGATCCGCGCCGAAGGCCTCGAGGTGGGCGACCTCGGCCTCAAAGCCGGCGACCCCTTCAACTACGACAAGCTCCTCGACAGCGTCAACGCCCTGTCGCGGCGCCTGGAACGCAACATCGAGCCCCAGCTCGAGCTCACCCCCGCGGGCGTGCGCATCACCCTCAAGCAGGGGGCCGAGCGCTACGGGCCCATCACCGAGGTGCGCGTCGAGGGGAACACCGCCTTCCCCAAGGAGCGGCTGCTCGAGCGCATCCGCCTCAAGCCCGGCGACATCTACAACCCCGCGCTCGCCCAGGAAGACTTCGGGCGCATCCTCAGCCTCTACCGCGAAGCGGGCTACGAGATCGTCGCCCAGCCGCAGATCCGCTTCCAGGACGGGGTCTACACCCAGACCATCCAGGAGATCCGCATCGAGGGCTACGAGATCAACGCGGGCGAGAACCCCCGCACCCAGCGCGAGACCATCCTGCGCTACCTGCCCCAGCCCGGCAGCCTCTACTCGGTCGCCGCGCTGCGCTCGGGCCTCACCAGCATCGTGCGCAGCGGCATCCTCGCCGAGCCGCCGCAGGTCAACCTCAAGCAGGGCTCGGCCCCCGATAAGGTCATCGTGACGCTGGGGCTCAAGGAGGCCCGCACCCTGCAGCTCCTGCCCACGCTGGGCTGGAGCAGCATCGAGGGCTGGTCGGGGAGCCTGCGCGTCTCCGACACCAACCTCTGGGGCCTGCTGCACAACGGCAGCCTCGAGCTCTCCTTCGGACAGAACGACGCGGGCGATCCCGTGTCCTTCAGCGTCTCCTACCAGATCCCCTGGCTCTACGCCGACTTCGCCGACTTCAAGGAGGTCAGCACCTCGGTGGGCCTCTCGGTCTACACCGTGCCCAGCCCCAACAACCCCCTCCTCGACGCCAACGACAACAAGACCAACTGGGAGTTCACCGAGCGCAAGACCGGTTTCCGCATCGGCCTCAGCCGCCCCCTCTCCAAGGACCTGCCCAACCTGCGCCTGGGCCTGGGGCTGCGCTACGAGTACGTGGTGCCCAAGCTCGAGACCGGCAACGCCCCCAAGCCCTGCAGCGACCCCGACGCCCCCGACAACTGCACCGACCTCAGCGAGGACGAGGCCCGGGCCCTGCTGGAGAAGCCCTACGGCACCTTCCGCCTCGAGGGCAACGCCTCGTACGGCCAGGTCAACAACCCCCGCTTCCCCACCCAGGGCTTCAGCACCGACCTCCAGACCGCCTTCGGCATCACCACCACCCAGGGCGAGTCGGCCAAGACCTTCGTGCCCTTCTCCATCACCGGCAAGACCTACTTCGGCCTCGACGACGTGGGCCGCCAGGCGATCGCCCTGCGCCTGTCGGCGGGCGTGGTGCTGGGCAACCCGCCCGAGAGCCAGCGCTTCTTCCTCGGCGGCGCCGTCGACGACGTCAGCACCCTGCGCGGCTACGACCCCCGCACCCTCAGCGGCATCTACCTGCTGTCGGGCGGCGTGGAGTACCGCTACGACTTCGGCCTGAGCCCCAGCGGCGCCGGCACCAACATCTACGCCGTGGCCTTCACCGACTTCGGCAGCGCCTGGGGCCCCAGCGAGCCCTTCGGGCTCAAGCTGGGCTACGGGCTGGGCGTGGTGGTCGAGCTCGACGTGCTGGGCGCGCTGCTGCCGCCCTTCCGCGTGGAATACGGCTTCAGCCCGGAGAACCCCGGCGGCAAGTTCTACTTCCGCTTCGGCTCCTGGTTCTAATACCAGATTCGGTTAGTTCGTCACCGTTCGGTGACGAACTAACCCGACCGAAGGGAGTGCTCTAGGATTCAAAAAGATAGCCTCCAGGGTTCTGGGTTGGATGATTATCTTTTTGAATCCGGTATAAGTTCCTCCGGGGTGACCAGGGCCTCGAGGCAACCCCTCGAGGCCCCTTTCTTGCACTCTCGCCCAAAACCGGCCTCCGGGTTGTATGCTGGAGCGCGGCCGGAAAGTCGGGCGGTGGGGCCAGAGTGCGCTGCCATCGGGTTTTTCCTCGCTTAGTGAGGGTTGGAACGTATGAGGTTAATGCACGCTCATTCAAGCCTTAAGAAAGCCTCAACACAAAGTGAGGCTTTTCTTAGGAAGTGGGTATCATGGGGCCGATGAAGGCCTTCCCAGCCGCGCGGGGCATGGCCCTCGAGGACAGCGTCGAGGGCTTCTGGGAGCGCTTCGCGGCGCACGCCCAGGAGTGGCCTATCGCCCCAGAGCCCCTGGGGAGCCCGATCCTCGAACTGCTCACCCCCTCGGGCGTCCTTCACGCCTTCGACCGGGGCCTCACCCCGGCCCCGCGCAGCCCGGTGCGGGTGGTGCTGCACGGCGTGGTGGAGTCCGCCGAGCCCGCCGAGGCGGGCGGCATCAGCCACCTGGGCGGGGGCCGCTACGAGCTGCGCGGCCGGGTGCTGCGGGCGCTGGAGCGCGGGTTCTACCTCTTCGCGGTAGGCAGCCCCGAAGTGCTGTTCGTGCTGGCCTCGAGCCAGCCGCTGGAAGCTGAACAATCCCTGGCGGTCCGGCTGGCGCCGCCCCTGATGGCCTTCCGACCCTAGCCATGGCGAACAGCACCTGCACCCGCTGTGGTCACCCCAACCCGCCGCAGGCCGACTTCTGCGTGCGCTGCGGCACGCCGCTGCACCCGGCCTACACCCAGGAGCGGCGCTGGGTGACGGTGCTGTTCTTCGACCTCTCGCGTTTCACCGAGTACCTGCTGGCCCACCCGCTCGAGGACACCTGGCGCACCGTCGACGGCGCCTTGCAGCAGGCCGCCCAGGAGGTGCGCAACCGCGGCGGCACCGTGGACAAGTTCTTCGGCGACGGCATCCTGGCGGTCTTCGGGGCCCAGCGCAGCCAGGACAACGACGCCGAGGCCGCGCTCGAGGCCGCCCGCAGCATGGTGGCCTCCAGCCCGCTGCCGGCGCGGGTCGGGGTGGCGAGCGGGCTGGTGCTGCGCACCCCGCTGGGTGGGGGGATGGCGGGCGACCAGACCGTGCTGGGCCCGGCCGTAAACCTGGCCCAGCGCCTCTCAGCGGCGGCCCCGCCCGGGGAGGTGTGGTGCGACGAGGTGACCATCCGGCTGGTGCCGCGCGCGCGGGTCGAGGCCATGCCCGCGCAGGTGCTCAAGGGCTACGCCGAGCCGCTGGCCCCGCTGAGCTACCTGGGGCTCAGCGAAGAGCCCCCGGAGATCGTGGGCCGCGAGTACGAGCTCGCCCAGCTCCAGGCGGCGCTCGAGGCCGTGCAGCGCGGCCAGCCGCGGCGGGTGGTGATCCACGGGCCCATGGGCATCGGCAAGAGCCACCTGGTGCAGCACTTTCTGCGCGGCCTGCCCAAGGGGGTGCGCGGGCTGCTCGCGCCCCGGGTCGGCACCTCCACCGCGCTGCGGCAGGCCATCCGGCAGGGCCTCGAGCCCTTCGTCAAGGGCAGCTTAGCCCAGTGGGTGCAGGGCATGGACCTCAACGAGCCCAGCGAGGCCGCGCTGGCCTACACGCTGGGCCTCACCGACCAGCCCGACCTCGAGCCCCGCGACCTCGAGCGCTACCTCATCCAGGGCTGGCGGGCGGCGCTGGAGATGCTGGCCCAGCAGTCGCCGCTGGTGCTGGTGCTCGAGGACCTGCACTCCACCGAGCCGGCCATCCTCGAGTTCACCCGCCAGGCCCCCGAGGGGCGGGTGCTGATGGTGATGACCGCGCGCCGCAACCGCTGGTCGCGCGGCCCCGACCTGCAGATCCTCGAGCTCGCCCCCCTCAGCCTGCAGGACTCCGAGCGGCTGGCGCGCGCCTGGCAGCCGGGGCTCGAGCCGCGGCGGGCCCTGACCCTGGCCGGCCTGAGCGCGGGCTTCCCGCTGGTGCTGCGCGCGCTCATCACCCACCCCCAGGGCGAGCCCGAGCCCACCCCCTTCTACCAGCCCCGCCTCGACAGCCTGCCCCGCCTGGTGCGGCAGGCCCTGCACACCGTGGCGGTGCTGGGCGACGGCACCCCCAACGAGCTGGTGCGCTTCGTGCTGGGCGACGACATCGACCTCTCGCGCCTGGAGGCCGAGGGCTTCGTGGAGATGGGCGAGCAGGGGCTGGAGTTCGTGGTGCCCTTCCTGCGCGAGGCGGTGCTGGGGCACGTCAGCGCCCAGCAGGCCAAGGACTGGCACCTCCAGGCCGCCCGCTGGTACCAGCAGAAGGGCCGCCTCTTCGAGAGCGCGCGGCACCTCGAGGCCGCCGGCGACAGCCTCTCGGCCTTCCGCTTCTGGCGGCTGGCCGCCCAGCGGGCCTGGGCCGAGATGCAGTACGACCGGGCCTTCGGGGCCTACCGCGAGGCGCTGCGCCTGGCCGAGGGCAACCTGCAGACCACCACCGCGCTCGAGATGGCCGAGCGCCTGCTGAGCCTGGGCCGCTTCGCCGAGGCCAGCGAGATGCTCGGCCCCCACGCCACCCTCAACCCCCTCGCCGAGGCCCTGCGCGCCGAGGCCTTCTTCGAGCGCGGGATGATCGACGAGGCCCTCAGCCTCTTCCCCGCCGCCTGCGAGGAGCCCCGCGCCCTGCTGGCCAAGGCCCGCCTGCTGCCCCAGGAGGCCCAGTCCATCCCCCCCGAGCTCCCCCAGAACCTCCAACCCCTGGCCTACCTGCGCCTGGGGCAGGCCGCACTGTGCCAGCAGAACTACGCCGAGGCCGTCCCCTGGCTCCAGGCCTACCTCGAGGCCGGCGAGCCCGCCCCCTACCGCGAGGCGCTGGGGCGGCTCGAGCTGGCCCAGGCCCTGTGGCGCTGCTACCGCCCGGGCGAGGCGCTGGGGGTGCTGCAGAAGCGCACCCCTAACCCCGACCTGCCTGCCGGGCTCCAGCTCGAGGGCCTGTGCGAGCTAGCCGCCCTGCAGATGGACACCGCCCTCTACCGCCCCACCTACGCCACCCTCGAGCTCATGGCCCGCTACCTGCCCAACGTCCCCCCCGCCGCCAAGGCCAAGGCCTACGCGGTGCGGCTGCGCTATTTGCTCGAGACCGGCTACCTGCAGGAGGCCGTGCAGTGGGGCGAGCGGGCCTGCGGCGAGCTCGCCGACGGCTGGCTCGCGGCCCACCTGGCCCTGGCGCACGCCCTGGCCCCCGGCGATGCCCACACCCGCGCGCTCGAGCGCCTCGCCCAGGGCCTGCGCTACGACGACCACCCCGACACCCAGGGCCTGATCCAACTGGCTTTGGGCACGCGGGCCTGGCACCTGGGCTTCGACCCCCGCAAGGCCCTCAAGGCCGCCCTGGTCGCGGCCCGGCGCCACCCCAACTCCTGGGTCTACCATCGCAGCCTGCTGGTGCTGGGCCTGTACCACAGCGAGCGCAACCCCACCCGCGCGCGCCACCTCGCCCAGTACCTCATGAACCACACCGGCAAGACCGGCTTCGTCGCCATGCACGAGCTGGCCCGGCTGCTGCGGGTGCAACTGGAGCTCGAGCAGGGCCGTGAGGTGCTGCACCTGCTGCAATTCCAGCCCTCCAACGCCTTCTCCCACGCCTGGCGCGCCGCGCTGCTGCGCCGCCTGGGCGAGAGCGTGCCCACCTCGCCCCTGCGCGCGGTGGAGGGCTACGGCATCCTGGGCGAGTGGCTCAAGCACTTCTGGGACAGCGGCCTGGCCGCGTCCTCATCGTCTTGAACGGGCCGCTTTGGGGTAACATAAAGGTCTAACGCCACGCGGTGGTAAGCTAAAGCCACACCGCCGCTACACCGTGTTGATCCCTTCAGGATCGCCCTATGGACTTTAACAGCGCCCAAGCGGTCGAACAGATCCGGTCTCGGCTCCCCATCGCCGAGCTGGTGGGCCGTTACGTGGCGCTCAAGCCGGCGGGCAAGGGGCGGCACAAGGGGCTGTGCCCCTTCCACCCCGAGAAGACCCCCTCCTTCCAGGTCGACGAGGCTAAGGGGTTGTTCTACTGCTTCGGCTGCAAGGCCGGGGGCGACCTCTTCGCCTTCTTGCAGCGCGTCGAGGGGCTGGAGTTCCGCGAGGCCCTCGAGCGCCTGGCCCGGGAGACCGGCGTCGAGCTGCCCGAGTTCCGGGCGCAGGGCAAGAAGCGCGAGCTCTACGAGGTGCTCACCCTCGCCCAGGAGTACTTCCGCTCGCACCTGGCCGGGGCGGGCCTGGAGTACCTCAAGAAGCGCGGCCTGAGCGAGGAGTCGGTCGAGAAGTTCGGGCTGGGCTACGCCCCGCCGGGCTGGGACGGGCTGTTGCGCTACCTGCAGAACAAGGGCGTCAGCCCGGAGGAGGCCAACCAGGCCGGGGTGCTGGCCGAGCGCGACGGGCGATTCTTCGACCGCTTCCGCAACCGCGTCACCTTCCCCATCCTCGATAGCCTGGGCCGCGTGGTGGCCTTCACCGCCCGCGCCCTGGCCCCCGAGGACACCCCGAAGTACCTCAACTCCCCCGAGACCAGCCTCTTCAAGAAAAGCCTGCTGCTCTACGCCTACCCCCAGGCCCGCCAGGCCATCCGCGACAAGGCCCGCGCGGTGGTGGTGGAGGGGCTCTTCGACGCCATCGCGCTGCACCAGTTGGGCTTCCCCGAGACGGTGGCGGTGCTGGGCAGCAGCCTCTCGAGCGAGCAGGCGCACCTGCTCAAGCGGCTGGAGGTGCGCGACCTCTACCTCTCCTTCGACGCCGACGAGGCCGGGCGCAAGGCCACGCTGCAGAGCCTCGAGCTCGACGTCGTCAAGAGCTTCCTGGTGCACTCGGTGGCGCTGGAGGGGGGCAAGGACCCCGGCGACCTGCTGCTCGCCCCCGACGGCGCCCAGCGCTACGCCCTGGCCCTGCACAACGCCCTCCCCGAGGTGGAGTTCCGCTTCCAGGTGGCCGCCAGGGGCGTCAACCTGCAGACCCCCCAGGGCAAGCAGCAGGTGCTCGACGCCCTGCTGCCGCGCCTGGTCTCCCCCGACCCGCTCGACAAGGTGGTGACCGCGCTCAAGCAGGTGCTGATGAGCCGGCTGCACCTCGAGCTGCGCGCCATCGACGACTACATCCGCAGCCGTGCCGGCCGCGCCCCGGCCGCGCGCCGCGCCCCCAACCCCGCCACCTCGCTCGGGCTCTCCCG
Organism: Calidithermus chliarophilus DSM 9957; assembly: GCF_000430045.1. Classification (GTDB taxonomy): domain Bacteria; phylum Deinococcota; class Deinococci; order Deinococcales; family Thermaceae; genus Calidithermus; species Calidithermus chliarophilus. The sequence goes on along the minus strand of NZ_KE387027.1, from coordinate 729,985 downwards.
CCCCGACCTCTCCGAGAAGCGCCTGTTGCGCGAGCTGGACGTGATCTCGCTGCTCTACTCCGCCCCCGACGCCGAGTTCAGCAACTGGTGCCAGTACGTCGAGGACCACACCTGGCCCCCCGAGGGCAGCCTGCTCGCCGACTTCATGCTGGCGGTCAAGGAGGGGAAGAACAAGGCCCGCGTGATCCGGCACTTCCAGGAGCGCGGCGAGGGCGACCGCCTCTTCGACGCGCTGATGAAGCGCCCCGAGGAGGCGCCGCAGGACCTCGAGCAGACCCTCCAGACCAGCATGGCCCGCCTGCGCGAGGTGTACTACGAGATGCGCCTCGACAAGCTCAAGCAGGAGCTCAAGACCAACCCCAGCGTCGAGCTGCTCAAGGAGATCCAGGAGATCCAGCGGGCCATCGAGGCCGAGCGCCGGGTGTACCTCAAGTAACCGCCGGTCGGCCTCGGCAGCAAATTGGCCCGCGCCACAGTAGGATGGGGCGGTGGAAAGCGAAGTCCTCTCCCTCAACGCCGAAACCCTCCGGCTTCTGCTCGAGCTGCCCGGCATCCAGGTCGAACGGGTCGAAGAAGACCTCTTCAGCATCACCTACTCCAGCGGGCTCAAGGCCCGCCTCATCACCTACGGCGACGACCCCCTGCGCAGCCTCCAGCTCCGCGCGGGCTTCTCCGGCTTCACCAAGATCGAGCTCAAGCACATGAACCAGTGGAACAAGCGCTACCGCTTCAGCAAGTGCTACCTCGACGACGACGGCGACCCCCTGCTCGAGACCGACCTCGAGCTCACCGGCGTCACCCGCGAGACGGTAGTGAAGTTCGTGCAAAACTTCGACGACCAGTCTAACCTCTTCTTCTCCTACCTCCGCATGATCGACGCGGGGTTGATGGAGTGAAGCAGGCTTGGAAGCCGTAAGCCGTCAACGGTCAGCTTTCAGCCGTCAGCGGTAAGCGGGAAGCTAGTGGCTCGTGGTGAACCCCACCCCGCAGGCGGGGAGGGCTTATACCAGATTCGGTTAGTCCGGCGCCGAACGGCGCCGGACTAACCCGACCGAAGGGAGTGCTCTAGGATTCAAAAAGATAGCCTCCAGGGTTCTGGGTTGGATGATTATCTTTTTGAATCCGGTATTATCCCCCCCAGCCCCCCTTGCTAAGGGGGGGAACAAGGCGTCTGGCGTTTGGCGTTTTGCGTTTTGCGTTCGGCGTACGACGCAGGACGTACGACCCGCGTTAGGCGTCGGGCGTTCGGCTATCGGCGTTAGGCATTCGGCGTCCAGCCCCCAGCCTTTTCACCCCACCCAAAACCCCCACTCCCCACCCAGCACGCCGAGGCCCTGCAAGTAGTCCCGGACGGCTTTCTCACCCCGGTTTAGCGCCGCCTGGAAGTCCGCTTGGCCCAGCAGGTACAGCAGCGAGGCCAGCTCGCCGATCACGGTGAAGCCCCGGAGGGCTTGCTCCTGTTCCCAGAGGCTGTGTGCCAGGCGCTCGGAGCTTTGCCAGGGCCTGCTCAGGTAGTGCTCGGGGCCGTGGTGGGGGCGCAGCCGGGCCTCGTAGGCGGAGCGATCGGCGCCTTGCAGGTTAGGGACGGCGCCGGGGGCGCAGTAGCGGGCCTCGAGGTCGGTGAGGACGCCCCGGCAGGCCAGGGGGCGGGCGGTGTAGGCCGAGCAGGTGCCCTCGGGGGTGAGCAGGGGACAGGGGTTGGCCTCGGCGAAGTAGCGGCTGGGGAAGTCCGGGGTGTTCTTCTCCCGGCGGAGCCGCTGCAGCCGCAGGGCGCCCTGGGCCTGGGCGCGCTCGAGCGCCCGCGGCTCCAGCCGCGCCCGCAGATACTCGGCCTCGGCCAGCCCCACCGTTACCAGCGCGTGGCAGCAGGCCGCGCAGCCCGCCCGGCAGCTCGGGCGCAGGCCGGCGCGCTCGAGGTAGCGCGCGCTCCGCGCGTCCTGGGCGCGGTGGGCCTGGGCGACCTGTTCGTCCATCTCCCCCATTTCCTCCCCGAGTGTAAGGCCTGAGGTTAAGCGGGCGTGAAGCCGGGGTGCTCGAGGTTAACGCCCGGCATAATTATGCGTCCTCGCCGGAGAAAAGCCCTTCATGCTGGCGGTTTACGGCCTGGAGTTCATCTCGAGGTGGTACAATCCCCCAGACATGAACGTACTGGGTCGCATCACAGCCATGCCCACCCTGCCGGAGCCCGTCAAGGGCTTGCGCGAGGTGGCCTATAACCTCTGGTGGAGTTGGAACCCGGCGGCGCAGCAGGTGTTCGACCGCCTCGACCCGTCGCTTTGGAAGCGCTTCCGCGGCAACCCGGTCAAGGTGCTGCTCGAGGTCCAACCCGAGCGCCTGCACAACCTCGCACAGGACGCTTCCTTCAAGGGCGAGGTCGAGGCGGTGGTCTCGGCCTTCCAGAAGTACCTCGCAGCCCGCCCCAAGAACCGGCACGAGGTGGCCTACTTCTCGATGGAGTACGGCTTCCACGAGTCGCTGCCGATCTACTCGGGCGGCCTGGGCATCCTGGCGGGCGACCACATCAAGTCGGCGAGCGACCTGGGCTTGAGCCTGGTGGGCGTGGGCATCTTCTACCACCAGGGCTACTTCCGCCAGGTGCTCACCGCCGAGGGCCAGCAGACCGAGGCCTACGACGAGTACAGCGCCACCGAGCTGCCCCTCACCCCGGTGCACGACCTCGAGGGCAAGCCCCTGCGCGTGGGAGTGGAGTTCCCCGGCCGCACCGTCCACGTCACGGCCTATAAGGCCCAGGTGGGCACCATCCCGGTCTACCTCATGAGCACCAACCTGCCCGAGAACTCCCCCGAGGACCGCCGGATCACCGCCCGCCTCTACGAGCCCGGGCAGGAGGCCCGCATCCAGCAGGAGCTGGTGCTGGGCGTCGGCGGGGTGCGGGTGCTGCGGGCGCTGGGCCTCTCCCCCACGGTCTTCCACATGAACGAGGGGCACGCCGCCTTCCAGGGCCTCGAGCGCATGCGCGAGCGGATCGCGGCCGGGATGCCCTTCCGCGAGGCGCTCGAGCTCGTCGCGGCCTCTTCGCTCTTCACCACCCACACCCCGGTGCCCGCCGGGCACGACACCTTCCCCCTCGAGCTCATCGACCGCTACCTCGACGGCTGGTGGGGCCGCCTCAACCTCAGCCGCGACCAGTTCCTGGCGCTGGGGCTGGAGCAGAAGGAGTACGGGCCGGTGTTCTCGATGTCGCACCTGGCGCTGGCGACCTCGAGGGCCGCGGGCGGGGTGTCCGAGCTGCACGGGGCGGTCTCGCGCGAGATGTTCCACGGCATCTGGAAGGGGCTGGAGGTCGAGGAGGTGCCCATCTCCCACATCACCAACGGGGTGCACACCTGGACCTTCCTCCACCCCGAGCTCGCCGAGCTCTACAACCGGGTCTTCCCCAAGGAGTGGCGGGATAAGCCCTGGGAGCCGGGCCTGTGGAAGGCCGAGCTGCTGAGCGAGTCGGAGCTGTGGCGCATCCGCAACAAGCTGCGCCTGCACCTGGTCAACGACGTGCGCCAGCGGCTCTATGAGACCCGCCGCCGCAACGGCGAGGTCCCCGCACGCCTGCGCGCCACCGAGAAGGTGCTCGACCCCGCCGCCCTCACCATCGGCTTCGCCCGCCGCTTCGCCACCTACAAGCGCGCGGTGCTGCTGTTCAAAGACCCCGAGCGGCTGCTGAAGATCATGAACGGCCCCTACCCGCTGCAGTTCGTCTTCGCGGGCAAGGCCCACCCCAAGGACGACCCCGGCAAGGCATTCATCAAGGAGCTCGTCGCCAAGATCAAGGAGCTGGGCCTCGAGGACCGCATGATCCTGCTCGAGAACTACGACATGGGCATGGCCCGCACCCTGGTGCAGGGCGTGGACGTGTGGCTCAACACCCCCCGCCGCCCCATGGAGGCCTCGGGCACCTCCGGCATGAAGGCCGCGCTCAACGGCGCGCTCAACTTCTCCATCCTCGACGGCTGGTGGGCCGAGGGCTTCAACACCCGCAACGGCTGGGCCATCGGCGACGAGCGGGCCTACGCCAGCGACGAGGCCCAGGACACCGCCGACGCCCAGAGCCTCTACGACACCCTCGAGTTCGAGATCCTGCCGCTGTTCTACGCCCGCGGCGCCGAGGGCACCCCCAGCGGCTGGCTGACCATGGTGCGCGAGAGCATCAAGAGCTGCGGCCCCACCTACTCCGCCGCCCGCATGGTGCACGAGTACGACCTCAAGTTCTACAGCCCCATCGCCGAGCGCGCCCGCTCGCTCGAGGCCCAGAACGCCGAGAAGCTCAAGGAGCTGGCCAACTGGAAGAGCCAGCTCGAGCGGGCGTGGGGCAACGTGCGGCTGTGGGTGGACAACCCCGGCGACACCATGGCCAACGGCGAGGGCATGCCCGTCAAGGCCTACCTGGTGGCGGAGGGGCTCCCCGAGGGCACCCTGCGCGTCGAGCTGGTGGTGCGCCGGGGCACGGGGGAGCTCGAGGTCGTCGCGCTAAAGCCCCAGGGCCGCGAGCGCGAGGCGCTGGTTTACGGAGGCACCTACCTCCCCAGCCGCCCCGGCTCCTACGTCTACGGCGTGCGGGTGGTGGCGGTGCACCCCAGCCAGAGCGAGGTCGAGTTCGTGCGCTGGGCCGGGGAGGTGCCCCAGCCCGAGTACGCCCACCGCTGAACGCTCGAGCACCGTCAGGGCCGGCCCTTTTCCGGCTGGCAGGCGCTTGAAGCGGCTGCCCGGCAGGGCGCTCCCGCCCGCCCCGCCCCGGCGCCGCGTAGACTGTGGGGCGTGGAACGCGCAGTCCCTTTCCGTTACGAAGGCGACACCTTCTGGCTCCTCGACCAGCGCAAGCTGCCCTTCGAGGAGGTGTGGGTGCCCTGCCGCACCGCGGCCGAAGCCGCCGCGGGCATCCGCGACATGGTGGTGCGGGGCGCCCCGGCCATCGGCGTGACCGCCGCTTACGGCATGGTCCTGGCCCACCTCAGCGGCGAGGACCATGCCGAGGCCGACCGCGTGCTGCGCCAGAGCCGCCCCACCGCCGTCAACCTCTTCTACGCCCTCGACCGCATGAAGCCGCACTGGGGGAGGCTCGAGGCCACCCTCTCCGAAGCCCGGGCCGTCTGGGACGAGGTGGAACAGACCGAACAGGCCATCAGCCGCCACGGCGCGGCGGTGCTCAAGGGCCAGGTGCTGACCCACTGCAACACCGGCCCGCTGGCGACCGGCGGCTACGGCACGGCGCTGGGGGCCATCGTGGAGGCCTACCGCCAGGGCCGGGTGACCCACGTCTGGGTGGACGAGACCCGCCCCTACCTCCAGGGCGCCCGCCTCACCGCCTACGAGCTGCACAAGGCCGGGGTCCCCGCCACCCTCATCACCGACAACATGGCCGCCTACCTGATGGGCAAGGGCCAGGTGGACGCCGTAATCCTGGGCACCGACCGCATGGCCACCAACGGCGACTTCGCCAACAAGATCGGCACCTACGGCCTCGCCGTGCTCTGCCATTACCACGGCATCCCCTTCTACCCCGCGCTGCCGCTCTCCTCGGTTGACCCCCGGCTCAGCAGCGGCAAGGACATCCCCATCGAGGAGCGCAGCGCGCTCGAGGTCACCACCGTGCGCGGCGTCGCCATCGCCCCCGAGGGCTTCCCCGCCGCCCACCCCGCCTTCGACGTGACGCCGCACCACCTCATCACGGGCATCGTCACCGAGCACGGCGTGTTGTACCCGCCCTTCGACGAGTCGCTGCCACAGGCGCTGGCGAGGAGCGCGGGACGGCAAGCGTCGGTGGCTGATGGTCGGTAGTCGATGGTCGATAGCCGATAGCTGATAGCCGAACGCTAAACGCCAGACGCTGGGCGCGGGTCGTACGTCGTACGTCGTACGCAATACGCCTAACGTCGAACGCCCAACGCCGAACGCGAGATGCGAGATGCAAAACGCAAAACACCTTAGCAAGGGGGGCTGGGGGGGATACCCACACGAGCCACAAGCTGACGGCTGAGGGCTGACCGCTGATAGCTGACCGCTCCTTTGTGGCAGAATTACTCCAGAATGTCACCGTTTCTGGAGGCACTGCTGGGGATGCGCTGCCCGGGGTGTGGGGGGAGGCTCGACCTGGGGGGGCTGTGCCGGGCTTGCCGGGAGGAGTTGAAGCCGCAGCACGGGCCTAATCTGGTCTACCTGGGGGGTTACCGGCGGTGGGGGCGGGTGGTGCGGGCGCTCAAGTACGGCGGCAAGCGCGACCTGCTCGAGGCCATCGTCCCGCCCCTGGCGGTGGGGGTGCGGCAGACGTGGTGGAGCCTGCACGGGGTGACGGCGGTGCCTACGCTGCCTCACCGGAAGCTGGCGCGGGGCTACAACCAGGCCGAGTTGTTGGGGCGGGCGCTGGCGAAGGCGCTCGAGCTCCCCTACCGCGAGACCCTGACCCGCCAGCGCTACACTCCCTCGCAGACCCGGCGGCGCCTCAGCGAGCGCGGGGAACTGCCCGAGGACACCTTCAGGGCCCGGGCGCCGCTCGAGGGCCGCTGGCTGCTCGTGGACGACGTGATCACCAGCGGCAGCACCTACCGCCGGGCGCGGGCGGTGCTGCTGGGGGCCGGGGCGCAGAAGGTCTACGGGGCCTGCATTGGCGTGCGGAATCCCAATGTTCTCAGGGACGTGTCGCTATAATGCCCGCAACCCCGACGCTGTTCGCGTTGGCGGCTTTACAGGAGGTGGGCGGTGAAAGGTGCGAAGATTCGCAGGCTCGAGGAGCTGATCTCCCACCTCAAGGAAGGCCGCTACCGGATCGGGCCCCACGTCGCCAAGCACATGGTCCAGGAGGGCTTCACCGAGCTGGACGTGGTGCAGGCGGCGCAGTGGGGCCGTGAGCTGGCCGTCTACCCCGAGGACCAGCGCATGCTGGTGCTGGGCTACATGGCCTTTCCGCCGCGGCTGCGGCTGCCGCTGCACGTGGTGCTGGAATACGCCCAGCCCCGCTGGGTGGACATCGTGACGGCCTTCATCCCCCGCGAGCCGCACCGGGTGTACTCCAGGGCCCGCGTGGCGGCGCTGGTGCGCTTCGACGGCGAGGTGGAGAAGGTGCGCTGGGTGAGGCCCCGCTTCCTCACCGACGACCAGATCCCCCGCTAGCAGACGCTCTAGGCCCTACAGGATCAGCATCGCGTCGCCCAGGCTGTAGAAGCGGTAGCGCTCCTCGACGGCGGTGCGGTAGGCCCGCATCGTCAGGTCGTAGCCTGCGAAGGCCGAAACCAGCATCAGCAGCGTGGACTTGGGCAGGTGGAAGTTGGTGATGAGCGCGTCCACGGCGCGGAAGGTGAAGCCGGGGCGGATGAAGAGCTGGGTCTCGCCCCCGCCCGCCCGGAGCCCCTGGCCCTGCCAGGCCGACTCGAGCGTGCGGACCACCGTCGTCCCCACCGCGACCACCCGGCGGCCCTCGGCCTTGGCGCGGCCCACGGCCTCGGCGGTCTCGAGCGGCACCTCGTAGGGCTCGGCGTGCATGGTGTGGCGGTCGGGGTCGTCCTTGACCGGCTTGAAGGTGCCGGGGCCCACGTGCAGCGTGACGTAGCGGGGCTCGACGCCCATGGCGCGGATGCGCTCGAGCAGTTCCGGCGTGAAGTGCAGGCCCGCGGTGGGGGCCGCCACCGAGCCCGGCGTGCGGGCGTAGACGGTCTGGTAGCGCCGGGGGTCTACGGAGGCGTGGATGTAGGGCGGCAGCGGGGTCTGGCCCAGGGCCTCGAGGTGCTCCCACACGTTGCCGGAGAAGCGCAGCACGCGGGTCCCGTCCTCCTCGACGGCGATCACTTCGGCCTCCAGGCCGTCGGCGAAGCGCAGCCCGCCCTTGGCCCGCTTGGCGGGCTTGAGCATGGCCTCCCAGACGCTCCCGCGCCCCTCGGCTGTCCCCTCGGGGGATAGCTCCCGCACCAGCAGCACCTCGACCGGGGTGCCCTGGGGGTTGGTGGCGAAGAGCCGCGCCGGGATGACCTTGCTCTGGTTGAGCACCAGCACGTCGCCGGGGCGCAGGTACTCCACCACGTCGCGGAAGACGCGGTGCTCGAGCCGCCCGCCCGCGCGGTGCAGCACCATCAGGCGCGAGGCGTCGCGGGGCTCGACGCCCTGCTGGGCGATGAGCTCGGGGGGCAGGTGGTAGTCGAAGTTTTCCAGGGTATAGCTCGCGCCCACGCCCCCCAACATAGCAGAACCCGGGGGCGGCCAGTTCGCCCCCGGGCCAGGAGGAGGGACGGCAGTGCTACTGCCGGACCAGCTTGTCGCCTTCGGCCACGCCCTCGTAGGTCGTGGGGGTGTTGAGGTAGCCCTCGAGCACCACCTTCCAGCTCCCCGCCTGCGGGTTGGGGATGCTCACGGCCTCGCCGCTCGAGGCGCCTTGGGCGCTGGAGCCCATCAGCCGGCCGTCGGGGGCGTAGACGTAGAGGTCGAGGTCGAGAGCGGGGTTGCCCCAGTCGGTGCGGACGTGCAGCGCGGTGTAGCCCGGGGGCACGCTCACGGTGTACTCGTGCTGGCTCTTGGTCGCGCAGCCCACCAGCGGGGCGCAGGCGGCGGCCCCCACCGTCCCGCTCCAGGCGCTGAGGGTGTCGGTGGTGAGGGTGTAGCGGTTGGGGTTGGACTTCACCGCCAGACGGACCGCCTCGTAGGCGTTGAGGTAGCCCGCGCCCACCTCCCACAGCTCGCGCCGCTTCACGGTGAAGCCGTCGGCCTGGTAGTACATCGGGCGGGCGGTCTTGGACATCATCTCCAGCGCGCCCTCCAGGCGCAGGTTGGGGTTGGCCTCGAGCATCAGGGCCAGGGTGCCCGAGACGTGGGGGGTCGCCATGGAGGTGCCGCTGATGCTGCTGTAGAAGGCCCCGTAGAGCGGGTCGCCGGTGTAGGGCGGGGTCACGGCGCCGGTCGTGGCCCGGGCCGCGATGATGCTCACGCCGGGGGCGGTGATGTCGGGGTGGTGCAGGGCGTCGCCGGGCACGCCGCGGCTGGAGAAGCCGGCCAGGAAGCCCTTCTTGTCGCCCGCGGCCACCGAGATCACGCAGGGCGAGGCCGAGTAGGGGTTGAGGGTGTCGGGGTCGGGGCCGTCGTTGCCCGCCGCGAAGACCACCAGCACGCCGAGGTCGTAGGCCCGCTTGCTGGCGAGGGCGATGGCGTTGTAGGGGTCGAAGCGCCGCCCGGAGGTGCCCCAGGAGTTCGAGATGACCCGCACGTTGTACTTCTCGCGGATCTCCGGCTTGAGGGCGAAGTCGAAGCCCTGCAGCGCGTAGAGGATGGAGATGCCGTCGCCGGTGCCGATGCCCACCAGGGTCGCGCCGGGGGCCACGCCGGTGTACTTGCCCTGCGAGGCCGTGCCCAGCCCGGCGATGGTGCTCGCGACGTGGGTGCCGTGGCCGCTGGTGAGGTCGGTGTTGTCGAGGTCGGCGTAGAGGTAGCCGCCCACCGGGGTGTCGGTGATGGGGCCGACGATCTTGACGTTGCGGCCCACGTTCTTGCCCAGCACCAAGTCGGGGTGGGTGGCGTCGATGCCCGAGTCGATCACGGCCACGCCCACGCCCTTGCCCGACAGGCCGAAGGCGGCGCGCGCCCGGTCGGCGCCGATGAAGCCAACGCTCTCGTTGAGGAAGAACCTCAGGGGCTCGTCCTGCTCGATGGAGACCAGCCCGGCCGGCTCGAGCGCCGCCTTGAGCTGCTGCACGAGCTCCTGGGTGATGAGGGTCTTGACCGCGACGACGGGGAGGTTCTCGAACACCCCCAGCCCGTTGCCCGCCGTCAGGCCGAGGTTGGCGTCGATCCAGTCGATGGCGCGGGCCTTGGAGGCGTCCTCGAGGAAGCCGAGGATCAGCGTGCCCACGCTGCCGTAGCGCAGGTTGCTCGAGACCTGTGCGCCGGAGGGCGCGCTGGCGTAGAGGGCCTGGCACTGTGTGAGCGAGGTGCGGCTGGACTGCTTGGGGGCCTTGGACCCCGTCTCGCCGGCCGTCCCGCCGCAGGCGACCAGAATACCCGTGAGAACTAGGCTTGCCGCGAATTGCCAACTCTTCATGCGCGATTGACCTCCTCTAGCTGTGTTTTCAACCTACGCGCTTCCCCTCAAAAATTGCTCAAACTCCCGGTAAAAATCCGCTGAGAAGGTTAAGCTTTAGCTAATGCTCCCCACGCGCCTGCGCTCCCGCCTCGAGCACGCCCCGCGGCTGGTGGTGGCGCCGGTGGGTCTGGGCTTCGGGCAGGCGGAACTGGCCGAGTGGGCGCGGGCGTCGGGGCGCCGGGCCGGGCCCGACCTGGAGGCCCTGCGCGGCTCCGCAGCCCTGTGGCTGCCCTGCTCGCGCCGCGAAGCCCAGCTATCGGGCGGGTGGGCCCTGGAAGACACCCTGTTCCTGAGCGAGACCGAGCTCACCTGGACCCTCGAGGAGTGGGAGCAGCAGCTCCCGGAGGCGAGCGCCGAGTTCCGGCGCTCGAGCTTCGAGGCCGCCGGCGGCTGGCCGGAAGGGCTGCGGCTGTGCCGGCAGCTCCAGGAGGCCGCGCCCCAGGACCTGGCCGGCCACCCCCTGGTGCAGGCCCACCTGCGGCGGCTGATCCCCGCGCCCGACCTCGCCGCCCTCGAGCGCCTCGCCCGCTTCCCCCTGATCGTCCCGGAGCTCGCGGAAGCTCCCCAGGCCGAGGTGGCCGACCTGTACGACCGGGGCTACCTCTACCGGCAGGGCGGTGCCCTCGCCCTGCCCCGGCTGCTGCAGCAGGCGCTGGCCCCCCACCCCGACCCGGGCCTGAGCCGGGAGCTGGCCCGCCGCCTTTGGGAGCGGGGCGAGCGGGACCTGGCCCTCGAGGCCCTGCGCCGCGCCCGGCTGTGGCCGGAGTACCTGGAGTCGCTGGCCCACGCGCTGCAGGCCCAGACCCCCGAGGGCGAGCTGCGCCGCTTGCTGGCCCCGGTGCCCGAGGCCCTGCACGGCCACCCGGCCTTCCTCTACCTGGTGGGCCTGCTCGAGCGCGTCCGGGGCGAGCTGGGCGGGGCCAACCGCTGCTACCAGGCCGCCTTCGCCCGCGCCGAGG
>NZ_KE387027.1:667049-718857 GCF_000430045.1 Calidithermus chliarophilus DSM 9957 | reverse complement strand
AGGCCGCCCTGCCGGTGGGCCTGCGGGCCGAGCTCGAGCTCGCCCTGCTGGGGGAGCGAAGCCTGGACTCGCTCGTCGCGCAGGCGCGCGGCGAGGAAGCCCGGCTCGAGCTCGCCCTCGCCCTGCTGCACCGCGGCCGGCCCGAGGACCTCCACGAGGCCCTCGACCTCATCCTCACCCAGCAGTACCGGGCGCTGCTCGACGACCCCGACCTCGCCGCCCGGCTGGCGCCCCTGGCCGCGAAGGACCCCGCCCTGCGGGCCTTGTTCCCGCTGGAGCTCAGCACCTTCGGCCCCTGCACCCTGCGCTTCCTGGGCCGCACCTACACCGAGGCCGCCTTCCCCACCCGCAAGAGCCTGGCCCTGCTGATCCGGCTGGCCCTGGCCGACGGCCCCCAGCGGCGGGAGGCCCTGGCCGAGCTGTTCTGGGCCGACGCCGGCAACCCGGTGGGCAGCCTGCAGACCGCCATCTACCACCTCAACCGCACGCTGGGCCAGAAGGTGGTGGAGGGCGGCCGGGGCAGCCTCGAGCTCGCCTTCCCCGTGCGGCTCGACCTCACCGCCTTCGAGCGGGCCGCCCAGGAGGCGCTGCGCCTGCCCTCCAGCCTCCAGCCCCCGGCCCTGCGGAAGGCCCTCGAGCTCGCCCAGGGCGAACCGCTCGCCAGCTTCCCGGAGTGGTTCGCCGAGGAGCGCGCGGCCGCCGAGGCCCTGCGCGCGCGGCTGCTGCGGCGATTGGTCGAGCTCACGGCCCCCGAGAACCCCCAGGCCGCTATCGAACACCTCCAGGCCCTCGTGCGCCTGGAGCCCTACGACCTCGAGGCCCGCCGCCAGCTCATCCGCCTCTACCGCTCGGCGGGCGAGGGCGAACTGGCCCGGCGGGAGGAGGAGCGGCTACAGCAGCTCGAGCGGGAGCTGGGGTGACGGGCCTACGGCGAAGGCTTCGCGTCCCCGCCGTGCCTGGCGGCCTTCACTTCTCGGTCGTGCTGGGCACCGGGCGCTCGCGGTTGGGCATGAAGGGGTCGGGGATGTCGGGCAGGTGCACGAAGCGGTCCACGGCGTCGATGAGGCGCTGGGCGGTGGTCTCCTTGAAGGCGATCACCTCCACGCGGATGCCGCGCTCCATCAGGACTTCCACGATGTCGACGAAGTCGCCGTCGCCCGAGCCCAGCACCACCACGTCGAGGGTGTGCATCAGGCGCACCATGTCGGCGGCGATGCCCATGTCCCAGTTGCCCTCGTAGATGGGCTTGCCCTCGTCGGTGGTCTCCTTGACGTGCAGGTTCATGCGGCGCACGCGGTAGCCGATGGTGCTGAGCTTGTAGATGAAGGGCCACGCCGAGGTGTCGCCCTCGCGCTCGACCACGTAGGCCGTGGCCCGCACCAGGTGCCGCTGGGCGGTGGCGTACCTCAGGAGGCTCTCGAAGTTGACGTTCTTGTCGTAGTAGTCGCGCGCCGAGTGGTACAGGTTTTGGGTGTCCACAAACAGCCCCACGCGCTGGGCAGGGCTCCAACCCGGAAAATTGTTCATGCGTTGTCTCCTCTAAAAAAGTCGGGGGTGCTCCCCCAGCCATTATGCCAGAGGCAGACAGGCTTGGGGAGGTTACCCCGCGTTGCGCAGCCCGGCGGCGATCCCTAGCAGCGAGAAGAGCAGGGCCCGCTCGAGCCCCGTGCGCTCGGGCGCCTCGGGCGGGGTCTGGCGGTAGCGGGCCAGCAGCTCGACCTGCACGTAGCTGATGGGGTCTACGTAGGGGTTGCGCAGTTCGGTCTGGCGGGCCAGGATGGGGCGGTTGTGCAGCAGGGGGCCCTCGAAGGTCTCCTCCAGCAGCCCCCGCGCCTCCTCGAAGGCGGCGGCGATGCCGGGGAAGAAGCTCTGGGCGAGGGGGGGCGGCACCAGGCGCAGGTACTCCTGGGCGATGCCGAGGTCGGCCACCGACATGGCCTGGGCGGCGGCCTCGAGGGTGCTCTTGAAGAAGGGCCACTCGCGGTACATCTCGCGGCGCAGCTCGGGCTCGATGGCCCGCAGCCCCGCCTGCAGGCCGTACCAACCCGGGAGCAGCAGCCGGACCTGCGTCCAGGACATCACCCAGGGGATGGCCCGCAGGTCCTTGATCTCGCGCACCCGGCCCGAGCGGTAGACCGGGCGGCTGGCGATGTTGAGCGCGGCGATCTCGCGGATGGGCGTGAGGTGCTCGTAGAACTCGAAGAAGCCGGGGCGGGCCAATAGCTCGCGGTAGGCCCGGGTGGAGACCTCGGCGGCGTGCCCCATGGCCTCGCGCCACTCGGGCCTCACCGGCACCTCCCCGCCGTAGGCGTCGCGGGCGGCGGCCAGGCCCAGGTGGTAGAGCAGTTGCTCGAGGTTGCGGTAGGCCAGGTCGGGGTGGCTGTAGCGGTCGGCCAGGGCCTCGCCCTGCTCGGTCAGGCGCATGCGGGTGCCCACCGTGCCCGGGGGCAGGCTGGCCAGCGCCCGGCCCGCGCTGCCCCCGCCCCGCGCGGTGCTGGTGCCGCGCCCGTGGAAGAAGCTCACCCGCACCCCGTGCCGCGCCGCCGCCTCGGTGATGGCCTCCTGCGCCCGGTAGAGCGCCCAGTTGGCCGCCAGGAAGCCCGCGTCCTTGTTGGAGTCGGAGTAGCCGATCATGATCTCGAGCACCCCCCGCCCCCGGGCGTGGGCCCGGAACACCGAGTTGTGCAGCAGCTCGTCCACCACGTGCGGCGCGGCCTGGAGGTCGCCCAGGGTCTCGAAGAGGGGCACCACGTCGAAGGGCAGGGCCTTGCCCACCCGGTAGAGCCCCACCTCGCGGGCCAGGGTGAAGACCTCGAGCAGGTCGCTGGGGTGGTGGGTCATGCTCACCACGTAGGCCCCCCGCGCCTTCCAGACGGCCAGGGAGCCCAGCGCCACCTGCAGCGCCCGGCTTTGGGGCTTGTAGCCCACCGGGGCCAGCGGGCGGGGGGTGGCGAGCTCGCGGGTGAGCAGCGCGGCGCGGGCGGGGGGCTCGAGGGCGGCGTAGTCCTCCTCCACCCCGGCGGTGCGCAGCAGCTCGGCCACCGCCTCGGTGTGCTGGCGCGACTCCTCGCGCAGGTCCAGCGCCACCAGCTCGAGGCCCAGCGCCTCGGCCCGCAGGCGCAGGGGGCGCACGGTGCGGCGGGCCGCGGTCTTGAGCCCGACCTGCTTCATCCCCTGCTCGGCCTGGCGCAGGTCCAAGAGCCACTCCCCCGGCAGCTTGTAGCCCTCGCCCGGCTGTTCGCCCAGCATGGCCCGCAGCTTGTAGCGCAGGCTCATCAGGTAGCGGCGGTAGGTCTCGCCGCCGAAGCGGTCGGGGAGGCCCAGTTGCCGCGCGGCGTGTTCGGCCCCCTCGCGCACCTCGCGGGGCACCGGCAGGCGCTCGTCGGAGAGGGAGAGGTCGCGGATGAGGGCATCCACCTCGTCCACGTAGCGGCGCAGAAGCAACTCGCGGGCGTAGCCCTGGGCCCAGGCGGTGGTGTCGGGGGTGACGTTGGGGTTGCCGTCGCGGTCGCCGCCGATCCAGGAGCGGAAGACGATGGGCACGCCCAGCTCGGGGCGCTGGCCGTACTCGGCCTCGACGGCGGCCTCTAGCCCCTCCACCAGCCGCGGCAGCACCTGCCAGAGCGTGGTAGGGAGGTAGTAGAGCCCGCCTTTCACCTCGTCGTGCACGGTGGGACGGCTGCGGCGCAGCTCGAGGGTGCCCCACAGCAGCGCGGCGCGGGCCTGGATGTCCTCCTCGACGGCCTCGCCCCGCTCGAGGGCCTCGAGCAGCCGCTCGGCCTCGGCCAGGTGGTGCCGCACGGTGCGGCGGCGGGTCTCGGTGGGGTGGGCGGTGAAGGTCAGGTGCAGCCGCAGCCGCCGCAACAGGTCGCTGACCTGCTCGAAGCTCAAGCCCTGCGCCTTGAGCTGCTTCACCAGCGCCCGGAAGGACTCCGAGCGGGGCTTGTCGGGGGTGGAAGCCTGCTCCCTCGAGCGGTTGACCCGCACCCGGTGCCGCTCCTCGGCCAGGTTGACCAGGTGGAAGTAGGTCGAGAAGGCCCGCACCAGGCCCTCGAGGTTGCCGAGGCTGAGCCGGGCGACGAGGTCGCGCACCTTCTGCCGGGCCTCGGCGTCTCCGGGCTGCTGGCGCAGGTGCTTGCTGAGCGCGCGAACGTCCTCCTCGAGGTCGAGCAATTGCTGCCCCGAAAGGTCCACGATGGCCTTGCCCAGCGCCCGGCCCAGCAAGTCCACCTCGCGCTTGAGCTGGTCGTACAGCGGATCAACGACGGGTTGAATCATAGGGAACGGTTGCCCAAGGGCAACTTGGGCATAAGTTTACACGGTTTGGTGTACCAAAATGCGGGGGGAGCTGGGATTGAGGGCGGTGGATATCAGCTTTCAGGGGAAAGATCGAGGGCGGGCACGGGGGCCCGCCCCTACGTCATGCGGTTAGCGTTCGGCGTTGGGCGTTTTGCGTACGGCGTACGGCGCAGGACGTACGACCCGCGCCCGGCGTCCGGCGTTCGGCCATCGGCGTTAGACGTCCGGCGTTCGGCGCCCCAGCTACCCCAACTCTACCTCCCCCCTGAACACCCGCCCCACCGGCTTCCCGCCCTCCCAGAGCGTCAGGTCGGCAGGGGCGTCGGGGCGGATCAGGCCGTGATGGGGCCAGCCAGCGGCCAGGGCAGCGCCTCGGGTGAAGGCCCAGAGGGTTTCTTCCTCGGTGAGGGACTGGGCGGGGTTGACGGGGTTGCGCAGGGCGGCCTGGACCCCGGCGAGCAGGTCGGGCGGGGCTACCGGGGCGTCGGAGCCGAAGGCCATGGGGAGGCCGGTGTTCCACAGGTCGCGCAGGCGGAAGGCCTCGTGCTCCTTGCCGGGGAGGTGGTGGCGCACGAGGCCGGCGTCCTCGAGCGCGTGGATCGGCTGGATGGAGAGGGCCATGGGCAGGCCCCCAAAGCGGGGCATTTCTTCGTCACGCACGTGCTGGGCGTGCTCCATGCGGAGCGGGCGGGAGGCAGAGGCCAGGGGGGCGAGCTGGGCGTAGACCTCGAGCAGCCCCCGCACCGCCTGGGTCCCGATGGCGTGGGTCACTACCCCGAAGCCCGCCCTGAGCGCCGCCTCGCCCTGTTCGCGGATGTACTCGAGCGGGTCGAGCACGATGCCGTGGGTGCCGTCGGGGTAGGGCTCGACCATCCAGGCGGTGCGGCTGCCGAGCGCGCCGTCGGCGAAGAACTTGACCGCCGCGACCTCGAGCGAGTCCCCGCGCCAGCCGGGCCACACCCCCTGCCAGTTGTCCTTGTCCATCGCCCACCACAGCCGCACCGGCAGCCGCCCGGAGCGGGCCAGTTCCTCGGGGTACTCCAGCGGGCACCAGCCCATGTGGTGGGTGGCGGTGTAGCCGCGGCGGGCCAGGTCGCGCAGGCCGCGCTCGAGGTCGGCCACGCTGCCCTTGGGCAGGATGCGGTGGATGTAGCCCTGGGCGGTCTCGAGCAGATAGCCCGTGGGCTCGCCGTCCCCGTCGCGCACGAGAGCCCCGCCGCTGGGGTCGGGGGTCTCCCGCGTCACCCCGGCCAGCTCGAGCGCGCGGGTGTTGGCCCACCCCGAGTGCAGGTCGCGGCTGCGCAGGAAGACCGGGTGATCGGGCACCAGCTCGTCCAGCACCGACCGGTGCGGGTAGTGGTCGAAGAGGTAGCCCGCCCCGCGGACCCAGGTCCCCGGCGGCAGGCCCTTGGCTCGTTCCGCCACCCGGCGGGCCGCCTCACGGGGGTCGTGCACGCCCGAGAGGTCGAGCCGCTCGAGCTGCTCCCCCCACCCCAGCGGGTGCGTGTGCGCGTCGTGCAACCCCGGCGTGACGCGCTCCAGCCGCACCCGCTTGGCCTTGGGATACCTCGCCGCGAGATCCTGCTCGAGCCCCACGTCGGCGATGCGGTCACCCTCGAGGTACACCGCCTCCGCCCGCCCCGCCTCGGTCATGGTCCAGACGTCTGCGATGAGTAGCATGGGGATCAGTTTATCGGGTGACGGGAAGCGGTAAGCCGTCAGCGGTCAGCCGTCAGCCGTCAGCGAAAGGCTCGTGGCCCGTGGTTCACCCCTCCCCTTCCCTCCCCGCACGCGGGGAGGGTTTATCCCCCCTAACTCCCCTTGCTAAGGGGGGAACAAAGCGTCTCGCGTCTTGCGTTTTGCGTTTTGCGTTTCGCGTTTCGCGTTCGGCGTTGGGCGTTGGGCGTTCGGCCATCAGCTATCCCCCCCTCCGCCCAAGGACCTACGACCCACCCCTCCCAGCGCCATATACTTTCCCCATGCCCCAGCGGCGCTACCTCTACCAAGGACGCATCCTCAATCTGGCCATCGAGGACGAGAAATTCGAGATCATCGAGCACAAGGACGCCGTGTGCGTCGTGGCCGAGCAGGACGGGAAGATCCTCTTCGTGCGGCAGTACCGGCCCGCTGTCGGCAGCGACACCCTCGAGATCCCCGCCGGGCTCATCGAGGACGGGGAGGATCCCATCGAGGCCGCCCGGCGCGAGCTGGCCGAGGAGACCCAGCTCACCGGCGACTTCAGCTACCTCAACAGCTTCTACGTGAGCCCGGGCTTCTGCGACGAGAAGCTCCACGTCTTCCGCGCCCGCGACCTGCGCCCGGCCTCGGGCACCCCCGACGACGACGAGGACATCACCGTCGAGTGGCACGACCCCCGCGAGGTGCTGGAGGGGGCTCGAGCGGGCCGCGTGCAGATCTCGGCCTCGGCCATGGCCGGCATCCTCTTCCACCTGAGCGCCTATGCTGCTGATCAATGACCCCCAAGACGCCCCGCCCGGCCCCAAGGTCGTGGCCGTGGGCAGCTTCGACGGCCTGCACCTGGGCCACCAGCACCTGCTCAAACAGGCCCTGCAGGACGCGCACGCCCACCACATGCCCCTGCTGGTCTACACCTTCGACCCGCCCAGCAAGGTCTTCATGAAGGGCGAGGGCTTCCTCACCGACCTCTCCGAAAAGACCGAGCTGCTGCGGGCCCTGGGGGTGGAGATTGCCCTGATCGTGCCCTTCAACGAGGAGTTCGCCCGGCGCGACAAGGGCGAGTTTCTCGGCGACCTGCGCGGCCTCGAGGCCCACCTGATCTACGTGGGCGAGGACTTCCGCTTCGGGCGCGGGCGGGCCGGGGGGCTCGAGGACCTCCAGACCGTAGCCCCCACGCGGGTGCTGCCGCTGCTCGAGCTTCCCGGAGACGGCGGCGCGGTCAAGTCCACCCGCATCCGCGAGCTGCTCAAGACGGGCGACGTGGAGGGGGCCAGCCGCCTGCTGGGGCGGCCCTATTCGGCGCGGGGCATCGTGGTGGAGGGGGATAAGCTCGGGCGCACGCTGGGCTTCCCCACCGCCAACCTGCAGGTCTCGGCGATGAAGGTGCTGCCGCTGGGGGTGTACGCGGTGCGGGTGCAGACCCACGAGGGCGAGTACGGCGCGGTGGCCAACGTGGGCTACCGGCCCACCGTAGACGGCCGGGCGCTGCGCTTCGAGGTGCACCTCTTCGACTTCGCCGGCGACCTCTACGGCCAGGAGCTCACCGTGGCCTTCCTGCACAAGATCCGCGACGAGATGAGGTTCGGCTCGCTCGAGGAGCTCAAGGCCCAGATCGCCCGCGACGCCCAGGCCGCTCGAGCCGCCCTCAGCCCGGCCTGACCCCCTCCGCACCACCTGGCGCTCGAGGCCTCCTCAGGCCTGAAAAGGCCGACAACGACCGGCCACGCGCCGGCATCCTTAAAAAGATTTACGTTACGGACGTTATCGCCGTGGCTTATCCGGTGGCCGTAGTGGGGGGGCTTAAGTATAATGTTCGCGCGAAGGAGGCAAACCATGCGTAGACCTGCTGTGTTGGGCATAATCGGTGCGGCTGTTTTGACCGCTTCCGCCCTGGCCGCCGATTTCATCACCTTCGGCTCGGGCTCCACCACCGGGGTGTACTTCCCCGTAGCCACCGGCATCTCCAAGCTCATCAACGATGCCAACATCGACGTTCGCGCCAACGCCCGCTCCACCGGCGGCAGCGTGTTCAACATCACCGCCATCGCCTCGGGCGAACTCCAGATGGCGCTGGTGCAAAACGACATCGCCTACTTCGCCTACAACGGCACCGGCATCGCCGCCTTCGATGGCAAGCCGGTCAAGTCGATCCGCAGCGTGGCGGTGCTCTACCCCGAGGTCATCCACGTCGTGACCCGCCGCGACTCCAAGATCACCTCCATCGGCGACCTCAAGGGCAAGCGCGTCATCGTGGGCGACGTGGGCTCGGGCACCGAGCAGAACACCCGCCACGTCCTCGAGGCCTACGGCATGAGCTTCTCCGACCTCGGCCAGACCATCCGCGCCAGCGCCTCGGCCGGCATCACCCAGCTCCAGGAGGGCAAGGCCGACGCGATGTTCTACACCGTGGGCCTGGGCGCTTCCGCCATCCAGAACCTCGCCCTGACCACCCAGGTCAACCTCGTGCCCATCGACCCCGACAAGATCAAGGCCATGCAGAAGAAGTACCCCTTCTACGACCAGGTCGTCGTGCCCGGCAACACCTACAAGGGCGAGTCGGTGAGCACCATCACCGCGGCCGTGAAGTCGATGTGGGTCGCGGCCGAGTCCCTGAGCGCCGACGCCGTTTACAAGGTGCTCAAGGCCACCATCGGCAACGAGAAGGCCTTCAAGGAGATCCACCCCAACCTCGCCCGCTACTTCACCACCAAGGGCGCGGTGCGGGGCCTGCCG
The DNA here is from genome assembly GCF_000430045.1 of Calidithermus chliarophilus DSM 9957. Classification (GTDB taxonomy): domain Bacteria; phylum Deinococcota; class Deinococci; order Deinococcales; family Thermaceae; genus Calidithermus; species Calidithermus chliarophilus. The sequence goes on along the minus strand of NZ_KE387027.1, from coordinate 710,127 downwards.
GTGCCGCTGCACCCCGGCGCCGAGCGCTTCTACAAGGAGATCGGCGTCCTGAAGTAGCCATCTCACCCCCACGGGGACGGCATGGCCGTCCCCGTTTTTTTTCGGGTGCGAAACGGGGCGAAATGGCGTATATTCTTCGGGTTATCCCTTGAAGGAGCTTTATGAGCGAGGTTGATAAAGCCCAACAACTTCTGGAAGAGGTCGAGTTCGGCGGACGCAAGCCCCAGGGCTGGGTGCGCTGGCTGGTTCTGGGGCTGGCGGTGGGCTGGAGCCTGTTTCAGATGTACGCCACCTACGTGGGTACGCTGAACGAGCTGGTCTGGCGGGCCACCCACCTGGCCTTCGCCTTCGCTCTGGTGTTTCTGGTCTACCCCTTCGGCAAGCGCAGCTCGAGACGCCGCGTCCCCTGGTTCGACTGGATCCTGGGCGTCGTCGCGGTGGGCTCGGCGCTCTACGCGGTGTTCGAGTACCGGGGCATCCTCGAGGAGCGCGGCGGCTTCGGCAACCCCACCGACGTCCTGGTGGCCTCCTCCACCGTGGTCATGCTGCTGCTGGCGGCCTGGCGGGCCATCGGGCCGGCCATGCCCATCATCGCGGGGCTGTTCATGCTCTTCGCCCTCACCGGGCCTGCCGGGCTGATCAAGCTCGAGCTGCCCGGCATCCTGGGCGAGCTGCACGCGGGTGCCACCTGGCGCTCCCTGATGAACCAGCTCTTCATGAACACCAACGACTCCATCTGGGGCACCCCCATCGCGGTCTCGGCGGAGACGGTGTTCGTGTTCGTGCTCTTCGGGGCGCTGCTCGACCGGGCGGGGGCCGGGCAGTTCTTCACCGACCTGGCCTACAGCCTGCTGGGCGGGGTGCGCGGCGGCCCGGCCAAGGCCTCCATCATCGCCTCGGCGCTCAACGGCATCGTCTCGGGCTCGTCGGTGTCGAACGTGGTGACCGGCGGCAACTTCACCATCTCGACCATGATCCGCGCGGGCTACACCCGCGAGAAGGCCGGGGCCATCGAGGTGGCGTCTTCCTCCAACGGCCAGCTCATGCCCCCGGTGATGGGCGCGGCGGCCTTCATCATGGCCGACCTGCTGGGCGTGCCCTATCCCCAGATCATCATCTTCGCCATCCTGCCCGCCATCCTGGCCTACGGCTCGCTGCTGGTGGTGGCCGACCTCGAGGCCGCCAAGCTGGGCCTGCGCGGGATGCCCCGCAGCGAACTCCCCGACTTCGGCAAGACCCTGCGCGGCGGGCTGCACTACCTGCTGGTGCTGGCCTTCCTGCTGTACTGCCTGCTCTTCGACGACCCCTTCCGCGCCGGGATCAACGGCCCCCTCACCCCCAACACCTCCGCGCTCTACACGGTCTTCGTGCTGATGGGCGTGATTGTGTTGCAGGAGCTCTACCGGGGCTGGCGCGGCAACAACCTGCTGCTGGGCCTGCGCTCGGGTGGGCAGATGATCGTGGAGGGGCTCGAGAACGGCGCGCGCAACATGGTGGGCATCGCCATCGCCACCGCCGTGGCCGGGATCATCGTGGGCGTGGTGCTCATCACCAACGTGGGCACCGGCCTGGCCGACATCATGCGCACGCTGTCCTTCGGCAACTTCATCGCGGCGCTGGTGCTGGCGCAGCTCATCAGCCTCTTCCTGGGCATGGGCGTGCCCACCACCGCCAACTACATCATCATGGCGACGCTGATCGCGCCCACGCTGTTCAAGCTGGGCACCGAGGCCGGGCTCGACTACGGCAGCCTCAGCTTCGGCACCAGCGAGGTCGCCATCCTGCTGATCTGCATCAACTTCTTCGCCTTCTACTTCGGCATCATGGCCGACTCCACCCCGCCCGTGGCGCTGGCGGCCTACGCCGCCGCCGCCATCTCCAAGGGCGACCCCTTCAAGACCGGGGTGCAGGGCTTCGTCTACGAGCTGCGCACGGCGCTGCTGGCCTACATGATCGTCTTCGACCCCAAGATCCTGCTCATCGGCGTCGGCAGCTTCGGCGAGGGCCTATGGATCGCGGCCTCGGCGCTGCTGGGCATGACGGCCTTCTCGGTGGCGACCATCGGCTACCTGGCGGGGAACGTGAACTGGCTGCTGCGGCTGGTGATGCTGGCCTCGGCGCTGCTGCTGGTCTCGAGCGGCTACGTCAGCGACTTCATCGGCATCGCCCTCTTCGCCGCCGTGTACCTCCTGCAGCGCTTCGTGCTGGGCCGAAGGCCCGCCCAGACCTGAGCGATGCCCACCCCCGCCTTCCAGCACTGGCTCGAGGCGCTGCTCGAGCCGCAGGCCCCGCTGCCGGAGCGCAGGCGGGGCTACTTGTGGCTCTACGCCGCCGGCGGCGCAGCCCAGGCGTTGCTGGCCGCGCTGGCGTACGGGCTGATGGGGCCGCTGGGGCCGGTGCCGGGCTGGGTGGGCGCGGTGTACCTGGGGACCGCCCTGGCGGCGTGGGCCTGGCTGTTGCGGCGCAAACGGCTCGCTCGCGCCAGCAAGCAGAAAAGCCGCTACGCCGCGATGGCCTTGCTGGACGTGGCGGCGCTGTCCACGGGCCTGATGCTGGCCGCGCTGGGGCTGCGGGCGGAATTGCTGCCGTGGGGCCTGTTGACCGCAGGCTTCGCCGTCGGGGCGTACCTCGCGGGCTTAGCTGGCCTTCTGCGCCAGCTTGAACAGCCGTGACCACCAGTGGGGCGCGGGGGTAGCCCCCGAGACCGGGGGCCGCAGGAGGCGGCGCAGTTCGGGCAGAACCTCCCGGGCGCGCTCCTGGCCGAGCTCGAACAGCACGCCCGCCTGGGAAGCGTCGAAGGTGTCGATGGGGTGGGGAGGGTTGAGGCGCACGACGAGGTCGGCCTGGCCCAGCGCCAGCTCGACGAGGCGGCGGCGCGAGGCCTCACCGGCCTGGAGGGCGGCCTCGAGCGCCGTCCTGGGCTCGCTCCAGACGTAGGGGTTGGACACGTCGAAGGCCAGCACCGGCCCCAGCCCCAGGCTCTGTGCCGCCGTGACCGGCACCTTCTCAGCTACGTCGCCATCGACGAGCACGCGCCCGTCGAGGCGCACCGGCGGGAAGATGCTGGGGATGGCGCTGCTGGCGCGGATGGCCTGGGCCAGCGATCCCGTGCGCAGGGGGATGAGCTCGCCGGTGTTGAAGTCGGCGGCCTGGATCACCAGCGGGATGGGGCTCTCCTCGATGTTCTTGGTGCCGAAGAGCCTCGAGAGCCCTTCCTGGTAGTAGCGTCCCTCGGCCAGGGTGGGCTTGCGCAAAAACTCCATCACCCGCATCCAGTGGCGCAGCTTGCCGCTTTTTTGCAGGCGGTCGAGGTCGGGGTCGTAGAGGGTGTGCAGCACGAAGCTAGGCTCCAAGGGCAGGTCGAAGGCATAGATCGACGCGGCGAGCGCCCCCGCCGAGCTGCCCGCGATCCCCGCGATGGGAACGCCTTCATCGCGCAGAACCTTGAGCAAACCCAGATGGGCGACTCCCCGGACTCCACCTCCCCCAAGCGCAAGCACGACTCCCATACCCTCAGAGTAGGGGCAGCGGGTCAGTTCAGAATGAGAGCCTGGGATGCTTTGGCGATGGGTGGACGTCGATGGTCGGGCGCGGGGCGTACGTCCTGCGCCCGGCGTCGTACGCAATACGCCTAACGTCGAACGCCCAACGCCGAACGCGGGTCGTACGTCCTACGTCCTACGTCGTACGACGTACGCAAGACGCATGACGTAGGGGCGGGCCCCCGTGCCCGCCCTCGCTCTTTCTTTTCTTTTCACTAGCCGCGATCCACAGGCCACGGGTCACTGGCTGACGGCTGACCCCTCGCCGCTTCTGGTAGCATGATGCGATGATTCCCCGGCTCGACGACGTTCCCGGCGTGCTCGGCGAGATTTGCCGCCGGCGGCTGGCCGAAGTTTCGCAGCGGCCTTTTGGCTCCGTTCCCGATGTGGGCCAGTCCCTGCCCTCTTTCTCCCGGGCGCTCGCCCTTCCCGGGCTCTCGCTGATCGCGGAGGTCAAGCGCAAGAGCCCTTCGCAGGGCGACATCGCGCCGCTGGACGCGCCCGCCGTGGCCCGCTCGTACGAGCAGGGGGGGGCGCGGGCCATCAGCGTGCTCACCGAGCCGCACTACTTCGCCGGTTCGGACGAGGACCTGCGGGCCGTGCGGCGGGCGGTGGGGCTGCCGCTGCTGCGCAAGGACTTCACCGTGCACCCCTCACAGGTGCCGGAGGCGCGGGCGCTGGGGGCTTCGGCGGTGCTGCTGATCGTGGCGGCGCTGGGCGGGCTCACCGGGGACTACCTCGAGCTCGCCCGCCGCCACGGCCTCGAGGCGCTGGTGGAGGTCCACGACGAGCGCGAACTCGACCTCGCGCTCGAGGCCGGGGCCGAGATCGTGGGCGTCAACAACCGCGACCTGGTGAGCCTGAGGGTGAACATGGACACCGCCCCCCGCCTGGGCGAGCGGGCGCGCTCGAAGGGCTTCACGGGCTTGCTCGTCGCCGAGTCGGGCTACAGCCGCCCCGAGGAACTGCGCCCGCTGGCCGGCCGCTTCGACGCGGTGCTGGTCGGCACCAGCCTGGCCCGCAGCGGCGACTGGCAAGGGGCCATCGAGGCCTTGATGGCCGACAGCCGCTGATACCAGATTCGGTCAGTCCGCCGCCGTTTGGCGGCGGACTGACAGGGCCGAAGGGAGTGCTCTGGGATTCAAAAAGATAGCCTCTGAGGGTCTTTGGTTCGGATGATTATCTTTTTGAATCCGGTATGACCCCCGGACGGCAGTGGCGGGAAGCTACAGGGCGTAGCTTCCCGCTCTCTTTCAGCGCCGGACCTGGATGCGGCCGATCCCGCCGTTGATCTCGAGGTCCACCCGGTTGGCGGCCCCCTCGTAGTCGGGGCTCTCGTAGCGGTCTTCCCCCCGGCGCACGAGGCCGTCGGGCAGGTCGAGGGCGCCGAGGCCCCGGTCGGCCTTGACCCGCAGGGCCACGCCCGCGGGCACCACCACCTCGATCTCGCCGACCCCGCCCGAGACGTCGGCCTCGAGCTGTCCCCGCTCGGGCAACTCCACGTAGACCCGGCCCACCCCGCTGTCGAGGTCGAGCTGTTCGACGCGGAGGAGGCGCAGGTTGAGCCGGGTCTCCCCCACCCCGGCGTTCACCCGCAGGTCGAGGGGCACGTCGGGGCTGAGGTTCACCTGCCAGCTCGAGCCCCGGTTGCCCGTCAGGCCGCGGGTGTTGCCCTGCGTCCGGTAGCTCACCCGCAGGGCATCGCCGTCGCGGCCGGTGTCGCGCTCGAGGCGCTCCCCCCGCAGCAGCCCGAGCTGGCCTTCGACCAGGTTGGGGCTGCCGGCGGGCAGCGCACCGACCTCGAGGCGCGTCACGCTCGGGGAGAGCTCCACGCGGGCCTGCCGCGCGCCCTGGAGGGCCTCGCTCACCTGCTCCACGCCGCCGGGCGAGGCGGGCCGGAGGGCGTAGAACAGCACCAGCACCACGGCCAGCGCCGCGGTGCCCAGCAGGATGGGGCCGCGGTAACGGTTGTTGCGCCCCAGCAGGAAATCGAGCCCCACCGCGATGAGGATCAGCGGCCAGATCTGGCCGATGGCCCCCCACACGTCCCAGGAGAGCCAGCCCAGGTTCTGCAGCAGGAAGATCAGCCCTACCGCGATCAGAATGATGGCACCGACCATAAGCCCCTCCGGCTAGCGGTTGCGCTCCCGCAGGAGCAGGACCACACCCAGCCCGATCAGCAGCGCCGGCCACAACAAGTCGCCGTTGACGCGCAGCCAGCCCAGGTTGTCGAGCAGGAACCACGCGCCCACCAGCAGCAGGATCCAGCCCAGCGTGGCGCTGCTGCGCCCGCCCTGCACCATCTTGCGGGCCTCACCCCGTACCTCCTCGAAGCCCTGCCGCAGGGTGTCCTCCGAACCGGCGGGCGCGGCGCTGGCCTTGGGGATGACGATCCACAGGATCAGGTAGAGCACGAAGCCGCCCCCGCCGAACAGGGCCAGCAGCACGAACAGCGCCCGCACCAGGACGGGGTCGATGCTGAAGTACTCGGCCAGACCGCCGCAGACCCCGGCAATCACCTGGTCCTTCTCGCTGCGGTAGAGCTTTCGCGGTTCATTCATCGGGTTCCTCCGAGGCCGCTCCTTCAGCGCGGCCATCCCCGGGCCGGGGGAAGCCAGCACCTCCCCCGGCCGGGTCGGGCGTCACTTTTCCAGCAACTTCGTGTCGCCTGGCTTGCGGTTGCGCCACAACAGGTAGGCCCCGCCCGCGATCATCGCCAGCGGGAGCAGCACCTCGAAAACCCCCGTGAACCACCCCATCGTCAGCAGGGTCAGCAGGCCGGTCCCGAGCGCCGGGAAGATGGCCCAGCGCTGGCCGAGGGCGAAAACGGCGGCGAAGGTGATGGTCAGGCCCACGAAGAACACGGTCCCCCCGTCGACCCAGCGGCTCTCGCCGATGGCCGCCACCACCGCCAGGGTGAGCAGGGTGCCCGCCGGGATGACGGCCCACCAGTTTTCCCGCCGGTAGAGGTAGACGCCGAGGAAGCCCAGCCCGATGGCCCCCAGGAACAGCGTCCCGCCCAGGCTGCCCATCTGCTCGCCGAAGCCGATGAGGGCGCTGATCGCCAGAAGCACGAAGCCGGGGATCAGGGCCCAGGGACGGGTGCGGTCCTGCAGGAAGTAGACCACGAACCCCAGCCCCGCCCCGGCGAAGACCAGCGCGATGAGGGTTTCGCTGATGTAAATGCCCATGCTTTGCAGCAGGAACAGCAGGCCCAGCCCTACCAGCACGAGCCCGATAATTGGTCTGGAATTCTTGTCTGACATGTTGCCCTCCTCGAGGCCATAGTAGTCCCTGCGGGGTGGACTTTCCTCCATCGAAAGTCATAGCCGGGGCATGACTTTCGTCACGGCCAAGCCCCCGGCGCCCTCCCGCCCGCGAAAGCCCCGGTTTCGCGCTATTGCACGGAGCCTGACGCTTTTTGGCCCCGCACGTGAAAAACGTATAATACGCCACGGTTGAGGCCATACCCTCACAGCGTTTTAGGAGGCAACGGTGAATCTACACGAGTATCAGGCCAAAGAGATCCTGGCGAAATACGGCATCCCGGTCCCCCCCGGCAAGATCGCCTACACCGCCGACGAAGCCAAGCAGATCGCTACCGAGTTCGGGGACATGGTGGTGATCAAGGCCCAGGTGCACACCGGCGGCCGAGGCAAGGCGGGCGGCGTGAAGCTGGCTAAAACCCCCGAGGAGGCCCGCGAGAAGGCCAGCCAGATCCTGGGGCTCAACATCAAGGGCTTCATCACCAAGAAAGTCCTGGTGGCCAAAGCCGTCGACATCGCCAAGGAGTACTACGCCGGCCTCATCCTCGACCGCGTGACCCAGCGCGTGGTGCTGATGCTCTCCAAGGAAGGGGGCGTGGACATCGAAGAGGTGGCCGCCGCCCGCCCCTACGCCATCATCAAGCACCCCATTGACCCCCACAAGGGCCTGCGGCCCTTCGAGGCGCGCGCGCTGGTCAAGCGGGCCGGCCTCGAGGGCAACCTCAACAAGCTGGCCCAGATCCTCGTGCAGCTCTACCAGGCCTACGAGGGCATCGACGCCTCGACGGCCGAGATCAACCCGCTGGTGATCACCACCGGCGGCGACGTGGTGGCCGCCGACGCCAAGATCGTCCTCGACGACAACGCCCTCTACCGCCACCCCGAACTCTCCCGGCTTCGCGAGGCCGAGGCCGAGCACCCCCTCGAGGTCGAAGCCTCCAACTACGGCTTCGCCTACGTCAAGCTCGACGGCAACGTGGGCATCATCGGCAACGGCGCCGGGCTGGTGATGTACACCCTCGACCTCGTGCAGCGCGTCGGGGGCAAGGCCGCCAACTTCCTCGACATCGGCGGCGGGGCCAAGGCCGACGTGGTGTACAACGCGCTCAAGGTGGTGCTCAAGGACCCCGACGTCAAGGGCGTGTTCATCAACATCTTCGGCGGGATCACCCGCGCCGACGAGGTCGCCAAGGGCGTGATCCGGGCCATGGACGAGGGCATTCTCACCAAGCCCGTCGCCATGCGCGTCGCCGGGACCGCCGAGGAGGAGGCCAAGACGCTGCTCGAGGGCCGCCCCATCTACATGTACCCCACCTCCGTCGACGCCGCCAAGGCCGTCGTCGCGATGACCGGAGGGCAGGGCTGAAGGCAAAAGGCACGAAAGGTGAAAAGGTCAAAAGCGAAAACGGCAACCCCTACCCCTGCTTTTCACCTCTTTACCCTTTGCCCTTCTGACCCTATGTGTCTTTTCGGAGGTTTCGCGTGAGCATCCTTGTCAATAAGAACACTCGAGTTCTCGTGCAGGGCATCACCGGGCGCGAGGGCGCTTTCCACACCGAGCAGATGATCAAGGCCGGCACCCAGGTCGTCGCCGGCATGACCCCCGGCAAGGGCGGCCAGACCGCGCAGGGCATCCCGGTCTACGACACCGTCAAAGAAGCGGCCAACCACCACCACATCGACGCCTCGATCATCTTCGTGCCCGCGCCCGGCGCGGCCGACGCGGCGCTCGAGGCCGCCCACGCCGGCATCCCGCTGGTGGTGCTCATCACCGAGGGCATCCCCACCATGGACATGGTCAAGGCGGTGGCCGAGATCAAGGCCATGGGCAACGTGCGCCTCATCGGCGGCAACTGCCCCGGCCTCATCACCCCCGGCGAGTGCAAGCTGGGCATCATGCCCGCCAACGTCTTCAAGCGCGGCCGGGTGGGCCTCATCAGCCGCTCGGGCACCGTGACCTACGAGACCGCCAAGGCCCTCTCCGACGCGGGCTACGGCATCTCGACGTGCATCGGCATCGGTGGTGACCCCATCATCGGCACCACCTTCAAGGACCTGCTGCCGATGTTCAACGACGACCCCGAGACCGAAGCCGTGGTGGTGTGCGGCGAGATCGGCGGCTCCGACGAGGAGGACGCGGCCGAGTACATCAAGGCCCACATGAAGAAGCCAGTGGTGGGCTTCATCGGCGGGCGCAGCGCGCCCAAGGGCAAGAAGATGGGCCACGCCGGGGCCATCATCATGGGCAACGTGGGCACGCCCGAGTCCAAGCTGGCCGCCTTCGCGGCGGCGGGCGTCCCGGTGGCCGACACCATCGACGAGATCGTCGAGCTGGTGCGGGCCAAGCTGGGCTGATCCGAACCGCATGACCCGGGGCAGCGGCAGGCCGCTACCCCGGGGTGTTTATTGGCCCGGTACGGCAGGAACGCAGGGCTTCGCGTCCGTTCTCGAGGACCTTTTCGCGCGAGGTCTGGCTGCCGGTCGAGGGAATGATCCCCGCAGGGCTTTACGAGGGCCGGGGAAGCGTTTTACCGCAAAGCGCCTATTGCGCCCCAGGGGCCACCCGGACCGCCAGGTCGATGAGGAGCGAGCGCTCGGTGAAGGTGTTGCGCACCTCGAGCCGCGCGCTGTAAGCCCCGGGCGGGGTGCCGGGCGGGATGTCGAGCACGAACACGGGCCGTACCGTGCTGCGGAAGCGGGTCTGGGTGAAGCGGTAGGTGCCCTCGAGTTCCTCCTCGAACCAGACCTCGCGGCCGAGGGGCTCGAGGGTGCCCAGCGGCGTCTGAAGCCCGACCCTCCACCCCGGCGGCGCGCTCAGGGTGCTGGCCTCGAAGAAGGGCAGCGAGAAGATGCGCTCCCCCGTCGGGCCCGGCGAGGGCAGCGAGGCGTAATTCCCCCGCTCCAGCTTCTCCCGGAAGACCTCGGCCGGGGCTCTCCAGACCGCCTGGCCGTCGTAGACCTGGCTCACCCGCTGTGTCACCAGCCGCCAGGCCTGCTCCTCGGGCGTGGGGTTGGCCGGGTCGCGGGGACGTTTGCGGAATTCGACCAGCAACACCCGCCACTCGGCAGGGTCGTAGGCTTGGGAGAGGTACCAGGTCTTGCCGGGCTCGAGCACGGGGACAGGGCTAGCCGCCAGGTCCAGCGGGGCGTAGACGGAATTGCCGTAAGTGCTGGGGATGCACCCGCTCAAGGCCAGGAGCACCCCTGCCGATGCAGCCGGAATGAGCCACCGCCTCTTGGGAATTTTCATTGTCACCATCGCCTTTCAGCCCCGTGATACTACGGCTGGCCCTGAGTTGGCTGAGATGGTCATTTTTGGCAGAGCCCCCCTCTCCCCTGCGCTACCCTGGGCCAACAAAGGAGGCGATGAATGGTCTGGACGATCCTGGCGATCCTGGCGTTCGTGGCGGTGGCAGCGATGATGGTGCGGCGCTCGATGGGGCAGATGCAGGCCATCCACCGCGAAGCCCTCAACCCCTACCACACCGCGGTGGTCGTGGTCACGGACGACGAGCCCAAGCGCTGAGAGCGGTTTGCGGGGTGCCTGGCCGGCGCGGACGGGCCGATCTGCCATTCCAAGACCGTTCTTGCCGCCGGGGAAGCGGCAAGATACCAGCAAACCGCGATGAGGGCTTCGGGTAAAAGTCGTCGCTGGTCGATAAGCTTTCAAACAGCTAGCGCATGCACTCATACCGGATAGGCGGGCCCACAGGCCCGCCTTCTTCTAGGCAAAGCGCGTGCGCAGCAGGGCTGCCGCGTCGGCGAGCTCGAGCAGCCCCTCCAGCCGCACCCCCACCTCGACCCCCTGCTGGGCCAGGTAGGGCAGCACCTGTTCGGTGCTGAGGTTGCCCACCAGGTCGTCCCCGGCGAAGGGGCAGCCCCCGATGCCGCCCAGGGCGCCCTCGAGCCAGCGCACCCCGCTGGCGAGCACGGCGTCGACCTTCTCGAGCGTTCCCTCGGGCCTGGAGTGCAGGTGCGCCCCGATGTCCTCGGGCCCGAAGGCCCCGACCACCGCCCGCAGGGTCTGGCCGATGACCTCGGCGCTCGCCACGCCGTAGGTGTCGGCCAGGGCGATCTCGCGGATGCCCATCTCCCGCAGGCGGCCCACGAACTCCACCGGGAGCTCGGGGCTCCACGGGTCGCTGTAGGGGTTGCCGAAGCCCATCGAAAGGTGCACGACGAAGTTGAGCCGCCCTGCGGCCAGGTCGCGCATGCGGGCCACCTGATCCCAGGAGTCGGCGACGGTCTTGTTGACGTTCTTGAGCTGGAAGGTCTCGCTGATCGAGAAGGGATAGCCCACGCTGGTCACGTTGGGGGCGGCCAGGGCCCGCTCCATGCCCTTCTCGTTGGCGACGATCACCAGGTACTCGCGCCCCTGGGGCGGGGGCAGCTCGGCCAGCACCGCCTCGGCGTCGGCGTGCTGCGGCACCCACTTCGGCGAGACGAAGCTGGTGAGGTCGAGGTGGCGGAAACCCGCCTCGAGCAAGCGGCTCAGGTAGGCGACTTTTTCGGCGGTGGGGATGAACCCCGCGAAACCCTGCCACGAATCCCTAGGACACTCCACCCATTTCATTTTTCACCCTCACGGCAACGCCGGGTTATCGTACCGCGCGACGCCGTCGGGTTGCACCACGTAGAGCTCGCCGGGGCGGGGCAGCCCCCGCGCGAAGAAGTGCCGCAGCATCCGGCGGATGAGCTCGCCGTCGGTCACGTCGGGGTGCAGCACGATGCGCCCGGCCCCCACCGGCAGCTTGATGGGGTCGCTGAAGTCGAGGTCGAGCGTGATGAGCACGCGCCGCTCGCGGTGGAGGTAGGCGTTGAGCGCCTCGTCGGAGCGGCCCGAAAGCCCCACGTCGCGCACCATCAGCACGTCGTGGCCCTCGGTGATCAGCCACCACAGCACGGTGGTGGGGATGTTCTCATCCAGCAAGATCTTCAGGGTCGTCATAGACGTTGAGCTGGATCCACTCGTAATTGCTCATGCGAGCGCCGTAGAGCAGCGCGGCCTGCACGTCCTCGGCCGTGAGGGGCGGGTACTCCTCGAGCACCTCCTGCACCGACAAACCCGCCGCCAGCGCCTCCAGGACGGTGTGCACGGCGATGCGGGTTCCTTTAATACGGGGCCGACCACGCAGGATTTCGGGGTTGGAGTTGATGCGGGAGAGCAGAGCGTCGTGAGACCGGGCGCTGAGTTTCAAGAAAGCCTCCCCGACTTCCGCCTTACGCAAGCGCAGCCCAGGTCTCCGGTTCAGGCGTGGGAAGGATCGCGCTCTGAGCCGAAGACCCCGTAAAAACTAGCTCCGCTGGCGGGGGTCGTCTGAGCTCAGGATACCTGAAATTGGGGAGGGAATACGGGAAAAGGTCACTAAGGGGCGAGGGTTGGTAGCCGAACGCCGGTAGCCCATAGCCGATAGCCGGGCGCGGGTCGTACGTCCTGCGCCGTACGCCAAACGCCAAACGCAAGACGCAAAACGCCCATTCTTTACCCCCCTTAACAAGGGGGGCTGGGGGGATACCCCACCCCGCTGGCGGGGTGGGCAGGGGTGGGGTTACCACGAGCCACGAACCCCTGCTTTTCGCTGAGGGCTGACGGCTTAGGGCCTCACACCTGGAACACCCCCACGCTCATCTGCTCGCGCACGGGGTTTAGGGCGCAGGTCTCGAGGCTGCGGATCAGCCGCTCCCGCGTTTCGTGGGGGAAGATCACTTCGTCCACCCAAAGCCGGGCGGCGGCGTAGCGCGGGTCGAGGGTTTCCTCGTAGCGGCCCTTGATGCGCTCGTAGAGTTCTTTGAGGTCCTGGTCGGTGGGGGTTTTGCCCTCTCGCTCGAGCTTGGAGACCTCGATCTCGAGCAGGGTCTTGGCGGCCTGGGCCCCGCCCATCACCGCGTACTTGGCGCTGGGCCAGGCGTAGAGGAAGCGCGGGGCGTAGGCCTTGCCGGCCATGGCGTAGTTGCCCGCGCCGAAGGAGCCGCCGGTGATGAGGGTGATCTTGGGCACCACCGAGTTGCTCACCGCGTTGACCAGCTTGGCCCCGCGCCGGATGATGCCGTTCTGCTCCGACTCCTTGCCCACCATGAAGCCCGTGACGTCCATCAGGAACAGCAGCGGGATGAAGCGCTGGTTGACCTCGAGGATGAAGCGGGCGGCCTTGTCGGCGGCCTCGGCGTAGATCACCCCGCCGACTTCGATCTTGCCCCCCGCCCCGCCGGGAGGGGCGGGTTTCTTGATGACGGTGCGCTGGTTGGCGACGATGCCCACCGGGAAGCCGCCCAGCCGGGCGTAGCCGCACACGATGGTCTCGCCGTAGCCGCTCTTGAACTCGTGGAACTCCGAGCCGTCCACCAGCCGGGCGATCACCTCGCGCACGTCGTAGGGGCGGGAGCCGTCGGGCGAGACCAGGCCGTAGAGGTCCTCGGGCTCGTAGGCGGGCTCGAGCGGGGCGATGCGCTCGCGGGCCCAGGGTGCGAGTTCGGGGGCGGAGTACAGCGCGGCCAGTGCGCGGATGCGCTCTAAGGCGGCCTCGTCGCTGGGCTCGTAGAAGTCCACGGTGCCCGAGACCTCGGCGTGCATCCGGGCGCCGCCCAGCTCCTCCGAGCTCACCTCCTGCCCGATGGCGGCCTTCACCAGCGCGGGCCCCGCCAGGTAGAGGCCCGAGCCCTCGGTCATGATGAGCGCGTCGGTCATGAGGGGCAGGTAGGCCCCGCCCGCCACGCAGTTGCCCATGATGGCCGAGATCTGCGGGATGCCCAGCCCCGACATGCGGGCGTTGAGGTAGAAGATGCGCCCGAAGTCGTCCTGGTCGGGGAACACCTCGTCCTGCAAGGGCAGGAACACCCCGGCAGAGTCCACGAGGTAGACGGTGGGGACGTGGTTCTCGAGCGCGATGGTCTGGGCCCGGATCACCTTCTTGGCGGTGATGGGGAAAAAGGCCCCCGCCTTCACGGTGGCGTCGTTGGCGATGATCATCCAGTCGCGCCCGGCGATCTTGCCCAGCCCCGTCACCACCCCGCCGCCGGGGGCCCCGCCCCACTCCTCGTACATGTGCCATCCGGCGTAGCCCAGGATCTCCTGGAACTCGCTCTCGGGGTCGATCAGGCGCGCGATGCGCTCGCGGGCGGTGAGCCGCCCCCGGGAGTGCTGCCGCTCGACGGCCTTCTTGCCGCCGCCCTGCCGCACGATCTCGAGGCTGCCCCTGAAGTCGGCGATGCGCTCGACCCAGGCATCCTTGTTCTGCTTGAAGGTCGGGTTGTCCCGGTCCTCGGGCTTGAGTGCGCTGCTCAGCATGAGCAAAGTCTAACGGATTTTTGCAAGCAGGCGGTAATTCCGTCAGGCTTCGCAGGCCGGAAGGGGGAAGCGGTCAGCCATCAGCCGTCAGCGGTCAGCTTGTGGCTCGCGGTTCACCCCTCCCGGCCGGCGGGGAGGGTTTATCCCCCCCGGCCCCCCTTGCTAAGGGGGGGGGAAAGAGCGTTTGGCGTTTGGCGTCTTGCGTTTTGCGTTTTGCGTACGACCCGTACCCCCCACCTACAACGAAGCCACCACCTCACGGATCAGCTCGGCCACCGCGTAGGCATCGTAGAGGTCGCTGTAGCCCATCAGCGAGACCCGGAAGATCTTGCCCTTGAGCACACCCTGCCCGCCGATGATGGTGGCACCGCGCAGGGCGAAGGCTTCCTTGACCTGGGCGTACTTGACCCCCTCGGGGAGGTAGAAGGCGGTGGTGGCGGGGCTCCTGACCTCGGGGACCGGCTTGAGGCCCGCGCCTTCGCCGGCCTCGTAGAGCAGGGCGTTCTGCTTGGCCTTGAGGCAGATGTGGTCCTCGAGCTCGGGCAGCACCGCGCCCAGCACCCCGGCCACCGCCGCCACGAGGTTGATGGCGGGCGTCCAGGCCGACTCGCCTTCGCCCTGCACTTTGAGCTCCTTGGCGAGGTTGAGGTAGTAGCCGCGGGGCTTGAGGCGCCCCAGCGCGCGTGGCGAGAGCGCCGCGTAGCCCAGCCCGGGCGGGCACATGGTCCCCTTCTGCGAGCCGGAAGCCGCCGCGTCTATGCCCCACAGCTCGAGCGCCACCGGGCTCACCAGCAGGCTCGTGACCATGTCGGCCACCACCAGCGCGTCGGGGAAGCGGGCCTTGAAGGCCTGGGCCAGGGCCTTGACGTCGTTGAGGGCGCCGGTGGAGCTCTCGGAGTGGGTGAGCAGCGCGCCGTGGAAGGGGCCCCCCAGCCCCTCGACCAGTTCCGGCGGGACGCTCTTGCCGTACTCGAGGTCGGTGCGCAGCACCTCGAGGCCCAGCGCCTCGGCGATCTCGGCCCAGCGCTCGCTGAACTTGCCGTGCACCGGAACCCACACCCGCTCGCCGGGCGCGAAGAGGTTGAGCACCAGCGCCTCCATGGCCGCCGTGCCCGAGCCGGTGAGGATGAGCACCTCACCCTGGGTGTTCCAGGCCTGTTTCAAGCCCTCGCGGGCGGCCTTGAAGAGGCGGCGGGCCTCGTCGGTGCGGTGGTGCAACTGGGGCTGGGCCAAGGCCTCCACCGCTTTGGGGTGGAGCTCGACCGGGCCGGGGGTCAGCAGGCGGGGGCGGTAGACGGACATGGCATCAAGTGTAGCGGGTAGGGCTCAGGGTTGGGCGCGTGGGCGTGGGTGTTTAAACACACCCCGCAACACCAGCGCGTGAACACAAGCTCACAGCTCGGCCAGGTCAACGCGCTCGAGACCGGAGGTGCGAGCGCGGTCATAGCTCGGCCAGGTCAACG
Source organism: Calidithermus chliarophilus DSM 9957 (assembly GCF_000430045.1). Classification (GTDB taxonomy): domain Bacteria; phylum Deinococcota; class Deinococci; order Deinococcales; family Thermaceae; genus Calidithermus; species Calidithermus chliarophilus. Next base: position 694,571 of record NZ_KE387027.1, on the reverse strand, counting down.
CGCTCGAGCACGTCCAGGCCGCGCAGGGCCTCGAGCACCGCCTCGCCGGGGCGCTGGTCCACGCCCAGCACGAACAGCGCGTGCCCGCCGGGGTTGTCGCGGCCGAGTTGCATCCCGGCGATGTTCACGCCGGAGTCGCCCAGCAGGGTGCCCACCTTGCCCACCACGCCGGGCTGGTCGCGGTTGATGCAGATGAGCATGAAGCCCTCGGGCACCACCTCGACGTGCTGGCTGTCGATGCCCACGATACGGGGCTTGCCCCCCAGCACCGCGCCGCGGGCCTTGCGGGTCTCGCGGTCGGTCTCGAGGGCCACCTCGATCACCTGGAGGTAGTCCTTGGGCTGCTCGACGTGGCGGGTGCTGAGGGGGATACCCCGGTCGCGCAGCAGGGGCCGCGCCGAGACCAGGTTGACCGCGCCCTCCTCGAGCACGCTCCCCAAGAGGCCCTTAGCCACCGCAGAGGCGATGGGGTCGGGGTTTTTCTCGAAGTCGCCGTAAAAGGTGACCTCCAGCGCCTGCGGGCGGCCCTGGGTGATCTGCGGCAGCAGCTTGCCCAGCGCCTCGCCCAGCGGCAGCCAGCCCTGGAACATCTGCAGGCCCTCGGGGTCGAAGCCGGTGTTGAGCGCGTAGGCCAGGTTGCCCTGCAGGGTCTCGATCACGCGCTCGAGCACCGCCTCCCCCACCCGGTCCTGCGCCTCGAAGGTGTTGGCGCCCAGGTGCGCGGTGTGGGTCACCTTGGGGTGCTGCACCAGCGGGTGCTCGACGTTGGGGGGCTCGAGCTCGAAGACGTCGAGGCCGGCCGCGAAGAGGTGTCCCTCGCCCAGCACCTCGATGAGGGCCTTCTCGTCGATGATGCCCCCCCGCGCGGCGTTGACCACCACCGCGCCCTTGGGCAGCAGGTAGAGCTCGCGCCGGCCGATCAGGCCGCGGGTCTCCTCGTTGAGCGGGGTGTGCACGGTGAGGAAGTGGCACTGGCGCAGCACGTCGGCCAGGTCGTCGAGGAGTTCGACGCCCAGGGTCTCGGCGCGGGTGCGGGGGATGTAGGGGTCGTAGGCCAGCACGCGCATGTTGAAGGCCCGGGCGAAGCGGGCCACCTGCCCGCCGATGCGCCCCAGCCCCACGATGCCGATGGTCTTGCGGTCGAGCTCGAGGCCTAAGTACTTGCGGTCCCACACGCCCTCGCGGATCTTGCGGTCGGAGTCCACCACCCCCCGCGACGCCGCCAGCAAGAGCGCCCAGGCCAGCTCGGCCGCCGAGCGGGTGTTGGCCTCGGGCACGTTGACCACCAGGATGCCCCGGCGGCTGGCGGCCTCGAGGTCCACGTTGTCCACGCCCACCCCGCCACGGCCCACCACCTTGAGGTTCTTGCCGGCCTCGAGCAGCGCCGCATCCACCTGCGTGCGGCTCCGGGTGATGAGCGCGTCGTAGCCCGCGATGACCTTGAGGATCTCCTCGCGGGGCATGTTCGGCTTGTAATCGAGCCGGATGTCCCCGTTCTTCACTTCGCCCAGCCGCATCTCATCGGTAACCAGAACCCGCCACATACCGCCAGAATCTACCACCCCTTTGGTATACCGTACAAGCGCCCGCGGGGTGCTTCGCGGTGCCGTGTGCTAGACTTGCAGCGTCATAAATGAACGGGCAATACGCCTTCCCGCAGGGGGTTATTCGGCTGCGGGCCATCAAGGAGGACAGATGAAAATCGCACTGGTGACCGACTCGACCTCAGACCTACCGCCTGCCCAAGCCCAGACGCTGGGGGTGCAGGTGGTGCCGCTGTACGTCAACTTCAAGGGCAAGGTGCATAAGGACTGGGTGGAGATCCGGCCCGCCGACATCTTCGAAGGCGTGCGCGCGGGGGCCGAGATGCCCAGCAGCAGCCAGCCCTCCCCCCAGGACTTCAAGGAGGCCTACGAGCGGGCCCTGAACAGCGCCGACCACGTGCTCTCCATCCACATCTCCTCCAAGCTCTCGGGCACGGCCCAGTCGGCCCAGCTCGCCGCGGCCGAGTTCCCCGGCCGCATCACCGTCTTCGACTCCCTGGCCGCCTCGCAAGGCATCGGGATGATGGTCGAGCGGGCCAAGGAGATGCTCGACCAGGGTGCCGACCTGCGCTCGGTGATGACCGAGCTCGAGCGCATGCGCACCGACCACAAGGTGCTCTTCTCCCTCGCCACCCTGGAGTACCTCAAGAAGAACGGCCGCATCGGCGGGGCCCAGGCCCTGCTGGGCGGGCTGCTGGGCATCAAGCCCATCCTCACCATCAAGGAGGGCCGCGTCGAGCCCGCCGGGCGTGCCCGCGGCGAGAAGAAGGCCCTGGCCGAGGTGGTCGAGGGCTTCAAAACCTGGGCCCAGGGCCGCAAGCACATCCGCATCTACTACCTCTACAACGGCGACGCCAGCGCGGTGGCCGCCTTCAAGGAGGCCATCAGCAGCTCGGGTCTGCCCGTCGAGGAGCGCAGCAGCAGCGAAGTAGGCGCGGTGATCTCCACGCACACCGGGCCCGGGCTGTACGGGTTCTACGCTTATAGCCTCTGAGGGGGAGAGGTCGATAGTCGATAGTCGATGGTCGATAGTCGATGGTCGATAGTCGATGGTCGATAGTCGATGGTCGATGGTCGATAGCTGATGGCCGATAGCTGAGAGCCGAACGCCAGACGCCGGTGGATGTTATGCGTCATAAGCAACGGAAGATGAAGGCCCCAGGCCCTGGACGACTCCCGGTTATCGAGCATCGACTTTTTAGCCAGTGGCCCACTTCACGGCAGGAGGTCCTATGAAAACCGCCTTCGTCGCGGACTCGACCATCGGCCTGACCCCCGAGCAAGCGGAGGCCCAGGGGGTCTACCTCATCCCGCAGCAGGTGATCGTCGAGGGCAAGGCCTTCCGTGATCACGTCGAGATCCGGCTGGAGCAGGTGGTGCAGGCCCAGCTCGGCGGGAAGAAGGTGAGCACCAGCCAGCCCCTACCGCAGGACTACGAGGCGCTGTACGAGCGCCTGCTGGGCGCCTTCGACCGCATCGTGTCGGTGCACGTCTCCTCCAAGCTCTCGGGAACGGTCTCCACGGCCAAGGCGGTGGCCCAGCGCTTCGGCGAGCGCGTCAAGGTGCTCGACTCGCTCAGCGTCAACGGCGGGCTGCACTTCGTGCTCGAGGAGGCCCGGCGCAAGCTGGCGCAGGGGGTGCCGTGGGAGGGCCTCGAGGCCGCCGTGGCGCCCCTGCTCCCCAAGATCCGGGGGTACGTGCTGCCCGCCACCCTCACCTACCTGCACCGGGGCGGGCGCATCGGGGGCTTGCAGCACTTCGTGGGCAGCCTGCTGAAGATCCTGCCCATCCTCGAGGTCTACGGCGGCACCGTGCAGCCGCGCGAGCGGGTGCGCGGCTACCACAAGGGGCTCGAGCGCATGGCCGAGCTGCTGCACAAGGACTACCCCGGCGGGGCCCGGGTGATCCTGGCCCACTCGGAGAACCCCCAGGCCGTCGAGACCCTGCGCGGCCTCATCCGGCAGGAGGGCGTGGTGGTCGAGGGCGTGCGGGAGTGCGGCGCGGCGGTGGCGGCCCACACCGGCCCCGGAACCTCCGCGATCTTCGCCGGGCCGCGCTAGGCGTAGAGGTCGCCCGCCAGGTACTTCAGCCCGCTGTCGCACACCACCGTCGCCACGGTGTGGCCCTCGCCCAGCGCGGCGGCCAGGCGCAGGGCGCCCACCACGTTCAGCCCGCCCGAGGTCCCGGTGAAGATGCCCTCTTCCCGCGCCAGGCGGCGGGCCATGGCCCGGGCTTCCTGCTCGGCGATCCCCCAGGCCTCGTCGTACAGCGCCCGGTCGAGCAGCGGGGGCACGAACCCGACCCCGACGCCCTCGACGTGGTGGGCCCCGGCCTTCCCCGTGGAGATCACCGCGGAGGAGGCGGGCTCGAGGATCACCACCCTGGCCCGCTTCCCCGCCTCCTTCAGGGCCCTCGAGACCCCCATGGCCATCCCCGCCGTCCCCACCGCCGCGCAGAAGCCGTCGAGCGCCCCGCCGGTCTGCTCGAGCAGCTCGAGGCCGATCCGGCCGTAGCCTTTGAGGGAGTCGGCGTTGTTGAACTGGTCGGTGGCGTAGGTGCCGGGCTCCTGGGCCATCTCCCGGGCCTTCTCCATCATCCGGGGGATCAGGTCGGGGGTGATCCTCCCGCCCTGGCTGGGCACCAGCGTCAAATGGGCCCCGAAGGCCTCCATCGTCCGCAGCTTCTCCCGGGCGAAGGCGTCGGAGGAGACCACCCGGAAGGCGTAGCCCTTCACCGCGCAGACGAACGCCAGCGACGACCCCGTGGAGCCCCCGGTGTACTCCACCACGCTCATCCCCGGCCTGAGGTCGCCGCGCTTCTCGGCCTCCTCGATCATGGCGAGCGCCATGCGGTCCTTATAGGAGCCCGTGGGGTTGTAGTACTCGAGCTTGACCACCACCCGGGCGCTCCCCGCGGGGGGCACCTTGCCGAGCTCGACCACCGGGGTGTTGCCGATCGCCTCGAGCACACTGCCACGGACATCCGCCATAAGGCCTCCTGGGGTTGTAAGGTATCCCAGTATATGCGCGCGGTGGTGCAGCGGGTATCCGAGGCGAAGGTCGTGGTCGAGGGCCAGATCGTGGGCCAGATCGGCGCGGGGTTTTTGGTCCTGCTGGGGGTGCGGCGGGGGGACACGCTCGAGGACGCCGCCTACTTAGCCCGCAAGATCGCCGGGCTGCGGGTCTTCCCCGACGGGCAGGGCAAGATGAACCTGGGCCTGGCCGAGGCGGGGGGCGAGGTGCTGGCGGTGTCGCAGTTCACCCTCTACGCCGACACCCGCAAGGGCAACCGCCCCGGCTTCAGCGAGGCCGCCAGCCCCGACGAGGGCAAGCGGCTCTACGAGCGCTTCTGCGACCTGCTGGCCGAGCAGGGCCTGCACGTCGAGACCGGGGTGTTCCAGGCCGACATGAAGGTGCACCTGGTCAACGACGGGCCGGTGACCATCCTGCTGGACTCGAGCGAACGCCTGCGCCCCACGCGCGGCTAGCCGCCGGCCGGCCCTTCGCGGGGCCTCGAGCGAAGAAGCGGCGCCTTCGCGGATTTGAGCGATTTTTAAGCCCCGGCTGGTAAAGCATAGCGGGTGAAGGGGGCAGCCTATGGAAGGGCTCAGGCGGTACAGGATACTCGTGATCGACGACGACACCTCCACCCGTGCCTTCGTGGCTCGAGCCCTGACCCTCGCCGGCTACGAGGTCACGGCCGTCCCCGACGCCGGCGCGGCCTTCGCCCTCGTGTACAGCGCGGCCCCCGACCTGCTGCTGCTCGACTACAAGCTCATCGGCCAGGACGGCCTGACCCTGCTCGAGCGGATGCGCGAGGCGGGGGCCACCTCCCCCGCGCTGCTCTTCACCGCCGCCACCGACGACGCGATCGACGCGAGGGCGGCCGAGCAGGGCGTGCTGGGCGTGCTCCACAAGCCTGTGGGCCTGGACGACCTGCTGGCCGCCATAGCCATAGCCGTCCGGGGCGAGGTGCTGCCGCCCGGGTTCAGCTCTCCCAGCCTCGCGCCAGCCTCGGATCTGCCGTGAAAAGCACGCCTCCCCTAGCCTCCTGAGCCGGCGGCAGCCGCAGCTCCGGGGCCTGGGGGCCGTGCACCCCTTCCTCGTTCGCGCCTCGTTCCGGCAGCCCACTTGACAACGGGCGAGGGGCAGCCTTAGGCTCTGCTTGGTTCGTTCAGTCAACTTACTAAGTACCCAGGTCTTCGAGGTCTGCCGTGCCGCCGCATTCGCCTTTAGATCAACAAGCCATCAAACGGCAAAACCGCCGGTTGCTGCTGGAGTCCATCCGGCGGCGGGGGCCCTCGAGCCGGGCCGACCTGGCGCGCGAGCTGGGGCTGACCAAGAGCACCGTCTCGAGCCTGACCCAGGAGCTCATCGGCGAGGGGCTGCTCAGCGAGGGCAGCCCGCAGGCCTCGGCTTCGGGTACCGGGCGGCCGGGCATCCTGCTCGAGCTGCGCCCGCAGGGGGCGCTGGCGCTGGGGGTCGAGCTCGGGGTGAAGAACACCGTGGTGATCGTGCTCGACCTGGGCAGCCAGACCCAGCAGCTTTTGGAGTGGCCCGAAGCCTCCGACACGCCCCTCGCCCAGCGCCTCGAGCGCATCGCGGGGCAGATCCGGCAGCACGTCCCCGGGCGTGAGCGCCTGCTGGGCCTGGGCCTCACGGTGCCCGGGGTGGTGCGCGACGACCAGACCCTCGTGTACGCCCCCGGCCCCGGCTGGCGCAACGCCGCGCCCGCCGAGCAGCTCGAGGCCCTGCTGGGCCTGCCGGTGGTCGTGCAGAACGACGCCAACGCCTCGGCGCTGGGCGAGGCCTTCTGGGGCGAGAGCCACAGCCCCCTGGCCTACGTGATGCTGGGCACCGGGCTGGGCATCGGGCTGGTGGTGGACGGGCAGGTCTACCGCGGGCACTTCGGGGCGGCTGGGGAGCTGGGGCACTGGAAGGAGGGCAGCGACCGGCCGTGCAGTTGCGGGCGGTGGGGCTGCCTCGAGACCGAGCTCTCGCTGCGCGCGCTCGAGCAGCACTTCCAGGCCCTGAGCCGGCGCACGGAGGACTTCTGGGGCATCTTGGGGCTCGCGGGGCAGGGCTACGGCCCGGCCCTGGAGGCCCTGGAGGCCCTGGGCGGCCAGCTCGGGCGGCTCGTCGCCAACCTGGCCGTCACCTTCGACCCCGCCGTGGTGGTGCTGGGCGGGGCCGGGGCCGAGGCCTGGCAGTGGCTCGAGGCCCCCACCCGCCGGCGGCTGAGCGAACTGGCTTTCATCCCCGAGCACGCCTGCTTGCCCATCCGGCCCAGCGCGTTCGGGCACCTGGCTCCGGCTATGGGCGCTGCCGCCCTCGTGCTGCAGCGCTTCTTAGCTAATGGGGGCGTCCGGGAAGGGAACCCGCCAATCTCCCCCCGGGCCCTAGGCTGAACCGATTGGCGAAGGCACGTTTTGAGGAGGAGCATATGCGCAAGTGGCTACTGGCTTTAGCAGCAACCGCATTGACGTCGGTATCGCTGGCTCAGGGGAAGCTCGAGATCTTCTCCTGGTGGGCCGGGGACGAGGGGCCCGCCTTGCAGGCCCTGCTCGACCTGTATAAGAAGAAGTACCCCAACGTGGAGGTGGTCAACGCCACCGTGACCGGCGGCTCGGGCGTCAACGCGCGCGCGGTGCTCAAGACCCGCATGCTCGGCGGCGATCCGCCCGACAGCTTCCAGGTGCACGCCGGGCAGGAGCTCATCGGCACCTGGGTGGTCGCGGGGCGTATGGAAGACCTCAGCAGCCTCTACAAGAGCGAGGGCTGGCTAACTAAGTTCCCCAAGGGCCTCATCGACCTGCTCTCCTACAACGGCGGCATCTGGAGCGTGCCCGTGAACATCCACCGCTCCAACGTCATGTGGTACAACCCCGCCAAGCTGCGCGAGTGGGGCGTACAGCCGCCCAAGACCTGGGCCGAGTTCCTCACCACCTGCGCCACGCTGAAGGGTAAGGGCGTGGAGGCCCCGCTGGCGCTGGGCGAGGCCTGGACCCAGCAGCACCTGTGGGAGTCGGTGGCCCTGGGCGTGCTCGGCCCCGACAGCTACGCCAACCTCTGGAACGGCAAGCTCAAGTTCAACGACCCCAAGGCCGTCGCGGTGTGGGACACCTTCGGCAAGGTGCTCGACTGCGCCAACAAGGACGCCTCGGGCCTCTCCTGGCAGCAGGCCACCGACCGCGTGGTGCAGGGCCAGTCGGCCTTCAACATCATGGGCGACTGGGCCGCGGGCTACATGGTGACGACCCTCAAGCTCAAGCCCGGCGAGGGCTTCGGCTGGGCCCCCTCCCCCAGCACCAGCGGCACCTTCATGATGCTCTCCGACTCCTTCGGGCTGCCCAAGGGCGTGAAGAACCGCACCCAGGTGCTCAACTGGCTCAAGCTGCTGGGCTCGAAGGAAGGCCAGGACGCCTTCAACCCGCTCAAAGGCTCCATCGCCGCCCGCACCGACTCCGACCTCTCGAAGTACAACGCCTACCTGCAGTCGGCGGCGCGCGACTGGAAGAGCAACAAGATCGTGGGCTCGCTGGTCCACGGCGCCGTGGCCCCCGAGTCCTTCAGCAGCCAGTGGGGCACCGTGATGGAGATCTACCTCAGCTCCAAGAACGCCAGGGCTGCCGCCAACGCCGCGCAGGCCATCGCCGACCAGGTGCGCCTGGGCCGGTAAACACCGTACACCCCACCCCCCTCTCCCCTCGCCGGGGAGAGGGGACGGGGGCGGGAGAGGCAAGAAATGAAGTGGTTGCGTAACCTGGACAGCCTGGTGGCCGTGCTCACCCTTTTGCCCTCGGTGATTTTGCTGGCCATTTTCGTGTACGGCTTTATCGGCCAAACCATCCAGACCTCCCTGACCAACTGGGGCAAGGACCCGGCGCAGGCGCTCGCCATCAACCCGGTGCTCCAGTTCGTGGGTTTTGAGAACTACAAAGAGCTCTTCAGCGGCTTCATCCACGGGCGTTTCCGCCAGGACCTGGTCAACAACATCTTCTTCACGGTCTTCTTCGTGGGGGGCTGCCTGCTGGTGGGCCTGTCGCTGGCGATCATCCTCGACCGCAGCCCCAAGGGCGAGGGCTTTTTCCGCACCATCTTCCTTTTCCCCATGTCGCTTTCCTTCGTGGTGACGGGCACCATCTGGCGCTGGATGCTGCAACCGGCGGGGGGCGTCAACCAGTTGCCCTCCACCGTAGGCCTGCCGGAAGGGCAGTTCGCCTGGCTCACCAGCCGCCAGCAGGTGCTGCAGTTCGACTGGAACCACCTGCCCCTCTTCACCGCCTGGCTCATCGGCCTAATCCTGCTGTGGATCGGGGTGGCGGCGCTGCGGGGCGGGGAGGCGCGGCGGGGCTGGATCGCGCTGGGGAGCGCCGCCTTGCTCATCGGGTGGGCGGTGTTCATCGGGCCTAGGGTGCAGCTCCTGCCCTTCCCCGAGATTCACGGCTTCAACCTGGCCTTCATCGGCATCATCGTCGCGGCGGTGTGGCAGATGTCGGGCTACACCATGGCGCTGTACCTGGCCGGGCTGCGCGGGGTGCCCGAAGAGTTGCGCGAGGCGGCGCGGGTGGACGGGGCCAGCGAGGTGCAGCTCTACCGCCGCATCATCTTCCCCATGCTCGCGCCCATCACCCTCTCGGCCATGATCATCCTGGGCCACATCTCGCTGAAGATCTTCGACCTGATCTGGGCCATGACCGGCGTGGACAACGCCCCCACCGAGGTCCCGGCGCTGCTGATGTACGTCACCACCTTCCGCTCGAACAAGATCGCCGACGGGGCGGCCATCGCCACCATCCTGCTGCTGCTGGTGGCGCTGGTGATCGTGCCCTACCTCTACAGCCAGTTGCGCGGGGAGGTGCGGCGATGATCTGGCGCGTGGTGCAGTACGGCATCCTGGCCCTGGCGACGCTGTTCTTCCTGCTGCCGGTGTACCTGGTGGTGGTGACCGCGCTCAAGGAGCCGGCGGCGATCACCCTCGAGAGCACCTGGCAACTGCCCCGCCTGTGGTATTGGGAGAGCTTCGCGCAGGCCTGGAACGCCTTCTTGCCCAAGCTGCAGAACAGCTTCGTCCTGACCCTCGTGGGCACGCTGCTCTCGGCGATCCTGGGCTCGATCAACGGCTACGTGCTCTCCAAGTGGCGCTTCCCCGGCGCCAACGTCATCTTCCCCCTCATGCTCTTCGGCATGTTCATCCCCTACCAGGCCGTGCTGATCCCGCTGTTCCAGTTCATCCGCGAGATCGGGCTGGGCGGCAGCCTGTGGGGCCTGATCCTGGTGCACGTGGTCTACGGCCTGCCCATCACCACCCTGATCTTCCGCAACTACTACGCCGAAATCCCCGACGAGCTCGTCGAGGCCAGCCGCATCGACGGCGCGGGCTTCTGGGGCATCTACCGCAACGTGATCTTCCCGCTGTCGGTCCCCGGCTTCGTGGTGGTGATCATCTGGCAGTTCACTCAGATCTGGAACGAGTTCCTCTTCGCCGTGACGCTGGTCAGCAGCCCCGCCAACCAGCCCATCACCGTGGCCCTGGCCCAGCTCGCCGGCGGCGAGGCCGTGAAGTGGAACCTCCCGATGGCCGGAGCCCTGCTGGCCGCCCTCCCCACGCTCCTGGTCTACATCTTCCTGGGGCGCTACTTCATCCGGGGTCTGCTGGCAGGCTCGGTGAAGGGGTAGCGGTCAGCCGTCAGCCGTCAGCTATCAGCCGTCAGCGGTAAGCGGAGGGCGGAAGGCTCGTGGTAAACCGCCGTCAAGGACCGAGGGCCAGGGCGTCTTGCGTTTGGCGTCTTGCGTTTGGCGTACGACGTACGACCCTTAACTACCTCGAGCCCGGCCAGGGCCCCGGAGGCTGGTCAGGCAGTTCTTTAGGCGCGGTTTCCTGGCGGTAGAGCTTGAAGCCCCGCGCCTCGTAGTTGGCCAGCGCATAGGGGCCATCCAGGGTGCAGGTGTTGACCGTGACCCGCCGCACACCCAGTTCCCAGGCCCGCTCGAGGCAGCGCGTGAGCAGCACCCCGCCGATGCCCAGGCCCACGAAGCGCGGCAACAGGCCGAAGTAGGCGACGTTGATGGCCTCGCCCTGCCGCTCGAGCTCACAGTAGCCCGCCGGGGTGTCCTGGAAGTAGGCCACCCAGGTCTCGAGCTCGGGCCGCTCCACCCACTGCCGCCACTGCTCGTAGGTCCAGCCCAGGCGGTCGACCCAGTACCAGTCCCCGCCCACGGCGGTGTAGAAGAAGCGGTTAAGTTCGGGCAGGGGGATCTTGGCCTGGCGGATCTCGAGCCCCTCGACCGCGGCGCTCGAGGGCCGCAATTCGGCGGGCGAGAGCATCTGGAGGTAGTAGGTGGTCACGTCCACGACCATAGGCACGGTTATACCGGAAAAGCGCGCGCCGGTGGGCGCGGCTTGGCAAAGTTGTACAAACTTTCGTATGCTTTCGCTATGCCCTCTCTGGAAGCCACGCTGCGCCACCGGGAGATCCTGGACATCCTGCGCAGGGACGGCCAGGTGCGCGTGAGCGACCTCGCCTCGCACTTCAACGTCTCCTCCGTCACCATCCGCACCGACCTCGAGCACCTCGAGGGCGGCGGCCTGCTGCGGCGCACGCGGGGCGGCGCGGTGCCCTCGGAGAGCAAGCGCTTCGAGCTGCCGCTCGAGGCCAGCCGCCAGGTGCACGCCCGCGAGAAGGAGCGCATCGGGCAGTACGCCGCCGGGCTCATCCGGGACGGCGAGACCGTCATCCTCGACGTCGGCAGCACCACCACCGAGCTCGCCAAGGCCCTGCCGCAGGGGCTGCGCAACGTGGTGGTGGTGACCAGCGCGCTCAACATCGCGCTCATGCTCGAGTCGCACCCCGGCGTCACCGTGATCGTCACAGGGGGGACGCTGCGGCCCCAGCAGCACTCCCTCGTCAACCCCTACGGCACACTGCTGCTGCAGGAGATCAACGCCGACAAGGCTTTCATCGGCTGCAACGGGGTCCACCCCGAGCGCGGCCTCACCAACACCAACCTGCAGGAGGCCGAGATCAAGCGGGCCATGATGCGCTCGGCGCGCGAGTCCATCCTCCTCGCCGACCACTCCAAGGTGATGCAGGTCGCCGCGGCCCGGATCGGCCCTTTGCAGTCGGCGCGGCTGCTGGTGACCAGCCGCAAGGCCCGGGCCGAGGACCTCGAGCAGCTCCGCGCGGCGGGGCTCGAGGTGGTCGCCGTTTAACCGGCCCCAGGGTGATCCCAGATTCGGTCAGTTCGTCACCATTCGGCGGCTCCGCCCCGCCTTGGCGGGGCGGCCGACCGAAGTTATCCGCGTAGCGGAGGGCGATACCGCCCCTTGGAAGGGATACGCTTGCTTCGCCGACCGTCACCTCGAGGGGGCGCGAGAACGCCGTTTCGCGAGCCCGCCGAGGTACCACTTAGTACGTCTCGAAAACTTTCGAAGGTGTTGACAAGCTAACGCAAGCTAGGTAGACTCCGCCTGAACCCCAAGCCGCCCATTAACCGACGCGTTTCGCTGACTGGGTCGGGCTTGTGCGTGGTTCAACCAGGGTGCCCGCGAGGGGCATTGTTCGGATTCCGGGAGGAGAGTTTTATGGTCAAACGGCTGATGACCCTAGGGATGGTTGCCGCGAGCCTGGGCATGGCTCAGGGCAACATCAGTGGCGAGATTACGGTGTGGTCGTGGGACATCGCGGCCAAGGCGCTCCAGGCTACGGTGCCCAGCTTCAACAAGCAGTACCCCAACGTCAAGGTCAACATCGTCGACCTGGGCAACCAGCAGGTCTACGACAAGGGCCTCTCGGGCTGTGCAGCCGGCGGGACCGACCTGCCCGACGTGTACTCGGTGGAGAACAACGAGGCCGAGGTGTTCTGGGCCCGCTTCCCGAACTGCTTCACCGACCTCAACACCCTCGCCCCCAGCGCCAACGCCTTCAAGGGCAACTTCCCGGCCTTCAAGTGGACCGAGCTCCAGGTGGGCAACAAGACCTACGCCATGCCCTGGGACTCCGGCCCCGTGATGATGTTCTACCGCCGCGACCTCTACCAGAAAGCCGGCGTCAACCCCGACTCCATCGAGACCTGGGACGACTACATCGCAGCCGGCAAGAAGATCGTCGCCGCGACCGGCGCCAAGGTGGGCGTCATCGCCAACGGCACCGACGACGAGTGGTTCCGCATGCTCGCCAACCAGAACGGCTGCTTCTACTTCTCCAACGACGCCAAGAGCGTGACCGTCAACAAGCCCGGCTGCGTGACCGCGCTCGAGACCGTCAAGAAGCTCATCGACTCGGGCGTGGTGATGCAGGGCGGCTGGAACGAGCAGATCCAGGCCTTCAAGGCCGGCAAGGTGGCTACCAGCATGTTCGGCGGCTGGTACGAGGGCACCATCCGCTCCAACGCGCCCGAGCTCGAGGGCAAGTGGGGCGTCTTCCGCATGCCCGCCGCCAAGAAGGGCGGGGTGCGCGCGGCCAACCTGGGCGGCTCGGCCCTGGCCCTGCCCGCCTCCTCCAAGAACAAGGCCGCCGCCTGGGCCTTCATCCGCCACGCGCTCGCCACCACCGAGGGCCAGGTGACCATGCTCAAGGAGTACGGCCTCGTGCCCTCCTACCTGCCCGCCCTCAAGGACCCCTACGTCAACGCCGCGAGCAAGTACTGGGGCGGCCAGACCGTCTGGAAGACCATCCTCGACACCCTGGGCGACGTGCCCCAGGCCCGCGGCACCCAGTACTTCCAGGAAGCCCGCCAGATCGTGGTCAAGGCCCAGGCCGACTACGTGGCCGGCCGGGTCAAGAGCGCCAAGGAAGCCCTGGACAACGCCGCCAAGCAGATCTCGTCCGCGACCGGGTTGCCCGTCGCCAAGTAGGCCTCGAGCGGGAGGGGTGGGGGGTTTGCCCCACCCCTCTTTCTAAAGCCCCCACCCCGTCCCCTGTGGAGGAGCTGTGCGGAGGAACCTGACCCCCTATACCTTTCTGCTCCCCTACCTGCTCATCTTCGGCGTTTTCTGGGCCTGGCCCATCCTCTATTCGATCTACCTGTCCTTTCTCGACACGCGCTCCTTCCCCTGGGCGTGGAACCCCGGGGTCAACTGGGGGCGCATTTTTCAAGACGCCACCTTTCAAGACGCCCTTCGCAACACCTTTTTGATCCTGCTCATCCAGGTGCCGCTGATGCTGGCCCTCGCCACCGCGCTGGCCGTGGCCCTCAACTCGCAACTGCTCAAATTCAGACCCCTCTTCCGCTTCGCCTTCTTCGCCCCGGTGGTGGTGGGCGCGGTGGCCTACTCCGCCGTGTTCCGCCTGATCTTCAACACCGACTTCGGCGCGGTCAACTCGGGCCTGAAGGCGCTGGGGCTGGGCCCGGTGGACTGGCTGTACGCGCCGGGCCCGGCCATGACCGTCATCATCCTGGTGGTCACCTGGCGCTGGACTGGCTACAACGCCATCATCATCCTGGCGGGCCTGCAGAGCATCCCCAAGGACATCTACGAGGCCGCCGCCATCGACGGGGCGACCCCCTGGCAGCAGTTCTTGCGGATCACGCTGCCGGGCATCCGGCCGGTGCTGCTGTTCTGCTTCGTGCTCTCGATCATCGGCACGCTGCAGCTCTTCACCGAGCCCTTCCTCATCACCAACTCCGGCCCCGGCACCGCCACCATGACGCTGGGCACCTACCTCTACCAGCAGGGCTTCCGCAGCTTCAACTTCGGCTACGCCTCCGCCATCGCCTACACGGTGGCGCTGTTGGCGGCGGTGTTCTCGCTGATGCAGCTCCGCTTCTTCGGGAGGGACTGAATGCGCCGCCAGCAGTTCATCCGCTCGATCTGGCTGCACGTGTTTTTGGTGCCCCTGGCCCTGCTGTGGCTCGCCCCGCTGTGGCTGATGTTCGTCTTCTCGACGCTGCCGGAGCGGGACATCTTCAGCACCCCCACCCCCCTCCTGCCGGGCGGCGACTTCTTCACCAACCTGCAAAACCTCAACGCCGACACCAACTTCTCGCGCACCCTGCTCAACAGCATCGCCGTCTCGCTCATCTACACGGTGCTCTCGGTGCTGCTGACCAGCCTGGCGGGCTACGCCTTCGCCCGCTTCCGCTTCTGGGGGAGCACCGCGCTGTTCACCATCGTCATCGCCACCCTCACCATCCCCTACTTCGTGGTGGTGATCCCGCAGTACATCCTCATCGCGCGGGAGTTCAAGATCACCAACACCTACTGGGCGGTGGTGCTGCCCGCCTTGGCCAACAGCCTGGGGGTGTTCTACATGCGCCAAAGCTTCCTCAGCCTGCCCAGCAGCCTGCTCGAGGCCGCCCGCATCGACGGGGCCGGGGAGTGGCGCATCTTCTTCCAGATCGCCCTGCCGCTGGTGCGCCCGGCCATGGCCGCGCTCTCCCTCATCCTCTTCCTCACCGCCTGGAACGACTACCTCTGGCCCTTGCTGGTGCTCTCCCCCGACAACAAGGCCGCCCTCACCGCCCCGGTGGCGCTGGGCTCGCTGATCGGGCTCACGCGGGTGAGCTGGGGCGGGATCATGGTGGGCGCGGTGCTGATGACGGTGCCCTTCCTGATCCTCTTCATCTTCCTGCAGCGGCAGTTCATCGCGGGGATCGCGGCGGGGGGGGTGAAGGACTGACATGGGGTCGCCGGAGGCGAAAAATGCCGGTAGCCGATGGCCGATGGCGGCCCAGCGCCCAACACCCCTGAGTTCCCGCTTTCGCCCGGATTTCAGCCCTTATGAACTTCGTCGAGACCTACCTGTGAGGACCGGATGCTAGGCGTGTGCTACTACCCCGAACACTGGCCCCGCGAGCGCTGGGCCGAGGACGCCCGGAGGATGCGGGAGCTGGGCCTGACCTACGTGCGCGTCGGCGAGTTTGGCTGGAGCCGCGTCGAGCCCCGTGAGGGGCACCTCGAGTTCGAGTGGCTCGACGACGCCATCGAGACCCTGGGCCGCGAGGGGCTCAAGGTGGTGCTGGGCACCCCCACCCCCACCCCGCCCAAGTGGCTCGTCGACAAGCACCCCGACGTCCTGGCTTACGACGTCCAGGGCCGGGTGCGCAAGTTCGGCTCGAGGCGGCACTACACCTTCTCCAGCCGAAGCTACCTCGAGCACTCCCGCCGCATCGCCACCCTCTTCGCCCGGCGCTACGGCACCCACCCCCACGTGGCGGGCTGGCAGGTCGATAACGAGTACGGCTGCCACGACACCACCCGCAGCTACGGCCCCGAAGACCTGCGGGCGTTTAGGGAGTGGCTGAGGGCCCGCTACGGCGACGTCGGCGCGCTCAACGCGGCCTGGGGCAACGTCTTCTGGAGCATGGAGTACCAGAGCTTCGAAGAGGTCGAGCTGCCCAACCTCACCGTCACCGAGGCCAACCCCTCCCACTGGCTCGACTTCTACCGCTTCTCCTCCGACCAGGTCGCGGCCTACAACCGCGCGCAGGTCGAGATCCTGCGCGCGCACTCGCCGGGGCGCTTCATCGCCCACAACTTCATGGGCTACACCCCCGACTTCGACCACTTCAAGCTGGCCGAAGACCTCGACGTCGCGAGCTGGGACAGCTACCCGCTGGGCTTCACCGACATGGACGTGCTGCCGGTGAGCCAGCAGGACAAGGTGCGCTACGCCCGCACCGGCCACCCCGACATGGCCGCCTTCCACCACGACCTCTACCGCGGCGTCAAGGGGCGCTGGTGGGTGATGGAGCAGCAGCCGGGGCCGGTCAACTGGGCGGCCCACAACCCCTCGCCCGCCCCCGGCATGGTGCGGCTTTGGACCTGGGAGGCCTTTGCCCACGGGGCCGAGGTGGTGAGCTACTTCCGCTGGCGGCAGTTCCCCCAGGCCCAGGAGCAGTTCCACGCCGGGCTCAACCGCCCCGACTTCCAGCCCGACGTGGGCTACTTCGAGGCCGAGCGGGTGGCCCGGGAGCTGGGGACGCTCGAGCTGCCCCCCACCCACCCAGCCCCCGTGGCCCTGGTCTTCGACTACGAGGCCGACTGGCTCTACCGCGCCCAGCCCCAGGGCCAGGAGTTCAACTACCGCGACCTGGCCTGGACCTTCTACCAGGCGCTGCGCTCGCTCGGCCTGGACGTGGACTTCGTGAGGCCGGGGGGGAGCCTCGAGGGCTACCGCCTGGTGGTGGTGCCCAGCACGCCCATCGTGCGGGAGGAAATGCTGGAGGCCCTGCGCTCCGCCCAGGCCGCCGTCGTGCTCGGGCCGCGCACGGGCTCCAAGACCGAATTCCTGGGCATCCCCCCCGAGCTGCCCCCGGGGCCGCTGCAAGCGCTGCTGCCCGTCAAGGTGGTGCGGGTCGAGTCGCTGCGGCCGGGCGTGGACTTCGAGGTCGAGTGGGAGGGGGGGCGCTACCGCTCGTCCGTCTGGCGCGAGTGGGTCGAGACGGCGCTCGAGCCGATAGGCAATTTTGCTGATGGCAAGGGCGCGATTTTCCAGAACAATAACCTCCGCT
Organism: Calidithermus chliarophilus DSM 9957; assembly: GCF_000430045.1. GTDB lineage: Bacteria > Deinococcota > Deinococci > Deinococcales > Thermaceae > Calidithermus > Calidithermus chliarophilus. The sequence continues at coordinate 677,572 of NZ_KE387027.1, read as the reverse complement.
ACCTGGCCTTCTGGCCCACCCGGGAGTTCCTCGTCGCCTACCTGGGACGCCTGGCCGGCAGCCTGGGCCTCCGCGCTCACCCCCTGCCCGAGGGCCTGCGCCTGCGGCAGCGCGGTGATCTCACCTTCGCCTTCAACTACGCACCCCACCCCCAGGCTGTTCCCGCTCCCGAAGGCGCCGAGTTCGTCCTGGGCGGGCCTACCGTAGATGCCTACGGGGTCAGTGCGTGGAGGCGCACGTGAACGAACTGTGGATCAAGCTGGGACTCCAGGGCAAGCGGGCCCTGATCGTACACCACGACGACCTGGGGCTGAGCCGCGCCCAGAACCGGGCCTACCGCGAGCTGGGCTTCCCCACCGGCTCGGTGATGATGATGGGCTGCTGCGTGGGCGAGGTGTCGGGCCCCGACCTGGGGGTGCACCTGACGCTCACCAGCGGCCAGGACTCCATGCGCTTGCACCCCCTGAGCCCGGGCTCGAGCCTGCGCAACCCCCAGGGCCTGTTCTGGCGCACCCTCGAGGACGCCTGGCCGCGCCTGGTGGCGGCCGAGGTCGAGGCCGAGCTGCGCGCGCAGATCGAGGCGGCCCTGCGGGCCTTCGACGTGACCCACCTCGACTCGCACATGGGCGCGCTGCTGCGCCCCGACCTGGCCGAGATCTACGTGCGGCTGGCCGAGGAGCACCGGCTGCCCGCGCTCATCCCGGGCAACCTCGACGACGTCCGCCTGCCCCCCGACTTCCTCGCCGCCCTGCAGGCCCTGCGCGAGCGCTCGGCCCTGCCGCAGGTGACGGTGGTGGACGGCTACGGCGTTCCCCCCCAGCAGCGGCGGGAGTGGTACTTGCAGGCGCTGTCGGGCCTGGGCGCCGGGGTCTACCAGCTCATCCACCACGCCGCCTGTGCCGACGCCGAGGGGCAGTCCCTGGGCGACTGGCAGGGCCGCAAGGCCGACCTCGAGGCCCTCAAGGACCCCGAGGTGCGGCGGGTGATCGGCGAGTTCGAGCTCCTGACCTGGCGGGAGGTACGGGAAGTATGGAGAGGAGCGGTATGAGCACTCGAGGCACGCCCCTGACCTACGGCATCGGGATGCTGGGCCTGACCTTCCCCGGGCAGGCCTTCGGGCTGTACCTGTGGTACTTCTACACCGACTTCCTGGGGCTCGCGGCCGCGCTGCTGGCGCTGGCGCGCACGGTCTACTCGGTCTGGGACGCCTTCAACGACCCCTTCTTCGCCTACTGGTCCGACCGCACCAAAAGCCGCCTGGGCCGGCGCCGCCCCTGGCTGATGGCGGGGCTGCCGCTGTACATGCTGATGCTGGTGGTGGTCTTCTCCCCGCCCGAGGCGATCCGCGAGAGCGGGCTGCTGTTTTACTACTTCCTCGTCGGCATCCTGCTCTTCGAGACGGCGGCGGCCATGACCTGGACCAACTACTCCGCCCTCTTCCCCGAGCTCTTCCGCAGCCCCGACGCCCGGGCCAGGGCCAGCGCGGTCAAGCAGGCTTTTCAGGTGGTGGGGCTGCTGCTGGCGGTGGTGCTGGTGCCCCTGCTCAAGGACCAGTTGGGCTTCACCGGCATGGCGGTGGTCTGCGCGGCGGTGGGGATCTTGCTGGTGAGCTTCACCATCGCCAGCACCCGCGAGGACCCCCAGGCCCAGGCCCCCGAGCCCCTGGGGCTGGTCGAGGCCTTCCGCATCACCCTCAGCAACCGCCCCTTCTGGGTCTTCGCCGCCGCCGGGAGCCTGATCAGCCTGGTGCTGGGCCTGCTGCAGGCCGGGATCCCCTTCTACGTCAAGTACGCCCTGGGCCTGCCCGACAGCCAGGCCTCGCTGCTGCTGGGGCCGGTGTTCATCCTCTCGCTGCCGCTGGTGGCGGTGTGGGCGCGGGTGGCGCTGTGGCGCGGCATCAAGCCCGCGTGGATCCTGGCGATCACGTTGTTCGCCTCGGCCAGCCTGCTCTTCGCCCTGCCCCTCAACCTCTACGGCGCCATCGCCATCGGCTGCCTCCTCGCCGTGGGCTACAGCGGGGTGAGCGTGCTGGGCGAGATCGTGCTGGCCGAGATCATCGACCGCGACGCCGACGCCACCCAGCGGCGCCGCGAGGCCATCTACTACAGCGTCTACGGCTTCATCACCCGCATCTCGGGGGTGCTGCTGGGGCTGTGCTTCGCCCTGCTGGGCCCGCTGTTCGGCTACTACAGTGGCGCCAACCCCGGCACCCAGGCGGGCGAGGCCTTCCGCTTCTTCATGGGCGTGATCCCCTTCGTGGCCCTGACGCTGGCCGCGCTGGTGGCGCGCCACTTCCCCTGGGAGGTGAAACGTGCGACTGATCTTCGCCGGACTTGAACTCGAGATCCAGGCCGAGTCCAGCCAGGCGGCCGGGACGGGCTACCTGCTGCACGGGGGCACCGTGCAGCTCAACCAGCCCGAGGCCCCCGCCCGCTTCTACCGCCACGGCTGGCAGAGCTGGAGCCTGGCGACGTGGCTCGAGCTCGAGCCCCCGCCCGTCCCCATGCAGCCCCCTGAGCGGCGCCCCCAGGCCGACGACCCGGTCTACGCCCTCTCCCCCCGCCACGGCGGCAGCGCCCTGGGCGCGGTGGAGACCCCCGACGGCAAGGTGCTGCTGCTGGGCGCCCTGGCCCCGGGCGGCCGGGTCGAGGCCCACGGGCGGGCCCTGCGCGGCTTCTACGAGAGCGGGGCGGGCGACTGGTACGTGGCCCACGGCGACGAAGCCACGGTCTTCGCGCACTACGCCCAGGTGCTCGCCGAGCGGCTGGGCCAGCGCGGGCAGAGCCCCGCGCCCCGGGTCTGGTGCAGTTGGTACAGCTACTACACCGGCGTCAGCGAGACGGTGGTCCAGGAGGTGCTCGAGGGCCTGCAGGGGCTGCCCTTCGAGGTCGTGCAGCTCGACGACGGCTGGCAGCAGGACATGGGCGACTGGGAGCCCAACGCCAAGTTCCCCTCCGGCATGCCCTCGCTGGCGGTGCGCATCCGCGAGGCGGGCTACGCCCCGGGCTTGTGGATGGCCCCTTTCATCGTGCGGCCGAGCTCGAGGCTCTACCGCGAGCACCCCGACTGGCTGCTGCACGACGCCCAGGGCGAGCTGGTGCCCGCCGGGTTCAACTGGGGCAGCCCCTACTACGCCCTCGACACCACCCACCCGCTGGTGCAGGCCTGGCTGCGCGGGGTGATCCAGCGGGCGGTGAGCTGGGGCTACCGCTACCTCAAGCTCGACTTCCTTTACGCCGCCGCGCTCCCCGGCGTGCGCCACGAGAACATCCCCCGCGAGCAGGCCTACCGCGAGGCGCTGCGGACGGTGCGCGAGGCGGCGGGCGAAGACGTGTACATCCTGGCCTGCGGCGCGCCCATCCTGCCCTCGCTGGGGCTGGTGGACGGCCTGCGCATCGGCCCCGACGTGGCCCCGCTGTGGCGCAACGAGGACCGCGAAGACTACCTGCACGACCTCACCGGGCCCGGCGGCCTCAACGCGCTGCGCACCTCGCTGCACCGGCTGTGGCTGCGCCCGCTGGTGCAGACCGACCCCGACGTGGCCTACTTCCGCACCCGCTACAACCTGCTCAGCCCGCCCCAGCGCCAGGTGCTCCAAGACCTCGCCAAGGTCGCCGGCTTCCTCGCCACCTCCGACCCGCCCCAGTGGCTCGACCCCGACGAGCGGGCGGCGATGGAGCGCTGGCTGCGGGAGGAGGTGCCGGTGACCCAGACCGGCCCCTACCGCTACCGCCTGGGCGAGCGCGAGGTGGACTTCGGCGAGTGGCTCGGAGGTCGCGATGCATAAACGGGTCTACCAGAAGAAGGACGGCCGCTACATCTACCTCTACGGCCATCAGCCCCACACCCTGCCCCCGCTCGAGGAGGGCGAGGCCACCGGGGCCCCCAGCTCCCACGCCCGCTGGCACCCCCTGCGCCAGGAGTGGGTGGTCTACGCCGCCCACCGCCAGGGGCGGGTGTTCCTGCCGCCCAAGGAGTACGACCCCCTGGCCCCCAGCAAGCCCGGCGGCTTCCCCACCGACATCCCCTTCGAGGACTTCGAGATCGCCGTGCTGCAAAACCGCTGGCCCTCGCTCTCCCCCCGCGCCGGGACCCCGCCCGATGGCCTGCCCGTGCCCACCCGCGAGGCCAACGGCGACTGTGAGGTGGTGGTCTTCACCCCCGAGCTCACCGGCAGCCTCGCCACCCTCGGCCAGGCCCAGCGCGAGCTGCTGCTGCGGGTGTGGACCGACCGCTACACCGACCTGCTGGCCCGCGAGGAGATCGTCTTCGTGATGCCCTTCGAGAACCGGGGCGTGGAGGTGGGCGTGACCATCCACCACCCCCACGGCCAGATCTACGCCTACCCCTGGGTGCCGCCCATCCTGCAGAAGGAGGTCGAGGCCTTCCGCCAGCGCCCGGTGCTGCTCGAGCTGCTCCCCGAGCTCGGCCCCTACACCGTGCAGGAGGACGAGCACACCCTCTGCGTGGTGCCCCCCTTCGCCCGCTACCCCTACGAGGTCTGGGTCTTCCCCAAGCGCTTCCACCCCGGCCCCTGGACCTTCTCCGACGCCGAAGTCTCGAGCTTCGCCCAGCAGCTCGGCCAGATGGTGGCCCGCTACGACAAGCTCTTCGACCGGCCCTTCCCCTACATCATGGTCCTGCACGCCGCCCCCAAGGGCGAGGAGGAGCGCTTCCACTTCCACGTGGAGTTCTACCCGCCCCTGCGCAGCCGCGACAAGCTCAAGTACCTCGCCGGGACCGAGATCGGCTCGGGCACCTTCGCCATGGACGCCCTGCCCGAGAACACCGCCCGCGAGCTGCGCGAGGTGCGCCTATGAACGAGGCGGCCCTGCGGCGGCTGCGCGACTGGATGGACCAGAGGGGCCTGGAGCGCCTTTTCGTGCAGCAGCCCGAGAACTTCGCCTGGCTCACCGGGGGCGACAACACCGTGGTCACGCTGCGCGGGGTGGGCTGGCTCGAGGTCTCCGACACGCTGCGCCTGCACACCAGCCGCATCGAGGCCGCCCGCATGGCCGAGGAGGAGACCTTGGGGCTCGAGGTGCTCTCCTACCCCTGGCACGCCCCCTTCGACCCCCCCGGCCCCACCGACCTGCAGCACGACCTCACCCCGCTGCGCGTGGCGCTCTCGCAGGGCGAGCAGGACCGCGCGCGGGCGCTGGGCCGCGACCTGGCCGCCGCGCTGGGCGAGGCCATGCGCTTCGCCGACGGCGGCTGGAGCGAGTGGGACCTGGCCGGGGCCCTCGCCGAGGAACTCTGGACCCGGGGCATCCAGCCGGTGGTGCTGCTGGTCGCGGGCGAGGAGCGCGTCTTCAAGTACCGCCACCCCCTGCCCAAGAACCGCCCGCTGGGGCGCTTGTTCATGGGCGTGGTCTGCGGGCGCCGCCACGGCCTGATCCTGAGCGCGACCCGCCTGCGCAGCTTCGGCCACCCCGAGGCCCGCGCCCTGGGGGCCCAGGTGGTGCAGGTCGAGGCGGCGGCGCTGGGGGCCTCCCGCCCCGGCGCGACGCTGGGCCAGGTGGCCCAGGCCGTGCGCGAGGCCTACGCCGGGATCGGGCGCGCCGAGGAGTTCGAGAACCACCACCAGGGCGGCGTCGCGGGCTACCGGCCCCGCGAGTTCCTGGCCCTGCCCGGCAGCGAGGTGCGCCTCGAGCCCGGCATGCTCCTGGCCTACAACCCCAGCCTCCCCGGCGCCAAGGTCGAGGACACCTTCCTCCTCACCCCCACCGGCCTCGAGAACCTCACCCCCGACCCCGAGTGGCCCACGGCCGAGTTCGCCGGGCGGCTGCGGCCTTTGGTGATGGAAGGGTAAGTGTTACTGCCGATGGTCAATGGTCGATAGTCGATAGCCACCTGCAATACGCCTCCTTCGGAGAAGCTCATGTTCAAGGATTACTTCGGCAGCGAACCCCAGGTGCGCGCCCAGGCCCCCGGGAGGGTCAACCTGCTGGGCGAGCACACCGACTACAACGACGGCTTCGTCTTCCCCACCCCGCTCGTCTACCAGACCCAGGTCGAGGCCAGCCCCTCCGAGCGCGTCGAGGCCTACGCCGAGCGCTTCGGCGAGTTCAGGAGCCGCGAGCTCGGCGAGGGCGCGCAGGGCGACTGGCTCGACTACGTGGCGGGCTGCGTCTGGGCGCTGCGGCAGGCCGGGCTCGAGGTGGGGGGGCTCAGGGCCTACGTCACCAGCCAGGTGCCCGCGGTGGGCGGGCTGTCGAGCTCGGCGGCGCTCGAGGTCGCCGTCATCCGCGCCCTGCGCGAGCTCTACCGCCTCCCCCTCGACGACGTGCAGGTCGCGCTGCTGGCGCAAAAAGCCGAGGTGGAGTACGTGGGCGTGCGCTGCGGGATCATGGACCAGATGGCCTCCTCCGCGGGCCGCCCGGGCCAGGCCCTCTTCCTCGACACGCGCAGCCTCGAGTCCGACCTCGTCCCCCTCCCCGAGGGCTACCGCGTGGTCGTGCTCGACTCCGGCGTTCCCCGCCGCCTGGCCGAGAGCGGCTACAACACCCGCCGCGCCGAGTGCGAGGAGGCCGCCCGCCTGCTGGGCGTGAAGGCCCTGCGCGACGTGGGCCTGCAAGACCTCCCCGAAGTCGAGGCCCTGCCCGAGCCCGTCAACCGCCGGGCCCGGCACGTCGTCACCGAGAACGCGCGGGTGCTCGAGGGCATCGAAGCCCTGCGCCGGGGCGACGTGCAGCGCTTCGGCGAGCTGATGTACGCCTCCCACGCCAGCCTGCGCGACGACTACGAGGTCTCCATCCCCGAACTCGACGAGCTCGTGGAGGTCGCCCGCAAACACGGGGCCATCGGCGCCCGGCTCACCGGCGCGGGCTTCGGCGGTGCCGCCGTCGCCCTGATCAAGGCCGAGGACTTCGAACGCTTCAAAAGCGACGTGCTGAAGGACTACCCCAAGGCACAGGTGTTTTAGAGGACCAGGGCGCACCACAGTGCGCCCCTACGGGAGTGCCGATAGCCGATAGCTACCGGCGTTTTGCGTTTTGCGTTTAGCGTTTTGCCCCTGGCGTTCGGCGTTGGACGTTCGACGTTCCGCAGTCCTTCTCAGCAATCCAGCACGACGGCGAAAACCAGCGGCGCCACGATGGACGCGTCCGACTCGATGATGTACTTAGGCGTGTCCACGGCCAGCTTGCCCCAGGTGATCTTCTCGTTGGGCACGGCGCCGGAGTAGGAGCCGTAGCTGGTGGTGGAGTCGGAGATCTGGCAGAAGTAGCCCCACACCGGGATGTCGGGGCGGCGCATGTCCTGGTGCAGCATGGGCACCACGCAGATGGGGAAGTCGCCCGCGATCCCGCCGCCGATCTGGAAGAAGCCGATGGAGTGGCTCTTGGAGGTCTCCACGTACCAGTCGGCCAGCACCATCATGTACTCGATGCCGCCTCTAACGGTGTGCACGTTCTTGATCTCGCCCGCGAGGCAGTGGCCGGCGTACATGTTGCCGGTGGTGCTGTCCTCCCAGCCGGGGACGAAGATGGGCAGGTTCTTCTCGGCGGCCGCGACCACCCAGGAGTCCTTGGGGTCGATCTGGTAGTACTGCTCGAGCTTCCCCGAACGGATGATGCGGTACAGGAACTCGTGGGGGAAGTAGCGCTCGCCCGCCTTGTCGGCGGCGGTCCACTCGTCGATGAGGGCGCCCTCGAGCCGCCGCATGGCCTCCATCTCGGGGATGCAGGTGTCGGTGACGCGGTTCATGTGGCGCTCGAGCAGGTCCTGCTCGTCCTGGGGGGTGAGGTCGCGCCAGTGGGGCACGCGCTCGTAGTGGTCGTGGGCGACGAGGTTGAAGAGGTCTTCCTCGAGGTTGGCCCCGGTGCAGGAGATGGCCTGCACCTTGTCCCGGCGGATCATCTCGGCCAGGGAGATGCCCAGCTCGGCGGTGCTCATGGCCCCCGCCAGGGTGATCATCATGGCCCCGCCGTTGTCGAGGTGGCGCTTGTAGCCCTCGGCGGCGTCCACGAGGGCGGCGGCGTTGAAGTGGCGGAAGTGGTGCTTGATGAACTGGCTCACTGCTCCACGAGACATGAAATCCTCCTTCGGCTCGAGGTCTCAGCTTGCACCCGCATTGTGCGTGGAGAATGAGATCGTCTCAGGCGAAGCTCCCGCACGGCCCAAGCTGAGGTTCAGCTCGCGGGGTGGGCGAACGCTGTGGGCTCCCCCCTTCGGCTTCAGGCCTAGCGCCCCTGCCCGCGTGGGCATCAGTGTGAAAGTGTACCGGAAGCGCCGGGGAATTCAACCCACGAAAGTGCCCCTACCGCACGCCCCGGACCCGGGAAATGAACACCGTCCCCAACACGAAAAAAGTCACGGCGACGGCGAAAAGGACGGGGTAGCCCCCGTTGGGGTTCGCCCGGTTGCCAGCGTCGAGGATCTGGCCGAACACCCCCTGAAAAAGCTGGGGGAACACCAGGGCCACGTGCCACACGCCCATGTCCCGGGCGTGCTTCGACGCGTCGGGCAGGACCGAGGTCGCCATGGCCCAGTCCACGCTCACGTAGGCCCCGTAGCCCAGGCCGAAGACGAGGGCCGCCAGCGCGGCCACGGCGAAGTTCTGGGTCAGGGCGAAGCCCAGCGCGGCCACCCCCATCACCGCCCCAGCGAAGTAGATCACCGGCTTCTTGCCGACCCGGTCGGAGTAGGGCCCGCTGGTGATCGCGGTAAGGGCCGCCGTGAGCGAGAGCAGCACCAGCAAGGCCGCCAGGGCCAGGTCGGCCGAGGGCAGGACGACGGGCCCGATCCGGAACTGCTGAACCACGTCCTTGAGGTAGAACAGCAAAAAAGGCTGGATAGCATAACGCCCCGACTCCACCAGGGCGCGCGTGAGGAACACCCAGCGGAACCCGGCGTACTGCGGCCGGAAGAACACCCGCAGGTCGAGCGGCTCGGCGTCGCGCTTGACCCGGGGCTCGCGCACGCTGCGCAGGGTGATGAAGGTGCAGACGATGAGCACCAGGATGATCGCGAGGTACTGCCCCTCGCGGCTGCCCCCCAGCGCGAAGGCCGCCACCCCGCCGGCGATCTGGCTCGAGAGCTGGAAGAAGCCCATCACCCCGCTGGCCGCCCCTTTCTCGTGCGCGGGCACCAGGTCGGGGATCAGCGCGGCATACGGGGCCGAAGCCACCGAGTTGCCCAGTTGCACCAGGACATACCCCCCCGCATACACCCAGTAGTCGGGCGCGAAGAACATCACCCCCAGCCCCAGCACGTTGATCGCCGTGCCCCACACCATGAAGGGCAACCGCTTCCCCAGCCGGTCCGACCAGATACCCAGAAAAGGCGGCAACAGCAACGGGATGAGGGCCAGAGTCCCGGCCAACCACCCCAGGTAGGTGCCCTGCTGCTCCTGGCCCACGAAACGCAACACGTCGGCGGGCATCAGCAGGGGCAGCAACAAGAACCAGTGAAAGGAAAAACCGAACCAGTAGGCCGAGAATCCGAAGTAGCGCGCGACGCCAGCCGGGCGGGTTTGCTGCATGGTTGGGGCGAGTATATCAGTGTCGGTGTACGCCGATAGTCGATAGTCGATGGTCGATAGCCCATAGCTGATAGCCGATAGCTGAACGCCCTATTGGGATAAATCATCCACTGGGGTTGTGCCCGGCCTGTAAGCCAACTACAGCCCCACTTCCCCGTGGACGGGCGCTCGGTGGTCGCTGCCGTGCCCCAGTCGTGACTATGCGGCTCACGGGGGAGGGGGTGGGCGGGGTGGCGCAGACGAGCATGCCGCCGGGTCAAGGTGCGGCCCGCACCCCCGCGTACGCGGGCACTGAGGCCCGGCGGCATGCCCGCGAGTCCCTCGGGGGCCGCCAGGGGGAGCAGGTTTCCGGCGTATGCCGGATCGCGTACTGCGATGCCCTCGCCACGTGGAATGGCCTCCCCCTCGCTCCCCCGACGGCGGAGCGGGGGACACCAAACCAAAGCACCCCACACCGGTCCCCACTCCCACCATCCGGGAAGAGCGTCACTCGACAACAATCGCCCGGTAGTCGTTGAGGTTGTTCTGGGTGGGGCCGGTGATCACCAAGCCGTCGTGGGCTTTGAAAAAGCCGTAGGCGTCGTTGTTGGCGAGGTGCTGTTTGGCCTCGAGGCGCGAACCGCTACCCCCCGTATCGAGCCGCTCCTCGCTCAGCGAACCGGGGTGAATTACCGCCCCCGCCGCCTCGGTGTTCCCGTCGATGCCGTCGGAGTCGCAGGCCATGCCCCACACCCCGCGCTCGCCCAGGAAGTAGGCCAGCCACAGCAAAAACTCCTGGTTACGTCCCCCTTTGCCCGTACCCCTGACCGTCACCCCGGCCTCACCCCCCGAGAGCAACACCACCGGCGGCGCGACCGGCCGGCGGGTCTCGCGGATGCTCTGCACCATCGCCGCGTGGAAGCGGGCCAGCTCGCGGGCCTCGCCCACGAAGCGGTCGGAGAGGACCAGCACGCGGTAGCCCTGCCCCTCCCAGTAGCTTTTGGCGGCCCCCAACAGGTGCCGCGCCGCCCCGATGAGCCGGTTCTCCACCCGCCCGAAC
>NZ_KE387027.1:622525-666949 GCF_000430045.1 Calidithermus chliarophilus DSM 9957 | reverse complement strand
GATAGTCGATGGTCGATAGCCCATAGCTGATAGCCGATAGCTGAACGCCCTATTGGGATAAATCATCCACTGGGGTTGTGCCCGGCCTGTAAGCCAACTACAGCCCCACTTCCCCGTGGACGGGCGCTCGGTGGTCGCTGCCGTGCCCCAGTCGTGACTATGCGGCTCACGGGGGAGGGGGTGGGCGGGGTGGCGCAGACGGGCAGGCCGCCGGGTCAAGGTGCGGCCCGCACCCCCGCACACGCGGGCACTGAGGCCCGGCGGCACGTCCGCGAGGGGGTGGCCGTAGGCCCTACCGGCTCTGCCGGTAACCTGGAGTCCCTCGGAGGGTGCGAGGGGGAGCAGGTTTCCGGCGTATGCCGGGTCGCGTACCGCGATGCCCTCGCCACGTGGAATGGCCTCCCCCTCGCTCCCCTGACGGCGGAGCGGGGGTCGCCAAACCAAAGCACCACACCATCACCCGCTTTCCCGCCCACAGACAACGTCATCAGCCGATCAAAGCACTGTTCCAGCCGAAAATCCGGCGCCTTTCCCGCGAATACCCGCTCTTTCCCCAGTTCGGGCCCGATCTCAGCCTAGGTTCACAAAAACATGAGAGGGGTTGATAGCATAGAACCCTGATGTCGCCGAAGTCGCCTATCAAGGCCCAACTCCAACAAAGCGTCGCCCAGGCCCTAGATGCCCTGGGCGTTAGCGAAGCCCCCGAGATCGTCATCCAGGAAACCCCCAGCGGCAAGGAGGGCGATTACGGCACGCCCGTGGCCTTCAGCCTGGCTCGAGCGCTGCGCAAGGCCCCGGCCCAGATCGCCGCCGACATCGCCGAAAAGTTGCAGCAGCCCCCGTTCGTGCGGCGCGTGTTCGCGGTGGGCGGCTACCTCAACTTCGAGCTCGAGCCCGGCCACGTGGTGCACTCGGCGCTCGAGCCCGTGCGCCCCTTCCCCAAGCAGCCCGGCAAGGTGCTCGTCGAGCACACGGCGGTCAACCCGAACAAGGAACTGCACGTCGGGCACCTGCGCAACGTGTGCCTGGGCGACTCCGTAGCCCGCATCCTCGACTTCGCGGGCCGTGAGGTGGAGGTGCTCAACTACATCGACGACACCGGCCGCCAGGCCGCCGACTCGCTGTTCGCGCTGCGCCACTTCGGCCTGCAGTACGACGGCAGCCGGAAGTACGACCACTGGGTGGGCGAGGCCTACGTGCGGCTGCACAAGGAGCTCGCCGACGAGGCCAGGAAGGCCGAGCTCGAGCCCCAGATCGCCGAGGTGCTGCACCGGCTCGAGGAGGGCAAGCTGCGCGAGGAGGTGGACAAGATCCTGCGCAGCCAGCTCCAGACCATGCACCGGCTGGGCGCCCGCTACGACGTGCTGGTGTGGGAGTCGGACATCGTGCACGAGGGGCTTTTGAAGAAGGCGCTCGAGATCCTGGAGAAAAGCCCCTACGTCTTTAGGCCCGCCGAGGGCAAGTACGCCGGGGCGCTGGTGATCGACGCCTCGCAGATCATCCCGGGGCTCGAGGACCCCTACTTCGTGCTGGTGCGCTCCAACGGGGCCAGCACCTATTACGCCAAGGACATCGCCTTCCAGATGTGGAAGATGGGCCTGTTGCAGGGGCTGAAGTTCGACCCCTACCCCGGCGACTACCCCGCCTTCACGCCCGGCCGCCCGATGTACACCAGCACGCCCGCAGGGTCGGTGCCCGAGCACGTGGGGGCCACGGAGACCATCAACGTCATCGACGCCCGGCAGTCGCACCCGCAGATGATCGTGCGGGCCGGGCTCGAGGTGGCCGGGCGGCACGACCTGGCCGAGGGGGCCTATCACCTGGCCTACGAGACGGTGCTCCTGGAGGGCCAGCAGATGTCCGGGCGCAAGGGCATCACCGTGAGCGTGGACGAGGTGCTCGACGAGGCGGTGAGGCGGGCGCGGGCGGTGATCGCACAGAAGAACCCCGAGCACCCCGAGCCCGAGGCCGCCGCCGAGGCCATCGGGGTGGGGGCGGTGCGCTTCGCCATGATCAAGACCGAGGCCAAGAAGCAGATCGACTTCCGCTACGACCAGGCCCTGGCCTTCGAGGGCGACACCGGCCCCTACCTGCAGTACGCGCACGCGCGGGCCGCCTCCATCCTGCGCAAGGCCGAGGAACAGGGGCTCGCCGGCGAGGCCCCCGACTTCGGCCAGGTCACGCCCTACGAGCTCGAGCTCGCCAAGGCCCTGCTGCGCTTCGCCGAGACCGTCGCGGAAGCCGCCAAGAACAAGGCCCCCAACCTGCTCGCGCAGTACCTGCTCGACCTGGGCGCGGCCTGGAACGGCTACTACAACGCCAAGACCCCCGACGGCAAGTCGGCGACCGCGGTGCTCACGGCGCCACAGGGCCTGCGGGGGGTGCGGCTCGAGCTCGTGCGCAGCGTCAAGCGCACCCTGGCGCAGGGGTTGGGGCTGTTGGGACTCCAGGCCCCCGAAGTAATGTAGCTATGATGCGATCGGTCGTCGGACTGGCACTCATCCTGCTGCTGGCGCTGGCGCTGGCCCAGGCACCTCGGCTCACCACCCCCGAGGAGGTGGCCCGGAGCACCGTGATCCAGCGCTCCCTGCCCGCGGTGGTCAAGGTCGAGGGCATCCCGGAGGAGAGCTTCGGCCCCGGGGGCAGCGAGCCCGTGGGCGGCTCGGGCTTCTTCTACAGCCCCACCCGCATCGTCACCAACTACCACGTCGTGCAGGGCCTCAAAGACCTGCGGGTGATCCTCCACGACGGCCAGCCCTACCCCGCGCAGGTCTTCGCGGTGGACCGCGGCATCGACATCGCCATCCTCACCGTGCAGGGGGTGCGGGCCCCGGCCACGCTCAGCTTCGGCAGCTCGCAGAACCTGCCCATCGGCATGGGCGTGGTGGTCATCGGCAGCCCCTTCCTCCAGCGCCACGTCGTCACCTACGGCATTCTCTCCAAGGTGGGCCCGGTCGAGCTCGTGCAGGACGTGCCCCAGACCGACATCGGCACCGAGGTGGGTGAGGTGCTCTTCACCGACGCCCGCACCGAGGAGGGCAACTCCGGCGGGCCGATGATCAACCTCCAGGGCCAGGTGATCGGGGTGATGAGCATGGTGGTGGGCCCGCCCAGCGGGCTTGCCGGGCTCGGGCTCGCCATCCCCGGCGACCTCGTGCGGCAAAGCGTGCAGGACCTCGAGCGCTTCGGCCGCGTGCAGCGCGGCTGGCTGGGCGCCACCCTCGTCGACCTCACCGACCTCGACCCCATCCTGCTGCGCAGCGTGGGCCTCATCAGCAGCCAGGGCGCCATGATCGACCAGATCGAGCCCAGCTCCCCCGCCCGTAGCGCCGGCCTGCGCGGCGCAGGGCGCAACCCCAACGGCAAGCTCACCAGCCTCGGCGACGTGATCCTCGCCGTCAACGGCAAAGCCGTCAAGAACCGCGCCGAGGTCATCCAACAGATCGCCCGCTTCCGCGTAGGCGACAAGGTCCGCCTCACGCTGTGGCGCCAGGGGCGGCGCGTCGAGGTGACGCTGACGATGGTGGCAAGGTCGTGAGCGGTGAGCCGGCAGCGGTCAGCAAAAGGCTCGTAGCGTGTGGTCAACCCCGTCCTAACCTTCCCGGCCGGCAGGGAGGGTTTATCCCCCCCGGCCCCCCTTGTTAAGGGGGTGAAGAAAGGGGATTTGGCGTTGGGCTATGGGCTATCAGCTATCGGCTATGGGCTATCGACCACCGGCGTCCAGCTATCGGCCACCGCCCACCCCTGTCAAGTCTTGACCCTTCCCCCCAATCCGGGTAGCCTCACTCCGTCATGTACGTCGCTATCGAGGGGGTCATCGGGGTGGGCAAGACGACCCTCACCCGTCTATTGGCCGAGCGCCTGGGGGTGCAGCCGCTGCTCGAGGTCGTGGAGGAGAACCCCTTCCTCCCCGTCTTCTACGAGGACCCGGTGCGCTACGGCTTCAAGGTGCAGGTCTTCTTCCTGCTCTCGCGCTACAAGCAATTGCTGCCCCTGGCCCAGCCCGACCTGTTCAGCCGGGGCGTGGTGGCCGACTACCTCTTCGATAAGGACGCGATCTTCGCCGCCATGAACCTCTCGGGCGACGAGTGGGCGCTGTACTCCGACCTCTACAGCCACCTCTCCCCGCGCATCCCGGCCCCCGACCTCACCATCTACCTGCGGGCGCCGCTGGGCGTGATCCTGGAGCGCATCCGGCAGCGGGGCCGCAGCTTCGAGGCCAACATCGACCCGGGCTACCTCGAGCGCCTGGGCCAGGCCTACGACCACCACTTCGCCACCTACGCCAGCCCGCTGTGGGTCGTCGAGGCCGACCAGCTCGACTACGCCAACGACCCCGCCGACCAGGACTGGATCACCCAGGAGGTGCAGAAGCGCCTGGGGCTGGTCGCGGCGGAGCAAAGCCGCCACTGAGCCGCTGAGCGTTACGCGCACCGGGAATTGCCCGCTGGATCACGCCTATGTACGTCGCCATCGCCGGAAACATCGGGGCAGGAAAGTCCACGCTGACCACCCTGCTCGCCAACCGCTACGGGCTGCGCCCCGTCTACGAGGCCGTGGACGAGAACCCCTACCTGGCCGACTTCTACCAGGACATGGGGAGCTGGGCCTTCCACTCGCAGGTCTTCTTCCTCGCCAAGCGGCTCAAGCAGCACCTGGCCGAGATCAACGGCGCGACCTACGTGGTGCAGGACCGCACCGTCTTCGAGGACGCGCACATCTTCGCGCAGAACCTCTACCTCGAGGGCCACCTCTCCGAGCGCGACTGGCAGACCTACATGGCCCTCTACCACGGCATCGCCCCGGCTCTGCGCAAGCCCGACCTCCTGATCTACCTCGAGGCCGACCTCCCCACCCTCCAGGCCCACATCGCCCGCCGGGGCCGCGCCTACGAGCAGTCCATCCCCGCGAGCTACCTCGAGGCCCTCAACCGCCTCTACGCCGCCTGGATCGCCACCTACGACCTCTCCCCCGTCCTCGTCCTCCCCACCCAGCGCCTCAACTTCGCCGACGACCCCGCCGCCCAGCAGGAAGTCTTCACCCTGCTCGACAGCTACGGCCTGGCACTGCCGTTCATTTGAACGCTGGCTCGCGGCCAGTGGTTTGTCGAGAGTCAAGGGTCTAGGGCCGAGGGCCAAGGCGTCTCGCATCTCGCGTTGGGCGTTCGACGTTAGGCGTATTGCGTACGACGTACGACGTACGACGTACGACCTAAAACGTACGACCCGCACCCGGCATTCAGCGTACCCCCTTATGCTTTCTCACCCAATACCCATTAGGCTTTGAGGGATGAAAACGACACCTCTGAAGCTAGCGTTTACCGGCCTACTGCTCGTGCTCACCGCCTGCCCGGGTCCGGCGGCGGGCTTCACCGGCGAGAAGGGGGCTGTGCGGATGCAGAATTGGCCCGGCGGCACCGCTGCTGCCGTGAGCTTCGTCAACCTCAACAACCTCGAGGCCGTCGCCAACGTCGAGGTTTCGAACCGGGGCGAGTTCGATTACCGCCTGCCCACCCCCGACGCCTCCGACCTCGTCCCGGTCGGCGACCTGCTGTACAGCGGCTGCAGCGCCAACCCCGCCACGGCCAACCTGGCCCCGGTGACTGCCATCGGGCAGACGGAGGACAAGCAGTCCTTCTACCCCTTCGCCATCGACTTCCCCTTCGAAGCACCCAGCCTGCGCGAGGGGGACCGGCTCTTCAACTACCTCGACGGCTTCGACGTCGGCTGGTACTACAGCGACCGCGACGTGGAGATCACCTGCAGCGGCTCGAGCGACAAGCTCAAGTTCCGCAAGGGCTGGAACCTCTCGGTCGTCGAGATCACCGAGGTCCAGGACGGGACCATCACCGACGCGCGGCAGATCAGCCCCGACTCGCTCGACAGCAGCTTCGTCTTCTACCCCGAGTTCGGCGCCGCCCGCTCGCTGAGGCTCGAGGCCGAAGGCTTCACGGGCATCCTGAACCCGGAGTACCGGGCCCGGGCGGCGCGGCTGCTCGAGCGCTAGGCATCTTCCGAACCTGCGGAGCCGCCTTCCGGGCGGCTCCTTTTCGCGCGCCGGAGGGCTTTGACCAGCTCGATGGCGACCCTGCGCCGCAGCTCAGGGGGCTCGAGCACCTCCACCCGGTCGCCCAGGCTCAGCGCCCAGGCCACGGCGTCCTCCTCGACCTCGAAGCGGACGCGGGCCCGGAGCCAGCCCTCCCCGTCGGGCTCGGCGTGCTCGAGCCGGGCCCAGCGGCCCACGAGCCCGAAGCGCTCGAAGGCGTGCTGCTCGAGGCGGGCCAGCACGGGGTAGACCGGGAGGTTGGCCTGGAATTCGCTGCGGGCCTGGCGCCAGTAGCGCTCGAGGTCGAAGCCGGGCGGGCGGGTGAAGCGCTCGGGGAGCAGCTCGGCGTGGACGACGCGGGAGACCCGGTAGGTGCGCAGCTCGCCCGCGCGCCGCGCGACCAGATACCACGCCTGCCCCCGCACCACCAGCCCGAGCGCGTCCACCACCCGCTCCCCGGGCGGGCCGCCGCCGCTGGGGTAGTGCAGGCGCACCCGGCGGTCCTCCCACACCGCGGCCTGGAGCAGCGGGAGCCAGGGCACGGGCTCGTCGCGCCTCGAGCCGTCGACGAGCAGGCGCTGGCGGGCGTGCTCGGCCTCCCTGCGGCGCGGGGCGGGCAGGGCGGCCAGCAGCTTGAGCAGGGCGTTCTCGGCGGCGCGGCCCAGGCCGAGGTCGGCCAGCAGTTGCGGGGGCTTGAGCGCGAAGAGCGCCAGGACCTCGTCCTCGTTGAGCCCGGTGAGCTGGGTGCGGTACTCCTCGAGCAGCCGCCAACCCCCGGCCGGGCCCCGCTCGGCGTACACCGGCACCCCGGCGGCGGTGAGGGCCTCCATGTCGCGGTGGACGGTGCGCTCGGAGACCTCGAGCCGCCGTGCTAGCTCGCGGCTGGTGGCCCGCCCCTGCGTCTGCAGGATCAGGAGGATGGACAGCAGCCGGGCGGCCCGCATGAGCCCATTGTGCCCCCGAATCATGACAGGAGGTGTCATATATGGCGGCTAGGCTCGAGGAGGAGGTAAACATGAGTCTCGAAGGCAAGGTAGCGGTGGTGGCCGGGGCGACCCGGGGGTGCGGGCGCGGGATCGCGGTGGAGCTGGGCGCGGCCGGGGCGACGGTGTACTGCACCGGGCGCAGCACCCGGGGCAACCCCTCCGACCTCAACCGTCCGGAAACCATCGAGGAGACCGCCGAGCGGGTGACGCAGGCGGGCGGGGTGGGGATCGCGGTGCGGGTGGACCACACCCGGGAGGAGGAGGTGAAGGCGCTGTTCGAGCGCGTCCGGGCCGAGCAGAACGGGCGGCTCGACGTCCTCGTCAACGACGTGTGGGGCGGGGATTCGATGATCGAGTGGGGGAAGCCCTTCTGGGAGATGGACGCGGCGCAGGGGTGGAGGCTGCTCGAGCGCTCCGTCTACAGCCACCTCCTCACCAGCCGCTACGCGGTGCCGCTGATGCTGGGGCGCAACTCGGGCCTCATCGTCGAGGTCACCGACGGCGACAGCCTCAGCTACCGGGGGAATTTCTTCTATGACCTCGTCAAGACCACCGTGATCCGGCTGGCCTACGCCATGGCCGAAGAATTCAAGTCCAACCGCTACGTCGGCGAGGGCGGCGCGAAGTCGGCGGAGGCGCCCAAGGGCATTACCGCCGTCGCCCTCACGCCGGGCTTCCTGCGCTCGGAGGCGATGTTGGATCACTTCGGCGTGACCGAGGCCAACTGGCGCGACGCCATCGCCAAGGACCCCTACTACGCCGAGTCGGAGACCCCGCACTACATCGGGCGGGCGGTGGTGGCCCTGGCCTCCGACCCCAACGTGCACCAGAAGGCGGGCAAAGCCCTGGCAACCTGGCACCTCTCCCGCGAGTACGGCTTCACCGACGTCGACGGCCGGGCGCCGCACTGGCAGGAGTTCTTCGACCGGATGCAGGCGCGGAAGGGGTTGGATAGTGTCGATGGTCGATAGCCGATAGCTGATAGCTGATAGCCGGGCGCGGGTCGCGGGTCGTACGTCCTGCGCCCGGCGTCGTACGTCCTACGTCGTACGCCAAACGCCAAACGCAAGACGCAAGACGCAAAACGCCCCTTTTTACCCCCCTTAGCAAGGGGGGCTGGGGGGATACCCCCTCCCCGCACGCGGGGAGGGAAGGGGTGGGGTAAGCACGAGCCACGGGCCCCCGCCTCCCGCTGACGGCTGACTACTGTCCCCTCGAGCCCCCACGAACACGGGCCATGCGGCTATGAGCAACGCCGGGCATGGCTTAGAATCCCCGTAGTGCAGGGGGCCACATGGTGCGCTATCTGTTGCTCGCAGTGAACTTCGTCGTCGTGTTGCTCATGGCGCTAGCGCCATGGGCCGTGCTCAAGCGCGAGTTCGGCGGGGTCGGGGTGCTGCTCACGCCCTTCGACCTCGTGAACCCGCAAAACCTCCAGCTTCCCGCCATGAACACCGGCTGGGCGGCGCCGTTCTTCTGGGTGTGGGTGTTGCTGGTGCTCGTCGCCAGCGCGGCGCTGTTCCTGCCCGACGCCCGCACCCGCGCGCGGCTGCTGTACGGGGTCGGGGCGGTGGGGCTGCTGCTGTTCGTGGCCGAAGCCGTGGTGTTCTACCAGACCGTCAACGCCATCAACGGGCCCGCGCTCGAGGCCGGCACCTCCCCGCGCCGGCTGCCCTTGCGGCGCTTCAGCCTGTCGCTAGGGGCCTACATGGGCGTGTTCTTCAGCCTGGGCATGCTGATCCTGGCGCGGCTGCAACTGGCCGGCGGCAAGGCCTTCCTGGTGCGCTACCGGGGCGTGGTGGTGCCTTTGGTCTCGCTGCTGCTGGCCTCGCTGATCGGCGCGCTGGTGGTGGGCTTCATCCGGCCCGGCCTGGGCGCCGAGGGCAAGGTGCTGCCGCTGCTGGACGCCATCGCCACCAAACTCGACCTGGTGACCTACACCTTCCAGTTGCTCTTCAGCCCCGTCATCAGCGTGACCGGCTGGTTCCAGAGCCTGCTGCTGGCCACGCCCCTCATCTTCACCGGGCTGGCGGTGGCCTTCGGCTTCCGCTCGGGCCTGTTCAACATCGGGGCACCGGGGCAGCTCACGGTGGGGGCCATCGCCGCGATGCTGGTGGGGGTGTACCTGCCCGGGCCCGGCTGGGTCACGCTGCCCCTCTCCATCGCCGCGGCAGCGGCGGGCGGCGCCCTGTGGGGGGCCATCCCGGGCTGGCTCAAGGCTCGCTTCGGGGCGCACGAGGTCATCAACACCATCATGCTCAACTACGTCGCCGCCTCGCTCTTCCTCTTCCTCATCGCCGCCAACGAGTACAAGTTCTTCGGGACCACCGTGCGGCTGCCCTTCAAGGCTGAAGGCTTCGAGGCCCGCAGCAACGAGGTGCAGGAGGGCTCGCGCATCCCGCTCATGCTCGACCTGCTGGTGCGCGACGGCCACCTCTCGTGGGCCATCCCGCTCGCGCTGGTGCTGGGGCTGGTGGCCTACTACACCCAGCGCCGCATGGACCTCGGCCGCCGCCTGCTGATCTCAGGGGGGGCGGTGCTGGCGGGGTACGTGGTGGGCGGCTTCCTGCCGGGGCCGTCGGTCGAGCTCACGAGCGCCCTCACCTCCTCGCGCTTCAACGGGGCCTTCCTGCTGGCGGTGCTGGCGCTGCTGTTCTACAACTTCTACCTCTTCCGCACGCCCGGCGGCTATGAGCTGCGGGCGGTGGGGCTAGCACCCAAGGCGGCCGAGTACGGCGGGGTCAACCTGCGCTCCAAGACGGTCCTGGCCATGGCCATCTCCGGCGCGCTGGCCGGGCTGGCGGCCACCCACTACGTCCTGGGCGGGGGCATCGACGAGTACCGCCTCAAGCAGTCGCTGCCCACCAGCGTCGGCTTCGACGGGATCGCGGTGGCTTTGATGGGGCAGAACACCCCCATCGGCATCAGCCTCTCGGCCTTGCTGTTCGGCGTGCTGCTGACGGGCGGGCTCGACCTCAACCAGCAGCTCGCGGTGAGCCGCGAGCTGGTGACGGTGCTGCAGGCCCTGATCGTGCTGTTCATCGCCGCGGGCGGCTTCTTGCCGCGCTACTTCATCGACCCGCTGCAGGCCGCGCAGGTCGAGACCGAGGCCCGTGCCGAGCTCGAGGCCCGTGAAAAAGCGTTGGTCGGGAGGGCTTGATGAAACGCTTGTCGCCATTCATGATCGGATTCCTCGTGGTCGCGGCGATCGCCGTGGTGTTTCTGGGGATGCGGGTCGAGTCGGCCATCCTGATCGCGCTGTTCTTCTCGACCCTGCGCCAAACCACCCCTTTGCTGTTCACCGCCTTGGGGGGCATGTTCTCCGAGCGCTCGGGGGTGACCAACATCGCCCTCGAGGGCATGATCCTCTTCGGCGCGGCCGCGGCCGCCATCACGGTGGAGCGGCTCGAGGCCCCCATGCTCGCCGCCGACCCCCTGTCCCGGGCGGCCTGGATCCCCTGGGCGGGCGTGGTGGCCGGGGTGCTGATGGGCGGCCTGGTGGCCACCGTCTACGCCATCGCCGTCATCCGCTACAAGGCCGAGCAGATCGTGACCGGCACCGCCATCAACCTGCTGGCCGCCGGGGCCCCGCCGGTGCTGATGCAGGCCTTGTACAACACCACCACCAACTCCAAGGAGGTCGAGAACCGCCTCCCGGTGATCGGGGTGGCCGGGGAGAGCCTCTCCCCGCTGGTGTTCCTGGCCTTCTTGCTGGTTCCCCTGTGCTGGTGGGTGATGTTCAAAACCCCCTGGGGCCTGCGCCTGCGCGCGGTGGGCGAGCAGCCTGAGGCCGCCGACACCATGGGGGTCAACGTCTACCGCCTGCGCTACACTGCGGTGATCCTCTCGGGCCTGCTGGCCGGGCTGGCCGGGGCCTACCTCTCCATCGGCTTCCTCAACCAGTTCGTCAAGAACATGTCGGCCGGGCAGGGCTTCATCGCCCTGGCCGCCCTGATCTTCGGCAAGTGGCACCCGCTGGGCGTGCTGGGCGCGACGCTGCTGTTCGGCTTCTTCCGGGCGCTGGCGATCCAGCTCGGCGGCGGCGAGGTGATGCCCTCGGTGGTGGTGGAGGCGCTGCCCTACGTCCTGACCATCCTGGTGCTGGCTGGGTTCATCGGGCGCAGCCGGCCGCCGGCGGCGATCGGTAAGCCGTATGAGAAGTAGTCGATAGCCGATAGCCGGGCGCGGGTCGTACGTCGTACGACGTACGACGTACGCAAAACGCCAAACGCAAGACGCAAGACGCCCTTTCTTGGCCCCCCTTAACAAGGGGGGCTAGGGGGGATATCCCCTCCCCGCTGGCGGGGAGGGTTGGGGAGGGGTCCACCACGGGCCACCAGCCTCCCGCTGACGGCTGAAAGCTGACCGCTGACGGCCCCCCTACCCTCACCCGCCGCGCGTTTTGCCGGGGCAGGCCCTCAGGCCTGTGGCTCCGGGTTGAGCTGGGCGTAGGCCACTACCCCGATCAGGCCGCTGAGGCCTACCAGCAGCACGAGTACGAACAGGTCGAGCACGGGGACGGAGGACCCGGTGGGGACGTAGTTGATGAGCTGGATCAGCAGCACCAGCAGCACGTGGCGCGGCACCCCGGCCCGCAGGATGAGGTGCCAGCCCTCCCGCACGGCCTCGGTCCAGGGCATGTGGCGCTCGGCGAGGTACTGGAAGGGGTAGAACCACAAGAGCGCCAACACCGCGTTGGCCGCGAAGCCCAGCAGCACAGCCACCGCCGGGGAGAAGCGCTCGAGCGGCAGCGGCACCACCAGCCCCACCAGCAGCAACGCCAGGTACACCCACCCCGCGAGGAAAGCCTCGCGGCGGAACTGCTGCCACAGCAGTTCAGGAGCCCACTCGCCGCGGCGTAGGTAGCGCAGCATCACCGCGTTGAAGCCCACCTGCATGGGCCCGATCAGGATCCCGAAGCTTACGAAGCTGAAGAGCAGGGCCACGAAGGTGACCCACAGCACCCCCAGCGGGTGGTGGGCGAAGATCCCCAAGGTCACCGAGAGCACGCGGGCGAGGCTGAGCATCAGGCCCATTGTATAGAGCGGTTTGCGGAATGACTGAGCCAAAGCTGGAAGCTGGATCGGCGGCTCGATAGCCGGTTTTGCCGCTCCTCCCAGCGGCAAAATGCCCGCAAACCGCGATAAACCCCTTGATACCAGATTCGGTCAGTTCGTCCCCATTCGGGGACGGACTGACCCGACCGAAGGGATACGCTTTCTTCGCCGACCGTCAGGGAGGGGTGTGCTCTAGGATTCAAAAAGATAGCCTCTGAAGGTCTTTGGTTTGGGTGATTATCTTTTTGAATCCGGTATGAAAGGGTTCCATTCGCATGACTTGACACGTATATATGTGGCTCATAACATATATACGTGAAAGCTACTAGAGAGGATGTCATATGACCGGAGCTACTACGCTCGACCGCGAGAGCTTTTATCAAACCCTGACGAACTGGAAGGAGGACGGCCCTATCTCGGTGGCGGTGGCCGACATCGACGAGTTCATGCCGGTCAACCAGAACTACGGGCGCGAGGTGGGCGACGCGGTGATCGCGCTGGTGATGAAGGCGCTGGCCGGGAGCCTCCCCCCCGGCAGCCTGCTCACCCGCATTGGCGGGGACGAGTTCGCCTGCGCCCTGCCGGGGGCCAGCCCCGAGGAGGCGCTGATCCAGCTCGAGGAGATCCGGCAGTACCTCGCGGGTCGCAAGCACAACGTGGGGGAGGTCTCGCTGGCGGTGCGGCTGTCCATCGGCATCGCCAGCTTCCCCCGCCACGTCTCCGACCCCCAGCAACTGCTCCAGGCCGCCGACGAGGCGCTGTTGCGGGCCAAGCGCGAGGGGCGCAGCCGGGTGGCGATCTACGTGGAGGACAAGATGGTGCTGAAGTCGAACTACTACCCCAAGAACCAGCTCGCCCGCCTCGCCACGCTGTCCGAGCGCCTGGGCCGCACCGAGGCCGCCCTGCTGCGCGAGGCCCTCGCCGACCTGCTCGACAAGTACCGGGAGTTCCTGTGATCGAGCGGCGCTGGATGGAGCGGGCCGTGGAGCTCGCCCTGCGGAGCCTCGAGGAAGGCACTTACCCCATCGGGGCGGTGCTCACCGACGCGGAGGGCCGCCCGGTCGCGGAGGGGCGCAACCGGGTGCTGCCCACCGGCGACCCCACGGCCCACGCCGAGGTCGAGGCGTTGCGCAACGCGGCGGCGTGGTTCAGGGCCCAGGGCGACGACCGGCGCAGGCGGCCGGGCGAGGCCCTGACCCTCTACACCACGCTCGAGCCCTGCCTGATGTGCGGCAGGGCCATCCTCTTCGCGCAGGTGGGGGCGGTGGCCTGGGGCGCCAACGACCCCTACGGCGGGGGCCACCGCATCCTGCAGGCCCAGTCGCACTACGACGGGCACCGGGGCCGCTGGAGCCGCCTGCGCACCTGGGCCGAGCCCTTCCCCGACCTCGCCCGCGAGATCCGCGCCCTGATGCGGCGCTGGGAGGGGCTGCGGGGGCGCCTGGGGGAGTTCCCCTGGCCCGAGCCCGAGGAGGCCCGGTGACCAACCTCTCCCCCAGCCTGGGGCGCGCGGGCCGGGTCTGCCCGCAAGAGCTAGCTTCCCAACCCCTGGAGTAACGCCATGCCCTGGAACCCCGAACAGTACGAGAAATTCAAAGCCGAGCGCACCGCCCCCTTCGACGACCTGCTCGCGCTGGTCAAGGTCAGGCCCGGCCTGCGGGCCGTGGACCTGGGCTGCGGGACCGGCGAGCTCACCCGCCGCCTGGCCGACCGCCTGCCCGGCAGCACCGTAACCGGGCTCGACAGCTCCCCCGAGATGCTCGCCAGGAGCCAGAACTTCGCCCGCGAGGGGCTCAGCTTTGTACAGGGCGACTTCCGGGAGCTCGAGGGGCAGTACGACCTGATCTTCTCCAACGCCGCGCTGCAGTGGGCCGACGACCACCCCACCCTTTTCGCCCGGCTCTGGGGCTGCCTGAACCCCGGCGGGCAGATGGTGGTGCAGATGCCCGCCAACGGCGACCACCCCTCCCACCGCCTGGCCCGCGAGGTCACCGAGGAGCCGGAGTTCAGGGCGTACTTCCCCAACAGCGGCCGCCGCCACCCGGTCCTGCCGGTCGAGGACTACGCCCAGTTGTTCTTCGACCTCGGCGGGCAGGACATCACCGCCGTGCTCAAGGTGTACCCCCACGTCCTCCCCGACGCCGACGCGATCGTGGAGTGGGTGAAGGGGACGCTGCTCACCGCCTACCTGGGCGTGCTGCCGGAGGAGTTGCAGGGGGCTTTCCTCGAGCGCTACCGCTCGAGGCTGAACGAATTGATGCCGCAGAAGCCGGTGTTCTACGGCTTCAAACGGGTGCTGCTGGCGGCGAGCAAGCCCGCCGTGTAACGCCCGATACGCAATCCAGGGCGGGAGCGGGCCGCGTAGGGCTTGGGAGGAGGTTCGGAGATGGAGTGGGTGGGAGGTTTGTTGCTGGGCGCATTGATCGCTAGCGCCGGGTGGAGGGTGGCGTACCTGCGGGTGCTGGAACAGTCCTGCACCGACTCCCTCACCGGCCTCCCCAACCGGCGGGGCCTCGAGCGGGCGCTCGCGCGCGAACTCGCCCTGGCCGAGCGCTCCGGCGAGCCCCTGTGCCTCGTCCTCTTTGACCTCGACGCCTTCAAACGGGTCAACGACACCTTCGGGCACGCGGCAGGCGACAAGGCCCTGCGCCTGGTGGCGCGCGTGGCACGGGAGAAGCTCCGGCACTCCGACTGGGTGGGGCGCTGGGGCGGGGAGGAGTTCGTGGCGGTGCTGCCGAACACCTCCCTCATGGCCGCCGAGGCCATCGCCCAGCGGCTGCGCAAGGGGGTGAGCGCCCTCGAGCCCGTCCCCGGCTGCCGCCTGAGCATCAGCCTGGGGGTGGCGGCGTACCGCCCGGGCGAGGGCGCGGCGGAACTGCTCGAGCGCGCCGACGCCCTGCACTACCAGGCCAAGCGGGCCGGGGGCGACCGGGCCTGCGCCGAGGGGTCAGAGCTCGAGCTCGACCACGTGGCGCGGGTGATCGGGTAGCCGCGTGAGGCCCTCGCGCAGGAAACGGGGCTGCACCGGCAGGCGCGGCATCTGGTCCTGGGGGAACCAGCGATACAGCAACTGGGTGTGCCCCTCGCTCCCGCGCCGCTCCCCCTCCCAGAAGTCCGGCAGGCTCATCGCGAAGTAGAGCCCCACCTCGTGATGGGCGCGTCCCTGATGGCCGAACAGGTTCTCGACCACGAAGAGCAGCGGGCCGGTCTGGGCCTCGAGCCCCAACTCCTCGCGCATCTCGCGCCGCAGGGCCTGCTGGGCGGTCTCGAGGGCCTCCACCCGCCCGCCGGGCAGTGCCCAGAAGTCGTCCTCCAACCCCCGGTGCAGCAAAATTTGGCCGTGCTGGAGGGCGATCCCGGCCACCCGGTAGATGAAGCGCACCCCCTGCGCGGCGAAGTGGGTAGGGGCTACCCCCTGCTCGGGAATCTCGGCCATAGGCCCTAAAGCCTACGCCAGCCCGGCGGCTCGGGCAAGGCTCAGCCCACCGACAGCGCCAACAGGTACTGGCCCACGTAGTACAGCGGCAGCCCCAGCAGCGGGTTGAGCACCTCCGAGCGCACGAAGCGCTCGCGGGCCACGAAGAGGTCGGAGAGGTAGAACAGCAGCGCCCCCAGCCGGGCCTCCGGGCGGCCTGTCGCCAGGGCGAAGAGCAGCATCAGGCTGATGACGGCGGCGTAGGCCAGCACCGGGACGCGCCAGCCCTCGAGGTGCGGCCACAGCCAGCGGACGACCCCCAGCCCCACGCCCAGCACCAGCGCGAAGGCCCACGGGCCGGGGCTTCCCTCGGCGGCGAAGGCCCCCACGTAGGCCAGGTGCGCCAGCAAAAAGGCGACCAGCCCCGCTAGGAAGGCCCGCCCCGAGGGGAAAATCAGGAAGACGTCGCCCAAAGCCGAGAGCACCAGCCCGGCGAACACCCACTGGGCGAAGCGGCCCTCGAGGCCCTGCGCCAGGGCCAGCAACAAAAAGCCCAGCGAGCAGGCCACCTTGAAGGCCGCCCGCGCCAGGGGCCGCCGGCGCACCTCCGCCGCCAGCAGGCCCAGCAGGGACAAGCCCCCCAGCCCGATCCAGAGCCACGACGCCGCCGGCACCCGCCCACACCCGCTTCAGCGCCGCAGCTCGTCCTTGTGGGCCGTGACCATGCTGCCCTCCTCGGTGATCATGTCCACGGTCTGGGCCAGCGGGTTGAGCTTGACCACCTTGCCGCACACGTCGTGGATGGTGCACACCTTGGCGTTCTTCTTGGGCAGGCCCGCCAGGAGCTCCTGGTAGAGCTCGTGCTCGTACTGCAAGCAGCACAGCAAGCGCCCGCAGGGGCCGGAGATCTTCTCGGGCGACAGCGGGAGCTGCTGGTCCCTGGCCATCTTGATGGAGACCTGGGCGAAGTCTTGCAGGTGGGTCGAGCAGCACGACTCCATGCCGCAGGCCCCCAGCGTGCCCAGGTAGGCGGTCTGGTCGCGCGGGCCCAGCGCCAGGAACTCCACGCGGGCGCCCGCCAGCCGGGAGATCTCCCCCACCCAGCGGCGCAGGTCCACGCGCTCCTCGGCGGAGTAGTGCACCGAGAGGTGGTTGCCGTCGAGGGTGAACTCGCAGCCCAGCAGCTTGGCCGGGACGCTCTCCCGGCGGAACTTGGCCTTGAGCCACCACTTGAGGTCCTCGGCGCGCTCGCGCAGCTTGCTGGCGGCCTCGAGGTCCTGGGGGGTGGCCTGCCGCACCACCTCGCCCTGGGGCCGCCCCGCCCGGGGCGCGGTGCGCACCTTGCCGAGCTCGAGGCCCCTGGGGGTGCTGACCACCACCCAGCTCTCGAGCGCGGGGGGCTCCCCGCTGAAGCTGTAGTCGTAGAGTTTGGGGCCGTGATTGAAACGGACGCCTACGCAGTCCATCGATCCTCCTCGCTTTAGACCCCGGGGCCGAGCCAGCGGCCCCCGGCGGGTTCACAGACCGGAGTCTGATGCCCCCACTCTACAATTTCAGTGACCTGATAGGGTTTCGCGCCCCTGCGCCGCCGCCCACAGCCGCAGGCCCAGCCAGTTGAGCACCAGGTCCTCGCTCACGTAGGCGCTCAGGGCCTCCTGGGCCTGGTGGAGGCTCAGCAGGGCCTCGGCGCGGCGCGGGTCCTCGGGGGGGAGGGACTGCCCGAGCTTGCGGGCCAGGTAGCTCAGGCCGCCTTCGGTCTCGAGCAGCGGTCCCAGGGCCTCGAGGGTCTGGGCGGGGCCTTTCCCCAGGCTCTGGAGCACCCCCTGCACCCGCCCCACGAGCTGGTTGAAGAGGGCGGGGTTGTCGAGCGCCCAGCGCACCCGTCCCACGCTGCCCTCGGCGTAGGCCAGGACCTCGGGGTCGCGGGTGAGGCCGTGCAGCGTCTCCTCGGGCAGGGGGCCGAAGGCGAGCTCGAGCGAGCGCGAGGCCAGGGTGGGCAGCACCATCTCGCGGCTGGGCGCGACGAGGATGAGCCGGGCGTAGGCCGGGGGCTCCTCGAGCACCTTCAGCAGCGCGTTGGCGGCGGGCTCGTTGAGCAGGTGGGCCCCGTCGATCACCGCCACCTTGGCCCGGAAGCGCGGGTAGGTCGAGAGCCAGTCCAGGAGGTTCTCCCCGCCGTCCTCGCGGGGGGCGATCTGCTCGAGCCGGATCTGCAGGTTGCGGGCCTTGCGCCCGGTCTTGGTCTCGGCCTCGGGCACGATCTCGAGGTAGTCGGTGGGCTCCTCGAGGCGGCACGAAGGGCACTGCCCGCAGCCCGGGAAGCCGTGGGCGCAGTTGAGGCCGTAGGCGTACCAGCGCGCCACCGCCCGCCGCCCCACCCCCTCGGGCCCGGTGAAGAGCAGGCTCTGGCTGCTCAGGCTCGGCAGCAGCTTCAGGATGCGCTCGTGTCCCAGGATCGAAGGTTTCAACCGTATTCTCCGTAAAGTGCCCGCAACTTGCCCTGAACCATCGCGCCTAAGGTAGCTACCGGCTATTGGCTATCAGCTATCGACGACCTCCGAAGGAGGTCTATTTCCCATGCAGCAGGCGCTCGTAGAGCCAGTTGGGGAAGCCCGCCTCCTCGATGCGCCGCAGAACCTGCTTGAGGTCGTAGCTGGCGCGGTGGAACTCGACCAGGTCCTCGCCGCTGTCCCAGATGGCGTAGGCGGCCCCCGGCGTGCCGTCGCGGGGCTGCCCCACCGAGCCGGGGTTGACGATGGCCCGCACCTTGGGCGCCAGGATCAGCTCGCCGCCGTTGGTGTAGCGCTGGTAGCGCACCCACTGGCCGTTGGGGCCGTCGAGGGAGAGGTAGGCCCCGGCCAGGTGGGTGTGGCCGTGGAAGATCCAGCGTGCCGCGGTGCAGTCGAAGCCCTGTCGGGCGAGCTCGAGGTCGTCGAGGTACTGCATGGGGTCGCAGGGGCTGCCGTGCACCACCAAGGCCCCCTCGACGGTGACGGCCATGGGCAGCTTGGAGAGGTAGGCGTGGCTGGCCGCGCTCATGCGCTCGGCCTGCCAGGCGATGATCTCGAGGATCGGCCCCTCCACGTCCAAGGAGCCCAGCGAGAGCATCCAGGCGTCGTGGTTGCCCAACACCCCGACCGCGTCGTGCGAAGCCAGCCAGGACACCACCCGCTCGGCGTCGGGGTAGTACCCTACCGCGTCCCCTAGAAACAAGACCCGCTCCCAGTCCCTGGCCTCGCGCAATATCGCCTCGAGGGCATTCCAGTTACCGTGCAGGTCGGAGAGGATCAGGTAACGCACAGTGACACATCATACGGCACGTGACCCGGGGACCAAGGGCCCCTTCAAGCCCACCTAAAGGGGGAGGCAGGGAGCTCGTGGCGCGTGATCTGTGGCTCGTGGTTTACCCCTCCCCGCCAGCGTCGAGGGTCAAGGGCGTTTGACGTTCGGCGTTCGGCGTTTGGCGTTCGGCGTTTGACGTTCGGCGTTTGGCGTTTGGCGTTCGGCTGTCGGCGTTTGGCGTTTGGCGTTCGGCTGTCGGCTATGGGCTATCGGCGTTCAGCGTCCGGCCACCCACCCCTCCCAAGCCCTTATGTCCCCCTCACCTTTGTTATGCTGTACCTGTGCTCGAGGCCGACCCCCGCGACCCGGCCGCGACGGAGACCGACGTGGTGAAAGAACCCCTGCCTTCCGACGAATCCCCCGGCACCGACGGCTCGGCGTGGCTGGAGGAGGTTTTGGCGCGGCACGTCCGCACCGGATGTGACGAATTCGGCAGCTTTTACGCCTGGCTCGAGGGCCATTACGGCGGGGAAACCGTGCTGCTGTGGGCCCCGCGGAGTGGAGGCGAGGCGGTGATCCGCGCGCTGCGCGACCTGGGGTGCGGCTACAAGGGCCGCATCGTGCTGGGGCTCGACGCCTCGCCCGGGCACGGCACGCCCTTTCTGCGGGCGCTCGAGTGGGTCCGCCCGCGCCGCGCGCTCGTCCTGACCGAGGGGGAGGGGGTGGGCGTGAGCTTTACCCCCCAGGCGGCCGAAGCCCCGGACGCCGAGGCGCTCGAGGCCGTCGCGCCCACCGGCCTGGCCTACCGGGAAACGCCCGTCCTGCGGGCCTGGGAGGGCGAGCTCGAGGCCGACCTCCCCCAGATCCCCGGCCCGGCCGTCGGCGTCTATGGTTGGGAGCGGGGAATACCCACCTACGGGGTCGGCCTGGTAGGATTGGAAAAGACCCTCCAGGCCCTGCTGCGGGCCTGGCGTTTGAACGTCGAGGAGGCTTGATGCTTGGCGCGGTTTTCACCCTGATCTTCGTCATCGGTTCGATTTTGGTCACCAGCTTGATCTACCTGGCCCTCAACCCCAAGAGCGTTAACGTCGAGGGTGAAGGCGCCGACCTGCGCTACATCGGCTACGCCCTGGTCCTGATCATCCTCTCCGCCGCCACCATCGGGGCCATGCTGCTGCTGGGCAAGGCCCATAACGCCATCGGCTAGGATCTAGCGCCGGGAAACCGCCCCGCTACGGCGGGGTTTTTTGCTTGCTCGAGGCGGGACGTAACGTAATTAACGCCGTTATGTGGACGTTTCGCCAGACCTTCTCCGACTCACACCGCTAAATCACCGAGCACGGATGCCGTTCCTAAGGCTCATCCCAGGGTTACTGCCCCTTCACGCCCCGGCCGCTAGCCTCTAACTCACGGAGGCTTCTGGATGAACGTTCAAAGGCATCACTTTGGATTCTTGGTACTGCTCCTTCTCATCTTAGCAGCTTGCACTCCCGCCCCGGGCAGCCTCAAGGTAACCATCGCAGGCCTGCCCTCGGGCGCCGACGCCAGGGTGACCGTCAGCAAGCAGGGCGGAGGATTCAGCAAGGAAGTCAAAAAGAGCGAGACCCTCAGCAACCTTGCCAGCGGCACCTACCAGATCAGCGTGTCGGCGGTAACCGCCGGGGGCTACACCTACTCCGGCTCCCCCAGCAGCACCTCCGTAAAGGTCGAGGGGGGCAAGCAGGCCGAGGTCACGGTGACCTACCAGGCCAGCACCGGCGGCCTGAGCGTGAGCGTCGCCGGCCTGCCCGACGGCGCCAGCCCCGAGATCACGGTGACCGGCCCCAGCGGGTTCAGCCAGAAGGTCGCCACCAGCACGACGCTCACCGGGCTGGTCCCCGGCCAGTACAGCATCAGCGCTGCCGACGTGAGCGTGGGCGGCTACACCTACGTGGCCTCGGTCGATCCCGCAACAGTCACGGTGACCGCGGGGGTCACGGCGACCAGCCAGGTCACCTACGGGGCCGGTGACGGCAAGCTCACCGTCCGCGTGAGCGGCATCCCCGGCGGGGCCAGTGCCACCGTAGCCGTGTCCAAGGTGGGGGGCGGCTTCAGCCAGAACCTCACCTTCAGCGGCAACGGCAGCCAGAGCCTCGTGGTCCCCGTCGGGCAGTACAACATCGCCGCCAACCCCTTCACCGTGGGCGCAGACACCTACGCGGGCACGGTGAGCGAGTCGCCGGTGACGGTGACGGGCGCGAGCACCAAGGAAGTCACCGTGAGCTACGGGACCAACAGCGGGAGCCTGCAGGTCAACATCAGCGGGCTGCCCTCCGGTTCGGGCGAGCCGGTCACCGTGAGCGGCCCTAGCGGCACCTTCACCCTGGGCTCGAGCCAGACCCTCACCGGCCTGGCCGTGGGCAGCTACACGGTCACCGCCGCCAACGTCTCCAAGGACGGCAGCACCTACGCCGGCACGGTCACGACCTCGCCGGTCACGGTTTCCGCGGGGGCCACGGCGTCGGTGAGCATCAGCTACGCCGCCATCTCCGGGCGCCTCGTCGTGACCATCGCCGGCCTGCCCGGCGGGGCCAACGCGAACGTCACGGTGACCGGCCCCGGCGGCTTCAGCCAAACCCTCACCGCCAGCGCCACCCTCGACAACCTCCAGCCCGGCACCTACACCATCACCCCGGCCAACGTCTCGTTCGACGGCTTCACCTACCAGGCTTCGGGAAGCTCGGCCACCGTGGCCTCCGGGGCCACCGCTAACGCCCAGGTCAACTACGCTGCCGTAGACGGCAAGCTCACCGTTACCATCAGCGGCCTGCCCGCGGGCACCAACGCCAACGTCACCGTGAGCGGCCCGGGAGGCTTCAGCCAGAACCTCACGGCCAGCACCACCCTCACCAACCTGACGCCGGGCACCTACACCATCACCGCCGGCGGCGTAGTGGTCACCAAGACCACCGTGGACGAGCACTACCAGGCCAGCGGCGGCAGCGCGAGCGTGAGCGCCGGGGCCACCGCCAGCGCCAGCGTGACCTACAGCAAGCACGGCTCGGGCAAGCTCTGGGTCATCGAGTACGGCGACGACAACGGCACCCCGGCCGACCTCAGCGACGACCGCCCCAGCCGCCTCCTGGGCTACGACCAGGCCGCCGGAACGGCCGTCGCGGTGGACCTGGGCTTGCAGAACGCGACGAGGAAGGCGCGCGGCCTGGCGCTCGACAAGGCGGGCAACGTCTGGGTGGGCATCGGGACCGAGGTCTCCAGCAGCTCCGGCGAAATCCGGATGTACCGCGCGGCCGACCTCGCCAGCCCCTCGCCCAGCCCGGCGGTGACCATCACCGGCCCCGACCTGGGGACGCCCCGGTCGCTGGCCTTCGACGCCAGCGGCAACCTGTGGGTCGCCGACCAGTTCAACCACACCATCCTGCGCTTCGACGCCTCGAGGCTGGGCGCCAACTACACCGGCGCCGCCGACTACAAGATCGAGGGCTTCGGGGGCCACATGACCACCCCCACCGGCCTGGCCTTCGACGCCGACGGCAACTTGTGGGTGGTGTCCTTCCACGGCACCAACGCCTCCGACGCCCCCTCCGACTCCCCCGGCCAGATCCTCAAGTTCAAGGCGAGCCAGCTCAGCGGCAGCGGCGGGTACAACGGCCGTGCGGCCATGATCATCTACGACAACAGCGCCAACGCCAACGACAAGAACTCGCTCTACGGGCCCATCAGCCTGGCCTTCGACGCCAGCGGGCGCCTGTGGGTCAGCAGCAAGCTCGGCGACTTCATCGCGCGCTTCGACGTGAACTCCCCCAGCTTCCCCGCCGACTGCGACTACCCCGGCGGCGTGATCACCACCTGCAGCCCCGGCACCGGCGAGTACAGCGGCGCCCCCGCCGTGAAGATCACCGCCAACGGCACCTGGAAGCAGCCCATCAGCCTGGCTTTCGACAACGTGGGCAACCTCTGGGTGAGCGACGACCTGCCGCCCGCCGGCACCAGCCCGCAAACCCTGCGGCAGTGGAACCCGCGGATGCCCTACTTCTCCTCGGGCGACGCCACCGGGCAGATCATCCGCTTCAACGCCGCCGACCTGGGGGCCTCGGGCTCGCCAGCTCCTGCCGCCGGCGCGACGCTCGGGGGGCTGCGCGGGCCGCTGGACATGCTCTTCAACCTCCCCGCCTCGAACCTGCCCATCTCCGGGCGCCCCTGACGGTTCCGAAGCCTCGAGTTCCCGACCCCCGCCACCTGGCGGGGGTTCAAACATGTACCCGAACCACAGCTACCGCCGTCAGCTTCCGGCGAGGGGCTTATACCAGATTCGGTCAGTTCGTCCCCGAATGGGGACGAACTGACCCGACCGAAGGGTGTGCTCTAGGATTCAAAAAGATAGCCTCTGAAGGTCTTTGGTTTGGGTGATTATCTTTTTGAAGCCGGTATTATTGTAAGCTATTCGTATGTTTGAACCTGGTTTACTTCAAGACAAGGTCGTGCTGGTCACGGGGGGCGGCACCGGGCTCGGGCGCTCGATGAGCACCCGCTTTCTCGAGCTGGGGGCCAAGGTGGCCATCGCCGGGCGGCGGCAGGAGGTGCTCGAGCAGGCCGCGAAGGAGATGGGCGAGCAGACGGGGGGCGAGGTACTCCCCGTGCCCTGCGACGTGCGCGACCCCGAGGCGGTGAAGGTCATGATCGACGCCGTCGAGGGGCACTTCGGCCGCGTGGACGTGCTGCTCAACAACGCCGCCGGCAACTTCATCTCCCCCACCGAACGCCTCTCCCACCGCGCGGTGGACGCGGTGCTGGGGATCGTGCTGCACGGGACGTTTTACTGCACCCTCGAGCTCGGCAAGCGCTGGATCGCCCGCGGCCACAAGGGGACCGTGCTCAACATCGCCACCACCTACGCCGAGGGCGGCTCGGGCTACGTGGTGCCTTCGGCGGTCGCCAAGGCCGGGGTGGTGGCCCTGACCCGCTCGCTGGCCGCCGAGTGGGGCAAGTACGGCATCCGGCTCAACGCCATCGCCCCCGGCCCCTTCCCCACCGAGGGCGCCTGGAGCCGCCTGATGCCCACCCCCGAGATCGAGAAGCTGTTCATGGACCGCATCCCCCTGCGCCGCCTGGGCGACCACAAGGAACTCGCCAACCTCGCCGCCTACCTCATCTCCGACCACGCCGGCTTCATCACCGGCGACCTCGTCTACATCGACGGCGGCGAAAAAGCGTGGGGCTCCGGCGAGTTCAACGTGCTCGACGCAGTGACCAAGGAGCAGTGGGACGCCCTCGAGGCGATGCGGAAAAAGCAAAGGGAATAGAGAGCCGTCAGCTATCCGCCGTCAGCCGTCAGCAAATGGCGCGTGGTCCGTGGTTCGTGGCGTGTGGTTACCCCTCCCCACTGGTGTCAAGGTCGAGGGCCAGGGCGTCTGGCGTTTAGCGTTCAGCGTTTAGCGTTCAGCGTTTAGCGTTTGGCGTTTAGCGTCTGGCGTTTAGCGTTTGGCGTCTGGCGTTTGGCGTTTGGCGTACGACGTAGGACGTACGACGCACGACCCGCCCCCGGCATCCGGCGTTTAGCGTTCGGCTATCAGCTATGGGCTATCGGCTAGCGGTGTTCCCTCCTAAAAATCAATCCCCAACTTGTACCGCCCGCTGCGCCCCTCCTGGTCGAGCTCGAGCTTGAAGCTCGTGTTGTTGCGCTGGTAGCGGGCCTCGAGCTTGGTGGCCGCGCCCTTGCGCTCGAGGGTCCAGCGGCTCCAGCCGGCTTTGGAGAGGTAGTCGTGGAAGTGGGCGTAGACCCGGTCGAGGTCGGCGCTGGTCTCGAACTGCACCTCGCTCGAGCCGTCGCCCTTCTCTTCGCGCTTGAGGATGCGGCTGCCGGGATAGGCCGGCAGGCCCAGGCGGCTGTTGACGAGGGCCGGGGTGGAGGGGGCGACAGGTTCGGCCGGCGGCAAGGGCTGTACCGTCAATACGCACGAGGAAAGCAGGGCCGTCAAGGCCACGAACAGGATTCTCACAAATTTGAGTTTATCCAGCGAAGATAAACGCTAGCTGAGTCGGAGGCGGGGAATGCGCGTCCCCATCGGCCGGGGGAGCGTTTTCCGGGCGGGGGCGCGGTCCGCCGTTCTCGAGCGCGCTTCGCCGCGAAGCACGTTAGACTTGGGGGCATGGATTTGGCGATGATCGGCCTGGGGCGGATGGGCGGCAACATGGCCCGCCGCCTGCTGCGTGCCGGGTTCGGCGTGGTGGGCTACGACCACTCCCCCGAGGCGGTGCGGGCCCTGGCGGCTGAGGGGCTGGCTCCCGCCCCCTCCCTGGAGGCTCTGCGCGGCCTGCTCCCCGCGCCGCGCACGGTGTGGGTGATGCTCCCGGCGGGGGACGTCACCGAGGCGACGCTGGAGGAGCTGGCGGGGGTGCTCGAGCCCAGGGATCTGGTGATCGACGGCGGCAACGCCTACTACAAGGACTCGCAGCGGCGCGCGGCCTGGCTGGGCGAGCGGGGCCTCCTCTTCGCCGACGTGGGGGTCTCGGGCGGGGTGTGGGGCCTGGAGAACGGCTACGGGCTGATGTTCGGCGGCTCGCCGGAGGTGGCGGCGCGGCTGGAGCCCGTGCTCCGGGCGCTGGCCCCCTCCCCCGGCCTCGGCTGGGTCCACGCCGGGCCGGTGGGGGCGGGGCACTTCGCCAAGATGGTCCACAACGGCATCGAGTACGGCATGATGCAGGCGCTGGCCGAGGGGCTCAACCTGCTGCGCAAGAAGCGGGAGTTCGGCTTCGACCTCGCCCGCCTCACCGAGGCCTGGCGGCACGGGACGGTGATAAGGAGCTGGCTCCTCGACCTCACCGCGCAGTACCTCGCCAGCGACCAGGACCTGGGGGATATCGCCCCGGTGGTGGCCGACTCGGGCGAGGGGCGCTGGACGGTGCTCGAGGCCGTCGAGCTCGGGGTGCCCATCCCGGTGATCACCCAGTCGCTCTACACCCGCTTCGAGAGCCAGGACGAGGAAGACTACGACGAGCGCCTGCTGGCGGTGATGCGCAAGATGTTCGGCGGGCACGGGGTGAAAAAGGCCCGAGACTGAAGGGGAGCACGGACAATGGTGAGACTTATGGCGTTTGACGTTCGGCGTTCGGCGTTCGGCGCGCCCGGGAGGCGCCCATGATCGACCTGGTGATCTTCGGCGCGACCGGCGACCTGGCCGCGCGCAAGCTGTTCCCGGCTATCTACGAGCTCGAGGCCGGGGGCTACCTGCCCGACGAGTTGCGCATCGTGGGGGTGGGCCGCAAGCCCTGGAGCGAGCAGGACTTCGACAAGAACGTGCGGGCCGCGCTCGAGGAGTTCCAGGGCAACCTCGACGGCACGGTGGTGGAGCGCCTCCTCAAGCGGGCCACCTACCGCCAGATGGACTTCTCGCCCGAGAGCTTCGAGGCCCTCGCCAAGGACAGCGCCCCCTCGAGCATCTTCTACCTCTCCCTCCCCCCCGACGCCTTCCCGGTGGTGGGCACCGGGCTGGGCGAGGCCGGGCTGGCCCGCGAGAGGGGCAACCACTTCCGCCGCCTGGTCATCGAGAAGCCCTTCGGCCACGACCTCCAGAGCGCCCTGGGGCTCCAGGCCACCCTCACCAAGTACTGGGACGAGAGCCAGATCCTGCGCATCGACCACTTCCTGGGCAAGGAGACGGTGCAGAACATCCTGGTCTTCCGCTTCGCCAACTCCTGGCTCGAGCCCTTGTGGAACGCCCAGCACATCGCGCAGGTGCAGATCACGGCCGCCGAGGGCATCGGCATCGAGGGGCGCGGGGCCTTCTACGACAAGGTGGGGGCGGTGCGCGACATGATGCAAAACCACATGATGCAGCTGCTCACCCTCTCCGCCCTCGAGCCCCCGCCCCGCCTCGAGGCCGACCTGCTGCGCAACGAGAAGAACAAGGTGCTGCGCTCGGCGCGGCCGCTCTCCTCCGGCGATGTCGTGCGCGGGCAGTACGCGGGCTACCTCGAGGAGGCCGAGGTCGAGAGCTCCAACACCGAGACCTTCGCGGCGCTGCGGCTGTACCTCGACAACTGGCGCTGGAAGGGGGTGCCCTTCTACCTGCGCACCGGCAAGGCCCTCAGCAAGAAGCGCACCACCATCGCCGTGCAGTTCCGCGAGCCGCCCGCGCAGCTCTTCACCGACACCCACTGCGACCCCGGCTCGAGCTGGGTGGTGCTGGAGCTGCAGCCCAACGAGTCGCTGCACCTGGAGATGCAGGTCAAGACCCCCGGCCTGCAGTTCGGCTCGAGGCCCGTGGTGCTCTCGACCCCCTACAACAACGGCGACGCCCACGAGCTCTCGGCCTACGCCACGCTGATCCTGGACGCGCTCGAGGGCGACGCGAGCCTGTTCATCCGCTTCGACGAGGTGGAGTGGGCCTGGCGCCTCATCGAGCCGGTGCTCGAGGCCAACCACCCCGCCGAGCTCTACGCCGTGGGCTCCGACGGCCCCGCCGGGCAGCACTACCTGATGGAAGACCCGCACCGCTGGCGCAGCCTTTAATACCGGATTCAAAAAGATAATCGCCCAAACCAAAGACTCCCGGAGGCTATCTTTTTGAATCCTAGAGCACACCCCTCCCTGACGGCCGGCGAAGAAAGCGCATCCCTTCGGTCGGGTCAGTTCGTCCCCATTCGGGAACGAACTGACCGAATCGGGTATAAGGTGGGGTTGCTACAATACGGGCGATGAAATACACGGTTGTTTTGCACCCTTCCGAGGAGGGCTACGCGGTCTCGGTCCCAGGATTGCCGGGCTGCTGGAGCCAGGGACGCGACGAAGCCGAAGCCCTCGAGAACATCCGAGAGGCCATCCACGAGTACCTCGAGGCAATCGCCGAGTTGACCCAGGACGCGATGACCCGTGAGGTCGAGGTCGCGGCTTAATGCCGAAACTGCCGGGCATCAATCACCTCGAGGCCATCCGGGCTTTTGAGAAAGCGGGCTTCAGGATCATCCGCCAGGGCAAACATACCGTCATGAGCGATGGCGTACGGGTCTTGACCATTCCCCGCCACAACCCGATCAACGCCATCACCATGGGTGGGTTGGTCCGGGATGCCGGCTTGAGCATCGAGGAATTCAAGAACCTCTTATGAGCTACCAGATTCAGCGTTTTTCCACCCCCCAGGCCGCCTCCGAAGCGCTCGCCCGCCTGCTGGCCGAGCGCCTGTCGGCCGGGGGCCGCGCGGTGCTGGGCGGGGGCAACACCCCGCTGGCCGCCTACCAGGCCTTCGGCCGGGCCGACATCCTGTGGAACCGCGTGCAGCTCATCGCCTCCGACGAGCGCTGCCTGAGCGCGGGCCACCTCGAGCGCAACGACGTGCAGATCGCGAAGGCCATCGGCACGACCGTACTGCCCTACACGCTGCACTCCTTCCAGGCCGAGCTCGGGCCCGAGCGCTCCGCCGAGGTGAGCGAGGGGCTGGTGCAATCCCTGCTGCCCTTCGACGTGGTGACGCTGGGGCTGGGCGAGGACGCCCACACCGCCAGCCTCTGGCCGCACGTGGACCTGGGCAGCGAGCGCCTGGTGCTGCCGGTCCACGGCGCCCCCAAGCCCCCGCCCGAGCGGGTCTCGCTGAGCCCCAAGGCGCTTTCGCAGACGCAACTGGTGGTGTACCTGGTGACCGGGGCGAGCAAGCGCGAGGCCCTGGCCCGCTTCCTGCGCGGCGAGGAGGTGCCCCCGAGCCGGATCCGAGCGCCCGAAGTGCTGGTCTTCGCCGACGAGGCCGCGTATCCTGGCAGGGTATGAACCTGGTGGTGCTGTGTACCGTCCCCGACGAGGACTCCGCCCGGCGCATCGCGCAGGTGCTGGTGGCGGAGGGGCTCGCGGCCTGCGTGAACGTGCTGCCCCGCCTGACCTCGGTCTACCGCTGGGAGGGCGAGGTGACGAGCGGCGAGGAGCTGCTGCTGATCATCAAGACCCGCGAGGAGCGCTACGCCGCCCTCGAGGCCCGGGTCAAGGAGCTCCACCCCTACGCCGTGCCCGAGGTCATCGCCCTGCCCATCCGGCACGGCTCCAAGGATTACCTCGACTGGCTGGCCGAGAGCACCCGGTGAGCGCCCGCCGGCGGGTATGCTGCCCTCGCGCCCTGCGACTGACCGAGAGATGATCCGCGCCAAGCAGCTCACCGACGGCATGACCTCCGGGCCCCTGCAGGCGCGGGTGTGGGTGGACGTCGAGACCCCCACGCCCGAGGAGGTCGCGCTGCTCAAGAGCCAGTACCCCATCAACCCCCTCGCCCTCGAGGACGCCCAGGAGATCGGGCACTGGAGCCGCTTCGAGCAGTACCCCAACCACCTCTTCCTCATCTTCCGCACCCTCGAGACCCCCCACACCCACAGGAGCCGCACCGAGCGGGTGAGCTACTTCTACTTCCCGCAGAGCCAGGTGCTCCTGACCTACCGCAACGAGCCCGTCGAGTACGTCGAGAAAGCGTGGGAGGGCTTCCGGGGCGGGAGCTGCATCTGGCTGTGGCAGCAGCTCGTCGACCGGGGGGTGGAGACCTTCTTCGAGTACGTCGAAACCCTCACCGACCGGCTCGAAGACCTCGAGGAGCTCGCCCTCGACGGCGACGACACCAACCAGGTCCCCCGCCAGGTGTTCGCCCAGCGGCGCGAAGTGCTGCGCATCCGGCGGCTCGTCTCGCAGGCCCGCGAGGCCCTGCTGCACCTCGAGCGCCTGCCCGAGCTCGGCAGCGACGCCTACATGTTCCGCGACCTCACCGACCGCATGGGCCGGGTCTACGAGGGCCTCGACGCGGCGCGCGACGAGCTCTCCAACGTGCTCGAGGTCTACCTCTCCGCCCAGAGCAACCGCCTGAACAAGGTGGTGCAGGCGCTCACGGTGATCTCGGTGCTCTTCCTGCCCATGACGCTGTGGGCCGGGATCTACGGCACCAACTTCGACAGCTTCAGCGAGTACCGCTGGCCCTACGGCCGGCTGTTCTTCTGGGGCGGGCTGGTGGTGATCGCGGGCCTGCTGGCCTGGTGGATGAAGCGCCGGGGCTGGTGGTAAGGGAAGCGCTCATCCCGCAGCCCTCCCATGCCCCGGCTCGCCATAAACCGGAATTTATTCAATAATTCAATCCTGTTCATCCCGCCCAGTTCAGCCGGCACGGCCAGGGGCGCGGTCAGGACTGGGATCGTTACATCCAGCTTATAGTATAGAACGAAATATAGGCGCAATGACCATCGGCCGCGGGTCGTGGGCCAAAGTTGTGCAAAACCCGCGACATTTGTACGGGGCGGGGGTCATAATCTAGTCAGGTATGGTCGGCCTAGAGGGGTTTCTGGATTCACCCCAGATTATCGTATGGCTGAACTCTCAAGGCCGTATCGGCTGGGCCAACCGGCTGGCCCAGGAAGGGGCGTCGCGGCTGGGGATCGAGGAGCGCCACATCCCTTCCCTGCTGGCCCGCCGGGAGAGCCCGTTGCGGCTGGTGGGGGCGGAGCCGCCCGTCACCCGCCTGCCTTACCAGGGCTACTGCACGCTGCTCATCGAGGGCAAGCCCCGCCGCTGGCACCGCTTCTTCTGCCAGCCCTACGCGGACGGGACGCTGTGCTTCGGGATGGACGTCAGCGACCTCTACAGCAAGGCCCTGGCCTACCAAACCACCCTCGAGGTGCTCTCGAGCCTCTTCACCCGGGAGGCCCGCTTCGAGGACCTGCTGCAGCACGTGCTGGAGACCGCCGTAGAGGTGGTGCCGGGGGCTCAGGCGGGGAGCATCTGGTACTACACCGGCGAGCAATTCCGCCTGGCGGCGCAGGTGGGCTTCAGCCCGGAGTTGCTGGGCATCTCCATCTCTTACGAGGAGGAGCTGAAGTGGTACGGGGCGGGGGTGGAGGCCTGGCGGCAGGGCCAGCCGCGGCTGCTACGGGGCACCGAGGCCATCCTGCGCTCGGTACAGGCGCTGCGCGAGGAGCACAACCTCGAGGTCGGGCGCATCCGCGAGCTGAAAGTCACCCTCTGCGTGCCGGTGGTGATGGGCGGGGAGGCCCTAGCTACGCTCAACCTCGACAACCTCGAGCAGCCCGACGCCTTCACCCCGGAGGCCGTCGCCATCGCCTCGCACTTCGGCCTCCAGACCGCGGTGCTGCTGTACGGCGTGCTCAACCGGCGCAGCCTCGCCGAGCTCGCCCACACCGACCCCCTCACCGGGCTGGGCAACCGCCGCGCCCTGAGCGAGGGCTTTGCCCGGATGCGGGCCCAGGCCCAGCGCCTCGACAAGCCCGTGACCGTGATCTTCTGGGACCTCGACGGGCTCAAGCGGGTCAACGACCAGCACGGCCACGCCGCCGGGGACCAGGTGCTGCGCGAGGTGGCTTCGGCGCTGCAGACGCTGCTGCGGCACGGCGACCGGGCCTACCGCATCGGCGGCGACGAGTTCGTGAGCCTGCACCTCGACCTCGAGGGCGAGGAACACCCCCTCATCGAGCGGGTGCGGGCGGCGCTGCCGCTGCGGATCAGCGCGGGCGCGACCCGGGTCTTCGCGCCGATGAGCCTCGAGGAGGTGCTCGACCAGGCCGACGCCCAGATGTACCGCGACAAGCCGCCGAAGCGGTAGCCGGAGGCAGGGTTTTACCCCGACCCCACCCCAAGACGTGAGGGGCGGCCGTGGGAACCGCTCTCAGGGCCGGCGCAGGGAGCGGGTGGCAGGGGAGCGGGCGTCGGGGCGGTCCGCAGCCAGCTCCTCCGGCAGCGCGCCGGGGCGGTAGAAGACCAGGTTGACGGGCAGGAAGGAACCCGAGGCGGGGACGAACTCGAGCTCGAGGGTCTGGCTCAGGCCGGGCCCGTCGAGGTTGCGGTAGAAGATCAGGGGCAGGTCGTTGCGCAGCAGCACCCCGCTCTGCGGGAGTTGCACGTAGCGCCCGCCCACCGCGATCACCCCGCTGTAGGGGCCACCCCGCGGGGAGAAAGCCCCCACCGTGCCCGCGGCGTTGTCGAGGGTGATGCGGTAGGTAAGGCCGTAGTTGCCCGCCAGCCGCACCGCCACCCGGCTCATCGCGTCGAAGCCCTCGGCGCTGGGGTCGAGGCGCCCGTCGCCGATGACGAGCCGCAGGGCCCCGCCGGGCTCGAGGCCGCCCAAGTCGAGGCGCAGGCGGCGCAGGGCGCTGGGGAAGGTGCCCCGCACGTGGTTGCTGTCGGGCTCGAGGGCGGGCAGCGAGCGCAGCAGCCCCAGGAAGTCGGGGGAGGCGAAGTCGGGGGCGTCGCCCATCAGGCGGGTCTCGAGCAGGTACACGCTCAGCAGCACGGGCTCGGGGGCGCGGCCCAGCGGGGCCACGATCTCCAGGTCGGCCTTGAGCGAGACGCCCTCCCCGGGCGCCAGCGGCGGCGAGAGGTAGAGCGGCAGGGCCTGGCGGGGCTCGAGGGCCAGGCTCTGCGGGACGCGGGAGGCGAGGAACTCGAGCAGGCTGACCTGCCCCAGCACCGACTCGATGCGGGTGTTGGCCACGCTGCCCAGGCGCTGCACGCGCAGGGTCTGGGGTTCGCCGGAGAGGCTGCTCGCGAGCACCAGCACCCGCGCGGGGCCCGGCGTGCCGTTGACGTGGTAGAGCAGCAGGCGCCCGGCGCCCTGGACCGAGTCCTCGTAGAGCAGGCCCGAGGAGGGCACTTTCTCGGGCGAGTCGCTGAAGAGCAGGGTGTAGGGCTCGTCCCGGCGCTCGGGGGCGGCGACGGGGTAGGAAAGGATCTGCCCGTCGGGGAAGGTGCGGCCCACGCCCAGGTAGCGCAGGGCGTAGTCCTTGGGGCTGAGGTAGGGCTGGTCGAGCACCCGGATCTGCACGGTGTAGGGCTCGCTGACCCGGCCGAGCGCGTTGGTGGCGGTGAGGCCGATGGTGTAGACCCCCGGCGCGAAGTAGGCCTCCTCCCGCCCGGTCCACTTCAGCGCCAGGGGCA
This sequence comes from Calidithermus chliarophilus DSM 9957, assembly GCF_000430045.1. Classification (GTDB taxonomy): domain Bacteria; phylum Deinococcota; class Deinococci; order Deinococcales; family Thermaceae; genus Calidithermus; species Calidithermus chliarophilus. Next base: position 634,261 of record NZ_KE387027.1, on the reverse strand, counting down.
GGCCGTCGGGGTCGTAGGAGAACTCGCTGACGAGCACCGGCTCGCCCAGGCGGTACTCGAGCTTGTCGGTGGTGAAGCGCGCGACCGGCAGGCGCGAACCGCCGGGCACGACGGGCGCCAGCCGCATCAGCACCACGCGCTGGGCGGGGTCGTAGCTCACCTGGGCGCCGAGGCTGCCGCCCAAAGCCCGGGCCGCCACGTAGAGCGTGCCGTCCAGCACGCACCCGACCTCCTTCAGGGAGACCTGCCGGCCGTCGAGGCGCGCCAGCCGCAGGCCGGGGTACACCTCGAGCCCCCCCAGCCGCAGGCCGTCGGGCGTGCCCGGGACGGGCTCGAGGCCCACCCCCAACAGGCGCGCCGTCTCGCGCAAGGGCAGCATGGCCCGCCCCTCCACCAGCCGGGCAGGCGCGGCGAGCTCCACCGCCACCCCGTTGAGGAAGGCCCTGGTGGACTCCACCGGCCACACCACCTGCCGCGCGGCCAGTTGCGATTGCCCCAGCGCCACCCCCCAAAACAGCAGCAAGCCCAGCAAGAACGGCAGCCCACGCACGAATCCAGAGGATAGCAGATGACCCGCCGTCCCCCAAGCGAATTTGAGCACCGGCGCCCGGCGAAAACCCCCGCGCGTTCGTCACCCGCGCCCCTAGGAGGCGCGAGAGCAGGGCACCCGCATCAGGGACGGGCCGGTAGCCGGGCCGTCAGGCCGTGCGCCCCACGCTCTCGGTGGCCGCGGTCTTGACGTTGGCGAAGGTCTGGCTGATGAGCTTCTGGGCCTGCACGTCGAGCACCCGCCCGCCCACGGCCGCCACCGGGCCGCGCATCACGGCCTCGCCCTTCCAGTCGAGGCGGGTCTGGCCGCCCTCTTCCGCGAGGTCGGCGCTGGCCAGGAGGTCGACCACGCTGCCGAGGCCGCCCCCGCTGATCTTGACCCCCATGCGGCGGTTGGCCGCGTCGGGCTGGAGCTCGATCTTGAACTTGAAGTTGCCCCGCACGGGCCCCACCCCCACCCGCACCGTGACCTCGAGGTGCGTGTCGTCGTGCACCTCGAAGCTCTGCACGTCGGGGAGGCAGGTGGCGATCTTGCGCGGGTCGGTGATGAAGGCCCAGACCTGGTCGTAGGGAACGGGGATGTTTTCCTGTCCGCTGTATTGGAGTTTCACGATCGACCTCGCTGTGTACCTCCTAACGATATACCACGGGCTCTCCCCGCATTCCCTCGCCCGGCACCCGGCCGCCCTTGGCAAACCCGGCCGTGAGCGGTTAGGTTGGGCCTCGTGAGCGGGCCGACCTCGAAGGTCATCGCCGTGGTGCTGGCCGCGGGGGCCAGCAGCCGCATGGGGGCGAACAAGATGCTGCTGCGCCTGGGCCCCGAGAGCCTGGTGCGGCGCGTGACCCGCACCGTCCTGGAGGCAGGCTTCGACGAGGTGTGGGTGGTGGTGGGCCGGGACAGCGCCCAGGTCGCCGCCGAGGTGGCCGGCCTGGGGGTGCGGGTCGTGGAAAACCCGCGCTACCTCGAGGGCATGGGGACCTCCTTCCGCGCCGCCGCCGAAGCCTTCCCGCCCGGCCTCGAGGCCGCCCTCTTCGCCCTGGGCGACCAACCCTTCGTGCAGGCCGAACACTACCGGGCCGTGCTCGAGGCCTACCGCGCCCACCGCCCCCCGCTCGTGCTCTCCCGCTTCGGCCCCGTCCACGCCCCCCCGCACCTCTTCCGCCACGACCTCTTCCCCGGTCTCCTCGAGCTCCACGACGAAGGCGCCCGGAGCATAGTCGCCCGCCACAAGGCCGAAGCCGTGACGGTAGACCTCCCGGAGGACGCGCTATTCGACGTAGACACACCGGAGGAGTACCGGAGGGCGCTCGAGCGGGTAGCGGGTAGCGGTGAGTGATGAGCCGTCAGCGGTCAGCTCTCAGCTTTCAGCCGTTAGCTATCAGCTCATGCCTTGTGGTGAACCCCTCCCCGTCCCTCCCCGCACGCGGGGAGGGGGTATCCCCCCCGGCCCCCCTTGCTAAGGGGGGAACAAGGCGTCTGGCGTCTGGCGTCTGGCGTTTGGCGTTCAGCTATCGGCGTCCTGCGCTCAGCCATCAACCCCCACATCACACCACCGGCGCCTCCGTGGGGTCGTGGATGCGCCCCTCGAGGCCGTTGAGGAAGCCGGCAGGGTAGCCCCGCTGCAGGGCCATGATCTCGGCGAGGATGCTCAGCGCGACCTCCTCGGGGGTCTCGGCGCCGATGGCGAGGCCTACCGGGCTGCGGACCCGCCGCAGTTGCTCGGGGGTGAGGGGGGTGCCCTCCCGGGCGAGGCCCTCCACGATCTTTAGAAAGCGCGAGCGGGGGCCCAGCAGGCCGACGTAGGGGGCCGGGGTCTGGAGCACGAAGGCCAGGGTGCTCTGGTCGACGAGGAGGTTGTGGTTCATCACCAGCACGAAGGTGCGGGGGCCGACCTCGAGCGCCTGCGCGAAGTGCTCGGGGCGCAACAGCCGGACCCGGGCCCCGGGGAAGCGCGAGGGGAGGGCGAATTTGTCGCGCATGTCCACCACCTGCACCCGGAGGCCCAATTGCGCCGCCAGCCGCGAGAGCGGGATGGCGTCGTGGCCCGCGCCGAAGATCACGAGCTCGGCAGGCGGCAGGCTCACGTCGAAAAACACCGGGACCGTTCGCCCGTCGGAGGCCCGCAGGGCGTGGGTGGCGGCGCGCGGCTGCAGGGCCTTCAGGAGCTGATGGGCCCAGGCACGGGCCAGGGCCTCGAGCCCCGCGTCGGCCAGGGCGCCCGCCGAGGCGGTTTCGCCCACGAACAAGCGGCCCAGGCCGGGCTCGAGGGGCGTCGCCAGCACCGCGAGCTCGCCGCGTTCGAGGGCCTCGAGCCAGCGGTTGGTGACGGGCTCGTCCTGCACGGGCTCGATGTAGACGTCCACCGCCCCGCCGCAGCCGATGCCCAGCCCCCACATCACCTCCTCGTCGAGGTTGTACTCCGTGCGCACGGGCTGCCCGTCCCGCATGACCTGCTGGGCCACCTCCACGATCTCGGGCTCGAGGCAACCGCCGCTGAGCATGCAGGTGTAGCTGCCGTCCTGCCGCACCAGCATCCGGGTCCCCTCGCGCCGGTAGGCCGAGCCCGTCACCCCCACGATGGTCGCCAACGCGACGGGCTCCCCTGCAGCACGGGCCTCGCGGATGCCTTGAAGCATCGCCTGGACTTCGGATTGTTCCACGAGGCCAATTCTATCGGGGCGAGCCTGAGGTGCATTGGGGAGAAAGCTACGTTGGTCGATGGTCGATGGTCGATAGCTGATAGCCGATAGCCGGGCGCGGGTTGTGCGTCGTACGCCAAACGCCAAACGCAAAACGCCAAACGCAAGACGCCCCTTCTTCACCCCCCTTAGCAAGGGGGGCTGGGGGGATACCCCCTCCCCGCACGCGGGGAGGGTTAGGGCGGGGTAAACCACGAGCCACGAGCCTCCTGCTGATGGCTGACGGCTGAAAGCTGACAGCTCATCGCTTCTCGCTTTAGGATGAAGCATGAACCCCTACCTTGCCCGGATCATCGCCCTGTTGGGGAAGGACGACCCCCTGGCCTCGCTGGCGGCCATGCCGCGGCGGCTCGAGGAGCTTTTGCCGCGGCTCGAGCCGGAGAAGCCCTATGCGCCGGGCAAGTGGAGCGCCCGCGAGATCCTTTGTCACCTGGCCGACACCGAGATCGCGCTGGGCTTCCGCTTCCGCCAGATCCTCGCGCAGGACAACCCCACCGTGCAGCCTTTCGACCAGGACGCCTGGGCCGCGCGCTACGGCGGGCTGCCGATGGAGCTGGCCTACGACGCCTTCAAGGCTGTGCGGGCGTGGAACCTGGCGCTGCTGCGCGGCCTGAGCGAGGAGGACCTGGCCCGCAGCTACTACCACCCCGAGCGCGAGGAGTGGGAAAGCCTGCACCTGCTGGTGCGCTTCCTGGCCGGGCACGACCTCAACCACCTGGGGCAGCTCGAGGTCATCGCCTCGCAAAGCGCGCAAGGCTGAAGGGCTCGAGGCTCGTCGCGCTCCGGCGCGGCCCCTACGACGGCGGGGCGGTCATGCGCTGTACTCTGCCAGGAAGCCCTCGAGCCGCGCCTTCACCCCGGGCCACTCCTCGAGCAACACGCTGTACACGGCGCTGTCGCGAACCCCGCCGTCGGCGGCGGGCAGGTGGGCCCGCAGGACCCCGTCGAGCCTGGCCCCCAGGCGCTCGATGGCCCGGCGCGAGCGCTGGTTGCGGGCGTCGGTCTTGAGGGTCACGCGGCGCACCCCCCAGACCTCGAAGGCGTGGGCGAGCTGCAGCAGCTTGGCCTCGGTGTTGACGCCGCTGCGCTGGGCCTGGGGCGCCAGCCAGGTCCAGCCGATCTCCACCGCGTCGGGGAGGCCCCCTCGAGCCAGCGGGCTCCCGGCCGGCCACTTCCAGTGCTCGAAGTTGGCGAAGCGGGTGCTGCCCACGGCCCGGCCGGAGCGCTTGTCCACGGTGAGGAAGGGCACCGCGTTGCCCCGGGCCTGTTCGTCGAGGGCGGTCTGGACGTACACGCGCATGCCCTCGGCGCTGCGGGGGACGGTGGTGAGGGGGTAGGCCTCGGCCTGGGCGAGCTCGAGCAGCACCGGCAGGTGCTCCAGGGTGAGGGGCTCCAGGCGCACCAGCCGCCCCTCCAGGGTGACGGGGCGGGTGACCTCGGGGTTCACGGCGCCCTCCAGAGCATCTCGTTGCTGGGGCTGAAGCCCAGCCCCTCGTAGACCCGGCGCCCGGCCTCCGAGGCGTGCAGCGCCACGGTGCGCACGCCGCGCTCCCGGCAGTGCTCGAGGGCCTGCCCCACCAGCGCCCTCGCCAGCCCCCGCCCCCGGTGCTCGGGCTCGGTGTAGACGTTGAGCACGTAGCCGCGCAGGGTTTGGAGGCTGTCGGCGCGGGGGGGCCACTCCAGGAGCATCAGGCCGGCCCCGGCGACCACGGTTTCCCCGGCGGAGGCCAGGAAGCCCGCGTAGTACCCGCTCTCGAGCGAGCGCCGCACCCAGGGGACGAAGGCCCGGATGGCCTCCTCCATGCCGGCGTCGTCGGGGTGGCCCATGTCCACGAACATGCGGCGGCGCTGGTGGGCGATGCGCTCGGCGTCGGCGGGGGTGGCCCGGCGGAAGGCGTACATCAGCGCTCCTCCAGGCGCTCCGCCATGCGCCGGGCGATGGCCCGCCCGGCGGGGTCGGGGCTGTGGCCCAGCGCTTCGGCCACGCGGCGCCGGTCGGCGGCCGAGCGGTTCTGCGAGAGCTTGAACTTGCCCTCCAGCCGCGTGATCTCGACCTCGAAGGCCACCACGCCCTTGACCATGCCCTCGAGGTAGCTCGCGGGCAGCGCGTCCATGTCCCAGGCCGGCTCGTGCTGGCGCACCAGGCCCCGCAGCATGGCCTTGACGGCCTCGGGCTCCTCCACCAGCCGCGCCTTGCCGTAGGCGTGCACGGTGACGTAGTTCCAGGTGGGCACGCTGGGGTGCTTCTCGTACCAGGACGGGGAGACGTAGCTGTGGTCGCCCTGGAAGATCACCAGCACCTCGGGGTTGGCCTCGAGGGTGGTCCACTGGGGGTTGGCGCGGGCCATGTGGGCCTCGAGGCGGTTACGCTCCGCGTCGATCACGAAGGGCAGCGGGGTGGCGAAGGGCAGCCCCTCGTGGACGCTGACCAGCGTAGCGAAGCTGAAGTGGCGCATGAGCTCGTGCAACGGGGCGGGGTCTTCCACGCGGAAATGGCCGGGCAGGTACATGCTTCCGAGGGTACGCCCGGATTGGACCGTTCGAAAGAGCCAATGCCAGGTGCTACACTGGAGCCAATGCTGAGCCTGCCCGGCTTCCAACCCCGGGGCGAAAGCCCGCTGTACCGCCAGCTCTACGACTACCTGCGCGAGGGCATCCTCAAGGGGCAGCTCGCGCCCGGCACCCGGCTGCCCCCCACCCGCGACCTCTCCCGCGAGCTCGGGCTCTCGCGCAACACCGTGGTCACGGCCTTCGAGCAACTGCTGGCCGAGGGCTACCTCGAGGCCCGCGTGGGCGACGGCACCTACGTGGCGCGCACCCTCCCGGGGCAGTGGGAGTCGCGGCCCCTGGCGCAGGGGCTGGCCGGCAACGGGCGTCGGCTCTCCCGGCGCGGCGAGGAGCTCGCCCGCACCCCGGTCACCCTGCGGCGCAAGCGCGGCAGCGGGGTCTTCCGCGCGGGCCTGCCCGACTTCCGGGCCTTCCCCATGAAGCTGTGGGCCAAGCTCGAGGCCCGCCACTGGAAGCTCGCCCCCGACGAACTGCTCAACTACAGCGACCCGGCCGGCCACCACCCCCTGCGCGAGTCCATCGCCGCCTACCTCCAGGCCTCGCGCGGGGTGGCCTGCACGCCCGAGCAGGTCATCATCACCACCGGCTCGCAGCAGGGGCTCGACCTCGCCGCCCGCCTCCTCCTCGACCCCAGCGACGCGGTGTGGGTGGAAGACCCCGGCTACCTGGGCGCGCGCGGGGCCTTCCTGGCGGCCGGGGCGCGGGTGGTGGGGGTGCCCGTGGACCCCGAGGGCCTCGACGTGGCCGCGGGCCGGCGGCTCGAGCCCGCCGCCCGGCTGGCCTACGTGACCCCCTCGCACCAGTACCCCCTGGGCGTGACCCTTAGCCTCACCCGGCGGCTGGCGCTGCTCGAGTGGGCCTCCGAGCACTCAGCCTGGATCGTCGAGGACGACTACGACAGCGAGTACCGCTACCGGGGCCGCCCCCTGGCCGCCCTGCAGGGCCTCGACCGCGAGGGGCGGGTGATCTACGTGGGCACCTTCTCCAAGGTGATGATGCCGGGGCTGCGCCTGGGCTACCTCGTCGTCCCCCCCGACCTCGTCGAGGCCTTCGTCGCCGGGCGGGCCCTGATGGACCGCCACCCGCCGGGGCCGGTGCAGGCGGTGCTGGCCGAGTTCATCCGCGAGGGGCACTTCGTGCGCCACATCAAGCGCACCCGGCTGCTCTACGCCGAGCGGCAGCAGGCCCTGATCGAGGCCCTGGAGCGCCGCTTCGGGGACTGGCTCGAGGTGCACCGGGCCGAGGCCGGGCTGCACCTGGCCGCCTGGCTACCTCCGGGCGTCGACGACCAGGAGGCCTCGCGCCGCGCGGCCGCGCAGGGCATCGAGGCGCTGCCGCTGTCGGCGTACAGCCTGGCGAAACTGCCCCGCGGCGGCCTGATGCTCGGCTACGCGGCCTTCACGCCAGCCGAGCTCGAGGAGGGCGTGAGCGCGCTGCGCGAGGCGCTGGGCCCGCTCATGAAGTGAACCTTTAGCCGGTTTCTCATCGCCGAATTGGCCTTGCCCTGGGGCTATGGGCAACGCCGGGACCTTTTCATAAATTGGAAGCAAATGAGAGAACTCTAAGACATCTTGGCAACTTCTCATGAGAAATGCGCCTACCTTGCAGCCATGGAGCACATGGATCAACCCCTCATCCTGATTATCGAAGACGAGAAGGATATCGCTCGCTTCATCGAGCTCGAGCTCCAGGCCGAGGGCTACCGCACCGAGGTGGCCTACGACGGGGTGACCGGGCTCTCCCGCTTCCGCGAGGTCAACCCCAACCTCGTCATCCTCGACCTGATGCTTCCGGTGGTGGACGGGCTCGAGGTGGCCCGCCGCATCCGCAAGACCTCCAACATCCCCATCCTCATCCTCACCGCCAAGGACCGCGTGGAGGACAAGGTCGAAGGCCTCGACGCCGGGGCCGACGACTACCTCGCCAAGCCCTTCTCCATCGAGGAATTGCTCGCGCGCATCCGCGCCCACCTGCGCCGCGTCACCCCCGCCATCACCGGCGAGATCCGCGTGGCCGACCTCATCATCAACCTTGAGGGCCGCGAGGTCTTCCGCGCCGGCCGCCGCATCGAGTTCTCCAACAAGGAGTTCGAGCTGCTCGAGCTTTTGGCCAAGAGCCCCGGCAAGGTCTTCAGCCGCTTCGAGATCGAGGAGAAGGTCTGGCCCGGCTACCAGGGCGGGAGCAACGTGGTGGACGTGTACATCGGCTACCTGCGCAAGAAGCTCGAGGGCCCCAACGAGCGCCGGCTGATCCACACCGTGCGCGGGGTGGGGTACGTGTTGCGGGAAGATTGATGTCGGTGGTCGATGGTCGATAGCTGATAGCCGATAGCTAAACGCAAGACGCAAAATGCAAGACGCCCTTTCTTCACCCCCCTTAACAAGGGGGGCCAGGGGGGATAAACCCTCCCCGTGCGTGGGGAGGGGCGAACCACAGGCAACACGCCACGGGCTTACCGTTGACGGCTGAAAGCTGACCGCTTATTGCTCTTAACGTCGAACGCCTCACCAATCTTCAGGCATTTAACGTTTAGCGTGAGGCCCTAGGCATCCCTATGACCCTGCGTAACCGCATTACCCTGCTCACCCTGGCGCTGTTGGTGTCTTCGCTGCTGGTGCTGGGGGCCGTCGTGTACGCGACGCTGCGGAGTTATCTGTTTTCGGGCATTCGCCCGGAGCTCGAGGCCGCGCTTTCCCAGATCGAGTCAGCTATCGACGACCCCAACGTGCTCAGCCGCCTCGACGCGCTGTCGCGCATCTCGCCCAACCTCTACGCCCAGCTCGTGCGGGCGTTCGGGGACCTTCACTCCCTGGGGCCTACCAGCCGGGAATTCTTCACCGTTCGCATCCTCACCAGCCCCAACCTGGGCAGCTCGAACTTCTCGGTGTCCCTGCGCGACCTCGAGCGCGTGTGGCGGGGTGAGCTCATCTACACCCGGGCCTCGATCCAGCGCGACAACCTGCCCTCCCTCAACGTTCAGGTCATCGCCAAACGCCTCAAGGCCGACCCCTTCGGGCAGGGGGAGCTGCAGGACTTCATCCTGGTCGTGGGCCGCCCGCTCGACTCGGTGAGCCTGGTGCTCTCGCGCTGGCTGCAGGTCTACAGCGCGGTGGCGGTGGTGGTGCTGCTGCTGGCCGCGCTGCTGGCCCAGCGGCTGGTGCGGCGCACCCTCGAGCCCTTGGAGTGGGTGGCCCGTAAGGCCGAGGCGGTGAGCCAGAAGCCCGAGGCCCTGCCCGAGCCCCAGGGCAAGGACGAGGTGGCGGCGCTGATCCGCTCGCTCAACCGCATGATGGCCCGCCTCGAGAGCACCTGGCAGGCCCAGACCCAGTTCGTCGCCGACGCCTCGCACGAGCTGCGCACCCCCATCACCGCCATCCTGGGGCACGTGAGCTTCCTGCTGCGCCGCACCCCGCTCACCGAACAGCAGCGCGAGAGCCTCGAGGTGGTGGTGCGCGAGAGCGAGCGCATGAAGAAGCTCGTCACCGACCTTTTGGAGCTCTCCAAGAGCGGCAATTGGAAGCTGCACATGGGCGCGGTGCACGTGCCCACGCTGCTCGAGCAGATCCAGGAGGAGTACGCCCGAAGCTTCGAGGGCCGCATCGAGCTCGAGGTGCCCGAAAACCTCTGGGTGCAGGGCGACCCCGAGCGGCTGCACCAGGTCTTCGCCAACCTGGTCTCCAACGCCATCAAGGCACGGGCCACCCGGGTGCGCCTGGTGGCCCGCGACGTCTCGGCGGGGGCGGTGGTCCGGGTGGAGGACGACGGCGAGGGCATCCCCGCCGAGCACCTGCCCCGCCTCTTCGAGCGCTTCTACCGCGTGGACAAGGCCCGCGACCGCGAGCGCGGCGGGACCGGGCTGGGGCTGGCGATCGTGAAGACCATCGTCGAGGCCCACGGCGGGCGGGTGTGGGTGGAGAGCACCGTGGGCAAGGGCACTACCTTCAGCGTTTCCTTAATGCGCGCAACCGCTCCGCAGCCTCAGTTGCGCTGATCTCGCCCTTCTCCAGCAGCCCCAGGATCTCCTGCTTCTCCTCGGGGCTGGGGCCGGGCGGGGGCACCTCCTCGTACTCGTAGCCCAGGGTCTTGAGCAGGTTCTCGAAGCGGGCCCGCACCGTGGGGTACGACAGGCCCAGGATGCGCTCGACCTCCTTGAGGTTGCCGCGCACCTTGACGAACAGCCGCAAAAACTCGAGCTGCTCAGCAGGAAGCTGGGCGAACTCGTTGGGCTGGAACTCCCCCTTGACCTCGGCGCGGCACTGGGGGTTGGAGCAGACCAGGCCCGACACCCGCAAGGGGCTCTGGCAGGCGGGGCACTGCGTGGGGACGGGGTAGATTCTCATGGGTTCACCTTCTCTGAGCCTCTGGAGGGCGGAGGGCCGGATACCGCTCACCGCTTCACCACTGCCCGACCTTGACCCGCACCGGGCCACGCAGGCCGCCCAGGGGCGCCCCGCCGGCCTGGAAGCGGCCGACGTCCTGCAGCTCGACGTCGACCACCGTGAAGGGCCCCTGGTGGCGGATCAGGCGCAGGCCGGTGCGGGCTTGCTCGAGGTAGTACGCCGCGTCCTGGCTCCAGCGCCCGGCGAGGGCCTCGGCCAGGTAGACCAGGCCCTCGAGCACCAGCGTGGGGATGAAGAGCACGACGGGAATGGGGAGCACGGGCACCCGGACGTAGACGTAGAGGAAGCGCGGCAGGAGTCGCTGAAGGGTCAGCACGGCCTCATTTTGCCTTCTCCCGGCGGTCAGGATCTGCACGGCCATGAAACCCTCCAGCGTCCGTCAGGCGTCCGGCGCTTGTTCACACCACCTCGATGACCACGTGCATGGTGCCCTTGAGCGGGCTGCGCTGGCCTTCGTCGCCGGTGAACTGGGCCATGTCCTGGATCTCCACGTCCACCAACCGGCCCTCCGGCAGGTCGCCCTTGAGCATGTCCAGGATGCCCGCCAGGTCGATGCCCTGGGCGCTCATGGCCTGCTTGGCGTCCGGGGGGATGAAGTTGGAGGCGAACTTGGCGAGCGAGACCGGCAGGTTGACGTTGACCTTGATGCCCTCGCCGTTGACCGAGATGCGCAGCATCCGGGCGATGCCCCGGGCGGGGGGCGCGGGCGGCGCGGGGGGCGCCATCACCGCCACCCCGGCGGGGGCGCGGGGGCCGGTGGCCGGGGGTTCGATGGCCTCGAGCAGCCGCACGGCTTCCTCGACCGAGATCTTGCCTTCCTTGACCATGTCCATGATTCGGCGCTTGTCTTCCATAAGGTGTCTCCCTTGACGCTCAGGTCAGCAGGTTGAGGCTGCCCATCTTGACCTGGAGTTCGAGCTTGGCCTTGCCCTGGCCCTCGAGGATGTTGAAGCTCTGGCGCATGCCGGGGAAGCCCCGCTCGTTCTCGAGGTGGTGCTTGCCGGTGCTGGTGAAGTTCCCCATGATCACCTCGCCCTGGGCCTCGTAGTCCGAGCCGGGCAGCAGCTTCAGCACGGCGCTGCCGGCCTTGACCTGCACCCGGTGCTGCCCCTGGTCGAGGTACAGCTCGGCGTTGAGGGTGCCGGCCTTCACGTTGGCGTCGATCCCGCCGAGGTTGCGGGCGATCAGGTTGCCCGCCCCGACGGAGGCTCGTAGGTAGGGCAGGTCGTCGGCGATCACCGTACCGGCCGAAAGGTCGACGTCGAGCCCCACCCCGCCGGGCAGGGTGACGGTGACGGGGCGCTCGTGGGCGTGCCATTCGCCCCCGTGCCAGCCTTTGGGGCCTTTGTAGCGGGCGTCGAGGTAGTAGTCGGTGCCCTTGGCGCGGAATTCGGCTTCGCCCTCGACCTTCGGCTCGCTGAGGGTGGGGTCGACCCGCACCTCGAGGGTCCGCACGCTCACCCGGGCCCGCAGCCAGCGCGTGGGCTGGCCGAGGGAGGGGCGGGGCGGCGGGGGCGGG
>NZ_KE387027.1:605865-622425 GCF_000430045.1 Calidithermus chliarophilus DSM 9957 | reverse complement strand
CCGAGGGAGGGGCGGGGCGGCGGGGGCGGGGTGGGCCCGGCCTGGGCCTCGGCCTCCGCCTCGGCGGCTTCGGCCTCCGCGAGGGCTTCCAGCAGCAAGTCGGCCTCCTCCTGGGTGATGCGCCCGTCGTCGAGCAGCGCCTGGATGCGTTCGCGTTCGGTCATATCCTCTCCCGCTCGGATCTGTTCGCTCATCTTTAGGCCCTCACTTCCAGGTTGCCCACGCTGACGGAGGCCTCGAGCTGGGCCGAGCCCTGCCCCACCTGGCGGGGGGTGGTCTCGAGGTTGCCCAGGCCCACCCGCGACTCGACCTTGACGCTCGAGCCGGGCAGGATCTTCACGTCCACCTCGCCCAGCGTGACGTTGAGGCGGTGGCGGCCCTCGGTGAGCATCACGCTGCCCTCGATCTGGCCGGTCTTGACCTCCACGTCCACGCCCTGCACGTCGCTCAAGTCCACCTCGCCGGCCATCAGCCGGGCCTTGACGTAGGGCAGCCCCCGGGCCCGCACCTCGCCGGCGGTGCCGTGCACCTCCAGGCCCCACCCGGCGGGCACCCGTACGGTCACCTGCCCGATCTTGAGCCCGCCCAGGAGGTTGCCCAGGAAGTCGCCGCCGGGGATCTGGGGGGAGACCTCGAGGTCGCGCCCGTTCTCGCGGGTCTCCACCTTGCCCTCGACCTCCGGCTCCCGGAGGCTAGGGTCGAAGCTGGCTACCAGCTCGCCCGCAGTCAGCCGCACCCGCACCCAGCGCAAGGCGGAGGGGTTCTCGCCGGCGCGGGGCGGAGCGTAGGCTTCCTGAGGGTTTCCCCCCGAGACGGGGCGGTAGCCCACGGGCTCGCTGAAGGGGGCCTCGAGGGCCTCGCTCAACAGCCGGGCCTCTTCCTCGGTGATCTTGCCTTCTCTGAGCAGGTTCTGGATGCGTTCGTGTTCGCTCATCTCGTCTCCTTCAGGCCTCGAGGGTGAGGTCGCCCTGGTTGTGCTCGATCCAGAGGTGGGCCTCGCCCCGGCCCAGTTGGCCCTTGAAGTCGCGCCCGCGTAGGGTGAAGGGCCCGCGCGGGTCGAGGTCGCCCCCGCGGATGCGCCCCTCCACCTTCACGCTCGAGCCGCGCAGTTCGATCTCGGCGTCGGTGCTGGCCATCACCAGGCGGTGCTCGCCCTGGTTGAGCTTGAGGGTGGCCTCGAAGTCGCAGCTATTGAGCTCGAGGTCGACGCCCTGTACCCGCTCGAGCTCCACCGAGCAGGAGTGGGCCCTCCCCTTCACCCACGCCAGGCCCTCGGCCTCGAAGTCGCAGCCGTGCATGTCGAGCTCGAGGCCCCAGCCCTCGGGGAGCTCGACGCGCACGTCGTCGGTGATCTCGTCGTCGGTGTCGACCTCGAGGTCGGGGCCGGCGTCCCGGACGCTCACGGGGCCGCGGATGTCGGGCTCCTGCAGCCGGGGGTTCACCTTGACCTCCACCGAGCAGTCCCGCAGCCGGGCGCGGACCCAGCGGAGGGTGGGCGGCAGCATGCCCAGGCGCACCTGCTGGGTCTGTGGGCGGAAGTCGTGCGGTTGGGGCGAGGCTTCCTCGAGCTCGCGCAGCGCGCCCAGCAGGATCTGGGCCTCCTCCTCGGTGATGCGGCCCTCGCGCAGCAGGTTATGGATGCGTTCGTGGTCGTTCATGGGGTTCCTCGCGGCCTCAGGCTTCTTGGATGAAGACGAACAGGGGTTGGAAGGAAGGGTTGGGGGCGGGGGGAGGCTCAGTTGCCCCCGCCCCCTCCAGGGGGTCTTGTGGGGGGAGGTTCTCGAGCAGGACCCGGGCCTCGAGCGCGGTGAGCTTGCCCTCGGCCACGAGCTGTTCGACGCGTTCACGGCGGGTCATGGTTCGCAACCTCCAGGCTCTCAGGCGGCCACGGCGCGCCGCGGCGCGGGGGCCTCGAGCGCCTCGGCCCACCGGCGCAGCACCAGCGCGAGGCGGCGGCGCAGGGAGTGGCGAGGGAGCAGGCGGTCCACCTGGGCCTGAGCCCGCAGTTGGTTCAGCCGCTCCTGGTTGTGCAGCCGGTACGTTTCGAACTCGTGAAACCCGAACATGCTCTACCTCCTTATCAAGGAGTGTAAAGCATGTCTTTATAAAATGTCAAGCCCGGTTTTACATTATGTGATTCTCGTTTTACAAAGTCTCAAAACGCCCTTTACAAGCTCGCTCGAGCCCGTCAGGAACAGGTTTGCTTGAGCTTGGGGCATGGACCCAGGGTACACCCGGGGCGTGTCCGTTCGCTACTGGAGGGGTGTAAGGTTAAGGGCGATAAGCGGTCAGCTATCAGCGGTCAGCTATCAGCGGTCAGCCATCAGCGGGAGGCTCGTGGTTTGTGGCTTGTGGTTCGTGGTTTACCCCTCCCCAACCCTCCCCGCGTGCGGGGAAGGAATATCCCCCCTAGCCCCCCTTGCTAAGGGGGGTGACAAGACGTCTCGCGTTTTGCGTTTGGCGTCTTGCGTTTTGCGTTTTGCGTACGACGTAGGACGTACGCCGTACGACGCCGGGCGCGGGTCGTACGACCCGCGCCCGGCCTCCGCCCACGGGCTATCGCCCCCTCACGCCCCCGCGAACGACAGCTCCGCCACCTCAACCATGGGAGCGCCCAGGGCCATACCCCAGTACTCCCACTCGAGCCCCTCCCCCACCGCGCTGATGCTTTGCAAAAGCGAGAGCAGGTTGCCGGCCACGGTGAAGTTTTCCACTGCGTAAGCTACCTCGCCGCCCTCGACCTTGAGGCCCAGGGCTTGCAGGCTGAAGTCGCCGGAGATGGGGTTGGCCCCGGCGTGCAGGCCCATCATCTCGGTGACGATCACGCCCTCTTGCAGCTTGACCCCGGAGCCGGGCTCGAGGAAGAGGTTGGAGTGGCCCACCCCCAGCACGCCCTTGTAGCTGCGCTGGGCGTTGCCGGTGGGCTCCACGCCCATCTGGCGGGCGGTCTCGGAGTTGTGGGCGAAGCTCTTGAGCACGCCCTTCTCGATGAGGGTCAGGCGGCGGGAGGGGGTGCCCTCGGCGTCGAAGGGGCGCGAGGCGATGCCGCCGGGCAGGGTGGGGTCGTCCACGACGGTCACGAGGTCGGAGGCCACCCTCTCCCCTACCTTCCCCGCCAGCAGGCTCTTGCCCTCGAGCACGTTCTTGGCCGAGAACATGAAGCTGATCACGCCCAGAAGCTGGGCGAAGGCCTTGGGCTCGAAGTAGGCGCGGTACTTGCCGGTCTTGAGCGGCCGGGCGCCGAGCAGGCGGGCCGTGTCATGGATCAGGTCGAGGGCGGTCTTGCCGGGCTCGAGGGCGTGGAACTCGCGGCTAAAGTCCACGTTCCAGCTCTGCTTGGGCGCTCCGCCGTCGCTGAGGATGGCCATGCCCATCACCACGCTCACCCCGGTGCGGTAGCCCCCGCTGGCCCCCTGGGTCGAGCCCAGCACCACCTGGATTTCCTGCTCCTGGTAGGACGTGCGGGGCACCTGCTTGACGCGCGCGTCCTGGCGCAGGGTGGCCTCGACGGTGAGCGCGGCGGCCTGCTTCTGCTCGAGCGGGGCCGAGAGCCCTTCGCCCAGCAGGTCGTGGCGGCCCAGCGCCGAGCCCACCGGGATGAAGCCCCCGCCGCTGCTCTGCAGCAGGGCGTTTTCGTGGGCCTCCTGCATCACCCAGTCCAGGGCCTCGGGGGTCTTCTCCTCGGTGTAGGCATAGCCCACCTTGCCCTCCACCACCACCCGCACCCCGATGCCCCCCTGGGTGGCCTGGGTGATCTCCTCGAGCTGCCCCCCGAAGGCGCTGAGGCTCAGCTCGCGGGACTCGGCGGCCAGCACCTCGGCGTCGATGCCCATCTGGCGGGCTTTTTTCAACAGGTAGTCCTTGGCCTCTTCGAAGTTCATGCCTGCCCTCCCACCACGATCTCGGAAATCAGCAGGTGGGGCTGGCCCACCTCGGTCGGGATGCTCCCCGAGAGGCTGCCGCACATGCCGGGCGAGGTCTCGAGGTCGCTCGAGACCGCCACGATCTTGGCGATGCTGTCGGGGCCCTTGCCCACCAGCATGGCCCCGCGCACCGGCTCCTCGATGCGCCCGTTGCGGATGATGTAGGCCTCCTTGACCCCGAAGTTGTACTCCCCGCTGCCCGGCTTGACCTGGCCGCCGCCCATGTCCTTGGCGTAGAGGCCGTACTCGATCCCCTCGAAGAGCTTTTCGATGGGGGTGTCGCCGGGGGCGATGAAGGTGTTGCGCATGCGGCTGGTGGGGGCGTAGGTGTAGTCCTGGCGGCGCCCGGAGCCGGTGGGGGCGTAGCCGGTCTTCATCGCGCCCATCTTGTCCACCATGTAGCTCTTGAGCACGCCGTTCTCGATGAGCACGGTGCGCGCGGTCTCCATGCCCTCGTCGTCGAACTCGGAGGAGCCCCAGCCGTGGGGGGTGGTGCCATCGTCGATGTAGGTGACGCAGTCGGAGGCCACCTTTTCGCCCAGCTTGTCGGAGAGGACGCTGGCCTTCTTGGCGACCGAGGTGGTCTCCAGGAGGTGCCCCAGCGCCTCGTGGAAGATCACCCCCCCGAAGGCGTTGCCGATGACCACCGGCATGGTGCCCGCCGGGGCGGGCTTGGCCCGCAGGTTGGTCATGGCCTGCTCCCCGGCCTTACGGCCGATCTCGCTGGGCGGGTAGCGGTCGAAGAGCTCCAGGCCCACGCTCAGCCCCGGCCCGAAGGTGCCGGTCTGCATGCCGGTCTCGTTCTGGGCGATGGCGGTGACCACGTAACGGGTGCGGACGCGGCGGTCCTCGACCCACTTGCCCTCGGAGGTCGCGACCAGCACCTCCTGGTCCCACTCGAGCAACTGTGTCTGCACCTGCTTGACCTCGGGGGCCACCCGGGCGGCGGCCTCGGCCTCGAGCAGCCGCTCCACGCGGTAGCGCCGGTCACGGGCCGACAGCGGCACCTCGGGGGCGTGCAGGCCCCGCGCCGCCTGCTTGCGGAAGTCCAGGCCACCCTCACCCCGCGAGTCCACCTGCCCGGCCTGTCCCTTGAGCTTGACCAGGGTCTCGGTGACCTCGAGCAGGCTCTCGGGCGAGAGGTCGTTGGTGTAGGCGTACACCACCTCGGTGCCGTAGAACAGCCGTAGGCCCGCGCCGTACTCGAGGCCGCTGGTGGCCTCCTTGACCTCGCCCGAAAGCATCCGCAGGTTGCGGCGCTTCCAGCGCTCCACGTACAGTTCGGCGAAATCGGCCCCACCCAGACGGGCCCGGCGGAGCACGTCGCTCACCAGTGTTTCTGAAAGCATTCCAATCCTCCCTAGGCCTGCAGTCTAAGGGCTATCTACTCCATGCACAATCGGCTTTTTCGAGCTACCCGCGGCGAGAGGGCCCGCCGGCCTCGGGCAGCGGGCCCTTGGTCCGTTCCCTGTTTTTGAATAGAGTATGAACTTGGCTAGGGGGCCGGGCACCGCGTTGGCTCCACGGCCTGAAGAAAGGGGCTACATGAAGTTCAAGGGCATTCTCTTATGGAGTTTTCTATCGCTGAATCTCGTCGCTATAGCCCAGACCGGCGGTTTGGGGAACCTGCTCGAGCTGCGCCGCCTCGAGGGCATCACCGAGCCCGCGGGGGCGCTGGCGGTGAGCCGCGACGGGCGCTGGGCGGCCTCGGGCGGTAACGACGGGGCGGTGATCCTGCGCGACCTCCGCAGCGGCCAGTCGGTGCGAACCTTCCGCGCGCCCGCCGGCGTGGGCGCCGTGCTGAGCGTCGCCTTCAGCCCGGACGGGCGCACCCTGGCGGCCGGCACCCGCACCGGCGACCTGCGGCTGTGGGAGGCCTCGAGCGGCCGCGAGCTGCGCCGCGTCGCCACCCAGGCCGAGGTGGTCTACGACCTGGCCTTCGCCCCCGACGGCCGCGGCCTGGCCGTAGCCACCAACCGCGGCGCCGTGCGCGTGTTCGACCCCCGCACCGGCCAGCAACTGCGGCTGTTGAGCGGGCACACGGGCGCGGTGTACGGCCTGGACTGGTCGGCCGACGGCCGGCTGCTGGCGACGGGCTCGAGCGACAAGACCGTGCGCCTGTGGAGCGCCAAGGACGGTAAGTCCCTCAAGACCCTCCGCCCCCCGCAGGAGGTCACGTCCGTGGCCTTCAGCCCCGACGGCAAGACCCTCGCCAGCAGCGACTTCGGCGGGAGCCTGCGGCTGTGGTCGGTGGCCGAGGGCAAGCTGCTGCGCCAGATCGCCAGCGACGGCGAAGGCACCTGGGAGGTCGCTTTCAGCCCGGACGGGCAGCAGATGGTTTCGGGCGGGAGCACGGGCTTGAAGCTGTGGTCGGCCAAGAGCGGGCAACGCCTGCGGGTGCTGAGCCCCGAGTACTACCCTGGCTGGAACGCCCTAGCCTTCGCGGGTAACGGCCGTTTGCTGGCGAGCGTGCCGACTGCCATCCAGTTCTATGACCTAAAAAGAGGCCAAGTGCTTCACAGCTTGCCGGGGCACCCCATCGTCGCGTCCTCCCTCACCCTCAACGCCGACGGCTCGAGGGTGGCCGTGGGCACCCCCACCGGCCCCGTCCTGGTCTACGACAACGCCAGCGGCAAGCTGCTGGCTGCGCTACGCGGGCACCAGAAAAGGGCCAACTGGCTGCAATTCACGCCGGACGGCCGCCGGCTGGTCAGCCTCTCCGGCGGGGAGGGCATCCTGCGCGTGTGGGACCTCAGCACCGCCAAAGCGCTGGGGCAACTCAAGGGTCAGTACCACTTCTTCTCCATAAGCCCCGACGGCACGACCCTGGCAACGGTCGACGGCGAGAGCCTGCGGCTGTGGACCCTGCCCGACCTGCGCCCCGCGACCCGCGCCACCGGCCTCCTCGATAAGTTCGCGTTTTCCCCCGTCACGGCCGTGGCCTTCAGCCCCGACGGACGGCGCCTGGCCGTCGGGGGCCTCCGCACGACCTGGGTCTACGAGCTCGAGAACAGCCGGCTGCTGCGCGCCTTCGAGTTCGCCGAGCCTTTCCAGCTCGTGTGGAGTCGCGACGGCCGGAGCCTGGCCGCAGCCTCGGAAACCTCCGCCGCGGTCTGGGATACGCTATCCGGCCGCCGGCTGGCGATCTTCACCCCACAGAACGGGATCAGCTCCATCGGCCTCAGCCCCGACGGCCGCCTGCTGGCGACCGCCGGGAACTACAACGTCGCGCTGTGGTCGGTGCTCAGCGGGAAGGCCGAACGCACCTTCAAAACGGGCGCGCGGAGCCTGGACGTGGCCTTCAGCCCCGACGGCACCCGCCTGGCCTTCAACGACCTGGGCGGGGCGCGGGTGCTGGGCGCCGCTGGCAAGGCCGCCGTCTTCGGCCTCCCCGCGGCCCCGGCCGCCCAGGCCCGCCTGGCGCTGAGCTTCGCCCTCCCCAACACCCCCGTGCGGGTGGACGGCGACCTCCGGGGGACCACCGACCTGAGCGGGCGGCTCGAGCTGTGGGACCTGCCCCCCGGCGAGCACCAGGTCGAGCTCGAGCCCGCCCTCGAGCTCTTCGCCCCCAGCAAGCTCGGGGTCACGCTGGTCGCGGGCGAGACCCGCAACGTGCAGGCCCCGCTCGAGCTGGCCGAGGGCGTGCCCGCGAGCGCGAGGGCCGCCTGGGGCCTCGAGGCCCAGGGCCACCTCTACGCCGAGGCGGACTTCCGCGGGGCCAGCCTCACCCCCGACGGCAGCCGCCTGGCGCTCAGCGACGGCGCCGCCGTGGTGGCGTGGGACGGCTCCAAGCCCTCCTCCAGCGGCGTCCGAACCATCGAGTTCGACCTCGAGACCGCCTGGCCCGCCTTCACCCCCGACGGCAAGGCCTTCGCGGTCACCACCGAGGAGGGCTTCGAGCTGCGGGAGTACCCCTCCGGCAAGCGCCTGCGCAACCAGGCCCGAGGGGCCTACGGCGACGCGCTCGTGCAGGCCTTCAGCCCGGACGGCCGCACCCTGCTGCTGAGCCGGGGCGAGCAGTTGCTGCTGTGGAACGTACAGCGCTGGAGCTCGGCCGCGACCCTCACCGGCCACACCGCCGACGTGTACGTCGCCAGGTTCAGCCCCGACGGCGGCCTCATCGCCAGCGGCGGGGAGGACGGCTCGGTCCGGCTGTGGGACGGCCGGAGCGGGCAATTCCTGCGCCTGGTGGGCGGGGGCGAGGCCGGCGGGGAGCGCGCCCGCGGCGAGTGCCCCTCGACCCACTGCGCGTGGTCTACGGGCAGCCGCTACGCCGAGAGCGGCGGGGGCGGCCCGGTCTACGACCTGGCCTTCAGCCCCGACGGGAAGCTGCTCGCCGGCGGCGCCGAAGACGGCACCGTGCGGGTGTGGGAGGTCGCCACCGGGGCCCTGCTGCGCACCCTCGAGCACGCCGGTGAGGCCTGGGCCGTCGCCATCAGCCCCGACCAGCAGGTCCTCGCCAGCGCGGGCGAAGACGGCATCCACCTGTGGGACCTCGCCAGCGGCCGCAAGCTGCGCACCCTGAGCACGGAGGAAACCTACTGGGTCGGTTTCAGCCCGGACGGCCGCTCCCTCTTCAGCGTGGGAGGCTTGAGGGCCACCCGCTGGGGCGCGGTGAGCGGGGCTCCCCTCTTTGCTCCTGGCGCTGAACGCTGAGAGACGTCGATAGTCGATAGCCGAACGCTAAACGCACGACGTAGGGGCGGGCACGGGGGCCCGCCCTTCCCCTTGCCCCCTCCCCACGTGCGGGGAGGGGTTTCCCACGAGCTTCAACCGCCCCGTAGAGCGCGCTTGAAGAGCTGGGGGGCGAACTCGGCCACCGCGCGGAGGAAGCCGGTGATGCCGCGGGCGCGGCCGGGGGTGAGGTATACGGGGACGCCCAGGTTCTCGGCCTCGAGCCGCACCGGCTCGGAGAGGTCGTGGCCGACGTAGCTCGAGATGATCATCATGCCGTGGGCGCGCTCGAGGCGGCTGTGGATGCGGCGGATCACCTCGCGCCCGGCGGCGTTGGCGTCGGAGTCGAACCAGTCGACCTTGAGGCCCTGGGCCTCGAGGAAGGGCACCATGCGGCTGCGCAACTGGGTGTGGCCGCCCACCACCAGCAGGTACTCACCGTGGAAGCGCGGCAGGCCCTCCTTGAGCAGGCTGTCGGGGGTGGCCCCGGCCAGCACGTCGGGTACGCCGTCGAGCTGGGCCACGGCCTTGGAGGTGGCCTTGAGCTCCTCGAGGTAGAGCTGGAGGTCGGGGTCGGTGGGGTTGAGGAAGAGGAGGTTGCGCAGGATCTCGCGGGAGAGCTCGAGGTCTTTCTCCCAGTAGTAGGCCACCTCGAGGGCCTTGCGCCACTGCTCGGCGGCCTTCTTGTAGGCCCCGGTGCGCTCGTAGTGCTCGGCCAGGTCGTAGCGCACCTCCAGCGCCTCGGGGGTGCGGGCGAGCTCGGCCAGCAGCAGCGCCTCGGCGCCCAGTTGCTGCCCGGCGTCGTAGAGCGCGGCCAGGTAGCGGCCCCGCACGTTCTGGGCCTCCTCGCTCTGGCTGAAGCCGCGCGAGAGGCGGTAGGCCAGCTCGAGCAGCTCGAGCGAGGGGTTGCGGGTGTGCTCGAGCGAGCGGGCCAGCAGCCGGAAGGCCTCCCAGGGGCCCTCGAGGGTCTCCACCAGCCGCAGCACCGCGCTGGGGTCGCCCCGGAAGTGCTCGAGGCCGCTGTCGCGCACCCGGGCCAGGAATTCCCTCGCCAGCACCGTCTCGCCCTGCTCGTAGGCCTGCTGGGCCAGCGCGAAAAGCTCCTCGACGCCGTAGGCGCGGAAGGCGTGGGCGCGCTTGTGGTCGCCCAGCACCTCGGTCATGGAGTGGCCCAGCGCCTGCTTGGCCTCGGCCAGCAGGTGGTAGGCGAAGCCCTTCGACTCCCCCTGCCCCTCCCGCGCGGCGGCCTCGAGGTAGCGCAGGGCCTCGGTGTGGCGCCCCTCGCGGTGGCGCAGCAGGCCCAGGGCCAAGAGCGCGGTGGCCTCCTCGGCGCGGGCCACCGCGTCGGTGAGGTAGGGCTCGACCTCCTTGAGGTTTTCCAGCGGCACGCTCTCCAGGCCCTCCGGGCCCCGCACCCGCAAGCCCACCAGGGCCATCCCCAGCGCCCCGGCCGCCTCGCCCAGGTCGTACAGCCGCTGGGCGTAGCGCTGGGCGCGGGCCCACAGCCCCTGGCTCAGGCTCGCCTGCAGGCCCAGGCGCAGCAGCCCCCGGCTGAGCAACTGCGGCGAGAGGTCCTCCACGAACTCCACCCGGCGGCTGGCCTCGCTCCAGTCCCCCTCGCGCGACAGCCGCACCGCGCGCTCCTCCATGCGCTCGAGCGCGGTCTTGAAGTAGAGCTCGGCCTCGGGGATCCCGGCCTCGAACAACTGCCGCAGCGCGTCGGCCAGGCGGCCCAGGCCCAGGTAAACCCGGCCCAGGTAGAAGCGGTAGCGCCCGCCCCGGCTCGCCAGGGCCTCCAGGCGCGGCAGCGCCCGGCGGTAGTCCTCGAGCTCGACCCAGCAGAACGCCCGCAGGTCCTCGGCCTCGGCCCTCCCGGCACCCGCCAGGGTGGCTTCGGCCTCGGCGAAGCGGGAGAGCGCGAAGAGAGCGCGGCCGCGCAGGTAGGCCAGCTCACCCCGGGCGTCCTCGGGGCTGTTTTGCAGGACGGCGGCGTAGTCCTCGGCCTCGAGCAGGCGCCATAGCTCCTCGACAGGCGCCGCGGCGGGCTGGGCCTGGGCGACCGGGGCCGGAGGAGGCACCACCTGGACGCCGGATTCCTCGCGGCGGCGCAGGGACAGCTCCTCGGGCATGCGCGCGCTGACCAGGCAGTACTCCCCCTCCCCGGTGCACCGCACCTCGCTGAAGCCCAGCTCCTCGAGCATCGCCCCCAGCCGCTCGGGGTTCTTGCCCAGGAAGGGGCCGTGCCCGTAAACCAGCAGCCCGCCCGGCCGCAGCAGCCCCTGCAGGGCCATGAGCCGCCCGGGGAGCCCAAACTGCCGGTCGAAAGCCTCGGCCTCGAGGCGCCCTGGGAGGTCGCCCAAATAGCCCTCCGGCAGCACCGACAACAGCAGGACGGCGTCCATCAGGGGCAACTGCGGCGGGGCCTCTCCCCCGCCCCCCTCCTGCGGGGAGCCCGAAGGCGCCCCGAACCAGCCCTGGTGCCAGGTCACGCCCGGCAGCCGCTCCCGCCCGATCTGCACCGCCTCGGCCACCCCCTCCAGGGCGTGCCACTCGAGGTCGGGCCGGACCCGGGCCAGCCAGCCCACCAGCCCGCCCGTGAAGGCCCCCACCTCGAGCACCCGCCCCCCACCCGGCTCGAGCAGGCGCGGCACCTGTTCGGCATAAAATTCCAGGAAAGGCAGGTGCATGGCATACACCAACCCCTCCAGGCGCTCGCGGGGATGCGCCAGCAGCCCTGCGTAAAAACTTCGCACCGCCTCGAGGCCGCCCCCCGCGAGATAGCGCTTCCAGGCCTGCAAGATCGGTCTTCGGCGACCCGGGCTGCCGATGCGCTTAGCCAGCTCGCTTTCGAACTTGCCGGGCGAGAGCGGACCTTCGACGTGAAAGCCTTGGCGTAGGTAACGTTTGACGTCGGTATCCACCGCTCTACCCTCCTTGAACCATTAGCCTATCAGAGCGTAACGAAGATACCCAGTCTAAAAAACCTAGGGGTGGGAAGGGTGTTGGGTAGGCCCGTGGCGTGTGGCCTGTGCTGTGGCTCGTGGTAGACGGCGGTAAGCCGTCAGCTTTCAGCCGTCAGCCGTCAGCGAAAGGCTAGTGGCTCGTGGTGAAAGGAACCCCTCCCCGCACGCGGGGAGGGGGTATCCCCCCCAGCCCCCCTTGTTAAGGGGGGAACATGGCGTCTTGCGTTTGGCGTTTTGCGTCTTGCGTTTTGCGTACGACGTACGACGTACGACCCACGCCCGGCTATCGGCCATCAGCCATCGGCTATCGGCTATCGGCATCCAGCATTCAACGCGGCCCATTCTTCGCGTACCACCGGCTCTGATGCAGCAGCCCCCGGAGCATCTGGACTTCCCCCGGGCTCAGCTCGGCTTTGTGCAAGATGCGGCGCAGGCGGCGGCGGGCGTAGGCGAAGCGCTTGGCGTCGGTGAAGCCGATCTGCAGGATGTAGCTCTCGAGGTCTTCGAAGAGGTGCTCGAGCGCCTCCCGCTCGGCCAGGCGCTCGGGCTTGGGGGCGGGGGGGTCGGTGATGGCGACGAAGATCTCGTAGGCCAGCAGCAGCACGGCCTGGGCCAGGTTCAGGCTGGGCTGCTCGGGGGCGGTGGGGATGCGCACGATGAGGCCGGCCTGGTCCATCTCCTCGTTGGTCAGGCCGTACATCTCGCGCCCGAAGAGCAGGGCCACCTTTCCCTGCTGGGCCACCTGCGCCACGGCCTGAGCCGCACCCCGGGGCTCGGCCAGGCGGCCTACGTGGATGTCGCGCGAGCGGGCCGTGGTCGCCAGCACCAACTGGCAGTCGCCCACGGCCTCGAGCACCGTGTCGGCGCGGCGGAGGTTGTCGAGGATGGGGTCGGCGTGGACGGCCAGGCGGTAGGCGTCGGAGTTGGGGCGGGCCTCGAGGTCGGCCACCACGCGGGGCTCAGGGGCCACGAGCCAGAGCTCGCTCATGCCGAAGTTGCGCATGGCGCGGGCCACCGCACCCACGTTCATGGGCTCCTGGGTGCCCACCAGCACCACGCGCACGTTGTGGGTGAAGGGGTTGGGGTCGGACTTGGGACGGGGGTCGGGCATAGGTCGGGTTTCCGGGAGAAATGCCTCCTCGAGGCGTCAAGTCGTGATTCTAACGCATGAGCCCGCCTGCCGCACCCTGCCGGGTCCATATTCCCCACGCCCCACGCCTTCTTCTGCTAAGGTAGCCTCATGGCCCTGAGTCCCCGCGTCGAAGCCCTCCTAGCCATCGTCGATGCCCAAGAAGCACGGCTCGAGAGGGCCGAGCAGAGCCCCCAGTTCGCCCACTTCCTGGCGGCCTCCGACGGCGCGGAGCAGATCATCGCGCAGATCCGCGAGGGCTGGCAGACCTTCCGCAACACCGCCCCCTACCTCAGCGACCCCGAGGTCATCGAGAGCTATGCCCAGAGCTTCGAGCAGATCGACGCGTCGCTGGAACAGCTCGAGCAGGTCCTGGCGCAGATCCGGGCGAATCGGATATTGAATTAGGGGGGTACGGCGAGAAATGTCGATGGTCGTGGTCGATGGTCGATGGTCGATAGCTCATAGCCGATAGCCGAACGCAAGATGCCTTTTCTTTACCCCCCTTAGCAAGGGGGGCTGGGGGGGATAAACCCTCCCCGCACGCGGGGAAGGAAGGGGTGGGGTTTACCACGAGCCACGGGCCACAAGCCCTTCGTTTACTGCTGACGGCTGATGGCTGAAAGCTGACGGCTTACCGCCGTCTACCACGGACCTCCCCAAGCCCCTTCCCCGCCCTCCTACAGCCTCACCCCCATGTACCCCCTCGGCAACAGGCGGCGTTCCCAGGCGGCTTGGGTGAGTTGTTCGCGGAAGTTGGGGTGGGCGATGTTGATGAGGGCTTGGGCGCGTTCGCGCAGGCTGCGGCCGAAGAGTTCGGCCACGCCGTACTCGGTGACGACGTAGTGGACGTCGGCGCGGGTGGTGACGACGCCGGCGGCGGTTTTGAGCACCGGGGCGATGCGGGAGAAGGCGCCGTTCTTGCCGGTCGAGGGCAGGGCGATGATGGGCTTGCCGCCCTCGCTGGCGGCCGCGCCGCGGATGAAGTCGAGCTGGCCGCCGAAGCCGGAGTAGATGGTGCTGCCGATGGAGTCGGCGCAGACCTGGCCGGTGATGTCGATCTCGAGCGCCGAGTTGATGGCGATCATGCGGTCGTTGCGGGCGACGGTGAAGGGGTCGTTGACGAAGTCGGCGGGGCGCATCTCGAAGAGGGGGTTGTTGTGCACGAAGCGGTACAGCCGCTCGCTGCCCAGCACGAAGGTGCCCACCACCTTGCCCGGCAACAGGGTCTTGCGGCTGCCGGTGACGATGCCGCGCTCGAGCGCCTCCATCACCCCGTCGGAGACCATCTCGGTGTGGATGCCCAGGTCCCGGCGGCCCTCGAGGTTGGCCAGCACCGCGTCGGGGATGGCCCCGATGCCCATCTGCAGCGTGCAGCCGTCGTCGATCAGGTCGGCGACGTGCTTGCCGATGCGGGCTTCCACCTCGCTGAAGCCGCCGCGCTCGAGCTGCGGCAGCGGCAGGTCCACCTCGACGAAGGCCGCGAACTTCGAGACGTGCACGAAGGTGTCACCCAGGGTGCGGGGCATGCGGGGGTTGACCAGTGCGATCACCTGGCGGGCGATCTCCACGGCGGCCTTGGCCGCGATGATCTCTACCCCCAGGCTCACGAAGCCGAACTCGTCGGGCGGGGAGACCTGCACCAGCGCGGCGTCGAGGGGCAGCAGGCCGCGCTTGAACAGCCAGGGGATCTGGTGCAGCGAGATCGGCACGTAGTCAGCGCGGCCGCTGTTGACCGCCTCGCGGTCGGCGGGCCCCACGAACATCGAGCGGCGGCGGAAGTGGCCCTCCATCTCGGGCGCGAGAAAGGGGTCGGGGCCGAGCTGGAGCACGTGGACGAGCTCGACGTCGTGCAGTTCGTCCTTGCGGGCGGCCAGGGCCTCGAGCAGGGGCGTGGGGGTGGCGGCGTTGCCGGAGACGTAGACCCGCCAGCCGCTTTGCACCATGGCGGCGGCGGTCTCGAGGTCGCACAGGCGCGCCTGGTAAAGCTTGTCCACGTCGCTGCGGCGCAGGGCTTTTCCGGTCCGGGTGGTTTCCATGGCCCCATGCTAGGCCGGGGGGCGGCAGCAAATGTCCCGCAGGGGCGGGCTCGAGGCCGGGGGAGCGCCCCGCAGCAGCCTCGTCCGGTGTAACCCTGCTGTAACGGCGATATAACGCCGGCCTTGCTAGATTCGTTCGCAGGAGGGAGCAATGGGTTCGAAAGCCATCGCCCTTGAACTGCGCCTGTGGCACGGGCCGGCCGGAGAGGTCAGGGCCTCGGTGCGCCCCGTGGAGGGCAAGGGCGAAGTGATCTACTTCAAGGACCTCGAGAGCCTGTGCGCCTACCTCAAGCAGGCGGAGGAGCGCAACTTCTGGCTCAAGCCTGCCGAGCCCCCGGGCCTGCGTTGAGGCGCCGTTCGGGATGGCGAGAGCGGGTGGCGTGTTCGCGCCACCCGCTCCTCGTCGCCGTCCGGCGGGGTTAGCCCTTCTTGCGCGGCTTGGCCTCGGCCTTGTCCGCCTTCGGGGGCGTGTTCACGGGCACCGCGACGGCCTCGCGGGTGCCGCGGGGCAGGCGGTAGAGCATGACGATCGCCAGGATGATCAGGGGGATCGAGAAGATCTGGGTGGCGGTGAAGAAGCCGACGCCGAGCTGGTTGTTCTCGTAGACGTTGACCCACAGCGGGTTGAGCCGGAAGGTCTCCTCGAAGACCGAGCGCAGCACGCTGTACCACAGCACGAACTGCCAGAAGGCGTAGCCCCAGGGCTTCTTCATCGCCAGCCAGCGCACCACCAGCACGGTGAGGACGACGCCGATGACCACCCCGTAGATCTGGGTCAGGTGCACCGGCCCGCGCACCACCTCGCCCAGGCACAGCCCGTAGGCCAGCGTGACCACGTCGCCCGCCTTGCACAGGCCGGGGAAGCCCGAGGCCGACTCGGGCCAGGTGAAGCCGATGGGCAGGGTGGTCAGGCGGCCCACGGTGTCGGAGCCGTTCATGAAGTTGCCCAGCCGCCCGGCGATCACCCCCAGCGCCACGGCGGGGAGGGAGGCCTCGAGGTAGGGCATGAAGGGGGTGCCGTAGCGGCGCGAGTAGAGCCAGAAGGCCAGGATGCCCACGATCAGCGCGCCGTGGATCGAGAGCCCGCCCTGCCAGATGTACAAGGCCGAGATGGGGTTGTCGGCGAAGTCGCTGGGGCTGGTGAGCACGTAGCCCAGCCGGGCGCCGATCACCCCCGCCACCACCGCCCAGAAGGCGGCCTGCTCGAAGCGGTCGGGGTCGTAGCCCCAGCCCCGCAGGTAGCGCTTGGCGATCTCGAACCCGGCGAAGATCGCCACCACCAGGAAGAAGCCGTACCAGCGGATCTGGATCGGCCCGATTTCGATCATGATTGGGTCCATACCTAAGCTCTCCTTCCGCAGTTTAGTAGACCTTTACACAATTGCCCGCACGGCCGCTCAGGTCGCCGTGCCCGACGTGGCTAGTCGGCTACCGGCTGTGCGCCGTCACCGCTTTGCTCGAGAAGCCGGACGAGCCGGGGCGCGTCGAAGCGGCCCTCCATCAGCACCTCAGAGCCCCGCAGCAGGACCGGGACGCGGAAGCTGTACTCCAGCCGCAACTCGGGGTCCTGATCCACGTCGCGCAGCTCGAAGGGGAGGCGCAGGGCCCCCAGCATCTGCTCGGCCTCCTCGCACAGGTGGCACCCCTTGCGGCTGACCAGGACGTAGCTCATCGTGATCTCCCGATACCCTTATCGCTCATCGCTCGTGCCCGGCCGGACGCCTGCCGCTGCAGGGACGGCCCGGGCTCACGGACCAAGTCTACGCGAGGCCGGGGGGCGGGGCCCGGGGGATGGCCGGGCCGTGCGGCCGGGAGAGGGAGGGGCGGGCGGG
>NZ_KE387027.1:601020-605765 GCF_000430045.1 Calidithermus chliarophilus DSM 9957 | reverse complement strand
TGAGGGGCTGCACGACCGGGCCCGGCAGGGCCGGGCTGGCGGGCGGGGGCTCCAGGGCGACGCAGGCGGGGCCGGAGCACGGCGGGGAGGAGAAGACGTGCTCGAGAGCCCCGCTCACCGCCTGGCGGGTCTCGGCGTTGGCGCACAGCAGCACCAAGAGCAACGGCAGGAGCCGCAGGTACAGCCAGGCCCGCCCGCCGGATTGCACGCCCCAGGTCACGTCGCCCCTCAGAAGATGGCCCGCAGCACGAGGATCCCCATCATCAGGTGCAGCAGGAACTTGCCGGCCATGCCCCCCAGCATGCCCACGAAGGTGCCCCAGGCCGCCCGCAAGGCCGCCCCGCCGCTCTTGCCGCTGAGGCTCTCCGCGGCCAGCGCCCCCACCAGGGGCATCACGAACACGCCCAGCGGCGGCAGGACGAACAGGCCTACGACGCCGCCCAGGAAGGCGCCCCACACCCCGGCCCGCCCCGCCCCGTAGCGCCGGGCGCCGATGAGGCCCGCCAGGTTGTCCACCAGCATCGCCGCCGCCGCGGTCAGCGCCAGCCACACCCAGGTGAGGCGGGAGACCTCGGAGAAGCCCACCAGCAGCTCGTGCAGCAGGACACCGGCCAGGATGATGAGGGTCGCGGGGAGGACCGGCACGAAGGTGCCCACCAGCCCCACGGCCCACACGAGCACGAACAGCCAGTCGGCCAAGACGTTCACGGGCCTCACACTAGCACCCGTAAATGAGAAGCGCCCCTCAGGGCCTCGAGCCCCGCTGGAGCAGGGATTAATTGCGGGCCCGGTTGCCAAAGCGAATTCCCCCGCCTCAATAAACTGGGGGCAAGGTATGGCTATAAGACTCCAGCGCTATTTCATCGGGGGGCTGCTGGCCTTGCTGCCCCTGGCCGTCACGGTCTACGTACTGGTGTGGGTGTATAACTCCTCGGCCGACATCATCACCGCGCTGATGCGGGTGGTGGGGCTCACCCCTCCCCCCTGGCTGCTGCCCCTGCTGCCGGTCATCGGCATCCTGGCGGTGCTGGGCATGATCATCCTGGCCGGAGTCCTGGCGGGGAACTACGTGGGCCGGGTGCTCCTGGCGGGCATCGACCGCAGCTTCAAGTCGGTCCCGCTGGTGCGCGAGGTCTACAACGCGGTGCAGCAGATCGCCCACACCCTGCTGGGCCAGCCCGAGGTGCACTTCCAGCGGGCGGCCGTCATCGAGTACCCGCGCAAGGGGGTCTACACCCTCTGCTTCATCGCCACCGCCGAGGTGGGCAAGCGGCTCCCCCCGCTCCCCGAGGGCTACACGGTGGTGCTGGTGCCCACCTCGCCGGTCCCGGCCTCGGGCATGGCGATCATCGTGCCCACCGCCGAGGTGATCCCCCTCGAGATCACCATCGAGGAGGCGCTGAAGTACGTGGTGTCGGGCGGGTTCATCCTGCCCGAGGGCAAGGCGCGCAGGCTGCTCGAGACCACCGAGTCCAAGTAGCCCCCCGGGCACGGTAGGCTTTGGGGCATGAGGGTGCTCTACGTCTACGCCAACCCCAAGCCCCGTTCCTTCAACTCGGCGCTGCTCGAGGCGGGCCTGCGGGCGCTCGAGGCCGCCGCTCACGAGGTCGAGCTCTCCGACCTCTACGCCATGGGCTTCGACCCGGTGCTCTCGGCGGCGGAGATCACCGGGCAGATGCGCCCCGACGCCCGGTCCGAGATCGAGAAGCTGCGCCGGGCCGACCGGCTCATCCTGCAATTCCCCGACTGGTGGTACGGCCCCCCCGCCATCCTCAAGGGCTGGATCGACCGCGTGATGGCCTACGGCTTCGCCTACGACGACACCCACGAGTTCGAGACCGGCTTCCTGCAGGGCAAGAAGGGCCTGGTGGTCATGACCGTGGGCTACAAGGCCGACTACTACGCCGCCGCCCCCCAGCGCGACCTCGCCCACCTCCTCGAGCCCCTCCACTACGGCACCTTCGCCTTCGTAGGCATGCAGGCCCTCCCCCCCTTCATCGCCTACGGCCCCCGCTACATGAGCGAGGAAGAGCGCAAAGCGTGCCTGGAGGCGTACGCGAGGCATTTGCTCGAGTGGTTGTAGGGGAATAGGTTCAGGGAGGCCCGTAGCGCGTGGGACGGGGGAATGGGAGCTGCCAGCGATAAGCCGTCAGCCGTCAACGGTCAGCCATCAGCCAAAGGTTCGTGGCAACCCCTCCCCAACCCCCCCGCCCGCGGGGAGGGGGTATCCCCCGGCCCCCCTTGTTAAGGGGGGTGAAGAAAAAGCTTTTTGCGTTTGGCGTTTTGCGTTTTGCGTTTGGCGTTTGGCTATCGGCTATCGGCGTTCGGCGTTCAGCGTCCGACGCACGACCTATACTTATCCCGTGACCACAGGCCAGCTACGCGAACAGGTCTGGAACGCGCTTTCCCAGCGCCGGGCCGCCGTCTACCCCACCCCGCCGCACGGGCATCACCCCAACTTCGTGGGGGCGGGCAAGGCGGCCGAGAAGCTGATGGGGCTCGAGCCCTTCCTCAAGGCCGAGACGGTGCTGGCCGGCCCCGACCAGGTGCTCAAGCCCCTGCGCGAGGCCGTGCTCAAGTCGGGGAAGCGGCTGGTGATGCCCCACCCCGACAAGGGCGGGCACTTCCTGCTGCTGGAGTACGTGCAGCCGGCGCTGCTCAAGCGGGTGCGCGACATCACCCGCTACGGCAAGCCGGTGCGGCTGGAGGACACCCCGCTGGACCTGGTGCTCGTGGGCTGCGTGGCCGTAGACCGCAAGTTCGGCTGGATCGGCAAGGGCTACGGCTTCCCGCCCCGGCACCTGCCGGTGGCCGCGCCCTGGGCCACCCTGGCCCACCCTATGATGCTGATGGAAGAACTCTACGCCGAGCCCGAGCGCCAGGTGGACCTCATCGCCACGCCGCTCGAGGTCCTGCGGCGATAGCCGGGCGGTTCAGCCCTCGAGGGCTCCGGGCCGCGAGTAGCGCCGCCAGGCCTGCCGCGCCCACAGCACCGCCGGGTACAGCAGGGCCAGCAATAGGGCCCAGGGGATGAGGTAGGCGGCGAAGATGGCCGCGCCGAAGGGGCTGAGCACCCACTGGCCGAGGTACTGACCCACGGTGCAGGGGTAGTCGGGCGCGTCCATCCAGCCCTCGCACAGGCCGCGCCGGGCGATGCGCAGCGCGTCCTGGAGGACCGCCAGGCCGAAGGGGAGGAGGGGCGGGAGGAAGAGCAGGCCGAGAAGACGCGTCCACTTCTGCACGGTTTACCCCCTGCGCAGCCCCAGGACCAGCCCGGCCACGAAGGCCCCCCCGAAGGGGAGGTTGGTGGTGAGGACCGCGACCAGGCGGTCCCAGGCGGTTTTGAGCTGCTCCTGCTGGAACAAGGGCTCCACGTCGCGCTGGATGCGGGTCCAGTCCACGCTGAGGTAGCCCATCGAGGCCAGCACCTGCACCACGATGAAGATGATGCCGAACGCCACCGCCACGAATTTGCCCACCTTGTTGATGGTGTAGCCGGTGGCGAAGCCCGCAATGCCGCCGAAACTGATCTGGCCGATGTAAGGTTGTATCCAATCCACGCGCCCATGATGCCACAGACCTGACCAGGGCCCGGTTCTTTTGCCCGTAAAATGGCCTCATGCCCCGGGAGCGCCCATGATCTCGCCGCAGCTCGACCCGCTGACGGGCGCGCTGAGCCGGGCCGAGCTCTTCCCCAGCCTCGAGGCCGCCCTCAGCGAGGCCGAGCTCACCGGCGACGAGAGCGCGCTGCTGATCCTCGACCTCGACCACTTCAAGAGCATCAACGACACCTTCGGCCACCCGCGCGGCGACGCCGTCCTGCGCGAGCTGGTCGAGCGCGTGCAGGGCGCGATCCGCGCCCACGACCGCCTGTTCCGCTACGGGGGCGACGAGTTCGTGCTGCTGCTGCCGGGCACCGACCAGGTCCAGGCCGCCCTGCTGGCCGAGCGGCTGCTGGGGGTGGTGCAGTCGCGGCCCTTCGCGGGCAACCCGCCCCTCTCCCTCACCCTGAGCATCGGCCTGGCGACGAGCCGGGCCGGGGCCGACACCCCCGAAGCCCTCTTCGAGCGGGCCGACCAGTACCTGCTGAGCGCCAAGCGGCAAGGGCGCGCGCGGCTGGTGGAGGCCCTCGACGAGGCCGAGGCCCAGCAGACGCGCTGGCTCGAGCGCGAGGCCGTACAGCTCGGCCTGCAGCACTTCCTGCGCGCCCTACCCCAGCACCGCCGGGGGCTCCTGCGCTCGGCGGGGCCCGGCGGGGCTGGGCACACGCGCTTCCTCGAGGAGGCCCAGCGCAGCGCCCGGCTGCTGGGCTACCGCACCTTCTGGCTCACCGGCCGCCGCGCCTACGCCACCCACCCCTACGGCGCGCTGCTCGACGGGGTGGGCCTCGAGCTCGCCGAGGCGGTGATCCGGCAGGGCAGCGCCGCCCTGCGGCAGCTTGAAGGGCCGGTGCTGTGGCTGGTGGACCGGCCGGAGGAGCTCGACGTGGCCAGCCGCAAGGTGCTCGCCGAGCTGATGAGCGACCCCCAGGGCCCGGTGACGGGCGTGGCCGTGGGCGGGAGCGGGGGTGAGTGGCCCGTGCCCCCGCTCTTGGCGGAGCTCGAGCTGCAGCCCCTCTCCCTCGAGTCGGCCCGCGTCCTGCTGCGCGGCCGGCTGCGCTGGGAGCCGCCCGAGGCCTTCGTGCGGGCGCTGTGGCAGGCTTCGGGCGGCTGGCCCCGGCCCCTGCTGGAGCGGCTCGAGGCGGC
>NZ_KE387027.1:583627-600920 GCF_000430045.1 Calidithermus chliarophilus DSM 9957 | reverse complement strand
CCTGCGGCTCGGGCCCGCCGAGCTCGAGGCCGCCCGCGGGGTCTGCCGCGCGGTGGAGGGCCTGCCGCTGGGGCTGGAGCTGGCCGCGGCCTGGGCCAAGGTGCTCAGCCTGGGCGAGATCGCCGAGGAGATCGAGAAGAACCTCGGCTTCCTGCGCTCGCCCGAGGGCGACGAGGCCCGCCCCGAACGCCACCGCTCGCTGCGGGCGGTGTTCGAGTCGTCGTGGCAGTTGCTGCACCCCGAGGAGCAGCGGGTGCTCGCCCGGCTGGCGGTGTTCCGAGGCGGCTTCGACCGCGAGGGGGCGGCTCAGGTGGCCGGGGCGTCGGTCTCGGGCCTGCTGGGGCTGGTCAACCTGTCGCTCGTGCAGCGCGACCCCCACCACGGCGGGCGCTACCTGATGCACGAGTTGCTGCGGCAATTCGCCCACGACAAGCTCTCCCCCGGCGCGCGGGAGGACGCCCTCCTTGCCCACGCCGAGCACTTCCGGGCCTTCGCCCGGCGGGCCGAGCCCGAGCTGCGCGGCCCCGAGCAGGTGAGCTGGATCCACCGGGTCGAGCTCGAGCTCGACAACCTCCGCGCCGCGCTGGGCACCCTCGAGCGGCTGGGCCGGGCCGGGGCGGGCCTGGAGATGGCGGCGGGCCTGCGCTGGTTCTACTACGTGCGCGGCTTCTACCTCGAGTCGGCCCGCTGGCACCGGACCTTCCTCGAGATGCCCGCGGAGATCCCCCAGCGGCTGCGGGCCAGGGGCCAGGCCTCGCTGGCGGCGCTACTGAAGGACCTGGGCCACTGGGAGCAGAGCATGGAGCTCGCCGAAGCGAGCCTCGAGGCCAGCCGCGCCTGGGGCGACGCGCAGACCCTGGCCGACGCCTCCCACCTCAAAGGCCTGCTGCTGCGCGAAGCAGGGCGCTTCGAGGAGGCCCTGCCGGCCTTCGAGGAGGCCCTGCGGCTGGCCCGGCAGATCCCCGACCGCTGGGGCGAGGCCACCGCCCTCAACGACATCGGCATCGTCTACGGCCTGCAGCGCCACAACGAGCCCGCCCGCGCCTACTTCCTGCAGAGCCTCGAGCTCAAGCGCGCCATCGGCGACGAGCAGGGCGTGGCCTACGCCCTGGGCAACCTGGCGGTCGTGGCCGACGACGACGAGGAGGCCCTGCGCTGGCTCTACGAGAGCCTGGAGATCAAGCGGCGGCTCAAGGACCAGCAGGGCATCGCCACCGGCCTCACCAACGTCGCCAACCGGCTCGTCAACCTCGGGCAGGCCCGCGAGGCCTGGCCCCTGCGCCTGGAGAGCCTCCTGATCTTCCGCCGCATGGGGCAGGTGGTGCCGCTGGCGAAGGTGCTGGCCGACTGCGCCGACACCCTGCTGGCCCTGGGACACCCCGCCCCGGCGCTGCAGGTCGCGGTGGCGGTGCAGCACTGGAGCGACGAGCGCACCGTGCCCCTGCCCCCCGGAAGCCAGCAGGCCCTCGCGGAGAACATCGAGCAGGCGCGGGCGCGGCTGGGGCCGGAGGCCCAGGCGCTCTACCAGGAGGCCCAGGGCCTGAGCCTCGAGCAAGCCTGCGAGGTCGCGCTCGAGGTGCAGCTCCCGTAGCGCCCGTTCCCGATGGTGGGGCACGTCCTATAAGCCCCACCAGGGAGCGGCCCATCATGGGGCATGGTCCGGCGCTGGATTCTCCTCGGATTGGGCCTTTTCCCCTTCGCGCTCGCGCATTACGCCCCTCCCCTGCCCGACAGCCAGATCGCGCCCCCGGCCCGCCAGTTCGGGCTGCCCTTCGCCGCCCCGCCCGGGCCCGACACCTGGCTGCTGGGCCAGCTCTACGGCAACACCACCGGCGCCTACCGCCAGCGCCGCGACGGCTACGGGGCCGGGCAGGGCATCCACTTCGGGCTCGACCTCTCCGCCCCCTGCGGGACCCCCGTCGTCGCCATCGGGGACGGGGTGGTGAGCGAGGTGGACGGGCCCCACGGCTCCCCGCCGCACAACGTGGTCATCGACCACGGCAACGGGCTGGCGAGCTTCTACGGCCACCTGCAGAAGCGCTCGCCGCTGAAGGTGGGCACGCGGGTCAGGCGCGGGCAGGTGATCGGGGTCTCGGGCGACTCGCAGTTTAGCTGCACCGCCGCGCCGCACCTGCACCTCGAGATCCGCGACCGCTCCCACCAGCGCTTCTTCAACCCCATGCTCTACATCGCCGCCGACTGGGACAGCCTGATGCTCACCGGCGGCTTCAACCGCAGCTTCCAGCGCGACCTCGACAACCCCCGCCGCTGGCAGTTGCCCCTGCAGCAGCCCCAGGCCCGCCGGGGCGGCGGCCTGCTCAACGACTTCGCCCGCACCTGGCCCCCGGCCCCGGGCAGCACCCCCTGGCTGCCTACCCGCACCCTGCAGGGCTTCCCCCG
This sequence comes from Calidithermus chliarophilus DSM 9957, assembly GCF_000430045.1. Lineage (GTDB taxonomy): Bacteria > Deinococcota > Deinococci > Deinococcales > Thermaceae > Calidithermus > Calidithermus chliarophilus. Next base: position 598,520 of record NZ_KE387027.1, on the reverse strand, counting down.
GCCCGCCCTCGAGCCCGCCTCCGCCGCTCCCCTGCCCTCGGGCCTGCGCCGCATCACCCCCGGGGGCTGCTGCGTGGAGCCGCAGTGGAGCGCCGACAGCCGCCGGGTGCTGTTCCTCGACAAGCCCACCCCCCAGGCCCGGCTGGGCTACTACGCCGTGGACGTCGCCAGGCCCGGGCCGCCCCGCCTCGAGCTGCCCCTGGCCTACTACAGCCCCGACTGGGCCTACGCGCTGTTCCCCGGGAGCCCGAGCTCAGGGCTCGAGGCCGTGAGCAGCGGCCAGCGCTACAGCCTGCCCAACCGGGGCGCCGCGGTGGCCTGGGCCCCCGGCAACCGCCGGGTGGCCTGGGGCGTCACCAGCAGCCAGGGCAACTTCGACACCCGCGCCACCCAGGTCTTCGTGACGACCCTCGGCGGCAGCCCCCGCTCCGTCGCCACCCTCTACGGCGGGGGCATCTCGGGCTGGCTCGACGGCGAGACCCTGCTGCTCAGCGGCAAGAGCAGCCCCCGCGAGGCCGAGCGCTCGATCCGCACCTACAACGTCCGCACCGGGACCGGGAAGGTGCTGGGCAGGGCCCGCTCCCCCCGCAACCTCAGCGCCAGCCCCGGTGGCAACTGGGTGATCTACTCCACCGCCTTCGAGCCCGACCGCCCCGACGGGCTGTTCCTGCTCCCGCGCGAGGGCGGCAGCGCCCGCAGGCTCCCCTTCTTCGGCTCCTACCGCTGGCGCGACGCCGACCGCCTGGTCTACGTCGAGTTCAAGCCCGGCGCGCCCACCCACCGCCTGATGGAGTACGACGCACGCCGCCAGCAAGCCCGCCCCCTGGCCGACCTGGGCCGCAAGATCAGCCACGACCAGTGGCGCGTCTCGCCCGACGGGCGGCGGGTGGTGTTCCTGAGCAGCGGGGACTATAGCCTGTACGTGCTCGAGTTGCCGCGGTGAGGGGGCGATAGTCGATAGCCCATAGCCGATAGCCGAACGCGAAACGCAAGACGCGAAACGCCAAACGCTAAACGCTAAACGCCTTTTCTTCACCCCCCTTAGCAAGGGGGGCTGGGGGGATAAACCCTCCCCGCACGCGGGGAGGGACGGGGCGGGGTGAACCACAAACTACACGCTACTAGCCACGAGCCTTTCGCTGAGGGCTGAAAGCTGACGGCTGATGGCTGACGGCTTTGCCGATTCGTATGGTTATTCCCCGAATCGCTCCTGGTACTCGCGCAGGCGGCGGGCGGTGGCCTTGGAGGGCCGCACGCCTAGGTCGCTGAGGGCTTCGTCTTGGAGGAATTCTGTGAGGTAGGCCACGGGCTGTGCGACTGGCTCGTGCAGCTCGGGGTCGTGCAGGGCGGCCTCGAGGTAGAGGCGCAGGGCCTTGTGGGCGCAGTGCAAGGCCCGCTCCTCGTCGCCCTGCCGCAGGCGCAGGAAGCTCTCGGCCTCGAGCAGGTCGGCGAGGAGGGCGACCTGACGCGGCGGGGGCTGGACGAGCTCGAGCAGGTTGGCGAGGCTGTCGGCGTCGGCGGCGGCCACCAGGCTGCGGCTGAGGGTGGCGTAGTGGCGGTAGGCGGCCTCGAGGGCCTCTTCGGCCTCCTCGCCGCGGCCCTGCTCGAGCAGGGCGGGGATGCCCTCCAGCAGCCGGGCGATCTCGGTGGGGCCTTGGTCTTCGCGCTCGGTCGGCATCGCCAGGGCTTCAGTTGCCGGCCAGGCCCAGCCGCTCGGCGTCGGCCTTCATGGCGTCGAGGACGAACTGCATGTGGGCGTCGAGGTCCACGCCCAGCTCTTCGGCCCCGCGCACGATGCCCTCGCGGTCGACGCGCGCGGCGAAGGCCTTGTCCTTGAACTTCTTCTTGAGGCTGCCGAGCTCGAGGCCGGCGATGTTCTTGTCCGGGCGCACGTAGACGGCGGCGGTGATGAGGCCGGTGAGCTCGTCTACGGCGAAGAGCGCCCTGGCCATGAGGGTGGTGCGGGGGTGCTCGGGCACGTCGGCGTGGCCCAGGATGGCCTCGCAGACTTCCGGCGAGTAGCCCATCTTGCGCAACAGCTCGACGCCCTTGTAGGGGTGGGTCTCGGGCTCCTTCTCGTAGTCGAAGTCGTGGAGGATGCCGGTGATGGCCCACTTCTCCTCGTCCTCGCCGAAGTGCCGCGCGTAGGCGCGCATGGCCGCCTCCACCGCCATCATGTGGCGGCGCAGGCTCTCGGAGGGCGTCCACTGCTGCATCAGCCTCAGGGCGTCGTCGTAGACCATGTAGATCGCCATGGAAAGAGTCTCGAGGCTCGAGGGGCCAGCGTCAAGGGCCAAACCGCCGCGCTCGGCTGGACCGCGCGGCCCTGACCCTGGAAAATGAGGGCCATGCGAATCGGCTTTGGCGAAGACGCCCACCGCCTCGAGCCCGGCCGCACCCTGTGGCTGGGCGGGGTAGAGATCCCCTCTGAGCGCGGGGCGGTGGCCCACTCCGACGGCGACGTGATCCTCCACGCCCTCTGCGACGCGCTGCTATCGGCCTGCGCCTTAGGCGACATCGGGGCGCTGTTCCCCGACACCGACCCCCGGTGGAAGGGCCTGGAGAGCCGGGTGATCCTGGAGGCGGTGCTCGAGCGGGTCGCGGGGATGGGCTACCGGGTGGGCCAGGTCAGCGGCGTCGTCACGCTCGACAAGCCCAAGCTCGGCCCCCACCGCGCCGCCATCCAGGCCCGCCTGGCCGGGCTGCTGTCCCTCCCCCCCGACCGGGTGGGCCTCACCTTCAAGACCTCCGAAGGGCTGGCCCCCGACCACGTCCAGGCCCGCTGCGTGGCGTTGCTCGAGGCGCCGTGAACCCCTGGCAGGTGCTCGAGTGGCTGGGCTGGCTGGGCACGCTGGCCTTCGCGGCCTCGGGCGCCTTGATGGGCGTGCAGAAGCGCTTCGATCTGGTGGGCGTGCTGGTGCTGGCGGGCGTGACGGCGGTGGGCGGGGGCTCGATCCGCGACGTCGTGGTGGGCTCGCTGCCGCCGCAGGCTTTCCGCAACGAGGCGGTGCTGTGGGTGGTGTTCGCGGTCTCGCTGCTGGTGTGGCGCTTCTACGGGCGGGTGGAGCGGCTCGAGCGCCCCATCTACTACCTCGACACGCTGGGCCTGGGCATCTTCGCCGCCCTCGGCGCCGAGCGCGGCTTCACCTTCGGCCTGGGCTTCTGGGGCTGCGTGTTCGCCGGGACGGTCTCGGGAGTGGGCGGGGGCGTGCTGCGCGACCTGCTCACCGGCCAGATCCCCGGCATCTTCTACCGCAACCGCGACCTCTACGCCACCGCCGCCGCGGGCGGGGCCGCCGTGGTCTACGCCATCTACCACTTCCTGCCCGACCTCGCCGCCCTGGCGCTGGTGCTGGGCTCTTTGACCACCATCGCCCTGCGCCTGTCGAGCCGCTGGCTGGGGCTGCGGCTGCCCACGCCAAGGGTGGGCGACTGAGCGCCCGAATATTACCCGGGCAATATTGACAACTGCATATTACCCGGGTAATATTGAGGTATGGACGAGCACGACACCTACACCGCTTTTGCCGGGGCCCGCCAGATCGCCTCGGGGGTTCTCCCCGAGGTGCTGGAAGCCGCCAAGACCCACCTCGAGCAGCACCCGGACGCCGAGCCCCTGCTGATCTTCCACGACCCCACCGGGATGCAGGTCGACTTCGACTTCCGCGGCACCCTCGAGGAGGTGCTCGAGCGCGCCGCCCCTGCCCCCAGCCGCAACGGCCCCGGGCGGCCCCGGCTCGGCGTGACCTCGCGCGAGGTCTCGCTGCTGCCGCGCCACTGGCTGTGGCTCGAGGCCCAGCCCGGCGGGGTCTCGGCCGCCCTGCGCCGCCTGGTCGAGGAGGCCCGCAAGCAGGAGTCGCCCCAGCAGCGCCTGCGCCGCGCCCTCGAGGCCGCCGACCGCTTCATGCTCACCATGGCGGGCAACCTGCCCGGCTACGAGGAGGCCTCCCGCGCGCTGTACGCCCGCGACCTGTGGCGGCTCGAGGAGCTGGTGCAGGGCTGGCCCCCGGACGTGCGGGCCTACGTGCTGACGCGGGTGCACGAGGCGCTCAGCCCGGAGTAGGAGCAGCCGATGGCCCATAGCCATGGCCGAGATGACGACAGGGACGGCCGTCCGGCCGTCCCTGCGCAGGTTTCGCCTACTTGAGCTCTTCGAGCTGCCGCTTGGCGCGCTCGAGGTCCTTCCGGTCGGCGTAGGTCTTGGCCGGGAGGGAGAGGGCGTACTCGAGCTGCTTGACGGCGTCGGCCTTGCGGTTCAGCCGGGCCAGCGCGGTGGCGTACTCCACGCGGTGGATGATGGTCTGGGGCTCGAGCTTGACGGCCTCCTCGAACAACGGCACCACCTGCCCGCCGTTGGCGCCGTAGAGCCAGCCCACGCCCTTCTGGGTGAGCTCGAGGTGCCACAGCGCGAGGGCCACCTTGGCCCCGGCGTGTTTAGGGTTGAGCTTGAGGACCTTGTTGAGGTTGTCGCGCACGCTCGAGGCCAGGTTGAGGCTGTCGAGGATGCCCCGGAATTGCGCCAGGCGCCCGTGGGCGCGGGCCAGCTCGAAGTAGGCCTCGGGGTTGTCGGGGTCGGCCTGGATGGCCTTCTTGGCGGCCTCCTCGGCGCGGTCGTACCACGAGCCCTTCTCCTTGTCGCCGGCCTGGTAGCCCGCGTAGTAGCTCGCCGCCTTGGCCGCGAGCACGTAGCCCGAGTTGCCCAGCATGAGGGCTTCGGTGTAGGCCGCCTGCAGCTTGCCCTCCTCGATCATCTTCTCCACGGCAGCGGGGTTCTGAGCCAGGGCCATCCCCAGCACCCATACGCCTACGCCAAGCGCGATCCATCGTTTCATCTGTGCTTACCTCCGTTTAAGCTCGCCAGCCTGTAATGGCACTTTAACTTACTCTATGCAAATGTGTTTATCCACATAACTTGACCCGGTTCAAGGATTCCCCTCGCCATCCCGAGTTATGACCCTCGAGCGTGGTTCGTCACGGCCCGGAACGCTTAACGTTACATGGTAGACTTACCGCATGGTTTTGGCCCCCCGTATGCTCGCCGGAATTGGGCTCTGGATGGTGTTTTTCGCCAATTTGGCCCTGGCCCAACTGGGAGCGGACGATTATTTTTTCCAGTGCCGCAGCCTATACAACCGAGGGGACTTGAGCAGTGCCAAGGCCACCTGTGAGCTGGCCCTAACCGCCAACCCCCAGCACCTGCCCAGCCTGGAGCTTCTGACCCGCATCCACCTCGACGACAAGCGCATCGCCGACGCCGAGCAGAGCCTCGAGCAGCTCAAGGGCGTCGCCGACCCCGAGAGCGCCACCGTCCGGCTGCTGCAGGGCCGCCTGCTGCTGCTGCGCGGGCGCGCCGCCGACGCCCTGGGCACGCTGCCCAACAACCGCGACCCCGAGGCTCACCTCTACCGCGGAAAAGCCCTGGAGATCCTGGGGCGCTACGAGGAGGCCTACGACGCCTACCGCCGCGCCGACAGCCTGCCGGAGGGCCGGCTGGGGGCCGGGCGCATGGCCCAGCGCCTGGGGCAGCCCTCCGAGGGGGTGTTCCTGCTGGGCGACAGCCCCCGCGAGAGCCTGCTCAAGGGGGAGTTGCTGTGGAGCGCGGGGCGGCTGGAGGAGGCTTCCGAGGTCCTCGAGCGCACCCTCCCCCGCTTCAGCCGCCTCGACGACGAGTACACCGACGCCCTCAAGGTGCTCACCGCCGTGGAATACGGCCGGGGGAACTTCGAGCAGGGCAGGTCGTACCTGAGCCTGCTCAGCCAGCAGGTGAGCCTGCCCAGCCGGGCGCTGGGGCACCTCTGGCCCTGGCTGGTGGTCTTCGTGGCCTACCTGGCCCTCATCCTCATCGGGGAAAGCCGCATCGAGCCCATGCGCACCGTCGAGCTCGACAGCCAGTTCCGGCTGGGGCCGGGCACGGTGCACGGCTGGCTGATCCTCTCCCTCCTGATCGCGGGCCTGCTGACGGCGGCCATCGGCTACTTCCTCTACGGCAACTGGCTCGCCGCCTTCACCCCCGTCCAGGCCGAGACGGTGCGCCCCATGTTCTACCTGCTGCTCGGCGGCGTGGCCCTGCTGATCGCCTACCTGCGCATCGGGCTGGCCAACCTGCACCTTGGGGCTCGGCAGAACTGGATCGAGGGCGTGTGGGCCGGTGTGGTGCTGCTGGTGGTCATGGGGCTTTACGGCCTGGTGCGCGAACCGCTGGGCCTGGGCGAGTTTCCCAACATCTACATCACCTTCCTGGGCATCGCCCTGATGGAGCCCGTCCTGCGCGGGGCCGCCGACTTCTCCCTGCGCGACCGCTACCGCGAGCTCTCGAGCTACATGCTCCCCCTGCTCTCGGGCCTCGCCATCCCCGGCCCCAACCTGCTGCTGGTGGTGACGGCCGTCTTCCTGGGCTGGCTGCGCCGGCGTACCGGCGGCACCCTGGCGGGGATGGTGGCCTGGGTGGTGCTGGGCCTGATCCTCACGCTGGTGGCCGAGCTGCCCTTCATGCGCACGCTGCTTTGACCGGCCGACGGCGGGTAGGGGCGATCCGAATCGCGAGGGGCCGGAGCGTGCTGCTCCGGCCCCGGTTCATCGGAGTTCTTCAGCCCTCCGTGAGGTTGCCCAGGCGCTCGAGGAAGCCGTGCGCGGTGTAGTCCAGGCTGACCGGCGTGACCGAAACGTAGCCGTGCTGCACGGCCCAGAAGTCGGTGCCCTCCTGGAGTTCGGCGGTGGGCTTGCCGGCCACCCAGTAGTAGGGCCGCCCGTCGGGGTCGTGGCGCTCGACCACCGAGTCCTCGTAGCGGTGGGTGGAGAGCCGGGTCACGCGGATGCCCCGGGGCGAGCGGTTGGGGAAGTTGACGTTGAGCAACGTCTGGGGCGGCAGGCCGTTATTGAGCACCCAGCGGGCGATCTTCAGCGCGTGCCGCGCGGCCTCCTCGAAGCGCAGCTCCTCGCCGGAGGCGTCGAGGCTGAAGGCGATGGAGGGGATGCCCAGCGAGGCGCCCTCGAGCGCCGCCGCCACCGTGCCCGAGTGGGTGAGGTCGAGCCCCATGTTGACCCCGATGTTGATGCCCGAGACCACCAGGTCGGGACGGCCCAGCAGGTTGCTCCCCAGCACCACGCAGTCGGCGGGGGTGCCGTCCACCCGGTACGCCGGCACCTCACCAAAACCCGCCGAGGCGGTGTGCTTGAAACGCAGGGGTCGCCGGAAGGTGATGCTGTGACCCACCCCGGACTGCTCCACGTCCGGGGCGACCACGTTGACCTCACCGAGCTCGCGCAGTGCAAACGCCAGGGCCTTGATGCCGGGAGAGAAAATGCCGTCGTCGTTAGCTACCAAAATCCGCATGCCTGATAGCCTAACGCGAAAGGCGGCAAGCCGAAAGCGGGGAGCGATAAGCCGTTAGCCGTCAGCGAAGGGCCGGAGATTCGTGGTTCACCCCTCCCCGTCCCTCCCCGCGCGCGGGGAGGGTTTATCCCCCCCAGCCCCCCTTGCTAAGGGGGGTGAAGAATAGTCGTTTTGCGTTTTGCGTTTTGCGTTTTGCGTCTTGCGTACGACGTACGACCCGCTATCGGCTATGAGCTATCAGCGTTCAGCCACCGACGTCACTTCTGCGTCCGGGTCTTGCGGCGCGGCCTGCGAGCCTCGGCCTTGCGGGGGAACACCTTGGCGTCGTTGAGGCCGAAGCCCATGGTGCCGAAGACCTTGCCCGTGGTGGGCTCGATGAGGTTGCGGTGGTCGCGGTAGAGGCGGGGGGTCTTCCAGAGGTAGACCAGCGCCTTCCAGTGCGGCAGCTCGTTGTAGCGCTCGGGCCAGAGTTCCTTGATCTTGGCGGCGACGACGTGGGCGTACTTGGGCGATAGCACCGGGAAGACGTGGTGCTCGATGTGGTAGCCGAAGCCCAGGGTGAGCCACTCGAGCCAGCGCGGGTTGCGCACGGTGAGGCTGTTGAGCAGGGGGTCGTTGGTCTCGGTGATGGGGTTGAGCAGGTGGTTGGTGGCGATGAAGCTCATCGCGATGAAGTTGGCGATGACCCAGGGGATCACGAAGACGAACAGGAAGTTGAGCGGTCCCACCAGCAGCAGCACGCCCAGCCACACCAAAGGCGGCAGGATGGCCTGGAAGATCACCGCCGGGCGCTCGTTGGGCTTGAAGTCGGGGAAAAAGCGCCGCAGCATCATGTGGGCGTGGAGGGTGAACCAGAAGGTCCAGGCGAAGAAGAGGAAGAAGCTGCGCAGCGCCGGGACCTGGCGGAAGGCCCACTGCACGATGGGGCGCTTGGTGGCCGACTCGAGGGTGCCCATGGCGTCGGGGTCGTCCTCGGGGTGCTGGGTGGAGCCGTGGTGCTCGACGTTGTGCCACTTGCGCCACAGCCGCGCGCCTACCATCAGCGGCAGGAAGGCGATGGTGCCGGTGATGGAGCGCAGGACGGGGTTCTTGGTGACCGCCCCGTGCAGGATCTCGTGCGCCAGGAAGCCCATCCCGATGAAGGCGTAGCCGATCCCGAAGGATAAGAGCAGCTTGAGCAGGATATAGGGAGTGGCCAGGATGCCCCAGGTGCACAGGCCAAACAGCGCCAGGAAGGCTGGCAGGAAGGCCAACCGGGCCGGGACGGGTTCGAAAAAGTGGCGGGGAAGGTGCGCTTTGAGCGCTTTGGTGTACTCACGCAGGTGTTGTTCTTCGGTCATGCATTCCTCTCCTCGATGGCATCGAAGTTGAGGCAGTATACATGGCAATACTTAGAGCAACATGGAAGGGAGCACCCTAAAGCCCAACTAAAGGGCGGGCCCAGGGCCCGCCCTCCGCAAGGGTCTATTCGCCGTCGGGGAGGTCGTAAAGCTCGAGCACTTCCTCCCACAGGCGGCCCTTCTCACGGGGCGGGAGGGCGGGCTCATCCCTCAACAAATGCTGCGGCACACAGGTGACGGAATCCGCCGGGGATTGGGGGGCGAGGCTTTCCATGAGCGCATCCTCCTCTACCTCTAGCCTAGACGCGGTATAAATCCCTGGCACGTTCACAAAGCCCGCACGGCTACACCCGTGGCGCAGGTGTAGCCGGGGCCACTACACCACAACAGGGGGAGGAGTTGTGTACTCGAGCCCCCCCAATCCAAACCCTACTCCCCCCACGTACGGCCGCGTGGAGGAAACCATGAAGCAAAAATGGGCGTTTTTGGCAGTAGCAGCAGTGCTGGCGGTGGGGGCCCTGGCGGCCCACGACACCAAGGCCGACGTGCGCTATACCGACCTGGCCGCGATGGGCGACAGCGGGGTCAAGGGCTCGGCGGTGCTGATCACCCTTCCCAACGGCGACCTCGAGGTGTGGCTGCGGCTCGAGGGGCTCAAGCCGGGCTCGGGGATGTACGCCAACCACATCCACTTCAACGACGCGGGCGACGCCAACTGCAAGGCCCAGAACGGCAACAAGATCCTCGGCCTCAAGGACGCCATGGCCGGCCCCGACGGCACCGCCCTCACCTACACCCGCATCCCGGCCGCCCAGGTCCCCGCCTACCCCAAGGGCACCACCTACGTGAACCTGCACGCCAACAGCCCGCAGGCCGTGGGCCCCGGCATTAGCTGCGGCGACGTGCTGACCATCAAGCTGGGGCAGCGATGAGCGTCGGTAGTCGATAGCTGATAGCTGATAGCTAAACGCCGTAGGGACGGCCGTCCCTACGGCGTTAGACCATCGGCGTTCGGCTATCAGCGTTCGGTACCTAGCGCTTCCCCCACGGCTCGAGCACGATCCGCCCCTCCGCCACCCGCGCCCGCTCGGGGCTCTTGGTGGTGTGGGGGTCGTCGGGTGCCTGGGCGACGTGATGGGCAATGCGGATCTGCTTGGCCTCGAAGGCGCTGGCCCAGATGCTGGCCTCCTCGTTGCCGCTGGCCCCGGCGTGGGCTAAGCCGCGCAGCTTCCCCACCACGATCACGTCACCCCCGGCGATGATCTCGGCCCCCGGGTTGACGTCGCCCAGCACCACCACCGTCCCGGGCGACTCGACGCGCTGCCCGGCCCGCAGGGTCTGGCCTACCACCTCGGTGTAGGGGATGAAGCGCTCCCCGCGCGGGGGCCGCAGGGTAAGCCCCCGCTCGCGCCCCACCTCGCACAGCACCTCCAGCACCTCCACCCCGATCTGGCCCGAGACCTCGACCTCGAGCGGCAACTCGGGCACCTCGGCCAGGGCCTTGCGCAGGACATCGGGCGTTTCGTTGCCGTCGAGGCGCAGCGAAAGGCCGTTGAGGGTCGCTCGGATACGCATCTCGGAAGGTTATACCTCTATTCAGGGGGAAAAGGCAAAGTTCGGGATGCCGGACGCTGAAGGTCGATGGTCGATGGTCGATGGTCGATAGCCAATAGCCGATAGCTAAATGCCAAACGCCGTCTGTTTGCCCCCCTTAGCAAGGGGGGCCGGGGGGATAAACCCTCCCCGCCGGCGGGGAGGGACGGGGAGGGGTAAACCACGAGCCACAGGCCACGAGCCATCGGCTATTGACCAGCCATCGATATTCACCGCACGGCGTTCGAAGGGGCAGGCTCCGGCGCGGGGGTTGGCGGCGTTTCGGGCTCCGGCGGCTTGGGCGCGAACTCGCCGATCTTCCAGTAGGCCTCCATCACGCGCTTGACGGCGGGCAGGGCCACCCCGAAGCCTTCGCCGCCGTTCTCGAAGAAGGCGACCACGGCGAGGGGGGGGCGCGGGTCGCCGGGCTCGGCGGGGCCGTAGCCCATGTACCAGGCGTGGGTGTAGCCGTAGCCCTTGCGGTAGCTCATGCCGTTCTCGGCGGTGCCGGTCTTGCCGGCGGTGGGCACCTCGAGGTTCCCCAGGATCGGGCGGGCCGTGCCCCAGGTGACGGTCTTGCGCATGCCCTCCTGCAGCACCGACCAGTACCTGCCCTCGACCTTGGTGAAGCGAGGCTGCACGGCCTGACCGCCCACCTTGCGCACCAGGTGCAGCTCGGGCTGGCGGCCCGAGTTGACGATGGTGACGAGCATCCGCGCGATCTGCACGGGGCTGGCCTCCACCGCGTCCTGGCCGATGGCGACCGAGAGCGACTGGCCGGGGTACCAGGGCTCGTTGAAGGTCTCCTCTTTCCACTTCTTGGTGGGCAGGAAGCCCTTGTCCTCGGCGATCTCGAGGCCCGTCGGCCGCCCCACCCCCAGCTTGTTGGCCCACTCGGCGATGCCGTCGACGGTCTTGTAGGGGTCGGCGGCGAGGGCGGCCTGGTAGTACCAGGTGTTGCAGCTCTGGGCGATGGCCTCCCGCACCGTCATGGGGCCCATGTTCCCGGCGTACCAGTTCTTGCGGATGCCCCCGTACTTGATGTAAGGGCTACAGTTGAACACCGTGCCGGGGGTGACGTTGGTCTTCTCGATGAAGTAGCTGCTGGTGGCGAGCTTAAAGGTCGAGCCGGGCGCGTAGGCGGTCACGGCGCGGTTGAGGGTGGGGAGGGACTTGTCGGAGTTGTAGGCCGCGATCTTCTTGTTGTCCTCGGGGGTGCGGGGGTGGCGGGCGAAGAGCGCGGGGTCGAAGCTGGGGGCACTGGCCATGGCCAACACCTCGCCGGTGCGGGGGTCCACGGCCACGATGGCCCCCTTGACCACGCTCTCCGGCGGCAGCCCCAGCCTGCGCCGCCCCTTGTTGACGTTCTCCAGGCTCTCCTTGAGCACGCGCTCGGCCACCTGCTGCAATTCGATGTCGAGGGTGAGGTAGACGTCCTGGCCGGCCACCGGCTCCTTGGTGACCTGCTCGCTGACCCGCTCGCCGCGCACGTTCTTCTCCACCACCCGCTGGCCCTTTTGCCCCCTCAGGTACTTCTCCAGCGCCGCTTCGAGCCCGGTGCGCCCCACCAGCTCCCGCGGGTCGTAGCCCTGCTGCTCCACCTCCTGCTTGTTGGCGAAGAGCACGTAGCCCAGCACCGGCCCCGAGATGGGGCGGGGGTAGGTGCGCTCGAGGCGCTCGACGAGCTGCAGGTTGTCCTGCCCGGCCGTGAGCTCGGCCAGCGTGAGGACCAGGCTCTCGGGCACGTTGGCCTTGAGCGTCACCGGCTCGCGGCCCACCTCGGGCAGCTCGCTGAGCCCCAGCAGGCGCAGGATGCGCTCCTTGAAGAGGATCTCGCCCCCGGAGTAGACCAGGTCCACGGTGAGGCGGTTGCCTGCGATCATCTTGCCGTTGCGGTCGAAGATGCGGCCGCGGGGGGCCAGCACCGTCTCGGTGCGCAGGTAGTTGCCCTGGCTGCGGGTGGCGTACTTCTCGTAGCGCACGACCTGGAGCTGGAACAGCCGCACGGTGTAGACCCCCAGCACGGCATAGACGATCAGCAGCAGCAACCAGATGCGGTTATTCACGTCTTGTCTCCCCCAGCACGCGTCGGGCCCAGCCCAGCAGGAAGGGCGCCAAACCCAGGGTGAGGAGGATCTCGGAGACGAAGACCCCGGTGAGGGCGGCGAAGGTGAAAGGCCCCCCGCGCAACCAGTACCCGACTAAAGCATAGCCCAACCACTTGGCGAGGAAGCTCCCCCCCAGGATGGTGATCTGCCCCAGCAACTCGTCGGAGTGGAAGCTGCGGGAGAGGCGGTAGTAAACGTAGACCCCGCACAGCAGCCCGACCGTGTGCAGCCCAGGATACCCGGCCGACAGCAGGTCCTGCAGGATGCCGATGACAAAGGCCAGGGGGAGGCCCACGTACAGCGGGTACGAGCCCGCCAGGGCCAAGGCCGCCAGGAACGGCAGGTCGGGCGGGGCCACCTCGGCGGGCATCAGGCCCGAGATCAGGCCCTGGAGCAGGAAAGTCACGAGGATCAGGATGGCCGCACGCATAGGCTAAGCACAACGATAGTGGATTTTTCCCCGGCGGCGCTCACAAGGAGCGCAGCACCATCACTTCCTCGAGCAGCGAGAACTGCACCATGGGCCGCACCATCACCACCCGCTTCAGCGCCCCGGGCTTGACCGGCAGCACCTCGACCACCTCGCCCACCGGCAGGCGCGGGTAGAGCCCGCGGAAGGCCCCCGACTCCACCCGGTCGCCCACCTTGACCTGGGCGTCGGGCGAGAGCTCGACCTTGAGCAGGCTGGGCGGCTGCCCGAAGGCGATGCCGCGCCCGCGCTTGCCCGGCAGCAGGATCGCCACCCGCGACTCAGGGTCGACGAGGGTGCGCACCACCGCCTCGCGCTCGGTGACCGCCACGACGGAGCCCACCAACCCGGCCGAGCCCGTCGCCACCACCGGGTCGCCCACCTTGAGGCCGTCCTTCTCCCCCAGCCCGATGACCAGGCGGCGGTACAGGCCCGAGGGGTCCTCGTCGATCACCGGCGCGATGGCCTTGGCGCCCAGCGCCTTCTGGTCGCGCACCTGCAACGCCGCGCTCAGCCGGCGGTTCTCCTCGCGCAACTGGGCGTTCTCCATGCGCAGCGTCGCGAGCTCCTGCCGCATGGCCCGGTTCTCGGCGCGCAGGTCGCGGCGGTCGTAGAGGGCGGCGAGGGCGGCGTGCAGGTTGGAGCCCAGGCGGTAGCTCAGGCCGAACAGCGGCGCGCTGCGGGCCGAGAACTCGGCGGGCAGGGCGGGCGCGAACTGGCGGGTGAGGCTCGAGAGCAGAAGCGCCAGCCCCAGCAACCCCACGAACAGCAAGCGGCGCAGGATGACCTCGTTCAAGCCGCGTCACCCTCCCCGCCGCGGAAGTAGCCCCGCCGGGCCAGCACCTGCCACAGCCGCCGCACCGGCAGCCCCATCACCGTGTAGAAGTCGCCCTCGACCGCGTCCACCAGCACCATGCCCCGCTCCTGCACGCCGTAGCCCCCCGCCTTGTCCAGCCCCTCCCCGCTCGAGGCGTACCACTCGATCTCCCAGTCCTCGAGCGCCCGGAAGCGCACGCGTGCGGCGTCCACCAAAGCCTCCTCTTTGCCGGAGGGCAGGATAAGGGTTAGCCCGGTGAAAACCGTGTGGGTCTGGCCGGAGAGGCGCTCGAGGAAGGCCCGGTTCTCCGCCACGCTGCCCGGCTTGCCCAGCAACTCCCCCTCCAGCGCCACCACCGTGTCGGCCGCCACCACCCACTCCCCCGGCCGCCACACCGCCTGCGCCTTGTGCAGCGCCAGGGTGCGCGCGAGCTCTTCGGCCGGGAGCGAGTCGAGGGCCTCCTCGTCCAGGTGGGCCGGACGGCTCTGGAAAGGCAGCCCCAGCCGCTCGAGCAGCTGCGCCCGGCGCGGGCTCTGGGAAGCCAGGATCAGGGTCGGCAAGCGGGCAGGGTCCAGCAGCATCTCCGTAAGAGTGTATAGCGATGAGGGGCAGGGTGTAAGCGGGAAGCGATAAGCCGTCAGCCGTCAGCTTGTGGTAAACCCCACCCCAACCCTCCCCGCGGGCGGGGAGGGAGTATCCCCCCCAGCCCCCCTTGCTAAGGGGGGTGAAGAAAAGGCGTTTGGCGTTTAGCGTTTGGCGTTTGGCGTCTTGCGTACGACGCAGGACGTACGACCCGCGCCCGGCTATCGGCTATCGGCGTTCGGCGTCCAGCTATCAGCCCTCACAACGGCTCCCCCGCCCGCCAGATGGCCTCGAGCTCCTCCCGGTAGCGCGCGGCGAGCTCGGGGCTGTCGAGGATGAGCAGGTTCTCGTTGTTGGAGCGGTAGGCCGAGGCCGAGAAGTTGTAGCTGCCCGTGACGACCCGGGCCCCGTCGATGACGACGACCTTGTTGTGCTGGGTGTAGGGGTTGCCGTCCCGGCGCACCTCGACGCCCGCGCGCGCGAGCTCCTCGTCGAGGGAGTTGACCAGGTTGCGCGCGTCGATCACCACCCGCACCCGCACGCCCCGGCGCCGCAGGGCCCCCAGCTCCTCGAGCACCCCCCGGTCGGTGAGCACGTAGGCCGCCACCAGCACGTCCTCGCGCGCCCCGCGCAGGGCCTCCAGCAGCGCGG
>NZ_KE387027.1:582483-583527 GCF_000430045.1 Calidithermus chliarophilus DSM 9957 | reverse complement strand
GGCCCTCGAGCGGGCCCGCGCTGAAGCGGGCGGGCGCGCCCCGCCCCTCCCCCTCGCCCCGCCACAGGGCCTCGAACTCGGCGCGGTAGGCCCGCGCCAGCCCCGGCACCGGGAGGAACAGGCTGTTCTCGTTGTTGCGCTCGAAGGCGTTCCAGGTGAGGTTGGTGCTGCCGGTCCAGACCCCCGCCTCGTCGGCGAGCACGAACTTGTGGTGCATCAGCGGCTCGCGGTCGTCGTAGCAGACGGCCACCCCGCGCACCTCCTCGCAGCGCGGGCCCCGCGCCGGCGAGCGGGCCGGCGTGCCCGCCCCCAGGCTCTCCCAGGCCTCGCGCCGGTAGTCGCGGTCGGTGTACAGCCGCACCCGCACCCCCCGGGCCGCCGCCTCGAGCAGGGCCCTCCCGAGCTCGCGGTCCTCGAGCTCGAAGGCTGCCACGTCCACCTGCCGCTGCGCCGAGCCGATGAGCCCGACCAGCCGGGCCTTGGCCTTGGCGCCGTCGCGCGGCATGAGGTACAGCTCCACCTGCGCCCCGTCCGGGCCGACCACCGTGGACGTGCGGCTGTGCCACCACTGGTAAACCCACACCACCGCGACGATCAGGACGAGCGCCAACAACTGCTCGAGCGACCGGCGGCTATGCGGGGAGGGGCGTTTGGTTCTGCGACGGCGTGCCATGTTTTCTCCTCGAGCCCTGCCGACGAGCATCATAGCGGGTTTATTAAGACAAGGTCTCGTGCATAACCTGGACCTAGTTTGCAGAATCCCTCCATGCCCGTTTACGATGACCGCTCCAAGGAGCCGGTACATCCCTACCGCCTACGCCCGAAGAACACAGGCCACGATGCCGAAACCGCGCTTCCTCCTGCACCCCTCCAGCGCGCTGAGGCAAAGGCGCCGGCGACACCCCACGGAGCTCGCCTGCAGCGGGAGTGGCTGCACCTGGAAATCCAGCGCTACCGGCGGCAGCTCGAGGAAACCCGGGAGGCTCCCGAGGGCCTCGCCGGGCGCCTCGAGGCCCGCCGGGGCCGGGGCACCCCCCTCCCCGC
>NZ_KE387027.1:552754-582383 GCF_000430045.1 Calidithermus chliarophilus DSM 9957 | reverse complement strand
CTGCAGCAGGCCCGGGGCCTGGCCGGGCCCGGCCTCGACCCCGACCCCGCCCTGGAGGCCCAGGCGAGGCGGGCGGAACAAAGCTTCACCCCCCGCCCGGCCCTGCGGCTGGGGCTGGCCGCGGGGCTGGAGGTGGAGCTCCCGGCCGACGAGCGGCGGGTCCTGGACGAGGGCAGCGCCCTGGCCCTGCGGGGGGCGTACCGCGCCGTGGCCCACAGGCTGGCCCAGGCCTACCGGCAGGGGCTGGGGGCGCGCGAGACCGCCCGGGCCCTGCGCGAGGCCGAGGCGGCCACCGGGATGCCCCTGCTGGAGGCGGTGCTGACCTTCCTGGGGCGTGCCGAAGGCTTGAAGGCCGGCCTGCTGCGGGCCTACCGGGGGGAGGAGCCCCGGCCCGCACCCGCCCAAGCGTCACCCGCCGTGCAGTGCAAGCCACTGAAGCCTCAGGAAGCGGCTGAGTTAGCCGCCGCGCGTGAACAGCTCCAGCGCGTCAACCGCCAGATGGCCCTCGAAATCGCGGGGGTCATGGCCGACGTTGCCGGGATCGTGGACCCCACCCCCATCTCTGACGGCATCAGCGCGGCGATCAGCCTGGCCCGAGGGGACTTCGTCGGCATGGGCCTCTCGCTGGTCTCGATGCTGCCCTACGTGGGGGACGCAGTGGCGAAGAGCGCCAAAGGAGCGCGGGCGCTCGAGCGGCTGAGGAGCCTGGTCTACCAGGCCGAGCAGGCCGTGGGGGTGATCCGCCGCCTCGACCCGGGCAGCGTTAGGCAGGCCGAGGCCACCCTGGCGACCCTAACGGAGAAGGTCAGGAACGTGCTGAAGTACCGCTCGGTCAGGGTCACCGCCGACCACATCAGGCGGCTGGGGGATGACGTGTTGGACGAGATGGAGAAGCTGGGCGGGCACCTGCTGGAGAGGCATGTGGGTAAAACAAAGCAAGATTTGATCCAAAGAGCGAATAGGCAAGATGTGGAAGCGGCTTCCACGTTTGCTAATAAAGCAACCGCTACAAAGGCCGTTCTAGAGAGCTTACGCGGAAATGCGGACGATATTATCAAATGGTTGGAAAGTAAAGGAGGTGCCACCAAAACTCTGGTAATGGAACACGCCTTCGAGGTCGGAATGAGTGTTGATCGGTCAACAAAGCGGGTCAAGACAGGCTTAACCAAATCCAAACTTGTTTTGCAAAGGGCACCAGATACTCCCTTAGGATTTTTCATTATCACTGGTTATCCAACCCTGAGGTAACGAGGTGAAGCATGAATGAAACACATTTCCCTTTCTTCAAGTACTTCCTCGAGGGGTACTTCCATGCTGGTGAAGACTACGAAGACTTAGGCGAGATATGTCAACGGTACGCCTTGTATGAGAACCAGCAGTACCGCAAGGGGCTATTAGGAGAAGCGACTACTTTATTGAAGAGTAAGCAATGGGGCGAGATCGGCACGTTCATTAAAAAGTATGGTGAACGCAACATGTCGCCTGAGCGTATAGAGTCCTTGCTAAGGACACTCATAAAGCACATAGAGGCCGAGATTAGAAAATATGAGGACGTATTTGGTCCAGACTGATCAAAAAGTTGCCTTATGTCTTTGGGTGAAGAGAAGCTTCCCTTTTTCCATACGTTCCTGACCACTTGGTTTAACGAGGAAATGGACTTCTCCGACTTAGAGTTTATTGCCGATGAAATGGCCCATTCCGTTCGCCAACAAACCAAGAAGGATTTCCTCCGGGAGGTTGAGCTGATGCTAGAGGCCCGGGATTGGGAGACAGTGGGCGAGTTCGTCAAAGAGCATGGCCGGCGCAGGCTATCCCCGGAGCGCCTCGAGCAGATGCTTCTCACCATCAAGAAACATCTGGAAATCGGCATTAGGAACCATGAAAACATCTTCGGCCTGGATTGAAAGCCCTGGGTCACCGGCCACAGCCTGGGCGGGGCCCTGGCCCAGACCGTGGCCTGCGAGATGCCGCAGTTTGTGGGGCACGTGGTCACCTTCCAGGCCCCGGGCATCGACGCCAAAACCCTGCAAAAGCTCAAGGACTTCAACGCCAAACAGACCGACCCCGGCCGCCGCATCAGCAGCACCCACGTGCACTACAGCGGCGACCTTGTGGAGCGGGCCGGTGAGGGCTACACCGATGGGGTCATCGAAAGCTACGAGCTCCCCCATAGCCTCATCGGGAAGGGCTTCATCAACGGCATCACCGAGGCCATTAACGACCACATCAGGGCCTCTATCATCTTAGGGATTGGTCTCCTCGAGATCGGCTGGGTCTATAACTGGGTCGCTGAGCGCTTCGGTAAAGAAGCAGCCGCGAACCTGAAGGCTGGGTGTGGACAGTTCCTCGAGTTACTCTGCAACCCAAAGTTCTACCGGACCCTCGTCACGATGCCGGAGGACACCCGCAGGCTCTTCATCCGTACCGGACTGACCACAGCCGCCGAGCACACCACCTTGACTTACACGTCTATTCTGTTGCAGCAGAACCCTGAGTACGGCACCCTCTTCGCCGGAGCCAAAGGCAGTGCCAACCCCGAAGCCCCTGTGGCCTTTGCTGCCAGCGATAACCGCTTCGTGGGCAGCAAACGCACCGACCAGCTAGAAAAGCGCGTGATCGAGCCTTACTGGAAGGAGATCGGTTACCTCATCGGCAAAGCGTTCGACGATTGGAACAAGGCTAACGAGGCCAACCCCAGATACCGGCTGGTGGACACCGGGCGCGAGGAGTTCGTTGAAATATTCGACATCCTTTCGGAGATCGCCAGAAAAGAGCCCAATCAAAAACGGGCAGTCGAAAAGATGCTCGAGGCTGTACAAGGCCATCAGATCCAAACGATCCTCGCACGAATCCTGCCACGAACTCCCAACTATACAAGTGCGGACGTGAATCAAGTTCGTGATCAGTACAAGACTTGGTTTAAAGATCGCCGCCACTTACGTGAGATCTGGCTAGCCTGGCACCAAGATGCACCGGAGGCTCGAGAATGAGGAAGGCACTCCAGAGCCTCGGTCTAATTTTTCTCTTCCTGCTCCCATCTTGTGATCTGTTCACCAGACATGCGTCTGTGTCTCCCAAGGAAACCCCGCCGATGAAAAAGCTAGATGAGCAGCTACTTGAAAGCCATGATCTTCACAAGATCGCAACTTACCTGGCTGCCAACCTGATGGAGCCAGGCGAGTTTAAGGAGATTGACTGTGAAATTCCAAAGGAACCCGAGTTGGTACACCTATGTTATGAGTACATAGGCTCAGGATCAGAGAATCAGGAACGGATCAACATCCTTTGGACTGAAGTGATGAACAGACTTGTGGAACGAGCCAGGGACAAGTTCCTATTGCCCGACCCACCCTATGCTCAACAGGACAATTGGTACACCACAGTCTGGGGTATCCCAACTACTCGTTATACCTTCGGCGTAGTTCTGATGAAGACTCTCAAAGATGATCTTAAAACAGATTTCCTGCAATTGGACATTACCTACTGGGAAGGTTCCAAGTGGGACGTTCTCCACCCTCCCCGCTAACTGCCTCACGGTAAAGGCTCGAGCCCATTCACAACACTCACCACATGCCTTGCCCATCGCAAGTGCTTTACAAGCGGAATATGGAAACATCATCAACAAACCACCCAGCGGCCACCCGCCACACCCACACTTCCCACTTTTTCAGCGGAATCATATGGCTCTTGTTCACGCATGTCGGTTTTTCAGGCCTGGGACTCGACGTGTTGGCTATTCCCTTTATGATGGCCCTATTGCTTCAAGGGCTCTTGGGGTTGAACTTCACCAGCACATTGGGCCTTTCAGCGGTATTCCTGATACCCGTCATTCTGGGGGCTTGCTGCCTTGTCACCGCTACCGTTAACGGCATCAAAGGGATTAGAGGGATACGCCGACAGCAGTCTTTATCTAGCAAAGACGTCACCTGGATGCTGGTTTACGGGGGCCTGTGGCTCGTGGCGGGCGCCAGGGTGCTCGCCACCATTCTCTGACCAGGCCTACTGCTCACGACGTGAGGTGTTCACAGATGAATTTGACGACGGAAACCTCCGCAGAACAGAGCGTGCCGACGCCTGACTGTGCCCATTGCTTCGTCCAGGGGATCAAATGGCTGCTGTATGGCTTTTTGGTGCTGGTCGCGTCGGTCGGTGCCTTCGGAGGAGTCCTCTTCACTCAGCTCCTATCCGGGAGTTCGCTGTCAACCTTCATCATGGGGGGTCTTCTGGTAGGGGTCGTGGCCGGGATGGGCTGTTATGTTGTCGCTACGGGCAAGGGCATTCAGGGCGTCGTGGGGCTTTTGAACAAGAGGTCAGCCTCGAGGCGTGAACTCGTCCTGCTGGTCCTGTTCGCGGTGCTGTGGCTGCTCTTGCCTGGAGGCTTCTGGGCCCACGTTTTCATGCTCGTAATTATGGGCGTTTACTCGTGAACGGAGCCCCAGGGCCCGCCCCTCCATCGTGACCAGCCGCGCTCTGCGGCCCGGGGGGTGGGGGTATAATCCCAACACTCGTTTGTTTGCGAGGTGACAATGGTCACGCTCTCCAGAACCCCTTCCCATCCCCACGAACGCAACCCCGGCACTCCTTTCGACCTTTCCGCGGTCGAGGGGGCGCTGGTCAACCGCAGCGCCATCGAGCGGCGGGCGGCGACCCTTCCCACCCGGCGCACGGTCAAGAAGGAGTGGCAGGCAGCCTGGCTGCTGCACGCCATCACCACCATCGACCTCACCACCCTCTCGGGGGACGACACGCCCGGCACCGTGCGGCGCCTGTGCACCAAGGCCCGCCAGCCCTTGCGGCCGGAGCTGATGCAGGCCCTCGGGATCGCGGGCAGGCCCATCGCCACGGGCGCGGTGTGCGTCTATCACGAGATGGTTCCTACCGCCGTCGAGGCGCTGAAGGGCACGGGCATCCCCGTTGCCGCCGTCTCCACCGGGTTCCCCGCCGGGCTCAACCCCCACGCGCTCAAGCTGAAGGAGATCGAGGCCTCGGTGGCGGCGGGGGCGGCGGAGATCGACATCGTGATCTCGCGCCACCACGTGCTCACCGGCAACTGGAAGGCGCTTTACGACGAGGTGCGCGACTTCCGCGAGGCCTGCGGCCCGGCCCACATGAAGGCCATCCTGGCGGTGGGCGAGCTGGGCACGCTCAAGAACGTGATGCGGGCGAGCATGGTGTGCATGCAGGCCGGCTCGGACTTCATCAAGACCTCGACGGGCAAGGAGAGCGTCAACGCCACGCTGCACAACAGCCTGGTGATGGTGCGGGCCATCCGCGAGTTCTACGAGCAGACCGGCTACAAGGTGGGCTTCAAGCCCGCCGGGGGCATCCGCACCGCCAAGCAGGCGCTCGACTGGCTGATCCTGATGAAGGAGGAGCTGGGCGAGGAGTGGATGCAGCCCCACCTCTTCCGCATCGGCGCGAGCGCCTTGCTCAACGACATCGAGCGGCAGCTCGAGCACTTCGCCTACGGCCGCTACGCCTCCATGCAGTACCAGCCGCTGGGATAAAGCCGCGCATGGCAAAAGAATTCCGGCAGTACGCGATATGCCCTCTGCCCCTGAAGGGGGATTTATGACCGTGACCGAACTCCTCGAGACCCTCCCCTACGGCCCCGCGCCCGAAGCCGCCAAGCCCGCCCTCGAGTGGATCGAGGCGCACAAGGGGCGCTTTGGGCTATTCATCGGCGGGAAGTGGCGCGACCCCTCCACCCAGGAGTGGTTCGCCTCGATCAACCCCGCCAACGCCAAGCCCCTCGCCGAGGTCGCGCAGGGCGGCCCCGAAGACGTGAACGACGCGGTGAAGGCCGCGCGCAAGGCCTTCGCCTCCTGGGGCAAGACCCCCGGCCACGTGCGGGCGCGCTACCTCTACGCCCTGGCCCGGCAGATCCAGAAGCACTCGAGGCTCTTCGCCGTGCTCGAGACCCTCGACAACGGCAAGCCCATCCGCGAGACCCGCGACATCGACATCCCGCTCGTGGCGCGGCACTTCTACTACCACGCGGGCTGGGCGCAGCTCACGGAGAGTGAGCTCTCGGGCTACGAACCGGTGGGCGTGGTGGGCCAGATCATCCCCTGGAACTTCCCGCTCTTGATGCTCGCCTGGAAGATCGCCCCGGCGCTGGCGATGGGCAACACCGTGGTGCTCAAGCCCGCCGAGTTCACCCCGCTCACCGCCTTGCTCTTCGCCGAGATCTGCCAGAACGTGGGCCTGCCGGCGGGCGCGGTCAACATCGTCACCGGCGACGGGCGCACCGGGGCGGCCCTAGTAGAACACGAGGGCGTGGATAAGATCGCCTTCACCGGCTCGACCGAGGTGGGACGCATCATCCGGCGGGCCACGGCGGGCAGCGGCAAGAAGCTCTCGCTCGAGCTCGGCGGCAAGTCGCCCTTCCTCGTCTTCGACGACGCCGACCTCGACAGCGCGGTGGAGGGCGTGGTGGACGCCATCTGGTTCAACCAGGGGCAGGTGTGCTGCGCGGGCAGCCGGCTGCTGGTGCAGGAGGGCGTGGCCGAGAAGCTCTACGGCAAGCTGCGCGCGCGCATGGAGCGGCTGCGGGTGGGCGACCCCCTCGACAAGGCCGTGGACATCGGGGCCATCGTGGCGCCGGTGCAGCTCCAGAAGATCCAGCAGCTCGTGCAGAAGGGCGTGGAGGAAGGCGCCGAGCTGTGGCAACCGAGCTGGGCCGTGCCCGCCGAGGGCTGCTTCTACCCCCCCACCCTCTTCACCAACGTGGCCCCGGCCTCGACCATCGCCCAGGAGGAGATCTTCGGCCCGGTGCTCGCCGCCATGACCTTCCGCACCCCCGAGGAGGCGGTCAAGCTCGCCAACAACACCCGCTACGGGCTGGCCGCGAGCATCTGGAGCGAGGACATCAACCTCGCCCTCGACGTGGCGACGCAGATCAAGGCCGGGACCATCTGGATCAACAGCACCAACCTCTTCGACGCCGCTTCGGGCTTCGGCGGCTACCGCGAGAGCGGCTTCGGGCGCGAGGGGGGCAAGGAAGGGCTGTGGGAGTACGTGAAGAAAGCCGAGAGCCGGTTGCCGATGGCCGATAGCCCGAAAAGCAAGTCGCGGGCCAAGGCGAAAACCGCCGAAGCCATCAGCTATGAGCCCCCGGCCATCAGCGCTCTTCCGCCCATCGACCGCACCGCCAAGCTGTTCATCGGGGGCAAGCAGGCCCGCCCCGACAGCGGTTACAGCAAGGCGGTCTATGGCCCGCAGGGGCAGCTCATCGGTGAGGTGGGGCTGGGCAACCGCAAGGACGTCCGCAACGCGGTGGAGGCGGCTCGAGGGGCCTTTGAGGGCTGGCGCAGGACCACCGGCCACAACAAGGCGCAGATCCTGTACTTCCTGGCGGAGAACCTGGAGGCCCGCGCCTTCGAGTTCGCGCGCCGCCTCGAGCTCCAGACCGGCGCGGACGGCATGGCCGAGGTCGAGGCCGCGATCCAGGCCCTCTTCACCGCTGCCGCCTGGGCCGACAAGTACGACGGCGTGGTGCACAACACCCCCATCCGCAACGTCACCCTGGCGGTGCCCGAACCCATCGGCGTGATGGGCCTGCTCTGCCCCGACGACCAGCCCCTGCTCGCCATCGCCACGCTGGCCGGGGCCGCGCTGGCGATGGGCAACACGCTGGTGGTGGTGCCCTCCCCTGCCCACCCCTTGAGCGCGACCGACCTGTATCAGGTGCTCGAGACCTCCGACGTGCCCGCCGGGACCTTCAACATCGTCACCGGCGAGCGCGACGAGCTCGCCAAGACCCTGGCCGAGCACGACGACGTGGACGTGGTGTGGTACGCCGGGCCCCAGGCGGGCCGGGCCATGGTGGAAAAGGCCAGCGCCGGCAACATGAAGCGCACCTGGACCCTGCCCGAGAGCGGCCCCTTGCCTGGCATGGACGAGATCCTGCGGCAGGCCACGCAGGTCAAGAACATCTGGGTCCCCTACGGGGCATAAAGGTGGCGATTCAGTCGGAGCTGGACCCGATGAGGATAAGGGTATCCTCCTGCTTTTCAATCAGGAAGGCGTAATCCCAGAACACGGGATAAAAGGGGTGCCCATCCTGTAGCGAGAAACGCATGACCTGATCTGCAGTGAGGAGCAGCTCGCGCAGGCTATCGAGTATCGCAGACCTGAGCTGGCTGAATTCCAGGCTGCCGACGAAGGTCAGGTCGGGATGGGAGCCGTAGTCTCCGATGTAGTCAAGGCTCTGCGCTACCTCCACCAGGGCATCCTCAGGGGTCACACTGAGGATCTCACCAAGACGGACGGGACGACCCAATGCCGCCGAAACGGCTTCGGCGATAGGCGTACCGGCTATACCATCAGCCGCTAGAAGCGCGAAGCTCACCGTGTAATTCAGACTGCCACGGTTAAGCCCATCAGCCATCTGCCTCAACAGCCCGTTGAGCCGGTACATCATATTGCCTCGGTAGGACTGCCCATAGGTCTCACACTTTTCCCGCCGCTCGCCCCGGCCATGGTCGACCAAGCTTAACCTCCTGGGGCAAACACGATCAATCCGCAGGCCGGGGAAAATCTAAATTGGTCCTCATTTGGTATATACTTGGTGCGCATGCTTCGCGCCTGGCGACCCTCGGACGAGACGGCCCTCCTCGAGCTCTGGCGGCGGCGCTGGGGCGAGCGCTTCCCCCTGGACAAGGCCCTCTGGGAGCAGCAGACCGCAGGCGACGCGCGGCACTTCCGGGCGGACCTGGCGCGGGTGTTCGAGGAAGGGGGCCGGGTCGTGGGGGCGGTGAGCCTCAAGACGCCGCCCTCGCCGCCCTCCTGGGCCAACCAGAACCCGCACAACGCCTGGATCAGCTTCCTGCTCGTGGAGCCGGGGCGGGAGCAGGACGTGGGGCGGGAGCTGCTCGAGTGCGCCCTCAACACCCTCCGCGCCGAGGGCTTCAGCCGCGTGCAGTACGGCGGCGACCCCAGCCACTTCTTCCCCGGGGTGCCGGTCGAGGATGCAGCGCTGGCCGGACTGCTACAGGCTTATGGCTTCGAGGCGGCGGGCCTCGAGCAGGACTTCATCCGCGACCTGGCCGACTACGCGTTGCCCACCGCCGCGCGGGAGGCGCTCGAGGCGAGCGGGTTCAGGATCGGCCCCTGCCGGCCGGAGCAGGTACCCGGCCTGCTGGGCTTCCTCGAGGCCACCTTCCCGGGGCGCTGGCTCTACGAGACCGAGCAACGCCTGAAGGTCGAGCCCAGCCCGGCTGACGTGCTGGTGCTGGGGGGCGAGGGGCAGGTCTGGGGGTTCGCCCACGTGTACCACCGGGGCTCGAGGCGCATCGGGCCGGGAATTTACTGGCGGGAAGCGCTGGGGACAACCTACGGCGGCCTCGGCCCCATCGGGGTTTCCAGGGCCTTGCGGGGGAAGGGGCTGGGCTTCGCGCTGCTGTGCTACGGGGTGCAGCACCTCAAGGAGCTGGGCGTGGGGCGCATGGTGATCGACTGGACCACCCTGGCTGACTTCTACGGCAAGATCGGCTTCGTGCCCTGGCGCGGCTACCGCCCGCACAGCCGCGGGCTATGAGCCTGTACCGCGTGGGGGTGGACGCCGGGGGGACCGCGGTCCGGGCGGTGCTGGCGCGGAGGGGGCCGGAGGGCCTCGAGGCGCTGGGCAAGGGTGCGGCGGGGAGCGCCAACCCG
Source organism: Calidithermus chliarophilus DSM 9957 (assembly GCF_000430045.1). GTDB lineage: Bacteria > Deinococcota > Deinococci > Deinococcales > Thermaceae > Calidithermus > Calidithermus chliarophilus. The sequence continues at coordinate 572,726 of NZ_KE387027.1, read as the reverse complement.
CGGCAGGTGGGCCTCGAGGCCGCCCACCGCGAGCTGCGGGCCGCCATCGAGGCCGCCTTCCGGGAGGCCGGGCTCGAGCCCGGCCTGGCGGGCTGCGCGGTCCACGCCGGGGTGGCGGGGCTGGCAACGCCCGAGGACGTGCGGGCCTTCGAGGGCTTTCCCCACCCCTACGCGCGGCTCGAGGCCCAGAGCGACGCCGCCCTGACGCTGGGCGCCTACTTCGCCGGGGAGCCGGGGGTGCTGCTGGTCGTGGGCACCGGCTGCGTCGCTTTGGCCCGGGGGCCGGACGGGCGGCTGTGCCGCCGCATGGGCTGGGGCTTCCCGCTCGAGCAGGGCGGGGGAAGCTGGCTGGGGCTCGAGGCGCTGCGGCTGGCCCTGGCCGACTGGGAGGACGCGCAGCCGAGCCCGCTGGCCGAGAAGGCCCGGGAGCGCTTCTCGAGCGTGCGCGAGGCCATCGAGTGGGCGCGGGGGCAGGGCGCGGGCGGCTACGGGCAGTTCGCGCCCTGGGCCTTCGAGGCCGCGGAGGACCCCCGCGCCGCCGCGCTGCTGCGTGAATGGCACGCACTGGGCTCCCGGCTCGTGCGTGAGCTCCAGGCCGAGAGCGGGGCCGGGAGTGCCGGGGTCTGGGGCGGGCTGAGCGAACGGTTCCTGGAGCTCGGGCGGCCCGAGGGCTACCGGCCGCCCAGGAGGGGGCCGCTCGAGCAGGCCCTGTTGCTGGCCGACCGTTTAGCTTCGGGGGTAGAGCCAGGCACCCGATAGCCGCTCCTGGGCGTAGCGCCGGGCCTCGAGCTCCCAGGCGTGGCAGCGCTCCTGGGCGTTCTCCGGCACGAACAGCTCGGGCTCGAAAGGGACTCCCAACAGCTTCTGCAACCAGTCGGGGTTGAGCTCGACCCCCTGCTCGGCCAGGGCGCCCACCAGGGCGATCCCGACGGGGAGGGCGCGGGCGAGGGGCTCGAGGACGTGGATTTGCACCCCCGCGCAGGGCTGCCCGGCGTGCTTGGAGAAGGCGGGGGTGAAGTAGGCGGGGCGGAAGCGCACCGGGCCGAGGTCGAGGCCGTTGAGCCGCCGGGCCAGCGCCACCGCGTCGAGCTCGGGGGCGCCGACGAGGCGGAAGGGCAGGGCCGTGCCGCGCCCCTCCGAGGCCGTGCTGCCCTCGACCAGGCAGGTGCCCACGTAGAGGCGGGCGGTCTCGAGATCGGGGAGGTTGGGCGAGGGGGGAACCCAGGGCAGGCCCCCGTAGCCGAAGGGCTCGAGCGGGTCGCAGGGGATCACGTGGGCCTCCGGGCTCACCAGGCGGGCGCACTCCCCGAGGGTCAGGCCGTGGCGCAGGGGGACCTCGAGCGCCCCCACGAAGGAGCGGAAGCGCGGCTCGAGCACGGGGCCCTCCACCAGGGAGCCCAGGGGGTTGGGCCGGTCGAGCACCACCACCCGGGTCCCGGTCCGCCGGGCGGCCTCGAGCACCTGCACCAGCGTGGAAACGTAGGTGTAGAACCGCACCCCCACGTCCTGCAGGTCCACGAGCAGGGTGTCCACCTGGGCGACGAGCCCTTCGATCTCGGGGGCTTTCTTGTGGTAGAGGCTGTGGGCCGGAAGGCCGGTCTGCCTATCGGTCGCGGCCTCGGGCGCCTCCCCGGCCTGCCCGGAGCCGTCGATGCCGTGCTCGGGGCCATAGAGGCGCTCGAGCCGCACCCCCGCCCGCAGGAGCGCCACCGCCGAGGGGGTGAGGTCGCGGGTCACGCCCGCCGGGTGGGTCAGCAGGCCCAGCCTGCCGGGGCGGGGCAGCAGGCTGGGGTCGGAGCACAGGCGCTCGAGTCCGGTCATAAGGTTGGTCGGTAGCTGATGGCTGATGGCTAAAAACGAGAACGGCTATTGGCTATCAGCTATTCGTCTATGGGCAGCTATTTCTCGAACGTCGTGTAGTTGCTCTGCAGGATGCGGTTGTCCTTGGCGAAGAAGTTGCCCAGCCGGGCGTGGGCGGCGGCCACCGCGTCGGGCTTGACGATCATGATGACGGGGAGGTTCTGGGCGAACAGCAGTTGCCAGCGGTCGTAGAGGCGCTTGCGCTCGGACTGGTCGCCGAGCTGTTCGGCCTGGCGGAAGATCTCCCAGATGTTCTTCTCCCAGCCCAGCATCTCGCCGAACCTGGGCTCTTCCCCGCTCTTCTCCGGCCACACCGAGCGGTGCCAGTAGTTGAGCTGGCCGCCGGGCTGCCAGATGTCCTTGCGCAGTTGGGGGTCGGGCTGGTCGCCGAAGGCCACGATGATGCTCTCGAAATTGCCGCTGGTGGCGGTGGGGAGCACGGTGCTCTGCTGGATGCCCTGCAGGTTGAGCTTGACCCCGACCTGGCGCAGGTCGTTTTGCAGGATGGCGGCGATGGCCGAGATGGGGATGGAGTCGGAGGCGTAGGTGAGGCTGAACTCGAGCGGCCTCCCGCTGGGCAGGCGCCGCACCCCGTCGGGGCCGCGCTTGAGGCCGAGGCTCTCGAGCAGGCCCGACGCCGACTGGAGGTCGTACTTGCCGAGGTAGGAGCGGGTGTCGTAGTACCAGAAAGTGCCCGGGGCCACCCCGTGGCCGGGCAGGCTGGCGAGGCCGTTGTACACGTCGTCGATGACGCGCTGGCGGTTGAGGGCGGCCTGCATGGCCTTGCGGAAGGTGAGGTTGCGGAAAAGCTCGGCGAGCTCGGGGTTCTTGGCGTCGAAGTTGAAGCCCCAGTGCGGCGGGGAGGTGAAGATGGTCACGCCCTTGAGCACCCGGATCTTGGCCCCGGCCACCTCCTGGCGCTTGAGGTCGGGGAACTGCGCGCCGGTGATGGGCACCGAGTCGAGGTTGCCGGCCTGGAACTGCGCGACCTGCAGGTTGGAGTCGCGGATGACGAGGTACTCGAGGCGGTCGAAGTAGGGCAGCGGGTTGCCCTGGGGGTCGCGCCGCCAGGAGTTGGGGTTCCTGACCAGCGTGACCTTCTGGTCCACGGTGTAGCTGTGGATCATGAAGGGCCCGGTGCCCACGATCTCCTTGGGGTCGGTGTTGGTCGCCCAGGCCCTCGAGAAGCCCTGCGCGTCCTGCAAGGGCTTGAACTGCGCGAGCTTGTGGCGCGGCAGGATGGGCGAGAAGGTCAGGGCCTGGAGCACCGCGCCGTAGGGCTTGGCGGAGATGACCCGGAAGGTCAGGTCGTCGACCTTCTCGAACTTGAGCGGCGCGCCCGCCACGGTGAGGGTGGCGGCCTGGTTGCCGCGCAGGTTGGGGTTGAGCGCGACCTCGGTGAAGGTGAAGAGCACGTCGTCGGCGGTGAAGGGGGTGCCGTCCGACCACTTGACCCCCCGCCGCAGCTTCACCGTGACCGTGCGGGCGTCGCGGGAGAAGGACCAGGACTCGGCCAGCACGCCGCTGAGCTCGAAGGTCAGCGGGTCGAGCTGCATCAACCGGTCGAGCACGTTGTTGAGCACGGTGTAGGCGAAATTGTCGATGACCGAGAAGTAGTTGAAGCTCTGCGGGCTGGCCCCCAGCGGCAGCGTGAGCGTGCCCCCGCGCTTGCCGATCTCCTGGAACAGCGACAGCGGGACGTTGGCCTGCCCCTGCTGGGCCATCGCCTTAGCGAGGAGTTGGGGAGCCAACACCCCTGCCCCCAGCGCCAGTGCCGACTTGGACAAGAAACTTCTGCGGTTCATGCTTACCTCCAAGGGCGTACACCCTACTTTTTTCGCGCTTTTGGCTACGGGCTACCGGCCATCGACAGCTCAGTCCACGCTCCGCACGTCCGCCGCGTCGCGCAGCGCGTCGCCGAAGAAGTTGTAGGCCAGCACGGCCACGAAGATCAGGATCCCGGGCGTGAGCAGCCAGGGGTAGAGGTTGAGCGACTGGAAGTTCTGCGCGTCCTTCAGCAGCAGGCCCCAGCTCGCCATCGGTTCCTTGATGCCCAGCCCCAAGAACGACAGCGCCGACTCGCCGATGATGTAGCCCGGCAGCGCCAGGGTGGCCGTGACGATGAGGTAGGAGGTGAGGTTGGGGGTGATGTGCCGCAGGATGATGCGCAGGTCGGAGGCCCCGATGGCCCTGGCCGCTGTCACGTAGTCGAGGTCGCGCGCGCCGAGCACCTGCCCGCGCACCACCCGCGCCAGCCCCGCCCAGCCGATGAAGGAGAGCACCGCGATGATGCCCAGGTACACGTAGGTGCTGGGCCAGGAGGCGGGGATGACGGTAGAGAGCGCCATCAGGATGGGCAGGCGGGGGATCGAGAGCAGCACCTCGGTGACGCGCTGGATCACGGTGTCCACCCAGCCGCCGAAGTAGCCCGAGATGCCGCCCAGCAGGATGCCGATGGCGAAGGAGATCAGCACCCCGATCACGCCCACGGTGAGCGAGACCTGCGAGCCGACGAGGATCCTCGAGAACAGGTCCCGCCCGAACTGGTCGCTGCCCAGCGGGAAGAAATACCCTTCGGAATAGGGCACGCCGAAGAGGTGCAGGTCGGTCTTGAGGCCTAAAAAGCTGTAGGGCTCGCCCTGCCGGATGAAAAAGCGGATGGGCGTGGGGCGGGTCTTATCCTCGACGAAGGTGTTGATGAAGGTGACGGGGTCGCGCTCCTTCTTCATCGGATAGACGAAGGGGCGCATGAGCCGTCCCTCGTGGACGATCCGCACCCGCTGCGGCGGCTGGTACACGGCGTCGGGGTGCTGGGTGGTGAGGTTGTAGGGGGCCAGGAAGCCGGCGAAGAGGGCCGTCAGGTACAGCACCGCCAGCACCCACAGGCTCACCACGCCCGGCTTGTTCTTGAGGAAGCGCCGCCAGGCTAGGTAGAGCGGGCTGTTGCGGTCGAAGCGGGGCTTGCGGAGGGCCGGGGCGCTCACCTGGGCACCTCCCACGTCACTCCGGCGTCGGCGTTGGGCGGCGAACTACTCATAGCGGATCCTCGGGTCGGCCCAGGCCAGCGCCAGGTCGGCCAGCAGGTTGCCGATCATCAAGAGCACCGCCGACATCATCAACAGCGCCATCACCACGTACTGGTCCTTGTTGAGCAGCGAGTCGTAGAGGAAGGGGCCGATGGTGGGGAGGTTGAGCACGATGGAGGCGATGATGGTGCTCGAGATGAGGTTGGGCAGCGAGAGCCCGGCGATGCTGATGAGGGGGTTGATGGCGTTGCGCACCGCGTGCTTCCACAGCACCACCCGCTCCGCCAGCCCCTTCGAGCGGGCCGTGCGCACGTAGTCCTGCGAGAGCACGTCGAGCATGTTGGCCCGCATCTGCCGCATGATGCTGGCCGTGCCGTCGAGCCCGATGACGATAATGGGGATCCAGAGGTGGCCCAGCATGTCCACGACCTTCGCCCAGCTCCACGGCGCGTCGATGTACTGCGGGCTGAAGAGCCCGCCCACGCTGGTGCCCCCGGCGCTCAGCACGGCGAAGATCAGCAGCAGCGCCACCAGGAAGTCGGGGGTGGCGAGGCCGAAGTAGCCGATGAAGTTCGCCAGCGTGGCCCCGAAGCCGTGGCGCCGCAGGGCGGTGTAGATGCCCAGCGGGATGGCGATGACCCAGGTCGCGAAGATGGTGACGAGCGCCAGGAACACCGTCCAGCCCAGCCGCTCCCAGATGAGCTCGGAGACGGGGCGGTTGTTGAGGAAGGAGTAGCCGAAATCGCCGCGCACCACCCCGGCCAGCCAGTTGACGTACTGCACCCACACCGGCTGGTCGAGGAGGTACTGCTGGCGGATGCGCTCGACGGTCTCGCGGGAGACGCGGGGGTCCTCGAGCATGTTCTCCAGAAACCCCCCCGGCTGGAGCTGGATCACGGCGAAGACCAGCACCGAGATCAGGAGCAGGGTGGGGATCGCCACCAAAAAGCGCTTGAAAACGAAGGTCCACATAAAACGAAGGCCGGGGTTCGGGTGCAGGGGTGCGGGTGTGGGGCATGACGCGCCCCACACCCTCTACCCGGTACCCTTACCTCTGGAACATCAGCGGCACGGGGTTGTAGCCGGGGATCACGCCCAGGCTGTAGACGTAGTTGCCGTAGCGGTTGGAGACCGCGCCCGCGGCGTACTCCTTGGCGATCATGATCACCATGGCCTCGCGGGCGAAGATGGCCTGCCAGCGGTCGTACAGCGCCTTGCGCTGGGTGACGTTGGTGGTGCTGGCCGCCTTCTCCCAGATGTCGTAGATCTCCTTCTCCCAGGGCAGGAAGTTGTTGAACTGCGGCGCGCCCTCGGGGGTGGCGGGCTGGGTGGACTGGTGCCAGTAGTACAGCGCCCCGCCCGGCTTCCAGATGGGCGTGCGCAGCTCGGGGTCGGGCTGGTCGCCCAGGCCCAGGATGATCGCCTCCCAGTCCTTGCCGCGCCCGGTGGAGAGCAGGTTGGCGGCCAGGATGCCCTGGAGGTTGACCTTGACCCCGACCTGGCGCAGGTCGTTCTGCAGGATGGTGGCGATGCCGGTGAAGGCGGCGGAGTTGGAGCCGTAGGTCAGGGTGAACTCGAGCGGCTTCCCGCTGGGCAGCAGCCGGATGCCGTCGGGCCCGCGCTTGAGGCCGAGCTTGTCGAGCGCGGCGTTGGCGGCCTTGAGGTCGTAGGTGCCCAGGAGCTTGCGGGTGTCGTAGTACCACTCGCTCACCGGGGCCATGCCGTTGCCCGGCAGCTCGGCCAGGCCGTTGTACACGTCCTCGATGACGCGCTGGCGGTTGACGGCGAACTGGATGGCGCGCCGGAAGTCGGAGTTGCGGAAGAGCCTGGCGAGGTCGGGGTTCTTGGCGTCGAAGTTGAAGGCCAGGTGCGGCGGGGAGCCGAAGAGGGCGCGGAACTGCACCACCTTGAAGGGGGCGCCCTGCACCTCGCGGCGCTTGAGGTCGGGGAACTCGGCGCCGGTGATGTTGATCTGGCCCAGGTTGCCGGCCAGGAACTGCGCCACGCGGGCCTGCGAGTCGGTGATGATGAGGTACTGCAGGCGGTCGAGGTAGGGTAGCGCCGTGCCCTCGGCGTCGCGCTTCCAGTAGTCGGGGTTCTTCACCAGCGTGATCTGCTGCCCGGCGGTGTAGCTCTGCAGGCGGAAGGGCCCGGTGCCCACGACCTCCTGGGGGTTGACGTTGGTGGGCCAGGCGTTGTTGATCTCCGCGGGGGCCTTGCCGCCTTCCTGGCTGAAGGGCAGCAGCTTGTGCTTGGGCATGATCGGCAGGCGCATGTAGTGGATGAAGGCCGGGGCGGGCTTGGGCAGGGTGAAGCGCACCTTGTAGGGGTCGAGCTTCTCGATCTTGACCCCCGCGAAGTTGCCCGCGTCGCCGCCGCGCGCCTCGGGGTTGGCGACGATCTGGCTGTAGGTGAAGACCACGTCGTCGGCGGTGAAGTCGCGCCCGTCGTGCCACTTCACGCCCCGGCGCAGGTTGAAGGTGTAGACCTTGCTCCCCCCGCCGATGCTCCAGGAGACCGCCAGGCCGGGCTCGATCTTGTAGTTGCCCAGGTTGTACTCGATGAGCCCGTCGAACATCTGGTTGGCGAGGGCCTGGATGGCCGAGTCCACGGCCCCGTAGTAGAAGAGGGTCTGCGGGGCGCTGCCCAGCGCGAGGGTCAGGCTGCCCCCCGCCTTACCCGGCGCCACCCCCAGGTTGCCGTAGCCCGTGACGGTCTTGGGCTGGGCCAGGGCGATCGTCCCCAAGGCCAAAAGCCCGGCCAGCCATACTGCCCTTCGTTTGCTCATGCTCACTGCCTCCTTCGGGTCGTTATGTAGACCATTCTAATACCAGTAGCTAACCAAAGCACAAGGGGTCAGCGGGACCCCCATTCTTGGCCTTTAGGGACGGCTTTGCATGAGTCACTCGCCCCGGCCCGCCTCGAGCGCCCCCCGCAAGCTGCCGGCCTCGCCGAGCCGACGCCGGGCCTCCTCCAGGCCCAGCCCCTTGAGCAGCAGCACCGCCAGGCTGACGCGGCCCTGGGCCCGCTCGAGGGCCTGCTGGGCCTCGGCCTGGCCCGCCCCCGTGAGCTCGCGCAGCATCCGCACCCCGCGCTCCCACAGCTTCTTGTTGGTCATCTCCACCTCGACCATGCGGTTGTCGTAGACCCGGCCCAGGCGCACCATGGCCAGGGTGGAGAGCAGGTTGAGGGCCACCTTCTGCGCGGTGCCGGCGGCTAGGCGGGTCGAGCCGGCGATGACCTCGGGGCCGGTGTCGAGGAAGATGGCGTGCTCGGCGGCCTCGAGCAGCGGCGTGCCGGGGTTGTTGGCGACGCCGACGGTGAGGGCCCCCCTCGAGCGGGCCTCGCGTACGGCGGCGACGGTGTAGGGGGTGCGCCCGCTGGCCGCCACCCCGACGAGCGCGTCGGCGGGGGTGAGCTGTGCGGCCGCCGCGCGGCCCGCCGCCTCGTCGTCCTCGGCCCCCTCCACGGCCTGGAACAGGGCCTCGCGCCCCCCGGCCAGCAGGTAGAGCAGCCGCTCCTGCGGCCAGCCGTAGGTGGGCACCAGTTCGGCCCCGTCCTGCACGGCGATGCGCCCGGAGGTCCCGGCCCCGGCGTAGGCCAGGCGGCCGCCGTGTCTCAGGCGCTCGGCCACGGCCAGGGCCGCCGCCTCGAGGGCGGGCCGCGCCGCCCGCACCGCGGCCACCGCGGCCAGTTGCCGGTCGATGAGGGCCTCGAGGACCTCCCCCGGCTCCCAGGTGTCGAGGTCTCGGTAGCGTGAGCTGGCGGATTCGGTGTTCACGTTGTGCTCGCCCTCCATTCGGCGGCGATGGCGTTGCCCACCGCCCGCCGCAACTCGACGACGCCGCTTTCGCGGTGGCGGCTGGGGTGGACGCGGTTGGTCAGCAGCGCCCAGGCGTAGCCGCGCTCGAGGTCGATCCACACCCCGGTCCCGGTGAAGCCGGTGTGCCCTAGGGTGCGCGGGCTGCACAGGCTCCCGCCGCTGAAGCCCGGCTGCCGCAGGACCCAGCCCAGCGCCCGCTCGGGGGTCTGGGGGCGGGCCATCTCCTCCAGCGCCGCGTGCGAGAGCAGGGTGCCGCCCAGGACGGCCTGGGCTCGAGCCAGGACCCCCGCCAGGGTGCCGAAGAGCCCGGCGTGGCCCGCGCCGCCCAGGGCGAAGGCGTTCTCGTCGTGGACCTCGCCGCGCAGCACCCGCCCCCGCCAGGGGCAGCGCTCGGTGGCGACGGAGCTTCCGGCTTCGGGCTTCCAGGTGAGCCCGGCGGGCAGCGGGAATTCGGTGAGGGGCTTGCCGCGCAGGCGCTCGAGCAAGAAGCCCAGCAGGATGTACCCCAGGTCGGAGTACACCGTCGGGCCCGGCTCGCCCACCTCCCAGCGGTGCTGGAGGATCTGCTGCTTGAGCAGCTCGGGGCGGGCGTTCCAGGTGTACATCGGCGCCCAGGCCGGCAGCCCGGCGGTGTGGGTCAAGAGCTGGCGCAGGGTGCGCCTGGGTAGCTGGCTCTCCTGCATCCAGGCCATCTCGGGGAAGAAGCGCGAGAGGGGGTCGTCGAGGTCGGCCAGCCCGTCCTCGACCAGGCGCAGCACCTCGGGCACGGTGAAGAGCACCTTGGTGAGGCTGGCGAGGTCGAAGGCCATGGCGGCCTCGAGCGGGACGGGTTCGGGCTCGAGCTGGGCCCTGCCGTAGACCCAGGCCTCCCCCTCCCCCTCGGCCCGCACGACCCCCAGCGCGGCGCCGGGGATCTGGCCGGATTCGACGGCGGATCGGACAAGTTGGATAGCGTCGGCGAGCATGGTCTTCTAGCGCCCCCTCAGGCGCGGGTCGAGCGCGTCGCGCAGCACGTCGCCCAGCAGGTTGAAGCCCAGCGAGGCGACCAGGATCGCTACTCCCGAGAACACCGAGGTCCAGGGCGAGAGCGTCAGGTAGGCCCGCCCCTCCGAGAGCATCAGGCCCAGCGAGGGGGTGGGGGGCTGGGTGCCCAGGCCCAGGAAGGAGAGCGAGGCCTCCACCAGGATCGCGGTGGACAGCGAGAGCGTGGACTGCACCAGGATCACCGAGGCCAGGTTGGGCAGCAGGTGACGCCCGATGACCCGCAGGGTCGAAGCCCCCAGGGCCTGCGCCGCGTGGACGTACTCGGTCTCGCGCAGCACCAGGGCCGGGCCCCGCACCAGCCGCGCGAAGATCGGGGTGTACACCACCCCGATGGCCAGGGCGGTGTTCCACTGGTTGGCCCCCAGCATGGCGATGATCCCGATGGCCAGCAGGATGATGGGGAAGGCCAGGAACACGTCCATCACCCGCATCACCAGCCGGTCGTAGAGCCCGCCGTAGTAGGCCGACGAGACGCCCAGGAAGCCGCCCACCAGCAGCGCCAGCACCACCGAGACCCCCGCCACGAAGAGCGAGGCCTGGATGCCGTGGAGGATCCTCGAGAGCACGTCCCGTCCGAACTGGTCGGTGCCCAGCCAGTGCTGGGGGCTCGGCCCCGACAGCCGGGCGAGGATGTCCTGCCGCAGCGGGTCGTAGGGCGCGATGAGCGGGGCGAACAGCCCGCCCAGGAGGACCAGCAGCGTGAGGCCGAGGCCCAGCGCCCCCAGCGGGTTGCGCAGGAGGCCTCGAGTCAGGGTCCAGGCGCCGCTCATGCGTACTCCACCCGGGGGTCGAGGTAGGCGTAGGCCAGGTCCACGAGCAGGTTGATGAACACGAAGCCCGCCGTGACCAGCAGGATGGTGCCCTGCACCAGCGGGTAGTTGCGCTCGTTGATGGCCCCCACGATCAGGCGGCCCATCCCCGGCAGGGCGAAGACCTGCTCGACCACGATGGCCCCGCCGAAGAGGTAGCCCGCCTGGATGCCCACCACCGTCACCAGCGGGATCAGCGCGTTGCGCAGGGCGTGTTTGTACATCACCACCCGCTCGGAGAGCCCCTTGGCCCGCGCGGTGCGGACGTAGTCCTGGTTCAGGATGTCGAGCAGCGTCGAGCGCAGGAGCCTCGACAGCCCCGCCAGCAGCGGCAGCGAGAGTGCCAGGACCGGGAAGAGCAGCCGGGCGAAGTGGCCGGCAGGGTCTTCGGCCAGCGGCACGTAGCCGATGGCGGGCCAGCTCGGCCAGAGCTTGAAGGAGAGGTAGATGAACAGCGTCCCCAGCCAGAAGGAGGGCACCGTCACGCCCGCGATGGCCACCAGCCGCACCACGTACTCGGCGGTGGAGTTGCGCCAGTAGGCGGTGAGGATGCCCACGGGGATCGAGAGCACCACCCCCAGCACTAAGGAGAGCAGGGTGAGCTCGAGCGTCAGGGGCAGCCGGGCGAAGATCTCGTCGCGGATGGGGGCTCCCGTCCACACGCTCTCGCCCAGGTCGCCCCGCAGCACCCCGGCGAGCCAGTCCCAGTACTGCACTACCAGCGGCTTGTTCAGCCCCAGCTTCTCCCGCAGGGCCTCGAGGCGGTCCGGGGTGATCTCGGTGTTGGCCCCCAGCATGATCTGCACCGCGTCGCCGGGGATCAGCCGGATCATCAAAAACACCAGCACCGAGACCCCGAAGAGCACCAGCACGAGGTCGAGGAGGCGGCGAACGGTATAGGCGAACATGAGCGTCAGGCGTCGTACGCCTTACGTCTTACGTCCTGCGCCACAGCCGAGGGCGTACGGCGTAAGACGTACGGCGTAGGACAACGTCATTCACCGGGCGAGCCAGGCGTCGCGCAGGTACATCAGCGAGCGGGTAGGGACCGGCTTGAAGCCCTGCACGTTCTCGCGGGCCGCCGAGAAGAGGGTGCCGTAGACCAGGTGGGCGATGGGGCCCTGGCAGGCCAGCCGCACCTGCAGCTCGGTGTAGACCTTGCGGCGGGCGTCCGCCGTGGTGGCGGTGCGGCCCTGCTCGAGCAGCCGGTCCACGCGGGCGTCGGAGTACTTGAAGACGTTGGTCGAGCCGCCGGTGGAGAAGGTGCGGTAGAGGTAGCCGTCGGGGTCGGCGCTGCCGCCGTTGAGCGAGACGAAGGCGTCGAAGTTGGAGTTGCGCCACTCCTGCACGAACTTGCCGAGCTCCAGGATCTCGATCTTGGCGCGGAAGCCGGCGGCGCCGAGCTGGGCCTGCAGGACCTGGGCCGCGTCCACGACGGTCTTCACCGAGCCGAGGACCAGGATGGTGAAGTCCACCCCGCCCGGGTAGCCCGCCTGGCGCAGCAGGTCGCGGGCCTTGGCGGCGCTGGGCTTGTAGCAGGGGAAGGCCGAGGTGGGCGAGGCCCAGCCCTTGAGGCCCGGCGAGAGCGGCCCGCCGGGCACGCCGTTGCCGAAGTACACGGCCTGCACCAGCGCGCTGCGGTCGATGGCGTAGTTGAGGGCCTCGCGCACGCGGGGGTTGTCGAAGGGCTTGCGGCTGACGTTGAGCCCCACCAGGCTGTAGGCGAGGTCCTGGGTGGTGTAGAGCTTGACGCCGGGGGCGTTCTTGAGGGTCACGGCCAGCGAGGGGTCGATGTTGGGCAGGAAGTGGTAGGTGCCGCTGGAGACCCCGATCTGGCGGGTGGCCGCGTCGGGGACGATGTTGAAGCGCAGGGCGTCGAGGTAGGGCCGCCCCTGGCGCCAGTAGCGCGGGTTGCGCTCGAGCTGGATGTAGGTGTCGGGCACCCACTCCTTGAACTGGAAAGGCCCGGTGCCCATCGCCCGGCGCTGCAAATCGCCCCCGCCCGTCACGTACTCCGAGGGCACGATGGAGAGCCCGGCCAGCTCGCTCAGGAAGGGCGAGAAGGGCTGGGAGAGCTCGAAGACCACCTCCTGCGGCCCGGTGGCCCGCACCTCCTTCACCAGGTTGAAGCGGCTGGCGACGGGGGAGCCGGTCTTGGGGTCGCGCACCCGGTTGAAGGTCGCCACCACGTCCTTGGAGTCGAAGGCCTGGCCGTTGTGGAAGGTCACGCCGGAGCGCAGCTTGAAGGTGTAGGTCAACCCGTCGGCGCTCACCTTCCAGGACTCGGCCAGGGCCGGGCGCACCCGCAGGCCCTCGTCCACCTCGGTGAGCCCTTCGTAGATGTTGCCGATCACCACGAAGGTGGCGAAGGCCGTCGCCACGTGGGGGTCGAGGCCCGCCGGGGAGGAGTCCACCGCGATCTGCAGGGTGCCGCCCCGCACCGGGGTCTGCGCCCAGGCCAGGGCACCGACCAACACCAGAATGAGCCATCCTACTCGCCGCATAGGGCCTCCTTTGTGCTGCCGAGCTTCGTACTCCTACGAATCTTATTGGCTCGAGGTTTGGTATTCAAGTGGTATATTACGTGGAAGTGTCCTGGTTTGCGTGGTCGCTGGCGGCGGGCCTGACGAGCGCCCTCAACGTGGGGGCCTCCAAATTCCTGGTCGGGAGTGGGCTCCAGCCGGTGGTGCTGGGCGGGGTGGTGCACTTGTCGGGCGGGCTGCTGTGCCTGCTGGCCCTGCCCTTCACCGACCCGCGGGCCGGCTGGAGCGCCGGGGTGCTGCTGGGCGTGCTGGGAATGGGGGCGGTGTACACCCTGGGCAACGTGCTGTACTTCCTGGCCCTGCGGGCCACCCCGCTCTCCGAGATCGACCTCTTCCTGCGCACCTCCTCGCTGTGGACCTTCGTGGGTGGGGTGGTGCTGCTGGGCGAGCCGCTGGGCGCCTCGAGCGGGCTGGGGGCCGGGCTGGTCGTAGCCTCCGTGCTGGTGCTGTCGCAGCAGACCCCCTCGAGGCTGCGCTTCACCCGCGCCCAGCTCCTGGCGCTCGCGGCCGCCCTCACCTTCGGGCTGGGCAACGTGATCGACAAGTCCCTGAGCCCCTACTTCGACCCCGCCACCTACAGCGCGCTCAACCTCCTGCTCACCGGGGCCGGGATGCTGGCAGCGGCCCGCCCCCGCCTGTCCGAGCTGGCCCAGCCGGTCCTGTGGGGCGCGTGGGCCTGGGTCGTGGCCGCCACCTTCGCCCTCACCCAGGCCCTGCTGATCCTGGCCTACCAGTCCGGGGGCGGGGCCGGGGAGGTGATCCTGGTCGCCCAGGCACGGCTGCTGCTCCTGGTCGCGGCGGGGGTGGTGCTGCTCGGGGAACGCGACCGCCTGGGCCGCAAGCTGCTGGCCGTGGGGCTGATGGTCGCGGGCATCTCCCTGCTCTACCGGGGGTAACTCGAGAAATTGGTAGTCAGGTGGTATATTCATGCCAAGCATGAAACTGCGCCTCGACGGCTCCTCCCACACCCCCCTGTACCTCCAGCTCGAGGCCGCCCTGCGCGAGCGCCTGGCCTCGGGGGAGTGGCGCTCGGGGCAGGCCCTGCCGCCCGAGCGGGAGCTGGCCCAGCAACTCGGGGTCTCGCGCATCACCCTGCGGCGGGCGCTCGAGCGCCTGGAGGACGAGGGCCTGCTGATCCGGCGGCAGGGCAGCGGCACCTATGTCAGCCAGCGGGTCGAGCAGACCCTCACCGCCCTCACCGGCTTCAGCCAGGACATGGCCGCGCGGGGCCTGCGGGCCAGCAGCCGCTGGCTGCAGCGGGGCATCTTCCGCGCCACCCCCGAGGAGGCGCTGGCCTTCGGCCTCTCCCCCACCGCCGAGATCAGCCGCCTCGAGCGCCTGCGCCTGACCGAGGAGGAGCCCATGGCCCTCGAGCTCGCCGCCCTCCCCGTGCGCTACCTGCCCCAGCCCGAGGCGGTGGGCGAGTCGCTCTACGCCTACCTCGACGGCCACGGCCTGCGGCCGGTGCGCGCGCTGCAGCGCCTGCGGGCGGTGGCGGCCCTGCCGCGCATCGCCGAGCTGCTGGGCATCCGCCCCGGCGACCCCGTGCTCTACATCGAGCGCCTGAGCTACCTCCCCGACGGCAACGTGCTCGAGTTCACCCGCAGCCACTACCGCGGTGACCGCTACGACTTCGTGGCCGAGCTCAAGGGCGGGGCGTGAAGGTCCTGGGCCTGATGTCGGGCACCTCGGTGGACGGGGTGGACCTGGTGCTGGCCGAGCTGGAGGGCCGCCCGCCCCGCCTGGAGGATAGTCGCGCAGCGACCGCGGCTACGCCGCGCCTGGAGTGGCAGGTGCTCGAGCACCGCGAGGCCTTCTTCCCCGCCGGGCTGCGCGAGCGGCTGCTCAGGGCCCTGCACGGCGACAGCCTGACCCGCGAGCTCGCCCTGCTGCACCACGAGCTGGGCCGCTTCTACGCCGAGGCAGCCGCCCCCTTCGCCGGCCGCGCCGAGCTCGCCGCCGTCCACGGCCAGACCGTGTGGCACGAACCGCCCCACGCCACCCTCCAGATCGGGGAGGCCGCCTACGTCGCCGAGGCCCTGGGCGTCCCGGTGGCCGCCGACTTCCGCCCCTCCGACCTGGCCCTGGGTGGCGAGGCGGCCCCGCTGGTCCCCTACCCCGATCTCTTGCTCTACGGCGATGCGGGGGTGCGGCGGGCCATCCACAACCTGGGCGGCATCTCCAACCTCACCTACCTGGGCGGCCTCGAGCCCGCCGAACTGCTGGCCTTCGACACCGGCCCCGGCAACTGCCTGCTCGACGAAGCCGCGGCCTGGGTGGGCCTCACCCACGACCCCGGCGGCCAGTTCGCCCAGCAGGGCAGGGTGAACGAGGAAAAGCTCTCGGCCTGGCTCTCCCACCCCTACTTCCAGCGCCCCCCGCCCAAGTCCACCGGGCGGGAGGTCTGGCGGCTGGACCAGCTCGAGACCGAGGGCTTCACCCCCCGCGACCTCCTCGCCACCCTCACCGAGCTCACCGCCCAGAGCATCGCCGACGCCTACCGCCGCTTCGTGCTGCCGCGGGGCCTCGAGGAGGTCTGGGTCGC
This sequence comes from Calidithermus chliarophilus DSM 9957, assembly GCF_000430045.1. Classification (GTDB taxonomy): domain Bacteria; phylum Deinococcota; class Deinococci; order Deinococcales; family Thermaceae; genus Calidithermus; species Calidithermus chliarophilus. Next base: position 557,076 of record NZ_KE387027.1, on the reverse strand, counting down.
CGGGGGCGGCGCCTACAACCAAACCCTCATGCGCCGCCTGCGCGAACTCCTGCCCGTCCCCATCCACACCTTCGAAGAACGCGGCCACAACTCCAAGGTCCGCGAAGCCCTGGCCTTCGCCGTCCTGGGCTACCTACGCTTCCTGGGCCTGCCCAACGTGCTCCCCCAGGTCACGGGGGCCAAGTCCGCCGCCGTCGCAGGCAAGCTGCTAGTGCCCGGGGTGAGGTAGGGAAAGCTGTCAGCCGTCAGCGGTCAGCCGTCAGCTCATGGCCCGTGGTTGCCCCTCCCCGTCCCTCCCCACGGGCGGGGCAGGGAATATCCCCCCCAGCCCCCCTAAGGGGGGTGACAAGGCGTCTTGCGTCTTGCGTTTTGCGTCTTGCGTACGACGTACGACGTACGACCCGCGCCCGGCTATCAGCTATGGGCTATGGGCTATGGGCTATCGGCTATCAGCTATCGGCGTTCAGCGTTGGGCGTTCGGCGTTGGGCGTTCAGCGTTGGGCGTTCAGCGTTGAACCCCACCTCCGACCCAGCCCAACAAAAAGTAAGTAGCCTGACCGAACGAACCTGAGTACAATGTATACCATGCCAAGCCTGCGGGAACGGCAAAAACTCCGCCGTCGTGAACGTATTTTCCGTACGGCGGTCAACCTCTTCCGCGAACGGGGTTTCCACCAGACCAGCGCCTCCGAGATCGCCAAGGCCGCACACGTCTCGAGGGGGACCTTCTTCAACTACTACCCCTACAAGGAGGCCGTGCTGCTCGACTACGGGGCGGCCTTGCTGGAGGAGCTGCGGCTGAAGGCCCGCGACGAGCTCGCCAGCGGCGACCCGCCCCTCGACGTGCTGCGCCGCCTTTGGGAGCGGCTGGCCGAGACCAGCGAGAACGAGCGCGAGCTGCTGTCCCCGCTGGCCTACGAGCTGCTCAACCCCGACCCCGCGCGGGCTCGAGCCGCCTTCGAGGCGCTGCCCTTGGGGGCTTTGGTCGGGGAGATCCTCAAGCCGCTGCTCGAGTCGGGCCAGTTGCGCAAGGACCAGTCCCTCGAGCGCATCGCCCGCTCCATCGCCGACGTGTACCTCCTGGCCGCGCTGCGCTGGGCCGCCTACACCCCCAACCGCCGCCTCAAGGACGAGATGATGAAGTTCCTCGAGCTCATGCTCGAGGGCGTCCTGGCGCGGTGAGGGCGGGAAAACGACCCCCCGGGCCACTCGTGCCCGGGGGTGCTTGAGGAGGCTCGTTCCCTGAGCTAGCGGCTCTGGAACTCGAAGGTCCGGGTCAACACCCGGTTGGTCTTAAGGTCAACGTAGGTGAGGTTGCCTTCGACCAGGCCGTTGAACTTCAGGCCCTTGGCCGTCTCGATCTCGGCGGTGAGGGCTTCGGCCTGCTCGAGCTTTTTCTTGAGCTCGAGGTACTGGGGCAGCGTCCAGACCGAGGGCGGGCAGCGCTTGCCGGGGCTGCTCTTGCCCTGGGTGCCGTCGGTGAGGAGGTAGCGGGCCACCTCCACGTCGGTCCGGGGGAAGACCACCGAGACGAACTTGCCCTTCTTGAAGTCGGGGTAGTAAGTGTTGACGACCGCGTCGAGCCGCCCGTTGACGTTGGCGGCACAGGCGTCGAAGTCGGCCTGGAGCGCCCGGACCTGCGAGGGCATGGCCGACGCCGTCACGTTGGGCGCGCAGGCGGACAGGGCCACGGCCCCGACCAGCGAGGCGGTGAGGGTCTTCGCTAAGCGTTCCAACTGCATTTCTCGCTCCTTCCTTGGGTTAATCCCACGAGATGATAAACCGAGGCAGTCCAAATTTCCAGAGTAATTTTGCCGTTGGCGGTTTGTGCATGGGGTTTCGTCATTCCCATTCTTAATTATCCATGAAAACGTTCCACGCTCGGTGCGCGGTAGTATCATTGGCTTGACGACCTCTCCAACTCGACATCCCCAGGCAAAGGTGGAAACCGCGCATTTCCGGAACCCGGCATTGGCCCAAGCTCCGAGGGAGCACCCCTATGGCTGAGATCCAGTTCATCCCGACCCGCAGCCCCACCCGCGGCACCGACCTCACCCCGATGGACCCCCGGCTGCAGCGCCTCATCGCGCTGCGCCAGCGCGGCCTGAGCAAGCCCGCCACCTCCTCGACCCGCAAGGACGAGGTGGCCGTCATCGCCAAGGTCAGCGACCTCGAGGCCTGGCAAAGCCTCTCCGAGGTGACCATGGGCGCGGTGATCGGGGGGCGGGGGCAGGACGGCAGTTGGGTGGTCACGGGGCGCATCCCGGTCTCGAGGATCGAGTTCGTGCGCACCCAGCCCTTCGTACACAGCCTCAAGGCCGCCCAGCGGCTCAGCCGCGAGCTCGCCAGCACCACCGAGGAGATCCTGGCCCGCCCCAACCTGCTGCCCGGCGGCAACAAGGCCCGGGGGGGCCGGGGCGTGGTGGTGGGCATCGTGGACATCGGCTGCGACTTCGCCCACCAGAACTTCCGCACCACCAGCGGGCGCACCCGCATCAGGAGGCTGTGGGACCAGCACGGCGACACCAACAGCCCGCCGGGTTTCAACTACGGCACGCTCTACACCTCCACCGCCATCAACGCCGCGCTCCAGGCCGCCAACCCCTACCAGGCCCTGGGCTACGGCCCCGACCCCTTCGAGGCCGCCCACGGCACCCACGTCATGGACATCGCCGCGGGGAACGGCCGGGGCAGCGGGGTGCCCGGCGTGGCCCCCGGCGCCGACCTGATCTTCGTCGAGATCGCCAGCAGCGACATCCCCTGGCAGGGCAGCGAGGTGGTGGGCAAGAACTTCGGCGACTCCGTGCAACTGCTCGAGGCCCTCGCCTTCATCTTTCAGGCCGCCGGCGGCAAGCCCTGCGTGATCAACGTCAGCCTGGGCACCAACGGCGGCCCCCACGACGGCAGCACCCTGGTGGAGCAGGGCATCGACCGGCTGCTCGAGCAAACCCCAGACCGCGCGGTGGTGATCGCCGCCTCCAACTCCTACGCCGACGGAATCCACGCCGAGGGCACCGTGCCCAAGGGCGGCCGCTACGACCTGCCCTGGATCGTGGGCGAGGGCGACATCACCCAGAACGAGCTCGAGCTGTGGTACCCCGGCGAGGGCCGCCTCAGCGTGGAGATCCTGCAGCCCGACGGCACCAGCTTAGGCAAGGTAGACCCTAACGAGAGCGGCACGGTCTCCAGCGACGGCGAGGTGGTGCTCTTCGTCGCCAACCGGCTGCACGACCCCAACAACGGCGACAACATGATCGGGGTCTTCCTCAACACCGGGGCCCCCACCGGCCGCTGGACCCTGCGCCTGCGCGACGAGGCCGGCCGCAGCACGCCCTTCCACGCCTGGGTCGAGCGCGACGACGCCGGGCAGTCGAGCTTCCCCCCTCCCCACGACGGCACCCACACCATCGGCTCGATCTCCTGCGGCCGGCACACCCTGGTGGTGGGCTCCTACGACGCCCACAAGCCCGCCCTGCCGCTGTCGTGGTTCAGCAGCGCCGGGCCCACCCGCGACGGCCGCCCCAAGCCCGAGGTCTCGGCCCCCGGCCACGACGTGGTGGCCGCCCGCTCGCGCAGCAAGACCGGCACCACCCGCATGTCGGGCACCAGCATGGCCGCCCCGGCCGTCACCGGGGCCGTCGCCCTGCTGCTGGCCGAGGCCAAGGCCCGCAAGAAGAGCCTCGACGTCGGACAGATCCGCCGGGCCGTCATCGAAACCGCCCGCCGCAACCCGCCCCAGGGCAGCGGCTGGCACGACCGCTACGGCAACGGGCGGGTCTCGGCCAGGGACTTAGTGGCCGCCGCGATGTCGGCCGCCCCCATCGCCGCCGCGACCGAGCCCGAGGCCACGCCCGCCCGCAGCACCCGGCGCACGCCCCGGCCTCGAGCCGCCAAGGAGGGGCGCTAGCGGGGAGGATGAAGCCATGCGCCGGCGCAAGCTCGAGCCCACCAAACAGCAGCTCAGCTCCCTCCCCCCCGAGCCCCGCGAGAAGACCCGGGGCCTGGAAGGCGGGCAGCCGATGGCCGTGATCGTCAAGGTCAAGGAACCCGGCTACGTTCCCGAAGGCTTCCGGGTACGCAGCCGCATCGACGCCTGCCTCTTCACCGCCGACGCCACACCACAAGGCCTCGAGGCCGCCGAACACGACCCCCGGGTAGAATCCATCGCCGCCGCCGAGCGGCTCGAGCCCCCGCGTTAGGGCTCGCGAGGGAGAGCGGTCGGCTGTCAGCGGTAAGCCCGTGGCGTGTTGCCTGTGGTTCGCCCCTCCCCTTCCCTCCCCCCCCCCCCCCCCCCCCCCCCCCCCCCCCCGCGCCCCCCCCCC
>NZ_KE387027.1:549498-552628 GCF_000430045.1 Calidithermus chliarophilus DSM 9957 | reverse complement strand
AAGGGGGGAACAAGGCGTTTGGCGTCTTGCGTTTGGCTATCAGCTATCGGCTATCGGCGTTCAGCGCCGGACACACGACCCCCTAAGCTGAAAAAGCCATGTACGCTCGCCTCATCCCCACCCCCTTCGGCCCGCTCTACGCCGAAGCCAGCGACCGGGGCCTGACCTCGGTGCGGCTGCTGGTGCTGGCCGAGGGCTTCCCCGAACGGGAACACCCGCTGCTCGAGCGCCTCGCCGCCCGGGTCGAGCGCTACTTCCGGGGCGAGCCCGAGATGTTCCTCGACCTTCCCCTCGACTACGGCGACCTCCCCCCCGCGCGGGCGGCCCTGTACGAGCGCGTGCGGCAGGTGCCCTTCGGCCAGACGACCAGCTACGGGGCTCTGGCCCGCGAGCTCGGCCTGTCGGCCCGGTGGGTGGGGGCGGGGATGCGGTCGTGCCCCTTCTTCCTGGTAGTGCCCGCCCAGCGGGTCATCCACGCCGACGGGCGGTTGGGCGGCTTCATGGGCGCGGAGGGGCTCAAGCTGCGGCTGCTGGTGCACGAGGGCCTCGAGGCCGGCCGGTTCCGCTGAGCGCCCCCGGGACGCGGTCAGGTGTCCGTGGGAAGGGCGGTCAGACCTTGCGCTTGATGCCGGAGAGGGCGTCGAGCAAGTCCTCCTCACTGAAGGGCTTGGGGATGTGCCCGACCCGCGCGCTGCGCACCCAGAAGCCCCGCGGCGGCTCCTCGGACACCGCCCAGATGGGCACGAAGCGGCCGTCGGGCGAGGCCCGCAGTTGCCGCACGCGCTCGGCGAGGTCGCGCACCTGGAGGATCACGGCCTGGGGCTTGTGGTGCTCGAGCATGCGCCGGGCCGAGTCGGGGTCGTGGGGCATCACCACCCGGTAGCGCGAGCGCTCGAGGGTCACCAGCAGCAGGCGCCGCACCAGCGAGGACTCGGCCACCACCAGGATCAGGGGGTCGGTGGGCCGGATCTCGGCCTCGCCCAGCAGGCCCCGGCTCTGCAGCTCGTAGAGCAGATGGTAGACCTGGGTCTCGGGGAGGTCGGACTCCAGCGCGATCGAGCGGGCCCGCTTGAGCCCGTCCACCAGCTCGAGCACGCTCCAGGCCTCGGTGGAGAGCGCGTGGCGGGTGGGGTCGCTCACCACCCGCAGCACCGCCTCGGGCCGCACCTTGCCCCGCCGCCACTCGTCCAACCGCCGCGCCGCCTCGAAGAGCACCGCGCTGGTGTCGAGCATCTCCGGCAGCACCACCTGCGAGGCGTTCTCGCTGATGGCCTCGGCCAGGATGTCGCCCGTGCGCTGGGCCAGCAGGGTCGCCAGCGCCTCCATCACCTGGGCGTTGAGCGCCTCGCGCAGGTCGCCCGGCTCGAGCAGGCCCATCCTCAGGGCGAGCTGCCCCAGCGGGGTGCCCGGGTTCTCCCGTTCCTGGCGCAGCACGAGCTCCTGGGTCTGCTCGAGGGTCAGGTACTCCAGCCGCACTAAGTACTCCCCCAGGTGCGGCCCCGGGTCGGTGGAGGCGTACAGCAGTTGCCCGTCCCGCAGGTGCACCCGCCCGATCACGTCCTCACAGCGCACCGTGACCACGGCATTGGCCCGGTTGGCCTCGAGGGCCCGCAAAAGGTCGCTCAGTTCGATTTCGCCAATTCGTGCACGGATCACGCTGACTTTCATGCTACACGGCGGCGTGGCGTGGCATGAGGGAACGTGAACATAGGGTCAATGGTCGATGGTCGATAGCCAATAGCCGATAGCGGATAGCCGAACGTGCAGCGCGGGTCGTACGTCGTACGCGAGACGCAAAACGCTAAACGCAAAACGCCATGTTCCCCCCTTAGCAAGGGGGGCTGGGGGGGATATTCCCTCCCGCCGACGGGGCGGGGTTTCACCACGAGCCACCAGCCTCTCGCTGACCGCTGACGGCTGATGGCTGACGGCTTAAAACCTCACTCGAACAACCGCTGCTCCGGCAGGGGATACCCCATGTGCTTGTAGGCTCGCTCGGTGGCGACGCGGCCGCGGAAGGTGCGCTTGATGAGGCCGAGCTGGATCAGGAAGGGTTCGTGGACTTCCTCGAGGGTCTCCGAGTCTTCCGAGACGGCGGTGGCGAGGGTTTCCAGGCCCACCGGGCCGCCGGCGAAGCGCTCGATGATGGTGCTGAGGATGAAGCGGTCGCGGCTGTCGAGGCCCAGGGGGTCGAGGCCCAGGGCGTCGAGGGCGGCCTTGGTGCGCTCGAGGCTCACGCTCTGCTCGCCGCTGACCTCGGCGAAGTCGCGCACGCGGCGGAAGAGGCGCTTGGCGATGCGCATGGTGCCGCGGCTGCGCCGCCCGATCTCCAGCGCGGCCTCGGGCTCGAGCTCCAGCCCCAGCATGCGGGCGTCGCGGGTCACGCCCTGGGCCAGCTCGGCCTCGGTGTAGAACTCGAGGTGCTCGATGATGCCGAAGCGGCTGCGCAGGGGGCTCGAAAGCAACCCCTGGCGCGTGGTCGCGCCGATGAGGGTGAAGCGCGGCAGGTCGAGGCGCAGGGTGCGGGCGGCGGGGCCCTGCCCGATGACGATGTCGATCTTGAAGTCCTCCATCGCCGGGTAGAGGTGCTCCTCCGCCGAGCGCGAGAGGCGGTGGATCTCGTCGATGAAGAGGATGTCGCCCTCCTCGAGGCTGTTGGTGAGGATGGCGGCGAGGTCGCCGGGCTTCTCGATGGCCGGGCCGCTGGTGACGCGGATGTTGACCCCCAGCTCGTACGCGATGACGTGCGCCAGGGTGGTCTTGCCCAGCCCCGGCGGGCCGAACAGCAACAGGTGGTCGAGGGCCTCCTCCCGGTTCTTGGCCGCCTCGAGGTAGACCTGCAGCTTCTTCTTGAGCTTGCCCTGGCCGACGTAGTCCTCGAGCCGCCGCGGCCGCAGGGTCAGATCGCTTTCCACGACACCCATCATATCTTGTCCAGTATATTACGTTTATAGCGAAATTGGGAATGTGGGTTTAGGTCGATAGTCGATGGTCGATAGCCGATAGCCGATAGCCAAACGCTCAACGTGGGTCGTACGTCCTACGTCGTACGCAATACGCGAAATGCAATACGCCTTGTCACCCCCCTTAGCAAGGGGGGCCGGGGGGGATAAACCCTCCCCGCGCGCGG
>NZ_KE387027.1:545119-549360 GCF_000430045.1 Calidithermus chliarophilus DSM 9957 | reverse complement strand
GGGAGGGGTAAACCACACGCCACGAGCCACACGCCACGAGCCATAGGCCACACGCCCCCGCAACCCAATCCCCCCTACGCTCTCCCCTCCCACTCCGCGAGGAATTGCTCGACGTAGCGCTCCATGAAGGCGTGGCGTTCCTCCGCGAGGGCGCGGGCTGAGGCGGTGTGGAGGCGGTCTTTGAGGAGGAAGAGCTTTTCGTAGAAGTGCATCAGGCTGCTCGAGCTCGAGGACTTGTAGTGCTCGAAGGAGCCGTGCAGGACGGGCTCTTCTTCCGGGTCGTACAGGAGGCGGCCCTTGGCCCCGCCGTAGGCGAAGGTGCGGGCGATGGCGATGGCGCCGATGGAGTCGAGGCGGTCGGCGTCCTGAACCACGCGGCCCTCGAGGGTGGGCATCTCGTCGGGCACGCCGGCGCCCTTGAAGCTCACCCGGCGGCAGATGTCCTCGACCGCCTCGATGACCCCCTCCCCTACCCCGATCTCCTCGAGCCAGCCCCGCAGGGTGCCGTGGGGGCGCTCGAGCTTCCAGTCCTCCACGTCGTGACCCAGCGCGGCCAGCTCGACCACGTAGACGTCGGCTCCCTCGGCTAGGGCCAGCCGGCGGGCGGTCTGCCACACCCGCCACACGTGCCACCAGTCGTGGCCGCTGGGGTCGGCGGCGAAGTCTTCGTGTACGCGGCGGGCCAGCGCTCGAACGTGGGCGTGCGGTTCCATCGCACGCCAGCATACGGCCTGGCATGGACATTCCTCTCATACCCAAGCCCTAAAGTGAGAAGGAAAGGAGGCGGCTCATGTATTCGCGTATCCTCATGCCCACCGACGGCAGCCCCGCCAGCCAGAACGCCCTGAGCTACGGCCTCGAGCTCGCCCGCTGGCTGGGCAGCCAAGTGACCTTCCTCTACGCCCTCCCCGAGATCAGCCTGGTGCCCACCGCCCTCGGCAGCGTGGTCGTCCCCTTCGACCTCGACCGCCAGGCAGCCACCGAGCAGGTGCTCAGCCAGGCGCAGAAGATGGCTGCCGACGCCGGGATCGATGCCTCCCTCGAGGGCGTGCAGGGCTACCCCGTGCCCAGCATCCTCGAGGCCGCCCGCTCCCGCGACCTCATCCTCATGAGCCCCCGTGGCGCGGGGGGTGCCGAACGCTGGCCCCTGGGCTCGGTCACCCAGGAGGTCCTGCAGCACAGCCCCGTCCCCGTGCTGCTGGTGCGCCACCCCGCGCCCATCCCGCCCCGCTCCCTGCTCCTGCCCACCGACACCAGCGAGCCCAGCCAGCGGGCCGTGACGCACGGCCTGATGCTGGCCCGCCGCTTCGGCGCCCGGGTCACCTTCCTCAGCGTCCTGCAAAACCCCAGCACCCTCATCCCCATGCCCCCCGCCTTCGTCCCGCGCGACATCCCCCCCGAACAAGCCGAAGTCCTGCGCCAGAGCTACGACCACGGCCTCGAGGCCCTCATGAAGCAAGCCCACGCCGAAGGCGTCGAGGCCCACACCCAGCTCCTCCGCCGCGACGACGTGTCCGACACCATCGTCGAAGCCGCCCAGGACCACGACTGGATCGTCATGGGCACCCACGGCCGCGGCTGGCTCGGCCGCCTCCTCCTCGGCTCCGTAGCCCAAAAAGTCGCCCTGCACGCCCCAGTCCCCGTACTCGTGGTGCCCAACCGCCCCCAGGGCCGCCCGGCGTGAGAGGCGTCGAGGGTCCAGGGCTGAGGAGTTTTGCGTTTTGCGTTCCGCGTCTTGCGTCTTGCGTTTGGCGTTTGACCTTTGGCCTCCGGCGTTCCACAATACCCCCGTGTTGCGTTTCAGCGCCGAAGGGGTGCGCCTCGACCAGGCCCTAGCTCAGGAAGCCCAGACCAGCCGCGCCAAGGCCCAGGAGTGGATCGCGGCGGGGCTGGTGCTCGTCAACGGCAAGCCCATCACCAAGGCGGGCTACAAGCTCAAGGGCGAAACCGTCGAGCTCGAGCCCCCACCCCCCGAACCCGCCACCGTCGAGCCGGAAGAGGTCGAGCTCGAGGTGCTTTACGAAGACGCCGACCTCGTGGTCGTCAACAAGCCCGCCGGGATGATCACCCACCCGGCCCCCGGCGTGGTCTCGGGCACCCTGGTCAATGCCATCCTGGGCCGCTACGGCCTGCGGGCCGCCGAGGGCGAGAAGCCCGAACTCGTGCGCCCCGGCATCGTCCACCGCCTCGACAAGGACACCAGCGGCGTCATCGTGGTCGCCCGCCACGAGGCCGCCCACCGCCGCCTGGCCGAAGCCTTCCGGGGCCGCAGCGTCTTCAAGCGCTACGTCGCCATCACCGTGGGCGTCCCCAAGGAGGGCGTGCTCATCGCCGACGTCGGCCGCCACCCCGTAGACCGCACCCGCATGAGCGTGGGCGGCGTCGCCGCCCGCTACGCCGAGACCGACTTCGTGGTGCTGCAAACCGCCGGGGTCTTCGCCCTCGTGGACGCCCGCCCCCACACCGGCCGCACCCACCAGATCCGCGTCCACCTCAAGCACCTCCACGCCCCCATCCTGGGCGACGAGGTCTACGGCAAGCCCAGCCCCCACATCGCCCGCCACGCCCTCCACGCCTACGAATTGCGGCTTCCCCATCCGAGGACGGGGAAGCTGTTGGAGTTCCGGGCCCCCATCCCCGAGGACATGGCCCAGGCCTGGGAGGCTTTGGGGGGCGGCGACCTCGAGGCCGCCCTAAGCGCGGGCTAGCTCGGCCGCACCCTCCTCAGCAGGCTTTGCAGCAGCCGGCTTCCCGAGCATGGCCCAGGCCATGGCGACGAAGACCATGTGGATGGGCTCGACCTGCACCACCGGGAACCAGAACAGGTAGTACAAGAACGCCGCCAGCAGCGCGACGAGGATGGACTGCTCGAACACATTGGCCTTACGGATCAGCCGCCAAACCGGCCACAGGTAGAGCACCACCGTGATCAGCACGGCGAAGAGCCCGTAGGAGATGAGCCGGTCGAGCAGGAGGTTGTGGGCCTTGTCGAGGTACACCTTGTAGATCAGGCCTTGCTTGCCCGTGTCGCTCTTGTAGTTGTCGAGGAAGACCAGGAACGCCTTCGAGCGGATGGGGTCGCCCGGCTCGTAGAGGGTCTGGATCTCCCGGATCGTCGCCTCGGGGGGCCAGCCGTACTCGAGGCGGTACTCCCGCATGAGGTCCTCCGGCGGGATGTGGCGCAGCAGGGCCAGGCGGAACCCGTCCGGGCCGCTCCCGATCAGGGGGCTCAGCGGCAACCGGGTCGCCGCCTTCAACGCCAGTTCCCAGATGACCAGGCGGGTTTTCCCGGTCGCGGGGTCGGTGAGGCTACGATTAAAGTCGAGGCGGTTGGGCACGAGGCTCTGCGCACTGAGAACCATGGCGAGCAGGGCCACGGAAAGCCCTAACGTCCAGCGCTCGCGCCGGAGCAGGTTCCACAGCACCAGGACAGCGATCAGGGCATAGACCGAGGCCTTGTTGGTGGTAATGCCCAACCCCAGAGCAACCGTTAGCAGCGCCAGCGCCAAGAGCACCCTCTGAGCCGTCCCGCTCGCCCGTAGGAACAGGCCCATTCCGCCGACCAGCACGACGACCATGAACCCCGCCACCATCCCGGGGTGGCCGATGGTGCCCACCGGAGCCTCGTACATGAAGCCTCGAGTCAGCGGCCCGACAGGGTCCAGGGCTAGCCGCTGCAACACCACTACGGCCGTTTCGACCACACCCACGACCACCAACCCGGACAGCAGAAGCGGCCAGGCTTGGCGGTTTTCACGCAACACCCGGTAGATGAAAAGAGACGTCAGAACCAGGCCAATTTGGTAAAGAAGGCCGTCCATCCGGCTCTCCGCCCCTAGGAGAATCGCGGATAAATCGTCGTCACGAGCATTTACGGTAGCGATCCCCACGAGCAAGAGGTAAGACAGCAACAGGTAGCTGAAGGGATTTCGGTAGGATTGCAAGCCTCGAGCCTGCAAAATCCCGAACACCCCGATCATCACCAGCAACATTACCCGTGGGAAAAGCCATACCAACTCGCTGGCGACCACGCCAGAATAAGTGAACTGGGTTATCCCGCTCGCAACCTCGAGGGTTGATACCGAGGGCTTAGAAACGAAATAACGTGGTTTGCTACTTGAAATGGGGGAAGAAAAGGGAGATGGTCTTCATTGCTATGAGAAACCATCCCCGCTATCAGCATAGCCTAGAGGAACTGTTTTTGAGGGTCTTCATCCTGGTGGATGACTGGCTCAAAGCCA
>NZ_KE387027.1:544004-545019 GCF_000430045.1 Calidithermus chliarophilus DSM 9957 | reverse complement strand
AGCAGCGCCAGCGCCAAGAGCACCCTCTGAGCCGTCCCGCTCGCCCGTAGGAACAGGCCCATTCCGCCGACCAGCACGACGACCATGAACCCCGCCACCATCCCGGGGTGGCCGATGGTGCCCACCGGAGCCTCGTACATGAAGCCTCGAGTCAGCGGCCCGACAGGGTCCAGGGCTAGCCGCTGCAACACCACTACGGCCGTTTCGACCACACCCACGACCACCAACCCGGACAGCAGAAGCGGCCAGGCTTGGCGGTTTTCACGCAACACCCGGTAGATGAAAAGAGACGTCAGAACCAGGCCAATTTGGTAAAGAAGGCCGTCCATCCGGCTCTCCGCCCCTAGGAGAATCGCGGATAAATCGTCGTCACGAGCATTTACGGTAGCGATCCCCACGAGCAAGAGGTAAGACAGCAACAGGTAGCTGAAGGGATTTCGGTAGGATTGCAAGCCTCGAGCCTGCAAAATCCCGAACACCCCGATCATCACCAGCAACATTACCCGTGGGAAAAGCCATACCAACTCGCTGGCGACCACGCCAGAATAAGTGAACTGGGTTATCCCGCTCGCAACCTCGAGGGTTGATACCGAGGGCTTAGAAACGAAATAGTTAACGAAAAATGGGAAACTCCATATGAGTCCTAGAACAACGGCTAGCCAAATCTGGGGAAATTGATAGTCTCGTTTAAGCATCTTTCTCCAGAAACCTTAGGCGACCCCATTTTAGCTGGAGTCGCCCGAAAAGGTTCGATACCTTAGCGCAGCCAGTAAACCGCACTAAACACCCCGCTGGCTTGTGAGTTCACCGTGATGGTGTATTTATTATCTGCTGAGTCACGGGTGATCACACAGCTTCTCACAGCCCTGGGGTATTCCGCCGGAGCACCCTCATCTTGGAGGATAGTGCTTTTGCAGTTCGTCCCCGTCCAGTGCACTAACATCGCTGCCTAGAGTGTCGGCCGAAGCAATCCACTGTACCACCTGCTTCAGGTACATCTGGCTAGCCATGTCTA
>NZ_KE387027.1:543040-543904 GCF_000430045.1 Calidithermus chliarophilus DSM 9957 | reverse complement strand
GGGGTCGGTGAGGCTACGATTAAAGTCGAGGCGGTTGGGCACGAGGCTCTGCGCACTGAGAACCATGGCGAGCAGGGCCACGGAAAGCCCTAACGTCCAGCGCTCGCGCCGGAGCAGGTTCCACAGCACCAGGACAGCGATCAGGGCATAGACCGAGGCCTTGTTGGTGGTAATGCCCAACCCCAGAGCAACCGTTAGCAGCGCCAGCGCCAAGAGCACCCTCTGAGCCGTCCCGCTCGCCCGTAGGAACAGGCCCATTCCGCCGACCAGCACGACGACCATGAACCCCGCCACCATCCCCGGGGTGGCCGATGGTGCCCACCGGAGCCTCGTACATGAAGCCTCGAGTCAGCGGCCCGACAGGGTCCAGGGCTAGCCGCTGCAACACCACTACGGCCGTTTCGACCACACCCACGACCACCAACCCGGACAGCAGAAGCGGCCAGGCTTGGCGGTTTTCACGCAACACCCGGTAGATGAAAAGAGACGTCAGAACCAGGCCAATTTGGTAAAGAAGGCCGTCCATCCGGCTCTCCGCCCCTAGGAGAATCGCGGATAAATCGTCGTCACGAGCATTTACGGTAGCGATCCCCACGAGCAAGAGGTAAGACAGCAACAGGTAGCTGAAGGGATTTCGGTAGGATTGCAAGCCTCGAGCCTGCAAAATCCCGAACACCCCGATCATCACCAGCAACATTACCCGTGGGAAAAGCCATACCAACTCGCTGGCGACCACGCCAGAATAAGTGAACTGGGTTATCCCGCTCGCAACCTCGAGGGTTGATACCGAGGGCTTAGAAACGAAATAGTTAACGAAAAATGGGAAACTCCATATGAGTCCTAGAACAACGGCTAGCCAAATCT
>NZ_KE387027.1:502588-542966 GCF_000430045.1 Calidithermus chliarophilus DSM 9957 | reverse complement strand
AACGAAAAATGGGAAACTCCATATGAGTCCTAGAACAACGGCTAGCCAAATCTGGGGAAATTGATAGTCTCGTTTAAGCATCTTTCTCCAGAAACCTTAGGCGACCCCATTTTAGCTGGAGTCGCCCGAAAAGGTTCGATACCTTAGCGCAGCCAGTAAACCGCACTAAACACCCCGCTGGCTTGTGAGTTCACCGTGATGGTGTATTTATTATCTGCTGAGTCACGGGTGATCACACAGCTTCTCACAGCCCTGGGGTATTCCGCCGGAGCACCCTCATCTTGGAGGATAGTGCTTTTGCAGTTGTCCCCGTCCAGTGCACTAACATCGCTGCCTAGAGTGTCGGCCGAAGCAATCCACTGTACCACCTGCTTCAGGTACATCTGGCTAGCCATGTCTAATGCGCGCTTGCGGGCGGTCAACACGCTTGGGGTGAGCACGGCGGCCAGGATGGCGATGATCGCGATGACGATCAGGAGCTCGATGAGCGTGAAACCCCTTGCCCTGTGCATCCAGGCCCCCTTCTGGGAGCAAGGGCCGGGAATGACCCCGGCCCTGCGTCAGCTTAAGGGTGCCTCAGTACACCGCGGTTACGGTAACGTTGTTGACCGAGGTGACCGTGACGGTGCTCCGACCAGTGCTCGCGTTGTAGCTGATGGCGCAGTTGCTGACGGCCTTGGGGAAGGTGGCCGGGGCACCCTCGCTCTGCAGGACTCCGTCAGTACAGCTAGTAATGGTGCTGATCGGCGTGCCGGCGGTGTCGGCCGCGGCGAGCCAGGTGGCGACCTGGCGGGCGTAGGCGCCGGCGGCCTGGTCGTTGGCGCGCTTGCGGGCGTTGAGCACGTTGGGGATGAGCACGGCCGCCAGGATGGCGATGATCGCGATGACGATCAGGAGCTCGATCAGGGTGAAGCCTTTAGCGTTGCGCATGTTCTTCCTTCCTTCTCCCGGCCAAGCTGATGTATGGGTATTGGCGCGGGGCTTCCAGTAGTGCAGCTAGAGGGCCTATTGCCGATTTGCCGACGGTTGGTCTTGAGGTCGTGCCTCAATCCAAGCGTGATGCTAGCAAGGGGTGTAGAGGCAAGCAAGGGCAAATGAACAAGTTATAAGATCACACCATGCTAGCGCTATGTCTCACAGTCCTCATTTAACTCGTTTAATACGGCATAGACACAATTGGGCGTTACCTAAATATCATTAAGCTTTCGGGGTTGGACGCTTGCCGAGAGGCCCTTAAGGGGTATCTACCGGCTGAGGTGTGAAGCCTTCGGCCGAGGCTCTGTAGGGGATAAGCCCGGCTTAGCTGCTTGAGCTACCAAGTTGCATGGCCTATAAAGGAGCGGATGCCCAATAGTCCCAGGCCTGAGGGGCAACTCCTGGCGCGCAATACCTTGATCAACCTGCTGGGACAAGGGTTGCCTCTTGTCGTGGCATTTATCGCGATCCCGCCTACCGTACACGTATTAGGGATTGATCGCTTTGGCGTCCTCGGGCTGATCTGGGTAATCCTGGGCTACTTCGGTGTCTTTGACCTGGGTCTCGGCCGAGCAACTACCCGGTTCGTGGCAGAAGCTTTGGGGAGCCAAAAGCAGCACCGCATTCCCCTGATTCTCTGGAATGCGGTGTTCGCTCAAACCTTACTCGGCTTACTGGGTGGTTTAGCGTTACTGAGTCTAGCACCATTCCTTGTAGACCACACCCTCAACATCCCCGTAGAGTCCCAGAATGAGGTCCGTACGGCTTTTTATATTTTGGCCGCTGTACTTCCATTGGTACTGGTGGGTAGTTCATTTAGTGGTCTTCTCGAGGCCTCCCAGCGCTTCGACTTACTCAACGCAGTACGTGCCCCCTTTACAGCAGCCAACTACCTAATCCCACTCGTTGGCGGCTTAGCTGGGTTCGGCCTTCCTGGCATCGCTGGCTTTCTGCTGCTTTCCCGCCTGTTAATGCTGATTATTTTTTACAGAGTTTGCGTTAAGCTCTTTCCCTTCATCCGCTCGCCTGCCCGATTGTCACGCTCAGAGCTGCGCTTATTGCTCAGCTTTGGCGGGTGGATCAGTGTATCAGGTATTGTCGGGCCGGTACTGGTCTATTTTGACCGGTTCATCATCGGCACCCTGCTACCTATAAGTGCTGTAGCTTACTACACCATGCCCTATGAAATGGTTACTCGTTTATGGATTATCCCAGGTAGTTTTATCGCCACGTTATTTCCAGCCTTTAGCTACTTGACCACGACCGGAGGGAAGGCAGCCCTCGGACTTCTCACAGCCCGCTCGGTCAGGTATATCCTGGCTTCCCTAGGCGTAATCACGGTGTTCATCGTCATCTATGCCTCAGACCTCCTGAATCTCTGGGTTGGGGAGTCCATTGCCAGGGAAAGTACCTCGGTCCTGCAGATCCTGTGTTTAGGGGTTCTAGTCAATTCACTGGCCCAGATTGCCTACACCCTGATTCAGGCTCACGGTCGGCCCGACCTGACGGCTAAACTTCACTTGCTCGAGTTGCCGCTCTACCTGCTGCTCGTTTGGGAACTGGTTCGTCTTTGGGGAGTAGTGGGGGCAGCTCTGGCTTGGACCCTGCGGGTAACCGTTGACGCTTTAATATTATTTCTGCTTGCCCATCGGTTATCCCTGATTTCACCCCTAGCTCTGTGGAGAGAGAGCGTACCTCAGGTGGCTGGGGGAGTGCTCGCTTTTAGCGCTATAGCCTCCATAGTGGTTACTCGAGGAAACCTGCTTTGGGAGCAAGTGGCCCTCTTTTTCACTCTTCTTCTGATAGCGCTAGGAATGGTCTGGAAGGGGTTCCTGACTGAGAAGGAGCGCAGGCGGATTGTAGGCTGGTTGAAAAGGGAGACGCCGTGAAGGACCATTACGATAACGAGGGTATACGTGTTGTAGAAGCCCCAAACTGCTATCAGTGTGGCCGTCAGGGAAGTTCCCTGTACCGAGGCTTACGTGACCGGATATTCGCGGCTTCAGGGCTCTGGAATATCGCTTACTGCTCCCATTGCCAACTGGCCTGGCTCGATCCTCGCCCCGTACCGGAAGATATCGGGAAACTCTATGCAAACTACTATACCCACGTAGGATCGGAGAGGGCTACAAACAAACAATCCCTACTCCAGCGAATTAAGAACGGTATCCTGGCGGAAAGTTTTGGATATAGCTCTCTAGTTAATAAGAAAGGCAAAGATGCACTTTTAGGCCGTATTCTTTCGCGAGTACGGCTTCTATACGATTTTGCCGGATCCTCTGTCATGTGGCTCCCCTTACAAAAAGGGGGACGCTTGCTCGATGTGGGATGCGGAAGTGGTGATTTCATGGCGCGCATGCGCGACCTAGGGTGGCAGGTAGCGGGAATTGAGCCCGACCCTGTGGCAGCACAATTAGCTCAGCGACGGGGCCTTGAGGTACATCAGGGAACTTTGGAGGAGGCGGGCTGGGCGGAGGGGAGCTTCGATGTGGTAACCCTGAACCACGTAATTGAGCATCTGCCTGACCCAATCAGCGTTCTGCAGGCTTGTCGCAGACTCCTACGCGAGGGGGGGAAGGTAGTCATCGCAACGCCTAATAGCCGAAGCTTGGGAAGTCGATACTTCGGCCAGGCTTGGCTTGATTGGGATCCACCACGGCATCTTTACCTCTTCACTCAATACAGTTTGGGGGAGTGTGTTCGCAGGAGTGGGCTGTGCCCCATCGAGATACGTACAGTTGCCCACTCGGCATGGTGGCGCTTCGTAACCAGCA
The DNA here is from genome assembly GCF_000430045.1 of Calidithermus chliarophilus DSM 9957. Taxonomy (GTDB): domain Bacteria; phylum Deinococcota; class Deinococci; order Deinococcales; family Thermaceae; genus Calidithermus; species Calidithermus chliarophilus. The sequence continues at coordinate 539,217 of NZ_KE387027.1, read as the reverse complement.
AGCTGATACGCCAGAATAGCGCGCTTCCTGGCGGGTCACCGATAGGCGAATTACTTCGAGCGAAGGGAGCCAACGCCGGTTCCAGGCTGCAAGGTCTGGTCTTTCAGTTGCTGGAGCAGAGTCTTTTACGAACTGGCGATCTTGGCGAGGAGTTGGTGTTGATCGCCGGAAAACAAAAGTGACTGGGCACCGTTAGTCCGTGTTCTGGGAGCACCATCTTGAAGTAGCGCTTGCCCTTACTCTCTGAGCAGATCTGTATGCACTCGGCGGCTCGAGTGTGGAGGTGGGACTGTGACCACGGTCGAGCGCTGCTGGGCTTATAGTGACATCAGTGTTCAACCCATCAGTTCATATCGTCATCTTGAATTGGAACGGCTGGCAGGACACCGTGGCCTGCATCTCTTCTCTCCAAGCGCTCGATTACCCCAACTACCGCATTCTTGTTGTAGATAATGGCTCGACGGACGGATCAGTGCATGAAATACGCAGAGCCGCACCGGACGTAACTGTTGTGTCAACGGGCGCAAACTTGGGTTTCGCCGGGGGCAACAACGTAGGGATTCGCTCCGCAGTGGAGCACGGAGCAGATTACGTCTGGTTGCTCAATAACGATACGGTGGTGGATAAAGGAGCGCTCTCTGCGCTGGTCGAGGTGGCAGAGAGCAACGGGGCGATTGGGGCGGTGGGGTCAGTGCTGTATTACATGGACCAGCCAGAGCGGATACAGGCGTACGGCGGGGGAAAGGTATCCTTGTGGATAGGGTATTCCCGCCACTACACCAATGTGGAGTCATCACGAATGGACTACCTGGTGGCCGCGAGTTTACTGGTGCGCCGGATAGCATTCGAGAAGGTAGGCCTTCTTGATGATGGGTACTTTATGTATTGGGAGGACACTGACTTCAGCTTTCGTTTGCGCAAGGCAGGCTGGAAATTAGCGGTGGCGACGAACTCCAAGGTTCTACACAAGGAGTCCGCAAGCATGGGCAAAAAAAGCCCAACGCTTGACCGGTACTTTAACAGGTCGGCACGACGCTTTTTCACGCGGCATGCGCCTTTGCCTCTCCTCCCAGTCGTTCTCGGGGTAGGGGGACGATTTATAAAGCGGGTACTGCAGAGGGATTGGGAGCGAGCGTTGGCTACTCTGCAGGGTGGCTTATCAAGGGGATAAATGCACGTAGCCTTTGTTAGTTCCGTCCCGCCCGCTGCTTGCGGTGTGGCCGACTATACCGCCCACCTAGTAGAGGCACTGGCTAGAAAGGGCATACTGACTTCTGTTATTCAGGGCGAGCATTGGGGCTTATGGAGTTTGGGCGAGCTATGGCGTCGGATAAACGACGTAAGGCCGGATATCCTACATATTCAGTACCCGACCGTGGCGTATGGGAGCGGCCTCGGCCCTCTTGCCCTGATCTGGAGAGCTGCGAGGACTGTTCCGGTTGCCGTGACCGTACACGAATTCAGCCAGGCTCACCCACTCCGGCGAATTGCGGTGATGGGACTGGCAAGCGGTGCCCACCACGTAGTGTTCACAAATCCCTTTGAACGAGGCGCGCTGACCAAGTGGCTCCCGCAGGTGTGGTCGCGATCTAGCGTCGTCCCTATAGGAAGCAACATTCCATTTACTGAGCCAACGCCCGGCCGCAACGTGTTTGAAGTCGCTTACTTCGGCCTTATTCGCCCAAACAAGGGCCTCGAGGCCTTTCTTGACCTGGCTCGAATGGCTGCTTCCAACCCACACCCCTTCCGATTTGTCATCATTGGCGCACTCCAGGCCGACCGCCACGCTTATCTTCAGTCGCTAAAAGAAAAATCTCAGGGACTCGACAATCTAGCCTGGGAATCGAGTCTGACTTCAGATCAAGTTGCTGCCCGGCTCGCCCGTTGCGGGTTTGCTTATCTCCCCTTTCCGGACGGGGCCTCTGAGCGGCGTGGCTCACTGTTGGCCGCACTCGGGAATGGCGCCGTAGTGGTAACTACCCGTGGCCCCCAAACTCCCGCTTCACTCGGCGAGGCGGTGGTGTATGCAGATAAGCCGGCCGAGGCCTTGAAGCACCTAGAGGAGTTGCTCGCTACGCCCGACCGTATGGAGCAACTCCGCGCCAGGGGAAGAGCCTGGGCTCAGATTTACTCCTGGGATGCGATTGCTGAGGCCCACCTTAGCTTGTACAAGGCGTTGTTGCACCACTAGTATGCCGCTATGCGTCTAGCGCTCGTGCATGATTGGCTCGTGACCCCAGGCGGGTCTGAGAAAGTCCTCGAAGCCATCATGCAGCTCTACCCCGAGGCCCCCCTCTATACGCTTGTACATGACCCCGAGCCTTTTCTTGCTCGTGAGGTGGCAAAACATCCGGTTTACACGTCCTTTCTACAGCGTCTACCTTGGGCTACACGCAAGTACCGGACGTACCTACCGCTAATGCCGCTGGCTATTGAGCAGTTCGACCTCTCCGCCTACGACGTGGTGATCTCGAGCTCCCACGCGGTGGCTAAAGGGGTGCTCACCGGGCCGGACCAGTTGCACCTGAGCTACGTTCACACCCCTATCCGCTACGCCTGGGACCTGCAGCCGCAGTACCTGCGCGAAGCCGGGTTGGAGCGGGGGGTAAAAGGCGCACTGGCTCGCGCTCTCCTACACTACATGCGGCTATGGGATCAACGCACGGCGGCCGGGGTTGACGTGTTCGTCGCCAATTCCCACTACATCGCCCGGCGCATCCGCAAGGCGTACCGCCGCGAGGCTGAAGTGATCTACCCCCCTGTGGACGTGGAATCTTTCACGCTGCACGAGCACAAGGAGGACTTTTACCTGGCGGCCTCGAGGATGGTGCCTTACAAGCGGATGGACCTCATCGTCGAGGCCTTCAGCCAGATGCCCGGGCGCAAGCTGGTAGTCATCGGGGATGGCCCCGACTTCGAGAAGGTCAAGGCGAAGGCGGCCCCCAACGTCCAAATGATGGGCTACCAGCCCTTCTCCTCCCTCAAGGAGCACATGCAGCGGGCGAAAGCGTTCGTGTTCGCGGCGGAGGAGGACTTCGGGATCATCCCGGTGGAGGCCCAGGCCTGCGGCACGCCCGTGATCGCCTACGGCAAAGGCGGAGCGCTCGAGACGGTACAGGAGGGGGTCGGCGGCGTTTTCTTCTCCGAACAGACGCCTCGAGCGATCATCGAGGCCGTCGAGCGCTTCGAGCAGCAGACCTGGACCCCCAGTGCCATACGCCAAACGGTCGAACGGTTCGGGGCGGAACGGTTCCGGCAGCAGTTCAGGAGCCTGGTGGAGAGGGAATGGTCAAAATTCGTAACTTCCAAAGCCGGCGGCCGTTACCCTGAGTAACGATGCTACGCCGCCCAGTGAGCACCTCGGTGCGCCTGCTGCACAACCCCTGCTTGCCCTGGCTCACCTCGGCGACCCTGCTCTTTTCCGACGTCCTGATGCTGGGGCTGGCCTCGGCCGTGACCATCTGGGTACGCTGGCTCCTGCCCGGCAGCCTCCCCTTGGAGCTCTACGCGGGGCTGTGGCCGGGTTTGGTGGTGTTCGCGGCGATCTATGGCCTGGTGGGGCTTTACCGGGTTGGGCTCACCCCGGTCGAGGAGTTGCGGCTGTTGTCGTACACCTCGAGCGGCCTTTTCCTGGTGTTCGGCGCCACCACCTTCTTGTTCAAGGGGGGCGAGCTCTACTCGCGCTCGGTGTTCCTGGTGGTCTGGCTGTTGAGCTTGCTGTTGGTGCCGCTGGGGCGGGCATTGGTGCGGCAGTTGTTCGCCGCCAAGCCCTGGTGGGGCGAGGCCGTGGTGATATTCGGGGCAGGGGCCACCCAGTGCCAGGTGGTTCGAACGCTCCAGGCTCAGCCCGGGCTGGGCTTTAAGCCCATCGCCATGCTCGACGACGACGCGAGCCGTCATGGCACGGCCTGCGCGGGGGTGCCGGTCGCGGGGGGCATGGACCTGGCCCCCGCGGTCGCCCGGCAGTTGGGGGTGCGCTACGCGGTGGTCGCCATGCCGGGGGTGCCTCGAGGGGAGTTGCTGAAGCTTCTGGAGCAGCAGGAGCGGGTCTTCCCGCACCTCCTGCTCATCCCCGACCTGCTGGGGTTCAGCAGCCTGTGGATCTCACCCCGCGACCTCGGCGGGATGCTCGCCCTCGAGCTGCGCCAACAACTCCTGCTGCCCGGGCCCCGCCTCCTCAAGCGGCTGATGGACCTCAGCCTGGTCGCGCTGGCCGCCCTGCCGCTGGCCTTGCTCACCGCGGTGATCGCGCTGCTGATCCGCCTCGAGACGAAAGGTCCCGTCTTCTACGGACACCCCCGCATCGGCCAGGGCGGCCGGATGTTCAGGGCCTGGAAATTCCGCTCGATGGTCCCGGACGCCGACCGGGTGCTCGAGCAGTACCTGGCGCAGCACCCGGAGCTGCGGGAGGAGTGGGAGCAGAACCAGAAGCTCAAAAACGACCCCCGGGTCACTCGAGTGGGCCGCTTCCTGCGGCGCACCAGCCTCGACGAGCTCCCCCAGCTTTGGAACGTGCTCAAGGGCGAGATGAGCCTCGTGGGGCCCCGCCCCATCGTGCAAGAGGAGGTCGGGCGCTACAGCCAAGAGCTGAGCCTGTACCTGAAGGTGCGGCCCGGGCTGTCGGGCATGTGGCAGGTCTCTGGGCGCAACGACACCTCCTACGCCCAGCGGGTGGCGCTGGATGCCTACTACGTGCGCAACTGGTCGGTATGGCTCGACCTGTACATCCTGGCCCGGACCACGATGGCCGTGCTGAGCAAAAACGGAGCCTACTGAGAGCGGTTCCCACGAATCCCCCTCGAGGCCCGGTTGACCTGCGGAATGAGACGCCTGCCGGCGGTCGTGAGGGCGTGCCGACAAGCCCCAGTCCCGGCAGCCTAGAGGGCAAACTCGAGGCGGCGCGCCTCGAGCTCCTCACCGATCTGGACGCGCTATGCAGGGGGACGGGCGGGCCCAGTATTGACAACCTCGAGGCACCCCGCTAACATAGCGGTTGCTGTTCGGGGCTGTGGCGCAGCTGGGAGCGCGTCTGAATGGCATTCAGAAGGTCAGGGGTTCGAATCCCCTCAGCTCCACCAAGACCGTGTAGGACAGGGAATTCCCTCTTTGACTCAGTACAAAGAGGGGATTCTTTTTTACCGTGTCAGGATAGCTCCCAGCTGCCTCGCGCCTGCGCGCTTCGCCCTCGGTCTTAACAGACCTTCGGGGCCACAGCCCGACGGGAAAAACCCCGGCTTTACTGGCGATCGGAAGGAAAAGTATGAGCGAAACGTTAGAACGGCTCAAACTGCGCTTTGTACGCCAGAAACAGAATGAGGTCACGTCTCGCTGGTACGAGTCGGGGTTTTCCTTTCGGGCTTGATATATCTGGCGCCAGCCGCTATAGTTGATCGTTGGCTGGGCCGAGAGCCCAAGGCTTGCCATTGTCAAGCCTGCGCGGAGGAACCCTAAATGTTCGCAATCATCGAGACCGGAGGAAAACAATACCGGGCCGAACCCGGCGCGAAACTGCGCGTGGAGAAGCTCGAGGCCGAAGCGGGTCAGACCGTCGAGTTCGACGCCCTGATGCTGGGCGGGGACAACCTGGTGGTGGGCAGCCCTACCGTGCCCGGCGCCAAGGTGGTGGCCGAGGTGGTGGGTCACGGCAAGGGCCGCAAGGTGCTGGTGATGAAGTTCAAGGCCAAGGTGCAGTACCGCCGCAAGCGGGGCCACCGCCAGCAGTACACCGAGATCGTGGTCAAGGAGATCCGCGCTTAAGTGCCCGTAGCCGGTAGCCCGTAGCCCGGAACCGCTGTCCGCTATCGGCTATCCGCTGTAGGCACTCCGAAGGAGCTTGTTATGGCACATAAGAAGGGTCTGGGTTCGACGAAGAACGGGCGCGACTCCCAAGCGAAGCGCCTGGGCGTGAAGAAATTCGGCGGCGAGGTGGTGCGGGCTGGCAACATCCTGGTGCGCCAGCGCGGCACCAAGTTCCAGCCCGGCGCCGGCGTGGGCATGGGCCGTGACTACACCCTCTTCGCCCTCGTGGACGGGGTGGTGGAGTTCGCCGACAAGGGCCGCAAGGGGCGCTTCATTTCCGTGAAGCCCGCCGCGGCCGGGGAAGTCAGCCAAGCGTAAGCTCAGTGAGGGCCGAAAGCTGAAGGCCACGAGCCTTTAGCCTTCGGCCTCGAGCTTTTAGTCTGGGACCATGTTCAGGGATACGCTCGAGATCACGGTGAGCGCCGGGCGCGGCGGCGACGGGGCCATCAGCTTCTGGCGGGAGAAGTACATCGCCAAGGGCGGGCCCGACGGCGGCGACGGCGGCGACGGCGGCTCGGTCATCCTGCGGGCGCTGGGCCAGGTGGACTCGCTGTCGACCCTCTCCAAGCGCGTCTACCGCGCCGAAGACGGCGAGCACGGGCTGGGCAAGGGCATGGACGGGCGCAGCGGCCGCGACCTGGTGGTGGAGGTGCCCCGGGGGACGCGGGTCTTCGACGCACAGACCGGCGAGCTGCTGGCCGACCTGGTCGAGGAAGGCCAGACGGTGGTGGCCGCGCAGGGCGGGCAGGGCGGGCGGGGCAACCGCCACTTCGTCACCCCCACCCGGCAGGCGCCGCGCTTCGCCGAGGGGGGGCTGCCCGGGGAGAAGCGGCGGCTGCGGCTCGAGCTGATGCTGCTGGCCGACGTGGGCCTGGTGGGCTACCCCAACGCCGGCAAGAGCAGCCTGCTCGACGACCTCACCGCCGCCTCCCCCAAGGTGGCGGCCTACCCCTTCACCACGCTGGCCCCCAACCTGGGCGTGATCGAGCGCGGCGAGGGCGAGCGCATCACCATGGCCGACATCCCTGGCATCATCGAGGGGGCGAGCCAGGGCAAGGGCCTGGGGCTCGACTTCCTGCGCCACATCGGGCGCACGCGGGTGCTGCTGTACGTGCTCGACGGCAGCGACCAGCCCGTGGAGACCCTGCGCACGCTGCAGGCCGAGCTGCGGGCCTACGACCCCGAGCTGCTCAAGCGCCCCTCGCTGGTCGCGCTCAACAAGATCGACCTGCTCTCGCCTGAGGAGGCCTCGAGGCTCGAGGGCGAACTCGCCGCCTTTGGCCTGCCCGTGCTGGGCATCTCGGCGCTGAGCGGGGAGAACCTCGAGCACCTCGTCGCCACCCTCTTCGCGCTGGTGCAGGCCGCGCCCAAGCCGGCCCTGGAGACGCCCCAGCCGCGCCCCCCGGCCGATAACCGCATCCGGGTCGAGGAGGTCGAGGAGGGGGTCTTCGAGGTCAGCGCGCCGCAGCTCGAGCGCCAGCTCGCGCGCATGAAGGGCGAGGTGAGCGAGATGGCGGGCTACCTCCAGGACTTGTTCAAACGCTATCGTGTAGAATCGGCGCTCGAGGCCCGCGGTGTCCGTGCGGGCGACACAGTGCGGCTCGCCGGGGTGGAATTCGAGTACATCCCGGAGGTGTGAACCGCGAAGCGTATGGCACATGGCGCATTGCATATAGCTAGTGGCCCGTGGCCCGTGGCCCGCGGCCGGAGGCTCTCCCTCGCAGGCGATCAGCCGCGGGCCACCGGCGGTCTTTGGGCGTTCGGCGTTTAGCGTTCGGCGTTCGGCATCGGTCTTATGCGCATCGGCATCTTCGGCGGCAGCTTCGACCCCATCCACCTGGGGCACCTCCTGGCGGCTTCGGAGGCCGCGTCGGCGCTGGGGCTCGAGCGAGTGCTGTTCGTGACGGCGGCCCGCCCGCCCCACAAGACGCCGGTGGCCCCGGCCGAGGCCCGCCACGAGATGGTGGTGCTGGCGACGGCGCAGGACCCGCGCTTCGAGGCCAGCCGCCTCGAGCTCGACCGCCCGGGCCCCAGCTACACCGTCGACACCCTCGCGGAGGCCCAGCAGCGCTACCCCACCGCCGAGCTTTTCTTCATCACCGGCGCCGACGCCTACAACGACGCCGACTCCTGGCACCAGGCCGAGCGCCTCGACGACCTCGCCCACCTGGTGGCGGTGACCCGCCCGGGCCACACGCCCCAGATCCATCCCTTCTTCCAGGGGCGCACCCGCCTGCTGGAGATCCCCGGCTACGACGTTTCCAGCAGCGAGATCCGCCGGCGGCTGCGCGAGGGCCGCTCGGTGCGCTACTTGCTGCCTTTGGAGGTGGAGGTTTTCCTTGGTAAACACGGCTTTTACCGAGTGGACTGAGCGGGTGCGGAGCCTGGTCAGCCCCGAGCGCTTCGCCCACATCCTGCGCGTGGCGGAGCTGGCGGCCCGCATCGCCGAGGCCAACGGCCTCGAGCCCGAGCGGGCCTACCTCGCCGGCATCCTGCACGACGCCGCCCGCGAGTTCAGCCCCGAGCGCCTGGCCGAGCTGGCCCCCCCGCAGCACGAGGTGGAGTGCAAGCACCCCAAGGCCCTGCACGGGCGGGCCGGGCGGCGGCTGGCCGAGTCGTGGGGTGTCGAGGACGAGGGGGTGCTCGAGGCCATCGAGGGCCACGTCTACGGGGTGCACCCCGGCCAGGGCATCGGCATGGCGGTCTACGTCGCCGACGTGTCGGAGCCGGGGCGGGGGGTCAACGAGGACATCCGCGAGATGGCCCTGCAGGGGCAACTGCTCGAGGCCTACCGCAAAGCCGTGAAGAGCAAGGTCGAGTACCTCCAGCACAAGGGCGTGCCCATCCACCCGCGCACCCTCGAGGCCTACCGCGAGTTGCTGGCTCAGCCGGGTCTAAGCTCCAACCCGTAGCTTCAGGCTGTCGGCCCGCGGCTGCTCTCGCCGATCGGGTATCTTTGTCAGGGTTCATTCATGCGCCGACCTCGAGCATCCTTGATCCTTCTCAGCCTGGCCTTCTTCGGCCTGGCGGCGGCCATCCATTTCGCCCCCGAGCCCGGCGACCTGCGCCACGGCGGCGGGGGCGGCGGTTTCCGGGTGGGCAAGCAGCCCGAGATGAGCCTGGTGATCGCCGCCCGCGACATCCAGTACTGCGGCTACCACACCCCCTGCGGGCCGGGCGACCGCACCGACACCATCTTCTACGCCGCCGCCCGGGGCAGCGAGGTGAGCCTGGTCGCCCTCCCGCGCGACCTCTACACCCCCCTCACCGGCGGCAAGATCAACGGCGCCTACGCCCGCGGCAAGGCCCAGGGCCTGGTGGACGCCGTCGAGGACGCGCTCGGGCTGCCGGTCGACCACTACGTGATCCTGACCATCGACGTCGTCAAGGTGCTCGTCGACGCGGTGGACGGGGTGGACGTGGTGCTGCCCGAGCCCATGCAGTACACCGACCGCGCCGCCGGGCTCTTCATCGACTTCCCCGCCGGGCCCAACCACTTCGACGGGGCCGACGCGGTGAAGTACATGCGCTTCCGTCACGGCTACGGCAGCGACTACAGCCGCCTCGACCGCATCAAGGACCTGCTGAGCCAGGTGGCCGAGAAGATCAAGCAGCCCAAGTACTGGAGCCGCCTGCCGGGGCTGGCCAACCAGCTCTGGGGCAAGCTCGAGACCGACCTCAGCGTCCAGGACGCCCTGGCCTGGCTCCCCTACCTGCGCGGGGTCTCGCTGCGCTCGGCCACGCTGCCCACCTACGAGGACGGCGTCTTCCTGCGCTACGACGAGGAGGAGCGCAACCGCTTCCTCAGCGAGTTCTTCTCCCTCGACCTCAACCTCCTCACCGGCATCGCGCCCGAAGGCAAGGTGGCGGTGCTACGGCCGGCCGCCGGCGAGCGCTCGGTTGAGAACACCCAAGCCCCAGCCGCCGACTTGCTCGAGGGCTTCCGCCGCCTGGGCCTACCCCTGCCCGACGTGGCCGAAAACACCTCCGGCCTGGGCCCCGGCGTCTACATCCGAACCGGCACCTCCGTCGAGGTGGCCCGCTACTACGCCGAGTTGCTGCACCTGCCGCTGTTCACGCGCTACACCGTGGATCCCCCCGGCTACGACGCGCTGATCGTGCTCCCGGACGCCGGGCCGGGGCCTAGGGCGTCGGTGGTCGAGGGCCGGTAGTCCAGCGCCGAACGCTGATAGCCCATAGCTGATAGCCGATAGCGGGTCGTACGTCCTACGTCGTACGCCGTACGCCGTACGCCAGACGCAAAACGCCTTGGCCCCCGGCCCTCGGCGCCGGCCGGGAGGGCCGGCGAGGGGTCAACTAGCCACAATCTGACGGCTGACGACTGATCGCTGACGGCTTCTCCCCTCACCCCTCCACGTTCGAGGCCGGCTGCCTGGCGGGCTCCCCCACCTCGCGCAGCTCGAGCGCGCGCTCGGCGAGGCGTTCGCCTGCTTCGGCGAAGGGGTGGAAGATGAAGCTCACCCCGGCGCGTTCGAAGATGGGGTCTTCCTCGCGGTGGTAGCTGGTGACGGCGATGAGGCCGGGGAAGCCGCGGCGGCGCAGGCCCTCGACGGCGCGGAGCTTGGCCTCGAGGTCGGGCATGGTCAGCAGGACGCCCTTGATCCCGGAGAGTTCCAGGCGTTCCCACAGCTCGGGGTCTTCGGCGTCGCCGTAGAGCACGCGGCGGCCCTTGGCGCGGTGGGCCTCCAGCTTGGAGGGGTCGGCGTCGAGGCCCACGACGCGCTCGCCCTCGCGCTCGAGCAGCTTGTAGGCCGCCCCGCCCGTGCGGCCCATGCCCACGACCAGCCAGCGGGCCTGCCCCAGCCGGGTGGGCTCGCGGTCGGGGTGGTAGCCGGAGCGCTCGAAGCGCAGGAGGTAGGGCTCCAGGCGCTGGTACAGCCGGTGCACCCGCCGGTTGAGGGGGGCCACCAGCACCAACGAGGCCGCCACCACCAAAGCCAGCAGCGCGCCCCAGGACTCCTCGAGCACGCCGCTGCGCACGGCGGCGCTCGAGGTGATGAGGGTGAACTCGCTGAAGGTGCCCAGCGCCACCGACGAGACGAACGCCGTGCGCGCGCGCAGGCCGAACAGCACGAACAGCGCGAAGAAGATCGCCAGTTGCAGCGGCAGCGAGAGCAGGATCAGCAGGCCCACACCCAGCAGGTCCAGGGGGGGGAAGCCGCCCAGGCCGATCTCGAGGAAGAAAGCCACCAGGAAGGCCTCTTTAAGGCCCCACAGGGTGCGCGAGAGCTCGGTGGTCTGGGCGTGGCCGGCCAGGACCGCGCCCAGCAGCAGCGCGCCCAGCTCGCCCGACAGGCCCACCGCCTCCGCCAGGCTCCCCCCGCCCAGGGCCAACCCCACCCCGAACAGCAGCAACAGCTCGTCGTGGCCGCTCTTCTCGAGCACCCACACCGCCAGCGGGCGCAGCAGGGGCAGGGCCAGCAGCAGCAGGGCCCAGGGGGTGGGGGTCTTGACCCCCGCCGCCGCCAGTAAGGCCACCGCCACCAGGTCCTGCAGGACCAGGATCCCCACCACCACCCGCCCGTGGTAGGTGGAGAGCTCGCGCTTCTCCTCCAGGAGCTTGATCGCCAGCACCGTGCTCGAGAAGCCCAGCCCCAGCCCCACGTACCAGGCTGAGCTGTCCAGCCAGGGCCACAGCAGCAGCGTGGTCAGGCCCCCCGCCAGCAGCAGGTGCAAGCTCCCCACCCCCAGCACCTCGGGCCGGAACAAGCTCGCCAGCCGCAGCTTGAGCCCCACGCTGAACAGCAGCAGCAGCACCCCGGCGTGGGCCAGCTCGTGCAGCAGGTCTCCCCCCCGCAACCCCAGCGCCCCCAGCCCAAACCCTGCCGCCAGATAGCCCACCAGGGGCGGCAAGCCCAGCGCACTCGCCCCCAGCCCCAGCACATAAGCTCCCAGCACCCACAGGGCTTCCATGAAAGGAGTTTATTGGGTCGGCAGGCGGTTGGAAAATGAGCGGCCCGGCAGGTAGGTATTAGCCGTCAGCGAAGGGCGGATGGCTCGTGGCTCGTGGCTACCCCTCCCCGCCGCCGTCGAGGGTCGAGGGCCGAGGTGTCTCGCGTCTTGCGTCTCGCGTACGACGCCGGGCGCGGCTATCAGCTATCGGCCATCGGCGCCCGGCGTTCAGCGTCCTGCACGCGACCCGCTCCCTTAGCCAATTGCACACATTCTTCCAACCCACTTGCGCTACACTATTGGCAGATGGTGAAAACACTGGATACTACCCGAAAGATCGAGCTGATCCGCCAATCCCTGGAAGACAAAAAGGCTGAAAACGTGGTGGCTCTGGACCTGCGACAAGCGTCCGAGAGCCTTGATTTCTTCGTCATCGCCACCGGCACCAGCCGCCCGCACCTCGAGGCGCTCGAGCGGGCGGTGCGCGAACGGCTGGAGGACGAAGGCCTGTCCCCGCTCCACGTCGAAGGCCCCAGCCAGCGGTGGATCCTGCTCGACTACGGCGAGGTGTTGGTGCACATCATGACCCCCGAGGCCCGTGAATACTACGACCTCGAGGGCTTCTGGACCGACGCCCGCCGCCTGAGCGCCTGAGCCCAGCCTTTTCAAAGGACAGGGACAGAGGCACCATGCCTCCCCTGTCCTTTCGCTTTGCCGCGGCTACCCGCCGATGAGGAACTGGAAGGCCACCATCGCGGCCACCGAGACGGTGAGGGCCGTAGCCACGCTGGACGCGGGGGCGTCCTCGAGGGCTTCCGACAGGATCTCCGCGACCGCGAGCCAGATCATGGCCCCGGCGGCGAAGCCCAGGCCGAAGGGCAGCACCGGCCGGAAGGCCTCGACGAACAGGAAGGCGGGGACGGCCATCAGGGGCTGGGGGAGCGAGGAGAACACGCTCCACCACGCGGCCCGGAGCACGGAAACCCCCTTGGGTACGAGCACCAGGCTGATCGCCAGACCTTCGGGGATGTTGTGCACGGCGATAGCTAGCGTGATGAACACGCCGAAGGCCTCTCCCCCGCCGAAGGCCACGCCCACCCCCACGCCTTCGGCGAAGGAGTGCACCGTCATGATGCCCACCAGCAGCAGGGCCTTGCGCGAGTCCAGCACGCCGAGGTTGCCCAGCCGGAAGTCCTCGTAACGGCCCAGCAGGCGGTGGGTGAGGACGATGAAGGCCAGGCCCACGAGGACCCCCAGCAGCACGCGGGGCAGGCTGTAGCCCACCCCCTCGTAGATCAGGCCGAAGCTCGCCGCCAGCATCAACCCCGCCGCGACCGCGTTGGCGACCCCCAGGGTCCGGCGGCTGAACCCGCGCCGCAGCAGGAAAGGCAGCGCCCCCAGCCCCGTGGCGACGGCGGTCAGCAGGGCGTAGAGGAATACGGTTAGGGTCGTCGGCTCCATCCCGGTCAGCTTATTGCAAGTGATTATCACTTGCAATAAAAGAAGCCCCTTTTGTCGGGCTCTTCCCCCAGGCGGCGCTCCGGCGAGGCTTCACGCCCGGTCTTGGGGCGGGAGGACCCGGAGCAGCCAGGCGGTCACGTCGGCCGCCACCTCGTCGGCCTTGGAGTCGAGGAGGAGGTCGTGCTCGCTGTCGTAGACTTTGTGCTCCTTGCTGGCGCTCCCCAAAAGTTCGTAGTAGCGGCGCACCGCGGCCTCGGCGACGGTGCTGTCGTGGCGGGCCTGGAGCACCAGGGCCGGGGCCTTGACCCGGGGCAGGTAGCCCGGCACCATCCGGGTGAGCTCGAGCACCTCCACGAAGGCCTTGGTGGGGAAGTAGGGGTAGTTGGGGTTGTTGCGCCGCCGCTCGGGGTCGAGCACCGAGTTGGTGCCCTTGCCCCGGCGGATCAGCCAGCTCAGGTAGGGGGCGAAGGGGGCCAGGCGGTCCACGAAGCCCAGGGCGGGCACCAGGGCAACGAGCGCCTCGGTGGGTTCTTCGGCCGCGAGCTTGGCCGCCAGCAGGCCGCCCATGGAGAGGCCGACCACCGCGCGGGGCTGGGACAGGGAGCGGTAGGCCTCGAGCGCCACCCGGTACCAGTCCTCCCAGCGCACCCCCTCCAGGTCTTCCGGGCGGGTGCCGTGACCGGGCAGCGCGGGCTGCAGCACGGTGTATCCCGACTGCCGCAGGGCTTCGGGGAGGGGGCCTAGAGTGAGGACGGGGTGCGAGGTAAAGCCGTGCAACACCAGGACGTTGCCCATGGATCAAGTGTAATACCGGCCCGGACCCGCCTCAAAAACCGGAGCGTAACGGGGGGTTCACGCGAATTCATAAAGCCCGGAAGCGGCGGGCGTGCGTAGAATGCAGGCGAAAGGGAGAGGCCGTGCTGCGTGGCGACTTGAAGGAGTTTCCGTTGCTCAACCTGCTGCAGACCCTGCAGGGGAGCAAGCGCGACGGCAGCCTCTACCTCGAGCACCCTCAGGCGCCGGCCTGCCTCTCCCTGCGGCAAGGACGCCTGGTGGGGGCCGAGGCCGGGGGGCTGGCGGGCGAGCACGCGCTGGAGCTGATCGCCGGGATGCGCGCCGTGCCCTTTCGCTTCGAGGAACGCCCGGCCCCCGTCGCCCACAACCTCGCGGGCGACCTGGCCGTGCAGCAGCGGCTGGCGCAACAGGTCGAGGACTGGCAGGCGCTCGAGCTCCTGCCGCGCGAGTGGGACGAGGTGCTGAGGCTGAAGCCCCGCAGCGGCGAGGTCGAGCTCTCCCTCGACATGGCGAAGCTCGTCACCCTGAGCGACGGGCAACCCGTCGCCGCCGTCTTGCTCGGCGCCGGGATACCGCCGCTGCAGGCCGCGCGGAAGCTCGACCGCCTGCTGGGGCTGGGGGTGCTCGAGGCCCGCCCCCAGGTGCCGCTGGTGCGCCACAAGCTGATGATCCTGCCGCTGTACGGCACGCCGCCGGGGGTGGCCTACGTGGACGAGGGGCTGTACCAGGAATGGGGCCCCAGGGTGCGCACCGGCGTGCGGCTCTCGCTGCAGGTGCGCCAGGGGCCCGTCCTGCACTTCCAGGTACGCCCCAGGCCCAGCCTGGCCGGGCGGGTGGGCCTGAGCGACGCCGACCTGCGCCGGCACCGGCTGGGGCGGGGGCTCGAGGCCGAGGCGTGGTTCGAGCCGGTCTAGCCGGGCAACGGGCCGGAAAGGGCGTCGGGGTCGGGACGGCTATATCCGGACGAGGGCATGCAGGTGAAGAGCGCGGCCCGGGGAGAACACGACAGGCGGGGGATGAGGAAACCCTATGAGTTTTGAAGCGATCAATCAGTGGCTCAACGGCCTGGTGTACGGCCCGGTGATGATGCTGGTGTTTCTGGCCGTCGGGCTCTACCTCTCGGGGCACACCCGCTTCTTGCAGCTCACCCGGTTCGGGGTGGCGCTGCGCGAGACGCTGGGGGCCGTTCGCGAGCGCTCGGAGAGCTTCGGCGGGACCATCACCCCCTTCCAGGCGGTGATGATCGCCCTCTCGGGCACGGTGGGCACCGGGCACGTGGTGGGGATGGTGGCTGCCATCCTGTCGGGCGGCCCCGGGGCGGTGCTGTGGATGTGGCTGGGCTACGCGGTGGGCACCGCCACCAAGTTCGCCGAGGCCACCCTGGCGGTGCACTTCCGCCGCCACTACGCCGACGGCTCGATCTCGGGCGGCGCGATGTACTACATCCGGCAGGCGCTGGGGCCACGCTGGGGCTGGGTGGCGGGGCTCTTCGCCGTCTTCGCGATGTTCTCGGCCTTCGGCGGGGGCAACCTGGTGCAGGCCAAGGCCCTGAGCGAGACGCTCCAGACGAGCTTCCAGGTGCCCCCGGCGATCACCGGGCTGTTGGTGGCGACGCTCGCCGGGGTGGTGCTGGGCGGCGGCATCGTCGGGGTGGCCCGCTTCGCCTCGGTGGTCTTCCCCCTCAAGCTCCTGCTCTTCGCGCTCGCCGTCGTGCCCCTGCTGGTCGTGTACGCGGAGAAGATCCCCGCGGCCTTCGGCCTGATCTTCTCCTCGGCGCTGAGCCTCGAGGCCGCCGCGGGCGGCGCGGCGGGCTACACGCTGGTGCAGATCTTCCAGGCCGGGATGGGCCGGGGCATCTTCGCCAACGAGGCGGGGCTGGGCTCCTCGGCCTTCGCCCACGCCCAGGCCCGGGTGGACCACCCCGTGCGGCAGGGCCTGTGGGGCGTCACCGAGATGCTGACGAGCTTCCTGGTCACCACCCTCACCGCCTTAGCCTTCCTGGCCTCGGGGGTGTGGGAGGGCTTCCTGGGGGGCTCGCCCACCGAGGCCGCGGTGCGGCTCTTCGAGGCCCACTTCCTGCACAGCAGTGTCCTGGCGGTGCTGCTGATCGTGTTCGCCATGGGCACCCTGATCACCTGGGGCTTTTACGGCGAGGAGGCCGCGGCCTACCTCTTCGGCGAGGGGGTCCGCTGGCCCTTCCGCCTGTGCTACTTGGTGCTGGCCTTCATGGGGCCGCTGGGGGGCCTGGGCACCTTCCTCAGCCTCAGCGACACCCTCAACGGCCTGATGGCGATCCCCAACCTGCTCGCGCTGGCGGTGCTGGCGGGGCTGGTGGGGCGGCTGGTGCGGGGCTTCTTCTCGGGCGAGGCCTGGGTCCCCCCGCGCGGCCGCGACGTCGACGGCCGCTGAGGCTGCCTATCCTCCCGGGCGCTTCTGGTAGAGTCAGGCCGTGAGTGAGAAACCCAAACGGGTCGTGGTGGGGCTCTCGGGGGCCTCGGGCATGGCGTATGCGACCGACCTGCTCCAGACCCTGCGGCGCCTTGAGGGCGTGGAGGTTCACCTGGTGATGAGCCAGGGGGCCAAGCGGGTGCTGGTGGAGGAGATGGGCAAGAACCCCGAGGAGGTGGAGGCCCTGGCCCACGCGGTGCACCGCTCCCAGGACATCGGCGCCCCCATCGCCTCAGGCTCCTTCCGCACCCTGGGCATGGTGGTCGTGCCCTGCAGCGCGACCTCGGTCGCCAAGATCGCCTACGGCCTGGCCGACAACCTGCTCACCCGCGCCGCCTACGTCCACCTCAAGGAGCGCCGCCCCCTCATCCTGGTGCCCCGCGAGGCCCCCCTCCCCATCCCCACCCTCGAGGCCCTCCTCAAAGCCGCCCAAGCCGGAGCCACCATCCTCCCCGCCGCCCCCGGCTTCTACACCAAGCCCCAGTCCATCGAAGACCTTCTGGCCTTCATGACCCAGCGAATCCTGGATTTGCTGGGGCTGGAATATCCCAGGGCACCGCGGTGGAAGGACTGAGGGGAGCGGGAAGCCGCCAGCAAAGGGCGGGAGGTTCGTGGCCCGTGGCTCGTGGCGACCCCTCCCCGACCCTCCCCGCCTGCGGGGAGGGGTATCCCCCCAGCCCCCCTTGCTAAGGGGGGGACAAGGCGTTTTGCGTTTGGCGTTTTGCGTTTTGCGTTTGGCGTTCGGCGTACGACGTACGCCGTAGGACGTACGACCCGCGCCAGGCTATCAGCTATCAACCATCGACCCCTCACCGCAGGAAAAACGCCGCGTAAACGCCCCCCAGCACGATGCGGTAGATGGCGAAGGGCACGAAGGTGTTGCGGCTGACGAAGGCCAGCAGCCAGCGCACGGTGAGCAGGGCGGTGACGAAGGCGGCGATGAAGCCGACGAGCATCAGGCCAAAGCCCTCGGTGGGGAAGGTGTCGGCGCTTTGCAGCAGGTCGTAGCCGGAGGCGGCGAGCATGGTGGGCACGGCGAGGATGAAGGAGAACTCGGCGGCGGCGCGGCGCGAGAGGCCGCTGAGCATGCCGCCGACGATGGTGGCGGCGCTGCGCGAGGTGCCGGGGAAGAGGGCGGCGAGGCCCTGGAACACGCCGATGAGGGCGGCCTGGGCCAGGGGCATCTCGTTGATGTCGTCGTACTTCTTGTGGCCCTGGAGCCAGCGGTCGACGAAGAGCAGCAGCACGCCCACCCCGATCAGGGCGCTCACCACGATCAGGTCGTTGCCGAGGATCTGGTCCTTGATCAGGCGGTAGAGCCCGAAGCCGATGACGCCGGTGGGGATGAAGGCCACGACGATGCGCTTCCAGACCTCGAGGTCGCGCAGAAAGCGCGGGAGGTAGAGCGCCAGCACCGCCAGGATGGCGCCGAGCTGGATCACGATGAGGAAGCTTTTGGCGAAGTTGTCGGTCTCGATGGGGATGCCCAGCAGGTGCGAGGCCAGGGTGAGGTGGCCCGTGGAGGAGATCGGCAAGAACTCGGTGAGGCCCTCGAGCACCCCCAGCAGGATGGCTTCCAAAACAGTCACGCCCATGAGCCTAACACGCGAGGGCTTGTGAGAGGGGGCCAACGCTGCGGCTTTTCTGGTAGCCTTTGGGCTGATGTCGGTGAGCGTGCTGCTTCCCGCTGCCGGTTCGGGCGAGCGCCTGGGGCGCGGCCCCAAGGCCTTCGTCGAGGTCGGCGGCAAGGCCTTGCTCGAGTACGCGCTCGAGGCCTTCGCCTGGGCCGACGAGGTGCTCGTGGCCCTGCCCCCGGGCCATGCCCTGCCCCCGCGCCCCGGCGTGCGTTTCCTGGAGGGGGGTAAAACCCGGCAGCAGAGCGTGTGGAAGCTGCTCCAGGCGGCGACCGGCGAGGTGGTGCTGGTGCACGACGTGGCCCGGCCCTTCGTGGTGCGGGCGGCGCTCGAGCGCCTGCTCAAAGCCGTCGCCGAGACGGGGGCGGCGACCCTGGCCGTCCCCGTGCCCGACACCCTGGTGGAGGACCGGGCCGGGGCCTACGGCGCGGTGATCCCGCGCGAGCGCCACCGCCTGGTGCAGACCCCGCAGGGCTTCCGGCGCGAGCTGCTGATGGAGGCCCACCTCGAGGCCCTGCGCGAGGAGCGAGACTTCAGCGACGACGCCCAGATGGTGCTGGCCCTGGGGCACCCGGTCGCGCTGGTGGAGGGCGACCGCCGGATGTTCAAGCTGACCTACCCCGAAGACCTCGACCTCGCCGAAGGGCTGGCCCGCACGTGGAACTGCTAGCCCCCGCCAAGGTGAACCTGGGCCTGTCGGTGCTGGGCAGGCTCGAGGGCGGCTACCACGAGCTCCACACCCTCTTCGCCGCGCTGGACCTGGGCGACCGGCTCGTCGTGGAGCCGCGCCCGGCGGGGATCGCGCTCGAGGTGATGGGCACCGACCTTTCCGCTGGCCCGGACAACCTCGTCCATAAGGCGGCGCAGGCCTACCTCGAGGCCGCCGGCTGGCCCGGCGGGGTGTGGGTGGGGCTGGAGAAGAGGCTGCCGCTGGCCGCCGGGTTGGGCGGGGGCTCCTCCGACGCGGCGGCGGTGCTGCGGGCGCTCTCTGGCCTCTACCCTGCCCCGCTCGACCTGCCCGCCATCGCCCGGAGGCTGGGGGCCGACGTGCCCTTCTTCCTGCTGGGCGGGATGGCCGAAGGGCGGGGGGTGGGGGAACGGCTGCGGCCCGTGGAGGGCGCGGAGGCCCACCTGGTGCTGGTCAACCCGGGCCTCGCGGTCTCGGCGGCCTCGGCCTACAAGGCCCTGCGGCCCGAGGAGTGGGGGCCGGAGTTGGACCTGGCGGGCATCCTCGAGGCCCTGCGCTCGGGGCACAACCCGCCCTACTGGAACAGCCTCGAGGCCCCGGTCTTCCGGCTCGAGCCCCAGGTGGCCGAGCTCAAGTTCTACCTGCAGGCCGTGGGGCTGCGCGGGGTGCTGATGTCGGGCTCGGGCTCGACCGTCTTCGGCCTGGCCCACGACGCCCAGGAGGCGCAGTTCTACGCCCGGCAGCTTCAGGCCCGCTTCCCCCAGTTCTGGGTGCGGGCCGCCCGAACGGTCCCGGCGCAATTGTAGGAGCGTTTGCGGCTGGCCCCGCTCCCTGGGTGTATATTCATGGGGTCATCGGGGGTGCTTGGCGATGAGCCAAGCTGAGAAATACCCTTGGAACCTGACCCGGTTAGGACCGGCGTAGGGAGCGTGACGGGAACGAAGCAAGGCCACCGCGCCTTGAACCCCCCTCCGGTGACAAGGGGGATTTTTTTATGCTCAAAAAGGTTCTTCTGGTGGCGCTGGCCCTCCTGGGGCTGGCCCAGGCGCAACCGCTCACGGTCCTGAGCCACGAGAGCTTCAACCTCGACAAGAAGCTCGTGGCCGAGTTCGAGCAGAAAAGCGGCGTCAAGCTGCGCTTCCTCAAGGCGGGCGACGCCGGGGAGATGCTGAACAAGGCCATCCTCAGCAAGGGGGCGCCCGTGGCCGACGTGATCTACGGCTTCGACAACTCCCAGCTCTCGCAGGCCCTGCAGGCCGACATCCTCCAGCCCTACGCCTCGCCCGCCCTCTCGGCGCTGCGCCCGGAGTTCGTGCTCGACAAGACCTACCGCGCCCTGCCCGTGGACTTCGGCTACGTGGCGCTCAACTACGACAAGGCCTACTTCAAGGACAAGCCCCTGCCCCAGAGCTTCGCCGACCTCGCCAAGCCCGAGTTCGCCAAGCTGCTCGTCGTCTCCAACCCCGCCACCTCCTCCCCCGGCCTGGCCTTCCTGCTGGCGACGGTCAAGACCTTCGGGGAGGAGGGCTACCTCGAGTTCTGGGCCAAGCTGCGCGAGGGCGGGGTGCGGGTCGAGAAAGGCTGGAGCGAGGCCTACTACACCGCCTTCTCCAAGTCGGGCGGCGACCGCCCGCTGGTGGTGAGCTACGCGACGAGCCCCGCCGCCGAGCTGTTCTACTCGGAGAAGAAGCTCGACGAGCCCCCCACGGGCAACCTGCTGCTGCCGGGCAGCTCTTTCCTGCAGGTGGAGTTCGTAGGCATCCTCAAGGGCACCAAGCAGCCCGCCGCCGCGCGCAAGTTCGTGGACTGGCTGCTCTCCAAGGCGGCGCAAGAGAGCATCCCCACCGAGATGTGGGTCTACCCCACCCGCAAGGACGCCAAGCTGCCCGAGGTGTTCCGGTGGGCCGAGGTGCCCAAGGCCCCCTCCGCCCTCGAGCCCCAGAGCATCGCCAAGAACCGCGAGCGCTGGGTGAGCGAGTGGACCAAGGTGGTGGTGCAGGGGCAGTCGCCGGAGGCGGTCAAGCGGGCGCGGAAGTAACGCGGAACGGGGTCATCCCATGCGGCTGAGCCCCCTGCTGGCCCTGCCGGTGCTGCTTTTCCTGGCGCTGGCGCTGGGCTACCCGCTGGCGCGGGTGCTGCTGCTGGGCCTGGGGGAGGGCTTGGGGGAAACCCTGCACAACCCTTACTACTGGGGGCGGCTGGGGTGGAGCCTGGGGTACGGGCTGGCCTCGAGCCTGCTGACCGTGCTGCTGGCGTTGCCGCTGGCCTACGCCTTCCGCTACCGCTTCCCGGGGCGGGAGGCCTTGCTCTCGCTCTCGACCGTGCCCTTCGTGCTGCCCACGCTGGTGGTGGCGCTGGGCTTTCTGGCGCTGGCGGGCCCGCGCGGCCTGCTGGGGCTCAACCTGCAGGGGACGCCCTGGATCCTGCTGTGGGCGGCGGTGTTCTACAACCTGGGCCTGGTGCTGCGCCTGCTGGTGGTGCTGCTGCCGAGCCTCGAGACCCCCCTGGCCGCCGCCCGCACCCTGGGTGCTTCGCC
This sequence comes from Calidithermus chliarophilus DSM 9957, assembly GCF_000430045.1. Classification (GTDB taxonomy): domain Bacteria; phylum Deinococcota; class Deinococci; order Deinococcales; family Thermaceae; genus Calidithermus; species Calidithermus chliarophilus. Next base: position 517,943 of record NZ_KE387027.1, on the reverse strand, counting down.
CTGGCGGGCCTACCTGCGGGTGGGCGTCCCGCTGCTGGCCCCGGGGCTGCTGGCCGGGGGCGGCCTGACCTTCCTCTACACCTTCAGCAGCTTCGGGCTGCCGCTGGTGTTGGGCGGGACCCGCTACGCGACGCTCGAGGTCGAGATCTACACCCTGCTCAGCTACCGCCTGGCCTTCCCCGAGGCCACCGCGCTCGCGCTGGCCCAGCTCGCGGTGAGCGCGGGGGTCACCCTGCTCTACCTGTGGGCGCAGGCCCGGCTGGCCCTGTCGCTGCAGAGTGGGGCAGGCCCCCGGACCCTCCCGCGCCCGAAGGCCTGGGCGCTCGCGCTGGCCCTGTGGCTGGGGTTCGCCCTGCTCTACGCCCCCTTGCTGGCCCTGCTGCTCCAGGCGCTGCAGCACCCCGCCGCCTTCACCTCCGTCTGGCGCGGCGACGGCTTCACCCCGGCCGGTGAGGCCCTTTGGAACACCCTGCGCTTCGCCGGGCTGACCCTGCTGCTGGCCTTCCCCATCGGCTTCCTCTACGCCTACGCCGTGTGGCGGGGCGAGAGGCAGGGCCGGGGCACCCGCTGGCTCGACCTGAGCGGGATGCTGCCCCTGCTGGTCTCGCCGGTGCTGGTGGGGCTGGGCTACCTGCTGGCCTACCCCCGGCTCAGCGGCTCGCTGGTGTTGCTGGTCGCGGCCTATACCCTGCTGAGCTACCCCCTGCTGAGCCGGGCGCTGCTCCCGGCACTGCGGGCCATGCCGCACAGCGTGCTCGAGGCCGCCCGCACCCTGGGCGCGGGCCCCTGGCGCCGGCTGTGGCGCGTGGAATGGCCCCTGCTCCAGCCCGCGCTGCGCTCAGGAGCGGCCCTGACCCTGGCCGCCGTGGTCGGGGAGTTCGGGGCCACGCTGGTCCTGCGCCGCCCCGAGTGGACCACCCTCTCCCTCGCCATCTACGAGCGCCTGGGCCGCCCCGGAGCCACCCCCTTCGCCGAAGCTTTGGCCCTCGCCGTACTGCTGGGGCTCTTGGCGGGCGGGGTGTTCTACCTGCTCGACCGAGGACGGGGCACGGTGGGCTAGGGCCGGAGGCTCGTGGCTAGAAAGAGCAAGGGCGGGCACGGGGCCCGCCCCTACGTCATGCGTTTAGCGTTTTGCGTTTGGCTATCGACTATCGGCGTTGGGCGTTCGACTACCGACCCTCTACGCCTTCCCCGCCGAGCCGAACAGCTCCATGCGGGTCTTGACGATCTTCTTCATCTCCTCGCGGGCCGGGCCTAAGATCTTGCGGGGGTCGAACTCCTTGGGGCTGCTGCCCAGCACCGCCCGCATCACCGCGACGAAGCCCAGGCGCAGGTCGGTGTCGGTGTTGATCTTGGCGATGCCGGCCTGGATGCCCTTCTGGATGTCCTCGGGGTGGATGCCTGCGGCGTCGCCGATCTCGCCCCCGGCGGCGCGGAAGCGCTCGACGAGTTCCTGGGGCACGCTGCTGGCCCCGTGCATCACCAGCGGGTTGGGGGTGGCGGCGGCGATGGCCTTGATGCGCTCGTGGTCGATGAAGGGGCGGCCCTTGCCCTTGTAGGCCCCGTGCGAGGTGCCGATGGCGACGGCCAGGTAGTCGGCGCCGGTGGCCTCCATGAACATCTTGGCCTCGTCGGGGTTGGTGAGGAAGGCGTCCTCGGCGCTCACCACCACGTGCTCCTCGACCCCGCCCAACCGGCCGATCTCGGCCTCCACGGTCACGCCCAGGGCGTGGGCGGCTTCCACCACGCGCTTGGTCTCGCGGATGTTGGTCTCGGTGTCCTCGTGGGACTTGTCGATCATCACGCTGGTGAAGCCCATCTGGATGGCCTTGAGGCAAGACTCGTAGGAGGAGCCGTGGTCGAGGTGGATGCACACCGGCACCCGCGCGTCGCGGCCGAGCTCGCGGGCCATGGTCACCAGGGCTTTGCCGCCGTACTTCATGGCGCCTTCGGAGAGGGCGAGCAGCACCGGGCTGCGGGCCTCCTCGGCCGCCTCGAGCACCGCCTGCACGAACTCCATGTTGTTGATGTTGAAGGCCCCTACCCCGTAGCCCTCTTTGCGGGCCTTGCTCAGGATCTCCATTCCGGTTACGAGCATCTTTGTCCTCCGGGGCATAGTCTAACGTACGCTCAACGGTGAACGCCGGGTGCTGTCGATAGCCGATAGCCGATAGCCGATAGCCGGATGCCCAACGCCGGGCGCGGGTCGTACGGCGTACGTCGTACGTCCTACGCCGTACGCAAAACGCAATACGCAAAACTCAAGACGCCCTAGACCCTCGCCCTCGACGCCGGCGGGGAGGGGTTCCCACGGGCCACACGCCACGAGCCCTCAGCCTTTGGCTGACCGCTGAAAGCTGACCGCTGAGGGCCAATAGCTCTCTTCAGTACGCCCTTCCCGTCGCCTTGGTGAGCAGCAGCTTGAGTTCGTGGGGGCTGGTGGCGGTGAGTTCGGCGTCCTCGAGGGTGATGAGGCCTTCCATGTAGAGCTTGGCGAGGTGCTGCTCGAAGGTTTGCATGCCGCGCAGGTTGTCCTGGCCCATGAATTCGCGGATCTGGGGGGTTTTGTGCTCGTCTTTGACGAGTTCGCGGATGAGGGGGGTTGCCAGCAGCACCTCCAGCGCCAGCACCCGGCCCTGGCCGTCGACGCGGGGCACGAGGCGCTGGGAGAGGATGCCCAGCAGCGACTCGGCCAGCAGGATGCGGATCTGGGTGTGGTCCTGGGGGGGGAAGAAGTCGATGATGCGGTTGATGGTGCGGATGGCGTCGAGGGTGTGGAGCGTCGAGAAGACCAGGTGGCCGGTCTGGGCAGCCATGATCGCGGCCTCCACGGTCTCGCGGTCGCGCATCTCCCCGATGAGGATGACGTCGGGGTCCTGGCGCATGGCGTACTTGAGGCCGGTGAGGAAGGAGTCGGTGTCGACGCCGACCTCGCGCTGAACGACCAGGCTCTTCTTGTGCTTGTGCAGGTACTCGATGGGGTCTTCGATGGTGATGACGTTCTTGGCCGAGTGCAGGTTGATGTAGTCGACCATGGCGGCCAGGGTGGTGGTCTTGCCCGAGCCGGTGGGGCCGGTGACGAGCACCAGCCCGCGCTCCTGGTTGGCCAGGTTCTCCATCACCTCTTTGGGCAGGCCCAGCGCCTCGAAGCCGGGGATGGCCTCGGAGACCACGCGGATCACCATGCCCATGCTGCCGCGCTGGTGCATGAGGTTGCAGCGGAAGCGGGCCAGGCCGGGGAGGGTGAAGGCGAAGTCGAGCTCTTTGCGGTACTCGAGCTCCTCTTGCTGTTCGGGGGTCATGAGCGCCTTGGCCACGGTCTCGATGTCGCCGGGGTTGAGCACCTTGTTGTTGAACGGTTTGAGTTTGCCGTACACCCGCATGGTGGGCGGGGCTCCGGCTTGCAGGTGAATGTCCGAGGCCTGGGCTTGCACCATGGCCTTGAGCATGTCGAGGATGGAAGTGGATTTAGAGCTCATCAGGGCTACCTCGGCCATAGGCCAATGCTAGTTCAGGCTACCGTGGGCCCCTGCGGTTCTTCACAAGCGGGGGAGTGACCTTAATTTTGGATTAAGGAAGCAGGCCTCAGTTGGCGTTCTCACCGCGCATATCCAAATTTCCAGTGTATTTCATTCGGTACATGGCGGCGTCCGATTTGACCAACAGCGCCTCGAGGCTATCCCCCTCCTGCGGCCGCACGCAGCCCACGTCGCCCTGCACCTCGACCACGCCCACCGAGGTCTGGAAGGGGTGGCCGAAAACGCCCATCAGCCGCTCGAGCAGGTCCGGGGAGGCGCTCGCCACAACGAACTCGTCCCCGCCGTAGCGCACGACCAGGTCGGTGCTGCGCACCACCCCCTTGAGGCGCTCGGCCACGCTGCGCAGCACCTCGTCCCCGACGGTGTGGCCGTAGGTGTCGTTGATGGCCTTGAAGTTCTTGAGGTCCACGAAGGCCAGCACGAAGGGCTTGCTGCCGCGCAGCCAGTCGCTCAGCCGGCCCAGCCCGGCCCCCCGGTTGAGCGCCCCGGTGAGCGGGTCGCGCTCGCCGATGTAGCGCTCGAGGTGCAGCCCGTGGGAGTTGAGCGCGAAGATGAGCAGCCCCATGGCGTGGGCCAGCAGGTAAGGCACGTAGCCCGGGTAGCCGTAGCCGACCACCGCCAGCACCGCGGCCGCGCCCAGGTAAGGCGCGGCCTCCCAGCGGCGCACCCCCCGGTCGGTGCCCGCGACGACCGAGCTATAAAGCCAGATGTAGACCATGAACACCATCGGGCTCTGGCTGCCGCCCACTAAGCGCAGCGCCCAAGCCAGCAGCAGCAGGTCGCCGAAGAACACCAGGTCATCGAGGAAGACCCCTTTGCGCCGGTAATGCCAGTAGTTAAGCGCCTGCTGGGCGAAGGAGAGCATGAGAATAGGCAGCAAATCCGGCAGGCCGACGGGAACCCCCCCAATTGCACCGAGGAATACCAATCCCGCCGCGAGCACCATCCGTGCCCACACCCCGTTGAGCCAGCCCTGGAAAATCAGGGAACGCATTTCGCCTATTCTAGTCGGCTTCACGGAATCTTTGCACGCGACGTAGACCTTTCGCCAGGCCCCGCCCGCAGGCCGAGCCGGGGCGGCGTGTGGCTAGCGGTCTGTCGAGGGTCGAGGGTCCAGGGCCAAAGCGTCTCGCGTTTTGCGTCTTGCGTTCGGCGTTCGGCGTAAGACGTACGACGTACGCCGTAGGACGCACGACGCACAACCTGCGCCCGGCGTTCGTCTACCCTCGACCCCCCAGCAAACTATGGACCAACTTCAAAGCGTACTCCCAGGTCTGCTCCACGTCCTCCCAGCGTACGTGCGCCGCGACGTCGCTGGGCCAGTGCCAGTTGGGGATGACGCCCTCCTCGAGCCGGATCAGGGTGAGGCAGGGGTTCTTGGGGAAAGCCCGGGTGTCGAAGTAGGCCAGGCGGTACTCGAGGGGCTGGGCACCGGGCAGGGCGCGGGCGGCCTCGAGCAACTCCCCCGCGTAGGGCCGGTAGCCCAGCATCCCCTCCCCTACCGCGTAGAACAGCGTGCCCCGGCCCACGTTGTCGAGGTTGAGGATGAGCGCGTCGGCGGGGATTTCGCCGCTGCGGGCCAGGGCCAGCGCCCCCTTGGTCCCGACCTCCTCGCAGCCGGTGAGGGCCAGGACCACCCGCCACCCGGGGGGCGCCTGCCGGGCCAGCTCGTCGAAGAGCGCGGCCGCCACCGCCACGCCCGAGGCGTTGTCGTTGGCGCCGTTGACGTACGGGGCGGTGAGCTCGCGCCACAGCAGCAGGGCGGCCTGCGCCAGGAAGTATAGCCCTACCGCCTGCCCCAGCCAGGGCACCAGCACGGCGGGCGGCAGGGCGAAGGCCAGCACCGCGTTGAGCAGGAAGTTGGCCCGGAAGCCGCGCACCCGGCGGGGGTCGTAGATGAACCAGGTCTTGGCGCTGTCGTAGTGGGCCATCAGCACCAGCGTCCGGCCGCCGGCCCCGGCCTCGGCCAGGAGGTTTTGTGAGGGGTGGCGGTCGAAGAGCGCGGCCCAGGGGGTCCACACGCCCCGGAAGTGGGCCCAGAAGGCGAGGGCGCCCAGCAGGGCCAGCCAGAACAGCTCGAGCAGGCCGCCCGCCGCCAGCGCCAGGCTCACCGCCAGCAGTTCCCAGCCGTAGGTGCGGGGCGCCCGGAAGGGCTGGGTCCGCACCGCGTGACCGCGGGCCTCGAGCCACCCCCGCAGCAGCCCCGCCGCGCGGGCCTCCATCCCGGTGGCGCTGCCGCGGTGGGGCAGGGCGCACAACGCTTCCCAGAGTTCGCGCACCGCTCCAGTGTATCGGGCAATCCGCCGCGGCCGACAGTGAGGGGCCAGGCGGTGCGGTAAACTGCCGCCATGGGCAAGAAGCGCCGCGAAGAGAAGCTCCGCCGCAAGACCAACCAGCGCCCCCCGCTGACCCTCAAGGAGGCTTTCAAGTTCTTCCCTGGTCTGTTCCTGCGCACCTTCCTGGTGCTGACCCCTGTCACCCTGGCGATGGTGCTGCTGGCGAGCCTGGGGCTCACCTTCTTCAATAACTTCTTCGTGCAGATCGCGGTTTACCTGGGCGTCTACTTCGCGTTCCAGCGCTTCATCATGGGGCCGCTGTACCGCCGCCCCACGCCGCGGTCGAAATAGCCGGAGGCGGGCTTTGCGCCCGCCTCCGCACTTCGGGGCGGCCTACTTGAGGCCCAGCTTCTGGCGCTCGGCGGCGACCTGGGCGGGCGTCAGCTTCTTGGCGCGCTGGGCCTTGACCTCGGCGGCGGTGAAGGCCTTCTGGCCCTTGGGCAGCTTGTTGCCCCAGCTCGTGCTGACGTGGTTGAGCACGGCCGCGGCCTGGTTGTCGGAGAGCTGGGCGAAGCCCGGCATGGCCCCGTTGTAGGTCTGGCCCTTGACCTTGATCGGGCCCTGAACGCCGTACAGCACGACGTGGATCAGGTAGGCGCGGCCGCCCTTGGCGGTGAGGATGGTCTGGACGTTGCCGGCCAGGGGCGGGAAGGCGCCGGGGATGCCCTGCCCGGTGGGCTGGTGGCAGCCCTGGCACTGCTGGTACACCGTAGCCCCGGTGGGGGCGCTGTTCTGAGCCACTACACCGATGATCACCATGAATACAAGCAGCGGTAAGAGTCGCACGTTTCACCTCCTAACTCACGAGCGGTCCCGGGTTCTTGAGGTAGCGGTTCTTGATGGCGTCGGCGGCCCAGTAGGCCAGGGCCCCGACGGTGCCGGTGGGGTTGTAGCCCGCGTTCTGCGGGAAAGCGCTGGCCCCGACTACGAAGACGTTGGGCACGTCCCAGCTCTGCAGGTAGCGGTTGACGGCGCTGGTCTTGGGGTCGGCGCCCATGACCGCCCCGCCGGTGTTGTGGGTGGACTGGTAGGTGACGATGCCGTAGCGCTCGGGCAACGGGCTGACGTTGGACTTGCTGGGCTTGAGGGCCTCCACGATGCGCCGGAGCACCCCCGCCAGGTACTGCGAGGCCTTGATCTCGTTGGGCCCCCAGTCGAAGGTCAGGCGCAGCAGGGGGAGGCCGTAGGCGTCCTTGTAGGTAGGGTCGAGGTCGAGGTAGTGGCCGCGGTAGCTGAGGACGCCGCCCTGGGCGCCGATGTTGAAGAAACGGTTGTAGTAGCGGGCGGTGGCCTGCTTCCACTGGGGCCCCCAGCGCGGGGTGCCGGGCGGCACGGGGCGCGAGAGGATGGGCCGGGCGCCGGTCTGGTAGACGGCGATGTTGGCCCCGCCGATGAAGCCCAGGCTCGAGTGGTCGAAGTTGTCGCCGTTGAAGTCGTCGATGGACATGCCCAGCGCCCCGGCCCCCATGAAGGAGTTCATGATCTTGTCGTCGAAGAACACCCCGGCGTTGGTGAAGCCCTGGTAGGCGTAGTTGCGCCCCACCACGCCCTCGTTCTTCACCGGGTCGTAGGGCTGCCCGATGCCCGAGAGCAGCATCAGCTTGACGTTGTTGAAGACGTAGGAGGTCAGGCAGATGAGCTCGGCGGGCTGGACGTACTCCAGCCCCGTGCGCAGGTCCACGTAGGTCACGCTCACCGCGCGCTTCTTGTCGGGGCTGAGGTTGACGCGCACCACGTTGCAGTGGGTGCGCAGCTCGAAGTTGCCGGTCTTGGCCGCCACCGGCAGCACCGTGACCTGCGGGCTCGACTTGGCCGCGACCTCGCAGCCGAAGCGCTCGCAGAAGCCGCAGTACACGCAGGGGTTGAGCTGCACCCCGTCGGGGTTGGTGTAGGGCCGGGTCATGTTGGCGGAGGGCTGGACGAAGGGGTGGAAGCCCAGCCCCGCGGTCGCGCGGCGGAAGAGCTCCATCGCGCGGGTCACCTTCATGGGCGGGTTGGGGTACTCGCGGCTGCGCGGGCCCTCGAAGGGGTTGCCCCCGGGCTGGACCTGCCCCTTGAGGTTGCCCGCCTTGCCCCCGATGCCGCAGGTGTACTCGAAGCGGTCGTAGTAGGGCTCGAGCTCCTCGTAGGTCACGCCCCAGTCCTGCACGGTGGCGTCCTCGGGGAGGATGCCGCGGCCGTAGCGCTCGAGGGTGGCCGAGAGGGCGCGGAAGTCCCAGGGCAGGAAGCGCCAGGTCACGCCGTTCCAGTGCACCCCCGAGCCCCCGACCCCCTCCCCGAGCAGGAAGGAGCCCTGCTGGCGCATGGGCAGCGCCCGCTGCTGGAGGTTGTTGCGGAAGGAGATGGTCTCGCGCGAGAGGTCCTGCATCAGCTCGTGGTACACCGCGTAGCGCAGCTCGTCGTGGATGCGCGGGGGCTGGAAGTCGGGGTTGGTGTCGCGGGGTTCGCCCCGCTCGAGGCCCACCACCTTCAGCCCGGCCTGGGCCAGCTCCTTCGCCAGGATGCCCCCGGTCCAGCCCACGCCCACCAGCACCACGTCCGCCGGCTTGAGTTCGGTCGCCATCGCAGCCTCCTACCGCCGGGCCACCGGCCGGTGGATGGGGTGCCCGTGCTCGTCCACCTGGGCCTGCCCGCCCAGCAGGTCGGGGATGCTCACGGGGTCGACCTCATAGGGCTTGCCCCACTGCTCGATGAAGCCCACGTAGGCCGCGGCCACGCCGGGGAAGCCCACCAGCCTCCAGCCCACCTTGCCGCGGTTGCCGCCGTAGGCGGGGTCGGCGAAGTAGCCCTTCATGGTGTCGGAGAGCATCATGTTGAAGAAGGTGCGCGCGGGCAGGTCGCCCAGCTCGACACTGCCCTCCTCGAGGCCCTTGAGCACGGTGTCCTTCTGCTGGGCGCTGAGCCGGTCGAAGGTGCGCGAGTAGGTGCGGGCGCAGTAGCGGTTGGTCGCGGCGATGCCCAGCCGGTAGATCTCGCGCGGCTTGAGCGGGAGCTGGTAGCCCTGCTCGGGCTGGCCCGGCTCCCAAGGGCCCTGCATGTACCAGCGCCCGCCGTGGCCGTACATCGAGTTGAGCTGCTGGTCGATGAAGTAGGCGCAGCCGGCCTCGAGGCCCCCCGGCCCCAGCGCGTCGGAGGGGATGAGCCGCGCCACCACCGCCTCCATGAAGGCCGCCTCGGCCGAGTTGAAGAAGGTGTAGCCCTGCGGGTGCGCCGCCAGGGCCCGCTGCAGGACCTGCTGGGCCTGGGGGTGTTGATGGGTCATGGGCGGAGGGGGATAGCCCTGGGCCTTACCCCCTCCGCCGACCAGAGCGCCCAGCGACGCCCCACCGACCACCTTCAAGAAACTGCGCCGGTCGAATTTCACTGCCATAGTGCTCCCTCATTCGGGGGGATAATTCGTCCAGAATGGCGGCGCCGGATAGGGGTAGCTCCTGGACTCGATGGGGCCGAACCGCTGGGCCAGGACGTCTCACGCTCCTTTCGACACCGGAAAGCTACCGGCCCAAGCTGATGCCCGACTGACCCGGGCCTAAGCCGAGGCTGAAACGGCGGTGCGGGAGGCCCCGGGAAAGGGAAAGCCGTGCTCCGTGGCCTTCATGGGGCGGTGCCCAGCCCGCGCAAAACCTCCTCGGCCCACTCGCGCCCCGCGTCGCCGCCCCACAGCAGCCAGCCGATGTAGGCGTCGCTGGGCTCCTGCCCCGCCCCGGGCGGCTCGGGGGGGTCCTTGGCATAGCGGGAGAAGAACTGGGCGAGGAGCCGCACCTCGTTGAGGCTCATGGGGCGGCCCATCGTCAGCCGGCGGGCCACCTCGAGCCCCGCCTCGCTGCCGCCGCGCCCGTACCTCCTGCGCAGCTCGAGGCCCTTGCGGGCCGCGTCGCGCACGGCCTGGGGAGCTCTATAGTCGTGTGCCACGGTCGCTTCCCTCCCACTTCGCCATCATGGGAAGCGTGCCTGACCTCAGGCTTCTTGGGGTCTGAGCCCCGGCTGAGCCGGAGCCCGCAGCCCGCGACCGGGGGCATGGGCGCTGGGCAGGTCCGGGACCCTCGGGGGGATCTGGTCCGGCGGCGCTTGACAATATTCAAGCACTCAATAAATTTATTGAATATGGACCCGACCCGGAAGCGCCGGTTCAAGCAGCAGCTCTTCGACCAGTTCGCCCGCCTGGGCAAAGCCCTGGCCAACAACCACCGCCTCGAGCTCATCGAGCTGCTCGCCCAGGGCGAGCGCAGCGTCGAGAGCCTCGCCCGCGAGGCCGACCTCTCCGTCGCCAACGCCAGCCAGCACCTGCAGGTGCTGCACGCGGCGGGGCTGGTGGAGCAGCGGCGCGAGGGCGTGTTCGCCTACTACTCCCTGACGCCGGGGGCGTTCCCGCTCTGGCAGGCCCTGCGCGACCTCGCCCGGCAGCGCCTCGCCGAAGTCGAGCGCCTCGTGGAGAGCACCCTCGAGCGCGAGGGCGAGCCCGTCGGGCTCGAGGAGCTCGCCCGCAGGCTCGAGCACGGCGACGCCGTGCTGCTCGACGTGCGCCCGCTGAGGGAGTTCGAGGCCGGGCACATCCCCGGCGCGATCCCCGCACCCGTCGCGGAGCTCGAGGCGCTGCTGCCGTCCCTGCCCCGGGGGGTGGAGGTCATCGCGTACTGCCGGGGGCCGTACTGCACCTTCGCCGATGAGGCCGTCGAATTGCTGCGTGCGCGGGGCTTCAACGCCCGCCGCCTGGAGCTGGGCCTGCCCGATTGGCGGGCCGCCGGTTACCCGGTGCGGCAGGGGGTGGGCGCGTGATCCTGCGCCAGTACCTCCACACCGAGCCCGCCGTCGGCGCGTCCTACCTGCTGGGCTGCGGCGGCAAGGCCAGCGGCGCGGTGGTCGACCCGATGGGCCCCGTCGCGCCCTACCTCGAGGACGCCGAGCGCCTGGGCCTGAAGCTCCGCTACGTCATCGACACCCACGTCCACGCCGACCACCGCTCCAGCGCCCTCGAGCTCGCCCGAGCCGCCGGCGCGCGGTACGTGCTGCACGAGAGCGTCGCCGCGAAGTTCGACTTCCACCCGGTCAGCGACGGCGACCGGCTCGAGCTGGGCAACGTCGGGCTCACCTTCTGGCACACCCCCGGCCACACCCCCGAACACCTGTGCGTGCTGGTCACGGACCGCACCCGCAGCGACGAGCCCTGGATGGTCCTCACCGGGCACACCCTGATGGTGGGCGACCTCGGGCGCACCGAGCTCGCCGGCAGCGCCGAGGAAGGTGCCCGCGACCTCTTCCGCAGCGCCCGGCGCCTGAAGGGCCTGCCGGACCACCTCGAGGTGTTGCCCGGCGCCTTCCTCGGCTCGGTGTGCGGGCGCGGCCTGTCGGGCAAGGCCTGGAGCACCATCGGCTTCGAGCGCCGCTTCAACCGGGCCTTCCGCGTGGAGGACGAGGCCGAGTTCGTCGCGTTGATGCTCCGGGACATCCCCCCGCGCCCCGAAGGCTTCGAGCAGGTTCGCGCCCATAACCTCGAGGGCTGATGGAGCGGCCCGCCGTCCCCCCCGGCCCGCGGCTCGGGCTGCGCGAGAACGCCGCGCAGTTCGCGCTGCTGATGCTGGTCAACGCGATGGTCGGCGGCATGGTCGGGCTCGAGCGCACCGTGCTGCCGCTGGTGGCGAGCGAGGAGTTCGGGCTGGCCTCGAGCAGCGCCGCCACCAGCTTCATCGTCAGCTTCGGCCTGACCAAGGCGCTGCTCAACCTCGCCAGCGGGGTGTTGGCCGACCGGCTGGGCCGCAAGCCGCTGCTGGTGCTGGGCTGGCTCTTCGGCCTGCCCGTGCCCTTCGTGCTGATGTTCGCGCCGCACTGGGGCTGGGTCGTCTTCGCCAACGTGCTGCTGGGGGTCAACCAGGGGCTCGCCTGGTCGGCGGCGGTGGTCATGAAGATCGACCTGGTGGGGCCGAAGGCGCGGGGGCTGGCGGTGGGGCTCAACGAGTTCGCCGGATACCTGGCGGTGGGGGTGACGGCGTGGCTCACCGGCTACCTCGCCGGCATCTACGGCCTGCGCCCCGCCCCCTTCGTCCCCGGCGTGGCCTACGCGGTGCTCGGGCTGGGGCTGTCGGCCTTCCTCGTGCGGGACACCCGCGCCCACGTGCGGCTCGAGCACGAAAGCCGCCCCCCGGGCCCGGCGGCCCTCCCCTTCCGTGCGGTCTTCGCGCGCACCTCCTGGCGCGACCCGCGCCTCTTCGCGGCGTGCCAGGCCGGGCTGGTCAACAACCTCAACGACGGCCTGTCGTGGGGCATCTTCCCGCTGTTCTTCGCCGCCAAGGGGCTGCCGCTGGAGGAGATCGGGCTGCTCAAGCTCGTCTACCCGCTGGTGTGGAGCGTGCTGCAGGTGCTCACGGGGCCGCTTTCCGACCGGGTCAGTCGCTACGGCCTGATCGCATGGGGCATGGGCGTGCAGGCAGCAGGCATCGCCCTCACGCTCCTGACGAACGGCCTGGCGGGGTGGCTGGCGGCGATGGTGCTGCTGGGGGCCGGCACGGCGATGGTCTACCCGACGCTGATCGCGGTGGTGGGCGACGCGAGCGAGCCGGCGTGGCGGGCGCGGGCGCTGGGCGTGTACCGCTTCTGGCGGGACGTCGGCTACGCGGCGGGGGCCCTGCTGGCGGGCCGGGTCGCCGACTGGCTGGGCTTCGACTGGGCCATCGGGCTGGTCGCCGGGCTGACCTTCGCCTCGGGGCTGATCGTGGCGAGCCGGCGGGCCGCGCCCTGAGGCCCCTGCGGGATGACCGCGGGAAGGTCCTGGGAAGGGGGGCCGCTCCAGACTGAGGCCGGTGGGTGGAACCCCACCCCGAAGGAGGAGCACATGGTCACGCAGAACCGGATCAACGGCGTGGACGTAGACAGGCTCGTCGCCACCGTGCAGGCCATCCAGGCCGACCCCAACCTGGCCCGCTTCCGCTTCCGCGCGCACACCGACTGGGTCTCGGGGGGCAACGCCAAGACCCGCATCCAGGGCTTCTACGGCGCGGGGCAGGAGGACACCTCGAGGGCCGCCCCCTTCACCCTCGAGGGCGACGAACCCCCCGTGCTGCTGGGGACCAACAAGGGCCCCAACGCGGTGGAGGCGGTGCTGCACGCCCTGGCCTCCTGCCTGGCGGTGGGCTTCGTCTACAACGCCGCCGCGCGGGGGATCAGGGTGGAGGCGCTGGAGTTCGACCTCGAGGGCGACCTCGACCTGCAGGGCTTCCTGGGGCTCTCCGACAAGGTGCGCCCCGGTTACGAGGGCCTCACGGTGCGCTACCGGGTCAAGGCCGACGCCCCCAGGGAGAAGGTCGTCGAGCTGTGCGACTACGTGCAGAAGACCTCGCCGGTGCTCGACATCATCCGCAACCCGGTGCCGGTGAAGGTGGTGCTCGAGGGTTGAATGGGACTTGCGCGAACGGCAGGAACCGGGTTGACGGGCCCGGGCTGCGCGGCGGTACACGGGTGCAGCCCGGTTCCGGTCAGGGTTAGCGAGCTGTGCGCCGGAAAGGGTATACTGCATCTCTCAGTCAATTGTCGGGGAGGTAATCATGGCGAACGTTCCGACGCCTGACGCGGTCCTCGAGGCCACCGAAGCCGCCGGCTACGAGGGCGCGATCTGCGCCACGCTGACCCCGCTGATCAAGCGGAGGCTGGATGACCTCGCCAGCGGCCAGGTCCTGGAGATCCGCACCGACGACCAGAGCGCCAGGCTCGACGTGCCTTCCTGGTGCCGGCTCTCCGGTAACCCCCTGGTAGCCACGCTCGAGGAAGGCCCCCTGATCAGGTTCCTGATCCGCAAGAAGTAGAGGAGGTGTGGATTATGGCGAAGATTCTGGCGCACTGTACCCACGGCAAGGACGACCCCGAGCGGGCCATGCTGCCTTTCATCGTGGCTAACGTGGCCGCTTCGGCGGGGCAGGAGGCGGTGGTGCTGCTGACCATCGAGGGGGTCTGGCTGGCCACTAAGGGCTACGCCGACGGCATCGAGAAGCCGGGCTTCCCGCCACTGCGGGACACCTTGAACTCCCTCCTGCAGAACGGCGGGCAGGTGTGGGCCTGCGGGACCTGCACCAAGCCCCGTGGCATCACCGAGGCCGACCTGATCGAGGGGGCCAAGATCGTGACCGCGGCCTACGTGGTGGAGTACCTGGCCCAGGGCGGGGTTTCGACCCTGGATTTCTGAGGAGGGCCCATGATCGAGGTTGACCGTGAGGAATTGCGGGCCAAGGTGCAGGCGGTGTACCAGAAGGTGGCCGAAGAGCCCCGAGGGGAGTTCCACTTCGAGCTGGGCCGGGGGCTGGCCCTGAAGCTGGGCTACCCGGGGGAGTTGCTCGAGCAGATCCCGCCGGAGGCGCTCGAGTCCTTCGCCGGGGTGGGCTACCACCTCGACCTCGCCGCCCTAAAGCCCGGCGAGGCGGTGCTGGACCTGGGCAGCGGCTCGGGCACCGACACCTTCGGCGCGGCCGTGCGGGTGGGGCCGCGCGGCCGGGCGGTGGGGCTCGACATGACCGAGGCCCAGCGGCAGAAGGCCCACGCGCTCAAGGAGCGCGCCGGCTTCGCCCAGGTGGAGTTCTGCCCCGGCCACATCGAGGAGCTGCCCTTCGCCGACGGCTCCTTCGACGCGGTGATCAGCAACGGGGTGATCAACCTGGCGCCGGACAAGGCGCGGGTGTTCAGCGAGGCCGCCCGCGTGCTCCGGCCGGGAGGGAGGCTGGCGATCTCCGACATCGTCAGCGAGCTCGAGATGCCCCCCTCCATCACCTGCAACAGCAGCCTGTGGGCCAGTTGCATCGGCGGGGCCATGCAGCAGGACGCGTACCGCCGCGCGGTCGAGGAGGCGGGGTTGAAGGTCGTGGCCTGGCGCGAGAACCCGCAGTACGCCTTCCTCTCCAAAAGCGCCCAGGGGGCCAGCCGCACCTACGGGGTGAGGTCGGTATCGCTGCTGGCGGTCAAAAGCTAGGCCTCCCCCTGCGCCCCCGGCGCCTCGAGGTGTAGCCTGAAAGGGCGGAGGTACGCCGATGTCCACCCCTCTCGAGGCGGTCGAGCTGCGCGTCTTGGGGGGCTTCGCGGTCCGGGTGGGCGGCCTCGAGGTGGCCGAGGAGGCCTTCGAGCGCCGCAAGGCCCGGAGCCTGCTGAAGCTGCTGGCCCTGCGGGAGGGCTACCGCCTGCGCCGCGACGAGGCGCTGGAGGCGCTGTGGCCCGCGCTCTCGCCCCCGGCCGCGCTGAGCCAGCTTTACAAGGCGGTGCACCAGGCCAGGGCAGCCCTGGCCTCCGTGAGCCCCGCGGTCTCCCCCGAGGGGCTCCTGACGCTCAAGGACGAGGTGCTCGCGCTCCAGGCCCCGGGCGGGGTGCGCAGCGACCTCGAGGCCTTCTTTTTGAACTGGGTTATCCCGCTCGCAACCTCGAGGGTTGATACCGAGGGCTTAGAAACGTTTTTGTTAACGAAAAATGGGAAACTCCATATGAGTCCTAGAACAACGGCTAGCCAAATCT
>NZ_KE387027.1:498908-502488 GCF_000430045.1 Calidithermus chliarophilus DSM 9957 | reverse complement strand
CGGGCCGCTCGAGCGGCCCGCTCACCTCGAGGCGGCGTTCACTACGCCGGGGCCTGCGGCACCTCCCGGACCCGGCGCAGGAGGAAGGTAGCCCCCACCCCCGCCACCAGGGCGAGCAAGCCGAAGGCGGCATAGCCCAGGGGCTGCACGTAGCCGGGGACCTCACGGGCGAAGCCGTCGCCGAACTCGACCCGCACCGCCTGGACCGCGCCGCCGGCGCGGGTGAAGCGCCCCTGGCCGACGAAGCCGGCCTGGCCGGTGCCGAAGTGCACGTAAAACACCCAGGCGCCGTCCCGGGGGAAGGCGTACTCCATGCGGTACAGCCCGGGCTCGACCGGGCGCAGGACCCGGCGGTGGTGCAGGCCCCGCTGCTCGAGGGAGGTCAGCGAGAGGTACAGCTCGCCGCGGCCCGCGACGTCGTGGGGCTCGAGGCGCATCTCGATGGTGGTGCTGCCCGGGCCGGGGGTGAAGGTCAGGGTGCCGACGGGGGCGTGGCGGTCGGGGAGGGGGTTCTGGCCGTCGCCGTGGGCCAGGGCCACGCCCAGCAGCCCCAGCAGCGCGGCCAGGGTGAGCCAGCGCCGCCTCATGCCCTCACCTCCCGGCCCTTCAGGCTCCCGGCCACCGCCGCCCCGGCCCAGCCCGCGAGGGCCGAAAGGACCAGGGCAGGAGCCACCGCCGTCGCCATCACCGCGCCGTACCAGACGATCCCGTCGCCCAGCCCCACCAGCAGCCAGTTGCTCAGCAGCGTGACGCCCCCGGCCACCAGCCCGACCAGCCAGGGGGCCGTGCCGTACCGCAGCAGCCCGTCCACCGCCAGGGCGCTCAGCAGCAGCAGCGGGATCATCGGGCGGCTGTCGCCGGCGAGGCCGAGGCTCGAGGTGCCGATGAGGAAGCCGGCGAAGGCCAACCGGATCGCGCTGAACGCCAGGGTCACCCAGGTGGCCGACCAGGGGCGCGGGGCCAGGCGGCCTGCCAGCACCATCAAGAAGGCCGGCAGCGCCGCCAGCAGCACCGGGTGGAAGAAGGAGGGGAACTGGGGCACGTTGAACTCGTACTCGGCCAGGTACAGGGTGCTCCAGCCCATCAGGACCGCGGCGAAGTAGAGGGTGAGGCCGCCGTAGAACTGCCGGCGGGCGGGGTCTTCGGCCAGGCGGCGCTCGATCCAGGCGCTCACCAGGGCGCCGAAGCCCCCCAGCGTCAGCCCCAGCAGGCCGATGAGGTGCATCGGGGCCCACAGGGTCAGGTCGGTGCCGAACAGGCGGTGCCACAGCTCGTCCATCGGGGCGAAGAGCAGCACCAGCGCCGCCCCCACCGCCACCATCAGCACCCCAGCGTGCAGGCGCAACCCCCGGAAGGGCAGGTGGAAGGGCGTGGCGCGGCGGTCGCGCCACAGCCCGTACAGGCTGGTGAAGAGCACCGCCGCCATCCCGGCGTACAGGAAGTTGTGGGGCAGGGTGAAGAAGGTGTCGCGGCCGATGTCGATGTGCCAGGCGATGTCCCAGTACACCCCCAGCAGGCCCGACAGGGCGCCGGCGGCCAACACCGGCAGCACCCCCAGGCTCCACAGGTCATGCGCTCGAGGCGCGGGTCGGCTCCGGCTGAGGTCTTGCAGGCTTCTCACGGCTTACTCCTTTCCGAGCGGGCGCACCGGCCCCTCGACCAGCTCGAGTATGTGAGTAAAGCCTCACCTTTTCAACTCGCATTTTGGGGCCAGCGGCCCGGCGAGCCCGACGCCCCTGCCGGGGGTATAATCCGAGCGAAGACTCACGTTTTAAGGAAGCCATGAACCCCTCATCCCCTGCCAACCTCCGCCGACTCCCCCGCCAGCTCCGCAGCCGGCGGCGGGTCAACCGCATCCTCGACGCCGCTGCCCAGCTCTTCGCCGAAGCCGGCTTCGAGGCCGCCACCACCAACGCCATCGCCGAGCGCGCCGGGATCTCCATCGGCTCGCTCTACCAGTACTTCCCCAACAAGGCCGCGCTGTTCCGGGCGCTGTGCGAGCGGTACGAGCGGGAGTCGCTGGCGGCGCTGGGCGCGGTGCTCACCCCCGATCTGGCCCGCCTCGAGATCGGTGAGGTGGTCGAGCGGGTGGTGGCCGCGCTGCGGCAGAGCTACGGCACCAACCCCGGGCTGCTGCGCGTGCTGTTCCAGGGCCACCCGGCCCAGGGCCAGTGCGTGCCGCACTCGAGCTTCCGCGAGGCCATGGTGCACCAGGTGGACGGGCTGCTCGAGCTCCGCTGGCCCCGCCTGGCCCCCGACCGGCGGCGCCTGGTGGCCGAGGTGTGCGTGCAGGCCGCCGACGCGCTGTTCGACCTGGCCCTCAAGCTCGAGCGCGAGGCCGCCCACCGGGCGATGGACGAGCTCAAGCGGCTGCTGCTGGGCTACCTCGAGCCCCTCGACCGCGAGGTCGCCTAGACCACGGCCGCGGCGGCCGCCCGCCCCGCCACCCGCCCGCTGAAGACGCACCCGCCCAGGAAGGTGCCCTCGAGGGCGCGGTAGCCGTGCATGCCGCCCCCGCCGAACCCCGCCACCTCGCCCGCGGCGTAGAGCCCCGGGAAGGGCTCGCCCCCCTGCCGCAGCACCCGGCCCTGCAGGTCGGTCTCGAGGCCCCCTAGGGTCTTGCGCGTCAGGACGTTGAGCCGCACGGCGATGAGCGGCCCGGCGGCGGGGTCGAGCAGCCGGTGGGGCTTGGCCACGCGCACCAGCCGGTCACCCAGGTAGGCCCGCGCGGCCCGGACGGCGGCGAGCTGGGCGTCCTTGCCGAAGGCGTTGGCGAGCTGGGCGTCGCGGTCGCGCACCTCGCGCTCGACGACCGCGGGGTCGAGCCAGTCGGTCCCCGCCAGCTCGTTCATGCCGCGCACCAGCTCGGGCAGGGTGGGCCGCACCACGAAGTCGGCGCCGCGGTCCATGAAGGCCTGCACCGGGGCCTGCACGCCCCCCACCACCCGCCGCAGCACCCCGCGCACGTCGCGCCCGGTGAGGTCGGGGTTCTGCTCGGAGCCCGAGAGGGCGAACTCCTTCTTGATGACGCGCCGGTTGAGCACGAACCAGGTGTAGGGGTAGCGGTTGCGGGTGATGTGCTGGAGGGTGGCCAGGGTGTCGAAGCCGGGGAAGTGCGGGAAGGGCAGGCGGCGGCCGTAGGGGTCGAGCCAGAGGCTCGAGGGCCCCGGCAGGATGCGGATGCCGTGGTTGGCCCACACCGGGTTCCAGTTGCGCAGCCCCTCGGTGTAGTGCCACATGCGGTCGGGGTTGATGACCCGCCCGCCCGCCTCCGCCACGGCGCCGAGCATGAGGCCGTCGACGTGCTCGGGCACGCCCGCGACCATGAACTCCGGCGCCGGACCCAGCCGCTCGAGGGGCCAGTTGCGCCGCACCAGGTCGTGGTTGCCGCCGATGCCGCCGCTCGCCACGATCACCGCCTGGGCGCCTAGGCTGAACTCGCCCACCACGGCGCGCGAACTGCGGGTGCCGCGCGGGGCGTCGCTGGCCTCGAGCACCTCCCCCACCACCCCCCTCACCACCCCGCCCTGCACCTCGAGGCCCCGCACGCGGTGCCGGAAGCGCAGCGAGACGAGGCCGC
>NZ_KE387027.1:498113-498808 GCF_000430045.1 Calidithermus chliarophilus DSM 9957 | reverse complement strand
GGCCCCGGCCGCGCTCTACCGCAAGCTGGCGCTCACCGCCATCCTCGCCACCGACATGGACGGCGCCGCCGGCTACCTGGCGCAGGCCCAGGCCCGCACCGGCCCCGACCCGCTCGAGCGCGCCCGGCTCCTGCTGGTGCAGGCCCTCTACCACTGGCACTGGCACGAGCTCGAGCAGGCCGCCGCCGAGGCCCACGAGGCCCTGCAACTCGCCGAGGCCCAGGGCGCCGGGGTGGAGGTCCAGCAGGCCTACGAGCTGCTCGCCCTCTCCTACTTGCCCATGGGCCGCTGGGAGGAGGGCCTGCGCTACGAGCTCAAGCGCGGGCTGGCCGGCTGGTCGCCGGAGGTGGCCCTGGCCACCGACGCCCACCTGTGCCTGTGGGAGTACCACATCTACGGCGAAGACCCCTACCAGCAGGCCCGGGCCTTCATCCGCCAGGTGCAGGAGCACGCCCAGGCCGTGGGCGACCTGCGCTGCGTGGCGGTGTGCCACTACGCGCTGGGGAGCATGGAGTTCCTGCGCACCAACCTCCAGGAGGCCGCCCGCCACCTGGGGCGCGCCCTCGAGCTCCACCACCGCATCGGCTCCCCGGCCGGCGAGGCCTACACCTTGGCCCGCGAAGCCCTCCTCCACACCGCGCGGGGGGAGCTCGAGGCCGGCTGGCGGGCGGTGGAGCGGGGCCTCGAGGCCGCCG
>NZ_KE387027.1:484595-498013 GCF_000430045.1 Calidithermus chliarophilus DSM 9957 | reverse complement strand
GGTGCCGGAAGCGCAGCGAGACGAGGCCGCGTTCGACCCCCGCCCGCACCCGCCGCTCGAAGAGCTCCACCACCCCCGGCCCCGTCCCCCAGGTGATGTGGAAGCGCGGCACCGAGTTGCCCGGGCCGCCCGCGCCCTGCCCGCCGCGCTCGGCCCACCCCACGACCGGGAAGAGCCGCAGGCCCAGCGAGCGCAGCCAGGCGTACTTCTCCCCCGCCGCGAAGGCCACGTAGGCCTCGGCCCACAGCCGCGGGTTGCGGTCTTCCTCCCGGTCGAAGCCGGCGGTGTTCATCCAGTCCCGCAGCGCCAGCTCGTAGGAGTCGCGGATGCCCAGCCGCCGCTGCTCGGGCGAGTTCACGAAGAACAGGCCCCCGAAGGACCAGAAGGCCTGGCCGCCGAAATTGGTCTCGGGTTCCTGCTCGAGGATCACCACCCGCTTCCCCGCCTCGGCCACCTCGGCCGCCGCTGCCAGCCCTGCGAGGCCCGCCCCTACCACGATCACGTCCGTCTCTTGGGTCATGCCCGTTCCCCCCGTCTGGTCGCTAACGCTGCTTTGGAGCTAGTTTGCCATATCTGTCTGGTGGGGGTCGTGCGGTGATGGCTGATAGCCAAACGCCAAACGCAAAACGCAAGATGCGAGACGCAATACGCCCTTTATTTACCCCCCTTAGCAAGGGGGGTAGGGGGGATAAACCCTCCTCGAGTGCGGAGAGGGCCGGGGAGGGGCAAACCACGAGCCACTAGCCACAATCCTCCCGCCAGGGTTATTTCTTACCTGTTGTTAACCTTCTCGGTACTAAACTGGTCCTGTTCCAAGGCGGAACGCCTCCCGAGCGCAGCCAAAGCAATCCTTTGGGTGCCCTGTGCTCGGGCTTTTTTTGGGGGCTGCGGTAATGCCTCCAGCAAATTGCACTTGCGGTCACGGCTGGTCCGGCTATAATCGCGTCCCGTGCGTCCTGGTGACGCCTACGACGGGAGGACTGCGGATGCGGAAGGCATGGTTATGGACGGCGGTGCTGGCGCTGGGGAGCGCCTGGGCCCAGGGCTGGCAGGTCGAGGAGGCCCTCGACCCCTCGACGGAGAGAACCCAGGTTTTCGTGACGCTGAGCGCCTCGAAGGAAGGCTCCACGTTGCCTGAGGGAGACCTCACGCTCTCCTGCTTCGACGTGGAAGACCCCACCTTCGGCGGCTATATCGCCATCGACTTCAAACCTGCAGGCTTCCTGATGGGACCGACCTCCGTCCGCTGGCGTTTCGACGACGCACAGGAGGAGCGCCACCGGCTGATCCTGAGGCTCTACGAAGGGCGCTCCTTCTTCTTCATACCCGAGGAGGACGCGGCAGCCTTCTTCGAAGGGCTGCTGGGCGCATCGAAGCTCGAGGTCGTTCTCGAGCAGCCCTTCGGCCAGGGAGTGCTGCGCTTCGACGTGAGCGGGCTCGAGGCCTACGCCTCCCGGCTCGGCTGTTTCCAATACTGAAGGGCATGAAGCGGTCCCCCCTCGAACGAGGGGGGACCGGTCTATTCGGGGCGTGGTTCAGCCGCACTTGCTGTAGCCGCAGCTATAGCACTTGGTGCAGCCCTCCTCGCGCACGAGGTTCTCGTCGCCGCACTCCGGGCACTTGCCCAGGCCGGTCTTGCCCGCGGGCTTGGCGCTGACGGCGGCGATGTGGACGGGCGGGGTCAGGGCGCGCTGGGGGGTCTGGGGCACCACGTCGCTCGAGGCGGCGCGGCGGCTCTCCTCCCGGTGTGCGGGCTTCGCCCGTCCCGACAGGGGATCGTCCTCCAGGGCCACGGCGGCGTTGGTCTCGAGCGCCACCGCGATGAGGTCGGCCTTGGAGGTCACGAAGCGGCCCTGGTAGTTGCCGTAGAGACCGCCGTTGATGCCGCGCAGGGTCTTGACCAGCGCCTCGGCGGGCACGCCGTACTGCAGGGCGATGGAGATGACCCGGCCCAGCGCCTCGCTGTCGGCGTTGGCCTCGTCGCCGGCCTTGCCCGAGGTGAGGATGACCTCCACCGGGTGCTCGCCCTGCATGTTCACCGTCACCAGGAAGCCGCGGCGGGTGCCGTCGGCGGCGGTGAGCTTGACCATGTCGGTGTAGCCCACCAGGCGGCCGGTGCGCTCGAAGACGGGCTGGCCCACCTTGGGCATGGGCTCGGCGGGGACCTCGAGCAGCGCCGGCTGCACCGCGACGGTCTCCGAGCCCTCCGGCTTCGGCTTCTCCTCCTTCTTCTCCTCCTTGCTCACCGAGAGCACCTGGAACTGGCGGCTGCCGTCGCGGTAGACGGTGATGCCCTTGCAGCCGGTGAGGTAGGCCTCGGTGTAGGCGGCCTCCACGTCCTCCACGCTGGCCTCGTTGGGGAGGTTAATGGTCTTGGAGAGCGAGTTGGCGGCGTAGCCCTCGGCGTCGAAGGCCCGCTGCACCACGCCCTGCATGCGCACGTGGTCCAAAGGCGGCACGTCGTGGGCGCCCTCGAACACGGCGGCGATGCCCGCGGGGATGTCGGGGAGGCCCTTCACGGTGCCGTGGTTGGCCTGGATGGCCTCGATGAGCTTGTCCCAGTCCCACTTGCCCTCGGGCGTGGCGAAGGCCCCGTCGGCGGGGTACTGCTCCATGAGCTCGACGAACAGCGGGTGCAGCAGGGCCTTGTACTGCCCGCCGATGCGCCGCCACATGAAGGGGGAGAACATGGGCTCGATGCCGCTCGAGACGCCCATCAGCATGCTGGTGGTGCCGGTGGGGGCCACGGTGAGCACCGCGACGTTGCGGCGGGGGCGGATGCCCAGCGCCTCGAAGGCGGCGGGGTTGTCGCGGTAGACCGGGAACACCCCCCGCTCCTCGCCGAGCTGCTCGGAGGCGGCGATGGCTTCCTCGCGCATGGCGTTCATCATCTCGGCCACCGCCTGGCGCCCGGCCTCCGAGGAGTAAGGCAGGCCCAGCTTGATGAGCGCGTCGGCCAGGCCCATCACGCCCAAGCCGAGCCGGCGCAGGGTCTGGCTGGCGACGCGGTTGTCCTCGAGGGCGAACACGTTCACGTCGAGCACGTTATCCAGGAAGCGAACGCAGGTGCGCACGTCCTTGCGGAACTCGGCGGAGTCGAACTGCCCGTTCTCGACGTAGGCGGCCAGGTTGATCGCGCCCAGGTCGCAGGGCTCGCCCACGGTGAGGGGAATTTCGCCGCACGGGTTTGTGCTTTTTATCACGTACCTTTCCCCTAGGTTCTTCAAGGCCGAAAGCTCGTTGATGCGGTCGACGAAGATCAGGCCCGGCTCACCGGTGGCCCAGGCGTGCCAGGCAATCTCGTGCCACAGCCACTTCGCGGGCACGCCCAGGCGTACGGGGCCACCGGCCCTGTCCTGGAGGGAATCTGCTCCCAGGCGGTAGACGGGGATGGGGCGGGCGCCGTCGGCCTCGCGGTCGGGGAGGTCGGGGATAACGCCCGTGTACTCCCCTTCCACCGGCACGGGGTAGTACTTGCCGGGCACTTCGGCGGGCTCCACGCCCCACAGGCCGTCGGCCTGGAGCACGTTCCAGAAGGCCTCGGTGACCAGGATGGAGATGTTGAAGGTGGAGATGTCGCCCTCGGCGGCCTCGCGGTCGAGGTCCTTGGCGGTGAGGAAGTCGAGGAGGTCGGAGTGGTCGATGGAGAGGGTGGCCATGCCCGCCCCGCGCCGGGTACCCCCTTGGCGCACCACCCTGAGCACCGGCGAGTACACGTAGCGCAGCGTCGCCACCGGGCCGCTTTTCTCCGCCCCCAGGTTGGCCCACTCCAGGAAGTTGTCGAAGATTTCGACCAGGAAGCTCACCGGGCCGCTGCTGGTGCCGCCCGAGCCCTTGATGGGCGCACCCTCCGGCCGCAGGGCGCTGAAGTCGACGTGGGGTTCGGCGTGGCTGCCCGCCAGCCGGATGGCCTCCCGGGCCGCGTCGATGATCCCGGCCATGTCGTCGGGGACGAGGGCGGTGCCCGCGGGCTTCTCGCGTACGGTCATGACCCCGTGGCGGCGGGCCAGCGCGGCGAGCTCGGGGCTCACCAGCCCGTACACCACGCGGGTCCAGTTGCGGATGGTGACGCTCTCCTTCTCGCCGTCGGGGTTGATGGGCGGACGCATCAACCCCCGGATGAAGTCCTCCACGTCGGCGTGGGTGGCGCTGAGGTAGGCGAAGCCGCGCACCGTGCCGCGCTCGCCGGCCTCCTTGCCCGCCCCGCCATGGCGGGGCGGGTATGGGTCGAGGTTGACGCCGTTGCCCCCGCCCACCTTGGTCACCAGCGCGAGCTTCTTGGCGACCTCGAGCACCCCCTCGAAGCTGGAGGGCTCGTGCTCGGTGGCCCCCTGCACGAAGCAGTTGAGCACGTTGCCGTGCTGGGTCCCCGCGCCCGCCAGCACCCGCCCGCCGGGGCAGAAGCGCTTGGAGGCCATCAGGCGGTAGAACTGCTCGCTCCAGTAGGCCCGGTTCTGCTCAGACTCCGGGCTCGCCACCCAATCCGCGACCCGGCGGAACATTCCGAATACGTCCCCGTCACCGTCCTGCATGTACTGGCGCTTGGCGATTGAACGGGCGTGATCGTCGAAAACAGCGGGTTCAAAGGCGTCCATGCTTCCTCCAAAAATTCGCAACACTCCCCCTGGCCCAGGAATAAGGCCCTATATCTTGGGGTTTCTGGCAGCGATACTACTACCTATAGTGGTAGGGCCGCAAGGTGCAGCCGTCACAATCTTTCCGGGGACGTGCTCAGAATACCGCCGGCATCGGCCAAAAATCAAGGCGCCCATCCCTTCATCTAGCGGGTGTACTTCTCCCGAGGCCCAAGTTATAGTGGGTACACCGTTACCAGTATGTTAACACAAGAACCGGGGTTCTGGCTTTAGCCTCGAGCACATTTCGGCGGGCCGAAGCTGAGCCAGACCCCGGTAGAGATGGTGTGCGGAAGCGCGCGAGCCGCCTCGAGGCGAGGCGTCGAGCGCGGCAGCCCGCGGCGTCACCCCCGCAGGTGCCACACCGCCAGCGAGAAGGGCTCCTGGGTGTAGCCCTGGAGGCTGCCCCCCTGGCACGTGACCTCGGCGCCGCTGAGCAGTTCCACCGCCACCTCGCCGCGCGACCAGACCCCGTGCAGGGGGATGAGCACGGGCCACGGCTCCTCCGAGGCGTTGACCGTGATCACCACCCCCTCCTCCCCTTCCACCCGGGCGAAGGCCAGGCGGCGGTCCTGGGCATACAGGCGCTGGTAGCGGCCCCGCCGCAGCAGCGGGACGCTGTGGCGCAACTGGCTCATCCGCCGCACGGTCTCGACGACGGGTTGCTGCCAGTGGCCCTCGTCCCAGGGCATCCCCCGCCGGTTGTCGGGGTCGTGGCCGCCGGGCAGCCCGACCTCGTCGCCGTAGTAGACCGTCGGCACGCCCGGCAGGGCGTAGAGCAGGGCCAACGCCAGGGCGCTGCGCTGCACGTCGGCGCGCATCAGGCTGAACAGGCGGGGCGTGTCGTGCGAGGACATGATGTTCATCTGCGCCTGCACGATCTCCCAGTCGTAGCGGTCGAAGAGGTGCTCGAGGCGGTGGCTGAAGGCCAGGGCCTGCAAGGTCTCCACCCTCCCCAGGCCGCTCTTGGCGGCGAGGTCGCGGTCGAGGAGGGCGTCGCCCACGAAGCCCAGCACGGCCCGGCCCAGCGGGTAGTTCATCACCGCGTCGAACTGGTCGCCCTGCAGCCAGCGGTCGGCGTCCTCCCAGATCTCACCGACGATGTAGGCCTGGGGGTTGATGGCCTTGACCCGGCAGCGGAACTCCTGCCAGAAGCTGTCGTCGTTGATCTCGTTGGGCACGTCCAGCCGCCAGCCGTCGATGCCCTGGCGCACCCAGTGCTCGGCCACGGCGAAGAGGTACTCGCGCACCTCGGGGGTGTCGGTGTTGAACTTCGGCAGCTCGGGGTTGTCCCACCAGGCGGCGTAGTTGGCCCGGCGCTCGTAGGCGTTGAGCGGCCAGCCGAAGACGTGGAACCACTTGAGGTAGGGCGACTTGGGGCCGTTCTCGAGGATGTTCTGGAAGGCGAAGTGCCCCCTCGAGCAGTGGTTGAACACCGCGTCGAGGACCACCCGGATGCCGCGCTTGTGGGCCTCCTCGAGCAAATACGCAAAGGCGGCGTTGCCCCCGAGCATGGGGTCGACCTGGAAGTAGTCGGTGGTGTGGTAGCGGTGGTTGGCCGTCGAGGCGAAGATGGGGCAGAAGTAGATGGCGTTGAAGCCCATGTCCTTGATGTAGTCGAGCTTCTCGGCCACCCCCCACAGGTTGCCCCCCTTGAAGCCCCGCAGGGTGGGTGGGGAGTCCCAGCTCTCGAAGTGCGCGGCCAGCGGCGCAGGCATCGCCAGCGGCCCTTCACCCCGGGCGAAGCGGTCCGGGAAGATCTGATAGAACACGGCGTCTTTTACCCAGTCGGGCGTCATGCGGCTCCCTCCAGGCCCGCCCGTGCGGGTGGGCGTTTCGGCATACCCGTGTAAGTCTAAGCGATCGGCACGGCCGCGCAAGGGGATCGTGACCTGCGGCGGCTCGAGCGCCCGCGCCGTCAGGCCGGGAGGAGGCCCTCGAGCGCCCGCGCGAGCTCGACGTGCAGGCGGTGCGAGCCGCGGTGCACGGTGAAGTGGCCGCGGAAGGGCGCCCCGGCGAGGTAGACGTCGCCCAGGAAGTCGAGGGCCTTGTGGCGCACGGGCTCGTCGGGGAGGCGGGGGGCGTTGAGGCTGGAGGTCTCGGTGTAGACCAGGGTGTTCTCCAGGCTGGCCCCGTGGGCCAGGCCCTGCGCGCGCAGGGCCTCGAGGTCGCGCAGGAAGCCGAAGGTGCGGGCCTCGGCCACCTCCGCCAGGCGGCCGGGCGGGCTCTCGAAGCGCCGGTAGCCGATGAGGGGGTGCTTGAAGGTGATGGTCACGCTGAGCCGGAACTCGGGGGCGGGCTCGGCCACGATCTGGCCCTGGTCCTCCAGCACCCGCAGCGGGCGCGGCAGGGGGAGGGGCTCGAGGGGGTTGGCGGGGAGGGGCTCAAGCGCGCGGAGCCACTCGCGGGCGCTGCCGTCGAGGATGGGGATCTCCGGCCCCTCGACCTCGACCAGCAGGCCCTGCCACAGGTTCTTCAGCCACAAGGCCCCCAGCAGGTGCTCGACGGTGGCGACGCGGGCGCCCTGGGCCCCCAGCGTGGTGCAGCGCAGGGTGTCCACCACCGCGCTGGCCCGGGCCGGGATCTCCACCCCCCCCACCCGGAAGCGCACCGGCCCCTCGGCCGGGTGGAAGCGCACCGTCGCCCGCTCGCCGCTGTGCAAACCGATGCCCGAAACCTCAATCATCGCTTTCCCTCAATACCCGGCGCAATTTTTTCTCCATCCCCGCCAGCCAGTCCAGCAGCGCCAGGCGGCGCCAGTGCTCGCGCAGGGGCTTGGAGGGGATCCCCCCGGCCCAGGTCTCGCCCGGCGGCACGTCCTTGCTGATGCCGCTCCCGCCGGCGACGCGGGCCCCCCGCCCGATGCGGACGTGGTCGGAGACGACCACGTCCCCGCCCATCACCACCCCGTCCTCGACCACCACGCTGCCGGCGATCCCGCTGAAGCCCACCATCACCACGCCCCG
This sequence comes from Calidithermus chliarophilus DSM 9957, assembly GCF_000430045.1. GTDB lineage: Bacteria > Deinococcota > Deinococci > Deinococcales > Thermaceae > Calidithermus > Calidithermus chliarophilus. The sequence continues at coordinate 490,413 of NZ_KE387027.1, read as the reverse complement.
CCCGATGCGGACGTTGTGGGCAATGTAGCAGCGCCCGCCGATCTTGCTGTAAGCCCCCACCACCGTATCGCCCACCAGGCTGCGCTCGAGGATGGTCCCCGCCCCGATCTCGGCCCCCTCCTCGACGACCACGCCGCCGGTGTGGGGCAGGCGCTGGCCGTCCTGGAAGCCGAAGCCCACCGCGCCCAGCACCGCGCCCGAGAGGACACGGCTCTTGGGGCCGAGGCGGGTGTTGCGGTGCAGGGTGACGTGGGCCTCGAGCACCGCCCCCTCCCCCACCCGGCAGCCGGGCCCCACGTAGCTGTACGGCCCCACCACCGCCCCGGCGGCCACCTCGGCCCCCGCGCAGACGGTGGCGAAGGCCCCCACCCGGGCGGCGGGGTCCACGCGGGCCCCCGCCTCGACGAGCGCGGTCGGGTGGACGCCGGGCTCGGCCCAGGGCTCCGCCGGCTCGAACAGGGCCAGCAGCCGGGGCCAAGCCGCGCCTAAGGAGGCGACCCGCACGGCGCTGCGGGCCTCCGGCAGCGGCAGGCCGTCGGGCAGGACCAGGGCGGCCCCGCTCTGCAGGGCCTGGGGCAGGAATTTGGGCTCCCGCACGGCGACGAGCTCGCCGGGCCGGGCCGTCTCGGGGGGCGCGAGGCGCGAGACCTCGAGGTCGGGCCCCTCGAGCCGCCCCTCGAGCGCGTGGGCAACGTCCGACAGGCGCATGCTCAACGGTGTCGAAGGCAAATCCGCGTCCCGCGCTCGGCTCAGCGCCGGAGCACGTTGTCGGAGGAGACCAGCGCGTCCTTGAGCACGTGCAGCATGTCCAGCGCCTTGCCCGTGCCCACCGCCACCGCCTCCACCGCGTTCTCGGCCACCACCACGGGGACGCCGGTGGCGTCTTGCAGCAGCAGGTCGAAGTTCTTGAGCAGCGAGCCGCCGCCCGAGAGCAGGATGCCGCGGTCGATGATGTCGGAGACGAGCTCCGGGGGGGTGGTCTCGAGGATGCCCTTCACGCCCTGCACGATCTTGTCCAAGGGCTCTTGCAGCGCGTCCACGATGTCCTGGTCGGCGACCTCGATGGTCTTGGGCAGCCCCGTGATCAGGTCGCGCCCGCGCACCTCGGCCACCAGGCGCTCGTCCTCGGGCATGAGCTTGGCCGCGCCGATCTTGATCTTGAGGTCCTCGGCGGTGCGCTCGCCGATGAGCAGGTTGTACTTGTTGCGGATGTGGCGGATGATCGCCTCGTCGAACTCGTTGCCCGCGACCCGCAGGCTCGTCGAGTGCACGATGCCCCCCAGGCTGATGACGGCGATGTCGGAGGAGCCGCCGCCGATGTCGACGACCATGCTCCCGGTGGGCTCGGCGATCTTGATCCCCGCCCCGATGGCCGCCGCCAGGGGCTCGTCGATGAGGAAGGCCCGCTTGGCCCCGGCCTCCACGATGGCCTGCACCACCGCGCGCCGCTCGACCTCGGTGACGCCGGAGGGCACGCCCACCATCACCTGCGGCCGGGAGAAGCGCGGCCCGGTGAGCACCTTGGCCAGGAAAAGCTTGAGCATCTTCTCCGTCAGGGTGTAGTCGGCGATCACCCCGTCCTTGAGCGGCCGCGCCGCGACGATGTTGCCCGGCGTGCGGCCGAGCATGCGGTAGGCCTCGGCCCCCACCGCCTTGACTTCCTTGCTGCCCTGCACCACCGCGATGACCGAGGGTTCCCGCAGGACGATGCCCTTGCCCCGCACGTAAATCAGCACCGACGCGGTGCCGAGGTCAATGCCAATGTCCTGTCCGCCCAAGGAGAAGAGTCCAGCCATATCGCCCCATTCTATAGGGATTAGGGAGCGCCGTACATTTGACGGGTTCAGGCTTCTTTCGTGGCGTCGTCGGGGAACTGGCCCGCTACGCCACTACGGGAGTGCCGATAGCCCCTCGCGTTTAGCGTTTAGCGTTTAGCGTTTGGCGTTCGGCGTATGCCTACTTCGCGAACTCCACCGCCCGGCTCTCCCGCACCACCGTCACCTGCACCTGCCCTGGGTAGTTCATGTCGCGCTCGATGCGACCGGCGATCTCCCGCGCGAGCAGGGTGGCCTTGGTGTCGGTGATCTTGTCGGGCTTGACGATGACGCGCACCTCGCGCCCGGCCTGCACGGCGAAGGCCTGGTCCACGCCGGGGAAGCTCATGGCGATGCGCTCGAGCTGCTCCAGGCGCTGGATGTACTCCTCGAGGCTCTCGCGGCGGGCGCCAGGGCGGGCGGCGCTGATGGCGTCGGCGGCGGCGGCGAGCACCGAGTAGAGGGTCTCGCCGTTCTCGGGGTCGTGGTGGTGGGCGATGGCGTCGATGACCTCCTTGGGCTCGCCGAAGCGCGAGGCCAGGGTGATGCCGATCTCGACGTGGGTGCCCTCGATCTCGCGGTCAACGGACTTGCCGATGTCGTGCATCAGGCCCGCGCGGCGGGCGAGGGTCACGTCGAGGCCGAGCTCGGCGGCCATGATGCCGGTGAGGTGGGCGACCTGCACGGAGTGTTTGAGCACGTTCTGGCCGTAGGAGCTGCGGAAGTGCAGGCGGCCGAGCAGTTGCACCAGCCCCGGCTTGAGCCCGACCACGCCCGCCTCGAGCGCCGCCTCCTCCCCGCGCTCGTAGATGTAGGTCTTCATCTCGTTCTTGGCCTTCTCCACCACCTCCTCGATGCGGCTGGGGTGGATGCGGCCGTCGCTGACGAGCTGCTCGAGGGCCATCTTGGCGATCTCGCGGCGCACGGGGTTGAAGCTGGAGAGCAGCACCGCCTCGGGGGTGTCGTCAATGATGAGGTCCACGCCGGTGAGGGCCTCGAAGGTGCGGATGTTGCGGCCCTCGCGCCCGATGATGCGGCCCTTCATGGCGTCGGAGGGGATGGGCACCACCGACACCGCCAGCGCCGCGGCGGTCTCGGAGGCCTGGCGCTGCATAGCCTGGGCCAAGAGTTTCTGGGCCTCGCGCTTGACCTCGAGCCGGGCCTTCTCCAGGCTGGCGCGCACCCGGTGGGCGCGCTCCTCCTCGAGTTCGGCCTCGAGGCGGGTGAGCAGCAGGTTGCGGGCCTCCTCCTGGCTCATGCCCGCGACCTCCTGCAGCTTGAGGTCGATGTGGCGCTCGCGGGTGGCGAGCTCGGCCTCGCGCTCGTAGAGCGCCTTCTCGTGGACGTCGAGCTTTTCCTCCTGCTCGTCGAGGCGGGCGGCGCGGGCGTCGAGCTGCTCGCCGCGGCGGGCCAGCCGCTCGGTCTCGCGCTTGAGCTCCTCGCGCTCGGCCCGCACCGCCGTGAGGTCGGACTGCAGGCGCTCGCGCTCGAGCTTCAGCGACTCGCGCTCGGCGGCCAGGGCCACCTGCAGGCGCTCGCGCTCCTCGGCCATGCGGGTACGCACCCGGTTCTCGGCGTCGGTGCGGATGCGCTCGGCCTCGGCCTGGGCCGTCTCACGGGTGGAGCGGGCCTCGTTCTGGGCGGTGGCGGTGAGCTCGCGGGCCTGGGCGCGGGCGTTCTCCAGCAGGGCCTGCGCCTGCGAGCGCGCGGTCTCCAGGGTGGTCTGGGCGTCCTTGCGGGCCGCGTCCAGCATGACCTGGGCCTCCTGCCGGGCGGCCTCGAGCGCGCTCTTGTCGAGCTCGGCCATCCGATTGCCACGCTGCCACAGCAGCACCACCGCTGCCAGCAGCACCACCACGATCAACATCAGCACAATATCCAATGGGGTCATTACCAACCTCCTCCGGGAAGCGCCAGCGGTTGTACCGCCGCGGGCCTCTAAAGCCGCGGCGGGCAGGGCGGGCGAGGGGCGGCGTGGCCTCCTCGAGCCCGCGCCAGAACAGCCTGAGAACCAGGTTCAGGCCCGTCCACTCACGAAAAATCCCCCAGGTGCGCCGGAGCGCATCCAGGGGACGGGGGGAACGCGGGGGTGAGTAGCGGGCAGTCATGGCGTCAGGTTGGGGAACCCTTGCCCCGACCTGAGCGGCACGGTTGGATCAGATTGATCAATCCAGGCTTGGCAAATGCTTCAATCTAAACCTCAGCGTTCTCAGGCAGGGCTACCCGGCTACTAGGCTTCGGCTTCGGCGGGAACTGGGGTGGAGGTTGTCTCTTCCTCGTCGTCACCCGCCAGGTTGAGCGGCAGGTTGCTGGACTGGGCGAGCACCTTCTCGCGGATTTCCTGAGCCATTTTAGGGTCGCCCTTGAGGTACTCGGCGGCCTTCTCTTTGCCCTGTCCCAGACGGACTTCGCCATAAGACAACCAGGAACCCGACTTCTGAATCACCTCGGCAGCCACCGCCACCGTGACCAGATCGGCCAGGGGGTCAATCCCCTTTCCATAGTAAAGCTCGATCTCGGCTTCACGGAAGGGCGGGGCCACTTTGTTCTTGGTTACCTTAACCCGCACCCGGTTGCCCACCGCGTCGTTGCCGACCTTGATGGGCTGGCCCTGGCGGCGCACGTCGAGGCGTACGGAGGCGTAAAACTTGAGCGCCCGGCCGCCCGGGGTGGTCTCGGGGTTGCCGTACATCACGCCCACCTTCTCGCGGATCTGGTTGATGAAGATGGCGGCGGTGTTGCTCTTGGAGAGGGCGGCGGTGAGCTTGCGCATGGCCTGGCTCATCATGCGCGCCTGCAGGCCCACGAAGGCGTCGCCCATCTGGCCCTCGATCTCGGCCTGGGGGGTGAGGGCGGCGACGGAGTCGACGACGATCACGTCGACGGCGCCCGAGCGGGTGAGGAGCTCGACGATCTCGAGCGCCTGCTCGCCGGTGTCGGGCTGCGAGACCAGCAGGTCGTCGACGTTGACGCCGAGGCTGCGGGCGTAGGTGGGGTCGAGGGCGTGCTCGGCGTCGACGAAGGCCGCCACGCCGCCGTTGCGCTGGGCCTGGGCCACGATGGACAGCGAGAGCGTGGTCTTGCCGCCCGACTCGGGGCCGTAGATCTCGATGATGCGCCCGCGCGGGATGCCGCCCACGCCGAGGGCAAGGTCGAGGCCCATGCTGCCGGTGGGGATCACGTCGACGTGCTGGCGGCTGGATTCGCCCAGGCGCATCACCGCGCCCTTGCCGAATTGCTTCTCGATGGTCTTGAGCGCGGTGTCCAGCGCCTTTTGTTTGTCCTTATCCATAGTCATTCCTCACGTCCTTTCAGTTCGAAGCGTTGCAGCACGCGGTAACGCGAACCCTGTTTGGAGAGCTCGGACTGCACCAAAGTGAACCCCTCCACCCCGAACTCGAGGTCGAACACCACCGGCCCGACCCGGGGCGCGGGGCCCTTGCGGCGGGCCAGGGTGATGTGGCCCTTGAAGGGCTTGGGGTCGCCCAGGTCGGGGAGGGCCTCCCGCAGGCCGGCGGCGAGGGGCTCTAAGCCCGCCCCCTCCGCCTTGACGAACCACACCCGCGGGGTGCCGTCCGGCGGGAAGTAGCCGGTGCCGCCCAGGTGCAGGGTGAAGGGCGCGACCCGGCGGGCCACCACCGCCCCCACCTGCACCGTCTCGTCCAGGCGCCCCCTGGGCACCTCGCCCAAGAACATCAGGGTGAGGTGCAGTTGCTCGGGCGGGGTGGCCTTCCAGTTGCGGAAGCCCTTGAGCTTGCGCTGGGCCTCCTCGAGCGGGGGCCGCAGCTCGGGCGGGACGAAGATGGCGTAGAACAGCCGCAGGGTCTCGGGCCGCACGGCGGTGGCGGCAGGGCGCGGGCTCCTCATCCCTTCACCTCGCGCACCGGGCTCCCTAAGCCCAGCAACTCCTCGACCAGCAGGAAGAGCGCGGCGTGGGCCGCCCGCTGGCGCACCGCCTCGCGGGAGGGCGCGGGGAGGCGGTAGCGCCGGGCCCGGCTGCCCTC
>NZ_KE387027.1:349900-484495 GCF_000430045.1 Calidithermus chliarophilus DSM 9957 | reverse complement strand
GCTGCCCTCCGGCCCGGCCAGCCCGACGAAGACCGTGCCCGCGGGGTGGCCCTCGAGCTCGTCCGGCCCGGCGACGCCGGTGGTGGCCAGGCCGTAGGTGGCGCCCAGGGTATTTCGGACTGCTTCCGCCATCGCCACGGCACATCCTTCAGAAACCGTGCCCTGCTCGACGATCTGACGGGGTACTCCGTAGCGCACCTTGGCCTCCGGGCTGTACGATACCACGCCGCCCAGATAGACCCGTGAGGCGCCGGGAACCTCGGTCACGAGCGCGCCCAGCAGGCCCCCCGTGAGCGACTCGATGGTGGCGAGGGTGGCGCCGCGGGCCTCGAGCGCGTGCAGCAACACCTGGGGCAGCGTGGCGTCGTCCTCGCCCCATACGGCGGGGCCCAGCTTGGGCCGGATGAGCCGCGCCAGGCGCTCGACCTCTTCGGGCTCGCCGCGGATGACCACCTCCACGCCGTGCGCCTTGGCGTAGGTGCCCACCTCGGCCGGGCCCTGCCGCACGAAGAGCTCGCCCATCTCCTCGGTGATCTTAGACTCGCCCAGGCCGAAGGTCTTGAAGGCCTTCTGCGCGTAGGCGCGCCGGGGCAGGCCGAGCTGGGGCAGGAGCTGCTGCCACATGGGCCGCCACTCGGCGGGCGGGCCGGGGAGGGCCACCACGTCGAGGCCGTCGCGGCGCACCCACCAGCCCGGCGCGGTGCCGCGCGGGTTGGGCAGCCAGGTGGCGGAGGGGATCTTCATGGCCTGCTTGCGGTTGGCCTCGGGCATGGCCCAGCCGCGCGCGGCGAAGAGCTCCTCGAGCCAGCGCAGCACTTCGGGGTCGGGCTCCAGCTCCTCGCCCAAGGCGGCCGCGACGGCCTCGCGGGTCACGTCGTCGGGGGTGGGGCCCAGCCCGCCGGAGAGCACCACCAGCCGGGCGTGGCCCAGCAACTGCCGCAGCTCGGCGGTGAGGGCCTCCAGGTCGTCGGATACGCGCAGGGTGCGGCGCACCTCCACGGCGTAGGGCTGCAGGCTACGCGCGATCTCGGCGGTGTTGGTGTCCACCGTCTCGCCGTACAGAAGCTCGCTCCCTACCCCGATGATTTCTGTTAACAACATAATCAACTCCTGTCAGTATAGCTAATACTTAACGGGCTGTCCAGAGCCTCACCCGATGATACCGCGGCAGGCTCCAGAACGGGATTCTCGCGGGTTCGGCGTCGGCTCGGGGGTTAGCGGGGGCTGCCGGCGGCGGGCCAGAAGGCCAGCACCTCCCACTCCTCGCGGCTGAGCTCGACGCCCTCGGGGAAGCGGTCGAGGAGGTGCTGCCGCAGCCGGGGGGCGTGGTGGGCGAGGTAGCGGTCGAGGGCGGCGCGGTCGTGGGCCTCGTAGCGGACGCGGTAGCGCCCGGGGGCCGAGCGGCTGAAGCTGGCCCCGGCGAAGGCGCCGGTCTCGAGCAGGTCGGGGACGTGGCGCTCGCGCATGTAGCGCTCGTAGGCCTCGCAAAGGTCGGGGCGCACCGTGGCCGTGACCTCGTAGGTGATCATGGCCTGCCCCCTTGCAGCGGCGGCTCGAGCACCCGCGCCGCCGACCCGCCCGCCCACACCTCTTCCCCCACCCCGACCTCCTTGCGCAGCAGCGCCAGGGCCAGCGGACCGCCCTGGGGCGAGAGGGCCACGGTGCCCACCCTGCCCACCGCCTTCTCGCCGCGCCGCACCTCGGCCCCGGGCTCGAGCCCCTCCCCCTGCAAGGCCATCAGGCGGTAGCGGGTGTTGCCGCGGGCCTCGAGCCGGGCCATGATCTCCTGGCCCAGGTAGCAGCCCTTCTTATAGGAGACCCGCGCCTCCAGCCCCACCTCCTGCGGCAATTCGCCCAGGGCCTCGGGGTTGCTGGCCAGCCCCTGCTCGACGCGCCAGAGGGCGTAGGCCTGGGGGCTCACCTCCACCCCGCCCGCGCCCAGCACCTGCCGGCGGACGGCCTCGAGCCTTTCGGCGGGCACGACCAGCCGCAGGCCGCGGGCGTGGCGGGCCACGACCCCGCCCTCGTGCTCGGCCCAGCGCCCGGCCTCGGGCGCGGGCAGGACCTCGGCCGCGCACGGGCCGACGAGCTCGAGCAGCGCGTAGCCCGGCAGCTCGGCCACCTCGACCTGGTCGAAGATGATGTAGCGCAGGAAGCGCTGGCGCAGCTCGGCGGGGCGGTCGGTGGTGAGCCACAACCGCTCGGGGAGGTGGAAGACCTCGCCTAAGAACTCGACCTGGCCGCGGTTGTTGAGGAAAAGGGTCTCGAGCCAGCCGCCCTGGGGCAGGCCCTTGACGTGGGAGGTGCACTGGTTGTGCAAAAAGTCGGCGCGGTCGGCCCCGCGCACCTCGAGCAGGCCCCCGGCGTGCCGGACCAGGCCCACCCCCTGGCGCAGAGCCTCCAGCTCGGCTTCGGAAGGTGCCGCAACGGCGCTTCTCATCCCCTAGAGTCTAGGGATGCCCCGGCACCGGCGGCGTAAGCTCCCGCCCAATCCGCCCGGACACGGCGGGAGCCGGCCGGGCCGCCTACAGCGCGGGCCGCAGCACCCGCACCCGGACCGAGCTCTCTTCTCGAGCTTCCTGGGACTTCGGGCTCGCCGGGGTCGCCCCCGGGCACAGCGCCAGCAGGGGCTTGGGGTCTAGGCCCAGCACCAGCGCATAGTTCCGCAGGTAGCCCCGCGTCAGCGCCGGCTCGGGTAGCTGCTCCCAGGCCTCGCCCTCGAGCGCCTCGACCATCGCGGGCCGCAGCTTGAGCCGCCCCGCCACCTCCGCGACCCCCAGGCCCTTCGCAGCCCGGGCCTCCCGCAACCGCTCTCCAAACCCGCCCATGTCTACCCCCTTGACCTCCATATCCTAAGGGCACTCGGTCATGCCCTCACCACTTGGCGTGCACCGTCTATCCTTACCCACCGAGGGGCTGTAAAGCTAGGCAGAATGACCCGAAAAGCCAAAGGTTGAAGCCGGATTAAGGGGGTAAGCCGTCAGCGGTCAGCTATCAGCCGTCAGCGAAGGGCGAAAGGCTAGTGGCTCGTGGTGGACCCCTCCCCAACCCTCCCGGCCCGCGGGAAGGGTTTATCCCCCCTGCCCCCCTTGCTAAGGGGGTGAAGAAAAGGGCGTTTTGCGTTTCGCGTTTGGCGTTTGGCGTCTGGCGTACGGCGTAGGACGTACGACGTACGACCTGCGTTCGGCGTTCGGCTATCGGCTATAGGCTATCGACATCCGGCGTAGGATAATTCCATGACCCCGATCGCGACCTTCTCCCTCGTGGCCCGCGACCCGCAGACCGGCGACCTTGGGATAGCCGTCGCCAGCAAGTTTTTGGCGGTTGGGGCGGTGGTGCCCTGGCTCGAGGCGGGCGTGGGCGCGGTGGCGACGCAGTCTTACGCCAACCCCAGGTTCGGGCCTCAGGGGCTGGCGCTGATGAAGGCCGACGCCGGGATGGAGGAGATCCTGGCGACCTTCCGCCGCACCGACCCGGGGCTGCACACCCGCCAGTTCGGGATGGTCAACGCCAAGGGTGAGAGCCTTTCCTTCACCGGCAACGAGTGCCACGGCTGGGCCGGGGGGAAGTCGGGGGAGAACTTCGCGGCGCAGGGCAACATCCTCAGCGGCCCCGAGGTGATCGACGCGCTGGTGGACACCTTCGCCGCCCTCGACCTCCCCTTCCCCGAGCGGCTGTGCGCCGCGCTCCTGGCCGCCGACCGGGCCGGGGGCGACCGGCGGGGGCGGCAATCGGCGTCGCTGACGGTGGTGGGGGCGGGCAAGGGCTACGGCGGGATGGACCGCTGGATCGACCTGCGCGTGGACGACCACCCCGACCCCTGCCTCGAGCTCGGCCGCCTGCTGGAGATCCACCGCCTGCTCTTCGACAAGCCGCGCGACCCCGAGCCGCTGGGCCGGGAGGACATCGCCTGGCTCCAGCGCCACCTGGCCCGCCTGGGCCACTACGCGGGCGCGGCGACGGGCGAGTGGGACGAGGCCACCGAGAAGGCCTTCCGGGCGCTGGTGGGGATCGAGAACCTCGAGGAACGCTACACCGGCGGCCCCTACCTCGACGCGGTGGCCCTGCGCTACCTCAGGAGCAAGCTGGGGGAATGACCACGAGGGCGCGGCCCCCGCGCTCAGCGGAAGTAGATGCCCAGTTGCAGTCCCAGGATGAGGCCGCCGACCCCCTCGCTGGGGAAGTAGGTGTAGCCCAACTGGGGCTCGAGGTAGAGGGCGATCTGCGGCTGGGCCAGCAGGAATTCCACCCCGCCCAGCGCCCTGGGGGTCAGGCCGAACAGCGAGGCCGCGTCGGTGAAGTAGTAGGACAAAAAGACCCCCGCGCCGTAGTAGAAGAACGAGGACTTGTCCTCGCTCAAGGGGATGCGGCTGATGTAGTCGGCCCCCAGCCCCAGGCCGTTGACGTTGACCGTGGTCACGCCGTCGCTCAGGGTGACGGTGATGGCGGCGTAGTCCAGGCTGAAGCGCCACGGCTGCACGGCATACTCCAGCCCCAGCCCCAGCACCCCCGTCCCGATGTTGGGGTGAATGCCGAAATAGCTCTTCTGACCCCAGGCCAGCCCGCCGAGCAGCAACAGCAATAGCACGAAAATACCCTTCCTCATTCCCGAGACCTCCCCTCGAGCCCGCCCTGAACAATGTTGCGATGCCCAAGGATAGCACAGCAGCCGGGAGGGAAGCCGTCAGCGGTCAGCTATCAGCTATCAGCCGTCAGCGGGAGGCTAGTGGCTCATAGTTCACCCCTCCCCGCGCGCTGGGAGGGGATATCCCCCCCAGCCCCCCTTGCTAAGGGGGGAACAAGGCGTCTTGCGTTTTGCGTCTTGCGTTTTGCGTTTTGCGTACGACGTAGGACCCGCGTTTTGCGTTTGGCGTTCAGCTATGGGCTATCGGCGTTCGGCGTTCGGCGTCCGACACCCCCCCAGCCCTCACGACGGCCTCAACACCGCCACCCCCTGCTCCTTGGCCTTGTACATGCGGCTGTCGGCCAGTTGGAGCAACGTGTGCTGGTTGTTGGCCTCCTCGGGAAAGGTCGCCACGCCGATGTTGAGGCCCATGCACAGCCCCTCGAGGCAGATGGTCTCGACCAGGCTGGCGTAGCGCTGGGCCACCGAGAGGCCGCCGAGCGAGTCGGCGTGGGGCAGGATGGCCGCGAACTCGTCGCCGCCCCAGCGGAAAAGGCTGTCGCTCTTGCGCCGCTCGAGCAGCAGTGCCTGCGCCACCCGCACCAGCGCCTCGTCGCCGCGGGCGTGGCCCAGGCGGTCGTTGACCTGCTTGAAGCCGCGCAGGTCCATGACCAGCAGGGAGAGGGGGTAGCCGTGGCGCTTGGCCCGCTCGAGCTCCTCGGAGAGGCGGCGGTCGAAGGCGCGGCGGTTGGGCAGGCCGGTGAGGGCGTCGGTGAGGGCGGCCTCCTCGAGGAGGTTGCGGTTGCGCACCTCGTGCAGGATGGCGGCCACCGGGGTGCTGAAGAAGCGGGCCACCTCCTTGGAGTAGGCGTCGAAGGCGGCGGGGTCGTGGAAGTTGTCGAGGTTGAGCAGGGCCAGCACCTCGCCCCGGTAGGGGATCGGCAGGGTCAGGTTGGCCTGCATGCGGTCCATGGCCGCGACGCGCTCGAGGGTGTCGTCGGGGGCGGTGCTGCGGCTGATCTCGGCGATGGAGACCTCCTCGGCGGTGACGATGCGCGGCTCGCCGCGCAGCCAGCCCTGGCGGTCCTCGCCGTACCAACGCAGGTGGTCGGTCTCGTTGAAGTGCAGGCCGACAAGGGCCTCGAGGTCGAAGCCCACCACCGCCTGGAAGTAGAAGTGCTCGCCCTTGCGCACCAGCAGGCTGCCCTTCTCGGCCCCCGGCACCAGCCGCACCGCCGCCTCGAGCACCTGCTGGTAGACCTGCGCGGGCGGGGCCTCGACGGTGTCGCGGGCCAGGTGCAGCAGGCCCTCCAGCCGCTCGCGGATCAGGGCGGTCTCCAAAGCCAGGCCCACGGTGCGGCAGGCGGTCTGCAGCAGGTCGCGCTCCGACTGCCGCCATAGCCGCGGGCGCTCGTCGCCCAGGTAGAGCACCACCCGCTGCCGCTCGCCGCCGGGCAGGGGGATGGGGTGGAGCACCAGGCCCTCCAGCGCCTCGAGCAGCAGCTCCAGGGCCGCGCCGTCGTGGGCCGAGGCGCTCTCGATGAACACCGGCTGGCCGCTGCGGTAGACCTGCCAGACCAGCCCGCGGCCGAAGGGGATGCTGGCCTGCACACTGCTCGTGCCCCTGGACGCCAGCAGCACCATGCGCGCGCCCTGCTGCATTAAGATGCCGCCGTGCTGCACCCCCAGGGGGGGCATGAGGATCTCCAGGGCCTGCTCGAGGATCGCGCGCGGGGAGTGGATGGAGGCCAGCGACACCGCCAGCCGGTTGAGCAGCTCGCTCTCCAGCCGCTCCGACAGCCGCGCGAGCTGGGCGCTGACGGCCTGGGCGAAGCGCTCGAGGCCCTGGCGCTCATCGGCCGGGAAGGGCTCGCGGCGCTCGAGGTTGAGCACCGCCACCACCTGCTCGCCCTCGCGCAGCGGCAGGGCCAGTTCGCTGCCGCCGGAGGCCGGGGTGGCGGGGGTGGCGGGGATGTAGCCGGGGTCTTTGTGCACGTCGGCGACGTACTGGGTCTGGCCGGTGGCGTAGGCCCGGCCCACCACGCCCGTGGGGGCGATGGCGCCGGGCAGGTGGGGCGTGCCGGAGAAGGCCACCGGGCGGAAGCCCTCGCCGTTGGGGACCCAGATCGAGGCGTGGCCCTCCCCCTGCCGCTGCAGCAGCTCGGGCAGGGCGGCGAACACCGCCTCGCGGGTGGTGAGGTGGCTGAGGTCCTCGAGCGCCCCCACCAGCAGGGTGAGCTGGCGGGTGGTCTGGGACTGGCGCCGCAGCACGACGTCCAGGCGTAGCCTCGCGCGGTTGCCGAGCAGGACGCTCACCAGCAGGACCAGGGCCAGCCAGGGCAGGTCGGACACCCCCACGACGGCGGCCTCGAGGCCCAGGGCGACCCCGCCGGCGAGCAGGCCCCCCGGCAGGCCGTACAGCGAGGCCAGCGCCGTCACCCCCGTCATCAGCCAGGGCACCTCGTAGCGTTGATCGGGGCGCAGCCAATGCGTCAGGAGCCAGGCCAGCGCTGATGCCAACGCGATGAACCAGACCGTCAGCACCCGGTTTTGCATTGGGGCAAGTATACGGCGTTCAGAGATGATTTTTCACGCAAAAGAACTTTGAACCACCCCCATCGTCGACGCCGGCGGGGAGCCCGTGGGCCGGGCCCGCCGGGTCGGCCGGAGGGTTCAGCCGCAGCCGCGGGCCCAGAGGGTGAGCAGTTCGACGACCTCGAGCGAGTTCCCCAGCCGGTAGGGCGCCAGGCTCTCTCCCCCGCCCACCTTGACCGCGGTGCCGCCCAGGCCCAGCACGGCGGCGAAGCCCTCCTCGTCGGTGCGGTCGTCGCCGATGAAGACGGGGTGGTGCTGCGGGTGCTCCAGGGCCAGTTGGCCGATGGCCCAGCCCTTGCCGTAGCCGACGGGCCGGTACTCGCAGACCTTCTTGCCCGGCATGGCCTCCCAGCCCTCCGGCAGGGGCACCGCCGCCAGCAGCGCGGCCGCCTTGGGCTGCAAGGGCTCGGGGGTGTCGCGGTAGTGCACCGCCAGGGTCCAGCCCTTGTCCTCCAGCCACATCCCCTCGACCTGGGGCAACCTCGAGACGATCTGTTGGATGGCCGCGCGGTCGCGGGGCTGCTCGGGCCGCCCCGGCCACTCCAGCCCGTGCAGGCCGATCACCCGCAGGCCGGGTACCCCCAGGAAGCCGTGGACCTCCTGCGCCCGCCGCCCGGACAGCACGACGAGCCGGTGCTTGCCGTGGCGCTGCAGGGCCTCGAGCGCCTCCGCCGCCCCGCGCTGGGGGAAGGCCCGGCTGGGGTGCACGGCGATGGGGGCTAAGGTGCCGTCGTAGTCGCAGATCACCAGCAAGGGCCGCTCGCCGAGCGAGACCAGCTCCTCTGGGATCATCGCGCCCCCTCCAGGGCGTGCAAAAAGCCCTCGGTCCAGGCGGCCAGGTCGAAGCGGTGCAGGCGGGCCTTGAGCTCGGCCAGGCGCTGCCGCCGCTCCTCCTCGGGCATGGACAAGGCCCGCCCGATGGCCCGGGCCAGGCCGTCGTGGTCGTAGGGGTTGACCAGCAGCGCCTCTTTCAGCTCGGCGGCGGCCCCCGCGAACTCGGAGAGGATCAGCACCCCCCGCTCCGCGACGGCGGCGAACTCCTTGGCGACGAGGTTGAGGCCGTCGCGCAGCGGGGTCACCAGCATCACGTCGGCGGCCAGGTAGTGCGCGACGAGCTCGCGGCGCTCGAACCCGCGGGTGATGTAGTGCACCGGGGTCCAGCCCGCCCGGCCGTAGGTGCCGTTGATGCGCCCGACCAGCCGGTCGATCTGCTCGCGCAGTTGGCGGTAGGCGTCGACCTGCTCGCGGCTGGGCACCGCGATCTGCACCAGCGTGACCTTGCCGTGGGCCTCGGGGTGGCGGCCCAGATACTCCCCGAAGGCCTCCAGGCGCTCGGGGATGCCCTTGGTGTAGTCCAGCCGGTCCACGCCCAGCAAAAAGGGGGTGCCCACCTGCTGGCGCAGCTCCTCGGCGGCCCGGCGCACCTCGCTCGAGCAGGCCAGCTCGGCGAAGGCCTTGGCCTCGACGCCGATGGGGAAGGACTCCACCCGCACCGGGCGCTCGGGGGTCTGCACGGCGTGGCCGTCGTTGTCGTAGCCCAGCACGATGCGGCAGCACGAGCGGAAGTGGCGGGCGTACTCAGGCACGTGAACCCCCACCACGTCGGCGCCCAGGATGCCCTCGAGGATCTCGTGGTCCCAGGGCAGGGTGCGGAACACCTCGCTCGAGGGCCAGGGGATGTGCCAGAAGAAGCCGATCCTGGCCTCGGGCAGCGCCTCGCGCACCAGGCGGGGCACCAGGCAGAGCTGGTAGTCGTGCACCCACACCAGGTCGCCGGGCCGGTAGGCCTGCAGCACCGCCTCGGCGAAGCGCCGGTTGACCCGCTGGTAGGCCTTCCAGTAGCGGCCCAGGTAGCGCACCCGGTTGAGGAAGTAGTGGCTCATGGGCCACAGCGCGCGGTTGGAGAAGCCGTAGTAGTAGTCCTGCAGCTCGCTCTCGCGCAAAGGCAGGCGCTCGAGGCGGTAGCGCCCCTCCCCCGGCGGCAGCTCGACGCTGCGGATCTCGCGCTCCCCGTCGCCCCAGGCGATCCAGGTGCCCCCACGCTCGCGCAGCACCGGGTCGAGGGCGGCGGTGAGCCCCCCCACCGCCGCCTTCCAGTGCAGCTCGTGCCCCTCGCGCACCGGGCTGTAGGGCTCGCGGTTGGAGACGACGATCAAGCCCACACGATCTCCTCGCCTTCCAGCGCGCTCTGGTAGACCTCGAGGTAGCGCGGCAGGATGTGCTCGGGCCGGAAGTTCTGCACCGCGCGCTCGCGGGCCGCCCGCCCCATCTCGGCGCGGCGCCGGGGGTCGGCGAGGATGCCGAGCACGGCCTCGGCCATGGCCTCGGTGTGGCCCACCGGGCAGAGGTGGCCGCTCTCGCCCTCGACCACCACCTCCGGCAGCCCCCCGGCCCGGCTCGCCACCACCGGGACCCCGCAGCTCATGGCCTCCAGCGCCACCAGCCCGAAGGACTCCTCCTCCGAGGGCAGCAAGAACACGTCGGCCACCGCCATGAACCGCTCGACCGCCGGGGTGAAGTCGATGAACTGCACCCGGCCCGCCAGGTCGAGCTCGAGCGCGAGCTCCTGGCACTCCCGCCGCGCCGGGCCGTCGCCGATCATCAGCAAGCGCGCCGGGCGCTCGCGGGCGACGGCGGAGAAGACGCGGATGACGTCCTGCGGGCGCTTGACCGGGCGGAAGTTGGAGACGTGCAGCAGGATGGCCTCCTCGGGCTGGGCGTACTTGAGGCGGTTGGCGGGGTCGGGGTTGGGGCGGAAGCGCTCGGTGTCGACCCAGTTATGGACCACGTGGATGGGCCGCTCGATGCCCAGGTTGCGCCGGGTGTCCTGCTCGAGCGAGCGCGAGACGGCCGTGACCGCGTCGGACTCCTGCACCGCGTGCTTGGTGGTGTGGGCGAAGGCGGGCTCGAGGCCCAGCAGCGTCACGTCGGTGCCGTGCAGGGTGGTCACGACCTTGATGGGCAGGCCCATGCTGCGGGCCATCAGGGCGCTGGTGGCGTGGGGGATGGCGTAGTGGGCGTGGACGATCTCGACGCCGTGGCGCTCGACCACCTGGGCCAGGGCGTTGGAGGCGGTGAGGATGGTCATGGGCTCCTTGAACAGCGGGTAGTCGGCGCCGGTGATCTGGTGGAAGTGCAGGGTGCCCTGGCCCGACTTGCGGCCCGTGCGGGCGAGCCAGCCCAGCACGCTCTCGCGGCTCTTCTTGAGCCAGTGGCCCCAGCCCTTGGGGTTCTCGCCCAGGTCGCGCACCAAAGCCGGGGCGTGGTCCCCCGCGATGGCCATGCGGTCGTCGGTGAGGCGGAAGGGCCGCTCGGTGGCGACGATGTGGACCTGGTGCCCCAGCCCCGCCAGGGCGATCGCCAACTCGGTGGCGACCACGCCGGAGCCCCCGGCGCTGGTGTGGCATAGGATGGCAATCTTACGGCGGTTATCCATAAAGGCTTCCTCGTTTCGCCGAATTAATGCCAGGTGAAACGGTTGCTGCCCTGAAAGCGGCCTGAAGCCCTTCTGAACACCGGCTGAGGGGGAGCTGAGGATTTGGCTCACGCCGCGGCTTCGTGCCATTAATTGCCCTATGGCCGTACCTGCCGACGGACTGTGGTTCAAGGACGCGGTGTTCTACGAGTTGCACGTGCGCAGCTTCCAGGACTCCAACGCCGACGGGATCGGGGACTTCCCCGGGCTCACCAGCCGCCTGGACTACCTCCAGAAGCTGGGGGTGGACTGCCTGTGGCTCATGCCCTTCTACCCCTCCCCCCTGCGCGACGACGGCTACGACATCGCCGACTACAAGAACGTCAACCCCGACTACGGCACCCTCGACGACTTCCGCCGCTTCCTCGAGGAGGCCCACGCCCGCGGCCTGCGGGTGATCGCCGACCTGGTGGTCAACCACACCTCCGACGCTCACTTCTGGTTCCAAGAAGCCCTCAAGGGCCCCGACAACCCCTACCACGACTACTACGTCTGGAGCGACACCCCCGACCGCTACAAGGACGCGCGCGTCATCTTCATCGACACCGAGCACTCCAACTGGGCCTGGGAGCCGAGGGTGGGCAAGTTCTACTGGCACCGCTTCTTCTCCAGCCAGCCCGACCTCAACTACAACAACCCCCGCGTGCAGGAGGAGATGCTCGACGTGGTGCGCTTCTGGCTCGAGCTAGGCCTGGACGGCTTCCGCGTCGACGCCGTGCCCTACCTCTTCGAGCGCGAGGGCACCAACTGCGAGAACCTGCCCGAGACCCACGCCTTCCTGGCGAGGCTGCGCCGCTTCATGGACGAGCACTTCCCCGGGCGGCTGCTGCTGGCCGAGGCCAACCAGTGGCCCGAAGACGTCATCCACTACTTCGGCACTGCCGAGAACCCCGAGTTCCACATGTGCTTCAACTTCCCGCTGATGCCGCGCATCTTCATGGCGCTGCGCCGGGAGGAGCGCCGCCCCATCGAGGAGATCGTGGGGCGCCTCCCCCCCATCCGCGAGGACTGCCAGTGGGCCATCTTCCTGCGCAACCACGACGAGCTGACGCTCGAGATGGTCACCGACGAGGAGCGCGACTACATGTACAGCGAGTACGCCAGGGAGCCGCGCATGAAGGTGAACCTGGGCATAAGGCGGCGGCTGGCGCCCTTGCTCGAGGGCGGGCGGCGGCAGCTCGAGCTCGTCCACTCGCTGCTGTTCACCCTCCCCGGCAGCCCCATCCTCTACTACGGCGACGAGATCGCCATGGGCGACAACATCTACCTCGGCGACCGCCACGCGGTGCGCACCCCCATGCAGTGGAGCATCGACCGCAACGCCGGCTTCTCCCGCGCCGACGCCAGCCGCCTCTATAGCCCCGTGATCGTCGACCCGCCCTACGGCTACCAGGGCGTCAACGTCGAGGCCCAGGAGCGCAGCCCCACCTCCTTCCTCAACTGGATGCGCCGCATCCTGGCCGTGCGCAAGCAGTACCGCGTGTTCGGCCGCGGCGAGATGATCTTCCTCCGCCCGCAAAACCCGAAGGTGCTGGCCTACGTCCTGAGCTACCAGGACCAGGAGGTGCTGGTGGTCAACAACCTCTCCCGCTTCTCCCAGCCCGTCGAGCTCGACCTGCGCCCCTGGGCCGGCAAAGTCCCCGTCGAGATGATCGGCGGCACCCCCTTCCCGCCCATCGGCGAACTGCCCTACTTCGTCACACTGGGGCCGCATTCGTTCTTCTGGTTCCGGCTGGACAGGCAGTGAGGGAGCGGTAATACCAGATTCGGTTGGTCCGTCACCGAACGGTGACGGACCAACCCGACCGAAGGGAGTGCTCTGGGGTCCAAAAAGATAGCCTCCGGGGCTCTTTGGATCGGATGATTATCTTTTTGAATCCGGTATAAGCGGTAAGCCGTCAGCGGTCAGCTTTCAGCCGTCAGCGGAAGGCCCGTGGCCCGTGCAAAACCCCGCCCCGCACGCGGGGCGGGGGTATCCCCCCAGCCCCCCTTGCTAAGGGGGGTGAAGAAAGGGCGTTTGGCGTTTCGCGTCTTGCGTTTTGCGTCTGGCGTACGACGTACGACGCACCACCCGCGCCCGGCTATCGGCTATCGACCATCGACTATCGACTATCGACGCCCACGGGCTGCCGCCCCGTAGCCCACGCCAGGAAGCCTAGCCCCACCAGTGCTGCTACCACCGAGGCCGAGAGCACGCCGATCTTGGCCTGGTTCAGCAGCGTGGCCGAGCCCTCGAAGGCCAGCGTGGCCACGAACAGCGACATGGTGAAGCCGATGGCGCCCAAGAAGCCCGCGCCCAGGATCATGGGCCAGGTGACGCCCGCGGGGAGGGCGGCGATGCCGGAGCGCACGGCCAGCCAGCAGACGCCGAAGATGCCCAGCGGCTTGCCCAGCAACAGGCCCAGCGAGGCGCCCACCGCCACCTCCCCGTAGCCGGCCCCGGCGACGCTCACGCCCGCGTTGAAGAAGGCGAAGACCGGCATGATGAAGTAGGCCGACCAGGGGTGGAGGGTGCGCTCGAGCCGGTGCAGGGGGCTCTGGGCGTTGCGCAGGGTGTCCTCGAGCGAGTCCATCTCGGCCTCGAGGTTCTCGGGGTCGCGGCGGGCGGCCTCGTCGAGGGTGGTCCGGAGGTCGGGGAGGGCGACCGCGCGGCGCAGGGGGACGGCGAGGGCGAGGAGCACCGCGGCCACGGTGGGGCTCACGCCGGACTCGAGCATGAAGTACCACATGAACGCCCCCGCCAGCAGGTAGGCGAAGAGGTTGGTGACCCCGGCCCGCCCCAACAGCAGGGCGACGCCGAAGAAGCCGAGCGCGGCCAGCAGGGCGGGGAGGTCGAGGCCCTGGGTGTAGAAGAAGGCGATCACCAGCACCGCGCCCAGGTCGTCGACGATGGCGAAGGCGGTGAGGAAGACCTTGAGCCCCAGCGGAACCCGCTTGCCCAGCAGCGACAGCACCCCGATGGCGAAGGCGATGTCGGTGGCCATGGGCACGCCCCAGCCCGCCACCCCGGCGCCGGCGGCGTTGAACAGCACGTAAATCAGCGCGGGCACCACCATCCCGCCCAGGGCCGCGAGGATGGTCAGCATCGAGCGGCGGGGGTCGGAGAGCTCGCCCTGCACGATCTCGCGCTTGATCTCCAGGCCCACCAGCAAGAAGAAGAAGGCCATCAGGAGGTCCTTGACCCAGCTCGCCAGCGGCTTCTGCAGCCCGGCGTCGCCGAAGCTCAGCCCGATGGGGAATTGCTTGAGCTCGAAGTACCAGCTCGAGGCCGGGGAGTTGGCGATGGCGAAGGCGGCCAGCGCGGCGGCGAAGAGGATGAAGCCGCTGCGGGCCTCGCTGTTCCAGAACTCGACGAAGGGCCGGACGATTCGACGCATGTTTCCTCCTACACAAAGGGCGGAGACCGGTTGACAGTCTCCACCCGTGCGGCTGCCGGAGGCCGCGCTCCTGCTGCGGAAGCAGCGAATTGTGGCTCGAGTATACCAGCAGGCTTCCTGTGCGAGCCGCCGACGGCCGATAGCCGTCCCCGGCACGTGCGAAAGTGTTTATACCCGATTCGGTTGGTCCGGTGCCGGACGGCGCCGGGCTGACAGGGCCGAAGTTATCCGCGTAGCGGAGGGCGATAGCGCCCCTTGGAAGGGGGTGCTCTGGGATTCAAAAAGATAGCCTCTGAAAGTCTTTAGATCGGATGACTATCTTTTTGAATCCGGTATCACAGGCCACGCTTGGGACGATCGGCCATCGGCAAGCGCTACCGGGCGATGGGCGCGTGCGCCCGCAGGGGCAGCCGCACCGCGACGGTGGTGCCCCGCCCCACCTGGCTCTCCACCGTGACCGCTCCCCCGTGCCGCTCGACGATCCAGTGGGCGATGGCGAGCCCCAGGCCGCTGCCGCCCTTGTTCCGGCTGCGGGCCGGGTCGGCACGGTAGAAGCGCTCGAAGACGTGGGGCAGGTCCTCGGGCGGGATGCCGATGCCGGTGTCGCTCACCGTGAGCCGGGCCTCCTCCCCCTCCGCGTGCAGCGAGAGCCGCACCTCGCCGCCTTCGGGGGTGTACTGGATGGCGTTGTCGAGCAGGATCAGGACGAGCTGCTTGAGGTGGTCACGGTCGCCCAGCACCCAGGCCTCCTCGAGCTCGGGGGCCTCCAGCCGCTGCCCCCGCAGCAGGTAGCGCGCCTCGGTGAGCGCCTCCTGCGCCACGGCCCTGAGGCCGACGGGGGCCTGGCGCAGCGGCAAGCCCGCGTCCCCGCGGGCCAGGGTCAGCAGGTCGTTGACCAGCCGCGACAGGCGCACGGCCTCGCGCTCGGCCATGCGCAAGGTCTTCTCCCGCTCGGCGGCGGGCATCTGGGGGTAGCGGCGCAGGAGCTCGAGGTTGCCCTGGATCGTCGCCAGCGGGGCGCGCAGCTCGTGGGAGGCGTCGGCCACGAAGCGCTTCTGGGCGTTGTCGGCCTCCTGGAGGCTGGAAAGCATCTGGTTGAAGGTCTCGGCCAGGCGCGAGAGCTCGTCGCCGCCGGGGCGGCCCTCCACCCGGCGCGAGAGGTCGCGCGAGCGGGCGATCTGCTGGGCGGCGCGGTTGAGCTGGTCGATGGGCCGCAGGCCGATGGCCGCCAGGGCCAGGCTCAGGCCCAGCACCCCCAGCACCGACAGCACGATCAGGCCCACCAGCAGCAAGCCCAGCGAGCGCACCGAGCGGTCGAGGCCGCCCAGCGGGGTGAGGGCCTCGAGGTAGCCCAGCACCTCCCCGTCGCGCTCCAGCCGCTGCACCAGCGTGCGCCAGCGGGTACCCTCGCCCCGGCTCAGGCCGAAGGCCGCCCCCGCGGGGGTCACGCCGGGGGGTGTCCAGCCGAGGAGGCCCCACCCGCGCGGCCGGGCGGGCGCTTGCTCGAGGAAGCGGGCGGGGTCGATCAGGGGCAGCTCGGGGACGCGGCGCGAGGTGCGCTTGAGCTTGCCGCCGGGGCCGTAAAGCCGGAAGGCGACCTCGAGCTCGGAGAGGTCGGCCTCGAGCACGTAGGAGGTGCCCGAGACCCGCCACCCCGCGGCGACGTGGTTGGCCGACAGCAGCAGCACCTGGTCGAGCAGGCGGTACTGCCCCTGCACGTAGGCCCCCCAGCCCAGCAGCGCTACCAGCGTCACGATGAGCGCGGTGGTGGTGCCGTACCACAGGGCCAGGCGCAGGCGGATGGACACGGCTCGCCCCCGCTAGGCCTCCGCGGGCAGCGCCCGCAGCACGTAGCCCACCCCGCGGATGGTCTGGATCAGCCGGGGCTCGCCGCCGGCCTCGAGCTTCTGCCGCAACTGCTTGACGTAGACCTCGACCACGTTGGGGTCGCCGAAGAAGTCCTCGCCCCAGATGCGGTCGAGGATGCTGCTCTTGGAGAACACCCGCTCGGCGTTCTCCACCAGAAGCTGCAGCAGGCGGTACTCGAGCCCGGTGAGCTGGATCTCGCGCACGCCCCGGAACGCGGTGTGTGCGGCGGGCTCCATCCGCAGGTCGGCGTAGGTGAGCACCTCAGGCTGGGGCTCCTGGTCGCGCATGCGGGCGCGGATGCGCGCCAGCAGGATCTCGAAGCGCACCGGCTTGAGCACGTAGTCGTCGGCGCCGGTCTCGAAGCCCAGCACCTGGTCGTCGGGGGCGTCCTTGCCGGTGAGCAGGATGACCGGGAGCTTCTCGTTGACGGCCTTGAGCCGCCGCAGGACTTCGAGGCCCGAGAGCTCGGGCAGCATCCAGTCGAGCACCACCAGGTCGGGCGGCTGCTCGCGCGCCACCCGCAGCCCCTCCTCGCCGCTGGCCGCCGTGGAGACGGCGTAGCCCTCGTAGGTGAGCCCGACCCGGAGGAAGTGGGTGATGCCCTCGTCGTCGTCGATGACCAGAATGCGTTTCAGGACGATCACCTCCCCGGCTCGAGCATACAGGCTCAGCCCCGGCTCAGCCGCATTCAGCCGGGACTCAGCCGGCATTCAGCCTTCGTTTAGCCCCAGGACAGAGCCGATTCAGGCGGGCCGCCTACGCTGAGGGCGGAAGGAGCTGGCCGGAATGGACTACCAACGCGTGCTGATCCCCGTGCACATCGGGGCCAACAGCCAGGAGGTTGCGCGGGAGGGCCTGGAGATCGCCCGGAGCCTTGGGGCCACGGCCTGCTTCCTCTTCGTCAAGGACAGCACCCTGCGCCACTACCTCAGCCTCACCGGCTACCCCTCGGCCTCCCCGGGCCGCAGCGACGAGGAGGTCGAGCGGGCCATGGACGTCATCGGCTGGCGGGTGCTCGAGGACGACCTGGCCCTGGCCCGCCGCATGGGCGTGGAGGCCGAGGCGCAATTGCTGGGGGGCAACCCCCTGGCGGCGATCCTGGCCCAGATCCGGCCCGGGGACCTGATCGTGGTGGGCTCGCACGAGCGCGGCAGCCTCGCGCACCCCAACCTGGGCTCGGTAGCGCGGGGCCTGGTGGAGAAAGCCCCTATCCCGGTGCTTACCGTGCGGCTGGGCCGTCCGGTGGCTCTGGCGTGAGGCGTTGGGGGTAGGATGCCGGAAGACGTCGATAGCTGATAGCTGATAGCCGATAGCCAAACGCCGCGCCCAGCATCGTGCGTCCTACGTCGTACGTCGTACGCAAAACGCAAGGCGCAAAACGTCCTAGACCCTCGACCCTCGACGCTAACCCGGAGGGCCGGGGGGGATAACCACGAGCCACAGCCACAGGCCACTGGCTGCGAGCCCTCCGGCGTGGAGCCTGGGTCCGGTGCCACGCGTAGGCCTTCGCGAAGCCTAACAGATCCGGGCGTGGTGCTGGCGTGGTCTGGGGATGCTTGGGTAAAAGCTAAAGGACGGGGTGAGAGAACCCCGTCCCGGACTGGAGCCGGTGGTCGGATTTGAACCGACGACCGCTCGATTACGAATCGAGTGCTCTACCGCTGAGCTACACCGGCCCGCAGACAGCTATGTTAGCCGGTTTTGGCCCCAGCGGCAAGTGCGCTCGCTTGACGGGGGGCGCCTCGAGGGAGGATGCTGTGGGCTGCCGTGAACCTTCCTCCTGATACCAAGAGCGCCCGCAAGGACGGGCGCGAGGCCCTGCAGATGCGCCCGCTCAAGCTCGAGCTCGGCTACAGCGCCTACGCCGAGGGCTCGGCACTGGTCGAGCTCGGCCTGACCCGCGTGCTGGTGACGGTCTCGCTGACCGACGGGGTTCCGCGGCACGTCTCGGCCAAGGAGGGCTGGCTGATGGCCGAGTACAACCTGCTGCCGCGCTCGACCAAGGAGCGCAAGGAGCGCGAGCGCCACAAGCTCTCAGGCCGCACCGCCGAGATCCAGCGCTTCATGGGCCGGGCCTTCCGGGCCGCCCTCGACCTCTCGCTCCTGCCCAACAAGACCGTGATCATCGACGCCGACGTACTCCAGGCCGACGGGGGCACCCGCGTGGCCTCGCTGCTGGGCGGCTACGCCGCGCTCTACGCCGCGCTCGACCGGCTGGTGATGCTGGGCAAGATCGACGAGTGGCCGCTGAGCGAGTTCGCCGCCGTGAGCCTGGGCTGGTTCGGGGAGGACCGCATCCTCCTCGACCTCACCCACCACGAAGACGAGAGCGCCTGGGCCGACCTGACGGTGGTGGCTACCAAGGACGGCGACGTCATCGAGGTGCACGGCGGGGGCGAGGGCCGCCCGGTGCCGCAGGCCGTCTACCGGCGCATGCTCGAGACCGGCCTGGGCCAGATGCCCGAATTGATCAAAACCGTGCACGCGCAGATGCGAAAACCCCTATCCTAGGAAACGGCCATGCGCGTACTGGTAGCCACCAACAAAGAGCCCAAGCTCGCTAAGCTTCGCGAGCTTCTGTCCCCGCTGGGGTGGCAGCTCGAGCCCATCGGCAGCTACGCCGGGCTACTGCCCGACCCCGACGCCTCCGGCGAAGACCTCACCGAGCGCGTGCCCGTCGTGGCCGCGCACCTCGCCGACCTCAGCGGCCTGCCCACCCTGCTCGACGAGAGCTGCTTCGAGTACACCCACGCCGGGCAGCGGGTGTTCTTCTCGCTGCAATTCGGCCCCGGCTCCTCGGAGGAGGAGCGCCGCAAGGTGCTGCTGCAGAAGATGCAGGGGCTGCCGCCGCAGGAGCGCGTGACCCGCTTCATGACCGTGCTCACCCTGGCCTACCCCCAGGGCCAGACCGAGACCTACGTCGGCGAGACCCAGGGCGTGCTGCTGCACAAGCCCAAGGGCGAAGGCGGCGTGGGCTACGACGCGCTGTTCTTCGTGCTCGAGGCGGGCAAGACCCTCGCGGAGATGTCCCCCGCCGAGCGCGAGCGCTTCTCGCCGTGGGAGCGGGCCGTGCGCCGGCTGCTGGGGCACCACATCATGGACCACCTGCACCCCACCGTCGAGCTGTCGCCCCCCGCGTCGTCGGCTACACTCGAGGTGGCCCCGGAGGCTGCCAAGCCCTCCGCCCGCCCTACCCCTATGCGCCTACTGGTCGCCACCAACAACCCCGGCAAGTTCCGCGAGCTGCGCGAAGGGCTCGCGCCCTTGGGCTGGGAGCTCGCCTCCCTGCTCGACTACACCTTCAAGATGCCCCCCGAGGACGGGGCGAGCTTCGAGGACAACGCCATGCTCAAGGCGGCCTTCGCCTGCCGCCAGACCGGCCTGCTGACCCTGGCCGACGACTCGGGCCTGGAGGTCGACGCCCTCGACGGCGAGCCCGGGGTCTACTCCGCCCGCTTCGGCGGCCGCAAGAGCGACCTCGAGCGCAACGTCTACCTGCTCGAGCGCCTCAAGGGCGTGCCGATGGAGCAGCGCACGGCCCGCTTCGTGGCGGTGCTGGCGGTGGCCCACCCCCAGGGCTTCATGCAGATGTTCCGCGGCGTGACCGAAGGGGTGATCCTCGAGGCCCCACGCGGCGACAAGGGCTTCGGCTATGACCCTTTGTTCTTCGTGCCCGAAGCGGGCAAGACCTTCGCCGAGATGACCCTGGAGGAGAAGGCCCGCTACTCCCACCGCGGCCGGGCGATGGCGCAGTTGCTCGAGGCCTACAAGGACGGCTTCAAGATCCCCGAGGTGAGCTCCTCGGAGTAGGCCCGGCCCCACGGACCGGCGGCTTTCGGGCCGCCGGTTTTTGCCGCTGAATCCGGCCGGCCGCGCCCCGCGTATGGGGGGATGGAGGTGTCCCATGAAGCGTAAATGGCTGATCGGCATCCTGGCGGTCGTGGGCTTGGCGGTGCTGGCCCAAGGGGGGCAGAAACCCCAGGCCCGCTTCGCCAGCCTCGGCGGCGAGGGGCTCAAGGGCAGCGCGGTGCTGGTGACGCTGCCGAGCGGCGAGCACTGGGCCTTCGTGCAGCTCGAGGGGCTCAAGCCGGGCTCAGGGAGCTACGCCAACCACATCCACTTCAACGACGCGGGCGACGCCAACTGCAAGGCCCAGAACGGCAACAAGATCGTCCCCCTCACCAACCTCGTCGCCGACGCCAACGGCAAAGCCGTGGCCTACACGCTCATCACCGCCGACAAGGTGGCCGCCTACCCCAAGGGCACCACCTACTTCAACGTGCACGCCAACAGCCCCCAGGCCGTAGGGCCCAGCATCGCCTGCGGCGACGTGAGCGCGGTGGGCGATTAAGATTCGGTTAGTTCGTCACCGTTCGGTGACGCCGCCCCGCCAAGGCGGGGCGGCCGACCGAAGTTATCTGCGTGGCGGAGGGCGATACCGCCCCTTGGAAGGGAGACGCTTGCTTCGCCAACCGCCGGGGAGGGGTGCGTTCTAGGGTCCGAAAAGATAGCCCCTGGGGGTCTGGGTTGGAGGGTTATCTTTTTGAACCCGGTATGAAGCCCTGGATGAGGCCGGCGTGCTAAGCTCGGGACGGAGGTATTCCATGAAAGCGTGGCTCTTGCTGGGATTGGCGCTACTGGGTGTAGCCTGCACCCCACAGGGCGGTGGAGGCGGGGAGACCCCCTGCCCGGCCGTGATCGACATTCCGAGCTTCAGCTACAACCCGAGCGACTGCACGACGACCGCCGGCAGCAAAGTCCGCTTCAAGAACAGCGACGACGTCCTGCACGGCGCCATAACCAAGGCGAGCGCCCCCGAGGCCTTCGACACCGGGAACCTGGCGAGCGGCGCCACCTCTGCAGAGATCGCCCTCGACGTCCCCGGCACGTACGAGTACATTTGCACCGCCCACGGGAGCTCGATGGGCGGGAAGATCGTTGTAAAGTGAGGTCACCATGAAAAAAATTCTGACGTGGGTCCTGCTGGGATCGGCTACCGTCCTTCTCTCCCTCGCCCTCGCCCGCCCGCCCTACCGCACCCAGGCGGTTCAGCAGTTCCATTTGAGCCCGAGCATCACCTGCCAGTTCTGCCACGTCAACGCCAACGGCGGGGCCCCCTGGAACCCCTTCGGCGAGCTGGTTCGCGCCAACTTCAAGGGCACCATCAACACCGCCCTCTACGAGGCCCTCAAGGCCATGAAGGACTCCGACGGCGACGGCTACCTCGACGCGCTCGAGGTCTTCGCCGGCACCCTGCCCGGCAGCCCCGACAGCAAGCCGCTGGTGGACGCCGCCTTCCTCAAGGCCAACTTCGACAAGGCCGGCGGCGTGGACCTCTACAAGCCCGCGCAGTAGCGCCCCGGCGCGACCCGGAGCACTCCCTTCGGTCGGGTTAGCCCGTCACCGTTCGGTGACGGGCTAACCGAATCGGGCATCAGGCCCGGTGCCAGTCCTGCAAGGAGCACACCTCGAGCCCGCTCTCCCGCGCGCGCTTGACGGCCTCGAGGCTCCAGCGGGCGCCCTCGAGGGTGGTGATGAAGGGCTTGCCGCTCTCCACGGCGCGGCGCAGCTCGGGGTGGGCTTCGAGCGAGATCAGGAGGTCGTAGTCGTCGTCCGAGATCTCGAAGCCCGCCTCCAGCCATTCGGCCCGTAGGGACGACGCGCGCGTCGTCCCTGCAGCATCACCGATAATCCGCACTTTCCCGGAAAGCGGCAGCTTCTGGTTCACCCCCACCTCGGCACGGTAGTAGGCCAGGTAGGGGTCGCGGTCGATGCCCATGCTCTCGCCGGTCGAGCGCATCTCGGGGCCGAGCACCGGGATCACGCCGGGGAACTTGAGCCAGGGGATCAGCACCTCCTTGACCGAGTAGAAGTCGGGCGTGGGGTCTTGGGTGAAGCCCAGCTCCTCGAGGGTCTTGCCCACCGCGATCAGGGCCGCGTACTTCGCCAGCGGGTGGCCGATGGCCTTGGAGACGAAAGGCACGGTGCGCGAGGCGCGGGGGTTGGCCTCGAGGATGTAGACGGTGCCGTCCTTGAGCGCGTACTGCACGTTGATGAGCCCCCGCACGCCCACCGCCAGGGCCAGCTTGCGGGTGTAGGCCTTGACGGTCTCGAGCTGCTCCGGCGTGAGGCCGATGGGCGGCAGCACGGTGGCCGAGTCGCCCGAGTGCACCCCGGCCCGCTCGATGTGCTCCATGACGCCCGCCACCACCACCCGGCTTCCGTCGCACAACGCGTCCACGTCGAGCTCGAGGGCGCCCTCGAGGTACTGGTCCAGCAGGATCGAGGGGCGCTCGGCGAGCGCGGCGTAGATGCCGCTCAAGTACCACTGCAGCTCCTCGGGGCCGCGCACCACCTGCATGGCCCGCCCGCCCAGCACGTAGGAGGGTCGGGCCATCAGCGGGTAGCCGATCTGCTCGGCGAGCTTGAGGGCCTCGTCGGGGGTGCGGGCCACCGCGCCTTTGGGCTGGGGGATGCCCAGCTCGGCGCACAGGGCGTTGAACTCGGCGCGGTCCTCGGCCTTGTTGATGGCCTCCCAGGAGGTGCCCAGCAGCCTCACCCCGGCGTCGGCGAGCTTCTTGGCGAGCTTGAGGGGGGTCTGGCCGCCCAGCGTGGCGATGACGCCGACGGGGCGCTCGTGCTCGGCGAGGTTGAGCACGTCCTCGAGCGTCAGCGGCTCGAAGTAGAGGCGGTCGGCGGTGTCGTAGTCGGTGCTCACCGTCTCGGGGTTGGAGTTGACCATGATGGTCTCGTAGCCCTGTGCCCCGGCCTCGCCGGGCCGCTCAGGCGGTATCACGGCCTCGCGCAGCGCCCACACCGCGTGGACGGTGGCGTAGTCGAACTCGACGCCCTGCCCGATGCGGATGGGCCCCGAGCCCAGGATCACCACCTTGGGCTTGTCGGTGGCGCGCACCTCGTCCTCGAGCTCGTAGGCCGAGTAGTGGTAGGGCGTGTAGGCCTCGAACTCGGCGGCGCAGGTGTCCACGGTCTTGTACACGGGCTTCGCGCTCGCCGCCACGCGCTCCTTGCGGGCCACCGCCTCCGAGACGCCCACCAGCTCGCCGATGCGGGCGTCGGAGAGGCCCAGCCCTTTGGCGTAGCGCCAGTCCTCGCGGTCCTCCAGCCGCCACTCCCCCTTCCCCAGCGCGCGCTCGGCCTGCACGACCTCCTCGAACTGGTGCAAGAACCAGCGCTCGATCTTGGTGGCCTGGTAGAGGTCTTCCACGCTCACGCCCCGGCGCAGCAGCTCGAGCACTGCATAAATTCGCGTGGGGCTGGGGTAGAGCTTGGTGAAGAGCTCGGCGTCGGTGAGGTGGGCGAACTCGGCGCGCACGTCGCTCTCGAGGCTGCGCAGCGCCTTGCCGAAGGCCTCCTTGAAGGTGCGGCCGATGGCCATGACCTCCCCCACGCTCTTCATCTGGGTGCCCAGCCGGTCGGAGAAGCCGCCGTGCACGTTGGGCAGGGTGTTGAACTTCTCGAAGGCGAAGCGCGGGATCTTGACCACCACGTAGTCGATGCTGGGCTCGAAGGAGGCGGGGGTCTTCTGGGTGATGTCGTTGGGCAACTCGTCGAGGCGGTAGCCCACCGCCAGCAGCGCGGCGATCTTGGCGATGGGGAAGCCGGTGGCCTTCGAGGCCAGCGCCGAGGAGCGCGAGACGCGGGGGTTCATCTCGATGACGATCATGCGCCCGCTCCTGGGGTCGACGGCGAACTGGATGTTCGAGCCGCCCGTCTCCACGCCGATCTCGCGGATGATGGCCTGCGCCGCGTCGCGCATCTTCTGGTACTCGACGTCGGAGAGGGTCTGGGCGGGGGCCACGGTGATGGAGTCGCCGGTGTGCACGCCCATGGGGTCGACGTTCTCGATGGAGGTGATGATGACCACGGTGTCGTTGTGGTCGCGCATGACCTCGAGCTCGAACTCCTTCCACCCCACGATGCTCTCCTCCACCAGCGCCGAGTGGGTGGGCGAGAGCGAGAGCCCCCGGCTCAGGATCTCGACGAACTCGGCCTCGTCGGCGGCGATGCCGCCCCCGGTGCCGCCGAGGGTGAAGCTCGGGCGCACCACCACCGGGTAGCCCGTGACGCTGCGGGCGAACTCCAGGCCCTCCTCGAGGCTGTGCACCATCTTGCCGCGCGGCACGTCGAGCCCGATCTTGAGCATGGCCTGCTGGAACTCCTCGCGGTCCTCGCCCTTCTTGATCGCCGCCGCGTTGGCCCCGATGAGCTCGACGCCGTACTTCTCGAGGATCCCCTGCTCGTAAAGCTGCATCGCCAGGTTGAGCGCGGTCTGGCCGCCCAGGGTGGGCAGCAGCGCGTCGGGCTGCTCCTTGGCGATGACCTTCTCCAGGAACTCGGCGGTGAGGGGCTCGAGGTAGGTGCCCTCGGCCAGGTCGGGGTCGGTCATGATGGTGGCCGGGTTGGAGTTGACCAGCACCACCTCATACCCCACCGAGCGCAGCGCCTTGACCGCCTGGGTCCCCGAGTAGTCGAACTCCGCCGCCTGGCCGATGGTGATCGGGCCAGAACCGATGATCAGGATCTTCTTGATGTCCGTGCGTGCTGGCATCGCGTCCTCAGCTCTCCAGCCGGTCAGCCTACCACCTTTGGCCGCACGCGGCTCTAAGCGGCCATGCTACCCGAATAAAGATGCCCAATTCAAGCATAAAGTCGCGGGCCGGGCGTGGGTGGGTGCTGGCCGTACGCAAGGAGCGTGTGGCTCGCGGCAGACGGCGGTAAGCCGTCAGCTTTCAGCCCTCAGCCGTCAGCTTGTGACCTGCGGTGCCCCCTCCCCGCCAGCATCGAGGGCCAAGGGGTTTTACGTTTTACGTTTTACGTTTTACGTTTTGCGTTTTGCGTTTTACGTTTTGCGTTTTACGTTTTGCGTTTTGCGTCTTGCGTTTTGCGTCTCGCGTCTTGCGTCTTGCGTCTTGCGTCTTGCGTACGACGTACGACCTGCATCAGACGTACGACCCGCGTTAGGCGTTCAGCTATCGGCTATCGGCTATCAGCTATCGACCACCGACATCCACCATATAAACTGCCGTGCGAGTGAGAACCTTCGCCCTCGCCACCTTCTGCGCGGCTACCGTGCTGCTGATCCCCCTCGAGGCCTGGCTCCCCGGCACGATCGCCTTCGGCCTGAGCGGCTGGGCGGTCTGGCAAAGCCGTGACGCGGCCTTCCGGCGGCGCATGGGGGTGCTGCTGGGCTGCATCCTGCTGCTGGCGCTGGCCCCCATCAGCACCGACACCCGGCCCGTCAAGTTCCTCACGCTGGGGCTCCCCTTCCTGGCGGTGATCGCCCTGCCGCCCCTGCTGCTGCGGCGCAGCGACCCCGGGTTGCTCAGCTTTCACCTGTGGCCCCGGCACTTTAGCTGGCTCGAGTTCGGCTACGTGCTGCTGTCGGTCCCGCTGGCCTGGGCCGCCTTCCGGCTCTACTTCGGGGTGCTCTCGCCCGAGGTTCCCTTCAACTGGAAGCTGCCGCCCGAGCCCGCGAGCGGCCCGCTGCTCACCCTCTTCGCCGGGATCAACCTGGTGGGCGTCTGGGACGAGCTGTTCTTCATCAACACCTGCTTCGCCGTCCTGCGCTCGCTCTTCCCCTTCTGGAGCGCCAACCTGGCGCAGTCGGTGGTGTACACCTCGGTGCTCTACGACATGGCTTTCCAGGGCTGGGGGCCGCTGTTCGTGTTCTTCCTGGCCGTCACCCAGGGCATCATGTTCGAGCGCTCGAGGGTGCTGGTCTACGTGCTGGTGGTGCACCTGATCGTGGACTACTTCCTGTTCCAGGAGATCGTGGAAGCCTACTACCCGGCCTTCTCGGTGTGGTGGCACCCCTGAAGCTCGATAATGGCCCCATGAAGCACTGGATGCTGGCGATACTGGCCGCACTGGCCCCCCTTGGCCTGGCGCAGAAGCCCTTGCAAACCCTGTCCTGGGGCGGCTACGGCGTGCGGATCGAGGGCAAGAGCGAGGGGGAGCAGGTAGCGCGGGTCATCTCGAGCGGGCGCACCCGGCTCGAGGTGCGGGGCTGGCGGCTGGAGGCCTCGCTGGTCGAAGTCACCGGCAAAGCCCCCAAGGAGCTGCTGCTCACCGACTACTCGGGCGGGGCACACTGCTGCTTCACCCACTACCTCTTCACCCAGGAGGGCGGGCTGCGCAACCTGATGTTCGAGGAGTGGGGCGACGGGGGCATCCAGGAGGTGCGAGACCTCGACGGCGACGGGCGGGCCGAGCTGATCACGCTGGGCGTGTACTCCTACTTCGCCGGCCTCTCCTTCGCCGACTCGCCCGGCGTGACCCGCGTCTACGCCTACGACGGCATCCAGTTCTACGACGCCACCCGGCAGTTCCCCGCCCGCAACCTCCAGGAGATGCAGCGCTACCAGAGCGCCTTCCTCGAGGCCCGCAAGTCGGGCGACGCCTTCGGCATGAAGGGCAGCGCGATGGGCTACTGGGTCAACGCCCTGGTCATCGGGCGCGGAGCCGCCGCCAAGGGCTGGCTGATGCAGAACGCGCCGCTCGAGGTCAGGAAGTGGCTGCTGGACAACGAGGAAGCCATCCTGAACAGCACTTCGGCCGTGCGGATCAGCTATAACCGCACGCTGCCGCCGCCGGAACGGCGTTGAGGAGGCCAGTGGCTCGTGGCGCGTAGCCCGTAGTGAACCGGCCTGGAGCCTAAGCACCTCCGACGTATGTTTGTCGTTTGCCGGGGCCCCACGGTGAGCGCAAGTCCTTGCTGAAGCCCTCGAACAGCTTTGCCTCGGTATGGCTATGCGACAAGCTCACCGTGGGGTGACTTAAAACCCCAGCTCCACCGCGGCCTGCTTGAGGACTTGGGCGCTGTGCCCCAGGGCCTGGCATTCGGAAGGGGAAAGCTGGGGCTCGAGGGTCCTGAGTACCCCGCTCGCCCCCAGGATGCGCGGCAGGGACAGGGCCACCTCCCTCACGCCCTCCACCTCGGGGGTGAGGGTCGAGAGGGTGAAGGCCGAGCGCTCGTCGGTGAGGATGGCCCGCACCAGGCGGGCGAGCCCGGCCCCGATGCCGTGGTAGGTCGAGCCCTTGCCCTCGATGATGCGGTAGGCGGCGCGGCGAACGCCGTCGTCGATGCGGCGGCGCACCTCCTCGTCCAGGCTCTTCCCGCTCTGGCGGGCGAACTCCTCCAGCGCCACCCCGCCCACCTCCGCCCCCGACCACACCAGCACCTCCGAGTCGCCGTGCTCGCCCAGCACGTAGGCGTGCACCGACTGCGGCGAGACCTCGAGCCACTCCCCCAAGAGGGCGCGGAAACGCGCGGTGTCGAGGATGGTGCCCGAGCCGATCACCCGGCTCTCCGGCCTGCCCGAGATGCGGGTGGCGACCTGGGTCATCACGTCCACCGGGTTGGTCGCGATCAGCAGGACGGCCTCGGGGGCGGCCTCGAGGACGGCGGGGATCACCTGCTCGAAGACCCGCGCGTTGCGGCCCAGCAGCTCGAGGCGGGTCTCCCCCGGCTTCTGCCCCACCCCCGCCGCGATCACCACCACCGCCGAGCCCTCGAGCGCCCCGTAGTCCCCTGCCCGCACCCGCACCGCGCGGGCGAAGGGGGTGGCGTGCAGGATGTCCTCGGCGTGGGCCTCGGCCAGCTTGGGGTTGTGGTCCACCAGCACCAGCTCGCTGCCCACCCCGCCCAAGGCCAGCGCGTAGGCCGCGCTGCTGCCCACCATCCCCACCCCCACCACCCCGATCTTCATGCCTGCCATTGTGCCACGGGGCAGCCTCGAGCCGGACCCCGGCGGTAGACTCCGCTCAGGAGGCCCGCATGAATTACCGCTACATGGGCAAAACCGGCCTGCGGGTGAGCGAACTCTGCCTGGGGGCCATGACCTTCGGGCGCGAGTCCAGCGAAGAGGAAAGCGTACAAATCCTCGACCGCTTCGCCGAGGCCGGGGGCAATTTCATCGACACCGCCGACGTTTACGGCCAGGGTACCTCCGAGGAGATCCTGGGCCGCTGGCTGGGGGGCCAGCGCCGCGAGGACTGGGTCATCGCCACCAAGGTGCGCTTCGCCATGGGCAAGGGCCCCAACGACGCCGGGCTCTCACGCAAGCACATCCTCGACGGGGTGGCCGCCAGCCTGAAGCGCCTGGGCACCGACCACATCGACCTCTACCAGGTGCACGGCTGGGACGCGAGGACGCCGCTCGAGGAGACCCTCTCCACCCTCACCGACCTGGTGCGCCGCGGCTGGGTGCGCTACGTGGGGGCCAGCAACCACACCGGCTGGCAGTTGCAAAAGGCCATCAGCACGGCAAAACACCACGGCTGGGAGCCCTACACCTGCCTGCAGCCGCAGTACAACCTCCTCAGCCGGGGCATGGAGTGGGAACTGCTCCCGGTCTGCCTCAACGAGGGCGTGGGCATCATCCCCTGGAGCCCCCTGCGCGGCGGCTGGCTCAGCGGCAAGTACCGCCGCGGCATGAGCGCCCCGCCCCCAGGCAGCCGCGTGGACGAGGCCGAGCGCAGGAACTGGGGCGAGAAGTGGAGCAACATGAACAAAGAACCCACCTGGCTCGTGCTCGACGCCCTGCACGAGGTCGCCGAACAAAGCGGCAAGCACCCCGCCTCCGTCGCCATCAACTGGCTCCTCCAGCAGCCCGGCGTCACCGCCCCCATCATCGGCGCGAGGAACCTAGAGCAGCTCGAGCCCCTCCTCCAGGCCACCGGCTGGACCCTAACCCCCGAACACCTCCAACGCCTCGACGAAGCCAGCCGCCCACAGCCGATCTACCCCTACGACATCGCGGATTGGGCGATGGCGGGGCGGTAGGGGTCGATGGTCGATAGCTGATAGTCGATAGCCGATAGCCGATAGTCGATAGCCGATAGCCAAACGCCCTTCGGGATTAATGTGCCCGCCCCATAGGCCGACTACAGCCCCACTTCCCCGCGGAAGGGCGCTCGGTGGTCGCTGCCGTGCCCCGGCCGGGGTGTGCGGCTCACGCGGGAGGGGGTGGGCGGGGTGGCGCAGACGGGCATGCCGCCGGGCCTCAGTGCCCGCGTGTGCGGGGGTGCGGGCCGCACCTTGACCCGGCGGCATGTCCGCGAGGGGGTGGCCGTAGGCCATACCGGCTCTGCCGGTAACCTGGAGTCCCTCGGAGGGTGAGAGGGGGAGCAGGTTTCCGGCGTATGCCGGGTCGCGTACCGCGATGCCCCCGCCACGTGGAATGGCCTCCCCCTCCGGCCCCTGACGGCGGAGCGGGGGACACCAAACCAAAGCACCACAAACCAACCCCTCCCCACGGAAGACACAGCAGGAGCGTTAAGCTATCCCCGTATGGTCGAGGTACGCTCGCGCTTCGTGACCTTTCACCCCCCCGCCAACGCCCGCTTCCTGGTAGGCGATTTCACCGACTGGGACAAGCGCCCCATCCCCATCTCAGGACCGCTCACCCTCGAGTTCCCCCCCCACGCCTACGTCGAATACGCCTTCCTCGACGACCAGGGCAAGCCCTTCCCCGACCCCGACAACCCCCACAAGGCCCAGAACCCCTGGTGGACCTACCCCCGCGCCGTCGAGCTCCCCGGCTTCCGCTACGAGGCCCCGCCCCAGGCCAGCGGCGAGGGCAAGGGCGTGCACCGGCACCGGCTCGAGTCGGCCACCTTCGGCAGCACCCGGCGCTACTACGTCTACGAGCCCTCCCAGACCCCCCGCACCACGCTCTACATCCAGGACGGCGTGGCCTACTACCGCACCGCCCAGTTCGCCGACATCGCCGAAGCGCTGTGCGAGCACGGCGAGATCGAGCCCGTGCGCATGGTGTTCATCGAGCCCGAGGACCGGCGCAGCGAGTACTGGTTCAACCCTAAGTACGAGCAATTCCTGCTCCGGGAGATCATCCCCGCCGTGGAATCCCACTACGGCAAGACCGAGCGGAAGGGGCTTTGGGGCGCCAGCCTGGGCGGGGTGGTCTCGGCCTGGCTGGCCTTCCGCAACCCCCAGCTTTTCCAGGTGGTGGGCACCCAGTCGGCCTGCCTGACCCTCGAGCCCGGCGGCGACGACAGCTACACCGCCCCTGAGTGGCTTACCCAGCAGTACGCCGGCGCCGAGCGCCTGCCGCTGCGCTTCTACTGCGAGACGGGCCAGATCGAGTGGCTCTTAGCCCCCAACCGCCGCTTCGCCGCGATGCTGCAGGACAAGGGCTACCCCCACGCCTACCTCGAGCGCCCCTCCGGCCACAATTGGATGACCTGGCGCCAGGGGCTGGCCCCGGGCCTGCGCTACCTCTTCGGCAAGGCCCGTTAGAGCAGCAAAAAGCCGTCTGGGACAGCAAAACGCGGTTCGCCCCCACTCGCCGTTTTTTTAAGCGCGGTTACCACTGTAGCAGATTTTCGCCTTGGCGTCACCAGGGCGTAGCTCGCGGTGCGCCGCGGGGTTTGGGGCTACCCTGGTACGGATGGGACTTGCCGAAGCTATCCTCGCGATCGTTATCATCGTCGCCCTCGAGGCGATTCTCTCCGTCGACAACGCCATGGTGCTGGCGGTGATGGTCAAGCCGCTGCCCCCTGAATTGCGCAAGAAGGCACTGCTGTACGGCATTATCGGGGCCTACGTGCTGCGCGGTCTGGCCCTGCTGTTCGCCACGGTGATCATCAACATCTGGTGGATCCAGGTGCTCGGCGGCGTCTACCTGATCTACCTCGCGGTGAAGTTCTTCCTGAGCCGCCAGTCCGACGAGATCCGGTCCCCCGAGGAGGAAGTCAAGGCCTCCGTCCAGCAGTCCTTCTGGCGCATCGTGGTGATGGTCAACGTCGTGGACCTGGCCTTCGCCATCGACTCGGTGCTGGTGGTGGTGGCCTTCAGCAAGGTGTTCTGGGTGATCTTTACCGGCGTCGCCATCGGCATCCTGCTGATCCGGCTGGCCGCGGGCTGGATGGTGCGGGTGATGGAGAACTACCCCCGCCTCGAGCAGGTCGCCTACGCGGTGGTGGGCTGGGCCGGGCTCAAGCTCACCCTCGAGGGCTGGAACCTGGGCGCTGAGGTGTGGCTGCACAACGAGGCCCTGGCCCTGCACCTGCCCAAGGAGCTGTTCCTGGGCGTCACGCTGCTGATCCTGGTGGTGGGCACGCTGTGGGCGCTGCGCTCGAGCGACCGCTCCCCCAGCAGCACCTGACCCCCTCCCCCTCGCTTCGCCCCTTTCCGCCGCCACGCCTTCCGTGGCGGCTTTACGTAAAGCCGTGCCTTTGGGAGGTTCGACGTGGAAATCGGACAAGCGCTGACGGTAATCGGCATCCTGATCGTGCTCGAGGCCATCCTCTCGGCCGACAACGCCATGGTGCTGGGGGTCATGGTGCGCAAGCTGCCCCCGCCCTGGCGGCAGCGGGCCCTGTTCTACGGCATCGCCGGGGCCTACGTGCTGCGCGGGCTGGCGTTGGTCTTCGCCGCGCTGCTCATCGAGTTCTGGTGGGTGCAGGCGCTGGGCGCGGTCTATTTGCTCTACATCGCCTTCAAGCACTTCTTCGGCAAAAAGGCCAGGCCCGCCCACGCCCCCGAGGAGCTCACCGCCGGCGGGGTGCTCAAGAGCGTCACCCCCCGCCAGTTCTGGACCATCGTGGCCCAGATCGAGCTGGCCGACCTGGCCTTCGCCGTGGACTCGGTGCTGGTGGCAGTGGCCCTCTCCGACAACATGGCGATCATCTTCACCGGGGTCTTCGTGGGCATCCTGGCCCTGCGCTTCGTGGCCGGGGTCTTCGTGGGGCTGCTCGAGCGCTTCCCCCGCTTCGAGGCGGTGGCCTACGCCATCGTGGCCCTGGCCGGGGCCAAGCTGGCCCTCGGCGGCTGGGACAAGTTCGCCAAGGAGGTGCTCAGCCGCCCCGAACTCGTCAGCGGCATCGACAAGACCCAATTCTCCTTCTTCATCCTGGGCGCTTTGGTGCTGGGCACGATCTGGGCGGTAAGCCAGCGGAGGGAGCGGTTGGGGAGCGAGGAACGGGTCTAGGGTAATGGGGGCTCGTGGCCTGTGGCTCGCAGTTGCCCCTCCCCGGTCCTCCCCGCCCGCAGGGAGGGGTATCCCCCCTAGCCCCCCTTGCTAAGGGGGAACAAGGCGTCTTGCGTTTTGCGGTTGGCTATCGGCTATCGGCTATCAGCTATCAGCTATCGGCGTTGGGCGTTCGGCTACCGGCATTCAGCGCCCGGCATTACCCCACCCCACCTGGAGTATCTTAGTGCCGTGATCGTCGTGCTAGGCATCCTGGCCTACCTCATCGGCTCGCTGCCGCTGGGGTACTGGGCCGTTCGCCGTCTGAGCCATCAGGAACCGCGCTGGGCCTCGGCCTACAACCTGGGCCTCGAGAACGCCCTCAAGCAACTGGGTGCGGGGCCGCTGGTGCTGGCCTCGAGCCTCGACTTCCTCAAGGGCCTGCTGGCCGTGCTGCTGGGAAGGGGGTGGGGGCTCGAGGGGGGCCTGCTGCTGGCCCTGCTGGCTTACCTGGGCCACCTCTATCCCCCGCCCGCCCTCACCTCGGGCACTACGCTGCGCGGGCGCGGCGGGTTCGTTCTGCTGGGCATCCTGGTGGGGCTGTCCTTCGCGGGGCTGCCCTACTGGGCCACCGCCCTCCCTCTGGTCGTCGCCGCCGCCGCGCTGGTCGCTACAGGTTGGATGACCCTGGCCGGGTTATCCGTGGTGACGCTGCTGGCGCTGGGGGTGCTGGGGCTGGGCATCGCCGCCTGGGCCAAGGTGGCCGCGCTGGCGCTGCTGGGGCTGGCGCTGTGGCGCTACAAGGAGAACATCGGGCGCATGCTCGAGGGCACCGAACCCAGGCTGGGCGAGCCCCTGCCCCTCCCGTCGGAGAAGCAGGCGGTGTGCGCCTTCATGATCCACCCCCTCACCCTCGACGACCTCTTCCAGAGCCCGCGCTTCCGCTGGTTCAAGCCCCTGGTGGACCGGGGCTGGGTCTCGCAAAGCCTGCTCGAGCGCTTCACCGCCCTGATCCGGCCCATGAAGAACGGCGAGCTGCGCGGCATCAAGACCGCCGACGGGCGCGAGATCCGCTGCTACCTCATCTCGGCGCCGCTGCTGCCGCACCAGATCACCTCCAACCCCGAACTCGCCACCCAGAAGGCCATCCAGGCCGCGCGGCTGGCCAAGGAGCTCGGCTGCACGGTGCTGGGGCTGGGGGCCTTCTGGAGCGTGGTGGGCGAGAAGGGCAAGCGGGTGCAGGAGGCCGTGCCCGAGATCGAGATCACCAACGGCGGGGCTTACACCTCCGGCACCGTCAAGGCCGCCATCCCCGGCATCATCGCCCACTTCGGCCAGACCGGCCGCGACCTGCGCCAGACCACCGCCGCGGTGGTGGGCGCCAACGGCGTGGTGGCCTTCGGCATCG
Source organism: Calidithermus chliarophilus DSM 9957 (assembly GCF_000430045.1). Classification (GTDB taxonomy): domain Bacteria; phylum Deinococcota; class Deinococci; order Deinococcales; family Thermaceae; genus Calidithermus; species Calidithermus chliarophilus. The sequence continues at coordinate 451,194 of NZ_KE387027.1, read as the reverse complement.
CCCGGCAGATCGCCCCGCTGGTGGGGAAGCTGATCCTGGTGGGGCGCAACATGGAGCGCCTGGAGAAGAGCGCCGAGAGCCTGCGGAAGAACCTCGAGCGCAAGGGCCAGGTGCCCGATCTCGTCGTCACCACCGACATCGCCGCCATCAAGGAGGCCGACCTCGTCTTCAGCGCCACCTCCGACCCCCAGGCCGTGATCTTCCCCGAGCACGTCAAACCCGGCGCCTGGATCTACGACGAGGGCGTTCCCCCCGACGTCCACGAGAGCGTGAAGAAGCTCCCCGGCGTGCGGGTCATCCCCGGCGGGGTGGTGCGCCCGCCCGGCGCCATGACCGGCAACCTCAACCTCCACTTCGGCGAGGGCGCGGTGCCTGCCTGCCTGGCCGAGACCATGATCCTCGCCGCCGAGGGGGCCTTCGAGCGCAAGAGCCTGGGCGGGGAGACCAAGAGCGAGAACATTCAGTTCTTCGTCGAGCGGGCCGAGGCGCTGGGTTTCAAGGTGGTGGATTAACGCGCCTACGGCCTTTGCCGGGCTGGGGCGGCAGCAACGGCGTGACCACCGCACACTGCTGATCGTTCAGCCGGGTGTCGTCCACCCCTTCAACTCAGCCCATTCCTGCATTCTTGGACCACTTGATGTCAATCCCAATCCCTCAATGACTGGGATAGGGGCGAGCATCACGGTTTTAAGGCTGGGGCGAAGCCAGAAATATGCAGCCGAGAGGGTAGAAGTCGCGATCCGCAACAGCGTATGCGAGTAGCATATGGATAATATGCGCCGTTTTATCCCTGGGGTGGCTCTGATCGTTTGCATTACGTTGTTGGCACTGCTGTGAGAGTCGACTTACGATGTTTCTGAGTTTTGGGATTTAGGGGCATATGGAGAAGTACGCGTGATCACCCAGCCTCGGATCCCGCAACTATCTCCGTTAACCGCGAGGGTTGTATTTCAGTTCAGACCGTCTAAAGATTCCAAGTGGCAGGAGATCTTCCGGCAACCGATCACGTACCTCGCCGAGGAAACACTAACCGAGCGCTTACTTCTCGAGCGGGTCGTAGATGCCCTGGATGACGGGAGAATAAGGATCACCTTCAACCATACAGTTGCGATCAGCAGTTCTAACCGTACGGATTGGACTGTTACCCACTTCAAGGAACCGGTGGACCCATGACATAAGGGCACTATAGGAGACCAATGCACCACACGATTGTAGTTCTGGGGCTGCAACCTAGACCGGGGAGGTGAGAATGAAGCTCAATTAGAGCATCAAGAATCCCAGAGGGGCGTATGTGCAAGACTGGTGAACGAGGCGTCAGCGACTCTGGAGGGTTCCGTGCGCATAATGGGTGATCAACCAGCCAAAGTTATCGACGTACTCGGGACGCTATCCCTTGGCGCGAGTCTGTTGATGATGGTACTCATCCCCTTCAATGAGTATTTCCCGTTTGTCGGCAGAACTTTCTTTACAGACGCCTATCTATTCCTTGCTGTCCCGTTTCTCGTCTATTGCGGCTGGGCGTGGGGTGACCTGTTACGGCATGGGTCATTCTCTATGGCCTTGAAGGTTATGTTCGCGGTTATCATAGCCATCATCTTGCTGCTCGGCCTCCCTACCGCGATAAACCCCTTCCCCCATCGGCTGATATGGCAAATGCCGGCATTTGCCGAAACTGGGCTGGGCTGGGTGATAACTGCGGTGGTTCTTCTGACCCCTGCTGTGCTTGGAGTAAGGGTCTATAAGAAATTGAGATGGGGGTGGCTCGCGGCCATCCTCGTGTTCGTAGTTTCTCCTGTAGCTATCTTCGGACTTTGGTACTTTGGCCCGTGGGAGCTGCAATAGCGAACCCGCCATGTTACCGTGGATTCCTAGCTGTATATATTGCGCCGTAAATACACTCCTTCATAGACCTCTCCTGGCTTTAGATCTCTAGCGGTCATCGGAGGTATCACCGTGGCATCCCGACAGGGGCTGAACATGAAATGCCTTCAACACCACATCACCGCATCATTCGTGAGAGCGTGAGGTGATCGGTGTTATAGCGTCGGGAATCCCGGAGGGCCGTATGCACGACTAGTGAACGAGGTGTCAGCAACTCTGGAGGGTTCCATGCGCACAGTAGTTGATCAACTGACCAAAGCTGTCGACATGATCGGGATATTGTCTCTCAGTACGAGTCTGATAGTACTGATACTTACTCCCTATAATGAATATTTCCCGTTTGTCGGCAGAAGTTTCTTTTTAGATGTCTATCTACTCCTCTCTGTCTCGTTTCTGGTCTATTGCGGCTGGGCATGGGGTGACCTTTTACGGCATGGGTCATTCCCTGTGGCTGTAAGGGGCGTGTCCGCGGCTACTATAGCCATCGTCTTGCTGCTCGGCCTACCCAATGGGATCAATCGCTTCCCTGAGCGGCTGATACGGCAAATGCCACCAACCGTTGAAACTGGGCTAGGCTGGGCAATAGCCGCGGTGGTTCTTCTGACCCCTGCCGTGCTTGGAGCAAGGGTCTACAAGAAGTTGAGATGGGGGTGGCTCGCGGCCATCCTCGTGTTCGTAGTTTCTCTTATAGTTATCTTCGGACGTTGGTACGTTGGCCCGTGGGATCTGCAATCTGCGTCGTGAATACGCCCCTTCATAGACCCCCTCCCCGCTTTAGATATCTAGTTCGTGATCATCGGAGGTATTACCGTGGTATCCCAATACGGGCGGAATATGAAGTGCCTTCAACATCACATCGCTGCATCTCTGTTTGCGGTCTTAGCAGTCTGCTACCCCAGCGACGGCTCAGCCCCCTAGGTCGAGGTCCAGTCCCCCGCTAACGGCGCCACCGTCTCAAGCACCGTGGGCGCGCTGCCCTTGGGTATGGCCCCGGCAACCTGGAAAAGCGCCCTGGTAAACTGCTCGAGAGCTTATTTAACGTCAACTCGCCGACCTCGCGGAAGAAGAAATCCGTGACCTTGTAGCCAAAGTAGAGGAGTTTATCCGTGCCACCGAACCCTTCCTTACTCCTGTTGAGCCCCACGAGGTTTGAAGCCGCCTTCCTCGAGGGCAAAGGCAAGCCCTTCAGCTACCGGGGCCGCGCCGGGATCAGGGGGCAGGGGTGGGTGTGGCTCGAGTGCGGCATCGGCAAGACCAACACCGCCATGACCCTGGCCGCCTACGCCCAGCGGCACAAGGTCGGGCGGGCCCTGCTCTTCGGGATCGCCGGGGCCTACGCCGAGTCGGGGTTGCAGGTCGGGGACGCGGTGCTGGCCGAGCGCGAGATCCAGGCCGACCTGGGCATCAAAGACGGGGGGATGAAGGGGATGGGCTTCCCGACGCTCGTCGTGGGGGGCCCTGAAGCGCCGCCCCTGCACTTCCACAACCGCTTCCCGCTGGACAAAGCCTTCACCGCGGAGCTCCGGGCCACGCTGGACCTTCCGGTGCGGAGCTTCCTGACCCGCGACCTGGTGTCGGAGAACCCCACCGAGGCCAGGGAGCTCTCGCGCAAGTGGGAGGCCGACGTGGAGAACATGGAGGGCGCGGCCTTCGCCCAGGCCTGCTTGTGGCTGGGGCTGCCCGGGGCCGAGCTGCGCGCGGTGTCGAACGTGGCGGGGGTGCGCGACAAGGCGCAGTGGCGTGTCCGGCAGGCGGTGGAGGCCCTCGAGGCCGCCCTCGCCCGGCTCCTCCGGTAACATCGGACCATGATCGACATCACCCGCCGCCTCTACGAAGGGCACCCCGTCTGGCCCGGCGACACCCCTTTCACCCTCGAGCCCGTCTCCAAGATCGCCGAGGGCGACTCGGTCAACGTGAGCAAGCTGACCACGACCACCCACCTGGGCACCCACCTCGACGCGCCCTACCACTACGTGGAGGACGGGGGGAAGCTCGAGAGCGTGCCGCTCTCGGCGCTCATCGGCCCCTGCCAGGTGATCGACGCCCGGGGCCAGCAGGCCCTCGACGCGCCTTTCCTGCACTCGCTCGAGCTGCGCGCCGAGCGCGTGCTGTTCTACACCGGCCAGCCCGACGAGTGGCGCGACTTCCCCCGCGAGTTCACCCACGTCCTGCCCGCCGCCGTGGACTACCTGGCCGAGCGGGGCGTCAGGCTCTTCGGCACCGACTGCCCCAGCGTGGACCCCCTCACCTCCAAGGACCTGCCCGGCCACAAGGCCTTCGCCCGCAACGGCATCTACATCGTCGAGGGCCTGGCGCTGGGGGCGGTGAGGCCGGGCGAGTACGAGCTGATCGTGCTGCCGCTGCGGCTCGAGGGGGCCGACGCCTCGCCGGTACGGGCAATTCTGCGCTAGAACTTCAGGACCGCGCTCACCCGGGCTTTGAGCGCATACCCGGGGGCGTTGATCGCGCGGCGGTATCGCTCGTAATCCGGGTCACCGGGGCACACCGGGTAAGCCGGAGCACCCTCGGAATAAATGCAATTGTCCGGGTAGAAGTCCAGGCCGATGTCCGTCCGGACGAAGAGTACGCCCGAGACCAGGTAATCCAGCAGGAAGCCTGCCCCGTACCCCAACGCCGGAGTCTGTCCGGGGCCTGCCCGGCCCATGCTCGTCGCGTGGCTGCCGTTGGCTACGACCTCCCCGCCGTACCAGTTGAACCGTAAGCCCACGTAGGGCGAAACCTGGAGGGGAAGCTCGGGGGTCACTAAAGCCCACAGCAAGTCCGCCTCGGCGCCCATGCTAAAGGCATAGTCCGTGCCCATCCCGCCGGACTCGCGCACTGAACGCTTGTACTCGCCCCAGGTCATCGTGGAGTCGTAGGGGGCGTCGTCGTTGACGAGTTGGCCTACGGCGCCGTGCAACCCGAGCCGCATCCCCAGCGGCGAACCGCCGATGCGCTCAAGGCCGAGGCTGAGGTTGCCGCTCCAACCGGTGTAGAACCCCGCCCCCAGCTCGAGCGAAAACTGCGCCAGCGAGGGAGCTGCCATAGAAGCCGTCAGGGCGATAAGAGAAATCAACAACTTCCGCATCGTGAAACCTTTCAGGGTGCCATTCCCAGAAGCACCCTGAAAACCACAGCACTGGGCCGGACCTGCGGGCGTTCATCTGTTACAGGCGCCGCTCGAGGAAGTCCGCCAGCAGGCGGTAGGTGCGGATCTTGCCCTGGATGTCCCCGCCGGGGCCGTGGCCCTCGTCGCCGAACTCGTGGTACTCGAAGTCCTCGCCCTCGCGCTTGCCCAGTTGCAGCAGCCGGTCACGGAAGACGCGGGCCTGGCTGATGGGGCAGCGCGGGTCGTTGGTGCCGTGGACGATGAGGAGCTTGGCCTTGAGCTGGTGGGCGAACTCGACGGCGCTGCGGTCGCGCCACAGGGCGTGGTCCTTCTCGGGGTCGCCCATCTGCTGGCGCAGGTAGTACTTGAAGTGCTCCATGTCCTCCTCGTAGAGCAGGTGCAGGTCGGTGATGCCCACCCAGGGCACGCCCACCTTGAAGACGTCAGGCTTCTTGGTGACGGCGATGAAGCTCATGAAGCCGCCGAAGGAACCGCCGAAGATGCCCACCCGCTCGGGGTCGACGTAGGGCAGCGACTTGAGGTAGTTGGCCCCGGCCACCACGTCCTCGAGGTCTCCCCCGCCCCAGTCCTTGAGGTTGGCGTCGCGCCAGGCGGTGCCGTAGCCGGTGGAGCCGCGGATGTTGGGCTGGAGGATCACGTAGCCGCGGTCCGCGAGGAACTGGGCGTAGGGGTCGAAGCCGCGGAAGAACTGGGCGGTGGGGCCGCCGTGGACGATGACGAGCGCGGGCAGCCTGGCCCCCGGCGCCACGTCGCGCGGCCTGTAGAGGATGGCCGGGACCTGCTGGCCGTCGAAGGTGGGGTAGCGAACGTACTCGTCCTCCACGAACACGGCGGGGTCGATGGAGCCGTACTCAGCGGGCAGCAGCACCTCGCAGGCGTCGGTCTGGAGGTCGTAGAGCAGCAGCTCGGGGCGGCGGCGGGCCGAGGAGTGGGCGATGAGCAGCTTGGTGTCGTTCAGCACGAAGCTGGTGCCGAAGGCCATCCCCCCGGGCAGGCGCAGGGTGCGCTCCTCGCCGGTGGAGACGCGGTAGAGCACCGGGAAGATGCTGGAGTCCTGGTTGCGCAGCGTCACCAGCCACTCGCCGCTCTTGGAGAAGCTGCCGGCGTACTCGTCGGCCTGGTCGGTGCCCGGGCCCAGCCAGCGCACCTCGCCGGTCTCGAGGTTGAGGATGCCGGGGCGGTTGTTGCCGCTGGCGTCGGAGGTCACGGCCACGTGCACGCCGTCGGGGTGCCAGTCGGCGATCTGGTCCTGCGAGCCCTCGCGCACCGAGAAGACCTTGCGCACCTCCGAGCCGTCGTCGCGCACGAGGTAGCCGTCCTGGTTCTTGAGGTTGGGCGACTCGTTGGAGGCGAAGGCCAGCCACCTCCCGTCGGGGCTCCAGCGGCCCGCGAAGGCCGGGGCCTTGAAGCGGGTGAGCTGCTTCCACTCGTGGTTCTCGCTGGCGAGCTCGAGCACGAAGACGTTCATCTGCCCGGCGCGGTTGCTCATCACCGCCATGCGCCGGTTGTCGGGGTGGACCTCGCCGGCGTACTCCTGGGTCTTGGGGTCGTGGTTCATCTGGATGACCCGGCCGGTGGCGAGCTCGAGCTTGAAGAGGTTGTTCTGCTCGTCGCCCTGGTGGTCCTTGGCGAAGATGATCTCGCGGTCGTCGCGGGTCCAGACGAAGCCGGCCCGGAGCTGGCGCGGGGCCTGCCCGTCGGTGAGCTGGCGCACCTCGCGGGTCTGGAGGTCCATCACGTAGAGCTCGAAGCGCCCGGTCTTGTCCCAGTAGAAGGCGATCCGGTCCCCACTCCAAGAGGGCGTGACCGCGGCGAAATTGGGCAGGCGAGCCAGTTCTTCCAGCGGGATTCGTTCTTTGACCATGGCTCAGGCTACCGCCCGCCCTACTTGAAAAACAATCAGACTTCCTGCGGAAATCGTCGGTAACCGGTAGCCACGGCAGACATGGCGCTTCACGGTAGCTGGCGGGTAATTTCGCGAGAGGTCTATTCCCTTACCAACGTTCACCCTGCCGCGCGGCCTTGACGCGCTTGAGCTGGGCCACGATGAGGAAGCTCACGATGAAGAGCAAAAACCAACTGGTGAACTTGCCGGGGTGCACCAGCGTCCACTGGGTGGCCTGGTCGGGGTACTGCCAAGCGCCCAGGTAGGTGGCGATGTTCTCGGCCAGCCAGATGAAAAAGCCCACCAGCGCGAAGCCCAGCTTGAGCGGCAGCCAGAAGGACACGCCGCCTACGGTGAAGTAAACGCGGGTGCGCCAGTAAGCCACGAACACCGCCAAAATCAGCACGTAGCGCAGGTCGAGGGTGTAGTGGTGGGTGAAGAAGTTGAGGTAGATCAGCGCGGCGAGGACGACGTTGAGGCCGGAGGGCGGGAAGTTGGTCAGGCGCAGCTCGAGCCGCCGCCAGGCCTGGGTGATGTAGCTGGCGACGCTGGCGTACATGAAGCCCGAGTAGAGTGGAACGCCCAGGAGCTTGCTGTAGGCGAAGTCGGGGTAGGCCCACGAGCCCATGGCGATCTTGAAAACCTCCATGGTGGTGCCCAGCACGTGAAAAAGCGTGATGACCTTGAGCTCGTCCACGCTCTCCACCCGCAGCCACCACACCATCGCCACCTGCATCCCGACGCAGGCCAACAGCATGAAGTCGTAGCGCGGCAGCCCCGGGATCTCCACCACCTTCGACAGCACCAGCATGGCGAAGATGAAGGCCGGGAAAAGGCAGGAAGCGGCTTCCTGATAGGCGAAGTGTAGCAGCAGGGACAGAGGACGGGGGATGACGCGGCCCCGGAGCATGGCAACCAGCCTAACAGGCCTCGAGGCCGGGGCGTGGCGCAAATGGCTAGCTCGAGGCGTTCGTACCCACCAGCGCGACCTGATCCAAGAAAGCCGTGATGGCCCGCTCGAGCATCGCGTACACCTGCTCGAAGGCCTCGAGGTCGTCGTAGTAGGGGTCGGGGACCTCTCCCCCGCCCGCGAGGTCCATCACGGGTCGGATCTTCGCGTGCGCCTGGGGCAGCATCCGGCGCAGGGTTGCCAGGTTCTCCCGGTCCATCACGAAGATGTGGTCGTACTCCGCGTCCCTGGCGCTCACCTGCCGGGCGCGGTGGGCGAAGGAGGCCCCGTGGCGCTCCAGCACGCGCCGGGCTCGAGGGTCGGCTTCCTCCCCCGCGTGCCAGCCCCCGGTCCCGGCGGAGTCCACCTCGAAGCGCCCCTCGAGCCCCCGCTCCCGGACCAGCTTGCGAAATATCCCCTCCGCCATCGGCGATCGGCAGATGTTGCCCATGCAGACGAACAGGACTCGGGTCATACGGGGGTCATTGTACGGCGGGGGTTGATAGCCGATAGCCGAACGCTAAACGCAAGACGCCCTTTCCTTACCCCCCTTAACAAGGGGGGCCGGGGGGGATACTCCCTCCCCGTGCGCGGGGAGGGTGGGGGCGGGACTCCCGGACTACTCGCCACGAGCCACTAGCCGCTAGCCACGAGCTGACCGCTGACGGCTGAAGGCTGACCGCTTCACTTCAGCTTCACGATTACGCCCTCGTCCGGCCGCAGCTCGAGCACCCCGCCCACCGCGCCGTAGCGGTCCAGGTGGGTCGAGACCAGGATTTCGCCGGCGGGGACCGAGAGCTGCTTGGGTTCGGGGGTGAAGTTGAGCGCCACCAGCACTTCGCCGCCGCGCAGGTAGGCGAACACGCCCTCGGGGCTCTTGTAGGTCTGGTAATTGCCCTCGAGCAGCGCCGGGGTTTCGCGCCGTACCACCAGCAGGGTGCGGACCAGCGCCAGCATGGACTCGCTGTCGGCGTCCTGGGCCTCGACGTTGCGCCCCGCCCCTGCCGGCGGGGGCAGGTAGTCGGTGTTGACGGGGAGCCAGGGCTCGGCGGTGCTGAAGCCGGCGTGGGCGTGGGGGGTCCACTGCATGGGGGTGCGCTCGGGGTCGCGGCCCGGGTCGAGGCCGTGCTCGCCGTGGACGTTCTTCTGGCGCAGGGCGGCGGGGTCTTGGATCTTCTCGGGGGGGATGATGCCGTCCACCATGCCGATCTCGTCGCCGTAGTACCAGGTGGGCGAGCCGCGCAGGCTGAAGAGCATCATGGCCGCGACGCGGGCCTGGGCGTGGCCGATGCGGGTCGCCAGGCGGTGCTGGTCGTGGTTGCCCAGCACCCAGTTGGGCGTGGCCCACGGCGGGAGGCTGGCCTCGTACTCCTCGACGATGTGGCGGATGTTCTCGGCGGTCCAGTGGTTCATGCCCCGGAAGATGAGGTGGAAGTTGAAGGGCAGGTGGCAGCCGGGGCGCTCGGCGGTGCCGTAGTAGGGCATGAGCTGGTCGTAGGGGAGGTAGATCTCCCCCACCATCATGCGCTCGTTGCCGGGGGTGGTGAACTCGTCGAGGACGGCCCGCATCTCCTGCACGATCTCGCGGGTCTCGGGCTGGTCCTCCATGTAGATGTGGACGTGCCGCCCGCGGTCCCACTCGCCTTCCTTCCAGAAGGGGTTCTCGGGCTCGTCGCGGAATTGCTCGTCCTCGACCAACAGCCACATCACGTCCACGCGGAAGCCGTCCACGCCGCGCCGCAGCCAGAAGCGCATGGCCTCGTAGGTGGCCTGGCGCACCTCGGGGTTGCGCCAGTTGAGGTCGGGCTGCTCGGGGAGGAACTGGTGCAGGTAGTACTGGCCGGTGCGGGGGTCGAGGGTCCAGGCCGGGCCGCCGAAGTAGGCCATCCAGTTGTTGGGGGGGCCGCCGTCCGGGGCCGGGTCGCGCCAGACGTACCAGTCGCGCTTGGGATTGTCCAAGCTTGAGCGCGACTCCTGGAACCAGGGGTGCTGGTCGGAGGAGTGGTTGGGCACGAAGTCGATGATCACCTTCAGCCCCAGCCGATGGGCCTCCTCGAGCAGCCGGTCGAAGTCGGCGAGGGTGCCGAAGATGGGGTCTACGTCGCAGTAATCGGCGACGTCGTAGCCGAAGTCCTTCATGGGCGACTTGTAGAAGGGCGAGAGCCACACGGCGTTCACGCCCAGGTCGCGCAGGTAGCCCAGCCGGCGGCGCACGCCCTCGAGGTCGCCGATGCCGTCGCCGTTGGAGTCCTGGAAGCTACGGGGATACACCTGATAGATCACCGCGGTCTGCCACCACAACCGTTCGCTCGTCACGCCCACAAGCATATCCTTTGTCTCTCATAAATAAACCCCGGCCCGCGCGGGGGTCGGGGCCGGGTCGAAAGGCGGGTCAGAAGGCCGCCAGGCAGACGAGGGCGAAGGCCGCCAGGGCGAACGCCAGGAACAGCCAGGCCAGCTTGCCGGTAGGGACTGAGGGGACGTTGTCGGTGAACTTCCAGTCCATGCCTCCAGGGTAGGGCGGGAGGAACTCGAGGCCGGGTCATTTGGCGCGGGTTCCACCGTCCGGTGGAGGCCCCCCGGCAAGGCGGTGGAGCGGGCCGGGGCAGCCCCCGACAGGACTATCCCCGGCGGGCGGCGCGGGATTGAGAGGCCCGGCCCAATTTTCACTCCCGCGATACTGCGGGGGTGCGGGCTCGAGGCGGGGCCGGGGGATAAACCGTCCATGAGGGTTTTTCCGTTCGCAATACAGAACCAAGCCAGCGACCCGATTAAGGATGCCTCAAGCTGCGCCCTCTGGCGCGTGTGCTAGGTTCGAACATGAGCGTAAGGGGGAGACGATGAGCAAAGGCGTGAACTTGACCCTGGCCGCCGGGCTGCTGCTCGTGCTGGCCGCCTGTACCGGCGGCTTCGGCAGCAACGAGCGGCCCCCGTCGGTGGATAAAGGCGGCGTGGTGCACCCCATAACCACCCAGTACGGCATCCAGCCCACCCTGCTGGCCCGCTACTACCACGTCAGCGAGCACAAGGATGAGGACGGCACGCTGAGCCTCGAGGCGGGCTACGGCGGCGTGCGCTACAAGCCCCGGCAGTCGAGCTTCAAGGGCTTCGAGGGCTGGGACGAGCTCGCGGTGCCCTCCTCCGAGAGCATCCGCGCCGACTGGCTGCGCCTGACCCTCAACCGCGACGCGCGGGTGGCGGTGGTCTGGAAGATCGACCCGGTGCCGCTGTGGCTCATCGGGTGGGAGCGGTCGCCGATGCCCGACGGGCTCACCGCCTTCGTCAAGGACTTCAAGAAGGGCGAGGTCGCCTTAGGCGGCCCCGGCAAGAACAACGGCAAGTACACGGTGCTCCTCGCGGAGGCGGGCGGCAAGCCCTCCGCCGCGCCCGCCCTACCGCCCGGCGTCAGCGAGAAGCCCCTGCCCAACACCGACTGCCCCTCGTGGCTGCACGACACCTGGCGCGTGGTGGGCCCCGACGGCAACGAGTTCCAGGGCTGGCACCCCCAGATCGACCCCGTCTACTGGTGCTACTACCGCCACGAGCACAACTCCGACCCCGGCCTCATCGGCTACAAGGCCGCCTTCACCTACGTGGCGCTGAAGAACCAGAACCAGCCCGAACGCGGCGAGGGCTTCAAGGGCTTCGCCATCCGGGACGAGGCCAAGCAGATCGGCTGGTACATCAACCTGCACTCCGAGACCAGCACCAGCCAGCGCGTGTGCGCCCGGGTCCACACCGTCACCCTGGCCGCCACCGACCTGCGCACCGGGCAATTGCTGCTCGAGCTCGGCTACAAGGGCGACTTCGGCTTCTCGAGGGAGAACGACGACTCCGAGCAGTTCATCACCCCCGACGCCTGCCCCGACCAGGCCAAGATCGCCCAGGAGACCGACGCCTCCAAGCGCATCCGCGTCGCCAGCGACGGCAACGGCGGCTACGAGCAGTGGGACGGCGGCTGTGAGCCCGCCTTAGGCATGGAGTGCGGCGACCGGGTGATCGGGGTCGACATCCAAAACCCCGCCACCAGTTGCGCCGACTACAAGTGCAGCAGCCTCATCATCAACGACGGCTCCTCCACCCGCCGCACCATGAGCGTCCGCAACCTCAAGGTGTCCTACGTCGAGTCCCTCGACCTCTCCGACGGCAAGAAGGACGGCTACTTCTACACCGACGTCTACGGCCTCAACCCTGGCCTCGACCCCGCCAACCCCGGCGCGGTGCGGCAGTACGTCAAGCCGGGCCTCTCCATCAGCCTCGACGGGCACTTCACCACCGAGGACGCCTGGCGCGGGCTCTACGTGCGGGACGGGAACAACAACGACGTGGAGCTCGAGGGGAGCCTGGGGTCGATCAACTAAAAATGGTCGATGGTCGATAGCTGATAGCCAAACGCCGAACGCCTTTGGTAGGGCCGGGTCTTGGACCCGGCCCTTTCGACGATCGGCGGCTTGTGCAGGGAGTCTTGTCGCTCGAGGGGGCTAGTAGCTCCACTGCACCCGGCAGTCTTTCTGCGGCATCCCGGAGGTGCGGTTTTCGCTGTTCATTCCCCGGCCGTAGATGTAGAAGAAGGGCTTGTTGTCGGTGATGCCGCTCTTGACCGAGATGGTGAACTGGGCGCTCCCGGCCCCTTCCACCACCTGGGTCAGGGGGGAACCATCCACCCCCACGGTGCCGCTTTCGAACTTGAGCTGGACCTTGGCCACCTGCCCCTTGAGGTTTTCCACGGTCACGGTCAGGGTGGCCTGCCCTCCTTTAGGCACCGAGAACGGGCTGGGGGTGCAGGTCATGGTGAAGTCGTTGGTCACCACCCCACCGCCCCCGCCGCCCGGCCCCCCCGTCCCGCCACAGGCCGCGAGCGCCACCACCAGGGATAGCCACAACCACTTGCGCATATCCCTCAATCTAGCCAGGCCACGGGCTCGAGCACGCCAGGGTTAACGAAGGCTCAAACGATAGGCCAGGTTTAGGAAGGGGGCTAGTGGCCCGTGGTTGCCCCTCCCCGTCCCTCCCCGCGTGCGGGGAGGGGGTATCCCCCCAGCCCCCCTTGCCAAGGGGGGTGAAGAAGGGACGTCTCGCGTTTCGCGTCTGGCGTTTCGCGTCTGGCGTTCGGCTATCGGCTATGGGCTATCAGCTATCGGCGTTGGGCATCCCGCGTTCGACCACCCCCCGACCATCAAGTACACTGTTGCCTTGTATGGCTTTAGGAGTCGGCATCGTCGGACTGCCCAACGTGGGCAAGTCCACCCTGTTCAACGCGATCACCAAGGCGGGCGCGCTGGCCGCCAACTATCCCTTCGCCACCATCGACAAGAACGTGGGGGTGGTGACCCTGCCCGACGAGCGCCTCGAGGCGCTCGCCAAGCTCTTCGTCAAGGGCGACCGTAAGCCCCCCATCGTGCCTACCTACGTGGAGTTCGTGGACATCGCGGGGCTGGTCAAGGGCGCCCACAAGGGCGAGGGGCTGGGCAACCAGTTCCTGGCCAACATCCGCGAGGTGGCGGCCATCGCCCACGTGGTGCGCTGCTTCGAAGACCCCAACGTGGTGCACGTCTCGGGCAAGGTGGACCCCCTCGACGACCTCGAGACCATCAACACCGAGCTGGCCCTGGCCGACCTGCAAGCCCTGGAGAAGCGCCTGGACAAGCTGCGCAAGACCGCCCGCGTGGACAAGGATGACAAGGCGCTGCTGGAAGTGCTCGAGCCCCTCCTCCCCCACCTCTCGCAAGGCCAGCCCGCCCGCACCTACGCCCCCGCCGACCCCGAACTCTTCGCCAAGGCCGCCCGCGAGATGGGCCTGATGACCGCCAAGCCGGTGATCTACGTCGCCAACGTGGCCGAGGAAGACCTGCCCGACGCCACCGGCAACCCCAACGTCGCCAAGGTGCGCGAGCGGGCTGGGGCCGAGGGGGCCGAGGTGGTGGTGGTCTCGGCCAAGATCGAGGCCGAGCTGGCCGAGCTCGAGGACGCCGAAGCCCAGGAGTACCTGGCCTCGCTAGGGCTCGAGGAGTCCGGCCTCGACCGCCTGGTTCGGGTAGCCTACCGCGTGCTGGGCCTCATCACCTTCCTCACCGCCGGCGAGAAGGAGGTGCGGGCCTGGACCATCCGCCAGGGCACCAAAGCCCCCCAGGCCGCCGGCGAGATCCACTCCGACCTCGAGCGCGGCTTCATCCGGGCCGAGGTCATCGAGTGGGACAAGCTGGTTGCCGCCGGGGGTTGGGCACAGGCCAAGGAAAAGGGCTGGGTACGCACCGAGGGCAAGGAGTACGAGGTTAAGGACGGGGACGTGATGTACATCCTCTTCAATGTGTGAGGGTGGTCGATAGTCGATAGCCGATAGCCGATAGCTGAACGCCGAACGCCCTTTGTTTACCCCCCTTAGCAAGGGGGCCAGGGGGGATACTCCCACACGCCACGAGCCACGAGCCACAAGCCACAAGCTGATCGCTGACGGCTGACGGCTTCCCCGGAGCCGTCTTGGCACAAAAATCACAATGAATTCCATAGCGCCCCGATAAGCTCTACAACCGATGATCACGATGTACACCACCGCCTGGTGCTCCGACTGCAAGGCGACCAAGGCCGCCCTCGAGCGGCTCGGCCTGAGCTACACCGAGGTGAACATTGACCAGCACCCCGAAGGCGAGCGCCTGGTGTTGCAGGTCAACGCCGGTCGCCGCAGCGTTCCTACCCTGGTCTATGGCGACCAGGCGGCCTCGATGAGCCGCTTCTCGGTGATGAAGCTGCAGCAGTGGCTCGAGCAGGTGGGGTTGCTCGAGCCTGCGCGGAACTGAGCGGGACCTGAGACGCCGGGCGCGGGTCGTACGTCGTACGCAAAACGCAAAACGCGAGACGCAGGCCACGAGCCACAAGCTGCTTCAGTACGGCAAAGGCCAGGTGCGGAAGTAGTCGCGGATGCGGCCCCACAGGCCGACGAGGCCTAAGGGCTCGAGGATCAGGAACATCAGGATCAGCACCCCGAAGACCACGTTGCGCCAGGCGGCGAAGGACGGGGCGAACTGGGGGCCGAAGGCGCCCACGATGGCGTTGAGCACCTCAGGGATGAGCACCACGAAGGTCGCGCCGAGCACGGCGCCGAGCACGGTCCCGGCCCCGCCCACGATCACCATGGCGAGGTACTGGATGCTGAAGGTGAGCACGAAGTTCTCGGGGGTGATGGACTTGTAGAGGTTGGCGAGCAGGCCCCCGGCGATCCCGGCGTAGAAGGCCGAGACGGCGAAGGCGGTGAGCTTGGCGCGGGTCAGGTCCACGCCGGAGAGGCGGGCCGAGAGGTCGTTGTCGCGTACGGCGTACCACAGGCGGCCCGCGCGCGTCGAGAGCAGGCGCTTGGCGTAGAAGAAGAGCGGGATGGCGAAGAGCAGCACCAAATACCACAGCGCGTCGGCGCCAGGCAGGGGGATGCCCAGGAACTCGGCGGGCGGCAGGGTGCGCCCCCGGATGCCGCCGGTGACGGCTTCCCAGCGCTTGAAGACGTAGTCGGCCAGGAATTGCAGGGCCAGGGTGGCGATGGCGAGGTAGGCCCCCTTGATGCGCAGCGAGGGCAGGCCCAGCACCACGCCGATCAGGCCCGCCAGCACCCCGCCCAGCAGGATGCCCACCACCGCCAGCGGCCCGGCCAGGTGCGAGGCGGTGTAGGCCCCGATGCCCAGGAAGGCGGCGTGGCCCAGCGAGATCTGCCCGGCCCCGCCCACCAGCAGGTGCAGCCCGAGCGCGCCCACGGCGGCGATGGCGATGAGCACCACCACGTACATGGGGTAGGGCGGCAGCAGCAAGGGCAGCAGCAACAACAGGGCCAGGGCGACCCACAGCCAGAAGCGGCCCATGGGGGTGCTGGCGTAGGCCTCGTCCTGGCGGTAGGTGGCCCGCACGGTGCGGGCGAAGGTGCGGCTCCAGCGGTCGGTGAGGGTCTGGGAGAGTCGGAACAGCATGGCTACCTCCCCACCAGTTCGCCCACTTCGGCGATCGAGACGGCGGCCTCGAGCTTGCCCTCGCCCTCGAGGTAGCGGATGGGGAGCTCGAGCACGGCCTGGTCCTTGCCCTCGTAGAGCGCGGCGATCAGCGAGGCGTAGCGCTCCTCGACGGTCTTGCGCTTGACCTTGCGGGTGCGGGTGACCTCGTCGTCGTCGGGGTGGAGTTCCTTGGGCAGTATGGCGAAGCGGCGCACCCGCAGCTCCTCGGGCAGCGCGGCCGAAGCCTGGGCGATCTCCTCGGAGATCAGGCGGTAGACCTCGGGGCGGGCGGCCAGGCTCTGGTAGGTGGTGAAGGCCAGGCCGCGGCGGCGGGCCCAGTTCTGGGTGTTCTCGGGGTCGAGCTCGATGAGCGCGGTGACGTAGGGGCGCTTATCCCCGATGATGACCACCTCGCGGACGTAGGGGGAGTACTTCAGGCGGTTCTCGAGGAACTGCGGCGAGAAGCGGGTGCCGCTGGCGAGGGCCCCCACCTCCTTCAGCCGGCCCAGGATCACCAGGTGCCCGCGCTCGTCGAAGAAGCCGGCGTCGCCGGTGCGGAACCAGCCGTCGGGGGTGAAGGTCTCGCGGGTGGCGGCCTCGTTGCCGAAGTAGCCCACGAAGACCTGCGGCCCCCGCACCTGGATCTCCCCCTCCTCGCTGATGCGCACCTCGGTGTTGACCAAAGGCTGGCCCACGGTCTCGGGCGGGGCGTCGCCCGCGCGGTGGGCGCAGGTGTTGGCGGCGGTCTCGGACTGGCCGTAGTACTGGCGGATGTCCAGGCCCAGCGCGCGGTAGAAGGTGAAGACCTCCGGCCCCAGCGGGGCGCCGCCGGTCACGGCCACCCGGCAGGCCGCCAGGCCCATGCGGGCGCGGATGGGGCGGGCCACCAGGGGATAGGCGAGGGAGCGGGCCAGGTCCAGCCCGAACCCGACGCGCTCGCCACGGAACTCGAGCTCGGCGGCCTTGAGCAGCACGCCCATGCCCCAGCGGTAGAAAGCCTTCTTGAGCCAGTGCGCGTCCTCCATGCGGCTGCGCACGAGGGCCAGGGCGTCCTCCCACAGGCGCGGGGGGGCTAAGTAGAAGTCGGGCTGGACCTCCTTGATGTCGGGGATGACGGTGGCGGGGTCTTCGGGGAAGTGCAGCACCACGCCGCCGAGCAGGCCCTGCACCACCGAGAGCATCTGCTCGCCGATCCAGGGCAGGGGCAGGTAGCTATAGACCCACTCCCCGCCCCGCAGCTCGAGCGAGTGGTCCACCGCGTGGTAGCCGGCCTCGAGCTGGGCGTGGGTCAGCATGGCGAGCTTGCTGCGGGCGGTGGTGCCCGAGGTGGGGGCCAGCAGGGCCACGGTGCCGGGGCCGATCTTCTCCAGGGCCGCCTGCACGACCTGCCGGGCCTCGGGCGCCTCGCCCTGCGCGACCACGCGGGAATAGGGCCAGATCTTTTCGCCCCAGTAGCGGCTCATCCCGGCCTCTTCCCACACCACCACGAAGCGCAGCCGGTGCAGGTGGGGCAGCACCTTGTCGAGCTGTTCCTCGTCGGAGACCACGATGCCCTGGGCGTTGGTGAACTCGAGGAAGTAGGCCACCTCCTCGGGCATGGCGTCGGCGTAGATGCCCATGGGCATGGCCCCTAGAGCCTGGGCGGCCATCTCGGCGGTGACCCACTCCGGCGCGTTGTGCCCCAGCAGGGCCAGCACCCCGCCCGGCTCGAGGCCCAACTGCCCCATCCCCCCGGCCAGGCGCTGCACGTTATCCCAGAACTGCGCCCAGGTGGTGGTCTCCCACACCCCGTAGCGCTTGACCCGGTGGGCGGGCAGGCCGGGGGTGGTCTGGGCCCGGCGGGCCAGGGCCTCCAGCAGCGTCCCCCGCATCTAGGCCGACCTCCCCAGGTAGGCTTCGGCCACGCGCGGGTTGTCGCGCACCCCGCCGGGCTCGCCCAGGTAGAGCACCTCGCCGTACGACATCACCAGCACGCCCGTGGAGAGCTCGAGCACCGCCTTGAGGTCGTGCTCGACCAGCACCATCGTCACGCCCCACTCGCGCCGCGCGTCGAGCAGGAAACGGGCGAGGTCCTGCTTCTCCTCGAGCGAGAGCCCGGCCATGGGCTCGTCGAGCAGCAGCAGCTTGGGCTTGCCGGCCAGGGCGCGGGCCACCTCCACCCGCTTCTGCAGGCCGTAGGGCAGCGCCCCGGCGTGCTTGTGGCGGTGCGGGGCGAGGTGCAGGTAGTCCAGGACTTCCTCGGCCCAGCGGCGGATGGCCCACTCCTTGCGGGTGTCGGGGGTGAGGGCGCTGTAGGCCCCCATCGCCAGCTCGGCCCCCAGCTTGACGTTGTCCAGCACGCTCATGCCCCGGAAGAGCTCGAGGTTCTGGAAGGTCCGGCCCAGCCCCCGCCGCGCCCGCTCCTGCGGCGAGACCCCGCTCAAATCCTCCCCCAGGAAGCGCACCGTGCCCTGCTGGGGCCGGTAGAGCCCCGAGAGCACGTTGAGCAGGCTGGTCTTCCCCGCCCCGTTGGGCCCGATAACCGCGAAGAAGTCGCCGGGGTTGACGGTGAAGCTGACCCCGTTGAGGGCGCGCACCCCTTTGAAGGCCAGGGCCAGGTCGTGGGCCTCGAGGATGGGGGTCATGGGGCCCTCCGGAATGCCGATAGCTGATAGTCGATAGCCGATATCCAAAGATGAGAGGCCAGTGGCTCGTGGCGCGTGTTTCGTGGCCTGTAGTGAAAAGCTTTCGACCACGGACCACACACCACCGGCCACGAGCAGTCTTTTCGCGCTCGGCGTTTAGCGTTTAGCGTTTTGCGTTTTGCGTTCGACGTTCGGCGTCGGGCGTACGACCTCTTCACACCCACCTCTTCCTCCTGCGGTAGCGCTTGGCCTCGGCGAAGCCGCCGGAGGCCCCGGCGCCAAGGTAGAACTCCATCACGTCGGCGTCGCCCTGGGCGGCCTGGGTGCTGCCCTCGAAGGCCACGCGGCCTTGCTCGAGCACGTACACCCGCTCGACGAGGCTGAAGGCGGCGCGGGCGTTCTGCTCGACCAGAATCAGCGTCAGGCCCTTGTCGCGGCGCAGCTCGCCCAGCACGCGCATGACCTCCTCGACCAGCTTGGGCGAGAGGCCCAGGCTGGGCTCGTCCACCACCAGCACCTTGGGCTCGGTGAGCAGGGCCATGCCCAGCAGGAGCATCTGCTGCTCGCCGCCCGAGAGGTAGCCGGCCTGCTCGCGCCGCCGCTCGTAGATGCGGGGGAAGCGGGCGAAGACCTCCTCGGTGATGGCGCGGGCCCGCGCCGCGGGGAGCTTGTGCGCCGCGGCGGTGAGGTTCTCCAGCACGGTGAGGTAGCGGAAGACGGGGCGGCCCTCGAGGATCGGCGTGAGCCCCAGCGCCGCCACCTTGAGCGCCGAGGCGTGGGTGATGTCCTGGCCGCTGAGGGTGATCTTGCCGTCGAGCACGCGGCCCTCGTACTGGTGCAGCAGCCCAGCGATGGCCCGCACCAGCGTGCTCTTGCCCGCGCCGTTGGGGCCCAAAAGCCCCACCGCCTCGCCGGGCTCGGCCCGCAGCGAGACGCCGTTGAGGGCGAGGATCACGCCCCGGTAGACCACCTTGAGGTTTTCGACGTTGAGGGAGGCCATAGCTAGGTCTTACGTCTTACGTCGTACGTGGGAAGATTGAGGATGTCGGTAGCCGATAGCCGAAAACAGAAACAGGGTGTAGGGGCAGGCCCCTGTGCCTGCCCTTTGGGTCGCAGTCGGTGCCACTTTCTGCTTCCTCCGCCTAAACCCGCTCGATACGGCTCTGGCCGAAGAGACCGTAGGGCCGCAGCAACAGCACCAGCAGCACGATCACGAAGGGCAGGGCTTCGGTGATGCCGGGGAGGGGGCCCTCGAGGTAGGCCGTCGAGAGCGCCTGCACCACGCCCAGCAGCAGCCCGGCGATCACCGCGCCCGGCACCGAGTCCATGCCGCCCAGGATCGCCACCGGGAAGACCATCAGGCCCAGCGCGATCACGTGGAAGCCGGGCCCGCTGGCCGAGGCCAGCAGCACCCCGCCCAGCGCGGCCAGCGCCGCCGAGAGGCCCCACACGATGCCCACCATGCGCGGCGCGTTGATGCCCAGCGCCAGCGCCGCCGTCTCGCTCTCCGACACCGCCCGCACCATCACCCCGTAACGGCTGTAGCGCAGCAGCGCGATCAGCAGCAGCGCCACCCCGATTCCCACCGCGATGCCCCACATCGAGCGGGCGGTGAGCACCAGGCTGCCCAGGACGATGGGCTGGCCCGGCAGTTCGCCGTTGTAGGCCTTCTGGTCGGCGCCCCACACCAGTTGGGCCGCCCCGTCCAGCGTCGCCACCAGCCCGATGGTCGCCATGATCACCGCCACCACGTTGCGCCCCAGCAGGGGCCGCACGAAGCCGCGCTCGATCAGAAGGCCGAAGAGAAAAGCCACCGGCAGGGCCACCAGCATCGCCAGGGGCAACGGGAAATTGAAGGGCGGGACGTTGAAGGTGTAGACCAGGTAGGCCCCCACCAGCAAAAACTCGCCGATGGCGAAGTTGACCACGCTGGTCGCACGGTAGACCAGCACGAAGCCCAGCGCGATCAGCGCGTAAAGCGCCCCGGTGGCCAGGCCGGTGATGAGGAACTGCGGCAGGAGGGATAGGTCCATCGCGGTGTGGTTTGAGGAAGGTTCTCCTACGGGCGAACCCCGCCCCTTCAGGGGCCGGGTCGCCGCCGGGCGCGCCCGGGTTCAGGCCAGCGACACCCAGTCGGTGATGGCGTCGAAGCGGCCGGTCTTGACGTTGGCGCGGTAGAGCTTGGTGTAGGGCAGGCGGTGGTTGACGAAGCGCATCGAGCGGATCAGGCCGCCGGTGTCCCAGTCGCCCATGTTGTTGAGGCTCTCCACCACCCCGGCGCGGTTGAGCTTGCCCGCGGCCCCGGCGCGGCGGTAGGCCTCCCAGATGGCCGAGCAGGAGGTGTAGGCGCCGACGTAGTAGGTGGTCTTGTAGGCGTTGTCCTTGCCCTTGCCGGCGCGGAACTTCTTGAGCCGGTCGATGCCCGCGGCCAGGTTGTCGTACCAGTAGGGGTTGTGGTAGGCCACGATGAAGCCGTCGGCGGCGGCGCCGGCCCGCTGCATGAGGGCGAGCTCGGCGGAGTAGTAGGTGCCCATGAAGATGGACTTCATGCCCTGCTCCCGCGCGGCCTTGACCAGCACCGGCTCGACGGTGAGCACGTAGCCGTGGCAGATCACGAAGTCGGGGTTGGCCTGCCGCAGCTTCAGCGCCAGGGCGGTGGCGTCGGGGACGGCGAGCGGGGTGACTTCCTCGGCCACGATCTCCATGCCCAGCTTGGGGGCCTGCTCCTTGACGTAGGGGATGGGGTCCTTGCCGAACTCGGAGTTGGAGTAGGCCAGCGCGACGCGGGCCTTGCCCTTGGTGCGGCGGATCTGCTGAAGGAGGGCGGCCATCATGTCGTTGTAGGTGGGGCCGAAGACGAAGATGGTGGGGTAGGTCTTGGGGTCGGCCAGCTCGGTGGAGAAGGAGGTGGCGGTGTAGGGCAGTTGCAGGCGGGCGATCTCGGGGGCTAGGGCCTTGGAGAGGCCGGTGGAGTCGCCGTAGACGAAGAGCAGCTCGTCCTCACGCTCGCGGGAGATGATGCGGTTGAAGGCCGCCGTGCCCTTGGAGACGTCGTAGCCGGTGTCCTCGACGATGAGCTCGACCTTGCGCCCGCCCACCCCGCCGCGCACCTCGTTGAAGTAGTCGGTGGCGTCGCGCAGGCCCTCGAGCCCGGCCTGCCCCGCGAAGGCGAAGGGGCCGGTGAGGGGGTAGAGCACCGCCATCTTCAGCGGGCGGCTCTGCGCCAGGCTGATCGCCAGCGGGGAAAAAACCGTCGAAGCCGCCAGAGCCGATTTGAGAACTTGCCTGCGAGTCGTCTTCATGCACGCCTCCTTGACCGTACCCCAGCCGGAAACCCAACACCGAGCCCACTTCCCCGACCGAGGCTTTAGTTGTGACGTGCCGCAAGCATATCAGTTTTTGGCGCGGTGGGAAGAGGGGGGTAGCCTACACACCTACACCAGTCTCCCCCTCCGGATTGCACGCTGACATACCCCCTGCGGGGCCCCGCGGGATAAGAATGTTGGGGACTCGAGGAGGTCGCTATGAGCATCAAGGACGTCGCGTTCAACACCAAGGCCCTCGTGGGCGGCGAGTGGGTGGGGACCCCCCGGACCTTCCCGGTGAGGAGCCCCTACAGCGGGGAGGTGATCGCCGAGGTGGCCGACTGCGGCGAGGCCGAGGCCCGGCAAGCCGTCGAAGCTGCGGCACAGGCCTTCGAGAGCTGGCGCAACACCACCGCCTACGAGCGGGCCGCGCTGATGAAGCGGTGGCACGCCCTGATCCTGCGCGACGAGCAGGACTTAGCCCGCACCATCGCGCTCGAGATGGGCAAGCCCGTGAGCGAGGCGCTGGGCGAGGTGCGCTACGCGGCGAGCTTCATCGAGTGGTACGCCGAGGAGGCCAAGCGCGTCTACGGCGAGACGGTGCCCAGCCAGTTCGCCCACAAGCGGCTGTTCGCCCTGCGGCAGCCGGTGGGTCCGGTGTACGGGGTCACGCCCTGGAACTTCCCCGCCGCCATGGGCACCCGCAAGATCGGGCCGGCCTTCGCCGCGGGCTGCACCTTCATCCTCAAGCCCGCCGAGCAGTCGCCGCTCACCGCGCTCAAGCTGGCCGAGCTGTGGCTCGAGGCCGGCGGGCCGCCCGGGACCCTGCAGGTGCTCCCGACTTCCGACCCCGTGGCCCTCACCCGGGTCATGATGGCCGACGAGCGCGTCCGCAAGGTCACCTTCACCGGCTCCACCGATGTGGGCAAGATCCTCACCCGCCAGAGCGCCGACACCCTCAAGCGCATCTCGATGGAGCTCGGCGGGCACGCCCCCTACTTGGTCTTCGAGGACGCCGACCTCGAGCAGGCCGTGCGGGACGTGGTGGCCTGCAAGTTCCGCAACGCGGGCCAGACCTGCGTGTGCACCAACCGCGTCTACGTGCACTCGAGCATCGCCGAGCCCTTCAGCCGCAAGCTGGCCGAGGCCGCCTCCGGGCTCAAGGTGGGCGATCCCCTCGACCCCAGCACCCAGATCGGGCCGCTGGTGGACGCGCAGGGCCTCGAGAAGGTCCGTTCGCACGTCGAGGACGCCAAGGCCAAGGGCGCCACCGTGCTCACCGGCGGCGAGCCTGCCGGCGGCCTGTTCTTCGCCCCCACCGTGCTGTCGGGCGTGAGGGAGGGCATGAGGATCCTCACCGAGGAGACCTTCGGCCCCGTGGCCCCGGTGATCACCTTCGAGACCGAGGAAGAGGCCATTCGGGCCGCCAACGACACGCCCTACGGCCTCGCCGCCTACCTCTGGACCCGCGACCTCGGCCGCGCCATCCGGGTGGCGGAGCGGCTCGAGTACGGCATCGTCGGCGTCAACGACGCGGTGCCCTCCACCGCCCAGGCCCCCTTCGGCGGTGTCAAGCAGAGCGGCTTCGGGCGTGAGGGAGGGCACTGGGGGCTCGAGGAATACCTGTACGTGAAGTACGTCTCGGTGGGGGTGGGTTGATGGGGTCGAGGGTCGATGGTCGATAGCCGATAGCTCATAGCCGATGGCCGGACGCGGGGCGCGGGTCGTACGTCGTACGTCCTACGTCGTACGCAAGACGCAAAACGCAAGGCGCCTTGTCACCCCCCTTAGCAAGGGGGGCTGGGGGGGATAAACCCTCCCCGCCGATGGGCAGGGATTCCTTTCGCCACAAGCCTTTAGCTGACGGCTGATAGCTGACGGCTTACAGCTTACGACTCGTCGTTTACCGCCAGCTTGCGGCTCAACAACTCCTGCAAAAGCTGCGGGTTGGCCTGGCCCTGTGTCTCGCGCATCACCTGGCCGACGAAGAAGCCCATCAGGCCGGTCTTTCCGGCGCGGTAGGCGGCTACTTTGTCGGGGTTGGCGGCGAGGACGCGCTCGACGACGGGCTCGAGCGCTCCGGCGTCGCTGAGCTGGCGCAGGCCCTTGCGCTCGACGATGGCTACGGGGTCTTCACCGCCCTGCTGGGCCTCGGCGAGCACGTCCTTGGCGATGCGGGTGTTGATGCTGCCCTCCTCGAGCAGCCGCAGCAGCGCGGCGAGTTGGGCGGGTGCTACCCGGACCTGCTCCTCGCGGATGGCGCTGCCCAGGTCGTTGACCACCCAGCTCGCCAGGGAGCCGATCTTGCCGTGCCGGGCCGCCTCACTCAGGTAGGCCTCGAGCCGCGGTTCCCGCGCCAGCACCAGCGCCTCGGCCTCCCCGACGCCCTGCGCCTTGAGGCGCTCGAGGCGCTCCTGCTGCTCGGCGGTGAAAGGACGAGCGCTCGTCCTCGTGAGGTCGGGGGCCTCGTGCGGGTGTTCGGCCTTCGGGGCCTTCGGGCGTTCGGCTTTCGGCGCCTGGCGCTCGGATTCCTTGCCCCAGGTGTCCTTCAGCGTCACGATGCGGTTGAAGACCAGGGCTTCGGGGTGGGAGTCCAGGGGGTCGCGCCAGAAGTAGCCGCTGCGCTCGAACTGGTAGCGGGTGTCGGGGGGGTCGGCGGCCACGCTGGGCTCGACGTAGCCGTGCACGACCTCGAGGCTCTTGGGGTTGACGAAGCTGAGGAAATCCCGCTCCTCCTGGGGCCCGGGGCCCGCCCCCTCCTCTTCCTCCTCGTGCTCCTTGGCCTC
This sequence comes from Calidithermus chliarophilus DSM 9957, assembly GCF_000430045.1. Taxonomy (GTDB): domain Bacteria; phylum Deinococcota; class Deinococci; order Deinococcales; family Thermaceae; genus Calidithermus; species Calidithermus chliarophilus. The sequence goes on along the minus strand of NZ_KE387027.1, from coordinate 426,664 downwards.
GGCCTCGGGGTGGGGCACGCTGAAGAGCCGGTCGTAGAGGCGGAACTCGGCCCTGAGGGCGCGCGAGGCGCTGACCCAGTGGATCACGCCCTTGGCGCTGGCCCCCTCGCCCAGCAGGGTGCAGTGCAGCTCGACGACCTCCCCGGCGTCGTCGGTCTGGTAGCCGTCGCAGCGGATGATGCCCGCGCCGCGCAGGCGCACCGTGCCGCCGGGGGTGAGGCGCTTGAAGCCGGGGGGCGGCTGGAGGGCGAAGTCGTCGTGCTCGATGTAGAGCTCGCGGGTGAAGGGCACCGCGCGGGTGGCCCCCTCGGGCCGGACGCGCCGCCCGTCGGGCAGGGCCACGAGGCCGTCGGGGGATTCCTGCACCACGTCGTGGGGCCAGTAGGCCAGGTGCAGGGTCTCCTCGTGGCCGTCGGGAAGGTTGGTGAGCACCACCTTGAGGGGGCGGGTCACGGCCATCACCCGGGGGGCGCGGCGGTTGAGGTCGTCGCGGATGGCGTGCTCGAGCAGCCCGATGTCCACGGTGCGGTTGGTGCGGGAGATGCCCACCTGCGAGGCGAAGGCCCGGATGGCCTCGGGGGTCACGCCCCGGCGCCGCTGCCCGGCCAGGGTGGGCATGCGCGGGTCGTCCCAGCCGCGCACGTAGCCGCCCGCGACCAGCTTGCGCAGCTTGCGCTTGGAGACGACGGTGTACTCGAGGCTGCGCCGCCCGAATTCATACTGGTAGGGGCGCTCTGCTCGCTGTTGGTCCTGCTGGGGGCGCTCTGCTCGATGTTGGTCGCGGATGCCTTCCCACAGGTGCTCCATCAGCCAGTCGTAGATGGCGCGGTTGTCCACGAACTCCAAGGAGCACAGGCTGTGGGTCACGCCGTCGAGGGCGTCGGCGGTGGCCTGGGCGAAGTCGTAGGAGGGGTAGATGCACCACCGGCTGCCGGTGCGGTAGTGCTCGGCGTGGACGATGCGGTAGAGCACCGGGTCGCGCAGCTTCATGTTGGGGCTGGCGAGGTCGATCTTGGCCCGCAGGACGTGGGCCCCGTTGGGGAATTCGCCCGCGCGCATCCGGGCGAAGAGCTCGAGGTTCTCCTGCACGCTGCGCTCGCGGTAGGGGCTGGGGGTGCCGGGCTTGTCCACGCTGCCGCGCAGGCGGGCCATCTCCTCGGGCGAGACGCTGTCCACGTAGGCCAGGCCGCGCTCGATGAGGCTCACCGCCATGCGGTAGAGCTCCTCGAAGTAGTTGGAGGCATAGCTGGTCTCGCCCCACTGCCAGCCCAGCCAGCGCATGTCCTCGATGATCGAGTCCACGTACTCCTGCTTCTCGGTCTCGGGGTTGGTGTCGTCGAAGCGCAGGCGGCAGCGGCCGCCGTAGTCGTGGGCGATGCCGAAGTTGATGTAGCTGGCGATGGCGTGGCCTAGGTGGGCGTAGCCGTTGGGCTCGGGGGGGAAGCGGGTGACCACCCCGGCGTAGCGGCCGGCCTCGAGGTCAGCGTCGATGATCTCGGTGATGAAGTTGGGGCTGACCATGCGGCGTCCGGGTTCGGGGGGGCTCTCAACGGTGCTCATACGTCACTGAGTTCAAGCATACACGCTGCCTTGGGCGGCGAAAGAGACGCCCGTAGCCAAAGCTCAGAACCGCTTCAGGCCATCCACAGCCGCCGGGCGCAAGGTGAGGCCATGAAGACCAGAGCCACCCTCCCCAAGCCCCAGCACCCCGACCCCCGCCGCCAGCCGCCGGAAATCCCCGAGCCGCCCGGCAAGCCCGGCACCCCCGAGCAGCCCCCCCAGAAGCCGCCCGGGCCCGAGATCCCCGACCCGCCGCGCCACCCGGACCTGCCCGAGGTGCCCGAACCCCCGACCAACCCCGACCTGCCGGACGTTCCCGAGCCACCGAGAGACCCCACGCAACCGCCGAGCCCGGGGGAGCCCCAAGCGCCGGTGACGGAGCCTGAGCCGAAGCCAGTTCAGAGGTGAGGGGGGCGGTAGCCGGGCGCTGGGGGCGGGTCGTACGTCTCATGGAGGTCGTACGTCGTACGCTGAACGCCGAACGCAAGACGCAATACGCCCTACTACCCCCCTTAGTAAGGGGGGCTGGGGGGATATCCCCTCCCCGCACGCGGGGAGGGACGGGGTGGGGTCACCACAAGCGACGAGCCTTTCGCTGACGGCTGCCCTCACCTGCCACGCACACCCCCATACCCGCTATGCTCTGCCTTGTGCAGCAAGGGCTCGAGCGCAAGGGCTGGCGGGCGGTGGCCGAGGTGTTCGGGGTGTTCCTCCGGCTGGGGCTTACTTCCTTCGGCGGGCCGGTGGCCCACCTGGGGTACTTCCGCGAGGAGTTCGTGCGGCGGCGGGGCTGGCTCGACGAGCAGGGTTACGCCGACCTGGTGGCGCTTTGCCAGTTCCTGCCGGGGCCGGCCAGTTCGCAGGTGGGGATGGCGGTCGGGATGTACCGGGCGGGGCTGGGGGGCGCGCTGGCGGCGTGGGCGGGCTTCACGTTGCCCTCGGCGGTGCTGCTGGTGCTGTTCGCGCTGGGGGTGGCGCGGCTGGAGGAGTTGGGTTCGGCGGGTTGGCTGCACGGGCTGAAGGTAGTGGCGGTGGCGGTGGTGGCGCAGGCGGTGTGGGGCATGGCCCAGAGCCTCACCCCCGACCGGCCGCGCGTCACGCTGGCGGTCGTGGCCGCCGCCGTGGCCCTGCTGTGGCCGGGCTCGCCGGTGCAGGTGGCGATCATAGCGGCCTCGGGCGTGGTAGGCGCCTGGCTGCTGCGGGGGCCGGTGAACGCGGCCTCGAGCCCCCTCCCCCTGCGGCTGGGCGCTCGAGCGGGCGCGCTGTTCCTCGCCCTGTTCTTCGCGCTGCTGCTCGCCCTGCCCCTGCTGCGCCAGACCCCGGCCCTGGCCCTCTTCGACAGCTTCTACCGCTCGGGGTCGCTGGTCTTCGGGGGCGGGCACGTGGTCCTGCCGCTGCTGCAGGCCGAGGTGGTGCCGCCCGGCTGGGTCGCGGAGGAGGCTTTCCTGGCCGGGTACGGGGCGGCGCAGGCGGTGCCGGGGCCGCTGTTCACCTTCGCGGCCTACCTGGGCGCGGTCAACCGGGTGGGGCTCGAGCCGCTGGCCGGGGCCGCCATCGCCCTGGTTGCTATTTTCCTGCCCGCCTTCCTGCTGGTCGCGGGCACGCTGCCCTTCTGGAACCGCCTGCGAAGCTACGCCGGGGTGCAGGCCGCCCTCCGGGGCGTCAACGCCGGGGTGGTGGGCATCCTGCTGGCCGCGCTCTACACCCCGGTCTGGACCAGCGCCGTCCACAGCCCGGCCGACTTCGCCCTGATGCTGGGCTGCTTCACGCTGCTGATGCACTGGAAGGCCCCGCCCTGGCTGGTGGTGCTGCTGGCGGCGGGGGTGGGGGTGCTGCTGGGGTTGTAGAACGCCGGGCGTGGGTCGTACGTCGTACGTCCTACGTCGTACGCAAAACGCCAAACGCAAGACGCCTTGTTCCCCCCTTAGCAAGGGGGGCTGGGGGGATAAACCCTCCCCGCGGGCGGGGAGGGACAGGGAGGGGCAAACCACACGTCATGAGCTTTTCGCTGACGGCTGACGGCTTACCGCTTCCCGCCCCACGCCTTCAGCTCCCCACTCCCGCCCGGTATTCTTGAACCATGCGCCTGCACCCCGAAGTTCAGCAAGCCCTCGCCGACAACCGGCCGGTGGTGGCCCTCGAGTCCACCGTCATCACCCACGGGCTGCCCCGCCCTGCCAACCTCGAGCTCGCCCGCAAGATGGAGCGGGCCGTGCGGGAGGAGGGCGCGGTGCCCGCCACCATCGCCATCCTGGACGGGGAGATCTACGTGGGGCTCACCGACCAGCAGCTCGAGGCCGTCGCCTTCGCCGCGCAGGTGGAGAAGGCCAGCCTGTGGAACCTGGCGGCCATCATGGCCCAGCGCAAGCACGGGGGGACCACGGTGGCGACCACGGCCTTCCTGGCGCACAAGGCCGGGATCTCGGTCTTCGCCACCGGGGGCATCGGCGGGGTGCACCCCGCGGGCAGCGGGCAGGCCTCCTACGACGAGTCGGCCGACCTGTTCGAGCTCTCGCGCACGCCCATCGTGGTGGTCTCGGCGGGGCCGAAGAGCATCCTCGACCTCGCGGCCACCCTCGAGCGCCTCGAGAGCTTCGGCGTGAGCTTGCTGGGCTACAAGACCGACAAGCTCCCGGCCTTCCACACCCGCGAGTCCCCCTTCGAGCTGCCCGCGCGCGTGGAGAGCCCCGAGGAAGCCGCCGCCGTGTTCGCCCAGGCCCGCCGCCTGCTGCCCAGCGCCACGCTGGTGATGAACCCGGTCTCGCGGGGCCTCGAGTGGGCCCAGGTGCAAAGCTGGGTCGAGCAGGCCAACCAGGAGGCGGCCCGGCGGGGCATCTACGGCAAGGCCCTCACCCCTTTCCTGCTCTCGAGGCTCGCCGAGCTCTCGGGCGGGGTGACGGTGGAGGTCAACCTGCGCCTGCTGGAGGAAAACGCCCGCCTGGCCGCGCGCATCGCCGGGGCACTGGCCCAGCTCATCGCTTAGCGGCTTAGAATATTCCGAGATGTGCGAACTGGGATACCGTCTGCGCCAAGCCCGCGAAGAGCAGGGGCTCGACCTCACCCAACTCGCCGAGCGGCTCAAGGTGCGGCGGGCCATCCTCGAGGCGCTGGAGGAATGCCGTTACCAGGAACTGCCTGAGCCCCCGCTGGCCCGGGGCTACCTCAAGCGCTACGCCCAGGCGCTGGGCCTCGACCCCCAGCCCCTGCTGATGCTCTACCCGGCCAGCCCGGGCATGAACCGCACCGTCGAGGTGCCCCCCAAGAGCCGCATCCCCACCCGCACCCCCCGCCGGGCCTGGCTGTGGGTGCTGCCCCTGCTGGCGATCCTGGCGGCAGCGGCCTTCTGGTGGTACTCCACCCGCCAGGAACCCCGCGGTGAGGCCGCGCCCGTCGCTCCCGTGGCCCCCGCCCCCAAGCAGGTCATGCTACGGGTGAACAGCGAGCCTGCGGGCGCGCGGGTCTACCTCGACGGCTTCCTGCTGGGCAACGCGCCCATCCAGGCCCCGGTGGAAGTGGGCGAGCGGGTGCTCCGGGTCGAGGCCCAGGGCTACGCGCCCAAGCAGCAGACCCTCAACCTGCTCACCGACCAGAACCTCACGGTGCGCCTCGAGGTCGCCAAACCCCCGGCCGCCCCCCAGGCCACCCGGCCGGCCGGGACCACCCCCGCGCCCACGGCCCAGCCTAGCGGCAATACCCTGGTCCTGCGGGTCGAACAGACCTCCTGGATCCGGGTCACCACCCTCGACGGCCGCCAGCTCTACGAGGGCACCGCCCGCCCCGGGACCCAGCTCTCCTTCCCCCTGCCCGTCAACGTGCGCACCGGCAACGGCGGCGGGGTTCGGGCCGTCGTGCAGGGCCAGGACCGCGGCCTGATGGGGGGCGTCGGGCAGGTGGTGCAGCGCCGCTTCGGCAACCCGCCGGCGTCCAACCCGTAAAAGCGGGGCGCGCCCTGCGAAGGTGAGCAATTTCCGGTCTGGCGGGTGAGCACCCTCCCGGGCCACACTTGCCCCGTACAGGAGGCAAGCCATGGCCGTTCCCGGACAGGTGCTCAGCGACCCCACGACCCAAACCCGGCTCATCGTGCGCCGTACCGCCCGCGACAGCGGCGGGCGGGCCCTCGAGGTCGAGGTCTTCTACCCCCCCGGCGCGGGCCGGGAGGCCAACCGGCCCCACTTCCACCAGACCTTCGAGGAAGGCTTCGAGGTGCTCGCGGGCGCGGCGACTTATGTGCTGAACGGGAAGGAGCACACCGCCCGGGCGGGCGAGCGCTTCCGCATCCCCCGCGGGGCGGCGCACCTCAACCCCTGGAACGCGGGCACGGAGCCCCTGCACCTGCGGCAGCTCATCGAGCTCGACTCCCCCGACCGCCGCACCCTTGAGGCCTTCGAGGACTTCTTCGAGACGCTGTTCGGGCTGGCGCGGGAGGGCAGGACCGGGGCTAAGGGGCAGCCGCGCTTCTTCCAGGCGGCGGTGCTGCTGCGCTCGCTCCAGCCGAGCTCCTACGCCGCCGGGGTTCCCGTCCCGCTGCAGCAGGGCCTGTTCGGCCTCTTGGGCGGGGTCGGGCGCCTGCTGGGCTACTCCAGCCGCTACGCCCGCTTCGCGGTGCCGGGTGAGGAGTACGAGGCCCCCGGGCCCGCCCGGGCCAACGACTACCACTTCCTCGACCGCTGGCTCGTCCCGGCCCCCCTCGAGACCGCCTGGCGCTACGTCCAGAACGCGGAGGACTACCCCCGCTGGTGGAGCTCGGTCTACGACCGGGTGACGCTGCTGGCGCCCGGCGACGCCGCCGGCGTGGGCAAGCGCTACGCGATCGTGGTCCACGGCGCCCTGCCCTACAAGCTGCGGATGCGCCTCGAGAGCACCCGCGTGGAGGAGCCCTACCGCCTGGAGGTGCGGGCCGAGGGCGACCTGGAGGGCCGGGGCATCTGGCGCCTGCGCGCCGTGCCCGGCGGCACCGAGGTGACCTACGACTGGAAGGTGCGGGCGACGTACCCCCTGATCCGGGCCCTCTCGCCCGTGCTCCGGCCGGTGTTCGAGTACAACCACACGTGGTGCATGACCCACGGCGAGCGCGACCTGCTGCGGGAATTGTCGGCCGTACCCGGGTCGGTGGTGGCGCAGGAGAGTTAGGGGACATGCCGGGCGTCCTCGAGCCCGTGGCCGACGAGGTGCGGTAAGGGATTCTGGGCCGAGTTGTCAGCCCAGTGGACTTCAGCGCAGCGCCCCGACCACCTCGGGGAGGGTGACGTCGGGCTCGAGGTAGGAGAAGTGGTCGGAGCCCACGGTGAGCAGGGCGGGCTGGGGCTGGCGCTGCGGGTCGAGGCTGTGGACGCTGGCGACGGAGGCGGCGAGGTCGTTGGGCTGGCCCAGGAACACGCTGGGGGCCACGAAGCGGATGGCGTTGGGGAAGTTGTCGAGGATGCGCTTGACCAGGCTCTTGGCGCTCGAGCCGCGCTTGACGGAGGCGGTCCCGGCGATCACGGTGTAGGGCAGCGCGGGGTCGGGGCTGTGGCCCAGGGTCTTGAGGAACTCGGAGCCCGGCTGCATCTCGTCGAGGGAGTTGTCCACCGCCTCGATGGCCCCCAACAGGCCCCCCACCAGCCGCAGCGGCCAGGCCAGGGCCGCCGCGCCGTTCATGCCCAGGGCCAGCGCGGTGGAGGCGAACTGCTGCACGCTGGCCCAGGGGGAGCCGCCGCTGGGGGTGCCCATCACGATGAGGTGGTCCACGAAGGCCTTCCCGCCCTCCTGCTCGATCATCCAGCGCGAGACCAGCCCGCCCATCGAGTGCGCGACGACGTGCAGGGTCTTGCCGTCGTCGGGGCCGAAGCCGGCGGCCTCGAGCTTCTGCCGCAGCAGCCGCCCGTTGTCCTTGATCGAGGTGTGGATGTTCTCGTAGTCGAAGGCCAGCAGCAGGTCGTAGCTCTCCTGCAACGCCGCCTCCCCGTCGCCTAGCCGGACCTTGCTGCTCGCACTGTAGGCCAGGTCCTTGGTGTGGCCCAGGATGCCGTGCACGTAAAGCAGCACCTTCTTGGCCCCGGCCACCTTGGCCCGGACCTTCGCGGCGTCGGGCTCGTACTCCACCTTGCCCAGCTCGGGCACGGTGATGGCCGAGAGGCGGGGGTAGTCGAAGGGCAGGCCCAGCTTCTGGCCCACCAGCTTGAAGAGCATCAGCTTGACCGAGTCGATGAGGCCGCGCTCCCCGGCCAGCGGGGCGGGCGCGGGGGTGGGGAGGCGCTCAAGCCGCACGTAGCTGCCCCCGGCCTCGCCCTTGGTCTGGAGCGGGCCGCCGAAGCCCAGCGGGAGCCAGAGCTTCTGCTTCGCGTCGTAACCCACCGCGATCAGCCGGTCGCGCTCACCCAGGGGGAGGTCGAACTCCAGCTCCAGCGGCTGGGCCTCGCTCACGGCCTTGGGGTCGTTGATCTCGCTGAGCTCGAGCGCCCCCAACCCCGCGTCGCGCCCCTGGGGCGGGGTGAGGCGGAAGGGCTCCACGCCCTCGAGGTCGGGGAGGTAGGGCGGCAGGTTGGCCCCGCCCCGCGTGGCCTGGGGCAGCCCGATCAGGCGGGCGCGGGCCTGCAGGGCCGGGTGGGGCCGCACCCGCACGCCGTTGCCCAGCTCGGCCACCTGCTTGCCGACCTCGGCCTTGGGTGTGGGGCGCAGGGTGGTGACGCTGAGGGTGAGGGCGGCCCAGTCGGAGAGCTCGGCCTCGCCCTCGGGCTCGAGCCCGATGTGGCGGGTGCCCACCCGGCGCATCAGGCGCTCGAGGGAGTTGCGCGAGGAGCGCGTGGCGGCGGCCTCGCGGTCGAAAGGCGAGTCCAGGGGGGGCTGGGCCAGCAGGGTGGCGTCGAAGGGCCGGTCGCTGACGACGAGCTTGATGAGGTCCTGGGTCTGGGTGATCCCCGCCTCCCACCACTCCTTGGGCACGCGGGTGTAGACCGGCTGGCCCTTGTTGTACCAGAGTTCCTGGCCGGGCTCGAGCTTCAGCACCCCCCCGCCCTCCTCCAGCGGCACCACGACCTCGAAGGACTCGCTGAGCACCAGCAGGCCCACGTAGAGGGCCTGCTGCGAGGCGTTCTTGAGGCGCAGCTTGAAGGCGGGCTGGAACCACTTCTCCCCTTCCAGGCGGTACTCCAGCCGCAGCTCGTGGCCCCGGACCCGCTCGAAGCGCTCGCTGCCGGGCTTGCGGGTGGTGGGGCCGCTGAGCGAGCGGTAGAACTCGGCCGCGACGGCCCCCTCGAGCCCGCTGCCGGGGTTGGCGAGCGCCGCGGTGGCCTGCCAGCGGGCGATGTGCTCGAGGCGCTCGGCCAGCTTGCGCGCCGCGTCGGGCTCGTCGAAAGGCAGGGGCCGGATCAGGGGGCGCTCGGAGTGGGGGCGGGTGAGGGTGTAGGCGCCCCCCTGGGCCAGCAGCCGCAGGCCGGGCTCCTGCTTGCCCCTGGCCTCCGCCACCAGCAGCGAGGCTTTGCCGCCGGGGCCCTGGGTGGCGAGGGCCCCCCGCACGGGCTCGAGCCGGGCCCCCTCCCCCTCGAAGGCCACCGCCAGCGGCGGCAGGGGCGTGGCGATCACCTGCGCGGGGTAGGTGAGCTTGGGGTCCAGCCTGGCTTTCCCTACCTCGAGCCTCGAGCGCGCGGGCCAGACCTCGACCACCGTGGCCTCGCCGAGGGCCTTGTCCGGCGAGCCCCACTCGGCGGGGGTGCTGCCCGCCGGGAAGACCGCCATCACGGTGCGCTCCTTGCCCGCACCCTCCGCGATGCCGTGCACCGCGCCCCCGTCCATCACCCAGCCCAGCTCCTTGTCGTGGCTGAGGGTGTAGTAGGCCGGGCGGGGCTGGACCGCCTCGCCCAGGAACAGCCGGTCGAGGGCTTGGGGGGGCACCTCGAGCTGCGGGGTCTGCTGCCGCACGGTCTGGCTCAGCTCGGCCCCCGCCCGCTTGACGAGGTCGCGGTAGGTCAGGCTCCCGCCCGCCAGGGCCTTGAGCAGCGCCACGCTGAAGGCCCCCCGGTCCTTGCCCTGGTGCTGCACCTCCTTGGCCGTCTCCGAGGCGTGGCAGGCCGCCAGCAGCAGGTGCCGCTGCGAGAAGCCCAGCCAGTCGGCGGTCTCGTCCCCCGGCTGGTTGGCGAAGGCTTTGCCGACCTCGAGCACCCCCTCGAGGTAGGTCTGGAGGGGCCGCGCCCGCACGTCGAGCGGGGCTCGCCGCACCCGCAGGCCGTCCTCGAGGGCCGCCCGGGTGCCGCTGCCCGAGTGGCAGCAGTCGAGCACCACCACCACCTCGGCCCCCTTGCCTGCCACCTCCTCGATCAGCAGCGCCAGCTCCTTATCCGCGAGGTCCTGGCCGCTGGGCGTGCGGCTGTCGTAGCACACCAGCGTCTCGTTGCGCCGGTCGGGCTCGACCTTCCAGAACTTGGCGTCGGCCATCTCCTGCGAGCCGTGCCCGCTGTAGTAAAACAGCGCCAGGTCGCCCGGCCCGGCCTGGCCCAGGTACTCCCGAAACCCCGCGATCACCGCCTGCCGCCCGGCCTCCCGGTCGAGCAGCTTGCGCGGCGTCTGCAGGGCATAATCCCCCCCGACCCGCTGGCGCAAAAACTGCTCGACCGCCTCGATGTCGTTGACACACCCGCCCAGCTTGGGCACGGGCGAAGGGTAGTCGTCAATTCCCACCAGCAATGCGAAGAGTTTTTTCGCCATGGTTCACCTCTTGAGTGGGTCGATAGCTAATAGCTGATAGCCGATAGCTGAACGTCCAACGCCGGGCGCGGGGCGTACGTCGGATGCGGGTCGTACGTCGGATGCGAGACGCCAAACGCCAAACGCCGAACGCAAAACGCAAGACGCGAGACGCCCTAGACCCTCGACGCCGGCGGGGAGGGACGGGGAAGGGTCAGCCACGGGCCACGAGCCGCATGCCGCCGGCCACCCACTGCCCCTCACCGCACCACCGCCCCCGGATAGGCGTAGAGCACGTAGGCCAGCCAGGTGGAGTTGTCGCGGTTTTCGGGCTGTGCGTCGCGCACCTTGAGGCGGGCGCGGCGGAAGCTCTCGGCGACGGGCTGGTTGTTGCGCAGCAGCTCTTCGTAGAAGGCCTGGGTGAAGCCTAGGGCCAGGTCGTCGCGCACCTCCCAGGCCGCGCCAACGAAGGCGGCCACCCGCGCCGAGCGGACCAGGCGCTCGGCCCAGCCGCCCAGGCCGGTGAGGGTCTGGCCCAGGCGGGCGCCCTCGCAGGCGTTGATGAACACCAGGGGGCGGGGGCGCTTGTGGCCGAACTCCACCTTGATCTCGGAGGGTTGCAGCCTGCCCCCCTCGAGCACGATGGCCGAGTCGTCGGCGTCCTGGGCGTCGAAAATGCCATGGGCCGCGACGTGCATGAGGGTGAAGTCGAGGCCCTCGAAGGCGGCCAAGGCCTGCTCGGAGGTGCGGCAGGGGGGCAGGGCCTCGAGGCCGTCGCGCAGGGTGGGGAGGGTCTGGTAGAAGTATTCCTCCTCGTCCTCGAGGAAGGGCAGGGGCGGCTGGACCTTCTCGGGGTCGGGGGCCACCGCCACCACCTTCTGCACGCTGAGGTTGGTGGCGGGGCCGCCGCTGTCGAGCCAGCGGGCCATGCTGAAGCGCTCACACCAGAAGGGCTCCTGCTCGGGCACCCCGTCCACCTTGCGGTAGGGCTTGACGATCTCCCAGGGGATGTGGGGCTCGCTCGAGCGCACCAGCAAAAACCGCACCTTATCGCGGAAGTCCCAGTAGGCCGCCTGGAGTTCGGGCGGGATCAGCAGGTCCCACAGATCGTTGCCCAGGTGCTCCAGCGCCTCGTGCTGGCGGTCCTTGGCCTCCCGCGCCATCTTGCTCAGGCGCTCGTACACCTTCGCCATCTTCTGCTCGGGGGCCTGCCGCAGCGTCACCCGGCCCCGGGGCCCGGTGAGGTGGCTGAGGCTGTCCTGGTAGCTCTCGAGCTCGAACTCGAGCACCTTGGGCTGGGTGGGGTGGATGCGCACCCGCAGGATCAGGTCGGGCTCGGGGCCCTCGGGGTCGCTGAGGTCGGCGGTGTCCGTCACGCGCACGGTGACGGCGGCCACCGGGTTGGGCATCACCTCGATCCGCCCCTTGACCGTGGCGACCGGGCGTTTCTTGTACCAGAACTCGGCCATCAGGCTCAGCGGCCCCACCTTGAGCGGGATGAGGGTGAGGGTCTCGAGCGAGTCCTGGCCCGCTTGCAGGGTCAGCGGCTTGGAGTCGCCCTCGGGGAACAGGCAGTCGGTGGCCCGCACCACCACCTTCACCGGCTCGCCGGGGTCGTCGAAGCTCACCCCTTCGCCCCCGCCCTCGGGCGGCTCCTGGCGCAGGGCCAGGGTGAGGGTGAGGGGGGTGTTCACCAGCGCCACGTTGGGGTATTCCATCCCCGGATAGCGCAGCAGCGGCCCCTTGCCCGGCGGCTCGGCCCTGGGACCGTTGGCGAGCTCCAGCGGACGGCTCTCCAGGCGGGGCGGCAGCTCGGGCAGGGGCATGGGCGGGGCATGGGGCGGGCTGGAGCGGTCGGGTATCCCCTTGGTCTCCTCGATGACGGGCCTCAAGAACTCGAAGTCCAGCCCCTCGAGCCGCCGCAGAAAGTCCCGCGCCGCCGTCTCCGGCCGCTGTGGCACCCCCGCGAGAAACTGTGCGTAGATCTCCTGCAGCCGCTCCTGCAGCTCGGGCGGCATCTGGCCGATGTAGCACTCGAGCAGCCGCACCACGTCTGGCACGGCGTAGATCGCCTTCGACTTCAGAATGACCCTCCCCACCCCCCACCCCCCGGCAACGACGGAAGCGAAAGCGAGACGGCTTGCCTGTGCGAACTACGCTCGAGTGTAGCCCAGGCACGTTACACCGGCGTTACGGCAGCCGACCCGTGGCCTATGGCTCATGGCGTGCGGCTCGTGGCTGACCCCTCCCCGTCCCTCCCCGCCGGCGTCGAGGGTCTAGGGCGTCTCGCGTCTTGCGTCTCGCGTCTTGCGTCTTGCGTCTTGCGTCTTGCGTCTTGCGTTTGGCGTCTTGCGTCTTGCGTTCGGCGTTTGGCGTTTGGCGTCTCGCGTACGACGCACGACCCGCGCCCGGCTATCGGCTATGAGCTATGGGCTATCAGCGCTCAGCTACCCCGGCACCAGATGCAGATACTGCGGCTTGAGCGACACCTCGATGGTCCGGCCCACCTCGAGCCCCAGCCGCTCCTGCACGTGGCGCGGCAGCAGCAGGTCGAGCTCGAGCGGGCCGCTGAAGCGCCCGCGCAGGCCCAGGCCCTCGGGCTTGAGGCTCAGCAGGGTGCCGCTGAGGAGGTTGTCCTGCACGGGCAGTTCGGGGCGGCGGTCGGGGCGCACGACGATCACCTCGTCGGAGCGCACGCAGGCCACCACCGGCTGGCCGGGGCGGGCCCAACCCGGGCGCCTGGCCCGCAGCCGCACGCCGCCGCAGGCGATCCAGGCGTTCTCGCCCTCGAGGCCCTCCACCACCCCCCGCAGGAAGTTGCGGAAGCCCACCAGCCGGGCAGTGCCCAGGTCTACGGGGTGGGCGAAGACCTCGGTGCTGCTGCCCTGCTGGATGAGGCCCCTAGCGCTCAGCACCGCCACGCGGTCGGCCTGCTGGGCCAGCCAGGGGTCGTGGGAGGCGGCCAGGGTGGGGATGTTCAGGTCGCGCAGCGAGGCCAGCACCTCGGAGAAGACCTCCTCGCGCGTCGCCACGTCGAGGGCGCTGGTGGGCTCGTCGAGCAGCAGCAGTTGGGGCTCGCGGGCCAGGGCCCGGGCCAGGGCCACGCGCTGCTGCTGCCCGCCCGAGAGCTGGCGCGGGTAGCGCGGGGCCAGCGAGGGGATGCCCATGAGCTCGAGGAACTCCAGCGCCTTCGCCCGGCGCCGCGCGGGCGGCAGGTGGGCCAGGGGGAAGGCCACGTTCTCCAGCGCGCTCAGGTGGGGGAAGAGCGCGAAGTGCTGGGGCAGGTAGCCCACCGGGCGCTGCTCAGCCCGCAACCCCGCGAAGGGCCGGCCCCGGGCGGGCAGCAGCCCGGCCAGGGCCTTGAGCAGGCTGGTCTTGCCCACCCCGCTCTCCCCCAGCAGCACGGTGAAGCCCTGCACCTGCAGGGCTATCTCGAGGCGGACGGGGTGCTCGAGGACGTATTCGACTTCCACCTAGCCTCCAACGAACGGATCGCCAGCAGCAGCCCGAAGGCCAGCCCCACCAGCACCAGCGCCACCCGGTTGGCCTCCTCCAGCCGCAGGGCCTGGGTCAGCTCGTAGATGTAGATCGACAGCACCTGGGTCTCCCCCGGCAGGCTCCCCCCCACCATCAGCACCACGCCGAACTCCCCCAGCACGTGCGCGAAGACCAGCAGGGTGCCCGACAGCAGCCCCGGAGCGGCCAGCGGCAGCACCACCTCGCGCAAAACCCGCCAGCGGCCCGCCCCCAGCGTGCGGGCGGTCTGGAGCAGGTCGTCGTCGATGGTGCGGAAGGCCTCGCGGTAGTTCGACAGCGCCAGCGGCAGGTTGAACACCACCGAGCCGATCAGGATGCCCTCGAAGGTGAAGGCCAGGCTCAGCCCGAACCACTGCTGCAAGGGCCCGTTCTTGCCCAGCAGCAACAGCAGGTAGAAGCCCAGCACCGTGGGGGGCAGCACCAGCGGCAGCAGCAGCAGCGTCTCGAGCAGCCCCCGCCCCCGGAACTCCCGCTTCGCCAGCACCCAAGCCAGCGGCCCGGCCAACAGCAGCAGCGCCAGCGAGGTCAGCAGCGCCAGGCGGAGGGTCAGCAGCAGGGGCTCGAGCATCAGAGCGAGGAATCGGGGGTCTGGTAGCCGTAGGCCTTGATGATCCGCGACGCCCCGGGCGAGCGCAGGAAGCCGTAGAAGGCCCGCACCTCGGGGCGGCCGCGGCCCCGCACCACCAGCACCCCCTGGTCGAGGGGGTCGTACAGGCGCTGGGGCACGACGAAGACGCCGCCCTTGCCCTTGAAGGCGGGGGTAAACACCGCCGAGTAGGCGATGAACCCGGCGTCGGCAGCGGTGAGGGTGAGCTGCGCGGCCTGCGCGACGTCCTGGGCGAAGACCAGGCGGCCCTTGAGCAACTCGTAGAGCTTGCTGGCCTGCAGGGCCTGAACCGCCGCCTTGCCGTAGGGGGCCGTCTCGGGGTTGGCGATGACCACGCGCCGGAACCAGGGGTCGCGCAGCGCCTCGAGCCCCTTCACCGCCGCGCCGGGGACGAACAGCGCCAGCTTGCCCCGCGCGTAGACCCGCAGGGTGCCGGGCTCGGCCAGGTTCTGGGCCTCGAGGGCCTTGGGAAAGGTCATGTCGGCGGCCAGGAAGACGTCGAAGGGGGCCCCGTTGACGATCTGCTGGGTAAAAGCCCCCGATGAGCCGAAGCTCGGCACCACCCGGACGCCGGGGTTGGCCTTGGCGAAGGCCCGGACGATCTCGTTGAAGGCGTCGCGGAAGTTAGCGGCCACCGCCGCGCGCACCTCCTGGGCCTGGACCAGCCCCAACCCCAACACCATCGTCAAAATCAGCAAGCGCAGCATGGTTTGTCCCAGTCTAAGCCACCTCGTGACCCGCGTGTGAGGCGGGCGCAAGACCGCGGGGTGAGGCGCTTCGCCAGGTGCGATAGGATGGCAGCCGTGGAAAGCCTTCTGGTCAAGATCGGCGGCAGCCTCAAGGGCGCGGCCGAATTGCTCGACGAGGTCGCCGCCTACCCCGGCCCGCTGGTGCTGGTGCACGGCGGGGGCCCCAACATCGGGGAGTGGCTGGGGCGCATGGGCTTCGAGACCCGCTTCCATAACGGCCTGCGCGTGACCCCGCCCGAGCAGATGGAGGTGGTGGAGATGGTGCTCTCCACGCTGGGCAAGCAGCTCGCCCACGGGCTCAGCACCCGCGGGCGCAACGCCGTGGCCCTCACCGGGCGCGACGCGGGGCTGCTCGAGGCCCGCCTGCTCGAGCCCGAGCTGGGCCGGGTGGGCGAGGTGAGCGCGGTCAAGGCCGAGGTGCTCGAGTGCCTGATCCGGGCCGGCATCACGCCGCTGGTGGCCCCCATCGGGCTCGAGGCGGGGGGCTCGGTCAACATCAACGCCGACACCGCCGCCGGGGCCATCGCGGGCGCCATGGCCCTTCCCGCCGTCTTCCTCACCGACGTGACGGGCGTGCTGCGCGACCCCAAGGACCCCGCCACCCGCTACGCCCGGCTCACCCGCGCCGAAGTGCAGGACCTCATCGCCCAGGGCGTCATCTCCGGCGGCATGATCCCCAAGGTGGAAGCGGCCCTCAACGCGCTGGACAAAGGCGCCCCCTGGGCCGCCATCGCCCGGGGCGAGCGCGGCGTCCTGCAGGGCGTGCTGAACGGGGAGGCCGGGACCCGCGTCGTGCTGTAGCGGCCCCTTAGCCCCCTCCGCTCGGGATGACCCGTGACCGGGTCGCCCCCGGGAAACTTATAATCCCCCCTGATGCGAGCCATCCTGATGGAGAGCCGGGGCGGCCCCGAGGTGCTGCGCTACGGCGAGATCGAAACCCCCCGCGCGGGGGCAGGCCAGGTCGCGGTGCGGGTGCGGGCGGCGGCCCTCAACCACCTCGACGTGTGGGTGCGCAAGGGCACCGCCAGCCCCAAGCTGCCCCTGCCCCACATCCTGGGCTGCGACGTCGCGGGGGTGGTGGAGGAGGTGGGGCCCGGGGTCGAGCACCTGCGGACCGGCGAGCCGGTGGTGGTCAACCCCGGCGTCTCCTGCGGGCGCTGCGAGCGCTGCCTGAGCGGGCGGGACAACCTCTGCCCGCAGTACCAGATCCTGGGCGAGCACCGCTGGGGCGGCTACGCCGAGGTGGTGGTGGTGCCGCAGGCCAACGTGCTGCCCATGCCGCCCAACCTAGGCTTCCCCGAGGCCGCCAGCCTCCCCCTGACCTTCCTCACCGCCTGGCAGATGGTGGTGGACAAGCTCCAGGTGCGCCCCGGCGAGGACGTACTGGTGATGGCGGCGGGCTCGGGGGTCTCGGTGGCGGCCATCCAGATCGCCAAGCTGCACGGGGCGCGGGTCATCGCCACCGCCTCCAGCCCGGCCAAGCTCGAGGCCGCCCGCTCCCTGGGCGCCGACGAGACCGTGAACTACCTCGAGCCCGGCTGGAGCAAGCGCGTGCGCGAGCTCACCGGCGGCAAGGGCGCCGACGCGGTGGTAGACCACACCGGCGCCGACTTCTGGCAGGAGGTCCTGCGCTCGACCGCCTGGGGCGGCCGCATCGCCGTAGCCGGGGCCTCCTCCGGCTACGAGGCCCTCACCCCCATGGCCCACATCTTCTACCGCCAGCTCACCGTCTACGGCTCCACCATGGCCTCCAAAAGCCGCCTCTTCCCCATCCTCCAACTCGTCTCCGAGGGCAAGCTCAACCCCGTGGTCGGCGCGGTGCTTCCCCTCGAGCAAGCCACCGAAGGCCACCGTTTGCTCGAGGAGCGCAAGGTGTTCGGGAAGGTGGTTCTGACGGTGGAGGGGTAGCGAAAAGCGATCAGCTTTCAGCCCTCAGCCGTCAGCTTTCCCACCCACCCCCTGCCCCTCCCTCCAGCCGGAGGGAGGGGATTTTTTTGCGTCTTGCGTCTTGCGTCTTGCGTCTTGCGTTTTGCGTTTTGCGTTTTGCGTTTGGCTATCGGCTATGGGCTATCAGCGTTCAGCGCCCTCACAACACCTTCTCCAAGCACAGCGTCGGGTACATCACCCCCTTCCACCCGAACACCGAGCGCTTGAACTGCCGGTAACCCCGCTTACGGTAGAGCAACTGCGCCCCCACGTTGTCGGGCTCGACCATCAGCGTCACGCGGCGGAGGCCGCGCCCCACCGCCTCCCGCTCCACGCGCGCGAGCAGGGCGCTGGCGATCCCCAAGCGGCGGTAGTCAGGACGCACCTCGAGCGCCTGGATGTAGCCGCTGTGCTCGTCGGCGAGCTCGGGGTCGGGGTGCTCGAAGAGCAATTGCACCGTGCCCACGATGGCCCCGTCCAACACGGCCACCCACAGCACCCGCTGCCCCACGAAGTGCGCCTCGACCTCCCCCTGCACGATCTGGTAGCTCACCTCGTCCTCCCCGCGCCAGGCCAGGAAGTCTTCGGCCTGGTGCGGGTGAAGCGGGGTGATCTCGAGGACAGCCATGGGCGCGCCGGGCTCCTGGGTCAATGATAGGGGGAGGTAATCCGTGGGAAGTTAAAGGCAGGTGACAGCAGCCGAGAGGTCTGTGTCTCGTGGTGAACCCTGCCCCGCAGGCAGGAAGCAGGAAGCGGTAAGCCGTCAGCGGAAGGCCCGTGGCGTGTGGCTCGTGGTTTACCCCACCCCAGCCCTCCCTGCGCACGGGGAGGGGGTATCCCCCCCAGCCCCCCTTGCTAAGGGGGGCGACAAGGCGTCTTGCGTCTTGCGTTTTGCGTCTTGCCTTTAGCTATCGGCATTCGGCATCCCGCCCTCAATAACACTCCTTCCCCACGCAGTTCTCCCGCACCACGTTGGGCCCCTGCACGTACTCCTTGGGGCCGACCAAGCCCACCAGGCCCTCAGGGCCGAGGGTGCGGATCTTGTTGCCCTCGAGGGTGTAGCGCCCCACCTGCCCGAAGGCCCGGTTCTCGCAGTTGCCCGCGGCGGTGTTGGCGTCGATGAGGTGGAAGCCGGTGGCGTAGTTGACGCGGTTGTTGCGGATGATGTGGCCCACGTTGGGGTAGATGAACGTGCCCCAGCGGTTCGAGCAGCGCCCGTCGTTCTGGGTGAACCACTCCACCCGCCGCGTCACCTCGTTGTTCTGCACCAGCACCTGCTCGGCGGTAAAGCCCACGGCGGTGTGGGTGCCGCCGAAGGTGTTGCCCTCGACCACGATGAACTGGCCGTTGCGCTGCTCGTGCTTCTGGATGCCGTTGGCCGGGCGGTCGAGGTCCTGGCTGAAGTCGTCGTTGGTGAGGAAGAGCAGGCCGCCGCTGCCGAAGCTCGAGGCGAACGTCGCCCCGATCACCCCGCCCCCGTGCAGGCCGTCGAGGTAGACGGCGTAGGGCGACTGCCCCTCGAAACTCCCGCCGCGGATCCACACGTTGTCGATCATGGCGTGCCCCGAGACCAGGCCGGGGTGGTGGATGCCGGGGTCGAGGTTGAGGGTGCTGCCGGTGAAGGTCAGGTTGTCGAGCACCACGTCGCGGATGCCCGCTACGGTGAGGAGGGGCGTGGGGATCTCGCCGTAGCCGTCGAAGGTGAGGTTCTTGAGGTAGATGTTGCCCGGGCGGTTCTGCGCGGTGCGGCGGCAGAGGTCGTGGTTGGGGTCGTAGTCCTTGACGATGCAGTTGACGAAGTCGATGTAGGTTTTTATGGCCGGGTTCTTCGCGCCCTTGGGGATGGCCCCGTAGCCCCCGCTCAGCAGGGCCCGGCCCTGGATGCGCACGGTGCCGGGCTCGTCGGCGACGAGCTGGATGTTACTGAAGCCGCGGGTCACGAAGGACTGGCGGTAGACCCCGGGGCGCAGCTTGATGGTCACGCCCGAGTCGCGGTAGCGGTCGATGACCTCCTGGATGCTCTGCTCGGGGCCGATCTCGACCACGCGGGGGAAAGGCCGGACGCCCCCGACGGGGATGCCCCCCGGCGCGGCGGGGTTGAGGGGGTGGTTGGCCCACCAGGCGTCCACCGTGCTGCGGTAGTTCACGGCCACCCGGGGCACCCCCGGCTTGCCGGCGGGCACGGCCTGGCCCAGCACCGCCCTCAGGCCCAGCACCAGCGCCAGAGCGAGGAATATGCAGGTCTTGACGGCGACGCTCACGAGCTAAATCTACAGACACGCCGTCTGAGTTTTGTGGCTTTGGACATAAGCCAGGGCCACCCGGACGCTGTGCGGCTCGGATTCGTCCAAAAGGTACACCTCCACGCCCTGCGCCAGCAGCGCCTTGAAGAGCTCCTCCTTCGCGCGCCAGTCTGCCGCCGAAAATAAACTCAGTTCATAGTGTGGCAACCGCCCGCCGAGTGCCCCGGCCCCCTCGAGGCTGCTGAACAGCAAGGCCGCCCGGTCGTCCTCGGCTGGCCCCAGCCGCAACAGGGGCTCCTCGAGGCGGCCCGCGTAAAACAGCGGCGCGTCCAGGTGATCCACGACTTCCACATTACCGCCTCATGACCCTGTTATGATGGAATTTGTGAAAGTTGCCCTGTTCATTGACGGATCGTATATGTACAACGCCGCCAAGCGGCTGGGCTGGAACGTGGACCACCGCCGGGTCATCGCCCAGTTTGGTCCCGCTGATGACCTCTACAACGCCTTCTACTACGCCCCCCTGACCGACCCTGACGACGAGCGGCAGCAGAAATTCCTCGACGCCCTCATCTTCATGGGGTACACGGTGCGTAGCCGGGAGGTCCACGGCGAGCCCCGCTTCGAGGCGCTGCTGGCTACCGACGCCCTCACCACCGCCCCGCGCTGGGACCGTGCCATCGTGGCCACCGGCGCCAGCGAGCTCTCCCACACCTTCTCGGCCCTGCGGGCCATGGGCAAGGAGATCCACCTCCTCGGCGTGCCCGAGCTCACCGACCTCGAGCTGCGCAACCAGGCCGACCGCTACCTCGACCTGCGCGAGATGCGCGAGCAGCTCGAGCGCCAGGGCGGCGGGCGACGGGTATACCCCAGCATCGAGCCCCTGCCCGAAGGCCAGGGGGAGACCCAACCCACCCCCACGCGCGGGGTCTTCGACTCCCTCGAGGAAGAGCTCTAGGCGCCTGAGCCGTGCGGACGCACCCGCTGCCCAGGTCCTGGGCCCGCCCCGTCAACCTCCGCACCCCGGTCGTGGGTGCGGTTTTGCTGGTGTTGCTGTTGCTGCTGGGCCAGGGACGCCCCCTGCCGCTCGTCGAACCCCAGCAGAAGCTGTCCCTGCGCCAGGTGCTGGCCCACCTCGAGCCCTCCCGCCGGGAGGCCGTCGTGCAGGAGTTCCTGGCCCTCAAGGCCTCCGCCGAGATCCTGACGGGCCGCCCGGGCGCCCAGGCCGTCGGCCGCCTGCTGCGCCTGGAGCTCTACAACCAGAGCTACGGCCGCCCCTCGGCCTTCGACGACCCCGAAGGGGCGCTGGCCGCCTCGAGGCGCTGGCTCGAGGTCCTCGGGGCCCTCAAGCGGGGGCAACCCCCCGACACCCGCGACCTGCCGCTGGCCCTGCAGCACGTCCTCCCCCACCGCGAAGCCATCCGCCGGGCTGCCCAGGGCCTGCACTTCCCCTCGGGCGTGCTGGCCGCCATCGTGGACAACGAGCAGTACGGCGGCGACAAGGCGCTGGGCCTCTCCCGCGGCATCCGCTCCCTCGCCGACGGCCTGGCCGAGAGCCTCAGCGAGAGCACCGGAAGCGCCGGTCTGCTCGCACGCACCCTGGGCCTGGCCCAGATGTCCTGGGAAGACGCCCTCAAACAGCAGCCCCGCCTCGCCCGCTTCGCCGCCTGGCCCTACCCCACCTTCCCCCAGACCGAGCTCGAGGCCCGCCAGGCCCTCGAAGACCCCGCCGCCAACCTCCTGCTCACCGCCTCGAGGCTGCGCGGCTACTTCAATGCCGCCTTAGGCCTCCCCCGCGACCACACCCGCTACCTCGCCGGCCACTGGCTCTACTACCTCGGCCCCGCCTGGCACAACTGGCCCACCGGCGCCCAGCAACAAGCCACCTGGCCCTACGCCTTCCACGGCTTCTTCAAGGGGCTGTTCTACCAAGCGCTGTTCGCCACCCGGTAGCACGGCGCAGAAGCCCGTGGCTCGTGACGAAAAGCACCCCAGCCCCACCCCGGCCCTACCCATCGCCGGGTAGGGGGTATCCCCCCCAGCCCCCCTTGCTAAGGGGGGTGACAAGGCGTCTTGCGTCTTGCGTCTTGCGTCTCGCGTCTTGCGTTTGGCGTTGGGCGTTCGGCTATCGGCTATGGGCTATCGACCATCGACGTTCAGCGCTGGACGTACGACGTACGACGAGGGCGGCCCATAGGCCGCCCTCTAAGGAAACCCAGCCCTACTTCACGAACAGCATCTCGCGGTAGCTAGGCAACGGCCAGTGCTTGTCGGCGACGATGCGCTCGAGGGCGTCGGCGGCCTTGCGCACCTCCTGCATGGCCGGCAGCACCTTGTCGCGCATGTGGTAAGCCTTCTCGTGCACGGTGTCGCCGCCGAGGTCGGCGTTGTGGATCTTGAGGCACTCGAGCGCGTCGGAGAGCGCGTCGGCGGCACGGGCCACCTGCTCGAGGGTGCGGCCCAGGGCCTTCGAGTTGGGCACCTCGACCTCGGAGAGCTCGGCCAGGTAGGCCAGGGCCCCGGGCAGGATCTGGGTCTGGGCCACCCACTCGGTGGTCTCGCCCTCGATGTTGACGGTCTTGAAGTACTGGTCGTACATGATCTCCTGGCGGGCCTCGATCTCGCGCTCGTTGAGCACGCCGTACCTGGAGAACAGCTCGACGTTCTTCTCGTCGGTCAGGCGCTCGATGGCCTCGAGGGCGGTGCGCAGGTTGAGCAGCCCGCGCTTGGCCGCCTCCTTGTGCCAGGCCTCGGAGTAGCCGTCGCCGTTGAAGACGATGCGGCTGTGCTTCTTGTAGGTGGACTTGAGCACCTCCTGCAAGGCCGCCTCGAAGCTCTTCTTTTTCTTCATCAGCGCCTCGACCTCGCCGGCGAGGGCGTCGATAGACTCGGCCACGATGGTGTTGAGCACGGTGATGGGCATGGAGATGCTCTGCGAGGAGCCCACCGCGCGGAACTCGAACTTGTTGCCGGTGAAGGCGAAGGGCGAGGTGCGGTTGCGGTCGCCGGAGTGGCGGGGCAGGGCGGGGAGCACCGGGGTGCCCAGGCCCAACAGCCCGGCCGACTTGCCCGCGACGCTCTTGCCGCTGACGATGCGCTCGAAGATGTCGGTGAGTTCGGCGCCCAGGAAGATCGAGATGATGGCGGGCGGGGCCTCGTTGGCGCCGAGGCGGTGGTCGTTGGAGGCCGAGGCCACGCTGATGCGCAGCAGGTCCTGGTGCACGTCAACGGCCCGGATCACGGCCGCGCAGAAGAACAGGAACTGCATGTTCTCGTGCGGGGTGTCGCCGGGCTCGAGCAGGTTGAGCCCGGTGTCGGTGCCCATGCTCCAGTTGCAGTGCTTGCCCGAGCCGTTGATGCCCGCGAAGGGCTTCTCGTGCAGCAGGGCCACCATCCCGTAGCGCCGGGCGGTGTTCTTCAAGGTCTGCATGATGAGCTGCTGGTGGTCGGCGGCGATGTTGGAGTGCTCGAAGATGGGGGCGATCTCGTACTGGCCGGGCGCGACCTCGTTGTGGCGGGTCTTGACCGGCACGCCCAGCGCGTAAAGCTGGTGCTCGACGTCGGTCATGAAGGAGAGCACCCGGTCGGGGATGGAGCCGAAGTAGTGGTCCTCGAGCTCCTGCCCGCGCGGGGGCTTGGCCCCGAAGAGGGTGCGCCCGGTCATGACGAGGTCGGGGCGGCGGTAGTAGAACTCCTCGTCGATGAGGAAGTACTCCTGCTCGGCGCCCAGGGTCGAGGAGACTTTGGTCGCGTCGGTCACGCCGAAGAGCGCCAGCGCCCGCAGGGCGGCCTTGTTGAGCGCCTCGATGGAGCGCAGCAGGGGGGTCTTGAGGTCGAGCGCCTCGCCGGTCCAGCTCGCGAAGGCGGTGGGGATGCACAGGGTGGCCCCGTTGGAGTGGCGCAGGATGAAGGCGGGAGAGGTGGGGTCCCAGGCGGTGTAGCCCCGGGCCTCGAAGGTGGCGCGCAGCCCGCCGGAGGGGAAGCTCGAGGCGTCGGGCTCGCCCTGGATCAGGTCCTTGCCGCTGAACTGGGCGATGGCCGAGCCGTCGCTGGTGGGGGCGAGGAAGGAGTCGTGCTTCTCGGCGGTGGCGCCGGTGAGGGGCTGGAACCAGTGGGTGTAGTGGGTCGCGCCCTTCTCCAGCGCCCAGGTCTTCATGGCCAGGGCCACGGTGTCGGCGATGGCCGGGTCAAGGGGGGCCCCGCGCTCCATGGTGGCCTGCAGGGACTTCCATACCGGTTTGCTCAGGCGCTGGCGCAACTCCTCGGGCGTGAGCACGTCGCGGGCGAACACCTCGGTCACCACGTCGCCGTCAACCTGCCGGGCCATGCCGTCCATGCGCCAGTTGCGCGCCGCCGAAATAACGTCGTAGTCGTGGTTCATGCGCTCTCCGTTCTCCTGTGCTGCGGTGGTCCTAAGCCCCCTCATGGGCAAGCTGCACAGCCCTGGCTCGTTCCGTGCAATTTGTTTTCCCATAGTGTGACTTAAGACGGGATTCCTGCTCCCAAGACGCAGCATATCATGTCACTCGAGCAATTTGTCTAGTGATTTTTGAACATCCGTTCTTTAGGTGGTGAACGCTTTGCAGGTTGTTGGTGTCGATAGTCGATAGCTGATAGCCGAACGCCCAACGCCGAACACAAGACGCCAAACGCAAGACGCCAGACGCAAAACGCCTTTCTCCCCCCTTAGCAAGGGGGGCTGGGGGGGATACCCCCTCCCTGGCGGCAGGGAGGGGTGTCTTTCGCTACGAGCCACGAGCCACAGGCCAAGGGTCATGAGCCCCTAAACCCCATACCCGACCCCCACACTCACCGCATCAGCCACAGGGATGCTGCGGCCCACGCCCCTAGATACCCGAGCACCAGGGCATTTCCCCAGCGTAGGAGGCGGCTCGAGCGCAGCCAGGACCGCAGTCCCAGCACTAGGCCGAGGCCGAGGCCCCAGGAGGCCCAGGCTAGGGGGAGGGGCCAGCCGGGTCCGGCGCGGTGGAGGGGGGTGGTCAGGAACTCGGCGGCGGCCATCAGGCCCAGGCCGGGGAGGGCGGTGCCGAAGAGGGCGACCTGCCCCAGGAACAGCAGCGCGTTGCTCAGCAGGCCGACGACGAATTGCGGGCCCGGCTGCCCGGCGCCCTCGAGCCACCCAAGCAGCCGGGGCAGGACGAAGTAAGGCAGCACGACCAGGGCCAGCAGGCCCCACCACAGCCCGCGCAGGCGCTTCGCCTCGCCGAGGGCCAGCCCGCCCAGGGCGCCCAGGCTCAGCGCGGAGGCGTAGAAGAGCACCGTCGCCACGCTGAGTTCGCCGCTCGAGGCCGTGCGGAAGGACCACAGCGCCGGGTGGTCGAGGAGGGCCCGCAGGCCGAAGGGCTCGCCCAGGCCCAGGCCGCGCTCGAGCGCCAGCCGGTACAGGCCCAGGAAGGCGGCCGTACCCGCCGCGCTCAAGCCCGCGCCGAGCCAGGCCCGGTCGATCCCGGTGAGCCCTTCGCGCAGCGAGAGGCGGACCGGGGCGGGGCGCCGGGACCGAGGCCGGGTCGCACCAGGGGCAGGCGGCCAGGTGCCCGGCGTACCAGTGCCCCTTGGCCTTGGGGCACGGCCGCAGGCGCTCGTACTCGGCCTCCAGCGCCCGCTTCCACTGCGCGGCCGTGGGGCGGCCGCGGGCGACGGGGCGGAAGGCCCGCAGGAACAGCCGCCGCAAGGGGGCGGGGAGGATGCCGGCGCTGGGGGTGCCCACGCCGGGCTCGAGGCCCTCGAGCAGGGAGCGGCCCGCGCGGATGCCCTCCTCGGGGGTCTGCACGCCCTTGCCGGCGTAGGGGTGGCGGCCCTGCATCAAAAGCAGGAAGACCAACACCGCCAGGGCGAAGGCGTCGTGCTCGGGGCGCAGGGTCACGCTGCTGTAGCTCTTGCCCTGGAGCTCGGGCGGGGTGTACTCGGGCTTTTGCACCCGGCAGTGGAACACCCGCCGCCCGGCCTGCACCTGGATGGAGTCGCAGTCGACGAGGGTGACCAGCCCGTCGCGCTGCACCAGGAAGTTGCTCTCGTTGAGGTCGCCCACCACGTAGCCCTTGGCGTGCAACTCTTCCAGCACCACCGCCAGGTTGTGCGCCACGGCCAGGCGGAACTTCCAGGTCAGGCCGCGCTTGCGGGCCTCGAGCGGGTGGTACACCTGGAAGAGCAGGGCGCTGTGCTCGAGCCGCAGCCGCGGCATCACGAAGCCAAGGAAGCGCCGCCCCTCGTCGTAGAGCAGCTCGAGGGGCCAGGCGAAGGCCACGTGCTGGGGCCCCTGCTTGGCGAAGGGGTCGTGGGGAGGGTTTTCCACCATGTGGAGGAGTTTCTGCTCGCGCTCGGCGGTGCGGTTGCGGGGCGCGTAGACCTTGGCCGCCCACTCCGCCTTGCCCTGCACCGCGTACACGTCGCCCTCCCCGCCCGAGCCCAGCTTCTGGGCCAGCAGCAGCGGCTCCCCTCCCCGGGTGTAGCAGCGCAGCACCGCGCCCTGGGCCGCCGTCGCCACGCTAGGCCCCCTCCCCCACCCGCCGCGCGATCAGCAGGGTCTTGTCGTCGTCGGTGCGGGCCTCGATGCGCTCGGAGGCCAGTTCCTCGCGCAGGGCGGCCTCGAGCGCCCCCGTCTCCCCCTCCCGCGCGGCGAAGCGGTGCAGCGCCTCGAAGAAGGGGGCGTGGGGCTGCCCCGCGCGCAGGTTCAAGGCCAGGCCCTCCAGCCCGTCGGTGAGCAGCACCAAAGCCTCGAGGTCGCCGCAGGGGCCGACGAAGCTCGAGGCGTGGCGCTCGGGCTCGGGTACGGTGAGGAACACCGTCTCGTTGGCGTACTCGCCCTCGTTGGGCCGGGTCAGGCGCTCCCAGCACCCCCCGCGCCGCGCCACGACGGCCCCGTCGCCCAGTTGGACCGCGCCCAGCCGCTCCCCGTCGCACGCCGCCAACAACAAGGTGGTGGCGAACTCGCGGAAGGGCCGGCCCCGGTAGTAGGCCTCGGCCTCGAGCACCGCCCGGGCCGTGCGCAGGGCGCGGTCCAGCGCCTCGCCCCAGTCAAGCGATACCTCGACGAGGCTGTCGTGCAGCGCGCCCAGGGCCGCCTCCACCGCGATGCGGGCCCCCTCCCCGCCCAGCAGGGCCGAGCCGGCCCCGTCGGCCACCGCCAGCAGCAGCAGCTCGCCCGCCTGCCGGTGGCCGTGTGCGTCGTCGCAGCCCCGCCCGGCTTGCCGGTGGCTGCTGCCCTCCACCGACGCCCCGATCACCCGCCAGCTCAAGGCCCTGCCCCCGGGGCTCAGGTGTCGATCACGCCCCAGTCCTTGGGGGGCTCGAGGCGCAGTTGGTCGCCCACGCGGCTGCTCGAGACCTGCTGCAGGCTGTTGGAGAGCCAGCGGAACATCTCGGCGAAGTGGCCCACGTCCTTCAGCCGCACCGGGGTGTTCTTGCGCGCCACCTGGCGCAGCACGTCGAAGTTGGCCCCGTCCACGCCCACCGCGAAGACGATCACGCCCTTGGCCGCCTCCTCCTGGGCGAGTTGCTCGGCGGCGGCCTGCCACTCGTCGTTGGGCTCGCCGTCGCTGAAGAGGAAGAGCCAGGGGCGGTAGTAGCTCACGCCGTTGGCCCGGTACTCCTCCTTGCGGGCCTTGATCAGCGCCAGCGCGGTCTGGATGGCCTGGCCCATGGGGGTGTTGCCGCTGGCCTGCAGGGCGGGCGGGGTGAAGTTCTCGACCACGGTGGGCATCTGCGCCACCCGCACCCCCCCACCGAAGGTCACCACGGCGGGCTCGACCCGCTTGGCGGCGAGGGGGTTGGCGGCCAGGTCGTCGCGGAAGCGGCGCAGCCCAGCATTGAGCTCAGCGATGGGGGCGCCCTGCATGGAGCCGGAGCTATCCAGCACCAGCACGCACAAGGCCCTGGGCTCGGGATTGTCGGCGAACTCGTTGCCCTCGAAGATACCGCTCATCACACACCTCCCGGACACGGGGCAGTGCGCCCCGTGGGTTTATGCCTGAGCCTCGAGACGCACGATAGCAGAAAAGCCGGGGCGGTGACGACAGTACCGGTACAGGCCCGATCAGTCGGGGCCAAAGATGTTTTCGTAGTTCCTGATGCCCGCTTCCAGGTGCTTCTTGACGATGAGGAGCATCTGCTCGAGGCGTTCTGGGGATAGCCTGCGCCGGCTATGCTCTTTGACAAACTTACCCACCAGCTCCCAATCCCGGGCCTCTAGTATTAGTTCAACCTCCCGGAGAAAATCCTTCTTGGTTTGTTGACGCTCGGAATGGGCCATTCTGTCGGCAATCGACTCTAGATCTTCAAAGTCCATTCCTTCGTTAAACCAAGTGGTCACAAAAGAATGAAATAGCGGAAACTCAGCTTTATTCATAGCAAACAACCTCATTTCGCAGTTGGGAAGCCCGTGAGTGTATAGAAACCGAGGGGCTCGTCCGGTGCTTTTTTCAACGTTGAGACGGACTGTTTTAGGCCTCCTTGCCCACGTTTCGGGCCTTCTTGCACGCTGCGCCCTGCCTCGAACGAGTGTTAAAACTCTAGCCTTAGTCCAAGGTAGGACAAGGGCTGAAGCTTAATCTTCTTCGGAGAAGGTCCAACAGCTCGAGGAGCCCCGAGGCAAGCGGCGCACCCTCCATCGATTGGCGCAATCCGCTCCACCACTCGTCTGCCGAACAAGGTATTGGCTCCCCTTTTCCTGCGGGCCGCCAGGCTCTATCCTGAACGACAAATGAAAACAACCTCGCCAAACCCGCACCCCGGGCAGGGGCTCTTTTCCGGCTTCGCCAAGTGGCTGGTGGCCGCAGGGCTGGTGGTGGCGCTGGGCGCCGGGACCCCCGCGCAACCCTCCGCCCCCGCCGACCCCTCTTTCCTCGCCCAGACTAACGACGCCGAGCGCCTGCGCAACGCGCTGGGCCAGTTGCGCAACCTCGCGGGGCCGCTCGAGGCCGACCGCCTCCTGCTGGCCGAGTTGCGCAAGAACTTCCCCGACGACCTCGAGGAGGGCCAGGCCTACCTCGAGCGCCTGAAGGAGCTGGCCTTCAAGTCCGACCCGGTGCGCCTGGGCCCGCTGGCCAACCGCATGGTCGAGAAGTCCGGCCCCTACCTCCGGTGGCGCGACAAGGACTACACCACCGCCGAGGAGGCCGCCCGCGAGTACGCCCGGGGCGGCGCGCGCGAGTTCCAGAACCTCTTCAGCGAGTTCAACAACGCGGTCCTGCAGACCGTGGTGACCCACCTCGACGCGCTGCTCGACCAGCTCGAGGCGGTGCGCTGAGCCCGGGTTGGGCCCGGCCGGGGCTCATCCGGCCCGGCCCGCCCGACCGTATAAGCCGTTGTAAGGAAGACCCGAAAACCAGGAGTGCCCGCGGAGGTAGCTGAATGACCAGTCGTCTGCTCAAAATTTTGCTGTGCGCCGGAGCGTTGGGCCTGGGCCTGGGGATGGCCCAGGGCTCCGGCCGGTTCATGGAGGTGCGCGCCGGGAGCATGCCGGGGCCTATCGACTTCCTCAAACCCCTCGGCCCGCACCTCTCCGGGCGGCTGTGGCTGCTGACGCAGGGCATGGAGCCCCGCCTCACGGCGGCGCTGGCGGGCGAGCGCGAGGGCGAGGGGTTCCGCAGCGAGTACCAGCGGGTGATGGGCCTCTTCCGCTCCTTCAGCAACCCCATGCTGCAGGCCCCGGGAGCCGCCGCGCTGGTGCCCTACCGCGAGCCCGGCCCCGCCTTCAGCCGCGGCGTGCTCGTGACGCGCGACCTCGGCGACATCCCCATCCAGACCGAGCCCCACCTGGCGATCAACCCCAAAGACCCCGACCACCTGGTGATGGGCGTCATCGACTACAACATGGCCTCGCTGGTGAGCTATGTCAGCCAGGACGGCGGGGGGAGCTGGGAGGGGCCTTTCCAAGCGCCCTACCTGCTCGACGACCTGGGCACCGGCGGCGACCCGGTGCTGGCCTTCGACCGCCAGGGCCGCCTGTTCATGACCGGCATCTCCATCGGGGTGGAGGAGTTCGAGGTCGGGCCCTTCGTGCTGTTCACGCTGGTCTCGAGCATGTCCATCGCCCGCTCCACCGACGGCGGCTTCAGCTTCCCCGACACCTTCTCCTCCGCCCGCTCCACCGTCAACACCGACAAGCTCTCCACCGACCGCCAGGGCCGCGTGCGCGGGGAGATCTCGGTGGGCTTCCTCGACAAGCCCTGGATCGCGACGGGGCCCAACCCCAAAGACCCCGCCAAGGACATCGTCTACGTGGTCTACACCGACTTCGAGAGCGTGTACGAGCCGCTGTACATCGACGAGATCCTCACCCTCTCCGCCCGCGAGACCCGCACCACCATCCGGCTGGTGAAGTCGGAGGACGGCGGGGTGACCTGGAGCAAGCCCCTCGCCATCAGCCCCACCGTGCGCGAGTCCTACGGCGAGGGCGACGGCAACCCCGGCGACGGCGAGGCGGTGGGCAGCCAGCGGGTGGTGCAGGGCGGCAGCGTGGCGACCGCCGCCGACGGCTCGGTCTACGTGGCCTACTTCGACTCCACCAACGACGAGAGCTTCCGGGGGCAGGGCGAGATCTACCTGGCCCGCTCCACCGACGGCGGCAACACCTTCGCCAAGCCGGTGGTGGCCTCGAGCTTCAACGAGATCCCCTTCCGCCCCCGCACCAACAACTTCCGCTTCTGGGCCAGCAGCTTCCCGCAGATCGCGCTGGGCCCGCAGGGCGACGTGTACCTCGTCTACGCGGCCCGCCCCAGCGGCAAGAACGCCGACGACGCCGACATCTACCTGGTGCGCTCGCAGGACAAGGGCCGCAGCTTCAGCCGTCCCAAGCGCCTCAACGCCGACGACACCTCCCGCCTGCAGTTCTTCCCCTCCATCGCCGCCAGCCCCAAGGGCGTGCTGCACGTGATGTGGGGCGACACCCGCGACGACCGCTCGCAGCTTCGCTACCACATCTACTACACCCGCTCGGAGGACCGCGGCGAGACCTGGGGCTTCGAGCTCAAGGAGCAGAACGTCAAGAGCGGCGACGTGCGCGTGACCGACTTCCCCTCCAACCCCAACAAGGGCTTCCCCGGCGGGCAGTTCATCGGCGACTACTTCTCGATCCAGGCCACCGACGAGGACGTGTACATGATCTGGCCCGACACCCGGCTGGGCGAGTTCGGCGGCTTCAACCAGAAGATCGGCTTCGCCCGGCTGCGCTCGCTGCGCCAGCCCGAGATCTTCGCCTCGCCCTCGGCGGGCCCCGGCGGGCAGAGCGTGACCTTGCAGGGCTTCAACTTCCAGCCCGACTCCACCGTCTTCGTGCTGCTGGGCGACGGGGTGATCGCCAGCACCCGCTCCAACCTCGAGGGCCGCTTCACCACCACCTTCTACATGCCCGTCACCGGCGAGGGCCCGCAGAACCTGCGCGTGGTGGACGCCTCGGGCAACCTCGCCAGCGCTGCTTTCTTCACCGAGTTCGGCTTCAACAACGTGCAGACCCTGCTGCGCCAGCTCCAGCAGCCCGCGCCTGCCGCGAACGCCCCCTCCAGCGACCCCGAGCTTGCCAAGGTGCTCGCGGAGATCCAGAAGAACCAGACCCTCTACCAGCAACTGCTCGCGCAGCTCGCGCAGATCCAGAAGACCAACCAGGAGCTGTACAACCAGCTCATGAAGCGGCTGGAGACCCTGCAGAAGGAAGTGCAGAAGCTGCAACAGGGCCAGCCTAAGCGCTAGGGAGGAGCCCATGCTGCGTAAGACGCTGCCCTACGTGGCCCTGGCCGCCCTCGTCGTGGCCCTGGGCCAGAGCGGGGGCTACAAGCCCCCGCACCAGAAGCCCGGCCCCTCGGCGGAGCGCCTGGTCTTCCGGGCCTTCAACGCCGACCGCGCCCCCCTCGACCTCAAGGCGGGGCAGATGGACCTCTACCTGTTCAGCCTCAAGACCGCCGCGGCCCAGGAGCTGCGCGGCACGCCGGGGGTCAAGCTCTACCAGGCCCCCGCCACCACCCTCTCGCTCATCCTCAACCCCGCGCCCGCGCCGCAGGGGCAGCTCAACCCCTTCGCCCTCAAGGAGGTGCGGCAGGCGGTGCAGTCGCTGGTCAACCGCGAGTTCATCGCGCGCGACATCTTCCGGGGCAACGCCTTCCCCATGGTCACGCACCTCTCCCCGCGCGACTTCGACTTCCTGGCGATCTACGACCTCGACCGGGGCTCGGGCATCCGCTACGACCCCGAGCGCGCGCGCAACGACATCGCCCAGGCCATGCGCAAGGCCGGGGCCGAGCTGGTGGGGGGCAAGTGGCAGTACCGCGGCCAGCCCGTCCGGCTGAAGTTCATCACCCGCGTGGAGGACGAGCGCCGCGAGATCGGGGACCTGGTGCGCGCCGAGCTCGAGAAGGCCGGCTTCACGGTGGCGATGAGCTACCAGACCTTCGCCCCCGCCGTGCTCACGGTGTACTCCTCCGACCCCAAGGCGCTGGAGTGGCACCTCTACACCGAGGGCTGGGGCCGGGGCGCGCCGCAGCGCTACGAGTTCGGCAGCGTCAACAGCTTCTACGCCCCCTGGCTGGGCAACCTGCCCGGCTGGCAGCAGGCGGGCTTCTGGCAGTACCAGAACAAGGAGCTCGACGACCTGGGCAAGAAGCTCTTCACCGGCGACTTCAAAAGCGAGGCCGAGCGCAACCAGCTCTACCGCCGCATGACCCAGCTCGGGCTCGAGGAGTCGGTGCGGGTGTGGCTGGTGACGGCCGTCAACACCTTCCCCGCCCGCGCCGAGCTCACCGGCGTCACCGAGGACCTGGTGGCCGGGCCGCGCAACCCCTGGGCGCTGCGCGAGGCCCACGTGCCGGGCAAGGACCAGGTGACGGTGGGCCACCTGTGGGTGTGGACCGAGCGCACCACCTGGAACCCGGTGGGCGGCCTGGGCGACGTGTACTCCAGCGACATCTACCGCAACCTGGCCGACCCGCCGCTGTGGAACCAGCCCTTCACCGGCGAGACCAAGCCCTTCCGCGCCGAGTTCAAGGTGGAGACCGCCGGCCCCTCGGGCAAGCTCGAGGTCGCGGAGGGCGCCGTGACCTGGGACGCCTCCAGCGGCCGGTGGAAGCCCGTGGCCGCCAGCACCCGCGCGACCAGCAAGGTCACCTTCGACTACTCGCGCTACTTCAAGAGCAAGTGGCACCACGGCCAGAGCATCACCATGGCCGACGTGCTCTACTCCATCGCCCAGGGCTACGAGCTGGCCTACAACCCCGAGAAGTCGAAGATCGAGGTCGCCCTCGCCGTCACCAGCCGCCCGCTGCTGGAGACCTTCAAGGGCTTCCGGGTGCTCGACGCCAACCGGCTCGAGGTCTACGTGGACTTCTGGCACTTCGAACCCTCGCTCATCGCCGGCTACGCCTCGCCCAGCGGGCTGGGCACCCCCTGGGAGCTGTTGGCCGCGATGGACGACCTGGTGTTCAAGCAGCGCCGCGCCGCCTACACCGACACCGCCGCCGCCCGCTTCGACGTGCCCTGGCTGAGCCTGGTGCTCGACAAG
Organism: Calidithermus chliarophilus DSM 9957; assembly: GCF_000430045.1. GTDB lineage: Bacteria > Deinococcota > Deinococci > Deinococcales > Thermaceae > Calidithermus > Calidithermus chliarophilus. The sequence goes on along the minus strand of NZ_KE387027.1, from coordinate 393,877 downwards.
GACGCGCGGGCGGTGCTGCGCACCCTGCGCCAGTTCAACGAGGCGGGCACGGTGCCCGAGGGCGTGTTCCAGGTGGGCGGGCGCAGCCTGGTGAGCGCCCAGGAGGCCAAGGCCCGCTACCAGGCCTCCATCGAGTGGTTCAACAAGTACGGCCACTTAGTCATCTCCAACGGCCCCTTCTTCCTCGCCCGCTACGACCCCCCCGCCCAGTACGCCGAGCTGCGGGCCTTCCGCGACCCCAGCTACCCCTACAAGCCCGGCGACTGGTTCCAGGGCGAGCCCCCCGACCTCGCCATCGGCCGGGTGGACGCGGGCCGGGTGGCGGTGGGCAAGGCCGCCGAGGTCAAGGCCAGCCTGCGCGGCCCCGGCACGCTGGGCCTGCGCTACCTGCTCTTGGAGCCCGCCAGCGGTAAGGTGGTGGCCCAGGGCCAGAGCAAGACCGGCAAGGCCGGCGACTTCAGCGTGACGCTCGAGGCCAGCGCCACCCGCGCCCTCAAGCCGGGGCTCTACCGCCTCTACCTCGCCGCCTACAGCGACAGCCTGGCCGCCGTGGCCGAGCGCACCGTGGACGTCAACGTGACGCCGTGAAGCGTGCGGGTGGCGCAAAGCCCTAGCCCTGCGCCAAACGCCACCCGCATCCTCAGAGCATGGACCTCTCCCTCCTCCGACCCCTGCTCTTCCGCGCCCTCACCCTCTTCGGGGTGCTCATCACCGTGCTGGTGCTGCTGGCGGTGAGCCTGGGGGCCACGGGCTTCTCCGACAAGATCCTGCAGGCCACGGTGGGTGAGGAATTGCGCGCCCTGCGCACCTCGCTCACCCAGACCATCCGCGACCCCGACCAGCTCGAGGCCGCCCTCGAGGCCCGCCGCCAGGAGCTCCTGGCCTCGTATGGCCTCGACCAGCCCTGGTACGCCCGCATCCCCGGCATGGTCTGGCGGGTGCTCACCCTCGACTTAGGCGAAGCCCGCAACCTGCGCAGCTACGACGGATCGAGCCGCATCGCCGACATCGTGCTCGAGCGCCTGCCCAACACCGTGCTGCTCCTCACCACCGCCACCGTCATCACCGCGGTCATCGGCATCCTGGCCGGGGTGTGGATGTCCACGCGGGTGGGCTCGAGGCTCGACCGCTTCGTGGCCTACCTGGCGGCGGTGTCCTACGCGGTGCCGACGTGGTGGCTGGGCATTTTGCTGGTGCTGGTGCTGGCCTTTGAGCTCGAGCTGCTGCCGCCCGGGGGCATGTACAGCGCCCCGCCGCCCGAGGGGGCCTTCGCCCGCTTCCTCGACCTGCTGTGGCACTCGGTGCTGCCGGTGCTCACGCTGGTGCTCGCCAGCGTGGGCCCCTCGATCTACTCCATCCGCACCCTCACCCTCAACATCGCGCAGGAGGACCACGTCGCGGTGGCGCGGGCCAAGGGGATGCCCGAGCCGGTCGTGCGCAACCGCCACATCCTGCGCGTGGCCGCCCCGCCCATCGTGACCGGGCTGATCCTGGGGCTCGCGGGGAGCCTGGGCGGCTCGATCCTGGTGGAGACCATCTTCGACTGGCGGGGCATGGGGCGGCTGTACTACGACGCCATCGCGGGCACGCCCGACGAGGGCCTGATCGTGGCGCTCACCTTCATGTTCACCCTGCTCTACGTGATCGCGCGGCTGGTGCTCGAGGTGCTCTACGTCTGGCTCGACCCGCGGGTGCGCTACGAGGGGGGCCCGTGAGGCTGGACCTGCGCACCGTGCTGCGCGAGCTGTGGGCTACCGGGGCCGGCCGGGCCGGGCTGCTGCTCTTCGGGCTGCTGGCGCTGGCGGCGCTGTGGGTGGTGCTCACCTTCCCCCGCGACTTCGGCCCCCGGCGCTGGAGCAACCCCGCCCTGTGGGGCGACTACCCCAAGGCCGCGCCCCCGGCCTGGACCAACCTGCTGGGCCCCCGGCGCCCCGAGCACCGCATCCTCGAGACCCGCGCCCCCGCCCGCGAGGACGGCAAGCTCAAGGTCTACGAGCTGGCCTTCGACTTCCAGGGCCGCCAGCCCCCCACCTTCCTCTCCTTCTCCCTGGCCGACGTGACCTACCGCTCGGGACCGCCCACCGTCGAGGCGGTGCTGATCCGGCCCGACGGCGGCGAGGTCCCCCTCTTCCGCACGGTGATCTCCGGCCCCTTCCCCGGCGAGGCCCCGCCCTACCGCCGCCACCAGGACGAGCCCTTGCGGGTGGCCCTCGACAGCGACCCCAACGCCGTCGAGGCCACCTACGGCTACCTGCTCGAGCAGGAGCCCGGCGTGGACTACGACGCCGTGCAGCGCCAGTTGCCCCTGGCCCTGTTCGGGCGCTGGGTGGACGGGGGCTTGGTGCCGCTGGAGGGGCGCTACCGGCTCGAGGCCCGCGTGCGGGTGGAAGACCCCGGCGACCGCGTGGGCCGGGTGCGCTTCGTGGCGGGGGGCGCGGTCTACGGGGCCATGGGCACCGACGCCCAGGGCCGCGACCTGGCCCAGGGCCTGCTGTTCGGGCTGCCCATCGCGCTGCTGATCGGGCTGGCGGTGGCCACGCTGAGCACCCTGCTGGGCACCGCGCTGGGCCTGGTCAGCGGCTATGCCGGCGGGCGCACCGACCTCCTGATCCAGCGGGCCGCCGACGTGGTGAACAACGTGCCGGTGCTGCCCCTTCTGATCTTCATGGTCTTCGTGCTGGGGGCGCGGCTGTGGCTGATCCTGCTGGTGCTGGTGCTCTTTAGCTGGCCCGGCCTCACCATCCTGGTGCGCTCGATGGTGCTCTCCCTGCGCACCTCGCCCGAGGTCGAGGCCGCCCGCGCCCTGGGGGCTTCGCGCGGCCGCATCATCGTGCACCACGTCTTCCCCCACATCGCCCCCTTCATCTTCGCCACCCTGATCTTCTCGGCCCCCTCCGCCATCCTGGCCGAGGCCGGGCTGAGCTTCTTGGGCCTGGGCGACCCCACCCTGCCGACCTGGGGCCAGATCCTCGAGCAGGGCTTCCGCACCGGCGCGGTCTACCTGGGCTACTGGTGGTGGATCCTCCCGCCGGGGCTCTTGATCGTGCTCACCGCCATCGCCTTCATGCTGATCTCGCTGGGCCTCGAGCCCATCGTGAATCCCCGCTTGCGGAGGGGGCAGTGAGAACGCCCAACGCCAGACGCAAAACGCCGAACGCGAAAAGACCGCACGTGGCACGTGGATCATGGCTCGTGGTCGAAAGCGTTTTCCCAAAGGCCACAGGCCGCGAGCTACAAGCCTTTCGCTATCGGCTATCGGCTATCGGCTATCGGCCATCGGCGCTTTTGGCGTCCGACGTCCTGGAGGGAGGCCTATGCCCCTGCTAGAAGTCCAGGACCTCATCCTTCACTACGCCACCCCCAAGGGCCCAGTGCGGGCGGTGGACGGGGTTTCCTTCGCGCTCGAGGCCGGCGGGGAGGTGCTGGGGCTGATCGGGGAGTCGGGGAGCGGCAAGACCAGCCTGGGCGTGGCGCTGATGCGGCTGCTGCCCAAGAACGTCGCGCGCTACCAGGGCAGCGTGCGCTTCCAGGGGCGCGAGGTGATGACCCTCCCCGAGGCCGAGCTGCGGCGCAGCGTGCGCTGGAAGGGCGTCTCGATGGTGTTTCAGGGGGCCATGAACGCCTTCAACCCGGTGCTGCGGGTGGGCGAGCAGGTGGCCGAGCGGATGCTGCTCGAGGGCGTCCCCAAGCCCCAGGCCAAGAAGGAGGTCGAGCGGCTCCTGGAGCGCGTGGGGCTGCCCGCCGAAGTGTACGGGCGCTACCCGCACGAGCTCTCGGGCGGGATGAAGCAGCGTGTGGTGATCGCCATGGCCCTGGCGCTCAAGCCCCCGCTGGTGATCCTCGACGAGCCCACCAGCGCTCTCGACGTGATCGTGCAGGCCCAGATCGTCAACCTGCTCAAGGAGCTCAAGCGCGACCTGGGCCTGTCCATGCTCTTCATCACCCACGACCCGGCGCTGGCCGCAGGCCTCTGCGACCGGGTGGCGGTGGTGTACGGCGGGCAGATCCGCGAGCAGGGGAGCCTCGAGGCCCTCCTCACCCGCCCCCTCGACCCCTACACCCAGGGGCTCCTCGCCAGCATCCCCCGCCTGCACTCCGACCTCCTGCCGGGCTTCCTGCGCGGCGCCCCGCCCGACCTGATCCACCCGCCCGAGGGCTGCCGCTTCCAGGAGCGCTGCCCCTACGCCTTCGACGCCTGCAAGCGGCCCCCGCCGCTGCTCGAGCCCACCCCCGGCCAGCAGGTGCGCTGCTGGCTCTACCACCCCGACCACCGCGCCAGGCTCCCCCAGCCCGCGCCCCCGGCGGGGACCCCGGCCCCCGTGCGCCCCGGCCCCCTTCCCTCCGCTCAGCCCATCCTCAGCGTGCGCGACCTCAAGGTACATTTCCGCGCCCGCAGCGGCTTCTTCAGCTCCACCGCGGTAAAGGCGCTCGACGGGGTGAGCCTCGAGCTCGCCCGGGGCGAGACCCTGGCCGTGGTGGGCGAGTCGGGGAGCGGCAAGACCACGCTGGGCCGGGCCACGCTGCGGCTGCTCCGCCCGACCTCGGGGCAGATCCTTTTCGACGGCCAGGACATCGCGCGGCTGCCCGAGAAGGGCCTCAAGGCCTTCCGCCGCCGCGCCCAGGCCATCTTCCAGGACCCCTACGCCGCGCTCAGCCCCTACATGAGCGTGCGGCAGATCGTGGAGGAGCCCCTGCTGGTGCACGGGGGCTTGGGCCCGCACGAGCGCGAGGCGAAGGTGCTCGAGGCCCTCGCCCAGGTGCGCCTCTCCCCCGCCGCCGAGTTCGCCGTCAAGTTCCCCCACCAGCTCTCGGGCGGGCAGCGGCAGCGGGTGGGCATCGCCCGCACCCTGGTGCTCTCGCCCGAGTACGTCGTCGCCGACGAGCCGGTCTCGATGATCGACGCCTCCTCCCGCGCCGAGATCCTCTACCTGCTCAAGGAGATCCAGCGGGCGCGGGGCCTGAGCTTCCTCTACATCACCCACGACCTGGCCTCCAGCCGCCACTTCGCCGACCGCATCGCGGTGCTGTACCTGGGCCGGGTGGTGGAGGTGGCCCCGGCGGTGGAGCTGATCGACCGGCCCCACCACCCCTACACCAAGGCGCTGCTCGAGGCCGTCCCCGAGCCCGATCCCAAGAACCGGCTCGAGCGCCGCGCCGTGGTGCAGGGCGAGCCGCCCAACCCGGCCCGCGTGCCCCCCGGCTGCGCCTTCCACCCGCGCTGCCCCGTGGCCATCCGGGGGGAGTGCGAGCGGGTGGAGCCCGAGTTGCTGGAGGTCGCCCCCGGGCATTGGGTGGCGTGTCATCTTTTTCCCGCCCCGGCGGCGGATAATGCGAGACAAGCGGAGCAAGGGGTGAAGCCATGAAGCGATTGCTGGTGCTGGTAGCGCTGTTGGCCGTGGCCTTCGGGCTGGGGCAGAACCACAACTCGGGCGGGCAGGCGCAGGCCCAGCCCCCCGCCCAGGACCCCCCCTGCGGCTCCATCGACAACTCCGGGGTCAGCGCGGAGAACACCACCGGCTTCCCGCAGGTCCTGCAGAAGCCCGAGGACCGCGCCGACGTGCTCGACCTGCTGCTGGCGAAGATCTGGTTCTACTACCTCGACCCGGGCTTCGAGGGCAAGGACTGGGAGAAGGTGAGCGCCCAGTACAAGGCCCAGGCCCTGCAGGCCAGGAGCGAGCGGGCCTACTACGACGCCATGCGCGGCCTGGTGAACGAGCTCGACGGGGTCTTCCTCAGCGCCACGCAGCTCGAGGCGCAGTCCAAGCTCTCGCAGGCTCGAGCCGGGCTCAGCGGCATCGGCACCCTGATCTCCTCCACCGACCCCCGCGACGGGCTCACGGTGCGCTGGGTGCTGCCCAACAGCCCCGCCGCCCGCGCGGGGATCAAGGCCCGCGACCGCATCCTGGCCGTCAACGGCCGCGACTGCCCCTCCACCGACCGCATCCGCGGCCCTGAGGGCAGCACCATCACCCTCAGCGTCAAGTCGCCGGGCCAGCCCCCGCGCGACGTGACCGTGCAGCGGGCGCGGGTCAACTACCCCGAGACCATCCTCGAGGCCCGACGCCTCGAGGCCAACCCGCAAGTGGGCTACCTCTGGGTGAGCGAGCTCGGCGAGGAACAGATGCCGGCTGCCCTCGAGAAAGCCCTCACCGAGCTCACCTCGAGCACCCCCCTCAAGGGCCTCGTCCTCGACCTGCGGGGCACCGGCGGCTCAGGGATGCGCACCATGCGCTACCTGCTGGGCCACTTCATCAGCGGGGTCAAGTACGGCTTCGAGGGCCCCGAGTTCTACGAGCGGCGCAACATCCCCGCCCGCAAGCCCGACCTGAGCCAGATCCCCTTGGTGGTGCTCGTCGACCGCGGCACGACCGGCTCGGCCAACATGAGCGCCGCCATCCTGCAGACGCGCCCCAACACCACGCTAGTCGGCGAGAAGACCGGTGGCGGCAACCGCTACTACCAGGGCCACGAATTGCCCGACGGCTCGGTGTTCTTCATCGCCCAGGGGCGCTTCGTGCTGCCCGGGGAGAAGCCGATGGAGAGCGAGCAGGTGACGCCGAACGTGCTCATCAGCCAGGACTGGCTCGAGTTCGCCGAGGCAGACGACCCGTACATCAAGGCGGCGTTGGAGCAGGTCAAGTAGGGTCAAAGGTCGATAGTCGATAGTCGATAGTCGATAGTCGATAGTCGATAGTCGATAGTCGATAGTCGATGGTCGATGGTCGATGGTCGATGGTCGATGGTCGATGGTCGATAGCTGATGGCCGATAGCCGGCATTTTGGGCTGTGCCCGGTTCACTCGAGCCAGCCGTGCTCGAGCAGTTCCCGGGTCTCCTCCACCGCCACCTGCCACAGCGCGAGCATTTCCTCGTCGGGGCGCTGGTAAAGCCCGGCGAAGTTGCCGTCGCCCAGCTCCTGGCGGGTGCGTTCGGGGCCCATCAGGCGCAGGCGGGCGAGGTCTACGGGGGCTTTGGGCCCGGCGGGCTGCGCGACGCCCGGCAGGCGGGTCCATGGGAAGTTCTCCATCCAGCTCGCGTGGGAGGCCACCGGGTCGAGGGCCTGCACCTTGGCCCACACCCTGGGGGCTTGCCACCAGTCGTGGAACCTGACCTGGGCCTGCGGGTTGTCGGCCAGCCACTCGCGCACCAGGCCCAGGGCCGGGGTGTTGCCGCCGTGCCCGTTGACGACGAGGAAGCGGCGGAAGCCCTGCCGCAGCAGCGAGTCGAGCACGTCGCGCAGCAGCGCCATGTAGGTCTGCACCCGCAGCGAGACGCTGCCGGGGTAGGCCAGGAAGGAGGGGGTCATGCCGAAGTTGAGCGGCGGCAGCACCGGTACGCCCAGCGGCTCGGCGGCCTCGAGCGCCACCCGCTCGGCGAGGATGGAGTCGGTGCCTAGCGAGAGGTAGGCGTGCTGCTCGGTGCAGCCCAGCGGCCACACGATCCGGTCGTCGCGCTCGAGGTAGGCCTCGAGCTGCATCCAGTTGAGGTCGTACAGGCGCATGGGCCCATGCTACCTAGCGATAAACCCAGAAGTAAGCCAGCAGCAGCGTGGAGAGCGTGATGGGCAGGCCGAAGCGGAGGTGCTCGAGGAAGCTCAGCCGGTAGCCCTCGCGCCGGGCGGCCTCGGCCACGATCAGGTTGGCGACCGAGCCCAGCAGGGTCAGGTTCCCGGCCAGGGTCGAGGCGGCGGCCAGCAGCAGCCAGCCCTGGGTGTCGCCCTGAGGGATCAGGGGGTGCAGCAGCAGCACGGCGGGCACGTTGGAGATGAGGTTGGAGAGCCCCGCCGTGACCCACAGCAAGCCCCAGGGCGCGGCGGCCAGGGGTTGCAAGGGCTCGAGCAGCCCCAGCAGCTTCACCGCCTCCGTGACCATGAACAGCCCCGCAAACAGCACCAGCAACTCCCAGTCCACCCGCAGGAAAAAGCGCTCCGAGCGCAGCCGGCGGCTCCACAGCAGGATCCCGGCGGCCACCAGCGCGGCCTGAGCCAGCGGGTAATCGAGCAAGAACGCCACCAGCAGCGCCAGCGTCACCCAGGCGCCTTTGAACAGCAGGCCCCGGTTCAGGCGGAAGCGCATCTCGGGCAGGGGCGGCAGAGCCCGGGTGGAGCGCACCGCCGGGTAGAGCGCGTAGAGCAGCACGACCTGGAGCAGCAGGCCCGCCAGGGCCACCGGGGTGAGGGCGGCGGCGAAGTCGAGGAAGGAGATCCCGGAGAAGGAACCCACCAGGATGTTCTGCGGGTTGCCCGTGAGGGTGGCGACCGAGCCCAGGTTGGTAGCCCCGGCCAGCGCCAGCAGGTAGGGCACGGGGGGCAGGCGCAGTTGCCGGGTCATCTCGAGCACCAGCGGCGTGAACAGGATGGCGATGGTGTCGTTGAGGAACAGCGCCGAGAGCACCCCGGTGGCGAAGGTCAGCCACACCAGCAGGCCCAGCGGCGTACGGGCCAGGTGCACCAGCCGGTTGAGCACGAGCTGGAAAAAGCCCGCGTAGCCCAGGTGGGCGTTGAGCACCATCACCCCGAACAAAAAGGCCAGCGTGTTGGGGTCGAGGGCCCCCCAAGCACGCTCGAGGTCGAGCACCCCCACCACGATCAGCAGCGCCGCCCCCGTGAGCGCGATGGCCGCCCGGTTCATGCGATACCCCGGCAGATAGCCCAGCCCCAGCCCCAGATAGGTCAGGAAGAGCGTGATATAGGCCAGCCCGAGCAACACGGCGTCCATACGACTGTGAGAAAGCATGGAGCAGGCCTCGAGGGCAAGTCAAGAGCGGGGGTTTTGGGTAACGGGTGACGGGAGGCTCGTGGTAACCCCTCCCCGCCAGCGTCAAGAGTCGAGGGTCGAGGGCCAAGGCGTCTTGCGTCTTGCGTCTTGCGTTTGGCGTTTGGCGTTTAGCGTTCGGCGTTCGGCTATGGGCTATCGACTATCAACCCCATACCCCAGCCTCTCCTCGAGCCCCACCCTCACCCGCGGCCAGTCGTCGTCGGTGATGGAGTAGACCACCGAGTCGCGGATGAAGCCGTCGGGCGTGATCGCCGCCTTGCGCAGCACGCCCTCGCGCACCGCGCCGAGTTTCTCCATGGCGCGCTGGGAGCGCTCGTTGCGCACGTCCACGGTGAACTGCACGCGCACCGCGCCCAGGTCCTCGAAGGCGTGGCGCAGCATGAGGTACTTGCTCTCGGGGTTGACGAAGGTGCCGTGGTAGGGCTTGACGATGAAGGTGCCGATCTCGAGCTTGCGGTGCGCGGGGGTGATGCCCACGTAGGAGATGCGGCCGGCGAAGTCCTCGCCCACCCGGATGGCCCAGTTCATGCGGCCCGGCTCGGCGTTGAGGTACTCGATGTACTCGGCGTAGCCCGCCGCGTCGCCCCCCTGCGGGGCCCCGCGCGACATGTAGGCGAAGAGCTCGGGCTCGTGGTGGCGGGCCCACAGCGGGGCGTGGTCGGCGGTGAGGGGCTCGAGGCGGAGGTGGCGGCCTTGGAGCACGACGGGCTTGACCCACATACGCCCCTCAAGCTACCACCCGGCCCCGCCTGCATGAAGGTGAGCTAAACTCCGGGCCCGCCAAATCACCCCGGCGCGCCTGGGGATGCCCTAGACTTAGGGCAAATGATCCGAATCGGCATCCTGGCAGTGACCGATCGGGGCGCCATGAACGGGCGCCTCGAGCAGGTGCGCGGCGTGATGGACGAACTGCTCAACCAGGCCCCCTACTCGGTGGCCGCCTTCGAACTCGTCCCCGACGAGCCCGCCCAGATCAAGCGGATCCTGCGCCTGTGGGCCGACCGCGACCGCCTCGAGGTGGTCTTCACCACCGGCAGCATCCGCCTCACCCCCCGCGACCACACCCCCGAAGCCACCCGCGAGCTGCTGGAGAAAGAAGCCCCCGGCCTCGCCGAGCTGATCCGCCGCGAGTGCTTCAAACACAACCCCGCCGCCGCCCTCTCCCGCGGCGTCGCCGGCCTACGCGGCCAGAGCCTCATCGTCAACCTCCCCGGCGGCCCCGAAGGCGTCCGCCAAGCCCTCAACGCCCTCCTCCCCCTCCTCCCCTCCGCCGTCGAACAGGCCACCGGGCGAGCGCTCGAGGTGCAGCAGGCCGAGTTTTAGAGGAACCACCAGCGGCTGAAGGCCCGTAGCTCGTGGCCTGTGGCCCGTGGTTGCCCCTCCCCGTCCCTCCCCGCGCGCGGGGAGGGTTTATCCCCCCTAACCCCCCTTGCTAAGGGGGGAACAAGGCGTCTTGCGTCTTGCGTTTGGCGTTTGGCGTTTGACGTTTGGCGTTTGGCGTTCGGCGTTCGGCGTTTGGCGTACGACGTACGACGCACGACCCGCACCCTGCGGTAATTTAGGGCATGTTCCGCTCCAACCGCACCCCACAACCCGGCGTTTTCCTCCAGATGGACGCAGCCAAGGCCGCGGCGCGCGCCTCCGGCCTGCGGGTGATCGACCTCTCCATCGGGGCCTCCGACCTGCCCCCGCCGCCTGAGGCCCTGCGGGCCCTGCGGGAGAGCATCGACGACCCCAGCACCTACGGTTACTGCCTCAAGAGCGGCACGCTGCCCTTCCTCGAGAGCGCCACCCGCTGGTACGCCCGGCGCTACGGGCTCGAGCTCGACCCCAAGCGCGAGGCGCTGAGCCTGATCGGCTCGCAGGAGGGCCTGGCCCACCTGCTCATGGCCGTGGCCGACCCCGGCGGGGTGCTGCTGATGCCCGAGGTGGCCTACCCGGTCTACTTCGGCGCGGCCAAGGTGGCGGGCCTGGAGATCTTCCCCATCCCGCTGGGCCCCGACCGGCTCCCCGTGCTCTCGGCCATCCCGGCCGAGACCGCCGCGCGCGCGAAGGTGCTGCTGCTGAACTACCCCAACAACCCCACCTCGGCCGTCGCGGGCGAGGAGTTCTGGCTCGAGGCCCTGGCCTTCGCGAAGCGCCACGACCTGCTGCTCGTGCACGACAACCCCTACCTCGACCAGGTCTACGCGGGCAAGGCCGTGTCGCCGCTGGCCCTGCCGGGCGGGCGGGAGCGGGTGGTCGAGCTCTTCAGCCTCTCCAAGAGCTTCCACCTGGCCGGGTTCCGCCTGGGCTTCGCCCTGGGCAACGCCGAAGCGCTGGCCTCGCTCGAGGCCCTCAAGGGCCCCATCGACTTCAACCAGTACCTCGGCATCCAGCGCATGGGCATCGCCTGCCTCGAGCTGCCCGAGGAGCGCCTGCGGCAGGAAACCCTCGTCTGGAAGGCCCGCGCCGAGGCGATGGCCGACGCGCTCGAGGCCATCCGCTGGCACTTCGAGCGCCCCCGGGCCTGCATGTACCTGTGGGACCGGCTGCCCGCCGGGCTGGCGATGGACGACCTCGAGTTCTGCCAGCGCCTGGTCGCCGAAACCGGCGTGGCGCTCAACCCCGGCCGCAGCTTCGGCCCCGGCGGCGTGGGGCACGTGCGCTTCGCCCTGGTGCAGCCCGAGCCCGTGCTGCGCGAGGCGGCCGGGCTCATCGGGGAGTTCATCCGGCGGCACGCGCGGGATTGAGTCGAGGGCCGATAGCTGCTAGCCGATAGCCGAACGCGGGTCGTACGTCGTACGTCCTACGTCGTACGCCGAACGCCGAACGCCGATAGCTGATAGCCCATAGCCGATAGCTGATAGCCGGGCGCGGGTCGTACGTCTGATACGGGTCGTACGTCCTACGTCCTACGTCGTACGTCGTACGCATTAGCCCTCGACCCTTGACCCTCGACGCCGGCGGGGAGGGGCGTCGTCAGCTTTTCCTACCTCCTACCCCCAGCGTTTACACTTCCCCCATGTCCCCCTGGGCGGTGCTCGCGGCTGCTATGACGGCTGGGTCGGCCATCTCGGCCATCGGCTTTCTCTACCCTACCCTCACGCCCTACCTGCGTGACGACCTGGGGCTCTCGCTCACGGCGGTGGGGCTGCTGAACACCTTCATCTACCTGGGGACCATGCTGGGCGCGCTGCCGGCGGGCTGGCTCACCGACCACTTCGGCAGCCGCCGGGTGCTGATCCTGGCCGCGCTCACGGCGGCGGGCCTCACGGTGCTGGTCCCGCTGGTGGCCCACGCGCAGGCGCTTTTCCTGGCGCTGCTGGTGCTGGTGGGGCTGGTGGTGGCCTGCTCGACCCCCGCGGGCTCGCAGGCGGTGGCCCAGGCCTTCCCTCCCGAGCGGCGGGGGCTGGTGATCGGGCTGCGGCAGATGGCGGTGCCGCTGGGAGGGGCGCTGGCCTCGGGGCTGCTGGTCCCGCTGGCCGAGTTCCTGGGCTGGCGCTGGGCCTCGGTGGCGGCAGGCGCCATAGCGGTGCTGGCGGCGTGGGCGACCTCGAGGCTCTACCGCGAGAACTCCCGCCCGGCTTCGCGCCCTCCCACCGGACGCTCCGGCCTGCGGCGCGTCCTGCGCGAACGCAACATCGTCCTCGCGGCCGTGGCCGGGGTCACGCTGCCCACCGGGCAGTTCATCATGATCACCTACCTGATCCTCTTCCTGCGCGAGCGCTTCGGCATCCCGGAAGTCCAGGGCGCCGCGCTGCTCACCGCCGCCAACCTGGCCGGGGCGCTGAGCCGGGTGTGGTGGTCGTGGCTCTCCGACCGCTTAGGCGGCCGGCGCAAGCCCCTGCTGCTGGGCATCGTCGGTCTGGCCGCGCTCTGCGCGCTTCTGCTGAGCGCGCTGCCCGTGGGCACCCCGCTGTGGCTCAAGGCCGGGGTCGTGGTGCTCTACGGCGCGACCGCCCTGGGCTGGCAGGGCCTTCACTTCTCCCTCCTCACCGAACTCTCCCCGCCGGGCCTCGAGGGCCGCGTGGTCGGCCTGGGCCTGGTCTTCACCTCCCTGGGCATCGCCTGTGCCCCTCCCCTCTTCGGCCTCGCCGTCGAGCGCAGCGGCGACTACACCCTGGGCTGGCAATTGCTGGCCGGAGTCTTCGCCCTCGGCCTGACGCTGCTGGCACTGGTGCGGGAGAGAAGGGTACCGAGTGACGAGTGAAGGAAGGGTAGCTCGTGGGAAACCCCTCCCCGCCAGCGTCGAGGGTCAAGAGCCGAGGGTCGAGGGCCGAGGCGTTTTGCGTCTTGCGTTTTGCGTCTTGCGTTTGGCGTTTTGCGTTTAGCTATCGGCTATCAGCTATCGGCCCTCGACCCTCGACCTATGACACACAACCCACGCCCCCACCGCCATCCGCGCTAAGCTGGAGCCAATACCTCCACGCTTATGGCACCCCGCTTCCTCTACCTCATCCGGCACGGGCAGTACGAGACTGCCAACGCACCCGACGACCGGGGCGGGGGGCTCACCGAACTGGGGAGGTTGCAGGCCCAGCACACCGCCGAGCGGCTGCGCTGGCTCGAGGTGCGCTGCATCCACCACTCCAGCCTGCGGCGGGCCAGCCAGACCGCGCGCATCCTCGCGCGCAGCTTCCCCGACGTGCCGTTGCGGCCCTCGAGGCTCTTGTGGGAGACCATCCCCGTGATCCCCCCCGGCTACGAGGCGCAGTTCGGGGATAGGGTGCCGGAGGGCGCCGAGGAGCAGGCGGCCCAGGCCTTCGAGCGCTACTTCAAGCCGGCGCGGGAGCCGCGGCTCGAGCTCATCGTGGCCCACGGCAACCTGATCCGCTACTTCGTCTGCCGCGTGCTGGGGCTGCCGCCGGAGGCCTGGCTGCGCATGGAGATGCACCACTGCGGCATCAGCCAGGTGGTGGTGCTGCCCGACGGGCGTGCCCACCTCATCGCCCACAACGACACCGGCCACCTGCCCTACGCCATCCAGACCCTTTCGTGAGAGGCGGGCCACGAAGGGCTCAAGGGCGGCGCCGTGCTTCTCATCACGGTCTGCGGGCGCAGGGTGGCTAGACTGTGGGCGTGCGCTTAGGGGTCGTGGCTTACGCCAGCTTGGGGGGCAGCGGGATCGTGGCCACCGAGCTCGCCCAGCGTCTGGCCCGGCGCGGGCACCAGGTCTGGCTCTTCGCCACCGAGCGCCCCTTCCGCTTCGACGAGGCCAGCGGGGTGAAGTTCTGGAAGGTGGACATGCCCTACTACCCGGTGTTCCCGGGGCCGCTGTACGAGCTGGCGCTGGCGGGCACCCTCGAGCGCGCGGTGCGCGAGGTGGGGCTCGAGGCCATCCACACCCACTACGCCATCCCCCACGCCGCCGCGGCGTGGCTGGCGACCGAGGGCCAGATCCCCACCGTCCACACCCTGCACGGCTCCGACGTGAGCATCCTGGGCCAGGACAACGTCTACCGCACCATCACCGCCAAGGCCCTGCGCCGCGCCTGCGCGACCACCGCTGTCTCCTGGGACCTGGCGCTGCGGGCGAAGTGGGCCTTCGGGGTGCGGCCGCGGGTGATCCACAACGCCGTGGACGTCGAGCGCTTCCGCCCCTTCCCCGAGCGCCGCGGGGAGTACGCCGCCGACGACGAGTACCTCATCGTCCACGCCTCCAACTTCCGCTCGGTCAAGCGCGTCCCCGACATCGTGCGGGCCTTCTTCAAGATCCGGCAGCGGGTCAAGGCCCGCCTGCTGCTGCTGGGCAAGGGCCCGGAGGAGGCCGAGGCGCGGCGGGTGGTGGAGGAGCTGAACCTGGGCCGTTACGTGAGCTTCCTGCCGCCCAGCCCCCACCCCGAGTACGTGCTGGGGGCCGCCGACCTGTTCATGCTGATGTCGGAGGAGGAGTCCTTCGGGCAGGCCGCGCTCGAGGCCCTCGCCTGCGGGGTCCCCGTGGTGAGCACCCGCGTGGGCGGCATCCCCGAGCTCATCACCCCCGAGGTGGGGCGTCTGGTCGAGCTGGGCGACCTCGAGGCCTACGCCAGCGCCGCCGCCGAGCTGCTCACTTCCGACGACCTCCCCCGCATGCGCGAGGTCGCCCGCCGTTACGCCGCCGAGCGCTTCCACCCCGACCACATCACCGCGCAGTACGAGGCGGTGTACCACGAAGCCCTGGCGACGCGGCAGGTGAGCTGAGCTCCCGCTCGGCACGCCCGGACGAACCTACCTTGGACCGGGGCGATGCTCCCCCTCGGATTGCGCTAGACTGTTTACATGGGAAACGCATTGTCCAAAGTTACCCTGTACCTCGGACTGCTCCTTCTGCTGCTGGCGCTAGTTTTCCTGATTTGGAACGCCATTGACCTCAACAACCTCGCCACGGCGGCCTCGGTGCTCAACCGCCCCTACCACAACCCCATCGGGCGCGTCCTGCTGACCGCCCTCCTCACCCTGGGCGCCGGCTTCCTGCTCGGCCTCAGCGTGCGCGGCGGCGGCAGCCGCCCGCCGGCCTGAATTGCCCCGCGTCCCAGCCCCCGTGCTGGTGCGGGGGCTTTATTTGTCGTGGTACGCCGATGGCTGATAGCTGAGAGCCGGGTGCGGGTCGTACGTCGTACGCCAAACGCAAGACGCCAAACGCCAAACGCAAGACGCAAGACGCCTTGTTCCCCCCCTTAGCAAGGGGGGCTGGGGGGATACCTCTCCCCGCACGCGGGGAGGGACGGGAAGGGGGAAACCACGAGCCACGAGCTGATGGCTGACGGCTGACCGCTTATCGCTCTCCACCGACATCTGTCCCCGCCCTCCAGCCCTCGAGGGAGTACAGTGTAGAAACGATGCTCGTAAAAGACGTGATGCACAGCCCGGTTCTGACCGTGCCGGAGGGGCTGAGCCTGCAGGAGGCGCACGACCTGATGTACGCCAACCGGGTGCGCCATCTCCCGGTGCTGCGCGAGGGGCGGTTGGTGGGCGTGATCACCGACCGCGACGTGCGGCTGGCCTGTAGCCCGCTGGCAAGGGGCACGGTGGCCTCTCCCGATACCCCGGTGGCCCAGGTGATGAGCCAGCCGGTGATCACCGCCGATCCCCTGGACCCGGTGGAGGAGGCGGCCCGCACCATGCGCACGCGCAAGATCGGGTGCCTGCCGGTGCTCGAGAACGACCAGCTCACCGGCATCGTCACGGGCATCGACCTGCTCGACGCCCTGCTCAAGCTCACCGGGGTGGAGAAGCCCAGCGGGCGCCTCGAGCTGCGCCTGCCCGACGAGCCCGGCCAACTTGCCCTGCTCACGGGCTACCTGGCCGACCAGGGGGTGAACGTGCACTCGCTGCTCACCTATCCCGAGGACGCCCTCACGGTGCGCAGCGTGCTGCGGGTCAACACCCAGAACACCCGCGCCCTGGCCGAGGAGCTGCGCCAGCAGGGGCTCGAGGTGCTGTGGCCGCCGGAAAAACCCTGGGTGTAAAGGCATGGGCACGACGCCGGTCGTCTACCACCCCGGTTACTTGCGGTATTCCTTCGGCCCGCAACACCCCTTCAGCCCGCTGCGGCTCGAGATACTCCTGGACCTGCTGGCGAGCCTGGGCCACCCCGCCAATTTCCACGCGCCCCCGCAGGCCACCCGCGAGGACGTGCTGAGCGTCCACGCCGAGCGCTTCGTGCGGCGGGTGGAGGCCGCCAGCCAGGGCGAGGAGCCCTCCGACTTGGTGCACTATGGCCTGGGCACCGGCGACACCCCGGTCTTCCCCGGCATGGACGACGCGGCCCGCTGGCTGGTGGGGGGGGCGCTCGAGGCCGCCCGCCTGGTCGTGGGCGGGGCCCGCGAGGTGCTGCACCTGGGCGGCGGCCTGCACCACGCCCAGCACGACCAGGCCTCGGGCTTCTGCGTCTACAACGACCTCTCCGTAGCCATTCGCCACCTCACCAAGGCCGGGATGCGGGTGGCCTACCTGGACGTTGACGTGCACCACGGCGACGGCGTGCAGTGGATCCACTACGACGAGGCCGAGGTGCTCACCCTCTCCTTCCACGAGTCCGGGCGCTACCTCTTCCCCGGCACCGGGGCCGTCCACGAGATCGGGCGCGGCGCGGGCGTGGGGCGCAAGCTCAACGTGCCGCTCGAGCCCTTCACCGAGGGCGAGAGCTACCTCGAGGTCTTCCAGCAGGTCAGCGAGGCCGCCCTCTCCTGGTTCCGCCCCGACGCGCTGGTGATCCAGTGCGGCTCCGACGCCCACTTCCAAGACCCCCTGGCCGAACTGCTGCTCACCACCCACACCTACGCCAAGGTCTTCCCCCTGCTGCGCCAGTACGCCCGGGACTTCGCGGGCGGCAGGGCCATCTTCACCCTGGGCGGCGGCTACAGTTTCGACGCGGCGGTGCGGGTGTGGGCCCTGCTCTACCACGTCCTCCAAGACCTCCCCCTCCCCGACACCCTGCCCCAGGACTGGCAGGACCGCTGGACCCCACGCCTGCGCGAACCGCTGAGCCCCACCCTCCACGACCCCGACCGCTGCTACCCCGAAATCCCCCGCAAACCCCAGATCGAACAACACAACCGCCAGATCGCACGGCGGCTGCTGGAAACGGTGCAGCCGTATTGGAAGTGAGGTTAGCGGTCAGCCGGCAGCTTTCAGCCCTCAGCGGTCAGCTATCAGCTATCAGCCGTCAACTCGTGGCTCGCACCCGCCGGCGGGGAGGGGTATCCCCCCAGCCCCCCTTGCTAAGGGGGGTAAACAAAGGGCGTTGGGCGTTTGGCGTTTGGCGTCTTGCGTACGACGCAACGCGTACGCCCGCTACAAGCCATACCCCCCCTGATACACATTCACTCCCGCCCCTCCTGCATAGCCTGGAGCTTGGTCGTGCCGGGTGGGTCCGGCAGGAGGGAAGTATGCACGGGGAATATAAAACTCCGGGGGGAAAGCTGGTGGTGGTGGACCTCGAGCTCGAGGACGGCCACCTGGCGCGGGTGCAGGTGAGCGGGGACTTCTTTTTGGAGCCCGAGGAGGCGCTGGAGGCCATCAACGGGGCGCTCGAGGGGCTGCCGCGGGAGGCCACCGAGGCCGAGATCGCAGGCCGGGTCCAGGCCGCGCTGGGGCCGGAGGTGGTGATGCTGGGCTTTTCGCCCGAGGCCGTCGCGGTGGCGGTGAGGAAGGCGCTGGCATGAGCCGCACCGGCTGGAAGGACTACGACTGGCAATTGCTGCGCGACGGCCCGATGAGCCCTGCGCTGCACATGGCGCTCGACGAGGTGCTCATCTACGAGGTGGGGGCGGGGCGGCGCCGGCCCACGGTGCGCATCTGGGAGTGGGGCGGCCCGGCGGTGGTGATCGGGCGCTACCAGTCGGTGAAGAACGAGGTGGACCCCGAGGGCCTCGAGCGCCACCGCATGAGCGTGGTGCGGCGCATCACCGGGGGCGGGGCCATGTTCATCGAGCCGGGCAACACCATCACCTACTCCCTCTACGCGCCGCAGGAGCTGGTGGCGGGGATGAGCTTCCAGGAGTCCTACGCCTTCATGGACGCCTGGGTGCTCGAGGCGCTGAAGTCGCTGGGCGTCAAAGCCTGGTACCAGCCCATCAACGACATCACCAGCGAGGGCGGCAAGATCGCCGGGGCCGCCCAGACCCGCCGGGGCGGGGCGGTGCTGCACCACGTCACCATGGCCTACGACATCGACGCGGCCAAGATGGTGCAGGTGCTGCGGATCGGGCGCGAAAAGCTCTCCGACAAGGGCCAGACCAGCGCCCAGAAGCGGGTGGACCCCTTGCGCTCGCAGACTGGCCTGCCCCGCGAGGCGGTCATCGACCGCATGGTCGAGACCTTCGACAGCCTGCACGGGCTGCGCCAGGACGCCCTGAAGCCACAGGAGCTCGAGGCCGCCCACGCGCTGGTGGAGAGCAAGTTCGGCACCCGAGAGTGGGTCCACATCATCCCCTAGGAACAGCGGTGAAGCCCAGGGCCTACAGCGCCGCGCT
Source organism: Calidithermus chliarophilus DSM 9957 (assembly GCF_000430045.1). GTDB lineage: Bacteria > Deinococcota > Deinococci > Deinococcales > Thermaceae > Calidithermus > Calidithermus chliarophilus. The sequence continues at coordinate 375,163 of NZ_KE387027.1, read as the reverse complement.
CAGCCTGCCCCTCGCACCGGGCTTTGCCCCCCTGTGGAACGCGATGCGTGAGGGGCTGGAGGGGGTGCTCGAGCTCCACCCCGCGCCCGCCGTGCTGCGTGAGGAGCTGGCCCTGGCCCACCACGAGGCCTACCTGCACCACGTCTTCAACGACGGGCTCACCCGCGCCGAGACCCTGCGGCTGGGCCGGCCCTTCGGCCCGGAGACGCTGCAACGCGCCCTGTACTCGGCGGGGGGCACGCTGGCGGCGCTCGAGGACGCCCTGCAGGGGGGCCTGGGCCTCAACCTGGGCGGCGGAACCCACCACGCCTACCCCGCCCACGCCGAGGGCTACAGCCTGTTCAACGACGTGGCGGTGGCCGTCGCCAAGGCGCGTGCCAAAGGCTTCACCGGGCGGGTGCTGGTGGCCGACCTCGACGTGCACCAGGGCAACGGCACCGCCGTCTTCTTCCAGGACGACCCCTCGGTGTTCACCCTCTCGGTCCACGCCCAGCACAACTACCCCCAGGCCAAGGAACGGAGCGACCTCGACGTAGCCCTCCCGGACGGCACCGGCGACGCGGACTACCTGGCGGCGCTCGAGCCCGCCCTCGAGCACGCCTTCGCCTCCCGCCCCGATCTAGTCTTCTTCAACGCCGGGGTGGACGTGCTGGCCGGCGACCGCCTGGGCCGCCTGGCCCTGAGCCTGGAGGGCCTGGCCGAGCGCGACCGCCGGGTATACCGCAGGGTACGGGAGAGCGGCGCCGCGCTGGTCGTGGTGGGCGGCGGGGGCTACCACCGCGACCTGCGGCTACTGGCCGCAGCCAGGGTCCAAACCTACCGCCTGGCCGTGGCCGAGCTGCGCGAGCAGGCCGGGAAGCTCTAGAAAAACTCGTCCAGCAGACGGTAAAACTTGATCCTCTCCCAGTCGGGCTGGGGGATGCCGTAGGCCTCGAGAAACACCCGGTCCCAGCCTTCGCCAAACTGCGGGTTGAGGTCAGAGGTGAGGCTGCGGGTCATCAGGGCGAGGTCTTGGTAGCGGTCAGCAATCCCAGCCCGTCCCAGGTCAACCAACCCGCTGAGCTTGCCCTGCTCGAGTAAGACGTTGGGCAGGCAGTAATCCCCGTGGCAGACCACCCAATCCTCGTCGGCGGGCCGCGTCTCGAGCAGCACCTCGAGCAACTCCTCCGCTGACTTGCCCTGCCACCTTTCGTCGAAATCCTCGAGGTTCACCAGCCCGAGTTCGGTGCGCCGCCGGGCCTGGGCGATCTTGGTCTCGAGCCGCTGATCGAAGGGACACTGCTCGACGGGGGTCGAGTGAAGCCGCTTGAGCGCCTCGGCAATTGCCACGACCACTCGAGCCCGCTCCTCCGACGGCCAGTCTTCGGCCCCGCTACGCCCCGCGACTTCGCTCATCAGCATGTATTCCGAGCCGTCCTGCTGGCAGAACTCGAGCACCTGTGGCACCGGAACCCAGGCCGAGAGCCAGCGCATTTTCTCTGCTTCTGAAGCCAGTCGGAACCCCGGATCGGGGTCGTCCGATTGGGGTTGCACCTTGAGGATCAAGCCGGTCGCACCCGGTTGACGCAGCCGGTAAACGCCTGCGCCGGACATTCCCATCGAGATCGGCTCGGCTTGGTATCCCTCGAGCCGTCGCGCTATCGCCTCAGGAAGTTGCTCGAGCATCACACCCACAAGCTCACGAAGCCGAACTTCTCCACGTCCACCAGCCCCTTGTCGGTGAGCTTGAGCTTGGGGATGACCTCGAGCGGCAGGAAGGCCACGTGCATCATGGGGTCGTGCAGGGTGGTGCCGAGTTGCTTGGTGGCGGCCAGCAGGCGCTCCATCTGGGCGCGGACCTCGGGCATGGGCCTGTCGCTCATCAGCCCGGCGATGGGGAGGGGGGTGAGGGCCAGCACCTCCTTGCCCAGCGCCACCGCGTAGCCCCCGCCCACCTCGGCCAGGGCCCGCATGGCGGTGCGCATGGACTCGTCGTCGGCGCCGGCGCAGGTGAGGTTGTGGCTGTCGTGGCCCACGGTCCCGGCGATGGCCCCGCGCCGCAGGCCCAGCCCGTGCACGAAGCCCAGCCCCACCCCCTGCCCGCCGTAGCGGTTGACCACCGCCAGCTTGAGCAGGTCGTTCTCGGGGTCGGCCTGGGCCAGCCCGTCCACGATGCGGGCCGGGCGGACGCGTTCCTCGGTCACCACCTTCCGCGGGATGACCCCGATGGCCCGCACCCCCCTCCCCTGGGCCGGGATGTCCAGCGAGATGCAGTCCAGGTCGAGGCGCACGGTGTCGGACACCCGGCGCGGGTCGGCCTGCGGGCGCAGCCACTCGCCCACCGGCTCGCCGTGCTCGGCCACCCAGCGCCCCGCCGAGTAGACCCGCTCGGCGCGGAAGTCCTCGAGGCGGCTCGTCACCACCAAGTCGGCCCGCCGGCCCGGCGCGATGGCCCCCCGGTCGCGCAGGCGGTGGGCGTTGGCGGCCCCCAGCGTCGCCATCTGGATGGCGGTGACCGGGTCCAGCCCGAGCTTGACCGCCCGCCGCACCACGAAGTCGAGGTGGCCCTCGTCGAGCAGGTCCTCGGGGTGGCGGTCGTCGGTGCAGAAGGCCATGCGCGGGGCGGTCTTCTCGTTGATCACCGGCAGGAGGGCCTCGAGGTCGCGGGTCACGGTGCCCTCGCGCACCAGCACGTGGATCCCGGCCCGCAACTTGCCCAGCGCCTCCTCGGCGCTCGTGGACTCGTGGTCGGTTGCGGGCCCGGCGGCGGCGTAGGCCTGGAGCCACTTCCCGCCCAGGCCGGGCGCGTGCCCGTCGATGCGCTCCCCCTGGAAGGCCATCAGCTTGTCGAGGCACTGCGGGTCACCGAGCACCGCGCCGGGCACGTTCATGAACTCGGCCAGGCCCAGGATGCGGGGGTGGGTGCCCCACAGCTTCAGGAGGTCGGCGGCCTCGAGCACCGCCCCGCTGCTGGAGAACGGGCTCGCGGGCACGCAGGAGGGCAGCATGAACAGGCAGTCCAGCGGCAGGCCCTCGGAGGCCTCGAGCAGGAAGCGCACGCCCTCGAGGCCGCACACGTTGGCGATCTCGTGGGGGTCGGCGACGAGCGTGGTGGTCCCCTTGGGCACGATGACCCGGGCCAGCTCGTAGGGCAGCGTCAGCGTGGACTCGATGTGGATGTGGGTGTCGATGAGGCCGGGCACCAGGAAGCGCCCGCCCAGGTCGTGCACCTCGCGGCCCACGTAGCCCTCCCCCACCCCGGCGATGAACCCGCCGGCGATCGCCACCGCAGCCGGGTAGACCTCCCCGGTGAACACGTTGAGCACCCGCGCGTTGCCCAGCACTAAGTCGGCGGGGGCGTCGCCCCGCGCGACCTCGAGAAGACGGATCAGCGTTTCGCGCTGCATAGCGCATTCTAACGGGAGACTCCGGCCCGGAAGTAGCTCGGGGCCAAGCAGGCGGCCCGGGCGAATGCCCCTGGCCCAGGGGCTAAAATCGGGGCATGGTCACGACCCCCAGCGGCACCCAGATGCTCGACTACCTGGGCCTCTTCGAACTCCTCACCCCCGAAGAGCGCGAGATCCAGCGCTCCTCAAGACGCTTCCTCGACGACGTAGCCCTGCCCCACATCGGGCAGTGGTGGGAGGAGGGCACCTTCCCCACCCACCTGATCCGGCGCTTCGGGGAGATGGGCTTCTTAGGCCCCACCATCCCCGCCGAGTACGGCGGGGCGGGGGTCTCGAGCGCGGCCTACGGCCTCATCGCCTACGAGCTCGAGCGCGTCGATTCCGGCCTGCGCAGTTTCTGCAGCGTGCAGAGCTCGCTGGTGATGTATCCCATCTACGCCTTCGGCTCCGAGGAGCAAAAGCGCGAGTACCTGCCCCGGCTGGCCACGGGCGAGATGGTGGGCTGCTTCGGCCTCACCGAGCCCGACGGCGGCAGCGACCCCGACGGCAACATGAAGACCCGCGCCCGCAAGGACGGCGACGGCTACGTGCTCAGCGGCACCAAGATGTGGATCACCAACGGCAACCTGGCCCACCTCGCCATCGTCTGGGCCAAGGACGACGCGGGCGTGGTGCGCGGCTTCATCGTCCCCACCGACACCCCCGGCTTCAAGGCCAACGAGGTGGGGCACAAGGCCTCGCTGCGGGCCTCGGTGACGAGCGAGCTGGTGCTCGAGGACGTGCGCGTCCCCGCCAGCGCCATGCTGCCCGGCGTGCAGGGGCTCAAGGGGCCGCTCTCCTGCCTGACCCAGGCCCGCTTCGGCATCGCCTGGGGGGCGCTGGGGGCGCTCGAGGCCGTCTACACCGAAGCCCTGAGCTTCGCCCAGACCCGCACCACCTTCGGCAAGCCCATCGGCAGCCGCCAACTGGTGCAGGAGAAGCTGGTGCGCATGCTCAGTGACCACACCAAGGGCCTGCTGGTGGCCTGGCGCTTAGCCCAGCTCAAGGACGCGGGCAAGCTGCGCCCCCAGCAGGTGAGCATCGGCAAGCGCGACAACGTGCGCGCCGCCCTGAACGCCGCCCGCTCGGCGCGGGAAATCCTGGGCGGCAGCGGCATCACCCTCGAGTACCACGCCATCCGCCACATGCTCAACCTCGAGACCGTGGACACCTACGAGGGCACCCACGACATCCACACCCTGATCCTGGGGCGCGACATCACCGGCCTCAACGCGCTCGAGTAGAGACATAGGCCCTCCACGAACGCTTTGGCATGAGGCGGGATGAGCAGTTCTACGGTTATGACCTGGTATTCTAGCCGCCGATGGACAGAGCCGAACTCCGGGCGCGCGTTGCGGGGCGGATCACACGGTGCGACTGGCAGGACTTCCGTGAACTGGCTGAAGCGTATGGGTTTACACTGCTCATTGGAAAGGGAAGCCGCAGGCGCTTTGTGCACGAGTCTGGGTTCGTGGTAAGCGTCCACGAGCCACATCCCGCCAAACGTCCCGTCCACCCGGAGGCCGTGAAAGCGCTCCTACGTGCAATAGATCAACTGGAGGTACGATGAAAGTGCGGATTAACGTCGAATACCACCCCGAATACGAAGGGGAGTTCGAGCCGTACGTGGCGAAAATTCTCGAGTACCCCGAGCTTCAGGGTTACGGCAGCACTGCGGAAGAGGCGATTCAGGACGCGCTCGGCTTCCTCGAGGAGCACCTGGGCAAGCGGCTGAAGGTCGTGAGGGAAGAAGTGGCCCTCGAGCTGGCCAGCTAGACCGTGGGTGCGCTCACCGGCCTCAAAGTCCTCGACCTCTCCCGCATCCTGGCGGGCCCCTTCTGCACCCAGATGCTCGCCGACCTGGGGGCGGAGGTCTGGAAGGTCGAGCCGCCTAGGGGCGACGACACCCGCACCTGGGGGCCGCCCTTCCTCGAGCCCGCCGAACCCGCCGGCTGGAAGCTGGGAGCGGCGGGGGAAAGCGCCTACTACCTCTCGGCCAACCGGGGCAAGAAGAGCGTGGCGGTCAACCTCAAGGACCCGCGCGGGCAGGCGCTGGTGCAGGCGCTGGCCGCCCAGGCCGACGTGCTGGTGGAGAACTACAAGACCGGCGACCTGGCCCGCTATGGCCTGGACTACCCCTCCCTGGCCCGGCTCAATCCCCGCCTGGTCTACCTCTCCATCACCGGCTACGGGCACACCGGCCCCCGCGCCCAGGAGCCCGGCTACGACGTGGCGATCCAGGGGCTCATCGGCATCATGTCGGTGACGGGCGAGCCGGAGGGGCCGCCGGTGCGGGTCCCGGTGGCCTGGGTGGACCTCATGACCGGCATGACCGGGGCAGGGGCAGTGCTGGCGGCGCTGCTCGAGCGCGAGAGAAGCGGCCAGGGCCAGCACATCGACCTCGCCCTCTTCGACACCGGGCTCTCGGCCATGGCCAACCTGGCCCAGAGCTACCTGGTCAGCGGCACCAACCCGGCCCGGCTGGGCAACGCCCACCCCCAGATCGTGCCCTACGGGGCCTTCGAGGCCAGCGACGGCTGGTTCATGCTCACCGTGGGCAACGACGAGCAGTACCGCCGCACCTGCGAGGCCATCGGCCACCTCGAGCTGTGGGAGGACGAGCGCTTCCGGACCAACCAGGGCCGCGTGCTCCACCGCGCCGAGTTGCTGGGACGGCTCGAGGCCGTCTTCAAGACCTGCCCGCGGGCCCACTGGCTGAGCGCCCTCCAGCAGGCCGGCGTGCCCGCCACCCCGGTCAACTCCCTGGCCGAGGCCTTCGCCGAGCCCCAGGCCCAGGCCCGGGGGATGCGCGTCGAGGCCCACCACCCCACGCTGGGCCCGCTCCCCCTCATCGGCTCCCCCCTCTCCTACTTCTCCCGCACCCCGGCGCAGGTCCAAAGCGCCCCGCCCCTGCTGGGCCAGCACACCCTCGAGGTGCTCACCGGCGTGCTGGGCCTGAGCGCCGAGGAGGTGGCGGGGCTCGAGGCGGAAGGGGTGGTGGTGAGGGCGGTGGTCGGTAGCCGGTAGCCGGGCGCGGGGCGTACGTCCTGCGTCGTACGCCGAACGCTGAACGCTGATAGCTGATAGCCGATAGCCCATAGCCGATAGCAAAACGCTAAACGCAAAACGCAAAACGTGGGTCGCTATGCCGTACGCAAAACGCAGGACGCAAGAGGCCTTGTTCCCCCCTTAGCAAGGGGGGCTAGGGGGGATAATACCGGATTCAAAAAGATAATCATCCAAACCAAAGACCCCCAGAGGCTATCTTTTTGAATCCTAGAGCACACCCCTCCCTGACGGTCGGCGAAGAAAGCGTATCCCTTCCAAGGGGCGGTATCGCCCTCCGCTACGCGGATAACTTCGGTCGGCCGCCCCGCCAAGGCGGGGCGGCGCCGCCATCCGGCGCCGAACTAACCGAATCTGGTATAAACCCTCCCCGCCGACGGTGAGGGACGGGGAGGGGTTTAGCACGAGCTACGGGCTCATCGCTGATGGCTGACGGCTGACCGCTTCCCTTACCCCTCAAGACCCCAGCACCGGCGCCTGGTGTACGTAGGCGTTCTCCTTCAGCTCGCGCAGGATGAAGTCGGCCACGTCGGCGCGGGGGATGCGGCCGCGGCCGGGGGTGCCGACCTTGTAGCGGCCGGTGCGGGGCTCGTTGGTGAGGCCGGTGGGCCGGACGATGGTCCAGTCCAGGCCGCTGTTACGGATAATCTCCTCCTGGCGCTCGTGGTCGAGCAGGGCCTCGCGCAGGAAGAGCCAGGCCGCGTAGGCCATGAGCCCTTTGCGGCTGTCGCCCACGCCGAAGGAGCTCACGGCGATGAGGCGGCGCACGCCGTGCTCGAGCATGGCCCGCACCACGTTGGCCGTGCCCTCGCTGCGCACCCGGCTGTCCTTGGCGTTCCCGTCGCCCAGCGCGATGATCACCGCGTCCTGGCCCCGGACCGCCCTGCCGACGGCGGCAGGGTCCAGCACGTCGCCGCGCACGACCTCCAGCTCCTCGAAGGGCTCGAGGCGCGCCGGGTTGCGGGTAAAGGCCGTGACCTCGTGCCCCAGCGCGTACGCCTGCTCCACCAGATGCCGCCCCGTGCCCCCTGTGGCTCCAAAGATGACGACCTTCACGGCGACCTCCGGAATTTCGGACCGGAGGCTAGCATACCAAAAAGCCGCTGGGGCGCATCTCGGTGCGCCCCAGACGTTGATCCGGCGGGCAGTCCTATTCGAGGATCTTGACCCGTACCGACGGGCCCTCGCTCTCCCCGGGCCGCCGGACCTGGTAGGTGTGCTCGCCGGGGGCGGGCAGGCTGGGCAGGGTGAGCGACCAGCCGCCGTTCTCGCCCACCGTGACGTCGGCGAGCTTGGTGCCGTTGTCGTAGACCTCGAGGGTCTCCCCCGCGTTGCCGGTGCCCTGCAGGCTGAACTCGTCGGCCCGCAGCTCGGCCCCGTCGGAGGGCGAGGTGATGGCGAAGGTGGCGGGAAGGGCCGCGGGCTGGGCCGCCGCCTGGGAGAGCGCGGCGAAGGGGACCGGGCTGAAGAGCCGGTAGCCCCAGCCGGGCAGGATGCCCAGCAGCACCACCAGCGCGGCGGCGACCACCAGGGTGGCCGTGGAGGAGCGGCCGGTGGCCAGGCTCAGGCCGCCCGCGCCCTGGCCCGAGAGCACCGGGGTCCCGGCCAGCCCGGCGGCAACGGGGGCTCCCCCTTCCTCGCGGGCTTCCTGGCGCCGGTCGATGAGCAGGTTGAACAGGCGCAGGTAGTAGTAGGCGGCCACGGCCGAGGTGAGCAACGCCAGCACCAGCAGGCCCCACTGCTGGGCCCGGGCGGCCTCGAGGAAGACCAGCAGCTTGCCCCAGAAGCCCGCGAAAGGCGGCAGCCCGGCCAGCGAGAGCAGGCCGATGCCCATCGCCACGCCCAGCACCGGCTTGCGGTAGAGCAGCCCGCGCAGGCGCTCGTAGGGCACGTCGCCCTGCGAGACGGCGGCCAGCACCGCGAAGGCCAGGCCGGTGGAGAGCGCGTAGGCCAGCAGGTAGAAGCCGATGGCGGGGGCGCCGGTGCCGCTGAAGAGGCCCAGCCCCACGTACCCGGCGTGGGCGATGGAGGAGTAGGCCAGCAGGCGCTTGCTCTCGCGCTGGGCCAGCGCGCCCAGGTTGCCGAAGACCACGGTGAGGGCGATGAGGGCGCCGAGCCCCAGGCCCCACAGGCCCTGGTCCTGCACGTCCAGCACCCGCACCAGCGCGGCGAAGCCCGCGGCCTTGACCGCCGTGGCCATCATCAGCGAGACGGTGGTGGGGCTGCCCTGGTAGACGTCGGGGGTCCACCAGTGGAAGGGCACCAGGCTGACCTTGAAGGCCAGCGCCCCCAAAATCAGCAGCAGCGCGGTGACGTACAGCGGCCCCGAGCCCTCGGCCCCGGCGTTGAAGGAGCCGGTGGCGCCGAAGTGCAGCGCGATGCCGTAGAGGAAGATGGCCGCCGAGAGCGCGCCCAGCAGGAAGTACTTCAGGCCCGCCTCGAAGCCGCGCTCGTCGCGCCGCCAGGTGGCGAGGACGTACAGGGGCAGCGAGAAGACCTCGAGCGCCACCAGCAGCACGGGCAGGTTGGGCGAGGAGGCCATGAAGTGCATCCCGGTGGCCGCGTAGACCAGCAGCAGCGGGAACTCCCACTTCTCGGTGCGCCCGAGGATCAGCGCCCACAGCACGCCCAGCAGGGCCACCATCGTGAAGCCCTGCGACACCGAGTCCACGACGTAAAGCCCGCCGAAGGCGGTCTGCTCCTGGCCCCAGGTAAAGAAGAGGTAGGCCAGCGTCGCCCCGACGCTGCCCACCGCCACCCAGCGGGTGACGCGGGCGGGCACGAAGAAGCCCAGCAGGGTGAGCACGACGCTGGCCGCGCCCAGGAGGTAGAGGGTGATCACGCCCCACCTCCCAGCAGCTTCGCCAGCGCCTCGGAAACCGGGTGGATCAGCTCGGTAAACATCTTGGGGTAGAGGCCCACCAGCAGGGTCGAGGCCACCACCGCCACCCCGAAGACCCACTCGCGCGGGGTGAGGTCGGGGACGGTGCGGTTGGGGCTCTCCTGGAAGAGGGCCTGGTAGGCGGTGAGGGCGTAGGCCGCCGCCGCGATCACCGCGGTGAAGGCGACGAAGGTGAGCCAGGGGCTGGCCTTCCAGGCGCCCAGCAGCGCCATGAACTCGCCGGGGAAGCCCGAGAGGCCGGGCAGGCCGATCATGGCCATCACCAAAAACATCGTCAGCACGCTCAGCGCGGGGGCGCTCTTGGCGATGCCCCGCACCGGGCCGATCTCGAGCGTCTCGGTACGCTCGGCGATGCGGCCGACTACCAGGAATAGCCCGCCGGTGTAGACCATCGAGGCCGCCAGCAAAAACAGCGCCCCGGTCACCCCGTCGGCGTGGCCGCTGAAGAGGCCCAGCGCGCCCAGGCCCATGTGGCTCACGCCGCCGTAGGCCAGCAGGCGCTTCCAATCGCGGGCCGCGAAGGCCAGCCAGGCCGCGTAGATCGCGCCGAAGGCCGCCAGGAGCAGCAACAGGCCCTGGAACTGCGCGAAGCCCTCGGGGGCCAGGGGGATGGCCCACTTGAAGAAGGCGAAGAGGCCCACCTTGTACAAGGTGCCCATGGCGTCGGCCAGGCCCGAGGGGTGGTTCTCGGCGTGGAAGGAGGGCAGCCAGGCGTGCAGCGGGAAGAGCGGGGTCTTGACCGCGAAGGCGACCAGGAAGCCCAGGAAGACCCAGGTAGCCGCGGCCCCGCTCACCGGGTTGGCCGCCAGGTCGGCGTGGAGGAAGCTGGGCGCGCCGCCCAGGTAGCGCACCGCGAAGACCGCCGCCAGCATGGGCAGCGAGCCCACCAGGGTGAAGAGGGCGAAGGTGTAGGCCGCCTTGAGGCGCTCGCGCCCGCCGTAGAGCCCCAGCATCAGCAGCGCGGGGATCAGGGTGGCCTCGAAGAAGACGTAGAAGAGGACGAGGTCGGCGGCGGCGAAGATGCCCAGCAACCCGGTCTCCATCAACAGCGCCCAACCCAGCATGCGGATGGGCACCTGCGCGATGTACACCGCCAGCAGGGTGGTGAAGCTCACGGCCAGCCACAGCATCAGGCCCACGCCGTCAAGGCCGAGGGCGTAGTACATCTGGATGGGCTCGAGCAGGAGGGTCTGCGAGGCGTAGCCCGCGCCCTCGCCCTGAGCCCCCGCGAAGAGCCAGGCCGCGAGCAGGAAGGTCACGCCGGCGGCGGCCACGGCGAAGGTGCGGCCCAGGCTGGGCCAGATCAGCAGGGCGATCCCCGCCAGCAGGGGGAGGAACAGCCCGACGTGCATCAAAGCATCGTAGTTCATCGTTCACCCCCTTCAGGGGCCCCCGAGGCGAGCGGCAGGTTCCGCGAACAACCGGGCCTTGGGGTGCCGGGGAGGGCCTGAGGTTTCGAGCTCGGCTTGGGGTTCACCGGATCACCCCCACGAGGATCAGGAGCACGGCGGCCACCAGCAGGCCGGCCGCGTAGAAGCGCAGGTAGCCGGTCTCGAGCCGCGCCAGGAGCCCGCCCAGCGTCCCGGTGACGCTGCCGAGCCACTGGAAACCGGTGAGCACGCCGTTATCGGCGTCGAAGAGGATCTTGGCCACGCTCTTGAGCGGCTTGACGATGAGGGCGTTGTAGACGTCGTCGGCGTAGAAGCTGCGCAGCGAGGCCTCCTGGAAGCGGACGAACCACGCCGGGAGCCGGCCCGCCGCCTCGGCCTGGAAGAAGCGGTAGCCGTAGTACAAAGCGCCCACCGCCACCGCCGCCGAGACGAGGATCAGGGTCCACTCCTCCAGCACCGGCAGCTTCTCGTGCTCGTGGTGGACGATGACTTTGTTGAGCCAGGGCTCGAGGAAGTTCTTGTACTGGATCACGTAGGGCAGGCCCACGAAGCCGGCGAAGAGCGAGCCCAGGGTGAGGACGTGGTTGGGCCAGGTCATCACCGAGGGGCTCTCGTGCGGGTGTTCGTGGCCGCGGTACTTACCCAGGAACACCAGCACGAACCAGCGCATCGAGTACAGCGCGGTCATGGCGGCCACCAGCAGCATCACGAACCACACCACCGGCGAGTACTCGTAGGAGTAGGCCAGGATCGCGTCCTTCGACCAGAAGCCCGACAACAGCGGCAGGCCGCCCAGCGCCAGCGCGCCCACCAGGCCGTGGATGCGGGTCTGGGGCAGGTAGTTCCACATCCCGCCCATCTTGCGCACGTCCTGCTCACCGCCCAGGGCGTGGATCACCGAGCCCGAGGACATGAACAGCAGGGCCTTGAAGAAGGCGTGGGTCATCACGTGGAACATCGCCACCCAGTAGGCCCCCACCCCGGCCGCCACGAACATGAAGCCGAGCTGCGAGAGGGTCGAGTAGGCCACGATGCGCTTGATGTCGGTCTGGCCGAAGGCGCACAGCGCCCCGTAGACCGCGGTGATCATCCCGATCAGCACGATCCAGAAGGACACGTCGGGCAGGTCGAAGTAGAGGAAGCTGTTGCGGCACAGCAGGTAGACCCCCGCCGTGACCATGGTCGCGGCGTGGATCAGCGCCGAGACCGGGGTGGGGCCCGCCATCGCGTCGGGGAGCCAGACCATCAGGGGCACCTGCGCGCTCTTGCCGATAGCCCCCACGAACAACAGGAAGGCCGCCAGGGCGAGCGCGGCGTTGTTGAGGCCCACGGCCAGCTCGCCCTCGGGGGCGATGGCCTCGCGCAGCTCGGAGATGGAGAGGGTGCCGAAGTTGGCCCACAGCACGCCCATCCCCAGCAAGAAGCCCAGGTCGCCGATGCGGTTGACGATGAAGGCCTTGCGGGCCGAGTCGCCGTTGACGCGGTCGGCGTACCAGAAGCCGATGAGCAGGTAGCTCGCCAGCCCCACGCCCTCCCAGCCGACGAACACCACGGGGAGGCTGTCGCCCAGCACCAGCACCAGCATCGCCGCGATGAAGAGGTTGAAGTAGCTGAAGAAGCGGCTGAAGCCGGCGTCGCCGTGCATGTAGCCGATGGCGTAGACGTGGATCAGGAAGCCGATCCCGGCCACGATCATCACCATCAGGCCGGAGAGGTTGTCGAGGGCGAAGGAGAGGGGGATGCCGGGGAGCCAGTCCTCCAGCCCCCACCGCGCCCCTCCCTGCGCCAGCAGCACTACGCCCAGCACGAAGCTGCCCAGCACCAAAGCGCTGGCGACGATGCCCGGCGTAGGCTCCTGCATGCGCTTGCCCCACAGGCCCAGCACGGCGAAGCCCAGCAGGGGCAGCAGGATGATCAGCGGTAGCAATATGGTCTCTTGCATACGTTAGCCCTTAAGCCCCCTCAGCTCGTCGATGCCGGTGGTCTCCCGGCGGCGGAAGATCGCCACGATCAGCCCCAGCCCCACCGCCACCTCGGCCGCGGCGATGGCGATGACGAAGAGCGTCACCACCTGCGCGTCGAGGCTGCCCCACTGCTTGGCGAAGGCGATGAGGGCCAGGTTGGCGGCGTTGAGCATGAGCTCGATGGAGAGGAAGACCAGGATCGCGGTGCGCCTCGAGAGCACCCCGTAGGCGCCGATGGCGAAGAGGAGCGCGGAAACCACCAGCCAGCTCATCGTTCCACCATCTCCTTCAGCTCTTCCGAAGCGCTCTTGATGACCTTCTCGGGCACGATGCGCTCGGGCTCGACCAGCACCACCGCCGCGATGGTGGCCACCAGCAGCAAGAAGCCCACCACCAGCAGGGCGTAGAGCCACTTCTCGGGGCTATAGAGCAGCGGCCCCAGCGCCTGCGGCAGCCCCCCGCCCAGGGTGCCGGGGTTGGGGGGGGCCGTGAAGCGGGTCACGGCGTAGGTCAGCACCCCGGCCAACCCCAGCGCGCCCACGACGGCGGGGACCTGCAGCCCCGGCAGCATGTCCTTGCCCACGTTGGCCTGGGCGGCCGACAGCAGCATGATCACGAAGAGGAACAGCACCACGATGGCCCCGGCGTAGACGATGATCTGGGTCATCGCCACGAAGCGGGCCTCGAGCCCCACGTACACCCCGGCGATCACCAGGAAGTTGGCGATGAGCGCCAGCGCGGCGTGCACCGCGTTGGAGGCCCGCACCACCACCAGGGCGCTCAGGAGCAGCAAGGCCGCGGCGAGCAGTTCGGCGAAGCTCATTTCTTGCCTCCGGGCTTGTCCACCCCGAGCTGCCGCGCGATGGAGGCGCGCTCGGGGTCCTTGAAGACGGGGGCCTGGAAGCCCTCGAGCTCCGGCCGCACGTAGGGCACCGCGTAGCCGCGCTTGACCTCCTTGCCGGTGTAGGCCGCCTCGCGGCGCTGGGGCTTGGTGCCCTGCACCTCCACCAGCATGTCCTCCTTGGCGTAGACGAGGTCGGAGTAGCGGTAGTCGGCCATCTCGAAGTCATAGCCCAGCACCACCGCGCCCGTCGGGCAGGCCTCCTCGCACAGGCCGCAGAAGATGCAGCGCAGCATGTTGATCTCGTAGACCTTGGCGTAGCGCTCGCCCGCGCTCACCGGGTTATCGGGGTCGTTCTCGGCCGCCTCGACGTAGATGGCGTAGGCCGGGCAGGCCGCCGCGCACAGGCTACAGCCGATGCACTTCTCGAGGCCATTGGGGTGGCGGGTGAGCACGTGCCGCCCGTGCCAGCGCGGCTTGAGGGCCACCGGGGCGTCGGGGTAGGAAACCGTCACCGGCTTGGAGAACAGCGCCCTGAGGGTGATCCCCAGGCTCTGCGCCAATGCAGTCACACTCATGCTTTACCTCCGGGGGTGAACAGCGCCTGGGAAGCGGGCGGCTCCACCGCGCCCTGCGGGGCGGCCTGGGCACTCGAGCCGTTGACCGCGACGTAGAAGGCCACCACCAAGAACCACACCAGCGCCACCGGGAACAAGCGCCCCCAGCCGAAGCGCATGAGCTGGTCGTAGCGCAGGCGGAACCAGGTCGCGCGCACCCAGATGAAGAAGAACAAAAACAGCGCGATCTTGAGGAACATCCACAGGTAGGGGATGTCGGGGATGAAGCCCGGCATCTTCCAGCCGCCGAGGTAGATGGTGGGGATGAGCGCCGAGGCGGTGATGAGGTGCACGTACTCGGCCATCTGGAACAGCGCCCACTTGATCGAGGCGTACTCGGTGTTGTAGCCGCCCACCAGCTCCTGCTCGGCCTCGGGCAGGTCGAAGGGGGTGCGGGCGGCCTCGGCCATCGAGGCGATGGTGAAGAGCACGAAGGCCGGGAACATCGGCAGGATCAGCCAGACGTGCTTATCCTGCCACTCCACGATGTCCTGGAGGTTCAAGGAGCCCACCAGCATCACCGGGGCCAAGAGGCTCATGCCCAGCGCCAGCTCGTAGGAGATGAGCGCGGCCGAGGAGCGCAGCGAGCCCAGCAGCGAGTACTTGGAGTTCGAGGCCCACCCGGCGAGGAAGATGCCGTAGACCGCCATCTCGCTCACCGCGAAGAGGTAGAGGATGCCCACGTCGAGGTCGATGACCCAGGGGTCGAAGCCGAAGAAGGCGCCCTCGGGCCCGAAGGGGATCAGGCCGAAGCCCACCAGCGCGAAGGTGATGGCGATGATGGGCGCCAGCACGAAGACCACCTTGTCGGCCTTGGCGGGCACGATGTCCTCCTTGAGGATGGACTTGATCGCGTCGGCCAAGGGCTGCAGCAGGCCCATGGGGCCCACGCGGTTGGGGCCCCAGCGCACCTGGAAGCGCGCCAGCAGGCGGCGCTCGATCAGGGTCATGTAGGCGAAAGCGGTCAGCAGACCAAAGACCACCAGAAAGGCCTTGATGCCGACCATCCACAGCGGATCAGTCATAGGCGCCCTCCATCGGGACCAGGACCCGGGCCGGCACGCTACGGCCTGACCAGGCTCCCAACGCAGGCAGATACATTACCCCCGCGGGCAGGCCCTCCACAACCTTGACGGTGGCCCGCTCGAGGCCCCCGGGGGTCTCGACCTCCACCGCCGCCCCGTCGACCAGGCCGTGCGCGCGCGCGGTCTCGGGGCTGGCCTCGAGCCGCACCTGCACCACCTTGGCCGCCGCGCCCACCAGTTGCTCGCGCCGCCACATGCTCGGGCGCAGGTAGAGCGGGCCCGCCGTGGCCGGGGTGCCGAAGCTCGCCGCCTTGCCGCTCCAGATCCCGCCTGAGGCGGGCAGCTTGTACTGGTCGTGCAGCGTCTTGGCGGCCTGGCGCACCAGCCGCACCGGGGGCTTGAGCCCGGCGGCCTCGGCCAGCAGGGCCAGGGCGGCCACCGCGCCGTCGGCCTCGCCGTTGTTGATCCCGGCGGGCTCCAGGGGCAGCACCCGGCCCTCGAGGTTGACGGTCTGGCCGCGCTTCTCGTAGGCGGTCTGGTTGGGCAGCACCACGTCGGCGTAGCGCTCGGCCAGCGGGCCGAGGTGGGTCAGGTGCAGCACCCGGAAGCCGGCGGCCTTGAGCTGCTCCTCGCTGGGGAGGTAGCCCCAGTAGGCGGCCTTGAGGCCGCTCTCGTTCCAGGACACGCCGCCCTTGCCGGGGTAGAGGCCCAGGAACTCCAGGCCGCGGGCGTTGGCGGCGGGGGTCATGCACATGACCTTGGCGCCGTACTTCTCGGCCAGGGCGCGGGCCTTGGCGGCGGCCAGGGGGTCGTTGAGCACGGCGGCGCCCAGCACCAGGGTGGCCCCGCCGGCCTCGAGCCTCCCCTTGGTCCAGGCCACGGCCTCGGCGCTGACGCCCTCGGGGAGGGCCTCGCTCTGGCCCAGCAGCGCGGCCAGCAACGCGGCCTCGGCGCCCGGCGCGTGGACCCCGGAGGCCCCCGCCCACTTGGCGATGCGCACCGGGTAGGGGCTGAAGAGCGCGAGCTTGTTGCGGTCGCGCTCCATGCGTTCCTTGATGTTGAGGTTGGCGAAGGGGGTGCCGTGGCTCAGCGGCGCGGCGGGCTTGAGGCCGCGGGTCAGCTCGGAGAGGCGCAGGTGCAGGATGGGGGCTTCCTCGCTGGGGTCGCCCAGCACCAGCACGAAGCTCGAGTCGAGCAGCTCGTCGAAGGTGGCGGCGGCGAAGGCGGTGGCGGGGCTGTTGGTGCGGCCCTCGAAGTCGCGGTGGGGGGTGCCCAGCGCCTCGGCCAGCTCCACGGCGGCCAGGCCCTCCTCGAGGGTGGCGTTGCCGCCGAGGTAGATGCCGATCTCGCCCTTGCTCACCCCGGCCAGCCCGGCCTTGATGGCGGCGAGGGCTTCTTCCCAACTGGCCTCTACCAGCTTGCCCTCACGGCGCACCAGCGGGCGCCGCACGCGGCCCTCGTTGACCCACTCGTGGCCGAAGCGGGCGGCGTCGGAGATCCAGGTCTCGTTGACCTCGCGGCGCTCGGCGGCGCGGATGCGCTCGAGGGCCCCGCTGCGGGTGTCGACGATGATCCCGGAGCCGGTGGCGTCGTCCATCGAGGTGGTCTGGGTGGAGTCGTACTCCCAGTTGCGCGCGCGGAAGCGGGCGGTCTGGTCGAGCAGGGCGCCCACCGGGCAGATGTCGGTGATGTTGCCGCTGAAGTTGGAGGGCAGCCCGTCGTCCTCGGTGTTGATGAAGGTGTGGACCCCGCGCTCGATGAAGTCGAGGACCTCGTCGCCCGGCACCTCCTCGAAGTAGCGGATGCAGCGCTTGCAGTGGATGCAGCGCTCGCGGTCGAGGACGATGAACTCCGAGAGCGAGTGGTGCTTGTCCACGTGCCGCCGCGTCATGTCGTAGCGGGTGTACATGGGCAGCTCCATCGCCTGGGGGTGGTAGAACTTCTCGACCAGCCCGTACTCGTAGGAGCGGTCCTGCAGCTCGCAGGCTCCGCCCTTGTCGCAGGTGGGGCAGTCGAGGGGGTGGTTGAAGAGGGTGAGCTCGACCATCCCCGACTGGGCGTGCTTGACCTCGTCGGAGAGGGTGTCGATCACCATGCCGTCGGTCACGGCGGTGATGCAGGAGGCCGCCAGCTTGGGCATCCAGAAGATCTTGGGCTGGCCGTTCTCGTCGAGGATCCAGTTGCCGTCAGGCCCCTTGCGCGGGGCGCCGGTGCGCACCAGGCACATCCGGCAAGCCCCCACGGGCGAGAGGTGCCGCTCGGCGCAGAACAGCGGCACGTCGTAGCCCGCGTGGAATATCGCGTCCATGGCGGAGGTGCCGTTGGGCACCTCGACCACGCGATCGTTTACGGTCACTTTAGCCATTCACAAACCTCCGTCGAACGCCGAACGTCCAACGCCGAACGCCTAAACCCCCGTGTCCAAGGAGTTGATGAGGGCGTTGAGTTTGGCGTTGATTCTATCCGCCTCTGCCAAGAGGGCTTCGATCTGGTCGAGTCCTGAGAACCCCAGCTTCACCGAGATCTGCAAGGCGCTCACCGACTCGAGCAGGCTGCCCCTCG
The DNA here is from genome assembly GCF_000430045.1 of Calidithermus chliarophilus DSM 9957. Lineage (GTDB taxonomy): Bacteria > Deinococcota > Deinococci > Deinococcales > Thermaceae > Calidithermus > Calidithermus chliarophilus. Next base: position 357,370 of record NZ_KE387027.1, on the reverse strand, counting down.
ACTGGTAGAGAAATTTGGCGAAGTCCCGATCGGACCCACGGCCCTTGCCCTCGGCAATGTTGAGCGCGACCGAGGTCGCTGCCCGCCGGAGCTGGTTGGTCAGGCCGAATTGCTCCGACTTCGGGAATGTCTCGCTCAACCGGTACACCTCGGACACAAACCCCAGGGCCAGGTGATAGACCTCGAGTTGCTCGTGTCCGAAGTAGGTCGGGTACAGGGTTTCCATAAGCCTATGGTCTTCGGGCGTTCGGCGTTAGGCGTTTAGCGTTCGGCATATTTATCCCCAGCGGCTTCCCGCACGCTCGAGCACCTTCTTGTTCTCCACCACGTCCACGAACTGGTCGCGGAAGTGCTTTAAGCTGCCGCGCACCGGCCAGCAGGCCGCGTCGGCCAGGGCGCAGAAGGAGCGGCCCTCGATCTGGTTCAGGAGGTCCTCGAGCAACTCCACGTCGCCCTTCTCGCCCCGCCCGGTGCCCATCTTCTCGAACAGGCGCACCATCCAGCCCGAGACGCCCTCGCGGCAGGGGGTGCACTTGCCGCAGGATTCGTGGCCGTAGAAGCGGGTCACGTTCCACATCGCGTCCACCATGCTCATGCTGGTGGGGATGCCGATGACCCCGCCCGTGCCCAGCAGCGAGCCCTTGGCCGCGATGGACTCGTAGTCCATGGGGGTGTCGAGGATCTCGTCGCTCCAGGGCAGCGGCGGGCAGGAGGAGCCGCCGGGGATGATGGCCTGGATGGGCTCGGTGGGGCCCCCGGCCCAGTCGTACAGCAGCTCGCGGAAGGTGGTGCCCAGCGGCAGCTCGTACACCCCGGGGCGCTTGAAGGGCCCCGACACCTGGAAGAGCTTGTGGCCCCGCGACTTCTCGGTGCCCATGCTGGCGAACCAGTCGGCGCCGCGCTGGATGATGTGCACCGCGCTGCACAGCGACTCGACGTTGTTGATGGTCGTGGGCTTGCCCCACAGCCCGGCCTGGGCCGGGAAGGGCGGCTTCATGCGCGGGTTGGCGCGCAGGCCCTCGAGGCTGTTCATCAGCGCGGTCTCCTCGCCGCAGATGTAGGCCCCGGCCCCCCGGTGCACGTAGAGGTCGAACTCGAAGGAGGTGCCGAAGAGGTTCTGGCCCAGGTAGCCGCGCTCGCGGGCCTCCTTGATGGCCGCCGCCACGCGGTCGTAGGCCCGGCGGTACTCGCCGCGGATGTAGATGTAGCCCTTGGTGGCCTGGATGGCGAGCCCCGCGATCATCATGCCCTCGATGAGCTGGTGGGGGTCGTCCTCGAGGAGGTAGCGGTCTTTAAAGCTCCCCGGCTCGCTCTCGTCGGCGTTGCAGACGATGTAGTGCTGCTTGCCGGTGTTCTTGGGCATGAAGCTCCACTTGAGGCCGGTGGGGAAGCCCGCCCCCCCGCGCCCGCGTAGCCCCGACTTCTTGACCTCCTCGATCACCGCGTCTTGGCCCATGGCCAGGGCCTTCTGGATGGCCTGGTAGCCGCCGTGGGCGAGGTAGTAGTCCAGGGTCCAGGACTTGTCCTGGCCCACGTGCTTGTAGAGCGTCACCTCGAAGCGGGGGTCCTTGCCCGACGTAATGGGTCCGTTGCTCATGCGCCCACCTCATCGCCGCGGTTGTGCACGACGTGCCCCGCCTTGCCGGGGAGCTGGATGTCCTCCAGGCGCTTGCCCTGGCGCAGCCCGTCGAGCAGGGCGCGCAGGCGGGCCTTGGTCACGCACTCCACGTAGGGCTCGTCGTTGACCTGGATCACCGGCGCGGTGTGGCACGAGCCCAGGCACTCCACCTTCTGGATGCTGAAGAGCCCGTCGTCCGAGACGTCGCCGCGCAGGATCTGGAGCTCGTTGACCAGCTCGTCCCACAGCTCGTCGGCCCCGCCGATGGCGCAGGAGAGCGTGGCGCAGACCTGGATGTGGTACTTGCCGGTGGGCAAAGCCTGGTAGTAGCTGTAAAAGCTCATCACCCCGGCCACCTCGGTGGCGGTGGCGCCTACGAGCTGCCCGATCTCCTCCTGGCGCTCGGGGCTGATCCAGCCCTCGTCCTGCTGCACCCGGCGCAGCAGGGGCATCAGCGCCGCGCGGCGCTCGGGGTACTGGCTGAAAACCTCGGCCAGCCATTCCTGTTTGTCGTCGAAGAATCCCATGCAACCTCCGGTTGCGCCCAACGCTAAACGCTCGGCGCCCAACGCCTTTCGTGGCGTTCGGCGTTCGACGTGTGGCGTTCGGCGTTTGTCATCGATCCACGTCCCCCATCACCGGGTCCAAGGAGGCGATCACCACCACCATGTCGGCCATCTGCACGCCCTTGCAGGCGTAGGAGAGCGACTGCAGGTTGACGAAGCTGGGGGCGCGCACCTTGACGCGGTAGGGCATCGAGCCGCCGTCGGAGACGATGTAGTAGCCCAGCTCGCCGCGGGCGCTCTCGGTGGGCACGTAGACCTCGCCCAGCGCCGGGTGGAAGCCCTCGGTGACGAGCTTGAAGTGGTAGATCACCGCCTCCATCGAGGTCTCCAGCAGCGCGCGCGGGGGCAGCGAGACCTGGGGGTTAGGGTCGCGGACGGGGCCGGGGCCGATGTCCTCCAGCCGCTCCACCGCCTGGCGGATGATCTTCACCGACTCGCGCATCTCGAGGATGCGGATGACCATGCGGTCGTAGACATCGCCGCCGTGCAGCACGGGCACGTCGAAGGAGTAGGTCTCGTAGCCCGAGTAAGGGTAGGCCTTGCGCACGTCGTAGTTCACGCCGCTCGCCCGCAGGCTGCCGCCGGTGAGCGAGAGGTTGATGGCGTCCTCGGCCGGGATCACCGCCACGCCCTTGGCCCGCTCGTAGAAGATGGGGCTCTCGCGGAAGAGCTTCTCGTACTCGTCGATGCGGTCGGGCATGACGGCGAGGAACTTCTTCATCTCGCTGAGGAACTCGGCGGGCAGGTCCTCCTTGAGCCCGCCGATGCGGACGTAGTTGTGGTGGAAGCGCTGGCCGGAGACCCACTCGAAGAGGTCGAGCACCGCCTCGCGCTCGCGGAAGGCGTAGAAGAAGGGGGTGAGCGCGCCGAAGTCGAGGAGGCCCGTGCCCAGGAAGACCAGGTGCGAGGCGACGCGCGAGAGCTCGTTGAGCATCACCCGGATGGTCTGGGCGCGGATGGGCACCTCGGCCCCCACCAGCCGCTCCACGCACAGGGCGTAGGCCAGGTCGTGGGCGAAGGAGTGGAGGTAGTCCATACGCGGGGTGTAGGTGATGTCCTGCGTATAGGTCCGGTTCTCCATCGTCTTCTCGAAGCCGGTGTGGAGGTAGCCGATGTGGGGGGTCAGGCGCAGGATCTGCTCGCCCGAGAGGTCGACGACCACGCGCAGCACGCCGTGGGTGGAGGGGTGCTGCGGCCCCACGTTGAGGGTCATGATCTCCGACTTCAGCTCCGGGGCGTCGTCGATGTCGGCGCCGAAGCTGGTCTTGGAGTGCAGCTCGTCGTCGGGCCGGATGGGTTCTTTGAGCATCAGTTGCCCCCTTCCTTCGCCACCTTCTGGATCTCCTCGAAGACGTCCTGGTAGCCCTTGCGGCTGCCGCCGCGCCATCCGGTCATGCCGCTTTCATGCCCGGTGAGCCCGGCGCGGAAGGAGTCGGGGTCGATGAAGCGGCCCTCCTTGAAGAGGGTGGGCGTCTCGCCGATGGGGAAGTCCTTGCGCAGGGGGAAGCCCTCGAGGTCTTCGGGGGTGAGGATCTTGCGCAAATCCGGGTGGCCCTCGAACTTGATGCCGAACATGTCGTAGACCTCACGCTCGAGGAAATCGGCGCCCAGCCAGAGGTCGGTGAGGGTGGGCACTACCGGGTTGCTTTCGGGCACGAACACCCGCACGAAGAAGCGGCTGCCGTCGCCGCTCTTGTAGCCGGGCATGGACACCAGCTCGTACACCACGCAGAAGCGCTCCGGCTTCTTCTGGGGGTACTCGAGGTAGTCGAGGCCGACGATGTCGGCGAGGTAGTTGAAGCCCTGGGTCTTCCAGGTCTCCATCTGGGCCTTGAAGAGGGTACGGGGCAGGGTGACCCAGGTGTTGCCGTAGGCCTGCTCCACCGGCCAGCCGTGGTTCTTGGCCTGCTCGAGCACTTGCTGCAGTCGCTGCATCGCTCCTCCTCAGCGCTTCCAGGCCTCGACCGAGGGCAGTTTGCGCCCCAGGTCGTCGCGGGCCTTGCCCTGTACCTTCTTCTGTAGCTGCATCACCGCGTAGATGAGGGCCTCGGGGCGGGGCGGGCAGCCGGGCACGTACACGTCGACCGGCACCACGCTGTCGACGTTCTGCACGATGGCGTAGTTGTTGAACATGCCGCCCGAGGAGGCGCAGGCCCCCATGGCGATGACCCACTTGGGGTCGGGCATCTGGTCGTAGACCCGGCGCATCACCGGGGCCATCTTCTTCGACAAGCGCCCGGCCACGATCATCACGTCGGCCTGGCGGGGCGAGGCGCGGAAGACCTCCGAGCCGAAGCGGCTGAGGTCATTGCGCGCGTCGGTGGAGGCCATCATCTCGATGGCGCAGCAGGCGAGCCCGAAGGTCGCGGGCCACAGGCTGTTGCTGCGCCCCCAGGCCACCAGCTTCTCCAGCGTGGTGAACAGGATGCCCTCGTTCTCGAGCTCCTGCACGTCTTTGGTGAACAAATCGGCGATCGTCGGCATTCAAAGTCTCCCTAGTGCCACTTCATGACGCCCTTCCACCACTCGTAGACGAAGCCCACGAACAGCAGCACGGTAAAGATCAGCAGGCCGATGAAGCCCACGATCCCCAGCGACCCGGCACTCACCGCGTAGGGCCACAAGAAGGCCACTTCCACGTCGAAGATGATGAAGAGCATAGCGATGGCGTAGAAGTGCACCGGGAACCGCTTGACCTCGCCCGCGGGGTCGTTGCCCGACTCGTAGGGCATCAGCTTGGCCCGCCCCGGCTTCTTCGGCCCCAGAGCGGCCCCCACCACCACCGCCAGGATCCCGATCGCCAGGGCGACGGCGACGTACACCAGAACTGCCAGGTATTCACTGCCAGGTGACGCTGTCATCCGTTTCTTGCCTCCTCGCTCGTGCCTCAGTTCACATACTGGTTTACAAACCGAGAGCACTTCGCGTTTTTATCTGGCCTAGTTTACACCTTCACATGCCTCTCACAAGCCGGGGTGGCTTGCAATAACCGGACAGGTGCGGGGGGCAAGTAGGTCCTGCCCCGACTGCCTCTCCCCTGATACCTCCGGGCTCTGCCGCTGGCCCGGATTTTTATACGGTCCGGCTGAGGATACTCGGATCTTTAATCTGCTCGTCCGGCGCAGGCCGGGGGTAGTGCTCAGGTGAACAGTGTAGCGCCTCAGACAGTCCCTAACCTGGACGGGGTTACCTTCAGCCGGCACCCGGAGAGGAGGCGCGGGTAGGGTAAACCCCCACCCTCCGAAGCCGCCTCGTTTTATTTTTGACTTACTCAGAGGCTTCCGTTATGTTATTACAGTAACGAACCTTATCAACGCCCCTTGCTCGAGGAGGAATCATGGGTGGGACTCAGCTTCTGGTATCCACGCAGAAAGGGCTGTACGTGCTCTCGCAGGGTGAGGACGGCTGGGCGCTGGGCCAGCCGCTCCGCTTCGGGGAGATCGTCAACGACGCCGTGGCCGACCCGCGGCCCGGGGGCCGGTTGGTGGTGGCGACCCGCACCGGGCACCTGGGGCCTACGGTGGTGTGGTCGGACGACCTGGGCCAGAGCTGGCAGGAAAGCCGCAAGCCCCCTGCCTTCCAGCCCGGCAGCGGACGCTCGGTGGACACGGTGTTCTGGCTGACCCCCGGCCACCCCCGGCAGCCCGGCGTGTGGTGGGCCGGGAGCGTCCCGCACGGGCTGTTCCGCTCGGAGGACGGCGGCGAGACCTGGGAAGAGGTGACCCCCTTCAGCGAGTACCTCGCCGGGCTCCAGGAGCTCGAGGGCTACGCGGGCTTCCTGGGCGAGACCCCCGGCGGGGCCATCACCCACTCGATCCTCGTTGACCCCCGCGACCCCGACCACCTCTACGTGGGCCTCTCCACCGGCGGGGTCTTCGAGAGCAAGGACGGTGGGAATAGCTGGGCCCCCTTGAACCAGGGCCTCGAGGCCGACTTCCTGCCGCCCCCCGCCGACGGCCCCTACCACCTCTTCGGCCAGGACCCCCACCGCGTCGTGATGCACCCCCTCGAGCCCGACCGGCTCTACCAGCAGAACCACTGCGGGGTCTACCGCCTCGACCGCCGCGAGGGCCTGTGGCACCGCGTGGGCCGCAACCTGCCGCCCGAGGTGGGCGACATCGGCTTCGGCATAGTCGTTCACCCCACCGACCCCGACACCGCCTACGTCTTCCCCATGGACGGCACCCGCGTGTGGCCGCGCACCTGCCCGGAGGGCCGCCCGGCGGTCTACCGCACCCGCGACGCGGGCTGCACCTGGGAGGCCTGCCGCGAGGGCCTGCCGGAGCGGGCCTGGTGGACGGTCTTCCGGCAAGCCTTCAGCGTGTACCCCTCCGACCCGCCCGCCCTCTTCTTCGGCACCACCTCCGGCGAGGTCTGGGGCAGCCTCGACGGCGGGGACCGCTGGAGCCGCCTGGCCGCCCACCTGCCCCGCGTGCTCTCGGTCCGCCCGGTGGGGGCTTATCAGTAACAATCCCACGGCTAAAGCGCGTGGGCTTTCGGGAAGGGACGATGCAGAGTAGAGATTCCCAAAATCGGGGCCGTGTTACGGCGGCCCGCGCCCGTCGAGCCCGCTCTCTGGGCGATGTTGGCGGATGCGTTCAGGTCGGCGTTTTGCTGATACCCGCACCGTTGGCAGCGAAACAGGGCTTGGCTCTTGCGGTTGGCCCCGTCGCAATGCCCGCACCGGCTGCACGTCTTGGAGGTGTCGCGGGGGTCAACGGCGACCACCTGCACCCCCTTGAGCGCCGCCTTGTACCCCAGCAGGGAGCGGAAGCGGGCGTAGGGCCAGAGGTTGTGCAAATGCCGGGCCTCCTTGCCTCGCTTGACAGTGCGACTTCTAAGCCCCGTCAAGTCCTCGATGGCGAGCGTATCGCCGGGTTCGAGGCTGTCCACAATCCGCTTTGCCAGGGTGTGCAGGGTGTGGTCCACGAAGCGCCGCTCTTTACCGCTAAGCCGTTCCCAAAGGGCGCTCAGCCCCTTGGTGCGCCCGGTGTCGAGCTTGCTCCGTACCTCGGCGCGCTTGTTGCGGAGGTGGATGCGCCGAGACTTCACGCCCCCGCCCGAGACCTGGATGCCGCTGGACAGGGTAGCCATGTAGCGCTGCCCCATGTCCAAACCAACCACTTTACCGCCGCCTGTGGGCGGGGTGGGGACTTCCAACCTGAGTATCAGGTTGATGTACCACTTGCCCTTCGGCCCCTTGGTGAGCACCCCGCCCTGGACGCTCTTGGCCCTCGCCAGCATCCCCCGCTGGTAGTTCCCGAGCTTCATCGGGACGATGAGCCG
>NZ_KE387027.1:342941-349800 GCF_000430045.1 Calidithermus chliarophilus DSM 9957 | reverse complement strand
GCTCTTCCAGAGCGCAACCCCCTTCCTCCCAGGGCTAAAGCCGCTGGGTTTCCGGGGGTCATCTCTATGAAGGTCTGGTTTTCCTCGCACTTCCGCGAGTACACCGGCGGCCAGGCTGAGGTCACGCTCGAGGCCCCCTCCCCCACCCTCGCCGCCCTGATCGCCGCCCTCGACCAGCGCTACCCCGGCTTGGCCTTCCGCATCGTCGACGAGCAGGGCCGCCTGCGCCCCCACGTGAACCTGGTGGTGGACGACGCCTTCGAGCGGGACTTGTCGCGGGGGCTCGAGGGGAGCAGCCGGGTGGGGGTGGTGGCGGCGCTCAGCGGGGGTTAGGGGGTGGGAGGTAGGCAAAAGAAGGCCCCTCCCCGCTGGCGGGGAGGGGGTGGGGTAGCTGAGGGCCGATAGCTGATGGCTGACCGCTTCCCTTCAACCGAAGCGCTTGTCCACCAGCGGCGGCCCCTCGAGCGCCGGGTCGGCCTCGAGGCCGTCGAACTTGAGGCCGGTGGCGCGGCGCAGGGCGTCCTCGAGGCCGGGGGGGACCGCCTGGGTCTTGAGCCGGAGGTAGAGCCGGTCGGTGCCGCCTTCGCCGCGGTCCACGACCACCTGGGCGCCGCCGCTGCGGGGGTCGATGCCGAAGGCCAGGAGCAGGGGGGCGAACTCGGTGGGGTAGAGCTTGACGCCCTTGACCTTGACCATCAGGTCGGTGCGGCCGATGACGCCGCGCGGGAGCACCGTCTGGCCGCCCGAGCGCTGGGCGATGGCGAGGTCGCCGGTGCGGAAGCGGATCATGGGCATGAGGGTGCGGGAGAGCGCGGTGACCACCAGCTCGCCCTTCTCGCCGTCGGGGGTGGGCTCGAGGGTCTCGGGGTCGAGCACCTCGAGGATCGCCATCTCAGGGATCTCGAGGAGGCCGTTTTTCTCGAGGCCCTCCCCGGCCACCACGCCGAGCTCGGAGGTGCCGTAGGCGTCCACCGCCACCCCGCCGATGGCCGCCTCCACCTTCTCGCGGTAGCCGGGGACGCTGGTGAAGGGCTCGCCCCCGGCCATCAGCAGCTCGAAGCGGCCCCCGGCCTGGGCGATCTTGAGGGCGAAGGAGGGGTTGCAGACTAAGATCTCGAAGCCGTACTGCTGCTGGAGCTGGGCGATGCGCTCGGCCTCGCCGGGCCCATGGGGCAACACCATGGCCCCGGCCCGCTGCAGGGCCTCGTGGAAGAGCCAGCCGCCGGCGAAGACGTGGTAGCCGAAGGCCACCAGGGCCTTTTTGCCCGCCACGCCCAGCCGCCGCATCTGGCCGGCGAGGGCCTGGGCCTGGTACTCCACGTCCTCGGGGGAGAGGTACTCGGGCATCCAGCCCAGGGCCGGGCTGGGGGTGAGGTGCATCAGGGCCGCGCCCTGGGGGGGGCGGGGGTTGGCCTGGATGTGGGCGATCCACTCCTGGCGGGTCACGGGCGGCACCTGGGCGAGCCGTTCGAGCGTGAAGCTCTGGGCGTCGAACCCCTTCAGGCGCTCGGCGTACACGGGGTGGCGCTGGGCAGCGGCGATGACTTGGCGCAGTCGCTCGAGACGGTCCATGTTAGCTCCTTTACGTGCGCCGATTATACGCAGGAAAGCCCCGAGCTTTGTGGCCCGCGAGGACAGCCGGACCCCGCCGCCCAATGCAACCGGGCTCCCGGTGAGCCGGGCGCCGCGGGCGCATAATGCCCGGCAGTTATGGACCGGCCTCCCCGCCTCAACCGCGCCCTGGACGAAGCCACCCCGCCCCCGCGCCCCCGCGTCCTGCTGGCCGACCTGCGGGCGACGCTGCGCCTGGTGTGGGCCTCGAGCCCGCCCCAGACCCTGCTGATCGCGGCCATCTCGGTGTTGCAGGCCTTCATCCCCGCCGCTTCGCTGTGGGTGAGCAAGCTGCTCATCGACGACGTGGCGCTGGCGGTGCAGGGGCGGCTCCCCGGGGGCTTCGGCACGCTGGTGGGGCTGCTGGGCTTGCAGGTGGGGCTGGGGGTGGCGGGGACCCTGCTCGCCACGCTGCACAACGCCGCCCGCGACCTGCTGGGCGACACCCTGCAAAACCGCATCCACCGGCGCATCCTCGAGAAAGCCGCCGGGCTCGAGCTCGCCCACTTCGAGAACCCCAAGACCTACGACGCGCTCCTGGGCGCCACCTACGAGGTGGGCAGCCGCCCGCTGGGGGTCTTCACCCAGCTCGTCGCGCTGGCCCAGGCCGTCCTCACGCTCTCCTCCATCGGCTTCCTGATGAGCCGCCTGGGCTGGGCGGTGATGCCCCTGGTCCTGCTCGCCAGCCTGCCCGGGGTGCTGGTCGCCAGCCGCTTCGGCTTCGAGAACTACCGCATGATCCGCCGCCGCGCCCCCGAAGCCCGCATGCAGAACTACCTGGCCCAGGTGCTCGTGGACGACGACTACGTGAAGGAGGTGCGCATCTTCGGCTTCGAGGGCTACGTGCTGGGGCGCTGGCAGGAGGTCTACCGCAAGTTCCGCGCCCAGTTGGTGCCCCTCGTCTACCAGCGCGGGGCCTGGGGCTTCGCCGCCTCGCTGGCCTCGGCCATCCTGATCGCGCTGGCGACCTTGCAGGTGCTGGCGCGGGCCGCCGCCGGGCGCATCAGCGTGGGCGACTTCGCCCTCTTCGCCCAGGGCATCGTGCAGGTGCAGGGCACCTTCAGCAACCTGCTGGGCGGCTTGTCGGGGATCTACCAAAACCTCCTGTACATGCGCAACCTCTTCGAGTTCCTCGAGCTCCCCGCCCGCAGCCTCGACACGGGCGAGGAGTGGAAGGGCCCGATCCACAGCGTCGAGTTCCAGGACGTGAGCTTCCGCTACCCGCTCACCGAGCGCGAGGTGCTCAAGGGGGTGTCCTTCCGGCTCGAGCGCGGCCAGTCCATGGCGCTCGTGGGCGAGAACGGCGCGGGCAAGACCACCGTGGTCAAGCTGCTGACCCGGCTCTACGAGCCCACCTCGGGGCGCATCCTGCTCAACGGGCAGGACGCCCGCCGCTACAGCCCGCGCAGCGTGCAGAAAGAGATCAGCAGCATCTTCCAGGACTACGCCCGCTACGCCCTCACCGCCCGTGAGAACGTGGCGCTGAGCCACATCGAGCAGCAGGGGAACAGGGCGGGGCTCGAGCAGGCCAGCCGCAAGGGCGGCGCCGACGAGGTGATCGCCGCGTTGCCCGAGGGCTACGACACCCAGCTCGGGCGGCAGTTCAACCGGGGCTTGCAGCTATCGGGCGGGCAGTGGCAGCGCCTGGCCCTCAGCCGCCTCTACTTCCGCGACTCGAGCGTGCTGGTCTTCGACGAGCCCACCGCCGCCCTCGACGCCGCCGCCGAGTTCGAGGTGATCGAGGCGCTGCGCCAGCAGGCCAAAGACCGCATCACCCTCATCATCTCCCACCGCTTCTCCACCGTGCGCTTGGCCGACGTGATCGTGGTGCTCGAGGACGGCCGGGTCAGCGAGCAGGGCTCCCACGAGGAGCTGCTGCGGCAGGGCGGAACCTACGCCACGCTGTTCCGCCTGCAGGCGCGGGGGTATCAGGAGCAGGCCGAGAGTCAGGGGAAGTTGTAAGCGGTAAGCCATCAGCTATCAGCCTTCAGCCGTACGAGCCTCCCACTCCCTACCCCCTACTTCCCGCTCGAAGCACCTCGAGAAAACCGCCGAACGCCCCGTTGACCCGCTCCCACTCCCCGGTGATCAGCCCGTCGAGCAGCAGGCCCGCCAGGGTCCCCACGATCAGGCTGGCCTGGGCGGGGGTCGAACCGGGTAAGCTCTGGAGCACGAAGCCGATCCAGCCGTGGATGGCGCGGCGGGCGAAGCCCTGGTACTCGAGCTGTCCCTGCATGGCTCCCACCTCGACCTCGTAGAGCAGGCGGGCGAAGGGGGCCAGGCGGGGGGAGCTGAACCAGCGCCAGAAGGCCTCGAGGGCCGCGTAGGGGTCGGTGGCCTCGCCGCCGAGCTCCCCCAATAGCGCCCGCTGGCGGGCCTGGGCCGCCTCGAGGACCTCGGTGACGAGCTTTTCCTTGCTCCCGAAGTGGTAGATCAGCATGCGGGCGTTGGTGCCCAGGGCCTGGGCCAAAGGGCGCAGGCTCAGGCCCTGCAGGCCGTGCTCGAGCACGTAGTCCACCGCCTTCTCCAGCAGCTCGGCACGCTTGTGGGGCTCGGGCTGACGACCCATGCCCAACAGCGTAACCCCAGTTACATGTAACAGATGTTACATATTCGAGCAAGAAACAAGCCCCACCTCGAGCGGGCAGGGCTTCAGGGGTTCAGGAGCGCGAGGGGCCGCGCTTGAGCGCGTCGCGGTAGTGGCGCAGGGTCAGGGCCCAGGCGGCGAGGTTCATGACCCCGGCGATCACCAGCCCCTGCTCGAAGGGCGCGTGGAACAGGCCCAAGACCTGGGTCAGCAGGTGGAACACCGGCAGGAACAGCAGGCTCGCCAGCGCCAGGCCGGTGGGCATCTCCAGGCGGGACTCGAGGGAGCCTTTGGGGGCTTTAGCAAAGCTGAGGCGGGGGTTCAACAGCCACAGCATCAGGCCGTTCGACAGGGTCACGAACAGGGCGAACAGGGTAAGGGGGGTGATCTCCACGACTACTTCTCCGAAGACCAATCTAGCCCATACGGCGGGAAACACAAAGACGAAAGCGCCGAAAGGCCCGCCGATTAAGCGGGCCTCAAGACGCGCGGCTTCGGGCGTCAGTCGAAGATGTCGAAAAGCTGTTCCAGCTTGCTCTTCTTGCGCTTGCGCTTGTAGTCGTCGTAGCCGTGGTCGGTGTCGTGGGTGCGGCGGTAGTCGGGGTTTTGGGCATAGCGGGGGTCGCGCTGGCGGTAGCCCTCGAGCTCGGCCTCGTACTCCTGCTCGTACTGGCGCACCTGGCCCAGCAGGCGCTCCATCTCGCCGGGGTCGAGCCAGACCCCGCGGCACTTGGGGCACACGTCGATGTGGACGCCGTTGCGCACGACCTCGTTCATCCCCGATTCACACCCCGGGGCAGGGCAGGTGAGTAAAGGCATGCTGTACCTCCCGGACCTATAGTGCACTAAAGGGCGCGGCGCAGACCAGGGGGTGCCCACTGGTTTGCCCGGCCGTTTTAGGCTACCTTGGTGAATAAAGTTTTGCCGTGCAGCACTCAGGATTTTCACATCTCGAGGCGGTGCGGCCTCCCAGGGACTAATGTCCCAACCCCCTGATTTATGGTTTCATAGGCAATGCTGGACCCCTGCGGTTACCGTCGCGTTACCGACCCGCGCTTACCCTGACCCTCGAGTCCGTTAGTGATGAACCCACCCCCCCGTCCCCCGTCGGATCGCCCGCGCCTGCTGTGCGTGGGGATTAACCACGCCTCGGCGCGGCTGGAGGTGCGCGAGCGCTACGCGCTCTCCAAGCCCGCCCAGGCCCGCGCCCTGCTGCGGGCCAAGCAAAACCCGCCCGCCGGGCTGCACGAGGTGGCCGTGCTCTCGACCTGCAACCGCACCGAACTGTACGGCGTGGGCGAGGACGGCATCGACGCCAACACCCTGCTCGGCCTGCTCGAGCACGTGCGGGTGAGCGAGGGCGACTTCGGGCACCACGGCTACGTGAAGGAGGGGGCCGCCGCCCAGGAGCACCTGCTGCGCGTGGCCGCCGGCCTCGACTCGCAGGTGCTCGGCGAGAGCGAGATCTTGGGGCAGGTGCGGGAGATGCTCGAGCTCGCCCAGGAGGTCGGCACCTTAGGGCCGGTGCTCTCCAAGCTGCTGCAGCAGGCGCTGCACGCGGGCAAGCGGGTGCGCCGCGAGACCGGGCTGGGCGACGGCATCCTCTCCCACAGCAGCCTCGTCGCCCGCATGCTCAACCACGAGGCCGCCATGCTGCCCGCGCCCAGCGTGCTGATCGTGGGGGCGGGCAGCATGGCCCGCTCGGCGCTGCTGGGCCTGGAGCGCGAGCGCTTCGGGCGGGTCTGGGTCACCAACCGCACCCTGGGGCGCGCCCGCGAGCTGGCCGAGCAGGCCGGCGCCGAGGCGGTGGGGCTCGAGGCGATGGGCCGGGTGCTGCGCGAGGCCGACTTCGTGATCTCGGCGGTGAGCGTGGAGCGCCCCCTGCTCAGGCCCGAGCATCTGGGCGGCGCCCGCCAGCCGGTGGCCCTCTTCGACCTCTCCCTGCCCCGCAGCATCGCCCCCTCGGTGGCCGAGCTGGGCGTGCGGCTGCACACCCTCGACGACCTCGAGGCCATCCTCGCCGTCCACCGCGCCGAGCGCGAGGCCGCCGTGCCCCAGGCCGAGCGGATCGTGGCCGAGGAGCTCCGCGCCTTCGGGGGCTGGCTCGAGGCCCGCGCGGTGGTGCCCACCGTCAAGGCCCTGCGGCAGCGCTTCGAGGCCCTGCGGCAGGCCGAGCTCGAGGCCCTCTCCCCCGCCGAGCGGGCCGTGGCCGAGCGCGTGACCCACCGCCTGGTGCAGAAGCTGCTGCACTCCCCCCTGACCCGCCTGCGCGAGCTGGCCGAAGAGGGGGAGGCCGAGCCCTACCGGCAAGCCCTGCACGCCCTCTTCGGGCTGGAGCAAGAATGAAGCTGGTCATCGGCACCCGCGGCAGCCGGCTGGCCCTGTGGCAGTCGGAGCACGTGGCCCGGCGGCTGCGCGAACTGCACCCCGGCCTCGAGGTCGAGCTGCTCACCCTGAGCACCCGCGGCGACCGCGAGCTGGAGAAGGCCCTGCCCGAGATCGGGGGCAAGGGGCTCTTCACCGCCGAGCTCGAGGCGGCGCTCGAGCGGGGCGAGGCCGACCTGGCCGTGCACAGCCTCAAGGACCTCCCCACCGAGCCCGACCCCCGCTTCACGCTGGGGGCCGTGCCCGAGCGGGCCTCGCCGCTCGAGGCCCTCATCA
>NZ_KE387027.1:331026-342841 GCF_000430045.1 Calidithermus chliarophilus DSM 9957 | reverse complement strand
CGCCACGGTGGGCACCAGCAGCCCGCGCCGCGCGGCGCAGTTGCGGGCGGCCCGCCCCGACCTGCGGATCGAGAGCCTGCGCGGCAACGTCCCCACCCGCATCCAGAAGGCCCTCGACCCCGGCGGCCCCTACGACGCCATCCTGCTGGCGCTGGCCGGGCTCGAGCGCCTGGGTCTGCAGGGCCAGGTCAGCGAGATCCTGCCGCCCGAGGTGGTGCTCCCCGCCCCCGCCCAAGGGGCCCTGGCGGTGCAGGCCCGCGCCGGGGATGAGGCGGTGCTCGAGCTGCTGCGGCCGCTGGACCACCCGCCCACCCGCCGCGCGGTGGAGGCCGAACGCGCCTTCCTGCGCACGCTGGGATCGGGCTGCAGCCTGCCGGTGGGGGCGCTGGCCGTGGAGGAAAACGGCCTGCTGCGCCTGAGGGGGCGGGTGCTGCGGCCCGACGGCAGCCAAAGCCTCACCCACGCCCTCGAGGGCGGCGACCCCGAGCAACTGGGCGCCGCGCTGGCCGAGGCCCTGCTGGCCCAGGGGGCCGCCGGCCTGCTGGAGGGCGCGTGGGCCTGAGGGGCAAGCGGGTGGTGATCACCCGCCCCCTCGAGCAAAGCGGGGAATTGCGGGCGCTGCTCGAGCAGGCCGGAGCCGTCCCCGTGCTCTTCCCCACCGTCGCCACCGAGCCCCTCCCCCCCTCCCAGCCCGGCGCCGCCCCCCAGCACTTCCGGCACTACGACTGGCTGCTGTTCACCAGCGCCAACGGCGTGCGCTACGGGCTGGAGTACCTGGCCGGGACCGGGCTGGCCCTCAGCCCCGGCACCCGCATCGGGGTGGTGGGGGCGGCCACGGCCCAGGCCCTCGAGCCCTACGGCCTGAAGGCCGACCTGGTGGCCGGGAAGTCGAGCGCGCAGGGGCTGCTCGAGGCCCTGCGCGCCCTGGGCCCCCTGGCCGGTCAGCGCTTCCTGCTGCTGGGGGCCGAGGAGGCCCGCGGCGAGCTCCCCGAGGGCCTCAAGGCCGACCGGGCTTTCGTGCGGCAGATCCCGGTCTACCGCACCGTGCTGGCCCGGCCCACCCCCCAGGCCCGCGCCGAGCTGCGGCAGGGCTTCGACGCCGCCGTCTTCGCCAGCCCCTCGAGCGTGCGCGGCTGGGTGGCCCTGGTCCCCGGCGTCGTCCCGCCCAGGGTGGTCTGCATCGGCCCCACCACGGCCCAGGCTGCGCGGCAGTGCGGGCTGGGGGTAGACTGCGTAGCCGATGCCCAGAGCGCTTCGGGGCTGCTCGAGGCGCTCGAGCAAGTCTTCGCGGAGGTCTAAGAATGCCCTTCCCTGCCCAACGCCTACGCCGCCTGCGGGCCAGCCCCGGCCTGCGCCGCATGGTGCGCGAAACCCCCCTCGCCCCCGACGACTTCATCTACCCCCTGTTCGTGGTCCACGGGCAGGGCGTGCGCCGCGAGATCGGCTCGATGCCGGGGGTCTTCAACCTCTCGGTCGACGAGGCCGTGGCCGAGGCCCAGGAGGTCTATCGCCTGGGCATCCCCGCGGTCATCCTCTTCGGGCTCCCGCAGCACAAGGACCCCGTCGGCCTGGAGAACTTCGCCCCTGACGGCATCGTGCAGCAGGCCATCCGGGCCATCAAGAAGGCGGTGCCCGAGCTGGTGGTCATCACCGACGTGTGCCTGTGCGAGTACACCGACCACGGCCACTGCTTCGTGATCCGCGAGGGCCGCTTCGACAACGACGCGACGCTCGAGGTGCTGGGCAAGGTGGTGGTCTCCCACGCCGAGGCCGGGGCCGACCTCGTGGCCCCCAGCGGGATGGTGGACGGCATGATCGCCGCCATCCGCGCCGCGCTCGATGAGGGCGGCTACGCCATGACCGGCGTGATGTCCTACGCGGTGAAGTACGCCAGCGGCTTCTACGGCCCCTTCCGCGAGGCCGCCGACAGCGCCCCGGCCTTCGGCGACCGCCACTCCTACCAGATGGACCCCGCCAACGCCCGCGAGGCCCTGCTCGAGGCCGGCCTCGACGTGCAGGAGGGCGCCGACGTGCTGATGGTCAAGCCGGGCCTGCCCTACCTCGACGTGCTGCGCCGCGTGCGCGAGGCCTTCGACCTGCCCCTGGCCGTCTACAACGTCTCGGGCGAGTACAGCATGGTCAAGGCGGCGGCGGCCAACGGCTGGCTCGACGAGCGGCGGGTGGTGCTCGAGACCCTCACCGCCTTCAAGCGCGCCGGCGCCGACCTGATCCTGACCTACCACGCCAAGGACGCCGCACGCTGGCTGAACCAGGGATAACCCATGAACGAATCCGTACGCAACTCCCGCTTCCTCAAGGCGGCCCGCCTCGAGCCCACCGACGCCACGCCGGTGTGGTTCATGCGCCAGGCCGGGCGCTACATGCCCGAGTACCGCGCCCTGCGGGCCAAGACCACCATGCTGGGCGCCATCCAGGACCCCGCGCTGGCCGCCGAGATCACCCTCCAGCCCATCCACGCCTTCGACCTCGACGCCGCCATCCTCTTCAACGACATCCTGACCCCCCTCATCGGGATGGGCCTCGAGCTCGACTTCGTGGAGGGCAAGGGCCCGGTGATCGGCAACGCCATCGCCAGCCTCGCCGACGTCGAGCGCCTCATGACCCCGTCCGCCGCCGAGGCCATGCCCTACACCGCGCAGGCCATCCGGCTCGTCACCGCCGAGCTCGACGGGCGCGGCCTGCCGCTCATCGGCTTCGTGGGGGCGCCCTTCACCCTCGCCAGCTACGCCGTGGAGGGCGGGGGCAGCCGCAACTACGAGAAGACCAAGCGGCTGATGTACCACCAGCCCGAGGCCTGGGCCGGCCTGATGGACAAGCTCGTGCACGTGCTCGAGGACTACCTGCTCTTCCAGGCCCAGGCGGGCTGCGCCGCGCTGCAGGTCTTCGACTCCTGGGCCGGGGCGCTCTCCCCGCGCGACTACGCCCGCTTCGTGGCCCCCTACAACGCCCGCCTCATCGCGGCGGCCAAGGAGAGCGGGGTGCCGGTGATCTACTTCAGCACCGGCACCGGGACGCTGCTGCGCGCGATCAGCGCCCTGGGCAGCGACGTGGTGGGCGTGGACTGGCGCATCGGCCTCGACGAGGCCTGGGCCCAGATCGGTCACGACCGGGCCATCCAGGGCAACCTCGAGCCCCTCCTCCTCCAGGCCCCCTGGGAGGAGTTGGAACGGCAGGCTAGGGCGGTGCTCGAGGAGGCCGCGGGCCGCGCGGGCCACATCTTCAACCTCGGCCACGGCATCCTGCCCCAGACCCCGCCCGACAACGTGGCCCGCCTGGCCGACTTCGTGCACGAGTTCAGCGCGAAGGGGGTCGTGCGGTGAGGGTGGTACGTCGTACGTCTTACGTCGAACGCCGAACGCCGATGGCCGAACGCGAAACACAATACGCCCTGACCCTTGACTTTCAACTATGACCAAACTCAACCACGAACGCTCCAAGGCGCTGTTCGAAGAATCCCAGCGGTTCATCCCCGGCGGGGTCAACTCGCCCGTGCGGGCCTTCCGCGGGGTGGGCGGAACCCCGGTGTTCATCGCCCGGGCCAAGGGCCCCTACCTGTGGGACGTGGACGGCAACCGCTACACCGACTTCGTGATGAGCTGGGGCCCGCTGGTGCTGGGCCACGCCCCCGAGGCGGTGGTGAGGGCCGTGCAGGCCCAGGCCGAGTTCGGCACCAGCTACGGCGCGCCCACCGAGCTCGAGACCCGCCTGGCCCGCAAGGTCGCCGAGCTGATGCCCGGCGTCGAGATGCTGCGCTTCGTCAGCAGCGGCACCGAGGCCACCATGAGCGCCCTGCGGCTGGCGCGGGCTTTCACCCGGCGCGACAAGATCGTAAAGTTCTCCGGCCACTACCACGGCCACAGCGACATGCTCCTGGTGCAGGCCGGCTCCGGCGTGGCCACCCTGGGCCTGCCCGACAGCCCCGGCGTCCCCAGCGGCGCGGCCCAGGACACCCTGACCCTACCCTTCAACGACCTGGCCGCGCTCGAGGAGCTCTTCGCCCGCTTCCCCGAGCAGATCGCGGCGGTGATCCTCGAGCCCGTCGCGGGCAACATGGGCTTGGTGCGCCCCAAGGCGGGCTACCTCGAGGGCCTGCGCCGCCTCACCCGCGAACACGGCGCCCTCTTGATCTTCGACGAGGTGATGACCGGCTTCCGCGTGGCGCTGGGCGGGGCCCAGGCCCACTACGCCGTCGAGCCCGACCTCACCACGCTGGGCAAGGTGATCGGCGGTGGCCTGCCGGTGGGGGCCTACGGCGGGCGGCGGGAGATCATGCAGTGGGTGGCCCCGGCCGGCCCCATGTACCAGGCCGGAACCCTCTCCGGCAACCCCCTGGCGATGGCCGCCGGGCTGGCGACGCTGGAGGAGTGGTCCCGCCCCGGCGTCTTCGAGGCCGCCGCCGAAGCCGCCCGCACCCTCATCGAGGGCATCGCCGCGCTGGCCCGGCAAGCCGGAATTCCCCTCCAGACCGACCAGGCCGGCACCATGTTCGGCTTCTTCTTCACCGAAGAGCCCGTGAGCGACTACGCCTCGGCCAAGACCAGCGACGTGCAGCGCTACGCGAAGTTCTTCCACGCCGCCCTCGAGCACGGCGTCTACCTCGCGCCCTCCCAGTTCGAGGCCGGCTTCACCTCGGCGGCCCACACGCCCGAAGTGGTGGCGCAGGCGCTGGAGGGGCTCGAGGGGGCGTTTGGGTCGATGGTCGATGGTCGATAGCTGATAGCTGATGGCCGAACCCGGGTCGTACGTCGTACGCATCACGCCAAACGCAAAACGCAAGACGCAAGACGCCTTGTTCCCCCCTTAGCAAGGGGGGCCAGGGGGGATAAACCCTCCCCACACGCGTGTAGAGAAGGGGTGGGGTTTACCACGAACTGACGGCTGATAGCTGACAGCTTCCCCCTCTGGGAGGGCTGGGAAACTCCTGCCTCACACCGCCCCCAGCCCCCGCTCCAAGTCCGTCCGCAAGTCCTCCAGGTTCTCGATCCCTACCGACATCCGCAGGAAGCCGTCGTGCAGGCCGAGGGCTTCGCGTTCGGCGGGGGGGAGGAAGCGGTGGGAGCTGGTGGCGGGGTGGGAGAGGGTGGTGTGGGCCCCGCCCAGGCTCAAGGCCATGCGGACGTGCTCGAGGTGGTGCAGCAGGGCGTTCACGGCGGCGCGGGAGGGCTCGAG
The DNA here is from genome assembly GCF_000430045.1 of Calidithermus chliarophilus DSM 9957. Classification (GTDB taxonomy): domain Bacteria; phylum Deinococcota; class Deinococci; order Deinococcales; family Thermaceae; genus Calidithermus; species Calidithermus chliarophilus. The sequence goes on along the minus strand of NZ_KE387027.1, from coordinate 337,651 downwards.
TTCGAAGGAGAGCATCGCGCCGAAGCCGTTCCCCAGCACCCTCTTCGCGGTCTCGTGGTCGGGGTGGGAGGGCAGGCCGGGGTAGTGGACGCGGCGCACCTTGGGGTGGGCCTCGAGGAAGCGGGCGAGCTCGAGCGCGTTGGCCGAGGCCCGCTGCATGCGAAGCTCGAGCGTGTGAGCGCCGCGCACTCCCAGCCAGCACTCGTGGGGGTTGGAGACGAAGCCCATCCGCACCGCCACCGCCCGGACAGGCTCGAGCACCTCCTTCCGGCCCGCCAGCCCGCCCAGCATCACGTCGGAGTGGCCGCCGATGAACTTGGTCAGGCTCTCCATCACCACGTCCACGCCGTGCTCGAGGGGGCGGCAGTGGTAGGGCGAGGCGAAGGTGTTGTCCACCAGCACCAGCGCCCCGGCCCGGTGGGCCAGCTCGGACAGGCGGGCCAGGTCGGGGACGCGCAAGCGGGGGTTGGAGGAGGTCTCGAGCACCAGCAGCCGCGCCCCCTCGAGTTCGCGCCCCGTCCCCTCCGAGTCGGCGAGGTCCACCGTCACCACCCGCACCCCGAAGCGCCCCAGGTCGCGCAGCACGCCCAGGGTGCTGCCGTAGAGGTCCTGCGAGGCCACCACCTTGTCGCCCGACCTCAGCAAGCCCAGGAAAGCCGCGCTCAAAGCGCTCATCCCGCTGGCGCAGGCGATGGCGGCCTCGGCGGCGTGCAAGGCGGCGAACAGGGCCTCGAGCGCCCGGTGGTTGGGCGTGCCGTTGCGCCCGTAGATGGTCCCGGCCTGCCTCCCCTCGTACACCGCGTCCACCTCGTCGAGGTCGCGGAAGGTCCAGGAGGCCGACTGGTAGATGGGCAGCGAGACCGGGTCGTTGAGGGGCTTCTCGGCCTCAGCGCCGTGCAGGGCCAGGGTGGAGAGCAGGTCCATGCCCCATGCTATCCGCTAGTCCCACCAGAAGTACCAGTAGCGGCTGTTCAGGAGGGTGGCGGCGAGCCTCGAGACCGTCTCCACGCCCTGCGTCACGATGTCGGGGCAGTACACGAACTGCTCCTCGGCCAGGCGCAAGGCTTCCTCGCGGGTGGCGGGGGGCTGGCCCACGCGGGTCTCGAGCACGTCGTGGGTCAGGCACACCGGCTCGCTGCCGTGGCGCTGGTGCCAGTAGCGCCACAGCGCCACCTGCACGGCGGCCTCGGGGCACTCGTTCCAGCCGCCCATCCCCAGCACCGCCGGGATCTGCCAGGGGGCCTCGACCGGGATCAGCGCCAGGTGAAGGCGCGCCTTGGGCTTGCCGCTGAAGAGGTCGTTGAAGCTCAGGATGCTGTTGTGGCCGGGCTGGGCCAGGGGCCAGGCCCCGCGCAGCTCCTCCAGCCACGCCCCGTACTCCTGGGCCCGCCGCTCGGCGAACCAGGCCTGGGGGTCGATGGAGCGGGCCTGCTCGAGCAGGTCGTGGGTGGTGAGGCCGTCCTGCTGCTTGAAGCCGAGCTGGTCGCGGTGAAAGCCCAGTTCTTCGTCGTCGCCGAGCACCAGCGGCCAGTGCCCGGTCTGGGGGAAGAGGTCGCGCAGCCGGGTCCACAGTTCCAGGGCCTCGTTGCCCCGGACCGGCAGGGCTTGAACGCTGACGTCCGAGCTTTCCAGGAGGGTGTCGAGGGCGTGGGTCGCGATGCCGTGCCGCCATAGCGTTTCGGTCAAATTCATCTCGGACTCCTTTTATTACGTCACAAACATAACGATCCGCCCGGCCCCTGTCAAGCGCCGCCGCCAGCGGCTCAGGCCAGCCGCTCGAGCCAGGCCCGACGCCCGGCGGAAGTGCTCCCGGCCTGGGATGCCGTTCTCGCCCAGGTGCTCGTAGCCCAGCCGCTCCATCGCCTCGAGGCGCTCGGCGGGCAGAAGGTTTCGAGCATAGCGCAAGGGCGCCCGCCCGGCCGTCGCCTACTGCCGTTCGCTCACGATCCACTCCAGCCTTTGCAGCCGCGCCCGGATCTCCTCCCAGGAATCGGCGCGCAGGTTGACGTGGCCCACCTTGCGCCCCGGGCGGACCTCCTTGCCGTACCAGTGCAGGTGGGCCTCCCGCACCCCCAGAACTCGGGCGAAGTCGGGCCGGACGCCGATGAGGTTGAGCATGGCGGCGTGGCCGCGCACCCGGGTCGAGCCCAGCGGCAATCCCAGCACCGCGCGCAGGTGGTTCTCGAACTGGCTGGTCTCGGCGCCCTCGAGGCTCCAGTGGCCCGAGTTGTGCACCCGGGGGGCCATCTCGTTGGCGATGAGCCCTCCCTCCACCTCGAAGAGCTCGATGGCCAGCACGCCCACGTACTCGAGCCGCTCCAGCACCCGCCGGGCGTAGTCCTCGGCCTGGGCCTGCAACTGGGGGGTCAGGCCGGGCGCGGGGGCCAGGCTCTTACGCAGGATGCCGCCTTGGTGGTGGTTCTCGACCAGCGGGTAAAAGGCCAGCTCCCCGCTTCGCCCGCGTACGGCCAGGACCGAGAGCTCGCGCTCGAAGGCCACGAAGCCCTCGAGGATCAGCGGCGGCCCGCCCAGGCGGGACCAGGCCCCCTCCACGTCCTCCGGCCCGCGCAGCACCTGCTGACCCTTGCCGTCGTAGCCCAGGGTGCGGGTCTTGAGCACGCAGGGGAAGCCGGTGCGCTCCACGCCCTCCAGCAGGTCGGCGCGGGTGAGCACGGGGTAGAAGGGCGGGGTGGGGATGCCCAGGCCCTGGAAGAAGGTCTTCTCCGCCAGCCGGTCCTGGGCGGCCTCGAGCGCCTGCGGCGGCGGGAAGACCGGCACGCGCTCGGCCAGGGAGCGGGCGGCGGCCACGGGCACGTTCTCGAACTCGTAGGTCACGAGCTCGAGCCCCTCCGCGAAGCGGGCGAGGGCTTCAGGGTCGTCGTAGGCCCCCACCCGCAGCTCGGCCAGGTGCCCGGCCACGGCCCCCTCGACGGTGTCGAAAAAACGGAAGCGCTGGCCCAGCGGGTAGCCCGCCAGTGCCAGCATCCGGCCCAACTGTCCAGCGCCCAGAACCCCGATCACGAAAAGGCAGTTTACCCTAAGGCGCTGGGTTTTCGCGGGGTGAGGGCCAGGTGCAACCGGCCCAGCGCCACCGGGCTGGGGTACCAGGCCTCCAGGGGTGCGGGCAACCCGATCAGGTTGCCCTGCACCAGGTCGCAGCCGTTCTCCCGCAGCCACTGGAGCTGCTCGAGGGTCTCGACCCCCTCGGCCAGCACCTCGGCCTCGAGGCTGTGGCCCAGGTCGATGGCCGCCCGCACCAGCTTCTCGTCGCGGCGGCTGGAGCCTAAGTGGGTGATGAAGCTGCGGTCGATCTTGATGCGGTCGAGCGGCAACTGGCGCAGGTAGGCCAGCGAGGCGTAGCCGCTGCCGAAGTCGTCCATCGCCAGCCGCACCCCCAGCGCCTTGAGCTCCAGCAGCGCGGCGCGCACCTCCTCGGGGTCGCGCAGCAGGGCGCTCTCGGTGATCTCCAGGGTCAGGCGGTAGGGCTCGAGGCCCCCGTGCTGCACCAGGTGGTTGAGCTCGGTCAGGGCGCCGGTGCGGGCGGCCGACTGGGCCGAGATGTTGATGGACAGCCCGTAGGGCAGCCCCTGCTGCTGCCAGCGCACCAACTGCCACAGCGCCAGCGAGAAGGCCGCCTGGTCGATCTGCCCGATGAGCCCGGTCTCCTCGGCCAGGGGGATGAAGTCGGCGGCGCTCACCACCTCGCCCCGGTTGCGCCAGCGCAGCAGGGCCTCGGCCTCGTCCACCCGGCCGTCGGCGAGCCGCAGGAAGGGCTGGTAGTAGAACTCGAAGGCGTGCCGCTCCACCGCCTCGCGCAGCTCGGCCTCCAGGCGCAGCCGCTCGTGGGTGTAGGGGCTTTTCCCCGACTCGTACACCACCACCCGGCCGCCCGACTCCTTGGCTTGGTACATCGCGATGTCCGAGGCCTTGAGCAGCTCCACGAAGCTCTGGCCGTCGTGGGGGAAAGAGGCCACCCCCACGCTCACGCCCAGCCCCACCGCCTGCTTGCGCAGGGTGAAGGTGCCCCGCACCGCCCGCGCCATGCGGACGGCGATCTGGCGGGCCTGCTCGGGGTCGGTGGAGGGCAGCAGGCAGGCGAACTCGTCGCCGCCCAGCCGGGCCAGCAGGTCGCCGGGGCGCAACTGGCGCGCGAGCATCCCGGCGATCTCCACCAGCAGCTCGTCGCCCGCGTCGTGACCCAGGGTGTCGTTGACCGCCTTGAAGTTGTCGAGGTCGAAGTACAGCAGCGCCAGCGGCTGGCCGCTCGAGCGGGCGCCCTCGAGCGCGAGCTCGGCCTGCTGCTTGAGCGCCCGGCGGTTGGGGAGCTGGGTCAGCTCGTCGTGGAAGGCCATGAACTCCACGTAGGCCTGCTGCCGCTTGCGCTCGCTGATGTCCCGCGCGCCCACCACCACGCTCACCGGCTCGCCGCCCGCGTCCCGCGCGAAGTCCACGGTGGCCTCGAGCCAGACGAAGTGCCCCTGCTTGTGGCGGCAGCGGTACTCCACCTTGTACGAGCGGCCCTCGGCGTGGGCCCGCCGCCCCTGCCGCTCGAGCTCGGGCAGGTCCGAAGGCTCGACCAGCCGCTCGGCCTGCGTCCCCACCAGCTCGGCCTGGTCGTAGCCCAGCACGCCGCGCACCGAGGGCGTGACGTAGCGCACCACCCCGTCGAGGCCCAGCAGCATCACCATGTCGGTCATGGCGTCGGTGATCTGGCGCAGGGTCTGCTCGCTCTGCCGCAACGCCTCCTCGGCCCCCTTGCGCACGGTGATGTCGCTGATCCCCACCACCATGCCGCTGAGGCGCCCCTGGGGGTCGTAGCGGTAGCTCAGGCGCGTCTCGAGCCAGACCTCCCGCCCGTCCGGGCGGCGGTGCTGGAGCTCGAGGGTCAGGGCCTTTCCCTGCCGCCCGCCCTCCAGCGCCATCCGGTAGACCTCGGGGGAGACGTACTCGAGGCTGGAGTGCCCCTGCATCTGGGCCGGGCTGAAGCCCAGCACCGCCTCCGCCGAGGGGGTGACGTACTGGATGACCCCCTCCTGGTCCACCAGCAGCACCACGTCCTGGATGGTGTCGCTGATCTGCCGCAGCATGGCCTCGCTGCGCAGGGCCGCCGCCTCCGCCTCCTTGCGCGGGTGGATGTCGTAAAAGGCCCCCTGGACGAAGCGGTGCCCCCGTGCGGTGGCTGCCCGGCCCGCCACCAGACGCACCCAACGCTCGCCGCCCCCTTTAAGGCGGATGCGGAACTCGACGTCTACGCCATGCTCCGGGTCCTGGAGCAGCCGCGTCATCTCGCGGCGCACCCGTGGCAGGTCCCGCCGGGCCAGCAGGCGCAACAGGTCGACCTGCCCGGCCAGGAACTCCTCCGGCTCGTAGCCGGTGATCTGCCGCACCTGGCCGCCGAGCAGGATGGGCCGTAGGGTGTCGAGGTCGCCCTGGAAAGCGATGCCCTGGAAATTCTCGATGAAGAGCTGGTAGCGCTCCGCGGTCAAGGTTCGCAGCACCGTGGGGTTCTCAGGGCCGGACAGGGGTTTGGGCCAGCCCCGGGCCAGATAGATCTGGAACAGCCCCACCCCCACGAGCAGCAGGTCCGAGAGCGCCAGCGACGGCAGGCTCCGGGCGAGGTGGATCATTCCCCAGCCTAGCGAGAGGGCTCCCCCTAGCCATAGCCCGTACACCCCTGAATGAATATTCATCTCACCACTTGAACCTTCACCATGCGGTACTAGAACTCTAGCCCAATTTGATAGGTTTGTGGGGTTTATATGATCAGGCGAAGGCGATCCTCGCCCTACAGCCGGGGATCGGCGTGCTCGAGCACCTCGGCGGTCTGCCGGGTCCGGAAGGCTTTTAAGGCCTGGGCGATCTGCGGGTGCTTATTCCCCAGAATGCTAGCCGCCAGCAACGCCGCGTTGACCGCTCCCGCCCGCCCGATCGCCAGGGTTCCGACCGGAATCCCTGCCGGCATCTGCACGATCGACAGCAGCGAGTCCAGCCCGTTCAGGGCCTTCGACTGCACCGGGACTCCCAGCACCGGGAGGGAGGTTTTGGAGGCCGTCATTCCGGGCAGGTGGGCCGCCCCACCGGCCCCCGCGATGATCACCTCGAGGCCCCGCTCCTCCGCGGTCTGCGCATATTCAAACAGCAGGTCCGGCGTCCGGTGCGCCGACACCACCCTGACTTCATAAGGGACTTGCAGGCGCTCGAGGGTGTCCACGGCGTGCTGCATCGTTTCCCAGTCCGATTTAGAGCCCATAATCACACCGACCAGCGGGGACATGATGGGGATTCTACCAGGGTAGGCCGTAGATTAAAACAAAACGGCCCCCCACCCTCGAGGGTGGGGGGCCGTGGTTCAGGAATGGAGCGGGAGACGAGACTCGAACTCGCGACCCCAACCTTGGCAAGGTTGTGCTCTACCGGCTGAGCTACTCCCGCACGCGCGGCGCGGGGCGCTGCGCGGGGCGAAAGAAAAGGAAAAACCTACTGCGCTGCCCTACTCTCCCGGGCCCCTTCGGGCCGAGTACCATCGGCGCAGGTGCGTTTCACTTCCGTGTTCGGAATGGGGACGGGTGGGACCGACACCGCTATGAGCACAGAGGCGTCTGCTGTTGCTGGTTGCGATTACTCA
>NZ_KE387027.1:330094-330926 GCF_000430045.1 Calidithermus chliarophilus DSM 9957 | reverse complement strand
GTATCCCTACGGCGCCCGCGCCCCTCGGCGGCCCAGGAGCAGTGATGTCATCGCTACTCTCGACTCCTTCGCTTTCAAGGTCCCCGCACCGCCCTCTGGACAGCGCAACGAGTAGATTACCGCGGGGGTCAAAAGTTGTCAATAGGGGTACCTCAGGCTAGCCCCCTGAGCCGTCGGCGACGGCAAATTCGGCCAGAAACCCGGGGCTTCAAACGGACCCGATCCTCACCCCTCCGGGCCAGCCAGGCTGGACCGCTTCTAGCCAGAACTCGAGCCCCTGGCTCTCGGGGTTCAGTTTGAGCCGCTTCCGCCCAAGCAAACATCGTGCAGCACGCGGTTTCTGGCAAGGCAGGAGGGGGAGGGGTTGACAGGTTTTGGGGTGCTTGCTACAGTAGCCGTTGCTGCTCAGGCAAGCCTCGAGCAGACGGACCTTGAAAAGAGAGAGTCAGTAAGCCACACAAATCCCAATCTGGGATACAGCTTCAAATCAATCGGCCTGAGTGCCGTGCTTGTTTTTGGTAGAGTTTGATCCTGGCTCAGGGTGAACGCTGGCGGTATGCCTAAGACATGCAAGTCGCACGGGCCGGTTTCGGCCGGCCAGTGGCGGACGGGTGAGTAACACGTGGGAGACGTGCCCTCGAGCGGGGAAAACCGGGGGAAACCCCGGCTAATCCCCCATGTGGACGGCCGCTGTGGCGGCCGTCTAAAGCCTCGGCGCTTGGGGATCGGCCCGCGGCGCATCAGGTAGTTGGTGGGGTAAGGGCCCACCAAGCCGACGACGCGTAGCTGGTCTGAGAGGACGACCAGCCACAGGAGCACTGAGACACGGGCT
>NZ_KE387027.1:279765-329994 GCF_000430045.1 Calidithermus chliarophilus DSM 9957 | reverse complement strand
CTCCATGAAGCCGGAATCGCTAGTAATCGCGGATCAGCCACGCCGCGGTGAATACGTTCCCGGGCCTTGTACACACCGCCCGTCAAGCCATGGAAGTGGGTTCTGCCTGAAGTCGCCGGTAGCCTTGGGCAGGCGCCGAGGGCCGGGCTCATGACTGGGGCTAAGTCGTAACAAGGTAGCTGTACCGGAAGGTGCGGCTGGATCACCTCCTTTCTAAGGAGTTTCTCGTCCTCGAAAGAGGAGCATCTCGAAACTCGAATCTCTGGCTGCTGACTCTCTCTTCTCAAAGTTTCGACCATGAAAGGACGCCTGAGGGCGTCCTTTTTTTACTGCCTCACTCCGTAAGCCTTAGTGTGTGGGGATATACACCCCAAGAACACCCTGCGGGGCTTACACTGGAGGGAAGAAGGTTTTGCCCATGCATTTCACCACTTCCTCGAGACGTCGCCGCAAAACCAAAAAGCCTTCCGCTCATCCGACCGTGAAACGGCGGGTAGTGTCGGCGGGGGGCGTGGTGTTGCGCTCCAACGAGGGCGCCCTCGAGGCCTTGCTGATCGCCATTAAGGAAGGGCGCATGTGGAGCCTGCCCAAGGGGCAGGTCGAGCAGGGCGAACGTTACCCCCAGACGGCGGTGCGCGAGGTGCGCGAGGAGACCGGCATCGAAGCGCGGGTCCTGGCCCCCCTGGGGAGCATTCGTTACCACTTCACCGTCAAGGACGACGCCACCCCGGTCACCGTGACCAAGGAGGTCCATCACTTCTTGATGAAGTACGTGTCCGGCCAACCCCGGCCGCAGAAAGAAGAGGTGGACGACGCGGCCTGGTTCCCGGTGTCCGAAGCCCTCACCCGCCTGTCCCACCAGAACGAGCGGGACGTCCTGCTCAAGGCTTTGGCCCGCTGGGAGATCGGGGCCAAGGTCTCCCCTGCTTCCTGAACTTTAGTCCGCCGAGTCCCGCCCGCGCTGGGCGGGACTCGGCTTTAAGTCGCGCCGCGGCGGGTTCGGTGCTGCCGGCCCCGAATGCGAGGGGGAAGCCCTCGAGGACCACTTGCTCATGAGCTCGGCCGCCCGCCTACTCGACCCGGGCCAGGTCGCCCTGACCGCTCTGGAGCGCCTTCACGGCAGCCTGCTCGGCCTGCTGCCAGAGCTCCTCGGGAGTGCTCGCCTGCTCGGGCAGGACCGCGACCCCCAGTGCCGGGAGCCTGCCCATGACGATTTGCAACCGCGCCACGATCCGCTCGGCGGCGCGGGCCGCCCCGCTCGGGGCACGCAGGGTCGAGAGGAGCAGCAGGAAGTCCTCGGGGCTGGCCTCGATGGCGGCGTCGGAGTAGCGCAGCGAGCGCTGCAGCACGTCGAGCACGCGGGCTCGTTGCACCTCGCTGAGGCCCGGGCTCTTGAACCAGACCAGCCCGACCCAGTGACCGTACCGGCGGGCCCGGGCCACGGCCTGCTCGAGGTAGCGCCGGAAGGCCTCCGGCGAGCTGGGCTGGTACCCCTGGGTCAGGGCCGCCGCCACGTGGGGCCGCAGGGCCTCGGCGAGTTGGAGGGCGATGAACTGGTCGAGCTCGCTCCAGGGCTGGCTCTCGCGCCGCTCGAGCCAGAGCACGGCGCTCACCTCGCGCTCGAGCCGGATGGGCACCTGCAGCAACGCGGAGAAGCACCAGGCCTCGCCGACGGCGCGCAACTCGGCCGCGCGGCCGTCGGCCTGGAGGTTGTGCAGCGGGAGCAACAGGGACTGCTCGAGGAGGTCGGGGTAGCCGCGCGGGCTCAGCACGCAGGGCTCGAGCAGCTTGGGCACCCGCACCGCCAGGGTGTAGCTGCTGGCCGCCGGGTCGTGCACCCACAGGCTCAGGCCCTGCAGGTCGAGCCGCTCGAAGGCAAGGGCCGCGAGATGGGCCAGGGCGGACGGGAGGCCCTCGGGCGGGCTATGCAGCAGTTCGACGAGCCGTTGCTGCCAGGGGTTGGCCTCCGGCCGCGGGGCCGGGTGCGTGGTCAGGCCGGGGACGCGGGCCAGGGTCTCCACCAACGCCCGTTTGCCGGCGTCCTTGAGGGTGAAGGTGCGCGAACCCACCTTCAGAAAAGGCGGCGACCAGTGTACGCCGTTGCCGCCCCAGCCGCGCCCGCTGGTGAGGTGCTGGATCAGCAGTTCGAACTCCGACAGCGGCAACACCACCCCGGCGAAGCCCCCCAGCCGGATGGCGATACGGCCCTCGTGCTCGCAGTACTCCACGATCAGGTTGCTGCCCTCGATGGAGATCGGGGCCAGGAGCTGCCAGTCCATCTCGTGCATCGGCTCTCATTGTGACCGAGGGCGCCGGGAAACCGAGCGGAATATGCACTTTATTTCAGAAAATTGCTCGGGCTGGCTATACTCGAGCCATGGTGCAACTGTTCGACGCCGCCAACGGGGCCAGCCTGGGGAGCATCAGCGAGGAGCAGCTTCGGTTCATGCTCGATCAGCTCGAGGAAGAAGCCGCCGACGACCAGGACTACTACATCAACCGCGCCACCCTCGACTACTTCGCCGAGCAGGGGGCCGACCCCACGCTGCTCGAGCTGCTGCGCAAAGCGCTGGGCGAGCGTGAGGAGATGGACTTGCGCTGGTCGCGCTAGCGCCCTCAGGTCTCGAAGGGGTCCTTAGCGCTGGCCTTCTCCTCGGGGATGAAGCCGCCGAAGGCGTAGACCTCTTCCCCGCCGTCGGTGAGGTGCAGCTCGGCCAGGCCCTGGCGCACCAGGGTTTTCATGACCTCTTTGGCCTGAGGGACGGGCATCTTGCAGTGCAGCACCACCTCGGCCAGGGTCAGCCGGCCCTGCATGCGCTGCGCGAGCTCGAGCACCCGCTGCTCGGGCAAAAGGGCAGCCGCCCCCGCAGGCCTGCTCACCGCGAGCCGGTAGCCCAGGTAGCCCACGACGGCGAAGAACACCGCCAGCCCGGCGACGACCCCCGGCTCCACGTCCTCCCCGGCCGAGCCGCCGAGCAGGTCACCGATGGCCGCCAACACGAAGAAGCCGCTGAACGCGACTATTAACCAGCCGACCAAAGCGAGGGGGCGCATCGCTCAGGATTATAGTGCGCCCGGCCCAAGCGGGAGGCTCAGATGCCCGCCGCTTCAGGCGTACTTCTCGCCCCGCACCACCTCGACGGTCTGGGTGAAGGCGATCACCGCGTAGCTGGGGAAGTAGACCTCGGCCAGGCGCTCGAGGATGCGCTCGGCCACCTGCGGGCTCGCCACCACCTCCAGCCGCACGTTGCCCCCTTCCCACTCGCTCGCGCGCACCCCCCGGCTGCCCTCGCCACGGGCCGGGCTCAGGGTGTACCCGCTGGCCCCCAGCTTCTTGACCTCGCGGACGAGCTTTTCCTCGAGAAAGGCCTCGGCGATGATGGTGACGAGTTTGAGCGGCACGGTCTGCATGGCTAGCCTCCGTGGAACAGGCGCGAGAGCGCGAAGTAGAGCGGGATGCCCAGGGTGAGGTTGAAGGGGAAGGTGATGCCCAGCGCGGCGGTGAGGTAATAGCTGGGGTTGGCCTGCGGCAGGGCGATGCGCACCGCCGCCGGGGCGGCGATGTAGGAGGCGCTGGCCGCCATGGTGCCCAGCACCGTGGCCCCGCCCAGCGACAGCCCGGCCCAACTGCCCAGCCAGACCCCCAAAGCCCCCTGCAACACCGGCATCAGCAGGCCGAAGGCCACTAAGAATCCCCCCGCCTTGCGCAGGTCGCGCAGCCGCTTGGCCGCCACCATCCCCATCTCGAGCAAGAACAGCACCAGCGCCCCCTTGAAGGGCTCGACGAAGAGCGGGGCCACCTGCTCGAGCCCCTGCTTGCCCGAGAAAAAGCCGATCACTAGCCCCCCCACCAGCAACAGGATGCTCTTGCCCGAGAAGACCTCGCGGATGGCCTCGCCCAGGGTCTCGGCCCCGCCCAGGCGTTGCCGGGCGATGAGCAGGGCGATGACGATGGCGGGGACCTCGAGGATCGCCACCAGGGTGGGCATGAAGCCCTCGTAGGGGATTCCCGCGGCCTGGAGGAAGGTGAGGGAGGCGATGAAGGTCACGGCGGAGACCGAGCCGTAGTGCGCGGCGATGGCCGCGGCGTCGGCCACGTCGAAGCGCCCCAGCCGCCGCAGGACGGCGTAGGCCAGAAGCGGGGTCACGACGCCCAGCCCCAGCGTCACCAGCGCCGGCTTCCAGAAGGCCGCCAGCGGGGTGATGGAGAGCTCGGCCCCGCCCTTGAGCCCGATCGCCAGCAGCAGGTAGATGGAGAGGGCGGTGTAGAGGGCCTCGGGGATCTTGAGGTCGCTGTGCACCAGCGTAGCCACGATGCCCAGCGCGAAGGCCAGCACCATCGGCGAGAGCAGGTTGAGTCGTACGAGTTCGAGGGTTTCCATAGGCGTTCAGAGCAAGCCGAAGGCCTCGAGCACCGCCTGCGGCACGTTCTTTGGCCGGCCACGTTCCGCGTCCAGCCACACCCAGTCGGTCTCGGCCTCCACCAGCAAGGCCTGGTCGCCCGCCCGGCGCACCTCGTTGTGGCGGGTGGCGCGGAAGCCGCTGAAGGCGGTAATGCGGGTGGAGACCTCGAGCTCCTCCGCCAGCAGCGCCGGGCGGTGGTAGGTGATGACGTGGCGGCGCACCACCGGGATCACTCCCAACCCCTTGAGCACCGCGAAGCCCATCCCCACCCGCTCGGCGTGGGCCTTGACCGCCTGTTCGATGTAGCGCAGGTAGACGGTGTTGTTGACGTGCTCGAGCTCGTCGATGTCCTCGGGGACGACCCGGATGCGCAGGGTGTGCCGGTCGCGGAAGTCCATGCCTGAGTTTATTGCTCCAGGTCCCGCGAACGGAGCGCCCCTCACCGGGCTCGAGCCGGGCAGGGACGCCGGGGACGGCGCCAGGGGCGGAACGGTTGAGCCCGAGACGGGGCGGAGGAGCCTGAGCGGCGCCCAGGCCCGTGATGTAGAAGTCGGGAAGGTCTCCGTCATCCGGAGCAGGCTAGGCGAAACCCGGCGGCGATAGGGTAGCTTGCGTTCCGGTCCCTTCCGGCTATACTGCCCTACAATCCGGGGCGCATCAGCTCGAGCAAGCGGCGATGCCGGAAAAAAGGATCAGGGGCGCAGCGTGCTGCGCCCCTGCGGTTTTCAGCCGGCGGTTAGGCTTTGGCCTTCTCGACGAGCGCGGCGAAGGCCTCGGGGTTGCGCACGGCGAGGTCGGCGAGGATCTTGCGGTCGAGTTCGATGCCGGCCTTCTTGAGGCCGCCCATGAACACCGAGTAGCTCAGGCCGTGCTGGCGGGCAGCGGCGTTGATACGCACGATCCACAGGCGGCGCATGTCGCCCTTGCGCTCGCGGCGGTCGTTGAAGGAGCGCATGGCGCCGCTGAACAGGGTCTCGCGGGCCTTGCGGACGCTCTTGGAGCGCAGGCCCCAGAAGCCCTTGGCCAGCTTGAGGATCTTCTTGTGCTTGCGGCGGCGTACGACACCGGTCTTGGCGCGCGGCATTAGCCCTCACCCCTCAGCAGTTCGATCATGCGGCGGGCATCGCCCTCGGCCATGGTGAAGCTGCGGCCCTTGCTGCGGATCGAGGAACCGGACTTGTGGTAGTTGAGGTGACGCTTGCCGGGCTTCTTGGCGATCACCTTGCCACCGGCCGTGACCTTGACACGGCCCTTGGCGCCCTTGTGGGTCTTCATCTTCGGCATCGTGATTCTCCTTGTCTTCCGGCGGAGTTCGCCGGGCCGCGTCGGCGGCTTTAGCGGCTGCCTCGAGCGCCCGCGAGGGGTCTTGATGGCTCGGCAGCCTTGCGAGTATAGCATCCGCAGGCCCCCTCAGCCAAGCCCTCGAGGCGTCGCGGCAGGACGAAACAGGCTGGGCGTCGGCCCAGCCTGGAGTTGCACGCGGTTAGTTGGACTGCGGAGCAGAGGCCTGCGCCTGGGGCTGCGCCGAAGGCTTGGAGCCCGGGGCCATGACCATGTTCATGTCGCGGCCCAGCATCTCGGGGCGCATCTCCACGAAGCCCAGACCCTCCATGTCCTTGGCAACGCGCTCGAGGAGCTTGTAGCCCAGCTCGGGGTGGGCCATCTCGCGCCCGCGGAACATGATGGTGATCTTGACCTTGTGGCCTTCCTCGAGGAAGCGCCGCACGTGCCCGACCTTCACGTTGTAATCGTGGGTGTCAATCTTGGGGCGCAGCTTGATGCTCTTGACCTCGGTGCGCTTGGCCTTCTTGCGGGCCTCCTTCTCGGCCTGCTGCTGCTCGTAGCGCCACTTGCCGTAGTCCAGGAGCCGGGCCACCGGCGGCACCGCCGTCGGCGAAACCAGCACCAGGTCGTACTCGCGCTCCTTGGCCATCTGCAAGGCCTCGCGGGTATCCACGATGCCCACCTGCGTACCGTTCTCGTCGATCAGGCGAACCTGCCGCACCCGAATCCGCTCGTTGATTGGAACGTCCCTTATACGTCACCTCCGGGCATACGCCTATGTTGCAGACTTGTACGCCCTGTCCTCGAGTCTACCACGCTCGGGAAGGGGGAGCGGGGGCGGGAGGTGGAATGCTGATGGCCGAACGCTGATAGCTGATAGCCGAACGCCAAACGCCGGGCGCGGGTCGTACGTCGTACGTCGTACGCAAAACGCAAAACGCAAGACGCCCTTTCCTTACCCCCCTTAGCAAGGGGGGCTGGGGGGATAAACCCTCCCCGCGGGCGGGGAGGGCTGGGGTGGGGCTTCTTTCCACCACGAGCCACGAGCCTTCTGCTGACGGCTGAACGCTGACGGCTTATCGCTTACCGCTCATTGCTCTTGCCCCGCCGCCAACCGGATCTCCTGCCGCACCGTACCTGCCCGCTGGGCGATGGCCTCGAGCGTGACCGTGCTGCCGCTGGGGGCTGCGACTACCCACTCGAGCTTCTTCTCCTGGTCGCCGAAGGGCAGGGCGCCGAAGAGTTCGATCTTGTTGGAGCGGCCCTCGAGGTGCCCGATCTCCTGCACCGCCTCGCCCGAGACCAGCCGCGCCCCCTCGCCCAGGTGAAGCTTGACGCGGATGGGCTCGACCGCCTTCTTCTCCAGGGCCTTGGCGCTGGTGTAGGTGGGCAGGAAGCCGGTGTTTTCCAGCACCGCGATCAGGCGCCAGACGCCCTCGCTCACCGGCTCGACCTTGGCGAGCTTGAGCTCGAGGCGGGGGTTCACCTCGGCGTGGAGCAGGGTGAAGAGGGTGTTCTTGTGGGCGATGTCGGGCAGGAACTTGGCCGGGGCGTTGCCCCAGAAGCGCTTGTAGTCCCAGCCCCCGATCTCGACGGGCCCGAGTTGGGGGTGCTCGAAGGGAGTCCAGGGTCTGAAGCCCTCGAGGCCGTGCTCGTCGTTGAACTGCAAGAGCTTGAGGTCGTCCTCCTCGGGGTGGGAGCGGAACCAGCCGATGAAGTCGCGCTTGAGGACTCCGTTGGGCTGCTTCTCCCCGATGCCCGCCAGGCTGATCACGTCCCACAGCTCGGTGGAGAAGCCGAAGATGCCTAAGTCCTCGTAGAGCCAGTCGAAGAAGCCGCCGCGCAGGGTGGTCTTGGGGTCGTAGCGGAAGCCGTGGAAGACCGAGGTGTGGGGGTAGCCGGTGAGCTCGGTGCCCTTGTCGCCCAGGCGCTTGAAGACGGTGAGGTCGTGGGTGGGCAGGGCGTCATCGGGCTTGCCGGAGTAGGGGCGCAGGATCACGCCGGAGTAGGTGTGATAGGCCTGCATCCCGTTGATGTTCTTGTGCCGGGCGAAGAATTGGGCCAGGGCGTGGGTCTCGGGCTCGGAGAGCGGGAAGGGCCCGGCGCCGCGCTGCTGGCTCTCGGGGCCCCAGTCGGCGGGGAAGCTGCGGTTGAGGTCGAGGCCGTGGCGGGGCGGGGCGGGTTTGACGGTGTAGCCGTCCCAGCCGCGGATCAGGCCCTCGGGGTAGAGGTGGTAGTAGGTGCCCCCCTCCTCCCCCACCTCGCGGGGGCGCATGAGGCGGGGGTCCTTGTCGGAGACCTTCCAGGCCCCCTTGGGGTCTTGAACGCGCATCTGGAGGATGCGCCCGTCGCCGTCCACGTCCTCGGGGTAGAGGCCTTCGCGCTCGTCCTCGAAGGGGTAGGGGCGCAGCGAGGAGCGCACCTGGTGGGGCGTGGTGAGGTACTGCTCGACGCCGTCGGGCGAGACGCGGGGGCAGACGTAGAAGGCCGAGCGCTCGAGCAGCCGGGTGACCTGGGGGTCGGAGCCGTAGCGGGTGGTGAGGTAGTGGATGGTGTACTGCGCGGTGGCCCCGCCGGTGACCTCGCCCGCGTGGATGTTGGCGTCGATCCAGTAGGCGGGCTTCTCGGGGTCGCCCCCGGTGGCGAAGTTGGTGAGGGTCATCACCCAGATGTCGCGGCCCTGGTAGCTCTTGCCGATGGACTCCAGCCGCGCCAGGTGGGGGTACTCGGCGGCCACGGCCTGCAAGTAGGCGGTGAGTTCGTCGTAGAGGTAAAAACGGGATAGGTCGAGTTCGGGCATGGCGGCTCCTTTTTCGCTGTCTCGGTCAGTATACGGGGCCTGCCCCCGCCCGATAGGATTGAGGCATGGTTACTAGCAGCGACCAGGGTTCCATCCGAGTTCTCACCCTCTCCGACCCCGAACGGCGCAACCCCCTCTCCCCCGCCATGGTTTCCGGCCTGCTCGAGGCGCTGGACCAGGCCGAGAAGGACGGCGGCGTGCGGGCCGTGGTGCTCACCGGCGCGGGGCAGGCCTTCAGTGCGGGGGCCGACCTCGAGTTCCTCAAGAACGTCACCCAGATGGGCGCCGAGGCCAACCTGGCCCACTCCCGCGAGCTGATGCGCCTCTTCCACCGCCTCTACACCTTCCCCAAGCCCACCGTGGCCGCCGTCAACGGCCCCGCCGTGGCCGGGGGCGCGGGGCTGGCGACCGCCTGCGACGTGGTGGTGATGAGCGAGGGGGCCCGCATCGGCTACACCGAGGTCAAGATCGGCTTCGTGGCCGCGCTGGTGGGCGTGATCCTCATCCGCTCGGTGGGCGAGAAGCACGCCCGCGAGCTGCTGCTCACCGGCAAGCTGGTCAGTGCGCAGGAGGCTTTCCGCATGGGGCTGGTCAACAAGCTGGTGCCTGCCGAGCAGGTGCTCGAGGAGGCTCTGGCCTTCGCCCGCGAGATCACCGCCAACGCCCCTGCCTCGGTCTCGCTGACCAAGGAACTGCTCAACGCCCTGCCGGGGATGGGCCTGGAGGACGGCCTGCGCCTGGCCTCCATCGCCAACGCCTGGGTGCGCGAGACTGGCGACCTGGCCGAGGGCATCGCGGCGTTCTTCGAGAAGCGGGCGCCGCGGTTCGGGTGAGGGTAGCGCCGATAGCCGAACGCCCAACGCCGATAGCCCATAGCCGATAGCTAAACGCCAAACGCAAAACGCAAGACGCCTTGTCACCCCCCTTAGCAAGGGGGGCTGGGGGGATAAACCCTCCCCTCCGGAGGGGAGGGTTGGGGAGGGGGGACCACAAGCCACACGCCACCCCCTACCCCAGCCACCAGTACAAAAGCGGCATGGTCGCGAAGGCCGCCACGGTCTGCACGGTGAGGATGGCGGCCATGAGCTTTTCGTCGCCGCCCATCTGGCGGGCGAGGACGAAGGAGGCGGAGGCGGTGGGGAGGGATTGGAAGAAGGTCACCGCCGCCAGCACGGGGGCGGGGACGCCCAGCAGCAGGCCGAGCCCGGCGCTGAGGGCGGGCAGGGCGCCGAACTTGAAGAGCATCGAGGCCAGGATGGGGCCGATCCCCTCGCGCAGGTGCTCGAAGCGGAGGGTGGCACCCACCGACATCAGGCCGCAGGCCAGCGAGGCCTGGCCCAGGGCCCTGAGGGTGGGCTCGAGGCTCCCCAGCCCCAGCCCGGTCAGGTTGAACAGAGCCCCCAGCACACAGGCCACGATCAGGGGGTTGGTCAGGACCGAGCGCAGCACCTCCCTCCAGCACAGCGCCTGGTGGGAGGCGAACACCGACAGCACCAGCACGCACAGCACGTTGACCAGCGGCACGGTGACGGCCACCAGGACGGCGGCCAGCGCCCCGCCGCCCGTGAACAGCACCGGCAGGGTGCCCAGCGCCACGTAGCTGTTGAAGCGGATGCCGCCCTGGAACACCGAGGTGAAGGCCTGGGGGGTGGCGGCCAGCCAGGGCCGCAGGAGCAGCATCAGCAGCGAGCAGCCCAGCAAGCCGCCCCACACCGACAGCACCAGCGGCCAGCCGGGCACCTCGGAGAGCCGGGCGGTGGCGAGGTTGATGAACAGCAGCGAGGGGAAGAGGATCCAGTAGTTGACGCGGTCGAGCTGGGGCCAGAAGCCCTCCGCCACGAAGTTGCGCCGGCGCAGCCCGAAGCCGAGCGCGATCAGCAGGGAGAGGGGGATGAGGGCGCTGGCGATGGCCTCCATGCGGCCCTCACCATACACCGCCCTCCCCGGGGCTCAGTGCGGCAGCCCCGTTTCGGAGGGGGCGACGCGCCCGGCCTCGAGCGCACCCGCCAACAGCTCCAGGAACTTCCAGCACACCAGGCTGATCGCCGCCATCTCGCCCCCGTCCTCGAGCAGCCCGAGCCAGAGGTTGAAGCGCCCCTCGACGAAATTCTCGTGCACGGCGTCCACCACGACCCCGAAGACGGGGAGCAGCAGCACCAGCGGCACGACCTGGCGGAACTGTGCCCGGGTTTCGGGCCCGGCCAGCCCGTAGGCCAGCGCCACCGCCCCGGCCAGCACCAGGCCGACGCCCAGCAGGACCAGCAATTCGGCGGCCTCGGCGGGCTCGAGGCCCCCCAGCGGCCCCAGCCCCGCCCGCTCGGCCACGACCGGGGCCAGGGCCTCGTGCAGGCCGTAGAAGTCGTCGAGCAGCAAGTAGGTGAACAGCAACGCCCACGCCAGGTAGGCCGGGGCGCGGCGCAGCCAGGCCAGGCCGAGGGCGGCCAGCACCACCCAGAACTCCTGGACGTAGCCGAACACCTCCGCATAGCCCCGGTCCGTGTCCAGCGCCATGCGCGGGTCGCTGAACAGCCCGGCCAGCGCCCAGCCGGGATGGCTCACCGCCACCGCGTGAGCGAGGTAGAGCGCGACCAGCAGCCCGTTGGTACTGCCCAAGAGCACGAACCACAGACTTTTCATAGGATCGCTAAGGCCACGGTAGCACTCATCCCTGGGAGACGGATTAATACGGCTTCAGCCGGGCGACCCCACCGCTACTCGAGCCCCCCCGTGTCGAGCGGAATTGAGGCTTGATAGATTGGGGCATGCCCGAGGAGACCAAGCCCGCCGACGCCAAGCCCGCGCCCCAGGACAACCTCGTCATCAGCCGCCACACCGTCCGCATCGGCGGGCAGGAGGTGAGCTACACCGTCACCTGCGGGACCATCGTGCTGAAGGAGGAGAGCGAGAAGGAGGGCTCGAGCGAGGGCGAGAAGCCCAAGGCCAGCGTGTTCTTCATCGCCTACACCCGCGACGACGTGCCCGACAGGAGCCGCCGCCCCATCACCTTCTCCTTCAACGGGGGGCCGGGCTCCTCCTCGGTGTGGCTGCATCTGGGCGTGCTGGGCCCCCGGCGGGTGCTGATGGACGACGCCGGCAACCCCACCCCGCCGCCCTACCGCCTCGTGGACAACGAACACTCGCTGCTCGACGTGAGCGACCTGGTGTTCATCGACCCGGTGGGCACCGGCTATAGCCGCATGGTGCCCGGCGAGAAGACCAAGGAGTACCACGGCTACAAGCGCGACGTCGAGAGCGTGGGCGAGTTCATCCGGCTCTACACCAGCCGCTACGGGCGCTGGACGAGCCCCAAGTTCCTCATCGGGGAGTCCTACGGCACCACCCGCGCCGCCGGGCTCAGCGGCCACCTGCAGGAGCGCCACGGCATGTACTTCAACGGGGTCATGCTCGTTAGCAGCATCCTCGACTTCGCCACCGCCCGCTTCGCCCCCGGCCACGACCTGCCCCACGTGCTCTTCCTGCCCACCTACGCCGCCACCGCGTGGTACCACAAGAAGCTGCCGCCCGACCTGCAGAAGAAGCCCTTGCGGGCCTTCCTCGACGAGGTGGAGGCCTTCGCCGGCGGCGAGTACCTGAGGGCGCTGTTCAAGGGCAGCGCCCTCCCCGAGGCCGAGCGCGAGGGGGTGCTCGAGAAGCTCTCGCGCTACACCGGGCTCTCGCGGGAGTACCTCGAGCAGACCAACCTGCGCGTCGGCATCTACCGCTTCTGCAAGGAGTTGCTGCGCCCCGAGCGCAAGACGGTAGGCCGCCTCGACTCCCGCTTCACCGGATACGACCGCGACGCGGCGGGCGAGAACAGCGAGTACGACCCCAGCTACGCCACCATCCAGGGCCCCTACACCGCCACCTTCAACCAGTACGTGCGCGAGGAACTGGGCTTCGAGAGCGACCTGCCCTACGAGGTGCTCACCGGGCTCTACCAGAACTGGAGCTACAAGGAGTACGAGAACCAGTACCTCAACGTGGCCGAGACCCTGCGCAAGGCCATGAACCTCAACCCCTACCTCAAGGTCTTCGTGGGCTCGGGCTACTACGACCTCGCCACCCCCTACTTCGCCACCGACTACACCTTCGCCCACCTGGGCTTAGAGCCCCACCTCCAGGCCAACCTCCAGACCCGCTACTACGAGGCCGGCCACATGATGTACGTGCACCGGCCGAGCCTGCAGCAGATGAAGCAGGACCTCGCGGCCTTCGTGGCGGGGGCCATGCCCGGCGCGACAACCTCGGGGCCTGGGGCCCGGGGCAAAGGCAAACCCCGGCCCAAAGCCAAGCCCTAAGTCCAGGGGTTGTGCAACCTGACGCCCGCGGCCTCGAAGCCGGCCACGTTGCGGGTGACGAGCACCAAACCGTGCGCCAGGGCGGTAGCGGCAATGAGCGAGTCTACGGCAGGCATGCGCTTGCCTGCGCGCTCGAGCCGCGCCATCAGCCTCGCCCAGTGGTCGATAACCTTGATGTCCACGTCGAAAAGCCGGTCGCCAAGGTCTCGCAGCACGGTCTGATCGAGCCATTCCGCGAGGGCTCGCTTGCGCCGGGACTCCTCGAGCCGCTCGACGCCCCGCCGCAGCTCCCGATGCTCAGGACGCTAGAGCGCTCTTCACGGGGTTTAGGCCATGCAGCCGTCTAAGGCTTGGGGTCAGGGTCGGGGCAGTTGCGTCCGGGATAGGACGCAACGCGAGTGAAGGGCGCGATTAGGTCAGCCAGGGGTCGGTTTCCAGCAGCCACTCCCGCACCCCCGGGTTGGGCTGCTTGGCGACGGTGTCGGAGAGAACGCAGGCGTCGAGGAGGTAGCTCATCCGCTCTGGCGCTCGCTGAAGTCGAGGGGCGGGCGGCCAAGGTCGTTCTTGTCGCGGGTCAGGTCGAGGTCAACGCCGACGAGCGGCGAGTCGTGAAACAGCTCATAGAGGTTGCGCGGCTTGGGGGCGATCTTGCGGTAGTCCTCCATCGAGAGGAGCACCGCCACCTCCTCCCCGTGCCGGGTGATGATCTGCGGGCCGTCCTCTAAGGCTTCGTTGACCACCTGGCTGAGCTTGTTCTTGGCTTCCTGCAATTGCCACGTCTTGGGCACGGCACCCCTCCAACCTGGCTATCAGAGCAGGTCCGCCAGGGCTCGAGCCGCCCGCTCCCCCTCGCGCACCGCCCCCTCCATGTAGCCGTTCCACACCGCCGCGGTCTCGGCGCCAGCCCAGTGGATGCGCCCGACGGGCTGGCGCAGGGCCTCGCCGTAGCCGGTCCAGACGCCGGGACCGAAGTGGGCGCCGTAGCAGCCCCTGGCCCAGGGCTCGTCCATCCAGTCTTTTTCCACGTACTGTTCGTACCGGGCAGCCTGGGGGCCGAAGTAGCGCACTAAGCAGGCGACGGCGGCGCGTTCGCGCTCGGCGGGGGTCAGCCGGTGCATGCGGCGCCCGTCCTCGCCCTCCATGAAGCCCAGCAGCACGCCCGGGGAGCCGGAGGGCGGGGAGTTGTCGAAGGTGACGCGCACGGGGCCTTCGTCGCTGAAGGCCTGGCCGGTGAGGCCCTCCCTGCGCCAGAAGGGCTCGGCGTAGACCACCATCAGCTTGATCACCGAGCCCATCGGGAGGCGCTGGGTGAGCTGGTCGCGCAGGCCGGGCAGCGGGGGGTCGTAGGCCAGGCGGCCGGCCAGGGCGGGGGGCAGGGTGACGATGCAGTAACGGGCCTGCACGCTCAGGCCCTCGGCTTCGACCCGCACCGAGCCCGGGTCCTGGGCGATCTTGTGGACGGGCCTCGAGCACAGCACCCGCCCGCCCAAACCCTCGGCCAGGCGCTGGGCGATGCGCTGGGTGCCGCCCACGACGCGCTCGGCCTGGGCGCCCCGGTCCACGCTGACGAGGTTTTCCAGGCCGCCGCCCGACTTGAGGTAGAAGAGAAAGTGCAGCAGCGACATCTGGTTGGGCTCCGCCGAGAACACCGCCTCGGTGACGAGCTCGAAGTAGCCCCGGCCGTGGCGGGTGCGGGTGTGGCGCCGCAGCCAGCTATAGAGGGTCTGGCTGTCGTACTCCAGCGCCCTGGGGTGCGTCCAGGGGGCCTCGAGGTCGAGCTCCTCGGCCATCGCCTTCAGGCGCCGCGAGGCCCGCAGGATGTCGAGCAGGGCCCACAGGGGGAACTTGGGGGCCGCGTCGCGGGCGGGGGCCATGCGGCTGAGGCGGCCCCCGAAGTGCACCACGTGCTCGCCCTGGTTGTAGGTGGGGAAGGTCTCCAGGCCCAGCTCGCGGCACAGCGCGTACATGCGCTCCTGGGTGGGGCCGATCCACTGCCCGCCGAGCTCGAGCGCCGTGCCGCCCGGCAGGGTGTGGTTCAGCACGCGCCCGCCCACCCGGCCCTGGGCCTCGAGCACCAGCACCGAACGCCCCGCCTGCGCCAGGGTCCGGGCCGCCACCAGCCCGGCCAGCCCCGCGCCTACGATCACCACGTCGCACTCCCGCACAGCATCTCGCTCCAAGGCGGTTCGCACCTCCAATCCAGGCTTGGCTTCAGAGTAGCCTAGCTTTAGGCTGGCCGCATGATCACCGGCCTGGATCACCTACAGCTTTCGATGCCCAGGGGCGAGGAGCCGAAAGCCCGGGCTTTCTACGGCGGTGTGTTGGGGCTCGAGGAGGTGCCCAAGCCCCCGGTCCTGGCGGCGCGGGGCGGGGTCTGGTTCGCCCTGCCCGACGGGCGCGGCCTGCACCTGGGGGTGGAAGAGGGCTTCAGCCCGGCGAAGAAGGCCCACCCCGCCTTCCGCGCCCACGGCCTGGAGGCCCTGGCGCGGCGCCTCGAGCAGGCCGGGCACCCGGTGACCTGGGACGACGCGATCCCCGAGGTGCGCCGCTTCTACGCCACCGACCCCTTCGGCAACCGGCTCGAGTTCCAGGAGGCCTGAGAGCGGTTCCCATGAATCCTCCGCACCGGGCCAGGAGACGGGGTAAGACACCCTCCGGTCCCGGAGGGTGTCTACAGGAGACGCGATGAGCACTTTTTGGCCTGGCGGGTGAGCAGGGGGGCGGGGCATCATGGCCGCAGTGCCCGCGAGGGCCGCGCGGCGAGAAGGCGAGCGACCCGATGACCCCCGAAACCCCTTCACCCCTCGAGCGCCGCTACTGGTGCGCGGGGCTCTACCTCCACTTCCTGGCCGAGGCCCCCGACACCGGCGGCGAATTCACGCTCGTCGAGGGGGTGGTGCGGCAGGGCACCGAGCCCCCGCCCCACACCCACACCTACGAGGACGAGGAGTTGCTGGTGCTGGAGGGGGAGCTCGAGGTCCGGTACGGCGATTGCCGCGAGCGCCTGGGGGCCGGGGAGCACTGCCTCATGCCCCGCCGGCAGGAGCACTACTTCCGCTGCCTCACCCCCGAGGTGCGGCTGCTGGTGAGGCTCTCGCCGGGCGGGCTCGAGCGGGGCTTCAAGGCCTTCGGCGTGGCGCTGAGCGAGTCGCTGCTGCCCCCGCCGCCCGAGCAAGTCCCCGGCTTCCCCGAGATCGCCCGCATCTTCGGCGAGCTCGGCGTCTACTTCTCCCCTCCCCGCTAGTCCTCAGCGGGCGGCGAGCCGGGCCCACCCCCCGGGCTCGAGGCGGGCCACCAGCTCGTAGCCCCCCTCCCCCAGCGGGCGGATCACGGCGGCCTCGCCCTGCTCGAGCTCGATGGCGCGGTCGGTGAGGTAGTTAAGCGGGCCCAGGTGGGCTACCAGCACGGTGTTGGTGCCGGGGGCAGGCGGGGTAGAGAGCAGCCGGCGGAACTCCGGTAGCTTGGCCTGCATCTCCCCTTCGGTGATGCCCACCCCCAGCAGCAGGTCGCTGCGGGTGGAACGGCCGAAGGCCAGTTCGGCGGTGTCGCGGCAGCGGCAGTAGGGGCTCGAGAGCACCGCCCCCACCGGGATGCCCAGCTCGCGGAAGGCCTGCCCGATGGCGAGGGACTGCTCGCGCCCCCGGGCGTTGAGGTTGCGCTGCAGGGAGCAGTCGAGGTAGTCGGCGGGGATGCGGTCCTTGTTGGCGAGTTCGGTAGCCCCCTGGCTCTGGTCGGTCTCGGCGTGGCGGAAGTAGATCACGTAGCCGCCCTCGCGCAGCTCACCCAGCAACTCCGGGCCCTGAAGGCTCTGACCCAGCACCACCAGGCCGAGCCATAGCAACAACAGCAGTCGGGGTGCCATGCTCCAGTGTCGGGGGGACCCCGCCGGGCGCGAATCCACCGAACGGGCGACTCGAGCCCTTTTTACGCCCTTTTCACGCCTCCCCTTGCACACTGCTCCCAGCAACACCAGGAGGAGCGTATGCACCAGGGAAAACGAGCCGTCGTGATCGGCGGGAGCATGGGCGGGCTGCTGGCGGCGCGGGCGCTGGCCGACCACTACGAAGAGGTGACGGTGCTCGAGCGCGACCACTTCCCCGCCGTGGGCGAGCACCGCAAGGGCGTGCCGCAGGGCCGCCACGCCCACGGGCTGCTGGCCCAGGGCCGCGCGGTGCTGGAGGAGTTCTTCCCCGGCCTCACCCGCGACCTGGTGGCGCAGGGGGCCAAGGAGGGCGACATCGTCGAGGGCGCGCGCTGGTACCAGAACGGCGGGTTCCACGCCCAGTTCCCCAGCGGGCTGATGGGCCTGCTGCTGAGCCGCCCCCTGCTGGAGGGCTACGTCCGCGGGCGGGTGCTGGCCCTGCCGGGCGTGCGGGCCCTGACCGGCGTGAGCGTGCGGGGCCTGCTGGGCGGGGGCGGGCACGTGACGGGGGTGCGGCTCGACGACGAGGGCCTCAGCGACCTCCGGGCCGATCTGGTGGTGGACGCCAGCGGGCGCGGCTCGCAGGCGCCGAAGTGGCTCGAGGCCCTGGGCTACGAGCGCCCGGCCGAGGAGTTGGTGCGGATCGACCTGGCCTACGCCACCCGCGTCTACCGCCGCCGCCCGCAGGACCTGGGGGGCAACGACGCCTTCGTCATCGGCTCCAACGCGCCCGAGGCGCGGGGCGGGGTGGTGCTGGGCATGGAGGGCGACCGCTGGGTGGTGACCCTGGCGGGTTTCCTGGGCGACCACCCGCCCACCGACGAGGCGGGCTTCCTCGAGTTCGCCCGCAGCCTCCCGGTGCCCGACGTCTACGAGCTGGTCAAGGACGCCGAGCCGCTCTCCGGGATCGTGCCCTACAAATTCCCCGGCAGCCAGCGCCGGCGCTACGAGCGGCTGGCGCGCTTCCCGGAGGGCTTTTTGGTCACGGGCGACGCCCTGTGCAGCTTCAACCCGGTCTTCGGCCAGGGCATGACGGTGGCCGCCGCCGAGGCCAAGGCGCTCGCGCGGTGCCTCGAGGCCGGGACCAAGAACCTGGCGCGGCGCTTCTTCCGCGAAGCCGCCGCCCTGGTGGACAGCCCCTGGAGCATCGCGGTGGGGGCCGACCTGCGCTACCCGCAGGTGCGGGGGCCGCGCGGCCCGGTGGTGAGCTTCGTCAACTGGTACGTCGCCCGGCTGCACGTCGCCGCCCGCCGCGACCGCGCGCTAGTGCTGGCCTTCCAGAAGGTCGCCAACCTGATGGCCCCGCCGCCCAGCCTGCTTGCCCCGAAGCTGGCCTTGCGGGTACTGTGGGGCAACCTCAAACCGCACGGCGCCGCGGCCCGGCCCCCCGGCCCCCGGCAGGCGCCCACGGCCTGAAGCCCCTCGAGCCCGGAGGCCACCATGCACAGCCTCGAAACCGCCTGGGTTTTCGAAAGCCCCCTCGAGCCCCTCTGGGACGCCCTGAACGAGGTGGGGCGGTGGGGGGGCTGGTGGCCCGGCCTCGAGCGCTGCGAGCGGCTGGAGGCGGGTGACCCCTGGGGCGTGGGGGCCCGCTTCGGCCAGGTCTGGCGGCTGGCGCCCTCCGAGGCGGTGGCGCTGGAGGTGCAGGTCAGCGAGGCGATCGCCCCGCACCTGCTCGAGCTGCACACCTCGCGCGGCTTCAGCCGCTGGACGCTGGCCGAGGAGGGCGGCCTCACCCTGGTCCACCACACCTGGGCCGCGGAGGGAGCGGCGGCCTGGGCCCCGCTGCTGCGCGCCGGGGCGGAGGGCCTGGCCCGGCACCTGGGGCTGTGCCTCAAGGAGCAGGGCAGTTGGCTGCGGCCGGTGGGCGAGGCCGGGGGGCTGCCCCCCTGGTACTGAACGGCCGGGGCGGTAGCATGGGCGGGTGGAGCTGGAAATCCGCCGTGCCACCCCTGAGCAGGCCGCCCTGGCCAGCGCCATCCTGACCGAAGCCGCCGCCTGGCTCATCGGGCGCGGCGAGAAGCTGTGGGAGCCGGAGTGGCTCACCCCCGAGAAGCTGCGCCCGGTGGCCGAGCGGGGGGAGCTGTACCTGGCCTGGCTCGAGGGCGAGCCGGTGGGCACCATCACCCTGCAGTGGGAGGACGAGCCCTTCTGGCCCGACGTGCCCGCGGGCGAGTCGGCCTTCTTCCACAAGCTGGCGGTGCGGCGCGGGGTGGCGGGGCGCGGGGTCTCGAGGGCGCTGGTGGGGTGGGCCCTCGAGCAGGCCCGGGCCGCGGGCAAGCGCTACCTGCGCATGGACTGCGCCGCCGAGCGCCCCAAGCTGCGGGCCTTCTACGAGTCGCTGGGCTTCGAGTACCACAGCGACTGGTGGCTGGGCAGCTTTCACGCCGCCCGGTACCAGCTCGAGCTGTCCGGCGGGCCATGACCGGGGCAGGGCGGCGACGGCCCCACCCCCGACAGACGCCTGTGAATCGTCGGACAGAGCGGTAACCCACTCCTGGCCTTCGCGGAGGTCGTTATGGAACAACCCTCCCCCCTCCGGAAACTCCTGGAGAAACGGCTCACCGAGACGAACACGAGCGCCTGCCTGGTCCTGCGGGGCGCGGAGGAATGGCTCGCCTACGGCCGGGTGGACGAGGCCATGCACCTGATGTCGGTGACCAAGTTCGTCGTCACCCTCGCGGCAGCCCGCGCGGTGGAGCTGGGGTTCCTGGGCTGGGACACCCCCGTCTGCCGCTTCTTCCCCGAGTGGCGGCAAGGGCGTAAGCAGGCCGTGACCGTTCGGCACCTGCTCGGCCACGTCTCGGGCTTGCAGAACGTGCCGGATGCCCGCCAGGAGATCTACCCCGCCCCCGACTTCGTAAAACTCGCGCTGGCCGCCGAGCTCGAGGCCGAGCCCGGTACGGTCTTCGCCTACAACAACAAGGCCATGAATCTGGTCCCGGCCCTGCTCGAGCGCGCTACGGGGCAACCTTTCGAGCACTACGTGCGCTGGGCCCTGCTGCTCGAGGAGGAGTTCCGGTGGGCGAAGGACGCCGCCGGCAACGCGCAGGGGATGGCGGGGCTCGAGCTTTCGGCGCGGGGCCTGGCGCGGCTGGGTTCCCGGATCGCCTCGGATCGTGCGGGAGGGTTGCTGTCGAAGGAAGCCCTGGACGAGCTGCTCGCCGTGCCCCCAGAACCCTACCGCGGTTACTCGCTGTGGCCGATCCGGGAGGGGGGGCAGGTCATCGGCTGGCAGGCCAACGGCTACCTCGGCCAATGGCTCGTGATATTCCCGCCCACAGAGCTCGTAGGCGTGCGCCTGGTCCGGGCCGACCACCACCGGAGCTCAGACGACGACTTCCCCGACTTCCTCCGGTTGATGCAGGACATTCACAAGGAGGTCTTTGCGGAGTGATTGTCCGGCGCAGGCGGGTGGAGCTGCCGTTCCACAGCCGGTTTTGGCGTTGGAAGAAGCGACAAAATACCAACAAGCCGCTAAAAGGGCCTGCTTCAGGCTCCCCACGTTGTTGACCCCCCGCACCAGAGGCTAAGGTAAGGCTCGTGGTCGTGGACTCGATCCTCCAACTCTACGCCCAGGGCTACTTCCTGATGGACAACGGCGACGGGCTGCAGTGGTACTCCTCCCGCCGCCACGCGCTGATCCCGCTGGACGAGCGTTTCCACGTGCCCCGCAGCCTGCGCCGCGCGCTCAACTCGGGGGCCTTCGAGGTGCGGATCAACCACGACTTCGCCGGGGTGGTCGAGGGCTGCGCTACGGCGCACCGGCGCGAGACCTGGATCTCCGACGAGTTGCGGCAGATCTACGCGGTGCTGCACCGGGCGGGCCACGCCCACAGCTTCGAGACCTGGCACGAGGGTCGGCTGGCCGGGGGCATCCTGGGCATCGCCATCGGCGGGGCCTTCATCGGGGAGAGCATGTTCTACCACGTCCCCGACGCCTCCAAGGTGGCGCTGGTGCGGCTGGTGGAGCATCTGCGGGGCCGGGGCTTCGCGCTCTTCGACGCCCAGGTGCAAAACCCGCACCTCGAGCGCTTCGGCGCCTACGAGGTCCCGGAGGGGGAGTACCGGCGGCTGTTGCGGCAGGCGGTGGGCCTGGAGCCGCGCTTTAACTAAAGCAGCTCCCGCAACACCTGGGCCAGCCGCAGCACCCCTTCGCGCAACTGGGCCTCGCCGGCCGCGGCGTAGCCCAGCAACAGGGCCTTGCGGCTCAGCGGGGCCAGCGCGAAGTCGGAGAGGGCCTCGAGGCTCACCCCCTCGGCCAGGGCGCGGCGGCGCGCCGTGCGGTCGTCGAGACCGGGGGGCAGCCAGCCCACCAGGTGCATCCCGCTCTCGCGGGGGACCAGCTCGAGCAGGCCCCGCAGGTGCTTTTCGGCGAGCTCGAGCAGGCATTCCTGCCGCCGGGCGTAGAGCTGGCGCATCCGGCGCAGGTGGCGAAAGAAATGCCCCTGGGTGATGAACTCGGCCAGGGCCATCTGCTCGAGCCGCGGCGCGTAGCCCACGCTCGAGACCAGCGCCGCGGCGAAGGCTTCGACCAGGTCGGGGGGGACCACCACATAGCCCAGCCGCAGCCCCGGCAGCATCACCTTGGAGAAGGTGCCCACGTAGATCACCCGCCCCTCGCGGTCCAGGCTCGCCAGCGAAGCCAAAGGCCGCCCGGCGTAGCGGAACTCGCTGTCGTAGTCGTCTTCCAGCACCCAGGCGTCGGCCTCGCTGGCCCAGCGCAGCAGCTCGAGGCGGCGGCCGAGGCTGAGGGTCATGCCCAGGGGGAACTGGTGCGAGGGGGTCACGTAGGCCAGCCGGGCCTGGGGGGCCAGCCTTCGCCCGGCCTGCACCGCCAGCCCTTCCCCGTCCACCGGGACCGGCACCATCTCCACCTCCGCCCCCGCGAAGGCCCGGTGCGCCCCGACGTAGCCCGGCTCCTCGACCCAGGCCTGCTGGCCCACGTCCAGCAGCACCCGCGCGGCCAGGGTCAGGGCGTGCTGCGACCCCGCCGTGACCACGACCTGTTCGGCAGAGCAGCGCAGGCCCCGGCCCGTCGCCAGGTATTCGGCGATGGCCTCGCGCAAGGGGCCGTAGCCCAGGGGCGAAAAAGGCCCGGCGTGGTCGAGGCGGCGGGCCTGGCGGGCCAGCAGGCGGGCCCACAGCTCCCGCGGGAAGTCCTCGAGGCTGGGCTGCCCCACCGCGAAGGCCCGCAGCGGGGGCCTCCCCTGCTGCGCCAGCCGATCGGCGCGGCCCAGCAGCTCCAGGCCCCGGCGCGAGGGGGAGCGCGGGGTACGGGAGGCCGGGCGGGGTGCTTCCTCGGGCGCGGGCAGGCAGGCCACGCAGGTCGCGGCCCGGGGGAAACTTTGGATGTAGCCCTCAGCCTCGAGCTGTTCGAAGGCCGCGAGCACCGTGTTGCGGGAGAGCCGGTGCTCGGCGGCGAGCACCCGGGTCGAGGGCAGCGGGGTCCCCGGGGGGAGTTGCCCGTCCAGGATGGCCTGCTTCAGGGCGCCGTAGAGCTGGCGGTACAGGGGCTCGGCTCCGGCGGGCTCGAGCGCCAGGGACAGGGGGAGCCGGCTGCGCTGGGGCATGACTGGTACCCCAACTCTAACAAAAACTGGCCCTTGTGTACCCACCAGTTCATCGCCTAGCCTGAACCCTGGAGGCACGCCAATGAAACGCATCTGGCTCAGTCTGGGGTTGGCGGTCGTGGGCTTGTCGCTGGTGGCTCAGGGGCAGCCGCCCGCGGGCTGCAAAACCCCCGAACACCGGCAGTTCGACTTCTGGATCGGGGAGTGGGACGTTTTCAGCCCCGGCGGCGCCAGGATCGGGAGCAGCACCGTCGAGGGCATCTTGGACGGCTGCGCGCTCGTGGAGAACTGGCAGGCCGCCGGTGGGGGCGGCGGGAAGAGCTTCAACGCCTACGTCGTACCCCTGAAGAAGTGGCACCAGTTCTGGGTAGCGAGCAACGGGGGCACCCTGGAGATGTACGGCACCTTCCAGAACGGCAAGATGGTGCTGGAGACCCCTTCCGCCGAGGGCGCGCCCCTGATCATCCGCTACACC
Source organism: Calidithermus chliarophilus DSM 9957 (assembly GCF_000430045.1). Lineage (GTDB taxonomy): Bacteria > Deinococcota > Deinococci > Deinococcales > Thermaceae > Calidithermus > Calidithermus chliarophilus. The sequence continues at coordinate 307,238 of NZ_KE387027.1, read as the reverse complement.
TGGAACGTGGTAGACGGCGACAAGGACCGGGTGCGGCAATTCTCCGAGCAGTCCCGCGACGGCGGCAAGACCTGGAGCCCCGGCTTCGACGGGCTGTACGTGCGCAGGAAGTGAGCGCCGTGGCCGAAGCCCCGCCGTGCAGCACCCCCGAGCACCGCCAGTTCGACTTCTGGGTGGGCGAATGGGAGGTTTACGACTACTCGAGCGGGCAAAAAGGCCGCCGCGTGGGCCACAACCGCATCGTCAAGATCATGAAGGACTGCGCGCTACAGGAGAACTGGGAGAGTGTCCAGGGCAACCGGGGCACCAGCTACAACGCCTACTTCGCCCCCGAAGGGAAGTGGCACCAGACCTGGGTGGACGAAAACGGCACCGTGCTGCTGCTGTCGGGCGAGTTCAGGGACGGCGAGATGGTGCTCTCTGGCAGCCGCCCCGGAAGCCAGCCCGGTGTGAGGATGCTCGACCGCATCACCTGGAGCCTGCTGGACGGCGACAAGGACCAGGTGCGCCAGCTATGGGAGGTCTCCCGCGACGGCGGCCAGACCTGGGAAGTGGTCTTCGACGGCCTCTACGAACGCGCGGGTTGAGGCAGAAAGGCAACCCATGAACCGAAGGAAAGCCCTCCGACACCTGGCCACCGCCGCCCTCGCCACGCCCCTGGCCCGCGCCCAAGCCGCCCCGCCGCGCCCCTACCGCGTCGTGGAGGTGGCGAAGCTCGAGGCCGAGTGGTCCTTCTTCCAGTTCCCCTTCGACGGCCGCCACGCCCTGCTGCTGCGGGTGCCCAGGCCGCCGGAGGGCGACACCCGCTCGTTGGCGGTCGAGGCCCAGGGCGCGACGGTCTACCTGGTGGCCTACCACCTGATCTGCACCCACCTGGGCTGCACCCCGTCCACCCCCAACGCCGAGCGCCAGTTGGTGTGCCCCTGCCACGGCTCGCGTTTCCATGCCCTCGACGGGCGCGCCGCCGACGGGCGGCCCAACCCGCCCCTGCGGGCCATCGCGCTCGAGGTGCGCGACGGGGTGGTGTTCGCGACCGGGTACCGCTGACCCAGGACGGCGCGCTTACCGCCCGGGCTTCAAGCGCTGGACGTGCTCGAGGATGGCCCGGGCGGATTGCTCGGGCCGCAGGTGGGTCACGTCGAGGGTGAGGGTGTTGGGGTGGCGGGGTCGGTAGACCTGGAGGCGGGCGTGGGTGCGGCGGGCCTCCTCCGGGCTCAGCGACTTCGCGCGCTCGCGCCGCTCGGGGTGGGCGATGCGGCGGGCCAGATCCTCGGCCTCGCACAACAGCCGCAGAGGATGTAGGGGTTGTCCACGATGCGGGCACCCGTGAGGCGGTGCAGCTCCTTCGCCACGGTGTACTTGCCCACCCCGGCGAAGCCCAGCAGGCAGGTCAGGGTGTCCTCGAGGGTCATCCCCGGAGTGTGTACCGGGCGACCCTGGCGCGGCCCAAAGACCCGGCCTCCCCTTGGGGAGGCCGGACCTGGAGGGAGGCTTGGCGAAGGGTCAGGGGAAGCTGATGAGGCACTGGTCGGCCCCGCCGGGCACGGCGGCCTCGGGCGTGGCGGCGTCGATGGAGAGCAGGAAGTTGGCGAGGTCCTGGATCTGCCCGGCGCTAGGGGTGAAGACCGCGTTGCCCGCGCGCAGGTGCACGCTCCACTTGGGGTCGGTGAAGAGCTCGGCGAGGGTCTTGGCCTGGCCGTGGTGCAGGTAGGGGGCTCCCAGGGCGAGGCCGTAGAGCGAGGGGATGTTGTAGCCGGCGAACTCGCCCTGGGCGCGGTCGGTGGGGGGGTTGCCCGCTTTTTTCTCGAGCGCGTCCGTCTCGGCGGCGTTGCCCGGGACCCCGAAGCTGCCCACGTTGCGCAGCACGCACGACACCTGGGCCGGGGCGACGAAGCCGCCGCCCGCCTTGGGCTCCTGCTCGATCTGCTTGGTGTGGGGGCTGCCGGGGGCGCTGAAGGGGGTGTTGGCGAGGTTGGCGTTGTTGGTGCTCGAGGGGGTGTAGAACAGCCGCGACAGCGTCCAGCCGGGACCGCCGTGGCAGGAGGCGCAGCTGCCCTGGCCGGTCTGCTCGAACAGGGCGCGGCCCCGCGCCACCGAGCCGGCGTCGAGGAACTGCTTGCCCTTGGGCGGGCGGATGGTCTTGACGAACTCCTCGATGTCGTCCCAGTCCTTGCCACCGGTGAGCTGCACCGTGCACAGCGCCGCGCCCAGCGCGTCCTGGATCTCGCGCACCGGGATGCCGAGCTGGACCTTGATACCGTTCTTGTCGGTGGCGTCGGCGGGGTTGAGGCTGGCCTGCTTCTCGCCGCCCTGGTCCTCGGGGGCGAAGTTGCCGCAGTTGTCGGTGGTGATGGCCCCCTTGCCGCCCGAGACCCCGCGGGTGTTGCGCTCGAAGTCGTGGAGTTCGTCGAAGATGCCCGTCCAGTTGAGGATACGCTGTTTCTGCGGCCCGGGCCCGTGGCTGAAGGTGCCGCTCATGTCGGTGCTCTGGCGCGGCCCGGCGGCGAAGCGCCAGGTGACGTTGTCGGAGAGGCCGTCGCTGTGGCAGGAGCCGCAGCTCGACCAGGCCTCGTTGGCCCAGCGGGCCCGGCCCGTGAAGAAGAAGCGGCGGCCCTTGTTGACCTGGGCCTCGAGGCCCGCCGGCGCGGCCCCCGTGGCGATCTTCTTGCTGGGGGTCTGGCTGTCGAGCGCGACGACGGTGGCGGTGCGGCTCACCCAGCAGTTGACGTAGGCCTTGGTGGTCTGGGAGGTGTCGTGGGGCGTGACCATGCCGATGGGCGCCTGGCAGCCGGTGTTGTTGGCGTTGGCGAGCAGGTCGAGCTGCTTGACGGTGGGGGTGCCCAGGCTCACGGTGGTGTCGCTGGTGAGCACCGCGCGCTGCACCGCGTCGGCGCCGCGGGCCACGAGGTAGAGGATGTCGCTGCCCACCAGCGCCACGTCCACCAGGTCGGCCATGAAGAGGCGGGGGGCGCTCACCTGCTGCTTGATGGCCGCCGCCAGGCTGATGCTGCCGAGCTTGTTGCCGCCGAGGTCGCCCACCAGCACCAGCGGGAAGACGTTGCCGTTGAAGACCGGGGCCCCGTCGGGCGAGGCGCCGATGGCGGTGGCGAAGAACTTGTTGCCCGCGACGGCCACCGAGTAGAGCTGGTTGGGCGAGGTGGTCTGGGCCGGGAAACCCGCGTCGCCGGTGGCGGTGGGCTCGAAGAGCACGGTGGCTACTTCGGAGAGGTCGCCCAGCTTGAGGACGCGCACCGCGCCGGTGCGGCTGGTGTCGCTGGCCTCGGGGCCGGGGCCGGGCCGCCCGTAGAACTCGGTGACCACCACCTTCTCGTCGGCGTCGCTCTGGTCGCCGTTGTTGGAGACGGCGAGGCCGCGCGGGTTGGGGACGGCTTTGGAGGCGACGACGCTGAGGGTCTTGGTGTCGACGAGCGCCACCCGGCCCTCGGCCCACTCGGCCACCACCAGCCGGTCGCCGCGCGGGGAGAGGGCGAGGCCCACCGGCTCCGACCCCACCGCCACCGAGCCGCTGACGGCGGGGCTCGAGCCGTCGATCCCCACCACCCGCACCACCCGCGCCTCGGCCTTGAGCGCCACGTAGGCCACCTTGTCGTCCGGGGCGATCACCACGGCGCTGGGCTCGTCCCCCACCGGCACCTCCGCGACCTCGGCGTCGCTGGCGGTGTCGATGACGGAGAGCGAGTCGTTCTCGGGGTTGACCACCAGCACCCGCTTGTCGTCGCCGGTGATGGCGATGGTGCCCGCCTTGGAGGGCCGCTTGAGGACGGGGACGTTGGCGGGCGGCGGCTTCTCCTGCGACGGGCAGCCCGCCAGCAGCGAGGCCAGAAGCAGCAGCCCCGCACCTGCCAGGGGCCGCCCCCGTTGAACCATGGGAATTCTCATGCGCGTGTGCTCCTTTCCCTGATGGACCCGAATGCCCGAAGGACGTGTTGCTCCTCTGAGGCCTCGAGGTTAGGGAAAGGCTGGTAACGCCGCGGTAACGAGGAGGCCGAGCCGCTCGCCCGGCTACCCCAGCACGTAGAGCTGTTCCTGCCGTCGGGAGAGCCACTCGGCACCGTGGGCCCGCACCACCACGTCCTCCTCGAGCCCCACGTAGCCCACGCCCTCCAGCATCACGCCGAGCTCGAGGGTGTAGACCTCCCCCTCTTGCACCATGCCCTCGGGGGTCTGGCCGTAGCGCGGCCAGCGCGGACCCAGCAGGGTGCCCCCGTCGTGGGTGGCGCGGCCCAGGCTGTGCCCGGTGGCGTACTTGTACTCGGGGTAGCCGGCCGCGGTCACGACCCGGCGGGCCGCCGCGTCCACCTCGTAGCCCTTCACCCCGGGCCGCAGGGCCTCCCCTGCCGCGTCCATGGCCGCCCGCACCGTGCGGAAGGCGGCCTCGAGCTCCCCCGGCACGCCCCGGCCCGGCTCGGGCCAGTAGTACACCCGCTGGAGGTCGGAGCAGTAGCCCTCCAGCCTCACCCCGTAGTCGGTGTGGATCAGCATTCCCGGCTCCAGCACCGCCCCGGTGGCCCCGGCGTGGCTGGGCATGCGGGCGAAGCTCACGTTGGGGCAGCCCTTCCAGCCCCACGCGGGCCCCAGGCCCTCCGCCCGCAGCTTGCGGTGCAGGTGCTCGGCGGCCTGCGCCTCCGACCAGCCGGGACGGATGACCCGGGAAAGCTCGTGCAAGTGTTCTTCGGCGCGGTCCACGGCGGCCTTGATGCGCCGCTGCTCGGCCGGGGTCTTGACCGAGCGCAGCCGCCCGAGAAAGCCCGCCGCCGACTCGAAGGCGAGGTCGGGCAGCACGGAGCGCAGCTCGAGGTACATCCCATAGCTCAGCCCGTCCAGCAGGGGGTTGTCGCTGGCGTAGTTCAGGAAGACGTGGCGAGGCCCCAGCGCCCGCACCTCCTGCAGCAGCAGCCCCGCGTAGTCCTCGTCGTAGGGCAGCACCCGCCATGTGGGCTCGAGGCCCGGCGCGTCGAAGCGCCCCACGATGGCCGTGGCGGCGTCGCGGGTCACCAGGAAGAAGGCGTCCCAGGTGAGGTCGGCCCCGCTGACGAGCGCCAGCCCCGGCTCGGGGCGCTCGAGGGTCTCGCGCGCCGCGATCAGCCAGAGGTCGCCGGGCCCCAGTAAGGCCTGCGCCTGGGCCAGTTTCTCCGCGTAAAGCTGGGCTTCGGACATGACCCTCACTCTACACGGCGGCTTGCCGAAGGGGCCGCAGGCCCGCGCGTTACCCTGGCGTTACCAGGGGCCGCCTACCTTCGAGTCGGCCAGTTCAGACCGGCACAGGAGGTAGGCATGGGAAAGCACGCCGTGGTCATCGGGGCGAGCATGGGTGGGCTGCTCGCGGCCCGGGCACTGGCCGACCATTACGAACGGGTCACCGTGCTCGAGCGCGACACCTTCCCGGCAATGGGCGAGCACCGCAAGGGCGTTCCCCAGGGCCGCCACGCCCACAGCCTGCTCTCCATCGGACGGGAGGTGCTCGAGGAGCTGTTCCCCGGCTTCAGCCAGGAGGTGGTGGCCCAGGGCGGGGTGAAGTCGCTCTACGCCAGCCGACCGCTGCTCGAGGGCCATGTGCGCCAGCGGGTGCTGGCCCTGCCCAACCTGCGGGCCATCGAGCGCTGCGACGTGCTGGGCCTGACCACCGACGGACAGAAGGAGCGCGTCACCGGCGTGCGGCTGGCCCAGCGCGAGAGCGGTGTGGAACAACTGCTGGGGGCCGAGCTGGTGGTGGACGCCAGCGCCCTCATAGACTCCCCCTGGAGCATCGTGGTGGGCCGCGACCTGCGCCTGAAGGAGGTGGAGGGAAAGCGCAGTGCCACGAGCCACTTCGTCAACTGGTACCTGGGCAAACTGCCCAGGGCCGCCCGGCACGACCCCGCCGTGGCGATGGCCTTCGGCAAGGTCGTCAACTTCCGTGACCGCCCCAAGAGCCTGTTGCACCCCAGGGTGTTGTGGCGGGTGCTCCGGGGCAACCTGTTCCCACCCAGAGCGGCTGCCGCCGAACCCAGGCTGCAAAAAGCCTGAGAGGAGGGCATCATGACCGGCAAGATTGGAACTTCCAGCATTTCCCGAGACATTCGGGTGTGCTACGGCCCGCGCTGCGCCCCCAGAAGCTGGAGGGTCGGGCGCGAGGCGGAGGGCCTGTGGCTGCTGCAGGAGTCCGAAGGAAGCACGGTCTACACGCTGGCGGGCTCGAGCCCCGTCTGCCCGCGCTGCGGGGGTGAACTCTATCCTCTCGAGCCGGAGGGATAGCTCGAGGCCCGTTCCCGGTACGATGTTCACCGGGTAATACCAGATTCGGTTAGTTCGTCACCGTTCGGTGACGAACTAACCCGACCGAAGTTATCCGCGTGGCGGAGGGCGGTGCCGCCCCTCGGGAGGGATACGCTTGCTTCGCCGGCCGTCAGGGAGGGGTGTGCTCTGGAATCCGAAAAGATGGCCTCCGGGGGTCTTTGGATCGGGTGATCATCTTTTTGAATCCGGTATAAGGGGCCCGGGGCATGACCTACGACCAGTCCGAGTTCGAGGTGCGCTGTGAGTGGGGCGAACAGGGGGTCGCGCAACTGGCCCCCCTCAGCGACGTAGTGGTCATCGTGGACGTGCTGTCCTTCTCGACCTGCGTGGACATCGCCACTGGCCGCGGCGCGGTGGTGTTCCCCTACCCCTGGAAGGATGCCTCCGCCGCCGGCTTCGCCGCGTCCGTGGGGGCCGTCGTGGCCGAGGCCCGTAGTGGGGGCCGTGGCTACTCGCTCTCACCGCGGTCGCTGCTGGAGATCCCCCCTACCACCCGCCTCGTCCTGCCCTCCCCCAACGGCGCGACCCTCACCCTGGGCACGGGCGCAGTCCCCACCCTGGCCGGGTGCCTCCGCAACGCCCGGGCGGTGGCCGACGCGGCCCGGCGCTACGGGCGTCGCATCGCCGTCATCCCCGCGGGCGAGCGCTGGCAGGACCGGAGCCTGCGGCCCGCGCTCGAGGACTGGCTGGGCGCGGGGGCCATCATCCGCCACCTGGAGGGCCACCGCTCCCCGGAAGCCCAGGCCGCCGCTGCCGCCTTCGAAGCTTTGCAGGGCGACCTGGCGGAGCGGTTGCGCTCGTGCAGCTCGGGCAAGGAGTTGCTCGAGCGTGGGTTCGAGGAAGACGTGGCGCTGGCCTCGGCCCTCGACGTCAGCGAGTGTGTCCCGGTGTTCCGGGACGGGGCCTACGTGCGCGGGGGCGACCGCCTCGAGTAGGGTCGCCCTCGGAAAGCGCTCCGGTCAGGGGGAAAGCTCGAGCTCCTCGTCCTTCACCCCAATCCTCAGGTTCCCGCCGTTCTTGAGTGGTCCGAACAGGAGCAGGTCGGCCAGGGGCTTCTTGATGCGCTCCTGGATCAGGCGGGCCAGCGGGCGGGCGCCCATCGCGGGGTCGTAGCCCTTCTCGGCGAGCCACTGCCGGGCCTCGGGGGTGACGCTCACGCTCACTTTGCGCTCCCTGAGCTGGGCCTCGAGCGCCTTCAGGTTCTTGTCCACGATCTGGCCCATGACCTCCGGGCTCAGCGGGGCGAAGTGCACCACGGCGTCGAGGCGGTTGCGGAACTCGGGGGTGAACAGCCGCCTTATGGCCTCGTCGGCGGCCTCGGCCTTGGACTCGCGGAAAAAGCCGATGCGGGTCTCGCTGGCCTCGGCGGCCCCGGCGTTGGTGGTCATGATGAGCACGGCGCTGCGGAAGTCCACGGTCTTGCCGTTGTGGTCGGTGAGCTTGCCGTAGTCCATCACCTGCAAGAGGATGGCGAAGAGGTCGGGGTGGGCCTTCTCGATCTCGTCCAGCAGCAGCACGCAGTGGGGGTTTTGCAGCACCGCGTCGGTGAGCAGGCCGCCCTGCTCGAAGCCCACGTAGCCGGGCGGGGCGCCGATGAGCCTCGAGACGGTGTGCTTCTCCATGTACTCCGACATGTCGAAGCGGATCAGCGGCACGCCGAGCTTGGCGGCGAGCTGGCGGGAGAGCTCGGTCTTGCCCACGCCGGTCGGCCCGGCGAAGAGGTAGGCCCCGATGGGCTTCTGCGGGTCGCGCAGGCCAGCGCGGGCCATCTTGATGGCGCTGGCGACCTCCTTCACGGCCTGGGCCTGGCCGTAGATCTCGGCGGAGAGCTCGGCCTCGAGGCTCTGCAGCACCATCTGGTCGTCGCGCGAGACCGACTTGGGGGGGATGCGGGCGATGCGGGCCACGGTGGCCTCCACCTCGGCCACCCCGATGCGGTTCTTGCGCTTGCCGGCGGGCTTGAGCGCCTCGCCGGCCCCGGCCTCGTCGAGCACGTCGAGGGCGCTGTCGGGCAGGCGGCGGTCGCCTAAGTGGCGCGCGGCGAGTTCGACGGCGCGCTCGAGGGCCTGGCGGGTGTAGCTGAGCTTGTGGTGGGCCTCGAGCTTGGGCTTGAGCCCCTCGAGGATCTGCACCGCCTCCTCGTGGGTGGGCTCGAGCACGTCGATCTTCTGGAAGCGCCGGGCGATGGCGCGGTCCTTCTCGAAGGACTTGTACTCGGCGAAGGTGGTGGCCCCGATGCACTTGAGCTTGCCGGTGAGGGCGGGCTTGAGCAGGTTGGAGGCGTCCACGGTGGAGCCGGTGGTCGAGCCGGCCCCCACGATCATGTGGATCTCGTCGATGAAGAGGATGGCCCTGGGGCGGGCCAGGAGCGCCCTGACCACCGCCTTGAGCCGCTCCTCGAAGTCGCCGCGGTAGCGGGTCCCGGCCAGCAGGGCCCCCAGGTCGAGGGCGAAGATCTCGGCCTCGGCCAGGCCCTCGGGCACGCTGCCGTCCACGATGCGCTGGGCCAGGCCCTCCACCAGCGCGGTCTTGCCCACGCCGGGGTCGCCCACCAGGATGGGGTTGTTCTTCTGGCGGCGCGAGAGCACGGTGAGGATGCGCTCGAGCTCGGCCCTGCGCCCCACCAGGGGGTCGAGCTCCCCGGCGCGGGCGCGGGCGGTGAGGTCGGTGCAGTAGGCCTCGAGGGGGTCGCCCGCCACGCCGCCCTCTTCGCCCTCGGGGAAGGGGCCCTCCTCGGGCTCGGGCTGGGCGCCGCTGGGCGAGACCTCGCGCGAGATGGCGGTGGTGAGCTTATAGCGCGAGAGGCCCAGGTCCTCGAGGATGCCGTAGACCCGCGACTGGCGCTCGTCCATCATGCTCACGAGCACGTTGGCCCCGTTGGCCTGGTCGCGCCCGGCCGAGCGCATCTGGGCCACCGCCCGGTGCAGCACCCGCTGGAAGGCGGTGGTGGGGACGGGCTGAATGTTGGGCAGGTTCTCCATCTCGGCTAGGGCCGTCTCGAGCTGCCCCCGCAGGGCGGCGAGGTCCACCTCGCAGCGCAGCAGCACGCGCTTGGCGTCGGCGTCGTCGAGGAGGGCGAGGAGGAGGTGCTCGAGCCCCGCGTACTCGTGCCCCCGGTCGAAGGCGCACTCGAGGGCCCGCTCGATGGATTTTTGCAGTTCAGGTGTGACCATAGCGACGGAGCCAGCCGTGGCTTCCAGGCTACAGGATGTCAGCCCTGCCCCCGGCTGCCTAGGTACAGGTTCACCTTTCCCCTACTCCGGTTCCATGATGCATTGCAGGGGATGGCCTTCCTCGGCGGCCGCCTCCAGCACCTGGTTCACCTTGGTCTCCGCGATCTCGAAGGGGTAGACCCCGCACACCCCCACGCCCTGCTGGTGCACCGCCAGCATGATGCGGGTGGCCTCGAGCTCGCTCTTGCGAAAAAAACGCATCAGCACGTCTACCACGAAGTCCATGGGGGTGTAGTCGTCGTTGAGCAGCAGCACCTTGTACTGCTCGGGGGTACGGGTGCGGGTGTGGGTTTTGGTCTTGGTGTCGCCCGTGGTGCTCACAAGCTCGAGTGTATCAAGGAGGGCTGCTCAGTAAATCTTCTTCCCCAGCAGGCTGCTGGCGAGCTCGACCATGATGCGGGCGGTGCGGTTGGCGATGTCGAGGATGGGGTTGACCTCCACGAGGTCGAGGCTGGTCACGAGGCCGGTGTCGGAGAGGAGCTCCATCAGCAGGTGGGCCTCGCGGTAGGTGAGGCCGCCGGGCACCGGGGTGCCCACGCCGGGGGCGATCTCGGGGTCGAGCACGTCGGCGTCGAGGGAGACGTGGACGCGCTCGAAGCCGCGGAACTTCTCGGCCACGGCCCGGGCGATGGCCGGGACGCGCAGGGTGTCCACCTCCTTCATGGTGTAGACCGTCACGCCGCGCTCGCGCAGCAGGCGTACCTCGCCGGGGTCGAGGCTGCGGATGCCGATGAGCACCACGTCCTCCGGGCGCACCTTGGCCCCCTCCCAGCCCAGGTTGACCAGGCGGGGGTCGCCCAGCCCGCACAGGTGGGCCAGCGGCATCCCGTGGATGTTGCCGCTGGGGGAGGTCTCGGGGGTGTTGAAGTCGGCGTGGGCGTCCACCCAGATCACCCCGACGCGCCGCCCGCGGCTCGCTGCCGTCACTGAGGCCATGGCCACCGAGTGGTCGCCCCCGAGCAGGACGGGGAAAGCGTCCTCGGGCATGGCCGCGAAGCCCCGGATGGCGTCCTCGCAGGCCCGGCGGATGGGCTCGAGGTAGCTCAGGCCGCCGCTCTCGCGCTCGTGACGCAGGCTCTCGGCGATGGGAATGTCCACGTCACCGAAGTCCTGCACCTCGTGGCCCAACTCTTCTAAAACCGCTTGCAGACGGGCGTAGCGGATGGCGCTGGGGCCCATGTCCACCCCGCGCCTCCCCTGCCCTAAGTCCATCGGCATCCCGAGTACGCCTATGCGTTTCATGCCTCCATGCTATAGGCCAAAAACGCCGTTTGTATCTTGATTCATGCGTTATGCATAACGCTTTGCATAAGCGCCTCGAGGCCGCCGGATCGTCACCTTTTTCACCTTGACCCCGCCCCCGGCCGGTGCTAGGGTGGTTTGAATGGACTACGGTGAAATTCAGAGCATCAACCTGGCCCGCCTGCTGCGCGAGGGCGGCACCGCCGAGGCGAAGGGCGAGATCAGCGGCCAGATCGAACTGGGCAACGACACCATCCCCCTGCAGGACAAGGCGCTGTGGCAGGTGAGCGTGACCTCGGTGGGCGACGACGAGCTGTGGCTGTCGGGCGAGATCGCCGGCAACGCCATGATGGAGTGCCGCCGCTGCCTCGACCCCACCCCCACCCCCGTGCGCGCCCACTTCCAGCACATGCTGCGCTACCAGCCGGGCCTCGAGCACCTCGAGGCCGTCGAGGAGGACGACGAGGAGATCTTCCTCTTCGGCAAGCCCGACCTCGAGCTCGCCCCCTTCCTCTCGGAGGCCTTCGCCCTCGAGCTGCCCTACACCACCCTCTGCCGGGAAGACTGCCCGGGCTTGTGCGAGTTCTGCGGGGCCAACCTCAAGCGTGCCCCCCAGGACTGCTGCCCCCAGCGCAGCCAGCAGGGCAAGGAGGGCAAGCTGGCCGAGCAGCTCAAGAAGCTCGACCTCGAGGGGATCGAGTAGGAAACGTCGATAGCCGATAGCCGATGGCCGATAGCTAGAGGCCTGGTGGGGAAAGGCTTTTGACCGCGGGCTCCTGAGGCCAGGAACCCCTATTGGCCTGACGTCGGGCAACCGGAAAACGGCTGCCCGTCTCCTGCATTCGCCCGAAGTTGACCAAATCGCTTTTGCACAGTAGACTCGAGAGCGGTTTGTTTGGAGACCCCCGTCTCCCTAGCTGAAAGAGGTTCGCAATGGCGAAGCACCCTGTACCCAAGAAGAAGACTTCCAAGGCCCGGCGCGATGCCCGCCGCAGCCACTTTGCCCTCAAGGCCCCCACCCTGGGCGAATGCCCCGAGTGCAAGACCCTCATCCCCCCGCACACCGTCTGCACCAACTGCGGATACTACGCCGGGCGGAAGGTGCTGGAAGTCTGAGGCAGCGCTGCCTATGAGCCCCCTCCCGTTGCGGAGGGGGTTGTCGTTTTGGGTGGCTGATGGTCGATAGCTGATAGCCCATAGCCGATAGCTGAACGCCGGACGCGCGTCTTACGTCCTACGTCGTACGCCAAACGCCAAACGTAAGACGCCAAACGCCTTTTCTTCACCCCCCTTAACAAGGGGGGCTGGGGGGGATACCCCTGCCCGTGGGCGGGGAGGGCTTCCTTTCACCACAAGCCACAGGCCACGAGCTACGAGCTATTAGCCTCCCGCTGACGGCTGAAAGCTGACGGCCACCGCCCGCGCGTTTTCATTGAACGCGGTTCACGACCGCACGGTGCCTCGAGCGGTAAACTTACGGGGTATGGCTGCACATCGCATGACGCAACCGGCCCGGCGCGGAGGAGTGGCGTGAGCGTCGGGATTTTGGCCTTGGGGACCTATGCGCCCCCGAAGGTGATGACCAACCACGACTTCGAGAAGTTCCTCGACACCTCCGACGAGTGGATCACCAGCCGCACCGGCATCAAGGAGCGGCGCATCGCCGATGAGCACGAGTTCACCTCCGACCTGGCGATCCGGGCGGTGGAGAACCTCGTCGCGCGCTACGGGGAGGGGGCGCTCGAGGGCGTGGACCTGGTGATCGTGGCGACCAATACCCCGGACGCGCTCTTCCCGGCCACGGCGGCTTTGGTGCAGGACCACTTCAAGCTCAACGCCGGGGCCTACGACCTGCTGGCGGGCTGCCCCGGGTGGGGCTATGCGCTGGCCCAGGCCTACGGGATGGTCCACAGCGGGGTCTGCAAGAAGGTGCTGGCCATCGGGGCGGAGGCCCTGACCAAGATCATCAACTGGCAGGACCGCTCCACGGCCGTGCTCTTCGGCGACGGGGCGGGGGCCGCGGTGATCGGGCAGGTGCCCGAGGGCTACGGCTTCAAGTCCTTCGTGCTCGGCGCCGACGGCTCGGGCGCGAAGGAGCTGGCGCTGGGCTGCCTCAACCCCCGGCTGCCCGGCGACCTGCCCATGCCCAAGACGGTCTACATGAACGGGCGCGAGGTCTTCAAGTTCGCGGTGCGGGTGATGAACGAGGCCTCGCTCGAGGCCATCCAGAAAGCAGGCCTCACCCCCGAGGAGATCAAGTTCTTCGTCCCCCACCAGGCCAACGCCCGCATCATCGAGTCGGCGCGGGAGCGGCTGGGCCTGCCGGTGGAGCAGGTGTGGGTGAACGTGGACCGCTACGGCAACACCTCCACCGCCTCCATGCCCATCGCGCTGCAGGAAGCCCTGGACGCCGGGCAGATCCACGACGGCGACCACATCCTCTTCGTCACCTTCGGCGCGGGGCTCACCTGGGCCGCCAGCGTGATGACCTGGTGGCAGCCGGATCGGGGCTAGAAGCCATACGCTGGAAATGAGCCATCGTTGATCGGATCGCGTCGGGCCGCTCACCGGGCGGTTGACGGACGCGATCCGCCATACACCGGAGGTACCGATGATCGCAGCGCTATTCCCCGGGCAAGGATCACAGGAAATCGGGATGGGCAAGGCCCTCTACGAGGGCTCCGAAGCCGCACGTGAAGCGCTGGAGAGGGCCGAGGCCACGCTGCCGGGCCTTCTGAAGCTGATGTGGGAAGGCCCCGAGGACGAGCTCAGGCTCACCGCCAACCAGCAGCCGGCCCTGCTGGCGGTGGGCTACGCGGCCTTCCAGGCCTACCTCGAGGCCGGCGGGGCTCCCCCCAGCTTCGCCGCCGGGCACTCCCTGGGCGAGTGGACCGCGCACGTCGCGGCGGGCACGCTGTCGCTCGAGGACGGCCTGCGCCTGGTGCGCAAGCGCGGGGAGTACATGCAAGAGGCCGTCCCGGTGGGCAAAGGGGCCATGGCCGCGGTGCTCAAGATGCCCGCCCAGACCATCCAGGAGCTCACCGCAGGCATCGAGGGCGTGGAGATCGCCAACTACAACTCCCCCGAGCAGACCGTGATCTCCGGCACCGCCGAGGGCGTGGCCCAGGCCTCCGAGCGCCTCAAGGAGCACCGGGCGCGGGTGGTCCCCCTGCCGGTCTCGGCCCCCTTCCACTCCTCGCTCATGCGCCCCGCCCGCGACCGCCTGCACCACGACCTTTTCCAGGTCGAACTGCGCGAGCCGCGCTTCCCGGTCTTCTCCAACGTGCTGGCCCAGCCCGAACACCGCCCAGGCATGATCCGGGAGCTGCTCCTCGAGCAGATCACCCACTCGGTGCGCTGGGTCGAGATCCTGCAGCACCTCAAGGCCCAAGGGGCCACGCGCTTCCTCGAGTTCGGCTCGGGCAGGGTGCTCACCGGCCTGGTGGGGCGCACGCTCGAGGGCGTCGAGGCTAAGAGCCTGACCACCCCCCAGGAGATCGCCGAGAGCGTGTAGCCCATGGCAAGAGGCCACCGGATTGTGGGCTATAAGCTATCGGCTATCGGCTATTTGCAGGAGGTTTCATGCGTAAAGCACTCGTAACCGGTTCATCCCGCGGCATCGGCAAGGCCATCGCGCTGGAGCTGGCCTCCAGAGGCTATTCCCTCGCCATCCACTACGCCTCCAGCCGCGAGGCCGCCGAGGCCGTGGCCGCCGAAGCCCGCGAGAAGGGCGCGCCCCAGGCCGTGGTCCTGGGGGCCGACCTCAGCAGCCCGCAGGCCGCCGCCCAGCTCGTCAGCGAGGCCAACGCCGCCTTGGGCGGGCTGGAAGTCCTGGTCAACAACGCCGGGATCACCCGCGACACCCTGCTCATCCGCATGAAGGACGAGGACTGGGACGCGGTGATCCAGACCAACCTCTCGGCCATCTTCCACGCCACGCGCGAAGCGGTGAAGATCATGATGCGGGCGAAGTGGGGCCGCATCGTCAACATCAGCAGCGTGGTGGGCATCCTGGGCAACCCGGGGCAGGCCAACTACGTCGCGGCCAAGGCCGGGCTGATCGGCTTCACCAAGTCCGTGGCCAAGGAGTACGCCACCCGCGGCATCACCGTCAACGCCGTCGCGCCGGGCTTCATCGAGTCGGACATGACCGCCAAGCTGCCCGAGAGCGTGGTGGCCGAGTACCTCAAGCAGATCCCCGCAGGCCGCCTGGGCAAGCCGGAGGAGGTGGCCAAGGCGGTGGCCTTCCTGGTCTCCGACGACGCGGCCTACGTCAACGGCCAGACCCTCTGCGTCGACGGCGGGATGACCCCGCACTGAGCGTGCTCTCCTACCGGGTGCGCCGGGCCTACGCGCGGGCCTACGAAGACCCCATCCGCTTCAAGGCCGGGGACCCGCTCACCCTGCTGCGCTGGGACGACGAGTACCCCGGCTGGGTGTGGTGCCGCCACCCCTCGGGCCTCGAGGGCTGGGTCCACGAGCAGTTCCTGGTGGTGGACGGCACGACGGGGCTGGCGGTGCGGGCGTACAGCGCCCTCGAGCTCAGCGTGCGGGAGGGCAAGGTGGTCGAGGGCGTCGAGGAGGTGGGGGGCTGGATCTGGTGCGTCAACGCCCACGGCGAGGCCGGGTGGGTCCCGGCAGATCACCTCGAGGCCGCCCAGTCCCCCAGCATCACCTACCGGGTGAGCCCGGCAGTGAGCGACGAAGCCCTCAACGAGCTGTTTGAGGCCGCCTGGGAGGCCCACCAGCCCAGGGACTTCGGCCCCGTGCTCAGCCGCAGCCTGGCCTACGTCTGTGCCTACCACGGCGAGCGGCTGGTGGGCTTCGTGAACCTGGCCTGGGACGGGGGCCTCCACGGCTTCGTCCTCGACGCCACCGTCCACCCCGACTACCGGCGGCGGGGCATCGGCAAGGCCCTGCTGGACATCGCCGCCATCACCGCGCAGCAGCAGGGCCTCGAGTGGCTGCACGCCGACTTCGAGCCGCGCCACGAGTCGTTCTACCGTCGCTGTGGCTTCACCCCGACCCCAGCGGGTTTGCGCAGGCTCAAGCGGCCTTGAAGGGCCCGTGTGGTAGAATCCCCCTTCGGAGGGTTTGAACCATGGATATCCTCGAGTCCGTCAAAGAAGTCATCGTCGACAAACTCGGCGTGGAAGCCGAAAAAATCACCCCCGAGGCCCGCTTCATCGAAGACCTGGGCGCCGACAGCCTCGACACCGTCGAACTCATCATGGGCCTGGAGGACAAGTTCGGGCTCGTGATCTCCGACGAGGAGGCCGAGAAGATCCGCACCGTTCAGGACGCGATCAGCTTCATCCAGAGCAAGCAGTAGGGCTCGAGCACAATCCCCCCACCCGCGCGGGTGGGGGGCTGCGCTTCGGGCACCTCCTACCGGCGCTCGTAGGAGAGCACCTGGAAGACAGGCTTGCGGGCGGCCTCGGGCTGCTGCATGATCAAGGGCTTGTTGCGGCCGGTGTTGACGTAGATGACCTCCGAGCCCTGGCCGGCGTTGCAGCCGCCGTAGTCGGCCACGTTGCCGTTGGTCCCGGCGTCGGTGGTGCAGAAGTAGTTGGAGACCACCGAGCCGAAGAGCTTGCGCTTCTCGCCGGTGTAGAAGGTCTGGCCCGCGTAGATGGGCGCCATGATGTTCTGCCCCTGCTGGAACACGCTGGCCTCGGCCACCAGGCCCAGCACGTGGTGGGGGAAGAGGCCCCGGGTGGTGTCGGGGAGGAAGTTGCCCTCGATGCGGATGTTGCCGCCTTCGGTGTCGGAGGGGTCCAGCTTGGTCAGGACCAGCGAGGCGTTGGGCACGGTGTCGCTGCCGGTGCCGACGTGGGTCCGGGCCACGTACTGCACCTCGGTGAAGACCCGCAGGTCCCAGCCTTCCAGGTGCACCGTGCCGTAGACCTCGAGCTTCGGCTTGGCGCCGGTGGCGTCGAAGAGGAAGCCGCCTTTCTGCCCGTTGGCGTTGGTGTAGGTGCAGTCCACCTTGTTCAGGGTGGTGACGTTTCTACCCCCCTTGTTCTTGGTGTCGCCCACGCCCAGGGGGATGTCCTGGTTCTTCAGGGCGTCGACGCAGCTTTGGGGGAGCGTCACGCCGCTCGGCCCGATCAACTGCGGCCCCGAAGCGGTGTACCTCAGGTGCAACCCCTTGCCCGAGGTCTCGGCCTGGGCGTTGATGCACTGCCGCCACGACCGGGTGGGGTTGTTCGGGTCACAGCCGGCGTTGGGGGCGTTGAGCGTGGGGAACTTGGGCGGGTCGGTGAGGATGTCGAAGGCGGAGGGGCCGTCCTCGGTGCAGAGGTACTTCTGGCTCGCGGGGCAGCCGGTGGAGGAGTTGGGGGTGCCGATGATGTCCTGGGGTCCCCGGCCCACGTAGACGCCCTTGAGCTTGTTGGTCGGCATGCCCACCTGCGAGCTGCCGCTGATGTCCACCTTCCCGTACTGCACGCGCAGGCTCGCGCAGAGGTCGTCCACCTTCTCGTTGGCGTCGTCCATCGCGTCGCGGACCACCTGGTCGTACTCGCCGGTGCGGACGTTGTAGTCGTTGAGCATCTGGAAGTTGCCGTTGGAGATGATCACCGGCGTCTCGGGGTTGGTCCCCACCACGTAGATGCCCCCGCGGATGGAGGTGTTGCCGTTCATGAACTTGTTGGACTGCCCCTGCCCGGCGAAGATGGCGTTGGAGAGGAAGCCGGTGTTGGTCAGGCGCACGGTCATGCGCATGGTGGACGTCGCGCCGCCGGAGGTGCCGCGGGACTCGAGGGTGAAGATCTGGGCGTTGCCGGGGTCGCGGACGAGGGTGATGGTGTAGCTGCCGATGGTCCGGCCGTTGGCGTCCTTGACGACCTCGGGGCTGAGGGTGATGCGGTTGTTGGTGAAGGGGGTGGGCACGCCGTCGCGGTCGAGGTCGAGCCCCGCGCCCAGCGCGTTGAAACAGGCCGTCGAGCCGGTGGTGCCGCTCGAGCCGGTAGGGTCTTCCGCCATGGTCAGCTTGTTCTCGACCCAGCGGTAGTTCTGGAAGAGGGCGGCCTTGTATTTCTGAATCCCCGCCTGGGCCACGTAGTTGGCCTGGGTGGAGGTGATGTCGTTGCGGGTGACGAACTGCTCGATCTGGGTGGTGAAGAAGGTGCCGAACGCCAGCACCCCCACCACGACCATGACCGCTAGCGTCGCAACCAGGGCAATCCCTTGACGTCTCATGGCTTCTCCTTCGGCTTATTGGTTCTTGAAGTTGGGCAACAGGACCTCTTGCTCCATGGCGTAGCAGACGAAGCCGCTGGGGCAGGTGACCTCACCCGTCAGGGTCCTGTAGGTGCTGGACGAGGTGCTGGGGTAAGGGGCGTCCGAGCGCCCCACCACGGACACCCGCGCCGAGCGCGGATAGGCATATTTGGGGTCGCAGTTGGTGGTGTCGGGGTAATTGTTCAGCTTGTTGCCGTTGCTGCAGACGTACTGGACGTCCACGGCGAGGATGTTGCTCGCGAGCTCGACGGGCGTGGGCAGGGGGGAACCGCAGGTGGTTTCCACGCGCTGAAGGGTGCTCCCGGAAAAGGTGTAGCTCACCCGGCGGCAGGCCTCGCTGGCCGTGCGCAGCGAGGTGACGTAGGAGAGGTCGAGGGAGTCCTTGACGTCGGACGAGCTCCCGCTCAGGCACCCGGTCCCCGGGCACGACAGCAGGTTGCTGGTAGCGCCGTTGCCGCTGACGTACTGGCTGGCCCCGGCGAGCTGCAGGTCCTGAGTGATGAGCTGCATGATCGTGCGCACCTTGTCCTGCACCTCGCTCTTGGCCTGTGCCTGGCGGGTGAGCTCGTTCTGGCGCACGAGGTATTGGGACACCACGCCCATCACGACGCCGAGGATGGCCATCGCGACCAGCATTTCGATGAGGGTAAACGCGTGCCTGCGCATGAGGTCCTACCTCCCTCCCCCGGTGCCCGCCACCGGGTCGTAAGGGGCGGGGCAGGGCGTGGGCGCCGACTTCGAGGGGGAGGGGTAAACGTCGTAGCAGCTCACCCGGTTCCCCACCGTCACCGTCATGCCCTTCTCGTGCCGGGCCGTCACCACGACGTCGAGGATCCCCTCGCCCAGGACTCCGGTGTCGCCCGTGACGCGCCACTCGGTCACGATGGGCCCGTCGGTCTGGCTGCCCGAGCAGTCCACGGTTCGCAGCTTCCCGCTGGTCGTGTACGGGCGGACCGTAGACGGGAGGGAGCTCACCACGCTCGGGCAGCTCCAGTAGTAGTCGGTGAACCAGAAGCTCTGCCAGACCCCGGTCTTCTCGAAGATCAGCACGTCGGGGTTCTTGGCGTCGACGTAGTTGTCGTTGGTGATCTGGTCGGTGGTGCCCGCGGGCGTGGCCTTGGTGTCGTCGATCTGTACCGCCAGCACCTCGGCCATCTTCTGCTCGAGCACCCGGTTGGCCGCTGCCTTGACGTCGCTCGCCAAGCGCGCGTTCTGGCTGGCCCGCAAATTGCTGACCTGGGTCATCAGCAAAGCCCCGAAGGCCACGCCGATGATCGCCAGCGCGATCATCAGCTCGATAACCGTCACGCCACTGCGCTTTCTCATTGGACCCTCGCCCTCCCCTGAGCATTGACGATCACGGTCTTGGAATAGCTGTTCCCGAGGTCGGTGAACACCACGTTCCCTCCTCCTTGGTTCTGCGGGATGCCCCTCGAGTCGAACACGATCCCTGTCAGGGTCGTGCCCGTGCCCAGGGTGACCCGGGCCAGCTCGCCCTGGCCCAGCGTCACCTGCTGGACCACCCGGTCGGTGCCCGAGGTGAAGAGCCCGTTGCCATCGGTGTCCACCCAGACCGTATAGGATTTCTGCGAGGTATTGACGCTCAATCCGGCGTAGGTGTTGGACTTGATGGCCTCGAGCCGCGCCCGGGTCACGTTGGCCGACAGCCCTCGAGCCGCCTGGTTCACTGCCGTCCGGTCGGGGCGCAGCACCAGCGTAGCCATCGCCAGCAAGATCCCCAGGACGCCTACGATGATCAGCGCCTCGATAAGGGTGAAGCCATGGTGAGACTTACTCATCTCACCTACGACCCTACACCACTTCCCGCACGGAAGCATAGGCAAATGTGTCTGGCCGTGAAATTATCGTCAAGGACGACATTAATAGCCAAAAATTGGCGGGTTTTCGGGGGAAAAGATGGCGTTTCGCCGTAACATTAAGCTAACGTTTTACCTGGAAATAATCCATCGCCGTGAGGCAACCTCTTACAAATCCGCTATTTATGCGGCTAAAGCGCGGTAAATTTTGCATGAGAGCATGTAATAGAATGCTCGGTTGCGCCGTAAAGACCGACACCCCCTGTTGGGGGTGTCATAAGTCTACCGCTAGAGTTAAGCGGGGTCAGAACAAGGGCAACGGCTTGAAGTCCCCCATCAACACGGTGCGGGCGTCGGCCTGAATCCAGCTCAGGGCCGAGGCGTAGACGTTGCGGAAGTCGGTGCGGTACTTGAGGTCGCCGTCGTCGAGGTCCTCGAGGTCGGGCTCGCCGCCGTAGAGGCCGCCCTTGACCCCGCCACCCAGCACCAGCATCAGCCCGCCCTTGCCGTGGTCCGTGCCGAAGGAGGCGTTCTCCTCCACCCGGCGGCCGAACTCGCTGAAGACCATCACCAGCACGTCCTTGTCGCGGCCGATGGCCCGCATGTCCTGCCGGAAGGCGGCCAGGGTTTGGGCTAAGTAGCCCAGCAGCTCGGCCTGCCGGGGCGGCTGCCCCGCGTGGGTGTCCCAGCCGCCCAGGGTGGTGTAGTAGACCGACGAGCCCAGCCCGCCCGCGATCATGCGGGCCACGTCGGCCATGCTCTTGCCGAAGCTGTTGTCGGGGTACTGCACCTTGTTCTTCACCTCGCGCAGCTTCCCGATCTTGTCGAGCGCCCCGCGCAGGCTCAGCATGGCCCGGCGCACCTCCTCGACGGTGCCGCTGCGGGCCTGCTTGAGCTCGCGGTCGAACTCCTCCTCGTAGGCCTTGGGCAGCCGGATGCTGAAGGTCTCGATGCTCGAGATGGCCGGAGCCGTGCGCTTATCGCCCTGCAACGCCTGGGGCGAGGCCCCGCCCAGGAAGGTGTCGCAGAAGGGGTCGTCCTGCAGGTCGCCCCAGCGGCCCAGCCAGCCGTGCTCCTCCTTGCGGGTGGGGTCGGCGGTGTGCCAGATGGAGGTGGCGATGAAGTGGCTGCGGTTGGGGTTGGGGTAGCCCACCTGCGGCAGCAGGGCGAGCTCGCCGCCGTCCCACAGGCTCATCAGCGGGCGCAGTTGGGGGTGCAGGCCCAGCCGCTCGCCGCGCGCCCCAAGGTCGAGCACCTCCTCGCGCTTGACGGCGATGTTGGGCCGCTTGCGGTAGTAGAGCTCGTTGCGGTAGGGCACCAGGGTGTTGAGCTGGTCGTTGCCGCCGAAGAGGTTGACCACCACCAGGATCTTGTCCTTCGACTGGGCCGCCAGGGCGCTGCGCGAGAGCAGGGAGGGGGCCCCCTGCCCCAGCGCCAGCGTCAGCAGCGATTTCTTGATGAAGTCACGTCGGTCCATGCGCGTCCTCCGCTCTAGAGCAACTGGGCCTCGGGCTTGACCAGCGAGAGCGGCCCGCTGGCGCCGTCCATGAAGACCTCGAGGTCGATGCCCTTCTCCTTGCCGGCCAGCGCCCCGATCAGGTTGAGCCGGGCCAGGAAGGGCGACTCGGCCAGCCAGCTCATGCCCCCGTCCCAGCCCTTGACGTTGGGCGGGTCGAAGGGGACTTGGCCCATGGCGGCGAAGGTGGTGAGGGTGCGGCCCATGGCCTTCTCGTCGTTCTTGCCCAAAACGGGGTCGGTCTGGCGGGCGGCGTAGAGCAGGCCCACCACGTACTCGACGGGGCTCTTGACGATGGCGTTGCGGTGCTGCGGGGCGTAGAACTCCTCGCGGGTGAAGAGCCAGCGCAGCAGCCCGCGGGCCCCGCCGTCGCGGAAGACCTTGGCCCCCTCCTCCACCAGCGCCTGCGGGGGCTCGGGGGTGAGGTAGAAGGCCAGCAGCTTGCGCCCCACGAAGCGGTAGGTCTCGGGGTGGGCGATGAGGACGTCCAGCACCTCGTCGCCGCTCTGGACCGTGCGGCCCATGAAGGTCTTGGGGCCGGGGTCGTGCCACTGCGCGCGGAAGACGAACTCGTAGGGCACGCTGGCGGGCGCCTCGCGGGGCCGCTGGTTGCCCTTCAGCCGCACGGTCCAGCCGGTGAAGGCCCGGGCGGCCTCCTGGATGTCCTGCTCGCTGTAGTGCCCGGGGCCGGTGGTGTAGAGCTCCATCAGCTCGCGGGCCCAGTTCTCGTTGGGGTGCTCCTTGCGGCTTTCGGCGTTGTTGAGGTAGAGCAGCATCACCGGGTCTTTGGCGACGGCCCGGAGCAACTGGCCGTAGGGGCCGTACCCCAGCGCGCGGAAGGTGCCGAGCTGGTTGTAGAAGTCGATGCCCTGCGCCGCCCGGGTCTCGCGGTACTCGGAGGTGAGGTGACCCTGCCAGAACAGCGCCAGCCGCTCGGCGGCCGGGGTGGGGGTGGTGAGCCAGTGCGAGAGCCACAGCCGGGTGATCTCCTGGAGCTGCGGCCCGCGCTCGCTGCGGGTGAAGGCGGTGGTGTAGGCCGGGGCCGGCGCCGGGTCGCGCAGCAGCGAGTCCACGGCGGCCTCGAGCCCCATCTCCACCAGCTTCTGCGCCTCCTCCTTGCGCCCCCGGGCCGCAGCCCGGCGCAGCAGGTGCGCCGCCTCGCGATAACCGAATCGAACAGGCATACTTCCCCTCCTCGTCTGTCAACGAGGCTAAGGCCGGTGCCTGAAACGAGGCTTAAGGCTCGAGGGCGTCCGCCAGGTAGGCCAGGGCCATCTTGTAGGAAAGCGCCCCGAAGCCGCTCACCAGCCCCTTGGCCGCGCTGGCCGTGACCGAGTGGCGGCGGTACTCCTCGCGGGCGTGGATGTTGGAGAGGTGCACCTCCACCACCGGCAGGCTCTGGGCGCGGATGGCGTCGAGCACGGCGATGGAGTAGTGGGTGAGCGCCCCCGGGTTGAGCACGATGGCCTCGTAGCCCTCGCCCTGGGCCTGCTGGATCCACTCGATGATCTGCCCCTCGAAGTTCGACTGGCGGCACACCACCTCCAGCCCCAGCTCAGCCCCCCAGCTCTGGCACAGCTCCTCGAGCTCCTCCAGCGTCATGCGCCCGTACACCTCGGGCTCGCGGGTGCCCAGCATGTTGAGGTTCGGCCCGTTCAACACCAGGATCATAAGGATCTCCCCTTTGGCCCCAATCTAACGGGCGGGAAGGGCGGGGTGCCAGGGGTGGGGTCGGTGGTCGGGAGCCGGACGCGGGGCGCGGGGCGTACGGCGTACGCAATACGCCGAACGTCGAACGCCGAACGCAAAACGCGAGACGCCCTTTGTTGACCCCCCTTAGCAAGGGGGGCTGGGGGGATAAACCCTCCCCGCGCGCGGGGAGGAACGGGGTGGGGTAAACCACGAACTACACGCCACGAGCCTTTCGCTGACGGCTGATAGCTGACCGCTTAAAACTCATCCCTTACCGCTAGTAGCCGGCATGCGATTTCGATAGCATGGACCCGATGAAGCGCTCCTGGATGGCTCTCACACTCGCGCTCGGGCTGGTTCTGGCCCAGAGCACCTATACCGTGCAGCCTGGCGACACGCTGTACTCCATCGCCAAGCGCTTCGGCACCACCGTGGAGGCCTTGCAGGTGCTCAACGGGCTCGAGGACCCGACCAAGATCGTGGTGGGGCAGGTGCTCAAGGTCGAGGGGCAGCCCCCGGCCCCTGCGGTCCAGCGGCTCAGCGCGCCCTTCGGGACGCTCGAGCTGCCCCGCGAGGTCAGCCAGGGCCAGACCTTCCGGCTGCGGGTGCGAAGCGGAGCGGGGGTGACGGTGCGCTTCCTCAACCAGCGCTACGCGGTGCGGGGCGAGAGCTTGCTGATCGCCGTCCCGCGGCTCCACCCGGAGGGCACCTACACCATCGCCTTCGACGCGGCGGGCTCGAGCTACTCGGCCCGGCTGCCGGTGCGCGCGGTGGAGAAGGGCCGCCAGGCCCTCACCCTCTCCCCCGACACCGCCGCGCTGCTGCAGCCCGACAAGATCGCCGCCGAGCTCGCCCGCCTGACCGACCTGTGCAAGAGCGGCCCGGCCGAACAGCTCTGGCAGAGCACCTGGAAAAAACCCGTCGACTCCAACCGCATCACCACCATCTTCGGCATCCGCCGCAGCTACAACGGCGGCCCCTACCGCAGCTACCACGAGGGGCTCGACTACGGCGCCCCCACCGGCACCCCCGTCTTCGCCCCGGCCCCCGGCGTGGTGGCCCTGGCCGAAGCCCTGTTCGTGCGCGGCAACGCCGTCGTGCTCCAGCACGGGCTGGGCGTGTGCAGCGGCTACTGGCACCTCTCGAGGATCGCCGTCAAGCCCGGGCAACGGGTCGAGGCCGGCGACCTCATCGGCTACGTGGGCTCGACCGGGCTCTCCACCGGCCCCCACCTGCACTTCGAGGTGCGAGTCCATGGGGTTCCCACCGACCCTGCGGCGTGGCTGGTGCGGGCGCCGTGATGGGGTGATAGCTTGTAGCCGAACGCCGATAGCCGATAGCCGATAGCCGATAGCTGATAGCTAAACGCCGGGTGCGGGTCGTACGTCGTACGCCAAACGCCAAACGCAAGACGCCAAACGCAAGACGCGGGGCGCCTTGTCACCCCCCTTAGCAAGGGGGGCTGGGGGGGGATACCCCCTCCCCGCCAGCGGGGAGGGACGGGGTGGGGTGAACCACGAGTCACAAGCCTCCTGCTGACGGCTGATAGCTGACCGCTGACGGCTCATCCCTTCTTGCCGCTGAGCCCGGCCAGTGCCTTGGCGCGCTCGAGCACCGCGTCGAACATGGGTGCGGTGAGCTTGCCGGTGTTGGTGTTCTGGCGCGAGACGTGGTAGCTGCTGAGGAGTACTCGGCCGCCGAGGTCGTGCTCGCTGCCGTGGGCGAAGGGGTAGGCGGCCTTGCGCAGGCCGTGGTAGGCCAGCAGCGCGTCGTGGGCGATCTTGCCGAGGGCGAGGTAGACCCGCACTTGCGGGAGGAGGGGGAGCTCGAGGTCGGTCCAGCTCGAGCAGTTGCGGCTCTCCTCGGGGAGGGGCTTGTTGTCGGGCGGGGCGCAGCGCACCGAGGCGGTGATGTAGACGCCGTGCAGTTCGAGGCCGTCCCCCCGGTGGCGGGAGAGGGGCTGGTTGGCGAGGCCGGCCCGGTAGAGCGCGGGGTAGAGGAAGTCGCCCGAGGCGTCGCCGGTGAAGGGCCGCCCGGTGCGGTTCGAGCCGTGCGCTCCGGGAGCTAGTCCGAAAACGAGCAGGCGGGCCTGCGGGTCCCCGAACCCCGGCACCGGCCGCGCCCAGTACTCCCACTCGCGATAGGCCGCACGCTTCTCCCGCCCTACCCGTTCGCGCCATTCCACCAGGCGCGGGCAGCGGCGGCACGTGATCAGTTCATCGTGCAAGCGGTCCAGGCTCATGCCTTCCCAGCCTGCGACCAAGTCGGTTTTTAGGCAAGCCTCAGCCCATCGAGGCAATGAATACGCTCGCGACGATGAAGGCGGTTCCCAAACCCAGGGTCAGTCGGCGTCCCACAACGATCCAGCGGTTGTCGCTCCAGGTCTCCATCGCTTACCTCTGGGCCATAGCATGTTTACAGGGCTTGAGGCCAATCAGAGCCGTAGCTGAGGCCCCGCTGAGTTAAGGGAGCCTAGTGCCCCTGCTCATGAGGAAAACCGGGGGTCATCCGGCGGAAAGGTGACCCTCGAGCTGGCTGGAGCAACGATTTTGTAGGCCCAGAATTCCCTCCCGCAGCGTTCTCCGGGATGGGCTGGGGCGCGGACGAGGAGAACCCTCAGAGCGGGATGTTCCCGTGCTTCTTGTAGGGCCGCTCCTCCTGCTTGGTGGCGAGCATCTCGAGGTGCAGCGCCAGCAGGCGGCGGGTGTCGGCGGGGTTGATCACGTCGTCGATGTAGCCGCGGCCGGCGGCGACGTAGGGGTTGTCGAAGGCCTTCTTGTACTCCGCGATCTTGGCGGCGCGGGTGGCGGCGGGGTCGGAGGAGGACTGGATCTGCTTGCGGTAGATGATGTTGGCCGCGCCCTCGGCGCCCATCACGGCGACCGCGCCGGTGGGCCAGGCCAGCACCACGTCGGCGCCCATGTCCTTGGAGTTCATCGCCAGGTAGGCCCCGCCGTAGGACTTGCGGGTGATGAGCGTAATCTTGGGGACCGTGGCCTCGGCGTAGGCGTAGAGCATCTTGGCGCCGTGGCGGATGATGCCCTGGTGCTCCTGGCCCACGCCCGGCAGGAAGCCGGTGACGTCGACGAGGGTGAGGATGGGCACGTTGAAGCAGTCGCAGGTGCGGATGAAACGGGCGGCCTTGTCGGAGGCGTTGATGTCGAGGGCGCCGGCCATGAAGCGCGGGTTGTTGGCGACGATGCCCACGCTCTGCCCGCCCAGCCGCCCGAAGCCGGTGATCATGTTCTTGGCGTAGGCGGGCTGGATCTCGAGGAATTCCCCGTTGTCGAGCAGGGTCTTGATGACCTCGTGCATGTTGTAGGGCTTCTTGGGGTCGGGGTTGACGAGCTCGAGCAGCTCCGGCGTCTGCCGCTCGACGGGGTCGCCGTTGGGCACCACGGGGGGCCGCTCCTTGGCGTTTTGGGGCAGGTAGGAGAGCAGTTGCTTGATGAGGTCGAGCACGCCCTCGTCGCCCTCGGCCTCGAGGTGGGCCACGCCGCTTTTGGCGGTGTGGATCTCGGAGCCGCCGAGCTGCTCGAAGGTGACCTCCTCGCGGGTCACGCTCTTGATCACCTCGGGCCCGGTGATGAACATGTAGCTCGTGCCCTTGCCCATGAGGATGAAGTCGGTCATGGCCGGGCTGTAGACCGCCCCGCCCGCGCAGGGCCCTAAGATGGCCGAGATCTGCGGCACCACCCCGGAGTAGACGGCGTTGCGGTAGAACACCTCCCCGTAGCCCGACAGCGAGTCCACGCCCTCCTGGATGCGGGCCCCGGCCGAGTCGTTGAGGCCGATGATGGGAGCGCCCACCTTCGCCGCCATGTCCATGGCGCGGGCGATCTTCTGCCCGTGGGTCTTGCCCAGCGAGCCGCCCAGCACGGTGAAGTCCTGGCTGAAGACAAAGACGGTGCGGCCGCCCACCTTGCCGTAGCCGGTGATCACGCCGTCGGCGGGGGCGTCGATGCCCTGCATGAGGGGGGTCTCGAGGTGCTCGGCGAAGGGCATGAGCTCGACGAAGCTCCCCTCGTCGAGTAGGTAGTCGATGCGTTCCCGGGCGGTCATCTTGCCGCCCTCGTGCTGCTTCTTGATGCGTTCGGGGCCGCCGCCCAGCTCCACCGCCTTGCGGCGCTCTTCCATCTCGGCCAGGAGTTCCTCCATCAGAGCTTTGGTGGTGTCAGCCATAGTGAGGGCATCATACCCAAAGCCGCCTCGGCGCTTTGTCCCCGCCCGGATGCAACCGGGACGCTTTTGGTGTTCAATGGGTCCGATGCCCCGCAAGCCCGCGCCCCGCCCCGCCCGCAGAGCCACCCGGGCCCGCCCCTCCGGCCGCACCGGCTGGCTGGTCTTCCTGGTGGCGGCCCTGGGCGGGCTGATCGCCTACTTCAACCTGAGCGCCCCGCCCGCCCCGCCGGCCCACAGCCCCGCACCCCT
>NZ_KE387027.1:278664-279665 GCF_000430045.1 Calidithermus chliarophilus DSM 9957 | reverse complement strand
TGGAAGCGCAGCAGCACGCGGGCGCGTTCCCTGGGGTCCACCTTGGCCCAGGCCGCCTGTGCTTCCCTGGCCCGCTGCACCGCTGCCGCCACGTCGGCGGGCGTGCAGATGGGCAACTCGGCCAGCACCTGCTGATCGAAGGGCGAGCGCACCGCCTCGAAGACCCCGCTCTGCGTGGGCACGCGCCGGGCCAGCCGCGCGAAGAACTCGGGGTTCAGACTGGCGCTGGGCCCCGAGCGGGGCGGATTAACGATGGGCAGGCGTCCGGTCTCGATCACGGGCACCTCCTGAAAAGGGTTCTGCCCTCATGGTGGGGTGAAATTTGGTCCGAGTCAAGCGAGTTGGGGGAAATGGCGTGGGGGACGGTGGGGGATGTCGGTGGCCGATAGGCGATAGCGGGTCGTACGTCCTACGTCGTACGCCGAACGCCGAACGCCGAACGCCAAACGCAAGACGCAAGACGCAAAACGCAAGACGCAAAACGCAAGACGCCAAACGCCAAACGCAAGACGCGGGGCGCCTTGTCACCCCCCTTAGCAAGGGGGGCTGGGGGGGGATACCCCCTCCCCGCCAGCGGGGAGGGACGGGGTGGGGTGAACCACGAGTCACAAGCCTCCTGCTGACGGCTGATAGCTGACCGCTGACGGCTCATCCCTTCTTGCCGCTGAGCCCGGCCAGTGCCTTGGCGCGCTCGAGCACCGCGTCGAACATGGGTGCGGTGAGCTTGCCGGTGTTGGTGTTCTGGCGCGAGACGTGGTAGCTGCTGAGGAGTACTCGGCCGCCGAGGTCGTGCTCGCTGCCGTGGGCGAAGGGGTAGGCGGCCTTGCGCAGGCCGTGGTAGGCCAGCAGCGCGTCGTGGGCGATCTTGCCGAGGGCGAGGTAGACCCGCACTTGCGGGAGGAGGGGGAGCTCGAGGTCGGTCCAGCTCGAGCAGTTGCGGCTCTCCGTCGGGGAGGGGCTTGTTGTCGGGCGGGGCGCAGCGCACCGAGGCGGTGATGTAG
>NZ_KE387027.1:263098-278564 GCF_000430045.1 Calidithermus chliarophilus DSM 9957 | reverse complement strand
AGCCGGTGGAGCCGGGCTCCTCGTCCGGGGCCTCCCCTACCCCGCCCCTCCCCGACGCCGCGCCCGAAAACGGCGCACAGCCCTCGAGCCCACCCCTCCCCGAAGAACCCGCCGCGGCCCTGCCGCCCCGCTACCCCGAGCCCCAGCCCCGCCCCGCCGACCCCTCCACCGGCCTCAAGGTGGCCGACGCCTTCGACGCCCGCATCGTGCGGCGGGTCAAGCCCGCCGAGGAAGCGAGGCTGGTGGCCCTCACCTTCGACGACGGCCCCTGGCCCGGCTCGACCCCGGCGGTGCTCGACATCCTGGCGCGGAACGGCGTCAAGGCCACCTTTTTCTGGATCGGGCAGCACCTCGAGCGCTACCCCGACCTCGCGCGGCAGGTGGTGGCCGAGGGCCACGCCGTGGGCAACCACACCTACAGCCACCGCAGCGCCGCCAGTCCCGCCGAGGTCGCCGCCCTGGAAATCGGCCGCGCCAGCGCCCTCATCGAGGAGGTCACCGGCGTCCGCACCACCCTCTTCCGGCCGCCGGGAGGCCACCTCGAGAACGGCCTGGTTAAGCACGCGCTCGAGCAGGGCTACGTGGTGGTGATGTGGTCGGCCCTCTCCGACGACACCAAGCCCGGCGCCGACGCCGCGAGCATCGTGCACAACGTGATGGGGCGGGTCCGGCCGGGCAGCATCGTCCTGCTGCACGACGGGGGCGGCGACCGCGCCCGCACCCTCGAGGCCCTGCCCCTGCTCATCGAGCGCCTGCGGGCCGAGGGCTACCGCTTCGTGACGGTGCCGGAGCTGCTCGAGTCCGGCGAGGTCGACACCAACCCCTGGGCCGCCCGCCCCTGAGGCCCGCCGTGAGCCTGCGCTTCCAGGTGCTCGGCGCGCCCGGCCGCGACAACGCCCTCTTCGTGTGGGCCGACAGCGGCCACGCCCTGCGCCGCTTCCTCTTCGACTGCGGCCAGGACTGCACCGCCGACCTCCCCTACGCCGAGGTCCAGGCCGTCGACCACCTGTGCTTCTCGCACCTGCACATGGACCACGTCGGCGGCTTCGACCCCTTCTTCCGCGCCACCTTCGAGCGCCCCGAGCCCGTCACCGCCTGGGGCCCGCCCGGCACTGCCCGCATCCTCCACCACCGCCTGCAGGGCTACCTCTGGAACATCCCCGGCGACCACGGCGGCACCTGGCGCGTCCGCGAGGTCCACCCCCGCCACCTGCACACCTACCGCTTCGAGCTGCCCGAAGCCTTCGCCGTCGCCCACGACGAGGGCACGGTCCCCAGCCACGGCCTGCTGCTCGAGACCGAACACTTCACCCTCGAGGCCATGGCCCTCGACCACCGCACCCCCTCGCTGGCCTACCTCCTGCGGGAGAGGCCCCGCCAGAACATCGACCCGCAGAAGCTCGAGGCCCTGGGCCTGCCCCCCGGGGCCTGGCTCAAGCAGCTCAAGGAGCCCGCGCCCGGTGAGCACAGCCTCGAGGTCGAGGGCCACGCCTACGACCTCGCCACCCTCCGCGCCACCCTCCTCACCGAATCCCCCGGCGACTCCATCGCCTACCTCACCGACTTCCGCCTCGACGAGACCGCCCTCGAGCGCCTGATCCCCTGGCTGAGGGGCGTGCAGACCCTGGTGTGTGAGAGCCAGTACCGCCACGCCGACCTCGAGCTCGCCCACAAGAACTACCACCTCACCAACGTCCAGGCCGCCACCCTCGCCAAGGAATCCGGCGCCGGAGATCTCATCCTCTTCCACCTCTCCGACCGCTACGGCTCGAGGGAGCGCAACCTCCTGCTGCACGAGGCACAGAGCATCTTCCCCGGCACACGGTTTCCTGAGCATTGGGGGGATGGATAGTCGATGGTCGATGGTCGATAGCCCATAGCTGATAGCCGATAGCTAAACGCCCTTTGGGATTAATCATCCACTGGGGTTGTGCCCGGCCCGTAAGCCAACTACAGCCCCACTCCCCAGGGGACATTTGCTCGGTGGTCGCTGCCCGCCCCGGCCGTGAATCCGCGGCTCACGAGGGAGGGGGTGTCGGGGGTGTCGGGGGAGCTGAGGGGGAGGTGATGTGGAATCGCCTCCCCCTAGCTCCCCCGACGGCGGAGCAGTCCCCGCCAAACCACAGCACCACAACACGCCCCTCCCCCACCAACACAACAAGCACACGAGAACCACGCTCACCAAACCCCAGCGGTACACTGGCAGGGATATGGACAACCCGGCGGGCTTTTGGGAGGGCTGGCGGGCGGCGAGCTGTGTGCCCGACTGCTTCTGCGAAGCCGTCCGTGCCGAATCCTGGGTGCGTCAACCCGCCAACACACTCTCCTCGCTGGCCTTCGTGCTCGTCGGCCTCTGGGCCCTGAGGCAGCCCTCGAGCCCCTCCCCCTTCCACCCCTACCGCCCCTACTTCGTCCTCGCCACCCTCCTCATCGGCCTTGGCAGCGCCTTCTACCACGCCTCGCTGAGCTTCGCCGGGCAGTTCTGGGACGTGCTGGGGATGTACCTGCTGGCGGTGCTGATGCTGCTGTACCGCCTGCGCCCCGGGCGCCTGTTCGGCGTGGCCTACGGCCTCAGCGTGGCCCTGCTGGCCCTGGCGCTGTGGTTCTGGCCCGACCTGCGCCGCTGGCTCTTCGCCGCAACGCTGCTGGGCGCCATCGGCCTCGAGCTGCGCCACCTGGGCCGCCACCGGCCCCGCCTGCGCCCCGGCCTGTTCCTCGGCGGCCTGGCGCTGTACGCCCTGGCCTTCACCCTGTGGGCGCTCGACGCGACCGGGGCCCTGTGCGACCCGCGAAGCTGGCTCCAGGGCCACGCCCTCTGGCACGCGTTGGGCGCGCTCGCGACGGCGGCACTGTTGCTCTACTACACCTCCGAGCGGGCCCCGGCACAGTAGAATCACCCCTCATGGAGCGCCTCACCGCGACCTACCACCTCCGCAGCAGGCCCGAGGACGTCGAGGCCCGGGCGGCGGCGCTCGCGACCGAGCAAAGCCTCGAGCTCCCCCCCTCCGCCGTGCGGGACCCCTGGATCGTGCGGGAATTGCTGGGCCGGGTGGAGCACGTCGAGCCCCTGGGGGCCGACCTCTTCCGGGTGCGCCTCACGCTCGCGCTCGAGACCACCGGGCTCGAGGCGGGCCAACTGCTCAACATGCTCTTCGGCAACTGCGCCCTTCAGGAGGACGTCGAGCTCTACGACGTGGAGCTCCCGCCCGCGCTGCTGGCCGCCTTCGCCGGGCCCGCCTTCGGCGTGGCGGGGCTGCGCGAGCGGGTGGGGGTGTGGGGGCGGCCCCTCACCTGCACCGCCCTCAAGCCGCAGGGCCTGAGCCCACAGCAGCTCGCCGAGCTGGCCCACACCCTGGCCCTGGCGGGCCTCGACTTCGTCAAGGACGACCACGGCCTCGCCAACCAGCGCTTCGCCCCTTTCGCCGAGCGGGTGCGGGCTGTGAATAAGGCGGTGGATAAGGCCAACCGGATCACCGGCGGCCGCACCTGCTACGTGCCCAACCTCCAGGGCAGCCCCAAGGAGGTGCTCGAGCAAGCCTGCATCGCCCGCGAGGAGGGCGTTGGGGCGGTGATGCTCGAGCCCATGATCGTGGGCCTGCCCTTCTTCCGCGAGCTCACCCGCGAGATCGGGATGCCGGTGCTGGCCCACCCGGCCTTCGCCGGGCAGCGCATCCACCCCGCCCTGCTCTTCGGCAAGCTCTTCCGCCTCTTCGGTGCCGACGCGGTGATCTACCCCAACTACGGCGGGCGCTTCAGCTACAGCCGCGAAACCTGCCTCGAGCTCGCCGCCAACGCCCGCAGGCCCTGGGGCCACCTGCGGCCCGCCCTGCCAGTCCCGGCCGGGGGGATGGGCCTCGAGCGGGTGCCCGAGATGAAGGCGGTCTACGGCCCCGACACCCTGCTCCTCATCGGGGGGGCGCTGCTATCGGCGGGGGAAGAGCTGCTCGAGCGCGGCCGCGAGTTTGTCGAGCGGGTAGCTAAAGCCTAAAAGGCCCCACGGTATGCTGTCGGGGATGAAGGTGACTCGAGCCAAGCACAAGCGGGCCCACCTGGGCGGCCACCGCTGGGACGGGGTGGAGGTTCTGGAGTACAAGGCCGAAGGCTCCGCGCCCTTCCGCGACGTGACCCGCCAGGTGCTCTTCGCCGACCCCGAGCTCGCGGCGCAGTGGCGCTACTTCGAGGTGGCCCCGGGCGGCCACACCACCCTCGAGCGCCACCGGCACGTCCACGCGGTCATGGTGATCCGGGGCCGGGGCCGCTGCTTGGTGGGCGAGGAGATCCACGACCTGCACCTGCACGACCTGGTCTCGATCCCCCCGCTCACCTGGCACCAGTTCCACGCCGCCGCCGACGAGCCGCTGGGCTTCTTGTGCCTGGTCAACAGCGAGCGCGACCGGCCCCAACTCCCCACCGAGGAGGACCTGCTCGAGCTGCGCCGCAACCCCCACGTCGCCGCGTTCATCCGCACGGGCGAGGCCGGCACGACCGGCTGAACCCACAGGCCCTGCGGCCTATCGCTCCCCGCCCCCGCCCTCCTGGTCCTTCGGCTTGAAGGGGTCGTAAAAAGGCGAGGTGAACAGCAGGACCAAGACCAGCGCCAGCACGGCGACAACCCCGACGGCGATCCA
Source organism: Calidithermus chliarophilus DSM 9957 (assembly GCF_000430045.1). Lineage (GTDB taxonomy): Bacteria > Deinococcota > Deinococci > Deinococcales > Thermaceae > Calidithermus > Calidithermus chliarophilus. Next base: position 273,936 of record NZ_KE387027.1, on the reverse strand, counting down.
CAGCAGCAACTCCATCCGGCACTCCTCCTGGCTTCCAGCCCCCGGAAGCTTAGCAACGCCGGGGGGCCGGGGCCGTGTCTTCGCTGACGATTGTCCTGGCCCGCTCCCCCTAGACTCAGGGCGTTATGCGAGAGCGGATGCACCCCCTCACCACCCCCGAGGAAGTCGAGCAATTCCTCAAGAGCCAGCCCGTCGTCGCCATCTTCAAGGCCGGGACCTGCCACAAGACCATGCAGGGCTGGGGCAACGTCGAGCGCATGCTGCGCGAGCGCCCCGAGATCGCGGTGGGCATCATCAAGGTCGTCGAGCACCGCCCCGCCTCCAACCGCGTGGCCGAGCTGACCGGGATCACCCACCACTCGCCGCAGGTCATCCTCTTCCGCGACGGGCAGCCCCTCTTCGACCTCGACAACTGGAGCATCACCCTCGAGAACCTCGAGCCCCTCTTCGCCAAGCACCTCCCCGACGTGAAGGTGGAGCCGAGCCGGGCCGGGGGCAACAGCAACCTCGAGCCCTACAAGCGCCTCCTCGACGCCTACTTGGGCGGCGCCGTGAGCGAGCCGCAGTTCCAGTGGACCTACCTCAACATGTTCCGCGAGGACGCCTCGCTGCGCTCGCAGGAGGAGTTCGAGCTGCTCAACTCCCTCTTCGGCAACCCCGACGAGCACCACATCCACCCCCTCGCGATCCTGCAGCACGAGCAGCAAAACCCCTCGGGCATCCCCCTGAAGGACCGTGCGGCGGCGCTGCGGGAGAAGCTGGAGGAGCTCGAGCGGGCTCGGGCTTGAGGGGGACTGTCGATGGTCGATAGCCGATAGCTGATAGCCGATAGCCCAACGCCAAACGCTCTTCACCCCCTTAACAAGGGGGGCCAGGGGGATAACCCCTCCCCGCGCGCGGGGAGGGCTTCCTTTCACCACACGCCACGAGCCTTCCGCGGAAGGCTGAAAGCTGATAGCTGACGGCTACCGCCTGCCCGCTTACAGCTCATACCAGATTCGGTTAGTTCGTCACCGAATGGTGACGCCGCCCCGCCAAGGCGGGGCGGCCGACCGTAAGGGAGTGCACTAGGATTCAAAAAGATAGCCTGCGGGGCTCTTCGGATCGGATGATTATCTTTTTGAATCCGGTATCACCGGCTCAGCTCAGGATTTCCCAGCAGCCGCGCTGCTGCGGCTTCGGGGGTGAGCTCGCCGTGGGCGACCTGGGCGATGAGGTCCTGGCCTTCGCGGGTGCGGCGGCGGCCCCACTCCTGGATCACGCTCTCGACCTCGAAGCGGGCGCGCTCGAGCCGCCCCCCCTCGAGCAAGCCGTGCTCCTGGAGGTGGGCGTAGTGCTGGTCCATGGCGTCGAGCAGTTCGGTGATGCCCTCGCCGCGCGAGCCGACCGCGCTGAGCACCGGGGGTTTCCAGCCGCCGGGGCGGGCGGGGGCGAGCTCGAGGGTGGTCTTGAGCTCCTGGATCACCCGCTCGCCGCCGGGGAGGTCGAACTTGTTGACCACGAACACGTCGGCGATCTCCATCACGCCGGCCTTGAAAGCCTGCACGGCGTCGCCGGCCGCCGGGGTCAGCACCAGCACGGTGGTGTCGGCGACGCGGGCGATGTCCACCTCGCTCTGGCCCACGCCCACCGTCTCCACGAAGATGCGCTCGAAGCCGAAGGCCTCGAGCAGGGCCAGCGCGCCCACCACCGCGCCCGCCAGGCCGCCCAGGGCGCCCCGGCTCGCCAGGGAGCGGATGAACACGCCCGAGTCCTGGTGGTGGCGCATCATGCGGATGCGGTCGCCCAGGATGGCCCCGCCGGTGAAGGGGCTGCTGGGGTCTACGGCCAGCACGGCGACCCGTTCGCCGCGCTTGCGGGCTTCCTCGATGAGCCGGTCGGTGAGGGTGCTCTTGCCGGCGCCGGGACTGCCGGTGAGGCCCACCACCCGGCTGTTGCCCCGCCCCCGGAGGGAGCGCAGCAGTTCGGCGCCCGCCGGGTGCCCGGACTCGGCCCAGGTGATGGCCCGGGCCAGCGCCCTTGGGTCGCCTGCGGAGAAGCGCTCGAGTAAGGTCTGGCTATCCATCAGTGCGATTCTACCGTCTTACGTCGTGCGCGAGACGCTGAGCGCTAAACGCCGATAGCCTATAGCCGATAGCCGATAGCTCAACGCCGATGGCCGAGCGTCGAACGCCTTTTTCCTTTTCCCCTCCCCGCTGGCGGGGGAAAGCACGCGTTTGGCTATCAGCTATTGGCTATTAGCTATCGACCATCGACCATCGACCATCGACAGCTTCCCCCCAAACCTAGTAAATCCGCAAATTCTCGAACTCGTTCTTTCCATAGCCTACCGAGCAGTCGTACAGCCCTACCCGGCCCACGCTGATGCGCTGCTCGTCGGAGGTGAGGGGGTGGTAGAGGATGGGCTCGCTGTTTACCCACACGGCCACCCAGTCCCCGTCGGTCCAGAGGGTGGTGGAGTTGCTGGTGCCGTTGCGGAGGGTGTCCTGCATGTTGATGCGCCGCCAGATGTACTCCGATTCGCCCGCCGGCTTGAGCCGCACCTCGACCTCGGTGGAGCCCTCTCCCTGGCTGGCGTCGCGGAACTGCATGGCGACGAGGTAGCTGCCGGGCGGGCCCGAACCCGCCCCGCCGCCGAGGACGGCCGGGCCGGTGAAGGCGACGGTGCCCGGGGGGGAGAGTTGGACGATGGTGGACTCCACCTGGACCCGGCTGGCGCTGTGGGGCACGGCCTGGAGCAGGCAGTCGGTGAGGGTGCTGCTGGCGCGGGCCCGGCCCGAGGCCAGGCTGAAGGTCTGGTCGCCAAAGACGTGCTCCCAGGTCTTGCCCGCGTTGCTGCGGCCCGGCAAGGAGCCCGAGCCGCTGAACTCGTCGGTCCAGACGGGGGTGCTGGCTTTGGGCGCGTCGGGGGGCTCGAGCTTGAGGTTGGCGGGGATGGGCACCTCGCGCTGGTGCGCGAAGAAGCGGCTTATTGCCGAGTCGCCGGCCCCGTCGAAGCCCAGGCCCACGTTCTTGACGCTGCTGCGGGTGGCGTCGCTGGCGACGAGCGGGCCCTTGTCGTCGAGCCAGGCCTGGATCTCGTTGCCCTCCAACCGCACCGTCACGTCGTGGGTGCCGCCGGGCTCGAGGCTATGCCCGGTCTGGGCGAGCACCTGGGGGCTGCCGCCCGAGCTCACCCGGTAGATCTGTATCCCGCCGGCGGAGAAGCGCACGCCGTGGTAGTTGTTCGCGTCCTGGACCCGCACCAGCAGGTCCACGGCCTCGGGCGTGCTCCCGGTCTTGACGCGGGCGCCCAGCAGGTAGGGGGTGCTCGAGCCCACGCTGACGTAGGCGCGGGCGGGGGCGCTCGAGGGGGCCTTGAGCCCGTCGGCGGTGCGGGCGATCTCCCCGGTCAGGAGGTTCCAGCGCTGGCCCGTGCTCGCGCTGGCGCCCAGGGCCCCGGAGCCGGTGCCGGTCTCGGCCAGGAAGGCGCTGAGCCACCAGTTGCGCAGCCCCGAGTCGTCGATCTTGAGGCGGGGTACCACCACCGCGTGCGCGTAGCTGCCCCGGTTGTGCAGCCCGAAGTACATCTGCCGCCCCGACCAACCGGTGCTGGCCCCCAGGAAGCGCATGTTGGGGTAGGCCGCCCCGCCGGGCACGCCCTGCATGTCCACGGCATAAAAAAAGGCGCCCATGTCGTTGGCGATGGTAACGATCTGGCGCCGGGCGTGGCGGAAGGGGACCCGGTCGGGCCGGGCCCCGCCCCCCACCCCGAGGTAGTACCCCCCGAGGCCGCGCCCCTCGTAGCCCAGGAACAGCACGTTGGAGTTGGCGTAGGGGTTGGTGGGGGCGGGGCTGGCGAAGAAGCCCACGGCGAAGCCCTCGTCCACGTCGGCGGGGAGCTGGATGTCGCCGGGGCTGAGATCCACCACCGCCCCCAGGCCGGTGACGCGCTCGAGCGCCCCCCGGCTGTAGCTCATGCGGCCCCAGCCCGGGCTCGCCAGGGGCGGCATCACGAGGAAGCTGTTGCGCTGCGCCAATTTGCGCTCGAGGTCGCTGCCCGCGACCTCGCCGCCGACCACCGCCCCGGCCGCTTTGTCGGCGTCGAAGCCCTCGTCCACCTTGCCGATGACGATGATCGTTTCGCTCACGGTGAGGCTGGCCTCGCCCTGCTGGCCGCTGGCGTTCTCGGTGGCCCGGATCTGCGCCGTCCCCGGCGCCACCCCCCGCACCACCCCGGAACCGTCCACGGTGGCGACGGCGGGGTTGGACGACGTCCAGGTGAAGGTGGCTGGCACCTCGCTGCCGGAAGCGTCGGTGGCGACGGCCGTGGCCGTCACGTTCTCGCCCACCTCGAGGCCGGCCTGGGGCAGCGTGACCTCGACCCGCGTCACCACCGGCGTCATCTCCAGGCGCACCTCGTTGCTCTGCCCGGCGACGATGTCCTGCTCGGCGCTGGCCTGCGCCAGCACGTTGCCCTTGCCGTCGGGCTGGTCGTAGGCCCGGGCCACGAAGACCGCCCGGCCCACCGGCGCCTTGACGCGGCCCTCGGTGGTGCCTTTGTTGAGGGTCAGGGTGTCGTGGACGGCCGTGCTGCCCACAGCCCGCACGGTGACGACGATGCTCTGGGCATTGACCGGGATCACCTGGGTCAGGGATTGCGGCCACAGCACGCGGACCACGGCGGCGGCGGAGGGCGTGGAGGGGGTACAGGCAGCGAATAAAAGCATCAGCCCGGCCAGCAGGCCCGGGCCGATCCTGGAATGACGCAGGGAAACAGCAGCCCTCATGGGCCGCATTCTAGTGCGCCGTACATGAGGGGAGCAGGAGGGAGGGTTAAGTTTTATTAGCCGGCGCTGAGGGTGAAGGATCGCCTAAGGGTGGACGAAGACCGGCACCCGGGCCCGGTTGAGCACGCTGCGGGTCACCGAGCCGAACATGCGGTTGCCCCGGCTGCGCCCCATGAACAGCGCGCTCACCCCGTGGCGCTCGGCGTAGTCGAGCAGGGCTTCCTCGGGAGGGCCCGAGGAGGGCAGCACCTCGACCTGGATGCGCTCGCGGGCCTCGCCCGGGAAGTAGCTCACCAACGTGTGCAGGCGGGCCTGGTCGGCGCCCACCGCCCCGGGCTCGACCACGTGGAGCAGGGTGAGGTTGCCCTCGCTGCGGAGGGCGATCTCGTAGGCCAGGCCCAGCGCCCGCTCGGAGGGGTCGGCGAGCGCCGTGGCGACGAGGAGGTGGCTGAAGCGGCGCAACTGGGTGTCGCGGCTGACCACCGCCACCGGCTTCTCGGCCTGCGCGATGACCCGCTCGGCGGTGGTTCCGATGAGCCGGTCCTTGAGGCTGTCCTCCCCGTGGGTGCCCATCACCAGCAGGTCGTGCTCGGCGGCGTGGTGCAGGATGCGGGGGATGGGCTTGCCGGCCTCGAGCACGGCCTGGGCCGAGGGGTCGAGGCCCTGGAGCTGCTGCGCGAGCGCCTGGTGCCACTCCTGGTCGGCCTGCTGGAAGATCTTCTCGTTCTCGCTGCTGAAGAACTGCGCCGGGCTGGCGTAGCGGGGCTCGGCCACGTGCAGGACGGTGAGGCTGCCGCCCAGCAGGCCCCGCAGGTGCTGGGCCAGCTCCAATGCCTTGTACGACGCGGGGGAAAAGTCGGTGGGGTGAAGGATTTTCATGGCCACCTCGAGGCGGGGCTGGGGCGGCGGCTGGCGCCTAGATCACGGCGATGCAGGCCACTTCCACCGCCACGTCGCGGGGCAGGCGGGCGGCCTGCACGGTGACGCGGGCGGGGTAGGGCTCGCTGAGGTACTGGCTGTAGACCTGGTTGAAGGCGGCGAAGTCGTTCATGTCGCGCAGGAAGCAGGTCGCGGAGACCACCTTCTCCAGCGAGGAGCCGGCGGCCTCGAGCACGGCCCTGAGGTTGCGCATGACCTGGTGGGTCTGGGCAGCGACGTCGCCGTCCTCGAGGGTGCCGTCGGGGCGCAGGGGGATCTGGCCGGAGCAGAACACCATGTTGCCCGCCACGATGGCCTGGCTGTACGGGCCTACTGCTTGAGGAGCCTGGTCGGTGTGCACCTTGTTCATGCCCTATAGCTTACCGTGCGGCGGCGGGTAGATGAGACCCGCCCGCCTTGTCATACCAGATTCGGTTGGTTCGTCACCGAACGGTGACGCCGCCCCGCCAAGGCGGGGCGGCCGACCGAAGGGTGTGCTCTGGGATTCAAAAAGATAGCCTCCGGGGCTCTTCGGATCAGATGATTATCTTTTTGAATCCGGTATCATGGGTTGTCGGCAGCTTCCATAGGAAAACCCGCCGAGCGCAGGGATTGCCCTGCGCTCGAGAAGCTCCCACGGGTCAAGGGTTGATCGGCTTGCCCGGCCCGAACTGGCTGTAGAGGACGTAGGCCAGCAGCCCGCCCCACAAGAGCAGCAGCAGCCAGTTGCTCCAGCGGCGCCAGAAGCCCCTCGGCCGCTCGGGCTCGATCACCTGGGTGGTGACGCCCTCGGGCTCCTGGCCCAGTTGCAAGTTCACCGGGCCCCCCTTGGCCGCCTCGACCGCCAGAGCGTAGGGCCGCTGCTGGGCGGGGACGTGCGGGCCGACGGCGGCCACCAGGACGCTGATGTTGTCGGGGCCGCCCCACTCGTTGGCGAGGGCGATGAGCCGGGGCACGGCCTGCTCGGGGGGGTAGTTGCGCAGCACCTCGGCGATCACCGGGTCGTCGAGCACGCTGGTCAGGCCGTCGGAGCACAGCAGGAAGAGGTCGCCGGGCTCGACCTTGAGGCCGATGAGGTCCACGCGCACCTGGGGGAAAGAGCCCAGCGCGTTCGTGATGACGTTGCGCCAGCGGTGGTTGCGGGCTTCGGCCTCGGTGAGCACGCCCTGGCGCACCCGCTCGGCCACCCAGGAGTGGTCGTTGGTGAGCTGGACCATCTCCCCCTTGCGGTAGAGGTAGGCCCTCGAGTCGCCCACGTGCCCCAGGATGGCGTAGGGCAGGTCGAGCCACAGCGCGGTGGCCGTGGTGCCCATCCCGCGCGACTCGGGCGCTTGCCCGGCGGTGTAGATCTCGCGGTTGGCCGCTTCGAAGGCTTTGACCAGGTTCTGCGGGGAGGGCGAGTCCTGGCGCAGGTTGGCGGTGATGTGATCGACGGCCAGCCTCGAGGCCACCTCTCCCGTGCGGTGCCCCCCCATGCCGTCGGCCACAACGAAGACCCCCCCGTAGGGCGTCAGCTCGTAGCTGACCGAGTCTTCGTTGAGGTCGCGTTTGCGTCCGGGATCGGTCTGGGCAGCCGCCAGCACCACCGGGACGCTCTCGGGTCTCGCCATATCTATGGGGGATTATACGGGCGGGGTGGAGTGCCGCAGAGCGAATTTGAACGTCCGATGACGCTGCAGGAGGAAGATAGCGCGTCGGGATGAGTGGTGAGCGGTCAGCGGTCAGTTATCAGCTTGTGGCCCGTAGCGTGTGGTGAACCCTTCCTCTTCCCTCCCCGCGCGCGGGGAGGGTTTATCCCCCCAGCCCCCCTTGCCAAGGGGGGTGACAAGGCGTTTTACGTCTCGCGTCTTGCGTCTTGCGTTTGGCGTTTGGCGTTCGGCGTTTTGCGTTTTGCGTACGACGTACGACCCGTGCCCGGCTATCGGCGTTCGGCCATCGACCCTATTCCATCCAACAAAAAATATTTTCCGCACACCATCTTAAGGCCCTTCTCGAGGTGTAATCTGAGGCTTGGGAGAAAGTCAAATGATCACGGACCTAGAGCTCATCGAAGCGCGGGCCAAGCTCTCGGCTGAGGAGCAGATCAGCCTCGAGGACCTGGAGACCAAGGAGTGGCTCGAGTCGCTGGAGTACGTGCTGCGTTCCGCCGGGCGCGACCGGGTGGTGGCGCTGGTGGAGGCGCTCGAGCGCTACGCCTACAAGCACGGGGTGATGCTGCCCTACAAGCTGCGTACCCCCTACATCAACACCATCCCTGCCGAGCAGGAGCCCCCTTACCCCGGCGACCTCGAGCTCGAGCAGCGCATCGCCAACATCCTGCGCTGGAACGTCATCGCCATCGTGCAGCAGGCCAACAAGAAGGCCGACGGCATCGGCGGGCACATCGCCACCTACGCCTCCATCGCCGAGCTGATGGAGGTGGGCTTCAACCACTTCTTCCGCGGGCACGGCGCCGGGATGGACCGCGACCTGGTGTTCTACCAGGGCCACATGTCGCCCGGGGTGTACGCGCGCAGCTTCCTCGAGGGCCGCTTCAGCGAGGACGACCTCGCCCGGTTCCGCCGCGACCTCACGCCGGGGCCAGGGCGCATCGTCACCAGCTACCCCCACCCCTGGCTGATGCCCGACTACTGGGAGTTCCCCACCGTCAGCATGGGCTTAGGGCCCTTGCAGGCCATCTACCAGGCCCGCTTCATGCGCTACCTCGAGGACCGCGGCCTCAAGCCCAGGTCCAGCGCTAAGGTCTGGGCCTTCCTGGGCGACGGCGAGCAGGACGAGGTGGAGACCCTGGGCGCTTTGCGGGTGGCCGCGACCGAGGAGCTCGACAACCTCATCTTCGTGGTCAACGCCAACCTCCAGCGCCTCGACGGGCCGGTGCGCGGCAACTCCAAGGTGATCCAGGAGCTCGAGTCGGTCTACCGCGGCAACGGCTGGAACGTGATCAAGGTGGTGTGGGGGAGTGCCTGGGACGAATTGCTGGCCAAGGACACCGAGGGCGTGCTGCTCGAGCGCTTCGAACAGCTCGTCGACGGCGAGAGCCAGCGCTACGCGGCCTACGGGGCCAAGGAACTGCGCGAGAAGTTCTTCAACACCCCCGCCCTGCAGAAGCTCATCGAGGGCTACACCGACGAGCAGCTCGAGATCCTCACCCTCTCGCGCGGCGGCCACGACAAGAAGAAGGTCTACGCCGCCTACAAGGCCGCGGTCGAGCACCGGGGCAGCCCCACGGTGATCATCGCCCGCAGCGTCAAGGGCTACGGCCTGGGCCCCACCGCGCAGGCCAAGAACGTGGCGCACCAGGTCAAGAAACTCACCCCCGACGACCTCGAGGAAGCCCGCGACTTCCTGGGCATCCCGGTCGCCGACGAGGACCTCGAGAAGACCCCCTTCTACCACCCCGGCCCCGACAGCCCCGAGGTGCGGTACATGCTCGAGCGCCGCGAGGCCCTGGGCGGCCTGATCCCCGCGCGCAAGGTCGAGTTCACCCCGCTCAACACCCCCGACGCCTCCTTCTTCGAGGAGTTCTACGCCGGCAGCGGCGGGCGCGAGATCTCGACCACCATGGCCTTCGTGCGCATGCTCACCAAGCTGGTGCGCCACCCCGAAGTCGGCAAGTACGTCGTGCCCATCGTGCCCGACGAGGCCCGCACCTTCGGCATGGAGGGCGTGATCTCCTCGGTGGGCATCTACAGCCCCAAGGGCCAGCTCTATGAGCCCGTGGACGCGGGCACCGTGACGGTCTACCGCGAGTCCAAGACCGGGCAACTGTTGCAGGAGGGCATCAACGAGGCCGGGGCCATGTCCAGCTTCATCGCCGCGGGCACCGCCTACGCCCACTACGGCATCCCCACCATCCCCTTCTACATCTACTACTCGATGTTCGGGCTCCAGCGCGTGGGCGACTTGGCCTGGGCCGCCGCCGACCAGCGCACCAAGGGCTTCTTGCTGGGCGCCACCGCCGGGCGCACCACCCTCAACGGCGAGGGATTGCAGCACGAGGACGGCCACTCCCACGTGCAGGCCCTGCCCATCCCCAACATGCCCGCCTACGACCCGGCCTTCGCCTACGAGCTCGCGGTGATCCTGGAAGACGGCCTCAAACGCATGTACAAGGACGGGGAGGACGTCTTCTACTACCTCACCCTGATGAACGAGAACTACGCGCAGCCACCCATGCCCGAGCCCCGCGAGCAGGTGCGCGAGGGCATCTTGAAGGGGATGTACCTCTTCAAGAAGTCGGAGCTCAAGCGGCCCAAGGCCCGCGTGCAGCTTTTGGGCAGCGGCACCATCTTGAACGAGGTCATCAAGGCCGCGGAGGTGCTCGAGGGCTACGGCGTGGCCGCCGACGTGTGGAGCGTGACGAGCTACAAGGCGCTCTACTACGACGCCATGGAGACCGCGCGCCGCAACCGGCTCGACCCCCAGGGCATCGCGTCAGCGACCGGCAAGGCCGGAAACCTGGCGGCCAAGCCCGAGAAGCCCTACGTCGCGCGGATGCTCGACCCCACCGAAGGCCCCATCGTCGCGGCCAGCGACTACGTGAAGGCCCTGCCCGACCTGCTCTCGGGCTACCTCGAGCGCCCCATCCACAGCCTGGGAACCGACGGCTTCGGCCGCAGCGAGACCCGCGAGGCGCTGCGTGACTTCTTCGAAGTCGACGCCAAGCACGTCAGCGCCGCCGCGCTCTCGGCCCTGAAGAGCGAGGGCAAGCTCACCGCCAAGGCCGTCAGCGACGCGTTCAAGAAACTGGGCATCGAGAGCGGCCGGGAGGCGCCGCACAAGCGCTGATCACCGAGAGCTGATAGCCTATAGCCAAAAGCTTTCTCGCCACCGGCTATGAGCTATCAGCCATTAGCGCAAACCGAAAGGAGCATATGGCTACCGAACTTAAATTGCCTGACCTGGGCGACAACGTGGCCTCCGCCGTGGTGGTGGGGGTGCTGGTGAAGGAAGGCGACAAGCTCGAGGCCGGGGCCCCCTTCCTCGAGCTCGAGACCGACAAGGCCGTGGTGGAGGTACCCGCCCCCTCCGGCGGCACCGTCGAGAAGGTGCTGGTCAAGCCCGGCGACGAGGTCAAGAGCGGCCAGGTGGTGGTGACGCTGGGCGACGGCGCCCCGGCCGCGGCCCCCGCGCCCGCCAAGAGCGAGCCCG
>NZ_KE387027.1:207431-262998 GCF_000430045.1 Calidithermus chliarophilus DSM 9957 | reverse complement strand
GCAGCCCCCGCGGGCGCTCCCGCCGCCGTCCCGGCCCCGGCCCTGCCCGACTTCGGCAAGTTCGGCCCCACCCGCCGCGAGGCCATGTCGGGCATCCGCCGGGCCACGGTGCGCTCGATGGCCCAGGCCTGGAGCCTCGTCCCCATGGTCACGCAGTTCGACAAGGCCGACGTGACCGAGATGGAAGCTTTGCGCAAGAAGTACGGCCCCCGCGCCGAGAAGAAGGGCGGCAAGCTGACCATGACCGCCATCCTGCTCAAGGTGGCCGCCGCCGCGCTCAAGGCCTTCCCCAAGTTCAACGCCTCCATCGACACCGCCTCCAACGAGGTCGTCTTCAAGGACTACATCCACATCGGGGTCGCGGTGGACACCCCCACCGGCCTGCTGGTGCCGGTGATCCGCGACGTGGACAAGAAAGGCGTCATCCAGCTCGGCCTCGAGCTCGGCGAGATCGCGGCCAAGGCCCGCGACCGCAAGCTCACCCCCGAGGAGATGCAGGGCGCGAGCTTCACCATCTCCAACCTCGGCGGCATCGGCGGCACCGGCTTCACCCCCATCGTCAACTGGCCCGAGGTCGCCATCATGGGCGTCTCGCGCAGCTCGATGGAGCCGGTGTGGAACGCCGAGAAGGGCGAGTTCGAGCCGCGCAACATCATGCCCTTCAGCCTCACCTACGACCACCGCCTCATCGACGGCGCCGACGCCGCCCGCTTCTGCCGCTTCGTCGCGGAGATGCTGGAAGACCCCTTCCTGCTGGGCTTCGAAGGCTGAAGCTCGGGCTCGAGGAAGCCCTCCCCGCGGGGAGGGCTTGGCTTTTCCCCCCGCCCATTTCCCCCAGGGGCACGAATCCCCGAGAATGAGCGGGTGACCGACGCGCCACCCCCCTCGAGCAAGCCCGAATGGCGAAAGTGGGCCCGTGAGCGGCGCAGGGGCCTCCCCGTCGCCGAGCTCTCGCCCCGGATGAACGCCCACCTAGCCACGCTGCTGGCCCAGCACGGCGCGCGGCACGTCCTGCTCTACAGCGCCTTCGGCCACGAGCCCGACCCGGCCGGGGTGATGGAGGCTCACCCGGCGCACTACTACCTCCCCCGCACCGAGGGCCGGAGCTTGCGGGTCCACCCCCTCCCCGCGCCCATGGTGCAGCACCGCTACGGCTTCCTCGAGCCCTCCCCCGCCGCGCCCCAGGTCGAGCCCGGCGTGCTCGAGGCGGTGGTGCTGCCGGGGCTGGCCTTCGACCGGCGCGGGTATCGCCTGGGCTACGGCCAGGGCTTCTACGACCGCTTCCTGCTCGAGGCACCCCACGCCCTGCGCGTCGGGTTCGTCCCGCAGGATTTGATCGTCCCGGAGCTGCCTACCGACCCCTGGGACCTGCCGATGCACTACCTGGTCAGCGAGCAGGGCGTGACCCCTTGTTACCCTCCCCTTCCCTAGCGCCGACCGGCCCCGCCGGGTCGTGAAGCTCCGTTCCGGACAACGAAAAGGGTTACACACAACCTATAGGCTTGTCGAGGAGGCCACCCCCAAGCATTGGTAGGAGCGCTTCCTACCAGATAACGCCCTCGCTTGTCAAATCTCACAGCGGAGGGCAATTGTGACCCACTACACTGGCGGGGATGGTGATTCGTGGCGTCCTCTTCGACCGTGATGGGGTTCTTCTCGAGCCCAACGATGAAACCTACGACCACTTCGTGCAGTGGCTCGCCAGCTACGGGCCCACGCCCAGCCAGGTGCTGCGCGAAGTCAGGCGGATGGCGGACGAGCAGCTAGAGAAGATCCGCAAATTGGAAATTCTCTCCCCCGAAGCCGAGAAGCAGCACTGGCTGGCGGCGGCCCAAACCCTGCTGGACAACCTGGGCATCAGCCCCAAAGGGCCCACCCCCCAGGAGATCGCGGTGCTGTGGCCGTACTACCGCTTCCTCAAGCCGGTGCGCGGCGTGGCCCGGGTGCTGCGCGAACTGCGCGGCCAGGGCCTGATCCTGGGCGTGCTCTCCAACACGCTCCCCTCCCTGCGCGACAGCCTGGCCTACCATGGCCTCGACCTGAGCTTCCAGCACTTCTTCGCCTCCAGCCGCATGGGCGTCGCCAAGCCCGACCCCCGGGCCTACGAGATGGCCGTGGCCCAGATGGGCCTGACGCTCAGCGAGGTGATCTACGTGGGCGACAACCCGCACCACGTCGAAGCAGCCCGGCGGCTGGGCATGCCCGCTTACTCCATGCAACTGCAAGGCCTCCCCGAGCCCCGCGACGGCCGCTACCTGCTGTGGCAGCTCGAGGACCTCCTCCCCCTGGTCTCCTGAAGCCGCCACGAGACGGCGGGAGGCCAAAGGCCTCCCGCCGCACTTTTCCCGGCCTTAGGAAGAGGGCTGGTCCGGGGTGAGGTCCACGGGCAGCTTGGCCTCCTCCTCGTCGCTGACCATGTAGATCTGGGTGTAGAGGACGGCGGCGATGGCCGCCCCCGCCAGCGGGCCTACCCAGTAGATCCAGTGGTCGGCCCACCCCCCGCCCACGACGGCGGGCCCCAGGGCCCGCGCCGGGTTCATGGCCGCGCCCGAGATGGCGCCCCCGGCCAGGATGTCCATGGCGATGGTCAGGCCGATGGCGAAGGCGGCCACCGGCAGCTTCTGGTGCAGCGCGGTCGCGAAGATCACCAGCACCAGGAAGAAGGTCAGGACGATCTCGGCCACCAGGCCCTGCGGGGTGCTGAAGCCCAGCCCCACCGCCGGGGTGCCCTTGAGCACCGCCTCGCTGCCGTAAAGCCCGGCCAGCAGCGCCGCCGCGGCCAGGCCGCCCAGCAACTGGCTCACCCAGTAGCCGACGGCCGGGACCAGCTTGATGTTGCCGGTGATGAGCATGGCGAAGGTCACGGCCGGGTTGAAGTGCCCGCCCGAGGCGTGCCCCACCGCCAGGATCATGAGGCTGATCGCCAGGCCGTGGGCCAGGGCCACCGCCACCAGTTCCCCGCCTTCGGTGACGTGGATGGCCCCGATACCCGCGAAAACCAGGGCAAAAACACCGATGAACTCTGCTACGAACGCCCTCATCGTGGTCCTCCTTCATAGGTCGAGCCCGCTGCCGGGCTCATCGGCTTAACGTCCCAGCGGAACTATATCATGAGAGCGTGATCGGGCGATTCCGTCGGCTGCTACGGTCCTTTCTCCCCGCCCTGTGCCGGCCGGACGATGCCTGGGCCCTCGAGCGCCTCTCCCCCGAAGAAGCCCCGCTCTACCGCGCCATGGACGTGCGCGACCGCGAGCACGCCCTCGAGGTCGCCCAAACCCTGCTGTCCCGCCACCCCGACGCCCCGGGCTACGCCGTGCGGGCCGCCCTGCTCCACGACAGCGGCAAAGCCTTGAGGCCTTATTACCCCCTCGAGCGCATCCTGGCCGGCCTCTACAGCCCGAAGGTCCCCGCCGAGCCCCTCAAGGGCGGCCTGTACGGCGCCTGGCAGGTGCGCCGGCACCACCCGGAGTACGCCGCGCGGCACATCAAGGACGAACGGGTGGCCGCGATCGTGCTCGAGCACCACCGCCCCCAGAGCCTGTGGGGCAAGCGCCTGCACGAGGCCGACCAGGAATTTTAGAGGCACTGCCATCTAGCAAGAGGTCGGCGCGGATAAAAATGCCAATTCTTGCGTTTCGAGCTTGCCAATACAGTGAGGTTCGGGTAATTTATTGTCGGAGCTCCAGAATATCCCAATCGTGAGGTTGGCATGTTTGAAGAAGACCGCATACAGCAGGACTCCCCGGCCTGGGTCGCCTTCGTCCAGATCTGCTTCGCCATATCGCTCGGCAGCACCGCTTTGGGCGTGATCTTCCTGCCCGTGAACCTGTGGGTCAAGGGCTACCTGGCCATGGGCCTGCTCTTCACCGTCGGCTCGACCATCATCCTCTCCAAAACCCTGCGCGACCAGCACGAGGCCCGCAAGCTGATCAAGCGCATCCGCGACGCCAAGACCGAGAAGATCCTGACGGAGTTCGAGAAGGTGAGCTAACGGCCGAGGGCTCAGGGTAGCCCGTGGCTTGCGAGAACCCCCTTCCCTAACTCTCCCCGTGTGTAGAAAGGGAGAGGGGCCGGGTCTGAGACCCGGCCCCTCGACGTTTTGCGTTTTGCGTCTTGCGTTTAGCTATCAGCTATCGGCATTGGGCGTATCACGTACGACGTACGACCCGCGTTAGGCGTTCGACGTTCAGCGCACAACACCCCCCGGCCCCATCAGTACCGCTCGGTGACGCTCTTCATCTGCAGGAAGTTGAGCAGGTAGTCGGGGCCGCCGGCCTTGGTGTCGGTGCCGGAGAGGTTGAAGCCGCCGAAGGGCTGCACGCCCACCAGCGCGCCGGTGATCTTGCGGTTGAAGTAGAGGTTGCCCACGTGGAACTCGCGGCGGGCCCGCTCGAGCCGGTCCCGGCTGCGCGAGTAGACGCCGCCGGTGAGGCCGAAGCGGGTGCCGTTGGCGACCTCGAGCGCGGCGTCGAAGTCGGGGACGCGGATCACCGAGAGCACGGGGCCGAAGATCTCCTCCTGGGCGATGCGGGCGTCGGGGGCGACGTGGTCGAAGACGGTGGGCTCGAAGAAGTAGCCGCTGCCCTCCAGGCGGTGGCCGCCCAGCGCCAGCTTGCCCTCGTCCTGGCCGATGTCGAGGTACTTCCTGACGGTGTTCTCCTGCTGGGCGCTGGCGACGGGGCCCATGTCGGGGTTCTCCTCGGCGGGGCCCACGCTGAGCTGGCGGGCCCGCTCGACCACGCGCTCGACCACCAGGTCGGCCACCTTGTCCACCACGATCAGGCGGCTGGCGGCGCTGCACTTTTGCCCCTGGAAGCCGAAGGCGCTCTGCACGGTGCCCAGCGCGGCGGCCTCGAGGTCGGCGGTCTCATCGACGATCAGGCCGTCCTTGCCGCCGAGCTCGAGGAAGACCCGCTTGAGCCAGAGCTGGCCGGGGGCGAGCCTGGCGGCGGTCTCGTTGATGCGCAGGCCCACCTCGAGCGAGCCCGTGAAGTTGACGAAGCGGGTCTTGGGGTGGGCCACCAGGTGCGCCCCCACCTCCGAGCCCTCGCCCGGCAGGAAGTTGACCACGCCCGCCGGAACCCCGGCCTCCTCGAAGATCTCGAAGAGCTTGGCCGCGATCACCACGGTGTCCTCGGCGGGCTTGGCCACCACGGTGTTGCCCACCGCCACCGGGCCCATGATCATGCCGCAGAGGATGGCGAGGGGGAAGTTCCAGGGCGCGATCACCACGCCCGCGCCCAGCGGGATGTAGAAGGCCTCGTTGTCCTCGCCGGGGAAGTGGGTCACGGGCGCACCGGCGGCGTACTTGAGCGACTGGATGGCGTAGTAGCGCAGGAAGTCGATGGCCTCGGCCACCTCGGCGGCGGCCTCGACGTAGTTCTTGCCGATCTCGTAGACCAGCCAGGCCTCGAGCTCGCGCTGGCGGCGCTTCATGACGTGCGCGGCCTTCATCAGCAGGCGGCTGCGGTCCTCCTGGGGCCACTTTTTCCAGCTCGCGAAGGCCTTCCAGGCGGCCTCGAGCGCGGCGTCGGCCTCGGAGGCGGAGGCCATGGCCGTGGTGCCCACCACCTGCGCGGGGTCGGAGGGGTTGGTGGAGACCACCTTGCGGGCGGTGTCCACCTTCTCCCCGCCGATGATGAGGGGGTAGTGGCGGCCCAGTTGGGCCTTCACCTCCACCAGCGCCTTGTGCATGGCGGCCAGGGGCTCGGGGCTCAGGAAGGTCTCTACGGGTTCGGGGCGGTAGGGTTCGGGGGTCATGGTTGGCTCCTTTGAGTCATGTCGAGGGCTGAGGACCGAGGCGTCTTGCGTTTGGCGTTTGGCGTCTTGCGTTTGGTGTTTGGCGTCTTGCGTCTGGCGTCTTGTGTTTTGCGTTCGGCGTACGACGTACGACCGCGTCCAGCGTTCGGCGTTGGGCATTCGGCGTTAGGCACCGCTCACCCCTGCACCAGGCTGCGGGCCACGAAGACCAGGTTCTCCGGGCGCTCGGCGATGCGGCGGGAGAGGTAGGGGTACCAGTCGGTGCCGTAGGGGACGTAGGCCCGCACGGTGTAGCCCTCGGCGGCGAGCTTCTTCTGCTCGTCGCGGCGCACGCCGTAGAGCAACTGGAACTCGAAACCCTCCTTGCCGATGCCCCGCTCGGCGGTCCAGCGCTTCATCTCCTCGATGATGCGGGGGTCGTGGGTGGCGACGGCGGTGTAGAGGCCGTGCTCGAGCGCCTTCTTGGCGAGCAGCAGGTACTGGCTGTCGATGATGCGCTTGTCCTGGAAGGCCACCTCCGCCGGCTCCTTGTAGGCCCCCTTGACGATGCGCACGGCGGGTTTGAGGGGCAGAAGTTCCTCGAGATCGCGCTCAGTGCGCTTGAGGTAGCTCTGGAGCACCACCCCGGTGTTGTCGAAGCCCCCCTCGCGCAGCCGCCGGTAGACCCGCAACGTCGCGTCCACGCGCGGGCTGTCCTCCATGTCGATCCGCACGAAGCAATCGGCCTTCCGGGCCTCGATGAGGATCTCGGTCATCAACGAAAAAGCCAGGTCTTCGGAGAGGTCGAGACCTAGCTGGGTGAGCTTGAGCGCCACGTAGCGCGGGTAAGGTCGGGTGCCGAAGGCCCGCACCAGCCGGACGATCTCGGCCTGGAACTCGCGCGACTGCGCCTCGGAGGTCACCATCTCGCCCAGCAGGTCTAAGATGGCGTGCACGCCGTCTTGCTCGAGCCCTTCCACCGCCGCGAGGGCCTGCTCGAGGGTGTCCCCCGCGACGAAGCGGCGGGCGAAGTTCTTGCCGCGGGTCATGACGAGCTTCTTGAAGGTCTCGTTCTGGGCGATGGCCAGCACGAACGAGCGGTAGCTTTGGTTCAGGTCCACTGCTGTCCTCCCTGCCGCTGGGCGGCCTCGAGTACGACTTCCATGAAGTAGAGCACGTGGGCCTTGGCGGCCCTCGCGGCCCGCTCGGCCTCGCGCGCCTGAAGGGCTTGCAGGATCTGGCGGTGCTGCTCGCGGGTCTTGGGGTGCTGGGAGAGGGTCTGCTGGTGCGCGCGCACCAGCGCCAGCCCGGAGCGCAGGTCCTGGTAGACCCGCGCCAGGGTGCGGTTGTGGCTGGCCTCCATCAGCAGGCTGTGGAACTCGAAGTCCACGCGCATCTGCTCGGGGTACTGCTCGGCGGGGATACGGTCGAGGGCCTCGAGCCGCTGGGCGAGGGCCTCGAGCTCGGCCTCGCTGGCCCGCTGTGCCGCCAGGCGGGCGCCCTCGGCCTCGAGCAAGGCCCGCACCTCGTAGACCTCGCGCACCTCCTGGGGCGTGATCACCCGCACCCGCGCCCCCTTGTTGGGCGAGAGCTCGACCAGGCCCTCCTGGCTCAGCCGCTGCAAGGCCTCGCGCACCGGCGTGCGGCTGATGCCCAGGCTCTCGGCCAGCCCCGGCTCCGAGATGCGCGTCCCCGGCAGCAGAGTCCCGCCCAGGATGGCCTCGCGCAGGTGCAGGTAGGCCGCCTCGCGCACCGAACTGGGGCGTTGGAACTCGGTCACGTGTATACTGTATACAGTTTCCCCGCCGGGCGCAAGCTCGTCCTGTCGAGCACCGCCCGGGGCGTAGAGTTGTGGGCGATGAGCCTCTACCTCTTCTCCATCGGGCTGGTGGTCGCCAGCATCGTTCTCTACCAGATCGCCCAGCGCTCCATGCCCCACGCGCTCAACCCCTTCTACGCCCTGATCTTCGTGTACGCCCTGGGGATCGTGGTGTGTACGGTGGCGCTGTTGTTCTACCCTGCTGACCGCTCGTTGGGCGGCTTCCTCAGGGGGATGAACTGGGCCCCGGCGGCGCTGGCTCTGGCGGTCGTGGGCCTCGAACTCGGCTACTTGCTGGCCTACCGCGCGGGCTGGAACCTGGCCCTGGCCCCCATCGTCGCCAACGTGGCGGCCCTGTTCTTGCTGGTGCCCATCGGCCTGATCTTCTTCCGCGAGCAGCTCACCCCCGTGCGGGCGGTGGGACTGCTGCTGTGCCTCGTCGGCTTCGTGCTGGCGACCCGGCGGTAGCCTGCACTTTCTCATGGCGCTCCCGGGGCCCCTCACACCAAGGGGTGGTATGCCTGGGGCATGGACCCCGAGGTGCGCCGCTGGCTGTGGCTGCTGGTAACGGTCAAGCTGCTGGTGCTGGGGCTGTACCTGTTGGGGGTCTACCTCATCGGCAAGGGCTGAGGCCGGTCGGGGATCAGCGCGACAGCCGGCCCGCGCAGGATGGGCGTCAAAGCCCCTCGAGCCGCAGCCGCACCCGGCCCTTCAGGCTCTCCCCCGGCCCCAGCACCACCACCCCGTGCCCCTCCACGCCCTGCGCCATCAGGTTGAAGCCGTCGGTGGCGTTGGTGACGGGCTCCACCGCCAGCGTGCCGTCGGGCGCGGTGAAGACCACCAGGTGAGAGAACACCGGGTCGGCCTCGAGCCACATCCGCACCCCGCTGCCGGGCCACTCGAGCCTAGCCCGCCCGTCCCAGCCCCCGTAGACCCCGTTGACCTTCTGCTCGCCCAGTGCGCGGGAACGGCTGAAGTCGAGCTCGGCAGGCACCGCCCCCATCGGCCCGTCGGGGATCAGGCTCGCGTCGGTCCGGTAGTAGCCCTTCGCGCTGAACTGAAGCTCCACGTCCCGCGAACCCGGCAAGCGCCACACGAAGTAGGGGTGCAGCCCGAACCCCGCCGGCATCGGCTCATCCGAGGCGTTGGTCAGCTCGAGCACCGTGTCGAAGGTGTTGCCCTCGAGGCGGTAGGTCTTGAGCAGCGTGAAGGCCCAGGGCCAGTTGACGTCTTCGAACCACCCCGACTCGAAGCTACAGACCAGGGTGCCAGGGCCGGGCTTTTCGACCTGCCAGGACCGGTTGCGCACGTCCCCGTGCTGGGCGTTGCCCTCCGGGGTGTTGGGCTGCAGCCGGTACTCCCGCCCCGCGAAGCGAAACCGCGCCCCCCGGATGCGGTTGGAGTAGGGCGCGAGGGTGAAGCTCGAGTAGGGACTGGACCTCTGCGGCAGCGGCCGGGGCGTGGGGCGCATGACAGGCACCCACTCTCCCCCTAACCGGGCTTCGAACGCGGCCACACTGGCCCCGACCTCAGGGTTTACCTCCAGGCGAAGCTGACTGGACTCGAGGGCGAACACAGGGCGATTTTATCCCGGTAAATCCCGGGGGCGAAAAGCGGGCGAAGAGCAGTTCGTGGTTTGTCAAGGGTCTAGGGCGTCTTGCGTTCGGCGTCTTGCGTTCGGCGTTTTGCGTTTGGCGTTTTGCGTCTTGCGTTTGGCGTTTGGCTATCAGCTATGGGCTATCGGCCATCGGCGTTCGACGCTCGGCCATCGGCAGCTACCCCATCTGCGGCCTCCGCCGCCGGAAGAGCCCGCTCACCCACTCGAGCGCCCGTGCCAGCGGCCCCTTATAGGCAGTGCGCTGGGCCGAGACGGTGGCCTCTTCCGGGCCGATGTCGTGGCCCAGGGCCTGCGAGAGGTAGTAACGGTGGTCGGAGACCCACAGGTACAGGTCGGCCTCGGTGCGACCGGGGAAGTCCTTGAGCAGGTCCTGCTCGCGAATCTCCTCCACGGTGGGCCGGTAGAGGTTGTCGTACCAGTCGGCCACCGCCTCTTCCCAGGTCACGTGGCGCTTCTGGTTGAGGCCCATGAAGTACTGGTGGGTGCGGATGTGCTCGACGAGCACGTCGTAGCGCCCGGCCTTGGTGAAGAGGATTTCCTCGTGGTCGGGGCGGAGCTGGCTGAGCTTGGTCTGATCGAGGAAGTGGGCGTACTCGCCCTTGAGGATCACGTCGCGCAGGGTGTCTTCCGGGCTGAGGTCTACCGGGACCTCGAGCTCGATGACGTAGGCGTCGATGTAGTGCTGGCCCTGGACCTTGGCGAGGGCGGTGCGGTGGTTGCCGTCCTTGACGAAGTAGGCGTCGCCTACCTGATAAACCTCGATGGGCGGGAACTCGGTGCCCTCGAGCTGCGCCTCGCGCAGGCGGGTCCAGCGCTCGATGGTGTAGGGCTCCTTGGGCAGGAAGTGCTCGTCGAAGTCGCCGTAGCGGTCGACCGAGCCCACGATCTTGTCGACCTCGATGGTGCGCAGGCCCAGGTAGTGCTCGCCCTTAGGGCGCAGGCGGTTGACCGCGTCGAAGGGCAGCAGGTCGTTGGGCTGCCCCCGCAGGCGGTGCAGGAAATCATGGAAAAAAACCCGGCGTGCCAGGATCTCGGCCTCGGTGGTGGCCTGCTGCTTCGCGAAATTGCTGGGGCTGGCAACGTCCCGCTCCACGCGACCAGTGTAGCCGGAGGCGTGAGAGCAGAATGTAAGGGATAGCCTTCGCGCTTTCTTAGCTACCCTCACACGTTTGTTTGTATGACTATCCTATGACTTCGCCCCCGCCGCAGTGGAAACCTCATCACAAACTGCTATTCCTGCTATTCCTGCTGCTCGCCTCCGGCGGCTTCGCCCAAACCCTCTACGTCCCCCTCGACAACCGGCCGCCCAACTGGACCCCCTGCACCTGGGGCCGCGTGCAGTGCCCCCCGGCCGAGCTGTACCGCGGCCGCGAGGGGGCACGGCCGCTCGACCTCTCCACCTGGCTCATCAACACCCCCGGCGAACGGCTGGTGGCGAGCCTGGACGCGCTGGCCTACGGGGGGCTGGTGCAGAGCCGCGAGGTGGATCTGCCCGCCGCGGAGGCCCTGGCGCGGCTGGCGGTGCTGCGGGTCTGGAAGGGCAAGTTCGGCGGCCGGGTGGTGGCCTTCGGCGTCATCCCCCGCCACCCTGACGCCAAGCACCGCGAGCGCAACCTCGAGGTGCTCCGCGCCCTGGAGGGCTGGGGCCTGGACCACGTCGAAGCCCCCTGGGACGACGCGCTGCCCGGCTCCCCCGCCGTGCAAGAAGCCGCCACCCTTCCCCTGCCCACCCGCCCCGGCGCCGACGAGAGCGGGCAGTTGCTGCTGCTGCGTACGCTGGCGCCCGGCCTGAGGGTGCGGGTGTGGTACGACGACCCCCGCGCGGCGGCCCAGCCCACCCGCTACGAGGGGATCCCCCTCGAGGACAGCGTGCGGCGGCTGCTCGCCAGCGGCGGGATGCAGGCGGTCGAGGAGCGGCCCGACCTGGCGCTTTTGGTCTACACCGGCAAGGACCCCCGCCAGGCGGTGCTCACCCTGCTGCGGGCCGGACGCGAGGCCCCGGTCGCGGTGGCCGACATCGCCGCGGTCAACCGGGGCGACAAGCGTCTGATGGATTACCTGCTGGGGATCGGCCGCTACCCCCACCTCGCCAGCTACGCCTCCTGGGGCACGCCCGCCAACAACCTCGGCAGCGCCCTGGCCCAGGGGGGGCTGTTCCTGCGCGACCTCGAGGGCCGCCTCGACCGCCTGGCCGAGAGCTACCTGCAGTACCTCTACGGCGAGGTGGGGCGGCCGTGGGTGCGGCGCTTCTTCGCCGAGCCGCTGCTGGGGGGCGTGGACGTGCTGGCGCTGGGCCACCTGCGCGAACAACCGCTGCCTGAGTTCTTAGGGGACCGGCTCGAGCTGTTGGACGTCACCTTCCCCTGGCGGCGCAGCTTCGAGGTGGCGGTCCGCTTCCGCCGGGTGCCGTGACGCGGCCCGGGCTCACAGCTTGGGGATGTGCAGGTGCTATAGTGTTTCGGCTTTGTCTCCTGCTACCCTAAGCAGGATTAGTCGACCCAATTTCAGGAGGTGAAAGTTGCTGCGCTTGGTCACATCCGAATCGGTAACCGAAGGGCACCCCGACAAACTGGCCGACCGCATCTCGGACTCCATCCTCGATGCCATGCTGGCCCAGGACCCTAAGTCGCGGGTCGCCTGCGAGACGCTGGTCACCACCGGCTTGGTGATGGTGGCCGGGGAGATCACCACCGAGAGCTACGTCGACATCCCCAGCCTGGTGCGCCAGACCGTCATCGACGTCGGCTATAACCGGGCCAAGTTCGGCTTCGACGGCCAGACCTGCGCGGTGATCACCGCCATCGACGAGCAGTCCCCCGACATCGCGGGGGGCGTCAACGAGTCGTGGGAGTGGCGCGAGCTCGGCTCGCGCGACGAGCTCGACCACACCGGCGCCGGCGACCAGGGCCTGATGTTCGGCTACGCCATCGACGAGACCCCCGAGCTCATGCCCCTGCCCATCTCGCTGGCCCACCGCCTCACCCGCCGCCTGGCCGAGGCCCGCAAGACCGGCGAGATCCCCTACCTCCGCCCGGACGGCAAGGCCCAGGTGACGGTGGTCTACGAGGACAACAAGCCCCTCTACGTCGGCACCGTGCTCATCTCCACCCAGCACGCCGAAGACGTCACCCAGGAGCAGATCCGCCACGACGTCATCGAGAAGGTCATGCGGCAGGCCATCCCCGAGCGCTACCTCACCGAGGAGACCCTCTACCTCGTCAACCCCTCGGGCAAGTTCGTCATCGGGGGCCCCCACGGCGACACCGGCCTCACCGGGCGCAAGATCATCGTCGACACCTACGGCGGCGCCGTGCCCCACGGCGGCGGGGCCTTCAGCGGCAAGGACCCCACCAAGGTCGACCGCTCGGCGGCCTACTACGCCCGCTACATGGCCAAGAACATCGTGGCCGCCGGGCTGGCCCGCCGCGCCCTGGTCGAGCTGGCCTACGCCATCGGCAAGGCCCGCCCGGTGGGCATGCGCGTAGAAACCTTCGGCACCGGCGTCATCCCCGACGAGCAGATCACCAAGATCGCGCAGCAGATCTTCGACGCCCGCCCCAAGGCCATCATCCAGAACCTCGGCCTCCAGCGGCCCATCTACACCGCCACCTCGGCCTACGGCCACTTCGGCCGCGAGGGCTTCCCCTGGGAAGCCACCGACAAGGTGGAAGAACTCCTCAAGGCCGCCGGCCTCCCGGCCTCAGCCTGAGGCTACGAACGGCGCGGGGGGCGCACCCTAGGGTGCGCCCCCCGCGTCTCGCGTTTTGCGTCCTGCGTTTTGCGTTTTGCGTACGACGTACGACGTAGAACGTACGACCGCGTTTAGCGTTCGGCTATCAGCTATCGACTATCAGCTATGGACACCCTCAAGGCCGCATCCGCCGCTCGAGCGCCTTCGACTCGTTGATGGGCAGCGGGGCGCTCTTGAGGTCGCTGGAGACGCGCAGGGCGGCGTGCTGGCTGGCGGGCTCGAGCTCGTAGCCCTCGAACCAGTAGTTGCGGATGCTCACGCCCGCGGCCAGGGCGCTCGCCACCACGATGTCGTAGGCCTGCTTGGCCTGCACGACCGCGGCGCTATAGTCCATGGCCTTGTAGGCCTTGAGCGCGTCGGCCATCTTGGCGTCGGCCTCCTTGAGGGGGGCGGGGACGGCCTTGGGGTCGAGCTTCTTGGCCTCGAGCATGGCCTGCAGGATGGCGCCGCTGGAGTTGAGGTAGGCCGCGACCAAGTAGCGGTTCATGGCGTCGCGGTTGAACTGCCCGAACTCGGCGGTGAGGTCGATGTAGCTCATGGTGCTGTTGGACATATCGCCCAGCCAGGCGTAGTAGAACTCGTTGCCGGGGCCGTAGTCCTTGTTGCTCGCCGAGTCGTAGCCGTCGTGGGGGTGCGAGAGGGCGATGTGGTGCCCGACCTCGTGGGTGACGGTGGTGGTGTAGCCGTAGCGGGCCTTGGCGATGGGGTTGTTGGCCGCGTAGATGAGGGTCTGGGTGCCCGAGCGCCAGTCGTCGTCGGCCAGGCCCAGGTAGGGGATGTCGCCGGCGACGTTGTAGGCGAAGATGGGGATCTCGTAGTCGGCGCCGCCCTGGAAGAAGCCGGACTGCTTCATCTCGAGCAGGTTGTCGATGAAGGCGTTGGCGCCGGCACCCGAGGCCTGTTGGCTGAGCGCGTACTGCGGGTAGCAGACCTCGGCGTCGAAGTAGGACTCGAAGGCGCACTGGGCCTGGGCGTCGTAGGTGAGCTCGCGGACGGTGGCGGCGAAGTCGTTGATCGGCTGCAGCGCCTTCAGCAGCGCCACGGTGAGGTCGGGGTCGAAGAGGTCTTGCCCCTTATCCCCGGCCGCCGCCTCGTTGTAGAAGTTGACGTTGAGCAGGATGTCGTCGGGGATCTGGTGCGGGGTGAGGGTCACGCGGTAGAGCGGCGAGGGGGTGAAGAGCAGGTTGATCGCCACGTAACGGGTGATCTTGCCCAGGTCGCCGGAGAGGTCGTTGAAGGGGCGGTAGGTGAGCTTGGGGTTGCCGTACTCCCACACCGGCGGCATGCGGTAGTCGGTCTTGCCGTCGCCGTCGAGGTCGGCGCGGGTGATGTCCCAGTTGTCGCTCTGGGCCTCAGGGCCGGCCGAGAGGTCGTGGAACCAGACGCGGGCGGTGCTGCCCAGTGAGGCGCCGGGCCCCTGGCGGTCGTCGGGGATGCTGCCGCCCCAGGCGCTCATCTTGCGCGAAGCGAGCATCTCGCCGAAGTTGAACCCGGTGTCGGGGTCGGGCTCGTCGGTCTTGACGTAGACGTGGTGCTTGAAGTCGGGGCGGCCGTACCAGTTGACGAAGAACACGGTGTAGTTCTTGGGGTCTACCCCGGCCTTGCCCGCGTTCTCGACCAGCCACTTCTCGGTCTGGAAGGCGTCGATCCAGTAATTCTCGGTGATCTTCTTGCTGACGTTGGGGGCGTCGCCGGGGCAGGGCTCGCCGGCGGCCAGGTCGGCCTGGCAGTTGTAGGACTCCTGGTACAGCGTCAGCGGCTGCTTCTGGGCCAGTTCGTTCAGCTTGGCGAAGAACTCGTCCTCGAAGGCCTGGGGGGCGAACTTGATGTTGTACTTGTAGGTGAAGCTCGTCCCGGTCAGCTCCTTGGCGGGCTTTTCCAGGTAGAAGGTGGGGTAGCGGTTTACGGCGCTGTACCCCGCAGGCAGCACCTTCTTGAACTCGTCGAGGTTGACCTGCCGGGGGCCGTTGCCCTCCTCATACCCTACAAAGACGACGTTAATGGTCAGTTGCTGGTTGATCTCCAGCGTGCTGCCGGGCCTGAAGGTCTGGAAACCCTTACCATCGCCGCCGCCCGACAGGTTGCACGAGCTGAGCGCCAGCGCCGTGAGGACTAAAGCCGTTGATCGAACCCAAATGCGCATATCACCTCCACAAACGAACTTCTCAATCTTCTCATGCGATGAATGAGAAGCCTTTGGAACACGTTAGAAGGGCTAACACCCCCCTGAACAGCGCTCACCGTCTGCCCGAGCGGCCTGTAAGGCCCCTTTCAGTGCGGGCCTCGAGGGTCCTTATGCTATAGGCGTGAGCCTGCCCTCGCCTACCCTACCCCCCCCAGCCACCCAGGACCCGGCCATCCGGCTGCGCCAGGTCTCGGTGCAGTTCGACGGCCGCGCGGTGCTGCGGGGGGTGGACCTCGAGGTCGCCAAGGGCGAGTTTATCGCCATCATCGGGCCCTCGGGCGGCGGCAAGAGCACGCTGCTGCGGGTGGTGGCCGGGCTGCAAAAGGCCCACGGCGGCGAGGTCAGCGTGAGCGGCCAGCCGGCCGTGGTCTTCCAGGACTACCGCCTGCTGCCCTGGCGCACCGTCGAGCAGAACATCCGGCTGCCCATCGAGCTCACCGGGCGCGGCAGGGTCAGCACCCACCTGGGCATGAAGCCCTACCTGCACCTCTACCCCCACCAGCTCTCGGGGGGCATGAAGGCCCGCGTCGCCATCGCCCGCGCCCTGGCCCAGGACTCCGAGGTGCTGCTGATGGACGAGCCCTTCGCCGCCCTCGACGCGCTGGTGCGCGAGCGCTTCAACCTCGAGCTCAAGGAGCTTCACAAGAAGAGCGGCAAGACCATCCTCTTCGTCACCCACTCCATCCGCGAGGCGGTCTACCTGGCCGACCGGGTGGTGGTGCTGAAGGGCGGCGTGATCGAGACCGTGCTGGACACCCGCGACGAGGGCCGCATCACCGCCTTCACCGACGGCGTGGAGGCCGAGCTGCGCGCCCGGCTGGGCGTGGCCGACTCCACCCACGTCGAGCCCCCCGCCAAGCCGCTGCGCCCGCCCTGGGAATTGCTGGGCGTGCTGGGCCTCACCGGCCTGCTGCTGCTGAGCTGGACGCTGCTCTCCGCCCGCATCCCCCTGTTCTTCCCCTCGCCCCTGGCGGTCTGGCAGGCCGCACTGCAGAACGCCCCCCAACTGGCCCAAAGCGCCCTGGCCACCCTCCAGATCGCCGCGCTGGGGGTGTTGTGGTCGCTGCTCATCGGCACCCCCATCGGCTACCTGATGGGCCGCCTGCGCACCATGGAGCGGCTGCTCTCCCCCTTCATCGTGGCCCTGCAGGCCATCCCCACCGTGATCGTGGCCCCGCTGCTGGTGATCTGGTTCGGCTTCAGCCTCGAGGCCAAGCTCATCACCACCACCCTCATCTCGATCTTCCCGGTGATGGTCTCGACCATGGTCGGCGTGCGCGAGGTGGACCGCACCTACCGCGAGGTCTTCCAGACCATCGGGGCCAATCCCTGGGGCATCCTGACCAAGCTCGAGCTCCCCGGCGCCCTCCCCGTGCTCCTGGGCGGCCTGCGCCTCACCGTCTCGCTCGCCCTCATCGGCGCCGTGGTCGCCGACTTCACCTTCCAGGGCGAGGGCCTGGGGGCTTTCGCCAACACCGAGCGGCTGTCGTTCCGCTACGCCAACGCTTTCGCGGCGGTGGGGGTCAACGTGGTGCTGGGCATCGCGTTGTACGGGCTGGTGACGCTGCTGGAGTACTGGGTGCTGCGTTACCGCAGGCGGTAGGAGCCACCGCGCCAGTACCGCTTCTCGACCGTCCGGACGTTCTCCACACCGCTCAAGTGCTCGAGGTAGGGGATTAGCTCAAGCAATTCCGTGTCGTCGGCCGCGCCGAGGTAGGGCCGGACCGGCACCCAATTCCCGTAGTTGCGCTCCAGCTTCTCCGGGCTGTCGTCGACCACGAGGACGTGCTCGAGGCGGTAGCCCCGCCGCCGCAGTTTCTTCAGGTCCTTGATCCAGTAGTGCTCTCCCGTGGCCGGGTCGTAGCCCTGGGTGCAGCGCTCCCGGCTCCAGACGAAGCTCAGCAGGATACCCGGAGGGACGAGAGCCTCGAGCGCCCGCTCAACATAGAGCTTGCCCGCCGAGCTCCAGACCGCCACCTCGTACCAAGAGGCCACCGAGGCGATGAAGTGCTGGGCGTAAGGCCTCCAGTAGACGAAATAGTCAAACAGGATGAGGTCGGGAGCTCGCTCGAGCGGCCTCCGAGCTGCATGGAACAGGGTCTCGTCCAGGTCCAGGACGAGCAGCTTGCGGGTCAACCCCATTCCTCCCTCGTCCGTTGCAGCAGGTTATAGGCGAACTCTTCCATCAACTCCGGACGCTGTTCAGCCAGTTCCCAGAGGAGTTCCAGCAGGGCTTCGTCGGAGAGTTCTTGCAGGGCTAACTGCTTGGGGTCTGCTGTCTTTTTCTTCCGCCTGCGCTTGGCTTGGAAGATCTCAGGAGCTTCCTGGATGGCGTAGGCCACCGCCACCACGTGCTTGCACACCGGGCCCCAGGTGTAGGGGCACGAGCAGCCCCAGTCCTGCTTTTCCAGGTCGATCCAGGCGCGGTAGGGGTAGGGGGCGCTGCCCTTGATGCGGGCGCTGTAGCGCTTGCCCTGCCGGGTGCCCTCAAGCACCATCCCCCGGCTGAACAACGCATAGCCCCGGTCCTGCACCTCGAGACCGGCCAAAGCCATGACCTCAGACGGATCGAACTCGGCCAAGGTTCTTCCATCATAGCCAGGCTGGCCTGGTCTACTTTTCGCCCGGCCTTCCAGCGGCTAAACTGACAGCGGGCCGAAAGGCCCATTCCTTCAGGGCGGAGTGCAAATCTCCACCGGCGGTACAGCCCGCGAAGCCTGGAAATCTGCGGCACATCCAGGCCCGACCCGGTGAAACTCCGGGGCCGACCGTGACAGTCGGGATGGGAGAAGGAGTGAAGCTCGAGTCACCTGGCTCGAGCGCGAGGCATGTGCAACACCTCATAACCGCAAACCCCACACAACGCTTGGCTTTCCGTGGCGTCGGCCGGTTCGTGCCTGGCCGGGTTCCGCCCTGGGTCGCACGTGTGACGTGAGGTTTGCTCAGATGAAAAAGTGGGTCTTTCTGGTCCTGGTGTTGGTCTTCTCGCTGGCTCAGGCCGAAAAGGTGCGGGTGGGGCTGGGCTACCTGCCCGACGTGCAGTTCGCGCCGTTCTACGCGGGGGTGGTGGAGGGGATCTACGGGAAGAAGGGGCTCGAGGTCGAGTTCCAGCACGGCTTCGCCAGCGAGCTCTACCCCCTGCTCGCGCAGGGCAAGCTCGACTTCGTGGTCGCCGACGCCGAGGACGTGATCGCGCTGCGGGCGCAGGGCATCCCGCTCAAGTACGTCATGGCGCTGTACCAGTCGGTGCCCAACGCCCTCTTCTCGCTGGCCGAGAAGAACATCAAGTCGGTGCGCGACCTCAAGGGCAAGACCATCGGCATGCCGGGGATGTTCGGGGTTTCGCTGACCTCCTTGCAGGCCATCCTGCGGGCGGCAGGCTTGAAGGAAAGCGACGTCAAGATCGTCAACATCGGCTTCACCCAGGCCGAGGCCGTCGTGCAGAAGCGGGTGGACGTGGCGATGGGCTTCGTCAACAACGAGCCGGTCTTCCTGCAGAGCCAGGGGGTCAAGCTCAACGTGATCCCCGCCGGGCCCTACAACCGCTCGCCGGGCAACGGCGTCATCAGCACCGACAAGGTGCTCGAGAACGCCGACCTCGCCCGCCGCTTCCTCAGCGCCTCGCAGGAGGCCATGGCCTTCACCCTCGCCAACCCCCGCAAGGCCTTCGAGGCCGCCAAGAAGTACGTGCAGAACCTCGACGAACTGCGCTACCGGGTGCTCACTGCCTCCGTCCGGCTCTACGAGTCGCCCTACAGCCGCCAGGCGGGGCTGGGCTTCTCCAACCCCCAGGCCTGGGTCAGCAGCCTGAGCCTGCTCAAGGCCACCGGGCGCGTGAACACCAGCCTCCCGGCGACCGAGTTCTACACCAACGCCTTCCTGACGCCTAAACTCCAGGCCAAGTAGCGGCTAACCCTCGAAACGGCGGCGGGCCACAGCCCGCCGCCCGCGCTTTCCACCGGCCTACAGGTGGGTCTTGAACCACTCGAGCGTCATGCGCCAGGCGTCCTCGGCGGCGTCCTTCTTGTAGTTGGCGCCGGTGTCGTTGTGGAAGGCGTGGTTGGCGCCCTCGTAGATCTTGATCTGGTAGCGAACGTTGGCCTTCTTGAGCGCTTCCTCGAGCGCCGGGATCCCCGCGTTGATGCGGGCGTCGTTGCCGCCGTAGATGCCCAGCACCGCGGCCTTGATATTGGGCACCTTGGCGAGGTCGGGGGCGGGGCCGTAGAAGGGCGCGGCGGCCTTGAGCTCGGGGGCTTCGGTCGCCAGTCGCCAGGTCAGGCCGCCGCCGAAGCAGAAGCCCACCGCGCCCAGCCGGTCGGCCTGCACGCCCGGCGTGGCCTTGAGCACCTTGAGGGCCTCGAGCAGGTTGGCGACGTGCTCGTCGCCCGGGGTCTGGGCCAGGAAGCTGGAGATCTGGGCAGTGTCGGTGGTCCGGGCCGTGCCCCCGATCTTGGAGACGAGGTCGGGGGCCAGGGCGATATACCCCGCCTTGGCGAGGCGGCGGGCTACGTCCTGGATGTGCGGCTGCAGCCCCCGGTTCTCGTGGATCACCAGGATGCCCGGCGCGGCCGTGACCCCTTTCGGCTTGGCCAGATAGGCCACGTGGGTGAAGCCGCGGGCCTGGTACTCGATCATCCCGGCCTCGATCGCGGGGTCGTTGGGGTCTACGAGCGGCTGACCCTGCGGCGGGGTGGCCTGCGCCGCCCCCTCCTGCGCCTGCGCCAGTTCGGCCGTGCTCACCCCGGCGATGCCCAGCGAGGCCAGCAGGGCCCGCGCCCCGCCCACCCCGCCGCCCAGCAGCACCATGCGGCGCAGGAACTCCCGGCGCTCGAGCTCGCCCTCACGGTAATCCTCGGCGAATTCCTCGACGACGTAGCGGTACAAATCCTGACGGCCCGATTCCATACCGTACCTCCTTGTCCACAACCAGGGTTATTCAACCCACAACCCCTCCCCCGGCGTTAGGACTCCGCTCGCATTTGCCCTCAGCCCGCCAACAGTTATGCCTAAGCTTGGGGCCCTACGGTTGCGTTATGGATGGTACGCACAAACACCCCAACGAGGATTCAGCCATCATCCCGGACAAGACCCCCGAGGATATGAGCGAGAAAGACCTCGATGAGGCGCTCGAGGACACCTTCCCCGCCAGCGACCCCCTGCCCGCCTCGGGCACCATCTCGCCCAAGTCGGAGCCCGAAGGGGGCAAGCCGGAAAAAGAATAGAAAAAGAATAGGAGGTAGCGATGTCCAACATGGCGGTGTACCTGATCGGTTTCGTGGTCTTGATGGTCGGCCTGATCTACGGCGCCAACCTGCTGGGGGTTCCCCAGACGTGGATCATCGTGGGGGCCATCATTTTGGCGGGCGTCGGCATCATGACGGCCGTGGGGACCCGGCGCAAAGACCCGCCGGTGAGCTAGCGGCCCAAAAGCGAGGGGGCAGGCTCAGGCCTGCCCCCCTGGTCATGCTTGCTCGTGTCAGATGGGGTTGCCGTTATAGGTGACGGTGTAGCTGTTGCAGCCGGTGTACTGGATCACCAGCTTGTTGCCCGCGTTGTCCTGGAAGGTGGCCTTCCCGCTGACGAAGGTGCTGGTGCAGCTCGAGCTGTGCTCCAGGTTCTCGCCCTTCATGTCGAGGACGTAGTTCTCGCCGTCCACCTTGTACACGAAGCGGCCGGTGAAGTTGACGAAGCCTGCGTCGTAGGGGTCGCTGTTGCCGTCCGACTTGGGCGTGTAGGACATGTTCACGCCGAAAGCGAGCTTGTCGTCGTTCTCCTGGATCAAGTAGCCGTACCGGACGTTGTAAGCGCCACCCGCCCCGGGGGTATAGTCGATGCCCAGGGCCAACCGGGCGGTGTCGGTGCCGTCGGTCAGGCTGAGGTCGATGAGGAAGGTAAAGCCGCTCGCCGGGTTGCTGTCGTTCTTATCCTGCATCCCCAGGAGCAGGCCGTTGGCGGTCACGCCGTCTTCCTTGCAGTTGTTGTAGCGGATCTCCGCGTAGACCGGGATGCCGTCCCCGTCGTTATCTACGATATCCCCGTCGTCGGGGAAGGTGACGGTGCCACCTTGCTCGCAATTTGCCGTGCCCTGGATCCGGAGGGACCCGCCCGTGAGCTGAACCCGTCGGAGGTCTTTGGCTACCGTGGGGTATTCCTTCTCCACCAGGGCCGCCGCTGCTTCCGTCGGGCTGGCGGAGCTAGGGCCGAAGTCGCCGGTCAGGCCCACCGCAATCTGGTTTATGGCTCCGACCAGAGCGCTCTTGTTTGCGCTGGCCTGGCTCTGGCTGAAGCTGGTGGGCGAGTCCGAGGGAACGCCCGGCACGTTGTTGCTCAGGTTGGGAGCGCCCGAGCACGCCGCCAGGATGCCGAGGGCGGCCACCAGACCGAACAGCTTTACTTGCAGTTTCATACGCCTCCTCATTACTCCGCACGAGTTCGGGCCAGACCTCATGAGCAGCGGGTAACCGTACAACCTGTCTTCTGGCCCGGTTCTATAGCTTCGTTACCCGAGTTCTACGCTACCGGACGATTGTCTTCCCGCGTTGGCCAAATTCAGGCTGGAACCTTAATGTAACCCTCACGTAGCGCCGGGCCCAGCCCGGCGCTGAGGCTTGCGCTTCTCGAGCCCCCCGCCGTCAAAGCGTGTTATCATGGCCCCATGAAGTTCGCCGGACGGCTACTAGAACTACCGGGAGGCCCCTGCTAAGAAGCCAGGTGTCCGGCCTCCCCCTTCGGCGTGAAGGGGGATTTTTAGTACCCCGAGCCGGACTCGAGCCGCAGGCACTCCTAGCGGTGGCGCGCTCCACAAAGCGGAACGCGGCGACCGTCCGGTTCGGGGACCCCTGCTAAAGAGAGGAACGAAAAGGATGAGCATGGACAGATACAACCCCCACGAGCTCGAGCCCAAGTGGCAGAAGTACTGGCAGCAGACCGGCCTGCTCAAGGCGCAGGAGGGCGGGGCCAACAAGAGCTACGTCCTGGTGATGTTCCCCTACCCCTCGGGCGACCTGCACATGGGCCACCTCAAGAACTACACCATGGGCGACGTGCTGGCCCGATGGCGCACCCAGCAGGGCTACTCGGTCTTGCACCCCTTCGGCTGGGACGCCTTCGGCCTGCCCGCCGAGAACGCGGCCTTGAAGTTCGGCGTGAGTCCCGCCGACTGGACCTTCGGCAACATCAAGCAGTCGAAGGAGTCGCTGGCGCTGATGGGCATCCAGTACGACTGGAGCCGCGAGGTCACCACCTGCACCCCCGAGTACTACAAGTGGAACCAGTGGATCTTCCTCAAGATGTACGAGAAGGGGCTGGCCTACCGCAAGAAGAGCTACGTCAACTGGGACCCGGTCGAGCAGAGCGTGCTGGCCAACGAGCAGGTCATCGACGGGCGCGGCTGGCGCTCGGGGGCTCTGGTCGAGAAGCGCGAGCTCGAGCAGTGGTACCTCAAGATCACCGACTACGCCGAGCGCCTGCTGAACGACCTCGACAAGCTCCCGCGCTGGCCCGAGAAGGTCAAGGCCATGCAGCGGGCCTGGATCGGCAGGAGCACCGGGGCCGAGTTCGACTTCCAGGTGAAGGGCCACGACGCGAAGATCCGGGTCTTCTCCACCCGCCCCGACACCATCTTCGGCGCCACCTTCATGGTGCTGGCCCCCGAGCACGAGCTCGTCGCCCGGATCACCACTCCCGAGCAGAAGGAGGCCGTGGAGGCCTACGTCGCGGCCACCCGCATGAAGAGCGAGGTCGAGCGGCAGCGCGAGGACCGCGAGAAGACCGGGGTCTGGACCGGGGCCTACGCCATCAACCCGGCCAACGGCAAGGAAATTCCGGTCTGGATCGCCGACTACGTGCTCTCGGGCTACGGCACCGGCGCGATCATGGCGGTGCCGGGCCAGGACGAGCGCGACTGGGAGTTCGCCGAGCGGTTCGGGCTCGAGATCGTCCGCACCGTGCAGCCCCCCGCCGACTGGCAGGGCAAGGCCTACACCGAGGACGGCCCGGCCATCAACTCCGGCTTCCTGGACGGCCTCCACGTCGAGGACGCCAAGAAGAAGATCATCGCCTGGATGGAGGAGCAGGGCATCGGCGAGGGCAAGGTCAACTACCGCCTGCGCGACTGGCTCATCAGCCGCCAGCGCTACTGGGGCACGCCCATCCCCATGATCCACTGCGATAGCTGCGGCATCGTGCCGGTGCCCTACGAGCAGTTGCCGGTGGTGCTCCCCACCTTGAAGGACGTGGAGGACATCCGGCCCAAGGGCAAGAGCCCCCTGGCCGCTCACCCCGAGTTCTACGAGGTCGATTGCCCCAAGTGCGGCGGCAAGGCGCGGCGCGACACCGACACCATGGACACCTTCATCGACTCGTCCTGGTACTTCCTGCGCTACGCCGACGCGGGCAACGAGGAGGTGCCCTTCGACCCCGAGAAGGCCAATTTCTGGATGCCCGTAGACCAGTACATCGGCGGCATCGAGCACGCCATTTTGCACCTGCTCTACGCCCGCTTCTTCACCAAGTTCCTGCACGACCTGGGCATGGTGGAAGCCGAAGAGCCCTTCGAGGGCCTCTTCACCCAGGGAATGGTGCAGGGCTGGACCGACGTGGGGCCGGTGGAGGTGAGCGGCGACGAGATCCGCTTCCTGACCTCCGAGCGCCGGGTCAAGCTGGACATCCCCGAAACCCTCACCGTGGAAGAAGCCCGCAAGAGCGGGGCCGAGCTGCGCACTCACGACGACGGCAGCACCCACTTCTGGAAGCCCGCCACCATGTCGAAGAGCCTGGGCAACGGCGTGATGGTGGGGCCCTTCGTGCGCGAGCAGGGCGCCGACATCGCCCGCATCACCATCCTCTTCGCCGCGCCACCCGAGAACGAGATGATCTGGACCGAGGAGGGCGTGCAGGGCGCCTGGCGCTACCTCAACCGGGTCTGGCGCCTGGTGGCCGAGAACCTGCCCGAGCTCGAGGCCCAGGGCGACGTCCACGAGCCCAAGGCCCTCGGCGGCCCCGACAAGGCGCTCTACCAGAAGCTGCACCAGACCATCAAGAAGGTGGGCGAGGACATCGAGGCCCTGCGCTTCAACACCGCCGTGGCCGCGCTGATGGAGCTGCTCAACGCGATGTACGACTACCGCAAGGAGAACCCGGTCACCCCGGTGTTCCGCCTCGCCACGCTCAGCTACGTGCAGATGCTCGCCCCCTTCGCCCCCCACATCGCCGAGGAGCTGTGGCACCAGTTCCACGACTCCTCCGTCTTCGGGGCCCGCTGGCCCGCCGTGGACGAAGACGCCCTGGTCGCCGACGCCTTCGAGCTGGTGGTGCAGGTCTCGGGCAAGGTGCGCGGCAAGGCCACCGTCCCCGTGCAGGCCAGCGAGGACGAGATCAAGCGCATCGCCCGCGAGATCCCCAACGTGCAGGTGCACATCAACGGGAAGCAGGTGGTGAAGGAGATCTACGTGCCGGGGAAGCTGCTCAACATCGTGGTGCAATAGCTCGAGCGCCCTCGCTCTATCCCCCCAACCCCCCTTGTTAAGGGGGGCTTTTCACGGCTTGGTGAAGGCACAATAGGGCAGGAAACCCAAAGTTTTACCGTGCCCAGCAGTCAATTCCCCCCTTAACAAGGGGGGATAGGGGGGATAACCCTTCAAAAGGGAGGTTAATTTTTGGAGGTATTCTCAGGCAGAATAACTCCGCCATGCCTCGCCGCTTCCTGACCTACAACCCCAAGCTTATAGAGCGTGCTAAAGAACTTCGCAAAAACATGACCGCTGCCGAGCGGAAGTTATGGGCCTATTTACGAACCCTCGAGCCCCGCTGGTTGCGCCAGCGCCCGATTGATCAGTACGTCGTGGATTTCTACTGTGCCGAACGCAAGCTGGTGATCGAGGTAGATGGACACTCACATTTCACCGAGGATGGGCAAGCTTACGATGCCGAGCGCACGGCTGTCCTCGAGGGGCTAGGTTTGAAGATTTTGCGCTTCACCAACAGCGAAGTATTGGAGGAGTTCGAGGGAGTCTGCGAACAGGTTTCGAAGCTCGTAGCGACCTCGAGCTGGTCGCAAGGCTAATGCGACACAGCCTCAAACAATCCGCTTCCCCGGCCCTCCCCACTCGAGCCCGAACAACCCTGCCCACGTCGCCGCCAGGTCGGCGAAGGTCTCGCGGGTGCCCAGGTCCCGCCCGGCCAGGCCCGGCCCTACCGCCAGGAGCATGCCGTACTCGCGGGTGTGGTCGGTGCCGCGCCAGGTGGGGTCGTTGCCGTGGTCGGAGACGATGAAGAGGTAGTCGTCGGGCCCCAGCCCGGCCAGGATGCCGGGGAGGGCGGTGTCGAAGTCGCGCAGGGCGGCGGCGTAGCCTTCGGGGTTGCGGCGGTGGCCGAACTTGGCGTCGAAGTCAACGAGGTTGGTGAAGACCAAGCCCGAGAAGTCCTGCTGCATGAGCCCCAGCGTGCGGGCGACCCCGTCGGCGTTGTCCTTCGACTTCACCTCGCGGGTGAAGCCGCGGTGGGCGTAGATGTCGGGGATCTTGCCCACCCCCACCACCTCGAGCCCGGCCCCCTTGAGCACGTCGAGGACGTTGGGAGGGGGCTCGAGGGCGAAGTCCTTGCGCAGGTCCTCGCGGCGGGCGTAGTAGCCGGGATCGCCCTCGAAGGGGCGGGCGATCACGCGGGCGACGGCCAGCGGGCCCACCAGCATCTCGCGGGCCACGCGGCACCACTCGTAGAGGGTCTCGAGCCCCACCTTGCCGACGTGGGCGGCCACCTGGAACACCGAGTCGGCGGAGGTGTAGACGATGGGGAAGCCGGTCTCGAGGTGGGCGTCGCCGTAGTCGCGGATGGCGTCGGTGCCGGAGTAGGGCTGGTTCAGCAGCCAGCCCCCCACGCCGATGCGCTCGGCGTAGCGCCGGAGGAAGTCCTGTGGAAAACCCTGTGGAAAAACCTGGAAGGGGTGCTCGAGCCGGATGCCCACGAACTCCCAGTGCCCCGTCGAGGTGTCCTTGCCCGGGTTGACCTCGGCCATGCGGCCGAAGGCGCCCTGGGGGGCCTCCGCCGGGGGCAGGCTGTGGACCCCGGGCACGCGGCCCAGGCCCAGCGCGGCCAGGTTGGGCAGCTCCACGCCGGTCTTGAGCACCGTGTGGTCGAGGGTGTCGGCCCCCTCGTCGCCGAAGCGGGCGGCGTCGGGGAGGTAGCCCAGGCCCACGGAGTCGAGGACGATGGTGGTGATCTTCATGGCCCCAGGATACCCTTGGGGTGTGCCCGGCGGGTGTCTGGTCCCGGGAGACGGGGGTGTGGGTGAAACGACGGTCGCTGTGGGTGTTCGTCCTCCTTTTCGCCGGGTGCGCCGTGCCTGAGGGCCGGCTGCGGCTCGTCGTCGTCGCTGAGGGGGGCCTCGAGCCCCGGGTCGTGGTCGAGGGCCAGGGGGCGCGGCTCGAGGCCGGCCAGAGCACGACGCTCACCCTCCCTCCCGGCACCTATTCCCTCACGCCCTACCCGGCCCGCAAGCCGGGCGCCCTGGTGGACGAGGCCTACCGGGGCGAAACCCTCACCCCCACCGTCCAGGTCCGGCCCGGGGCGCTCGCCGAGGCAGCGGTGAGCTACGGGCCGCGCCTGCCGGGGAGCGGGTTCTTGTGGTTCCTGCGGCGGGACGCGGCCGAGGTGGCCGCCTATGCCGCCGGACGGCTCGAGGCGAGCAGCACCCTCCCGCCCGACCTCACCCTGCGCGGCACCAGCGAGCGGCCCCTCACCGACCCCTGCGGCCTCGCCGTGGACCCCCAGGGGGCGCTGTGGGTGGGCAATTGCGGGGCGCTCTACAACGCGGCGATCTACAAGTACGCGCCCGAGCAGCTCGAGCCCGGCGGCGAGGCCGTGCCCAGCGTCACGCTCACCTACGACGACCCCGCGGGCCTGCCCTTCGAGCCCGAAGCGCTGGCCTTCCTGAGCGACGGGCGGCTGGTGGTGGCCGAGCGGGCGCGCGCCGCCTTGCTGGTCTACTCGCCCGAGCAGTTGCGGGCCGACGGCGCGCCGGCCCCCGTGGTCGTGCGGAGCTCGAGCCCCGGCGGCCTGGGCGACGTGGCCGACCTGCAGCTCGACCCCGCGGGCGGCGCGTGGGTGGTCAACGCCTCCGGCCTCTCCAAGACCGTGGTGCGCTTCGCGCCGGGGCAGCTCCTGGCCTCCGGGAAGGTCACGCCCGAGGTGCGGCTGGAGCTGGAGCTCGCCAAAGACCCGCCCAACGCCCTCATGGCCATGGCCCTCGAGCCCGGCGGCGACCTGTGGGTAGCCCACACCGGCCTCGACCTGCTGGCGCACTACGCCGCCGGCGACGTGCAGCGCTCCGGCAAACCCGCCCCCGGGGTCCGGGTCGGCGTCCCCGGCTGCGACCCCGTCGATCTGGCCCTCGACAACCAGGGCGGGCTGTGGGTGAGCTGCTACGCGCGCCGCACCTTCGAGCGCTACGCCCCCGCCGACCTGCGGCAGTCGGGCAACCCGGCCCCGGCAACCGTCCTGGGCGACGGCGGCGAGGGCTGGCTCTCGCGGATTTGGGACCTGGCCTTCAGCCCTGCGGCACGGGCGCGCTAGCCCGGGTAGCGCCCGACAGCAGCTCGGCGAGCCTCGAGAGGCAGCGGCCGAACTTCTTGGCGAAGGCCCCGTGGCGGTAGCTCTCGAGGAAGATCTGCTCCAGCGGCACCCCCGAGGCCCGGAGCTGGAGGCCGCGGTCGTAGAGCTTGTCGACGAAGTGCACGAAGCGTAGGGCATCGTTGAGGTCGGGGATGGGGGCTAGGCCCTCGAGGTAGACGACCTCGAGCGACTCGAAGAGGTAGCGGTAGCGGATGGGGTGCAGGCCGCGCAGCAGGTAGAACAGCTCGCCGAAGGAGTCGTAGCTGGCCGCCCGGGTCTCCTCGTGGTAGAGCTCCTCGAGCTCCTCCGCCTCGAGGGGCAAGGGCGGGTGATGGAAGTCGCGGTGGCGGTAGTCCTCGCCGTCGATGGTCTCCACCGCGAAGCGGCGGGCCAGGCTCTGGATCTGGATGCGGAACTGCTCGGCGTTGAAGCGCCCCTGGCCCAGGGCGCTGGGCTGGGTGTTGGAGGTGGCGGCCACCCGCAGGCCCCGCTCCATGGTCTGGCCCAGCAGGTTGGTGACCATCTGGGCGTTGCCGGGGTCGTCGAGCTCGAACTCGTCGATGAAGAGGTAGGCCAGGCCCCCGAAGCGCTCGACCGCCTGGGCCATGCCCATCAGGCCTACCGCGTAGGTGAGCTCCTCGAAGGAGAGGTAGGCCTTGGGGCCGGGGGCCTGCCAGTAGGCCGCCACCAGGAGGTGGGTCTTGCCCACCCCGAAGCCCCCGTCGAGGTAGATGCCGCGGGGGTCGGGCAGCTTCTTGCGGAAGAAGCCTTGCGGCCGGTCGCGCACCCAGCGGCTCAGGCGCTCCTTGGCCGCGGCCTGGGAGGAGAAGCGGGGGTCGGGGTGGTAGGAGTCGAAGGTGGCACGGCTGTAGCGCGGCGGCGGCACGAACTGGGCGAGCAGGGCCTCGAGGTCGATGTGGGGCTGTCGTTCAACCAGGCGCACGGCTTCAAGCCTATCGCCTTTGGCGGGGTTTGGTCAGCGGCCCCGATCACCCCGCCGCGTCTCGCGAAATTTTCCGTTTTCCCATAAAACCGGGGCGAAGAGCACAAAAAGGGTATGATCTCTCTTCGGTAAGCACCACCCGGCGCGCGTTATGAAAGCCCAGCCCCGCCCCAACCCCGTCACCGCCCTCAGCAAAAGCGAACTCGAGCGAAGGCTGCGCGAGGCCACCATGCTCAAGCAGATCGTCGCCACCTCGGGGGCGCCGCTCGAGCCCCTCACGGTGCTCAACGTCATCTGCAGCGAGCTGGTGGAGGTGGTGGGCGTGCAGCACGCGGGCTTCGCGCGCATGTCGGAGGACGGGCAGCACCTCACGGTGGTGGCCGAGTTCGGCGGCGAGCACCGCACCGGCCTCAACGACCGCATCCCCCTCAAGGGCAACGTCATCACCCAGAAGGTCATCAAGACCCGCAAGCCCGTGGCCGTGCTCGACGCGCAGAACGACCCCCGCATGGGCGCGGGCCGCGAGGCCGCCAGGCACTTCGGGGTGGTGTCCATGCTGATCGTGCCCATCCTGGCGGGGGACCGGGTGGTGGGCACGCTGGGCCTCGACAGCTACGAGCCGCGCAAGTTCGGGCGCAGCGAGATCGTGCTGGTGGAGGCGGTCTCGAGGGCCGCCTCCCCGCTGCTGGAGAACGCCCACCTCTTCGACCAGCTCAAGACCGAGCTCGCCGAGCGCCAGCGGGCCGAGGAGGAGTTGCGCAAGTCGCGCACGCTCTACCAGGAGCTCGTCAACAGCCTCGAGGGCGTGGTGTGGGAGGCCGAGCTCCACAAGGACAGCCTGGTCTTCACCTTCGTCAGCCGCCAGATCGAGCGGGTGCTGGGCTACGGCATGAGCGAGTTCCTGGGCCCGCGCGAGAAGAGCGTGTGGCCCAGGGTGCTCTACCCCAGCGACTTCGAGCAGGTGGCCCAGCGCCTGCGCACCCTGGCGATCACCCTCGAGACCGCCGAGGTCGAGTACCGCGCCCTCGACAAGGACGGGCGGCTGCACTGGTTCCAGGACCGCATCTCGGCGCTGCGCGAGGTGGACGGCACCGTGCGGCTGCGCGGCCTGATCGTGGACGTGACCGACCATAAGCGCGCGGTGCGGCTCGAGCGCGACCGCAACCTGGCCCTGGAGCTCATCGCGCGGGGGGCCGAGCTGGAGGACATCCTCGAGGTGCTCATGGAGATGCTCGCCGCCCAGCTCCCCGAGGTGGCCTGCGCCATCCAGGTGCTCAAGAGCGGGCGGGTGCGCTTCGCTGCCAGCGCCAACCTCCCCGAGACCCTGCGCCGCTTCTTCGAGGCGGGCGCGACGGGGCCGCTGGGCTACCGCGTGCAGGAGGGCGAGGCCTCGGCCATGCCCGACTTCGAGCAGGAGCAGCACCTCGACGACCCCGCCCGCCAACTGCTGCTGCGCAGCGGCTACCGCAGCGCCCTCACCCTCCCCGTGACCTCCAAGGAGGTGGTGCTGGGCGCGCTCACCGTCATCAGCCCCAGCCCCCTCGAGCCCGACGTGCGCGCCGCGCACATCGTCGCCGACCTCGCCGCCATCGCCGTCGACCGCCAGGGCCTCATCGAGCAGCTCGAGTACCAGGCCACCCACGACCCCCTCACCAAGCTCCCCAACCGCATGCTCTACCAGCAGCGCCTCACCCAGGCCATGCAG
Source organism: Calidithermus chliarophilus DSM 9957 (assembly GCF_000430045.1). GTDB lineage: Bacteria > Deinococcota > Deinococci > Deinococcales > Thermaceae > Calidithermus > Calidithermus chliarophilus. The sequence goes on along the minus strand of NZ_KE387027.1, from coordinate 232,629 downwards.
CGCGCCGAGGAGAAGGGCCGCCTGGTGGGGGTGCTCTACATCGACCTCGACAACTTCAAGAAGGTCAACGACACCTTCAGCCACGCCACCGGCGACGAGCTCCTGCGCAGCGTGGCCCGCCAGCTCGCCGCCGCCGTGCGCCCCGGCGACACCGTGGCCCGCCTGGGCGGCGACGAGTTCGGCGTCATCCTGGCCGACCTCCCCTCGGTGCAGATGGCCGAGCGCCTCGCCCGCAAGATGGGCGCCGAGGTGAACACCAGCGTGCGCATCGGCAACCGGGCGCTCGAGGTCACCGCCTCCATCGGCCTGGCCCTCTACCCCCGCGACGGCACCGACGCCGACGCCCTGTACCGCCACGCCGACCGCGAGATGTACGCGGTGAAGGGCAAGCCCGCCGACAAGGCCCCGCCGGCGGCCGAGGGCCGGTAGGCGGCGCCCCGCCCGGACGCTACGGGCGCTAGAATGGGCTTCGGACTGGACCTCGAGGTTCGCGCATGGCAGTAGACACCCCGTTAATTCCCCGCAAGACTTCCCTGCGGCAGCAGGTCATCAACCTGCTGCGCGGCGCGCTCAAGCCGCTGTATTGGTGGTACGAGAAACGGCTGGAGGCCGAGGTGCGCCACGGCCACGTGCCCCGCCACCTGGGCATGATTCTAGACGGCAACCGGCGCTTCGCCCGCGAGCTGGGCCTCGCCGGCCACGAAGGGCACGAGTTCGGCGTGCAGAAGGCCTACGAGGTGCTCGAGTGGTGCTTGGAGCTCAAGATCCCCACCGTCACCATCTGGGTCTTCTCCACCGACAACTTCAACCGCTCACAGGTCGAGGTCGAGACCCTCATGAACCTCTTCGTCAAGGAGGCGCGGCGCATGGCCCAGGACCCGCGCATCCACGCCAACGAGGTGCGGGTCAAGGTCATCGGGCGCCACGACCGCTTCCCCCCGAAGGTGCTGCAGGCGCTGGAGGAGCTCGAGGAGGCCACCAAGCACCACGAGGGCATGCTGCTCAACATCGCCATGGGCTACGGCGGGCGCGAGGAGATCGTGGACGCGGTCAAAAGCCTGCTCCTGGAAGCCGCTCACACCGGCAAGAGCCCTGAAGAGCTCGCCGCCGAGCTCGACATGGAGCACATCTCCGAGCGCCTCTACACCGCCGGCGTCCCCGACCCCGACTTCATCATCCGCACCTCGGGCGAGATCCGGCTCTCGGGCTTTTTGCTGTGGCAGGCCGCCTACAGCGAGTACTACTTCTTCGACGCCTTCTGGCCCGCCTTCCGCCGCGTGGACTTCCTGCGGGCCATTCGGGCCTACCAGGGCCGCGAACGCCGCTTCGGCAAGTAGGCGTTAAAAAAATCATCGGGCCCCCGGGAGTGCTTGGGGGCCCTTTCCATCGCACTTCGGAGCCCAACAATCCATCGGTATGGACACGGTCCATATAACGCCAATTTTCACGCACTCCGGACCAATTCCGGGTTATTCTTAGGCATGGTCTGGAATGCACGGCAAAAGCCCCGGCTCCGCTGGTGGGAGCTGCTCATCCTGGGCGTTCCCGTGATCGAATGGCGGTGAATGGAGGTCGTACGTCAAACGCCGAACGCTAAACGCAAGACGTCCTGACCCTCGGCCCTCGACCGACCGCGGGCCACGGGTCTCCCTGACTGTCCCTCTCCTCTATCCCCTCCCTGCCATACCGCTCTAATTTTTCCGGCCCGTATACTCGCCCCTGTGCCAGCCGCCATCCGCACCGCGCACCTGCGCAAGGTATTCCGGGGGAGGCCAGCCGTCGAGGACGTGAGCCTCGAGGTCGAGCAGGGGGAGGTGTTCGGGTTTCTCGGTCCCAACGGGGCGGGCAAGACCACCACCGTCAAGATGCTGCTGGGCCTGACCTACCCCACGGCGGGGAAGCTCGAGGTGCTGGGGCACTCGCCGCAGGACAAGGAGACCCGGCGCTTCATCGGGTTCTTGCCCGAGATGTTCCGTTTCCACGACTGGCTGACCGGGGAAGAGTTCTTGCGCTTCCACGGCGAGCTGTACGGGATGGAGGCGGCCGAGCTGCGGCGGCGCATCCCGGAGGTGCTCGAGCAGGTCGGGCTTCTGGGGCGCGAGCGCGAGCGCATCCGGGGCTACTCCAAGGGGATGCAGCAGCGCATCGGGCTGGCGCAGGCCATCCTGCACCGGCCCCGGCTGGTCTTCCTCGACGAGCCCACCAGCGCCCTCGACCCGCTGGGGCGGCGCGAGGTGCGCGAGATCATCGGGCAGCTCAAGGCCCAGGGCACCACGGTCTTCCTCAACTCGCACCTGCTCTCCGAGGTCGAGCAGACCTGCGACCGCATCGCCGTCGTGCACCGGGGGCGGGTGGTGCGCAGCGGGCGCATGGGCGAGCTGCTGGCCGAGCGCCTCGAGGTCGAGCTGCGCGTAGACGCCCTCTCCCCCGGCCTGCTCGAGCGCCTGAAGGACCTGGGCACCCTGCGCTCCACCGACGGGCAGGGCGCGGTGCTCGAGGTGGACTCCGAGGCCAAGCTCCCGCGCCTGGCCGAGGCCATCTTTCGGAGCGGAGCCCAGCTTTACGCCCTGACCCCCCGGCGCCTGAGCCTGGAAGAGCTGTTCGTCTCGCTCGTGAGCGACAAGGTCGAGCGGAGGGGGGCCTGATGCTCAAGGTGGCCCGCTTCACCCTGCGCGAGGCGGCGCGCAAGCGGCTGCTCTTCGCCCTGGCGCTGCTCACCGTGCTGTTTTTGGCCTTCTTCTTCTACGGGGTCTACCTCCAGGAGCAGGCTTTCGAGCGGCGGGCGCGGGAAGCGGGCCTCGAGCGCTTCCCCCAGGCCGAGTTCGCCTGGATGTTCGTGGTGCTGATGGGCTTGTACATGGTGAACTTCCTGGGCGGCCTGGTGAGCGTGTTCAGCGGGGTGGGCAGCCTCTCGGGCGAGCTCGAGGCCGGGACCCTCCACACCGTGCTCACCAAGCCCCTGAGCCGCGCCGAGGTGGTGCTGGGCAAGTGGCTGGGCATGAGCCTGCTGGCCTTCGCCTACATGACCCTCACCGGGGGCGGCCTGCTGCTGGGCACCTGGCTGATGGTGGGCTACCTCCCCCCCGAGCCCCTCCCCGCCCTGGGCCTGATGGGCCTCAACGCCGTGCTGCTGCTCACCCTCACCCTGCTGGGCTCCTCCTTCCTGCCCACCCTCACCAACGGCATCGGCCAGGTGGTGCTCTACGGGATGGGCTGGACCGGCGGCATCTTAGGCTTCATCGCCCAGTTCACCAACACGCCGCTGCTCGAGCGCCTTTCCAAAGCCAGCACCTGGCTCATCCCCACCGACGCCCTCTGGCGCTTCGCCTCCTACTACCTACAAAGCCCCGAACTGCTCCAGCTCTCCCGCCAAGGCCCCGAAGGCAACCCCTTCGCCGGGAACCGCCCCGCCGATCCCCTTTTCCTGCTATGGGTGGGCGCGTATATCGTCGCGGCGTTGGCGCTGGCAGTTTGGATCTTCCGCAAGCGGGATCTGTAGAAGCGGTCAGGAGTAAGCCGTCAGCGGTCAGGAGTAAGCCGTCAGCGGTCAGGAGTAAGCCGTCAGCGGTCAGGAGTAAGCCGTCAGCGGTCAGCTTTCAGCCGTCAGCCGGTGGCATGTGGTGACCCCTCCCCCACCCTCCCCGCCGGCGGGGAGGGTTTATCCCCCCCGGCCCCCCTTGCTAAGGGGGGTAAAGAGCGTTTTGCGTCTTGCGTTTTGCGTTCGGCGTCTTGCGTTTTGCGTCTCGCGTACGACGTAGGACGCACGACGTACGACCCACGCCCGGCGTCCGGCCACCGACCTCCACCCACGGTGTATCCTGAAACTCTATGCCCTTGCAGCGGATCGTCGTATTCGGAACCACCGGCAGCGGCAAGAGCACGCTGGCGAGGCGGCTCGGCGAGCGCCTGGGCCTGCCCTACTTCGAGACGGACGCCCTGCACTGGAACCCGGGGTGGGTGCCCACCCCTGAGCCGGAGTTCCGGGCGAGGGTCGAGAAAGCAACTAGGGGGCCCCGCTGGGTCACGGAGGGCAACTACAGCGCCATCCGCGACATCCTGCTCTCCCGGGCCGACACGGCCATCTGGCTCGATTACCCCTTTCCGCTGGTCTATACGCGCCTGCTGCGGCGCACCCTGAGCCGGGTGATCGACCGCAAGCCCGTCTGCAACGGCAACTACGAGACCTGGCGGCAGATGTTCAGCCGCAATTCCATCCTGCTGTGGGCCTTCAAGAGCCACTGGCGCAAGAAGCGGCACTACCCCGGGCTCTGGGCCCAGTACCCCCACCTCACCGTGCTGCGCTTCACGTCGCCGGGCGAGCTCGAGGCCTGGCTGCGGGAATCGGGGGCGCGGGCGGCGGCCTCGAGGTGAGTCATGGTCAAGGTGTACGGACTGACCGGCTGCGGCCCCTGTGAGGTCGCCAAGCTCTTCCTCGAGCAGAAGGGCGTGGAGTTCGAGTTCGTGGACATCGGCGAGGACGCCCAGGGCCTGCGCAAGGTCAGGGAGCTGGTGGGCGGGCTGAGCGCAGGGGTGGTGCTCGAGGTGGACGGCAAGAGCGAGGCCATCCTGGGGGTCTCGATCCCCCGGCTCGAGCGCTGGTACCGTGAGCACGTCGAGCCATAGACTGGCTTCGTGAAAGCTGTTTTCCTCGACCGAGACGGGACCATGAGCCTGGAAGGGGGTTACTGCCACCCCGATGATTTTAAACTGGCTCCTTTTACCGCCGAAGCCGTTCGGCTCCTCAACCAGCGAGGCTGGCGGGTGGTGGTCGTCACCAACCAATCGGGGGTGGCCGATGGTCGGTTTACCCTGGCGCAGTTGCACACCTGCTTCGAAGCCATGACCCAGGAGTTGGCGCGGGCCGGAGCCTGGCTCGAGGCCATCTACTTCTGCCCCCACTCCCCCACGGCCTCCGTCGAGGCCTACCGCCGGGACTGCGAGCACAAGAAGCCCGCACCGGGAATGCTGCTGCGGGCGGCTGAAGATCTCGGGCTGAAGCTCGAGGAATGCTTCATGATCGGGGACATGGGCTACAGCGACATGCAGGCAGGTGCGCGGGCAGGGTGTCGAAACATTCTGGTGCGTACCGGACACGGCGCGACCTCGCTCGGGCGTTACCGCCAGGACTGGGCCGCGGTAGAGCCTGATTACATCGCCGCAAATCTGCTAGAAGCGGCCCGCTGGATCGCCGGGCAAGGCCAGGGTGGCCTTCCGGTGAGCGGTGCGAGAACCCGCATCGTCTCACTGTGAGGGTGGCGCACCCGCCCGGTAGACTTGGAGCCGTGCGCCGTGACCACCTGCTGGGGCTGCTCTACCTCAACATCGCCACGCTGCTGTGGGGCACCACCTTCGTGGTGATCAAGCAGTCGCTGGAGTCGCTCAGCGCCTCCCAGATCACGCTGGCCCGCTTCGCGGTGGCGGCGCTGTGCTTCGTGCCCTTCGTGCTGCGGCTGGAGCGTAAGGTGTGGCTGGCGGGGCTCGAGCTGGGCTTCTACTTGTGGCTGGGCTACGCCACGCAGGCCGTGGGGCTGGAGTACACCACGGCGAGCCGCAGCGCCTTCATCACCACGCTCTACGTGGTGATCCTGCCGATTTTTCTGGGGCTGATCGGGCACAAACTGCGCCTGCCGGTGTGGGCAGCGGCGCTGATGGCGATCGTGGGGGTGGGCCTGTTGTCCTACGACGGCTCGCCGCCCAACGTGGGCGACCTCTGGACGCTGGGCACCGCGCTGGCCTACACCTTCTACATCTGGCGCCTCGAGCACTTCGTGGCGGTGCGCAGCTACCCCACGCTGCCCATCACCGGCGTGCAGATGTTCGGCGTGGCCCTGCTCTCGGGGGTGTGGGTGGCCTGGGAGCGCCCGGCCTGGAACTGGGCCACGCTCCCCTACGCCGAAATGCTCTACCTGGGCCTCATCGCCACCGCCATCTGCGTCTGGCTTCAGGCCCTGGGCCAGCGCACCGTCCCGGCCCCCGAAGCCGCCATCGCCTTCACCCTCGAGCCCGTCTACGCCGCCATCCTGGCCTACTTCCTGCTGGGCGAACGCCTGGGCGTGCAAGGGCTGGCGGGAGGTCTCCTGATCCTGGGCGCCACGCTGGTGAGCCAGCTCCCCCAACTGCTGCGTCCGAGGCGGGAGCTGGATAGGAAGAGAGGGGAGCGGGTTTAGGGCTAGGAGCTTGTGGCCTGTGGTAAGACCCTCCCCCCACGAGGGAACGGAGCGGGTAGGGCCGGGTCTGAGACCCGGCCCTACGGCGTTTAGTGTTTAGCTATCGGCTATCGACCACCGACACCCCCTACTCCACCTCCTCCCCGTTGAGCGTCACCGTGAACTGCCCGCATCCGGTGAACTCGAGCCGCAGCGTGTCCTGCTCGCCGCTGGGGCGGGTGTAGACCCACTCCTTGGCGCCGGCGTCGTAGTTGAGCAGGCGGCTGGGGCTGGCGCAGTCGGCGCGGTTGTAGTGCAGGGTGGGGTCGGTGTACCAGACGAGGTTGCGGGTCTTGCCGCCGCGCACCCAGGTGAGGCTGCCGGGGTTGTCCTGGGCGATGGTGATGGTGCCCTTGGCCCAGGGGGTGTCGGGGAGCTCGGGGGCGTAGGTCTTCTCGACCTCGAACTCGGCGCTGCCGGTGTAGGTGTTGGCGCCCTTGGTGACGCTGACGGCCTGGCTGTAGTCCTTGGCGATGGCGTAGAGGCTGGCGTCGCTCTTGTCGAGGGTGAGGCTGCCGTCGAAGGCGTGGTCGATGACGGTGCCGTCGTCGCGGGTGAGGACGGTGTGGAAGCCGGCGAAGCCGGCGCTGTAGCCGCTCAGGGGCAGGGCGTCGTTGGTGTCGCTGAGGGTCACGCTGCCCTCGGTGGTGTAGTCGGTCCCGCCCGCGCGGGTCCCAGCGCAGTCGAAGGTGACGGTGACGTTGGCGGGCACGCCGTCGTCGTCGGCGTCGGTGTAGTCGGTGGGGCTCACCGTCACGCTGCACTCGCCCGAGCCAGCGGGGGGCAGGTAAGCACCGACGGCGTTGAGCAGGTGGATGAGGCGGCGGGGCAGGCGATAGCCGATGGCGTTGCGCGCCCCCTCGGTGAGGGCCGCCGCCTGCAGGCTCGAGCCCCCGCGGGCGTCGGCCAGCAGGCCGACGTCGAGGGCAAGGTCGCCCGCCGCGGCCTCGGAGAGGGCCTGGGCGTCCTGTTCGCTGAGGCCGGGGCTCGAGCCCGGGTTCTGGGTCGTGCAAGCCGCCAGCAGCAGGGTGAGGGCCAAACCGGCCAGATATTTGGGTTTCATCGCTCTTACCTCCGGCTCTAAGCATGCTCACGAAGCCTTAAGCCGGTACCGGGTCCAAGCTGAAGTCAACCTGAAATCCCAATTGCCCTCACCCCGAATGCGGTAGCTTGGTAGGGTCTATGGGAAAGAGCGCACGGAAACAGGCCTTGAAGTATTCGTCCAAGCCCAAGCCCAGCCCCTGGCCCTGGGTCATCGGCGGCGTTCTCGTGCTGGCGGTGGCGGTCTGGGGCTTCCTGCGCTGGCAGGGCCAGCAGGGGGTGCCCAGCCTCGAGAGCCTCATCGAGGAGGGCAAGCCGGCCCTCACGCAGGTGCAGAACCACCCGGACTACGGGCGCAGCCACGCCAACATCGGCGCCTCGCTGAGCTACGCCACCGACCCGCCCACCTCGGGGACGCACTGGTACAACTGGAGTGAGCCGGGCTTCTACACCCGCGGCGAGCCCCGGGAAAAGCTGGTGCACGCGCTCGAGCACGGCAACGTCGTGATCTACTACGACCAGCCCGGGGAGGAAGTGCTCAAGACCCTGCGGGTCTGGGCCGGCCGCTACCGGGGCCAGTGGGACGGGCTGGTGGTGGTGCCCAAGGCGGGTCTGGGCCAGACCGTCGAGCTCACCGCCTGGACCAAGCTGCTGCGGCTGGAGCGCTGGGACGCCGCCGCGGCTGCCGCCTTCATCGACGCTTACCGGGGCCGGGGGCCGGAGAACCCGGTGCGCTAGACGCTGAATGTTCGACGCTGATAGCTGATAGCTGATAGCTGAGCGCGGGTCGTACGTCGTACGCAATACGCAAGCCGCAAGACGCTACTTCTCCACCCCCCTTAGCAAGGGGGGCTAGGGGGGATACTCCCACACGTCACTAGCTCTTGGTCACCGGCCGCACGGCATGCGTAAGCTGGGGGTGAGTATGGCTCGAGTGCTGCTGGTCGATGACGACCCTTCCATCCACGAGGTGCTGGGGGCCTACCTGCGCCAGGAGGGGCACGAGGTGGTGGAGGCGCGCGACGGGGCCGAGGCGCTGGCCCGGCTGGGCGCGGCCGACCTGCTGATCCTGGACCTGATGCTGCCGAAGGTGGGCGGGCTCGAGGTGGCCCGGGAGGCGCGGCGGGACTACCCCGACCTCCCCGTCCTGATGCTCACCGCCAAGGGCGAGGAGGAGGAGCGCATCGAGGGCCTCGATCTCGGCGCCGACGACTACGTGACCAAGCCTTTCAGCCCGCGCGAGGTAGTGGCACGGGTGCGGGCGCTGTTGCGACGCCGGGGGCTGCGCGACGAACTCGCCTTCGGGGCCCTCACCCTCAAGCCCGCCGAGCGCGTAGCCCTGCTGAACGGGGCTCCCCTACCGCTGTCGCGGCTGGAGTTCGACCTGCTGCTCACCCTGGCCCAGCACCCCGGGCTGGTGTGGAGCCGGGCGCGGCTGCTCGAGCGGGTGTGGGGCGGGGACTTCCCCGGCGTAGATCGCGTGGTGGACGTGCACATCGCGGGCCTGCGCCGGAAGCTGGGCGAGGACAGCGACAACCCCCGCTACATCGAGACGGTGCGCGGGGTGGGCTACCGCTTCCGGGAGGAATAATGTTCACGCGGCTGTTCCTGACCCACCTGCTGGCGGCGCTGGTGGCGCTGGTGGCCTTGCTGGGCTTCGCGGAGTGGCTGGCCCCGCGCTTTTACCAGAGCCACATCGAGCAGATGGTGGCGGCCATCGGGCCGCAGGGCCACGAGCTGCACGCCGACCTCGAACGCGGCCTGCGCTCGACCCTCACCGCCGCCTGGCTGGCCTCGCTGCCGCTGGCCGGGCTGCTGGCGGCGGGCACGGCCTGGGTGGTCTCGAGGCGGGTCAGCCAGGGGGTGCGGCTGCTGGCCCATGGCAGCCGTAGCATCGCGCAGGGGCACTACCACGACCGCCTGCCGGTGCACGGCCGCGACGAGCTGGCCTCTCTCGCCCAGGACTTCAACCGCATGGCCGAGGCGCTGGAGAGGGTCGAGCAGAGCCGCGTCGAGCTCATCGGCTCCGTCGCCCACGAGCTGCGCACGCCCCTGGCCGGGCTGCAGGGCTACGCCGAGGCCCTGGCCGACGGGGTGCTACCGCCCGAGCAGGCCGCCGGGCGCATCAGCCACGAGGTGCGGGCCATGCGTCGCCTGGTCGAGGATTTGTCGCTGGTCTCGAGGGTCGAGGCGAGAGCGGTGGAGATTCGCCCGCAGGCGCTCGACCCTGCCGCGGCCCTGAGGCGGGCGGCCGAACGCTTCGAGCTGGTGTTCGCGGAACAGGGGGTGGCCCTGCGGCTCGAGCCCTGTGGGCCGCTGCCGGCGGTGTGGGGCGATCCCGAGCGCCTGCAGCAGGTGCTCTCCAACCTGCTCGCCAACGCCCTGCGCCACACCCCGCCCGGCGGGGAGGTGGGGCTGAAGGCCGAGCCGGCGCGGGGCGGGGTGCGCTTCAGCGTGCGCGACACCGGCCCTGGCATACCCCCCGAGCACCAGGCGCGGGTCTTCGAGCGCTTCTACCGCGTGGACTCGGCCCGCAGCCGCCAGGACGGCGGGAGCGGGGTGGGCCTCACGGTCGCGCAGGGCCTGGTCGAGGCCATGGGGGGCAACATGGGCCTCGAGAGCGAGGTCGGGCGCGGCAGCACCTTCTGGTTCACGCTGCCGCCAGCCCGGTCCTGAGCCCTGTCGCGCTCTTCCTCGCGCTGCGCCTGATCCGGTGGGAAGGGGCGCCCTAAAGCGTCACGAAGGGCTCGAGCCGCCCTTTGACGAGGGCCAGCACCCGGTAAGGCTGGGTCTTGGGGCCGGGCATCCCCGGCGTGCCCGAGGGCATGCCCGGCAGGGCGATCCCGTCGATCCTGGGCCGCTCGCGCAGCAGCTTCTGGAGGGCGGCCAGCGGGACGTGCCCCTCCACCGTGTAGCCCGCGAGGCGCATGGTGTGGCAGCTCTGGGCCTCGGGCGGGATCCCGTAGCGGCGCTTGAGGGGGCTGAGGTCGTCCTGCAGCACCACCTTCACCAGGGCGCCCTGCGCCTGGAGGAACTTCACGTACTCCCCGCAGCAGCCGCAGGTGGGCGACTTGTAGAGGGTGGCCTCGAGGCCCTTCAGGGCACTCCCCTGCTGCGCCAGGGCTCCGCCGGCCAGGCCCAGGGCGAGGCCGCCGAGCATCTTCAGCGCTCGTCTTCGGTCGGGTTGATGGGTCATAAGCTTCCTCTCCGACAGAGGCTAATGCCTTGGTGTTAAGCCTTTGTAAACCCGGTAGTTTCAGCCGGCACTCAAGGCAACTTCAGGCGGGGGGGCTAAAGTTGAACCTCCTTCGACCCGCCGGCTCGAGCTTTAACTCTGCCTCTCGTCGTCCGGAATTGCCAGCAGGATCAGGGCCGAAAGGCCGAATTTCAGGAGGTCCAGCCATGCAGCACAGCAGCCAGCACCACACCCACGGCACCACCGGCATGAGCCCCGCCATGCAGGCTTGCATCGAGGCCTGCGGGCAGTGCCACGACGTATGCCTCACCACCGTTCAACACTGCCTGCAGCACGGCGGCCAGCACGTCGAGCCCGCCCACATGACCATTATGATGGACTGTGTACAGATTTGCGAGACAGCCAAGGACTTCATGCTGCGGGGCTCGCGGCTCCACGCCCAGGTCTGCCGGGCCTGTGCCGAGGTCTGCGAGGCGTGCGCCCAGAGCTGCGAGGCCATCGATGACCCCGACGGCACGATGAGGGCCTGTGCCGACGCCTGCCGCCGCTGCGCCCAGGAGTGCCGCCGCATGGCCCAGGCCGCCTGATGCCCGCCCCCTCGAGCCCCCGGCCACGGCCGGGGGTTGCCCTTTGCACAGGCTTAACACTCCACGCGCAGGCTAAAGCAGGAGGCGTTATGAACCGACGCGAACTGTTGAAGTACGGAGCCCTGGGCCTGGCGAGCAGCTACGGGCTCTCGAGGCTCCCCGCCTTTGCTCAAAGCCCCTTTCCCCAGCCCCGCACGCTCGAGGTGCTCCGGGCCGATGGCGTGGTGGAGGCCCAGATCACCGCCCGGCAGAGCAACCTGACCCTGAGCGGCAAGCCCGCCCGGCTGATGACCTACGGCGGCTTCCCCGGCCCTACCCTGCGGGTGCGCGAGGGCGAGACGGTGCGGCTGAACTTCACCAACAACCTTCCCGAGGCCACCAACCTGCACCTGCACGGCTTGCACGTGCCCGCCAGCGTGGACGACCCGCTGGCCCTGGTCCAGCCCGGCGAGAGCCGCCTTTATGAGTTCACGATCCCCAAGGGCTCGGCGGGGACTTACTGGTACCACCCCCACGTCCACGGCCGGGTGGCCCCACAGCTCTACGCGGGGCTGGCGGGCCTGCTGGTGGTGGAGGGGCCGCTCGACGCCCTGCCCGAGTTGAAGGGGGCCGAGGAACACTTCTTGGTGCTCAAGGACTGGGCTTTCTCCGGCGACCGGATCCCGGCCTGGACACAAATGGACTGGATGAACGGCCGGGAGGGCAACCTGCTCACCGTCAACGCCGCCGTGCGCCCGACCCTGCGTGCTCAGAAAGCCACCCTGCGCCTGCGGCTCCTGAACGCCAGCAACGCCCGCTACTACCGGCTGGCGTTGGAAAACCATCCCCTCTACCTCATCGCCACCGACGGCGGCTTCCTCGAGAAGCCCGTCGAGCTCACCGAGCTCCTGCTGGCCCCCGGCGAGCGGGCCGAGGTGCTCGTGCGCCTGAGCCGGCCCGGCAACTACCGGCTGCAGGCCCTCCCCTACGACCGCGGCGCGATGATGATGCACGGCGGCATGAACGGCATGATGGGCGACCAGGGCATGGGCCAGGGGATGGGCCAAGGGATGGGGATGATGGACCACGGCGGCATGGGCCAAGGGATGGGGATGATGGACCACGGCGGCATGGGGGGCATGGGCGACACGGGGATGATGGGCTCCATGATGGGCATGGGAGCCACCCGCCTCGAGACCCTGCTCACCGTCGTGGCCCCGGCCAGCCCCAAGCCCCTGCCCCTGCCCGCCTCGCTGGCCCCCGTCGAACGGCTCGAGCCCGCCAGGGCCGCCGCCACCCGCCGCCTGGTACTGGGCGAGCGCATGATGCAGGCCGAGTTCTTCATCAACGACCGGATGTTTGACCCCGGCCGGGTGGACGTCCGGGCCAAGCTGGGGACGCTCGAGGTCTGGGAGCTCGTCAACAAGACCGACATGGACCACCCCTTCCACCTGCACACCTACCCCTTCCAGGTGCTCTCGCGGGGCGGCAAGCCGGCGCCCTACCGGGCCTGGAAGGACACCGTGAACCTGCGCAAGAACGAGACCGTACGGATCGCGGTGCCCCTGCGCGACTTCAGCGGGGTCACCGTCTACCACTGCCACCTCGTCGAGCACGAGGACCGGGGGATGATGGGGGTGCTCGAGGTCCGGCCTTAGCCCCCCTTCCCCGGCAGCGGAGGTGAGCCATGGAATCCTCGAAAAAAGCCCAGCACGTCCAGCGGCGCGCCGTGCTCCGCGCGGCGGTCGGGGTCGGCGCCGGGGTGGCCCTCGCCTCGGCGCTGTACGCGGGGAGGGGGCTCATCCCCGTGAAGACCCTGACCCCCCAGACCCAACCCCTCGAGGCGGGGGACCGCTTCGTCCGGGCCACCGGGAGCGGCAAGGGGGCCGTGATCACCCCTTCAGACCTCCCCCTCGGCGGCCCGCCCGTCCTGGCCTACCCGCTCGACCCCGCCACCGGGGTGGTCAAGGACGGCGAGGCCAAGAACGCGGTCCTCCTCCTGCGCTTCCGGCCCGAGGAACTCGACGAGGCCAGCCGGAGCCACGCGGCCGAGGGGGCCGTCGCCTATTCGGCCGTCTGCACCCACCTGGGCTGCGTCGTGAGCCAGTGGGTCGCGGCGCGGCAGGTGCTGCTGTGCCCCTGCCACGGCGGGCAGTACGACCCCCGGCAGCAGGCCAGAGTGGTCGCGCTCCCCCCGCCCCGGCCCCTGCCCCAGCTACCCCTGCGGTCGGAGGGGGGGCTGCTGGTCGCCGCGGGCGACTTCCTCGGGACGGTCGGGCCGGAGGTGTAGGCCGGCCCTCCGCCTGCAGGGTTGCAAAGGTGCCCCATGAACGCCTCGCTGCTTGTCCGGGTGCTGCTCGAGCGCTGGCGGCTGCGGCAACACGACCGTTGGAGCCGCGAGCGCCTCCTGGCCCACCAGGCGCAGGGCCTCGAGGCCCTGCGCCGCCACGCCTACGCGCGTTCGCCCTTCTACCAGTGGTTCCACCGGGGCCTCGAGGCCCGCCCGCTGCCCGAGCTCCCCGTACTCACCAAGGCGCTGCTGATGGAGCGCTTCGACGAGCTCGTGACCGACCCGGCCGTGCGCCTGGAGGAGGTGGAGGCCCACCTGAAGACCCTCCGGGGCGACGAGCGTTTCCTGGGGCGCTACCGGGTCTGTGCCACTTCGGGGAGCACCGGCCGGCGGGGGATTTTCCTCTTCGGCGAGGAGGAGTGGGCCACGGTGCTGGCTTCCTATGCCCGCGTCTACGCCTGGGGCGGGGTCAGGGTGGGGCTCGGCAAGCGCAGCAAGATCGCGGTGGTGAGCACCACCACCCCTTTCCACCAGTCCGCGCGGGTGGGCTCGAGCGTGCAAAGCCCCTTCGTACCCGCTCTGCGGCTCGACGCCACCGATCCCCTGCCCCAGAACGTCGAGCGGCTCAACCGCTTCCAGCCCGAGGCCCTCGTCGCCTACGCCTCGATGGGGCGGGCCCTGGCGGTGGAGCAGCTCGAGGGCCGCCTCCGCATCGCCCCCAAAGCCGTGTTCTGCGCCTCGGAGGTGCTCACCGACGAAGCCCGCAGGCTGATCGCCCGGGCCTGGGGCCGCCAGCCTTTCGACGTCTACGGGGCCACCGAGGCCGCCACCATCGCCGCCGAGTGCGAGCACCACGACGGGCTGCACCTGTTCGAGGACCTGGTGATCACCGAGGTGGTGGACGAGCGCTACCGGCCTGTCCCCCCCGGCGAGTACGGCGACAAGGTGCTGGTGACGGTGCTCTTCAGCCGCACCCAGCCGCTGATCCGCTACGAGATGAGCGACCGCGTTCGCCTCGGCGAGCGGCCGTGCCCCTCGGGCTGGCCCTACCGGCTGGTGGACGGCATCCAGGGGCGGCTCGAGGACGTCCTGCGCCTGCCGGGCCGGGAGGGGGGCACCGTCGCCGTTCACCCCAACGTCTTCCACGACGTGATCGACCTGGCGCCCGCCGCAGGCTGGCAGGTGGTGTACGCGCCGGGCCGGTTGCAGGTGCTGCTGGCAGGCCGGCCCGACCCGGCGCTCGAGCAGGCCCTGCCGGGAGCACTGGCCCAAGCGCTCCTCGCACAGGGGGCAGCGCCCGTACCCGTCGAGGTGCGCTGGGTGGAGGCGCTCCCCAAGAACGCGCTGGGCAAGACCCCGCTCATCCGGCAGGAAGGGTGAGGCCTTCCCCGGCCCGCACCGCGCCCGCCACGGGCAGGCTGTCGAGGGAGGCGCGGGGAGGGGCGCTCGAGGGGCGTGTGGGCTCGTCGGCCAGGGCGAGGCCGCTGAAGGCCATCCCGAAAGGGCTCGCTGTCAAGCTCCCGGCCCGCGCGGGGCTGTAGTGTAGGCGTATGGAAGCGGCCAACCCGTCCCTGGGCCAGTACGTCGCCAGCCTCAAGACCAGCAAGGACAAGGTGCGCGACCGCGCGGCCTTCCTCGAGCGCTGCGCGCGCAAGTACCAGACCCCCAGCCTCGCCGGCTTCCCGATGGTGGGGCTGGGCGGCAGTTGCGGCAAGCCCGCCTTCCTCCTGCCCTTCGTCACCCGCTTCGACCTGGACAAGGTGCGGGCGCTCGAGGCGTGGTTTCGCCGGACGAAGTGAGGGGTGGCTGTGGCCGAGCGCTTCGGCATGTACGTGGAGTACGGGGCCTATCCCCACCTCAAACTGCCCGACGACACCGAGATCGCCGCCGTGCAGGACTGGACCAACGCCACGCTGGTCTTTTTGCGGCCCTCCTACGAGAACAAGGAAGCGCTGATCGAGGCCATCGCGCAGGCCCTGAAGCCCTAGCCCATAGCTGCGCGGCCCGGGTTGTAGGGGCTTAGGGTCCTACAGCCCGGGTTACGGCCTCGAGCGGGCTCCCCCGGCCGGCCACCGGTTGACTTTTGGCGTGGGCGGGTCTAAGGTTAGGCATATCCCACCCCAGGTGGGGTGGGATAGGAGGAAGGGTCATGAACGTTCGGACGGGGTCGTTGGCCGCGAAATTCGGGGTCGCCGGGGGTGGGCTAGCCCTCCTCCTGACTGTAGCCCACCTGTTTAATGACGCCCTCTCGAGCATGCTATCGGCGCTTTTGCCCACCCTGCAGGAGCGCTTCGGCCTCACCGAGAGCTGGCTGGCCTTCCTGGTCGCCACCTTCGCCTTCAGCTCATCCGTCACCCAGCCCCTGTTCGGGGCGCTGTCCGACCGCTTCGGCCGCCGGGCGCTGGCCGCCTTCGGCCTGGTGCTCTCGGTGAGCCTGCTGAGCCTGATGGCCGTGGCCCCGAGCGTCTGGACGCTGCTGGGCCTGCTGCTGGTGGGCGGGCTGGGGTCGGCGGCGTTCCACCCCTCGGGCACCAGCATCGCCCGCTCGAGCAGTGTGAACAAGGAGCTGGCGGTGAGCCTCTTCAGCGCCGGGGGTATGCTGGGGCTGGCGATGGGGCCGGTGCTCGTGCTGATCGTGGCCTCCGGCCTGGGCCTGGGCTACACCCCCTGGCTGATGGTCCCGGGGATCGTGCTGGGGATCCTGATCAACCTGATCGCCCCGGCGCGGGCCCACGCGCCTGAACCCGCCCGCCGCCCGCTCGAAGGCGGCCGGCTGTTGCGCGGGCCGGTGGGGCGCCTGGTGCTGGTGGGCACCCTGCTGGAGGTGGCCTTCACGACCTTCACCAGCGCTTTCCCGCTGTGGCTGGTCGCCGAGCGCGGCCTGGCCCGCGACAGCACCCTCCTCGGCTGGACGCTGACGGTGTTCTTCCTGGCGGCGGCCCTGGGCGGGGTCACGGGGAGCCTCCTGAGCCAGCGCTGGGGGCGCTCGAGGGTCGTCACCCTCAGCCTGCTCGCCGCGCCCCTGCCCCTCTTCGCCACCTTCGCGGCGGCGCCCGGCTCGGCGGCCTTCTTCGGCTGGGTGCTCCTGGCCGGGCTCCTGACCAACATGGCTTTCCCGCTGCTCATCGTCAGCGCCCAGGACCTGGCGCCCCGCTCGGAGGCCACCGCCTCCGGAATGCTGATGGGCCTCACGGTGGGCCTGGCGGGCCTGCTCTACGTAGGCGTGGGGCGCCTGCAAGAGGTCGTCGGGATGGCCCCGGCGATGGCCCTGAGCTACCTCGCCCTTCTGCCCGCCGCCCTGCTGGCCCGCGCGGCGGTGGACGGCCACCCGGCCCCGTCGGGCGGAGCAAAGACCCTATAGGAGGTACAGGCTATGTCGAAGGCGGCAACCCACCACGGCGCTCACCCACACGGATCGGTCCTCGAGGTCGCCCTCAGGAATTGCCACGACGGCTCGGAGTACGCCGACCTCGAGCGGCAGTTCGCCCGGCTGGAAGGCGTTCAGCAGGTCCACCTCGACCGCACCCGGGGCGTCGCCCACCTCGCCTACGACCCCGCGGTGACGAGCGCCCAGCGGCTCGAGGCCGAGATCGAGCAAAGGGGCTACGCCTGCGACTGCGCCGACTGCGCCCCCTCCGAGGCCCAGCCCGGGCACCCCAGCGTGGGCTCGGAGGGCCACGACCACGCCCACCACGGCCACGCCGCCCGTCCGGCCCCGGCCCCAGCCCACGACCACGCCGCCGTGCGGCACCAGGAGCACGCGGGCCACGAGGGGCACGACGAGCACGCCGGGCACGGGGCCGCGATGGTGAACGACATGCTGCGGCGCTTCGTGGTGTCGCTGCTGCTGACCCTGCCCGTCGTGATCTTCTCGCCCATCGGCGGGGCGCTGGGCTTCCCCGACATGCCGCCCTTCGGCCTTTCGATGGGGCTGTGGGGCTTCCTGCTGGCGACCCCGGTGGTGTGGTGGGGGGGCTGGCCCTTCATCAGTGCGGCCTGGCGGGCTTTGCTGCGGGGCGAGGCCAACATGATGACCCTCATCGCCACGGGCATCTTGGTGTCCTACACCTACTCGCTGGGGGCTACCTTCCTCTTCGAGGGCGAGGTGTTCTTCGAAGCGGCGGCCATGCTCACCACCTTCAGCCTGGCGGGGCACTGGCTCGAGATGCGCTCGCGCTTCGCCACCGGGCGGGCGGTGGAGGCCCTGCTCAAGCTGGCCCCCGCGACGGCCCGGGTCCGGCGGAACGGGCAGGAGGTGGAGGTGGCGCTCGAGCAGGTGGTGGTGGGCGACGAGGTCGTGGTCAGGCCCGGCGACCGGGTGCCGGTGGACGGGGTGGTGATCTCGGGGCAGAGCTACGTGGATGAGAGCATGATCACCGGCGAGCCGATCCCCGCCGCCAAGACCCCCGGCGCGAAGGTGGTCGGGGGGACGGTGAACCAGACCGGGGCCTTCACCTTCAAGGCCACGGCGGTGGGCGCCGACACCGCGCTCTCGCGCATCGTGCAGATGGTGCGCAACGCCCAGGCCTCCAAGGCCCCGGCGCAGCGCCTGGCCGACCTGGCCGGGAAGTACCTGGTGTTCATCGCGCTGGGCTCGGGCGTGCTCACCTTCCTCTTCTGGTACCTCCTGGGGGCGCAGGGGCTGGTCTTCGCCCTCACCGTGGCGGTCTCGGCGGTGGTGATCGCCTGCCCCGACGCGCTGGCCCTGGCGACGCCGACCGCGATCACCGTGGGGGTGGGGGTGGCGGCCCGGGAGGGCGTGCTGTTCAAGAACGCGACCGCGCTCGAGGCCACCGCCGCCCTCGACACCGTGGTCTTCGACAAGACCGGCACCCTCACCGAGGGCAAGCCCGCGGTGACCGACCTCGAGCCCATCGCCCCCTTCACCCCCGAAGAGTTGCTCGCCCTCGCCGCCTCCGCCGACCAGCCCTCGCAGCACCCCCTGGCCGAGGCCATCGTGCGGGCGGCCGAGGAGCGTGGCGTGGGCGTGCAACCCCCCGACGCCTTCGATTCTGTCCCCGGGCACGGTGTGGTGGCCCAGGTTAAGGGGCGCACGGTGCTCATCGGCAACCGGAGGCTCATGGACCGGGAAGGCGTCGAGGTGGGCCAACTGGAAGAACGGGTGTCCCGGCTGGCCGCCGAGGGCAAGACCGCCATGTACGTGGCGGTGGACGGCCAGCCCGCAGGGGTGGTCGCGGTGGCCGACGTGGTCCGTGAGTCCGCCCGGAAAGCGGTCGGGACCCTGCACGCGCTCGGTATCCAGACCGCGATGCTCACCGGCGACAACCGCCGCACCGCCGAGGCCGTAGCCCGCCAGCTCGGCATGGACACGGTGATCGCCGAGGTCCTGCCCGAGGACAAGGCGGCTAAGGTGAGGGAACTCCAGGCCCAGGGGCGTAAGGTGGCGATGGTCGGGGACGGCGTGAACGACGCGCCCGCCCTGGCCGAGGCCGAGGTGGGCGTCGCCATCGGGGCCGGCACCGACGTGGCCGTGGAGACCGCCGACGTGGTGCTGGTGAAGAACAACCCCGCCGACGTGGCCCGCAGCATCACCCTGGCCCGCAAGGTGCGCGGCAAGATCAAGCAGAACCTCTTCTGGGCGGCCATCTACAACGTGCTCGCCATCCCCGTCGCGGCGGGGGCGCTCTACAACGGCTACGGCATCCTGCTGCGGCCCGAGTGGGCGGCGCTGCTGATGAGCGCCTCGACCGTGATCGTGACGGTGAACGCGCTGCTGCTGGGGGTGGGGTCGCGGCGGCGCTTTACACGGGCTTAACACAAGTCCCCCACTATCTTGCACGGAGGTAGGAGAGATGATTCGAACGATCGTGGCACTTACACTCGCGCTCGGCTTAGCCCTGGCCCAGACCGACCATTCGCAGCACGGCGGGATGCCGATGAAGAGCATGGGGGCGCTCGAGCGCCTCTTTGGCAAGGACTTCGACGTCGCCTACATGTCCATGATGATCGACCACCACAAGGGCGCGGTGGAGATGGCCCAGGCGGCGCTCAAGGTCGCGAAGGACGCCCGCGTCCGCAAGGCGGCCCAGGACATCATCGCCGTGCAGAACAAGGAGATCGGCCAGCTCACCGCCTGGCTCAAGGGCTGGTACGGGGTGGCGCCCTCCCGGATGTACATGGACATGATGCGCGGCGACATGAAGACCATGATGGACGCCGCCATGACCGGCATGAAGGGCAAAAGCCCCGACCGGGCCTTCCTCGAGAACATGATCCCCCACCACCAGGACGCCATCAACATGTCCGAGCTCGCCCTGAAGAAGGCCAACAAGCCCGAGCTCAAGAAGTTCGCCCAGGAGGTCATCACCGTCCAGAGCCGCGAGATCAAGCAGTACCGGGAGTGGCTCGCGACGCTCTGACCCGCAATCCCCTCAGCTTACCCCACCCCTCCCCGGGTGGGGTTGACTTTATCGCCCGCCAGGTCTAAGCTGGTCCCGTACCCCTCCCCTAAAGGGGTGGGCGGAGGCAAACGATGATCACGGAACTCAAGGTTGAAGGCATGAGCTGCGGCCACTGCAAGATGAGCGTCGAGAAGGCCCTCAAGAGCGTGCGGGGCGTGGAGAAGGTGGAGGTCTTCCTGCGGGAGGGCAAGGCGGTCGTCGAGGGCAGCGCCCCCGCAGACCAACTCATCGCCGCGGTGCAGGAAGAAGGCTACAGCGCGTCGGTCCGGCAGTAACCTGGGCCGATGATCGAACACTATGTGCCTCGAGGGCATCCTCGACGTCGATAGTCGATAGCTGATAGCTGATAGCCGATAGCCCATAGCCGAACGCTAAACGCCGGGCGCGGGTCGTACGTCCTACGTCGTACGCGAGACGCTAAACGCTAAACGCCTTTTCTTCACCCCCCTTAGCAAGGGGGGCCGGGGGGATACCCCCTCCCCGCGTGCGGGGAGGGCCGGGGAGGGGTAGCCACAAGCCACGGGCCACGAGCCTCCCGCTTTTTGCTGACAGCTTAAAGCCCCGCACTCACCGCTCCCCATGGGATATATTGCCCCTGTGAAGCTGGCAGGCCGTTACAAGCTCGAGGCCCCCCTGGGGGAGGGGGGGATGGCCGAGGTGTGGCGGGCTACCGACGAGCGGGTAGGGCGGCAGGTGGCGGTGAAGATGCTGCACGCCTACGTGCACCCTGCCGAGCGGCAGCGCTTCTTCCAGGAGGCCAAGGCGCTTTCCAAGCTGGCCCACCCGGGCGTGGTGCAGGTCTACGACCTGGGGCAGGAGGAGGGCCGCACCTTCTTCGTGATGGAGCTGGTGCAGGGGGGCACCTTCGACCAGTTGGGGCCCTTCGAGGACGGGCTCGAGGGGCTGCGGCTGCTCGAGAGCGCCGAGCGGGTGCTCGAGGCCCTCGCCCACCTGCACGAGCGGGGGGTGATCCACCGCGACCTCACCCCGCGCAACATCCTGCTCACCGCCGAGGGCCACCCCAAGGTGATGGACTTCGGCCTCGCCTACCTCATCCAGGAGAGCCGCCACCTCACCCGCACCGGCTACACCCTGGGCACCCCGCAGTACATGGC
The DNA here is from genome assembly GCF_000430045.1 of Calidithermus chliarophilus DSM 9957. Taxonomy (GTDB): domain Bacteria; phylum Deinococcota; class Deinococci; order Deinococcales; family Thermaceae; genus Calidithermus; species Calidithermus chliarophilus. Next base: position 211,793 of record NZ_KE387027.1, on the reverse strand, counting down.
CCCCGAGCAGGCCAAGGGGCTGCCGCTGAGCCCCAAGGCCGACCTCTACAGCTTCGGCGCGGTGCTCTACCGCACCCTCAGCGGCAAGCCGCCCTTCGAGGGCGAGAACGACCAGTCAGTGCTGTACCAGCACGTCTACGAGAACCCCAAGCCGCTGCTCGAGGTCAACCCGGCCGTGCCCCCGGCCGTCTCGGGGCTCACCCAGAGCCTGCTGCACAAGGAGGCGGGCTCCCGCCCCTCGGCGGCGGCGGCGGCGCACACGCTGGGCGAGCTGCTGCGCGACTACCGCGAGCACCTCAGCGCCACGCCCCGGGGCGGCAACAGCCGCAGCGGCTGCTACCCGGGCGGCCCGGCGGAGCCGGCGCGGCTCGAGATCGCCGGGACCTGCGACCTGGGCGGGGAGGTGGCCTGGCCGGGCGAACTGGTGGCCTGGGAGGGCCGGCTGTGGGTGGGCTCCGGGCGCGGGGTCGCCCGCTTCGAGCTGGCCGACCAGCGGGTGCAGCGCTTCCCCCTGGGCGACGAGGTGAGCGCCCCCCCGGCCTTCGGCAACGGGCGGGTCTACGCCGGGGCCTGGGACGGCAAGCTGAGCGCCCTCGAGCTCTCCGGCCGCGTGGCCTGGACCTTCCCCACCCGCGCCGAGATCACCGCCGCCCCCCTGATCCTGGGCGAGCGCATCTACCTGGCCGGGCGCGACGGCTTCTTGCACTGCATCGACGAGAAAGGCAGCCTGGTGTGGGCCTTCCAGGCCGGGGGGCACCTCTCGGCCTCCCCCACCCTCTACCGCGGGCTGCTCTTCGCCGCCGCCGAGGACGGCTGGCTCTACGCCCTCGACCCCCTCAGCGGCCACCTGCGCTACAAGGTCGAGACCGGCCCGGTCCACGCCAGCCTGGCCGCCGGTCACGGGGTGCTGCTGATCCCCACCTGGGCCGGCGAGGTCCACGCCTTCGACCCCTTAGCCCGCGAGGTGCTGTGGAGCTTCGAGCTCGAGGGCGAGGTCTGGGGCCCGCCCGCCCTCGACGCCCAGCGGGCCTACCTCAGCAGTTGGGGCGGCAGGCTCATCGCCGTGGACCTCAAGAGCGGCGACGAGCGCTGGAGCTACCCCGCCGGCAAGATCACCGGCGGCCTCTCGCTGGCCGGTCGCCACGTCTTCGCCGCCACCGAGGAGGGCCGGGTGCTCGCCCTCGAGGCCACCACCGGCCGCCTGATCTTCGAAGTCAGCGGCCTGGGCCCCGTACAGGCCCCTCCCCTCCCCTACCGGCGCTCACTGTTCGTGGCGAACCTGGCGGGGAAGCTGTACCGGTTTACGGAGAACTGGTGAGGAGGGGTAAGCAGTAAGCTGTCAGCTTTCAGCCGTCAGCTCGTGGTTACCCCGCCCCGTCCCTCCCCGCACGCGGGGAGGGGGTATCCCCCGACATCGCGGGGGGCGTCAACGAGTCGTCCCTCACCCGCGGGCGGGGAGGGTTTATCCCCCCCGACCCCCCTTGTTAAGGGGGGTAAACAAAGGGCGTTTTGCGTTTTGCGTACGGCGTACGCCGTACGACCCGCAGTACGACCCGCGCCCGGCATTTAGCGTCTGGCTATGGGCTATCAGCTATTGGCTATCGACCATCGACCACCGACAATCAAACCATGAACCTCTTCCTGGTACGCCACGCCATCGCCGCCGACGCGCTGCCCGGCCAGGACGACGACGCCCGGCCCCTCACGCCTGAGGGTATCGAGCGCTTCGGGCGCATGGTCAGGGCCCTGGAAAAGCTGGGCGTCGGCTTCGACCGCATCTACTTCAGCCCCAAGCTGCGGGCGGTGCAGACCGCCGACCTGCTGATGCCGCTGCTCGAGGGCGAGGCCGAGGTGACGCCCTACCTGGCCGAGCCGCCCTCGAGCGCCCTGCTCGAGCAGCTCCGGGGCGAGTCGGTGGCGCTGGTGGGGCACGAGCCCTGGATGGGCGAGCTGTGCGCGTGGCTGGTGACGGGCGAGCGGTGGGGGGAGCACTTCCCCTTCAAGAAGGGCGGCGTGGCCCACCTCGAGGGCCGCCCCGAGCCCGGTGGGATGCGCCTGCTGGCCTTTTTGCCCCCGGCCATCGGGAGAAAGCTGTGATCGACCCCCGGCCCTGGCTCGAGCACCTGCGCCGCCACCTGCCCATCGCCCGCGAGGGCTCCGACCCCGAGGGCGTGCACCAGGCGCGGGTGGCGGCCCGCCGCCTGCGGGTGTGGCTCGAGCTGGCCGGGATGCGGGCGCTCGATCACGACCTCGCCTGGCTGGTGCGGGGCGCGGGCCGGGTGCGCGACCTCGAGGTGTTGCTGAGCAGCCCGCAGCCCAAAGCCTTCGCAGCCTGGCTCGAGCGGGAGCTGCAAGAGGCCCGGGCCGCCCTGCTGCCCATGCTCGGCTCCCCGCGCACGGCCGCCCTCCTGCGGGCCCTGTCGGCCCTGCCCCCTGTCCCTATCCCCGAGGCCGAAGCCCGCCTCCCCCGCCTCGAGCGGCGGCTCCGGCGCAAGGCTGCCCTCTGGGCCCGGGAGGACACCCTCGAGGCCCTCCACGCCGTACGCAAGGCCCTGCGCCGCCTGCGCTACGCCCGGGAGTGGCTCGAGCACGACACCGGCGACCTCAAACAGCTTCAGGACGCCCTCGGCCGCGTCGGGGACCTGGGCTTCACACTGGCCTACCTCGAGCGCTTCGCACAGCAAGGCGGGAAGGTAAGCCCGGCGCATAGGAGGCGGCTCGAGGGAGACTTGCAGCGGGCGCTCGAGGGGGCCAGGGAGGGGTGGGGGGAGGCCGGTGGTTGGTAGCCGAACGCCCAATGCTCAACGCCGATAGCCGGGCGCGGGTCGTACGTCCCACGTCCTACGCCGTACGCAAGACGCAAAACGCAAGACGCGAAACGCGAAACGCCTTGTCACCCCCCTTAGCAAGGGGGGCCGGGGGGATACCCCCTCCCCGCGGGCGGGGAGGGAAGGGGTGGGGTTTCCACGAGCCTTCTGCTGACGGCTGACGGCTGATCGCTGACGGCTTCGAATCTACTGCGCCACCGGCTGCGGCATCAGGTCGCGGATCGCGGCGAGGAATTGGTCGAACTGGGCGAAGTCGAGTTGTTGTTCGTTGTCGGAGAGGGCGACCTTGGGGTTGGGGTGGACTTCGACGTGGACCCCGTCGAGCCCGGCGGCCAGGGCGGCGCGGGCCAGCGGGGCCAGCAGGTCGCGGCGGCCGGCGGCGTGGGTCACGTCCACGATCACCGGCAGGTGGGTTTCCTGCTTGGCGAGGACGGCGGCGGAGAGGTCGAGGGTGTTGCGGGTCCACTTCTCGTAGGTGCGGATGCCGCGCTCGCACAGGATCACCTGGCCGTTGCCCTGCGAGAGGATGTACTCGGCGGCGTAGAACCACTCCTCGATGGTCTGGGCGAAGCCGCGCTTGAGCAGCACCGGCTTGTTGGCCTTGCCCACCTCCTTGAGCAAGGAGAAGTTGTGGGCGTTGCGGGTGCCCACCTGGAGGATGTCGGCGTAGCGGGCCACGAGCTCCACGTCACGGGTGTCCATCACCTCGGTCACGAAGACCATGCCGCCCGCGTCGGCGGCTTTGCGGCCGAGCTCGAGCCCCGGCTCGCCCAGGCCCTGGAAACCGTAGGGCGAGGTGCGGGGCTTGAAGGCCCCTCCGCGCAGCACCCTGACGCCGCGCTCGGCCAGGAAGCGGGCCGTGGACATCATCTGCTCCTCCGTCTCGATGGAGCAAGGCCCGGCGATGATCTGCTTGCCCTGCCCGAACACCACGTCGCCCACCCGCACGGTGGTGTCGTCGGGCTTGACCTTGCGCGAGTAGAGGAACTTCTGCTTGTCCTGGCGCTCCTCGAGGTCGAGTGAGGCCTTGAAGATCTCCTTGAACAGCCGGCGGATGGTGTCGGAGGGGAAGGGGCCGGGGTTCTCGGCGCTGAGGTAGGCCAGCATCTCCTCCTCGCGCTTGGGGTCGTAGTGGTCGATGCCCAGCTCCGTCTGCACGCGCCCGATCTCGCTGACGATGCGGCCGCGTTCGGAGAGCAGGGCCAGCAATTGCCGGTTGATGCGGTCCACTTCCTTGCGGAGGTCCTGAATGCGCTGGTCCATAGCCCAGATGGTATACCAAGGCGGGGGTGGGGGTCGATAGTGGAGGGTCGGTAGCCGATGGCTAATAGCCGATAGCTAAAAGCGGAACGCCCCTTCTTATACCAGATTCGGTCAGTTCGTCCCCGAATGGGGACGAACTGACCCGACCGAAGGGATACGCTTTCTTCGCCGACCGTCAGGGAGGGGTGTGCTCTAGGATTCAAAAAGATAGCCTCTGAAGGTCTTTGGTTTGCATGATTATCTTTTTGAATCCGGTATTACCCCCCTTAGC
>NZ_KE387027.1:155770-207331 GCF_000430045.1 Calidithermus chliarophilus DSM 9957 | reverse complement strand
GCCGGACGGGAACTACTACGCCAGCACCAGCCTGCTCGACGACCGCGCCGTCTTCCTCTTCGAGAAGCTCCCCGCCGGGGAGTACGTGGTGGGCTACAAGCTGCGGGCCCTCTCGTCTGGCACGTACTTCGCCGCGCCGCCCAGGCTGTTTTTGGTCAATGAGCCAAAGCTGTACGCGCTGGGCTCGAGCGGTCAGTTGACGGTGCGGTAGAGCGCCGGGCGCGGGTCGTACGTCCCACGTCCTACGCCGTACGCAAGACGCAAAACGCAAGACGCGAAACGCGAAACGCCTTGTCACCCCCCTTAGCAAGGGGGGCCGGGGGGATACCCCCTCCCCGCGGGCGGGGAGGGACGGGGAGGGGTGAACCACAGGCCAGGAGCAACGGGCCTTCCGCTGACCGCTGAGGGCTCTCAGCGCGCCCACTCCACCACCAGTTCTCGCCCGAAAGCCTGCTTGAAGAGCTTTCCCTGCTTGCTGGCCTCGGCGATCTCGACCCAGGGCTCGCTCTCGGCGCGCAGGCCCAGGCGCACGTGGCGGTCGTCGAGGGTCACCTCGAGCGCCTCTACCCGGCCCGCGCGGGAGCGCTCGAGGTATTCGCTCAGGCGCAGCATGGCGGCCAGGCGCAGCAGGCGGCGGGGGTCGCCGTCCTCGAGCATGCTCTTGTAGGCCCCCACCTTGGGCTCGCCCTTGCGGTGGTAGCGCACCAGCAGGCCCAGCAGCACCTGTTCGCGGTGGGTCAGGCCGGGGATGGCCGCCCCCATGACCAGGTACTCGCCGTGCTTGTGGTGGTCGTAGTAAGCCACGCTCATGCCGATGTCGTGGAGGATGGCGGCCTCGTCGAGGAGGCGTTCGTCCTCGGGGCCGTAGCCGTGGAGGGGCCCCAGGGCGCGGAAAAGCTGGCGGCAGAGGTGGCGCACCCGCGCGGTGTGGGCGAATTCCTGGGGGTAGCGGGCGAAGAGGTTGCGCACGCTGAAGCCGCGCACGTCGCTCAGGAGGTGCGGGGCGGGCGAAAACTCCTCGTAGAACACCCCCTCGCGCACCCCCTGCCCCGAGACCCACAGCCCCCTGAACCCGCCCTCGCGCAGCACCGTCCGGTAGACCAGCCCCCCGGCGGCGATGATGTCGGCGCGGTCGCTCTGCAGGCCCTCGAGGTCGCGCCGCTCGGGAAGCGGCATCTTCAGGAGGCGCTCGAGCGCCTCCTCCAGGGCGGCCCGCTCGAGCCAGTAGCCGTGCACCAGGTCCAGCGGGTAGTTTTGCTGCTTCTGCACGAGCTTGGCCAGGTTGCGGATGGTGCCGCCCATCGCCACCAGCGGCAGCGGCTCCTCGCGCACCTGCGCCAGCACCTCGCGCATCTCCCTCTTCACGAAGCGCTCGAGGTCCTCGACCTCGCCCTTCTTAGGCGGGTCGGACTTCAAGAACATCTCGGTCAGCCGAACCGCCCCCAACGGGTAGGCCCGCCCGAAGCTGTAGCGGCGCTGCGCCATGCGTGAGAGCTGCGCGCTGCCCCCGCCCAGGTCCATCACCCAGGCGTCCTCGAGGGCGAAGCTGTTGGCGACGGCCATCACCCCGTAACGGGCCTCGTCCTCGCCCGAGAGGATGCGGATGTTGAGCCCGAGCTCGCGCACCCGGCGCAGGAATTCGGGCCCGTTCTCGGCGTCGCGGGCGGCGCTGGTGGCGATCACGCGCACCTCCTCGAGCTCGGTGGCGTGCGCGAAGTCGGCGAAGAGCTTGAGCGCCGAGAAAGCCCGCTCCATGCCCCCGGCGGTCAGGCGGTTGCCGCTGGCGAGCCCCTCACCCAGCCGCACCGGCTCACGGATCTCGTCGACGAGCCGGAAGTGCTTGCCGGGCTCGAAGAGGTAGACCACCAGCCGGCTGGTGCCTGAGCCCAGGTCCACGATGCCGATGCGCTGCATAGGCCAAATCATAAGCAAAACGTCGAACGCCGATGGCCGAACGCCGATAGCTAAACGCCAAACGCGAGACGCCAGACGCCTTGTTCCCCCCTTAGTAAGGGGGGCTAGGGGGGATAAGCCCTCCCGGCCGGCAAGATGCTTTCCCCACACGCCACGAGCCTTCCGCCCTTCGCTGACGGCTGAGGGCTGATAGCTGACGGGTTATCGCTTACAAGCCACACGCCACTCAGCGTGACAGCTTGCCCTCGGGCACGGCCCCTTTGGGTACACTCGAGGTGACGTGGGCAAGCGTAAGGGTAAGGACGGCTTACAGTCCCCTGACAAAAGGGCGAAAGACTCCGGGGCGATGAAGCGCGGGGGGAAGGACCGCCTCGAGATCCGGGGGGTGCAGGTCAGCCAGGAGGCCTCCTGGCTCGCCTTCAACCGCCGGGTGCTGCTGCAGACCCTGCGGCCCGACTTCCCGCTGCTCGAGCGGTTGCGCTTCCTGGGCATCTGGGCCAGCAACATGGACGAGTTCTTCGCCGCGCGGCTCTCGCGGGCCTTCCTCCAGGAACGCGGCTCGGCGCGCTACGTGGCCCTGATGGAGGAGGCCCGCGACCAGGCCGACGAGGCCAGCCGCCTCTACCGCGAGTTCCTGCGCGAGCTGGCGGGGCTGGGCATCCACGTGCTCGAGCCCGCCCAGCTCACCAAGGCCGAGCAGCAGTACTTCGGGGCCTACCTGGCCGAGGAGGTGGCCCCCCTCACCGACCTGATCCGGCCCGAGGCCATGGCCGACCTGGCCCCCCAGGCGCTGTACTTCGCCGCCGGGAACGGCCTGATGCACCACCTCATCCGCCTGCCCGAAAGCCTGCCCCGCTTGCTGCCCATCCCTGGGCGCGAGGGGAGCTACGTGCGGCTAGGGGCGCTCGTGCGCATGCGCTCCGACCTCTTCGTGCCCGGCAAGAGCCAGCTCTACGAGTTCCGCCTGATCCGCCTGGCCGAGCTCGCCCGCTCCCGCGCCGACTGGGACGAGCTGCCCGAGGCCCTGGAGGCCCGGTTGGACGGGCGGGTGAGCCACCTCGAGCTCGAGGACGACTTCCCCCAGCTCTGGGCCGAGACCCTGCGGGTGGCGCTGGAGCTCGAGCCTCACGAGGTCTTCCGGCTCCCACCCCCCCTCGACCTGCGCTTCGTGAGCACGGCAGTGGAGGACGGCCCCGCGAGCGCCCGCTTCGCCCCCGCCAAGATCGAGCGGGCCAAGGGCTTCCTCAAGGACCCCTGGGGCTACCTCGACCGGCGCGACCTGGTGCTCTACCACCCCTTCGAGGACTACGGCCAGGTCGAGGCCTTCGCGCTGGCCGCCGCCCAGGACCCCAAGGTCGAGGCCATCCGCGCCACCCTCTACCGCATCGGCTCGCGCAACGGCATCGCCGAGGCCCTGATCCAGGCCGCCCGCGCCGGCAAGGACGTGGCCGTGCTGCTGGAGGGCCGCGCCCGCTTCGACGAGCTAGCCAACCTCGAGTGGAGCCTGCGCTTCCAGGGCGCCGGGGTGCGGGTGCTTCCCCTGCCCGCCAAGAAGGTCCACGCCAAGGCCCTCTACGTGCGGCGCCACGGCCAGGCCTACGCCCACCTGGGCACCGGCAACTACAACCCCGTCAACGGGCGGCTCTACACCGACCTCTCCCTCTTCACCGCCGAGCCGCGCATCACCCAGGACGTGGCCGGCTTCTTCGAGGCGCTCGAGCACAAACAAGTCCCCACCCCCACCCTGCTGCGCACCGCCGAGGGCATCCGCGAGACCCTGTGCGAGGCCATCGCGGGCGAGGCCTACAAAAAGGGCGAGATCATCCTCAAGTTCAACCACCTCACCGACCCCGCCATCCTGCTCGCGCTGGAAGAAGCCCTGCGCAAGGGCGCCAAGCTGCACCTCATCGTGCGCTCCACCCTCACCACCCTGTGGCGCGCGGCCCAGGCCCGCAGCTTGGTAGGCCGCTACCTCGAGCACGCCCGAATCGCCGCCTTCAAAAACAAGGGCAAGTGGCGCGTCTGGGCCGGCAGCGCCGACCTAATGCCCCGCAACCTCGACCGCCGCTACGAACTCTTCTTCCCCATCCTCAACAGCCGCGCCAAGAGCAAGGTGCTCGAGCTGCTCCAGGCCCAGCTCAGCGACGACCGCAACGCCTTCATCCTCACACCCGAGGGGCAGGAGCCGCGCTGGGGCGGCAAGCATGACGGGCAGAGGATGGTCGATAGTCGATAGTCGATAGTCGATAGCCCATAGCCGATAGCTGAACGCCTTTTGAAATCGATCATCCACTGGGGTTGTGCCCACCCTGCAGGCCGACTACAGCCCCACTCCCCAGGGGACATCCGCTCGGTGGTTACTGTCCTGCCCCGGCCGTGTTCCCGCGGCTCACGCGGGAGGGGGTGAGGGAGGTGGCGCAGACGAGCATGCCGCCGGGTCAAGGTGCGGCCCGCACCCCCGCGTACGCGGGCACTGAGGCCCGGCGGCATGTCCGCGAGTCCCTCGGAGGGTGCGAGGGGGAGCAGGTTTCCGGCGTATGCCGGATCGCGTACCGCGATGCCCTCGCCACGTGGAATGGCCTCCCCCTACACCCTCCGACGGCGGAGCAGGGGACACCAAACCACAGCACCGCACACCGGCCCTACTCCAACCAGTAAGCAGAGGAAAGAGAAAAGGGCGAACCTACAGTTCGCCCTCTCGAAAAACAGACCTGGGTTAGAGAACTTGCTGCTCCCGCTCCCCCCGCATCACCGCCGCGATCTCCTCCATCGCCACCTGCTTGACCGTCTTGGTCGGGCAGATCACGTACCCGTCGGGATCGTGCACCGTGAAGCTGCAGTCGCCCCAGTACTGCTCTTGCAGGGGCTCGACGATGGCGACCCCCTTAGCCTGCACGTCGGCGTAGTAGGCCTCGAGGTCGAAGTCTTGGGGGACGTAGGCCATGAGCACCACGCCCTGGCCGCGGGCCTCCAGGCCCTGCGCCCGGCTCAGCCCGATGCTGCACTGGCCCAGGCTGACGAAGGCGAAGGCGCTCTTCCCGTCCGGCCCGTCGAAGCTGAAGTCGTGCTTGAAGCCGAGCTTGTCGGTGTAGAAGGCCACGCTGGCGTCTACGTCGTTTACGGCGAGAATCGGGGCGATCATGTCGGGTTCCTCACTGCTGGGGCAGGCTCTGGGAGAGCATGTAGCTGTTGCCGTCGGGGTCGTAGAAGGTGGCGAGCTTGACCATGCCCCCCACTTCGCGGGTGGGGCCGTCAAAGCGCACCTGGTGGGCCTCGAGGTGCTCGCGGGCCTTCTCGATGTCGGCGACCGCGAAGACGGGCGTGCAGTTGCCCAGCTTGACCTCCTGCACCTCGGACAGGCCGATGGTGGTGTCCTTGGTGGCGGTCTCGAGCTCGCACCACCCCAGCTCCGGCAACACGTACTGCACCTTGAAGCCGAGCACGTCGCGGTACCAGGCGATGGAACGTTGCAGGTCGCTCACGTCCAGCGCGATGGTCACGCCGCTCTTGTAGCCCATGGCCTCCGCCGACTTTGTAGCCAGTTCCTTGGTCATGTTGTCCCCCTTCGAGTACGATTTTTATACAAGCGCGGCGTTATGTCAATAGCGAAATGCGCTATGCTGATTTCATCCCATGCTGACGCAGCTTTCCCCCCTGCAAGCCCTGGCCCACCTCATGCACAACCGCTGGGCCCTGCCCCTGCTGGCCGAACTGCACCAGACCGACGGCAGCAAGTTCGTCACGCTGGTGCACCGCCTGGGGATCAGCCGGGACTCGCTCTCGCGCACCCTCGAGGCCCTCACCGCCCAGGGCTGGGTGCTGCGCAACACCGGCCACGGCCACCCCCTGCGGCCCGAGTACCTCCTCACCCCCGAGGGGATGCTGCTGGGCACCCCGGCCCTGCGGCTGCTGCGCGAGCTGCGGGCCCGGGGCCTGGAGGAGGTGGGCCTGCGCAAGTGGAGCCTGCCGGTGCTGCTGGGGGTGTCGCAGGGCCAGGAGCGCTTCTCCGAGCTGCTGCGGGCCCTGCCGGGCGTCACCAACCGCGCACTCACCCTGGCGCTCAAAGACCTGGAAGAGGCGGGGCTGCTCGAGCGGGCCGTAGGCTACCGCCTCACCCCCGCCGGGCTCGAGCTGGCCGAAGAGGTGCGGGCGCTGGCCCTCAGCCTGGCCGGCGGGACGGCAGGCCCACCGCGTTGACCACCGCCCCCGCCCCCAGCAGCACGGCGCACAGCCCCATGGCCTGGTGAAAGGCCCGCAGCGAGCTCTGGCGCACGGCGGTCTGCGCGTCGGGAGAGAGGGTTTGGGGGGGAGGGTTGAGCGGGGCGGCCTGGCTGCGCTGCTGGGGGGTGAGCTGGGGGCTGCGGCGCTCGAGGTCGGCCTGGAAGCCCAGCGTGATCAGCACGAAGATCAGCGCCCCGGCCAGCTGCGGCCCCACCCGGCTCACCGCGTTGTTGATGGCCGAGCCCAGCCCGGCCTGCTCGCCGGGCACCGAGACCATCAGCGCGGCGGTGAGGGGGGCCACCAGCAGGCACAGCCCCGCCGCGAAGGCCAGCATGGCGGGCAGCACGTCGGGGAGGTAGCCGCTCGAGGGCCACAGGTCGCCCGGCGTGGCCCGCCAGGGGAGGCTCGACAGCGGGATGCGCGCCAGCCAAAGCAGCCCCAAGGCCATCAGCAGCGGCCCCGCCACCAGGAAGGGGCGCGGCCCGTAGCGCCCGGCCATGGCCCCCACGGGGGCCGAGAACAGGCTCAGCGCGAGGCCGATGGGCAGTCCCACCGCCCCGGCGGCCAGCGCGGTGTAGCCCAGGGTCCCCTGGAAGAAGATGGCCTGGTAGTAGCCGCTGACGTAGAGCGCCCCGTAGATCAGGAAGGTCGAGAGGTTGATGGCGGCGAAGGTGCGCGAGCGGAAGAGCGACAGGGGCACCAGGGGATGGGGCACGCGGGCCATCCAGAAGGGGAAAACCAGCGTCGCCAGCGCGCCCAGGCCCAGCGCCACGAACGCGCCGGGGTCCCGCCAGCCCTGCTCCTGCCCGCGGATGGCCCCGAAGGCCAGCCCGCCCACCGCCAGCGCCACGACCAGCGAGCCCACCCAGTCGAAGCGGCCCGCCCTCACGCCCCCGCTCTCCGGCACCGCGCGCAGCGCGTAGAGCGCCAGCAGCACCAGCGGGACGTTGATCAAGAAGGCCACCCGCCAGCCCACCGTGTCCACCATCACCCCGCCCACCAGCGGCCCCAGCAGCGTGGTGGCCGAGGAAGCCGCCGACCAGACGCCGATGGCCCGGCCCTGCTCCCCCTCGGGGAACCCCGCCCGGATCAGCGCCAGCGAACCCGGCACCAGCAGGGCGCCGGCCACGCCCTGCAACAGCCGCCCCAGGATCAGCACGTCCATGCTGGGGGCCAGCCCGCACAAAGCCGAGGTGACGCCGAAGCCCACCAGCCCCACCGCGTACATCCGCCTGCGCCCGTAGGCGTCGCTGAGCGCCCCCGCCAGGATCAGCAGGGCCGAGAGGGTGAGCAAGTAGCCGTTGTAGACGTAGGACTGGGCCTCGAGCACCCCGAACAGCCCCGACCGCAGCTCCTGCCCGATGCGCGGCAGCGCCACGTTGACCACGGTGGAGTCGAGGAAGACCACCGCCGAGCCGAGCACGGTGGCGGTGAGGGTCCAGCGCTGGGCGAGGGTCATGGTTCAGCTTATACCCCGGCCTGATCGCGGCTGGCCGGGCGCCCAGACCGGGCCTCGAGCCCCTTTCTTGCACCCCGCCCCGCGGGGCCGACATACTGGGGGCATGCCCCCCGAGCCCGCCGGAGATATCCCCGTCTGCAAGCTTGCCGGTCGAGGGAGGGTGAAGCCCCTGCCATGAGCCTGTTGCGGCTGGCTTTCGGCCTGGCCCTGGGGCCCGCGGTGGGCCTGGGGCTGGCCCGCTTCGCCTACGCGCTGGTGCTGCCCGCCATGCGCGAGGACCTGGGGTGGAGCTACGCCCAGGCCGGGGGCATGAACACCGCCAACGCGCTGGGCTACCTGCTGGGCTCGCTGCTGGCCGCCCCCATGATGGCGCGGCTGGGCACGCGCAACACCTTCCTGGCCGGGCTGGGGCTCACCACCATGGCCCTGCTCCTGTCGGGCTCGAGCCCGCTCTACTGGGTGCTGGTGGCGCTGCGCCTGCTCGCGGGGGCCAGCGGGGCGCTGGTCTTCATCGCCGGGGGCGCCCTGGCCGCCCACCTGGCTTCCCGCGACCCCGCCCGCGCGGCGCTGGCGCTGGGGCTGTACTTCGGCGGGGTGGGCCTGGGCATCCTGGGCTCGGGGGTGCTGCTGCCGGGGCTGCTCGAGGCCCACCCCGAGCGCTGGACGGGGGCCTGGGCCGTGCTGGGCGCTCTGGCGCTGCTGGGCTCGAGCGCCGCCGCCCTGGCCGCCCTGCGCCTGGAAGACCCGCCCCAGCCCCGCCAGGGCAGCCGGCGGGCGCGGGTGGAGCTGCTGTGGCCCGCCGGGCTCGCCTACTTCCTCTTCGCGTTGGGCTACATCGTCTACATGACCTTCGTGGTCGCGCTGGTGCGCCAGAGCCTGGGGAGCCTCGAGGTCAGCGTGTTCTGGGCGGTGCTGGGCCTGGCGGTGGTGGGCTCGTCGTGGCTGTGGCGGCGCCCCATCCAGCACAGCCGGGGCGGCGAAGCCCTCAGCCTGATCCTGGCGGTGGTGGCCGCCGGGGCCGCGCTGCCGGTGCTCTCCCAGGGCCTGCCGGTGATGCTGCTCTCAGGTCTGCTGTTTGGCGGCTCCTTCCTGGGGGTGGTCACCGCCATCACCGCCCTGGTGCGCCAGCGGCTTTCCAGCGAGCAGTGGGGCTACGGGATCGCCGTCGCCACCGTGGTTTTCGCCATCGGCCAGAGCCTGGGCCCCTGGCTCTCGGGCCTGCTCACCGACGTCTCGGGCAGGCTCGAGGCGGGCTTCATCGCCTCGGTGGCCGTGCTGCTGGCGGGTGCGGTCGTGGCGCGGGTGCAGCGGGGGTGATAGCCGAACGCCGATAGCCCATAGCCGATGGCCGAACGCGGGTCGTACGTCCTGCGTCCTACGTCGTACGCCTAGACCCTAGACCCTCGACAAACCACGGGCCACGGGCCTCTAACGTAAATCCTTGAACGCCTCCGCCTGCCCTAGCCTGCGCCAGCCCCATTGCCAGTGGCCTTCTTCGTCGCGGTAGGCGGGGGGCCAGATCACGGTGGCGGCGCGGCCGCCGATCTGCTCGAGGGGCACCGGGCCGAAGGTTCTCGAGTCCTCCGAGCCGCCCCAGGAGCGGTTGTCGCCTACCACGAAGTAGTGGCCTGCCGGGACCACGTACTCGGGCACGCCCGGGTCGTGGCGGAACGGCCAGTAGGCGGAGTTGGCGAGGTCGGAGGTCTGGTCCCACTGGCCCTGGGCCCGCCAGTAGGGCACGGTGTGGGCCTCCTCGAGCTTGTGGCCGTTGAGGTAGAGCTGGCCCTGCTCCATGCGGATGCGGTCGCCGGGGAGCCCCACCACGCGCTTGATGAAGTAGGGGCGGTAGGTGAAGCCCCACCGGCCCAGCAGGGGCAGGGGTTGCCGGGCGCTGGGGGCGTCGGCGGGGGGTTTGACCACCACCAGGTCGCCGCGACGGTAACCGCCGTAGCCCAGGCGGTAGAGCCAGGTTTCGTACTTGGGGATGAACACCCGCTCCCACGGGCGCACGTTGGGCAGGTCGCTGGTGCCCAGCACGCCCACGGTGGTGAAAAGAAAGGTGGTGACCCCGAAGGCCACCAGCAGCGCCTCGCCCACCTGGCGGAGCCATTCCCGCCCGAGGTAGGGCCACAACGAGCGGTAGGGTCTGGACGCCTGGGCCTGCGCCAGGGCCGGTTCGGGTTCGGTCATGCCTGCTCCTGCGGCTGCCCGGGGGCAGCAAAGGTCTGAAGGGTTCTGGGGTCAAAGCCGGGCCGGGGTCAAGCCCGCAGGGGCGGGGCCCTGGGCGTGACCTCCCGCGGAACCCGGCTCCGGCCCAGCACCCCGTAGCGGGCCAGCGGCCGGGCGAAAGTGCCCCCGACGGCCCCGGACGCCGGGCTATCGCCCAGGCTCGCAGCCGCACGCCCGGCCTGCAGCCAGGCCAGCGGGACGGGGGCCTCGAGCCCGCCCGGCCGGTAGCAGCCCTGCGTGCCGCAAGCAGCTCTCGACGAGAGCCACCCCAGCCCGCCCAGCGCCGGCGCTTGCGCCGAGGTGTAGGGCAGGAGGTAGATCAGCAGCAAGGGCAGGAGCCGGGGAACGTACCCCCAGAAGCCTTGCCGCCGCCCGAGCATGATGGCCTCGAGTATAGTCACGGCTCGATGAGATAGCCCAACATATTGACGATCATCAATGTGTTGCCTTAGGCTGGGGCCATGAGCACGGTGCCCCCGGTCATCCAGCTCGAGCCCACCCCCACCCCGGAAGCCAGCCTCGAGGCGGCTGCCTGGGTGTTTAAAGCGCTCAGCGACCCGGCCCGGCTCAAGATCCTGGCCTTCCTGGCCGGCAACGGCACCGGCATCTGTTGCGGCCCCGAGGACGGGGTCTGCGCCTGCGACCTCGAGGCCGTCACCGGGCTCTCCCAGCCCACCGTCAGCCACCACATGAAGTGCCTGATCTCGGCCAACCTGGTCGTCGGGGAGAAGCGCGGGCGCTGGATGTACTACCGCGTCGACCCCGCGGGTTTTGCCCTGCTGCGGGCTTTTTTGCCCCGCATCGGGGGGTGAGTTTTTTTGCCTCGATATATTGATATATTTCAATGTTTCGATCTGAGGAGGAAGGGTTATGAATGAGCAAACGATGTTGACGCTGGCCAGGGAACGGCAGCAGAACCTGTGTGCGGAGGCCTGCCGTTTGCGCGGCGTGTCACGCCAGGGAAAGGGGTTCTGGGTGGAACTGCTGGGGAAGCTGCCTTTTGCGTGGGCTCGAGCCCAGTCCACCCTGGCTGCAAGCGCGTGTTGCGTCGAGCCCGAGTGCTGCATGGCCTGAGAAGGAGGATTGTCACGATGAACACCCAGGAGTTTCTGCAAAACCTCGCCCAGCACCCCGACAAGGGCCTGGTCTTCGAGTACGACGCCGGCCAGCGCGTGGCCCCCGGCTACCACGTCACCGAGGTCATGAGCGTGAGCTACGCGAGCATGGACTGCGGCGGGCAGGCCAACGCCTGGCGCGAGACCGTGGTGCAACTGATGGACCCCGGCCCCAAGGACAAGCCCGAGTTCATGCCGGTGAAGAAGTTCCTGAGCATCTACGAGCGGGTGGCGGCCTCGGTGGCGGTAGAGGGCGAGGCGGAGGTGCGCTTCGAGTACGGCAACCCCGCCCGCCCCGCCGTGCACTACCACGTCAGGCGGCTCGAGGTGGAGGGCGACAAGCTGGTGGTGCGCCTCACCCCGCCCGGCGTGACCTGCAAGGCGGCCGACCGCGCCCGGGCGGCGGGCTGCTGCGACCCCGCCGTCGAGGCGGGCCAGGAGCTCCCGGTGGCGGCTCGAGGCTGCTGCTGAACCGCGCCCGGAGCGTGTGCGATGAAGAGCTATGAGGTCTTGGTGATCGGCGGCGGCCAGGCAGGTCTGGCCGCCGGGTACTTCCTGCGGGCCCGGGGGGTGGGTTTCGCCATCCTCGAAGCCGGCCTCGAGGCCGTGGGCTCCTGGCCTGCCTACTACGACAGCCTCGGGCTGTTCTCCCCTGCTAAGCACTCCAGCCTGCCGGGGATGCCCTTCCCCGGCGACCCCGAGCACTACCCCAGCCGCGCGGAAGTCATCGCCTACCTGCGGGCCTACCGCCAGGAATTCGGCCTCCCGGTGGTCCCGGGGGCCCGCGTGCGGAAGGTGGTGGAGGGCCCCGAGGGCTTCGACCTGTTCACCGAGTCCGGGGCGCACTTCCGCAGCCGGGCGGTGATCGCGGCCAGCGGGGCCTACTCCAAGCCCTACGTGCCGCTGCTCCCCGGCCAGCGGGACTTCCGCGGGCGCGTGCTGCACTCCTCGAGCTACCGCAGCCCCGAGCCCTTCGCCGGGCGGCGGGTGGTCGTGGTGGGGGCGGGGAATTCGGCGGTGCAGATCGCGGTCGAGCTGGCCCAGGTCGCCCGGGTGTCCCTGGCGGTGCGCGCGCCGGTGGCCTTCGCCCCCAAGCACATCCTGGGCCGCGACTTCCACGACTGGCTGAAATTCGTCGACCGCGTGCCGCTGGGCCACCGCCTCAACCTGGGGGCCTCCCGGCTGGTGTGGGATAACGGCGAGTACCGCGCGGCCCTCGAGCGCGGCCAGCCCGACCAGCGCCCGATGTTCGGGCGCTTCACCCCGGCGGGCGTGGTGTGGGCCGACGGGAACGGTGAGGCGGTGGACACAGTGATCTTCGCCACCGGCTTCCGCCCCAACCTCGACTACCTCGCCGGGACCCGGGCGCTCGAGGGCGGTCGCCCGCTCCACCGCCACGGCGTCAGCACTACCGTCCCCGGCCTCTACTACGTGGGCCTGCCCGGACAACGCTCGGTCGCCTCGGCCACGCTGCGTGGGGTGGGGGCCGACGCAGCCTTGGTGGTGCGGCACCTCGAGGCCTATCTGCGCCGGCCCGCCACCCAGCAACTCCTGCCCCATCCCCAGTGCTGCTAATCTTAGGCAGATCGGCTATGGACCCCGTCGCCGTGCGCCCCGCCACCGAAGCCGACCTCCCCGCCATCGCCGCCATCTACAACCAGGGCATCCGGGGCCGGGGGGCCACCTTCGAGACCCGCGAACGCAGCCCCGAGGAACTGCGGGGCTGGCTGGGCCGCCCTGAGCACCCGGTGCTGGTGGCCGAGCGCGGGGGGCGGGTGCTGGGCTGGATCGCGGCCAGCGGCTATCGCCCCCGGGAGTGCTACGCGGGCGTCGCCGAGTTCTCGGTCTACGTGGCGGAGGAGGCGCGGGGCCAGGGCGTGGGGGACGCGCTGATGGCCGCCTTCCTCCCGGCGTGCGAACGGGCGGGCCTGTGGAAGGTGCTCTCGCGCATCTTCCCCGAGAACGCCGCCTCGCGGGCGCTGTGCCGTCGCCACGGCTTCCGCGAGGTGGGCGTCTACCACAAGCACGGCAAGCTCGAGGGCGCCTGGCGCGACGTGGTGATCGTGGAGCGGCTGCTGGAGGCCAACCTCACGTGAAGCGTTTCTACGGCTGGAACATCGTCTGGGCGCTGGCCCTGACCACCACGGTGGGCTACGGCATCCTCTACTACGGCTTCGGCGTGCTGGTCAAGCCGATGGAGGCCGAGCTGGGCTGGAGCCGGGCCCAAACCTCGGGGGCCTACTCGCTGGGCCTGCTGGTCTCGGGGCTGGTGGCGATCCCGGTGGGCCACTGGGTGGACCGCCACGGAGCCCGCGGCCTGCTGCTGCTGGGCTCGGCGCTGGGCAGCCTGATGCTGCTGGCCTGGTCGCAGGTGCAGGGCCTGGCGGCTTTCTACCTGGTGTGGGCGGGGATGGGTCTGGCGATGGCGATGGTGCTCTACGAGGTGGCCTTCACGGTGGTGGCGGTGTGGTTCCGCCGCTGGCGCCACCGGGCCACCTTCGTCATCACCATGGTGGCCGGGCTGGCCAGCACCGTCTTCGTGCCGCTGGAGACCTTGCTGGTGGGGGAACTGGGCTGGCGCGGTGCGCTGCTGGTCCTGGCGCTGCTCTTCGGGGGGATCACCCTGCCCCTGCACGCCGTGGTGCGCCGCCGCCCGCAGGACCTGGGCCAGTGGCCCGACGGCGAGACCGGCCCCGCCGCGCAGGCGGCCGAGGCCAGCGTGAGTGCGAGGGCCGCCTTCGCGGGCGCGACGTTCTGGTGGCTGGCCGCCGCCTTCACCCTGCTGCGCCTGACCACCGCCGCCGTCGGGGCGCACGGGGTACCGCTGCTGCTCGAGCGCGGCTACAGCCCGGCCTTCACGGCGGCCGCCGTGGGCTCCATCGGGCTGGTGCAACTGCTGGGGCGGGCCTTCTTCCTGCCCGGCAGCCAGCGCTGGTCGCTCTACCACGCCACGCTGGGGGTGATGTTCGCCCAGGCGCTGGGCTCACTGGCCCTGCTGCTGGTGCCGGGCAGCCTGGGCGTGGGGGCCTTCGTGCTGCTGTACGGCATGAGCAACGGCGCGGGCACCCTGGCGCGGGCCGGGCTCACCGCCGAGCTCTACGGCCCGGCCAGCTACGGGCGCATCAACGGCGGCGTGAGCCTGGTGGTCTCGCTCACCCAGAGCCTGGGCCCCATCGGCGCGGGCCTGCTGCACGGGCTCTGGGGCGGCTACGACGCGGTTTTGGGGATTCTGGTCGCCGGTTCGCTGCTGGCGGCGGCGTGCGTGTGGCAGGTGCAGGCCACCCGCGGCCGCCTCGAGGGGGTGCGGTCGTGAGGCGAGCGAGGCCCGAAGACTTGCCGGCGGTGCTCGAGCTCCTCGAGCAAGCCGCCTTGCCGCTACAGGGTGTGGAGCAGCACCTGGGGCACTTTCTGCTCGAGTTCGACGGCGAGACCCTGGTGGGCTGCGCGGGGCTCGAGGTCTATGGCGACACCGGGCTCTTGCGCTCGGTGGTGGTGCGCCCGGAGTACCGCTCGCGGGGCGTGGCCGGGCGGCTGGTGCGAGCGCTGCTCGAGCAGGCCCGGCGCCAGGGGCTGAAGAGCCTTTCGCTGCTGACCACCACCGCCGAGGGCTACTTCCCCCGCTACGGCTTCGCGCGGGTGGGCCGGGAGCAGCTCCCGCCCGCCCTGCACGCCTCCGAGGAGTTCAAGGGCGCCTGCCCGGACAGCGCTGTAGCCCTGCACCTGACGCTGGGCTGACCGCCTGAAGTAGGCTGGGACCAAATGAGGCTGCTGATCCTCTGCACCGCCAACTCCGCCCGCAGCCAGATGGCCGAGGGCTGGGCCCGCCACTACGCCCATAAGCACGGCCTGGAGCTCGAGGTCCACAGCGCGGGCACCCGTGCCACCCGGGTCAACCCCCACGCCGTCGCCGCCATGGCCGAGCGGGGCATCGACCTCACGGGCCACACCTCCAAGACCCTCTACGACGTCCCCGACCCCTGGAACTTCGACTACGTGCTCACCGTCTGCGACTCCGCCGCCGAGACCTGCCCGGTCTACCCCGCCCGCACCACCCGCCTGCACCACGCCTTCCCCGACCCCGCCGGGGCCCCCGACGAGGCCCGGGCCTTCCGCGAGGTGCGGGACATGATCGGCCCCTTCATCGAGCAGTTGGTCGTGGCCCTCAAGCAGGGCCAGCCCCTCGCCCCGGACCGGGCGAGTTGAGCCCCGATCGAGCTTCCGGGCAGATTAAACCCGCCTTTACCCCCCTCCCATTCAGCCTCTACCCCCGCTCCCCACACTGGGGGGCGTGCTCAGTTGGTTGCTCGGCCTGACCCTGGCGCTGGCCCCCCTCCCCCAACTGCCCTGGATCCCCCCGGGCAGCGAGTTGCGCCTGGCCTCGCCCGACTACCGCAAGGTCTACGCGGTTTATCAGGTCCAGCAGCGCCGTCTGGTAGCCCCTGCCAAGCCCATGCCCGTTGCCGCCGCCACCGAACTGCGGGTGATTATTCGGACGCCCGACAGGGTTCACATGTACAATGGGCTCAGTGCTTCCAAGGGCGATGTGTGGCTAAAGGTCAGCGGGGATAAAATAAGCCTCAACGAATTGCTGACCCGTACCTATCGCCTGGAATTGCCCGGTGGCAAGGTGTTGCCGGAGGTGCGATGAAACAGATCTTGCTCATCGAGGATGATCCGGAAATTGCCCGTCTGCTCCAGCTCGAGCTGGGCGAGGCGGGTTTCAACGTGGACTGGGCCAACGGCGGCATGGCCGGGCTGGTGCGCCTGCGCGAGGCTCCCCCCGACCTGGTGATCCTGGACCTGGGCCTCCCCGACCTCGACGGCGCCGAGGTGGCCCGGCGCATCCGCTCGAGCACCGAGGTCCCCATCATCGTGCTCACCGCCGCCGACTCGGTCGAGCGCAAGGTGAGCCTGCTCTCGGGCGGCGCCGACGACTACATCGTCAAGCCCTTCCACCCCGCCGAGCTGCTCGCGCGCATCCAGGTGCAGCTGCGCCACCGCGAGGGCGGCGAGCAGATCCGGGTGGGGGGCCTCGAGGTGCACCTCGCCAAGCGCCAGGTCAACTACGACGGCCACGAGATGCGCCTCTCCCCCAAGGAATTCGAGCTGCTCTCGCTCTTGTGCACCCGCCCCGGCAAGGTCTTCAGCCGCGTCGAGATCGAGGAGCACCTGTGGGGGCGGCCGCTCGAGCGCGACTCCAACGTGGTGGATGTCCACGTCGCCAACCTGCGCTCCAAGCTGCGCGAGGCCGGGGCCTACGGCTATCTCCGCACCGTTCGCGGCGTGGGGTACGCGCTGCGCCAGCGGGATAAGGAGTAAGCGAGCAGGGAATAAACGCCAAAGCATGCCGATGGCTGAGGGTCAAGGACTGAGGCGTCTCGCGTTTTGCGTCTTGCGTTTGGCGTATTGCCTACGGCGTAGGACGTACGACCCACAACCCATATGACCTTCCGCTTCCGCCTCATCCTCGCCTACACCGTCATCTGGGGCGTGCTGCTGCTGCTGGCGGTAGGGGTGGCGACCTACGCGGTGCGGCAGGGCCTGTACCGGCAGGTCGAGCAGACCCTCCTGCGCGACGCGCAGCGCCTGGGTGAGCTTTACGACAGCCCCACCCCTGGCGGGGTCACGGCCGAGTCGGGCGGCGCCCTCATCACCATCTACCGGCTCGACGGCGAGGGGGCCGGGCAGCCTTACGAGATCACCGACCCCAAGCAGCAACTGCCCAAGGAGGTGGTGCTGCAGGCCGGCATCGCCCCGCGCATCTACCGGGGGGCCAGCTTCCGCGCCGCCTACATCCGCACGCAGAAGGTGGGGGTGTTCGCGGTGAGCCAGGACACCTCCTTCATCGAGAACATCTCGCAGGGGGTAGCCCGCTCGCTGCTGCAGACCCTCTTCCTGCTGCTGCCGGTGGGCGCGCTGCTGATGGCGGTCTCGGGCCGCGTGGCGCTGGCCCCGCTGCAGCGGGCGGCGTGGGCGGTGCGCACCCGGGGCCCCAACAACCTCACCCCCCTGCCCTACAGCGGCCCCTCCGACGAGCTGGGCCAGATCATCGAGCGCGTGAACTCGCTGCTCGAGGCCCTGCGCGAGGCCCAGACCCGCGAGCGGGCCTTCCTGGCCGAGGTCTCGCACGAGCTGCGCACCCCCCTCACCGCCCTCAACGGCAACCTCGACCGCCTCTCCCGCAACCCCGGCGACCAGGAAGCCCTCCTGCGGGCCCGCCGCACCGCCGAGCACCTCTCGAGGCTCGTCGGCGACCTGCTCTCGCTGGCGCGGGGCGAGGCCGAGCGCACCGTCAACCCCCACATCGTGCCGCTGGGCGAATTGCTGAGCCAGGCCGTGGGCGAGTACCCCGGCGTCGCCCTGTTCCTGCCGCCCAACCCCCCCGAGGTGCTGGGCGACCCCGACCGCCTGCTGCAGCTCGCCCGCAACCTCATCTCCAACGCCGTCCGCGCCGCGGGGCGGCCCCAGGGCGTGCGGGTGCGTACCTGGATCGACGAGGCCCCCCCGGCCAACACCGCCGTAGGCGGCGCGCTGCAGACCCAGAAGTGGGCCGCCTTCTCCGTCACCGACGACGGCCCCGGCATCCCCCCCGAGATCCTGCCCCGCCTGTTCCAGCGCTTCGCTCGAGGCCCCCAAGGCGGCACGGGGTTGGGCCTCGCCATCGCCAAACAAATCGCCGAAGCCCACGGCGGCCGCATCCTCGTTTCCTCCCAACCCGGTAAAACCCGCTTCGCGGTATACCTGCCGCTGCTGGCGGACGGGGAGGAGGAGGCGGAGTAGGAGACAGCGGACAAGCCGTCAGCGGTCAGCAGTAAGCACGTGGTCTGCGGCTTGTGGCTCATGCCTAGTGGTTTCCCCTCCCCTGCCCTCCCCGCGTGTGGGGAGGGTTTATCCCCCCAGCCCCCCTTGCTAAGGGGGGTAAACAAAGAGCGTCTTGCGTTTTGCGTATTGCGTTTTGCCTTTGGCTATCGACTATCGACCATCGACCATCAGCATTCAACCCGCCCCCAGCAGGAAGCGCAACGCTGCAGGCAGGCGGCGGGCCCAGTCGGCCTCATTGTGTACGCCCTGCTTGTCCTCGACGTAGAGGTAGTTGCCCTCCTTGTAGCCCTTGCGCTGCAGGATGCGGTGCATGCGGCGCACGTCGGCGAGGTAGCGCCTCGAGCCGACGTTGGAGAGGGTGGACTCCTTGTAGCCCACGTCCATGTACAGCTTGCCCGGCACGAAGGGAGCGGCCTCGGCGTAGTCGAAGGAGCCCCGTTCCCCGAACCAGAAGGACGGGCTCATGACCCCGGCCCCGCCGAAGACCTCCGGGTAGCGGAAGAAGGCGTAGAGGCTGATGAGGCCGCCCATCGAGGAGCCCATCACGAAGGTGTGCTCGCGCTGGGGGAGGGTGCGGAAGTCGCGGTCGATGAGGGGCTTGACCGTCTCGACCAGGAATTGCAGGTAGGCCTCGCCCTCGCCGCCGCCGTACTCGGGGTCCTTGAAGGGGCTGTACTCGTCGAGGCGCTTGACCCCCGCGTTGGGGATGCCCACCACGACGGCCTCGAGGCCCTCCCTGGCGAGATCCTCCATGATCTCGTCCACGTGCCACTCGCCCACGTAGCTCGTGGCGTCGTCGAAGAGGTTCTGCCCATCGTGCATGTAGAGCACCGGGTAGCGCTTCTGCGAGACCCCGTAGGACGGGGGCAGGTACACCAGAACGTCCCGCCGGTTGCCGAGCTGGGGGCTGTGCAGGTCGTGAAAGACCCGCACGTCTCCGCTGACGGTGTGCTTCTTGCCCTTGGGGTAACTCTCCCAGCCGACGATCTTCTCAGCGCGCACGTTTCTCCTCCTACGGCTGGGCAGGGTTTTCCGGCCCATATTGCGGCATTGTAACAGCGTTCGATGAGGCCAAGGCGTCAGATGCACAAAGGGTTGGCCCATGGTTGGGGGGGTGAAACGGGAAGCGATGAGCCGTCAGCGATCAGCCCTCAGCCGTCAGCGGAAGGCTCGTGGCCTATGGCTTGTGGCCCGTGGCTTGTGGTTGACCCCACCCCGACCCTCCCCGCGTGCGGGGAAGGAATATCCCCCCCAGCCCCCCTTGCTAAGGGGGGAACAAGGCGTCTTGCGTTTTGCGTCTTGCGTTTTGCGTTTGGCGTCTTGCGTCTTGCGTTTTGCGTCTTGCGTTTTGCGTTTGGCGTTTGGCGTTTGGCGTTTGGCGTACGGCGTAGGACGTACGACCTACGACCCGCGCCCGGCGCTCGGCGTTCGGCTATCGGCGTTCAGCTATCCGCTATCGCCCCCCGAACTGTTCCCCGCCCTCTGGTCGGCCCGCACAAAGGCTGTCAGGATGCGGCCATGCGGCGGCTGCTCTGGTTCGTACTCCTTCTCGCCCCCGCGTGGGCCAGCCCGTGCAGCCTGAGCTACCTCCCCACCGACGGCCAATTGGCCTGGCGGTACCGCCTGCTGGGGAGCGACCAGACCTACGTGCAAAGCTACAGCCTCCTGGGCAGCCAGGGCTTCGTGGAGATCAGCCGCTTCGAGCGGCAGAACCAGACCGGCCAGCGGCGGTGGAATTGCGGCCCGGATGGGCTACAGCCGCAGCTCCAGGGGCCGCAGCCCATCCCGGGCGGGGTGGTGGAGTTCGTGCGGCTGAGCGGGGTGTTCTGGCCCCCTGAGCGCGACTGGCGGGTAGGCCACGAGTGGTCCTACCGCTACGAGCTCAGGGGGCGGGTGGCTTTCGTGGAGCTGGGGGGCTACCTCGAGGCCCGCAACCGCATCGTGGGCCGAGAGCAGGTGCAGGTGCCCGCCGGGAGCTTCGAGGCGTTGCGGGTGGAGAGCGTGTTCCAGGGGCGGCTGGGGATCGGGCTCGGCGGCAAGAGCACCTACTGGTTCGCCCGTGGGGTGGGCCTGGTCAAGCAGGTCAGCGAGGGCAACCTGCCGGGCCGCGTCAGCAGCGAGCTGCTCGAGCTCCGCCGCACCGCGCCGACGGAATAGCCCTAGGCCGAGAACAGCTCGGCGACCCTGCAGCCAAAGCCCGGCAGCACCAGGGGGGCCTCGAGGGTGTCCCCCTCGCGGAAGGTCTTCATCGAGCCTTCCGGGCTGTAGGCCTCGACCTGCCGGAAGCGCGGGTAGATCAGCCACACCAGCCGGGTCCCGGCGGCGAAGTAGTCCTCCAGGCGCTCCTTGATCTCGTCGACGGTGGCGGTGGGGGCCACCACCTCGACCGCGAGGTCGGGGGCGATTTCCCAGAAGCCCTGGGGCACGCCCTCCTTGGGCACGCGCTCGCGCTGCACGAACCAGATGTCGGGCCCGCGCACCCGGTCGGGGTCGCGGCGCAGCACGAAGCCTGAGTTCAGCCCCACCCGGCCGTGCTGCCCCTGCCGGGCCCACGCGTGCAGGCGGCTGGCGAGCTCGGCAGCGATCTCCCCGTTCTGGGCGCCAGGCGGGGTGTGCTCGTCGAGCCACGAGCTGTGCCCGGCCGTCTTGGCTTGTGGGCGGCCCTCGTCGCCGCCGGGTTCTGCTTTCTTGACATGCACGCTCATAAGCCTCCTCGGGCTATGCTCGGCGGGATGCTATCGAATTCGCCGCGCCGGAGCGTGAGAATTTAGGTCGGCTTCGATTAACTTCGCGCGCTTTTCGCGCTCGCCAAGCCACCGGAGGGTTAAGCCCGCCGCGAGCGCCCTCGAGGCCCCGCGCCCATTTGACAAAGGCCCGTCGCACGCTCGAGACTGGAGCTCAACATGAAAGTGGCGCTGTTCGTGACCTGCCTGGTTGACCAGTTCTACGCCGAAGCTGGGGTGGCAGCGGTGCGGCTGCTGCGCAGCCTCGGCTGCACCGTGGAGTTCCCCCCGGGCCAGACCTGCTGCGGCCAGCCCGCCTACAACGCGGGCTACTGGAACGAGGCCCGGCAGATGGCCGATCACACCCTCGAGGTCTTCGAGCACGCCGACTACGTGGTGCTGCCCTCGGGCTCCTGCACGACGATGGTGCGGGCCTTCTACCCCGAGCTCTACCGCGACAACCCCCGCGCCTTCGCCCGCGCCAGCGGCCTTAGCGGCAAGACCTACGAGCTCGCCGAGTTCATCGTCAAGGTGCTGGGCATCACCCGGCTGGGCCAGGGCCTCGCCGGGCAGCGCGTCGCCTACCACCACGGCTGCCACGCCCTGCGCGAGCTGGGCATCAAGGACGAGCCCGTCGCCCTGCTGCGCAACGCCGGGGCCGAGATCGTCGACTGGCCCGCCGCCACCGAGTGCTGCGGCTTCGGCGGGCTGTTCTCGGTCAAGCTGCCCGAGGTGTCGCTCGGCATGGCCGACCGCAAGCTCTCGACCCTGCCCGAGATCGACGTGCTCACCAGCGCCGACGGCGGCTGCCTGCTGCACCTCTCGGGCCGCGTCCATAGCCGCGGCCTGCCCTTCCCCGTGAGGCCGCTGGCCTCGGTGCTGTGGGAAGCGGCGCAGAAACCGGCCGTGGGGAGTGGGGCCTAGCATGGAAGTCAAGTCCAATGATTACCCCAGGGAGTCGGCGCGGGTCATCCGCGAAGAGCCCCACGTGCGCGAGTCGGTCACGGGGGCCACCCTCAACTTCGACAGCCGCCGGCGCGCGGCCTACGCCGAGGTGGACGCCGAAGGCTGGCGTCACTTCGCAGAAGGGGTCAAGAACCACGTCCTGATGAACCTCGACCACTACCTCGAGCAGGCCGCGGCGGCCCTCGAGCGCGGCGGCATCCGGGTGCACTGGGCGGAGGACGCCGAAGACGCCCAGCGCATCGTGGCCGCGCTGGTGCGCGAGAAGGGCGTCAGGCGCGCGGTCAAGGCCAAGACCATGATCTCGGAGGAGCTGGGCATCAACCCGCTGCTCGAGAGCCTGGGCGTGAACGTGCTCGAGACCGACCTGGGCGAGTACATCATCCAGCTCCTGGAGCAGCCCCCCAGCCACATCGTGGGCCCGGCCATCCACCTCAACCTCGAGCAGATCCGCCGGCTCTTCCACGAGCGCTTCGGCACCCCCCTCGACGCCGCGCCCGACACCCTGGCGGCCGCGGCCCGCAAGCTGCTGCGGCAGGGCTTCCTCGAGGCCGACCTGGGCGTCAGCGGGGCCAACTTCGTGGTGGCCGAGACCGGGACGCTGGTGCTCATCGAGAACGAGGGCAACATCCGCCTCTCCACCTCCGCCCCCCGCCTCCACGTCGCGCTGGTGGGCATCGAGAAGCTCCTGCCCCGCTTCTCCGACCTCTCGGTCTTCCTCACCCTCACCGCTCGCGCCGCCACCGGCCAGCGCCTGGGCACCTACGTCTCGCTGATCCAGGGCCCCCGCCGCCCCGACGAGACCGACGGCCCCGAGGAGGTCCACGTCGTCTTCGTGGACAACGGCCGCAGCAGCGTCCTGGCCGACCTCGAGGCCTGGGAGACCCTGCGCTGCGTGCGCTGCGCGGCCTGCCTCAACGCCTGCCCGGTCTACCGCCAGACCGGCGGCCACGCCTACGGCTACGTCTACTCCGGCCCCATCGGCGCGGTGCTGAGCCCCGGGCTGGTGGGCCTGGAGAACACCAAGCCCCTCCCCTACGCCTCCTCGCTGTGCGGCGCCTGCTTCCAGGCCTGCCCGGTGCGCATCCCCATCCCCAAGCTGCTCCTCACCTGGCGCCACCGCGCCGTGGAGGAGGGCCTCACCCCCCGCTTCGAGAAAGCCGCCCTCAAGGGCTACGCCCTGGCCATGACCCAGCCCTGGGCCTACCGCTTGGCCTCCAAAGCCCTGCGCCTCCTGCCCGAGAAAGCCCTCGACAACACGGTAGTCCCGGTGCTCAAGGCCTGGGTGGAGGGCCGGGCCGGGCTGAAGCCGAGCCCCAGGAGCTTCAGGGAGTTGTGGGAGTCTGGGGAGGTTTAAGGATGGCTGAGATAACACGGAGGCGTACAGGTGAACTATTACAAGTCCTATTTCGAATACTTCTGGCACACCCTAATGGTTTGCCAGCCGCGGAGGCACTCAAGCAACTCAGGAAGCAGATTCCACTTACTGATTACGAACAGGGGTATTATTCTTCTGGTGGACAACGCTTTGACAAAATCGTTCGATTTGCCACCATTGATGTGGTAAAAGCCGGATGGATGGAGAAACACAAAGGTAATTGGATAATAACTCCATCAGGTAAGGATGCGCTGAGCAGATACAAAGACCCGGAAGAATTTTATAGGCAAGCTGCACGCTTATTCCGTGAGTGGAGGAAAGGCAATAAGGCAGCCGAAGAACCTGTAACCGTATTTGAAGAAGGAAGTGCCAGTAGTGCACAAATTACGTTTGAACAGGCAGAAGAGCAAGCCTGGACAGAAATCGAACGTTATCTACGTTCAATGAACCCCTATGAATTCCAGGAGCTCGTTGCAGCCTTGTTGAAGGCGATGGGATATTACGTGAGCTGGATTGCCCCGCCCGGGAAAGATGGTGGCATCGACATTTTAGCATGGGGTGATCCGCTTGGAACTCGTCCTCCACGGATAAAGGCACAAGTGAAACGCGTAAGTACCAATGTGGCAGTAGAGACCTTACGATCCTTCATGGCTGTCTTGGGTGAGGGGGACGTAGGCTTGTTTATCAGCACCAGCGGTTTCACTAAAGATGCTCAGGACGAAGCCAGGACACAACAGAACCGGAAAATTACGCTAATCGACCTCGAGAAGTTCTTTGATTTGTGGGTGGAGTATTATCCGAAGCTCGAGGATGCGGCCAGACGTAAATTTCCGCTCCAGCCGATCTACTTTCTAGCACCGGCCGACTGAGGTATAGCGTGTCCAAGAACCGAATTCTTTCCCATGTTCGTCGGGCCCTCGAGCACCGCCCCAGCCCCGTCCTGCCTGACCCCCTCACCCTGCCCGGCCTCTCCCGCGAGGAAGCCATCGCCCTCTTCACCGAGCGGCTCAGCGGCAACGGGGGCGAGGTGGTGCGCCTGCCCGACCTCGAGGGGGCGCGGGAGTGGCTCGAGGGCTTCGCCAAAAGCTTCAGCGGCGCGGCGGTGAGCCGGATGGTCCCGCCGGTGCTCTACCCCGCCCTGCCCGCCCTACCGCCCGAGGAGGCCCCGCTGGGCATCTCCTGGGCCCTGGGCGCCGTGGCCGAGACGGGAACGGTGCTGCTCTCCAGCCGCGAGGGGCGGCGCACCCAACTGCTCCCCCCCACCCACCTGGTGTTCGTGCCCGAGGAGGCCCTCTACGCCACGCTGCTCGAGGCCCTCCAGGCGCTCAAGGACGACCTCCCCTCGGCCATTGGCCTGCACTCGGGCCCCAGCAAGTCGGCCGACATCGGCCAGGTCATGGTCAAGGGCGTGCACGGCCCCGGGCGGCTGGTCGCGGCCCTGATCGCCGAGCCCCACGATTAGGGCTCGAGCCCGGTCGCGTAGAGCTCCCCGGTGCGCGGCACGTGGATCGAGAGGCTCGAGCTCACGGCCGCGCCCTCGAGTGCTGGCAAAACCGGCGGCAAAGGGTAACATCTAGGCGAAGTTTATGGAACCAGTCAGGGTTACCGACTTTGCCGAGGCCAAGCAGCGCGGGCGCAAGCTGAAAATGCTCACCGCCTACGACCACCCTACCGCCCAGATCCTCGACGCGGCGGGCGTGGACGCGATTCTGGTGGGGGACTCGCTGGGGATGGTGGTGCTGGGGTACGAGGACACCACGCGGGTCACCCTCGAGGACGTGCTGCACCACACCAAGGCCGTGGCGCGGGGCGCCAGGCGGGCGCTGGTGATCGCCGACATGCCCTTCCTGAGCTACCACCTGGGGGCGTACGAGAGCGTGCGCGCGGCGGGCCGCCTGGTGCAGGAGGGCGGCTGCAAGGCGGTGAAGCTCGAGGGGGGGCTGGAAGTGCTGGAGAGCGTGCGGGCCATCCGGGCCGCCGGGATTCCGGTGGTGGGGCACCTGGGCTACACCCCCCAGTCGGTCCACGTCTTCGGGGGGCACCGCTCGCAGGGCCGGACCCTCGAGACCGCCCGCCGGATCGTGCAGGGCGCGCTGGCGCTGCAAGAAGCCGGGGTGTTCGCGCTGGTGCTGGAGCTGGTGCCCCACAGGCTCGCCACCTGGCTCACCCGGCGGCTCGAGATCCCCACCATCGGGATCGGGTCGGGGCCGGGGTGCGACGGCCAGGTGCTGGTGACGCAGGACATGCTGGGGATGTTCCCCGGCTTCAACCCCCGGCACGTGCGTAAATACCAGGATCTGCACGGGCTGTGCTCCGAAGCGGTGCGGCAGTACGTCCACGACGTCGAGAGCGGGGCTTTCCCCACCGAACAGCACTCCTTCAGCCTGGACGAGGCCGTGCTCGAGGCCCTGGAGAGGGAGGTCTGAATGCGCCTGGTCCGAACCATCCCCGAGCTGCGCGAGATCCTGGCCGAGGAACGCCGGGCCGGGAGCATCGGCCTGGTGCCCACGATGGGCTATTTGCACCAGGGCCACCTCTCGCTGGTGGAGGCTTCGCGCGCGCAGAACCGCTTCACGGTCATGAGCATCTTCGTCAACCCCACGCAGTTCGGCCCAGGCGAGGACTTCGCCCGCTACCCGCGCGACCTGGAGCGCGACCGCGCCATGGCCGAAGCCGCCGGGGTAGACCTCCTGTTCCACCCCGACGCCGCCGAGATGTACCCTGCGGGCTACCGGACCTACGTCACGGTGGAGGGCCTCTCCGAGCGGCTGTGCGGCCGCTTCCGCCCGGGGCACTTCCGGGGCGTGGCCACGGTGGTGAGCAAGCTGTTCCACCTGGTGCAGCCCCGGCGGGCCTACTTCGGGCAGAAGGACGCCCAGCAGGTCGCCGTGCTGCGCAAGATGGTGCGCGACCTCGACTTCGACCTCGAGATCGTCGTCTGCCCCACCGTGCGCGAGCCCGACGGGCTGGCCCTGAGCTCGCGCAACGTGTACCTGAGCCCCGCCGAGCGCCAGGCCGCCACGGTGCTCTCACGGGCGCTGTCGTGGGCCCAAGACCGGGTGCGGGAGGGCGAGCGCGAGGCCGCGGTGCTGCTGGCCGGGATGCGGCGGGTGCTCGAGGCCGAGCCTTTGTGCCGGCTCGAGTACCTCGAGGTCGTGGACGCCGAGAACCTCGAGCCCCTCGCCCACCTCGGCGGCGACGTGCTCATCGCCCTGGCGGCCCACTTCGGCAAGACCCGGCTGATCGATAACGCGGTGCTCGAGGGAGTCTGAGGAGGTTTTATGCTGCTGGCCATCGACATCGGCAACACCAACATCACGCTGGGCCTGTACCGCGGCGACGAGCTGGGGCCGCGCTGGCGCATCGCCACCGACCCCCAGCGCATGCCCGACGAGTACGGCATCAGCCTGGTCAACCTGCTCGCCTTCAGCGGCCACTCGCCCGCCCAGGTGGACGCGGTGGTCATGGCCTCGGTGGTGCCGCCGCTGACGGGGACGCTGGTCCAGGCCGTGCAGGCATACCTGGGGAAGAAGCCCCTGGTGGTGGACTCGAGCGTCCAGACCGGGGTGCGGGTGCGCTACGACGACCCCTCCCAGGTGGGCGCCGACCGCATCGTCGACGCCGCCGCCGTGCAGAAGCTCTACGGCGGCCCGGCCTGCGTGGTGGACTTCGGCACCGCCACCACCTTCGACGCCATCACCGCCGAAGGGGATTACCTGGGGGGCGCCATCGCGCCGGGGATCGGGATCGCCTCCGAAGCCCTGTTCCAGCGGGCCGCCAAGCTGCCCAAGGTCGACCTGCAGCGGCCCCCCTCGGTCATCGGGCGCAACACCGTGCACTCGATGCAGTCGGGGCTCCTGTTCGGCTACGTGGGCCTGGTCGAGGGCATGGTGGCCCGCTTCCGCGCCGAGCTCGGCCCGCAGATGAAGGTCATCGGGACGGGCGGCCTGGCGGAACTCATCGCCCAGGAGACGCCGGTCATCGAGATCATTGCCCCCTGGCTGACCCTGGACGGCCTGCGCATCATCTGGGAGCTCAACCGGTGAACCCCCTGCAGGGCAAGCGCATCGTGCTGGGCGTCAGCGGCTCCATCGCCGCCTACAAAGCCGCCGACCTTGCCAGCAAGCTCACCCAGGCCGGGGCCCTGGTGGACGTGGTCCTGAGCGACGGGGCCGAGCGCTTCGTCACGCCGCTGACCTTCGCCTCCCTCACCGGGCGCAAGGCCCACGCCAGCCTGTGGGACAGCGACGCCCACGTGGTCCACGTCGGCCTGGGCGAGGGCGCCGACTTGCTGGTGATCGCCCCCTGCACCGCGAACACCCTGGCCAAGCTGGCCACGGGTCAGGCCGACAACCTGCTCACCCTGACCGCACTGACCGCGCGCTGCCCCGTGCTGGTGGCCCCCGCCATGGACGGCGGCATGTTCGAGCACCCCGCCACCCAGGCCAACCTCGAGACCCTGCGCCGCAGGGGGGTGCAGGTCCTGGGCCCGGCCCAGGGCCGCATGGCTTCGGGCCTGACGGGGCTGGGGCGGATGCTCGAGCCGGGCGAAATCCTGGGGCACGTCCGCCTGGCCTCGAGCCGAAACGGCCCCCTGGCCGGCAAGCACGTGGCGGTGAGCGCAGGCGGCACCCAGGAACCCCTCGACCCCGTGCGCTACATCACCAACCGCTCCTCGGGCAAGCAGGGCTTCGCCCTGGCCCAGGCCGCGCTGGACCTGGGGGCCAGGGTCAGCCTGGTGGTGGGGGCCACCGCGGCCGCCCTGCCCACCCCCGCCGGGGCCGAGCGCACCGACGTGGATACCGCCGCCCAGATGGCCGAGGCCGTCCTGGAGCTCTCCCGGACGGCCGACGTGCTGATCATGGCCGCAGCGGTGGCCGACTTCCGCCCCCGCCAGGTCCAGGCCCACAAGATCAAGAAGGGCGCTTTGCCCCAGGTCGAACTCGAGCACACCCAGGACATCCTGCTGGCCGTGGCCGAGCAGCGCCGCCGGGTAGGCCGGCCGGCGGTGGTGGTGGGTTTCGCCGCTGAGAGCGAGAAGCTGCTGGAAAACGCGCAGGACAAGCTCGAGCGCAAGAACCTCTCCATGATCGTCGCCAACGACATCAGCGCCCGTGACGCCGGGTTCGCCGTGGACACCAACCGCGTCAGCCTGCTCCTACCGGGCGGCCTGGTCGAGCCCCTGCCGCTCATGACGAAGAGCGAAGTCGCGGAAGCCATCCTGGCACGGGTGGTCGGACTCCTCGCAGAAGTCGCTGGCAGCTAATACCGGATTCAAAAAGATAATCATCCGATCCGAAGAGCCCCGGAGGCTATCTTTTCGGATCCAGAGCACACCCCTCCCTGACGGTCGGCGAAGCAAGCGTATCCCTTCGGTCGGGTTGGTCCGTCACCGAACGGTGACGAACCAACCGAATCTGGTATAAGAACGACTCGTGGCCTGTGGCTCGTGGCTAGTGGCATGTGGTTTGCCCCTCCCCGTCCCTCCCCGCGCGCGGGGAGGGTTTATCCCCCCAGCCCCCCTTGCTAAGGGGGGCAAACAAAGGGCGTCTTGCGTCTTGCGTTTGGCGTTTGGCGTTTGGCGTTTTGCGTTTGGCGTCTTGCGTACGACGTACGACGTACGACCCGCGCCCGGCTATCGGCCATCAGCATCCTCCCCCGCCCAGTGGTTGAGCGGCCCGATGCCCCGCCCGATGCCCGGGGCCGTTTCGATGGCCCGGGTCACGAAACGCTTGGCTCGAGCGACCGCCTCGTGCAGCGGGATCCCCTTCGCCAGCAACGCGGTGATCGCGGCCGAGAGGGTGCAGCCGGTCCCGTGCGTATGGACCGAGGGGATTTTCCGGGCGGTGAAGAGGTGCAGCGCGTGGCCGTCCCACAGCACGTCGGTGGCTTCCTCTGCGGAGAGGTGGCCGCCCTTGAGCAGCACGGCCCGTGGTCCCAGGCTCGCCAGCAGCCGGGCGGCTTCGCGGGCGTCGGCCAGGTCGCGTATAGGCTGGCCCAGCAGGGCCTGGGCCTCGAGCAGGTTGGGGGTCAGCAGCGCGGCGATGGGGAGCAGGCAGGACTTCAGGGCCTCGAGGGCGTGGGAGGGCAGCAGCTCCTGCCCGCTCTTCGACGAGAGGACGGGGTCGATGACCAGGGGCAGGGCGGACCGGGCGATCACGGGGGCGACGGCCTCGAGGATGGCGGCCTCGCCCAGGGCCCCGGTCTTGAGGGCGTGGGCTCCGGGGTCGTGCAGCACGGCTTCTAGCTGGCGTGCGACCAGGGCGGGCTCGAGGGGCACGACCTCGCGCACCCCGAGGGTGTTCTGCACGGTCAGCACGGTGACCACGCCCATGCCGTAGACCCCGAAGCGGTGGAAGGTCTTGAGGTCGGCCTGGAGGCCGGCGCCGCCGCTGGGGTCGCTGCCGGCGACAGTGAGGGCGATGGGAAAGGGCACCGGGGCCTCCGGGGGTTCAGGCGGGCTCGAGGTCGCTCACGCGGGCCCTGCCGCGCAGCACGGCCTCGACCAGGTTCATCGGGCAGAAGGGGCCGCACATGCTGCAGGCCTTGGTCCGGGTGGCGCGGGTTTCGTAGAGCCTGCGGGCCTCCTCGGGGAAGAGGCACAGCTCGAACTGGCGCTCCCAGTCGAGGGCGTAGCGGGCCTGGCTCATCCGGCGGTTGCGGAGGAGGGCGGCGGGGTGGCCTCGAGCCACGTCGGCGACGTGGGCGGCGAGCTTGAAGGCGATCACGCCCTCGCGCACGTGCTCGGCGGTGGGCAGCGCCAGGTGCTCGGCCGGGGTGAGGTAGCACAGCATGTCGGCCCCGTGCCAGCCCGCGACCGCCCCGCCGATGGCCCCTGCTATGTGGTCGAACGCCGCTCCCGTGTCGATGGGGAGCATTCCCAGGATGTAGAAGGGCGCGTGGTCGGTGAGCTTCTTCTGCAACTGCACGTTGGCCTGGATCTCACCCAGGGGGACGTGCCCCGGCCCCTCGACCATCGCCTGCACCCCGGCCCGGCGCGCGCGCTCGACCAGCTCGCCCACCAGCAGCAGTTCCTGGACCTGGGCGCGGTCGGTCGCGTCGGCCAGGCAACCGGGGCGCAGCCCGTCGCCCAGCGAAAGGGTCATGTCGTAGCTACGAGCGATCTCGAGCACGTCGTCGAAGCGTTCCCACAGCGGGTTTTCCTGCTCGTTGCGCAGCATCCAGGCCGCCAGCATCCCGCCCCCCCGCGAGACGATGCCGGTGACCCTCGAGCCGTTGCGGTAGCGGCGCAGGCTCTCCTGGGTCACCCCCGCGTGTACGGTGATGTAGTCGACCCCCGAGCGTCCGTGCCGCTCGATGACCTCCAGCAGTTCGTCGGCGGTCATGTCGAAGACGCTCTTGCGCCGGGCGGCCTGGAATTCGGCCTCGTAGATGGGCACGGTGCCCAGCGGGACGGTGCTGGCTTCCAGCGTCATCTCGCGGATGCGGGCCAGGTCGCCCCCGGTGGAGAGGTCCATCACGGTGTCCGCGCCCGCCTCGACGGCCGCCCGGACCTTCCGCACCTCCTGCTCGGGGTCGGCGAAGTCGTAGGAGGTGCCCAGGTTGGCGTTGACCTTCACCCGCATCCCCTCGCCGATGGCGGTGAAGTGGGTCAGGGTGCGGTGGTTGGGGTTGGCGGGGATGACCACCCGCCCCACAGCCACCTGCTCCCGCACGAACTGGGGCTCGAGCCCCTCGCAGTGGGCCACGTAGGCCATGGCTTCGGTGACGATGCCCTTGCGGGCGGCTTCAAGCTGGGTCATGTCGGCTCCTTTCAAGTGCCCCACGGGAACTGCCCGTCGTGGCTCCCCCTACGCGGCCAAACGCTTCCCGTGAGGCTCTAATGCGGTAAATCGGTTGAGGGCACTCGGTCGGCTATCGGCTATCGACGTCCTACCGCCGCGTCCTCCAGGACTCCAGCACCAGTTCGGTGATGCGGCGGGCGGTGGCGGGGGCCAGCAGGATGCCGTTGCGCCCGTGCCCGGTGGCGGCCAGGATCCCCGGCTCGAGCCGTCCCACCGTCAGGCGGCCCGCCGGGCGGTAACCCCAGCGGCTCTCGAGGACGGCAGCGCCGCGGAGGTGGGGGAAGTGCGCGTCGCGGTAGCGCTGCAGCCAGCGCAGCCCCTCCGCCCCCACGCCCGGCCGCCAGCCCTCGCGCTGGGTGGCTCCCAGGTAGACCTGTGCCCCGCGCGGCAACGCGTAGCCCGCCCCCACGAACACCGGGCCGGGCGGCGGCGGGGCCGCCAGCAGCAGGGCTTCGCCCTTGAGCGGGCGCACCTCCAGGCCGAAGCGGCTCGACCAGGCCCCACTGGCGAGCACGACCTGGCGGGCCGCGATGCACCGGGTGGCGGTGTACACCCGGCCGGGCTCGACGCGCCGGGCCTCTTCCGTTCGTATGGTGCCACCCAGGCTCACGAAGGCTTTTTGCACGGCGGCCAGCAGCCGCACCGGGTCGAGGTAGCCGCCGGGGCGGGGCTCGAGGCCGCGCAGGGCCTCCCAGCCCCGGAGCGGGGGGCGCTCGAGGCTCCAGACGCCGCTCAGGGCCAGAGGGACCTCGATCCCGCTGGCGGCTTCGAGCTCGCGCACGAGTTCGGGGTAGCGCTCGAGCCCTTCCCGGGCCCACTCGAGCTCCTCCCCGCCCAGGCCTTCGGCGTGCGGGGCCAGCATTCCCGCCGAGGCCCGGGTGGCCTGCCCGGCCTTGCCCGCCTCCAGCAGGGTGACCTCGAGCCCCTCCCGGCATAGGCGATAGCCGATGAGGCTGCCGATGACGCCGCCCCCAACCACCACGACCTCGCTCACAAGGGCATCTCCGGCTGGGGCAGGGGGACGCCCTGGGTCGGGCTGGAGGGGCTGGCGGAGGCGCGTTCAGGCATGGGACCGGCTTCGTAGGCCATGCGCCCCGCCCGCACCGCCTGGCCGAAGGCGGCGGCCATGGCTACGGGGTCTTGGGCCTCGGCGATGGCGGTGTTGACCAGCACCGCGTCGGCCCCCAGCTCCATCGCCCCGGCGGCTTCCGAGGGCCAGCGCAGCCCGGCGTCCACCACGACGGGCGGCAACACGGCGCGCTGCCGCGCGAAAATTTCCAGCATGGCCCGGTTCTTGAGGCCCTGCCCCGAGCCGATGGGGGCGGCCAGGGGCATCACGGTGGCGCAGCCGAGGCAGGCGAGCTTGTGTGCCAGCACCGGGTCGGGGGCGATGTAGGGCAGCACCGCGAAGCCCTCCTGCACCAGGGCTTCGGCGGCGCGGTAGGTCTCCAGGGGGTCGGGCAGCAGGTAGGTGGGGTCGGGGATGACCTCCAGCTTGACCCAGTCGCTCCCCGTGAGCGCCCGCCCCAGCCGGGCCAGGCGCAGGGCCTCGACGGCCGTGCGGGCTCCGGCGGTGTTGGGCAGCACCCGGTAGCGCTGCCAGTCCAGCGCTTCCAGCAGGCCCTGGTGCCCCGCCGCCCCCACCTCGACGCGCCGGACGGAGACGGTCACCACCTCGGCCCCGGAAGCCTCGAGCGCTTCCCTCATCAGCGCGAAGTCGCGGTACTTGCCCGTGCCCACGAACAGGCGGCTGTTCAGGCGCCGGCCTGCGATCACCAATTCGCTCACGGCTAGCCCCCCTGCATCATGGCCACGACCTCCACCACGTCCCCCGTTGCCAGGGGGCGGGCTGGCCAGCGGCCTTTGACCCAGATCTCGTCGTTGAGCATCACCGCGACCGCGTCGGGGCTTATCCCCCGCTGGCCGCACACGGCCTCGACCACCTCGCTCAGGCTCTTCCCCTCGGCCTCCACGGCCTTGCCGTTAATCCAGACCATCCAGCCACCTCCGCATGCGCGCGGCGACCTGTTCGGGATGGGGCGCGTCCAGGATGGCCCGCACCACCGCCACCCGGCGGGCCCCGGCCTCCAGCACCCCGGGCAGCGTGTGCTCGTCGATGCCCCCGATGGCGAACCAGGGCACCCGGAGGTTTCGCGCCGCCCACCGCACGTACGCCAGGCCCGTCGCGGGCCGCCCGGGTTTGGTGGGGGTTTCCCAGACCGGCCCCACCGAAACATAGCCCCCGCCCCCCTCGAGCGCGGCCTGCTCGCGCAGGGCCTGCTCGGGTTCATGGGTGCTGCGGCCGATCCAGCCCGCGAAGAAGCGCCGGGCCTGGGCCACGCTCAGGTCCCCCTGCCCCAGGTGCACCCCGTCGGCCTCCAGCACGGCCGCCAGGTCGGGGCGGTCGTTGATCACCAGCGGCACCCCGTAACGGGCGCACAGGCCCCGCAGCTTCTCACCGAGCTCGAGGATGGCCCGGGCCTCGAGGCCCTTGGCCCGCAGTTGCAGCAGCTCGACCCCGCCGTCCAGGGCGGCCTCGAGGCGGCCCAGCAACTCCGCCCCCGGCCGGCCGGGCCGGGGGCTCGCCACCAGATACAGTTTTCCTAACAAGAAACCACCTCCCGGACCGGCGAGGGGCCAGGAGGAACGGGTACACGTTGGACTGGATAGGTTTTTCCACGGGCTTCCCTCCGCCGGTGCTAACCGGATCAGGTTCCAAGGGTTACAGGGCTCACCCTGTTCTCAGCCCCCGCGGGGGCACCCCTAGCCGATCACCCCAACGCTATCAGGCCGCCATCGGCCCCGTCAAGGCCGGCGCGGAGGCCCGGTCAGCCCTCGAGCAACCGCCCCAACCCTCCCCGCCGCCCGCCTGGCGGGCCTGCGTCGAACCCGAAATTATCCCGAGTTTACCGCAAATCCGAACAGTTATCCCATGAAAATAGCGCTCCCATCGGCAAGAGCATCGCTCGACACGTCCAGGAGCCGATGAAAACGACTTGAAAGCCAATCCACATACGTTTTAGCCCTCGAGGCGTACACTCCCTCCATGAAGGCCACAACCCTAGGAGAGCTGAAGCGTTCCTACCCCATGGCCAAGCTCCAGCGCAGCGTCAAGGACGAGGCGCGGGAGAACCTCATCGCCAAATTGCGCTCGGGCGAGCGGCTGTTCCCCGGCATCCAGGGTTACGACGACTCGGTGGTGCCCGAACTGGTCAACGCCGTGCTGGCCCGCCACAACTTCATCCTGCTCGGCCTGCGCGGGCAGGCCAAGAGCCGCATTTTGCGCCAACTGACCGAGCTCCTCGACGACGAAGTGCCCGCCCTCCCCACCGACCTGCGCGACAACCCCCTCAAGCCGCTCTCCGCCGAGGCCAAGCGGCTGCTCGAGGAGGCCGGCGACGACGCGCCCATCGTCTGGGTCCCCCGCGACGAGCGCTACGTGGAGAAGCTCGCCACCCCCGACACCACCGTGGCCGACCTGCTCGGCGACATCGACCCCATCAAGGCCGCCCGGCGCGGCACCGGGCTCTCCGACCTCGAGGCCGTCCACTACGGCCTCCTGCCCCGCGCCAACCGGGGCATCTTCGGCATCAACGAGGTCGCCGACCTCGCGCCCAAGGTGCAGGTGGCGCTGTTCAACATCCTGCAGGAGGGCGACGTGCAGATCCGGGGCTACCCGGTGCGCCTGCAGCTCGACGTCTGGATCGCCTTCACCGCCAACCCCCAGGACTACACCGCGCGCGGCAAGATCGTGACCCCGCTCAAAGACCGCATCGGCTCGGAGATCCGCACCCACTACCCCCGGACCCTCGACGAGGGCTTGGCCATCACCCAGCAGGAGGCCTGGACCGCGCGGGAGGAGGGGCTCTATATCCCCTCCTACGTGGCCGAAGCCTCCGAGGCGGTGGCCTTCGTGGCCCGCGAGGACAAGCGCGTGGACAAGACCTCGGGCGTCTCGCAGCGCCTTTCCATCAGCCTGCTCGAGCTCGTGGCCTCCAACGCCGAGCGCCGCGCCCTGCAGTACGGCGAGCGCACCGTGGCCCGCCCCATCGACCTCTACTTCGCCCTCCCCGCCATCACCGGCAAGATCGAGCTCGAGTACGAGGGCGAGATGCAAGGCGCCGAGCGCGTGGCCCGCGACCTGCTGCAAAAAGCCTTCGGCCTGGCCTACGGCGAGCGCTCCAAGGGCCTCAAGACCGACGAGGTCGTCGAATACTTCGCCCAGGGCAACCTCCTCACCCTGCCCGAGGACGCCAAGGGCGCCCTCAAGGAGATGGAGAAGGTGCCGGGGCTGCTCGAGGCCGCCCGCCGCCTGGAGAGCCACACCACCCCCGAGGCTTTGGTGGCGGCCGGGGAGTTCGTCCTGGAGGGCCTGGCCGGCCGCCGCAAGATCGCCCGCGGCGAGGAGAGCTACAGCGCCCCCGTCGAGCGCGAGCGGGAGCGCTGGGGGAGCGGGAACTGAGATGCCCAACGCCGAACGCAAGACGCAAGACGCTAACCGCCGGGGCCGGGCTCTTCCCTGGCGTTGGGCGTCGGGCGTTTAGCGTTCGGCACTGCCGGAGGCAGCATGCGTGTCCGCTACAGCAAGTACGAATCCAGCCTCGACGACCTGACGAGCTCCGAGCTCATGGATATGCTCGAGGACTTCCTCCTCGACTCGGGCTTCTCCGACCCCTACAACCGCTACCAGCCCGACCCCGACCGCACCCCCACCCTCGAGGACCTCTACGACGCGCTCCTGCAGGCGCTGCTCGAGCAGGAGCGCATCCCCGAGGAGTGGCTGCGCGAGGCCCGCTTCGCCGACCGCAAGGAGGACACGCGGCTGTACCGCGAGATCCAGAAGCTCATGCAGCGGCTGCAGGACGAGGGCTTCATCCGGCTGCCGGGCAACGACCCCACCGACCCCGCCACCGGCCAGGGGATGCAGGGCGAGGCCCAGGACACCCGGCTCGAGCTCACCAACAAGTCCGTCGACTTCCTGGGCCTGCGCTCCTTGCGCTCGCTGATGGGGGCCTTGGGCAAGAACAACCCCGGCGCCCACATGACGCGCCACTACGCCTCGGGGGTGGAGTCGAGCGGCGAGACCAAGCCCTACGAGTTCGGCGACCAGCCCACCCTCAACATCCCCGAGACCCTCAAGCGCGCGGCCATGAAGGGGATGGAGAACCTCGAGGAAGAAGACCTCATCATCGAGCTCGCCGAGTACACCGCCGCCATGAACACGGTCGTGCTGCTCGACTGCTCGCACTCGATGATCCTCTACGGCGAGGACCGCTTCACCCCCGCCAAGCGCGTGGCGCTGGGGCTGGCCCACCTCATCCGCACGCAGTACCCCGGCGACCAGGTGCGCTTCGGCACCTTCCACGACTCCGCCGAGGAGGTGCCCTTGGGCCGGCTGCCGACCGTGCAGGTGGGCCCCTACCACACCAACACCGCCGAGGGCATCAAGCTCGCCCGCAAGATCCTGCGCAAGATGGGCGGGGAGATGAAGCAGATCATCATGATCACCGACGGCAAGCCCTCGGCCCTCACCCTACCCTCGGGCCAGATCTACAAGAACGCCTGGGGCCTCGACCCGGTGATCCTGGCCGAGACGCTCAAGGAGGCCACGCTGGCGCGCAAGGAGGGCATCCCCATCCACACCTTCATGCTCGCGCGCGAACCCGAGCTGCTGGCCTTCGTCAAGAAGCTCACCCAGATCACGCGGGGCAAGGCCTACTTGACCACCCCCGCCAACATCGGGCGTTACGTGCTGATGGACTTCCTAACCCGTAAAATTAGCCGCAATTGAGCCGAATCTGACGGTTCGCGCAAAAAATTCCCAAACTCGCCCGCTCCTCGCCGGGGCGGGCTCCGCCGTTTTGGATTAACGGATATTAACACTCGAGCAAAATGTGTGAGAAAACCGTCGAGCAAAGGTGAGGGACAATTATCCCATCAGGGCGTCATCAGCCCCCATTCAGCTTCACCCATCATGATAGAAATTTCGTGTAAATCACGAGGAAACTAAACACAGCTTTAGGGTCCTCTAAAGGAAGGGCGTTACGCATTCGACTATAAATTCGCGGTGCGGAGTTACGTTCCGTTACCCCCTCGAGGCAGAAATATGAGTGCATACCGATCCTTCACCCCGGCGTGGAAGCGTGCTCGCACGCTCGGCTTCGGGCTCGTCGTAGCCCTGCTGGCCGCGTGTAACAGCGGCTCCAAAGACTCCGTCAAGCCCGCGATCAACCTCTACAACCCCCCCTCCGACAGCCAGGTCTCGGGCAACGGGTGGCAGCTCTCGGGCATGGTGGCGGACAACCAGGAGGCCGCCAAGCTCAGCTACCGCATCAACGACGGTGAGGAGCGGGAGATCGAGCTGACC
Source organism: Calidithermus chliarophilus DSM 9957 (assembly GCF_000430045.1). Taxonomy (GTDB): domain Bacteria; phylum Deinococcota; class Deinococci; order Deinococcales; family Thermaceae; genus Calidithermus; species Calidithermus chliarophilus. The sequence goes on along the minus strand of NZ_KE387027.1, from coordinate 170,335 downwards.
GGCCTGGCGCAGTTCCGCTTCGGGCTCAACATGCGCGAGCTCAAGCCCGGCAAGAACACCATCACCCTCACCGCCACCGACAAGGCGGGCAACAGCAGCACCCGCGTCGTGGAGCTCAACTTCGCGGCGGCCACCTCGGCCACGCCCGTCATCAGCGTCAGCACCCCGACCAACAACTCCACCGCCAGCACCAACACCGTGCGCCTGACCGGCTCGGCCACCGACGACGTCAGCGTGACCCGCATGACCTTCAAGCTCAACAACGAGCCCGAGGAGCCCATGTCGATCACGCCCGGTAGCAGCGTGAGCTTCAACCACACCGCCGGTTTCCTCAGCCCCGGGGCCAACACCATCAGCATCATCGCCTACGACGGCAACGGCAACCGCAGCGTCAGCAACGTCACGGTCAATTACGGCAGCGCCCCGCCGCCTCCTCCGCCCTCGGGGTCGGGAGCGGCTCCTACGGTGAGCCTGAGCCAGCCCGCCAACGGCGCGACGGTGAGCACCACCACCGTGCGCATCCAGGGCACCGCCGGCGACGACAAGGGCGTGACCAAGCTGACTTTCCAGCTCAACGACGAACCCGAAGAGGTCATCGCCATCACCTCCTCCACCAGCGTGAGCTTCGCCCGCACCATCGGCTTCCTCAAGCCCGGCGCCAACACCGTGACGGTCTTCGCCTACGACGCCGACGGGAACAAGGGCTCGAGCACCGTCACCGTCAACTACGGCAGCGGCGGCAGCAACACCCCGCCCACCGTGAGCATCACCCAGCCCGCCAACGGCAGCAGCACCACCAGCACCAGCCTGGCCGTCCAGGGCAGCGCCAGCGACAACGCCGGCGTGACCCGCATGACCTACCAGCTCAACGGCGGGGCCGAGCAGAACGTCAGCATCACCAGCGGCGCCAACGTCTCCTTCAGCTTCAACGTCAGCGGCTTCCGCGACGGCAGCAACACCCTCACCGTCAACGCCTACGACGCGGCGAACGCCAAGGGCAGCGCCAGCGTGAGCTTCACCTTCTCCAGCGGCACCACCCCGCCTCCGCCCCCGCCCAGCGGCGGCGCCAACCCCACGCTGCTGCGCAGCTACATGTGGATGCAGAGCAGCCCCGAGGGCGACCAGCCCGCCGTGGAGGACATGTTCTACCGCCCCCGCCAGTTCACCACCAACAACACCCTCACCGACGCGCAGAGCGGCTGGACCATCAACAACGCCGGCAGCTTCCAGGGCTGGGACGTGCTGCTGCCCCCCAACGGCGGCAAGCACGGCAGCGTCTGGCAGTACGACAAGGCCACCTTCATCAGCCTCACCCTCAACCGTGACGCGCGGCTGGCCATCGTCTGGCGCGCCGACCCCACCAAGGTCCCGAGCTGGCTGAAGAACAACTGGACCCAGCAGGGCACCGTGCGCATCAACAACGCCGACCGGCAGGTGTACGTCAAGAACTTCAGCGCCGGCCAGACGGTACAACTGGGCTCGGTCTACGACCCCGGCCAGCGCCAGGCGCAGAACCTCTTCACCTACCTGGTCCTCTTCGGCGAGAAGGACGGCAGCGCCTCCCCGGCCCCGGCCCAGCTCGGGAGCCCGGCCGCCGAGCCCAACAAGGCCTGCCCGCAGTGGGTGCACGACCAGTACACCACCGAGGTCACCATGCCCAACGGCGCCAGGCGGGTCCTCGCCACCTGGCACCCCCAGGTCGACCCCGTCTACTGGTGCTACTTCGGCCACGACCACGGCTCCGACCCCGGCCTCCTGGTCCCCGGCTACAAGGTGGGCTTCGGCTACGTCCAGGACGACCTGCACAGCAGCGGCGTGCTGCCCGAGCCGCACCCCGGCTTCAAGAACTACGTGTGGGAGCGCGACGGCTACCGCTGGCTCTTCGTCCACCACTTCGGCACCGGCGGCGCGGGCCGCTTCTGCCGCCAGTTCCACAGCCTCCAGGTGACGGTGGCCAACAAGTCCACGGGCGAGATCGTGGCCGACCTGCGCCTCATGACCGACTTCGGCGCCTCCCGCGACAACAACACCGACCTGCCGCTCAACGTCACCTGCCCGCAGGGCGTGCCGACCCCCGCCCAGGTGGCCTCCACCAGCACCGGCACCCGCACCATCAAGGTGCAGCCCGACCTCAACGGCTACGAGCCCTGGCGCAGCGCCGACAGGGGCCTGATCCTGGGCCTCAGCCTCGCCGGCCTCACCTTCGACACCGTCACGCCGATCCTCGGCTGCACCGACTCGACCTGTGCCCAGACGATCCGCATCGGGCAGAACGTGGGCGAGCAGCGCCTGTTCGCGGTGGCGACCGACCCCGGCGGCCCGGCGCTGTCCATCGACGCCTCCAGGACGCCGGGCGGCGGCGGCGAGTTCTTCACCGACATCTACGGCAAGAAGACCCTGCCCGCCTCCGACGCCGGCGCCGTCCGCCAGTACGTCAAGCCCGGGCTGCGCCTCGAGGTGCGCAACGAGCGCAACAGCGAGTGCTACACCCGCGACGCCTTCTTCATGTTCTACGAGGCGTGCGGCAATGCCCCCCAGAGCTCGATGAACATCGAGGGTGCGCTGAGCGACAAGAACTAAGTTTCTCCAGGGTGACTTTTGACAAAGTCACCCCGACCGAAGGGAGAATGAGGGCTCCGGCGTGGGTTTGTCACCCTGCCAATCTGACAAACCCACGCCGGAGCTACTGAACCCCTCACGAGCCTCCTCCCTGCCGTGGCACCCCGGGCTTTGCGCCCGGGGTGCTCGTCCATCCGTCAGCCCTGATTGATACCAGATTCGGTCAGTTCGTTCCCGAATGGGGACGAACTGACCCGACCGAAGGGAGTGCTCTAGGATTCAAAAAGATAGCCTCTGAAGGTCTTTGGTTTGGGTGATTATCTTTTTGAATCCGGTATGATTCGCTATTCCGAACAGCTCGACGGCCGTTTATGGAAATTTGAACCCGATTCGACCTAATTACCGAAGATGCCCCGAAGCGAACGCCTTTATGCGGTTTAGCCTTAAGGATTGTTGAACTTTTGCGTTAAGACTGTGAGTGGACGATTTCCCCAGCGATCATCCCCGGCTCAGCGACTTCTCAGGATGAACCGCAAGCCTCTGATGTTAGACGGCGTGAATTTTAAGGCAGGTGGGGTTATTATGGAAAAATCCGAGCAAATTGCGGCTAAAGATTTTAGGCGAGTGCTTCTATGGTCTTTACTGGTCATGCTGGCGGCCTGCACCGACCGGCCCGCGCCGGCCTCGGCCCCGCGGGTGGCCCTGAACCTGAGCAGCGCGGCCTCGAGCAGTTCCGGCAGCGTGGGGGTGCAGGTGCTGGCGGAAGACGCCGTCGGGGTGCGGCGCCTGACCTACCGGCTCAACGGCGGGGCTGAGCAGGCGGTGCGCCTGGCCCCCGGGCGCAGCGTGCGGCAGTACTTCAGCGTCGCGGGCCTCAAGCCCGGCGACAACGAGCTGGTGGTCAGCGCCTACAACGCGGCGGGGCTCGAGGGCCGTGCCAGCGTGCGGGTTTCCCTGGCCGCCCAGCAGGCCGGGGCCCCCGGCATCACCGTCAGCTCGCCCGACGACGGCTCGAGCAGCAGCTCCGACACGGTGCAGGTGCAGGGCGAGGTGCACGACGACCGGGAGGTCGCGCGGCTGACCTTCCGGCTCAACGGCGAGCCCGAGGAGGTCATCCGCGTCACCCCGGGCGGCCGCTCGAGCTTCAACCACACCGTCGGCTTCCTGCAGCCCGGGGCCAACGCCCTCGTGCTCACCGCCTACGACGACGAGGGCAACGCCAGCTCCACCGCGCTGACCGTGAACTACGGCCAGGGCCAGCCCGAGCCGGGCGGGGCCCCCACCCTCAGCATCTTCTCCCCCGCCGACGGCAGCACCAGCGACGCCGCCACGGTGCAGGTGCGCGGCAGCGCCAGCAGCGAGAAGGGCGTGAGCCGCCTGACCTTCCGGCTCAACGACGAGCCCGAGGAGGAGATCGCCGTCGAACCCGGCGAGCGGGTGAATTTCAACCACAGCGTGGGCTTCCTGCGCCCGGGGAGCAACACCATCGTCCTCAGCGCTTACGACCCGGACGGGGGTCGCGGCACCTACACCCTGACCGTGAACTACGGCTCCAGCGGCGGCGCCAACGCCGCGCCCAGCGTCCGCATCGCCGCGCCGGCCGACGGCAGCGCCCTCGCCAGCCCCTCGGTAGAGGTGAGCGGCTCGGCCAGCGACGACGCCTCGGTGACCCGCCTGACCTACCGCCTCAACGGCGGGGCCGAGCAGGACGTGGGCGTCACGGCGGGCAAGGCCCTCGGCTTCGGCTTCACCGCCGGCGGGCTCAGGAGCGGGGAGAACACCCTCGAGGTCATCGCCTACGACGCGGCGGGGCTCGAGGGCTCGGCCTCGGTGCGCGTGACCTACAACCCCGCGCCGCCCACGGGCGACCTCGACTTCCGGCGGGTCCAGATCGACGCGGCCAGCCCCAAGGAGGCGTGGATGAAGAGCGTGGGCGACCTCAACGGCGACGGCCTCCCCGACCTCGTCATCGCGGGCGACGCCGACGATCTGGTGTGGTACGAGGCTCCCGGCTGGACCAAGCGCGTGATCGACGGCTACGCCCGCAGCCAGAGCGGCAGCGCCGTGGCCGACCTCGACAAGGACGGCGACCAGGACCTCGTGGTGGGCACCCACTGGTACGAGAACGCCAACGGCAGGGGCACCTCCTGGGCCAAGCACAGCCTCGGCAACGCGGGCACCCACGACATCGTGGTCGCCGACTTCAACAGGGACGGTAAGCCCGACGTGGCCATGCGCGGGGAGCAGGACACCGTGGTGACGGTGTTCGTGCAGAACAGCAAGACCTCGTGGGACAGCTTCGACGTGGAGCCGGGTTACGGGCTCAACGGCCTGGCGGCGGGCGACATCGACCGTGACGGCTGGCCCGACCTGGCGGTGGGCGGCGTGTGGATGAGGAACCCCGGGAGCGGCGGCGGGGGGTGGGGCCGGTACACCTTCGCCCCCGGCTGGCAGGCTTACGCGGCCGTCGTCCTGGCGGACGTGAACCGCGACGGCCGCCTCGACGCGGTGATGGCGCCCTCCGAGCGCACCGGCGAGGTGGCCTGGCTCGAGGCCCCCGCCGACCCAAAGAACGCCTGGACCCGCCGCGTCATCGAGCCCGGCGTCGACAGCATCCACTCCCTCGACGTGCTGGATTTCGACGGCGACGGCGACCTCGACGTCGTGGGCTCGGAGTTCCGCGGCCAGAAGCGCCTGTTCGTGTGGCTCAACAAGGGGAACGGCTGGGAGGCCCGAGTCCTCGGCACCGAGGGGCTGCACCAGACCCGCGTGGCCGACGCCGGCAACGACGGCGACTACGACGTCTTCGGCCACGTCTGCCCCGAGCCCGAGGCCTGCTTCGGCACGGGGCCTGTTGTCTTGCTGGAGAACTGAGCGACCGGCCGGCTCGAGGCCCCGCCCCGGCACGGCGGGGCCTCTCAGCGTGGGCTCACGCTCGAGCGCCCGGCGATCTGGTAGTTTCGCTGGTGGAGCCGGAGGCCCTCGAGCCGCCCAGCGCTACCCCATCCCCGAGGAGAGGCCGTGAACCTACCGCGATGGAAGACCCGACTCCTGCTCTCGAGCCTGGCCCTGACCCTGCTGCTGGGGGCCCAGGGCAACCCCTTCAGCTTCCGGCGGGTGCAGGTCGACAAGGCCAGCCCCGACTCGGCCTGGATCAAGAGCGTCGCCGACCTCAACGGCGACAAGCTCCCCGACCTCGTCATCAGCGGCGGCAACGGGCCGCTGGTGTGGTACCAGGCCCCCTACTGGGTCAAGCGCACCATCGACCCGTCGGCCAAGAGCCAGAGCGGCAGCGCGGCGGTGGACATCGACAAGGACGGCGACCAGGACCTCGTCGTGGGGGTGGTGCTGTACGAGAACCTCAACGGCCGGGGGACGTCCTGGAAGCGGCACGTGCTGGGCAACGCGGGGACCCACGACATCGCCGTAGCCGACGTCGACAAGGACGGCAAGCTCGACGTGGTCATGCGCGGCGAGACCGACACCGTGATCACGGTCTTCCTGCAGAACGCCAAGGACGACTGGCGCCCCTTCGAGGTCGACCCCCGCCGCAGCCGCAACGGGCTCGACGTGGGCGACGTCGACCGCGACGGCTGGCCCGACCTGGTCACGGGCAGCGTGTGGATGAAAAACCCCGGCCCCGGCCTCGCCAAGGCCCGGTGGAGCGAGCACACCTACACCGACTGGGTGCCCTACGCCGCCGTGGTGCTCGCGGACGTGAACGGCGACGGCCGCCTCGACGTGGTGGCCTCCCCCTCGGAGGAAAAGGGCCGGGTCTCCTGGCTCGAGGCCCCCGCCGACCCCACGGCCCGCTGGCGCGAGCACGTGATCGAGCCCGGCGTCGACAGCATCCACTCCCTCGACGTGCTGGACTTCGACGGCGACGGCGACCTCGACGTCGTGGGCTCGGAGTTCCGCGGCCAGAAGCGCCTGTTCGTGTGGCTCAACAAGGGGAACGGCTGGGAGGCCCGAGTCCTCGGCACCGAGGGGCTGCACCAGACCCGCGTGGCCGACGCCGGCAACGACGGCGACTACGACGTCTTCGGCCACGTCTGCCCCGAGCCCGAGGCCTGCTTCGGCACCGGCCCGGTGGTGCTGATGGAGAACCGCTCGAGCCGCTGACCCCCCCGCTTGGGGGAGGTACGTTTTTCCCGGTGAACCCTCCGGGAATACCCCAAAACCCGAAAAATCCTGGATTTCACGCTCGAGCCCGGGGCGGCAGGTGTATGTTTCGGATTGGCTCCACGCAAGTTCAGTGTAAGATGTGAAAGTTGGCAGAATTGCAAAAGCATTTAGCGCATCCCCAAGCTCAAGGGGAACTAAACACTAGCTAAACGGACCTTTACAGGATTCTCAACGCCCTCAGTGTCCTCTCACGGTTGAATTACGTGGCTTAAGTCGTTGCCTTAACGGAGGCGTTATGCGTTTCGGGCCAGGGTCAACACACGGAAACCTCTTTTGGGGGCTGCTAGCAGGAATGGTGTTGCTGCTGGCGGCGTGTACCAGGGGTGACGGGACGCCCCCAGAGATCCGGATCAACCAGCCCCTCGGCGGCTCCACCATCCCCGACGACGGCGTCGCGGTGCAGGGGGAGGCCCTCGACAACAGCGGGGTCGCCCGCCTGACCTACCAGCTCAACGGCGGGGTCGAGCACCCCGTCGGCATCACCGTGGGCCGCCAGGTCCCCTTCGACTTCGCCGTTACGGGCCTGGCCGAGGGGGACAACACCGTCCTGGTCAACGCCTATGACACCAACGGGCTGAAGAGCTCGGCCAAGGTCCAGTTCCGGCGGGCCCCGCGCAACAACCCGCCCCAGGTTGGCCTCAACGAGCCGGCCGACGGCAGCACCACCGCCAGCAGCAGCATCGCGGTGAAGGGCGTCGCCACCGACGACCGGGGCGTGACCGCCCTGAGCTACCGCCTCAACGGCGGCAGCGAGAAACCCGTCAGCATCAACCAGGGCAAGAGCGTGCCCTTCTTCTTCAGCGTCAGCGGCTTGCAGAGCGGGGGGAACACCCTCGAGGTCATCGCCTACGACGCGGCGGGGCTCAAGGGCTCGGCCTCGGTGCGCGTGACCTACAACGCCGCCTCCGCCTCCACCCCCAAGCTCAGCATCAGCCAGCCCGCCGACGGCGCCGTCGTCAGCGCCAACACCGTGCGCATCCTGGGCAGCGCCAGCGACGACAAGGGCGTGACCCGGCTGAGCTACAAGCTCAACGACGAGGCGGAGGAGAGCTTCGGCGTCAACCCGTCCACCCAGGTCAACATCGACCACACCCTCGGCTTCCTCAAGCCCGGCGCCAACGTGGTGGTGGTGAGCGCCTACGACGGCGAGGGGAACAAGGGCTCGAGGTCCTTCACCGTCAACTACACCCCGCCCCCCACCCCGCCCAGCCTCACCCTCAGCGAGCCCGCCAACAACAGCACGGTCTCGAGCAGCACCGTCGCCGTGCGGGGCACCGCCAGCGACGACACCCTCGTCTCGCATGTGAGCTACCAGCTCAACGGGGGCAACGAGCAGAACGTCAGCATCAGCGCCGGCAAGAGCGTGAGCCTCAGCTTCAACGTCAGCGGGCTGAGGCAGGGCGGCAACACCCTCACGGTGCACGCCTACGACAACAACAACACCCGCACCTCCGTCACCCTCAGCCTCACCTACGCCTCCGGCACCAACGCCGCGCCCAGCGTCAGCATCAGCAGCCCGGCCAACAACAGCAGCACCACCAGCAACACCGTGCGCGTGCAGGGCACCGCCAGCGACGACCAGGGCGTGACCCGGCTGGGCTTCAAGCTCAACGGCGAGCCCGAGGAGACGGTGAACGTCACCCCCGGCAAGTCGGTGACCTTCGACCGCACCATCGGCACCCTCCAGAGCGGCGGCAACACCGTCACCGTCTTCGCCTACGACGAGGCGGGCCTCAAGGGCCAGGCCAGCGTCAGCGTGACCTACAACCCCACCACGCCCCCTCCCCCACCCCCGCCGACCGGCAGCCTCAACTTCCAGCGGGTGCAGATCGACGCCGACAGCCCGCAGTCGGCCTGGATGAAGAGCATCGGCGACCTCAACCGCGACGGCCTCCCCGACCTCATCATCGGCGGGGACAACGTCGAGCTGGTGTGGTACGAGGCGCCCGGCTGGACCAAGCGCACCATCGACAGCGCCTCGCGCAGCCAGAGCGGCAGCACGGTGGCCGACCTCGACCAGGACGGCGACCTCGACGTGATCTACGGCACCCACTGGTACGAGAACGCCAACGGGGCGGGGACCTCCTGGACCAAGCGCAGCCTCGGAAACGCCGGCACCCACGACATCGTCGTGGCCGACTTCAACAACGACGGCAAGCCCGACGTGGCCATGCGGGGCGAGACCGATTCGGTGATCACGGTCTTCCTGCAGAGCAGCAAGACCTCGTGGTCCTCCTTCGACATCGACCCCGGCTACGGCCGCAACGGGCTCGACGTGGGCGACATCAACCGCGACGGCTGGCCCGACCTGGCGGTGGGCGGCGTCTGGATGAGGAACCCCGGCAGCGGCGGCGGGGGGTGGGGCCGGTACACCTTCACCTCCGGCTGGGAACCCTACGCCAGCGTGGTGCTCAAGGACCTCAGCGGCGACGGCCGCCTCGACGCGGTGATGGCGCCCTCCGAGCGCACCGGCGAAGTGGCCTGGTTCGAAGCCCCCGCCGACCCCACCGGCCCCTGGACCCGCCACGCCATTCAGGGCAGCGTCGACAGCATCCACTCCCTCGACGTGCTCGACCTCGACGCCGACGGCGACCTCGACGTCGTGGGCTCGGAGTTCCGCGGCCAGAAGCGCCTGTTCCTGTGGCTGCGCAGCGGCTCGAGCTGGAGCGCCCAGGTGATCGCCACCGAGGGGCTGCACCAGACCCGCGTGGCCGACGCCGGCAGCGACGGCGACTACGACATCTTCGGCCACGTCTGCCCCGAGCCCGAGGCCTGCTTCGGCACCGGCCCGGTGGTGCTGATGGAGAACCGGCCCGCCGGCGGCGCGTCCAACCGGGTTCTGGTGTTCTCCAAGACCGAGTCCTTCCGCCACGACTCCATCCCCGACGGCATCGCCGCCATCCGGCAACTCGGCCAGCTCAACGGCTTCGGCGTGGACGCTACCGAGGACGCGGCGGCCTTCACCAGCGCCAACCTGGCCCAGTACCGCGCCGTCGTCTTCCTCAACACCCAGGGCAACGTGCTCAACGCCTCGCAACAGGGCGCCCTCCAGCAATACATCCGGGGGGGTGGGGGCTTCGTGGGGGTCCACAGCGCGGCCGACACCCTGAACGGCTGGCCCTGGTACGTGCAGATGGTGGGCGCGAAATTCGCCAGCGAGATCCGCGCGAGCGGGCTCAAGCTGACCGTGACCGACGGCTCACACCCCTCGAGCCAGGGCCTGCCCAGCCCCTGGTACTTCGAGGTCGAGGCCTATAACTTCGACGTCAACCCCAAGGTCAACGGGGCCACCGTGCTGCTCAACCTCGACGAGTCCTACGTGGACGGGGGCACCATGGGCGCCGACCACCCCATGGCCTGGTACCACCTCTACGACGGGGGGCGCTCCTGGTACACCAACCTCGGCTCCGACAAGGCCGACTACAGCGACCCCAAATTCCTGGCCCACCTGCTGGGGGGCATCAAGTGGGCGGGGAACTTCGGCCTAAGCGCCGCCGGCCGTCTGCCGGATGATCTGCAAGTACGCCTCGGCCCGGCTGGGCCAGGTCAGTTGCCGGGCATGGTCGCGGGCCGCCTGGCGCCATCCCTCAGCGGCCGGGGCGGCTAGCAGTTCCTCGAGCGCCCGCGCGAAGGGCTCGAGGCTGGGCTCCACGACCGTTCCCACCGATCCCACCACCTCGGGCAAGGCAGCGCAGTTGGTCACCAGCACCCGCGTGCCGCAGGCGAGGGCCTCGAGCGCGGGCAGCCCGAAGCCCTCGTAGAGGCTGGGCACCGCCATCACGTCGGCGGCGCGGTAGGCCGCCTGCAGCAGGGCGTCGTCGATGTTCTGCAGGAAGCGCACCTCACGGCCCTCCTGCAGGCCGAGCTCGCGCAGCAGGGCCTGGGTCTGGGCCCGCCAGCGCGGGCCGCCCGCCCCCCCGACCTTGAGCAGGGTGGCGCTGGGGAAGCGCCGCCGCGCCCGGGCGAAGGCCCGCAGCAGCAGGCCCACGTTCTTGCGCGGCAGCTCGGTGCCCACGTAGAGCACCAGCGGCCCCTCCAGGCCCTGCTCGAGGCCAGCCTGCAGCAGCTCCCGCGCCTGGAGGGGGGTGGGGCCGGGCTCGAGGAAGGCCGGGTCCACCCCGTTGAGCACCACCTCGACGCGGCCCTCGAGCTCGGGCAGGTGGTGCAGCAGGCGCCGGCGCGTGAACTCCGAGACGGCCACCACCCGGCTGGCCCGGCGCAGCCCGTAGAAGCTGGCCTCTACGCTCTTCTGGCCCCACCAGTCCAGGGTGCCGCGGTCGCCGGGGAAGTCCACCACCCCGATGTCGTGCGCGATCACGACGCTGGGCAGGCCCCCGGTGTCGCGCAGGGCCTCGGCCCCGGTGAGCTGCGGCAGCAGGACGAGGTCGCTGGGACGTGAGGGCCGCACCCCGATGGGGCGGGTGCGCAGCAGCGGCAGGGGGAGGCGGCGGTAGGCGGCCCCCACCACCCGCACCCGCTCGCCCCACCCCGCCCGCAGGCTCCCCAGCACCCGCCCGATCCCGCCGCGGGGGGAGTAGCTCTCGAGGTCGGGCACCGCTACGGTCGGTATATCTTCCATCGTTCGCGCCGGACCTCCGGAGTGAAGCTACCACATCCGGCTGGGGCCACGCCCGTAACGTGCCCCGGCGCGACGACCGGGCCAGGCCGTAACGCCCCGCAGGAGGTTCCACCCGCGACCGGCCCCCGGCGATTTCTGTAATACCGGATTCAAAAAGATAATCATCCAACCCAGAACCCTGGAGGCTATCTTTTTGAATCCTAGAGCACTCCCTTCGGTCGGGTTAGTTCGTCACCGAACGGTGACGAACTAACCGAATCTGGTATAAGAAGTCTCTGCGCATGAGCCCACCCTGGCCCCTGCCCCTTGGCGGGCTTTATGCTTCCTTTATTCAGGGGAATTTCTCATGAACATGAAGGTTGTTTTAAGGGCCTTTTCAAAATTCCGTTACGCCCGTTATGATTCAATGTCTTTCGGCAACCTGACAGTTGCTGCCAATCCCCTCGAGGAGTATTCAACCCGTGAAACGACGCCTTCCCCTTCTTGCGCTAGCGCTGGCGATGGCGGCTTGTGTCACGCAGCAGAACCCCGACCCCTCCTTCACCCTCTCCCTCTCCGCTGCGGACAGCAGCCCCACGCTCGTCCAGGGCACCAAACGAGACCTTAGCGTCGCCATCGGGCGGCAGAGTGGCTTCGGCGAGGCCGTGAGCCTCAGCCTGGAGAAAAAGGGCGGGGGCAGCCTCGCCACCGGGCTCAGCTACAGCTTCAGCCCCAAGACAGCCAGCGGCAGCGGCAGCACCCTCACCCTCGAAGCCTCCACCGGCACGGCCCCGGGGGTATACGACCTGCAGGTCACGGGCAGCGCGGGCAAGGCCACCCAGTACGCCTACCTGACCCTCACCGTGCAGGAGAAGCCCCAGCCCGGCAGCTTCAGCCTGACCGTCAACCCCTCCAGCCGCAGCCTCGAGCGCCCCGCCAGCGGGTCGGTCAACGCCAGCGCCGAGGTGAGCATCGTGCGGGACAAGTTCAGCGAGGCGGTGAGCCTCAGCCTCGAGCAGGCCGACGGCAAACCCCTGCCCACCGGGATCAGCGCCGGCTTCAGCCCCGCGAGCGCCACGGGCGGCTCGAGCACCCTCACCCTGACCGTGAGCGCGCAGGCCCAGGCCGGCAGCTACAGCCTGCGGGTCAAAGGCACCGCCGGCAGCACCACCAAGTACGCGCCCTTCACCCTCAGCGTCACCGCCCCGGCGACCCCGCCGCCCCCGCCGCCACCCCCTCCCGGCGGCGCCAACCCCACGCTGCTGCGCAGCTACATGTGGGTGCAGAACAGCCCCGAGGGCGACCAGCCCGCCGTGGAGGCCATGTTCTACCGCCCCCGCCAGTTCAAGAGCGGCGTCACCATCCCCGACGAGCAGAACCACGGCGCCATCAACGACGCAGGCGCCTACCAGGGCTGGGACGTGCTCACCCCGCCCAACGGCGGCAAGCACGGCGGGGTCTGGCAGTACGACAAGCCGGTGTTCGTGCGCCTCACGCTGAGCCGTGACGCCCGGCTGGCGGTGGTGTGGCGCGCCGACCCCGCCAAGGTGCCCAATTGGCTCAAGAACAACTGGAGCGAACAGGGCAAGGTGCGCATCGCCGGGCAGGACCGCCGGGTCTTCGTCAAGAACTTCAGCGCCGGCCAGGCCGTCGAGCTCGGCTCGGTCTACGACCCCGGCCAGCGCCAGGCGCAGAACCTCGAGACGTACTGGGTCCTCTTCGCCGAAAAAGACGGCACCCCTCCGGCAGAACCCCCGCAGCTCGGGAGCCCGGCCGCCGAGCCCAACAAGGCCTGCCCGCAGTGGGTGCACGACCAGTACACCACCGAGGTCACCATGCCCAACGGCGCCAGGCGGGTCCTCGCCACCTGGCACCCCCAGGTCGACCCCGTCTACTGGTGCTACTTCGGCCACGACCACGGCTCCGACCCCGGCCTGTTCAAAGCCGGTTATAAGCCCGCGTTCGGCTACATCCAGGACGCCCTCCACACCGACGGCGTGCTGCCCGAGCCGCACCCCGGCTTCAAGAACTACGTGTGGGAGCGCGACGGCTACCGCTGGCTCTTCGTCCACCACTTCGGCACCGGCGGCGCGGGCCGGGTCTGCCGCCAGTTCCACAGCCTCGAGGTCGCCGTGGCCAGCGCGAGCACGGGCGAGATCGTGGCCAAGCTCCACATCAACACCGACTTCGGCCCCTCCACCAACAACAACACCGACCTCCCCCTCGAAGCCACCTGCCCCCAGGGCGTCCTCACCCCCTCCCAGGTGGCCGACCAGAGCAACGGCGAGCGCAAGATCCACGTCTACGACGGAACCCAGGGCAGCCTCAACGGCTACGAGCCCTGGCGCTCCGACGTGTCGGGCAACATCCTTGGCCTCAACCTCGGCGGCCTCACCTTCGACACGGTCAACCCCATCACCGCCTGCACCGGCCCCGTCTGCAGCAGCCTGATGCGCATCGGCAACAGCACCGGCGAGACCCGCCTGTTCTCCTTCGCCACCGACCCCGGCGGCCCGGCACTGTCCATCGACGCCTCCAGGACGCCGGGCGGCGGCGGGGAGTTCTTCACCGACGTCTACGGCAAGAAGGTCCTGCCCGCCTCCGACCCCGGCGCCGTCCGCCAGTACGTCAAACCCGGGCTGCGGCTCGAGGTGCGCAACCCCCAACACACCGAGTGCTTCACCCGCGACGCCTTCTTCATGTTCTACGAGGGCTGCGACCTCGCCGCCAACGTCCCCCAGGCCTTCATGAACATCGAGGGCGCCCTTACCGACAAGAACTAGCCTTCCTCGCTTCCTCCCTCCTCTCCCCCACGTTTCCTCCTGGCGTGGGGGACTCTTCTTGGGAGCATTAAGCCTCCCACCCCTTCCACGACCTTGGATTCACTTCGTAAACTCTACCCATGCGCGTTTATGATGAGCGTTCCAAGGAAGGGATAGCCTCGAGACGACAACCCAGCGCGGCAGTGGGGGAGCCGGAGCTCGAGCCCTTACTCCCCCGGCCCCGGCCCGTCCCCCCTGCCGTGGCCGCCGAGCCCCCCGCGCCCCAGCCCCGGGCGGCGTGGTCCCCCGGGGGCGGGCTATCCCTGCGGCCCCTGGGCACCCCCCTGCAGCGGCGGGCCCGCCTCGGCCTCCACTGGGCCGCCCTCGAGCACCGGTGCGCCCAGCCGGACCCCGAGGGCCTCGCCGGGCGCCTCGAGGCCCGCCGGGGCCGGGGCACCCCCCTCCCCGCCGCCCTGCAGAACCGGCTGGAGGCGCAGCTGG
>NZ_KE387027.1:110780-155670 GCF_000430045.1 Calidithermus chliarophilus DSM 9957 | reverse complement strand
CGTGGCCCACAGGCTGGCCCAGGCCTACCGGCAGGGGCTGGGGGCGCGCGAGACCGCCCGGGCCCTGCGCGAGGCCGAGGCGGCCACCGGGATGCCCCTGCTGGAGGCGGTGCTGACCTTCCTGGGGAGGGCCGAGGGGCTGAAGGCCGGCCTGCTGCGGGCCTACCGGGGGGAGGAGCCCCGGCCCGCACCCGCCCAAGCGTCACCCGCCCTCCAGCGCAAGGAGAAGACCGGCCAGGCCGAGGAACCCGTCAACAAGCCCGGCGTGGTCTTCGTGGACGAGGCCAACCTGCGCCTGGCCCCCGATCCCGGCAGCAGGCTCCTGGCGACCCTCCGCTTCAACGACCGGGTGTTCGTGGTCTCGGAGGCGCCCGGGGAATGGCTCCGGGTGATCGCGGGCGGCCGGTCGGGGTACGTGGCAAAGCGCTGGGTCAAGACCAACCTGCCCGACCCCGGGTCGCGGCTCTACAAGGTGCAGAGCGGTGAGAGCGCCATCGGGATCGCGCAGCGCTTCTACCAGGACCTGGTGCGGCCAGGCCAGGACCTGCGCTTCTACGTCAACGTCCTGGCCTACGCCAACCCGAAGGCCGTGCAGGGCCAGAGCGGGGACTGGCGGCGGGTGGGCTTCCAGGCCGACACCCTCATCTGGGTCCCCAGCCCTGCCTTCGCCCAGACCCTCAAGGGGGTGGTGGGCGACGGCTCCATCACCGGCGGCCTGTGGGCCAAGGCCAAGAACCTCGGGGATCACCTCGAGGACGTCGTGAGGTCGGTGCTCGAGTCGCCACAGTACCTGGGCGAGGTGCTGGGCGAGCTGGTCCAGCTCGCCAAAGACCACTGGCCCGAGATCGTGGCGACCACCGTAGCCTTGGTCGGCGCCGAGCTCGTCGCCGGAGCCCTGGCCGCCGCCCCCGATCCCACCCTGGTCACCAAGTTCCTGGCGATGGCCCTGCAGGGCGTCGTTATCGCCGTGGCGGGCGCGGGGTTCGTGCTCTCGCTCGAGCAGGCCGTCCAGCACGGCCAGGCCTGGATCAAGGCCGCCTGGGCCGCCAACGGCGACCCCAAGCGACGCGCCGAGGCCTCCAAAGCCTTCCTGCGCATGGTGGGAAGCATCCTCGGCGCCCTTCTGGCCGCCGCCGGTGTTCGGGGTAGCTGGGGCAAGCTCCAGCAGTACAGCCAGGTCAAGGTCCCGCCCCGCTCCCAGCCCGGGGGCGAGGTCGTCACCCCCGAGGGCCAACGGGTCCAGCTAGGCCAGACCCCCGAAGCAGCGGCACCCGCCCAGCTCCCCCCGGCCCTCGCCAAGCTCCCGGACGCCCAGCGCCAGGCCCTGCTGCGCATGGCGGGCAACGACGCCCGGCAGCTCGAGCGCCTCCTCGGCAAGGTCCCCGACCCCCTCGAGCTGAAGGCCCTGCTCCAGATCACCCGCAGCCCGGCGACGCTCGAGCGCCTGCTCGCCGAGCACCCCGCCGCCCGCGTGTCCCGGGCCCTGCGCGAGATGGACCCCTGGAGCATCAGGCCCGAGTTCGTGGAGGAGCTGGCGAGGCTTAAGCTCGAGTACCCGGTGCAGACCAGGAACCTGACAAGAGAGGAACTGGCTCTCTTGCAAGACCCCAAGACCAGGAACGGGATGCTCGACCAGCTCTACCAGGGCAAGATGCCCCTCAAGCTGGCCGAGCTCAGCGAGGCGGAGCGCCTGCGCGACGCGCAGTTCGGGGAGCGGTACAGGAGGCTGCTGCTGGCGATGCTGGAGGAGGAGGAGTACGTTTACCGCTATGTGCGAGAGGCTGTCGCTAGGCGTTATGCCGAGAAGGGGCGGATTGACAGGCCTGGGTTCATGACAAACGTAGGGACCCTGAGCCCTGAAGAGGCCGCATACATGTCACAAATTGAGGGTCGTTGGTATCAGCAACAGCCATGGGACATTGGAAATCCTGATGGGCTACCCCAAGTGGTCATTAAAATTCCTAAGAACGCCCTAAAACTAGACAGCATTGAAGTTCCTCGCCCCACGGGCAATAATCTCGATGTTGCTAACTGGGAGCTAACCACAAGCGCCTATCCAAGCGCCGGCAAAGGTGGTGCATTGCAGTTCATGGCTGAGACTACCAACTTCGACGAGGCTTGGATAATCCGGCTGAAAGAGCCTAAAGTACGAGGGAGGAAGTAACGGTGAAGGAAGCCGCCCAATCGTCCAAGCAATATTTCCATACTGTACGTGGCAAGACCATCGCCGAGGTGTACAAAGCAGCGAATAACCCGGAGGAAGTTACAGACGAGATGATCGATCACTTCTGCCTGCAGGTGCTGAAGTCCTACCCGGCCATCCCCGAGGAGGACTACCCCTGGATGCTCGAGCACGTCCGAGAAGACGCCCATCTTTTTATCCAGGAATTCCCCTGGCAATACTTCAAAGAATTGGCTGAGTATCGTAAAAACCATCATGGCAAAACTTATGATGAAAACATTCTGATTCCTGCAATCATGCGGGCGGCAAAAGTCATCTAATAACTACTAACTACCGTGCGAAGAAGCGGCCTACACTTCCCAGTTGGAGGGCCGCTGGTACGGATTCACCGGCGGGCTGCCCGAGGTGGTCATCAAAATCCCCAGGAAAGCGCTGATCGATGAGTCCATCCGTGTCCCCAGGCCCACAGGGGATGCAAGGGTCATCGCCAACTACGAGTTCACCACCTCGGCCTATCCCACGGCGGGCAGAGGAGGGGCCTTGCAGTTCAAGGCAGAAACATCGACATTTGACCCAGCTTGGGTGTCCGAGTTGAACCGTAGAATCAAGGGGAGGAAATAGCAATGCCTAAGGAACCCAGCTATGAGATCAAGAGCTGGCACCACACGATCAAGGGGCACACCCTGGCCGAGATCTTCAAGGCTGTGGACCGCCGCGAGCAGGTGAGCGGCGAGCTCGTCGACCGGCTGTGCCTGCAGGTCCTCAGGACCTACCCCGAGATCCCCGAGGAGGACCACCCCTGGATGCTCGAGCACGTCCGTGACGGGGTGGACACCTTCCTCCACGCCGCCAACTGGGACTACTTCAAGAAATTAGCCCTTCACGCAAAATCTCCTGACCTATTGGTAAACACCATCATGCGGGCCGCCAAAATTTTGTAGGTGGGTTGCTCGGCTATCTACCTACCCGACCCCGAGGCGAGGAGGGGCCTTGCAGTTCAAGGCAGAAACATCGACATTTGACCCAGCTTGGGTGTCCGAGCTAAACCGTAGGATTAAGGGGAGGAAGTAACGTGGACGTGAAGGAACCTTCAGAGCTGACCCATAGCCACTACCACGTGGTCAGGGGCAAGACCCTGGCCGAGATCTTCAAGGCTGTGGACCGCCGCGAGCAGGTGAGCGGCGAGCTCGTCGACCGGCTGTGCCTGCAGGTCCTCAGGACCTACCCCGAGATCCCCGAGGAGGACCACCCCTGGATGCTCGAGCACGTCCGTGACGGGGTGGACACCTTCCTCCACGCCGCCAACTGGGAATACTTCAAGGGGCTAGCAAACAAGCGCAAAGACTACGACGGCCCGACCTTCGATGACATGGTGCTGATCCCGGCCATCATGCGGGCGGCCAAGATTCTATAGGGGTAGCTCGGGGAAGCAGGCGTGAAGGAAGCTTCCAGAGAATCCCAACGCAAATACCACGGCGTCAAGCAGGCCGAGTAGGCCCTGCGGGGGGTACTGCGGGGGGTACCGCCGGGCGGCCCACGAACTGGCCCGGGCCTACCGGCAGGGGCTGAGCGCCGGCGAGACTGCCCACACCCTGCGCGAGGCCGAGGCGGCTACCGGGGTGCCGCTGCTGGAGGCGGTGCTGACCTTCCTGGGGAGGGCCAAGGGGCTGAAGGCCGGCCTGCTGCGGGCCTACCGGGGGGAGGCGGAGGCCCCCCAAGCTGCCACAGCCCCCGCCCAGCCCGCCCTCTGAAGATCCACCGCGCGCCCGACGGGCGGCTCTCCGCGCTCTACAGAGTGACGCCGGGCAGCGGGATCACCTGGAGGATGACCGGCGCGGTCCTGCCGAACGGCAGCTTCTACCTCGAGCGCGCCGACCACGGGGCCTTGGTCCGGGGCCGGTACCAGAACGACAACACCCTGCTGGTGGATTACGTCAGGATCGTGGGCGAGCGCGACCCCAGCCCCAAGCCCGACGACCGTAAGGACCTGGTTTTCGATAACTTCGTGCTGCGGCCAACGACAGAAAGCCCGCTGGGGCCTGAACCTACACGCCAGGAGTCGTCCCGTACACCCGCACCCGGTCCCTCTCCCGATAGCAGGGGCGATCAACGTCAGGACATGGACTGGGGTGGGCTCGAGAAAGCGGTCCTAAAAGCCTTACCGGAGGCCGCCAAGAAAATGGGCAAGCCTTCCAACCCCGAAGCCATTCGCCAGTTCATCCCCCATGTCAGGACAATCCTGGAAGCCAGTAAAAACGCCGGGGTCACCGACCCTGCTCACATTGCGTACATCGTCGCTACTGCGGCTTGGGAATCGAACATGGGAAGATCGCTGACAGAGCTTTACAGTGGGGCTTCCGCATACGCGTATTTCGAGGCGAAGTACGGGCCAAATCCTAGCATTTGGGACGATGATTACCAGATTTATCGCCTACCTAGGAACGACTCTGCACGGCTCCAGCGATTCCTTGAGGAGCGCAGGCAGCGCAACCTCAACGAGCTGAAGAACACCCAGCCGGGCGACGGTTACAAGTACCGTGGCAGGGGATACGTTCAGATCACCGGCAAAAGCAACTACATGAAGTGGCAACAGATTATCGAGGAAGAGGGCTTCACTGTCAACGGCGTCACCCCGAACATTGTCGAAGACCCGGACGCGGTAGTTCGATACCCTCAACTGTCGGCATTAATCCTCGTGGAAGGAATGCGTGCTGGGACTTTCCGTCCAAGAAGGCAAGCTCCACAGAACTCCCTCGACGGTCGCTTGCCAAAAGGAAAGCAGCCCGACCTTCAGGACTTCATAGGGGCCAGACAGATTGTCAACGCCAGCCTCCATGCAGAGCAGGTGGCCATTAGCGCAGAGATGCTGTATTCATCTCTCCGCGAGTTAGGCAAGTCCGAGCCCGACAAGGCCGACAAACCTCAACAGCCTGCCAAGGTTGAGGGTTTGGTAGTACGCCCCCTTGCGGAGCGACAAAAGCTACTTGACTCCAAGGCCGACGGCTTGACCAAAGAGGAGCGGGACGAGCAGGGTAAAGGAATCCCTATAGGGTCACTCGACGGGGTTGAAGGGTTCTACCACGGGCTGGCAGAAGGCGACTCTTACGGTCCTAACCATTTGAATGATACATACATGGGGCAGAAATGGCAGTGCGTGGAGTTCGCACGTAGGTATTACTGGCTTATTTACGGCCACATGTTGGCTGGCTTGGGCTATGGCACTGGGGCCATCAAGATGTACACAGAGGGCCTCAAAGACGGGGAGATGGGTTACTCCGGCCTGGCGCAGTACCTCAACGGCAGTCCCACTAAGCCCCGCAAGGGCGACCTCATGGTGTTCGCGACAGGGAGCTACGGCCATGTGGCCGTGGTGGCTGAGGTATCCGATGAACACGTCACCGTGGCGCAGCAAAACGTGGGCATTGAATTTACGACCAACTTCCGTTTGAAGAAGACTATCGAAAACGGGAAGGAGTGTTGGACCGTAGATCCGTACGAGAACTTTGTCCCCAAATGCTGGCTCAGAAAGGTATAGAAATGAGGTACCGCAGCCTGATCATCTATATGGGCATAACCGTAGGCATAGCCCTGGCCGTGGGGGCTTTGACCGTCTCCCGGCGGCCCCCAACCGGGCGCACGCCGCTGTTCGGCACCGCCGGCTCGCTGCGCGGGACGGACTTCTGCCAGAAGTACGGCTGCGACTACGAGGGAGCAGAAGGTATAGAAAAGATCCTCCACTTCTTTAGGCTTCTGCGCGATTCTACAGGAAGGTCTTCTCAGCCGGCACTAGTAACGCTCGTGAAAGATCTTGAGGGGCGGGTCATTCAAGCTGAGCTGCGTTTATTCGGCACCGACGACCCCGAAGAAATGCCAAGAATTGTTGATCACCGCATGGTTCAGGACTTCATGCTCCTCATGGTTGGCAACCTGGGCGGTTTTCAGGATGGCCCAGCTCCCTTCTTCGCCAGCCTGTGCGGGGCCGATAGCGACGGGATCTACATGCAGAAATTCATGTTGACCAAGGGGCGGTTTCCAAACGGCACACCCTACTTCATCTACTGCCTTTTGCCGGAGGAGTCGAACGCCGCTTACGCACCTGACAACAGCATCGTTTGGACGGTCAGCATGACCGATGAGGAGTACCGTAGGCGCTGAGCTGTCGAGGTATGAAGCCTAGCTCGCGCCCGACCCTCGAGTTCAGGACCGGGGACCTCGGCGCGACTACCCCGCCTCGGAGAGCCCCCGGGCCAGCACCGCGCCCACCAGCAGGATCCACATGGTGAGGTAGAAACCCACCATCGCCAGCAGGAACCCGGCGATGGGGCCGTAGAGCACCTCGTAGTACTGGGCACGGGGGAGGAGCAAGGGTAGCCCCAGCCGCATGCCGTCCCAGGCCAGGGCTGCCGCTCCCGCCGCCACCACCGCGGCGCCGAGGCGTGGGGCGGGCAGGGGCAGCAGGGTGTAGGTGACGAGGAAGAGCAGGAAAGCGCCCAGCAAGGGCAGGATGAACTCGAGGCCCCCCCGCAGGATCCCCAGCTCGGGGGGCAGGTAGCGCAGCAGGAAGGACAGCGCCAAGCCCCCCAGCGCCAGCAGGATCAGGGCCAGTCCCAGCAGCAGCGGGGCCAGCAGGGCGAGCACCCTCGAGCGCACGTAGCGCCAGACCCGCTGCCCGGCCCGCAGCAGCTTCTGCCCGGTCATGGGGGTATAGCCTTCCATGGGGGTGGGCAGTTCGGCCTGGTGCAGGTGGGGGGCGAGCCCGCCGAAGATGATGCCCAGCGCGTAGGCCAGCGAGGCGAAGAAGCCGCTCGAGGCCCACAGCAGCACCAGCAGGCTGCCCAGCGTGATCGGGAAGGCCCCGCGGGTGAGGAAGCCCACCAGGCCGTTGGCGAGCTCGGGCTGGGTGGGCAGCAGGTAGACGGTGAGCTCGACGAGGCGCACCAAAAAGGCGTCGCGCAGGCCCTCGTTGCCCGAGAGCACGAAGCCGAAGACCCCCACCAGCAGAAACAGCAGGGGCATGAGGCTGAACAGCGCGTAGTAGGACAGGGCCGCCGCGAAGAAGGGGATGTGGGCGTTGGTGTAGGCCCGGACCATCCGGGAGAGCCGGGGGTTCATGGCGCGGTGTGCTCGAGGTTCACTCCCGCACCTGCCCGTCGCCCAGCGCGATCCACTTGGTGGTGGTCAGCTCGCGCACCCCCATCACCCCGTAGGCGTGGAGCTTGCTGGTGGAGATGCCGATCTCGGCGCCCAGGCCTAGCTGGAAGCCGTCGTTGAAGCGGGGCGAGGCGTTGACGAGCACCAAGGAGGCGTCCACCTCGCGCAGGAAGCGCATGGCGTGGGCGTGGTCGTTGGTGCAGATGGCCTCGGTGTGGCGCGAGCCGTAGCGGGCGACGTGGGCGAGGGCCTCCTCGAGGGAGTCCACGACCTTGAGGGTGAGGATCAGGTCGAGGTACTCGGCCGACCAGTCCTCCTCGCCGGCCGCCTTGACGCCCGGCAGGACCTCGCGGGTGCGTTCGCAGCCGCGCAGCTCGACCCCGGCGCGGGTCATGGCGGCCTCGAGCCGGGGCAGGAACTCGGGCGCGGCGGCCGCGTGGACCAGGACCTTCTCGAGCGCGTTGCAGGTGCTGGGCCGCTGGGCCTTGCCGTTGACGGCGATATCCACAGCCTTATCCACAGGGGCGCCGTCGTCCACGTAGAGGTGGTTGACCCCTTCGGCGTGGGCCAGCACCGGCATGCGGGCCTCGCGCCGCACGAGCTCGATGAGCTCCTTGCCGCCGCGGGGGATGAGGAGGTCGAGCAGGCCGCCCAGGTGGCACAGCTCGAGGATGGCCGCGCGGTCGGTGGTGGGGACGAGCTGGACGGCCTCGGCGGGGAGGCCGGCCTGCTGCAGCGACTCCTGCAGCAGCCGCACCAGCGCCTGGTTCGACCGGAAGGCTTCCTTGCCCCCGCGCAGCACGATGGCGTTGCCCGCCTTGAGCGCGAGGGCGCTGGCCTCGACGGTGGCGTTGGGGCGCGACTCGTAGATGAAGCCGATCACGCCCAGCGGCACCCGCATGCGGCCCACCTGCAGGCCGTTGGGGCGCAGGGTCAGGCCCTCGATCTCGCCCACCGGGTCGGGCATGTCGGCCACCTGGAGCAGGCCGGTCACGAGGTCGTCGCGCACCCTGGGCGTGAGCCTGAGGCGGTCCAGCTTGGCCTTGGAGAGCCCCATGGCCTCGGCGGCCTCGAGGTCGTGGCGGTTGGCGGCCTCGAGGGCGTCCCAGTCGCTGTGTAGCCGTGCCGCCGCCTGCCGCAGGGCCTGGGCCTTGGCCGCCGGCGAAGCGCTCGCCAGCCTCCGGGCGGCCTCCCTGGCCCGCTGGGCCATCTCCACGATGGAACGGTGCCCGATCTCGCCGATCATGCCCTCGAGTTTACCCGAAGCCCCGAGCCCTTTCCCTCAGGGGCTGAGCGCGGCCAGCTCGCTGGCGAGGGCGAAGTAGTCGCGGTGGATCACCTCGTCGGAGTGCTTGTAGCCCAAAATGGCCTCGAGGTCGCGGCTCTTGGCCCCCTTGACGCGCTCGATCTCGGCGGAGCTGTAGTTGACCAGCCCCACCCCCACCAGGTTGCCCGCGGGGTCGAGGCAGCGCACCGGCTCCCCCACCCCGAAGCTGCCCCGCACCGCCCGGATCCCGGCCGGCAGCAGCGAGGCCCCGCCCTCCCGCAGCGCCCGGGCGGCCCCGGCGTCCACCACGATCTCCCCCGCCGGCTTGGGGAGCTGGTACAGCCAGAGCTTCTGCCCGCTGTAGCGGCGCTGCCCCGCCGCGAAGAAGGTGCCCACCGGCTCGCCGCGCAACGCCTGCAGCACCGCCCCGGGGCGGGTGCCCGGCAGCAGCAGCATGGGGATCCCGGCGGCCTGGGCTTTCTCGGCGGCCAGCAGCTTGCTCCGCATGCCCCCGGTCCCCACCCCGTTGGGGTCGGCCCCGGCCATCCGCAGCACCTCGGCGTCCACGCGCTCGACGTAGGGCACCGGGCGGGCGTGGGGGTTGTGGCGGGGGTCGGCGTCGTAGAGGGCCTCGATGTCGGAGAGGATGACCAGGAGGTCGGCGCCCACCAGCGAGGCGATGAGGGCGGAGAGCTGGTCGTTGTCGCCGAACTTGATCTCCTCCACCATCACGGTGTCGTTCTCGTTGATCACCGGCACGATGCCCCACTCCAGCAGCGTCTCGAGGGTGTGGCGGGCGTTGAGGTAGCGGTGGCGGTGGGCGAGGTCCTCGGCGGTGAGCAGGATCTGGGCCACCCGCAGGTCGTACCAGGCCAGCGCCTGCTCCCACAACTGCATCAGCACCGGCTGCCCCACGGCCGCCGCCGCCTGCTTGCCGGGCATGGTCTTAGGCCGGGCCTTCAGCCCCAGCCGGGCGACCCCCGTCGCCACCGCCCCCGACGACACCAGCACCACCTCGCGCCCCTCGCCGCGCAGCCGGGCGACCTGCTCGGCGATGGCGATCTGCCTCGAGCGCCCCTCCCTACCGCTCAGCACCGCGCTCCCCACCTTGAGCACGACACGGCGGTACTGCGGCAGGGGAAGGGGGGTGCGCTCCGGCGTCATCCTGAGCCCAGGATAACACCCGTTTTCGGCCTGCTGAACGCCTGCGCTATGACCTGAGTCAGGATTGTCGCCCCGTCCAACTTGCCCATGGGTATTCTGCGGTCTCTGGTACGATGGGGCGTACGGGAGGGAAACCGTGAAACGTATTCCGTTGGTCGCGCTAGCTATGGGCTTGTTGATGCTTCTTACCGCATGCCCGATGAACAAACCCCCTACCATTGGCTCCTTTAGCCGCACCCCCGGCTCGGGCCCCGCCCCTCTCCAGGTGACTTTTTCATGGAGTATCTCTGATCCTGATGGCAACGCGCTGACCTGCAAGCTGGACGTGAACAACGACGGCACCTTCGAGTACACCCTCAGCAACTGCACCTCCAGCTCGACGCGCCAGCACACCTACAACGCCGCGGGCAGCTACGTCGCCAAGCTCGTCGTCAGCGACCCCAGCGGCCTGGAAGATAGCGCGACCGTATCGATCACCGTGAACCCGCCCGCCGATGACCCCTACGACATCACGCTGCGCTTCACCGGCAGCCCCACCCCCAGCCAGCAGGCCGCCTTCGAGGCGGCGGCGGCCAAGTGGGAGCAGGTCATCACCCAGGGCTTCGCCAGCACCAACCTCACCATCCCCGCCAACGACTGTGAGGACGGGTTCTCCGCCTTCAACGGCTCCGTTGACGACATCCTCATCGACGCCGCCGTGGTGCCCATCGACGGGCCGGGCCAGATCCTGGGGCAGGCCGGGCCGTGCTACGACCGCAACCCCGACCGCCTCACCCTCTACGGCATCATGATGTTCGACTCCGCCGACCTCGCGCAGCTCGAGGCCGACGGCCAGCTCGACGAGGTGATCTTCCATGAGATGGGCCACGTGCTGGGCATCGGCACGCTGTGGAACTGGCAGCGCAGCCTGCTCGTCGGCGCGGGCACCAGCGACCCGCGCTTCGTGGGCGCCAACGCGGTGCGCGAGTGGCAGGCGCTGGGCGGCGCGGGCAACGTCCCCGTCGAGAACACCGGCGGGGCCGGCACCCGCGACAGCCACTGGCGGGAGTCGGTCTTCAACAACGAGATCATGACCGGCTACCTCGACAGCGGGGCCAACCCCCTGAGCCGGGTGACGATCGGCTCCTTGCAGGACATGGGCTACACGGTCAACTACGCCGCCGCCGACCCCTACAGCCTGCCGGGGCTCAAGGCCTCGAGCGCCGCCAAGACCCCGCTCAACATCATCCTGCTCAAGCCCAAGGGCACGGTGCAGTAACCCGAACCCCTTCGAGCCCGGGGCCGTATCGGTCCCGGGTTTCCGCTTATAATCCCTTCGCATGGCGCTCTATGCCGTGGATAAACCCCTGGGCCTGACCTCCCACGACGTGGTGGACCTGGCCCGCCGCCACCTGGGCACGCGCCGGGTGGGCCACACCGGCACCCTCGACCCCCTGGCCTCGGGGGTGCTGATCCTGGCGAGCGAGGCCTCGACCAAGCTGGTGCCCTACCTGTCGGCCGAGGACAAGGAGTACCTGGCCTGGGTGTCCTTCGGGGCCACCACGCCCACCCTCGACGCCGAGGAGCCCCCGCCGTCGGCGGAGCCCGTGCCCTTCGGGCGCAGGGACGTCGAGGCGGCCCTGCCCTACTTCCTGACCCTCACCGAGCAACTGCCCCCGGCCTACTCGGCGGTGAAGGTCGGGGGGGTGCGGGCGTACGAGGCGGCGCGCAAGGGGCACGAGCTCGAGCTCGCCCCCCGCCCGGTGCGCTACATCAGCCTCGAGCTCCTCGCCTTCGACCCCGCCCCTACGCCCTACCGCATCGGCCCCACCGTCAACGGCTGGAGCCTGCAGGAGAAGGGGCGAAAGGTCGAGCTGCCCCGGCTCGAGGGCCCCTTCCCCACCGCGGTGATCCGGGTGGTGGTAGGCTCGGGCACCTACATCCGCTCCTTCGCCCGCGACCTGGGCGAACGCCTGGGCGGCAAGGCCTTCCTGTCGGGCCTGGTGCGCACGCGGGTGGGCAACGTGGGCCTCGAGCGCTGCCAGAACCCCCGCGCCATCGACCCCAAGCAGACCCTGGGCGAGCTCGAGGCCCTCTCCTGCCCCGTGGTCGAACTCTCCCACGCCGAGGCCCGCAAGGTGCTCGAGGGCATCCCCCTCCCCATCCCCGCTCGCGGCGTGGTAGCCCTGGTAGACCGCCACCGCCGCCTGCTCGCGATCGCTGAGGGAGACGGGTTCAAGCTGAAGATCCGGCGGGTGTTTAAGGGGGAGGGGTAGGCTGGGCGCGGGTCGTGCGTTTTAGGTCGTACGTCCTGCGTCGTACGACGTACGCAAGACGCCTTGGCCCTGGGCCCTCGACGAACCACACGCCATGGGCCTCCCGCTGATCGCTGACCGCTTAAGCTATACCCATGTCCTGGAAAGACGCCTACCAACGCCTGAGCTTCGCTGAGCCCGAGGAAGGGGTTCTCGAGGTCATCCTCTCGAGCCCTGGCCGTCTCAACGCTGCCGACGCCGAGATGCATCGCGAGATGGCTTACGTCTGGCGCGACATCGACGCCGACGAGAGCGTCAACGCGGTGCTGGTGCGCGGGGAGGGCGGGGCCTTCTCGGCGGGGGGCGACTTCGAGCTCATCGAGGAGATGATCGCCGATTACGAGGCGCTGGTGCGGGTGTGGAAGGAGGCCCGCGACCTCGTGTACAACGTGATCAACTGCTCCAAGCCCACGGTGGCGGCGCTCGAGGGGCCCGCCGTGGGGGCCGGGCTGGCGGTGGGCCTGCTGTGCGACATCACGGTGGCCGGGAAAACCGCCCGCATCCTCGACGGGCACACCCGGCTGGGGGTGGCCGCGGGCGACCACTCGGCCATCGTCTGGCCCTTGCTGGTGGGGCTCAACAAGGCCAAGTACTACCTGCTGCTCAACGAGCCCATGAGCGGCGAGGAGGCCGAGCGGCTGGGGCTGGTCTCGCTGTGCGTGGAGGACGATCAGGTCTACGCCAAATCCCTCGAGATCGCCCGCAAGCTCGCCAAAGGCTCCCCCACCGCCCTGCGCTGGAGCAAGTACGCCCTCAACAACTGGCTGCGCCTGGCCGGCCCCACCTTCGACACCTCACTCGCGCTCGAGTTCCTCGGCTTCCTAGGCCCCGACGCCAAGGAAGGCCTGGCCTCGCTGAAGGAAAAGCGCAGGCCGAATTTCCAGAAGAAAGCGCCGCTATAGGCCGTTGGCAAGGTGTAGGAGGCCTGTGGCGTGTGGCTCGTGGCGTGTAGTTGACCCCTCCCCGTCCCTCCCCGCATGCGGGGAGGGTTTATCCCCCTAGCCCCCCTTGCTAAGGGGGGCAAAGAAGGGGCGTCTTGCGTCTTGCGTCTTGCGTCTTGCGTCTTGCGTTTTGCGTTTAGCTATCGGCCATCAGCTATTGGCTATCGACTATCGACTATCGACGTCCTTCAGTCACGGAGCCCCCGGATCGCAATTGAACCCCGCCCGCAGATCGAGCATCCCGTCGCCCACCAACTGGCGGAACACCAGGCCGCTGAGCGGGTCGCGGGTGGCCCTGGCCCGGAGCTTGAGCTCGACGGAGGCGGGGACGAGGTCGGGGCAGGCGTTGCGCCAAAGCGCCAGGGCGCCCGTGACACAGGCGGTGGCGAAGGAGGTGCCGCCGTAGGCAGCCAGGGCGGTGAGCCCGGGGGCGGAAATCTCGACGTGGGGCCCGGCCGTGCTGCTGGGCATGCGCTCCCAGGTGCCGGGCTCGTATGGCGAGGGCTGCAGAGCTGCCACGCCCAGCAGGCCCTCGAGCTCGGGGGCGTAGTGGGCGGGGAAGTGGGGCAGGGCGCCGTAGCCCTGGGCGCCGTCGTTGCCGGCGGAGGCGGCGGCGAGGGCGTTCTTCTGCAGGGCGAAGGCCAGCAGCACCCGCAGGGGCTCGATGGGCTTGGGGCTGCCCAGGCTGTAGTTAAGCACCAGCGTGCGCAGGGCCCTGAGGTCGCGGCCGCCGCTCGAGACCCGCGACAAGGCCCAGCAGGTCCCCCGGATGAGGTGGCTGGCCCGGCACAGGCCCTTCTCGTCGCAGACCCGCACCGGCAGGACCCGGGCCCTGGGGGCCAGGCCGGACCTCTCGCCCGCGATCAGGGCCGCGACGGGCGTGCCGTGCAGGGCGCCGCCGTTGCCGGGGACCTCGCGGGCGTCGGGGTCGTTGCTCACGAAGTCGAAGCCGGGGAGGAGCCTCGAGCCGAAGTTGTCGAGAACCCCGTCGGTGACGCCGGTGTCGAGCACCGCCACGGTGACCCCGGCGCCCGCGCCGCCCTCGAGCCCGGGCCTCCAGCCGACGGCCTCGCGGTAGTCCGGGGGGGCCTGCACGAGGGCGGGCGCGTCGGTCCAGCCGGAGCTGTGGCTGTCGTCGACGGCCAGCACGAAGTCGTTCTGGGCGATGCGGGCGATGGCCTCGTTGAGGCGGACGCCGTCGACTTCCAGCAGCGCGAACGCCCCCTCGCAGGGGCCGAGCTCGGCGGGTGCGGCGAGACCGGGGCCAGGTGGCGGCACCGCTTCGCACCGCCGGAGCGTCTCCGCCGCCACGGCCCCGCCGAGCACCTCCCGCTCGACCCGCTGGTAGAGCTCGTTGGGCGCGGTCCGGCCTTCGCGGAAAGGGTTGAGCGTGCGGTGGAACTCGAGCACCCGCGCCCTAATGCCCTGCCGCTCGAGGCCGCCGAGCAGCCGGGCCAGGTCGCAGGGCGTCGCCGTGGCCTTGAACAGCACCGAGATGCCCGTCTCGGGCCCTAAGTCGAGGCGGGGATAGGGCGTCTGGGCCCAGGCCACAGCCGCCAGCCATAGCAGCACCGCGATAAACCCCTTCCGCATGCGCAGACCTCCTGGAGCAAACCGGACGCCCGCCGTCGCGGGTCGCCTCAAGACTGCACCTTCGCCCCTGACTGCGCCCTGACCGCCCGCAGCTCCTGGCGGAAACGCTCGGCGTAGTCGTGGTCGCCGGCTTCCTCCAGCAGCAGCACGGCCTCCTCCAGCGCCGAGGGGTTGCCGGTGAGCTGGGAGATGTTGGCCAGCACCAGCGCCAGGTTGCGCAGGTCGCCGGTCTCGCGGGCTGAGGCCATGGCGCGTTCGAAGGCCTCGAGGGCAGCCTCGGGCCGCGCCTGCTTGTTGAGCACCGAGCCCAGGTTGTTCCAGGCCAGCACCGCCACGGCCAACAGCCCGGCCTCCTGCGCCCAGGTGATCGACTGCCGGTAGGCGTCCTCGGCCCGCTCCCACGCCTGCTGCCGCTCGAAGACGAGGCCTAAGTTGAGGTAGGCCCCGGCCCGCAGGCGCAGGTTGTCGCGGCTGGCTTCCAGCACCTCCTGGAAGGCCTGCTCGGCCTCCTCGCCCATCTCGAGCCGCGTGAGCGCGGCGTTGTTGAGCGCCCCGGCCCGGCGGACGGGGTCGCCCAGGCTGTAGAACAGGGCGGCGGCCCGGTTGAAGCGGTCGAGGGCCTCGTCGAACTGCTTGCTGGAGAGGAAGACCTTGCCCAGGGTGTTGTGGGCCTCGGCGCGGGCCTCGGTGCCCCCCTGCAGGGCGGCCTCGGCGGCTTCGCGGGCCTCTTCGGGGCGGCCCAGGCGCCACAGCAGCACCCCCTGGAGGGCCAGCAGGTCGGGGTGTTCGGGCAGGGCTTGCAGGCTCTCCAGCGCCTCCTGGTAGCGGCCGGTGCGCTCGAGGCAGCGGGCATACAGCAGCCGCACGCCCGGCCCCGGGGGGGCCTCCTCCAGCACCTCGGCGGCCTTCTGGGGGAAGCCGCGCCGCAATAGCTCGCGGGCCCAGGCGGTGTAGGCCTGCTCGACCTTGGGCAGGTCCTCCGCCTCCCACAG
Source organism: Calidithermus chliarophilus DSM 9957 (assembly GCF_000430045.1). GTDB lineage: Bacteria > Deinococcota > Deinococci > Deinococcales > Thermaceae > Calidithermus > Calidithermus chliarophilus. Next base: position 140,086 of record NZ_KE387027.1, on the reverse strand, counting down.
CAGCCTCGAGCGCCGGTAGAGCGGGAAGGCCTCGAGCCCGCCGCGCTGCCGGGCCAGCCGGAGCGAGAGCGCGGCCTGGAGGGAGGGCTGGCCCTCGAGGTAGTCGAGCACCGGGCGGCGCACCCGCAGGCGGCCCGAGGGCTCGATCAAGGCGGCGGTGACGAGCTCCTCGAGGGCTTCGGCCATGCGGGGGGCCTCCAGGCTCAGGGCCCGCCGGGTGAGCACCAGGTCGGGCTCGTCGAGGAGCGCGAGGGTCAGGAACACCTCGCGGGCCACGGGCGAGAGGATCGCCAGGCGGGCCTCCAGGGCGGTCTCGAGCGGCTCCTCGCGCAGGTAGGCCTCCACCAGCGCGGGCAAGCCCCCGGTCTGCTCGAAGGCGCCGGGGAAGTCGCGCAGGGCCTCGGCCGTGAGCGGCCCCAGCTCCAGCAGCAGGTCGGGCCCGAAGGCGGGGGGCTCGCGCGAAGCCACGATCACCGCGGGGCCCCGCCCCAGGCCCCGCAGGCGGGTCAGCAGCGCCCGGCTCTCGGGGTCGGCCCGCTCCCAGTTGTCCAGCAGCAAGGGGCCCCGCGCCTGGCCGAGGTGGCGCAGCAGCGCCTCCTCGCCCTGCCCCAGCGCCCCGCGCAGCAGGGGCTCGAGCGTCGCGTAGGGCAGCCCTGGGCGCCCCGCCAGGTACTGGCCGCTGCACGCCCGTAGCAGGGCGCTCTTGCCGATCCCGCTGCCCCCCCGAACCCAGGCCCACTGGCCGGGCCCCAAGGATCGCAGGGCCTCGAGCTCGCGCTCGCGCCCCACCAGCACCCGGCGCAACTGCACGCGCGCGTCCTCCGGGCGCTGCTCCAGCCGCAGCCCCAGGCCCTCGGCCTCGCGGCGCACCTCGCCCAGCAGGAAGCTGTTGCCCGCCAGCAGGAGGGGGTACAGCCGCAGCAGGTCCTCGGGCTCGAGGGCGGGCGCCGCCCGCAACTGGTAGGCCTGCTCGGCCAGCTTGGCGGCCTGGTCGAAGCGGCTGCGGGTCGCCTCCTGCTCGGCCAGCGCGAGGTAGGCCTGGCGCACCTGCCCCGCGACGTGCTCGCGCTGGGTGTAGACCCACTCCTCGAGCTCGGCGCTCCAGTCGGGCAGGTAGAGCCCCTCGAGGAAGGGCCCCCGGTACAGCGCGATGGCCCCGGCGTAGTCGCGGGCCTCGAGCGCCGCCTTGAGCGCGTCGAGGTCGTTGTCGAGGCGGGCCCACGCCCGCACCTCGTCGGCCTCGACCGCCCCGGGAACGCCCTTGCGCAGGCGGGTCAGGGCCACCGAAAGGCTGTTGAGGGCGTCGGCGTTGTCGGGCCAGAAAAGCTCGGCCAGATGCCGCCGTTCGCTCGGACCCTCCACCAGCAAATACGTCAGCAGCAATAGGGGTTTTAAGCGGCCGAAGTCGGAGTGCTCGAGCTCGAGTCCGCCCAGGGTGCGGAGGAGCATAGGCCCATTGTAGGCGCTCGTCTCCCGGGATGCGCTCCAAGTCCTTCAGCAAAAGCTAAGGCAGCGGTCAGGCTCCGGTCATGCTGCCTTGCCATGCTGGGCTTAGCTGCCAAGCCATTCGGGAGGAAGCTATGCTGAAGCCTATTCGCAAACCCCAACGCCCCTATACCGTCGCCACCCGCCGCTGGAGCCGTTCCCGCCTGCCCGCACGGGTTTTATTGCTGCCGAGCAGCCTAAAGAACTAAAGCGTTGACACTCCCATGGATAAATCCGTGGGATTCTTGGGCTCACCACTGCGCCCGGTACGGGCGTCTTACACGGTGATGCACGGCATTTCGACCGTCTCCTCGAGCGTGACTTCCCGTGTGCCCCACGCCCCGCCACGGCGTGGCGGGAAGTTTGGACGTTGATGCACGGCTTGGTTTTCGCCGCACGCGTCCGAGGTCTACGCTACAGGTTTTACCCGCCCAGCGCTTCGTGGGCGGAACCCCCTACCCCGCCCCGCCAAGGCGGGGCGGCAAGGACCCCGGAGACTGCTGTCTCCAAGGGCGATTGGAGCACATCAGCCGCCCGCCATGCCACGTCCGCCAGAGGCGGACGTGGGGGAGTCCTCGCCACGGCGAGGCGAGGACTCCCCCACACCCCCTCGCTTTTATAAGCGGTCAGCTATCAGCGGTCAGCCATCAGCGGGAGGCTCGTGGCTCGTGGCTTGTGGTTCGTGGCTTGTGGTTGACCCCACCCCAACCCTCCCCGCGTGCGGGGAAGGAATATCCCCCCCAGCCCCCCTTGCTAAGGGGGGTAAAGAAGAGGCGTCTTGCGTCTTGCGTCTTGCGTCTTGCGTTTTGCGTACGGCGTAGGACGTACAACGCCGGGCGCGGCTATCAGCTATCAGCTACCCCACGGGCTCAAAGTCGAAAACCACCACCTCCGCGTCGCAGAACGTGCGCACCGGCAGCCACGTGGTGCCAAGGCCCCTCGAGACGAACCCCGCCGCGGGGGCGCGGTGGAAACCCTGGGCGAAGCGGGTGCCGTACCTCGAGGGGGCGTGGACGGCGCCGATCAGCGGCAGGCAGACCTGGCCGCCGTGGGTGTGGCCGCAGAGGGTGAGGCTCACCCACTCGGGCACCTGCGGCAGCAGGTCGGGGTTGTGGCTCAGCAGCAGGGTGGCCGCGTCGCGGGGGGCGTCCCGGAGCGCGGCGGCGAGGTCGGGGTTGCCGTGCCAGAGGTCGTCCACCCCGGCGAGGTAGAGGTCGGGGCGCAGGCGCACGCCGCGGTTGGTCAGGAGCTCGATCCCGGCGCGCTCGAGCTCCGTGGTCAGGCTCGAGAGCCAGGCCCGGCGGTCGGCGTTGTCGACGGAGTGCGAGTAGTCGTGGTTGCCCAGCACCCCGTAGACGCCCAGGGGGGCCTCGAGGCGGGCCAGCTCGTCGCCGAGGGACCGCAAGGCTCTGGGCCGCGTGGCCTGGTCCACGAAGTCGCCGGTGATGACCACCAGGTCGGGGCGCTCGGCCAGGGCGACAGCCACCCAGCGGCGCACCGCCTGGGCCGGGTGCTGTTCGCCGAAGTGCAGGTCGCTCAGGTGCGCCACCCGCAGCGGCTGGCGCAGCCCCGGCAGCCCGTAGCGGTGGCGCGAAAGCTCGAAGCCGCGGGCCGAGGCCAGGCCGTAGGCCCCCAAACCCGTTCCTCCCAAGACCCCAAGGCCCAGCAGGCCCAAAAACGCGCGTCGGTTCATGCTCCCCTGCTCCCTCTAGACTACCCCGTAAGCTAAAAAGCGTATGCACCTCGAGCGTGCCCAGTTCCCCGATGACTTCGTGTGGGGCACCGCCACCGCCGCCTACCAGATCGAGGGGGCCGTGCGGGAGGACGGGAGGGGCCCCAGCATCTGGGACACCTTCAGCCACACCCCCGGCAAGACCCGCGCGGGCGACACCGGCGACGTCGCCTGCGACCACTACCGCCGCTACCGCGAGGACGTCGCCCTGATGCAGGGGCTGGGCGTCAACGCCTACCGCTTCTCCGTCGCCTGGCCCCGGGTCTTCCCCGACGGCCGCACCCTCAACCCCAGGGGGCTCGAGTTCTACGAACGGCTGGCGGACGCGCTGCTGGAGGCCGGGATCACGCCCTGGGTCACCCTCTACCACTGGGACCTGCCCCAGGCCCTGCAGGACCGGGGAGGCTGGGCCAGCCGCGGCGTCGTGGACGCCTTCGTGCGCTACGCCGACGCGGTGACCAGGCGCCTGGGGAGCCGCGTGCGGCACTGGATCACCCTCAACGAGCCCTGGGTCTTCAGCTTCCTGGGGCACGCCACCGGGCAGCACGCGCCGGGGGTGCGCAACGTCCCCCGCGCGGTCCAGGTCACGCACCACGCGCTGCTGGCCCACGGGCGGGCCGTCCCGGTGATCCGGGCCAACGTGCCGGGCGCGCAGGTGGGCATCACCAACAACTACATGCCCGTCGAGCCCTTCAGCGCCACCCCCGCCGACCAGGCCGCCGCCCGGCGGCTCGACGGCGTGTTCAACCGCTGGTTCACCGACCCCCTCTTCGGCCGCGGCTACCCCGAGGACACCCTGCGGGTGTTCCGGCTGGGGTTTCCCGGCTTCCTGCAGGGCCCGCTCTTCCCGCCGCGGGTGCTGCCGGGCGACCTCGAGGCCATCGCCGCCCCCCTCGACTTCCTGGGCGTCAACTTCTACACCCGCTTCGTGGCCCGCGCCCGGCGGGGAGGCCAGCCCCTGGGCACCGAGCAGGTCAGGCCCGAGGGCGAGTACACCGCCATGGGCTGGGAGGTCGTGCCCCACGTCCTGCGCGACCTGCTCCTCCGGCTACACCGCGACTACGCGCCCAAAGCCCTCCTCATCACCGAAAACGGCGCGGCCTACCCCGACGTCCTCGAGCAAGACGCCGTCCACGACCCCGCCCGCACCCGCTACTTCCAGCTCCACCTGGCTGCGTGCCTCGAGGCCATAAACGCGGGCGTCCCGCTGAAGGGCTACTTCGCCTGGAGCCTGCTGGACAACTTCGAGTGGGCCGAGGGCTACTCCAAGCGCTTCGGCCTGTACTACACCGACTATCCCACCCAGCGGCGGGTGCTCAAGGACTCGGGGAAGTGGTGGAGGGGGTTTTTGCGGGGGAGTGGTAGGGTCGCTGAGCGCTGAGCGCGGGTCGTACGTCGTACGTCCTACGCCGTACGCCGATAGCCGATAGCCGATAGCCGATAGCCGATAGCCGATAGCCGATAGCTAAACGCAAAACGCCAGACGCCTTGTCCCCCCCTTGGCAAGGGGGCTAGGGGGGGTAAACCTTCTCCGCCTGCGGGGAGGGAAGGGGCGGGGTGAACCACACGCCACAGGCCACGAGTCACGCGACTTTTGCCTACCGTCTTCCCTATTCCTGCCGGCGGTAAACCCTCAGGCTATACCGCAACCACTCGATCCTGCCGTCCTTGCCGCGCAGGAACTCGAGGCGGGCCCCCTCGAGCTGGCCTTGGGTGATCACCAGGCGGTCGGGGTCGTAGAAGAGGGCGGGCGATGGGGGCGGGGGGTCGGCGGGGGTTTCGGTGATGCCGGAGCGGTCGCCGGGGGTGAAGCGGAACTCGAGACCTTCGGCCGTGGGCACGAGCTCGATGGCGTTGCCCATCGCGCCCTCCACGTAGCGCCCGGCGTACTCGGCGAGCTCGGCGGCGGGGCGGGGGGTGGGCTGGGGGGCCGGGGGCTCGAGGCCCAGCAGGTGCTTCTGGACCCAGGCGGTGAGGCCGTTGTTGAGGAAGCGGCCGTGGTCGGCGTTGGTGAGGATGGTGCAGGCGAAGTTGCGTTCGGGGACGAACCAGAAGGCCGACATCTGGCCGTTGGTGGCCCCGCCGTGGCTCACCACGCGCACCCCGCTCACGTCGCGCAGGAAGAAGGAGAGGCCCATCTCCTGCCCGTCGGCGGCCGGCACCTGCGGGGTCTGGAGCAGCCGCATGGACTCCGGCGAGAGCACCCGCTCGCCCTGCTCGTTGCGGCCGTCGCCCAGGTGGAATCGGGCGTAGCGGAGCTGGTCACGCACGGTGGAGGAAAGGCCGCCCACGGCGTTGGCGTTGCGGGCTAAGGCCCAGGGGCGGGCGATGGTGCGCTGCCCGTCGCGCAGCAGGTGCCCCACGGCGAAGCGGTGCAGCATCACCTCCTCGGGGAAGAAGAAGCTGTGGCTCAGGCCCAGCGGCTCGAGCACCCACTCCCGGCAGACCCGCTCGTAGGGCTGGCCCGTCACCGCCTCGACCACCCGCCCGGCCAGGGCGAAGCCGGCGTTGTTGTACGACCACAGCCCGCCCAGCGGGGCCAGTTGCCGCAGGCCGGCCATGGCGGCCACGTACCTCGCCAGCGCGTCGTCGCCGTCGCCGGTGCGCACGAAGAGGTCGCCGGCCCAGCCGCCGGTGTGGGTGAGCAGGTGGCGCAGGGTGACGCGGCCCGCCGCGTCCTCGTCCTGCAGCTTCAGCTCGGGGAGGTAGCGCCGCACGGGCACGTCGAGCTCGAGCTTCCCCGCCTCCACCAGCCGCAGCACCAGCGTGGCGGTGACGGTCTTGGTGGTCGAGCCGATCTGGAAGAGGGTCTGTGGGGTGACCGGCAAGGGGTGGTCCTGGCTGGTCACGCCGAAGCCCTCGGCCCATTCTTCCCCGTCGTGCCAGATCCCGATGGCCAGGCCGGGGACCTGGTGCTGCTCCATGCCTGCGCGGACCTGCTCGGTGAGCGCGGCCAAGTCGCTAGGGTTCATGGAGCCATGCTAACGCCTGCGCCAGGTCGTGCTAGGTGCGGTCCTCGAGCTCCGCCTCCGGGGCGTGGTGCTCCACCGAGTCGATCCCCTGGTCCCGCGCCGCCGCCGAGCTGTAGGTTTCGCTGTGCCCGAGCACGCGACCGTTGGCCCCCTTGAGCACGAAGTAGGGGCGGCCGTCGCTCGAGGTAAGCCGCTCGTAGCGCGCGTCGATAGGCGCGTTGATGCGCACCGAGGCGATGCCCGCCAGCGCCGCGTCCTTGCTCATGTAGCGCTCGCTGGTGAGCACGACCTCGCCGTTGGCGGCCTGGAGGTTGAACAGGTACTGCCCGTCTGCCGTATGCTGGAGCACGAATTTCCCGGCCATAATTCCTCCTCCGGTCTTGCGTCCTCTGTAGGATACGGCGGCGGCGTGGCTTAAAGTAAGGAGATATGCGACTGCAGCAATTTCTCGCTCGAGCCGGTATCGCCAGCCGCCGCAAGGCCGAGGAGCTGATCCGGGCCGGACGCGTCACCGTCAACGGCCAGGTGGCCGACCTCGGCAGCAGCGTGGGCGAAGGCGACGTGGTGCGCTTCGACGGCGAGCGGGTGCGGCTGCCCCAGCGCAAGGTGGTCATCGCGCTGCACAAACCCGCCGGCGTCACCACCACCAAACAGGACCGCCACGCCGAGCGCACCGTCTACCAGCTCGTGCCCGACGTGCCGGGGCTGCACCCGGTGGGCCGCCTCGACCGCGAGTCGGAGGGGCTGCTCCTGCTCACCAACGACGGCGACCTCACCGAGCGCCTCACCCACCCGCGCTACGGGGTGCGCAAGGTCTACCGGGCCTGGTGCCGGGGCGGCGAGGTCTCCCTGGCCGCCTGCAAGCGCCTGGTGAGCGGGGTCGAGCTCGAGGACGGCCCCGCCAAGGCCCTCGAGGCCAAGCCCATGAACGGCGGCGCCCGGCTGGTCATGACCGAAGGCCGCAAGCGCGAGGTGCGGCGCATGCTCAAGGCGGTGGGCTACCCCGTCGAGCGGCTGGTGCGCACCCAGATCGGCATGCTCGAGCTCGGCGGCCTCAAGCCCGGAGAGTGGCGCTACCTCGGCCCCGAGGAGATCGCCGCCCTCACCGCCGAGCCCCCCAAGCCCAAGCCGCAGCGCCCGAAGCCGCAGCCGTCCGAGCCCGCCCGGGAGGCCCGGCGCCCCAGGCCCCACCCGGCGCGCGAAAAACCCCGAAGCACCCCGGAAGCGCCCGCCAAACCCCGCAAGGAAGCCCCGCAGCCCAAGCCTCGAGCCGCAGCGTCCGAAAACCCCGCCGATCGGAACCGGACCCAAAAGCCGCGCGAGGCTCGAGTAAAATCGCAACGTGAGCATCTTCCATCCCGGAAAGGGAAGCGTTCAAATCACTGAAGCCGAGATCCAGGCCCGCATCCGAGCCCTGGGCGCTGAGATCGCCCGCGACTACGCCGGCCAGGAGCCCCACCTGGTGTGCGTGCTCAACGGGGCCTTCATCTTCATGGCCGACCTGGTGCGCGCCATCGACCTCCCCCTGAGCATGGACTTCCTGGCCGTCTCCTCCTACGGCAACTCCACCCGCACCTCCGGCGAGGTCGAGGTGCTCAAGGACCTGCGCATCCCCATCGCCAACCGCCACGTGATCGTGGTGGAGGACATCGTCGACACCGGCATCACCCTCAACTACCTGCTGCGCATGCTCGAGGCCCGCCAGCCCGCCAGCCTCAAGGTCGCCGCCCTCCTCTCCAAGCCCGCCCGCCGCCGCGTCGAAGTCCCCATCGACTACCTGGGCTTCGAGATCGAGGACGCCTTCGTCTACGGCTATGGCCTCGACCGGAGCCAGTTCGACCGGAATTTGCCGTTTATTACGTCGCAGGGGGATTAGGGTCGATAGTCGATGGCCGATAGCCGATAGCCGAACGCTGAACGTCGAATGCTGTGGGGACGCAATGTCTTGCGTCCCCATGGAATTTTGCCTTGTGCTTGGCTGCCGAGCCACGGCGCCGTAGGCTGCCCAATCCTGCGTGCCCTCGAGCCCCTGAAGGGGTAGACTCTTGTTTTGTTGAGGGTTCGCCCATGAAGACCTACCGCTACCTGGACCTGATCACCGCCCTGTTCGTGGTGGTCCTGATCGTCTCGAACATCGCCTCGACCAAGGTGGTCCTGCTCGGCCCCTTCACCTTCGACGGCGGCACCATCCTCTTCCCCCTGGCCTACATCTTCGGCGACGTGCTCACCGAGGTTTACGGCTACAAGCGCAGCCGCCGCGTCATCTGGATCGGCTTCTTCCTGCTGATGCTGGCGGCCCTGACCTTCGGCCTCGTCAACCTCCTCCCCACCCCCGCCGACCCGCAGAGCCAGGGCACCGCCCAGGCCTTCTCCATCATCCTGGGCCTGGTGCCGCGCATCGTGCTGGGCAGCCTGGTGGCCTACTGGGTGGGCGAGTTCGTCAACAGCTTCATCCTCGCCAAGCTCAAGGTGGCGACCCAGGGGCGCTGGCTGTGGGTGCGCACCATCGGCTCGACCCTGGTGGGCCAGGGCCTCGACACCGGAATCTTCCTGCTCATCGCTTTCTACGGCGTGTGGGACAACAGCCTGTTGTGGACAGTGTTCGTCTCCAACTACGTCTTCAAGGTGGGGGTCGAGGTGCTGTTCACCCCCCTCACCTACGCGGTGGTGGGCTTCCTCAAGAAGCGCGAGGGCGAAGATTATTACGACCGCGATACCGACTTCAACCCCTTCGCGCTGGGCCGATAGCTGAACGCCGATAGCCGATAGCCCATAGCCAAACGCCCTTTCCTTACCCCCCTTAGCAAGGGGGGCTGGGGGGATATCCCCTCCCCGCCCGCGGGGAGGGATTCCTTTCACCACGAGCCATAAGCCTCCTGCCGCCCGCTGACGGCTGAAATTACCGCTTGCTGCTCCGTGCCCTTCCTGGACCAGGGCTCCCGCCGCGCCGTCTTGCGTTTGGCGGCTTTCAGACCCAGCTCACCGCGCCGAAGGTGTCCTCGCGGCGCGGGCTGGTGGAGAACATCACCACCGGCACCCCGGTGTACTCCTCGATCATCTCGATGAGGCTGAGCACGCTCTTGGGCAGGGCCTCGCGGGTGCTGATGCCCGCCAGCTCGCCCCAGCCCTCGAGCTCGGCGTAGCGCACCCCATCGGGGGTGTGCTCGACCCCCACCTTCACCTTGGGGAAGCCGCTGAGCACGTCGAGCTTGGTGAGCACCAGGCCGTCGAAGCCGTTGACCTCGCAGGCGTACTTCAGGAGCGGCAGGTCGAGCCAGCCGGTGCGGCGGGGCCGGCCGGTGGTCACGCCGAACTCGCCGCCCTTCTGCCGCAGGTGCTCGGCCTCGTCCTCGGGGAGCTCGGTGGGGAAGGGGCCGTTACCCACGCGGGTGGCGTAGGCCTTGGCCACCCCGTAGACCTTGTTGATGGCCTTGTGGTTCACCCCGGCGCCCACGATGATGCCGCCCACGGTGGGGTGGGAGCTGGTGACGTAGGGGTAGTCGCCGTAGTTGAGGTCGAGCAGGGTGGCCTGGGCGCCCTCGAAGAGCACCTTCTTGCCCTGCTTGATGGCCTCGCGCAGCATCCTGCCGGTGTCGGCGACGTGCGGGGCCAGGATCTCGCGCATGCGCCCCAGCTCCTCGAGGGCCTTCTCGAGCGAGTCCCAGCCCGCCTCGCGGGTGGAGTTGGGCTTTTCGACGAGCAGCGTCTCGACCCGCTCACGCAGCACCGCCTCGTCGAGCAGGTCGCCGGCGCGGATGCCCACCCGCCGCGCCCGGTCGGAGTAGGCCGGGCCGATGCCGCGCTTGGTGGTGCCCACGAAGTTGTTGCGGCTCTCCACGTGCTTGTGGTGCGGCAGCACCAGGTGGGCCTTCTCCGAGACCAGTACCCTAGGCTCGAGGCCCTCCGCCCGGATGTTGCCCATCTCCTCGGCGAAGCGGAAGGCGTCGATCACCATGCCGTCGCCCAGCACGTTGGTGGCCTGGGGGTGGATCACGCCGGTAGGCAGCAGGTTGAGCTTGAAGGTCTTGCCGTGGGCCACCACGGTGTGGCCCGCGTTGGCCCCGCCCTGGTAGCGCACCACGTAGTCGGCGTCCTGCGCGAGGGCGTCGGTGACCTTGCCCTTGCCTTCGTCGCCCCACTGGGCCCCGATGATCGCGATCCCTGGCATACCGGCCCAGTTTATCCAACCGCGCCGGTTTCGGCCACGCCGCCCTTCTGTTACGCTGGGCAGGTCATGAGCCGACCCTGGATGCTCCTCCTCCCGCTCCTGCTGGGCCTGGGCTGGGCCGACACCTCCGCCCGGGGCTCCCACCCGGTCCTGGTGCGGCTGCCGGGGTCCGAGCGGGCCGACCTGCTGGGCTCGAGCCGGGACGGCAGGTGGGTGGAGGCCCAACGAACGGCCCCCGGCGTCGCGGGGGGCGAGCGCTACCGGGTGTTCGCGGGCCCTACGGCGCTGGGCGAGGCCCGGGGCTCGAGGCCCGAGAGCGGCGAGCCCTGCGACTGGAACTACGGGGTGGCCCTGAGCCCCAACCCCTCCCCCGCCCGCTGGGTCGTCGCCACCACCGCCCCCTGGAACCTCCAGCCGCGCAAGGTGGAGGAGCTTCCCGCCGCCAACAGCCCCTACGCCGCCGTGGTGCGCGACCTCCTGGCCCGCAAGGGCCTGCGGAACCCCCAGGTCCGGCTCACCCGCGTGCTGCGGGCCGACCTCGAGGGCGACGGCCGCCAGGAGGTGATCCTGGCGGCGACGCGCTACACCGGGCGCGACGAGCCCTTCCCGCCCGGCCACGGCGAGGTGGGCGACTACTCGCTGGCCGTGGTGCGCCGCCTGGCGAGCAACGACCCCGCCAGCCTGCAGACGCTCGAGCTCGGCGCCTCCGTCACCGTCCGGCCCTCCAGCCCCGGCGCCGAAGCGCCCCAGCCCTACGCCCTGCGCTTCGACGTGGTGGGCGTCTACGACCTCAACGGCGACGGCCGGATGGAGCTGGTGTTCTGGGACGCCTTCTACGAGGGCTACACCCTGAGCGTGCTCGAGTGGGACGGAAAGGGCTTCCGGGAGGCGCTTTCGACGGGCTGTGGGGCCTGACCCTTGGCTTGGGCCGGGCGAGTGTGCTATACTCTTGCCCGTTGTCGTGACGCTGGCCGCAGCCAGCAAGGCGGAGGAAAGCAATGTCGAGGATTTGCGAAATTAGCGGCAAGCGCCCCATGGTGGTCAACAGCATCATCCGCCGTGGTAAGGCCAAGGCCGATGGCGGCGTGGGTAAGAAGACCACCGGCATCTCCAAGCGCTGGCAGACCCCCAACCTGCGCAAGGTCACCGTGCAGGTCGGCGAGCACAGCATCACCTTCAAGGTCGCCACCACCCACGTGCACAAGGTCTACGAGATCGTCGAGCGCTCCAAGGGCATGAACCTCAAGGGCCTCGACGCCAAGCAGGTCAAGAACAAGCTCCTCTCCCTGCTCTGATACCCGATTCGGTCAGTCCGGCGCCGGGCTGACAGGGCCGAAGTTATCCGCGTAGCGGAGGGCGATACCGCCCCTCGGGAGGGATACGCTTTCTTCGCCGACCCTCAGGGAGGGGAGTGCTCTGGGATTCAAAAAGATAGCCTCTGAGGGTCTTTGGGTTTGGATGATTATCTTTTTGAATCCGGTGTAAGCCCTCCTTCAGACGAACGGCCCCCTCGGGGCCGTTTTCCTTTGCCCGGTCCCGCGAGGGCGAGGCCCGGCGGAACTCACGGCGACGTCTCCCCCTCCCGCACGGGAGGGCTCCGCCCCTTTCCCTTAGCGCTGTGACAAAGGAGGGGGCCGCCCGTGGGCGGCCCCCTCCTTCGGTGTGAAGCTTACTTCTTCTCGGTCTCTTCCTCGAGGTCGAGCTGGTTGAGCAGGTCGCCGAACATGTCGCCGAGCTTGACGCTGGCCGAGGCGGCCTCACCCGAGGAGTAGGAGCCGGAGTAGCCGCCGTCGATGCCGCCCATGTCGTAGTCGCGGTCGCGGCCACGGCCCTCGCGGCCACCCTTCTTGCGCTTGCCCGCGCTGGGGCGCTGGTCGGGACGGCCCTCGCGGCCCAGGCCCATGCTGCGGCGGGGACGGTCTTCCTCGCCCGCCTCGCTGGGCATGGGGGGCGGGAGCAGGCGCTTGCGCGAGAGCGAGACGCGCTGCTCGACGGGGTCGATGTTGAGGATGATGGCCTCGACCTCGTCGCCCTTCTTGAAGACCTCGGAGGGCTTCTCGATGCGCTGGTAATCCAGCTCGGAGACGTGGATCAGGCCCTCGATGCCCGGCTCGACCTCCACGAACACGCCGAACTCGGTGAGGCCGGTGACCTTGCCCTTGATGGGGGTGCCCGGCGGGTAGCGGTCGGGGAGGGTCTTCCAGGGGTCGGGCTGGGTCTGGCGCAGGCCCAGGCTCAGGCGGCGCTCCTCGGGGTCGATGCGCAGCACCACGGCCTCGACCTCCTGGCCTTCCTTGAGGATCTCGGAGGGGTGCTTGGGGCGCTTGGTCCAGGAGAGCTCGCTGATGTGGATGAGGCCCTCGAGGCCCGGCTCCACCTCCACGAAGGCGCCGAACTGGGTCAGGCCCACCACCTTGCCGTTCACGCGCGAGCCGATGGGGTACTTCTCGCTGACGTTGATCCAGGGGTCGGACACTAGCGCCTTGATCGAGAGGTTGACCCGCTCACGGTCGGCGTCGACCGAGAGCACCTTGGCGCGCACGGTCTGGCCCTTGGAGATGACCTCGCGGGGGTGGGTGAAGCGGCCCCAGGTGATCTCGGAGCGGTGCACCAGGCCATCCACGCCGCCCAGCGCCACGAAGACGCCGAACTCGGTGACCTCGACCACCTGGCCCTCGACCTCCTGGCCTTCCTGGAGGCTAGAGAGCAGGCCGGAGCGCAGCTTCTTCTGCTCCTCCTCGAGGATGGTGCGGCGCGAGAGGATCACGCGGCCCTTCTTGCGGTTGAGCTCGATGATCTTGACCGCGATGCTCTGGCCCACGTACTCGTCGAGCTCGGGGGTGCGGCGCAGATCGACCTGGGAGGCAGGGAGGAAGGCGCGCACGCCCTCGATCAGGGCTACCAGACCCCCCTTGACCTTCTCCTGGACCTGGACGACCACGGGCTCGCCCTTCTCAAAGAGTTCCTGGAGCCTGACCCACGACTGGTCGCTCTCGGCGCGCTTCTTCGAGAGGATCACCTGACCGTTCTCCAGGTCGGCGCGCACCACGTAGACCGTGACCTCATCGCCGGGCTTCAGGAGCTTCTCCAGCTCTTCCTGCGGCAGGTTGGCCTCGGTGAGCTGGTTGAAAGGGATGATCCCTTCAGTGCGGGTGCCGATGTCCACCATGAAACCGTCGTTGGTCTTGAGGACCACGGTACCGGTGATGACCTGGCCGCGCTGAACGGTCTTCTCGAGCCGGGCCTCCACTTCCTGGAGGGCCTGCTCCATGCTAAAAACTTCGGGGTTTCCGGCTTGGGCCGGGGTCTGGGTTGCCTTGTCTTCCATCCGCCTGTTTCCTCCAACCTTTGTCGCGCCAAAAACCCCGCCCAGCTACTCTGGGCTCGGGTGGGGTGGCCTGCGCGACGGGTCGTCCTCTTATAGAAGCCGCTAGGGGACTCACGAGGACATACCTGTCAGTTATAACACACCTCGAGGCGTTTTGTCCAACGAAAAGGCCGCGAGAACATCGGCTCAGATGGGGCGGTCAACCGGAAGTCGTAGGCCTGTGGCCCGTGGCTCGTAGTTACCCCTCCCCGCCGGCGTTGAGGGCCGAGGCGTCTTGCGTCTTGCGTTTAGCGTTTAGCTATCGGCTATGAGCTATCGGCGTACGGCGTAGGACGTACGACGCACGACCGCGCCTGGCTATTAGCTATTAGCATTTAGCTATCGACATCCACTGTTAGAATGCCCGCATGCAAGTCAAGGAGCTGATGAAGGCTCGGCCCTACACCGTGCGGGGCGACGAACCCTTGATCGTGGCGGCGAGGCGGATGCTCGAGCACGGCCTCGGCGGGCTGCCGGTGGTCAACGAGAAGGAGCAGCTCATCGGGCTGCTCGAGGTCGACGACCTGTTGCCCAAGCCCGAGAACGTACCTTTTTCCACCGTGCAGGCGCTGCAGCTCTTCGGGGAGTGGGTAGACCCCGGTTCTATCGAGAAAATCTACGCCCAATACGCCCGGATCCCGGTGAGCGAGGTCATGCGCACCGAGCTCGCGACCGTGCGGCCGGAGGACTCGCTCGAGACCGCCCTCGCCCGCATGATGGAAGGCCAGCAGTACCGGCGGGTGCTGGTGATCGACGAGCAGAACCACCTGCTGGGCACGCTTACCCGCAGCGACTTCCTGCGGCTGTTCGTGCAGGGGGGGGCCTAGATGCACGGCGCGGGGCACCTGCTCGAGGTCTTCTTCCTGCTGCTGGCCGCGCAGCTCATGGGCTGGCTCTTCCGCCGCCTCAAGCAACCCGCCGTGATCGGGGAGGTGCTGGCCGGGGTACTGGTGGGGCCTGCGCTGCTGGGCCTGGTGCACGAGGGCGAGGTGCTGGAGTTCATGGCCGAGCTGGGCGCGATTTTCCTGCTGTTCATGGTGGGGCTCGAGACCCGCCTGCGCGACATCCTGGCGGTGGGCAAGGAGGCCTTCTTGGTGGCGGTGCTGGGCGTGGCCTTTCCCTTCGTGGGGGGCTACTTCTTCGGGCTCGCCATCGGCTTCGAGCAGTTGCCCTCGCTCTTCCTGGGCACCGCGCTGGTGGCGACGAGCGTGGGCATCACCGCGCGGGTGCTGCAGGAGCTGGGCGTGCTGTCGCGGGCCTACAGCCGCATCATCCTGGGCGCGGCCGTGATCGACGACGTGCTGGGCCTGATCGTGCTGGCGGTGGTCAACGGGGTGGCTCAGAGCGGGGCGCTCGAGCTGGGCACCGCCGTGCGCATCAGCTTGCTGTCGGTGGTGTTCGTGGGCAGCGCGGTGCTGCTGGTGCCGCTGGTGCGGCGCATCCCCGTCCGGTCGCTACCGGTGGGCAGCCCCTTCGGCTTCGCCCTGCTGGTGGGCGTGGGGCTGGCCTCGCTGGCCGCGACAATCGGGCTCGCGCCCATCGTGGGGGCCTTCCTGGCCGGGATGCTGCTGGCCGAGGTGCGCGAGGAGCTGCGGCTGGAGGAGCCCGTGCAGGCCGTCGAGAGCTTCCTGGCCCCCGTCTTCTTCGCCATGGTGGGGGTGCGGCTCGAGCTCGCCGCCCTCGCCAACGCCAGCATCCTGCTCTACGGCAGCGTGGTCCTGCTCATCGCCCTGCTGGGCAAGCTGATCGGCGGCTTCCTGGGCGCCCTCTCCCAGGGCTTCCGGCGGGCCGTGGTGGTGGGCGTGGGCATGGCCCCCCGCGGCGAGGTCGGGCTCATCGTGGCGGCACTGGGCCTGGCGGCGGGCGCAGTCAACGAGGAGGAGTACGCCCTGGTGCTGTTCATGGTGGTGGGCACCACCCTGCTGGCCCCCCTCTTCCTGCGCCCCAGCATCGCCTGGGCCGAGCGCGTGCCCGGGCCCAAGCCCGCCGCGGAACCCGCCGACGAGCCCCGCGCCTAAGGCAAATTCCGGGCATAGGGCGCGGAAGCTGTGCTACACTCGGCTGGATGAAAGCCAAAGCCCTGCTTGCCTGGCTCCTGGGCGCAGCGCTGTGCACTCAACCCTTGATTCTGGCTCAGGAAAACGCCGCAACTGCGTCGCCGCAGGCCACCTACACCGTCCAGCGCGGTGACACCCTGTATTCCATCGCCAAGCGCTTCGGCACCACCGTCGCCGCCCTGAGGGAGCTCAACGGCCTCAGCGGCAACGCCCTGAGCCTCGGGCAGGTGCTCAAGCTGCCCGGCCCGGCTCCCAAGCCCCCCGCCCCCAAGGCCGAACCCCAGGCCAAAACGCCGCCCCCCGAGCCCTCCCCGAGCACCTACACCGTCCAGCCGAAGGACACCCTCTACTCCATCGCCCGGCGCTTCGGCACCACGGTCGAGGCGCTGGTGGCGCTCAACGGCCTCGAGGGGACGGCGCTCGAGGTCGGCCAGGTGCTCAAGCTGCGGGCGGGCGAGTCCAAGGACGCCCCGGCCCCGCCCGCCGAGCCCAAGCCGGAGCCCGCCCCCACCGCCCCCAAACCGGCGGAGGCAGGGGGGCTCGAGTACGACCCCAACCACCCCCTGATGCCCGCCATCCTCAAGTACCTTGGCCTGGTCTACAAGTACGGCGCCAACTCCGACAGCACCCTCGACTGCTCGGCCTTCGTCCAGCGCGTCTACGCCGACATCGGCGTGCGCCTGCCCCGCACCAGCCGCGAGCAGTACGCCGCGCTGCCCGAGGTGACGGGCGAGCTGCGCCAGGGCGACCTGATCTTCTTCAGCTTCGGCGGCAAGGACATCGACCACGTGGGCATCTACCTAGGCCGGGGCGTCTTCGCGCACGCCAACAGCTACGCCAGCCGGGTGGTGATCGAGGGGCTCTCCACGCCCTATTACCAGAAGACCTACCGGGGGGCCCGGCGCCCTGACCTGACCGCCGTAGCCCGGACGGGGCCATGAGCCCGGCCCCGTCCGGCTACGGCAGCGGGCAGAACGACCAGCCGCGCCCCCGGAGCAGGCGCTGCTCCCGCTCGTGGAGGACCACGACGAAGCGGCAATCGCCGGGGTAGTCGTCGCAGGCCACGAAGCGGTAGGCGGGGTCGCGCAGGCCCTGGTTGACCTGCCGCATCAGCGCCAGGTGGTGCAGGAAGTCGTCGTGGCCGTCGGGGTGATCGAGCCGGAAGGCTCGGCCCGCCGCTTTCCAGGTGACCTCCACCGGCCCCAGGGGCGTGTGCCAGCGCTCGAGCACCTCCTGCGGCTCGAACAGGCCCCGGGAGATGCCCGCCCACTCGCGCAGGGTGGTGGCGTAGGCCTCCTCGCCGGGGTAGACGCCCTCGAGGTCGCGGCACCAGACCCGCCGTTCGTCCGGCCACAGCAGAAGCTGGTCGAGCCCCGCCGGGGTGCGCGCTCCGGCCAGGACGTCGGGCCAGTCGAGCCCGTAATAGTCCTTGACGTGCCGCAGGGCCAGCCCGGGGCCGGCGAAGCCGGCGTAGAAGCCCAGGGCTTGCAGCTCGGCGAGGGTCTGCAAGAGCGCTTCCTCGGTGGACAGGGCGGCCATAACGGCTGCGGCTCCTCAGAACCCGGCCTCCTCGAGCAGCTCCCGCAGCACGCGCAGGTTCTCGAGGGCATGGCCCTTGGTCGTGTTGTTGAAGATGAACCAGGCCTGGCTGAGGTCCTCCTGCTCGCGGGCCTCGGCCAGCGACTGCACCCAGAAGGCCAGCTCGTCGCGGGTGTAGCGGTAGTCGTGGCGCTCGGAGGCGCTCTTGCCCTCGTGCCACTTCTCCTTGTTGCGCCCCGACAGCCGCACGTAGACGATCTCGCCGGTGACGTGGAGCTGGTTCTTGGGCAGCCCGGGCAGCGGGGGGTAGTCGGTGCTGACCCAGATCAGGCCCGCCTTCTTGAAGGCCTCGCGCACCTCGTCGTTGTCCCAGGAGTGGTGGCGGAACTCCACGGCCAGGCCGCCCGGGGCCAGGGCCCGGTCGCGGAAGCGCTCGGCCAGGGCCGCGAGGTACTTGCGGTTTTCGGGGGTGCGGTGGAAGCGCTGGGGGAACTGGGCCAGAAAAGGCCCCAGCACGCCCGCCTCGCGCAGCGGGGCCACCGATTCGAACAGGCGCTTGTAGTCGTCGTCGGTGGCGTTTTGCTCGTGGGTCATGCTCTGGTGGATCTTCACGCCCCAGTGCACCCGGCCCCCGCTCTTCTTCAGCATCCCCTCGAAGGCGCGCACGCCGGGGATGTTGTAGAAGGAGGAGTTGAGCTCGACCGCGTTGAAATGCTGGGCATAAATGGAGAGCCAATCGCCCTTCTTGGCTTCGGGGGGGTAGATCAGGCCCACCCAGTCGTCGTTGGTGTACCCGCCGGTGCCCAGGTAGAGTTCCACCCCTCCAGTTTAACCGCTAGTACGGTAGGAGCATAATGGGCTGGCAAGATTTGCACCGCCGCATCCTCGAGCAAGGCGACGCGATGGACTGGGGCGCCGCGCTCACCCCTGGGATCCTGCCCTACCTCGAGGGCCGCGAGCGCGTGCTGGCCCTGGGGTGCGGCCAGGGTCACGACAGCCTGCGGCTGGCCCGGTCGAGCGCTCGCCGGTTAGCGCACCGGCCAGACGAGCTCGGTGCGGTACTCGGCCGGGTTCTCCACCTGCCCCTGGCCCACCAGGTACACCTCCCGGGGCGGCCCGGCCGCCTCGTGGCCGTGCTCGCCCATCCAGGTGGTCACGGCCTGGTAGGCGCGCCCGATCCCGCCGTAGGGGCCGGCGTGCAGGGTGTAGGCCACCGGGCCGGGGGGCAGCTCCCAGGCCCGCAGGTCGCCCCAGGAGCTCCCGAGCCGCTCGGTGGGCAGGCCGGGCTCGTAGTCGAGGTCCTCCTCGTCGAACTCGGCGCCGTGGTAGAGCACGAAGGGGGGCCCCGCGGGGCGGAGGTCCTGCCGCACGAGCGCGGCGTAGAGCTCGGCGAACGCCGCGCCCAGACCCCGGACCATCTCCGGGAAGGGGGCCCGCAGGCGCCGGCTCAGCACGGGCTGCGCGGCTTCGTGGCGCAGGCGCACGGGGTAGGCCGCGCTCAGGGGGGCCGCCTCGAGCCCCTCCAGCGCCGCGATCACCCGCTGGTACCCGGCGACGGCGGCCTCGAGGCGGGCCTTGTGCCGCTCCAGCCGCTCCCGGACCGAGCGGGCGTCCGGGGCCGAGAGCAGCTCGCGGATCTCCTCCAGGGGCATCTCGAGCGAGCGCAGCAGCCGGATGCGCTCGGCCTCGGCGGCCTGGGCCAGGCTGTAGTAGCGGTAGCCGGAGGCCTCGTCCACCAGGGCGGGCTTGAGCAGGCCCAGCTCGTCGTAGTGCCGGAGCATGCGGACGCTCAGCCGGGTGACCTGGGAGAAGCGGCCGATGGGCAGCAGGTTCCTCATGCCTTGCGCACAGGATAGCGGATGAGCGTCCGCAGCTTCTCGGGGGCGGCGCGCAGGGGGTCGCCGAGGTAGATTTCGTGATGCTTGCCGGCGATGGCGTACCCCTGCTCGGCGATGGCGGCGTGGAGCCGGGCGAGGGTGGGGCCTTCGGCGGCGTAGGGGCCCACGTGGAGGGTCTGCGCGCACAGCCCCTCGCCGAAGCGCTCGAGCCGCACCCGCTCCAGCCCCTCCAGCCCCTTCTTGCGGCGCAGCTCGGCCCTGGCCCGCTCGAGGTCTTCGGGGGTGAGGGCCTCGGGCTGGGCGATCATCAGGGTCCAGCTCCACTCGCCGCGGCGGGAGAGCAACTCCTCGAAGCTCATGCCCTCGGCCCCCTCCACCCACCACAGGCCCTCCAGCGGCCCCACCTTGTGCTCGAGCCCCCGGGACTTCTTGAGCATGAATTTGATGGCGTAGGACAGGCTGTAGAGCGCCTGGACCACCTGTTTGAAGCCCTCCGAGTTGGGGTCGCCGAGGCCGTCCACCACCAGGAAGGGCATCTGCGGAACTTCCACCAACACCACCTGGCCCTTGGGCGCCTTGTAGAGCTCACCGGCCTTCGTTCCCGTGCCGACCATTCGCCTCACCTCCTGCCCTCAGGGTCAACCCTGACACGGCCGGAGGGTCAAGGCCCACGGCTCATACCGGATTCAAAAAGATAATCATCCAACCCAAAGACCCTCAGAGGCTATCTTTTTGAACCCCAGAGCGCACCCCTCCCTGACGGTCGGCGAAGCAAGCGTATCCCTTCGGTCGGGTCAGTACGCCACCGAACGGTGGCGCACTGACCGAATCGAGTATCAGAAGGCGGGGGCGGCGGGGGCCTCGAGGGAGGCCGAAGCCTCGGGGGCGGGCTCGGGCGGCGGGGCCTGGTCGTGGTCGGGGAGCAGCGTCTCGGCGTCGCGCACGGCCGGGAACAGGTAGCCCCCTAAGCCCACCAGCGCGCCCAGGATGCCGGTGAACACCAGCATCAGGGCGATCCCGGCGCCCGGCCCCGTGCCCACCAGGCCGCCGAAGGTGCCCGCCAGCGCCCCGCCGGGCATCATGGCCGGGGTCATGAGCTTGTCGGCCACCGGGCCCGCCAGCAGCATGGCGAGGGGGTTGGCGACCCAGGCGATCATGCGCCGGGCGGCGAAGACCTTGCCCTGCACGTCCGGGGGCACCTTGGCCTGCCAGATGGCCTGGTTGGAGCCGTTGAGGATGGGGATGGTCACCAGGGCGATGAAGCTGGCGAGCGCCCACAGCGCCACGCCCTGCCCCAGGCCCATGAGCAGGCTGCCGGAGAGGCTCGAGACCACCATCCCCGCCAGCACGCCGTGCACCTTGCGCCGGGGGCCGCCCCAGGTGGACAGCAAGAGCCCGCCCAGCACCCCGCCGACCCCGGCCGCCGTGCGGACGATGCCCATGGCGGTCTCGTCGTTGCCGGTGCGGCTGAGGATCATGGCGGGCTGGACGGCGTGCCCGAAGGTGGCGAAGAGGTTGAGCAGCAAAAAGGTGGTCTGCAGGCCCAGCAGGCTCGGGCGGGCGAAGATGTAGCGGAAGCCGTAGGCCGCCTCCTGCAGCAGGCTCCCCCGGCTCTCGCGCCCCGCGGCGCTCTGCCGGGGCTGGGGCACCTTCACCACGAGCAGGGCCCCGATCGCCACCAAAAAGCTCAGCAGGTCGATGATCAGGAGCCCCCCGACCCCGATCAGGCCGTAGAGCACCGCAGCCAGCATGGGCGCCCCGATCCCCGCCACCGACTCGCTCAGCGACAGCAGGCCGTTGGCCCGGCCGTACTGCTCCTTGGTCACCATGGTGCTGATGGCCGCCGAGAAGGCGGGCCACTGGAAGGCGTGGAAGGCCCCGCTGACGGCCGCGGCCAGGTAGAGGTGCCAGATCTGCAAGCCCCCGCCCAGGTAGAGCCCGAAGACCATCAGCGTGGCGGCAGCCGAGCCCAGGTCGGAGAGCATCATCATCAGCTTGCGGTTGCTCCGGTCGACCAGGGCCCCGGCGAAGGGGGAAACCGCGATCAGGGGCAGGAAGTGGAAGAAGCCGATCAGGGCGAGGGAGGTGGCCAGGCCGGTCTGCTCGAAGGCCCACAGCATCAGCCCGAACTGGCTCATCTCCGAGCCCAGGATGGAGACGAGCTGCCCCGAGGCCACCAGCGTGAACCCCGGAAGTCCGGTGGGTGCTCTAAACCTCCGCATACGGTGTCGGTGAGGGCGCTCCTCGAGCCCGGCCCGCCCGGAGGGCACCTGCCCCCCTCGAGCGCGACCCTGCCCGCCTTGCGCCCGGCGTGCCCACAGGGTAGCGGCCCTCTACTCAGATCAAAAGCCAGCGTGTAGAGTAGTAAGAACATGTCCGCGACCGTGGAAATCCCTCCGATGGTGGAGGTCAGGAACCCCCTGGCCGCCCGCATCCTGGCCGACCCCGACGTCGCCTTGTGGCTCAAGCCCTTCATGAAGGCCGAGCTGTCGGTGAAGGAGGCCGCCGAGACGCTCAAGGTGCCGCTGCAGACCCTGCACTACCGGGTCGAGCAGATGGTGGAGGCGGGGCTGCTCGAGGTCGTGGGCCTCGAGGCCCGCCGCGGCCGGCCCATCAAGCGCTACCGGGCCACCGCCACCGGCTTCAAGGTGCCCCTCGACCTCATCCCCCCGCGCATGCTCGAGGACCTCGAGAGCGCGGTGTTCTGGTCGCGGCAGTTGCAGGAGGGCCTAGAGCGCACCCGCCGGCTGCCGAAGTACCGCGACCACCTCACGGTCTACCTCAACGAGCACGGCCTGATGATCTTCGGCTCGAGCCACGAGAAGGTGCGCCCCAAGCTCCTCGGCGACGACGAGCCGGCCGTGCTCAGCCTGTGGACCATCGGCCTGCACCTCACCCGCGAGGACGCCAAGGCCCTGCAGGCCGAGCTGTGGGAGATCTACCAGCGCTACCACAAGCGCCAGGGGCCCGAGCGCTACGTGCTGCACCTGGGGATGGCGCCGCACCCCGACGGCAGGTGAAAGCGGGCCGGGGGGTCCCCCGGCCCGCGCAGTTTTGGGGCTACCTGCAGGTGCGCAGCCCGAACTGGCCGATCAGGAAGGCCTCGAGGCTGGTCGAGCCGCTGGAGAAGGTCAGGGTCACGTTCTCGCCGGGCACGCAGTTGCCGTTGGCGTCGTCGAGGACGCCGGAGAAGGTGACCTGCTTCTTGTTGACCTTGAGCACGCCGTTCTGCAGGCGGAAGCTCGCCTCGGGGCCGCTCTTGAACTGGTCGGCCAGGAAGCTCAGGGCCAGCGACTGGCCGTCGGCGCTGACGCCGGCCGAGAAGTCGAGGTTGGCGGGCATGAAGTTGCTGAGGCGGCCGCAGCCGCTGCGCTCGACGGCGCCCACGCTGGAGACGTCCCACTGCACCGAGGCCTCGTTGCCGGCGCCCTTGGCGCTCAGGGAGCCGCTGGTGTGGACCTTACTGGCGCCGATGCTGTAGCGGGCGCTGGCCTCGATGGCCCTGCCGCCGCCCGGGCGGTTGACGAAGCCGCTGAGCTCGAGCGCGTCCGGGGCGTCGTAGAGGTACTTGCCGGCCAGGCAACTGCTGGGGTGCCAGGCCACGGCGAGGGTGCCCTGGGCGAGGACCTGCGCGTCGAGGCTGACCTTGGCCGTCATCTTGGTCGGGGCTTCGATGAAGTAGCCCTGGTAGGGGCTGCCGTCGTTGGTCAGCATGTGGAGCTGGACGGTGGGAGAAGGGGCGCCCAGGCTCGAGGCGTCCCAACATGGAGCGCTCACGAAAGCGAGCCCGCCCTGCGGCCGCAGGGCGGGCGGTGGGGGGCTCGCGAAGCCCGGCGCCCTAGGCCAGCGCCTCCTCCGCGGGGGTGTACGGCAGCCCGAACGCCTCGGCCACGCCGGCGTAGGTGAGCTTGCCCTGGTGGGTGTTGAGGCCCTTGCGCAGCACGGGGTTGTGGCGCAGGGCGTCGAGGCCCTTCTCCGCGAGCTGCAGCAGGTAGGGCAGGGTCTCGTTGGTGAGGGCGAAGGTGCTCGTGCGGGGGACGGCCCCGGGCATGTTGGCGACGCCGTAGTGCACCACGCCGTCGACGACGTAGGTGGGGTCTTTGTGGGTGGTGGCGCGGATGGTCTCCACGCAGCCGCCCTGGTCCACGGCCACGTCGACGATGACCGCGCCCTCCTTCATGGTGGGCAGCATGTCGCGCGTGACCAGCTTGGGCGCCTTGGCGCCGGGGATCAGCACCGCCCCGATCAGCAGGTCGGCGTGCTGGATCGCCTTCTTGATATTGGCCTCGGTGGAGGCCAGGGTGATGACCCGCCCCCCGAAGATGTCGTCGAGGTACTGCAGGCGGGACTTGGAGACGTCGAGGATGGTCACCTGAGCACCCATGCCGAGCGCGATCTTGGCGGCGTTGGTGCCCACCACGCCCCCGCCAATGATCACCACGGAGGCCGGGGCCACGCCGGGCACCCCGCCCAGCAGCACGCCGCGCCCGCCGTGGGGCTTCTCCAGGGCGGCGGCGCCCACCTGCGGCGCCATGCGCCCGGCCACCTCGCTCATGGGGGTGAGCAGGGGCAAGGAGCCGTCCTCGAGCTGCACCGTCTCGTAGGCGATCCCGGTGGTCCCCCCGGCCAGAAGGGCCTTGGTCAGGGGCTCGTCGGCGGCGAGGTGGAGGTAGGTGTACAGCAGCAGGCCCTCGCGCAGGTACTTGTACTCCTCGGCGATGGGCTCCTTGACCTTGACCACGACGTCGGCGGCCCAGGCCTCCTCCGCCGAGACCATTTGGGCCCCGGCCGCCTCGTACTCCGCGTCGGAGAGGCCCGAGCCCACCCCGGCGCCCTGCTGCACCAGCACCTTGTGCCCGCGCCGCACCAGGCTCTCCACGCCGCCCGGGGTGAGGGCCACCCGGTTCTCCAGGGTCTTGATCTCTTTCGGCACGCCAATGACCATAGCTTCCTCCTCTTTTTTCCTAGAGTTTAGGGAGCGGTTTGGCGCTTTTGAATGCGGATGATGCGAAAAATGGGCAAAAGCGGTTTAGATCCTTAGGTATAATTCCCCCCATGCCTTACGATTCAAGCAAGCTGCTCGACGCGACCAACCTGGCGATCCTGCGCGAGCTGCAGCAGGACGCCCGGCTGTCCTACAGCGAGCTGAGCCGCCGGGTGGGCCTGAGCGTGCCCGCCGTCACCGAGCGGGTGCGGAGGCTCGAGGACGCCGGGATCATCGAGGGCTACGGGGTGCGGCTGAACTTCGAGGCCCTGGGCTACGGCATCACCGCCCTGATCGAGCTCTCGGCCCCGCCCAGCCGCTACCCCCAGGTTCTGGCCTTTTGCGAGCAAACCCTCGAGATCCGCGAGAGCTACTTCGTAACCGGCGATTCCTCCTACGTGGTGCGGGTGGTGGCCCGCTCGGTGCAGCACCTCCAGGAGATCATCCAGCGGCTGGGCACCTTCGGCAACACCCGCACCTCGGTGGTGCTCTCGAGCCCCATCATCAAGACCAGCTTCGACCTCGAGGGCCTCAAGCGCTAGCCGCCGGCGGGGTGGGCTGAAAGTTAAGGCCGTCCTAGGGCAACGCTCATGCTCCTGGCCGGGCTTTTGTTATCGTTGCCCGGTACGAGGAGGAACCTGTGAAGCGATTTTCCCTGGCGTTGCTCGGCACGGCTCTGGCAGCGCTGCTCACCGCGTGCCCGAGCACCCAGCCGCCCGCCAACGAGGCCCCCGTCATCGCCTCGTTCAGCGTCAGCCCGCAGGCCGGTGCCGCCCCCCTCCAGGTAAACTTTTCCTGGAACATCTCCGACCCCGACGGCGACAGCCTCACCTGCAAGATCGACGCCGACAACAACGGCACCTTCGAGCACACCGTCACCGGCTGCACCTCCTCCTCGACACGCCAGCACACCTACCCCGCCGGCGGGACCTACACGGCACGGCTGGTGGTGAGCGACCCGGACGGCGCCAGCGACGAGCTCACCAAGACGGTCACGGTGGGCGCCAACCGGGCCCCGATCATCGCCTCCTTCACCCGTAGCCCGGCCTCGGGCAACGCGCCGCTCGAGGTCACCTTTTCCTGGAGCGTCTCGGACCCCGACGGCGACTCCCTGGCCTGCATCCTCGACGTCAACGGCGACGGGAACGCCGAGTTCTTCCTCAGCCCCTGCACCAGCGGCAGCCAAAAGCACACCTACACGGCTTCCGGCACCTACACGGCGCGGCTGACGGTGAGCGACGCGGGCGGGCTCGAGGCCCAGCAGACCGCCACGACCACCGTGGGGCCGGGCGGCGGCGGCAACCAGCCGCCGGTGATCGACGCCTTCAACCGCGACCCGGCCTCCGGCACCGCTCCCCTGGCGGTCACTTTTAGCTGGGCCATCTCCGACCCCAACGGCGACCCCCTCACCTGCAAGCTCGACGTGAACAACGACGGCACCTTCGAGCACACCGTCACCGGCTGCACCTCTTCCTCGACGCGGCAGCACACCTACAACGCCGCCGGGAGCTACACCGCCAAGCTCGTCGTCAGCGACGGCAAGGGCCTGGAGAGCAACAAGACCGTCTCGGTCACCGTGACCTCGAGCCAGCCCAACCGGCCGCCCGTCATCAGCTCCTTCGCCGGCACCCCCGCCTCGGGCGTCGCTCCCCTGCAGGTGACCTTCTCCTGGGCCATCTCCGACCCGGACGGCAACGCCCTCACCTGCAAGCTGGACGTGAACAACGACGGCACCTTCGAGTACACCCTCAGCAACTGCACCTCGAGCTCCACCCAGAAGCACACCTACGGCAGCGCCGGGAGCTACACGGCCAAGCTGGTGGTGAGCGACCCCGCCAACGCCAGCGCCCAGCAGACGGCCACGGTGACCGTTTCGAGCCCCAACCAGGCCCCGGCGGTCAACTCCTTCAGCGCCAGCCCGAGCAGCGGCACGGCCCCGCTGACGACCACCTTTAGCTGGAACGTCTCGGACCCCGACGGCGATAGCCTGACCTGCAAGCTCGACGTGGACAACAACGGCACGTTCGAGTACACCCTCGACAACTGCACGTCCGGCTCGAGCCAGCAGCACACCTACGGCGCCGCGGGCAGTTACACCGCTAGGCTCGTCGTCAGCGACGGGCAAAAGGAGAACAGCAAGACCACCACGGTCACGGTGAACGCCCCTGGCGGCGGTGACCCCTACAACATCACGCTACGCTTTACCGGGACCCTGACTACCGGCCAGCAAGCGGCTTTTGACGCCGCCGCCGCGAAGTGGGAACAGGTCATCACCCAGGGCTTCGCCAGCACCAGCCTCAACATCCCCGCCGACGAGTGTGCCGACGGCCTCCCCGCCTTCAACGGCTCCGTCGACGACATCCTCATCGACGCCGCCGTGGTGCCCATCGACGGCCCGGGCGGCGTCCTGGGGCAGGCGGGGCCGTGCTACATGCGCACCGCCGACCGCCTCACCCTCTACGGCGTCATGCAGTTCGACTCCGCCGACCTGGCCAACCTGGAAGCCAACGGCCTGCTCGACGAGGTGGTCTTCCACGAGATGGGCCACGTGCTGGGCATCGGCACGCTGTGGAACTACGGCCGCTCCTTGCTGACCGGCGCGACCGGTCCTGATCCTCGCTTCGTGGGCGCGAACGCGGTACGGGAGTGGCAGGCCCTCGGGGGGAGCGGGAACGTCCCCGTCGAGAACACCGGCGGGGCCGGCACCCGCGACGGGCACTGGCGCGAGTCGGTGTTCGACAACGAGGTCATGACCGGCTACCTCAACAGCGGGGCCAACCCCCTGAGCCGCCTCACCATCGGCTCCCTGCAGGACCTCGGCTACACCGTCAACTACGGCGCGGCCGACCCGTACAGCCTGCCGGGGCTCAAGGCCTCGAGCGCCGCCAAGACCCCGCTCAACATCATCCTCATCAAGCCCAAGGGCTCCATCCCCTAGCCTGAAGGGCAATTTCGTGACCGGGGCTCGGCGGCCCCGGTCATTTTTGAAGGCCGGATGAGCCGAGCCTCAACTTTCCGACGAAGAAAATGAGAGCTACACGCGCTTATCCTGAGCTTGGGAGGTACTCAATGCGATTCATTGCCCTAGCATTTTCGGTTCTAGCCCTCGTGTCCTGCCAGTCCACGCCTAAGCCCGGAGGGAACGACCCCTACAACATCACCCTCAATTTCGTGGGCTCGCCCACCGGCAACCAAAAAGCGGCCTTCAACGCTGCCGCGGCCCGGTGGCAGCAGGTCATCACCAAGGGACTCCCCGAGCAGAAGCTCCAGATCCCTGCCAACGACTGCGGCGACGGCTTCCCGGCCCACAACGTCACCGTCGACGACCTGTTCATCGACGCGGCCGTGGTGGACATCGACGGCCCCGGCGGCGTCCTCGCGCAGGCCGGGCCGTGCTACGCCCGCGACGCCGACGACCTGCCCTACTACGGCGTCATGATGTTCGACTCCGCCGACCTCGAGCAGCTCGAGGCCGACGGCCAGTTGCAGGACGTCATCTTCCACGAGATGGGGCACGTAATCGGGTACGGGACCCTGTGGAACTACGAGCGCAGCCTGCTCGTCGGCGCGGGCACCAGCGACCCCCGCTTCGTCGGCGCCAACGCGGTGCGCGAGTGGCGGGCGCTGGGCGGCGCCGGCGACGTGCCCGTCGAGAACACCGGCGGGCAGGGCACCCGCGACAGCCACTGGCGCGAGAGCGTCTTCCAGACCGAGATCATGACGGGGTACCTCGACGCGGGGGTGATCAACCCCCTGAGCCGCGTCACCATCGGCTCCCTGCAGGACCTGGGCTACACCGTCAACTACGCCGCCGCCGACCCGTACGACCTGCCGGGGCTGAAGGCCTCGAGCGCGAAGAAGATCCCGCTCAACGTCATCCTGATCAGGCCCAAGGGCAGCCGCTAATACCGGATTCAAAAAGATGATCGTCCGAACCAAAGAGCCCCAGAGGCTATCTTTTCGGACCCCAGAGCACACCCCTCCCTGACGGTCGGCGAAGCAAACGTCTCCCTCCCGAGGGGCGCTACCGCCCTCCGCTACGCGGATAACTTCGGTCGGCCGCCCCGCCAAGGCGGGGCGGCGTCACCATTCGGTGACGAACTGACCGAATCTGGTATAAGCCTTACAGCGACGGGAAAAGCCAGGGGGAATCCCCCTGGCTTTCGCTTTGCCCGGGATCACCCGACCAGCGCCTCGAGCTCTTCGACCATGCCTCGGAGCACCTCGAAGCCGCGCTCGACCGGCTCGGGGCGGGTCATGTCGATGCCCGCGACCTTGAGCGCGTCGGTGGGGTACACCGAGTCGCCCGCCTTGAGGAAGTCCATGTAGCGCCGGGCGGCGGGCTCGCCCTGCTCGAGCACGTCCCGTGCCAGCGCGTTGGCGGCGGCGATGCCCGTGGCGTACTGGTAGACGTAGAAGGGGCTATAGAGGTGGGAGAAGTTCATCCAGCCCGAGCCCAGCCGCTCCTTGTCGATCTCGACCTCCCCGCCGTAGCCCTCGGCGAAGAGCTCGGCCAGGCGCTCGATGAGGAAGGGCGCGGTGAGGGCCCCGCCCCGCTCGATGCGCTCGTAGAGCTCGAGCTCGAAGCGGGCCAGGGTGGGCATGACGAAGAGGTAGCGGTGGAAGTTGGAGAAGGCCTCCTCGAGCACCGCCAGCCGGTAGGCGGGGTCTTGGGCCTCGCGCAGCAGCATGGCCCGCACCATCGCCTGGTTGAAGTTGGAGGCCACCTCGGCGATGAACAGGCTGTAGCGGGCGTAGATGGCGGGCTGGGTGCCGCGGGTGAAGTAGGAGTGCATGGAGTGGCCGAGCTCGTGGGCCAGGGTGCTCATACCCTTTCATGCTGATGCCTTCGCCCTCGGCCACCAGTGGAAGAGGGTGTGCCGCCGCAGGGTCTTTGGGTCCCCCTCCAGGACCCGGCACCGCTCGGCCACCCCCTCCATCATCTCCTGCAGGTCCTGGAAGTACCGGTTCGCCACCGCCTCGTTCACCAAAGGCCACACCCGCTCCACCGGTTGCAGCTCGGGGCTGTAGGGGGGCAGAAAGACCAGACGTATCCCTTCAGGCACCTCCACCTTGGGGGAGACGTGCCACCCCGCCCGGTCCAGCACCACCCAGGCCTCCTCTTCCTCCCGCAAGGCGGCCCTGAACTCCCGCAGCACCCAGC
>NZ_KE387027.1:75699-110680 GCF_000430045.1 Calidithermus chliarophilus DSM 9957 | reverse complement strand
CGTTGCCTGCACCCAGCGGGAGCTGTTCAAGGTGATCCTGGCGATCTCCTTGGCGGTGAGCCCCCGCTTGGCGTGGTAGACCGCCAGGAAGCGGGTCCTTTCTATCGGATCCTTGGCCTTCTTGACCCTCCGCCATAGCTCGCTCAAGGTTAGATGGTCGGCTACGGTCATAAACGAAGGATACAACAGGAAAGGGTATCATGGAGTAGAGGTCGTCGCTCCAGCTCATGAAGATGTAGGGGAAGGTGCCCTTCAGGCCCGAGGAGTAGGCCCCGGCCCGCTTGCCCTGGTTCTGGCCCCAGTCCACCCAGCGCTCCTCGAACAGGCCGCGGCGCATGGGCTCGACGTACTCCCGGCCCAAAGGCTCCATGCCCCGGCAGATCACCTCGCAGGCCTCGGCGAAGGTGATCTTGGGGCTGGGCGCGATGGGGGCGGGCGAGTCGTAGACGGGGACGTCGGAGGCGTGGAGCCTGCCGCCCATGGCCTTCTTGCGCAGCCGCCAGAAGCGGTGCCAGGTGGGGAGGTTGGCGCGGAAGGTCGCCAGCAGGTTGTCGAAGACCGCGCGGGGGATGTTGTCCACGGTGCGGCTCACACAGAGGGCCATCTCGAGGCTGCTCTTGTAGCCCCGCGTCTTGGCCTGGAAGGCGTAGGCCTTGACGCTGCCCTGCAGGGCCGAGGCCAGGGTGTTCTTGAAGGCCAGGTGCCCGTCGGCGTAGGACTCCCAGGCCGCGCGGCGCACGGCGGGCTCGGGGTGGACGAGCAGCTCGCCCACCGTGGCGTGGGCCACCGGGTAAACCTGCCCCGCGTGTTCGACGGGGCGGAAGGTCATGTCGGCGTTGGTGGCCGCCGAGGCCGTGGCGCTGTGCCCGCCCAGGGGGTCGCTCACCGCCGCCAGCACCGCCTCGACCTCGCCGCTGCGCACGAAGGGCTTGCGGGTGTGCAGCGCCTCGAAGTAGTGCCGGTAGACCGCGAGCTCGGGGTCGGCCTGCATCCACGCCTCGAGCCGCTCGGGGGGGATGGTGAGGATCTCGGGCTCGATGTAGGCCGCCGCCGCGCCCAGCCGGGCGAGCGCGCCGCGGGCCTGGGTGAACATGGTGGTGTAGAGCGGGTTGGCCCCGTCGGTGGACTGGTTGAGGCTGGCGTACATGAACACCTTGCCGGCGGCGAGTTGCAGCCGGTCGCGGGTCTGCAGGGCCTGCAGCAGCGCCTGGGGCGAGGCCCCTAGCTGGCCTTTGAAGGGCTCGAGCTCGGCCACCGAGGCCAGGGCGGCCTCGAGGGCTTTGTGCCAGTCTTCGACCGAGGGGAATAGGGCTTCGACGTTCCAGGTCTGTTCCTTGGGCAGTTCGGAGCGCGGGGGTAGGGTTTTGACCATGTCCCCGATTGTATCCCCCTGCCCGCGGCCCGCGCGTAAACTGGGGCCATGCGCCCGCGGGTGAAGTTCTGGCTCGAGACCCCCTCCGGCGAGTACCTGATGGGGCCGGGGCTGTACCGGCTGCTGCGGGCCGTAGCCGAGCACAGCAGCCTCAAGGAGGGGGCCCGCCGGATCGGGGTGAGCTACCGCAAGGCCTGGGAGCAGGTGCGCGAGGCCGAGGCGCGGCTGGGCTTCGCCCTGCTCCGCAAGCACTCGGGCGGCGAGAGCGGCGGGGGCAGCGAGCTCACGCCCGAGGCCCAGGCCCTGCTGGCGCGCTACGCGAAGGTGGTAGAGGGCCTCGAGCGGGTGGTGCGCGAGCAGTTCGCCCAGGCCTTCGAGCCGGTAGAGTAGGGCGGTGGCGAAGAAGACCAAGTATTACGTCGTGTGGGAAGGCCGCCAGAAGGGCATCTTCGACAGTTGGAGCGCCGCCGAGGCCCAGGTGAAGGGCTACGCCGGTGCCAAGTACAAGGCCTTCGAGAGCCTCGAGGCCGCCCGCGCCGCCTTCGGCGGCAACCCCCAGCAGCACATCGGCCAAAAACCCAAGGCAGATTCCCGATCGGGAGCGACTGGCGCCGCTACGCCTAAAGCCGGTTCCCGGCGCATCCTGGCCAACCCGCCCGTCTGGGACAGCTACAGCGTGGACGCCGCCTGCAGCGGCAACCCGGGGGTGCTCGAGTACCGCTGCGTCCACACCGAAAGCCGCGAGGTGGTCTTCGCCCGGGGGCCCTACGCGCGGGGCACCAACAACGTCGGCGAGTTCTTAGCCCTGGTGGAAACCCTGGCCCTGTGCGTCAAAAACGGCGACCCCCGCCCCGTCTACACCGACTCCGTGACGGCGATGGCCTGGCTGCGCGGCAAGAAAGCCAGGACCCAGCTCCGCGAGCAGCTAAGCCCCGAGCTGCGCGAGCGGCTCGAGCGCGCCGAAGCCTGGCTGGCGAGCTACTCCTACCCCAACCGCGTGCTCAAGTGGGATACCGAGGCTTGGGGCGAGAATCCGGCGGATTATGGGCGGAAGTGAGGGAGCGCGGGTCGTGCTCCTGCGTACGGCGTCGTACGTCCTACGTCCTACGTCGTACGCAAGACGCAAAACGCCAAACGCAAGACGCCCTGGCCCTCGACCCTCGACGCCGGCGGGCAGGGGTAACCACATACCACGGGCCTTTCGCTTTCCGCTGACGGCTGAAGGTTGAAAGCTGCCCGCTAATTCAACGTCCGTCCCCCCAGCATTCCCCGGGCCCGCTCGGCGTAGGCGGTGAGGGTCTGGCGCCACTCGTCGGCTTCGGTGAGGTAGGGAAGCACTTCGTGGCTGCGCGAGAGCATCTCGGCGGGGTTTTCGTAGCCCATCTGGGCCAGGGTGTCCACGATCATTTCCTGGGCAGTGATCCAGTCGCGGCTGCCCTCGGGGGCTTCGGCGACGGCCTCGCGGTAGTGGCTCAGGGCCTCCTGGAAGTTGAGCAGGTCGTAGGCCAGGTGGCCCAGGATGATGTGCCCGGCGGCCAGGGCGCCCTCCTCGAGGGCCTCGCGCGCCGCTTCTTCGGCCTCGCTGTAGCGCGACTGGCGGTAGAGCACCTCGGCCAGGTCGCCCAGGGCCTCGCCGGGGTAGTCGTAGTCGGGGTCGCGGATCACCTGGCGCAGCGCGGTCTCGGCCTGGTTGAGGTCGCCCGAGTCAAGGGCGGCGACGGCGAGTTCGTGCAGGGCGTAGGTGCGGTCGGTGCCGTCGGAGCGCTCGACGGCCTCCTGGAAGGCCTGGATGGCCTCGGCGTACTGCCCCATCTGCATCAGGGCCTGGCCCTGCACCAGCGGGGTGCCGTGGGCCCGCTCGGCCCCGGCCTCCTCGAGCAGCCGCGCCTGCTGGATGGCCTCGAGCGCCAGGCTGGGGTTGCCCAGGAGCAGTTGGGCCCGCGCGGTGAGGTAGTGGCGGGTGGCCGCGTCCTCGGGGTCCTCGAGCGAGGCCCCCAGCCCCTCGGCCGCGCTGAGGTAGCTCACGGCGGCCTCCAGCGCCTCCAGCGCCTCGCGCCCCTGGCCCGCCTCCACCGACATCGCCGCCGCGTCCAGCAGGTTCCAGTAGCGCTCCATGCCCACCGACATCGCCGCCGCGCGGCGGTAGGCCTCAGCGGCCTGGGCGGCCTGGCCCATGCGCTCGTGGGCCTTGCCCAGCAGGTTCTCAGCCCGCCAGGCCAGGAACTCGGGCAGCTCGAGGCCCTGCCCCAGCAGGGTGATGCTCTCCTCGGGCACGCCCAGGTACAGGAGGGTCTGGGCCTGGTGGAAGCGCACCCGGGGGTCGTCGCTGGGCTCGAGCAGGGGCCGGATCTCGTGCTCGGGGGCCCCTTCCAGCGCCCGCACCTCGGCGAGCAGGGCGCGGAAGAGGGGGTTTTCCTGGAGGGTGGGGACGGCGGTGGCGCCGTGCTCGAGGGCGCGGTAAGCCCCCTCGATGCCGCCCTCGCCGTAGAGCGTGTAGGCCTCGGCCAGCAGCAGCGCGGCCTCGGCGGCCTCGTTGCCCTGGGCGAAGGTCAGGGTGCGCACCAAAACCTCGAAGGCGGTGTCGTAATCCCCTTGTTGCAATGCCTGAAACACCCGCTGCATCAGGGGCACGATAACACGCAGGAGCCGGAGGGCAAAATGACGAGGGTGACAACCGCCGCACGGCGCTTTGCGGCACGGTTTGGGCGCTGTGGCCCAGGGCTCCCCTCCGCATGCCAGCACCCATTCCTCATTCCGGACTGGAGTACCATTGTTTTTTAGGAGGTTACGTTGTCCACACGCATCAATCCCTGGACCATTGTCATCGTGTTGCTGCTGGGTTACTGGCTGTTCAGCCAGTTCGGCGGCAGCGGCAACCGGGCCACGCTTTCGTACAGTGAGTTCCTCAGCTATGTCGAGCAGGGCAAGGTACAGACGGTGGTGCTCGAGGAGGGCCGCATCTCGGGCCAGTTCAAGGTGCCCGAGCGCATCGAGACCGGCGGGCGCACGGTCGTCGAGCGCCGTTTCAGCCTGCCCTCGGTCCCCCGCGAATTCGCCGACCAGAACCTCATCCCCCTGCTCAAGCAGCAAGGGGTGGAGGTGGTCACCCGCCAGGCCTCGATCTGGCCGCAGCTCCTGTTCAGCTTCCTGCCCATCCTGCTGCTGATCGGCTTCTGGTACTTCTTCTTCATGCGCGCGCAGGGCGGGGCCGGCCAGGTGATGCAGTTCGGCCAGAGCCGCGCCCGCCAGTACGGCAAGGAGCGCCGGGTCAACACCACCTTCAAGGACGTGGCCGGGCACAACGAGGCCAAGCGCGAGCTGATGGAGGTCGTGGACTTCCTCAAGAACCCCCAGAAGTACATCAGCATCGGGGCGGAGATCCCCAAGGGCGTGCTGCTGGTGGGGCCGCCCGGCACCGGCAAGACCCTGCTGACGCGGGCCATCGCCGGGGAGGCGGGGGTGCCGTTCTTCTCGGTCTCGGCCTCGGAGTTCATGGAGATGTTCGTGGGCGTGGGCGCGAGCCGGGTGCGCTCGCTCTTCGACGAGGCCCGCCGCAGCGCCCCGGCCATCATCTTCATCGACGAGCTCGACTCCATCGGCCGCAAGCGCGGCGCGGGGATCGGCGGGGGCCACGACGAGCGCGAGCAGACGCTCAACCAGATCCTCTCGGAGATGGACGGCTTCGAGAAGGACACCAGCGTGATCGTGCTGGCCGCGACCAACCGCCCCGACATCCTCGACCCCGCGCTGCTGCGCCCGGGCCGCTTCGACCGCCAGGTGGTCATCGGGCTGCCGACCCTCGAGGAGCGCAGGGAGATCCTGCTGGTGCACATGCGCGGCAAGCCCATCGGCCCCGACGTCGAGCCTGCCGAGATTGCCCAGATCACGCCCGGCTTCAGCGGCGCCGACCTCAAGAACCTGGTCAACGAGGCCGCCCTGCAGGCCGCCCGCAGCGGCAAGACCCAGATCCACATGGAGGACTTCCGCCTCGCGCTCGACAAGGTGGTGCTGGGCCTCGAGCGCGGCTCCTTGCGGCTGTCGCCCGAGGAGAAGCGGGCGGTGGCCTACCACGAGGCCGGGCACGCCATCGTGGGCGAGGTGCTGCCCCACGGCGACAAGACCGAGAAGGTCTCCATCGTGCCGCGCGGCATGGCGCTGGGGGTGCGCTGGAGCATGCCCCAGGAGCGCGTGCTGATGCGGCAGGAGTACCTCGAGGACACCCTCGCGATGTCGCTGGCCGGCCGGGCGGCCGAGGAGCTGTTCATCGGCTCCGTCTCCACCGGCGCCGCCGACGACTTCAAGCGCTCGACCCAACTCGCCAAGCAGATGGTGCTCGACTGGGGCATGGGCGAGCACTTCAAGAACCTGGCCTGGGGCTCCGACTCCGGCCCGGTGTTCTTAGGCGAGGAGATCGCCCGCAAGAAGGACCACTCCGAGGAGACCGCCCGCCTCATCGACCAGGACATCGAGCACATCCTCGACAAAGCCTACGAACGCGCCAAGCAGGTGCTGCAAGAACACGCCCCTGCCGTGCACAAGGTGGCCGAGGAGCTGCTGGAGAGCGAGACCATCCTGGGCAAGCGCGTGCGGGAAATCCTGGCCGAGACCCAGAACCAGAAGGCGCCCGAGACCACCACGGCGGCGGAAGGGTAAGGGACGGCGAGGGTCGATGGCCGAACGCTGAACGCCGAACGCCGATAGCCAATAGCCAAACGCTAAACGCAAGACGCAAGACGCTGAAGGGCCGGGTCTGAGACCCGGCCCTTCCTATACCCCTCCCCTGCCCTCCCCGCCCGCGGGGAGGGGGTATCCCCCCTGGCCCCCCTTGCTAAGGGGGGTAAACAAAGGGCGTTTTGCGTTTTGCGTCTTGCGTTTTGCGTACGACGACGACCCGCATCCGTTCACCGCCCCGAAGCCAGCATCCGCTGCCCCAGGTCCTTGCCGATCGTCACGATCACGTCGGCCTCCTCGGGGTGGTCGGGGTCTTTGTGGAGCTCGGCAATGCCCAGGAACTGCTGGATCTCGCGGGCGCGGGCCTCGAAGGCGGCCTGCTTGTAGATGACCCTCGAGACCTCGCTCGCCTCGCGCGCGGTGTCGGTGCGCTGGATGCGGTAGCCCTGCTGGCCCAGGCGGCCTGCGGTGGCCCGGGCGACCCCGCCCAGCCTCGAGGCGTTGTACACGCTCACCCGTACCAGCCGCCGCCCGGCCGCCTCGTCGCCCTTGAGGAGCCAGTCCACCAGCGCCTGCGAGCGCGCACGGTCGAGGTTGTAGTAGTAGGCCCCGCCGTAGTAGCCCCCCTGCCCCGGGAGGGTGGTGCTCTGCAGGTCGCTCAGCCCCGAGCGCCCGAAGCGCGCCCCCAGGGCCAGGATCTGGGGCCTCGAGAGGTCGGTCTCGACCTCGCGGAACACCACGTCGGCGATGGCCTCGAGGCGCAGCAGGTTTTGCGGGGTGGTGGCCTGCTGGGCGATGGAGCGCACGAGCTGCTGCTGGCGCTCGGTGCGGCGGATGTCGCCCTCCTCCTTGGAGTGCTTGACGGGGTAGATGGGGACGCGGTTGCCCCAGCGGTCGAGCTTGTAGGTGTTGACCTCGCGGAAGCGCACGAAGCCCACCGCCTGCTCGCCGTTGATGAACTGCCGCCCTTTGGGCAGGTGGATGTGCAGCCCGCCCCAGTTGTCGTCGTAGTGCATCTCGTCGATGGTCTCGACCCACACCCCGCCCAGCGCGTCGACGATGTTCTTGATGGCGGTGTCCTTGATGACGACGTGGTGGTCGATGGTGAGGTCGAAGGTGCGCTCGAGGGTCTGCTTCAGCAGCTCGACCCCGCCCCGGCTGAAGGTGCCGTTGATCTTGCCGCCGACCCCGTCGGGCGCGACCACGTACGTGTCGCGCGGCACCGAGACGGCCGCCGCCTGGCGCCTGGCGAGGTCGAGCGAGAGCAGCATGATGGTGTCGGCCCGGGCGTTCTTGGTGTAGGGCATGCCGCGCGCGTCGCGGTTGTAGTCCTTGCCCACGATCAGGACGTTGACCCGCTCCTTGCCCAGGAAGAAGTCCCGCGGCTGCTGCACGATCCGGAACAAGGTAGCGGGGGAGGCGTTCCCCGCCACCCCCGAAACCGTCTTGTAGACCCACCCCACCCCGACCAGGACCGCCAGGAGTAAAACCCATCGCACGATACGCATGCCCATCGCCCCTCGAGGGCCTACCGCCCTCTCAATCCCCCACCTTAGCAGATGAGGATGAAAAGTATGGCGTATTCGCGGGCATAGCCGGCGGGCGGTCAAGGGCTCGCGGCGTGTGGCTCGTGGCGCGAGCTCGCGGGGAACTCCTGCCCACCGGCGTCAAGGGTCGAGGGCCAGGGCGTATTGCGTTTGGCGTATTGCGTTTGGCGTATTGCGTTTGGCGTATTGCGT
This sequence comes from Calidithermus chliarophilus DSM 9957, assembly GCF_000430045.1. Classification (GTDB taxonomy): domain Bacteria; phylum Deinococcota; class Deinococci; order Deinococcales; family Thermaceae; genus Calidithermus; species Calidithermus chliarophilus. Next base: position 102,898 of record NZ_KE387027.1, on the reverse strand, counting down.
TGGGCGTTGGGCGTTCGGCGTTGGGCGTTCGGCGTTGGGCGTTTTGCGTACGACGCAGGACGTACAACGTACGACCCGCGTTTCGCGTTTTGCGTTTAGCTATCGGCTATCAGCTACCGGCTATCGACCACCGACATCCCACGCTACACGTCCGCCAACTCCCCCCAGCGCGCGTAGAGCCCCTCGAGCCGCTCCCGCAGTTCGGCCTCCTCGGCGGCGATGCGGGCATAGTCCTGGGGGGTCAGGCCGGGCTGGTTGGCCTCGGCGTGCAGGGCGCTGAGCCGGGTCTCGAGCTCGGCGATGGTGGCCTCGAGCCGCTCGCGCTCGCGCTCGAGGTGCCACTTGCTCTTCTCGCGCTTGGGCTGGGGCTTGGCCGGGGCGGCAGGCGGGGCCGGGCGGCTGGGCTCGGGGACCACGGCCACCTTGCGGCGCTCGAGGTACTCGCCGGGCGGGGTGGGGTAGTCGTCGAAGCGGCCGTCCCGGACGTGCCAGGTGCGGGTGGCGAGCTGGTCGAGGAAGAACAGGTCGTGCGAGACCAGCAGCAGGGTGCCCTCGTAGGCCAAGAGGGCCTGCTCGAGCGCCTCGACGGTCTCGAGGTCGAGGTGGTTGGTGGGCTCGTCGAGCACCAGCAGGTTGGCCTGTTGCAGCGAGAGCGAGAGCAGGGCCAGCCGGGCTCGCTCCCCGCCCGAGAGGTTTCTCACCTGCTTGAACTGGGCCTCGTAGGGGAACATCCAGGCCCCCAGCGCGGCGTGGGCCTTCTCCCCCAGCAGGCGGTAGAGGGTCTCGAAGAGGGTGAGCTCGGGGTCGAAGCCCGAGAGCTTCTGGTCGTAGTAGCCCACCCGAACGCCCGGGCCGGTGCGGATGCGCCCGGCGGGGTCGTCGGAGGGGAGCTGGCCCAGCAGCACCTTGATCAGGGTGGTCTTGCCCGCCCCGTTGGGGCCGATCACGGCGACGCGCTCACCCCTCGAGACCAGCAGGTGCTCGAGGTCGAACAGCACCCGGCCCCCGAAGCCCTTGCGCAGGCGGGAAGCCTCCAGCACCCGCCCGGGGCCGGGGGCTTCGACGGGGAAGCGCATCCGCACCACGGCGTCGGGGCCCTCGAGCTCGGGCGGGGCCTCCTGCAAAAACTGCTCCATGCGGGCCTCGAGGCTGTGCATCCGCCGGGCGTGCTTGGCGCTCGAGGGCGCCCAGCGGCGGGCTTGCTCGAGGATGCCCTCGCGCCGCTCCTTCTCCTTGAGCCAGTTGGCGTACTCGCGGGCCTCCTGCTCCTCCTGCGCCGCCCGCTGGACGCGGAAGGCCGAGTAATTGCCCTCGTAAAAGCGCAGCTTGCCCCGCCGCAGCCAGGCCACGCGCCGGGTCACGCGGTCGAGGAAGTTGCGGTCGTGGGAGATGGTGATGGCGGCCCCGCCGTAGCCGCCCAAAAAGCCCACGAGCCAGTCCACCATCTCGAGGTCGAGGTGGTTGGTGGGCTCGTCCAACAACAGCGCGTCGGCGCCGGAGAGCAGCAAAGCCCCCAGCGCCAGCCGCCGGGCCTCCCCGCCCGAGAGCACCGCCACCCGCTCGCCCTCGCGCCCCTCGAAGCGCAGGCCCTTGAGCACCGACTCGTAGTTGGAGCGCCGCTTGTACCCGCCCAGCGCCTCGAAGCGCTCGTGCAGCTCCTCCCAGCGGTGGTAGACCTCGGGGTCGGCCAGGCCGGTCTCGAGCCGCGCGAGCTCGGCCTCGAGCCGCTCCAGCCGGGCGAAGCCGCTCTTGAGTACGCTCTCTACGGTGTCCTCGGGCCCGAAGCGGGGGTCTTGCTCGAGCAGCTCGAGGTAGACCCCCTCGGGCCTGTGCACCCGCCCGCGCACGGGCTCGAGCTCGCCCGTCAGCAGCCGCAGCAGCGTGGTCTTGCCCGAGCCGTTGGCCCCCACCAGCGCCAGCCGATCGCCGTGGTAGAGCTCGAGGCTCACCCCTTCCAGCAGGTCGCGGGCGCCCAGGGAGTACTCGAGGTTTTCGGCAAAGACCACGCGCACGAAGGCCAGTTTAGCGGAAGGGGCGGGCAGCCGTCAGCCTTCAGCGAGGATAGGCCCGGGGCGCGGGGCATGGGGTCATGGGGGCGGGGCTGCCTTCAGGAAAAGGGGATTTCGTAGTGCTGGCGTGCGGGGAGGTGGGGGCGCTCCCGCTCGCGGCGCTCGAGCGTGACGAAGCTGTAGGCGTAGGCGTGCTGCTCGTCGGGTTCGTGGTCCTCGCGGGAGACCTCGCGCCACGCGCCCGGGTCGAGGTCGGGGAAGAAGGTGTCGCCCGCGACCTCGGCGTGGACGAGGGTGAGGTGGATGCGGTCGGCCAAAGGCAGGGCCTGGGCGTAAAGTTCGGCGCCGCCGATGACGAAGGTCTCGCGGGGCCCGGCGGGGTCGTGCGGGGCTGCCTCCGCGACCTGCAGGGCGGCCTCGAGCGAGTTCACCACCAGGCAGCCGGGGGCCGAGTAGTCCGGGCTGCGGGTGACGACGACGTTGGTGCGGCCCGGGAGGGGCTTGCCGATGGACTCGTAGGTCTTGCGGCCCATGACCACCGGGTGGCCGGTGGTGAGCCGCCGGAAGTGCTTGAGGTCGTTGGGCAGGCGCCAGGGCAGGCCCCCGTTCCGGCCGATGACCCGGTTCTCGGCCATGGCGACGACGAGCGAGAGCACGCTACACCGCCACGGGGGCCTTGATGGGGGGGTGGGGGTCGTAGCCGACGAGGGTGAAGTCCTCGTAGACGAAGTCCTCGAGCCGCTTGCGCTCCGGGTTGAGGACCATCTGCGGCAGCGGGCGCGGGGAGCGGGTGAGCTGGAGCTGGGCCTGCTCGAGGTGGTTGAGGTAGAGGTGGGCGTCGCCCAGGGTGTGCACGAACTCGCCGGGCTCGAGCCCCGTGACCTGGGCGATCATCAGCGTGAGCAGGGCGTAGGAGGCGATGTTGAAGGGCACGCCCAGGAAGACGTCGGCGCTGCGCTGGTAGAGCTGGCAGGAGAGCTTGCCGCCCGCGACGTAGAACTGGAAGAGGGTGTGGCAGGGGGCCAGGGCCATGCGGGGCAGGTCGGCCACGTTCCAGGCACTCACCACCAGCCGGCGGGAGTCGGGGTTGTGTTTGATGCCCGCGACCACCTCCTTGATCTGGTCGACCAAGCGGACCCTGGGGAGCAGGCCCTCGCTCGCCACGGCTTCGAACGTCCAGCCTTTGTGCTGCTCCTTTCCCCCCCGCAGGCACTTGTACACGCTGGACTCGTCGAGGTCATGGTCCCGGCAAAACCCCGCCACGTCCATGAACACCACTTCCTCGCCGTCGGCGCGGGTCGCCCGGACCGCCTGCGCCCGCCGGGTGTTGATGTTCTGCTCCTTGCGGGTCAGCCAGATGCAGGTGTCGGGACCGTACTTGTTGGAGGCGTAGTAGTCCTTGTCGAGTTCGTAGTCGTCCGGGTATTCGTACTTGAGCAGGCCGTTAGGGAGCTTGAGCGCGTCGCTGACGAAATTCTCGAAGCTGTGCCACCTCGAGTCCACGAAGACGCCCCGGCCACCGTAGTCGGCGTAGTGCTTGCGCGAGGGGTTGTAGCAGCGGTGGAGCATCTCACTCCAGACGCTGTAGAGGTGGGCCGTCCAGGGGTTCTCGGTCCGCCTCTGGGTAGCGTAGCCCACCCCTGCGACCAATTCAGGGTTCAGAGCGACCTTCGGGGCCTCAAACACCCTGGGCACGACGAACTCTACCGCCTCCCACCGCCGCCACTGCTTGCCGTAGATGGGCCCCAAGGCACCGTCCGGAGCCGCCCACTCCCGCCATATCGAAACCCCGGCCTCCTCGAGGTAGGTGTTGTTGGTATCCCCCCGCAAAAACCACAACAGCTCGTGGATGATCGACTTCACGTGCAGCTTCTTGGTGGTCACCAGTGGGAACCCGGCGCTCAGGTCGAAGCGCATCTGGTACCCGAACACCGACTTGGTGCCAGTGCCGGTGCGGTCGGACTTGAGGGTGCCGTGCTCGAGGACGTGCTGCAGGAGTTGGAGGTAAGGCTCCATCGCCCGCATGATAACCCTGCAAGGGGGCAGCGGGCAGCTTTCAGCCGTCAGCTCGTGGCTCGTGGTGGGCCCCTCCCCGTCCCTCCCCGCGCGCGGGGAGGGGTATCCCCCCAACCCCCCTTGTTAAGGGGGGTGAAGAAAAGGCGTTTTGCGTTTTGCGTCTTGCGTCTTGCGTCTTGCGTCTTGCGTCTTGCGTTTGGCGTTCGGCGTTTGGCGTCTTGCGTTTGGCGTCTTACGTACGACGTACGACCCGCGCTCAGCGTCCGGCCTACAATCACCACTTGTTCCGCATCATCCGAACCCCCCGGATCGCCACCACCACGCTCACGAGCAGGAAGGCCGGGAACACCTGGGGTTTGCCCCACAGCGCGAAGAGGGCGTAGAGGTAGCCCACCACGGCCCCGGCCGGGATGGGGTACAGGCTGCGGCGGGTGCGCTTCCAGTAGAGCTGCCAGTAGAGGGCGGCCACGGTGAGGCCGAGCGCCATGGCCGTGAGGGTGAGCTGCGGGAGCATCCACAGGAAGAAGCCCACGGTGGGGGCGATGCCCCCGCCGCCGCGGAAGCCGAAGTAGATCGGCCAGTTGTGGCCGGCCACCAGCGCGGCGGCCATCAGCGGCAGGGTCCACGGGGCGTCGGTGAAGCCGGTCAGGTAGGCGACCAGCATGCCCTTGAGCACGTCCAGCACCGCTACTGCTGTGCCCCAGGCCGGGCCCAACTGGCGGAAGGTGCCCGACGCGCCGGGCACGTCGCGCTGGGTGAGGTCGATGCCGCGCAGCTTTCCCGCGACGATGCCGAAGGGTACGGAACCGATGAGGTAGGCGAGCACAACCAGTACCGCGTCCATTTTCTAAAATTCTCCGTTCTGAAGGGCGCGCGTTCGCGACGGTGTGTTAGTATAAGCTCCGTAAGCTGGACCTAAAACCGGGGCAGGGGTTATCACTGTGACGAGTGCCAAACGCAAACCCACGATACACGAAGTGGCTCACATGGCCGGGGTCGGGATCGGCACCGTCAGCCGGGTGATCAACAACCACCCCTCGGTGCGGGCCGAGACCCGGGCCCGGGTGCAGCAGGCCATGGAGCACCTGGGCTACGCGCCCAACCCTCACGCCCGCCGGGTCGCGGGAGGCCGCAGCTACACGGTCTCGGTGCTGCTGCCCTTCGTGGCGACGGAGTTCTACATCCGCCTGATCGAGGGCCTCGAGGCCACCCTCTCCGAAGAGCGCTACGACCTCGCACTCTTCCCCCTCATCACGCCCAAGCGCCTCGAGCGCTACCTGCGCTCCAACACCCTCGCCTACCAGACCGACGGCCTGATCGTCGCCTCCTACGACCTCACCGAGCACTTCGTGGGCGGGCAGTTCCCCACCGACCGGCCCGTGGTGCTCGTCGACGCGCGCAACCCCAACTACGACTCGGTGTTCATGGACAACTTCTTGGGCGGGAAGCTGGCGGCGGAGTACCTCGCCCGCTTCCCCGGCGAGCTGTTCTTCATCACGGTCGAGGAGGACATCGACCGCATCTTCAGCCACACCGTCTTCGCCGAGCGCCGTGCGGGGTTCCAGCAGGGGGCTGCGCTCGCCGGCCGCACCGTCAACCCCGACCAGATCTTCAACACCCGCCTCTCCGCCGAGGGCGGGCGGCTGGCCCTACAAACCTTCCTGCGCCACTACAAGCTCCCCTTCAACATCTTCGCCGGGGCCGACCTGATCGCGCTGGGGGTGCTCGAGGAGGTCGAGCGGCTGGGCCTCAAGCTGGGCCAGGACGTGCGGCTGTTGGGCTTCGACGGCCAGCCCTGGACCGCGCAGTACGGGCTTTCGACCCTGGCGCAGCCGGTCGAGGCCATGGGCGCCAGGGCCGCAGGGCTGCTGCTCGAGCGCCTGCAAAACCGCCGCGCGGAACCGCGCCAGGTGCGCTTCGAGCCCCACCTCATCGAGCGGGCCTCGACGCTGGGGGCGCAGGTGGCGGTTTCGAGGGATTGAAGGGCGATGATCGGTAAGCTCTAGGCCGTCAGCCGTCAGCCGTCAGCCGTCAGCTCTCAGCCTGCTTAGCGCGGCTTGGCGAACACCGCGTAGACCGCGATCAGTACGAAGGCGCCGAGCGTGGAGGAGGCGTAGAAAAGCAGGTGGGCCGGTGCAGCGATGCGCCGGGCGAGGACAGGGGTATAGGTCTCGACGGCTTGCTGGAGGTTTCGAAGGGTGGCGTAGGCGGGGGTCTGCTCGAGGCCGGGAGCCTCCGGCACCGCCGGCTCCGCGGTCTGTGGCGGGAGCGGCCTCGGGCTGCTCGAGGCCCGCCGCAGGGCCAGGCCCAGCCCCACCCACCCGCGCTGGAGTCCCCAGATGGCCGGGGCGGCTAGCAGGCCCAGCCGGGCACGGAGGCTCTGCTCGACGGCCGGGGCGACCACCACGAAGAGCACGCCCTGCGCCACGTCGGCGGGGTCGGGGGCGGTGCGGGCCTGGAGGGAGAGGGCGTGGGCGTCGGCCAGGATCTCCTGGGCGAGCTCGAGGCTGAGGCGGGCGATGCCGCCGAGGTCATCCCCGAAGCGCCGGACCAGGTTGGCCGTGCCCAGCGCGACCCCCGCCGTCAGCGCCAGGGGCAGGCCCGCCAGGAACAGCAGCACCGAGCCCGCCGGGTGCAGGGGCAGCCAGAAGGTCAGCGCCAGCAGCCCCGCCAGCAGCACGGCGGCAGGGGCCGCCACGGTGGACAGGGCGTAGGGGACGAAGGCCAGCAGCCGGTTGACGCGCTCGAGGAGCTCGGGTTTTCGGTAGCTCTCGAAATCGATGCCGGTGCGGCGGGCGGCCTCGAGGCCCAGCTCACGCAGTCGCGGGTTCACGCAGACAGTTTAGCCAAGCACGCCTGCTCCCCGGGTTCGTTTGACCCGGCCGCTAAGTAACCCACGTACCAAGTTTCACGATTTCAGGGTGCTAGGATGAGGGCCGATGAACCGGGTACTTGACCCCAAGCTGCTCCCCGTGGTGGAGAAGGTCGAGCGGGGCGAGCGGCTGAGCTTCGAGGAGGGGATGCTGCTCTACCGCACCCCCGACCTCAACACCCTGATGCGGCTGGCCAACCTCGTGCGCGAGCGCAAGCACGGCGACAAGACCTTCTTCGTGCACTCCCTACGGCTGGAGTTCACCAACATCTGCTACGTCGGCTGCACCTTCTGCGCCTTCGCCGCGCGCAAGGGCGAGGCGCGCGCCTGGGACTACGACCCCGACGTCGTCGTGGAGAAGGTGCGCGAGAAGTGGGAGCCGGGCATCACCGAGCTGCACATGTCCAGCGGCCACCACCCCAACCGGCCCTGGAGCTACTACCCCGAGATGGTCGGCAAGCTGCGCGAGGCCTTCCCCACGCTGCAGGTCAAGGCCTTCACCGCCGCCGAGATCGAGCACCTGTCGAAGATCGCGAAGAAGCCCACCCTCGAGGTGCTGCGCGAGCTGAAGGGGGCCGGGCTGGCCGCGCTGCCGGGCGGGGGCGCCGAGATCTTCGCCGACCGGGTGCGCCGCCAGATCGCCAAGAACAAGGTCAAGGCCGAGAAGTGGCTACAGATCCACCGCGAGGCCCACGGCCTGGGCATCCGCACCAACGCCACCATGCTCTACGGGCACATCGAGACGCTCGAGGAGCGCCTCGACCACATGGACCGCCTGCGCCGCCTGCAGGACGAGACCGGCGGCTTCCACTCCTTCATCCCCCTGGCCTTCCAGCCCGACGCCAACGACCTCGCCCGGAGCCTGGGCAAGACCGAGTTCACCACCGGCCTCGATGACCTGCGCAACCTGGCCGTCGCCCGCGTCTACCTCGACAACTTCGACCACATCAAGGGCTACTGGGTGATGATCTCCTCCGACTTAGTGCAGGTCTCGCTCGACTGGGGCGTCTCCGACGTGGACGGCACCATCATCGAGGAGCACATCGCCCACGCCGCCGGGGCCACCAGCCCGCTGGGCCTGTCCAAGCAGAAGATGGTCGAGATGATCCAGAGCGCGGGCCGGGTGCCGGTCGAGCGCGACGCCTTCTACAACGTGGTCAAGGTGTGGAACCAGCTCCCGCTGGTGCCCGAGAAGGCCAAGGCCCTAGCCAAGGCCCGCGCCTGAGCCGCCCCCGGAGTTCCCATGCCCGACTACGTGCTCGGCGTGCCCCGCTACGCCAACACCGCCCCCCTGTACCACTTCCTGGAGCAAGGCGACGGGATCGCTTTCCGCTACGGCGTGCCCACCGAGCTCAACCGCTGGCTGCTCGAGGGCAGCGTGGACCTGAGCCTGGTCTCGAGCTACTTCTACCTCGCCAACGCCGACAAGCTCCGCCCCCTCCCCGACTTCTCGGTGGCCGACTTAGGGCCCGTCTACTCGGTCAACCTCTTCCACACCCGGCCCTGGAGGGAGCTGAGGTCGGTAGCACTCACCACCGAGAGCGCCACCAGCGTGCGGCTGCTGCGCTACCTGCTCGAGGCCGACGGCGTTGAGCCGGAGTACACCAGCGAACAGGGCGGCCTCGAGCTGCTGGAGCGCTACGACGGGGTGCTCCTCATCGGGGACCGGGCCATCGCCACCTACGCGGGGCTGCTCGAGCGCATCCCCGAGTCGGTGCACCAGATCCCCCGCGAGTTCAGCGGGCCGCAGGGAGGGCGGCTGTGGGTCAGCGACCTCTCGATGCGCTGGTACGAGCGCACCCGGCTGCCCTTCGTCTTCGCGGTGTGGGCCACCCGGCGCGACGAACCCCCGCCCCCCGAGGTCGTGCGGCGGCTGCGGGCGGCGCGCTCGCTGGGGCTGGGCAACCTGGCCGCCGTGGCCGGCACCGAGGCCGAGCGGTTGGGCGTGCCCGAGCGCCTGATGCAGCACTACCTCTGGAACTTCCGCTACCACCTCGAGGCCCCCGACCGGCTGGGCCTCGAGACCTTCGCCCGGGCGGTGGGCCTGCCCTACCCTGGCGACTACTGGGACGTGTAGCGTCCGGCCACCCGGGCCATCGCCATCAGCTTGAGCACCCCGGCGGCCACGAAGCCGGTGAAGCCGGGGTCGGTGGCGCGCTGGAGCACCGCCTCCCAGATGCCCTCGGGCTCGGGGGGCGGCACGGGGATGTCGTGGGGCCACACCGAGGTGTCGGCCTCGTGGCTGGCGGGGTCCTGCAGGTTCCACTGGGCGATCCAGCCGTCGAGGGCGTCGACGTAGTCGTTGAGCCCCTCGATGGGCCAGGTCAGGAGCGTCACGCGGATGTCGAACATGGCCTCGTCGTGGTCGGCGACGGTGGGAGGGTTCTGCAGGCGCTGTTGCACGAAGCCGGGCAGCTCCTGTAGCGCGGCTTCGTAAAACTCCTGCCACGACTGTTGCCAGAGGGTCTCGAGGCTCATCACCCTAGCATTTTGAACCCGCCCCGGCGTCCGGGGCGGGTATTTGATCACGCGAATTTGGTGCAAATGTCACAGGCTGCCGGATTAAACCTGCTCCGCGCCGTCAGCGGCCGGGCAGCGGGACGATCTGGGGGGCGACCTTGACCTCCAGCGTCCGGCCGGCGCGCCAGACCTTGAGGGTGATGGCCTCGCCCGCCTTCTTGCCGTTGAGCACCAGGCGCAGGTCGGCGATGTCGCCCAGGGTGCGGCCGTCGGCCTCGAGCAGCACGTCGCCGTCGACGCCGATCTCCTCGCCCTGGCCGGTGGGGGTCTGGACGAAGATCCTGCGCTGGGCGGCCCGCAGGCCCGCCTTGGCCGCCGGGCCGTTGGCCTCCACGCTCTGCACGATCAGGCCGTACTCGGGCAGGTTAAAGCGCTGCCGCAGGCTATCCGTCAGGGCTTGGGCGGGGAAGATGGTCACGCCCAGGCGGGGCCTCGAGGCGGCCAGGGCCTCGGCGTTGAGCGTCTTGCCGGCCTTGAGGTCGGGGAGGTACTGCTTGGCGACGTTGATCGGGATGGCGAAGCCCACCCCCGCCGACTGCGGCGTGCCGCCAACCAGCCCGGCGTTGGTGTAGATGGCGGTGTTGATCCCGATGACCTCGCCCTTGGAGTTAAGCAGCGGCCCGCCCGAGTTGCCGGGGTTGATGGCCGCGTCGGTCTGGATCACGTTGGGCACGAAGCCGTCGGCCCCGCCCACTGCGCCCGGGTTCTTGCGGATGGCCGAGACGATGCCCTCGGTGACGGTGAACTCCAGGCCGAAGGGGTTGCCCATGGCGATGGCCTTCTGCCCCACCTTGAGGCCCTCGGAGTCGCCCATCTTCATGGGCTTGAGCAGCGCGGCCGGGGCCTCGACCCGCACGAGCGCGATGTCGAGGGCGGGGGCGGTGCCGATCACCTTGGCCTTGTACTCCTTGGAGTCGTTGTGGAACTTGATGGTGATCTCGTTGGCCCCCTCGATGACGTGGTAATTGGTGAGGATGTGGCCCTCGGCGTCGATGACGAAGCCCGAGCCTACCCCGTCCTGCTGGCGGGGCTGGTCGAAGAAGGGGCGCAGGAAGTCGGGGACGTCCTGGTAGCTGGTGCGGGAGACGGTGCGCGTGGAGACAAAGACCACACCGTCCCCGGAGTTTTGCACCACCTGAACGGTGTTCTGCTCGTTCTGTAGGAAGCCTTGGGTCTCGTTGAGGGGCGCGACCTGGGCCTGCGGGGCGGCGGGGGCGGGGGTCTGGCTGCGGGTCATCCCCCACCACAGCACCCCCCCGGCGATCACGGAAAGTACGCCAAAGGTCGCGGCGGAAGTCTTCAGCGACATGCTCGTTCCTCCTGATCCTGAGAGTAGGCAGGCGGTGTGAAGATGAGATGAAGGCGCCGTGTAAGAAGGCACTGCCCCATCGCCTGAATCAAGGCTTATCCTAGCGCGGACCCGGCGCGCCAATTGAAAACCACCGCGTCATTGGGGCGGCCCGGCCGGGCGGCGGGCTCAGACGAAGACCACCGTCTTGTTGCCGTGGACGATGACGCGGTCCTCGAGGTGCCACTGCACCGCCCGGGCCAGCACGGTGCGCTCGAGGTCGCGGCCCAGCCGCACCAGCTCGGCCACGTCGTTGCGGTGGGAGACCCGCGCCACGTCCTGCTCGATGATGGGCCCCTCGTCGAGGGCCTCGGTGACGTAGTGCGCGGTGGCCCCGATCAGCTTCACCCCCCGCTCGTAGGCCTGCTTGTAGGGGTTGGCCCCGATGAAGGCGGGGAGGAAGGAGTGGTGGATGTTGATGATGCGGTTGGGGTAGCGCGCCACGAAGCCGGGCGAGAGGATCTGCATGTAGCGCGCCAGCACCACCAGGTCGCAGCCCTCCATCAGCCGCAGCATCTCGGCCTCGGCCTGCTCCTTGGTCTCCTTGCTGACGGGGACGTGGTGGTAGGGGATGCCGAAGCGCTCGACCTCGCCGCGCAGGTCGGGGTGGTTGGAGATGACCTGGGTGAGCTGGCAGGGCAGTTCGCCGTTGGAGTGCCGCCACAGCAGCTCGTTGAGCGCGTGGTCGTACCGCGAGACCAGCACCGCCACCTTCTTGAGGTCGGCGGCGTAGCTGATGCGCCAGTCCATCTCGAAACGCGCCGCCACCCGCTCGGCGAAGGTGCTCTCGAGCACGCTGCGCGGCACGTCGAGGTGGGGGGTCTGGAACTCCAGCCGCATGAAGAAGGTGCCCCCCTCGGGGTCGGTGGAGTGCTGGTCGAGGGCGGTGATGTTGGCCCCGTGGTTGAAGAGGAAATTGGAGACCGCCGCCACGATGCCGGGGCGGTCGGGGCAGGTGATGAGCAGCCTCGCGGTGGTGTCGCTCTGCATCCGGACTAGGCTAATGGCTGGGGGGCGGATGCTCAAGGGTGTCGATGGCCGGTAGCTGGGCGCGGGTCGGACGTCGTATGTCCTACGTCGTACGCCAAACGCAAGACGCAAGACGCCAGACGCCTTGTCACCCCCCTTGGCAAGGGGGGCTGGGGGGGATAAACCCACCCCGCGCGCGGGGTGGGGTAACCACGAGCCACAGGCCACGGGCCTTCGGCTGACGGCTGAGGGCTAATAGCTGACGGCTTACCGCTTCCCGTTCACCCGCTCTACCGCCCGCACCCCACGGCGGCCGAAGCGGCGGGCGAGCTCGAGTTCGCTCATCACCAGGGCGGTAGGGCGCCCGTGGGGGCAGGTCCAGGGCATCTCGCAGCGGGCCAGGGCGTCGAGGAGGGCCTGGGCCGGGGCCCCGGCCATGGGGTGACCGGCCTTGATCGCGGGGAGGCAGGCCAGGCGGGCGAGGACGGTGCGCCAGGCCTCGGTGAAGGAGTGGCCGGCGAGGGTGCCCTTGACCACCTCGACGACGAGGGCGGGGTGGGCGGTGAGGAAGGCGGGGATGCTGCGGATGCGGTAGCGGCCGGGGCCGAAGGGCTCGAGCACCAGCCCCGCCGCCTCGAGCTGCTCGGCCCGCTCCTGGTAGGCGATCTCCTCGCCCAGGCTGAGGTTGAGCAGCTCGGGGTGCTCGAGCTCGACGGGCGGCTCCTCGCGGTAGCGGCGCGAGAGCTCCTCGTAGAGGATGCGCTCGTGGGCGGCGTGCTGGTCCACGACGTAGAGCTCGTCGTCGGCCTCGGCGAGCAGGTAGAGCTCGCGGAAGGCCCCCACGAAGCGCAGGCGGGGGAAGCTGGCCCGCTGCACGGGGGCGGGGCCGGCCATGGGGGTGGGGTCGGGCAGGGCGCGGGCCAGCGGGTGGGCGCTGAGCAGGCCCTGCACCGCGCGGGCCACGAAGGCCAGGACCCCCTCGGGCTCGAGCAGGCGCACCCGCGACTTGTCGGGGGCGGTGTTGACCAGCACGGCCTCGGGGGGGAGCTCGAGGTTGAGCACCCCGACCGGGTACTGGCCGCTGGGCAGCAGCTCCTTGTAGGCCGAGAGCACCGTCTGCAGCAGGGCCTCGGGCCACTCCACCGGGCGGCCGTTGACCGCCAGCAGCAGCCGGTCGCGGCGCGGGCGCGAGAGCTCGGGGCGCGAGAGCAGGCCGGTGAGCCGGAAGGGGGCCTCCGCGAAGTCGAGCTCGAGCAGCCGGTTGGCCACCACCGAGCCCCACACCAGCCGCGCGGCCTCGGGGAAGCTGCCCCCGGCGTGGGCCAACTTCTCCTCGCCGTCGGCCAGCAGGCGCAGGGCGAGCGCGGGGCGGTGCAGCAGGTAGCGCGCGAGCAGCCCCGCCACCTTGCGGGCCTCGCTGGCGGGGGCCTCGAGGCTCCTGCGCCGCGCCGGGAGGTGCTCGAACAAGCCGCTCACCTCGACCCGGGTTCCGGGCGGGGCCGGGTGCTCGGCGAGGCTGGTCTCGTCCAGGAAAGCACTGAGGGTGGCCCCGCCGAGCTGGGCGGGCGGCCTCGAGGTGAGCCTGAGCCGCGCGGCCTGCCGGATGGCCCACAGGCCCTCGCCGCGAAAGCCCAGCGTGGCGATGCGGCCGAGGTCGGTGAGCTTGCTGGTGGCGTGGGCCTCGACGGCCAGCGGCAGCTCCTCGCGGGGGATGCCCTGGCCGTTGTCGGTGACGCAGATGCGCTCGAGACCGCCGCCCACGAGCTCCACCTGCACGCGGGTGGCCCCGGCGTCGAGGGCGTTCTCGAGCAGCTCCCGCACCACGTCCACCGGCCCCGAGACCACCTCGCCCGCGGCGATCTCGCGCACCAGGGCCTCCGGCAGGCGCCGGATCACGGCTCCCCCCCGCCGACGGGTTCAGGCCAGCTCATTGGGCACCGCCGTCTTGTGCACCTTGTCGCGCCAGCGCTGGACCAACAGCAGCGCCTCCAGCGGGGTGAGGCGGGTGGGGTCGAGGGAGAGCAGCTCGTCGAGCACCTCCTGGCCCACGTCGCCCACCTGGGCCTCGAGCCCCGCCAGCAGGGTCGCGGCCCGGCCCAGCACCTCCCGCGGCACCCCCGCCAGCTTGGCGACCTCCAGGCCGTAGCTCCTCGAGGCCGGCCCCGGCAGCACCTGGTGGTAGAACACCAGCCCAGCGGCCTCCTCCCGTGCGGCGACGTGGAAGTTGCGGGCCCCGCTCAGGCGCTCGGGCAGGGCGGTGAGCTCGAAGTAGTGGGTGGCGAAGAGGGTGTAGGAGCGCACCTTGTCGTGCAGGTGCTCGGCGGCAGCCCAGGCCAGCGAGAGCCCGTCGTAGGTGCTGGTGCCGCGCCCGATCTCGTCGAGCAGCACCAGGCTGCGGCCGGTGGCCCCCTGAAGGATCTGGGCGAGCTCCTCCATCTCGACCATGAAGGTGCTGCGGCCCCCGGCGATGTCGTCGGAGGCCCCGATGCGGGTGTAGATGCGGTCGAACAGCGGCAGCAGCGCCTCCTCGGCGGGCACGAAGGAGCCGATCTGGGCCAGCAGGGCGATGAGCGCGGTCTGGCGCAGGTAGGTGGACTTGCCGGCCATGTTGGGGCCGGTGAGGATCAAGAGGCGCTCGCCGGGGGAGAGCTCGAGGTCGTTGGGGATGAACTCGCCGCCCCGCTCGACCACCGGGTGCCGCCCGGCGCGGATGTAGAGCCGCCCCTCGGCGCTGAAGCGGGGCCGCACGTAGCCGTACTGGGCAGCGGCCTCGGCCAGCGCGGCGTACACGTCGAGCTCGGCCAGCACCGCCGCGGCCTCGCGCACCAAAGGCGCGGCCTGCCCCACCGACTCGCGCAGCTCGAGGAAGGCCGCGTACTCGCGCTTGCGGGCCTCCGACTCGGCCAGCAGGATCTCGCGCTCCTTCTCGCGCAGGTCGGGGCGGGTGTAGCGCTGGCGGTCCTTGAGGGTGGCGATGGCCCGCCAGTCGGAGGGCACCTGGGCGTAGTAGGGCCGGGTGACCTCGAGGTAGTAGCCGATCACCTGGTTGTAGCCCACCTTCAAGGGGATGCCGCTGCGCTCGCGCTCGGCGGCCTCGAGGCCCGCCAGCCAGGCCCGTCCGGCCTCGGCCCGCTGGCGCAGGGCGTCGAGCTCGGCGTCGAAGCCGTCGCGGATCAGCCCGCCCTCGGTGATCTTCAGCGGCACCTCCTCCACCAGCGCGGTGTGGATGCGCTCGGCCACCTCGGCCAGGTCGGGCAGGCGCTCGGCGGTGCCCAGCAGGGCGCTCGAGCCCCGCAACAGCCCCACCAGCTCGGGCAAGAGCTCGAGGCTGCGCGCCAGCGCCGAGAGGTCGCGGGCGTTGGCCCGCCCCGCCGCCAGCCGGCCCGCCAGGCGCTCGAGGTCGTGGATGCGGTAGAGGATCTTGCGCACCGCCTCGCGCAGCACCCCGTCGCGCACCAGCGCCTCCACCGCGTCCAGCCGGGCCTGGATGGGGCCCTCCTCCACCAGCGGGTGGCGCAGCCAGGCCCGCAGCAGCCTCCGCCCCGGCGCGGTGCGGGTCAGGCCCAGCACCCCCATCAGGGTGCGCTCCTCGCTGCTCTCCCCCACCGGGCTGGGGTCGTAAACCTCGAGCGTGCGCAGCGTGGCCTCGCTGAGCTGCATGAAGGCGCTGGGGTCGTAGCGCAGGAAGCCCTGCACCTGCGGCAGCGCCCCGCCCTGGGTGGACTGGGCGTAGCCCAGCACCGCCCCCGCCGCCCGCAGCAGCGCGGGGTGCTCCAGCCCCCCCGGCACCGCCCCGAACTGCGCCCGCAGGGCCTGCAGGCCCGCCTCCTCCTCGAAGCGCCCCGCCGAGAGCATCACCGGGAAGCGGCGCTGGAACTCCTCGAGGAAGCTTGGGTTGTGGCAAAGCTCGGGCGCCAGCAGCACCTCGGCCGGGCGGTAGCGGAAGAGCTCGTCGTAGACGCTGCTCTTGCCGTAGAACACCGCACCGCGGAATTCCCCGGTGGACACGTCGAGCAATGCCAGCCCGTAGCCGTCGCCCGTGGCGAGCGCGGCCAGGTAGTTGGCCTCGGGCCGCAGCAGGGTCTCTTGCGTCAGCGTGCCGGGGGTGAGGAGCTGGGTCACCTCGCGCCGCACCAGCTTCTCGGCGTCCTCAGCCAGCTCCATCTGGTCGGCCACGGCGATGCGGAAGCCCAGCTTGAGCAGGCGCTCGAGGTAGGTGTCCACCGAGCGGATGGGGATGCCCGCCATCGGCGTGGTGAAGTCCTTGCTGGTCTTGCGGGTGAGCGCAATGCCCACCGCCCGCGCCAGCCGCTCGGCGTCCTCGCCGAAGGTCTCGTAGAAGTCGCCGACCTGAAACAAGAGCAGGTACTCCGGGTAGGCGTCCCGGAGTTCGACGTACTGCTGGAGCAAAGGCGGCAAGGGGCCCGAACCCTGGCCCTTGAGGGTCATGGGCTTATGCTATCAGCAGAACGCCGGGCGTCAACCGGCGGGGGCTTCAGGCCCGTTCCTGGGCCAAGCGCTCCACCTCAGGTTTTTGAATGGTCAGTCCCATAGCCCTGAATAGCGTTGAGAGCTGCACTTCGTAAGGTTTAGTGAATTACCGGGCCACCTCCCAGGCCAGGTGCTCGAGCTCGGGCTTGATCAGCTTGGTCCAGGCCACCTGCACCGCGTTGGGCGAGCCTGGCGTGGAGATCACCACCCGCCGGTGATAAACCCCCGCGGTGGCCCGGCTCAGCATGGCCGCCGCCCCCACCTCGGCGTAGGAGAGCATGCGGAAGAGCTCTCCAAAACCCGGCATGGGCTTTTCGATCTTGCGGACCAGCACGTCGTAGGTGGTGTCGCGGGGGGCGATGCCGGTACCGCCGTTGAAGAGGATGATCTGCGCCCCGCTCCTCACCATCTCCTCGAGCGCCTCCGCTACTTGCAGGGGCTCGTCCTGAATGATGCGGTAACCGACGACCTTATGCCCCATGCCGGTGATCTCGGGCTCGAGGTAGTGATAGTTGGTGTCGGTCTCCGGGGTACGAGTATCGGAAACCGTGACGATAGCGACGGAAACCGGGCCTTTGGAGTGGGCAATGGCTTTGTGTTGTTCGGTGCTTTCCGAAGGCATATGGTCCATTTTAGTCGATGGCCGATAGCCAAAGGCTCGTAGCTCGTGGCCCGTGGTGAAAGAAACCCTCCCCGCGTGCGGGGAGGGGGTATCCCCCCAGCCCCCCTTGCTAAGGGGGGTGAACAAAGGGCGTTTGGCTATGGGCTATCAGCTATCGGCTATCGACCCTCGACTATCGACCATCGACCTAATGACGCACCCCACCCTCCCCATGCACGTGCCCGTGCTCGAGCTCTTCCGGCTCGGCCTCGCGCACCGCGTGGATGGTGATGCTGTACTCGAGGGTCTTCCCCGCCCACTTGGGGTTGGCGTCGAGGATCACGAGGTCGCCGTTGACGGCGGTAACGCGGTAGGAGACCGGGTTTCCGGCCTCGTCCTCGGCGTAGAGCAGGGCGCCGGGCTCGAGGTCGAAGTCGGCGGGGAGCTCGGCGCGGCGCACCTCGAGGCACTTCGAGGCGTCGTACTCGCCGTAGCCCTGGGCGGGGGGCACGCTCACGACGAAGCTGCCCACCTCCCGGCCCAGCAGGGCGGCCTCGAGGCCCGCCGGGAGGCCGTGGGCGTGGCCGAAGAGGACGGTCTGGGTCTCGCCCTCGTGGGTGCGGTCGGCGATTTCCCCGTCCACGCGGAGGACGTATTCGAACTTGACCACGGTCTTATCGGCTACCTTCATGGACACCTCGCTGTTGAGAATACATTATCATCTAATCCAGGAGCCGGTGGCCCCGAAAGGTAATCTACTCGAGGGTCGCTGCCGGAGCGAACGCTAAGCTCTGGGAGAGGGCAGATATGGTCAAGTTCAAAACCCGTGTTCCGGTCACCGTCATCGGCGGCTTCCTCGGCGCCGGCAAGACCACGCTGGTCAACCACCTCGTCAACTCCGGGGCGCGGCGCTTCGGGGTGATCGTCAACGAGTTCGGCGAGACCGGCGTGGACGGGGCGCTCATCGAGAACGTGGACTCCGACGGCATCGCCGAGCTCTCCAACGGCTGCTTGTGCTGCGTGGGGCGCGACGACCTGATGAGCTCGCTGTTCAAGATCGCGGCCAAGTCCACCCCGCCCGAGCACATCCTCATCGAGCTCTCCGGCCTCGCCGACCCCGTCCCGGTGGCCCAGACCGTCCTCGACCCCTTCGCCCGCGCCAAGTTCGAGCTCGACGGCATCGTGGGGGTGGCCGACGCGCGCAACCTCGAGCGCACCCTGCGCGACGGCCCCGAGGGCGCCATCCAGCTCGCCTACGCCAACACCGTGATCCTCAACAAGACCGACCTCGCCACGCCGGAGCAGCTCGAGGAAGCCCGAAAGGTCATCGCCCAGATCAACCCGCTGGCCGAGGTGCGCGAAACCGCCCACGCCCGCGTGGAGCCCGACGGCCTGCTCGCGCTCAAGGCCTTCGACCCTGAGTGGAAGCCCAGGGGCTACCAGCACCTCCACACCCCCGACGTCGCCACCTTCACCCTGACCAACGCCAAGCCCCTCAAGCGCGAGCGGGTCAACGAGTTCATCGAGAACTACATCATCTCCCGCCCCGACCGCCTCTACCGGGCCAAGGGCTTTTTGAGCGTGCAGGGCTTCGAGGAGGAGGTGCTGTTCCAGGCGGTGCGCGAGATCTTCGGCATGGAGCTCACCGGCAAGCCCCGCAGCGGCAAGTCGAGCCTGGTGGTGATCGGGCGGGGGCTCAACGAGGCGGAGTACCGCGAGGCTTTCGCGCGGTTGAGCTAGGGGGTGGTCGATGGTCGATAGCTGATAGCTGATAGCTGATAACCGATAGCTGATAGCTGATAACCGATAGCCAAACGCCCTTTGTTTACCCCCCTTAGCAAGGGGGGCTGGGGGGATAAACCCTCCCCGCATGCGGGGAGGGTTTCTTTCACCACGAGCCACACGCCCCCTACACCCTTCCCCGCGCGATAGAATCCAATTCCAAATGGACCTCGAGGCCGCTCTTCCCTACCCTGAACTGGCCCGGGCGCTGGAGGCGGTGCTGCTCGAGCGCAGGGCCGGGCGGGCGCTTGCGCCCGAGCGGTTGGTCATGCCCCTGCCTGAGGGCGGCACCCTGCTGCTGATGCCGGCCAGCGACCCGGAGATCGCCGTGACCAAGCTGGTCACGGTGCACCCGCGGCAGCGGCCCAGCGTGCGGGCCGAGCTGGTGGTGATGGACGCCCGCACCGGGGAGCGCCTGGCGCAGCTCGACGGGTCGGTGGTGACCGCGCGGCGCACGGCCGCGCTCTCGCTGCTGGCCGCGCAGAAGCTGGCGCCCCGGCCGCCCGAGCCGGAGGACGTCCTGCTGGTGGTCGGGGCCGGGGTGCAGGGGCGCAGCCACCTCGAGGCCTTCCGCGCCGGCCTGGGCTTGCGGAGGGTGCAGGTCGCCTCGCGCTCGGAAGCCTCGGCGCTGCGCCTGCTCGAGCACGCCCGGGGCCTGGGCATGGAAGCCGCCCTCGCCCCGGACGTGGCCCGGGCGGCCCCCCAGGCCGCGTTCATCGTCACCGCCACCACCAGCCGCACCCCGGTGCTGGGCGAGGGCGTGCGGGAGGACGCCTTCATCGCCGCGGTGGGGGCCTACCGCCCCGACATGGCCGAGGTCGCGCCCGGGCTGGTGCGGCGCTGCCGGGTCTTCGTGGACACCCTCGAGGGCGCCCGGGCCGAGGCCGGGGACCTGATCCAGGCCGGGGTGGACTGGGAGGAGGTGACGCCGCTCGAGGAGGCCCTGGAACGGGGCCGCCCCCAGGGGCCGGTGCTGTTCAAGAGCGTGGGGCACGCCCTGTGGGACCTGGCCGCGGCACGGCTGGCCGTCCAGGGCAGGGGGTAGGGGGCCGGGCCGCCCTCCCCCGCGCCCTGGCTCAGTTGACGAGCTTGAAGCCCAGTTTGGGCGGGTCGGTGGGGTAAAGGGGCTCGAGGGCCACCACCGCGACCTTGGCGCCGCCGCGCTTGCTGGCTAGCGAGGCGCTGAAGGCGGCGAGTTCGCCCACGTCGAAGGCCCCCAGCGCCAGCTTCTCGGGGATCCAGCCGGCGTTGGCGAGGCGTTCCTCCGCGTCCTGGCGGATGAGCTCGAGGCGCCGCTGCACGTCTTCGGGGCGGGTGGGCAGCACCAGCACCCCCGTTGCCAGCACGTCGCCCTTGGCGAAGAGCTGCTCGCGGGCGCGGTAGTCCAGCCGGATCTGGAGCTTGCTGCTGTCGGGGTTGACGCCCACCGGGCGGGCGAGCAGTAAGCCCAGGCGCGGGTTCGGCCCCAGGTTGAGCTCCTGCACCACCTCGGCGCCGCGCAGCCCCAGCAGGCGCGCGCGCAGGTCCACCCGGCGCCGGATCTCGTCGAGGGCCTGCTGTTCCTTGCCCGGGACCAGGAGTTGCTCGGCCAGGAGCACCTGCTCGAGCAACTTCTCCAGGCCCCCCTGCAGGATGCGGCTGCTGTTGCGCAGCTTCACGTTCTCCTGCTCGACCTGGGCAAAGCGGGCCCGGGCGGCGCTGAGCTCCTTCTGGGCCGCGGCCAGGCTCGCCTGCAGGCGGTCGCGCTCTTCCATCAGGTCCTTGAGCGCGCCCTGGGCCTCCTGGCGCTGGGCGTTGAGCAGGGCGATATCGCCCTCCAGGCGCTTCTTCTCCTCAGAGAGCTGGCGGGTGCTCTGCTCGAGGGTCGCCAGGCGGGCCTGGGCCTCCTTGGCCGCCTTCTGCAGGCCGCTGAGCCGCTTCTGGGCCTGCTCGACCTGGGCCCGCAGGCGGCGCTGGGTTTCCTGCAGGGCCGTGCGGTCTTCCTCGAGGCGGGCGAGTTGGTCCTGCTGGCCCGCGAGCAGGCGCTGCTGCTCACGGACGGCCTGCAGGAGCTGTTCACGGGTGGCGAGCAACTGGGTCTTCTCCCGCTGGGCGCGCTCGAACTCCCCCTGCACCTGGCGCAGGCGCCCTCTGGTCTGGTCGAGCTGCTGCTGGGAGGCCTCGAGCTCCTTGCGGGAGGCCTCGAGCAGCTTCTGCTGGTTGTCGAGGGTCTCGCGCAACTGGTTGACGTCGCGGCGCAGGTCGTTGGCCTCACCCTGGATCTTGCTGGCTTGCTCGGTGGCGCGCTGGCGCTCCTCGTCGAGGCGCTGCAGGTCCTGCGCGTAGCGCTGCACCTCCTGGCGCAGCAGATTTCGCTCCTGGCGCACGGTCTCGGCCTGCCAAATGGTCTCGCGCGCGTCGCGGGCCAGCAGGAAAAAGGCCGCGAAGGCGCTCAGCGAGATGAGCACCCCCGTGCCCACCGCGATCACCGTGCCGGTGGTGCGGGGTCGCATCCCCCAAAGCCGCCAGTGCCGCTTGCCCACCCGCTTGGCGATGACGTCGCCCAGGTAGGCCACCACGCCCGACACCAGCACCAGCAGGATCAGCATCGACGCCAGCGTCATGGCTCCCCCTCAGGCGCCCAGGGCTGAAGGCACCGGGCCCCTCGCACCCGGCGGACGGTGCCCGGCCCACAAGGTTCTCATAGCTCGTACTCGTCGCCCAGGTAATGCATGCGCACGCCCGAATCGCGGGCGAAGTCCTCGGGAGAGCCGTGGAAGGTCACCTGGCCGTCGTACATCAGGTAGACCCGGTCGGTGATGGCGAGCGTCTCGCGCACCGAGTGGTCGGTGATGAAGATGCCCACCCCGCGCCGCTCGCGCAGCTCGGAGATGAGCTTCTGGATGTCGTGGACGTTCTTGGGGTCCACGCCGGTGAAGGGCTCGTCGAGCAGGATGAAGTCGGGGTTGGTGCACAGGGCGCGGGCGATCTCGAGCCGCCGCCGCTGCCCGCCCGAGAGCTTGTAGGCGTACTGGTCCTTGAGCGCGGTGATGCCGAGCTCGTCGAGCAGCGCCATGGCGCGGTCCATGCGCTCGGCCTTGGAGAGGGGCTGGAACTCGAGCACCGCCAGCAGGTTCTCCAGCGCCGTCATGCGGCGGAAAGCCGAGGGCTCCTGCGGCAAATAGCCCAGGCCCATGCGGGCCCGCTTGTACATGGGCAGCCGGGTGATGTCCTCCCCGCGCAGGCGAATAGTGCCGCCGTTAGGCCGAATAAAGCCCACCATCATGTAAAAGGTGGTGGTTTTGCCCGCGCCGTTGGGCCCGAAGAGCGCCACGATCTCCCCGCGCGCGAGCTGCATGTCTACCCCCCGCACCACCTCCCGGCGCCCGTAGCGCTTGACCAGGCCCTGGGCCACCAGTTGCCCGGACTGGGTGGGCTTGGGGGTGTTAATAACCGCCGTTTCCATTGGTTAAAGCCTATCACTCCGGCTTAGCACACAGTGAGAGGTATGGCGCAGATGCGTGTTGATCGGGGGCCGATAGCCCAATGCCGGGCGTAGGACGTGCGTCGTACGTCCTACGCCGTACGCAAGACGCAAGACGCCCATTCTTCACCCCCCTTAGCAAGGGGGGCTGGGGGGATAAACCCTCCCCGCCGGCGGGGAGGGAAGGGGTGGGGCTTACCACAAGCCACGGGTCACGAGCCACGGGCCTCCCGCTGAAGGCTGAGGGCTGATCGCTGACGGCTGACCGCTTACACCCCCTCACCCCTTCAACGTTATGATCTCCCCGTGTCCAACCCCATCCGAGCCATCTGCTTCGACTTCGACGGGACCTTAGCCCAATTCGAGGGGGACTTCGCGCAGCTCACCGCGTTCTGCTGCGACCGGCTGGGCATCGACCCCGGCGACCGGGCGTTTCTGGCGACCTATGAGCGCGAGATCCGGGCGGAGGGGCACGTCACCTTCGCCCTGGCGCTGCGGCGGGCCCTCGAGGCCCACGGCTACCCCGTGCCGGCCGGCCTCGAGGCCTTCGCCGCCGAGGTCACCGCGCGCTACGCGGCGGAGGTGCGGCTGCTGCCGGGGGTTCGGGAAGTGCTGGCCTACTTCGCCCACCTGCCCAAGGCCGTCATCACCAACGGCCCCGCCGACATGCAGTGGGCCGCCCTCCGCAACGTGGGCCTCGAGCGCGAGTTCCAGGCCGTCGTGGTCTCCGGCGACCCCGACGTGGCGGTGCGCAAGCCCAACCCCCGCATCTTCCACCTCGCCTGCGAGCGGCTGGGCGTGCCCCCGCACGAAACCCTGATGATCGGCGACCACCTCGAGGCCGACGTACAAGGAGCCATCGCCGCCGGGCTCCAGGGCCTGTACCGCCCGAATTCGGCCTAAGGTCTAGGGCGTGGGAGAGCCACCAGCGGTGGAGAGCAAGTGGGTTTAGCAGGACGAGGGCGGGGGCGTGTGGCGTTTGAGGTCGAGGGTAAGGCGTTGGGCGTCTGGCGTTCGACGTACCGCGTAATACCGGATTCAAAAAGATAATCATCCGATCCGAAGAGCCCCGGGGGCTATCTTTTCGGACCCCAGGGCACACCCCTCCCTGACGGCCGGCGAAGCAAGCGTCTCCCTCCCGAGGGGCGGTATCGCCCTCCGCTACGCGGATAACTTCGGTCGGCCGCCCCGCCAAGGCGGGGCGGCGCCGCCATCCGGCGCCGAACTAACCGAATCTGGTATAAGACGTACGGCGCACGACGGCCGCCAGGCCATCGACGGTTAACTATTGACCAAACGGCGGTACACCTCGAGCGTCGCCCGGGCGGTCTGTTCCCAGGTGAATATCTTGGCGCGCTCGAGGCCTTTGCGCCGCAACTCCTCGCGCAGGGCCGCGTCATGCCAGAGGGTTCGCAGCCCGTCGCGGATGCTTTCGGTGGAGGCGGGGTCCACCAGCAGCGCCGCGTCGCCCGCCACCTCGGGGAGGCAGCTGGCGTTGGAGGTGAGCACCGGGGTGCCGTGGGCCATGGCCTCGACGGCGGGGATGCCGAAGCCCTCGTAGAGCGAGGGGAAGGCCAGGGCCCGGGCCCCGTAGTACAGCGCGTGCAGGTCGTCGTCGGAAACATAGCCGGGGACGAGGACGTTGGTGAGGTCGTGCTGGAAGACCTCGTGCGACTTCCACTGCCGGGCCCCCACGATCACCAGCCGGGCCTCGGGGATCTCCTGGCGCAGCAGGCGGAAGGCCTGCACCAGGCGCGGCAGGTTTTTGCGGGCCACGAGGTTGCCCACGTAGAGGAAGTAGGGGGGTTCGATGCCCAGCCGCTCGAGCACCCCCCTCACCTCGGCCTCGCCCATGGGGGGCGGGGGGTTGACGCCGTTGTAGGTCACGTGCAGCTTGGCCCTGGGGATCCCGGCCAGGCGCTCGAGGTCGGCCGCCGCGTGGTGGCTCACGGTGAGCACCGCGTCGGCGCTGAAGCGGGTCCAGGGGACGAGGGTGCGGAAGACCAGGCGCGTGGCCAGGGGCTGCAGGTCGGGGGTGGCCAGGGGCACCGCGTCGTGGACGGTGACGACCCGCCGGTAGCCCGGGAAGGGCACGAGGAAGGGCGCGATGCCGCAGGGGTCGTGCAGGACGTCGAGGCCCAGCCGCCGTGCCGCCTGGTGCAGCATCAGGTTGCCCAGGGTCGCCGCGAGGGGCACCCTCGCCAGGATGGGCAGCGGGTAGGTCTCGAACTCGCGGTACCAGCCCAGCTCGGAGCGGGGGTAGGGATTGAGCAGCACGACCTCGAGGCCCGGCTCGAGCCTCCTCAGGGCACGGGTGAGCTCGACCGCGTAGCGGCCGATCCCGCTCAGCGAGCGGTCCATGCCGTAGGTGAAGAAGCCGACCCGCACCGCCCCTACCCGCGCAGCTTGCCGTTGGCGACGCGCTCGAGGTCCTTCTCGACCATCATGTGCACCAGGCTCGCCAGGTCCACCCTGGGCTCCCAGCCCAGCTTGGCCCGGGCCTTGGCGGGGTCGCCCAGCAGCAGGTCGACCTCGGCGGGGCGGTGGAACTCGGGGTTGACGCGCACGATGACCCGGCCGTCCTGGTCGCGGCCCACCTCCTCGAGCCCCTCGCCCTCCCAGGTGATGCGGAAGCCGGCGGCCTCGGCGGCGTGCTCGACGAAGGTGCGCACCCGGGTGGTGACCCCCGTCGCCAGCACGTAGTCGTCGGCCTCGGGCTGCTGCAGCATGCGCCACATGCCCTCGACGTAGTCCCCGGCGAAGCCCCAGTCGCGCTGGGCGTCGAGGTTGCCCAGCTCGAGCACCTCCTGCCGGCCGTACTTGATGCGCGCCAGCGAGCTGGTGATCTTGCGGGTCACGAACTCCTGCCCGCGCAGGGGGCTCTCGTGGTTGAAGAGGATGCCGCTGGAGGCGTGCATCCCGTAGGACTCGCGGTAGTTGACGGTGATCCAGTGCCCGTAGAGCTTGGCCACCCCGTAGGGGCTGCGCGGGTAGAAGGGGGTCCGCTCGGTCTGGGGCGTCTCCTGCACCTTGCCGAACATCTCGGAGGTGGAGGCCTGGTAGAAGCGGATCCCGGGGTCGACCTCGCGGATGGACTCGAGGATGCGGCCCACCCCCAGCGCGTCGACGTCGGCGGTGTAGAGCGGCTGCTCGAAGGACAGCGCCACGAAGCTCTGGGCCGCCAGGTTGTACAGCTCGTCGGGCCGCACCTTCTCCAGGGTGCGGCGGATGTTGGAGTACTCCAGCAGGTCGAAGGCCACCAGCCTCACGTCCCCGGCGACGCCCAGCTCCTCCAGCCGCCACAGGTTGACGCTGGCGCTGCGGCGGTAGGTGCCGTACACCTCGTAGCCCTTCTCCAGCAACAGCCTCGACAAATACGCCCCGTCCTGCCCGGTAATCCCAGTGATCAACGCTCGCTTCGCCATCTAGACGTCCTCCGAAGTTTCATACCGGCCCAGGGCCTAAGCCCCGACCTGCCGGCCAACAAACTATACCTGTCGTTACCTAGCGGTTACATCAGGGCTGGGTCACCCAGCCCTCGCCGCGCCCCTGCCCCAGCAGCACCTCCCACGTCCTGCGGGCGGTGGCCTCCCAGGTGAAGCGGGCCGCCTGGGCGTAGCCCTTCTCGCGCAGGTGCTCCGCCAGCCCGGGCTCCTCGAGCACCCGCCGCACCGCGGCCGCGATGGCCTCGGGGTCGCGGGGGTCGACCAGCAGGGCGGCCTCCCCCGCCGCCTCCGGCAGCGAAGAGCAGTCCGAGGTTACCACGGGGGCCCCCGAGGCCATGGCCTCGAGCACCGGCAGCCCGAAGCCCTCCTCGAGCGAGGGGAACACGAAGGCGGCCGCGTTGCCGTAGAGGCTGGGCAGGTCCTCGGCGGCGACGTAGCCGACGTGCTTGACCCGCTCGCCCAGCCCCAGCCCCTGGCGCTCGCGCACCAGCCACTCCAGGTGCTCGGGGGCCCAGGGGCCGAAGAAGTGCAGCTCGAGGCCGGGGTGGTGCGGCGCGAGGCGGGCGAAGGCCTGCAGCAGCCCGGCCTGGTTCTTGTTGGCGTTGAAGGCCCCGCCGTGCAGCAGGTAGCGCCTGCCCCCCGCGTAGCGGCCCCGCCCCACGCTGGGCCGGAAGCGCTCGTGGTTGACCGCCAGCGGCGCGACCGTGACGCGCTCGGCGGGGATGCCCAGGATCTGCACCGCGTCCTGCTTGGCGCTCGAGCTGATCGCCACGAGGTGGTCGGCCCGCTTGAGGCGGCGGGCGTAGGTGCGCCAGCGCGCGGCGCTGAAGGGGTCGCCCAGGTCGCCGAGCTTGAAGGGCGTGAGGTCGTAGAGGGTGGCGACGGTGCGCCCGAAGGGGTTGAGCACCAGCCCGTTGAAGTCGGGGGCGAAGAAGACCCCGGGCCGCGCGCGCAGCAGGGCGTAGCGCAGGAAGAACTCGTTGTACAGCCAGTACACCTGGGCCGGCTTGTGGGGCCTGGGCGCAGTGAAAACACGCTCCTTGGGCAGGAAATCGGGGAGGGCGGCCTCCTCGCCGCCCCAGCTCGAGGCCACGTACACGGGCTTCATCCCCAGGGCTTCGCTGGCCCGCAGCACTTCGCGCAGGTAGTTGCCCACCCCACGCACCCGGTGTTCCGATTGCAGCGGCGTCGCGTCAACCAATACCATCGTCTTCTCCCATGCTTACCAGTACGCCCGCCAGCGCGCAGGCCAGCAGGGCGTTTGCCCACACGTACGTCAGGTTGGCGTCGCTCAGCCCGTGCAGCAAGAGCGCCAGGAGGCCAGTCTTGAGTCCCCAGGCCGCCTTGTCCCGCGCGGGCGTGAGCAAAACCCCTCCCCACAGGCCCGCGAAGGCCAGCAGGGCGGGCACCCCCGCCTCGGCCGCGACCTGGGCGAAGTCGTTGTGGGCGTAATTCACCCGCTTGTGCAGGATCTCGGTGGGCACGTCGGTGATGCGGGCGGGGCGGTAGGCGGTGAAGGCCTGCGGGTACTGCCCGGGCCCCACGCCGAGCCACGGGTGGCGCCGGACGATCTCGAGCGAGGCCCCATTCATCATCGCCCTCGAGCCCAGGCTGTCGGCCACGAACGCCCCCGCGCGCTCGAGCAGCGGGCTGGGCTGGGGCCGCGGCCCCAGCCCCACCGC
>NZ_KE387027.1:47747-75599 GCF_000430045.1 Calidithermus chliarophilus DSM 9957 | reverse complement strand
GCGTACAGGGGCCTCCCGGGGGTCGAGCCGCCGGGCGGCGCTGAAGGCCTCGAGCGCCCGCTCCAGCCCGCCCTGGCCGAACAGCAAGTAAGGCCGCCGCAGGCGCTCGAGGGCCTGCCCCAGCCCGTAGAGGTAGTCCTGGTTGTGGGGGTCGAGCGCCAGCGCCTCCTCGAAGGCGGCCCTCCCCTGCTCGAGCCGCCCCAGCTCCAGCAAGACCCAGCCCCGGCCGGCGGCGTACAGGGCCTCCCGGGGGTCGAGCCGCCGGGCGGCGCTGAAGGCCTCGAGCGCCCGCTCCAGCCCGCCCTGGCCGAACAGCAAGTACCCGCGCAGGTGGGCGTTGCCCAGCTCGTAGTGCAGCCGGGGGTTGGCGGGCTCGAGCCGCACCGCCCGCTCCAGGGCTTCCCGCGCCGCCAGCGGCTCGGGAGGCCGGCCCCGCTCGAGGGCCCGCTGGCTCAGGTAGGCCCTCGAGGAGAACACGCCGCCCAGCGCCACGAGCAGCAGCGCCGCCCCCACCAGCCCGGCCTGGCCCCACCCCTTCAGCATCACGCCAGGACCGGCGCCAGGAACACCAACGCGCCCAGGGCGAGCCCGCCCGCCCAGGAAGCCCCTCGAGCCCAGCCGCTCACCGGCCCTCCAGCCGCACGATGGCCGCCTCGAAGCGGGGGTCGGCCTTGACGGCCTGCCCCTCCCGGTAGCGGCGCAGGGCTTCCCCAGGCCGCCGCAGGCGCTCGAGGGCCTGCCCCAGCCCGTAGAGGTAGTCCTGGTTGTGGGGGTCGAGCGCCAGCGCCTCCTCGAAGGCGGCCCTCCCCTGCTCGAGCCGCCCCAGCTCCAGCAAGACCCAGCCCCGGCCGGCGGCGTACAGGGCCTCCCGGGGGTCGAGCCGCCGGGCGGCGCTGAAGGCCTCGAGCGCCCGCTCCAGCCCGCCCTGGCCGAACAGCAAGTACCCGCGCAGGTGGGCGTTGCCCAGCTCGTAGTGCAGCCGGGGGTTGGCGGGCTCGAGCCGCACCGCCCGCTCCAGGGCTTCCCGCGCCGCCAGCGGCTCGGAGGCGGCCCGCTCGAGGGCCCGCTGGCTCAGGTAGGCCCTCGAGGAGAACACGCCGCCCAGCGCCACGAGCAGCAGCGCCGCCCCCACCAGCCCGGCCTGGCCCCACCCCTTCAGCATCAGCGTCATCGGCGGCACCCCGGCGTGTAGCGGTGCTGGGTGTAGGCCTCCAGCGCGTCGGCGAGCAGGGGCGGGGCCTCGGCGAAGCGGCGCTCGGCCTCGAGCACGATCCCCACCGCCGCCGAGGGCTCGGCCCCGGCGGCCAGGCTCAGCTTCACGGCGATGAGGTTCTGCACGAAGCGCGTCGGCTCGGAGGCGTCGGCACGCCGCAGGACGGCCCGCAGCTCGGCCTCCGGGCGCAGCCGCCCGCCCAGGAAGAGCTGGCGCACCGGCCAGGGCGCCTCCCGCCAGTAGGCCACGGGCTTGGGGCAGGCCCGCGGGCCCACCAGCGCCGCGTCGCTCTGGTACTGCGCCCAGGCCAGGCTCAGCGCCACACCCGCCCAACCGATCCACCGAACCTTCACCCGTACAGCCTACCCGGCCGCTCGTGAAGCCCTCGTTAAACCCGCCGCCGCCCCCGGCGCGTCCTGCCCGGCCCGCCGGTCCCCCGCCCTACCGCCCGGCGTTACGGCGCTCGAGCACGCAAAACGTGGCGGTCACGTCGGGCTTTACGTGGAGGGCTAGCCGCCGGCGGTCAGCGGCATGATCAGGAACAGCCAGATGTTGGCCAGCCCGTGGGCGATGGACACCCCCAGCAGCGAGCGGGTGCGCCAGGCCAGCCAGCCCCAGGTCCAGCCGACCACCGCCACGAACAGCACGTCGGCCCCCGACTGCCAGCCGAAGTGGAAGGCCCCGAAGATCAGCGCCACGTAGGTGATGCCCCCCAGCGGCCCCAGCACCGCGATGGCGGTGTTCTGCAGCAGGCCCCGGAAGAGCAGCTCCTCGCTGAAGCCGGTGAAGATCAT
This sequence comes from Calidithermus chliarophilus DSM 9957, assembly GCF_000430045.1. GTDB lineage: Bacteria > Deinococcota > Deinococci > Deinococcales > Thermaceae > Calidithermus > Calidithermus chliarophilus. Next base: position 73,592 of record NZ_KE387027.1, on the reverse strand, counting down.
GAGCATCAGCGCGGGCAACAAGACCTCCGACCACTCGAGGCTCCCCGCCATGGCCTGCGGCTGGATGATGCGGTGCTCGATGATGCCCACCACCGGCCCGCTGATGGCGATCAGGATCTGCACCGGCAGGAAGCCCACCTGGATGCCCAGCTCCTGGCGGCGCAGGTTGAGGGTGCGGATGGTCATGAACACCGCCACGATGAGCGGGAGGTTGACCAGCGGGAACCGCCAGACGGGGTCGACGAAGGTCTGGGGCATCATCAGGTCGAGCACCCGCACCATGGGGGCCAGGGCCAGCACGCTCAGCATGCGGGCCGCCGGGCCGCTCAGGTAGGCCGCGTGGATCAGCGCGGCCAGGACGATGAGCGTGTGGACGAGCATCCCGGGGCCCCGGCTGGCCCCGGCGGCCAGCCACTCGGCCAGCACCAGCCCGGCGAAGTAGAGCCAGACCGGCCAGAACGGGCGTTTTTGGGCAACACTTTCTACCACGGACGCCTCCTAAGGTTGGGCCTCGCTGCGCAGGTCCACCCGCAGGTAAAGCTGGCGGTAGGGGGTGGAATCGCCCGGGCGGTAGAGGTCGAAGCTCAGTTGGGTCTCGCCGGAGCCCGCGGGGGCTTTGAGCCTGAGGGTGCGCGCCCAGGTGCCCTCGTCGGGGATGACGGGGGTGCGCAACTCGCCCACGGCAGGGTCGAAGGGCACCCGGACCCGGTACTCCATGCGCCGGTCCTCGAGGTTGCGCAGCACCAGCGTCACGCTGAACTCCTCGCCCGGGCGCAGTTGCCGGGCGTAGTTCTCCAGCCTCCCCTGCGGGCCCAGCAGGTAGAACTCGGTGAAGCGCTCGTTGGGGCGCGCCACCCAGTACACCACCAGCGCCAGCACCGCGAAGCTGGCGACCCAGGCCATCTGCGTGGCGGTCGGGCGCATCTCGGGGATGAAGCGGTCGGGGAGGGCCACCCTCGAGCGCCGCCAGATCGCCAGGAACCCCAGCAGCACCGTGAAGAGCGCCAACCCCACCGCGACCGAGGCGGGCCGGATCTTGAAGGGCGTGAAGTTGAGCACCACGCCCACCAGCACGATCACCGGCACCGACAGCCCCAGGCACAGGATCAGGCGGTCGGCGAAGTCGAGGTCGGAGCGCCGGGGGAAGAGCACGAGCATCAAGGCGTAGCCCGGCAGGGCCAGCATCGCCAGGAAGCCCAGCACCACCCGCGCGGGCGACGTCACCTCCGGGAAAGCCACCACCCAGGCGCCCGCCGCGACCGCCAGGGCCATCACCAACCACAGGTCGCGGTTTTCCTGGCTCAGCTTCATACCCCTCCAGTCTAGTGGCTCATCCCCGAGCCCCAGTGCCATATGCACCCGCTCTTGCTCTTACCATGGCAAAACTTCATGATTGCAATCTGAAAATCCCCCGCGCCGCCGCTGTGGCACACAAAAAAGCGAACCTCGAGGTTCGCTTTTGGCCGGCGGGCAGGGTTCAGAAGGAACTGATGAAGCGGGCTGCCGCGATGCCGAACAGCGCGAAGGCCAGCGGCACCAGGCCCACGTTGGTCAGGCGGGCGAAGTTGCGGGCCCGGGGGCTCTCCGAGGCCGCCGCCAATTCCTTCGAGACCATCAGAATGACCATCGCGATGACCACCAATGCAGTCCAAATAAAAGCCACGGCGGTCGGGTCAGCAGTGACCGCGGTGGTTGTAGTGGTTGTGACAGTAGTAGCTACCACAAGAGACCTCCGTACCCAGCTCGAGTGTAGGTGAGGCCCATAGTGGTGTCAAGCGAACCCGATGCGTTAAGTTCCCGTTACCTATCGGCTTCTACGTTACCATATTTCAACCTTCCCCACAGTTGTTTCCGGCTTACAGTTGAACCCCCGCGGTGTTGACAGGCGCGAAGGCCCATGCTACTTTGGGGGACGCTTGGGCTTGCCAGGCGAGCCTCGAGGGCGATTAGCTCAGCGGGAGAGCACACGCTTCACACGCGTGGGGTCGTAGGTTCAAATCCTACATCGCCCACCAGCACAAACCGAAACAGAGCACCCCGGATTTCACAGCCGGGGTGCTCGGCTTTTCCCCTCCGGCTGTACGGCTCATGGCCTGCCATCTCGAATTTTGTAACGTGGGTTTAACGCAGCCGCGCCTACACTCACCCCAACGCTAAGCCGTGCCGTCGCCCGACTTCCCGGCGTGCCCCGACGGCGGCGGCCTTGCCGGAGGCGGGGAGGTGGCCGGGAATGGTTTACGTGCGTCTGTTCGGCAAGTTCGAGCTCGAGTGCGCCGGGAAAGCGCGGCCGCTCGAGCCCCTGAAGGCGCGGGAATTGCTGGCCTACCTGCTGCTGCAGCGCCCGCGGGCCCACCCCCGCGAGCGCCTGGCCTCGGAGCTGTGGGGCAACACCAGCACGGGGAAGTCCTTCAAGCAGTTGCGCCAGGCCCTCTGGCAACTGCGCTCGGTGCTGCCGGAGAGCGGGCACTTCCTGAAGACCGAGGAGGAGTGGGTTTGTCTGGGCGAGGAGGGCCTCGAGAGCGACGTGGGGCAGTTCCTCCGGCTGGCGCGGGCGGGCGAGGGGCAGGCCGGGGGCGGCCTCAGCCGGGCGCAGGTCGAGGGGCTGGAGCGGGCGGCGGCGCTCTACCGCGACGAGTTGCTGGTGGGCTGGGGGCAGGAGTGGGTGCTGGGCGAGCGCGAGCGGCTGCACGACCTCCACCTGCTGCTGCTCGACAAGCTCATGGACCACTGCCTCGGCCGGGGGCGGCTCGAGGCCGGGCTGGCCTACGGCGAGCGCAGCCTGGCCCTGGACCCGGCCCGCGAGGCCACCCACCTGCGCCTGATGCAACTGCACCACCTCATCGGCGACCGCACCGCCGCCTTGCGGCAGTACAAGCGCTGCGTGCGGGCGCTGTGGCTCGAGCTCGGCGTGGCCCCCTCGCGCCAAACCCGCGAGCTCTACACCCTGCTGCGCGAGGAGGGCGCGGAAGCCTGGCCCCCTGAGCGCAACCTCCCGGAGATGCTGCTGATGGTGCAGAGCCTGTTGCAGGGCGTGCAGCAGATGCTCGCGCAGGGGCGGCGCACGGGCGAGGCGGTGCTCGAGCAACGCGGGAACTGATCGCGTCTCCCACGAACACCCGCCGGGATCGGCGGGTGTCTTGCCCACCCTGCACGGTCGCCCGTGCAGGGTATTCGTGGGAAGCGCCCTGAGGCCCTGCTCAGCCGGGATTGCCCAGGATCCGGATCTGCGGCAAGAACCGGGGCTCGAGGTCCCTGGAGCCCGCCGGGTAGCCGTTGGCCTGGAGGATGAAGGCCAGCAGGTCGAGCACCTCGGCCTCCTCGAGGGTGCCGGCCCGCCCCTGCGGCATGCGGGCGGCGACGTAGCGGGCGAGCTCCTCGGCGGTGCGCCCGCCCCAGCGGGCCAGGAAGCGGGGGCCGGCCAGGGGGGGCCCGTAGCGGCCCTCGAGCCGGGGGCCGTGGCAGGCGGCGCACTGCCGGAGGCTGAGGGCGCGGCCGCGCTCGGCCTGGGCGGGGCTGTACCAGGCGGGGAACGCCCCGAGGTGCGCGTGCCCGCCGTGGGCGAGGGCCACCGCCAGCAGCACCCCGGCGGCAGTCCCAACCCAAAAAACCAGGCGTCGCCGCATCGTCTGCCTCCTCGAGAAACCGGGCGGCTTGCCCCCACGGGGATAAGCCGCCCGGCAGGGCCTCTACTGGCCCACCATCGCGAAGTCGCCGTAGACGAAGTGGTAGGCGTCGGCCTTGGCGTCGTAGGTGAGCTTGAAGCTCCTGGGATAAAGCGTCGCACGGCCCAGCTTGACCGGCTGGGGCACCTCGAGGCTGAAGTCTTGCTTCTTCAGCAGGAACTCGCGGGTGACCATGGGCTCGCTGAAGATAAAGCCGCCCTTGTAGAACCCGGCGATCATCACCTTGTCGAACAGCCCGGGCTTGAGCTGGCCGGGGGCGGCGAACTCCGACATGGGCAGGCCGTGGAAGCCCATCAGCGGCACGCAGAACTCGGCGGCGTTGGCGCCGGGGGGCACCGCGGGGGCGTAGCCCGCGGGGGTGAGCTCGAGCGCCGGCGGGGTCAGGTCCTTGCAGTCGATCTTGGCCACCTCGGCGGCGCTGACGCCGAAGAAGTGGAAGTCGAAGTGGGGGGCCAGGTAGCGCTCCGGGGGGTGGCCGAAGCCCTCCCACCACAGCTCGAGGTGGTCCAGGAAGGTGTTCTGCCTGACCACGGCCGGGAACTCCAGCACCAGGTCGGGCGCCAGGTCGGCGCCCTCGGCCGGGGGCTTGTCGTTCGGCCCGGGCAGCGGCGCCTTCTCGACGGCGGCGGCGGGGATGGTCAGGCCCGCCTCCAACACCTTGCCCTGCCCGTCCAGGCGTGCCCAGCTCGAGACCTTGCTCCCGAAGAGCGTGCCCTCCGGCCCCATCACCATCTGACCCTGGGTGGCCTGGGCCAGCAACAGGCCTGCCGTCGCGAGAAGCCCCGCGGTTGCCGCAACCAAAATTCGACGTGCGAATCCTCGACCCATACCCTTACCTCCTGGTGCGGGTATCAGTCTGGGGCATCGGGTGTTATAAGAGCGTTATAAAATTACGGAGTTCCTGCGCACCGACCAGCCGCCTTTACCGCCGGCGCAGCGCGCTCGGGGGGGTCATCACCAGGCGGAAGACGCCCTGCACCCGCACCTCGTCGCAGTCGAAGAGGCGGAAGACCGGCCCCTTGGGGTTGAGCGACTTGAGCACCTGCCCGTCGTCGCCCTCGCTCCAGACCTTGATCACCCCGCCCTCGAAGCCCACCTTGGGGCAGCGCACCCACACCACCACGATCTCGCCGGGGGCGGGCAGGCGGTCGGCCTCGGCCAGCACCACCGAGCCGGGCGGGATGCCCACGAGCTCGTCGGAGATCATCGAGTCGCCCACCACCCGCAGGGCGAAGAGGCGGTCGCGGCGGGTGCCCTTGGGCAGGAACTCCTCGTCGACCATCAGGTACTCCTCGCGCTCGCCGAGCACCTCCACCGGGTGCATCCCGGCCGCGACCTCGCCCAAGAGGGGTACCCGCAGGTGGGGGCGGTACGGCAGGGCCCCCATGGCCTGCAACCCCAGCCCGGGGTACTCCAGGCCCGTCGCGTGGGCGAAGTCGGCGGGGGTCCAGTCCAGGGCCCGCAGCAGGGCCTCGAGCTTGGCCGCCCCCATCGACTGCGTGGGGTGCACCAAGCCGCGCTCGAGCCGGCTGATCTCGGTCTGGTTGAGCCGCCCCTGCGACTCACGGGCGAGCTGCCCCTGCGACTTGCCCAGCGCCTCGCGGCGCTGGCGGATGGCCCTGGCCCAATCGGGAAGCGACATGCCGACCTCCAATCTATGAGTCATCTTGCATCGAACTTAATCTCGAGTCAAGTCGTATTGACTTGACTGGTGATTCGTCCTAAACTGAAGTCAGTTCCATATTACGCCCAAAACATATCCACAGGCGAGGCCCGGCTGGGCGAAGGAGTGCTTAACCATGATCGGACAGGACTGGACGGTGTACGGCTGGTGCGGCTTTGCGGCGGTGGTCAGCGCGGTGCTGCGCGCGGGGCTCGACGGGGCGCGGGGGCGCTGGCGCAAGGTGGCGCGGGTGGCCTCGAGCGCCTTCTGGGGCCTCTTCGGTTCGCTGCTGCTGGCGGAGTGGCTCGAGCTCTCCCCCCAGGCCGTGGTGGCGGTGGGGGCCCTGCTGGGCTGGATCGGCTATGAGACCACGGTGGGGACGCTGCTGAAGGCCTTCGGGCTGCGGCTGGGCAAGGAGGAGGAGAAGCTCAAGCCCGGCAACCGGGGCTGAGGCAGTGGAAGGCTGTGGGGTAACCCCACAGCCTTCGCGGCGTGTGGCGCCCGGGGCCAGGGGTCGATGATGAGGATCCACCAGTGGTTGAACTGGAACGACCCCCGCAGGACGAAGCCGTCGTACTCGGGCACCCCGGCCGGCGGGGGCGGCAGTTTCAGGGTCTCGATCTCCGACGTGGCCTGGTTATCCACCGTCGCCACCGGCTCCCCCTGGTACGTGCCGATGAGCTTGACGCAGCCCGGCGTGTTGCAGCGGTTGTAGACCTGGGCCTCCACGCTGGCGACCGGGAAGGTGGGGGGCAGGGCGGAGAGGTCGTGGACGATGCCGCCGGCGAAGACGATCACGTCGTCGGCGGACTTGGCGTACTGCACGTCCGCGCCGAATTCCTGGGCCGTCTGGAAGTGGACGTTGACGCTGCCGGTCTCGGTCCCCGGGGCGGGGTCGGACTCCGACTTCTGGCCGTAGGTCTTGAGCACGAGGTCGGTCCCCGGCGCGATGGCGCCGTCGGCGATGCTCGAGTAGTAGATGAACCAGATCTCGAGCGCGCAGGCGTTGCCGTCCTTGCCGTCGGCGCCGTCAGGGATGTCGTTGGGCGTGCCCACCCCGGCCCCCTTGGGCCCCTTGCTCCCTGGGGGTGAGCCGTCCCCGCCGTTGCCGCCGTCGCCCCCCTTGCCGCCGGCGGTGCCGGGGTTGCCCCCGCCCCCCATGCCCTTGGTGCCGGGCAGGCCGGCGTTGGCCGTAGCCAGGCCGCCGTTGCCGCCGTCGCCGCCCTCGAGGAACTTGCAGCAATTGGCGCCCTTGCCGCCGTTGCCGCCGGTGGCGGTGGCGTCGCCGCCGTCGCCCTTGAGGTGGCTCGCCGGGGCGATGGGCCAGATGTTGCCGGCCGCGCCGTCCCCCCCGTCCCCGCCCCTGGCGGTGGCCGCGCCGCCGTCGCCGCCCTTGCCCGCCGGGCACTGGTCGCAGTCGCGACCGTTCCCGCCGGTGGCGGTGGCCAGCCCGCCCTCGCCGCCGTTCGCGCCGGCCTCGATGGGCGCTCCGTTGATGGTCCCGGGCTGCAGGACGATGTAGCCCACGCCGCCCGTGTTGCCGCCCTTGCCCGCCGTGGCGGTGGCGTCACAGCCCTTGGCGCAGGGGTTGGCGCCGGCGTCCGCGGTGGCGGTCGCGTCGCCGCCTGCCCCGCCGCTGCCCCGCCGCACGGTGACCCCGGCCCCGAAGTTGATGGTCTGGCCGCCGACCAGCACGCTGCCCCCGTCGCCCCCCTTGGCGGCGGTGGCGCTCGCCGGGCAGCCTGAGGGGGCTGTACAGCTACCGCCTTTGCCCCCATCCCCGGCGCGCAGGGTGACGTTGTTGCCGATGGTGAGCGTGTTCTGGCGGGACCCCAGGCGCACCGAGCCCCCGTTCCGGCCCGGGGTGGTGTTGGCGCAGGTGCCCGCCACGTTCATGGCCCCGCCGTCCGCGCCGTTGCCGGCGGTGAGGTCGGCGTTGACGGTCACCGGCCCCTCGCTGAAGTGGCTGACCGACCCGCCCGGCCCGGCCTGCTCCGGCGCGTTGACGGTGATCCCGCCCCCCGCCTGGGCGGGCCGGGCCCCTTGTAGGCTGCGGGGCAGGGGCTCGAGCGGGGTGTTCTCGGTGGCGGGGTCGGAGATGAAGATGTCGCCGGCCGAGCGGATGGCCGGGGTGCTCGAGCCAGGCGCCCCCACGGTCACCGGGCCGGCGACGACCAGCTTGATCCCGGGCGGGGCGCCGGGCGGGCTGGCGCAGGAGGTGTCGAGCTGCCCGCTCAGCTCGAGCCCGCCGCCGGCGCGGACCTCGAGGCCCGTGCAATCCCCGGCGATCTTCCCCGCGACCGTCACGTTCCCCGAGACGTTCATGACGACGTTGCCCTTCAGGGTGACGGTGACCCCGGCCGGGACGTTCACCGAGGTGAAGGTGTAGCTACCCCCGCCCAGGGTCGTGTCCGAGCCCGGGCTGAACGCCTGCCTGCCCGGGAGGCACCCCCCTAGCCAGCCCGCCGCGCCGAGCGCCAGTACAGCTAAAAGCTTGAGCCGCATAGGGCCTCCTTGTGCCCCACCCCCGGTCCACCTCCGGGGGAACTCCCTGGGCCGAGCTCTGGTGTTCCAAGGCCAGGCTCTCATCCCCTCGCCGCAGCGAGCCCGCCGATGCCTTCACGTCGCTTTACCCGTACTGTACTCCCGCGCGGTCGGCGCACTATGCCCTTTTTCCAGCCTCGGTGCCGGCAGGGGCCGGAAGCTGCGCCCACTCCGCGGAAACCCCGGTCTCGCGACCCGCGATAACGCAGCTTTCATGCGGATTGGGTAGGCTCGAGGCCATGAAACCCCTCCGCGCGATCCCGCTGGTCCTCCTGCTCGGCCTGGCCCTGGCCCAGGGCACCTACGTCCCCAAGGGCTACACCCTCACCCCCTACCTCTCGGCCAAGCCGGTGCGCAGTTTCAAGGAGGCCAAGGCGGTGCTCAAGCCGGGCACCGACTACCGGGCGGTGCTCGAGACCACCGCCGGGCGCTTAGTCATCGACCTCTACGAGGCCGAGACGCCCAGGACCGTCAACTCCTTCGTCTTCCTGGCGCTCAACCGCTACTTCGACGGGCTGGCCTTCCACCGCGTGGTCGAGGGCTTCGTGGTGCAGGGCGGCGACCCCAACACCCTGCGCGACGACCCCGCCACCTGGGGCACCGGCGGCCCCGGCTACGAGTTCGGCCTCGAGGTTACCCCCAAGCTCACCTTCGACGCCAAGGGCGTGCTGGGCATGGCCCGCACCCAGGACCCCAACTCCAACGGCTCGCAGTTCTTCATCACCCTGGGCCCCACCCTCAACCTCAACGGCCTCTACACCGTCTTCGGCAAGGTGGTCGAGGGCATGGCGGTGCTCGACAAGATCGCCCGGGGCGAGCCCCCGGCCAAGCCCACCCGCATGACCCGGGTGTACATCGTGCAGAAGGCAAAGTGAGCCGGGGCGGTAGCCGCCTCGAGCCGGGCTGCGTAGGATAGCGCTGATGCAGCTCGGCTACTCCTTCTGCCCCAACGACACCTTCATCTTCTACGCCCTCGCCCACGGCAAGATCGCCACCCCCGCCCCCGTCACCGAGGTGCTGGAGGATGTGGAGACCCTCAACGTCTGGGCCCTGGAGGGCCGGCTCCCCCTCACCAAGATCAGCTACGCCGCCTACGGCCGCCTGCGCGAGCGCTACGTGGCCCTGCGCTCGGGCGGGGCGCTGGGGCGGGGGGTGGGCCCGCTGCTCGTGGCCCGCGGCCCGCTGGACGGCTTGCGGGGCAAGCGCATCGCCGTCCCCGGGCGCCACACCACCGCCTTCTTGCTGCTGAGCCTGCGCGACGAGGGCTTCACCCCGGTCGAGATGCGCTACGACCGCATCATGCCCGCCGTGCAGGCGGGCGAGGTGGACGGGGGCCTCATCATCCACGAGTCGCGCTTCACCTACCCGCGCTACGGCCTGGTCAAGGTGCTCGACCTGGGCGAGTGGTGGGAGGGCGAGACCGGCCTGCCGCTGCCCCTGGGCGCGATTTTGGCCCGCCGCGACCTGGGCGAGGTCACCATCCGCGCACTCGACCGCGCGGTGCGGGAGAGCCTCGAGTACGCCTATGCCCACCCCGAGGAAACCGTGGCCTACATCAAGCAGCACGCGCTCGAGCTGGAGGACGAGGTGATCTGGGCTCACATCCGCACCTACGTCAACGACTTCTCGCTGGACGTGGGCGAGGAGGGCGAGCGCGCGGTGCGCGAGCTGTTCCGGCGGGCGGAGGAGCGGGGGTTGTTGCCGGGCTCGAGGCAACCCCTCTTCCTTAAATGAGGGGCAACTGACTTTCAGGCTGTGGCTTTAGGTAATTTTACCTAGTCGGCAGTTGCTTGATCCTGGTTTGAGAACGAAGTATCTTCGTTTTTTGGAGTGTAACCTTATGAAGAACGTCGCTCTCAAGCTCTTTGGTGCTGGGCTTCTGGCCATCTCGCTCACCGCCTGTCCGGGCGTAGTCGGCAACACTGCTGAAAAGGGCAGCGGTGACCTGCAGGGCTGGCCTTCTAGCGTAGAGGGGAAGCTCGAGTTCGTGAGCTACTCGCCTGGAGAAGGTGCCGTGGTAGAGGCTAGCGCCAACATTAACGCCTCAGGCGATTTCAGCTACCAGTTGCCGAACCCCCCCAAGAGCAAGCTAGCCGCTTTTGGCGGACTTCCGGAGTGCTTGAACGTGAGCAACACCGAGGCTAAAACCACTTCCGTAGGAATTGTTGCTTACGAAGGCTCCTCCGCCAGTGCCTCAGGTACGGTGACGCTCGCCACCTATGACGTGACGAAGGGCGCTACTGTTGGTGGAAAGATGGCAGCTCAGGGATACGTGGATAGGGATGTGAGGATCACCGGCACCTGCACCATCAGCGGAGTGACGACCGAGTATGATGTCAGCTTCAAGAAGGGCTGGAACCTCGCCATCGGCACTGTCATGGAGGTCAACAACTCCGGCCAGGCGACTAAGCTCAAAATCACCGCTGCTACCAACCTGAGTGATGAGTTCAAGTGGTGGTACGTGGACTACTCGCCTAGCCAAGCCGCGCGCCCCAAGCTCTTCCCTCAACTCAACTAGTAACAATCTGACTTATCTTGGTCTTGGCCCGCCCCTAGGCGGGCCCTCGCAACTTAAAATCGGCCGTTCCCGGTTGGATCTTTTGGATATTAATCCAACTTTAGGTATTGATTAACCAGTTCCTTGAGATGAACTTTATGTTTGGGTTTGCAAGTCACAACACAACTCAGATTTGGAAAAATCCGACTGCAAACTGTATTCAAGGTTTCTCGTGATCCACGGTGTCTGCTATCCTGGAAGCCTGGAGGCAAAAATGAATAAAATTGCGTTCCGTGTTCTAGGAGCCTGTATTCTCGCAGCAGCACTCACGGCGTGCCCCGGCGGGGGTGGCGGCAGCGCGAGCCAGGGCAGCGGCAAACTGCAAAACTGGCCCTCGAGCTCGACCGGCAAGCTCGAGTTCTATACCACTTTCCCTACGCCTCAAGTTCTTCGAGCTACGGCGAACGTGGACGCCTCGGGCAACTTCTCGTACTCCCTCCCCAACATCCCCGCGACCGAGCTGGGGGACCTGGGGTCGCCCGGCAGTTGCGCCCCCTCGAGCAACCCCTCCGCCAAGGCCGCCAACATCTCCGGGACCGGCGGGATCGTGGCTTACGTCGGGGCGGCGAGCAGTCCTACCGGCATCGTGTTCGTCCTCAGCTTCAGCCCGAGTGCGAGCACCCTCTCGGCAGGAGATCATCTGCTCGTAGGTTTCGTTTTCGTCAACAGCGACGTCACCGTGGTGGGCACCTGCACCTCGGGAGGACTCACTACCGTCTACGACCTGAAGTTCAAGGCGGGCTGGAACCTGTTCATCCAAACAGTGGAGGAGGTCAGCGGCGGGACCGTCACCAAGACCCGCATGACCGCCAGCACGGGTCCGCTGCCCGCCTCGCTCAAGTGGTGGTACGTGCCGGCCACCGCGAGCCTCTCGAGCGTGCGGCCGAAACCGGCGTCCGGCCTCTGGGAATCGGCCTGGTAGAGCGTAAAAAGCCCGGAGCCCGGCCCTGGGGCCGGGCTTTTGTATCCCCGCACCCGGTACCAAATTGTGATAAAGCCGATAAAGTAAAGACGTATGATTCCGGAGCTAGCGGGCATCAGCGACGAGGCCCGCGCCGAACTCGAGCAGATCTTCCACCCCTACACCGCGCGCAGGGGCGGCTATTTGTGCTATCCCGAGGACGACGCCACCACCTTGTACTACGTCAAGGAGGGCTGGGTCCGGCTGTTCCAGCTCGGGGGCAAGGAGGAGGAGATCACCCTGACGGTGGTGGGGCGGGGCGAGATCTTCGGGGAGGCCGCGCTGTTCACGGGGCACAAGTACGGGGTCTTCGCCGAGCCCCTCGTCGATTGCGAGTTGCTCACCGCCGCCCGCGAGGACCTCACCCGCGTGGCCAGCCGCTTCCCCGACACCCAGCGGGCGCTGCTGGTGATGCTCATCCGCCGCCTGCGCCGCGCCGAGGACCGCCTGCGCGACCTGCGCTTCAAGGAGGTGCTGCCCCGCCTGGCCAAGACGCTGCTCGAGGTCATGCAGAAGGGCGAGGAGGGCCTGGAGATCGTGCTCACCCACCAGGACCTCGCCCACATCATCGGCTCGACCCGCGAGACGGTGAGCAAGGTGCTCGCCGACCTGGCGCTGGAGGACGTGCTCGAGCTGGGCTACCGCCGCATCCTGGTGCTCAAGCCGCAGGCGTTGCGGGAGATCTCGAGGTGACGCTAAACGCCAGGGGTCGTACGTCTTATACCGGATTCAAAAAGATAATCATCCAAACCAAAGACCCCCAGAGGCTATCTTTTTGAATCCTAGAGCACACCCCTCCCTGACGGTCGGCGAAGCAAGCGTATCCCTTCCAAGGGGCGCTACCGCCCTCCGCTACGCGGATAACTTCGGTCGGCCGCCCCGCCAGGGCGGGGCGGCGCCGCCATCCGGCGCCGAACTAACCGAATCTGGTATTACGTCGTACGCGATACGCGAGACGCCTTGGCCCTCGACCCTTGACCCTCGACGCCCCGATGATGTCTCACTCCTCAATCTGGCTCGCGCGGGTAGGGTAGCTTAGTTCCCGCATGTCCGAGATCGCGCGCTTTCTCCCCTACGGCTTGGCCGATCTCCCCCGGCTCCTCGAGCGGCCCCGGGCGGCGGACCGCGAGGCCCTCTCGGCGGGGCTGCTGGCCTACTTGCAGCGGCTGGGGGCCCCGCGGGAGGCGCTCGAGGCCGCCCGGCGGCTGGCCCACCCGGGCAGCCGGGCCGTGGTCACCGGGCAGCAGGCCGGGCTGCTCACCGGCCCCGGCTTCACCTTCTACAAGGCCCATACCGCCCTCGCGCTGGCCCGGGAGCACGACCGCCCCGAGCGCCCGGTGGTGCCGGTGTTCTGGGTGGCCTCGCAGGACCACGACACCGCCGAGGTGCGCGACGTGCAATTGCTCGACCTCGACGAGCGGGTGCATACGCTGAGCCTCGAGCTCCCCCCCGCCCGGCCCGCCGGGCGCATCCCCTTCCTGCCCTACGCGGGCGCGGTGTGCGAGCTGCTCGAGCGCTTCAAGGGGGTGAGCGCGGTGCAGCGGCGTATCTGCGTCGCGCTCAAGGGGGAGTGGACCTACGCCGAGGCCTTCGCCCGGCTGATGCTGGAGTTCCTGGGCCGCGAGGGGCTGGTGCTGCTCGACCCCATGGCCCCCGAGCTGGCCCCCCTCTTCGTCCCCGGGCTGCGGCGTGAGCTGGCCGACCCGCTGGCCTCCTCGCAGGCCATCAACGAGACCGCCGAGGCCATGCGGCAGCACGGGCTGCACCCGGTGCTGGGGCGGGGCGAGGCCGCGACCAACCTTTTCCTGGAGGGCGAGGACGGCGAGCGCCGCCTGCTGCGCTACCGGGAGGGGTATTTTGACGACGGGACGCGGCGCTACAGCCGCGCCGACCTCGAGGCCCTGCTGGGGCACGACCCCTCCCGCCTGACCCCGGCGGCCGGGCTGCGGCCGGTGCTGCAGGACACCGTGCTCCCCACCGCCGCCTTCGTGGTGGGGCCGGGCGAGCTGAAGTACGTGGCCGAGCTGGGCGGGGTGTACCGGCTGCACGGCCTCGAGCCCCCCGCCGTGGCGCGCCGGGTGAGCGCGGTGGTGCTCGAGCCCCCGGTAACCCGCATCCTCCAGAAGCACGGCCTCGACGCCTGGGCCTTCCAGGACGACCCCGAGGGCTGTTTCCTGGCCGCACTCGCCGGGGACGACGCCCGGGTGGCGGCCATCCGCGCGGCGCTGGGGCGCATCGCGGCCGAGTTCGAGGGGCTGAGGCCCCACCTGCTCGAGGCCACCCTCGAGCGCCCCGCCCACCGGGCCCGGGTGCGCGTGACCCACGAACTCGAGCGGCTCGAGCACATCGTGTTGCAGACCGAGCTGCGGCGAGAGGGCATCGCCCACGACCAGTTCGAGCGGCTCCGGCGCCACCTCACCCCCTCCGGCCTGCCCCAGGAGCGGGTCTACCCTTTCCTGATGTACCTGCTCAAGCACGGCGAGGCCCCCCTGCGGGCCTTGAAGGAAGCTTCATCCACCGGACGGGTGATCTTGGAGATCTAGCCAAAGGGTGCAAGACTGTTGCGTGGACTGCTGAGGTCCACTTTTTTTGCACCCCATGCTCCGACTCGGCCGCCAAGAACCCCTGCGCTCGCTGCGCCTCTCCGTGTGGGAGGGCACGCTGGCGATCTTGTTCATCAACTGGAGCAGCGGGGTGGTGGTCACGGGCTACGCGCTGTGGCTGGGGGCCAGCCCCGCCGCCCTGGCCGTGCTGGGGGCCATCCCTTTGCTGGGGCAGTTGGCCGCCCCCTTCGCCCTGATGCTCAAGGGGCAGCGCAAGCCCTACACCATGCTGCTGGCGGGCTCGGGGCGGGCCGTCTTCGGCCTGGTGCTGCTCGCGCCGTTGCTGCCCCCTGAGGCGCGGGTACCCGCGTTCTTGCTCGTCGCCGCGCTGAGCCAGGTGGTCATCGCCCCGGTCAACGTGCTGTGGACGAGCTGGATGGCCGACCTGGTGCCCCCCCGCGAGCGCGGGCGCTACTTCGGCTTCCGCAACGCGGTGCTGGGGCTGGTGGGCACGCTGGGCAACCTCAGCGCCGGGCTCTTCATCGACGCGGTGCCCAAGCCCTGGGGCTTCCTGATCGTGCTGGGCCTGGGGGTGGTGCTGGGGGTGGCGGCCTCGCAGGTGCTGCGCTGGCAGCACGAGCCGCCGCACGAGAGCTCGAGCGCCGCCGGCTCCTTGCGCGTCGCCCTGACCGACCGGGCCTTCCTGGGCTTCCTGGGCTTCCTCGCCTTCTGGTGGTTCGCGGTGCTGGTGGGCGGGCCCTTCGCCTTCCCGCTGTTCCTCGAGTACGCCCAGCTCAACTTCACCCAGGTGGGCCTGTGGACAGTGATCTCGGCCTCCTGCGGGTTGGTGTTCGGCCCGCTGTGGGGCCGCTTCGCCGACCGCTACGGCCACGGGCTGGTGCTGATCTGGACCGGGCTGGTGGGCTCCGTCGTGCTGCCGGGCCTGTGGCTGCTGGGCGGCCCCGGCCACACCCTCCCCATCTGGCTCTCCGCCGTCGCCGACGCCCTGTGCTGGAGCGGCCTGGGAGCCGCCCAGACCAACGTGGCCCTGCAGCAGGCCCCGCCCGCCCACCGGGGGGCCTACCTGGCCGTCTTCGGCATCGTGGTCGGCGTCTTCGGGATGCTGGGCTCAGCCCTCGGCGGCGCCCTCGGCAGCCTGAACGTGGGCCCCAGCCCCTACCACCTGCCCATCCTGGCCTCAATCGTCCTGCGCACGATGGCGGTGGGGTATTTGTTCTGGGCGAGAAGGGTTTGAGGGTTATAGGTAGCCGATAGCCCATAGCTGATAGCCGATAGCTAAAGGCGGGACGTGTAAGGCTTGTGGCTCGTGGCCTGTGGCTGGTGGTTCACCCCTCCCCGTCCCTCCCCGCGCGCGGGGAGGGTTTATCCCCCCAGCCCCCCTTGCTAAGGGGGGTGACAAGGCGTCTTGCGTTTTGCGTCTTGCGTCTTGCGTTTTGCGTTTAGCTATCGGCTATGGGCTATCGGCGTCCGGCGTAATAATCTTGATGCTATGGTCGTGACCCGCATCGCGCCCTCCCCTACGGGCGACCCCCACGTCGGAACGGCGTACCAGGCCCTGTTCAACTACGTCTTCGCCAAGCAGAACGGCGGGAAGTTCATCGTGCGCATCGAGGACACCGACCGCACGCGCTACAACCCGACCTCCGAGCGACGAATCCTGGAGATGCTCGAGTGGATCGGGCTCTCTCCCGACGAGTCGCCGGTGAAGGGCGGGCCTAACGCGCCCTACGTGCAGTCGCAGCGGCTGTCCATCTACCAGGAGCACGCCCTGCGGCTGCTCGAGTCGGGCGCGGCGTACCGGGCCTTCGACACCCCGGAGGAGCTCGCCGCCGCCCGCGAGGAGGCCCGCAAGGCCGGGCTGCAGCAGCAGGGATACAACCGGCGCTACCGCGACTACCCCCGCGAGGAGGCCGAGCGCCGCGCGGCGGCCGGGGAGCCGCACGTCATCCGGCTCAAGGTGCCCCTGGAGGGCAAGACCGTCGTCCACGACCTGCTGCGCGGGCCGGTGGAGTTCGACAACGCCCAGCTCGACGACAAGGTGCTGCTCAAGGCCGACGGCTACCCCACCTACCACCTCGCGGCCATGGTCGACGACCACCTCATGGGCGTGACCCACGTCATCCGGGCCGAGGAGTGGCTCACCAGCACCCCCTTCCACGTGCTGCTCATCCGGGCGTTCGGCTGGGAAGAGCCGGTGTGGTGCCACACCCCGCTGCTGCGCAACCCCGACAAGTCCAAGCTCTCCAAGCGCAAGATGGACACCAGCGTGGACAGCTACCGCGCCCAGGGCATCCTGCCCGAGGCGCTGCTGAACTACCTGGGCACCATGGCCTGGAGCATGCCCGACGGGCGTGAGATCTTCACGGTGGCCGACATGATCGAGCACTTCGACCTGCGCCGCATCAGCCTGGGCGGGCCGGTGTTCGACCTCGCCAAGCTCAAGTGGATGAACGGCAAGTACATCCGCGAGGTGCTCTCGCTGGGCGAGCTCGTCGCCCGCCTCGAGCCCTTCCTCGAGGCCGCCGGCTACGCCCACCCCTCCCGGGCCTACCTCGAGCAGGTCGTCGAGGCCATGCGCGCCCGCTTCGAGACCCTCGGCGAGTTCGTGGAGAAGGCGGTCTACTTCTTCCGCGAGGACTACCCCGTGCAGGAGAAGGCAAAGGCCAAGCTCGAGGAGGGCCGCCCCTTCCTGCCCGAACTGCGCGACCTCCTCGCCTCCCTCCCCGACTTCCTCCCCGAAACCACCGAGCCCGCCCTCAAAGGCTTCGCCGAGGCCAAAGGCCTCAAGGCCGCCGCCGTCATGCAACCCCTACGCGCCGCCCTCACCGGCTCGCTCGAGACCCCCGGCATGTTCGACCTGCTGATGATCTTGGGGAAAGACCGGGTGCTCGAGCGGCTGGGGAAGGCGTTGGGTTAGCAGTCAGCTTTCAGCGGTCAGCTATCAGCCACCAGCGGAAGACCCGTGGTCAGTCGAGGGTCGAGGGCCAAGGCGTCTGGCGTCTTGCGTCTGGCGTCTTGCGTTTTGCGTTTTGCGTTTTGCGTTTTGCGTTTTGCGTTTTGCGTTTTGCGTCTTGCGTACGACGTACGACCCGCCCCCCGGCGTTGGGCGTTCGGCTATCGGCTATGGGCTATCGACCACCGACCTCCCCCATGCGTAAACCCCACCATTTCACCGCCTTAGCCCATCCCCCCGCCGAAGTAACGCGCCGCCGATTTGCCGCCCCCGTCGGCGGGCTTTAGCGGTAACGAGGGTTTTACGAACAGGCGTTACTCTAGGGCTTAGGTGAATTTATGGTTGCCGTGATCCTTTCCGGTGGGGCTGGTACGCGCTTGTGGCCGGTTTCCCGTGAGCTTTATCCCAAGCCCTTCATGCGCCTGCCCGACGGGCAGAGCCTGCTGCAGAAAGCCCTGCTGCGGGCGGTGAGCATCCCCGGCGTGCGCGAGGTGCTCACCGTGACGGGGCAGGAGCACTACTTCAGCACCAAGAACGAGTACGCGGCGACCGGGCTGCCGGAGGGCCTCGAGCTGACCTACGTGGTCGAGCCCCTGCGGCGCAACACCGCGCCCGCCATCGCCCTCGCCGCGTTGCAGGTGGCCCAGCGGCACGGGCCCGAGGCGGTGATGCTGGTGCTCTCCTCCGACCAGCTCATCGAGAACCTCCAGGCCTTCGTGCAGGCCGCGCAGCAGGCGGAGGCGGCGGCGAAGCAGGGGTACTTGGTGACCTTCGGCATCCGGCCTACCTACCCGGCCACGGGCTTCGGCTACATCCAGCAGGGCGAGCCGCTGGGCGGCGGGGCGTTCAAGGTGGAGCGCTTCGTGGAGAAGCCCGACCTCGAGACCGCCAAGGGCTACCTCGAGCACGGCGGCTTCTACTGGAACGCGGGCATCTTCTGCTTCCAGGCCGGGGCCTACCTGCGCGCGCTCGAGGCCCTCTCCCCCGAGGTCCACGAGGCGGTGCTGCGCTGCTGGGAGCACAGCCCCAAGGGCAGCCCCAGCTTCATCGACGCGGTGAGCTTCAAGACCGTGCCCAACATCTCCGTGGACTACGCGGTGATGGAGAAGTCCGACCGCGTGGCCGTGGTGCCCGCCGCCTTCGGCTGGAGCGACCTGGGCTCGTGGGACGCCACCGCCGAGCTGGTCCCGCCCGACGCCGAGGGCAACCGGGTCTTCGGGGACGTGGTGCTGGTGGGGGCGCACGACACCTTCGTGCAGAGCGAGGGCCGGGTGGTCGCCGCCATCGGGGTGGAGAAGCTGGTGATCGTCGACACCCCCGACGCCCTGCTGGTGGCCCGGCGCGACCGCGTGCAGGACGTGAAGAAGGTGGTCGAGCAGCTCCAGGCCAAGCAGCACCAGGCCGCCACCCGCCACCGCACCGTGCAGCGCCCCTGGGGCAGCTACACGCTGCTGGAAGAGGGCCCCAACTTCGCCATCCGCCGCCTGGTGATCCGGCCCGGCCAGAGCCAACTGCTGCAACTGCACCACCACCGCAGCGAGCACTGGGTGGTGGTCTCGGGCACCGCGCGCGTGGTGCGCGGGGATCAGGAGCTGTGGCTACGCACCAACGAGTCCATCAACATCCCCGCCGCCACGCCCCACCGCCTGTCCAACCCCGGCCTCATCGACCTGGTGATCATCGAGGTGCAGAGCGGGGAGTACCTGGGCGAAGACGACGTGGTGCGGCTGGAGACCAGCGAGGAGTTGCTGCTCGAGAGCGGCATGGGCGACTGAGGGCGGTTCCCCCGTGGCCGAGGGGCCTTGCGGGGGCTGCCGGCCCCGGTTCCCGGCCCTCCGGCCACGGGGCGTTTAACCTCGTGAACACAGGCTTAAGGACTTCTCAGGGGCTTTGTCACAGAGGTCACCGCACCCCCGGCCTCGAGCCGTCAAGCTGTTTAGCAACCCCATGCCACGAAGAATCCTCATGACCGAACCCGCCCACCGCCTCGACCTCAGCCAGGGGTTGCGCGAGGCCGCCGCCGAAGTCTGCCGCCGGGTGCCCGACCTCGGGCACGTCGACGTCCACCGCGTGCAGTTCGCCCTGTTCTACTCCCGCAAAGCCCAGCGCGTGCTCACCTACGCCCGCTGCTACCCCCTGCCCACCCAGATCCGGCGCATCCGCAAGCGCTGGTACCGCCTCACCCCCGTCCTCACCGAGGCGGGCCTCGAGGCCCGCTACATCCTCGCCTTCGCCTGGACCCGCTTCTGGACCCTCGAGCCCCGCGAGCGCCTCGAGGTGCTCGTCCACGAGCTCTACCACATCTCCCCCCACTTCAACGGCGAGCCCCGCAAGTTCGCCAGCGGGAGCTGGCACGGCCCCGGGCGCAAGTGGTTCGACCGCCAGGTGCGCTCCCTCACCGAGCAACACCTCCCCAGCGGCCTCGAGGCCCTGTTCCCCGCCCTCACCGTCGAGCTCCAGGACGGCCTCAAGGTGAAAGGACAGCGGCTGCAGGTGCCGTACTGGGTCGCGATCACGAACGACGCGCAGGAGGCGGCGAGTTAGGGTGGGTTGTCGATGGTCGATAGCCGATAGCCGATAGCCCAGCGCGGGTCGTACGTCTGAGGCGGGTCGTACGTCCTACGCCGTACGCCGTACGCCTTGGCCCTCGACCCTTGACCCTCGACGAACCACGGGCCTCCGCTGACGGCTGACCGCTGACGGCTGAAAGCTGCTTGCTAACGGCTGTGCCTATAATGAAGCGGTATGTCGGATTTTGAAGCGGTGGTGGGGCTCGAAGTCCACCTGCACCTCAAGACCAGGACCAAGATGTTCTCGCCTGCTCCGGCGGGGTACTTCGGCGCACAGCCCAACACGCACGTGCACCCCGTGGACCTGGGGCTGCCGGGGGTTCTGCCCGTGGCCAACGCTAAGGCGGTGGAGTACGGCATCCTCTTCGGGCTGGCGCTGAACTGCCAGATCGCGTCCTGGACGCAGTTCCACCGCAAGAGCTACTTCTACCCCGACATGCCCAAGAACTACCAGATCTCACAGTACGACCTGCCCATCGCCGAGCACGGCTGGCTCGAGGTCGCCGGGGCCCGCGTCGGGATCAAGCGGGTGCACCTCGAGGAGGACGCGGGCAAGTCGCTGCACCCCGACTTCGGCGACTACTCGCTCATCGACCTCAACCGCGCGGGCTCGCCCCTGATCGAGATGGTCACCGAGCCCGACATCCGCACCCCCGAGCAGGCCCGCGTCTTCCTGAGCCACATCCGCTCCATCGCCCAGACCCTGGGCGTCTCCGACGCCAACCCCGAGGAGGGCAAGATGCGCGCCGACGTCAACGTCTCGGTGCGGCGGCGGGGGGAGCCGTTGGGCACCAAGGTCGAGATCAAGAACCTCAACTCCTTCAAGAGCGTGCAGCGGGCGCTCGAGTACGAGATCAAGCGCCAGACCGAGCTGCTGCGCCTGGGCCGCCGGGTCGAGCAGGCCACGCTGGGCTGGGACGAGGGCGGGGGCAAAACCTACGTGATGCGCCTGAAGGAGGGCGAGTCCGACTACCGCTACTTCCCCGAGCCCGACCTGCCCCCCGTCGTGGTGGACGCGGCCTGGCTCGAGCGGCTGCGCGCGGCCATGCCCGAGCTCCCCGCGCAGAAGTTCGCCCGCTACGTGGCGAGCGGCGTGCGCGAGTACGACGCCGAAATCCTGGCCTACAACGCCTCGCTGGCCCGCTTCTTCGACGAGGCACTGGCGGTGTACGGCGGGGAGCCGCAAAAGCTGGCCGACTGGCTCAACGCCGACGTGGCCGGCTACCTCAACGAGCGGGGGCTCGAGATCCAGGATACCCGCCTCACCCCCGAGCACTTAGGCCGCCTGGTGGGGCTGTTCGTGAAGGGCGAGATCACCAGCCGCGTCGCCAAGAACCTCCTCCCCGAGGTGATGGAGGGCGCCGACCCCGAACAGCTCGTGCAGGAGCGCGGCCTCCGGGTGGTGGTGGACACCGGGGCCATCCGGGCGCTGGTCGAGGGGGTGGTGGCCGCCAACCCGGCCGTGGTGCAGCAGATCAAGGACGGCAAGCTCCAGGCCATCAACGCGCTGCTGGGCCAGGTGATGAAGGAGAGCAAGGGCACCGCCAAGCCCGACCTGGTGCGCCAACTGCTGGCCGAGGCCATCGGCGTGCAACTGGCCTGAGCCGGCCTGGACGAGGAAAAAACATGAAATACGAAGACGCCGGGGTAGACATCGACCGCAAGGCTGGCGCCCTCAAGGCCGCCGCCGCCCGCATCAAGTCCACCTACACCCCCGAGGTGCTCGCGGGCATCGGGGCCTTCGGGGGCATGATCGACGCCCGCAGGCTGCAAGGGATGAAGCAGCCGGTGCTCGTGGCCTCCACCGACGGGGTAGGCACCAAGACGATGCTGGCTGCCCAGACCGGGCGCTGGGGCGGTCTGGGCTTCGACATCGTGAACCACTGCGTCAACGACCTGCTGGTGCAGGGGGCCAAGCCGCTGTTCTTCCTGGACTACGTGGCGAGCAGCCGCCTCGAGCCCGAGGTGCTGGGCGCGGTGCTGGAGTCGCTGGCCGAGGCCTGCAAGGCCGCCGGGATGCCCCTGCTGGGCGGCGAGACCGCCGAGATGCCGGGGGTGTACCACCCGGGCGGCCTGGACCTGGTGGGCACCATCGTCGGCGTGGTGGAGCGCGAGCGCGTGGTGGACGGCTCCAAGGTGCGCCCGGGCGACGTGATCCTGGCCCTGCCCTCCTCCGGGCTGCACACCAACGGCTACAGCCTGGCCCGCAAGGTCTTCGAGGGCTGGGACCTCGAGCAGCCCCACCCCGAGCTGGGCCGCAGCCTGGGCGAGGCGCTGCTCGAGCCCCACCAGAGCTACCTGGAGCCCGTCTCGCGCCTGCTCGACAGCGGGATCGAGGTGCGGGCCATGGCCCACATCACCGGCGGCGGGGTCTACGAGAACCTGCCCCGGGTGCTGCCCGAGGGCGTCGGGGCCCGCGTCGAGCCGGGCACCTGGCCCGTCCCGCCCCTCTTCCGCCTGATCCAGCAGGCCGGGAACGTCGCGCAGGAGGAGATGTTCCGGGTGTTCAACATGGGGCTGGGCTACTTGGTGGTGGTCGCGGAAAGTGAGGCAACCCCCGCCCTGGAGTGCCTGGGCCTGGGGTATCGTGTAGGTCGGACGCTCGAGGGCCGGGGCGTGACGGTGGGGTAGAGCGCGCCTGACCTAGCCTATGACCGAAATCTGGCTGATCCGTCACGGCGAAACCGCCTGGAACGCAGAAAGTAGGCTCCAGGGCCAGCTCGACGTGCCGCTCTCGCCCAAGGGCATCGCGCAGGCCTTCCGGGTGGCCGAGCGCCTGAAGAACAGCCAGCTCGCCTTCGACGCCCTCTACACCTCCGACCTCTCCCGCGCCCTGCAGACCGCGCGACCCATCGCCGAGAACCTGGGCCTCGACCTCTGGCTCGAGCCCCGCCTGCGCGAGATCGACGTGGGCAAGCTTCAGAACAAGCTCCACGAGGAGATCAAGCGCGAGTTCCCCGACTACTACCGCGCCGTAAGCGCCGACCCCTGGAACACCCCCCGCCCCGGCGGCGAGAGCATGGCCGACGTGGCCTGCCGGGTGGAGGACTTCCTGCACGAGCTGCCCGAGGGCCGCTTCATCGCCGTGGCCCACGGCGGCGTGATCCGGGCCGCGCTCAAGGTGGTGCTGGGCCTCGAGGGCCTCTCCTGGCGCAAGTTCCACATCCAAAACACCTCCATCACCCGCCTCACCTACCCCGAAGGCGGCGCCCTCACCGTGGGCGACGTGGGGCACCTGGAGACCTGGGCCGACCACCTCTCCGACGACCAGGTGGCCAGCGGGGGAATGGGGCAGGCGAGCGAGTCGAGCCGGTAGGGAGGGTCGTGCGTC
Organism: Calidithermus chliarophilus DSM 9957; assembly: GCF_000430045.1. Lineage (GTDB taxonomy): Bacteria > Deinococcota > Deinococci > Deinococcales > Thermaceae > Calidithermus > Calidithermus chliarophilus. Next base: position 50,766 of record NZ_KE387027.1, on the reverse strand, counting down.
CTACGCCGTACGCAAAACGCCAAACGCAAGACGCGAAACGCCTCGACCCTTGACAAGGGGCCTATCACGGGCCTGCCACTCCCCACCTCCTACCCCGCCAATTCCCTGTCCGTTTGCTGACCCTTTGCTCATGCGGGTGTGCTAGGATTGTGAACTTGTGGAGAAGACCCTCACCCCCCGAGCCCTCGGCTTCGCCATGCCCGCCGAGTGGGCTCCGCACGCCGCGACCTGGACGGCCTGGCCTCACGACGAGGAGCAGTGGGTGGGCTACCTCGAGCCCGTGCGCCAGGAGTTCGCGGCCTTCGTGGACACGCTGGCCCATTTCGAGCCGGTGCACCTGATCGTGGCCGACGAGGAGTCCGAGGCCGACGCGAAGGCCCGGCTCAAGAGCGGCAACGTCACCCTGCACCGTGTCCCCCACAACGACCTGTGGCTGCGCGACAGCGGGGCGATCTTCGTGAGGCGGGGGGAGGAGGTCGCGCTCACCGACTGGGAGTTCAACGGCTGGGGGGAGAAGTACCCGGCCCAGCTCGACAACCAGATCCCCGGCCACATGGCCCGCATCCTGGGCGGCAAGCTCTGGCACGCGGGGGTCGTGATGGAGGGGGGGAGCCTCGAGGTCAACGGCCGCGGGGTGTGCCTCACCACCCGCCAGTGCCTGCTCTCGCCCAAGCGCAACCCCACCCTCGACGAGGAAGACCTCGAGGGCTACCTGCGCGACTACCTGGGCATCCACACCGTGGTCTGGCTGGGCGAGGGGCTCGAGGGCGACCACACCGACGGGCACGTGGACACCATCACCCGCTTCGCGCGGGAGGAGGTCATCGTGACCGCCGTGTGCGAGGACGAGTCCGACCCCAACTACCGGCCCCTGCGGGAGAATCAGGAGATTTTGGAGAGCCTGGGCGCCTTCCAGATCGTCCGGCTGCCCCTGCCCAAGAACCCGCTCTACCTCGAGGACACCCGCCTGCCCCCCACCTACGCCAACTTCTACGTCGCCAACGGCGCGGTGCTGGTGCCCGTCTACGGCGACCCCAACGACGAGCGGGCGCTCGAGATCTTGCGCAAGGTCTTCCCCGAGCGCCAGGTGATCGGCCTGATGGCCCGCAACCTCATCACGGGGGGCGGGGCCTTCCACTGCGTGACCCAGCAGCAGCCCGTGGGCCGGATCTGGGAAGGAGGTTGACGATGCCCAAACTCGCCATCGTACAGATGAGCATGAGCGACGCGCTCGAGGAGAACCTTACCAAGGCCGAGCGCTTCATCCGCGAGGCCGCCGCTCACCGCGCCGACATCGTGCTCCTGCCCGAGCTCTTCGAGAACCTCTACTTCTGCCAGCTCGAGCGCGAGGAGTTCTTCGGCCTGGCCAACCCCGTGGAAGGCCACCCCTTCCTGCCGCGCTTCCAGGCCCTCGCCAAGGAGCTCGGCGTGGTGCTGCCCGTCAGCTTCTTCGAGCGCTGCGGGCAGGCGCACTACAACAGCCTGGCCGTCATCGACGCCGACGGCAGCCTGATGGGCGTCTACCGCAAGAGCCACATCCCCGACGGCCCCGGCTACGAGGAGAAGTACTACTTCAACCCCGGCGACACCGGCTTCAAGGTGTGGAACACCCGCCACGGCACCATCGGGGTGGGGGTGTGCTGGGACCAGTGGTACCCCGAGGCCGCGCGCGCCATGGCCCTGCTGGGCGCCGACCTGCTGCTCTACCCCACCGCCATCGGCTCCGAGCCGGAGGAGGCCGGGGGCATCGACACCAAGGACATGTGGCAGCGGGCCATGATCGGCCACGCGGTGAGCAACGTGGTCTACCTCGCCGCCCCCAACCGCGTGGGCACCGAGACCATCGAGGGCCACCAGCAGACCTTCTACGGCCACAGCTTCATCAGCGACTACATGGGCAACAAGATCGCCGAGTTCGGCGCCGGCGAGGAGGGCATCCTCTACGCCGACCTCGACTTCGCCAAGGCCCGCGCCTTCCGCGCCGGGATGGGCTTCTTCCGCGACCGCCGGCCCCAGCTCTACGGCCCGCTGCTGACCTACGACGGCAAGACCCGCCAGTAAAGCGTGAAGGTCGGCCTGATCTCCGACACCCACGGACTCCTGCGCCCGCAGGCCCTCGAGGCCCTCGCGGGCGCTGACCTTATCCTCCACGCCGGGGACGTGGGCGCGGAGGGCGTCCTCGAGGCCCTCGCCCACGTCGCTCCCGTCAGGGCCGTGCGGGGCAACGTGGACCGGGGGGACTGGGCCGCCCGGCTCCCCGAGACCGAGGTCGTGGAGGCCGGGGGAACCCTGATCTACCTGCTCCACGATCTCAATGCGCTCGACCTCGAGCCCGCCGCCGCGGGCGTCGGCGTGGTGCTCAGCGGCCACTCGCACCAACCGGCCGTCTTCGAGCGGGCGGGTGTGCTCTACGTCAACCCGGGGAGCGCGGGCCCCAGGCGCTTCCGCCTGCCGGTGAGCGTGGGCTGGCTGCACCTGGACGAAGGCGGGCCGAGGGCCGAGATCGTCGAGCTCGAGGGGTGAGGAGGCCTCCGCCCAAACCGCCGCGAGCCGCGATAGGATGGCTCTGGATGGTCGCTTCCCTCTCCCCCGACGCCGTGGCCGGCACCCTGGTCAAGCGGCTGGGGCTGTTGCTGCCCAAGCGCAGCGGCCTGGCGCTGGCGCTGTGGGGCGAGCCGGGGGTGGGCAAGAGCTGGGTGGCGGCGCAGGTGCTGCGGCAGGTGCCCTGCCTGAGCGCGTCCGCCGGCGCCCGGGACGGCGCCGGCCAACTGCTGGCCGCGCTGCCGCGCCCCGCCCGCCTGCCAGCTTGGGTGGAGGGGGGCCTGGAGCGGCTGGCCCGGGGGCAGCTCGAGCCCGCCCGCGCCGCCGACACCCTGGCGGCCTACCTGGCCGACCTGGCCCCCTTCGTGCTGCTGGTCGAGGACCTGCACGAGGCCGCACCCGAGCAGCAGGCGCTGTGGCTCGAGCTCGCCCAGGAGGTGCTGCGGGCGCGGGGCGTGGGGCTGCTCTTCACCAGCCG
>NZ_KE387027.1:43639-47647 GCF_000430045.1 Calidithermus chliarophilus DSM 9957 | reverse complement strand
TTCGTGGCCTGGGCGGAGGCCATCCACGGCCTGCCCCGGCGCGGCCTCGAGCTGCTCGAGGAGTCCGACCGCCTGGTGCGCGAGCTGGGCGAGGAGCGCATCGCGGTGGTGGGGGGCTGGGTGCGTGGGCTGGCGCTGGAGCGCCTGGTCCAGGCCGAGGCGGCGCTCGAGGCCCTGAGCGAGGCGGTGGCGGGGATGCGCGCGCTGGGCCACGAGCCCTTCGCGCACCGCATGGCCCTGGAGATCGACCGCATTCAGGGCGACCGCCCGGCGGCCGAGCGGCGCGTCCGGCGCTTCGAGCAGGCCGGCAACCCGCACTGGGTCAACCTCGCGCGCCGCTACTTCCCGCCGCCGGACACCCCGGCCGCCCCCGAAGCCCCCGGCGTCGAGGTCGACGTGCTGGGCCCGCTCGAGCTGCGGGTCGAGGGGGCGCCGGTCGAGTACACCGCCCGCAAGGGCTGGGAGCTGCTGGGGGTGCTGCTCGAGGCCCGCCTGGCCGGGCGCGCCGAGGTGGCGCAGCTCGAGCTCATCGACGCGCTCTACCCCGAGATGGAGGAGGCCAAGGCCGCCGCCGCGCTCAAGCAACTGGTCTACCGCCTGCGCACCGCCCTGGGCCCCTCGGCCGTCACCCGCACCCGCCAGGGCTACGCGCTGGGGGCGGTGGCCTCCGACGCCGAGCGCTTCCTCCAAAGCGGCGACACCCGGCTGTGGCGCGGGCCCTACCTGCAGGGCGTGGGCGAGGGCTGGGACGCCTCGGTGCGCGAGTCGCTCTACCACGCCCTGCGCGCCCGGGCCGCCCGGGAACTCGCCAGCGACCCCGAAGAAGCCCTGCGCGTCGCGCGCCTGCTCCTCGAGGCCGACCCCTACGACCTCGAGGCCCTCGCCCTGGGCCTGCGGGCCCTGCATCACCTGGACAACCCCGCCGGCGCCGAACGGCTCTACCGCCAGGCCCTCGAGCGCTTCGCGGAGGTGGGGGAGCGGCTGCCGGAGGATTGGCGGGAGTTCGTTCGGGACGGGGTTTGAGGGGGGTCGATAGTCGATGGTCGATAGCCGATAGCCGAACGCTAAACGCAAGACGCAAAACGCCCCTTCTTTACCCCCCTTAACAAGGGGGGCAGGGGGGATACCCCCTCCCCGCACGCGGGGAGGGCCGGGGTGGGTAACCACACGCCACTAGCCATGAGCTGACGGCTGATCGCTGACCGCTGACGGCTTACCGCTCCTCACAGGCTCTTGCTCACCCACTCCGGCGTCACCCGCCAGGCGAGGAGCTTGCCCAGAGCCGTGTGTTCGGCCTGCAAGGTCTTGGCGGACAGTACCGAGGAGGAGAGCGTGCCTCCGCCGATCACGGCGCCGCGCTGTTCGCCCTTGGCGTTCACGATCCAGCCGCCGGTGTAGGCGGTCCCGCTGAGGCTGCCCTCGTAGCGGTAGAGGCCGGCCTCGCCGGTGGCTCCCTGGGCGCTGAAGGCCAGCGTGCGGCCGTCGGGGAGGGTGACCCGGCCGCTGATCCCCTGGTCCAGGCGGGCTTGCAGGCGTTGTCCGGCGCCGCCCAGCAGCTCGAGCGCCCCGCCCTCGAGTCTCCCCCGGAACCACAGCGCGATGGTTTCGCCGTCGCAGACGTAGGCCAGGGCCTTGCCCTCCGGCCCCACCACCACCGCGATGAAGGCCTTGGAGCCGGGCACCTCGCCCACGTAGCTCCCGGCCGTCTGCGCGATCCCCAGTCCCGTCATCAGCGCGAGAATGCTCAGCAGTAAACGTTTCATCCGGTCAATCTCCTCCCTGGCGGGCGCTTCATCCCCGCCCTGTCTTGATGATGTCCGAGGTGCAGTAACGTCAGGGTAACGCGAGCGGCCGACGGGCGCGAGGGCTCCCTTTAGCGCAGGCGGTGGAACAGGGCGATGGCCGCAGCGGCCGAGACGTTGAGGGATTCCACCCGCGGGTCGGTGGGGATGCGCACCCGGAAGCTCGCCGCGGCCTCGAGGGCGGGCGAACAGCCCTCGATCTCGTTGCCGAAGGCCAGGGCCAGCGGCCGGGGCAGCGCCGCGAGGCGCCCGACCGGCACCTCCCCCCAGGGCGTGGCCACGAGGAGGGGCAAGCCCCGTGCGCGGCAGAAGGCCAGGAAGGGCCCGGTGGGGGCCTTGACCACCGGCAGCGAGAACACGTGCCCCCGACTCGCGCGGATCAGGCGCCGGTCGTAGACGTCGGCGGCCTCGGAATTGAGCAGCACCACCGCCCCCGCGCCCAGGGCCGCCGCCGTGCGGACGATGGCCCCGACGTTGCCCGCGATCCCCAGGCCGTCGAGCACCACGACGTCGCCCCTGAGGCTGCCCAGGTCCTCCAGCCGCACCGGGGCGGGGGCTCGGGCGATGGCGAAGAGGCGGGAGACCTTGTCGTTCTCGAAGAGCTTCTTGCAGGTGCGGCGGGCGACCTCGTAGACGCCGACGCCCTGGGGCAGGGCCCGGAGCAGCCCCTCGGAGGGGATCTGCTCGCCCGCGTGGAACAGGCGCTCGAGCCGCACCCCCGCCCGCAGGGCCTGCAGGATGTTCTCCTCGTCATCGATCAGGATGGAGCGGTGGGCGGCGTCCCGCTGGGGGTGCCGCAGCAGCCCGCGAACCTCCTGCGCCAGGGGGTGCAACAGCGAGTCCACCACCCCGCCGGGACGCAATTCCGTCGTTGCCGTGCTCATCGCCCTCACCTCGTAGAGTTCTTGCCCAGGGCCCCAGGCCCCGGCCGAGAGGCAGGGTAAAGTCTCTAGCAACTGGAGAGTCAAGCGCGAGGCTTCGGGAGGGAGCTTTACGCCTCCCCCGCTGCATTGGAACCGCGTGAGCCCACGGTAAGCCGCGCTAAAGGATATCCCTAAGCGGCCCATATCTCCCTCGGCTACCCTGACCTCATGAGGAAGATTCTTCTCGTGCTGGCCGCCGCGCTGTGCACGTTGGGCCTTGCCCAGAATAAGGTGGACGAGAAGCTCAAGCAGCGGCTGGCCCAAGGCGGCACCGTCGAGGTCATCGTCGAGATGGAGCAGGGGGGCCTGCCCCCCGGCCAGGCCCGGCAGAGCCTGCTGGGCGCGCTCAAGCAGCAGCTCGAGGTGCAGAAGCTCAAGCTCAAGGTCCGGCCCATCAAGGGCTTCTGGCTCAACCAGAGCTTCCTGGTGCGCCTGCCGGCCAACGCCGTGGCCGCCCTCGCCAACACCCCCGGCGTCCGGCGGGTCTACGAGAACCGCCGGGTGCAGATCCCGCGGCCCCGCGTGCAGGGCAGCAGCGCGCCGGGGGGCTCGAGGTGGGCGCTCGAGCGCATCGGCGCCACCCAGCTCTGGGCCGCGGGGTTCCGCGGTCAGGGGGTGAGGATCGGGCACCTCGACACCGGCGTCGACGCCAGCCACCCGGCCCTCGCCGGCAAGGTCGCGGCCTTCGCGGTGGTCGACAGCGAGGGCAACGCCTCCCCCACCAGCCCCCGCGACACCGACACCCACGGCACCCACACCGCCGGGCTGATCGTGGGCAACGAGGTGGGCGCCGCGCCCGACGCTCGCATCGTCTCGGCGCTGGTGCTGCCCGACGGTGGGGGCACGCTGGCCCAGATCATCGGCGGGATGCAGTGGGCCATCGACCAGGGGGTGCAGGTGCTCTCGCTGTCGCTGGCGGTGGAGGGCACCTGGCCCGAATTCGCCACCATCGTCGAGCGGGTGAAGTCGCTGGGCATCGTGGGCGTCTACGCCATCGGCAACTACGGCCCCGGCGCCGAGACCACCGCCTCCCCCGCCAACCTTCCCGACGCGCTGGGCGTGGGCGCCACCGACGAGAACGACCAGGTGGCCTCCTTCAGCAGCCGGGGCCCGGTGCTGTGGGGCTACCCCTACAACCGCGTGCTGAGCAAGCCCGACCTGGTGGCCCCCGGGGTGGGCATCGTCTCGGCGGTGCCGGGCGGCGGCTACATGTCGATGAGCGGCACCTCGATGGCCACCCCGCTGGTGGCGGGCGGCGCGGCGCTGCTGCTGTCGGCCCGGCC
>NZ_KE387027.1:43290-43539 GCF_000430045.1 Calidithermus chliarophilus DSM 9957 | reverse complement strand
CGCCGGAGGCCTCCACCGCGCTGCTCCAGGGCCAGGCGGGCGGGGCGCTGCCCCCCGAAGCGTGCGAGTGGATCTACCAGCGCGCCCAGGGCAACCCGCTGTTCACGCTGGAGTACTTCCGCCACCTGGGCCGCCTGGGCCACCTCTGGAGCGACGGGCACCGCTGGCGCTGGCGCGCGCCCGAGGGCGAGCCCATGCCCACCAGCGTCGAGGCGCTCATCGTGCAGCTCACCCGGGGGCACGGCCTCT
>NZ_KE387027.1:10524-43190 GCF_000430045.1 Calidithermus chliarophilus DSM 9957 | reverse complement strand
CCACCCCGGCGCCCCCGCCCCCCACCGGCGGCGACGGCGCCCCCAGCGTCAGCCTCAGCCAGCCCGCCAACGGCTCGACCGCCAGCACCAACACGGTGCGCCTGGAGGGCCAGGCCAGCGACGACCGCGGCATCCGCCGGCTCACCTTCAAGCTCAACGACGAGCCGGAGGAGGAGATCGGCATCAACCCCGGCCCCAGCGTTCGCTTCAGCCGCACCGTGGGCTTCCTCAGGCCGGGGGCCAACACGCTCACCGTCTTTGCCTACGACACCGACGGGCAGCGCGGCTCGGCCACCGTCACCGTCAACTACGGCAGCGCCGGCGGCGGCACGACCGGCCGCATCCTGCTCGTCGACGACGACGCCGGGCTCTCCCCCGACGCCGCCACGCCCGTCGAGGCCACGCTCAAGGCCCAGAAGATCGCCTTCGACACCCACGCCGTCCACACCCAGGGCCCGCTCTCGCTCGAGCGGCTGCGCCGCTACCCGCTGGTGCTGTGGATCCTGGGCGAGGCCTGGGCCGACACCCTCACCCCCGCCGACCAGCAGAACCTCCGCAGCTACGTCCAGGGCGGGGGCCGGGTGCTCCTCAGCGGCCAGGACCTCGGCTACGACATCGGCGACACCCCTTTCTACCGCGAGGTGCTGCGGGCCGAGCTCGAGGCCGACAACGCCGACACCCTCAGCCTCAGCGCCTCCGGCAGCCTGGGCGGGGGCAGCTACACCCTCATGAGCGGCGACGGCCTGCGCAACCAGTACTACCCCTCGGCGGTGCGCCCCCTGGGCGGGGCCGAAGCGGCCCTGCTGTGGCAGCCGGGCGCCAGCCTCGCCCAGATCCAGTCCCGCTCCGACGACCCCCGCGAGGCCCGCGAGAAGAGCAAACGCGCCAAGAAGAACGGCAAGGACCGCCTCGAGCCCCGCCTCCTGGCCCAGTCCGCCGGCGAATTCGCGGCCGGCACCCTGAGCCCCTTCGGCTCGGGCCGGGTGGTCTACCTGACCTTCGGCCTCGAGTCGCTCGCCTCCGACCAGCGCAGCCGCCTGCTGAGCGCCCTGATGAACTGGCTCATGCGGCAGGGCTAGTGTGGCGTTCACCGACAGCCGAACGCCGAACGCGAAGCGCAAGACGCACTTTGCAGGAGCGAGCACGAGACCCGCCCCTCCCTCTCCCCTTTACGAAGGCGCTAACGCAAATAATACCGGATTCAAAAAGATAATCATCCGATCCAAAGAGCCCCGGAGGCTATCTTTTTGAATCCTAGAGCACACCCCTCCCTGACGGTCGGCGAAGAAAGCGTCTCCCTTCGGTCGGGTTGGTCCGTCACCGTTCGGTGACGAACCAACCGAATCTGGTATAAGCCCTCTCCCGCTGGGAGAGGGGCTGGATTGAGGAAGCTACCGGCATCCGGCTATCGACTATCGACCCTCATCCCTTCTTCCGCTGCGTCAGGCTGAACCAGTTGCCCGAGTTATCGCGCACCAGCGCCTCGATGCCGTAGAACTGCTCCTTGGGCGGGGACACGAAGTGGACGCCCTTCGCGCTCCACTCGGCGTAGTCGCGGTGGATGTCGTCGGTCTCGAAGACGCCCACGCCCATCGCGCCCTTTTCCAGCAGCCCGCGGATGCGCTCGGCGGTCTCGGCGTCCATGGCCGGGCCCGCCTGGACCGGCATCAGCACGATCTCGAGGTCGGGCTGGGCCTTGGGGCCCACGGTGAGCCAGCGAAAGCCCTGCTCCATGCGCATGTCGGTGCGCACCTCCAGGCCCAGGATGCCCTGGTAGAACTCCAGCGCCTTGTCCTGGTCGAGCACGTAGATGGTGGTGTGGCTCTGACGGGTAACCATAAATCGCTCCTTTCTGCCCGGAGCATAACGCTAGGGCTCGAGCGGCGCTTCTTCAAAATTGCGCTCCGGCTCCGGGCCGCCGTACACGCGCAGGAAGCACGCGGGCACGTAGAGGGTGCGGTAGACCAGGGGGATGTAGACCTGGGAGGTGGCGTACTTGCGGTAGTGCGAGGGCGGCAGGCCCACCTCGCGCAGGAACAGGCCGCTGAAGGTCGACAGGCTCTCGAAGCCGACCTCGAGGCACACCTCGCTCACCGACAGCTCGCCCTGGCGCAGCAGGGTCTTGGCCCGCTCGAGGCGCAGCCGGGTGAGGGTGTCGTGCGGGGTCTCCTGGAAGGCCCGCTTGTACGCCCGCAGGAAGTGATGGGGCGAGAGGTTGGCCTGTGCGGCGATGCGGGGGAGGTTCAGCGGCTGGTGGTAGGCCTCGCGCAGGAAGTCGCGGGCCCGCAGCAGGCGGCGGAGGTTGGGCATAGGGCTCAGGCTTCGGCCCCTTCGGGCAGGGCGGGCGGGACCGCCAGCAGGCTCAGCAGCAGCCCGGCGGCCCCGCTGAGCACGACGGCGCCCCAGGTGAGGTGGACCGACCAGCTCAGGCCCGCCCCGAGCAGCCCCACCGCGAAGTGGGCCGAGGTGATGAGGGCCGGGGCCAGGAAGGCGAACAGGCGCAGGGCCGCCACCCGGCGGGGGCTGGGCTCGAGCCAGCGGTAGACCCCCTCGATGAGCAAGGCCGCCACCAGGAAGGCCCCGATCTGACCGTAGGGATACTCCCGCGCCATGAAGCCGATGGCGACGGCGTTGATCCCCAGCACCACCACCACGGCCCCCGGGGCCAGCCGCCAGCGGCGCAGGGTGAGCAGCAGGGCGCCCACCAGCACGCTGTTGATCAGCAGCAGCGCGATGATCCCGAAGGCCTGGGTGTCCTGGCCCTGGGGGAAGCGCCCCAGGCCCCAGAAGTTGCCCACGGGGTGGGTGTACTCGAGGAAGAAGGTCAGGCCCGCCAGGGTGGCCGCCAGCGACAGCAGCATGGGCAGTTGCTCCCCCAGGCTCCGCGGGCTCTCCCGGCGGGCCCAGGCCGCGCGGTAAGCCCCGCTGGCGCCCAGCACCAGCCCCGCCGCCAGCAGCAGGTGGGTGGGGCTGTAGAGCGCGTCGATGCTCTCCTCGATGCCGAAGAGCGTGTGCCAGAGGAGGTCGCCCGGGCCGCCCAGGAACCACAGGCCCAGCCCGCCCAGCGCCAGCCCGTACCCCGCGGGCAGGGCCTCAGCCCAGGAGGCCCCCCTCGAGCGGTTGACCCAGGCCACGCCCGCCAGGGCCAGGAAGTTGAGCGCGAAGCCCGAGTAGAGCACGGCGTGCCAGGGGGTGAAGAAGGACTCGTCCACCCGGCCGTGGGTGTGGGCCCAGCCGTCGAGGTAGAGGCCCCCCACGAAAAAGAGCGCGAGCAGGGCCATGGCCCAGTCCAGCGCCCGGCCGCCGATGCGCTGGGGAATTGCCGGTACCGATGCGTTCATGCGATCTCCTTTGGGGGGGTGCTCGAGACGGTGCCGAACCTCAGGGTAGCAGCCCAGGGCCAGGCGATAAAGCGGGCGGCTCGAGTTAGACTCGGCGCATGTTCCAGGGCAAGGTGGTGCTGGTCACAGGGGCGGCCCGGGGCATCGGGCGGGCCATCGCCGAGGCCTTCGCCGCCCAGGAGGCCATGGTGGTGCTGTGCGACGTGCGCCCCGAAGGCGCGGAGGTGGCGCGCGAGATGGGGGCCCTCTTCGTCCACGCCGACATCGCCCGGCCCCACGACCGCGAGCGCCTGGTCCACGAGGCCCTGCGGCAGTGGGGCGCGGTCAACGTGCTCGTCAACAACGCGGCCATCTCGGCCCCCGGCTCGGCCCTGCGGGTGGCCCTCGAGGACTGGCAGAAGGTCCTCGACGTCAACCTCACCGCCCCCATGCACCTCTCGGCGCTGGCCGCCCGCGAGATGAGCAAGAACGCCGGGGGCGCCATCGTCAACGTCGCCAGCGTGCAGGGCCTCTTCGCCGAGCAGAACAACGCCGCCTACAACGCCTCCAAGGGCGGCCTGGTCAACCTCACCCGCTCGCTGGCCCTCGACCTCGCCCCCCTGGGCATCCGGGTCAACGCGGTCGCCCCCGGCGCCATCGCCACCGAGGGCGTGCTCGAGGCCATCGACCTCTCCGACGACCCCGAGCAGACCCGCCGCGACTGGGAAGACCTCCACGCCCTGCGCCGCCTGGGCAAGCCCGAGGAGGTCGCACAGGCCGTGCTCTTCCTGGCCTCCGAAGCCGCGAGCTTCATCACCGGGGCCGTCCTCCCCGTCGACGGCGGCATGACGGCGAGCTTCATGATGGCGGGGAGACCGGTGTGATACCAGATTCGGTTAGTTCGGCGCCGAACGGCGCCGAACTAACCCGACCGAAGGGAGTACTCTAGGATTCAAAAAGATAGCCTCTGGAGTTTTTTGATTTGGAAGATTATCTTTTTGAATCCGGTATGATATCAGCGGTAAGCAGTCAGCCGTCAGCTATCAGCTCGTAGCCCGTGGTGAAACCCCTCCCCGCTGACGGGGAGGGGGTATCCCCCCCAGCCCCCCTTGCTAAGGGGGGTGACAAGGCGTTTTGCGTCTTGCGTCTTGCGTCTTGCCTTTAGCTATCGGCTATCGACCATCGACCACCGACTACCGACCACCGACCTACTTCCGCTCCACCTGAAGCGCCTTGCGCTGCGCCTCCTCGAGCGCCGCCTTGGCGCTGGTCCCGCCCTTGAGGGCACGCTCGAGGGCTTCCTCGAGGAAGCCGTACCACAGCACGAACTCAGGGTCTTGCAGCCAGATGTCGGCCTCCTCGACCTGGGCGAAGGCCACGCGGCGGCGGGGGTCGGCCTTGTACCAGTCTTCCAGCAGGGGCTGGGCGGCGCGGCGCATGGGCAGGTAGTAGGTGGTCTTGACCCACTTGGCGATGTTGGCGGGCTCCATCAGGTACTTCCAGAAGGCCACGATGCCCTTGACCTGCTCGGGGCTCACGCCCTTGAGCGGGATCAGCGCGCCCCCGGCCAGGGGCACCTTGCCCCCGTTCGTGCGCGGGATGGCGGTGACGCCCAGCTTGAAGGGGATGGGGGCGCGGTCTTCGATGAGGGGCCAGGCGGTGATGGGGGCCACGCCCATGAAGGCCTTGGTGCGCAGGAAGTCGGCCACCGAGAACTGGGCCTCGGCGATGTTGCGGCTCTGCGCGGAGCCCTTCTTCACCATCTCCTGCAGGTACTCCAGCGACTCCACCACCCTGGCGTCGGTGAAGTTGGGCTTGCCGTCCTTGCCCACCAGGCTGCCGCCCCGGCTCATCACCAGCACGTTGAAGCTGTAGATGTCGGAGGAGACGATGTAGCCCTTGGCGGCGCGGCTGGTGAGCTTCTGGGCCGCGTTGGCGACGTCCTCCCAGCTCGAGGGGGCCTTGAGGCCCTTGGCGGCGAACTGGTCGGCGTTGTAGAAGAACACCGGCACCGAAAGGCCGATGGGCAGGCCGTAGGTCTGGCCTTTCACCTTGCCGGTCTCGAGGAAGCCCGGGAAGAAGTCGTTGGGGATGCCGGCGAGGTGGGCGTCCAGGGGCACGCCCAGCCCCTCCTGCACCACGCGGCCCAGGAAGGAGATCTCCCCGTGGAAGAGGTGGGGGGCGCCGCCCGAACGCAGCGCGGCCAGGAGCTTGATCCCGCCCTCGCGGTAGTCGCCCACGAAGCGGTAGGTGATCTTGTAGTCCTTCTGCTGGGCGTTGAACTCCTTGATGAAGCCCTCGAACAGGTCCTGGGCGGGCGGCCCCGAGGTGTGCCAGAAGACGATCTCGGTAGGGCGCTGGGCCATCGCCGACAGGCCCAGCAAGAGCATAAACAGCGTCAAAACACGGTACATCTAGCCTCCACGTCCCGGGCGAGGGGCCCGGTCTGCCGTAGTCTGCCACGCCGGCGGATTAAAACTTTGGGCTTAATGCCAAACCCCCGGCGCGAAGCGCCCCCCAGGGCCCGGGGTGCGTCTTAACCCTTGAGGCCCTCCTCGAAGGTCTCGACGATGCGCCGCTCGTAGATCAGGTAGATGATGATCAGCGGCAGCGTCGCTGCCAGGGCCGCCGCCGAGAGCGGGCCCCAGTCGGCCGGGTTCTGCCGCTGGAGGTCGGTGATCCAGGTCTGCACGGTCTTGAGCCGCTCGTCCCCGGCCACGATGCGCGGGTAGAGCACCAGGTTCCAGTGCGCGGCGAAGCTCAGCACCCCCGCGGCGATGAGCTGCGGCCGCAGCAGGGGCAGCAGGATGCGCGTGAGGATCACCCGGTGGCCCGCCCCGTCGAGCCGGGCGGCCTCGAGCAGCTCCACCGGCACCGTCCGCATGCCCTGGTAGAGCAGGTAGACGATGAAGGGGCTCGCCGCGAAGGGCAGCACCAGCGCCCACACCGTGTCGAGGATGCCCAGCCGCTGCAGCAGCCCGTACAGCGGCACCAGCAGCAGCTCGGCCGGGATCGCCAGCATCACGAGGAAGAAGGGCAGCAGCCGCGCCCCCTCCCGGATGGCGTAGGCCGCCAGGAAGCCCGTGAAAAGCTGCAGCAGCGTAGCACCCCCCGACAGCAGCACCGAGAACAGCAGCCGCCCCCAGAAGCCCTCCCAGAACTCGCCCTCCGACAGCACCCCGAAGTTGGCGAGGCTGAAGCGCAGCCCGAAGAACTCCCCGGCGAAGACCTGCTCGGGCGGGATGAAGGCTGCGTAGGCCATCCAGAGGAAGGGCAGACCCACCAGGAAGGCCGCCGTGAAGACGAAGAGGTGGCGGATCACGCGGGCCTCCAAGAACGCCCAACGCCAAACGCAATACGCAATACGCCGAACGTCGAACGCCGAACGCCGAACGCCGGAAGACGTCGATAGTCGATAGCCAGGGGTGTCGAGGGTCGAGGGTCAAAGACAGAAGGCTCGTAGCTCGTGGCTTGTGGCTCGCGGTGAGAAACACCCCACTCCAACCCTCCCCGCAGGCGGGGAGAGAGTTCTATCCCCCCAGCCCCCCTTGCTAAGGGGGGTAGAGAAAGGGCGTTTGACGTTTTGCGTTTGGCGTTTTGCGTTTGGCGTACGACGTACGACGCAGGACGTACGACTGGCGTTTGGCGTCTCGCGTCTTGCGTCTTGCGCATGGCCCTACTCATGCTCCCCCCCGCGCAGCAGCCGGGCCTGGGCCAGGGCGAAGAACAGCGTCAGCAGCAGGATCACCACCGTCACGGCGGCGGCGTAGCCCAGGCGGAAGTTCTCGAAGCCGGTCTCGTAGAGGTAGTAGCCCAGCACCCGCGTCCCGCCGAAGGGGCCGCCCCGGGTGAGCAGGAACACCGCGCTGTACGACTGCAGCGAGAGCACGGTGCCGATGACGACCAAAAAGGTGATGGCCGGGCGCAGCAGGGGCAGGGTGATGTAGCGGAAGGCCTCGGCGGGGGAAGCCCCGTCCACGGCGGCGGCCTCGAGCAGCGTCTTGGGGATGCCCTTCAGCCGCGCCGAGACCACCAGCACCCCGTAGCCGATGTGCCGCCAGAGGGTGAACAGCGTGATCAGCAGCAGCGCCCACACCACTTCCTGGTCCCAGCGCGGGACGGGGATCAGGCTCGCCAGGGCGCCGTACTCCGGCGAGAACAGCGTGTACCACGCCACCGAGGCCCCGCCCAGCGTGACCAGACCCGGCAGGAACAGCAGCGCCTTGACCGCGCGCTCGTAGCGCTGGCCCTCGAGCGCCAGCGCCAACAGCACCGAGAGGGCGATGAAGGGCGGCAGGGTCATCAGGGCCAGCACCAGGGTAGTCCCCAGGCTGCGGTGGAAGTCGGGGTCGGTGAGGATGTTGCGGTAGTTCTGCAGCCCCACCGGCTTCGGCTCCGACAGCCCCGACCACTCCCACGTCGAGAAGCGCAGCACGTCGAGGAAGGGGTACAGCAGGAACAACACCAAAAGCCCTGCCGCTGGCAGGGCGAAGAGCTGGGCCGGGTTAAAGCGCGATCTCATGGAGCTTCGGGCGGCGGGGCGGGGCCTCGAGCCTGGACGGCGGAGGCTACGGGTAGCACCCTACCACAGGTACAGGGCGGAGAGCTTGAGCCAGTAGCGGTCGGTGAGGGCGAGCTCGAGGGCCAGGGGGTCGAGGTAGAGGCGGAAGCCCAGCCCGTACGCGAGGCTGAAGCCGTCCTGGAAGCCCAGCCCCACGTAGGCCGAGAGGGCGCTGCCGGGGAGCTCGAGGGTGGCCGTGGGGCCCAGGTGCGCCCCGAAGGAGGGCGCGGTCGCCCCGTTCTTGGCCGCGTAGCGCACGTCGATGCCGGCCCCCACCGACATCGAGAGGTCGCCCACCACCAGCGCGGGGATCAGGTTGAGGCGGCTGAGGCTCCAGAACTCGAAGCCGCCGGGCGCCAGGGGGTTGAGCTCGACGTCGACGCCGGTGTCGAAGCCCAGCAGCGGCAGGTTGACCCCCGCCTGTACGGTGAGCCCCTTGCCCACCGTGAAGCCCAGCCCGGCGGTGTTCTCGGGGTAGGCCGGGACCTGGGCGAAGGCCAGCCCGAGAAGCAGCGTGAGGATTGGGAGAATTCGCTTCATCCTAAAACCTCCAGACTCAGGCCATCATAACAGGGCGTTCGTGAGGGCTTCGGTAGCCTGGGGTCAAGAGGGCAAT
Organism: Calidithermus chliarophilus DSM 9957; assembly: GCF_000430045.1. Taxonomy (GTDB): domain Bacteria; phylum Deinococcota; class Deinococci; order Deinococcales; family Thermaceae; genus Calidithermus; species Calidithermus chliarophilus. The sequence continues at coordinate 34,693 of NZ_KE387027.1, read as the reverse complement.
GGGAAAGGGCCGGGCTTCTGCCCGGCCCTGGGACAAGCCAGCGTTTAAGGAAGTGGGGAGTTCGATGACCTACGGTATACCTGGATCTCGATGTTGCGGAAGTCTACATCAGCATCGGGCGCGGTGTTGGAGAGCGCTGAAAGCGCCAAATCCATCGAGGTGTTCGAATTCACGTAACCGATCGCCGACTCAGCCAGCATACCTTCCTGAAGAGCCCAGGCATCCTGCCAGCCCGACACCTCGCTGAAGTCAGGCGAAGTGTACTCCCGGCTGTTTCCTAGCCAGCCGGGGCTGACAACATGGTTCCAGGATAAGCTGTTGGTGCCGTCACTCTGCACGTATGCCACCGCGAAAGCCTGTACCTCCCCTGTGGTGCTCCAATTCACGCGGGGCCGTAGGTATGGCGTGGTTTTACTGTAGTCAAACGTCGCTGTCAGGTCACTGGGGAAGCTGAGTACAACATCCTGGGGGGTGGTTAGGGTCCTTAAGGCAAATTTAGACACCCTAGTGAAGTAACTACCCGCCGATGCAGTAAACACGTAAAAGTCTGTAGGCTTGACTTTATTGGCTGGCACGGCTTGATAAGTGAAAGCACTGACCCCAGGGCCACCGCCCAGCGCAAATGCACTCCCTATACCGGGAGTACCCGTCGTGTAGCTCGCGGCGAAGTAGTCACTAGAGCCACCCTGGAGGCTTACAGTGTAAGAACCTTCAAGGCTAAATGCCTCAGGTCCTTCAAAGTTCAGATCACGGACAGTATCTGCGTCCACGGTTAAGTCACGGAGGAAAATGAGCTTGTCGGGAGCCTCGCCCGGCGATCCGGAAGGTTGCCGGGTAGCGATCAGATCGTAGGTGCCCGCCGAAAGGCCACTGATGGCGTATTGCGGGTTGCTCTCGTTGGCAGTAGTGATGTGACCAGCGCCCAAAGATATCGAGGCGGTAACCGAACCGCTCAACCCACTGACCGTGCCCGAGAGGGTCAGGGGCCCCGAGGATGGTGAACCGGAGCCGTAATAGGAGCCACAGGTTACCCTGAAGTTAGTGGTCTCACGGACGGTGAATTGGTACACCGATACCCAAGTCGCAGTCCCGCCAGGGTTAGCAGGGCAGACAAAGGCTACCCCGTACCTTCCTGCGGGATCGGTCACGGCGAAGCTGTAGCTACCTCCCACCCCCGAGAGAGGCTTCCAGACCCCGCCTCCATCCTGGTAAGCCGCCCAGGTAGCGTTCTGTTGGGTTCCATTGATCAAGGTACGAACCGTTACAGCAGTCGACCGAGCCTGCTCAACGCGGAGGCTGAACGAGGCGGTCCTGTTGAAGTTGGCGGAAGTAGCCCGTACCGTGAGGGTGTAATCTCCAGCCGCCACGGCGTTGCCCACGCTCAAGGTCAGGGTGCTCGAGTTCCCGTCCGTGACCGCGGGGCTAAAGCTCCCCGTGACCCCCTCGGGCGCACCCTCCAGGCTCAGACTCACCTCTCCGGTGAGGTTGGTCCGGGCGATGGTCACGGTGATGTCCTTGGTCTGGGTAGGCTTCAGGGTCACGCTGGCCGGCTCGAGGCTCAGGCCGAAGTCGGGCTTGGGGTTGACGGTGAGCCCCAGGCTGGCGGTCTTCACGCGGCCACCCGCCGTGCCCTTGAGGGTGAGGCTGTACTGCCCGGCGGTCACGCCCTCGGCCACGGTGAGGGTGAGCAGGCTCGAGGCCGTGTTGGCCGGGTTAGGCGCGAAGGTCGCGCTCACGCCGGAGGGCGCGCCCTCGACGGCCAAGCTCACCTCGCCCGCGAGGTTGGTGCGGTTGATGTTGATGGCTACCGTGCCCGAGGCGCCCTGGTTGATCGAGATGCTGGGCGAGGCCGGGCTGAGGCTGAAGTCGGCCAACGCTACCTTGAGGGTGAGGCTGGCCTCGCGGGCGACGCCGGGTGCCGCCGCCTTGACCTTGAGCGCGTACTCGCCCGGGGCCACGCCCACGCCCGCCGTGAGCGTCAAGGCGGTGGCGTCTTTGGGCGCGGGGTTGAGGCTGAAGTCGCCCGTGACCCCCACGGGCAAACCCTCCACGCTGAGGCTGATGGGGTCGTTGAGGTTGGTGCGCTGGAAGGAGATCTGGACCGTGCCGTTCCCGCCTTGGTCGACCGTAACGGACCCGGCGCTCAGGGTGAGCTTGAGGTCGGGGACCGGGGTGCAGGCTGCCAGAGCCACCAGCAGGACAACAAAAGACCATAACCCTAGACGATTTCGCATGTAGCACGCCTCCTCGGCTGGAAAAGTATAACGATTCCCGTAAAGCAGCGTGCGGAATTTGTACTTCCCTCGCTCACGGGGAAGAATAGGGGCGATGAGCCACCCGCTCTTCCTCCCCGCCGAAGCCGCGCCCCCCGAGGCCAAACCCCTCCCCGAGCTGCCCCTGCTGGTGCTGGTGGGCCTCACCGGGGTGGGCAAGAGCAGCCTGCTCGAGGCCCTCGCCTACCCCACCCTCCCCGACCGCCGCGAGGTGGTGGACCGCTACGTGCTGCCGCTGCTCGGGGCCGAAGGCCAGGCCCTCGACCGCGCCGAGCGCTTCGCCCTGACCCGGCGCTTCCGCGAGACCCACCCCGGCGGGGTGGCCCAGGCCCTCAGCCAGGCCCGCACCCTGCCCGCCTGGCCCTTGCTCTTCGACGGGCTTCGGGGGGAGGCGGAGGTGGCCTACGCCCTTGAGCACCTCCCCCTCGCCCGCTTCGTGGTGCTCGAGGCCCGCGACCTCACCCGCCTGGCGCGGCTGCTGGGGCGCGGCGACCGCTTCGACCGGGTGAGGCTCGACGCGGCCGACATGGACGCCCTGCGCGGCACGGCACAGGGGGTGCTGTCGGAGGAGGAGCTCGAGGAAGCGCTGTCCTGGGGCTTCGAGGCCCGGGAGCTGCTCGCCAAGCTCAAGATCGTGGCGGAGGAGCGCAAGAACTACGACCCCGAGGGGCCGCGCAGGCTGCTGGGGGGCCACCCCCGCGCCCTCTTCCTCGACACCGAGGCCCTGAGCGTGGCGGAGGAGGCCGAGCGAATCCGGGCCTTCGTGGGAGGGGTGCATGCCCAGCATTGACGCCATCCGAGCGCGGCCCTTCCGCATCCCGCTGCGCGGGGCGCTGCGCTGGGGCAAGGCCAGCGAGATGGAGGCCATGGAGCACGTGCTGCTCGAGGTCACCCTCTCCGACGGCTCGGTGGGGCGGGCCGAGGTCCCCCCGCGCCCCACCATCTACGGCGAGACCCAGGCCACCGTGCTGGCCGCGCTCGAACACCTCGCCCCGCGGCTGCTGGGGCTGGAGGCGGAGGACGCCGAGGCCGTGCAGGCGGTGTTGGGCAACTTCCCCGGCCACCCCACCACCAAGGGCGGCCTCGACGTCGCGCTGTGGGAAGCCTGGGCCCGCTCGCAAGGGCAGGAGCTGTGGCAGGCCCTCGAGCCCCACCACGACCGGGTGCGGGTGAGCTACATCCTGGGCATCGCCGAGGCCGAGGAGATGCTGCGCGACGCCGCCGCGGCGTACGCGGCGGGGGTGCGGGTGTTCAAGGTGAAGGTGGGGCGCGACCTCGAGGGCGACCTGGAGCGCCTGGCCCTGCTCAAGGAGCACTTCCCCGACGCCGACCTCTACGCCGACGCCAACGAGACCCTCGACGCCGACAACGGCGAGCGCTACCTCAAGGCCTGGGCGGCGGCCGGGCTGTCGTACGTGGAGGAGCCCCTGCCCGTCGAGGAGGTCAAGGCCCGCAAGGCCCTGCGCGAGACCCGCTGGCTGCGCTTCATCGCCGACGACTCCTGCTTCACCCCCCGCGACCTGCGCCGCGAGTTGCAACTGGACACCTTCGACGTCCTCAACGTCAAGCCCGCCCGCACCGGCTACACCCAGAGCCTAGCCATGATGGGGCTGGCCCAGCAGGCGGGCAAGGGGGTGATGGTGGGCTCGCAGGCGCTGTCGAGCTTCGGCACCTACCAGACCGCCCTGCTGGCCTTCCTCGAGCCCGTCACCGAGCCCTGCGAGCTGGCCTTCCACCTCAAGGCCGAGGGCGGCTTCCTGCAGTTCCCCCCCTTCCGCGACGGCTGGCTGCACTGGGCAGACCTCCAGGCCTGCCGCTTCGAGCCCGAAGCCTTCGAGAAGTACGCCGCGTGAGCCTCCCGCCGCGCCTGCTCGAGGTCTTCCGGCTGATCCACGCGCGCCTGGAGGCCGAGGGGATCGACTGGGCCCTCACCGGCAGCCTGGCCTTCGCGATGCAGGGACTGGAGGCCCTTCCCCGCGACATCGACATCCAGACCGACCGCGCGGGGGCCTACCGCTTCGAGGCGCTGTTCCGGGAGCACCTGACGCACCCGGTGGGCACCGACCGCGCCGGGGAGCGGGTACGCTCGCACTTCGGCGACTTCGACTTCGGCGGGGTGGCGGTGCAGGTGATGGGCGAGTTGCAGAAGCGCGACCCCCTCACGGGGGAATGGGAGCCGCCCACCGACCTCCAGCGCCACCGCCGCTTCCTCGAGTTCGACGGGATGCGCGTCCCCGTGCTCGACCTGGCCTACGAGGCCGAGTCCTACCGCCGGATGGGGCGGCTCGAGCGGGCGGCGCAGCTCGAGGCGCTGGCGGCACGGCGGCGGCGAAGAACGCTATAGTGGGGTGATCAAGCCAGCAGGAGGTGTCGCCGTGGTCCCACGGGTTTTTCGGCTTTCCGGCTCGAGGCTGCTCCGGGGCTGCCTGGGGCTGGGGCTCGCGGGCTTGCTGCTCGCCGCCAAGCCCAACCCCATGGTGCCCTTTCCCCAGGACCACCGCCAAACCCTGGTGAGGTACGCGGTGGTGGACCGCAGCGACGGCAAGTCCCGCGACCTCTACGTCTCGGCGCAGGGCCTGGAGGCCCTGCGGCAGGGGCTGCCGCTGCCGGTGGGCACCACCCTGGCGATCGAGACCTTCAGCGGCGACGGGCGGCAGGACGCCGGCGGGCGGCTGGTGCGGGCCAAGGAGGACAACCAGCTCCACGTCATGACCAAGCTCCAGCCCGGGGAAGGCAGCCGGGTCTGGGGCTTCGGGGCGTACACGCTCGACGGCAAGCCCGAGCCCGTGGTCATCGAGATGCCGGGCAACTGCCTGGTCTGCCACCAGGAGGCCGCCGACGACGACCTGGTGATCTCCAAGGCGATGCTCGAGCGCTTCGCCGCCAGCGGCGAGCTCCAGTACAGCCGCTGCAACCTCTCGGGGCGGCAACTGTGCACCCCGCGCTGAGCGCGCGCCGCGAAGGGACGGAAGCCCCATGCGCACCCTGAAGACCGCCCTGGCCCTGGCCGCGTGTGCCGGGCTGTGGGCCCGGGCCGAGTCGAACTTCCCGCTCCTGGGCACCGACACCACCCGCTCGACCATCCCGCTCGAGCAGGTCCTGAGCGCGGGCCCGCCGCCCCAGGGCGTCCCAGCGCTGGGCTTCGGGGGCGACCGCACCGGCCGTTTCGCGGCCACCCCCGCGCCGGCCTTCGTGCCCCTGGAGCGCTCGAGCTGGCTGGACGCCCAGGAGCCGCTGATCGTCCACGGCGGCAAGGGCTACCCCCTGCGGCTCCTGCTGTGGCACGAGGTCGTCAACGACCGCGCCGGCGTCCCCGTCGCCGTGGCCTTCAGCCCGCCGAGCCACAGCTTCGCGGTGTTCGACCGGCGCGTCCCCCTCACCCCCGAGCAGCGCGACGCGGTGCTCCGGCTCGACCCGGCCGCCCGGGTGCTCCCGCTCGACGACGACTTCCGCGCCCGCTACCGCGAGCAGACCGGCCGGGAGGCCCCGCCGTGGGGCCTCGAGGTCACCTTCGGCACCTCGGGGATGCTCTACAACGCCAACCTCCTGATGTTCGACTCCGCCAGCGGCAGCGTGTTCTCGCAGTTCCTGCACGCGGGGGTGGTGGGCACCCTGGCCTCGGCCGAGCTGCTGCGCCTGCCGGCCCAGGTGGTGAGCGCCGCCGAGTTCGCGCGGGCCTACCCGCAGGGGCAGGTGCTCTCCCTCGAGACCGGCTACCCCCGGCCCTACGCCCAGAACCCCTACCTGGGCTACGAGCGGCTCGAGACGCCCGGCTTCGTGGGGCGCGTCCTCGAGGACCGCCGCCTCCCGGCGAGGGAGCGGGTGCTGGGCCTGGAGGTGGGCGGCGAGGCGGTGGCCTACGCCTTCTCGAGCCTGGCCCGGCGGCGGGCGGTCAACGACCGGGTGGGCGGGGTGGACGTGGCGGTCTGGTGGGCGCCGGGGACCCGCAGCGTCCTGGACGCAGCCACCATCGCCCAGGCCAAGGATGCCGGCGCGGTGGGGGTCTTCCGGCGCACCCTCGAGGGCCGGACCCTGAGCTTCGAGTGGGACGGGCAGGGCTGGACCGACCGGGAGAGCGGCAGCCGCTGGAACCTGCTGGGGCAGGCGGTGGAGGGCCCCTTGAAGGGCAAGCGCCTGACCCCCCTCCCCCACGACGTGCCCTTCTGGTTCGCCTGGACGGCCTTCCGGCCCGAGGCCCAGCTCCGCTAGTGCGCCTCGCGCAGGCCTTCGAACAGGTCGGACTCCCTGACCCGCCCGCCGTTGACCAGGCTGAACACCCGGTAGAAGTGGCTCCAGCCCCAGACCCGCTCGTGGGTCGCCTCCGCCAGCGTCCGCAGGCGGGCGAGCGTGTGCGACTGGCTCCGGTGGCACTGGATGGCCTCCCAGGCGGCCCGCCAGTGCGCCGTGGCGTCCACGCGGGTGGTGATGGCCCAGTCGGCCCAGCCGGTGTGCGGCCGCCTGACCCCGTCCACGGTCATGCCGATGTCGCCCAGGGCCTGCCGGGCCCACTCGACGAGCTCGAGCGAGTCGACGAGGTAGTACAGCTTCTGCACCCGGTGGGGCGGCTGGGGGTCGGGGTAGCTCGAGTCGGCCGCGCAGACCACCGCCCCGCAGGTGAGCTGCGAGACGGCGATGTGGTCGGGGTGGCCGGTGTGCCCGTCGGGGCTGAAGGTGACCACCACCTCCGGCCGCACCCGCCGCAAGTGCCCCACCAGCCGCCATGTGGCCTCCCGGGGGTCGGCCCGGTCGAGCCCGCCGTCGGGGTAGCCCAGGAAGGCCACCTCCCGCACCCCCAGCACCCCGGCCGCCGCCCGCAGCTCGGCCTCGCGCACGCGGCCCACGGCCTCAGGGCCCGGGTGCTCCTCCTCCAGCCCCCGCCAGCCCCGCTCCCCCCGCGTCGCGCACACCAGATAAACCCCCACCCCCTCCGCCGCGTACTTCGCCAGCGTAGCCCCCATCCCCAGCGACTCATCGTCGGGGTGCGCGAAAACGGCCATCAACCTGAGCACTCGCTCCACGTCGCCTCGCTTTCTGAGATAACAGAAAGCCGTCAGCTATCAGCCGTCAGCCGTCAGCTTATGGCTCCTGGTTGCCCCTCCCCTTCCCTCCACGCCGGCGGGGAGGGTTTATCCCCCCCAGCCCCCCTTGTTAAGGGGGGTGAAGAAAAGGCGTTTAGCGTTTGGCGTTTGGCGTTTTGCGTTTGGCGTATTGCGTACGACGTACTACCCGCGTTCGGCATCCGGCCATCGGCTATCGGCTATCGACCCTCGACCCCCTGCAAGTGCCGCTTCTTGAACAGCGCGATCTGCGCGGAGTGCTCGCGCTTGTGGCCGTAGTAGGTGTAGACCAGAAAGTCCTCGAGGTCGTACTCCGCGCCGTACCAGTCCAGCAGGCCGGCCTGGCGGTAGGTCTCGAGCGGGACCCACCGGGCGAGGCCCATGGCCTGGGCGTGCCAGTCCTCGTACTCGTGCAGCACCTCGGCCGGGCTACGGCCCTGGCGCAGCGCCACCTGCTCGTCGTTGAAGCGCTCGTGGCTGCGCAGGCCGTCGAGGGTCGGGGTGGGGCGGCCCGGGTCGGTGAGGGAGCCGAAAAGCTCGGCCAGGGCCTGCTCGTAGGAGGCCAGGTGGGCCACGACGTCGCGGACCGACCACACCCCCACCACCCCCCGCAGCTCCCAGGCCTCCGCGGGAAGCCCCTCGAGGGCCCGCATCAGCGTCAGATGCCCGTACTTCAACACGTCCAGCGCGTGCATACCCACCTCCTCACCAAGAATCGCGGGTCGTGAGTGGACGGATGCTCCGGGAAGCAGGGACGGGTTCTATCCCCGCGGCAGTGACGATATCCCCCATCTTAACCCCGCGCCCACGTTCTCAGCCAGCCCTCAACTGGCCCACAGCCGGGCCTCAGCCGCCTCCATAAAGCTGCGGCGCGAGCGGCGACTGTTTGCGCCCCCCGAGGCTTCATGCACTCCCTGGACCGCGCCCCACTCGAGCGCACCCTGGAGCCCGCACGCTCAGGTGTGCGGGCGGGCTCGAGCCGGTCCGGGCACGGGCTCGAGCAGCCGCCCTGAGCCGGGGGCCGCGCGATGCCCTGCCGGCCCTCGGCCCGACGCCTCTCACCCTTGATATCCTGATTAGCTGAAAATGCCCGACCCAGAACCCTTGCCCACCCCAACCTTCCAGGAGGCCGGGAGGAACAAGGCCAGCGCGGACCCCGTGAACCTCGAGGCGACCCGCCTGGCCGACGCCCTGCCGCACCCCGCCTGGATCGTTACCGGCGACGCAGGGGCGGTGTTCTTCAACCGGTCCTTCCTGCGCTTCACCGGCCTGACCCCCTCCCCCGACCCCCAGGCCGTCCTGGCCCAGGCCCTCCACCCCGACGACCGCCCCGGCTGGGAAGCGGCCTGGTCCCGGGCGCAGCAGGGTGAGCAGGACCTCGAGCTGCGCCTGCGCCGCCACGACGGGCAGTACCGCTGGTTCAGCGCCCACCTGGCCCCGCTGGACGGGGCGGGGTGGGCGGTCACCTGCACCGAAGTGGACGCGCTGCGCCGCGCCCAGGCCGACCTGATCGGCACGCGCGAGCAGATGGGCGAGGCCTTCTTCGCCCTCGACCGCGACTGGCGCTTCACCTACCTCAACCGCGAGGCCGAGCGCCTGCTGGGGCGCTCGCGCGAGGAGCTGCTGGGCAAGGGGATCTGGGAGGAGTACGCCGACGCGGTGGGCAGCGAGTTCTACCGGCAGTACACCAAGGTGATGCAGGAGGGCGTCCCCGCGGCCTTCGAGGCCTACTACCCGCCGCTGCAGAGCTGGTTCGAGGTGCACGTGCACCCCGAGGCCGCCGGGCTGGCGGTGCACTTCCGGGCGGTCAACGAGCGCAAGCAGGCCGAGGCCGCGCTCCAGCAGAGCGAGCTCAAGCACCGGCAGCTCTTCGAGACGGTGCCGCTGGGGGTGGTGTACCAGGACGGCGAGGGGCACATCCTCGCCGCCAACCCGGCCGCCCAGCGCATCCTGGGGCTGAGCCTCGAGCAGCTCCAGGGCGTGACCTCGCTCGACCCGCGCTGGCGCACGGTGCGCGAGGACGGCAGCCCCTTCCCCGGCGAGGAGCACCCCGCCATGGTGGCCCTGCGCACCGGCCAGGCCGTGCAGGACACGCTGATGGGGGTGTTCAACCCGCTGCTGGGCGAGTACCGCTGGATCAGCGTCGACGCCACCCCGCTCCTCGAGGAGGGCACCGGGCGGCCCACCCAGGTCTACACGGTGTTCCGGGACGTCACCGAGCAGCGCAGGGCCCAGCAGGCGTTGCACGAGAGCGAGAACCGCCTGCGGCTGATCCTCGAGTCCGTGGGCGAGGGCGTCTACGGCATCGACGCCGAGGGGCGCTGCACCTTCATCAACCCCGCCGCCGCCCGCATGCTGGGCTACGCGCCGGAGGAGGTGCTGGGCCAGGACATGCACCGCCTCGTCCACCACGCCCGCCCGGACGGCGAACCCTACCCGGCCGAGGCGTGTCCCATCCACCGGGCGTTGCGGGACCTGCGGGGCTGCCGGGTGACGAACGAGGTGTTCTGGCGCAAGGACGGCGCGCCGCTGGCCGTGGAGTACAGCGCCCAGCCCATGATCGAGATGGGCGAGGTGCGGGGCGCGGTGATCAGCTTCGCGGACGTCACCGAGCGCCGCAGGGCGGAGACGGCCCTGCGGGAGAGCGAGGCCCGCTTCCGCGCGATGGCCGACAGCGCCCCCGTCATGATCTGGGTCACCGAGCCCGACGGGTCGTGCAGCTTCCTCAACCAGCCCTGGTACGACTTCACCGGCCAGACCCCCGAGGGCGGCCTGGGCTACGGCTGGCTCGAGGCCGTCCACCCCGACGACCGCGAGCGCTCGGCGCAGATCTTCCTCGAGGCCAACGCGCGGCGCGAGCCCTTCCGGCTGGAGTACCGGCTGCGGCGCAAGGACGGGGAGTACCGCTGGGCCATCGACTCGGCGCGGCCCCGCTTCGGCCCGGGCGGGGAGTTCTTGGGTTACGTCGGCTCGGTCATCGACATCACCGAGCGTCAGCAGGCCCAGGAGGCGCTGCGCCAGAGCGAGGAGCGCTTCCGGGCCCTCAGCGAGCACGCGCCCATCGGCATCTACTTCTCCGACCCCACCGGCTACAACCTCTACACCAACCCCCAGGCCCAGAAGATCGGGGGTTACACCCTCGAGCAGGGCATGGGACGGGGCTGGGTCGAGTTCATCCACCCCGACGACCGCGAGCGGGTCATCGCCGAGTGCGGCGCGGCCACCCGGGCCGGGCAGAGCTACGAGATCCGCTACCGCTGGCTGCGGCCCGACGGCACGGTGCGCTCGAGCCGGGTGCTGGGCGTGCCGCTCACGGGCGCGGACGGGCAGGTGGTGGGCTACGTGGGCACCGTGGAGGACACCACCGAGCGCGAGCGGGCCGAGGAGGCGCTGCGCGACAGCGAGGAGCGCTACCGCAGCCTGGTCGAGGCCACCGCGCAGATCGTGTGGACCCGCGACGCCTCCGGCCAGTTCGCCGCCGAGCAGCCGGGCTGGGCGGCCTTCACCGGCCAGAGCTTCGAGGAGTACCGGGGCTGGGGCTGGCTCGAGGCCGTCCACCCCGGCGACCGCGAGCGGGTGTCGCGGACCTGGCGCGAGTGCGTGCGCGAGCAGCGGCTGTACGAGATCGAGTACCTGCTGTGCCGCCACGACGGCGAGTACCGCCACATGCAGGTGCGGGCGGTGCCGGTGCGCGCCCCCGGCGGCGGCGTGCGCGAGTGGGTGGGCATCCACACCGACGTGACCGAGGAGAAGCAGGCCGAGCGGGCCAGCGCCTACCTCGCCGCCATCGTCGAGTCCTCCGCCGACGCGGTCATCAGCAAGGACCTCACCGGGGTGATCACGAGCTGGAACAAGGGCGCCGAGGCCATGTACGGCTACACCGCCGAGGAGGTGGTGGGCAAGCCGGTGACGGTGATCATCCCGCCCCACCTCGCCGCCGAGGAGGAGGAGATCCTCGCGCGCGTGCGGCGCGGGGAACGGGTGGCGGAATACGAGACGCTGCGGCGGCGCAAGGACGGCCTCGACCTGCACGTCTCGCTCACCGTCTCGCCCATCCGCGACCGCGCGGGCCGGGTCGTCGGGGCCTCCAGCATCGCCCGCGACATCACCGAGCGCAAGCTGGAGGAGGAGCGGCTGCGCTTCCTGGACGACGCCAGCGTGGTCCTGGCCTCCAGCCTCGACGTGGAAGAGACCCTGCGCTCCATCGCCCGGCTGGCGGTGCCGCGGCTGGCCGACTGGTGCAGCGTGAGGCTGCCGGGCCCCGACGGGAGGCTCGAGGCCCTCGAGATCGCCCACACCGACCCCGAGCGGGTGCGGCTGGTGCACGCGCTCTCGGTGGAGTACCCCGAAGACCCCGAGGCGCCGAACTCGGGCCCCCAGCTCCTGCGCAGCGGCCGGTCGCTGCTGGTGAGCGAGGTCACCGAGGAGGTGCTCCTGGCCTCCGCCCGCGACGAGCGCCACCTCGAGCTGCTGCGCAAGCTCGAGCTCGGCTCAGCCCTGATCGTGCCCATGATGGTGGGCGGGCGGGCGGTGGGGCTCATCGGGCTGGGGATGAACCGGGGCAAGCGCCGCTTCGGCGAGCGCGACCAGGCCCTGGCCGAGGAGCTCGGGCGGCGCGCGGCGGTGGCGCTCGAGCACGCCCGGCTCTACCGGCAGCTCCTGGAGCGCGAGGCCCAGTTCCGCAGCCTCGCCGACTCGCTGCCCCAGCTCTCCTGGATGGCCGACGCCAGCGGCCACGTCTTCTGGTACAACCAGCGCTGGTACGACTACACCGGCGCCACCCCCGAGGAGATGGAGGGCTGGGGCTGGGAGGCCGTGCACGACCCCCAGGTGCTGCCGGAGGTGCTGCGGCGCTGGCAGGCCTCGCTGGACAGCGGCGAGCCCTTCGAGATGGTCTTCCCGCTGCGCGCGGCCGACGGGCGCTACCGCTCCTTCCTCACCCGCGCCGTCCCCCTGCGCGACGAAAAGGGCCAGGTGGTGCGCTGGTTCGGCACCAGCACCGACATCACCCAGCAGATCGAGACCGAGGAAGCGCTGCGCCAGCAGCTCGAGCTCAACGCCACCATCACCAACAACTCGACCCAGGCGCTGTTCATGATGGACGCCCGGGGCTACTGCACCTTCATGAACCCCGCCGCCGAGAAGATGCTGGGCTTCACCCTCGAGGAGATCCGGGCCAAGCCGCTGCACGACATGATCCACCACCACCACCCCGACGGCCGCCCCTACCCCAAGGACGAGTGCCCCATCGACCGCGCCCTGCCGGAGAACTTCGACATCCGCGAGCACGAGGACGTGTTCATCCGCAAGAACGGCGAGTTCTTCCCGGTGCTCGTCGCCGCCAGCCCCATCTTCGACGCCCAGGGCCGCCCGGTCTCCACCGTCATCGAGGTGCGCGACGTCACCGAGCGCAAGCAGGCCGAGGAGGCGCTGCGGGCCTCGGAGCGGCGTTACCGCTCGCTCGTGGAGAACTACCCCGGCGGGGCGGTGATCCTCTTCGACCGGGAGCTGCGCTACCTGCTGGCCGACGGCCTGGGGCTCGCCGACGTGGGCCTCTCGAGCGAGGCGCTGGAGGGCCGCACGGTCTACGAGCTCTTCCCCCCCGACCTCGCCGAGCAGCTCGCCGCGCTCTACCGCCGGGCCCTGGCCGGGGAGCACGCCAGCACCGAGGTGGCCTTCGCCGACCGCATCTACCTGCTGCGGGTGGCCCCGGTGCACGCCCCCGACGGGGAGGTGCGCCAGGGGCTGGTCTTCACCCAGGACATCACCGAGCTCAAGCGCCTCGAGGCCGAGCTGCGCACCCTCAACGCCGAGCTCGAGGCCCGCGTGGCCCAGCGCACCGCCGAGCTCGAGCGCTCCAACCGCGAGCTCGAGCAATTCGCCTACGTCGCCTCCCACGACCTGCAAGAACCCCTGCGCATGATCAGCAGCTACGCCCAGCTCCTCGCCCGGCGCTACCGCGGCCAGCTCGACGAGAAGGCCGACCAGTACATCAACTTCGCCGTCGACGGGGCCAACCGCATGCAGAAGCTGATCCAGGACCTGCTGGCCTACTCGAGGGTGGGCACCCACGGCCGCGCGCTCGCGCCCACCGACGCCGGGGAGGTGCTGCGCAAGACGCTCGAGGACCTCCACCTCGCCATCGAGGAGAGCGGCGCGACGGTGGAGGTCGGCCCCCTGCCCACCGTCCTCGCCGACCGCAGCCAGCTCACCCAGGTCTTCCAGAACCTCGTCGTCAACGCCCTCAAGTTCCGCCACCCCGAGCGCACCCTCCACCTGCGCATCGAGGCCGCCCGCCACGACGGCATGTGGCGCTTCATGGTGCAGGACAACGGCATCGGCGTGGAGAGCCAGTACTTCGAGCGCATCTTCGTCATCTTCCAGCGGCTGCACGGCCGCGAGGACTACCCCGGCAGCGGCATCGGGCTGGCGGTGTGCAAGAAGATCGTCGAGCGGCACGGGGGGAAGATCTGGCTCGAGAGCAAGCCGGGCGAAGGGAGCACGTTCTACTTCACGTGGCCGGGGGCGGAGGAGGGTCGGGGGGCGGTAGCGGGGCGGTAGGCGTACGACGGGTGTCCAACGCTGAACGCCGATAGTCGATAGTCGATAGTCGATAGTCGATAGTCGATGGTCGATGGCCGATGGCCGATGGCCGAGTGCCCGACGCTTTCGTAGGGGCGAGCCAGTGGCTCGTCCTACTCTTGATCCATCCCCGCGCACGCGGGGAAAGTGCGCCGGTCTGACCGTGCCTCATCTGTCGCACCGGTTCATCCCCGCCTGTGTGGGGAAAACGCGTGATCCTCAGCCGCGGAGTTCGGGGGGCTCGCGGAGGCTGCGGGTCTCGTAATGGCTCATACCAGATTCGGTTAGTTCGGCGCCGGACGGCGGCGCCGCCCCGCCCTGGCGGGGCGGCCGACCGAAGTTATCCGCGTGGCGGAGGGCGGTGCCGCCCCTTGGAAGGGATACGCTTGCTTCGCCGACCCTCAGGGAGGGGTGTGCTCTGGGGTTCAAAAAGATAGCCTCTGGGGGTCTTTGGTTTGGATGATCATCTTTTTGAATCCGGTATCACCCCCTAGCGACGGACAGGAGGCCGAAACCGAGGGCTTTTGCGTGGCCCAGGCCGCCGGTGAGGGTGTTGTTGAACGCCTCGAGTTCGGTGATCCTGAGGTGGCCCTCGTAGAGCACGGCCTGGAGCACGATGGGGCTGCCCCCGCCGTGCTTGAACGTCCGGACGCGTTCGCTCTGCGCGACCGTCGCGCCCAGCACGGCGAAGCCGCCTTTCTCCCCCTGGCGTGACAGCCACTCGAGCTGCTCCTCCACGCCCCTGAGGCCGTGGCGCTTGCGTCTTTCGGGGTTGTGGGGGTCCTTGCGGGTGACGGTGGGGTTGGCCCGCAGGCGGAAACGCAGCACCTGGCCGGGCCGGAGGTGCTCGAGGGGCACCGGCTTGGACTCGGGCGCCCGGGCGAAGTAGCCAGGGTAGCGCTGCTCGAGCCGCTCCCACTCGGGAGGCCGTGGGCTCTGCACCAGCACCACGGGGGCCCGGCCCGCCTCCAGCCGCCACAGGAAGCGGGGCGGGGCCTGGCCCTCGCCGGCGAGGGCGCGGCAGAGGGTGGCGTGGAGCTGGTAGGGGCTGGCGAGGTCGGCGCGGGCGCGGGCGTGCCTATGGTCGGGCCGCAGTCGGCTCAGGTACATGCTTGACCTCCCGGTAGTAGCTCTGGACGTAGCGCGCGGCGAACTTTCGCCTCGCGAAGCTCGAGCGCGGCTGGTCCATGCGCAGGCTGCCCTCCCAGCCCCGGCTCTCGACCACGAGGCGGCGGCTGACCTCCCGCTCGTCCGGCCCCGGGGGTACGAGCAGGGGGTACTCGGTGAGGGCCTGCTCGAGCCCCTCCTCCCGCCAGCCGCCCGGGAGGTAGACCCCGGGGCTGGGCACGTAGGACTTGCGGCCCAGCGCCAGCGGCCAGACCGGGTTCTTCAGCGCCCGGTGGGCGCGTTGCAGCCATTCGACCGCCTCCGGGGCCTCCCCCTCGAGGCCCGCCAGGAACACGGCGTCGGCCAGGTAGTAGCGGCGGGAGATGGTGGTGGCGCCCCGCTCGTCCTGGGCGGTGAGGTAGTCCACGCGCAGCACGCCCTCGCGGTCCACCCGCACGCCCAGGCGGCAGCGGGCCAGGGCCAGCACCGGCTCCTCCTCGGCGCGGTCGACGCCCATCGCCGCGCACAGCAGGCCGATCACGCCGCTCTTGGAGGGCTCGAGGTCGGTGTCGCGCTCGTCGAAGCGCGAGCGGGTGCCCCACGACTGCATGGGGCCCGCCAGGCGCAGCAGCAGGGTGGGCACCTCAGGCCCCCAGGCCGGCCCGCACCTCGGCCAGGGTGCGGCCGATGAGCTCGTCCAGGCTCTCCACCGGCTCCCCGAGCCGGCTTTGGGCGTCGGTGAGGTTGAGCACGAAGGCGGGGCCGTTCTGGCCGTAGGCCGCGGCGAGCTTCTCCCACCGGGCCTCGAGCCGCTCGACCGAAGCCTCGGTGAGGCTCAGGGCGGGCGACGGGCGCACCGGCTTCTCGAAGGCGTTGGCGAGGTTGCGCGGGTCGGCGCCCTGGCGCACCGTGACCGCGACGTACTCGGGGTCGTTGTGGGCGGCGAAGCTGTTCTGCTTGCCGCTGGACTTGGCCTTGACCATGGCCCGCAGGAAGGCCTCGAGGCCCCGCAGCACCAGCTCGTCGTCGCCCTGGAGGTTCTCGCGCAGCTTGGTGACGTCCAGTGCCACGTAGCGGTAGAAGCACGAGGAGCCGAACTCCACGGTCCCCAGCATGTCGGCCCCGGCGTTGTCGTCCGGCTTGAGGTCGTCGACGGCGGTGTAGAAGTCGAACTCGCGCTCGAGCGCCGCCGTCGAGAGGGCGTGGGCCACCTGGCAGGCGGCCTCCTGGTTGGCCTGGGGCAAGTCGGCGAGCATCCGGCCGAACAGGGCCACGTCCACGGCCCTCCCCCCGTCCAGGACCTTCTCGAGCGCCTTCTTGAGCTCGGGCGGGATCGCGGCCTTGGCCTCCTTCTTCGCGTCCTTGGCCTTCCTCTTCCCCCCCTCCGGCTCGGCCTGCGCGTTGAGGGCGTCCCAGTGCCGGTCGATGAACTCGGCGACGCGCTCGACCTCGGCCTGGCCCAGGAAGAGCAGGTACTCGGTCTTGCCTTCCTCCGCGTCCTTGACCTTGAGCCCCACGCCGCCCAGCGCCGCGATGGCCTTGTGCAAGCTCTCGGCCTCGGGGCGGCCCCGGGCCTGCAGGGCCCTCACCAGCTCCTCGGTGACGCGCTTGGTGCGGCGGGCCATGTGCTCGGGGGGCACGAGGCCGCCGGCCCGCACGTACTCCCGCGCCGCCCGCTTGAGGCACTGGCTCGAGATGCGCCCCCGGCGAACCCCGCCGAAAAAGGCGTCCTTGGGGCTTCCGGTGTCGTCGCGGTTGAGGTTGGAGGGGGCGAAGTTTTGCAGGATGTGCAGCTCGATCAGGTGTTTCATGGTCGCTCCTACTCGGGTTTGTTCAGGTTGATCTGGAGCCGGACCACCTTCCAGCCCAGGCCCCGGCGCTCCATCACCAGCCCCTCGCCCGGGCTGCCCTTGCGGTGCACCAAAACCTCGGAGAAGCCCCGGCGCTGGACGCCCCAGTCGCGGACGGCCTCGAGGTCGCCCTGCTGGGGGGCTTCACCGGTGCCGACGCTCGCCAGCCCCTCGGGGGTGACGAAGGCGTCCACCAGCCGGTCCACCATCGGGCCGGCCAGCATCAGCCCCAGCGCGCCGAAGCCGGTGTCGTCCTTGCTCGCCTCCTCCAGCAGAACGCGGTTGAACTGAGCCTTGAGGCTTTCGCGCACGCGGGGAAAATCGACGTAGCGCTCGAGGGCCGAGGGGTTGTTGCCTTGGATGGCCCGCTGGATGCCCCGCAGGGCCAGATAGGGCGAGAACCAGGCGTAGGCCAGGGCCAGCACCAGGCCGCCGGCCGCAACAGGAATGAGCAGCTTTCTCGTGTCCACTAGCCCTCCCCCCGCGGCTTGCGGAAGATCACCACGTTGAGGGGGCGGTAGGTGGCCTGAGCACCCCCGAGCGCGCCGAAGCACCCCGGAGGCTCGACGGTGTTGACCGTGTCGATGCGGTAAAACTCCCAGCCCTGCCGGGCCTCGGCGTCCAGCACCCGGCTGAGCAGGTCGGCGGCAGCCGTATCCCGATTCCTGGCGTTTACCTCGATGTCGCGAGGTAGTTGAATCGCTTTGTATTCGTAGTTCATGCCGTGGCCTCCTGACCATGGGTTTCTTCCACTTCCTCCATGGGCCGATAAAAAGCCTGTGCCCACTGCCGCTTGACGGCCTCGAGGTCGTGCTGCCGGTGGATGAGGTCTTGCAGCAGCCGCTCCCAGTTGAGCGGGATCCCCCTCGAGCGCAGCAGGCCCACCAGGTGGCGCAGGTGCTCGGGCAGCTGGCCGTCGTCGGCCTCCAGCAGGGCCAGGAAGCGCCGCTCGGTGGAGGGGGACTCGGACTGCTCGAGGTAGAGGCGCTTGAGGGTGCGCCCCAGGCTCTCCTTGGGGTCGCGGCTGGCCTCGGGGTGGGCCGCGAACAGGCCGGCCAGGAGGAAATACAGCCTGCGCCGCTCGGGGCCCAGCCCCACCGTGAAGCGCTCGATGAAAGGGAAAGCGTGGACGTACTCCCCCGGCTCGAAGGACAGGCTGTGCCGCAGCCGCGCCAACGCCGCCCGGTCCCCCTGCTCGACGAGCTTCTCCAGGTACGCGATGAACTCTTCCGCTTTGCTCAAAACCCACCTCCCCGACGGGTCAAGCCGTATTTCTCGCGCAATTGCCTGAGCTGCGCGTAGAACATCCCCTGAGCCTGCGCCGCCGCCTTCAGCGCCCGAACCCCGCCGCCGGTGCTGCGGACGGTGATGTCCCAGGCGTCGTCGGCGATCTCGATGAGCCACTCCCCCCACTGCTGCTCGACCCGTTGCTCGTTGTAGTCCTCCCGCAACCCCCCCAGCAGCTCGTAGAAACGCCGTTCCAGGCGGGCCCAGTACACCAGCCGCGCCGGGAAGCTCTGGACCAGGCGGCTCACGTCCTCCCCGGCGGCGGTGCGCCCGCCCGGGGCCAGGAGCTCGGCGGCCAGGAGGCGGCAGGCGGAGTTGAGATGGCCCCACACGCCGTCGGCCTCGAGCAGCAGCGCCTCGACCGTCTTGCGCACGTCGCGCTGGCCCAGGACGGGCTCGGGCAGCCGCCGGGCCTCCGAGCGCCAGAGCTCGAGCTTGCCCTGGTCGTTCATCTGCCCGTAGACCTCGACCACCAGGCCCCGGCTGGGGCGGCGGGTGCGCTCGAGCTCGCCGAACGTGGCGATGGCCCACTCGATCACGGCGGGGATCCGGTCGGCGCTCTCGCCCTGCTTGTGGGGCAGCAGGGCGGTGAAGTCGCGCCACAGGGCGCGGTCCTTGCTCAGGCCCAGCGGCAGGAGGCCCAGCTTGGCGTTGCGCGGGATCCGGTAGGCCACCAGGGCATCGAAGCCGAACTCGACGGGCCGGATGGCCGAGGCGTAGGCGAAGCTCCGCACGCCCACCTCCTTGCCGAGGGTCTCGGGGAAAAGCCGCACCGAGCGCGAGCGCCAGGTGTAGCGGTGGACGAGCCCCCGGGGCCGCTCCGAGGGGTCGCCCTGCAGGTAGGCGATGCGCGGGGGTTCGGCCTCCCAGACGGCCTCGTCGGCGGCGTGCTCCGCCGGGGAGTAGCCCACGAGGTTTAGGCACAGCGTCTGGTGCAGGTCGTCGCCCTGGACCAGGGTGTGGGCGGCCGTAGCCGTCGGCGCGGCGGGCGCGGAGGTGATGAAGCGCTTGATCAGCCCGCCCAGGCAGAAGGTCTGGTGCTCGAGCACCAGCCGCGCGGCCTGCGCCGGGGTGATCCAGCTATCGGGGTTCTCGGGCGCGCCCCCGCGCTTGGCGTAGTTGAACAGCGGGCTGGTGTTGCCGCTGCCGAACTCGGCCGAGAGGCGGCTCCAGTGCTGGGTGTAGCCCTCGGAGGGCATCTCGGGCACCTGGTAGAAGGGGTAGCGCGGGTGGAAGAGGTCGAAGCGGTCGTGGAAGCGCTCGAGGTAAGCCTCGATCACCCCGGCCGGGAAGCCCTCCCGCAGCCACCGGGCGTTCTCCTTAGGGCTCGTCGGGCCCTGCAGCGCGCGGTGGAGCACCGCCAGCAGGAAGCGGTGCAGGGCCACGACCTCGAGCGGGTCCTCGCTCTCGACGCGGCCGTAGGCCGCCGCGTTGGTCAGCGCCTCCCGCAAGCCGACCTCGCGGAGTCTGCCCGCCATGTCCCGCACGGGAATCCAAGGCTCTGAGCGCAAGTCGAAGCTGTACAAGCCATCACCTAGCCTTTCTGCTTGTGGTAGACGAGCCCTAAGGTCGCGTCGAGCTCGACCTCCGTGTTGCCGTAGCCGGCCCGCCCCCCCTTCAGGACCAGGGGGTAGCAGTTGCGCAGCAGCGGGTGCTCCTGCCAGCCCTGCGGGCGCCCGGCCTTCCAGAACTCCGCTACCAAGTCCGCGCGGGAGATGCTCAGGTGTTGCAGGTAGAGCTTCTTCGCCAGCCACCAGCGCCCCTCGAGCGATTCCTCGAGCCCGAACCTCACCCCCGCGCACTCGAAAGTCCCCTCGCCCAGGTCGTGGACGGGGATCACCGTCACGCTGGGGTCGCCCAGCCGGGTTACCGCCAGCAGGGCCCGGTGCTTCTCGGGGTTTTCCTCGGGGTCGTGCTGCTCGAGTGCGGGCACCCTCAGCCAGGAGCCGTCGAAGGGCAGGCCGACGACGGCCTGGACCGCCTGCGCCTGGTCCTGCCGGCCCTGGTTTTCCCGCGCGGGGGTGGCCTCGAGGATGGCCGCCTCCAGGCTTTCCGGGATGCCTCGCGGGAGCCCCGGCCCGTACACCGCCTCCACCAGGGGGTCGATGTCGCCGGGCAGCTCGAGCCCGGCGCGTCCGCGCAGCAGCGCGTAGGTGCGCAGGAGGATCGCCTGGTCGTAGACGCTCTCCCAGTAGAGCTTTTTGCCGGGGAGGTACTCGGCGTGCTGGAAGTCGGGGACTTCGGCCTCCTGCGCCAGGCCCATCACGTGGAGCACCGGCCGGGCCTGGTTGGGGGCGCGGTCGGCGCGGTTGTGCCGCCACAGCCGCCCGGCGCGTTGCAGGACGAGGTCGGCGGGGGCGAGGTCGGTGAACATCACGTCGAAGTCGAGGTCGAGGGACTGCTCGAGCACCTGCGTCCCTACCAGGACGGCCCTGGCCGGGCGGCGGCCCTGCTTGCCGAACAGGCCGAGGACGCGGCCCTCGAGCCGCTGGCGCTGCTCGGCGGGGTAGCGCGCGTGGAAGAGGAAGAGCTCGATGCCCTGGTCCCGGGCGGGCTCCTCGAGCGCCCGGTACAACTGCTGGGCCCGCTCGACCGTGTTGACCACGCAGGCCGCGCAGCCGCCCTCGGCCACGCTGGCGAGGACCTCCGGGACCACCCGGGCGAAGCCGGTGGGGAGGGCCTGGAGCCGGAGCGCGACCCGCCGGCTGGGGTCGGCCTCGAAGCTCACGGCCTCCACCCGGCCCCCGGCCACCTTGAACACCCGCGGGTAGGGGACACTCTCGGGAACCTGGCCCGCGCCGTAGGCCCGCAGCAGGGCCTCGCGCCGCTCTTTGGGCAGGGTCGCGCTCATCACGATGGCGCTCGAGCCCAGCGCGTAGAGCCAGCTCAGCAGCGCCTCGACCAGGCGGCTGGTGTAGGTGTCGTAGGCGTGGACCTCGTCGATGACGACGGTGCGGTTGCCCAGGCCCCACATCCGCACGAAGTTGTGCTTGAGCGGCAGCACCGCCAGCAGGGCCTGGTCGATGGTCCCTACCCCGTACTCGGAGAGCTGGGCCCGCTTCTTGCTGGAGAACCACTCCTGCGCGCTCACGGCGGGGCGGGAGTCAGGGGTTTTGCCCTCGTCCACGGCCCGCAGCCGGAGCTGGGCGTAGCCGTCGTTGAGCAGGGCGGCCCCGTGCAGGAGCTGCAGGTCTACCGGCTCGCCGCGGCCCATCCCTTCCAGGAAGCCCGCCGTGCGCTCGAACATGGCGTTGCCGGTGGCCCGGGTGGGCAGGGCCACGTACATCCCGCGATGCCCCAGGGTTTGTTGCAGGCGGATGTGGCCGTAGAACGCCGCCTCGGTCTTGCCCTCGCCCATCGGCGCTTCGATCAGCAACAGCGCGGGCTCGCCGCACTCCTCCAGCAGCTCGGCCACGGCCCGCTGCAGGGGACGCGGGGTATAGGTTTTGCCCTCCTTGTCGAAGGGCACCCGCTCGAAGGGGAGCTTATCCGGCCTGAGGGGCCTGCGCTCGCGCCAGCCGATGCGGTCGAGGGCCGCGCGGGCCTTGGCTGAGGCGGCGCGGTAGTAGCTCCCCAGGCAGTCCACCGGCGCGACGAAGCCGAAGAAGTCCTGGCTCGAGCCGATCCAATCCGCGAAGCTGGTGAGCCCGGCCAGGCGGTAGAAGCCCGCCCCGCCGAGCTCCGAAACCCCCGGCGCGTCCTCGGGGCCGGCCCCGAAGAGCTCGAGCACCGCCTCGACCAGCTCACGGCGCACGGCCTGCCAGGGGCCGGTGCCCAGCTCGAGTTCGCCCACGCCGTCCAACTCGGCCGGCGAGGCCCGCAGGCCGTGGTGGCAGCCCACGGCGTCGGCGGCCTGCCGGAGCAAATCCCACGCCAGCGCAGCACTCAGGGGGTGCTCCTCCTCCTCGAGCGCCAACTGGCTGACGAAGCCGTGGGGCACGTACTCCGGCTCCTTGGGCCAGGTCAGGCCCTGTTCCCTCACCCGCGCCGCCCCCGGCCCCCACAGGGCCTGAAAGGTCGGGCTGGCCTTGCCCAGGTCGTGCAGGGCGATCAGGCTCAGCAGCCAGGGCCGGGCCCGGGCGTAGTCGGCGTAGCCCAGGTCCCGGGCGTACAGCTCGCGGGTTCGCCGGGGCTCGCGTTCCAGAATCGCCTCGGCGCAGGCGGCCACGTCGAGCATGTGGTGCAGGAGGGGATGCCACGCGCCGTCGTTCCGCTCGCGGTCGCTCTTGCCCCACAAAGCCCTTGCAGCCCCCGAAAGCCTCATGGCCTCACCTTCCCGCCCCGCCGCGACAGATCCCGTCGCCGGGCGTCATCCCCCCGTCCCGCCCGGTCGCGGCTGTCCCCCGCGTACTCGCCGAGCACCTGCCGGGCCTCCTCGAGCCACCTCCGCCGGAGGTTTTCCGGCTCCAGCACCTCCACCCTGGGCCCCCAACCCTGCACCCAGGACAAAATCTCCAGGGGAAAGCCCTCGTTGTCGGTGCCCGCCATAAAGCGCGCCTCGAGGCCCCCGTCCGGCAGGTCCAGCAGCTCCATGTCGGGGTAGCCGCCCTCGCGCAGGCGGTAGGCGGCCTCCGGCCTGAAGCGCAGGCGCACCTCGACCGGCTCTCCCCCGCTGCCGCCCACCACGCCCCAGGCGTCGGAGAGGTAGCGGCGCGGGTCGAAGTCGGCGGGGATGCTGTAGGCCCCCGCCTCGCCGACGGGGCGGATGCGGCTCATGCGGTTGAGCTTGTAGGTGCGCAGCTTGCGGTGGTAGCCCCGCTCGTACCCGATGACGTAGACCCCCAGGTTGAGGCGGGAGATCTCGACGAAGTAGACCTCGACCTCGTTGCGCCGGGCCTGCCCCGAGCCGCCGGGCTTGCGGTAGTAGAACTCGATGGCCTGCTGGCGGAACCAGGCCTCGGCCACCTTGCCCAGCGCGTCGCCCTCGTCCAGGCGGCGGGAGAGGCGGCGCTTGAGGTCCTCGGTGCTGCGGATCGCCACGCCCTGGGCGGGCTCGGGCATGCGGCGGGCCAGCTTGAGGAGGGCCTCGAGGTAGATCGCGTTGTGCCCCGGGGCGTGGTGGTAGAGCATCCGCAGGGCGCTGTGGGTGACCAGGGCCTCCACCGGGCTGAGCTCCTCGGAGGTGAGGAGCCGGTAGCGCGGGGGCCGGGCGCGCTCGTCCAGCGGCACCGCCCCCAGGTCGCCGAGGTAGCGCTGGGCGGTGCGGACGTGAACCCCCAGCGCCCGCGCCAGTTCCCCCGCGGTGTAGGGCCTCGCCAGCAGCCACAGCCGGGCCTCGCCGAGGCGCCGGGCCTTCTCGTGGGTGGCGGGTTCCTGTCGCGCGGTTTTTCCCATGCTCGCTCGAACTCCAGGCTCTGGCCCGGAGCATAGCGACAGGACACCCAGCGAGTGTCCATTCGAACGGTGGGTGCTAGCGAACTATCAAGATATTTGCGCCTAATACGCTAAAAGCGAGCCCTCGAGCTGCTGGCGCCGCTCCTCCACCCAGTTGCTGTAGATGCCCTCCAGGAAGAGCTTCTTGGCGCGGGCCGCGGGGTCGTCCATGTCGTAGACCCAGTGGGCCTCGGGGTCGAGGCGCAGGGAGCCGCCCTCGCTGCGGACGCTCTGGGGCCAGCCCAGCGCCCGGCGCAGCTTGGCCACGTTCTCCCACAGCGACTTGTAGGCCTGGCGTCGCCCCTCCGGCGTGGCCGGGGCCTGGGGGTAGAGTGCCTCGAGCAGGGCGTCCATGCTCTGCTCCCCCTCGCCCTCGAGCAAGAACGCCAGCAGTTCGGCCGGGCGCCCGGTCGGCTTGAGGGGTACGGGCCGCCCGTTGACCTTCACCCGCAGCAAGCCCGCCGCCCAGACCTCGACCCTGGCCTGGGTGCGGGGCTCGAGCACCGGCCCCGCCGGGGCCAGCCGGGCGAAGAGCTCCGGGAAGCACAGCGCCTCCTCCCGGCTCCACAGGCTGGGCAGCCTGAAGCCCTCCAGCCCCACCGCCTCGCCCCGCCGCCGCGCCAGCTCGGCCCGCACCACC
>NZ_KE387027.1:3322-10424 GCF_000430045.1 Calidithermus chliarophilus DSM 9957 | reverse complement strand
GGATCGCGCGCGCGGCGGGCTTGCGGCTGAGCTGCTCGGCCTCGAGCAGGTGCGCCTCGGCCTCGGCGGGCGTGTCCAGCGCGCTGATGCCCAGGTTGTAGTGGGCCCACGCGAGGTAGTAGGGGTCGTTGCGCAGGTGCGCCAGCGCCTCCGACCAGCGGGTGCGCGCCGCGGGCGCCCGCCCCACCGCGTACAGGTAGCCGCCCTCGTCGATCAGGCAGCGCCCCAGGGCCTCGCGGGTGAGGTGCTGCTTGGCCCGCGCGAAGGCCTCCTCCCAGCCCGGCAGCCCCAGCCGGGCCAGCACCTCCGCCCGGGTGCGCCAGTACAGCCCCTTCTCGCCCAGGCCCTCCGCCTCCAGCGCCTCGAGCCGCCCCAACGCCTCCTCCGCCCGCCCCAGCCGCAGGAGCGCCCAGGCGTGGTAGAGCTCGAGCGCGGGGGTCGGGGACGCGAAGCCCCGGCAGAAGCCCCACAGCGCCTCGGGCTCCCGCACCCGGCACAGCGCCTGGGCGTAAAGCTCGGCCGCCTGGGTGTCGGCGCGGAACCAGCCCTCGGGGAGGAGGGGGAACAGCGCCGCCACCACCTGGCGCTGCGCCTCGAGCGTGCGGGCCTGGCCGAAAGCCGTCGCCAGCGTCCGGGTCGCGATGTCCAAACGCCCCGTGTTCACCAGTTGCCGCAAGGTGGCCTCGAGGTCCGCTAAAGGCATTTTCATGTCGCGATGGAATTGTACCCAATTCACGGGGAAAACCCCGCCCTAAGTGCATTAAACAACTTGATGGTTTTGAGGGTGCTAAAGTACGCCGGTACAGTCATAGAGCCTGGGGAGGTGAAGCAGAAAGTGCTCGAGGTTGTCATACCTCCCGATGAATACGTCACGTTAAGCCAGCTACGGGTGATCGAAGCAGCTACCAGGAGAGCCAACCAGCTAGGCATTCAGGTGCAGGTCTTGCGGGTGAGGTAGGCAGGGGTCTATGAGCCGGTATAGCGAGAAAAGGGCAGGGGTCACTCTTCGCGGGGAGTTAATCCTGATAGACCACAGTTGCTTGCTCCCCAACGGCATGTGGGGTGACTGCCCACCCCACGTGGTGCTGAGCGCTCACATCACGGACGGGGAGTTGGGCGGGCGTCTGGTGGCCGTACTGCAAGCAACGCGGTATCTGAAAGAGTTCGATCGCTCGATCCCAGACTACGAGACGACCGTACCTGGGCTCCTCGGCTGTAAGAATTACAGGGAATTCCTCAAGGGTGCGTTATTTTGCGGTGTAAGCCTCGAGGGTAATGCTTTGCGCTTCTACCCATCGGTTAACCAGGGGCCACGAATGGGGTTTGTATTCAAGCCGCTGTCCGAAACCGTCACCCTCCCCTTCCCGAGCGACTTCGAGCTCATCGGAAGGACGCTTCGGGAGGTTCTTGCTTCCAGGTGTGAGTAGTGGTGTTGTTTTGTGTGCTAAAGCGAGGCCTGCCCCCTCAAACCCCTACCCCCCCGTGCCGGTCTTGACGTCGTCGCCGTCCGCCACCGCCGCGGGCGGCGTGGGCACGCCCGCCACACCCCACGGCTGCGCCAGCGCGAGCAACGCCAGCACGACGCCCACGCAAACCCCTCCTTTCCCCAGTACCCGGAGCCACTTGCCGATACCACCCTTCGTGCGGAGCGCATGGATCTTTCCCATGGCCCGCAGGGTGCGCCCGGCACGCGACAGAACCTGTCGCGCCAGAGGCATGCCCGAGAGTGCTAGGATGACCAAAGCAACCGGGCACGTTGCACGGCACCTTGACAAGCAGACCTCGAGACACTTCCGGGGGCTCGAGGGGAAGTTTTATCCGTTAGAACCAAGTGTTTTCCCCGCACACGCGGGGATGAACCGTGCGGTATAGTGCCGCGGGCTCGGCCGAATTGTTTTCCCCGCACACGCGGGGATGAACCGTGCGGTATAGTGCCGCGGGCTCGGCCGAATTGTTTTCCCCGCACACGCGGGGATGAACCGGTAGCGGCTCCCCGGCCTGGCCGGGTGCCACTGTTTTCCCCGCACACGCGGGGATGAACCGGTGCCGTCGCCGTTGGAGACCGTCGAGACGGCGTTTTCCCCGCACACGCGGGGATGAACCGCTGTAGGCGGCGCGGCTGTTGGGGGTGGGGGAGTTTTCCCCGCACACGCGGGGATGAACCGGTGGCCCTGGCCGACCTCGAGGCCGCCATCCGTTCTCCCCGCACACGCGGGGATGAACCGTCTGCGGCATCGGAGATAGAGGTTGACCTTAAGTTTTCCCCGCACACGCGGGGATGAACCGGTAGAGGTGGTGCCTGAGCGTCACCGCTGGACGTTTTCCCCGCACACGCGGGGATGAACCGAGGACAAAGCGCGGCTGGAGTGGATGCTCCGGGTTTTCCCCGCACACGCGGGGATGAACCGCAGGAGGAAAGCCATGCCTGAACCCGAAAACCCGTTTTCCCCGCACACGCGGGGATGAACCGCCTGATCCACTCGTTCATCTCTACCTCCGCGCGTTTTCCCCGCACACGCGGGGATGAACCGGCGGTGCAGGAGATCACCGAGGACTTCGCCGCGGTTTTCCCCGCACACGCGGGGATGAACCGTTCCGCGCCCGCATGAAGAAGCTGGGCCAGGGGTTTTCCCCGCACACGCGGGGATGAACCGCTCGCGTGGATGAGCGACCTGTCCTCCACCTAGTTTTCCCCGCACACGCGGGGATGAACCGGCCTCGGGCTACATCAAGGACCTCAAGCTCGAGTTTTCCCCGCACACGCGGGGATGAACCGGCCCGGCCTCGTCTTCATCAGACCGGCGGCACGTTTTCCCCGCACACGCGGGGATGAATCAGGAGTGGTTCCTACAGCATGGGTAGTGGCCCACCCACATGGGCACCCGCGAGGAGTGCCCTCCCACCTAGGGCGGCAGGAATTTGGAGAGGGCGAGCCATTGACTCGCCCCTACGAAAGCGCTGGGCTTTAGGCGTTCGGCTTTAGGCGTTCGGCTTTAGGCGTTCGGCGTTTGACGTTCGGCGTTCGGCGTTCGGCGTTCGACACTCAGCTAACCGCTCCGAGCCACACTCAATTCGCCCGCTGGCTCTCGAGCCCCATGCTGCGAACCTCGAACACCGGCACCTCGTGGTAGAGGGGCGGCGGGACCCCCTCCGTCTGGACACGGCCTTCGTGGACGAGTTGCAGCAAGGCCTCGACCACCTGCGGGTCGAACTGGCTGCCCGCGTTGCGCTGGAGTTCGGCGAGCGCCTCGGGGACGGAACTCGGCTCCCGGTAGGGGCGGCGGCTGGTGAGCACCTCGAAGACGTCGGCGACGGCGAGGATGCGGCCGAAGAGGGGGATGGCTTCCCCGGCCAGCCCCTGGGGGTAGCCCTTCCCGTCCCAGCGCTCGTGGTGCGCGCGCACCCCCTCGGCGATGGGGGCGAACTCGGGCGAGGCCGAGAGCAGGATCTGGGCCCCCAAGTCGGCGTGGCGCTGCACCTCGCGGTATTCCTCGGCGGTGAGCTTGCCCGGCTTGCGCAGGATGTACTCGGGGATGCCCACCTTGCCCAGGTCGTGCAGCAGCCCCGCCCACCACAGCGTCTCGAGGTCGTGCCCCCTCACCCCCAGCCGCTTGCCCAGCTCGTGGGCGTGGTAGGCCACTCGCTCGCAGTGGCCGCCGGTTTGCTCGTCGCGCTCGGCCACCAGCGCGGCCAGGGTGCGCAGGGTGTTGCCGTAGCCGCGGGCCAGCCGCTCGGCCAGCTCCCGCGTCGAGCGCAGGCTGTGCCGCAGCCGCTCGAAGACCAGCCCCGCGCCACCCCCGACGGCGCAGTAGATGAGCGTTCGCACCAGCCACCCCCCGTCGATCTGCCCGCCGGCCGCCGTGAGCGAGCTCTGCTGGTACGGCCCCACCAGCACCCCGGCCAGCAGCCCCACCATGGTCGCGACCCCGGCACCACTGCCCGCAGCGGCCAGCAGGATCGGCCCGTACATCAGGTGGACGAAGGGGTTGGGGGTGCCGCCGGTGACGTAAACCACGTAGACCACCGCGAGCAACGACAGGACCACCACTGCCAGGTGCGCGAGGCGGAAAAGGCCGGTCGGTTCCCACACGAGCCGGAGCCATACCTGGGGTTTATCCTGGGTTGCGTCGCTGCCGCCAGTGGAATGCACCACGAACCGACCTCCTCGAGCGAACGGTATTAGAACCAACTATAACCCACGCTGGAAAGCCTACATGGTTCATGGCAGGCGCACTGCGGCCGTCGCTGCGGGTCTCGACCCGCGCCACAACCGCACCGTAGGGCTAAAACGGCCCTACGCTCCGGGCTCGGGGGCTCGAGCCTCTGCCGCCAGGATGGGGCTAGCGGTGAGCACCCACGCGGGTTGGTTGAGGACCCGGGGCTATAGCGGGCGCGGTCGCGCCCGGCGACTGGACCGGGCGGAGGCGGTCGGTAGCTGGGGCTGCGCTCACAGCATCAGGGGCACGGCCAGCGTGCACGGTCGGTCCTTACCGACGAGCACCTGGTACAGCGCGGCGTGCGAGGTGCGCTCGAGGCCCAGCAGCCGGTCGATGTAGGCCTCGTCGAAGCTGAGGGAGGGGCGCGCGAACAGGCCGGACGCGGCGGCGGCGAGGCTGAGGTACTGCGCCACGGCCCCGGCCGTCGTGTGGACCGCGCGGAAGGCGCCCATCCCGTGGCGGTGGATCGGCGCGGTGTCGCCGCTGACGAACCAGACCGTCGAGCAGTTGCGCGCCTGGAAGCCGGGGGGCATGAACAAGGCCCGGTGCCACTCGCTCGAGGCGGGCAGCTCAGCCTGCAAGCGCAGGCCCTGGGAAACGGCGTCCCAGCGGTACACGCCGGGGTCGAAGCCCTCGGCCCTGAGGATCAGCGCGTGAACCGCCCAGCCCCTTCCGGGGATAGCACGGATCACCTGCTCGAACACCGCCACGCTTTCCCGCGACTGCGGCTGTGGGACGGGCCATACCCCGTTGGGGCCGCCTGCCGAGTGGCGGGCGTAGATCACTTCGCGCAGGTCGTGGCCGAGGGTGCCGCCCGGGACAACCCGTACGGGCGGGGAGTCCTCGAGCAGCCAGCACACCGGCATCTCCTCCAGCGGTGGCCAGGTGAACTCCGGCAACCCCTCGAAGGTGCAGCGCAGCGGGCGCCCCAGCGCGCCGCTGACGGTACAGACCTGGGCGGCCGCGTGGCCCGCCGCCAGCAGGCACAGCCGCGCGGCGAAGTCGCCGTAGATCGAGCGCAGCCGTTGTGGGAGGGTGGTGAGCAACCAGCCGCCGCCGAGGCCCGGCCGTCGCTCGAGCAGCTCCCAGACCAGCGGGGCGAAGGCGGCGCAGGGCGTGGACGCCAGGGAGTGACGGCGCGGGTCGTAGCGGTACAGGCCCGGGGGGAGGTCGCCGCCCCGCGTGAAGAAGTAGAGCTCGGTCGTTCCCTTGCAGCGTGGCGCAGGAGCGGGCCGGTGGTAGGGGTAGCGGTCCGCCGGCTCGTAGCGGGAGAAGCCGAGGCTGAG
This sequence comes from Calidithermus chliarophilus DSM 9957, assembly GCF_000430045.1. GTDB lineage: Bacteria > Deinococcota > Deinococci > Deinococcales > Thermaceae > Calidithermus > Calidithermus chliarophilus. Next base: position 4,921 of record NZ_KE387027.1, on the reverse strand, counting down.
GTGGGCGATGGTAGCAACCTCGACCAGGCTGGGGGTCGAGGCAGGATGATCCGGCCGGGAGCGCGGCTCCAGGGCATCGCCGAGGGTGCCGAGGTCGGCGACCAGGCGGTGAGGCAGCGGGTGTTCAGCGGCGTGCGGCGGGAGCGGGGGGAACAACTTGGCCTCGTCGTGGGTCTCGTTGCGGTCGGCGGTTTGTTTTAAGTAGGTCGTGCGGAAGTGCAGGGCAGGGGCACTGACCATAAGACCTCCTTTCCGGGCGCCTCAGGCGAACGGGTGGGGCCACGCCGTGCGCCGCCGGGGCAACAGGTGGTAGCGCTCCAGCCCTGCGCCGTAGTGGATGGGGATGAGCCCCGGCACCAGCGCCCGCACGCAGCGCAGGCCCAGCCGGCGCAGGACGGGCGTGGTCTGGTCTACGGCGATCAGCTCGAGCCCGTGGCGCTCGAGCAGCACGACCAGCTCGCCGAAGGTGCTCGGCGGGTGACCGCCGGGGGGCGGCTGCTCCCCGTTCCCCACGTGCAGCAAGGGCTCGAAGCGCGGCCGGGCCGAGGGCGGCCAGTGGGCCAGCAGGTGGTCGGTGATGTCCGTGACGTCCTCGGGGTGGTGGGCCAGGTGGGCCGCGCGGCGCCGCTCATCCGGGGTCAGGCTGCGGGCCAGCTCCACCAGGCTCAGCAGCTCGAAGAGGGCCTGTTCGCAGGCGCCGGCCCAGGTGAAGCGGGCGGCGCTGGCGCAGAGCGTGTGGCCTCCCCCACCGGCCCGGCAGGACTCGGCCACGGCCACCAGAGCGGGGATATCCCCGAGCCGCCCCGCAGCGAAGAGGTGGAGCCGGTAGCCCAGCGCGTCCAGGCGGTCGAGCAGGGCCAGGGCCGTGCGGCTGAGCCCGCCCAGCGAGGACAGGCCCAGGCGGGGGACCGGTTCCACCCCGTACCACCAGCGCATCGCCGCGTCCCGCTCGAACAGCTCGAGCGTGGCGTAGGCGGTGGCCTCCTCCAGGCTCCTCCCGACCGCGCAGCCGCTGGAGGTGCCCACGACGAGGGTAGCGGCACGGTAGAAGGCGGCGCTCTCCTCCACCCAGAGCGGCCGCTGGGCGGTGAAGGAGAAGCCCTCGACCCAGGCGTAGGGGCGCTCGGGGTCGAAGGGCCGGCAGGGGAAGCCGGGACGCCGGTACTGCTCGGGGGCGTACAGGCCCAGCCTCCGGGGGTCCAAAGCCTCGTCCCCCAGCTCGGCCCAGGTAGCCTGGACGCGGCGGCGGTCGTCCTGGACGTGTAGCCCGGCCTGGCGCTCCAGCGCCTCGAGGGCCGCCACCAGGCGGGCTTTGCGGTAATTGGCGGTCCGGCCACCGCCCCACACGGCCTGCCGGCTGCTGTAGGCGGCGAGCTGGGCCGCGGCGTAGGCGAAGGTGGCCCTGGAGTAGTCGGAGTACAGGCTCAGCAAGGGACCGACCTGGGGGTGTACCAGCTCGAGGGGGGTGAGGTCGGGGAGGGGGCCGCGCTCGAGCGGGGCCTGAGCGTTCCAGGCGGGAGATGGCGCCGGGACCGGTGGCGCGTCGCCCCACAGCCGCACCCGCTCCACGCCGGCCGCCCGGGGGTCGAGCACGAACGC
>NZ_KE387027.1:0-3222 GCF_000430045.1 Calidithermus chliarophilus DSM 9957 | reverse complement strand
CGGGGGTCGAGCACGAACGCGGCGGCGGGCTCCTTGGCGGCGGCCCGCTCCAGGTGCGCGAGCAGCTCCGCCAGCGCAGGGAAGGCTTCCACGCCGCCCGAGCACGAGGGCGGGGTGTGGCTCTCCCCCAGCGCCGCGTCGAGCGCCGTGGAGCTGAGGATCAGGTTCCCGCCGGCGCAGGTCAGACGGACGCGGCCCTCCACGGCCCCTCACCCCCGCTCCGCCCGGCCCACGTACAGGCCTTCAGCCCGCAGGAAGGGGTGCCACCCGGCACACACGCCAGGCCCAGGCCTCGCCTCGAGCCAGTCCTCCCAGGAGGGGCTGTCCTCCAGCGGCTCGGGAAGGATCAGCGGGTGGGTCCCTGGGGTGCTGGCCGCTGCTGCCGGCCAGTCCTCCAGGGTCTGGGCCTGGCCCAGGCTGTGCAGCACGGCGGTCTTGAGCGCCTCGGCCAGCTTGCGCCCGGCGGCAGTCACCGAGGTGACGGCGGTCCGCAGCGTGACCACGGGGATCGGGCCGGGGGGTTCCAACGCCGTCCATAGCTGCGGCTGGAGGCCGTAGCGCAGGGTCAGGGAGCGCCACCAGAAGCTGCCTTCGGGGTCCAGGCACGACACCGCCGCCTCGGCGGGCCAGGGTGTGCCCGGCTCGCCCCGCTCGAGGACCTGCCGCCGGGCCGCGTCGAGCAGGGCCAGACCCAGGGCCTCGGCCTCGCTGGTGCCGGCGGTCCAGCCGGGATCCCCGCCGCCCAGTGCCTGGGCTACCCCGCCCAGAAGCGCCTGTAGCTGGGCCCGCCGGGGGCTGCTCCCGGCGTACACCGCCGCCCGGTCCGGGGTTGTCCGCAGGCGCACCGCCCACAAGTTGACGGGCAGTTGGGGCAGGTCCTCGGGGTCCAGGCTGTGCAGGACCCCGCTGAAGGGGCTGACCAGGCGGGCGAACAGCGGCCGCTTCTCCAGGTCGTCCTCGCCCTCGAGGGCGGGGCCGGGGCCCGGGAGGCAGCGCCCGCAGTCCGCCCGTGGCAGCAGGGGGTGGAAGGTGTCGCCGAGCTGCTCGCTGTCGATGCGGACCAGGCCCCGCTCGAGCGCAGTCGGCAGTTGTGCCAGGTGCTTGAAGATCTCCACCGCCGCCCGGGCCCCGGCGATGCCGAAGGCGGTGGCGGTGTCGCGCGGCGGGTCGGCCGGCTCGAGGCGGCCGAGCACGCAGTCCAGGCAGGTCCCTCCCGGGAAGAGCGGCCCCAAAGCCGCCCAGGCGCTGCTGAGCACGACGGGCACGAAGGCCGTGTGGGGCCAGCGTTGGCGCAGGAAAGCCTCCCACTGCGCCCGCACCTGGGCCACTGTTCCTACGGCCACCACCAGGTCGGGCGGCGGGTCGGGGCTGAAGGGCAGGTCGGGGGTGATCTCCCAGCCGAGCTCGGGGTCGAGCTCGGCCTGCCGGGCGAGGGATTCTCGGTGGGCCTGCGCGAAGGGGTCGCCCGGCGGGAGCTGGAGCCGGCCGTGGCACACGCCCGCCTTCCACAGGGCCGGCGCGAGCACCCGCACCGCCGACCCCCCGCCCAGCACCCACACCCGCTTACGGCGCAGCGCCAGGAAACGCCGCACCGCGCCGTCGCCCAGGGTCTCCAGGTAGTTGAGCGAAGGCCCGTAGTGCCGGGTGAGCCAGTCGGGGAGGGCGAGGCCCTGGACGTCGCTGTGGTCGCGCACGGCCGCGACTCCCTGCAGGGAGTGGAGGAGTTCGTGGACCACCTGTTGCTGCTCGGGGCGCAGCGGGCGGGTGAGCTGCTCGAGGGAGTGCTTCCCGTCGAGGTAGGGTGCCAGGCGCTCGAACAGGCGCAGGGTGGCCTGGCCGCGGTAGAGGTAGGCCTTGCCGTCGACGGCGAGCCTCATGCCGTCGGGGGCGGGTTCGACGTAGACGTCCGGTCGCAGCTTGGGGTACATGGGGTCTCCTTTCACTCGGGCCGGGTCGAGCGGTAGCGGGCCTCAGCGATGAGCAGGTGCTCGAGCCAGGCGAAGGCCATGCGGTTCCAGTGGAAGAGCGTGCAGGCGGCGGCAATGCCCCGCAGGCCGCGCTCGAGCCGTCCCTCCCGGTTGAGGCCCTGGAGGGCCTGGCCCCAGGCCCGCAGCCCGGCCAGGGCCTCCTGCGCGCACGGGACCAGCCGGCGGAACGAGGCCTCCAACGCCTCATCGGGCTGGAGGTGCAGTTGCTGCAAGACCCCCGCCAGCCGCCGCACCCGCTCCTCCAGCCCCTCCACCGAGCCCGGCCGCAGGGTGCGCACCCTGCGCCAGACGTCCCACTGCTCGAAGGCGTCGAGCCCCAGGGCCCGCAGCATCAGCTCGGACCAGAGGTGGGAGGCCAGGTAGCGGTCGGGGCCGCCGAGGGCGTGGGCGGCCAGGGCCACCCTCGCGTCGGCGCAGAACATGCGGTGGGTGGCCTCGAGGGCGGCCCGCCCTCCGAACAGGCCTTCCTCGGGCTCGTACACCGTGGGCACGGCCCGGAAAAGCCCCTGAGTCTCCAGGTCGGCGAGCCCGCGCTCGAGGCGGGCCGCGAGGTCGCCCGCCTCGGCGAGGTCGCTTGGCCGCAGGCGCAGCCGCACGTGCGGGCCGCCGTCGCTCTTGAGCATGAACCAGTGCCCCTCGATCAGGCCCTCGCGCTCGAGCGGCTCGAGCAGGCGGCCCCGCACCTCGGACAAGCCCCTGAACGGGTCGTCGGCGTACAGCCGCCACTGCCACCACGGCTGGGGGGCGGGCACGGCGGCTTCGTCCAGCCCGGGGTCGGGCCGGGCGGGGCCGGCCAGCAGGGCGTACAGGACCAGCTCGTCGGGCGGCAGGCCCAGCAGCTCGGCGCTGGCGTCTTCCAGGAAGCTCCCGAGCACCGTGGCCTGCATCCCCAGGGCCGCCGCGCCGAGCAGCAGGTTCTGGGCCATGTGCCCCGACTCCTGCAGGGCGAAGCGGTAGGCCCGGTCGCCGTACTTCTCCACCGCCCGCTCGAGCCGCGCGGTGATGAACACGGCCACCGCCGCCCGGGCCAGGTCGGGCTCGTGGGCGAGGTTGAGCGCCTCGTCCGGCCCGGCGCCGGGTGCCACGGGGGCGAGGGTGTTTTCCAGCGGGTGGTAGCGGTAGACCCCGGCCTCGAGCCCCTCGACGCGCAGGGCGACCACGTAAACGCGGTCGGGGTAGAGAGCCCCGGCCGAGGGGTAGGCCCGCCGGCGCACCTGGCCCCCCAAGGGCTCCC
>NZ_KE387026.1:154782-168461 GCF_000430045.1 Calidithermus chliarophilus DSM 9957 | reverse complement strand
AGGGGGTGGGCGGGGTGGCGCAGACGAGCATGCCGCCGGGCCCGGCGGCATGTCCGCGAGTCCCTCGGGGGCCGCCAGGGGGAGCAGGTTTCCGGCGCATGCCGGATCGCGTACCGCGATGCCCCCGCCATGTGGAATGGCCTCCCCCTCGCTCCCCTGACGGCGGAGCAGGGGTCACCAAACCAAAGCACCGAGAACCGCCACGGCCTTGCCAGACAGAGTAAGCCTCAGCTCACCGCACTTCTCCAGCCTGGCCCCCGCACGACCTGCCCCGGCGTCGCTCCGGTGTGCTGGCCGTCCTCGAGCACCCGCACCCCGTTGACCCACACCTCGTGCACGCCCACCGAGAGCTGGTGGGGGTCTTCGAAGGTGGCGCGGTCGCTGATGGCGTCGGGGTCGAAGAGGACGAGGTCGGCCTTGCAGCCGGGGGCGATGCGGCCGCGGTCGAAGAGGGAGAGGCGGTTGGCGGGGAGGGAGGTCATCTTGCGGATGGCCTCCTCGAGGCTCAGCAAGCCCTCCTCGCGCACGTAGCGCCCGAGCACGCGGGGATAGCTGCCGTAGCCCCTGGGGTGGACCGGCCCGTAGCCCCTGGCCCACTCGGGGTCGAAGCCGCCCGCGTCGGTGGAGACCATGGCCCAGGGCTGGGAGAGCTCGAGGCGCAGGTTGTCCTCGCTCATGCTGAAGTAGATGGTGCTGATGCGCTGCCCCTCCGACACCAGCAGGTCGAAGACGGCCTCGAGAGGTTCCTGGCCGCGCATGGCCGCAATCTCCGAGAGCCGCCTGCCCACGTAGACCTGGTTCTCGGGCTTCTGGAAGCCCACCGGCATGACGTGCTCGGCGCGGGAGCGGGTGTCCACGTCGGGGTTAGGGCCCTCGAGCTCGGCCCGGACGCGGGCGCGCACCGCGGGGTCGCGCAGCTTCTCGTAAAGCCCGCCGCCTTCCGCGACCCAGTTGGGCAGCATGGCCGTGAGGCCGGTGCCGCTGGCGGTGTAGGGGTACACGTCGGCGGTCACGTCCTGCCCGGCCTTGCGGGCCTGGTCGATGCGGGCGATGGCCTGGGCCATCTTGGGCCAGTTGTCCTCGCGCGAGGCCTTGAGGTGGTAGATCTGCACGGGCAGGTTGGCCCGCCGCCCGATCTCCAGGGCCTCCTCGAGCGCCTCGAGCAGCCGGTCGCTCTCCGAGCGCAGGTGGGTGATGTAGAGCCCGCCGTGCTCGGCCACTACCTTGCAGACCTCCACGATCTCCTCGGCGTCGGCGTAGTCGTCGGGGGGGTAGATGAGGGCGTAGGACACCCCGAAGGCCCCGTCCTCCATGGCCTCGCGCACGACCCGGCGCATGGTCTCGAGCTCATCCCGGCTGGCCTTGCCCATGCGCATGCCGCAGGCGTACTCGCGCAGGGTGCCCCCGCCCAGGAAGCTGCCCACGTTGGGCGAGACGCCGTGCCGGGCCATGGCCTCGAGCCAGTCCCCGAAGCGCCGCCAGGTCTTCATGCGCTCGTTCCAGGCCTCGGGCACGTAGGGCGACAGCTTGCGCGGCGCGATCTGCCCGCCCTGCGGCGCGGGGGTCCAGGCCTCGCCCATGATCTCGGTGGTCACGCCCTGCGTCACCTTCGACAGGCAGCGCCCGTCGCGCATCAGGGGCTGGATCGAGTGGGAGAGGATGTCGATGAAACCTGGCGCCAGCACGCGGCCGTCGGCCTCGAGGACTTCCCCGGCCTCGCGGGCCGAAAGCTGCCCCGCCGGGGCGACCGCCGCGATGGTTTCCCCCGCGATCGCCACGTCCCCGTAGAACCAGGGGTTGCCGCAGCCGTCCACCACGCGGGCTTTGCGGATAATCTGGTTGTAGCGCACGGGGTCTAGTCTAAGTCAAGGGTCGTACGTCTTACATCGTACGTCGTACGCAAGACGCAAAACGCAAAACGCCTCGACCCTAGATCCCCGACCCTAGACCTCGAGCGTCACACGCCACAAGCCCTCCTTTCGCCCTCGGCGTTGCCCCTTGCCCCTGCGCTCAGACCCACCGTTCATCCCAGCCCTATCCATCCTTCGGCTGTTGCGAATCGGCAGGTCGGCCGTGGTAGACATAGGCATGGAAAAACCGGGCAGTTGGGCGGGGGGATTTTCGCGGCGTCTTCACAAACACTGTGCCTTGTTTTATTGAAGGCGGCCCTCGAGCGCGCCTACACTGAACCATGGCAACCCCAGTGCGCACCTCGTGGCTCAAGCCCGCCGGTCTGGTGATGGCCGGGGCGGCTTTGGCGCTGGCGGGCTTTTTCGCCGGGCGGCTCTCGCAGGGCTCGAGCCCTTACGCCGCGGTTCCGGCGGGCGTGGCCCGTCCCGTGCAATTCCAACTGCCGCCCCAGGGCCCTCCCGACCAGGGGGCCCAGGAGCTCATCCCGCTGCCGGGGCCCGGCCAGGGGCAGCAGCCGGGGCAGGGGCAGCAGCCGCAGCAACAACCGGGCCAGGGGCAGCAGCCCCAGGAGTGCCCGATCTTCATTTATCAGGACGGGCGGCTCTACCAGCTCCCGCGCCCGGGGCAGCAGCCGCAGCAACAGCAGCAGCCCGGGCCCGGCAACGGGCCGTTCCCCGGCCAGCCGGGAGGTTCGCCCGAGCTCATCCCGCTCGACCCCACCAACCCCGGCCCCGCCCTCCCGGCCCCAGCCCCGACCCCGGAGCCCGCTCCCTCCCAGCCGCAGCAGAACAACCGCATTTAGGCGGCCCGGGAACCGCCTGCGTTGACCGCCATGCCCACCCCCGCCCGTTTCAGGAGGATTGCCCATGGATAAACCGATCACCCCCCTCGAGCCCCAAGTCGTGCTAGACGCCTCGTCCCGGCTGCGAACCCTGCTCTTCGAGGTCAAGAAGATCATCGTCGGGCAGGACCTGATGCTCGAGCGCATGCTGGTGGCGCTGCTGGCGCGGGGGCACATCCTCATCGAGGGCGTCCCGGGGCTGGCGAAGACGCTGGCGATCAAGACCCTGGCCGAGGCCATCGGCGCGAGCTTCAAGCGCATCCAGTTCACCCCCGACCTCGTGCCCGCCGACCTCATCGGCACCCGCATCTACAACCCCAAGGAGGGCTCCTTCGAGGTCGAGCTCGGCCCGGTCTTCGCCAACCTGATCCTGGCGGACGAGATCAACCGCGCACCCGCTAAGATCCAGTCGGCGCTGCTGGAGGCCATGCAGGAGCGGCAGGTCACCATCGGCAAGGAGACCTACAAGCTCCCCGACCCCTTCCTGGTGCTGGCCACCCAGAACCCCATCGAGTCGGAGGGCACCTACTTCCTGCCCGAGGCCCAGGTGGACCGCTTCATGTTCAAGGTGGTGGTGGGCTACCCCGGCATGCACGAGGAGATCACCGTCGTCGAGCGGGTCTCCACCAAGTTCCCGCCCGTCGAGGTCCAGCTCACCCACCAGGAGCTGCTCGACCTGCAGACCATGACCGACCAGGTCTACGTGCACCCCCTGGTCACCGAGTACGCGGTCAACCTCGCGCGCGCCACCCGCGAGCCCGGCGAGGTGGGGCTGCCCGAGCAGCGGCGCTACATCAGCTTCGGGGCCAGCCCGCGCGCCAGCGTCAACCTGATCCTGGGGGCCAAGGCCCTCGCCATCGTGCGCGGGCGGGAGTTCGCCCTGCCCGAGGACGTGCGCGACCTGGCGCCCGAGGTGCTGCGCCACCGTATCATCCCCTCCTACGAGGCCCTGGCCGACGGGGTGCAGCTCGAGGCCCTGCTCGCCAAGCTCATCGGGGCGGTGCCGCTGCCGCGGGTCCACCTGGGCGACCCCCACCGCGACGGCCGCCCCCTGAGCCAGCCGCAGAACCCGCCCACGGCCTGATCCCGGAGGGTTGCGATGCTGCGACGCTTCCGACGCCCGCCCGCTGGGCCACCCCCCGGGGCCGAACCCCCGCCGCAGGAGGGCGGGGCCCTGCGGGTCAGGCCCCCGGCCGTCGAGCTGCTGCGGAGGCTGCAATTCACCGTGCTGCGGCGGCTGGACGGCTTCTTGTTCGGCGACTACAGCGGGGTGTTCTACGGCCCCAGCCTCGACCTGGCCGAGGTGCGGCAGTACCAGCCCGGCGACGAGGTGCGCAAGATCGACTGGAACGTCACCGCCCGCACCGGCACCCTGCACGTGCGGCAGTACCGCGAGGAGCGCGAGATCACCGCCTGGCTGGTCGTTGACCGCTCGGCCTCGATGGACTTCGGCACCCGCCGGGTGCTCAAGGGCGAGCTGGCGTTGGAGTTCGCCGCTACCGCCGCCTCCATCGTGATCCGCCACGGCGACAAGGTGGGCGCGGTGGGCCTGGGCGACGGCCGCATGCGCGTCACCCCGCCGCGCAGCGGGCGCCAGCAGGCCCTGCGCATCCTCGACTCCCTGATGGGCGTGCCCTCCCTCGAGGGCCGCCGCTCGAGCCTGGCCGAAGGGCTCGAACGCCGCTCGAGCCTGGCCGAAGGGCTCGAACACCTCAGCAAGACCCTGCGGCGGCGGGCCCTGGTCTTCGTGGTCTCCGACTTCCTGGACGAGCCGGCGAGCTGGGAGAGCGCCCTGCACCGCCTGGCCCAGCGCCACGAGGTGATCGCGGTGCGGGTCTACGACCCGGCCGAGCGCGAGCTGCCCAAGGTGGGCGAGCTGCGCCTGCGCGACCCCGAGAGCGGGGAGGAGGTCTGGCTCGACACCGACGACCCCCGGGTGCGGGCCGCTCACGCCGCGCTCGTGCAGAAGCGGGAGGAGGGCCTGCTGCGGGCCTTCCGGGCGGCCCAGATCGACTACCTCGAGCTCTCCACCGCCCAGGAGCTGGTGCAGCCGCTGCTGAAGTTCACCCTGCGGCGCAAGGGAAGGAGGGCGGTATGAGCTTCACCTGGCCCGCGCTGCTGTTGGCGCTGCTGCTGCTGCCCGTCACCGTCGCGGTGCTGTGGAGCCTCGAGCGCCGCCGCCAGCGCACCGCACAGGCCTTCGCCGACGCGCACCTGCTCAAGGCCGTGCTGCGGCCGGCCTCCCGGGCGCACCGCCGCTGGCCGCTGGTGCTGCAGCTCGTGGCGCTGGGCGTGCTGCTGTTCGCGGCGGCCCGGCCCGTGGCCGCCCTGCCCCTGCCGGTCAACAAGGCGGCAGTGGTGCTCGCCATCGACACCTCGCGCTCGATGCTGGCGACCGACCTCAACCCCAACCGCCTCGAGGCCGCCCGCGCCATCGCGCTCGAGTTCCTCAAGGTGGCCCCCGCCACCACCCAGATCGGGCTCGCCAGCTTCTCCGACGTGGCCACAGTGCTCGTGCCCCCCACCACCGACCGCGAGCGGGTGCGCGAGGCCATCGCCCAGCTCAAGGTCGCGCAGAACACCTCACTGACCTCGGCGGTGGTGACCGGGGTGCGCATGCTGCCGGGCCGCAAGGACGTCAAGCCTCCCGAGGAGCTCACCCCCCGCATGTTCGCCGTGCCCGACACGCCCGCGCCGTCCGGGCCCGCGCCCCAGCCCGAGAAGATGCCCCCCGGGGCCATCCTCATCATCTCCGACGGGGTCAACAACGTCAGCTCCAACCCCGAGGTCTCCGCCAGCGACGGCCTGCGGATCGCCTCCCGCTTCGCCTCGCAGTGGAAGGTCAAGGTCTACACCGTGGGCGTGGGGCGCGAGGGCGGGGCCATCATGCAGCAGGACGGCCAGAACTACTACGTGCCCTTCGAGCCCCGCACCCTGCAGGCCCTGGCCCAGGACACCGACGGCAAGTACACCTACGCCCCCAGCCAGGACGCGCTGCGCGAGGTCTTCACCGAGCTGGGCACCATCATCCGCTGGGAACCCACCCGCACCGAGATCTCGGCCCTGCTCTCGGGGCTGGCGCTGATCCTGCTGGTGGTGGCCGGGGCGCTCAACCTGCACTGGCAGCGGCGGGTGCCGTAAGGAGGGGCATGGGCTTCCTGGCGCCCTGGGTTCTGCTGGCCCTGCTGGGGCTCCCCCTGCTGGTGGCGCTGTACCGGCGGGGCGTGCTCGGGCAGTCGAGGGCCTTCGCGGCCTACCCCGAGGCGCAGGCCCTGCTGCGCGCCCAGGCCCACAACCCCGGCCGCCTCCACCTGCCCGCCCTGCTGTACCTGGGGGCGGTGGCGCTGGGGCTGCTGGCGCTGGCCCGCCCGACCCTGCCCCTCCCGGCCGCCGAGAACCTGGCCGGGGTGATGCTCGCCATCGAGACCGGCTGGTCCATGCGCTCGACCGACATCGCCCCCAACCGCCTCGAGGCCACCCAGCAGGCCGCGCGGGCCCTCGTGGAGGCGCTTCCCGCCAGCATCCCCGTGGGGATCGCGGTCTTCTCGAGCTACGGCGTGCCCATGTTGCCGCTGACCCTCGAGCGGCAGCGGGTCTACGAGGCGCTGCAAAACCTCGAGCTCGGCGACGGCTACTCCTTCACCTACGGCCTGCTGTCCGCGCTCGAGGCCCTCCCCGACGCCGCCGGCGAGGGCCGGCCCGGCGTGATCGTGCTCTTCTCGCACGGCCACGACAACTCCGGCAACGACCCGCTCGAGATCGCCGCCGAGGCGGCCCGCCGGGGCATCCGCATCCACGCCATCGGGGTGGGGACCCACGGCCACAATTTCGACGACGACGTGCTCAAGCAGGTCGCCGACCGCAGCGGGGGCCGCTACTACCCCATCTTCTCCGCGACCGACCTGCGCGACGCCCACCGCGACTTAGGCAGGGTTATCGCGGTGCGGCCCCGTCCGACCGAAGTTTCCGCGCTGTTCTCCCTGGCGGCGGCCTCCCTGCTCGGCCTGAGCCTGGGGGTCGCCTTCGCGCGCAGAAGGGTGGTGTGAATGAGCCTGACCTGGCCCTGGGCGTTGTTCCTGCTGGCGTTCTTGCCGCTGTTCGTGTGGACCTACTGGCGCAGCGTGCGCCGCAGGGGCGAGGCCGCGGTGGTCTACCCCCACCTGGCGCTTTTGACGCGGGCCGGTGCCGAGGGGCGGCGGTGGTCGCGCTACCTCCCGGCCCTGCTGTACCTGGCCTCGCTGGCGCTGCTGATCCTGGCGCTGGCCCGGCCCAGCCTGGCCATCCCCCGGGCCAACCCCCAGGCCGGGGTGATCCTCGCCCTCGACGTCAGCCGCTCGATGGCGGCGGGCGACGTCAAGCCCAACCGCTTCACCGCGGCCCAGAACGCCCTCAAGGCCTTCGTGCGCGAATTGCCCGAGGGGGCGCGGGTGGGGCTGGTGATCTTCGCCCGCTACGCGCGGCTGGTGGTCCCGCTCACCAGCGAGCACCACCGGGTGATGGAAGCGGTCAACCTGCTCGAGATGGACTTCGGCACCACCATCGGCGACGGGCTGATGGAGAGCGTGCAGGCCCTGCCCAGCCTCGAGGAGCGCAAGGCCACCGGCGAGGACCCCTACAAGCTCGCCACCGTGATCCTGCTGTCCGACGGGCGCAACTACGGCGGGGTGGACCCGCTCGAGGCCGCCGCCGAGGCCGCGCGGCAGCAGGTGACCGTCCACACCATCGGGGTGGGCTCGGTCACCGAGGGGCCCATCCCGGGCATCGAGCCCCGGCTGTGGTGGGCGGCCCGCTTCGACGAGGAGACCCTGCGCTCCATCGCCCAGGCTACGGGCGGGGAGTACTACTTCGTGGACTCGGCCAGCGCGCTCAAGCAGACTTACAGCGACCTCAGCCGCTCGGTGGTATGGGACTACCACCGCGACGAGGCCACCGGCTACGCGGTGATGGCCGCGGTGGCGTGCCTGCTGGCGAGCCTGCTGCTGGGCGAGTGGCGCCGCCGGGTGATCTGAACCCTTCGACCCTAAGCCTTCCCCGACCCCGACGCGCCAACGACGCCCTCGAGCCCTATGCGACTGATCATCCTCACCCACTTCTGCGCCACGTGGGCCCTGGTGGGCCTGATCTGGACCCTGCAGGTCGTGAACCTGCCGCTCTTCGCCAAGGTAGGGGAGAACGCCTTCTCCTCCTACGAGGCCAACCACAGCCTGCTCCTGCCGCAGGTCATGGGCACGCTGATGTTCATCGAGCTCGTCACCGGGATCGTCCTGGTGGTCTTCCCGCCCGGCTGGGTCCCGTCGTGGGTCTTCATGCTCGGCCTCGGCCTGCTGGTGCTGATCTGGGCCTGGGGCTTGCTGGTGCAGGCCCCCCTGCAGCGCAGGCTGGCCCGCCGCTTCGACCCCCAGGCCCTGAGCCTGCTGGTGTACACCAACTGGCTGCGCACCCTGGCCTGGTCGGCGCGGGGCTTACTGCTGGCCTGGGCCATGCTGCGCTACGCGCTGTAACTTCCCAACCTGAGATAGAGCGATCCCGAGTTGCTCCGGCTTTACCCGGGCTAACCCGGCGCCGCTCGAGCTTCTGATGCCAGATTCGGTTAGTTCGTCACCGAAGGGAGACGCTTGCTTCGCCGGCCGTCAGGGAGGAGTGTGCTCTGGGATTCAAGAAGATAGCCTCCGGGGCTCTTCGGATCGGATGATTATCTTTTTGAATCCGGTATGAATCTCCTCACCCGGGCGAGGCGGTAAGCTAGAAAGCAGGTTTATGGTTCAGGCACCCGCTCTGCCCGCTCGAGCCGCCACGCAGCTAGCCAGCGGCAGCCGGGTCATGATGCGGGCCCTGAACTTCACCCCCTCCATCCCCCGCTACGTCTTCGCCAGGTTCCTCGACGGCCGCTACCCGGTGCGCAGCCTTCCCCTGCACCTCGTGCACCTGCCCGAGCCCACCCCGCCCCGGGGGTTCGAGCGGCTCAAGGTGCGCTTGGCAGGCGTCTGCGGCTCGGACCTCGCCCTGCTCTACGGCAAGAGCTCGCCCGCCCTCGCGCCCTTCTACTCCTTCCCGGCGGTGCTGGGCCACGAGATCCTGGCCGAGCTCGGCGGGGTGCGGGTGGTGGTCAACCCGCTCTTGACCTGCCACGAGCGCGGCCTCCCCGACTGCCCGGCCTGCGCCAAGGGCGACGACCACCGCTGCCAGAACCTCACCGAGGGCAACTTCCGCCCCGGCATCCTGGGCTACTGCTCCGACCTCCCCGGCGGCTGGAGCGAGCGCCTGGTGGCCCACCGCGAGCGGATTTTCCCGGTCGCCGAGAGCGTCCCCGACGAGCGCGCCGTGCTCACCGAGCCGCTGGCGGTGGTGGTCCACGGCGTCCAGCAGGCGCTGGCGAAGGACTGGCCCGACGAGATCCTGGTCGTCGGGGGCGGCACCATCGGGTTGCTGTCGGTGGCGGTGCTGCGGGCACTGGGCTTCGAGGGCCCCATCCACGCGGTCGTCCGGCGCAACCACGCGGCGCAGTGGGCCCGGGCCTTCGGGGCCAACGTGACCTACCCCTCGGTGCGCGAGGCCCAGAAGGCCCAGAAGTACGTGAGCTACCGTGGCCTGCTCGGGAAGCGGGCCTGGCGGGGCGGCTTCGGCGCGGTGATCGAGGCCTCCGGCAACCCGGCCGCCCTGCAGGACTCGAGCTGGGCCGTCACCGAGGGCGGCCGCATCCTGCTGCTGGGTTCCCCCGGCGGCGCGTTGCACGACTTCTCGCCCTACTGGTTCCGCGAGGTGCGCCTGCTGGGCAGCTACGCCTACAACTGGGACGCCTTCGCGACCGCGGTCAAGCTGTTGCCCGAGCTCGAGGGCATCGAGGTGCTGGTGGGCCAGCAGTTCGGGCTCGAGTCGTGGCCGGAGGCTATCCGGGCGGCCAAGCGCGGGGGGGCTAAGATCGTGTTCAAGCCTTGATGGGGGCGGTGGTCGATAGCTGATGGCCGATAGCCCATAGCCGGGCGCGGGTCGTACGTCGTACGCCGTACGCAAGACGCAAGACGCAAGACGCAAGACGCAAAACGCAAGACGCAAAACGCAAAACGCAAGACGCGAGACCTTGGACGCCTTGGCCCTAGACCCTCGACGCCGGCCGGGAGGGCCGGGGAGGGGGTAAACCACGAGCCGCTTTCCATCCCCAACCCGTGCGGGATAGCTGGTAGATTGAGGCATGCCAGAACAGACCAAGGGTGTCGGGGAGATCGACCAGAGCATCGTCGAGGACCTGGGCGGGATCACCGTGATCCGGGGTGGGGGGAAGGAGCGCGGCTGGAACGGTATTCGCTACATGCAGGGGATGTCGGCGAAGAACGTGGGGTCTACGGGGCTTTCCGTCAACGTGGCGACCGTGCCGCCGGGGGCCATCGCCTACGCGCACATCCACGAAGGGTTCGAGGTGATGCTGTTCATCGCGCAGGGGCGGGTGAAGCACACCTTCGGCGAGGGGCTGAAGCAGGAGGTCATCAACGAGGCGGGGGACTTCATCTACATCAAGCCCGGGGTGCCTCATGAGGTGATCAACATCGGCTCCGAGCCATTAATCGCCTTCGTGGCCCGCTCCACCGCCGACGAGTGGGACAAGATCGTCAACTACCCCTCGCAGTACCGGCCGGAGGAGTGAGGGTGTCCGAGGCCGGGGCGACGCCGTGCTCGAGGTCCGTCAGGTCACCAGCCCCCTAGACCCCGCCATCGGCAAGTTCGGGCAGCTCCAGCGGCGGGTCTACTTCGAGCCGGACATGCTGATCCCGCCCGGGGTGATCCGGGCCATGATCGGCGTTCCGCTCGCCGCGCGCGGCAACTTTTTGGTCGTGGCCGAGGAGGGGGGCGAGGTGCTGGGCGGGACCCTCTTCCACTACATGGCCCGGCCCAACACCGGCTTCTCCAGCTTCATGGGCGTGGCCCCCGAGGCCCGGGGTCGGGGCCTCGCCCGCAGGCTGCACGAGGCCCGCTTCGCCGTGCTCGACGCGGCGGCCAAAGGCCGGGTCAACGGGGTGTTCATCGACGTGGTGGCCCCCGAGCGCATGAGCGCGGCCGAGCTCGAGGCCGAGCGGCGGGTGGGCTCCGACCCCGTGCAGCGCCGCCGGGTTTTTCAGGCCCTGGGTTTTCGGAAGGTGGACCTCCGCTACGAGCAGCCCGTGGGCGGGCCGGGCGGCGGCCCGGTCACCAACCTCGACCTGCTCTACTGCCCGCGCGAGCCCGCCGAGACCGTAGCGACGGGGCTGGTGCTGGAGACCCTGCGGGCTTACTGGACCCCTTGGCTGGGGCCTTCGCGGGCCCGCCGGGAGGTCGAAAAGCTGCGGCAGCGGGCCGGGGGCGACGTGCTGCGCCTGCTGCCGGCGGCGGGGCCGGGCGGGTAGCGCTGGCGCTCGCGAGGGCGGCTCGAGGGCTTAACCCCCCTCCTCACTCCTCGCGCGGGCCTCGCCCTTGTCTTAGGGTTTTTTCCCGGCGGGTCATACCAACGGCAGTGGGGGAGGGCTGAGGGCGGCGGTACAATACCGCCATGTTCCGCTACGGCATGCTGGTGTTCATCCCGCTGGCGGTCGCGCTGGAGGTCTTCCACGCCCCGGCGGTCTGGATCTTCGTGGTCTCGGCGCTGGCGCTGCTGCCGCTGGCGGGCTGGATGGGGCAGGCCACCGAGGAGCTGGCGGCACGGGCGGGCAGCACGGTGGGCGGGTTGCTCAATGCCACCTTCGGCAACGCCGCCGAGCTGATCATCGCCACCGTGGCCCTGCTGGCGGGCAAGATCGAGATCGTCAAGGCCAGCATCACCGGCTCGATCCTCTCCAACTTGCTGCTGGTGCTGGGGCTGTCCATCTTCCTGGGGGGCCTGCGCTACCTGCGCCAGAACTTCAACGCCCACGCGGCCGGGCTCTCGGCCTCGCTGCTCACCCTCACGCTCATCGCCTTCATGCTCCCCACCTTCTTCGACCTCGCCGAGCGCAACTTCTTCAACGTGCCCGACCCCACCCTGCCCGACGAGCTCTTCAGCCTCGCCACGGCCGGGGTGCTGATCCTGATCTACCTCGCCAACATCTACTTCACCCTGCGCACCCACAAGGACCTCGTCAGCGGCCTCGACGAGGCCCACCCCGAGGAGCACCCGGCCACCTGGAGCGTGCCGGTGGCCGTGGGGGTGCTGGCCGCGGCCACGGTGGGGGTGGCGGTGATGGCGGAGTTTTTGGTGGGGAGCCTCGAGGCCGCCACCGAGGTGCTGGGGCTTTCGGAGTTTTTCGTGGGCATCATCCTCATCCCGCTGGTGGGCAACGCCGCTGAGCACTTCGCGGCCGTGGTCTTTGCCATGAAGAACAAGATGGATCTGGCGGTGCAGATCGCGGTGGGCTCCTCCCTCCAGATCGCGCTGCTGGTGGCCCCCATCCTGGTGCTGGTGGGCTACTTCGCCGGGCGGCCCATGGACCTCGTCTTCCACAACCCCCTCGAGCTCGCCGCCCTCGCCGCCAGCATCCTGGCGACCAACGCGGTGGTGCGCGACGGGGAGAGCAACTGGCTCGAGGGCTTCCTGCTGCTGGGCGTGTACGCCCTGCTGGGTTTTGCCTTCTTTTTCACCCCGCGCTAATGGGCGGCGCGAAAATGAATACGTCCGACCGGCTACCGGCTGTCCACCGAGCGGTCAGTGAGTAAGCTCGCTGACATATCGCCGGGGTCGAAGTGTTATGTTACGAACCTAAGCAGTACATGAGGATTAGGAGGTTTCTGGATGAAAAGTGTCTTCGCGTTGCTGATCGCCCTGGGGATGGGCCTCGCCCTGGCCCAGAAGGGTCCCATCACCGTCGGCTCCAAGATCGATACCGAGGGGGAGGTGCTGTGCCAGATGGTCAAGCTGCGGCTCGAGGCCGCCGGCTTCCGCGTCAACGACCGCTGCCGCACCGGCACCACCAACATCGTGCGCAGGGCCCTCACCTCCGGCGAGATCGACCTCTACCCCGAGTACACCGGCACCGCCCTCACGCAGTTCTTCCCCGAGGCCCAGGTCGAGGCCGCCCTGACCCGCGACGCCAAGCGGGGCTTCGACAAGGCCAAGGAGCTCGACGCCAAGAACGGCATCGTCTGGCTCAACCCGGCCCCCGCCAACAACACCTGGGCCATCGCCGTGCCCAAGGCCCTGGCCGAGAAGGAAGGCCTCAAGACCATGGCCGACTTCGCCCGCTACGTCAACGCCGGGAAGCCGGTGAAGCTGGCGGCCAGCCAGGAGTTCGTCGACCGCGACGACGCGCTCAAGGCCTTCGAGCGGGTTTACGGCTTCAAGCTCAAGCCCGAACAGCTCCTCATCCTGCCGGGCGGCGACACCACCCAGACCGAAACGGCGGCGGCCCGCGGCACCAACGGGGTCAACGCGGCCATGGCCTACGGCACCGACGGGGCCATCGCCACGCTGGGCCTGGTCGCCCTCACCGACCCCCGCGGCGCGGTCGCGGTCTACCAGCCCGCCATCACCGTGCGCAAGGCGGTGCTCGACCGCTACCCCGAGCTCGCCACCCTCATCAACCCGCTCTTCGCCACCCTCACCGAGGACGTGCTCTCCGACCTCAACGGCCAGGTGGCGCTGGGCAAGAAGGCCGCCGACGTGGCCGCCGAGTACCTCAAGCAGAAGGGCCTGATCAAGTAAGGGGGCCCGCGTGTTGCGCCCTGCTGGGCGAGCGCTCAACCCGGTGGCCTGGCTGGCCGCCGGGTTGGGCCTGCTGGCCCTGGCCCTGCCCTGGATCGCGTTCAAGCCCAACCGCCTGCTCGACGGGGCGTTCGTGCGGCCGTGGGGCCTCGAGCCCGCCCTGGCCGCGGCGCTGGCCCTGGGCTGGCTGCTGCTGCCCCTCCTGCGCGGGGCTGCTTACCCGCTGCTGCTGGGGCTGCTCACGCTGGGCTGGGCCCTGCTGGCGGGCGGGGTGGCGCGGGGGGT
>NZ_KE387026.1:150778-154682 GCF_000430045.1 Calidithermus chliarophilus DSM 9957 | reverse complement strand
TGGCTGGCCGTGGCCCTCCCCGCCGCCGTGCTCGCCGCCGTGCTGGCGGGGAGCTTCTCGCCGCTGGCCCCGGTGGTCGAGGGCTCGGCCTACCGGCAGCAGTTCGGCCTCGAGACCTGGCGGCACCTGGCGATGGCCGCGAGCGCGGTGGGGCAGGCTCTGCTGGTGGGCATCCCCCTGGGGGCCCTGGCCGCCCGCGACGCCCGCTTCGGCTGGGTGCTGAGCCTGACCGGCTTCCTGCAGACCATCCCCTCGCTGGCCTTCTTCGGGCTGCTGCTGCCCGTCCTGGCTTGGGTGGGGCGGGGGGTGAGCCTCGAGGCCGCCCTGGCGGTGGTCGCGGTGGGGCTGCTGCTCACCCGGCTGTTCTGGGCGGCCAACCCCTCGCTGGGCCTGCTGGCGGCCTTCCCGGTGGGCCTGCTGGCGCTGGTGCTGGGCGGTACGCTCTTGTTCAACCTGCTGGGGCCCGAGCCGCTGCGGCTCGAGCTCTCCGAGCCCCTCGCCGCCGCCGGGGTGCGGGGGATCGGGGCGGCCCCGGCGGTGCTGGCCCTCACCCTCTACGCCCTGCTGCCGGTGGTGCTCAGCACCTACACCGGCCTGCGCGCGGTCCCGGAGGCCGCCCGCGACGCAGGGAGAGGCATGGGCATGAGCGGCCGCCAGCTCTTCTGGCGGGTGGAGATGCCCCTGGCGACCCCGCTGATCCTCGAGGGCGTCCGGGGCGGGCTGGTGCTCACCATCGGCATCACCACCGTCGCCGCGCTCATCGGGGCCGGGGGGCTGGGCTACTTCATCCTGCAAGGGGTGCAGAGCGGGGCAGGGGACATGGTGTTGGTGGGCGCGCTGCCGGTGATCGCCCTGGCCCTGCTCGCCGACGGGGCGCTGCGCGGCGTCGGTTGGGTCGTGCGCCGCCGGCTGGGCCTGGAGGGGGGCCGATGATCCGCTTCGAGAACGTCGTCAAGCGCTACGGGGGCTTCGAGGCGCTGCGGGGGGTGAGCCTCGAGGTCGCCGCCGGGCAGGTGGTGGTGCTGCTGGGGCCCTCGGGCTGCGGCAAGACCACGCTGCTGCGCACCGTCAACCGCCTGATCGAGCCCACCGAGGGCACCGTCTACCTGGGCGGGCAGGACGTGCGCCTCCTCAACCCCGAGGAACTGCGCCGGGGCATCGGCTACGTGATCCAGAGCATCGGGCTCTTCCCCCACATGAGCGTGCTCGAGAACGTGATGGTGGTGCCGCGCCTGCTGGGCTGGGAGCGCTCGAGGCGCGAGGCGCGGGCGCGGGAGATGCTCACGCGGGTGGGCCTCGAGCCCGCCACCTTCGCCGCCCGCTACCCCCGCGAGCTCTCCGGCGGCCAGGCCCAGCGGGTGGGGCTGGCCCGGGCGCTCGCCGCCGACCCCGCGGTGCTCTTGATGGACGAGCCCTTTGGCGCGGTGGACCCCCCCACCCGTGAGCGCCTGCAGGACGAGTTCCTGAAGCTGCAGGCCGGGCTCAGGAAGACCGTGCTCTTCGTGACGCACGACCTCGAGGAGGCCGTCAAGCTCGCCGACCGTATCTGCCTGATGAACCACGGGCAGGTCGAGCAGTACGACCCCCCGGAGGCCCTGCTGCGCGATCCCAAGACCCCCTTCGTGCGCGACTTCATCGGCCCCTCGCGCACCCTGCTGCGCCTGTCGCGCATCCCGCTCGAGGGCCTCGTCGAGCCCTTCAACGGCAAGCTCCCCGCCGCCTCGGTGCCCCTGAGCGCCATGGCCCGCGAGGCCTTCTCCGCCCTGCTGGCCCAGGGGACCCGCAGCGTGGCCGTGACCGACGCACAGGGCCGGCCGGTGGGCCAGGTGCGGCTGGAGACGCTGCTGCGGGTGGCCTCGGAGGAGTGAGCGTGCCCCGAGCCCGCCCCCTCGAGCAAAGCGCCCCGCTGAACCGGCTGATCGCCCCGGCGCTGGCCTGGGCCTTGCTGCTGGGCCTGTTCGCCTACGACGACCTCTGGAGGCGGGCCCTCTCGGCGCTCTTCCCCGACCAGACCCCGCTGTTCGAGCGCCAGACCCTGCTCAACCTGGCCCTCGAGCACCTCGCCATCACCGGGACCGCGCTCCTCGCCGTGCTGCTGGTGGGGCTGCCGCTGGCGGTCTGGGCGGCCCGGCCCTCGGGGGCGGCGTTCCGGCCCCTGGTCGAGAACCTGGTCGCCGTCGGCCAGACCTTCCCCCCGGTGGCGGTGCTGGCCCTGGCCCTGCCCTTCGTGGGCTTCGGCTCGGGCGGCGCGGTTCTGGCGCTGTTCCTCTACGGCCTCCTGCCCGTGGTGCGGAACACGCTCGAGGGCTTGGCGGCCGTGCCGCAGGACGTGCTCGAGGCCGCCAGCGGCATGGGCTATTCCCCCCTGCAGCGCCTGTGGCGGGTCGAGATCCCCCTGGCCTTCCCGGTCGTCCTCTCCGGCGTCCGCGCCAGCGCCGTGCTCATCCTGGCGACGGCCACGGTCGCCCCCCTGATCGGCGGCGGCGGCCTGGGCGTCCCCATCGTGGCCGGCCTGGCCGTGAGCAACCTGGCCTTCGTTACCGAGGGTGCCATCGCGGTGGCGTTACTCGCGGTGCTGCTGGACTGGACTTTTGCCCGCCTCGAGGCGGCGCTGACTCCTTGGCGGGTTTAGAGGTCGTACGTCGTACGCAAGACGCCAAACGCCAGACGCCAGACGCAAGACGCAAAACGCAAAACGCAAAACGCGAGACGCGAGACGCGAGACGCGAGACGCGAGACGCCTTGTTCCCCCCTTAGCAAGGGGGGCTGGGGGGGATAAACCCTCCCCGCCGGCGTCGAGGGCCGGGGAAGGGGCAACCACGAGCCACGAGCTGGCGGCTGAAAGCTGACCACTTACGACTGACGGCTAACCGCTGCCCCTTTACCCCCCGGTGCCTGCCGGAAGCTGCCCAGCACGATGAGGCTCAGGGCGAGCAGGAAGAAGAAGTCGGTCACGCGGTAGCTCAGGCTGCCGGGGATTAAGACGAAGGCCACGCGGGAGAGCCCGATGGAGACCAGGCTGTAGTTGAGGATCTGCAGGCTGCGGCCGATGCGGCCCCCGGCCAGGATCAGCGCGTTCCAGATGAACAGCGTCGCCAGGAACAGGCTGACGAACAGGAACAGGACCTGCAGGGGTTCGCTGGGCCGCACGAGCACAACCCCCAGGGTGAGCAGGATGCCGACGACGGCCGAGCCGATGAGGATTTGGGAGCCGTGGCCTTCGGGGGCGAGGTTGCTGCGCTCCATGGCCCAGGGGATGAAGGCGGCGGAGATCATGCCGATGAGCGCCCCTGCGAGGTTGATCAGTTCGGCGGCGGAGCCGAAAGCGCTCATGCCCATGGTGCCCAGCAGTAGCAGCACGTAGCCGATGCCGATGATCAGGAAGCCCAGGCCCAGGCCCAGCAAGGGGCCGCGCAGGAAGGCGGGGAGGTGGCGGGTCCAGCGGCTGATGGCCCAGAAGCCCAGGAGGTTGAAGGCGACGAGGGCAGCCTCGGTGATGACGTCGTTGTTCTGGCCTACACCGATGAACCAAATCACCCACAGGCCGGCTACGAGCGCCAGCAGTAAGGGGGGTAAGTGGGATCCACCCATAGCCCTTTTATACGCCTTGGAACAGCCCGAGGCCGCCGAATTTGCACGTTTTCCATTGGTGGGTCAGGGGTTGGTTTGCGGTGGGGTGGTTTGGCGGTGTCGGTTCCGCCGTCAGGGGCCGGAGGGGGAGGCCATTCCACGTGGCGAGGGCATCGCGGTACGCGATCCGGCATACGCCGGAAACCTGCTCCCCCTGGGCTCCCCCGAGGGACTCCAGGTTACCGGCAGAGCCGGTATGGCCTACGGCCACCCCCTCGCGGACGTGCCGCCGGGCCTCAGTGCCCGCGTGTGCGGGGGTGCGGGCCGCACCTTG
>NZ_KE387026.1:138943-150678 GCF_000430045.1 Calidithermus chliarophilus DSM 9957 | reverse complement strand
GGAAGTGGGGCTGTAGTTGGCCTGGGGGGCGGGCACAACCCCAGTGGATGATTAACCCCAACGAGGCGTTTTGCGTCTTGCGTTTTGCGTTTGGCTATCAGCTATCGACTATCGACTATCAGCACCCCCTCACTACGGCTCCAACACCAACGTCTGGACCACCGGGTAATCCCGCGTTTTCATCGGCAGGTAGCGGTTTTCCTTCCACAGCGGCAGCAGGTCGCTGTAGTGGGGGCTGAAGAGGTGGGCGCTCTGGCCGGTGGGGAGCATGAAGAGGGAGTTTTCCGGGTTGGCCAGGTCCACGATCTGGCGGTAGGTGGCGCCGCCGTTGGTGCGGAGGGTTTGGGGGTCGTAGGAGGCGCGCTCGAGGGTGTAGTTGTCCCCGCCCTGGGGGAGGGTGCGGTCGGAGATGAAGCGCAGGGGGGTGTGGGTGAGGATGGAGTGGGTGAAGCGGGCGGCGTGGGCGTCGCCCCAGCGCGGGACCTGGCGGCCCAGGCGCAGCAGGGTTCGTTCGAAGGCCTGGGCGGCGTAGGCCAGGCAGTCGCGCCCGGGACAGTTGGGGTCGCCGTGCTCGAGCGCGCGCAGCAGGTAGCGGGGCTGGTCCCAGAACTCCAGCCCGATCTCGCGGCTGGGAAGGCGCGAGAGCTCGCTGTACCAGGCGTTGAACACGGTGGGCTCCTGCAACTCGGGCCGCATGTCGCCGTCCCAGGCCAGCAGGCGCTGCCGCCAGGCCTTGGCCTCGGGGCTCGACAGCGGCAGGCGGGCGATGGAGGGGCGGAATTGCTCCACCAGCAGCGAGCGGGTGTCGAGTTGCATGGCCTGCATGTCCTCCAGGCCGAACTTCTGAGGCCGGGAGAGCAACTGCCGGATGCGCTCGACGCGGTAGGGCTGTTCCCAGTCCACGGTGAGCAGGTGGGGGTAGCCGGGCTCGAGCACCTTGTTGTTGGCGGTCGCGACGAAGCCCTGCGCGGGGTTGTAGTGCTGGGGCCACTCGGCCGGGGCGACCCAGCCGCGCCAGTCGTACTCGCCCGTGCCCGCCACCGGCAGCGCGCCCACGTGCCCGGGCTGGCGCAGGGGGAAGCGGCCCGCCGAGAGCTGCCCGATGTTGCCCTCGCGGTCGGCGTAGACGAAGTTTTGGGTGGGTACGGCGTAGTCGGCAAGGGCTTCCTTGAACTGCTGCCAGTCGCGCACCCGGCCCAGCTTGACCACGGCCTCGAGGGTGCGGTCGCCGGGCTCGAGGCCCACCCAGCGCAGGGCCACCGGGGTCTTGCCCGCCTCGCCCACCAGGTCGTTGAGCACGGGGCCGTAGACGCTCTCGCGCACCACGAGCTCCACGTCCTTGCCCCCGCGCACCCGGATGACCTCCTTGCGCTCGGCGAAGGGAACCACCCGGCCGCCGTACCAGTACCCCTTACCGATGGGGCGCAGCACGTAGAGGTCCTGAACGTCGGCGCCCATGGCGGTGACGCCCCAGGCTACGTGGGGGTTGCGCCCGATCACCACCCCCGGCAGCCCGGCCACGCTGGCCCCGATGACGTTGTAGCCGGGGGCCTCGAGGTGGACTAAGTACCACGGGGAGGGGACGCTCAGCCCCAGGTGGGGGTCGTTGGCGAGCAGGGGGGCGCCCGTGCGGGTGCGGCTCCCGGCCACTGCCCAGTTGTTGGAGGCGGTGCGTAGGTCGCGCTCGGCGGGCAGCAGGCCCGCCGGCAGGCCGCGCACGTAGCTCAGCAGGGCCTGCTCCCGCAGCTCGAGCCGCCCCAGCCGCTGCACCTGCGCCGCGTCGGCGGAGCGCTCGATGGCGGCCTCGTCGCCGGGGTAGGGCGGCAGCAGCTCGTTCATGCGGGCCACGCTCATGCCCTGGCGGGCGCGGGCGTAGCGCCCGAGCTCGTAGCGCCAGTTGCCGGAGAGGTCGAAGGCCATCACCTTGGCCCACACCAGCACGTCGGCGGCGCTCCAGGGGCGGGGCTTGAGCCCCTGGACGCGGTACTCCAGCGGCAGCGGTGGGTCGGAGGCGAGGTAGCTGTTGATGCCCTGCCGGTAAGCCTCCACCACCGCCTTGCCCTCGGGCGAGAGCCCTTCGTAGGTGCGCTCGGCGGCGCGGTAGAGCCCCAGCGTGCGCATGAACTTGTCCTGCGCCAGCGTCGCGCTGCCGAAGAGCTCGGACAGCCGCCCGGCCCCGATGTGCCGCTGCAGGTCGATCTGGAACAGCCGGTCCTGGGCGTGGGCGACCCCCAGCGCAAAGAAGGCGTCAGGCACCGACTGCGCCCGGATGTGCACGACCCCGCTGGGCTCGCGCTCGAGCGTCACCGGCGCCCGCAGGCCCTCCAGGCGCAACCGCCCCTCGTACTGCGGGCTGCAACACCAGCGCACCACCTGGGGCAGCGCCAGATAACCCAGTCCCGATCCGACCGTCACTGCCAAAGCCAGCCCGAACACGACCTTTGCCCATCGCTTCAACCTGATCCTCCCCCTTACACACCACCACGCGACGGCGATGAACCCGATCTATAGTCAGGACGGCGGAATGAGGACAGACCACGGCCTCAGGCCAATTTCGAGCCCGATTTTTCGAGAAATTTAGGGCAGCCCCAGGGGTGAACGCAAAGGGCAGCAGAACTGCCGGATCGAGGGGCTTTTCCCCAATCCGGCAGTATTCTACCTGGAATGCGCTTAAATTGCAGCCACTTCGAAGGGCGGTTCCAGCATTTGATTAGCTTCCTTAACCTTTTCCTCGCCGGCGATCACCGCGAGGGCGGCCTCGCCCGAGAGGTAGGTGTGGGCCACCCGGCGCAGGTCGCCCAGCGTCACCTGCAGCAGCCGCTCCTTGTACTGCCGCTTGCGCTCGAGGGTGTAGCCCGCGAGGTCGTCGAAGAAGCGGGTGCGGCCCTTGGAGTCGGGGGAGAGCAGGGGGTCGATGTCGCCGGCCGCGCTCATGATGGCCTCCTTGACCTTTTCGGGCTCGAGTTCTCGGGCCAGGAAGTCGTGGATGCCGCCGTACACCTCGAAGGTGCGCACGATGTGGGGGTCGCGGTAGGACAGCAGGCCGAACATCCCGCTCTCCGGGTTGAACACGGCGAAGCCCCCGTAGGCCCCACCCTTCTCGCGGATCTCCTTGTGCAGGTACTCCGAGCGCAGCAGGTTGGCGAGCGCTTGCAGCGCGGGCGCGTCGGGGTGGGTGTAGGGCACCGTCTGGAAGAGCTTGGCGTCGTAGGCCACGGCCACGGCGGTGGTGCGCGCCTGGGGAACCAGCCTCTTGCCGGGCAGGCTCCCCTCGCCCGCCCCGGCGACGCCCGCCCCGTCGGGCAGCGCGGCCAGGAGCTGCTCGAGCCGCTCCTCCAGCTCCGGCAGCACCGCCTCCTCCGCCGTCACGCACACCCGCAGCCCGCCGCTGCGGAAGAGGTGCTGGCGCAGGGCCTCGAGGTCGTCGAGCAGCCCGCTCAGGCCCGCTTCGTCCAGGGCGGCCAGGCGCTTGAGGGTCGCGACCTGGGAGAGCCCCTCCAGCCGCTCCCGCAGCGCAGCCACCCCGCCGAACTGCTGCGCGGCGAGCCGCATGGCGTAGACGTGGCCCGCCTGCACGACCTGGGCCTCGTAGCTCGCCTTGAGCTGCCCCAGCAGGTTCTTGAGGTGGGCCCTGTCCCAGCGCAGCGCGGTGAGCAGGTCGCGCAGGATGGCGAAGAACTCGGCGTGGTTGCGGTAGAGCGCCTTGCCCGACAGGCCGAAGGAGCGGCGGAAGGCGCCGAAGTCCTCGGGGAGCGAGCGCAGCGAGGCCCCGGCGGTCAGGCCCCCGGTGTGGGCCTCGACGCGGGCGGCCATCTCGAGGTAGTCGCTCTTCCCCCCGCCCATGCGCGTCACCACGAAGGCGAAGAGCGGCAGCAGCTCGAGGTAGCGCTCGGGCAGCCCCGAGAAGTCGAAGCTCAGGTCGAGGTAGCTGATCCCGTTGGTGGGCTGGGGGAAGAGCCCCACCGTAGCGCCCTGCACGATCTTGACGACATGGGGCACGTCCTCGAAGCCCATGGGGATGTCGGCGAGCTCGAGGGTCGGCAGCACCGAGCGGTCCTCCTTGGCCTCCTGCCGCTGCTTGAGCGCCTTGGCCTCCTCGACGATGCGCCGCACCTCGGCCTCGGAGAGGCTGGCCCGGACGCGCTCCAGCTTCTCGCGCTCCTCGCGCTCCTGCCGTTCGGTGAGGGTCTGGTCGGGCTTGAGCACGATGGTGGCGCGGTGGGGGTTGTCGAGGAAGTGCTTGCGGATGAGGTTCTCGAAGAACAGGCCCTTGGCGCGCTCGGCCTGCAGGCGCTCCAGCGCCGCGTCGAACTGCAGCGCCAGGTAGGGGTCGCCCCCGTGGAGGTAGGGCCCGGCCATCTGGAAGAAGACCTTGAGCGCGTAGGGGAAGCCCTGGTTCGACACCTCGCGCGACTCGAGCTCCAAGCGGTGGATGGCCGCGTCCACCATGCCCTGGTGCACGCCCCCGCGCACGAGCTCGTGCAGGGTGTCCAGGATCAGCCCCTCGATGCGGTCGGCGTCCTCGGGGTTGACCCCCTTGAGCCCGGCGGCGAACACCGCCTCGCGGAAGACGGTGTTGAAGCCGGTGCTGTCGGCCAACGCCTCGCCGATCTTGCTCTCGAGCAGCGCCTTGCGCAGGGGCGAGGCGGCGTTGGCGAGCAGCACCCGCTGCAGCACCGACAGCCCCAGCACCTCCACCACGTCGCCGACGAAGGTGGTGAGCCACGCCACCAGCACCTGCGACTTCTTGTCGGGGTTCTCGCTGGGGGCCAGCGGGTAGACGGCCTCGTGCCGCCGGGGCGCGCTGAAGCGCTCCTGGTCGGGGATGGCGGTGCCGGGGTCGATGCGGCCGAAGCGCGCGAGGGCGTAGCGCTCGATGGCGGTGAGGGTCCGCTCGAGCGGCAGGTTGCCGTAGGTGTAGAAGTAGGCGTTGGAGGGGTGGTAGTGCCGCGCGTGGAAGTCCTTGAGCGCCTCCCAGGTGAGTTCGGGGATGTGGCGGGGGTCGCCGCCGGAGTTGTTGGCGTAGGTCAGCCCGGGGAAGACCGCCCGGCCGAGGTTGCGGAACATGACGTAGGCAGGAGTCGACATCATGCCCTTCATCTCGTTGAAGACCACCCCGCCGTACTGCAGGGGCGAACCGGGGTTTTCGAGCTCGGCGAACTGGTAGCGCCAGCCCTCCTGCCGGAAGGCCTCGTAGTCGATGCGGGGGAAAAAGCAGGCGTCGAGGTAGACCTCGAGCAGGTTGTAGTAGTCCTTCTCGACCCGGGTGGAGAAGGGGTAGGCGGTGCGGTCGGGGTAGGTGAGCGCGTTCATGAAGGTGGCGAGCGAACGCGGCATCATGCTGAAGAAGGGATCGCGCACCGGGTAACGCTCCGAGCCCGCGAGCACGATGTGCTCGAGGATGTGCGCGATGCCGGTGGAGTCCTGGGGTACGGTGGGGAAGCTCACGCAAAAGGCGTTGTTGTCGTCGGGGCAGGCGACGTGGATGTGCTGGGCGCCGGTGGGCTCGTGCAGCAGGCGGATGTACTGGCCCCGGAGGTGCGGCAGCTCCCGCACTTCCAGCACCCGGTAGTTGCCGATCTTCTGGCTTGCTTCCAGTGTGGTCATGCCGTCAAGCCTAAGGCATGTCTGCTCGAGGGAAAAGGGTTAGAGCACTCTTCGTAATGATTTAAGCCTCTCACTAACTCGACCTTTGCGTCGTGTACAGAACAGTTGCCTCCCGGATGGGAGGCAACGTCTGTGAAGAGTGCGATAAAACCCGGAATGTCCCGCTCGATCGAGCGGGACATTCCGAAAGGCGAACTCGAGAGCCGCTTTTACTCGCCCTGAGCCGGGGCTTCGGCGGCGGGAGCCGCTTCTCCGCCCCTGCCGCCCACGCGGGCGCGGTCGGTCTTGATGCGGGCCGCCTTGCCGCGCAGGTCGCGCAGGTAGTACAGCTTGGCGCGGCGCACCTTGCCGTAACCCACCACCGTCACCGAGTCGATGAGGGGGGAGTTGAAGGGGAACACGCGCTCTACGCCTTCGCCGAAGGAGATCTTGCGCACGGTGAAGGAGGAGTTGAAGCCGTTGCGCTTGACCTTGATCACCACGCCTTCGTAGGCCTGGATGCGGGTCCGGTTGCCTTCGCGCACCTTGTAGTTGACCTTGACGGTGTCGCCGGCGCGGAAGGGGGGGATGTCGGTACGGACGTACGGCTGTTCGACAACTTTGAGTAGGGCACCACGGTTCATGGCTTGCTCCTGTTCCCAGCGGAACCTTTGCTTGCGTCGCCTGGGCGACGGGTTCTTGGGTCGATAGGCCTCGAGCGTGCCACGCAGCGCGCGACACTCGGCACAGCGGCTTGAAAGTATAGCAGCAGCGCACAGGGAGAGTCAAACAGGGAGGGCGGCAGTCAGCCGTCAGCTCTCAGCGGTCAGCTTGTAGCTCGTGGTTTACCCTTCCCGGCGCGCGGGGAGGGTTTATCCCCCCTAACCCCCCTTGCTAAGGGGGGAACAAGGCGTCTGGCGTTTTGCGTTTGGCTATCGGCGTTTCGCGTTCGGCACACTTCACGCCTCCTCCTCGAGCCACGCCAGATCCTTCGGCGTCAGCTCGGCGTGCTCCAGGAGGTCCGGCCGCCGCTGCTTGGTGCGCAGCAGGGCCTGTTTCCGGCGCCACTCGGCGATCTTGGCGTGATGGCCCGAGGTGAGGATTTCCGGGACGCCCAGGCCGCGGAACTCGGGGGGGCGGGTGTAGTGGGGGTAGTCGAGGAGGCCCTGGGCGAAGGAATCCTGCTGGTGGCTTTCGGCCTCCTTGATCACGCCGGGGACGAGCCTCGAGGTGGCCTCGAGCAGCACCAGCGCGCCCAGCTCGCCGCCCATCAGCACGTAATCCCCGATGGAGACCTCGCGGGTGACGAAGTGCTCCACCCGGGCGTCGATGCCCTCGTAGCGGCCGCACACCAGCACCAGGTGCTGCTTGGCGGCGAGCTCCTCGGCCATGCGCTGGTCGAAGGGCCGGCCCGCGGGGGACAGCAGGATCACCTCGTCGGCGGGGCCGGCGGCCTCGATGGCCTTCACTACCACGTCCACGCGCATCACCATCCCCGCCCCGCCGCCGTAGGGGGTGTCGTCGACGGTGCGGTGCTTGTCGGTGGCGTGCTCGCGGATGTCGTGGACCTCGACCTCGAGCAGCCCCCGCTCGAGGGCCTTGGCGATGAGCGACTCCTCGAGCCAGGGCCGGATCAGGTTGGGGAAAAGGGTCAGGATGGTGTATTTCATAGCGGTGCGCCGGGCGCGGGCCCTTCCAGCTTAGCCCCTGCGGCCGGCCGGGCAATCCTGCATCATACACCCTGCCGCTGAGGCTTGCATATGTTATTTACATAACCCAAAGCCGGTGTTATACTCCTTCGGATGGACCGCATCATCGTACGTGGAGCGCGGGAACATAACCTCAAGAACATTACCGTTGAACTGCCCCGCGGGCAGTTCATTGTCATTACGGGGGTCTCGGGCTCGGGCAAGAGCACCCTGGCCTTCGACACCATTTACGCCGAGGGCCAGCGGCGCTACGTGGAGTCCTTGTCGAGCTACGCCCGCCAGTTCCTGGGGGTGATGGAGAAGCCCGACGTCGACAGCATCGAGGGGCTCTCCCCGGCCATCTCCATCGACCAGAAGACCACCTCGCACAACCCCCGCTCGACGGTGGGCACCGTGACCGAGGTCCACGACTACCTGCGCCTGCTCTTCGCGCGGGTGGGCACCGCCTTCTGCCCGCACTGCGGGCGGCCCATCGAGCGGCAGTCGGCCTCCGAGATCACCGACCGGCTCTTCCGCCGGCCCGAGGGCACGCGGGCCATCCTGATGGCCCCGGTCGTGCGCGGGCGCAAGGGCGAGTACCGCAAGGAGTTTTTGCAGCTCCAGAAGGAGGGCTACGCCCGGGTGCGGGTGGACGGGGTGATCTACACCCTCGAGGAGGCCCTGGGCCTCAAGCTCGAGAAGTACGAGAAGCACGACATCGACTTGGTGATCGACCGGGTGGTGCTCAAGGCCGAGGAGCGCAGCCGCATCGCCGAGTCGGTCGAGCTGGCGCTGCTGCGCGGGGAGGGCCTGATGCGGGTGCTCTACCCCGACGACGCCAGCGAGGAGCTTTTCTCCGAGAAGTTCGCCTGCCCCGAGCACGGCAGCGTGCTCGAGGAGCTCGAGCCGCGCATCTTTTCCTTCAACGCCCCCTACGGCGCCTGCCCCGACTGCTCGGGGCTGGGCTACAACCAGGTCTTCGACCCAGCGCTCGTGGTCAACCCCGAGCTCTCCCTGGCCGAGGGGGCCATCATCCCCTGGTCCAAGGGGCGCGACAACGGCAAGGGCTACCTCTGGGACCGCCTGCGGGCGCTGGCCGAGCACATGGGCTTCGACATGAAGGCCCCCTTCAAGGAACTGCCCAAGGCCGCCCAGGACGCGGTCATCTACGGGCTGCCCGAGCCCTTCGAGGTGGTGTTCCGCCGGGGCGGGCGCGAGACGCTGCGCTTCCAGGTGCACTACGAGGGCGTGCTGCCGTGGCTCGAGAAGCGCTACCAGGAGACCGAGTCGGAGGGGCTGCGCGAGGCGCTGGAGGCCTACATGACCCTCCAGCCCTGCCCGGCCTGCTCGGGCACGCGCTACAAGAAGGAGGTGCTGTCGGTGCGGGTGGGGCTGTTCAACATCGCCGACGTGTCCAACCTCCCCGTGCGCGAGGCCCGGCAGTTCTTCGAGGCGCTGGGCCAGAACCGCGTCATCGAGGCCTGCGAGCGCCTGGCCGAGTTCCGCATCCCCATCGAGGGGCTGGCCGAGCCGTCGGAGAAGCGCGACCTCAACGAGTTCCAGGCCCAGGTGGCCGCGCCCATCTGGCGCGAGATCACCAGCCGGCTGGGCTTCCTCGAGGACGTCGGCCTCGACTACCTCACCCTCGACCGCGCCGCCAACACCCTCTCGGGCGGCGAGGCCCAGCGCATCCGCCTGGCGACCCAGGTGGGCTCGGGCCTCACCGGGGTGCTCTACGTGCTCGACGAGCCCTCCATCGGGCTGCACCCCAAGGACAACCAACGCCTCATCGGCACGCTGAAGAAGCTGCGCAACCTGGGCAACACCCTGCTCGTCGTCGAGCACGACGAGGACACCATGCGCGAGGCCGACTGGATCGTGGACATGGGGCCGGGTGCGGGCATCCACGGCGGGCACGTCGTGGCCGAGGGGGTGCTGCAGGACATCCTCGACAACCCCAACAGCCTCACCGGGGCCTACCTCAAGGGCACCCGGCACATCGAAGTCCCCAAGCTGCGGCGCAAGGGCAACGGCAAGAGCCTCGTGGTGCGCGGTGCCCGCGAGCACAACCTCAAGAACGTGGACCTGCGCGTCCCGCTCGGCCGCTTCGTGGCGATCACCGGCCCCTCGGGCTCGGGCAAGAGCACCCTCGTGCACGACGTGCTCTACGCCGCCCTCGCCCGCGACCTGATGCGGGCCAAGACCATCCCCGGGCGCTTCGACAAGATCGAGGGCTTGGAGCACCTCGACAAGGTCATCGAGATCGACCAGTCGCCCATCGGCCGCACCCCGCGCTCCAACCCCGCGACCTACACCGGCATCTTCGACGAGATCCGCGACCTCTTCACCAAGACCCCCGAAGCCCGCAAGCGCGGCTACCAGGCCGGGCGCTTCAGCTTCAACGTCAAGGGCGGGCGCTGCGAGGCCTGCGGCGGCGACGGCACCAAGAAGATCGAGATGCTCTTCCTGCCCGACCTCTACGTGCAGTGCGAGGTGTGCAAGGGCAAGCGCTACAACAAGGAGACACTGGAGGTCAAGTTCCGCGGCAAGTCCATCGCCGACGTGCTCGACATGACCGTCGAGGAGGGCCTGGCCTTCTTCGAGAACGTGCCCACCATCGCCCGCAAGCTCCAGCTCATGCTCGACGTGGGCCTGGGCTACATGAAGCTCGGCCAGCCCTCGCCCACGCTCTCCGGCGGGGAGGCCCAGCGCATCAAGCTCGCCACCGAGCTTGGCCGCAAGGCCACCGGCCGCACCCTCTACATCCTCGACGAGCCCACCACGGGGTTACACTTCGAGGACACCGCCAAGCTGCTCAACGTGCTGCACCGCCTGGTGGACGCGGGCAACACGGTGGTGGTCATCGAGCACAACATGGACGTGGTCAAGACCTCCGACTGGGTCATCGACCTCGGCCCCGAAGGCGGGGCCCGGGGCGGCCAGATCGTCGCGGAGGGCACCCCCGAGCAGGTCGCCAGCACCCACAGCCCCACCGGGGCCTTCCTGGCCCGCATCCCCGAGATCGCGCAGAAGACGGGCGTGGCGGCGGACTAGGCTTCGCGTAAGGGCGGTCAACGGCCGGTGGCTGGGCCGGGAAGGTCGGCTCGAGCCAACCCCCGGCCGGGCGGGGCCTTCATTTGAGGTTTAGACTCACCGCCCCCCCGGAAGCCGGGCGATAAAGTTAGAGGAAATCTTTATCCCTCACGCCGGAGGTCGTGGTGGGTGAGGGGCTCGAGTGCGTCGTCTGGAGATGGGGGAGAGTGGCATGAGCGCGTGGCCTAAAGGAGTGTTGCTGGGGCTGCTGGCCCTGGTGGGGTGCAGCAACCGCCCGCCGGCCCCGGCCTATACCGGCGAGGTCAGGATCGAGAAGGCCGAGGTCGGCCAGAGCCTTCTCAAGGACGGGCTGCGCCTGGTCGGGGGGAAGCCGGCGCTGCTGCGGGTCTACTACACCGCCGACCGGCCCGAGCTGCCCGCCAGGCTGCGGGCGCGGGTGTTCGCCGCCGGGACCTACCTGGGGGAGCTGAAGCTCGAGGGGGCCGCCCAGGTGCCGCAGGCTGCCCGCGTGGACGAGCTCGGCTCCACCTACAACGCCACCGTCCCGGCGGAGTGGGTCAAGCCCGGGCTGAGGGTCGAGCTCGAGGCCGACCCCGACAACGCCATCGGCGAGGGCGTGGAGACCGACAACCGGCTCACCCTCGAGCCCGCCGTGGGCAAGGAACTCGCCTTCTACCTCACCGTCGTCCCGGTGGTGGTGGGCGGCAAGGCCCCGCCCGCCTACGACCTCGAGACCATCCGCAAGAACCTGCTCAAGCTCTGGCCCCTCACCAGCGTCGACGTGAAGGAGCGGGCCGGCTACACCTCGCAGTACACCGACTGGGGCCAGCTCCTGGGCGAGTGCCGCCGGGTCCAGGTCAGCGACAACAGCAGCCGCGCCTACTACTGCGTCGGCAACATCGGGGGCGGCATCGCCTACGTGCCCGGCCGCACCGCCTTCGGCCAGCCGAGCTTCCGCGTGATGACCCACGAGGTCGGCCACAACTTCGGCCTGCTCCACGCCCCGTGCGGGGTGGAGGGCGACCCCAACTACCCCTACCCCGGGGCCCCCACCCAGACCTGGGGCTACGACCGCTTCGCCAACGCCCTGCAGGCCCCCACGCTCAAGGACATCATGAGCTACTGCAGCCCCAACTGGGTCTCCGACTACCACTACGACAAGGCGCAGGGTTACCTCGAGAAGTACCCCTCGAGCCCCAACCTGCGTGCGACGGGGCAGGGCCCCTCCTACCTCGTCAGCGGCAGGATCAGGGACGGCCAGGTCCACCTGGACCCGGTCTTCAAGCTCGGCCTTGCCCCCGACGCGCCCCGCGCGGGCGGCTACCGGCTGCGGCTGCAGACCGCGAGCGGCGCCGTGGAGGCCGCCTTCGAGCCCGAGACCGTCGAGGTGCCCCACGGCAGCCAGGC
>NZ_KE387026.1:69396-138843 GCF_000430045.1 Calidithermus chliarophilus DSM 9957 | reverse complement strand
CGGTGGAGGTGCTCGAGCGCGGGGAGGTGCGCCTGCGCCGCGAGGCCCCGGTCCGGCCGCAAGCCGGCGTGCCGGCGACGGGCGCGGCCCTCGAGCGCACCCCTGAGCGCCTCGAGCTGAGCTGGAACCACCGAGACTACCCCCACGCCCTTCTGGTGCACGTCGCCGAAGACGGCCGGCGCACCACCCTCTCGGCCGGGCTCCGGGGCGGCCGGGCGGTGTTCGCGCGGGACGCCGTGCCGGGCGGGGGCCACCTCGAGCTCTCCCTCAGCGACGGGCTCTACAGCGTGCTCGAGGTCCTCCGCTAGCGCCGCTTCCTAGGGTGAGCGCACGGCCGCTTGTCCCGGGGCAACGGGTGTACACTAGGCTCTCGTAGCCGCCGGCTACGCCCTATGGCTCGAGCCAGACCCCAACTCAGCCCCTTCATGCGCTGGCTGCTCCAGGGCCAGCCCCAACAAAGCACCGAGGGCTTCTACAGCCCCGAAGCCGCCAAGACCGAGCACCACCCCACCCACCCCTGGTACCGGGTCATGTGCCTGACCGGGGTGGATTACTTTTCCACCCTGGGCTACCAGCCCGGCATCGCCGCGCTGGCGGCTGGGGCCCTTTCGCCTATCGCCACGCTGGTGCTGGTGCTGGTGACGCTGTTCGGGGCGCTGCCGATGTACCGCCGGGTGGCGGGGGAGAGCCCGCACGGCGACGGCTCGATCTCCATGCTCGAGCGCCTGCTCGAGGGCTGGACCGGCAAGTTCGTGGTGCTGGCCCTGATCGGCTTCGTGGCCACCGGCTTCGTCATCACCATCACCCTCTCGGCCGCCGACGCGGCCAAGCACATCGTCGAGAACCCTTTCGTGCCCTCCTGGATGCACCAGCAGGTGCCCCTCACCCTGCTTCTGGTGGCCCTGTTGGGCGCCATCTTCCTCATCGGCTTCAAGGAGGCCATCGGCATCGCGGTGGTGCTGGTGGTGCTCTACATCGGCTCGAGCCTGGTGGTGGTGCTCGAGGGCTTCCGCCTCATCGCGGCCGAGCCCTCGCTCCTGGCTAACTGGACCGGCCGCCTGAACGCCGACTACGCCTCGCTGGGCGCGGTGGTCGGGGCCGCGCTGCTGGTGTTCCCCAAGCTGGCGCTGGGCCTGTCGGGCTTCGAGACCGGCGTGGTGGTGATGCCGCTGGTGCGGGGCCGCCCCGACGACGACCCCCGCCGCCCCAAGGGGCGCATCGAGAACTCGCGCAAGCTCCTGACCACGGCCGCCCTGATCATGAGCTTCATGCTCATCACCAGCGCCTTCGTGACCACGCTGCTGATCCCGCCGGAGGCCTTCCAGCCCGGCGGCGAGGCCAACGGGCGGGCGCTGGCCTACCTGGCCCACGAGCACCTGGGCGAGGCCTTCGGCACCTTCTACGACCTCAGCACCATCCTGATCCTGTGGTTCGCCGGGGCCTCGGCCCTGGCCGGGCTGCTCAACATCACCCCGCGCTACCTGCCGCGCTACGGCATGGCCCCCGACTGGGCGCGGGCCACCCGCCCGCTCACCCTGATCT
Source organism: Calidithermus chliarophilus DSM 9957 (assembly GCF_000430045.1). Taxonomy (GTDB): domain Bacteria; phylum Deinococcota; class Deinococci; order Deinococcales; family Thermaceae; genus Calidithermus; species Calidithermus chliarophilus. The sequence continues at coordinate 137,301 of NZ_KE387026.1, read as the reverse complement.
TCACCTTCATCTGCTTCGTCGTCACGCTGGCCTTCCGGGCCGACGTGGACGCCCAGGCCGGGGCCTACGCCACGGGCGTGCTGGCGCTGATGACCTCGGCCGCCATCGCCGTCACCCTCTCGGCGCTGCACAAGAAGCAGACCTGGGCGGCGCTGGGCTTCGGGCTGGTGAGCCTGATCTTCGTCTACACCTCGGCGGTCATCGTCTTCGAGAACCCCAGCGGGCTCCAGATCGCCTCCTTCTTCATCCTGGGGGTGCTGGTGGTGTCGGTCATCTCGCGCATCCTGCGCTCGACGGAGTTGCGCGTCGAGCAGGTCGAGATCGACGCCGACGCCCAGCGCATCCTGCGTAACCTAGCCCAGGGCGAAATCCGCTTCATCGCCAATCACCGCCAGCGGGGCGACATCGGGGAGTACTCCGCCAAGGAGGCCGTCGTGCGCCGGCACACCCACATCCCCCCCCGCGAGCCCGTGGCCTTCCTCGAGGTCTTCGTCCCCGACGCCTCCGACTTCTCCGACGTGCTCAAGGTGTGGGGGGTGGAGGTAGGGGACTACCCCATCATCCGGCTGCAGAGCCCTTCCATCCCCAACGCCATCGCGGCCTTCTTGCTCTACGTGCGCGACCAGACCAGCAAGATCCCCCACGTCTACTTCGAGTGGAGCGAGTCGAGCCCCATCTTCAAGGCCATCACCTTCGTGGCCTTCGGGGAGGGCGACGTGCCCCCGGTCACCCGCGAGGTGCTGCGCCAGGCCGAGCCCGACCCCTCGCGCCGCCCGGTGGTGCACGTGGGGGGCTGAGCAGGGCTCGAGCAGCACGGGGAGCAGCCGCCGGCGTTTCGCGTCCGGCTGTCGAGCTATCGGCTATCGGCCATCGCTTGTATAATCGTGCTCTCTGGACGCATAAGTGTGCGTTCACCCCGGAGGCACCCTGTGGTTGAAACCCTCAAACCCGTGCAGAGCTTGAAAGGCCGCGACTTCCTCTCCAACCTCGACCTCTCGCCCCAGGAATACCGCGCGGTGCTCGACACCGCCCACGCCATGAAGCGTGGCGAGTTCAAGGGCCAGCGCCCCCTCGAGGGCCAGACCCTGGCGATGATCTTCGAGAAGCCCTCCTTACGCACCCGCACCACCTTCGAGGTAGCCATGAACCACCTCGGCGGGCACGCCGTCAACCTCACCAACGCCGAGATCGGGCTGGGCACGCGCGAGCCCGTGCGCGACATCGCGCTCAACCTCGAGCGCTGGGTGGAGGGCATCATGGCGCGGGTCTACCTGCACTCGACGCTCGAGGAGCTCGCCCGCTATTCGCGCAAGCCCGTCATCAACGGCCTCTCCGACCTGCTCCACCCCGTGCAGCTCATGGCCGACTACCAGACCATCGAGGAGTCCTTCCCCGACACCCGGGGCCTGCGCGTGGCCTACATCGGCGACGGCAACAACATGGCCAACGCCCACATCCAGTGCGCGGTGCTCTCGGGGGCCAAGCTCACCATCGCCACCCCGCGCGGCTACGAGCCCAACGCCGTCATCCTCCTCGACGCCCTGCAGCGCGGCGCCGACGTCACCCTCACCAACGACCCCCTCGAGGCCGCCGAGGGCGCGCAGGTGCTCTACACCGACGTGTGGGTGAGCATGGGCCAGGAGCAGGAGGCCAGCCAGCGCCGCAAGATCAAGGACTTCGCCGGCTTCCAGGTGACCCCGGCCATGCTCGAGCTCATCGCCCCGGACGGCATCTTCCTGCACTGCCTGCCCGCCCACTACGGCGAGGAGGTCGTGGAGGAGGCCACCCTGCACCCCAAGAGCCGGGTCTTCGACCAGGCCGAGAACCGCCTGCACGCCCAGAAGGCGCTGCTGTACCACCTCCTAGGCTGAGGGGGTAGACTGAGCCCATGGCGGTACGTGAGCCTCAGACTCCATCCCGTCGCTACAAATTGACGGTGGAAGACTTCTACCGCCTGAACTTGCCGCCGGACAAACGCTATGAACTCATCGAGGGAGTCGTCTACGAGATGCCGGCCATAGGACCGCTTCACGCCACGCTGGTACGCAAGTTTCAGGACGCGCTCTACGAGAATTTCCGGGGCAGGGCCCTGGTTAGCACCCAGAACCCCCTCCGTTTGGGCCAGCACTCCATGCCTCAGCCCGACCTGGCCCTGATCCGAGTGGCCGATTATCGCCATGAACACCCCCAGGCTCAGGACGTGTACCTCGTGCTCGAGGTCGCCGTAACCACCCTCGAGGACGACCGCAAAAAGCTGGCCGTGTACGCGAAGGCAGGCATCCCCGAGGTCTGGATCGTAAACCCTGAGGCCTACCGGGTCGAGGTCTACCGCCAGCCCAAGGGCAGCCGTTACCTGTCCCGTTTGGATCACGACCCCGCCGAGCCGGTAGCTCCCCTGGCTTTTCCTGACACGCCCCTCGCGCTGTCCTGGTAAACATTGATGAGAAAGCCCAAGGTCTTCATCGACGGCGAGGCCGGGACCACCGGCCTGCAGATCCGGGGGCGGCTGCTGGGGCGCACCGACCTCGAGCTCCTCTCCATCGACCCCGCCAAGCGCAAGGACGAGTCCGAGCGCAAGCGCCTGCTCAACGCGGCCGACGTGGCCATCCTCTGCCTGCACGACGACGTGGCCAAGGCGGCGGTGGGCCTGGTGGAGAACCCCGGCACCCGTATCCTCGACGCCAGTTCGGCGCACCGCGTGGCCGAGGGCTGGGTCTACGGCTTCCCCGAGCTCGGCCCCGGCCAGGCCGAGCAGATCCGCCGGGCCCGCTTCGTTTCCAACCCCGGCTGCTACCCCACCGGGGCCATCGGCCTGCTGCGCCCGCTCGTAGACGCCGGGCTCCTGCCTGAGGCCTTCCCAGCCTCGGTGCAGGGCACCTCGGGCTACAGCGGGGGCGGGCGGCAGCTCATCGAGGCCATGGAGGGCCGGGGGGAGCACCGCCTGGCCGGCGACTACCGCGCCTACGGCCTCGAGCTCACCCACAAGCACGTGCCCGAGATGACCCGCTACTCCCGCCTCGCGCGACCGCCCATCTTCACCCCGGCGGTCGGGCGCTTCGCCCAGGGCATGCTGATCGTGATCCCGGTGCACTTGTGGGCCCTGCCCAGGCCGGTCACGGCCGCCGAGCTCCACGCGGCCCTGGCCGAGCACTACCGTGCCCAGCGCTTCGTGACGGTGATGCCGCTGGAGACCTACGGCGCCCACAACCCCGTGCTCGACCCCCAGACCCTCAACGGCACCAACCGCATGGAGCTGTTCGTCTACGCCAACCCCGAGCGCGAGCAGGCCCTGCTCATCGCCCGCTTCGACAACCTGGGCAAGGGCGCCTCGGGCGCGGCGGTGCAGAACCTCGACCTGATGCTGGGGCTCGAGGGGGCGCACGCCTACGAGTACCACGGGGATTGAGCGTTCGGAGCGTCGCTAGTCGATGGTCAATGGTCGGTAGTAAGGATTTCTTCGCTCTGGCTTTTGGCTACCGGCTATCGGCTATAAGCTATCGACTATGAAATTACCCATCGGCTTCCGTGCCGGGGCCACCCCGGCCAACATCAAGCCCTCCGGCAAGCCCGACCTGAGCTTGGTGGCCTCGGGGGTTCCGTGCTCGTGGGCCTTCGTGGGCACGTTGAACCAGGCCGCCGCCCCCTGCGTGCTGCGCGGGCGCGAATTGCGCGAGGCCGGGGGGTCCTTACAGGCCGTCGTGGTCAACGCCGGAAACGCCAACTGCGCCACCGGCGAGGCCGGGGTACGGGCCGACCGCCGCATGGCCGAACTGGCCGCCGCGCGGCTGGGTATCGCGCCGGAGGCCGTGCTGACCGCCTCCACCGGGGTCATCGGGGTGCCGCTGCCGGTGGAGAAGGTCGAGGCGGCGCTGCCTAACGTGCAACTGGGCCCCCTGCTCACCCCCTTCGCCCAGGCCATCCTCACCACCGACCTGGTGATGAAGACCGCCGAGGCCACGCTGCCCGGCGGCGCCCGGGTGGTGGGGGTCGCCAAGGGCAGCGGCATGATCCACCCCAACATGGCGACCATGTTCGGCTTCGTCTTCACCGACGCCGCCGTGCCGCAGGAGGAACTGCGCCGCGGCTGGAAGCGCGTGGTGGACCACAGCTTCAACCAGGTCACCGTGGACAACGACACCTCCACTAACGACATGGCCGTGATCCTCGCCAACGGCGCGGCCGGGGAGACCGACCCGTTAGCCTTCTGGCAGGCCGTGGAGTCGGTCTGCGTCTCCCTGGCCCGCCAGATCGCCCGCGACGGGGAGGGCGCCACCAAGCTCATCACCGTGCGGGTGACGGGCGCCCGCAGCGAGGACGAGGCCCGCGAGGCCGCCCGCACCGTCGCCGCCAGCCCGCTGTGGAAGAGCGCGGTCTACGGCAACGACCCCAACTGGGGCCGCGTCATGATGGCGCTGGGCCGCTCGGGGGCGAAGTTCGACCCCTCCCACGTCCACATCAAGCTCCAGGGGATGCCGCTCTACGCCGGGGCCGCCCTGCCCTTCGACCGCCGCCAGGCCTCCGAGAGCATGAAAGCCGAGGAAGTGCTCGTAGAGGCCGATCTCGGCGCGGGCGACGCCCAGGCGATGGCCTGGGGGTGCGACCTGACCGAAGGTTACGTCAAGATCAACGCGCTCTACACCACCTGAACTAACGCTTGCGTAACGCTCACGTGTTAGACTCGGGATCAGGAGGTGACAGCGTGAAAAAGATCAAAATTCTTGCAGTATCGGCGATGCTCTTCGTTCTTAGCTCCCTCGGCTTTGCCCAGTCGGACGGCTTCGGCGTCTACTCGGGGATCCCCGAGTGGCTGGGCATCCAGTACCAGAGCAACAGCCTGCGCTTCGGCGGTGGCATCTCCTTCGCCGGCCTGGGTGCCTCGGCCGACTTCATCCTCGCCGAGATGCCGATCCCGGTCGGTGGGGGCAACGAGCTGAGCTGGTACTATGGAGCAGGCGTTGGAGCAGGTTTCTGGGCCTTCCTTTCCACCGGCGGGTTCTACATCTTCCCCCACGCGCTGCTGGGGGTTGAGTACCGCCTGGCCGGCACCACCTTCAGCTTCTACGGGGAAGGGCAGCTTGGTGCCAGCATCGTCCTCGCGGGCGGGGGCGGCGTGGGCTTCGGCTACGGCACCCGGGTCGGCGTGATCTTCCGCTAAAACCCACTTAGCCGAGATGGCAAGGGCGCAGTTTGGCCCTTGCCATCACTAATTTTGACCTCCCGACTTGACGATTTTCCGCGTTTTCTGTATATACTCTGGACCGGAGGAACGAATATGAAGAAACTCCTCGTTCTGATGGTCGTTTTTGTGCTCACCGGTGCCTTTGCTCAGGGGCGGGTATTCGGCGAGGCGGTTTCCGGTCAGATCTCCGTCACGCCCGCCTTCGGCATGAGCCTGGGGCTTCAAGCCGGCATGGAGAACCTCCTAGGGCCGCTGACCCTGCGGGGCGGTGCTACTGTTGCGGTGGGGAATGCGGGCGGGACCGCCGCTACCCTCTTTGGCCTTACCACTGACGTGCTGCTGCCTTTCACGCTGCAGGGCCCTAACCTCTACGCTGGTCTGGGCGGTGGCCTGGTGGTGGTTGCTACCAGCGGCACTAGCGCCACGGCGTTCCAGGTTCGCGGCATCCTGGGCCTCGAGTTCCCCGTGGCCGGGAAGTTCAGCCTGCTCACCGAGGTGGTGCCGGGCTTCACCTTCGCGGGCGGTAACTCGGCGTTCGGCCTGGGCATCAACCTGGGCCCGCGCCTGTACTTCTAACCCGGGGTTGTTAGGATGGAGAGGATGCGTTGGCTCCTCTCCATTCTCTTTTTGTTCGCGTTGACCTCCTGCGTGCGAAGCAACGACACCCTCTCACCCCTGCTGTCGGTGGTCCAGCCGCAGGGCGGGGTGTTCAAAGACCGCAAGGTCCGGGTGGTGGGCTACGCCATGGACGACACCGGCCTCGGCAGCGTGCGGGTCAAGAGCAACATTCAGAAGGAGACCGAGCTACTGCCGGAGAAGGAGCGCGGCGACAAGCTCTACCAGTTCAGCTTCATCGTCAACACCCCGCAGTCGGGCCAGGTCGAGCTGACCATCACCGCCACCGACCTCAGCGGCCGGAGCCGGGAGATGAGGCTGCCCCTGGTGCTCGACGCCCGGCAGCCGCAGATCCGCCTCGAGCGCACCGAGCCTATCGTCGAGTACACCACCCGCACCGTCGCCCCCCCGCCCGGCTCGGAAAACCAGGAGCCCATCGTCGAGCGCACCCCGGTCAACAAGGGCATCCGCATCACCGGCCGCGCCCTGGACGACACCGGCGTGGACAAGGTGGTCGTGCAGTACCAGCAGGGCGGCAAGACCCTCTACAACACCCTCTCCCTGCCCAAGGGTAAGGAGGTCCCTTTCTACGTCGAAGTCCCCGTTCGCTCCGCGACGATCATCGCGGTAGACGCAGCAGGGAACCGCATCAGCGTGCAGGCACGGTAGGGAGAGCGGGAAGCGATAAGCTGTAAGCCGTCAGCGAAAGGTAGGGGCCTGTGGTGTAGAAGAAACCCCTCCCCGCGCGCGGGGAGGGGGTATCCCCCCGGCCCCCCTTGCTAAGGGGGGTGGAGAAGGGGCGTCTTGCGTCTTGCATCTTGCGTTTTGCGTAGGACGTACGCCGTACGACCCGCGCCCGGCTATCGGCTATCAGCTATCGACTATCGACCCCCCCTACGGCCTTTCCCCCGCCAAAGCTGCGCCTCGAGCCGTCAGCCGCAGCCCGTTGGGGTCGCCCGCGAGGAGCCCTTCGCGCTGGGCCCACTGCTGGGCCTGGGCCAGGAAGGCGGGGCTCCAGCCGAACTCCTCGAGCACCTCCCGCGCCGGGACGGGCCGGTCGTGGTGGGCCAGGTGGGCCAGCAGCAGGCGGGCGGCGAACTCGCGGCGCTGGCGCTCGCGGCGGTTGCGGGCGGTGAGCACCCCGCCCACGGGCGAGAACAGCCAGGCCAGCCCGAAGAGCAGCCCGGCCACAGTGGCCATCATCCCGGCGATGGAGGCGTCGAGCAGGATGGCGAGCACGTAGCCCAGCACGCTCGAGACCGCCCCCACCAGCACCGCCAGGGCGATCATCACCGGCAGGCGCTGGGTGAGGAGGTAGGCAGTGGCGGGGGGGATGATCAGGAAGGCCACGATCAGGATGGCCCCCACCGACTGGAACGCGCCCACGGCGGTGAGCGAGACCAGGCTCATCAGGGCGTAGTGCAGCACGGCGGGCAGGAAGCCCAGGGCCGCCGCCAGCCCTGCGTCGAAGGTCGAGAGCTTGAGCTCCTTGTAGAACAGCAGCACGAACAGCAGGTTGACGAGGGTCAGGCCGCCCATGATCCACAGCGACTCCGGCCCCAGGTTGAGGCCGAAGGCCTCGAGGGTGTTGAAGGGGGCGTAGGCGATCTCGCCGTAGAGCACCGCGTCGAGGTCGAGGTGGACGTTGCGGAAGTACAGCGACACCGCCAGCACCCCGAGGCTGAAGAGGGCGGGGAAGACCAGCCCGATGGCCGCGTCGTTCTTGATGCGCCCGGTACGGGTGAGCCACTCCACCAGCGTCACGGTGAGCAGCCCGGCTGCGGCGGCGCCCAGCAGCGCCGGGGCCGTGGCCCGCTCGCCCCCGGAGACCCAGAAGGCCAGCACGATGCCGGGGAGCACCGCGTGCGAGATGGCGTCGGCCATCAGGGCCATACGGCGCAGCACCAGGAAGCTGCCCAGCAGCGCCGAGGCGGTGGAGACGAAGATGGCGGTGAGGACGATGACGAAGTCGGAGCTCACGCGGCACCTCCTGCGCCGCCTTCGGCGCGCGGGTTCAGGGCCTTGGGCAGCACCCGCATGGCCTGCTCGAGGCGGTGGGCCTCGGCGTGGCCCTGCTCGGTGAGCTCCCAGCGCTCCCCGCGCCCGGTCACCCAGCCCCGGGCGGCGAGCTCCTCGAGCTCCTCCTTGGCCCTGGCCGGGGCGGCGCGGCGGCGCTGGGCCAGGCTCTCGGGGGTGAGCTCGGCGTGGTTGTAGAGCACGTGGGCGTCGAGCAGCAGGCGCTCGAGGCGGATGCGGCGGCGGTTGTTGCGGGTGCGCCGCCAGTCCCACACCAGCCCGCGCTCGGGGGCCAGCAGCAGCGAGAAGAGGGTGATGAGGCTGGCGGTGAGCACGACCAGCGGGCCGGTGGGCAGGTTCTCGCGCGTGGCCGAGATCACCGCGCCCAGCACGCCCGACAGGACGCCGAAGGCCGCGGAGAGCCAGACCATGGTGCTCAGGCGGTTGGTCCACTGCCGCGCGGCGGCGGCCGGGGCGATGAGCATGGCGGCCATCAGCACCACGCCCACGGTCTGCAGCCCGATCATCACCGCGATCACCGTCAGCGAGGTCAGCAGCGTGCCCAGGCCGCGCACGGGGAGGCCCAGGCTCGAGGCGAAGGCGGGGTCGAAGGTGAGCAGCTTGAACTCCTTGTACAGCAGGCCCACCAGCAAGAGCGCGACGCCGCCCAGAACGGCCATGGTCAGCACGTCCTCGCCCACGACGGTGGCGGCCTGCCCGAAGATGAACTTGTCGAGACCGGCCTGGTCGCTGTCGCCGCTGTGCTGGATGAAGGTCAGGAGGCCGATGCCGAAGCCGAAGAAGCCGCTGAGGATCACGCCCAGGGTGCTGTCCTCGGGCAGGCGGGTGCTGCGCAGGATGGCGAGCATCAACAGTGAGGCCAGCCAGCCCGCCAGGCCCGCGCCCAGCAGCAGGATCAGCGGGGCCTTGGTCCCGGTGAGGAGGAAGGCCAAGCAGATGCCGGGGAGCGCGGCGTGGGCCAGCACGTCGCCCAGCAGGCTCTGGCGGCGCAACGTGGCGAAGCTGCCCAGCACCCCGCCCACCAGGCCCAGCAGTGCCGCGCCCAGCGCTACGTTGCGCAGGGTGTAGTCGGTGAAGATGCCGGCGAGGAGGTCCACGGCCTCACCTCCCCACGCCCACGCTCATGCGCTCGCCGTAGGTGGCCTTGAGGTTCTCGGGCGTGAAGGTCTGCTCGAGCGGCCCGCTGGCGATGACCTGCACGTTGAGCAGGGTGAGGTGGTCGAAGTAGTCGCGCACCGTCTCGAGGTCATGGTGCACCACCACCACGGTCTTGCCCTGCTTCTTCAGCTCGCGCATCACCTGCAGGATGGCGGCCTCGGTGACCGCGTCCACCCCGGCGAAGGGCTCGTCCATGAAGTAGAGGTCGGAGGCCTGGGCCAGGGCGCGGGCCAGGAAGACCCGCTGCTGCTGGCCGCCCGAGAGCTGGGCGATCTGGCGGTGGGCGAAGGCGGTGAGCCCGACCTGCTCGAGCGCGTGCATAGCGGCCTCGCGCTCGGCCTTGCCGGGCCGGCGGAACCAGCCCAGCCGCCCGTAGAGCCCCATCAGCACCACGTCCAGGGCGTTGGTGGGGAAGTCCCAGTCCACGGAGGAGCGCTGGGGCACGTAGCCGATGCGGCGCCGGGCGGCCTCGAGCGGCTGCCCAAAGAACTGCACGGTGCCCGAGGCCTTGGGGATGAGCCCCAGCACGGCCTTGATCAGGGTGCTCTTGCCCGCGCCGTTGGGCCCGACGATGGCGCAGAGCTGGCCTTCGGGGATGGAGAGATCCACGTCCCACAGCACGGGCTTCTCGTGGTAGGCCACGGTGAGGTCGCGCACCTCGAGGGGCGCCGCCCGCCGGGGAAGGGCCGAAGCTTGTTCGTTGATGCTGGACTTGATCATGGGTGTTCGCCTCCGAGCAGAGCCGAAACGATGGTTCTGACGTTGTGTTCGACCATGCCGACGTAGGTGCCTTCGGGGGTGCCGGGGTCGCCGGCCGCGTCGGAGAAGAGCTCGCCGCCGATGCGCAGCTCCTTGCCCCGGGCCCGCACCGCCGCCACCACGGCCTCCACCGAGCGCCGGGGCACGCTCGACTCGACGAAGATGGCCCGGATGCCGCGCTCGGCCAGGAAGGCCGCGAGCTCCTGCACGTCGCGGGTGCCGGTCTCGGCCACGGTCGAGACGCCCTGCAGGCCGCGCACCTCGAGCCCGTAGCGCCGCCCGAAGTAGCCGAAGGCGTCGTGCGCGGTCACCATCACCCGCTGCGCGGGGGGGATGCGCCCGATCTCCTGCTTGACCCAGGCGTCGAGCTCTTGCAGCCGGGCCTGGTACTGCCGGGTGCGTTCGGCGTAGTAGCCGGCGCCTGCCGGGTCCACCTTGGAGAGCCCGTCCCGCACGGCCTCGGCGGTGTGGGCCCACAGGCTCACGTCGAACCAGACGTGGGGGTCGTAGGTGTAGGTGCCCTCGAAGCCGCCTTCCGGCGCGATGAGCAGCTCGTGGGGGATGGCGTCGGTGATGGCGATGGCCTTGGGCATCTTCTCGAAGAGCTCGACCATCTTGCCCTCGAGGAACAGCCCGCTGTAGAACACCACGTCGGCCTGGGTGAGCTTGCGCACGTCCCCGGCCGAGGCCTTGTAGAGGTGGGGGTCCACGCCAGGGCCCATCAGGCCCGTGACCTGCACCCGCTCCCCGCCGATCTGCTGCACGAGGTCGGTGACGAAGTTGGCGGTGGCCACGGCCCGCACCGGGCGGTCGCCGTCGATGGGCCGCAGGGCGAAGTCCTGGACCTGGCAGGCGCTCAGCAGCAGGACGAGGGCCAGCGCCCAGAGGTGCAGCGCCTTCATCCCCCCACCTCCGCGACCCACACGATCTGGGTCAGGGCCACGGGCAGCAGGTAGCGTTCCCCCGCCGCCCGCACCCGCACCCCCTCGGGCATGTGCTCGAGCACCTCCACCTGGGCCCCGGGCCGCAGCCCCAGGTGCGCGAAGAGGTTGAGCGCGTCCTGGTCCTGGCTGCCGACCCGCGCCACGAGACCCCGCTCGCCGGCCTCGAGCGCCGCCAGCCGGCGCGTGGGCACGCCCTCGGGCAGGTGGAGCTCGGCGGTGGGGATGGGGTCGCCGTGGGGGTCGTGGGAGGGGTGCCCCAGCCACTCGGCGATGCGCTTCTCGAAGGCCTCGGAGATGTGGTGCTCCAGGCGCTCGGCCTCGGCGTGCACCTCCTCCCAGCCGTAGCCCAGCGCCTGGTGCAGGTAGGTCTCCAGAAGGCGGTGGTGGCGCAGCACCTCCAGCGCCACCTTGTACCCCGCCTCCGTGAGCCGCACGCCCTTGTAGGCTTCGTACTCCACCAGCGCGAGCTCGGCCAGCTTCTTGAGCATCCCCGTCACCGACGCGGGCTTGACCTCCATGCGGTCGGCGAGCTCCTGCGTCGAGACGGCGGTGGTGTGCTCGAGGCTCGAGCCCTCCGGCGCGCTGCCCAGCAACAGGATCTGCTTGAGGTAGTCCTCCTGCGCCTCGCTCAGCACGGGGCGGGACAGCGACGTGTTCACAGGCTCCACCCCCTCAGGCGGTAGTACCGCTCCTTAGGCTCGGCGCTGAGCGGGTGGATCCGGTTGAGCCTGCACCAGGTGAAGTGGAACCCCAGGCCCGCCCCCATCATCCCCAAAACCCAGACCAACGCCCAATCCCCCACCCACGCCGCCAGCAGCGCGGTGACGCCGAAGAACACCACCAGCTTCCTCAAGCGCCGGGCCGGCGGGGTCTTGGTCTCGAAGTGCCCGAAGAGCACCGCCCCCAGCGCGTACAGCATCCCTGCAATCGCAAGGCTCATCCACATGATGACCTCCGTATTTAGGTACGCCTACCCAAATATCTGCTAATAGTTTAGGCATACCTAAAACCGGGTGTCAAGCCTCGAGCCCTCCCGCCCGGTTGTGCTACAATCTGCAAGCGCGTTTTCGTGCGCTCGTAGCTCAGCCGGATAGAGCGAAGGTTTCCTAAACCTTAGGTCGCAGGTTCGAGTCCTGCCGGGCGCACCAGTACAGGGCGTGAAAAACCGGGGTCGCCATGCCCCGGTTCGCTCGTTGTGGCGGGGTTGCTCCCCGCTCAGGCCGTGGGCACCGGGATTCCGTGCGCCAGGGCCGCGTGCTCGTCAGCTTCCTGCTCGAGCACGCAGGCGCAGATCACCAAGTTGCCGCGAAAGGCGGTAGCCGACACAGCATAAGTCGTTGGGCTGAGGGTGGCTGTCTCTGAACCCTCGTCGTGCCTGCCAGCGGTTACGATTTAGATAGGCTTTAGAAGCCGCAAAGGAGCATAGGGAGATGATCAAGCGTGGATTGCTGTGCCTGATGGTCGTGCTGGGCACTGCTTTTGCCTTCGACCTGCAACAGATCAACCGCAGCCGGTCGGCGCTGGTAGGGGCGATCAACGGGGTGCTCGAGGGCGGCGAAGGGAGCTGGCAGTACGTCCCGGGCGTCGGGCTGGTGATCGCCTCGAGGAACACCGGCGACGCCCGCAAGGCCGACGCCCTGGTCCCGATCCTGCGGCAGGTGTTGTTGGGCCTGGGCACGACGGTGCAGGGCCTCGACCCCGAGGACTGGATCGTCCTGGCCTACCGCAACGACGCCCTCGAGCTCGTGATCCGGGTCAAGCCCGGCCGCGCCGACAGCCTCGAGGTCTTCATCGACGGAAAGAAGCAGTGAGGGCAGTTCCTACAAGCGCCCCGCACGGCCGCCCCGGGTAATACCCGATTCGGTTAGTTCGTCACCGAAGGGTGACGCCGCCCCGCCTTGGCGGGGCGGCCGACCGAAGTTATCCGCGTGGCGGAGGGCGGTAGCGCCCCTTGGAAGGGAGACGCTTTCTTCGCCGACCGTCAGGGAGGGGTGTGCTCTGGGGTTCAAAAAGATAGCCTCCGGGGCTCTTCGGATCGGATGACTATCTTTTTGAATCCGGTATAACCAGGGCGGTTGCTTTTGGGGGACTACTTGGGAAAGAACCGCTGGGTGCGGTTGGTCGCGGTCCGGATGGCCTCCTCCAGCGACACGTCCCCGTGGAAGGCGCGCTCGAGGTCCTCCGAGACCAACGTCTCGATGTCGGCCCAGGTCTCCATCAGGGGGACCGCCCGGATGTAGGGGATGGTGTCGAGGAAGACCCGGCTGTTGCGGGGCTTGTTGTTGGGGTCGAGGAAGGCGGGCGACTGGGCCACGCTCTTGAGCGAGGGGACGGTGCGACCGGACTGGGCCAGGATGGTCTGGCCCTCCCTCGAGTTGGCGAACTCGATGAAGGCCCAGGCCGCGGGCTTGTTGCGGCTGGCGGCGGCCATGAAGAAGGCGTCGGCGTGGAGGATGCCGGCCTGCTCCTTGCCCCGGGGCAGCGGGGCCACATCCCAGTCGAAGTCCTTGATGTCGCGGTAGGTGGGCACGCCGCGGCGGCTGTTGAGGAACATCGCCAGCGTGCCGTCGAGGAAGCGGTCCTCGCTGGGGCGGGCCTTTTCCAGCAGCTTGTTGGGCACCACCTTGTGCTTCACCTGCAGGTCCATGAACCACTGCAGGGCCTCCTTGGTGGCGGGGGCGTCGAGGGTGAGCCGCTTGGGGTTCTCGGGGTCGTCCACCAAGTCGCCCCGGTTCTGCCAGATGAAAGGGGCCACGCGGAAGATGCTGGCCTCGGTGCCCAGGCCGAACTGGTCGGGGGTGCCGTCGCCGTCGGTGTCCTTGGTGAGGGCCTTGGCGGTCTGGAGGAAGTCGTTCCAGGTCCAGCCCGGCTTGGGGTAGGGCACTTTGGCCTTGTCGAAGAGGTTCTTGTTGTAGTAGACCACCAGGCTCGAGAGGTTCTGCGGGATGCCCATCAACCGCTTGTTGTAGTAGAACGGCTGCACCGCCTCGGGGTAGAAGTCGGCGAGCTTGATCACCTTGCTCTGGGCCACGTAGGCGTCGAGGGGCTCGAGGACGCCCCGCGCGGCGAACTGGGCGTAGCGGCGGTAGTTGAGCAAGAACACGTCGGCGGGGGTGCCGGCGGCGAGGTCGGCGGCAAGGCGGGTGCGGTAGGAGGTCTGGCTGGGGATGTAGAGGACCTCGACCTTGACCTGGGGGTAGCGCTGGGAGAATGCGGCTATCAGCTTGTCGTAGGCTTCCTTCTCGGCGGGCTCGCCGAAGATCATGAAAGTGAAGCTCCCGCTGGGCGCGGCCTGCTGGGCGGTGGCCTGCCCCCCCACCCCCCGTACCAGCAACCCCCCCGCGACCAACACCAGGCCGATGTAGAGCAGTTTCCGCAGCATCGCTTTCCTCCTGATCAGTATGGGCCCTTGCTGCTCCCGCCCAGCCGTGCCGTCCAGTCACGGAAGAGCTGCCCGTCGAAGCCCAAAAAGCGCTGAAGGATCAAAAACAGCAACAGGACAGGCAACAGCATAACCACTGCCGCCGCCATCAGCAGCGACCAGTTGGTGGAGTCCATCTGCTGGAGCACCTGCAGGCCCACCGGGAGGGTGTAGTTGGCCTCCGAGCGCAGGTAGAGCAGGGGAGAGGTGAGGTCGCTCCAGTAGTAGCCGAAGGCCAGGACGGCCACGGTGAGGCTCGTGGGCCGCGCCAGCGGCATGGCCACGCGGGCCCAGAGGGTGAACGCCCCGGCCCCGTCGAGGCGGGCGGCCTCGAGCATCTCCCGCGGCAGGCGGCGGAAGGTCCAGAAGTACAGCAGCACGTAGAAGGAACTGGTCCCGGCCACGGCGGGCAGGATCAGGGCCCAGGGGGTGTCGATGAGGCCGAGGTTCTTGAACAGCAGGAAGCGCGTGAGCCACAGTGCGGTGGTGGGCACCATCATCAGCAGCACCGCCAGGATCACCAGCCGCCGCTGCAGGGGGGGCCTCGAGAGGGCCATGGCGAAGCCCGCCCAGGAGGCGGTGAGCACGGTCAGGGGCACCGCGAACAGCTCCACGAACAGCGAGTTGCGGAGCTGGTTGGCGAGGGGGACTGTCTCGAACAGCCGCGCGTAGTTGCGCCAGCCCTCGAGGTCGGGGAGCCACTCGAGGGTGGGGGAGGGCGGCAGCCCCAGGGGCCGCAGGGAGGCCACCAGCACCCACCACAACGGCAGCAGGAACAGCCCGGCCACCGCCAGCCGCAGCAGGAAGCGCAGCGCTCGAGCCAGCCCGCGCAAAGCCCGGTGCTGCTCACTGCTCATCGCTGTACCCCCAGCCCCGCACCACGCGGTAGACCAGCAGCAGCAACAGCCCCACGCCCAGCAGCAAAAGCAGCATCATCGCGGCGGCCGTGCCGAAGCGGAAGGAGTCGAAAGCTTCCTGGTACATGCGGAGGGGAAGAAAGAGCGTGGCGTAGTAGGGCCCGCCCCCCGTCATCAAGAACGCGGGCGTGAAGGTGTTCTGCGCGCTCAGGATGACGTCGCGCAGCGTCAGCAGCAGCAGCCAGGGGGCCAGCAGCGGGAGGGTGATGAAGCGGAACTGCTGCCAGCGCCGGGCGCCGTCCAGCGCCGCCGACTGGTAGTACTCCTCGGGCACGTTCTGCAGCCCGGCCAGCAGCACCACGAAGCCCTCGCCGATCTGGAAAGCCGCCATGATCACGATGGCGAGCAGCGCCGTGCTGCCCTCGGCCAGCCACGGCGAGACGGGCAGGCCCAAAGCCTCGAGCGCCAGGTTGAGCGGCCCGTAGACGGGGTTGAAGATCCACAGCCAGATCAGGGCGTAGGCTACGTCGGGGACGACGGTGGGAAAGAACACCGCCATGCGGAAGAGCCCGACCCCGCGCCCCGGCCTCTGCAGCAGCAGCGCCAGCGCGAGCGCCCCCAGGACGCGCAGGGGCACCGCCAGCAGCACGAACACCAGCGAGTTCCGCACCGCCGTCCAGAACAGCGAGTCCTCCCCCAGGGCCCGGAAGTTGTCCAGCCCCACCCACACCGGAGCCCCCAGCGCGTCGTAGCGGGTGAAGGCGATGACCAGCGACAGCAGCGCAGGCACCACCACGAGCACGGCGGTCCCGATCAGGTAGGGTGCGAGCATCACCAGCAGCGCGGCGCGGTCTTTGGCCCCCTGCCGCGCCAGCCAAGCGGCGCCCCGCCTGGGGTGGGGGAGGCTCGAGCGGGCCGGAGGTTCGCGCTCCATACCCTACTCAGCACCCCTGCAGAAGCCGAGGGCAACGCCGGGAAGACGGCAGGGCACTAGGCATGAATTGGCTCGCATTCGTTTTTCATACCGGATTTGTCTCCGGGTGAATGCCCGAGCGAGCACATTTGGGGTGTCGATGGTCGATAGCTGATAGCCAAACGCAAGACGCAAGACGCAAGACGCCAAACGCCAAACGCCAAACGCCAAACGCCATGTTCCCCTCCTTAGCAAGGGGGGTTAGGGGGGATAAACCCTCCCCACGGGAGGGGTTTCACCACGGGCCACGAGCTGATAGGTGACGGCTGAGGGCTGACAGCTTAAAGCTCATCGCTTTGCTACACTTGAGAACGTTGGCGGCCCTGCCGCTCCTTTTTCGCGGCCCCGGAATCCCTCCGGCAAGCCCCTGAGGTTTACATGATCAAGCGTGACTACCCTAGAGTACACATAATCACCTACGGATGCCAGATGAACGAGTACGACACCCATCTGGTCAAGTCGGAACTCGCTTCCATCGGGGCGCAGTTCGTGGATTCCATCCCCGAGGCCGACTTCGTGCTGGTCAACACCTGTGCGGTGCGCGGGAAGCCGGTCGAGAAGGTTCGTTCGCTGCTGGGTGAGCTTCGCAAGGAGAAGGAGAAGCGCGACCTGATGGTGGGCATGATGGGCTGTTTGGCGCAGCTCGAGGAGGGCCAGCAGATCGCGCGCAAGTTCGCCGTGGACGTGCTGCTCGGCCCGGGCGCGCTCACCGAGATCGGAAAGGCTATCGAGGCCAAGAACCGCTTCTGGGACCTCTCCTTCCGCGAAGAGCTCACCCACCACCTGCCTCCGGCGCCGCAGGGCCAGCTTTCGGCCTTTGTCAGCATCATCCGTGGGTGCAACCACCACTGCACCTACTGCATCGTGCCCACCACCCGCGGGCCCGAGGTCTCCCGCCACCCCGACCTGATCCTGCGCGAGATCGAGCAGCTCAAGGCGGCGGGCGTGCTCGAGGTGACCCTGCTGGGCCAGAACGTCAACTCCTACGGCAACGACCAGCCGGGCTTCCCCAAGTTCGGGGAGCTGCTGCGCCTGGTGGGCCAGATCGGCATTCCCCGCGTCAAGTTCACCACCTCCCACCCGGTCAACTTCACCGACGAGGTGATCGCCGCGATGGCCGAGACGCCGCAGGTGTGCAACTACATCCACCTGCCGGTGCAGTCGGGCTCCAACCGGGTGCTGCGCCGCATGGCCCGTGAGTACCGCCGCGAGTGGTACCTAGACCGCATCCGCGCCATCAAGGAGGCCATCCCCGACGTGGTGCTCTCCACCGACATCATCGTGGGCTTCCCCGGCGAGAGCGAGGAGGACTTCGAGCAGACCCTCACCCTCTACGACGAGGTGCAGTACGACTCGGCCTACATGTTCATCTACTCGCCGCGCCCCGGCACGCCGAGCTACAAGCACTTCCAGGACCTGCCCCGCGAGGTCAAGATCGAGCGCCTCCAGCGCCTGATCGAGAAGCAGAAGGAGTGGAGCTACAAGAAGAACCAGCAGTGGGTGGGCCGCACCGTCGAGGTGCTCGTGCGCGGCAGCGCCAAGGACGAGGGCTACGCCGAAGGCCACGACCGGGGCAACCACCCGGTGCTGATCCCCGCCGCCCAGGCCCCCCGGCCCGGGCTCTACCGGGTCGAGGTCAAGCAGGCCACGCCGCACATGCTCTTCGGGGAAGTGGTGGGGTCGCAGGAGGCCGCCACCATCCCGCTGATGATGGCGTAGGTCGAACACCAGACGCAAAACCTTGTAGGGGCAGGCCCCCGTGCCTGCCCTTTTCCCCCTAGCGCCTGCCCTTTTTCCCCTAGCCTTAGGGGCCTCCTGGCGGTATGTTGAACCCATGCAACCGCGTTTCCTCATCGCCGGGCTTGTTGGGGCGGCGATTTTCGCCATGAGCCTGGCCACCTTTCGCTGGAACCTCCCGAGTTTTACCGTCTCGAGCCTCCTCGCCCTCCTGGCGGGCTGGCTGACCCTGAGGTGGAACTTCCGGCTCGACCTCGGGGGCATGGGTCCCGCCGCGCGCGAGCGCGTGGCGATGCAGGTCGCCTGGCGCAAGGGGGGGAAGATCACCGCCGAGCAGCTTGCCCAGACGGTGGGGATGCCGCTGGAGCAAGCCCGGCAGACGCTCGAGCTCCTCGCCAGCCGCGACCTTTGCCGCAAGGAAGACGCCGTTTACGTCTTCTACCCTAAACAGGCCTGAGCCGTCGCAGCCGTGAGCCAGCCGGACGCCGGGATCGTGGTGTTGGGCGCGGGCATCGCGGGCCTGACCGCGGCCCGGCTCCTGCACGAGGCGGGGCACCGGGTGCGGGTGGTCAGCCGGGAGCTGGGCGACGCGAGCCGGGTGCCCGATCCCCTGCTCAACCCGGTGCGGGGCAAGCGCGGAGCGGTCGCCCCCGAGGCCGAGGAGGCCCTCGAGGCCCTCTGGGGCTTCTACCCCCGCTTCACTCCCGTGCGCCGGGGCATCCTGCGCCCGGTGCCTAGGCCCGACCGCGAGGCGTGGCAGGCGCGGCTCGAGGGGCGCGGCATCCCCCACAAGTGGCTCGAGGAGGGCCTGTACCTGCAGAGCGCGGGCTGGCTCGAGTCCACCCCGCTCCTGCACCGCCTGGCCGAGGGCCTGGACATCGTGTGGGCCAGCGTGGAGCGCCTCGAGGGGAGCACGCTGTGGCTCGAGGACGGGCGGAACCTCACGGGCGAGGTGCTGGTCTATGCCGGCGGGGCCAGCGGGGCCCACCTGGCCGGGCTCGGGGGGCGCTTCACGCCGGGCTCGGTGCTCATCACCCACGAGCACTTCAAGCAGGCCCGCTCCTACGGCGTCTACGTGGCCGGGCACAGCCTGGGCGGGAGCTACCTGCCGCACCAGGACCGCTATTCGCCCCACCAGATCCGGCCGCAGGAGGTCGAGTGGCTGCTCTCGGGCGCCGAGCAACTGCTGGGGTACCGGCCGGAGTGGCGCTCGAGCTGGAGCAGCGTTCGCTACCGCCTCGACCGGGACTACCTCAAGGAAATCCCCGGCGGCTACGCGCTCACCGGGTTCGGCTCGGCCGCCTATTTTTACGCGCCGCTGTACGCGCGGCGGCTGTTGGCGAAGTTTTAGCCCCCGTAGCGGTGCAGCAGCGCGAACCAGGCGATCAGGACCAGTGCCGTAATAACCACGAAAGCGATGACGCGACCCATGGCCCTGATTATCCCAGTTCTGGGGGGCTTGCTAAAGTAGCATTCGAATGCTACCATCTGTTCTTGCGTCTGCTAAGACGCCGGGAAAGTCGGGTTCCTGGAGGCAAAGGCCCAGGCTCTGCAGGCCTGGCTGGCGCCCCCGCGCTTCGCGGAGGGTGTACCGCCGAAAGCAGCCGGACGTACCGCCGCGCGATTAGCTCAGCGGCAGAGCGCGCCCGTGCAGGGCGAGGGCGTGGGTTCGAATCCCACATCGTGCACCACAGGATTAGCTCAGTGGCAGAGCACCGGAGCTCACTCCGGCAGTCGCGGGTTCGAATCCCGCATCCTGACCTTCCGACTCGTAATCGGAGTGGGTCAAACACCCTGAAAAGGTGTCTTTTGGGTAAAGGCGAAAGCCGAGAAGGTTCAAATCCTTCACCGCGCCGCGAGGCGCAGCACAAACCCTGCATGGGTCGCTCCCGGCTCCCGAAGGGCTCGCCCCTAGGGGGCAGCAGCGAACGACCCGGCGAGCGTGGGACAGCAGCGCCCGAGTGCGCGTCTTCCCCCGGCCAGATCCGCGCCTGGTTCGCCACGCGCGGTGCGGCCTGCGGGAACACCGCATCTGGGCGGAGGAGAGCCTCCGGGCCGAGCCTTCGGGCGAAGCTCGAGGCCGCCCCGAGCCCTTAATCCGGCCTGCTGCAAACGCTGCCAAGGACGAGCGCTCGTCCTTTCGCCCGCTCCGTAGCTGTGGGAGTCCCAGGCAGGGCCTTTTCTGCCCCAACCGGGAGCAATCCCGTGCGAATATCCTGCGTGCCTGCGACCTTGGGGAGGCACGCGCCCGAAGGAGGAGGTGAACTCCGATGTTCAAGAGCCTACGTATCAAGCAGCACGAGCGCGGCCTGCTCTCCCGCTGGGGCGACTTCCGCGCGGTGCTCATGCCCGGCCTGCACCGCCTGCTGGGCCAGGGCTGGAGCGTGCAGAAGTACGACCTGAGCGAGCCCGAGGCCACTATTCCCAACCTCGAGTTCCTCCTCAAGGCCCGCCCCGACGTGCTGGCCGAGCACTTCACCGTGGTCAAGACCGGCCCCGCCCAGGCGGCGCTGGTGCGGCTGGGCCAGGGCTGGATCACCGTCGGCCCCAACCAGCTCCGCGCCTTCTGGAAGGGCTTCGTGGAGGTCGAGGCGCAGGTGTTCGACCTCGAGGCCGGCTTCGAGCTCCCCGCCGAGCACGCCAAGCTGCTCAAGGACAAGAGCCTGGCGGGCCTGCAGATGGTGCAGGTCGCCGAGTCGCAGATCGGCCTGCTCTACGACCGCGGCAACTTCGTGCGCCCCCTCGAGCCCGGCACCTACGGCTTCTGGGTCTACGAGCGCAAGATCACCGTGCACACCTACGACCGCACCCAGCCCGTGCCCAACCTGCCCCTCGAGGACGTGCTGCTCGAGCGCCACCCCGGCTTCGTGGCCCAGTACTGCGAGTCGGTGCAGCTCGGCGCCGCCCAGGTGGCCCTGGTGCGCCACAAGGGCAAGGTGATCGCCGTGCTGCCCCCCGCTAGCCGCAAGCTGTTCTGGAAGGGCGTGGAGGTGGAGGTGCTCGACACCCTCGAGCACTTCAAGCTCAGCCCCGCGCTCGCCGCCGAGCTGGTGAGCGGCCTGCCCGAGGTGGCCCACCTCACCCTCAAGCACCTGCACGTGCGCGAGGTGCCCGCGCAGCACGTGGGCCTGCTCTACGTGGATGGCGCCTTCCGCGAGACCCTGGGCCCCGGCCTGCACGCCTGGTGGGTCTTCGGCCGCGCCCTCAAGACCGAGGTGCTCGACACCCGCCTGCAGACCCTCGAGGTCTCGGGCCAGGAGATCCTCACCAAGGACAAGGTGCCCCTGCGCCTCAACCTCACCGCCGGCTACAAGGTCACCGACGCCGTGGCCGCCAAGGCCAAGCTCGCCGACGTGGAGGGCTACCTCTACAAGGAGCTGCAGTTCGGCCTGCGCGCCGCCGTGGGCACCCGCACCCTCGACGAGCTGCTGGAGGACAAGGGCCTCATCGACCGCGAGGTGGCCGCCTACATCGCCCGCAAGACCGAGGGCTACGGCCTCGAGGTCGATAGCGTGGGCGTGAAGGACATCATCCTGCCCGGCGAGATCAAGGCCATCCTCTCGCGGGTGGTGGAGGCCGAGAAGGCCGCGCAGGCCAACGTGATCCGCCGCCGCGAGGAGACCGCCGCCACCCGCAGCATGCTCAACACCGCCAAGGTGATGGAGGACAACCCCATCGCCCTGCGCCTGAAGGAGCTGGAGGTGTTGGAGCGCATCTCGGAGAAGATCGAGCGCATCAACGTGGGCTCGCTGGACAGCATCCTGAGCGAGCTGGTGAGCATCAAGAAGTGACGTCGAGCCAAACGCAAAACGCAAGACGCAAGACGCTGTAGGGGCAGGTCTCGTGCCTGCCCCTACTCGCAAAGGCAAAGCCCCGGTTCAATACCGGGGCCGCTGTTTTTGTTCGGGAGACTTATACCCGATTCGGTTAGTTCGTCACCGAAGGGTGACGCTTGCTTCGCCGACCGTCAGGGAGGGGTGCGCTCTGGGGTCCAAAAAGATGGCCTCCGGGGCTCTTTGGTTCGGATGATTATCTTTTTGAATCCGGTATTACGCCCCTGCGCCGGGCTGGGTGCGGTTCTCGCCGGGCTGCACCACGGGCATCACGGGCTCGGGGAGCAGGAGGGTCTTGAGGACCTCGCTCACGTCCTCGGCCAGGGTGATCTCGAGGCCGCGGCGGATCTCGTCGGGGATGTCCTGGAGCTGGGCCTCGTTCTCCTTGGGCACGATGATCTTGCTGATGCCGGCCTGGTGGGCGGCCAGCAGCTTCTCCTTCACGCCGCCAATGGGGAGCACCTTGCCGCGCAGGGTGACCTCGCCGGTCATGGCGATGTCCATGCGGGCGGGGCGGCGGGAGAGGGCCGAGGCGAGGGCGGTGGTCATGGTGATGCCGGCGCTGGGGCCGTCCTTGGGCGTAGCGCCCTCGGGCACGTGGACGTGGATGTCGTACTTGGTGTGGAAGTCCTCGGGCAGGCCCCACTCCTGGGCGTGGGCGCGCAGGTAGGTGAAGGCGGCCTGGGCCGACTCCTTCATCACGTCGCCCAAAGAGCCGGTGAGCACGATCTTGCCCGTGCCGGGGACCGCGACGGCCTCGATGGTGAGCAGGGTGCCGCCCACGGGGGTCCAGGCCAGGCCCTGCGCGGTGCCCACGCTGGGCTCCTTCTCGGCCTTGTCGGGGCGGAACTTGGGGATGCCCAGGTAGGCCGGGACCTCGGGGGCGTCCACGACGCGCTGGCCCTCCCAGGGGGACTCGAGGAAGTTCTTGGCCCCCTTGCGGGCGATCTTGCCCAGCTCGCGCTCGAGGTTGCGCACGCCCGCCTCGCGGGTGTACTCGTTGATGACCCGGTCGATGGCGCCGTCGCTCACGGTGAGCTTGCCCTCCATCCCGGCTTCCTTGACCTGGCGCGGCAGCAGGTACTGCTTGGCGATGTTCTGCTTCTCGTAGTTGGTGTAGCCGGGGATCTCGATGACCTCCATGCGGTCGAGGAGGGGCCGCGGGATGGTCTGGAGGGTGTTGGCGGTGGTGATGAAGAAGACCTTGGAGAGGTCGTACTGCACGTCGAGGTAGTGGTCGGTGAAGGTGTTGTTCTGCTCGGGGTCGAGCACCTCGAGCATCGCGCTGGCGGGGTCACCGCGCCAGTCGGCGCTCATCTTGTCGATCTCGTCGAGGAGGATCACCGGGTTGATCACCCCGACCTGCTTCATGGCCTGGATGATCTTGCCGGGCAGCGCCCCGATGTAGGTGCGGCGGTGGCCGCGGATCTCGGCCTCGTCGCGCACGCCGCCCAGGGAGATGCGGTGGAACTGGCGGTTCATGCTGCGGGCGATGGAGCGGCCCAGGCTGGTCTTGCCCACGCCGGGAGGCCCGACGAGCACCAGGATGGGCGCCTTGTTGCGCACCTCGAGGCCCTGGGTCATCTGGCGAACGGCGAGGTACTCCAGGATGCGCTCCTTCACGTCCTGCAGGCCGTAGTGGTCCTCGTCGAGCACGGCGCGGGTCTTGGTGATGTCGAGGACCTCGTCGTCGGCCTTGCTCCAGGGCACGTCCACCAGCCAGTCGAGGTAGGTGCGGGCCACGGTGGCCTCGGGGCTGCCCTGCTGCATGCGCTCCAGGCGCTGCAGCTCCTTGAGGGCCTTCTGCTTGACGGCCTCGGGCATCCCGGCGGCCTCGATCTTGCCGCGCAGCTCCTCGAGGTCGTTGCCCCCGTCCTCGCCGCCGAGCTCCTTCTGGATGGCCTTCATCTGCTCGCGCAGGTAGTACTCGCGCTGGTTCTGGTCCATCTGCTCCTTGACCCGCGCCGAGACGCGCTTGTCCATCTCGAAGCGCTCGAGGTCGCGCGTGAGGAACTCGAGGACTTTCTTCAGCCGGGCCTCGAGGTCGAAGCTCTCGAGCACGGCCTGCTTCTCCTCCACGCTCCAGGTGGCGTGGTGGGTGATGGTGTCGGCCAGCACGCCGGGGTCGCTGGTGGCGCGCAGGTTGTCGAGCTGGTAGCGGTCGAGCCGCAGCGACTTGTGCCCGGCGACGTAGCGGTCGAAGGCGTCCTTGATCTCGTCGATCAGGACCCGGCCCAAAGTCTCGTCGCGCAGGGCGGTTTCGTTCTGTACCTCGCCGCGGGCCCGCAGGTAGGGCCCGGCGACGTAATCGATGAGCTGTACCCGGCTGCGGGCTTCGACCATGACCTGCATGGTGCCGTCCGGCAGCCGCATGGCTTGCTTGACTACGCCCAAAGTCCCAACGCCGTAGAGGTCGTCGGGGGACGGATCATCCACCTCGGGGTCGCGCTGCGCCACCAGGAAGATGAGCCGGTCGGCCCCCAAGGCCTCCTCGATTGCCCGCTTGGACTTCGCACGTCCCACTTCCACCGACGTGGTGGCGTGAGGCGGGATGACCGTCGAGCGCAAGGGAATGACCGGCAATTCAAGACGCATTCTCTTCCTCCATGTCCCGCCTACCAAACCGTCGCTCCACGGCGGGAAAGAACGACTTATTCGGATTCTACAACCCCCCTCCCCGTCAATAGGGTCAGAGGCCACACTTAGGGAACTTGAGCGTTGCTTTATCAAATATGGTGAACGCCCTCACGACGCACCGGCCGGAAAAGGGAGGGAGGGCTACCAGGATATACGCACCCGCCCCGTTCGCTGGATGGCCCCGGCCTTCAGCCCAGGCGTTCGACGCGGTGGACGTTGCCCAGGATGAGCTCGAGCCGCAGCCGCTCCCCGGCCTGCGGGGCGGGGGAGAGGAAGGTGTCCTGGAAGCGCACGCGCACGGCGCCCTCGCCGGTCTGGAGCACCACGTCGTAGAACACGGCCCCGTGGATGCTCACGGCCTGGGCCTGCAGCACGGCGCCCTCGAGGGTCTGGTACATCAGAACAGCACCACCTTGGCGACGAGGTTTTCGAAGCTCAGCGTGCCGCTGGTGAGGCCCAGGCTCTCCAGCTTGACCCCGATGTAGAGGGTCTGGTTGTTGACGCCGCTGGTCAGGTGAGCTCCCGACCACTTCAAGGGGGAGGTGCTGTTCTTGCTGAAGTCGAGCGTGCCCAGGTCGTCCATCGTGGCTGCGTCGAAGCTGCTGCAGCGGAAGAAGCCCCCGCTGCTGGCGCAGTTGGGCTCCTGGTCGGTCGCGTAGAAGTGCAGAACCCCCTGGCCGGTGAACTTCGCCGTCCCCTCGAGGCCGATCTCCTTGACCCCCACCGGCGGCTTCTGCACCTGCCCGGCTTTCTGGAAGTAGATGGCCCCGTCCGAGATCAGGCTGACGTTGACGGGCTCGGCGGTGATGGCGATGGACAGTGGTGCGCTGCTGCACGCGGCCAACAGGCCGCCCAGGGCGACGGAGAGAAGAAAACGCCTCATAGGCCGAACTATACCCGCCTTGCCTGAGAAAAGTTGAGACCTATGCACCCAGGGCACGTGAACTTCGGCGCAAAGTTATGCAGCGCCGCTCTTGACAGCCTTCGGCGCGAAGTAGAAGCATAGAGCCAAGGGTTAAATCAGCTCCCGCGAGGGCTCGAACCTTCTTGGTGATTATTCACACAGGAGGTCGTGTGGCGGTTTGCATGGGAGAGAGGCGCTGCGGCTCACAGGCCTTGGCGGCAGGGCGAGAAAACTTGCACCCGCGTGGGGGTTGGCTGCCCTCGCCCACGGTTTTTGGACACTTTGTCCATTGCGTGTGCCGCTCGAGAAGCCCTAGCCTTAGCACAAACCGAACCCTTTAGCTTTGCAGGATCTGGGGCCAACGGCCCCGCAGGAGGCCAGACGTGAACGATCGCCAGATTATCCGGCCTGAGGAGGTGTTGGCGGAGTACTACCCGCCGCTCACCGACCATGAAGCGGTGGTGGAGGCCAACCGCTGCCTCTACTGCTACGACGCGCCCTGTACCCACGCCTGCCCCACCCACATCGACATCCCCAAGTTCATCAAGAAGATCGCCACCGAGAACGTGGTGGGCTCGGCCCGCACCATCCTCGAGGCCAACCTCATGGGCGCGACGTGCGCCCGGGTGTGCCCGGTGCAGGAGCTGTGCGAAGGCGCGTGCGTGCTCAACGCCGAGGAGAAGCCCATCATGATCGGGCGCCTGCAGCGCTACGCCACCGACTACGTGTACAGCCGGGGCATCGACGTGTTCAAGGCAGGGCCCCCCACCGGCAAGAAGGTCGCGGTGATCGGCGCGGGCCCGGCGGGGCTCACCTGCGCGGGGGAGCTCGCCAAGCTGGGGCACAGCGTGACGGTCTTCGAGAAGCGCGAGCTGCCCGGGGGGCTCTCGACCTACGGCATCATCGTGCTGCGCGAGCCGGTGGAGGTGGCGCTGGCCGAGGTGGAGATGGTCAAGCGGCTGGGGGTGGAGGTGAAGACCGGCATGGAGCTGGGAGCCAACCTCTCCTTCGAGCAGATCCGCCGCGAGTACGACGCGGTCTTCCTGAGCGTGGGGCTGGGCGCGGTGCCTGCGCTGGGCATCCCCGGTGAGGAGCACATCGTCGACGGCCTGAGCTACATCGAGGCCAGCAAGATGAACCCGCAGGGCCTCGAGGTGGGCCGCAACGTGGCGGTGATCGGTGCGGGCAACACCGCCATCGACTGCGCCACCGTCGCCAAGCGGCTGGGCGCCGAGCGCGTGACCATGGTCTACCGCCGCACCGACGCCGAGATGACCGCCTATCCCCACGAGTACGAGTTCGCCAAGAAGGAGGGCATCGAGTTCCGCTTCCTCACCCAGCCGGTGCGCGTGATCGTCGAGGGCGGGAAGGTGACGGGGCTCGAGTGCGTGCGGATGGAGCTCGGCGCCCCGGACGCCTCGGGCCGCCCGGCGCCGCGGCCCGTCCCCGGCTCGGAGTTCGTGCTCCCCGCCGACCAGGTGGTCAAGGCCATCGGGCAGGAGAAACCCGCGCTGGCGCAGATGCTGGGGCTGCAGACCGAGAAGGGCTACATCAAGGTCAACGACGACTTCGAGACCAGCCTCTCCGGCGTGTACGCGGGCGGCGACTGCGTGCGGGCGAAGGGCTCGGCCTCGACGGTGATGGCGGTGGAGGACGGCAAGCTCGCGGCCTTCGCCATCCACCGCAAGCTGGTGCCGCTTCGCGCGGCGGCGGATGATTGAGGTGAAAAGGTCAAAAGGGTAAAGGGTGAAAAGTTAAAGACCTGGACTTTACTTTTGACCTTTTACCTTTTCCACTTTTCACCTTCCCTGAAAGGAGCATTTATGGCTGACCTTCGCATCAATTTCGCGGGAATCCGGTCCCCCAACCCCTTCTGGCTGGCCTCGGCGCCGCCGACGAACTCGGGGGCGCAGATCCACAAGGCCTTCGAGTACGGCTGGGGCGGGGCGGTGTGGAAGACCATCGGGGCGCCGGTGCTCAACGTGTCCAACCGCTACGGCGCGTGGCACTACGGCGGGCAGAAGATGCTCGCCATCAACAACGTCGAGCTCATCTCCGACCGGCCCTTGGAGGTCAACCTCCGGGAGATCCGCGACGTCAAGCGCCACTGGCCCGACCGCGCGGTGATCGTTTCGGCCATGGTGGAGTCCACGCCCGAGGCCTGGCGCGACATCGTCCTCAAGATCGAGGACACCGGCGCCGACGGCATCGAGCTCAACTACGGCTGCCCGCACGGCATGAGCGAGCGCGGCATGGGCAGCGCGGTAGGGCAGGTGCCGGAGTACTGCGAGCAGATCACGCGGTGGGTGATGGACGTGGCCAAGATCCCCGTGATCGTCAAGCTCACGCCCAACATCACCAACATCGTCTACCCGGCCCGCGCCGCCGTGAACGCCGGGGCCAACGCGCTCAGCCTCATCAATACCATCAACTCCATCGTGGCCGTGGACTTGGATACGCTCGAGATCACCCCCAACATCGGCGGAAAGGGCGGGCACGGGGGCTACGCGGGCCCGGCGGTCAAGCCCATCGCGCTCAACATGCTCTCGGCCCTGGGCACCGACGAGGTGGTGCGCCGCTCGGGGCTGCCCATCTCGGGCATGGGCGGCATCAGCACCTGGAAGGACGCCGCCGAGTTCTTGCTGCTGGGGGCCAGCAGCCTGCAGGTGTGCACCGCCGTGATGCACTACGGCTACCGCATCATCGAGGACCTCTGCGACGGGCTTTCCAACTGGATGGACTCCAAGGGCTTCAAGAGCGTGGACGAGGTGGTGGGCAAGAGCCTGCACCGCATCTCCGACTTCAAGGACTTCGACCTCGCCTTCCGCGCCGTCGCCCGCATCGACCCCGACAAGTGCATCAAGTGCAACCTCTGCTACGTGGCCTGCAACGACACCGCCCACCAGTGCATCGACCTGGTGGACGCGAACGGGAACCTGGTGCAGCCCTACAGCTACGACGTGCGCTCCAACGGCAAGCTCGAGGCCGTGGGCTCGCGCCCGCAGCCGGTGGTGCGCGAGGAGGACTGCGTGGGCTGCCGGCTGTGCCACAACGTCTGCCCGGTGGAAGGCTGCATCGAGATGGTCGAGGTGCCCTCGGGCCGCGCCAGCGTCACCTGGGACCAGCTCACCAAGGCCCGCCCGGAGGTGGGCTCGGACTGGGAGGCCATGGAGCGGTACCGCAAAGAGGTTGGGATCGACATTCACTAGGTGAAGAAGGTAAAAAGGTGAAAAGTCAAAAAGGGCAAAGGTGAAGAACGCAGGAAATGTCGAAGAAGGTTGAGCGATTCGAGGACTTATTCGTCTGGCAAAAGGCGAGGGAGCTGACCAGAGCCGTGTACGTAGCCACCAGGCAAGCAGCCTTTTCGAAAGACTACGCCCTGAGCGGCCAGGCTCAGCGAGCGGCCGTTTCGGTGATGTCCAATATCGCAGAGGGCTTCGAACGTGGGGGACGAGCCGAGCTTCATCGGTTTCTGAACGTCGCGAAGGCGTCCTGTGCCGAATTGAGGTCGCAACTCTACGTTGCACTCGACGTGGGCTACCTCGAGCCGCCTGCCTTCGACAAGCTGCTCAAACAGGCCGAGGAGGTTTCCAGGCTGATCAGCAGGCTTCAAACTTCGGTACGCGAGCAACGGGATGGCCATAGGGCAAAGGAATAGCATCGAAAGGAGGTCAAAGGTCGGAAGGTGACAGGGTAGCGAACGCGTGCTTTTTACCTTTTCACCTTTTCACCTTTTCACCCGTATGCCTCTACTCATCAAAAACGGCGAAATCGTCACCGCAGACTCACGCTACAAAGCCGACATCTACGTCGAGGACGAGACCATCACCCGCATCGGGCGGGGCCTCGAGGCCCCCCCCGGCACCGAGGTCATCGACGCGACGGGCAAGTACGTCTTTCCCGGCTTCATCGACCCCCACGTGCACATCTACCTGCCCTTCATGGCGACCTTCGCCAAGGACACCCACGAGACCGGCAGCATCGCCGCGCTGGTGGGGGGTACGACCACCTACATCGAGATGTGCTGCCCCTCGCGGGGTGACGACGCGCTCGAGGGCTACCACCTGTGGAAGAGCCGGGCCGAGGGCAACAGCGCCTGCGACTACACCTTCCACATGTCGGTGACGAAGTTCGACGACAAGACCGAGGCCCAGCTCCGCGAGATCGTGGCCGACGGGATCAACTCCTTCAAGATCTTCCTGTCGTACAAGAACTTCTTCGGCGTGGACGACGGGGAGATGTACCAGACGATGAGGCTGGCGAAGGAGCTGGGCGTCATCGTCACCGCGCACTGCGAGAACGCCGAACTGGTGGGGCGCTTGCAGCAGAGCCTGCTGGCCGAGGGCAAGACCGGCCCCGAGTGGCACGAGCCCAGCCGTCCCGAGTCCGTGGAGGCCGAGGGGACGAACCGTTTCGCCACCTTCCTCGAGGCCACCGGCGCCACCGGTTACGTGGTGCACCTCTCCTGCAAGCCCGCGCTCGAGGCGGCCATGGCGGCCAAGGCGCGCGGCGTGCCCATCTACATCGAGTCGGTGATCCCGCACTTCCTGTTGGACAAGACCTACGCCGAGCGGGGCGGGGTGGAGGCCATGAAGTACATCATGTCGCCGCCCCTGCGCGACAAGCGCAACCAGAAGGCCTTGTGGGACGCGCTGGCCCAGGGCTTCATCGACACCGTGGGCACCGACCACTGCCCCTTCGACACCGAGCAGAAGATGCTGGGCAAGGACGCCTTCACCGCCATCCCCAACGGCATCCCCGCCATCGAGGACCGGGTGAACCTGCTCTACACCTACGGCGTGAGCCGGGGCCACCTCGACCTCCACCGCTTCGTGGACGCCGCCAGCACCAAGGCCGCCAAACTCTTCGGGCTCTTCCCCCGCAAGGGCACCATCGCGGTGGGCTCCGACGCCGACCTGGTGGTCTACGACCCCAGCTACCGCGGCACCATCTCGGCCCGCACCCAGCACGTGAACAACGACTACAACGGCTTCGAGGGCTTCGAGATCGACGGGCGTCCCAGCGTGGTGACGGTGCGCGGCAAGGTGCAGGTGCGCGACGGGGCTTTCGTGGGCGAGAAGGGGCGCGGCAAACTCCTGCGGCGCGAGCCGATGTACTTCTGAGGCATATATGAAGCCGTCCCAGTTATTTTTCCTGGCAGGTCTAATCCTTATGGCGGTCGGTGCGATCTCGCTCAGCGACCAGCGGAGTTCCGGGGCGGCGTTCCTGGCCGTCGGGGCGGCATTTATGGCTATCGGGGCGGCCCGGGCCCGGAAAAGGTAGGCCTTGACCCAAAGGCAGGTGGCTATGAACACCCGAAGCATCCTCACTGACCGCAGCGGTGGCCGCGCGGTAGCGCAGGTGAGGTGATGGCGTGATCGCGCCCGAGAAGCTCGCCCTGTTCTTCGCCGCCAGCCTGGCTATCCTGCTGGTGCCCGGCCCGGCGGTGCTCTACATCGTGACCCGCAGCCTCTCGCAGGGGCGCTCAGCGGGCCTCGCCTCGGTGCTGGGCGTCAACCTGGCGGCCCTCACCTACACCCTGGCGGCGGCTTTGGGCCTCACCGCCCTGCTGTTGGCCAGCGCCCTGGCCTTCAACCTGGTGAAGTGGGCGGGGGCGGCCTATCTGGTGTACCTGGGGGTGCGGCAACTGACGTCCGGGGGCGAGGCGGGGGTGGTCGAGCCGAAGCGCGAGAGCTTGGGCCGCATCTTCGCGCAGGGCTACGTGGTCAACCTGCTCAACCCCAAGATGGCCTTTTTCACCTTCGCCTTCCTGCCGCAGTTCGTGGACCCTGCCCACGGCAGCGTGGCGGTGCAGATCCTGCTGTTGGGCGGCCTGTTCGCCTTGATGGCCGTGCTCTCCGACGGCTCATACGCCCTGCTGGCCGGCAGCCTGGGCTCCTGGTTCCGCCGCAACCCGCGCTTCGTGGCGAGGCAGAAGTACGTCACCGGCAGCGTGTACATCGGGTTAGGCGTGGCCGCGGCGCTGACCGGCGGGGGGGTAGAGTAAACGCCAAACCTCAGAGGTGCCTGTGACCCAATCCCAGACCAACCCCCACCCAACCCCCAGCGCCGCCAGTCTGGTGTCGGTGAAGGACGTCTCGATGGTGTTCCCCACCGGCACCGTGGCTCTGCAGAACGCGAGCCTCGAGATCGCCGCGGGCGAGTTCATCTCGCTCATCGGGCCCTCGGGCTGCGGCAAGACCACCCTGCTGCGCCTGCTGGCCGACCTGATCCAGCCCACCTCCGGCAGCATCCGCGTCGGCGGCAAGACCCCGGAGGAGGCGCGCAAGAGCCGGGCCTACGGCTACGTCTTCCAGGCCCCTACCCTCATGGAGTGGCGCACCGTGCTGCAGAACGTGATGCTGCCGCTGGAGGTGATGGGCGTGCCCAAGGCCGAGCACAAACCCCGCGCCGAGCGCATGCTGGCGCTGGTGGGGCTGGAGAAGTTCGCCCGCCACTACCCCTGGCAGCTCTCGGGCGGGATGCAGCAGCGGGTGAGCATCGCCCGCGCGCTGGCCTTCGACCCGCAGCTCCTGTTCATGGACGAGCCCTTCGGCGCGCTCGACGAGATCACGCGGGAGAACCTCAACCTCGAGCTCTTGCGGCTGTGGCGCGAGACCGGCAAGACCATCATCTTCGTCACCCACTCCATCCCCGAGGCGGTGTTCCTCTCCACGCGCATCGTGGTCATGACCCCGCGCCCCGGCAAGATCGAGACCGTGATCCCGGTGGACCTGCCGCAGCCGCGCAACTTCGAGACCCGCGAGACCACCCGCTTCTTCGAGATCGCCACCCAGGTGCGCGAGGCCTTGCGCAAGGGGCACGGCTTTGACGTGCAGGAGTAGGCATGGACCTCGTCATCAAGGACGCACGCCTCACCGGCCGCGAGGGGCTGGTGGACATCGGCCTCGAGGGCGGGCGCATCGCCGCGCTCGAGGCCGGCCTGCGCGGGGGGGAGGAGATCTCGGCCGAGGGCAACCTGGTGAGCCCCAGCTTCTACGAGATCCACATCCACCTCGACGCCATCCTCACCGAGGGCGACCCCCGGCCCAACCGCTCGGGCTCGCTGTGGGAGGGCATCGCCATCTGGGCCGAGCGGGTCAAGCGGCTCAGCCGCGAGGACGTGCGCGCGCGGGTGCTCAAGGCGCTGCCGTGGTTCGTGGCCCACGGCGTCACCCACATCCGCACCCACGTCGACGTGTGCGACCCCAGCCTCACCGCGCTCAAGGCCCTGCTCGAGATCAAGGCCGAGGTGGCCGGGCTCATCGACGTCCAGATCGTGGCCTTCCCGCAGTTGGGGATGTTCTCCTTCGAGGGCGGCGACGCGCTGGTGCGGCAGGCCCTCGAGCTCGGCGCCGACGTGATCGGGGGGATCCCGCACTACGAGATCACCCGCGAGTACGGCGTGCAGAACGTGAAGTTCGCGCTCTCGCTCGCCCACGAGACCGGCTTGCCCGTCGACATCCACTGCGACGAGACCGACGACGACCACTCCCGCTTCCTCGAGACCATGGCGGCCGAGACGCTGCGCCTGAGGCTGTCGGGCCGGGTGGCGGCCTCGCACACCACCGCCATGCACTCCTACAACAACGCCTACGCCGACAAGATCATCGGCAACGTGCGGCGGGCCGGGCTGCACGTCATCTGTAACCCGCCCGACAACGCCGTGCTGCAGGGGCGCTTCGACCACTACCCCATCCGGCGCGGCCTCACGCGGGTCAAGGAGCTGCTGGCCGCCGGGGTCAACGTGGCCGCCGGGCACGACTCGGTGATGGACCCCTGGTACCCCATGGGCAAGGGCGACCCCCTGCACACCGCCTTCGTGCTGCTGCACTACGGGCTGATGTCGGGGCGCGAGGACCGCGAGCAGCTTTTCCCCATGCTCACCTCTCGTCCCGCTGCCATCTGGCACAACCGGCTGGTGCGGGGCGGGGAGGGCCTGGAGGGGCACGCCGTCGCGGTGGGTAACCCCGCCGACCTGGTGGTCTGGCCGGTCCCCACCGAGGACGACGCGCTGCGCACCCTGCCCATGCGCCGCTACGTGCTCAAGCGCGGCAAGGTGGTGGCCGAGACCCGGCCCGAGGTCTCCTACGTGCAGGGCGAGGCGGTCCGGTTCCTGAGGTGAGGCATGGCCAGGGTCGTACATCCCCCCCGCAACGCTCCCCCTCTGTGGAAGAACGAGGGCGTGCGCTGGCTGGTGTTCGCCGTGGTGGCCCTGAGCCTGTGGGAAGTAGGGGCGCGGCTGTACAACTCGCCCTTCCTCCTGCCCGGGCCCTCGCGCATCCTCGAGGAGTTCCTCAAGACCCCGGCCCTGGTGCTCGCGCACGCCTGGATCACCACGCAGGAGATCGTGCTGGGCTTCCTGCTGGGCGCCCTGGTCGCGCACCTGGCCGCGCTGCTCTTGATCGTGCTGCCGGAGTGGCTCGAGGACTTCATCTTCCGCGCCGTCTCCACGCTCAACTCCATCCCCTTCGTGGCGCTGGCGAGCCTGGTGGTGGTGTGGCTAGGGGTGGGCGGCATCGGCTCGAAGGTGGCGATCGCGGCGCTGTACGCCTTCTTCGCGCTGGTCTACTTCGTGCACAAGGGGATGGTCTCCACCGACGCGACCAAGGAGGAGCTGCTCACCTCCTACAGCGCGAGCTTCGTGCAGCGGGTGCGCTACCTGAAGCTGCCCTTCGCGCTGCCCATCATCTTCACCAGCCTCAAGGGGGCGGCGATGGCGGCGGTGAACGGGGCCATCGTGGGCGAGCTGTTCGGGGCTTTTCAGGGTTTGGGGTTCATGATCCTCGACTCGCGCTACGTGGGCAACACCGCGCGGGTCTTCCTGGCAGCGGTGTTCTGCACGGTGGTGGGCTGGCTCTTGCTGGGGGTGCTCACGGCGCTCGAGCGGCGCTTCGTGGGATGGCACCTCGAGATGACCAGGAAGGGTTGAAGCAGCTTATGGGCTTATTTAGGAGGAGGTCGGCATGAGGAAGACGGCGGCATTCGCGGTGCTGGCATCGGGGCTACTGGCGGGGGGGCTTTTGGGCACGGCCCAGGGCAACCTGACCAAGGCCACCATCATCGAGTCGTGGTTCATCCACGCCGAGTCCATCGGCGACCCCGTGGCCGTGGACAAGGGCTTCTACAAGGAGGCGGGCCTGGACGTGACGGTGGTGCCGGGCGGCCCCGGGCTCTCGCCCATCGACCGGGTGATGGCCGAGGCCAAGGCGGGCAAGCTGGTGCTGGGCATCGACTACCCCTACAACCTGCTCGAGGCCCGCCAGAAGCAGAAGCTGCCGCTGGTGATCGTGGCCGCCGACTTCCAGGAGTCGGCCATGCGCATCCTCTCCTGGCAGCCCATCGCCAAGCCCGCCGACATCAAGGGCACCTTCGCGACCTGGATCGGCTACGACAAGCCCATCAAGGCCGTGGTGGGCAAGGGCTGGGAGAAGCAGTTGCAGGTCGTCAACCAGCAGGGCGACCCCGCCACGCTGGGCGGCTGGCTCGCCAAGCAGTACCCCTTCGCCTCAGCCATGATCTACAACGAGGTCATGGTGGCGCAGAAGCAGGCGAAGGAGAAGTACTACGTCTACAGCTACAAGGACTTCGGCGTGGACTGGCCGGAGAACGTGCTCTTCACCACCGAGGACGTGCTGAAGAAGTACCCGGGCGAGGTCAGGAAGTTCGTCCAGGCCCGCTACAAGGGTTTCCGCTACGCGCTGGACAACCCGCAGGAGGCCGGGAAGATCCTGGCGAAGTACAACCCCAACCTCGACATCCCCTTCGAGCTCGCGGGCCTCGAGCAGATCAGGAAGATCATGGTCACGCCCGACACCCAGAAGAACGGGCTCGGCTACGTCAACACCGCCAAGCTGCAGAAGATGGCCCAGCAGCTCCAGGCCGCCGGCCTGCTCGACAGCGCCTCGCTCGCCGGCTTCGTCAGCGCCATCCCCAGCGGGGTGAAATAAGGCCCTATGCTCTCCCGCCTGCGCTCGCCCAACCTCGTCCCCATGCTCGCAGTGGCCCTGGTCATCGCGGCGCTGTACTACCCGCTGATGCTCCTCGCCAACGTCCCGGTGGCCCAGCGGGCGCTCGACAGCGGCGCGGCGCTGCCGTGCGGCTCGGCGCTGGAGTGCGCCACCCAACTGCGCAGCCCCGTGCTGCCCTCGCCGCAGCAGCTGTGGACCGGCTTCGCCAACCTGCTCTTCCCGCTGGGCTCGCCCAACGCCATCCCGCGCAACGCGGCGGTGACGGCGCTCGAGACCCTGGTGGGGCTGGCCCTGGCGGCGGTGGTGGGGTTCTTCTTCGCCATCGGGATCGTGGCCTCGAGGGCCTTCGAGCGCTCGCTGCTGCCGTGGATCGTGGCCTCGCAGACCGTGCCCATCATCGCCATCGCGCCCATGCTGGTGGTGCTGTTGGGCCAGTACGGGGTGCAGGGCTGGATCCCCAAGGCCATCATCGCGGCCTACATCGCCTTTTTCCCCATCGCCATCGGCGTGGCTAAGGGCCTGCGCAGCCCCGACCCGCTCTCCCTCGACCTGATGAAGACCTACAACGCCAGCAGTTGGCAGACCTACCTCAAGCTGCGCTTCCCGGCCTCGCTGCCCTACCTCTTCACCGCCTTCAAGGTGGCGATGACCGCCGCCCTGATCGGGGCCATCGTGGCCGAGATCTCCACCATCAGCTTCCAGGGCATCGGCAAGATGCTCGCCGAGAACTCCCGCGCCTCCGACGTGGTGGCGACCTGGGTCATCATGATCGCCTCGGCGGTGCTGGGCATCTTGCTGGTGGCGCTGGTGGGGTGGCTCGAGAAGGTGGTGACGCCGTGGAAGCGCTGAAGGTGGGGCGCCCGTCGCCCGCGGCCCGCCCCCTGCCCTGGCTCGGCGTCGCGGCGGTGGGGCTGGGCTTCGCCCTGCTGGCGCTGTTCATCTGGAGCTGGTGGGACCGCAGCGACCTCGCGGGGACGGGCCAGAAGCTGCTGATCCTGGCGGGCTTCGCGGCGGCGGCTTACGGGGTGGCCCGGGTCGCCAACTTCCTCGCCGCCGTCCGCACCGGCCCGCTCGTCGGCTTCATCCCGGCCGGGCTCACCCTGGCCCTGGTGCTCCTGACGGTCGAGGCCCTGCTGCGGGCGTACCAGGTGCCCGCGGGCCTGATCCCCACGCCCACGCGGGTCTTCGCCACGCTGTGGGCCGTGCGCGACGTGCTGTTGCAGGACGCCTACCAGACGGTGGTGCTCGAGGCCTTCACCGGCTACCTCGTCGGCTGCGGCCTGGGCGTGGCGACCGCGCTGCTGGTGAGCCGCTTCGTGTTCCTCGAGCGCGGCTTCTTGCCCTACGCCACCGCCTTCTCGAGCATCCCCATCGTGGCGCTGGCCCCGGTGCTGGTGAAGATGATGGGGCTGGAGTGGCCCTCCAAGGCCGCCATCGTCGCCATCACGGTGTTCTTCCCGGTGGTGGTCAACACCTTCCGCGGCCTCACCGAGGTCAGCCCGCTCTCCCTCGACCTCATGCGCTCCTACGCGGCGGGCGAGGCCCAGCAGTACCGCTGGCTGCGCGTCCCCAACGCCCTGCCCTTCATCTTCAACGCCCTCAAGCTCGGCACCACCCTGGCCATGATCGGCTCCATCGTGGGCGAGTTCTTCGGTGCCAACGGGCAGGGGCTGGGCTTCCGCATCCAGATCGAGGCCGGGCGCTTCGGCTTCGACATCGTGTGGTCGGCCATCATCGTGGCCTCGGTCATCGGCATCGCCTGGTACGGCCTGGTGGCCTGGCTCGAGCGCCGGCTCACCGGCTGGCACGTCTCGTTCAGGGAGTAGCTCGTGGCCGCTAGCCGCTAGCCAATAGCGCGAGGGGTTTTTTAGCTATAAGCTATCGGCTGTAAGCCATCGGCAATCCAGGAGGTGAATCTCGGAGGAGCAGGTTATTTCGGGGTTTTTGAGGCCACTATCGTCGTGCAGTTCGTGCAGGAGGTCAGAGGATGAGGAAGTGGACGGTTGTATTGGCAGTGCTGGCAATGGCGACGGCGTCGCTGGGCACGGCCCAGCAGAACCTGATCAAGGTCAACCTGCAGCTCAAGTGGTTCCCCCAGGCGCAGTTCGCCGGCTTCTTCGTGGCGAAGGAGCGGGGTTTCTTCCGCGCCCAGGGCCTCGACGTGACCCTGTTGCCCGCGGGCGACCAGTCGCCCATCCAGGTCGTGCAGTCGGGCGCCGCCGACTTCGGCACCACCTGGATCGCCGACCTGCTCGTCGCGCGTGAGCGCGGCATCCCCGTGGTGCACCTGGCCCAGATCTTCCAGCGCTCGGGCTTCACGCTGGTGGCGCTGAAGTCCACGGGCATCAAGGACCTGTGCAAGGACCTCAAGGGCAAGAGCGTGGGCGTGTGGCCCTCGGGCAACGAG
Organism: Calidithermus chliarophilus DSM 9957; assembly: GCF_000430045.1. Lineage (GTDB taxonomy): Bacteria > Deinococcota > Deinococci > Deinococcales > Thermaceae > Calidithermus > Calidithermus chliarophilus. The sequence goes on along the minus strand of NZ_KE387026.1, from coordinate 99,869 downwards.
TACCCGGCGGTGGCGCTGTTCCGCAAGTGCGGCCTCACCTCCTCCCTCGACCCCCGCGCCGCCAACCCCGACGTCAAGGCGGTGAGCTACCCCTTCGACCCCTCGCTGGTCTTCCCGGACAAGGTGCAACTGGTCTCGGCCATGACCTACAACGAGGTCAACCAGATCGCGGGGCTGGGCTACGACGAGAGCAAGGTGGACGTGTTCAAGCTCGCCGACGAGGGCATCAACCTGCTCGAGGACCTCATCTTCACCACCGAGCGCGTGCTCAACGAGCGCAACTTCAAGGGCTCGGGGCTCACCGGCCGCCAGGTCGCCGCCCGGCTGATCCGCGCCTCGCTGCAGGGCTGGGACTGGGCGGTGAAGAACCAGGCCGAGACGGTGGAGAAGTACGTGCTGCCCTTCTGCGGCAACACCTGTAAGGGCTCGGGCTCCCGCGCCGACGCCAAGGGCCACCAGACCTGGCAGATGGCCGAGATCGCCAAGCTCTACAACGCCGGGGCCACCACCAAGGGCTGGGCCGGCTTCCTGGCCCCTGCCGACTTCCAGGCCTCGGTCAAGCTGCTGCGCGACCAGGGCATCCTCACCAAGGACCCGCCCCGCCAGGCCGTCGACTACGGCCCCTGGGAAGAGGCCACCGGCAAGAAGGCCGCCGACTACAAGTAAGCCAGCGGACGATCCCCAGGATCGTCCCTAGTCCAACCGCGAACGTAGGGGCGAACCTCGAGGTTCGCCCCCCTTTTTCGGAGGAGTGATGCTCGAGCCCGAACGCACCATCGCCGAACTCAAGGAACTCCGCGCGCTCACCGGCGACGAGAACGGGGCCCAGCGGGTGGCCTGGACCGACACCTGGCTCAAGGCCCGCGAGTGGTTCCGCTCCAAGCTCGAGGGATTGCCGGTGGAGTTCCACCAGGACGCCGCCGGCAACAACTGGGTCACGCTGCGCGGGGAGAGCGAGAAAGCCCTGCTGATGGGCGGGCACCTCGACAGCGTGCCGGGTGGCGGCTGGCTCGACGGCTGCCTCAACGTGATGGCGGGCCTCGAGGTGCTGCGCCGCATCGCCGCGGAGTACGGCGGCAGGCCCCCCGTCACCGTGCGCCTGGTGGACTGGGCCGACGAGGAGGGGGCCCGCTTCGGGCGCAGCCTGCTGGGCTCGTCGGCCTTCGCCGGCACCCACACCATCGAGGCCGACCGGGGCCGCACCGACAAGGGTGGGGTGCGGCTGGAGGACGCGCTGCGGCGCTGCGGCGTGGACATCGAGCGCTTCCCCGAGGCGGCGAAGGAGCAGCAGAACGCGGCGGCCTACCTCGAGCTGCACATCGAGCAGGGCCCGGTGCTGGAAAGGCTGGGGCTGCCGCTGGGCGTGGTGCTGGGCACCAAGGGCGTCGAGCGCCACCAGATCACCTTCCACGGCCAGGAGGCCCACTCCGGCTCCACCCCCATGACCGCGCGGCGCGACGCGCTGGCGGCGGCGGCCAAGCTGGCCCTCGAGATCCGCCCCATCGCCATGAAGCACCCCGACGCGGTGTGCACGATGGGCTCGGTCAAGACCTTCCCCGGCATCGTCACGGCGGTGGTGGGGCGCTGCGAGTGCACCCTCGACCAGCGCGACCTCGACGCGGGCGTGCTGGCCCAGATGTACCGCGAAGCCCGCGAGGCCAGCGAGCGCTTCGCCCGCGAGGAGAACTGCACCGTGGAGTGGAGCCGCATCTGGAACATCGAGCCCATCCCCTTCCACCCCACCCTCATCGAGTTCTGCGACGAGGCCATCCGCGAGGTGGCGGGCGTGTCCCACCGCCTGCCCAGCGGCCCCCTCCACGACGCGGCGGAGGTGGCCCGCGCCGGCATCCCCACCGTGATGATGTTCACCCAGTCCCTCTACGGCATCAGCCACAACAAGATCGAGGACACCAAGGAGGAGCACCTCGAGCTCGCCGTGCGGGCTTTCGACAGGCTCGCCAGCAAGACCCTGCGCTGGATTCTCGAGCAGGGCTAGCTTCCAGCTTCCCAAGCCGCTGCGCCGCCAGGGGTTGCGGGGCTCGGGATATGCTGCTATCGTAATACCTGTTACGTTTACTGCGTAAGCGAACAGGGGGTCGTCATGGTAAAAGCGCCCGACTCAGGCCTGCTCGAGGCCCTGCTGGACTCGTGGGACCGCAGCAACACCATCCTGCTCAACCTGCTCCACGCGCTGCCGGAGGGCGGGATGGACGCCCGGCCGATGGAGGGCAGCCCTTCCGTCGCGTTCACCTTCTCCCACCTCCACCAGGCCCGGCTCTTCTGGCTCTCCCATACCGCCCCCGAGTTCGCCCGAAGCCTGTCCTCGCTGTTCCGCCGGGAGGGGGAGGAGCGGCTGCCCGAGCGCGACCCCGGCCGCATCGAGGAGGCCCTGAAGCACAGCGCTAGAGCCGTCGGCGAAGCGGTGAAAGACCGCCTGCACAGCGGCCAGCCCATGAAAGGCGAGCACGCCAGTTACGACCATCCCCTCCTGCTCCTCCAGCACATGCTCTGGCACGAGGGTTATCACTTCGGCCAGATCAAGCTGGCGCTCAAGGCGATGGGCTACGTGATGAGCGAGGAGGAGGAGGAAAAGCTGGTCTGGGGCGTGTGGCGGCAGGAGGCGTGGTGAGGCCGGGGGGAGGGGGTGAGCCGGTGGGCCTGGAGTTCAGCGGCGAGATTTGGGAGTGGCGCGGCCCCGCCCCCTTCTACTTCGTCACCGTCCCCCAGGAGCAGAGCCAGGCCATCAAGGGCGCCGAGCGGTTTTTGACCTACGGCTGGGGCATGATCCCCGTGAACGTCCGCGTGGGAAAGACCGAGTGGAAGACCTCGTTGTGGCCTAAGGACGGCCGGTACGTCCTCCCGCTGAAAGACCGGGTTCGCAAGGCGGAGGGCCTCGAGGCGGGGCAGAGGGTCAGGGTGCGGCTCGAGGCCGGCCCCTGACGCCCCTGCGTCGGGGTATCGTAGCGCCATGCCTTCGCGCTGGCACGACCGAACCCGTTCCCTCACCCTGGCCCTGGTCCAGCAACCCAGCGTCACCGACACCCCGGGCGAGCGCGACTTCGCCCCTTTCCTGCGCGACCTGCTGGCGAAGCACCCCTACTTCCAGGCCAGCCCCCACGACCTCTGGCTCGAGCGCACCCAGGGCGACCCTCGCGAGCGCTACAACCTCTTCGCCCTGGTGCGCGGATCGGGCGCCCGGACGGTGGTGCTGGCCGGGCACTACGACGTGGTGAGCACCGCCAACTACACAGAGCTCGAGCCCTGGGCCTGCGACCCCGAGGCCCTGCTGCCGCGCCTGCGGGAGTGGCTGGCGGCCAACGCCCGCTCCGAGAGCGACCGCAAGGCGCTGGAGGACCTGAGCGGCGGCGAGTTCCTCCCCGGCCGGGGCGTGCTCGACATGAAGAGCGGGATCGCGGCGGGGTTGGCGGTGCTGCTCGAGCACGCCGAGGACCCCGGGCGCGTGGGCAACCTCCTGCTCGTCGCCACCCCGGACGAGGAGAACAGCTCCCACGGCATGCGCTCGGCGGCGGCGCGGCTGCGCGAGCTGGCGGAGGGGGGCCTGGAATTGGTGGCCGCCCTCAACCTCGACGCCACCAACGACGCGGGGGACGGCACCTTGGGCCGTGCGGCCTACCTGGGCAGCGTGGGAAAGCTGCTGCCCAGCGTGCTGGTGATCGGGCGCGAGACCCACGCCGCCTACCCGCTCGACGGGCTGGGCGCCGCCTACCTCGCCGCCGCCATCACCTACCGCCTCGAGGCCCACCCCGACCTGGCCGACGAGGCCGAAGGCGAGGTGGCCCCGCCCCCGGTGTGCCTGCAGCACCTCGACCTCAAGACCCACTACGACGTGACCACGCCGGGCCGGGCCTGGTGCGTCTACAACCAGCTCTCGGCCCGGCGCAGCCCGCTCGAGGTGCTCGAGCTGTGGCGGCGGCTGGTGCAGGAGGCCGTGGAGGGGGCGCTCGAGGAGTGGTCCCGGCGGCAGCGGGTCTTGCTCGAGCGGGCCGCCGCCCTGGGCCACCCGCTGCCTGCGGGGCCGGTCTGGCAGGTGGGGGTGTACACCTTCGCCGAGGTGCTGCAGGCGGCACGGGAACATAGCGGGGAAGGGGTCGTCGAACGCCTGGCCGCCCTCCGCGACGAGCTCTTCGCCCAGGGCGGCGCGACCCCCACCCAGATCAGCCGCCGGCTGTGCGAGTGGGCCTGGGACCACAGCGGCCTGACCGGCCCTGCGGTGGTGCTGGCCTTCGGCTCGCTGCACTACCCCATCGCCGCGCTCGAGCCCGCCGACCCCGCCCACCGGCTACTGCGGCGGGTGGTGGAGGAGGAGGCCGGGCGCATGGCGCGGGAGACCGGGCTGGGCTTCAGCGTGCGCCCCTTCTTCACCGGCATCTCCGACCTGAGCTTCCTCGCCAGCGCCGACAGCGCCGAGGGCGTGGCGGCCATGCAGGCCAACACCCCGGCCTTCGGGCCCGTCTGGCGCTTCGACTTCGCAGGTGCCCTGCGCCTTCCCGCCGTCAACATCGGCCCCTGGGGGCGCGACTTCCACCAGTTCACCGAGCGGCTGCACGCGCCCTACGCCTTCGAGCACCTGCCCGAGCTGCTGTGGCGGGTGAGCCGCCGCCTGCTGGCGGGGGGTTGAGCCCCCTTTGCCGTAGACTCGAGTGTCGCCCGACCATGAGCCTGCCCACCCTGCGCCAGATCCTCGAGCTGCCCGCCTTCGCCGGGGCCGAACTGCTCTCCGGCCACTCCCGCCTCGACCAGATCGTCACCTGGGTCCACGTCGCGGAGGTCATGGACGCCTGGCGCTTTTTGTCGGGGGGCGAGCTGATCCTGAGCACGGGCCTCGAGCTCGCCCGCGCCACGCCCGAGGCCCAGGTCGCCTACCTGCGCGCGCTGGCCCAGGCCGGGGCGCACGGGCTGGCCCTCGAGCTCGTCCAGTGGATGCAGGAGGTGCCCGCCGAGCTCTTGCAGACCGCGCGGCTGCTCGAGTTCCCCATCCTGGCCTTCCGCTCAGAGGTGCGCTTCGCCGACCTCACCCGCGCCGCCCACGAGCGCATCCTGCGCCCCCACGGCCCCAAGGCCGAGGAGCCCCTGCTCCAGGCCCTTCTCGACGCCCTGATCGAGACCGGCCGCAGCCAGGGCTTCCTCCAGCGCCAGCTCGGGCCCATCCTCTCCCTGCCCAGCCGCCCGCGCTCGACGCTGCTCTCCACGCTCGAAGCCCTGCTCGCCTCGCAGTTCAACATCGCCGAGGCCGCACGCCGGCTCGGGGTGCGGCGGCAGAGCATCTACTACCGCCTCGAGCAGCTCCAGGGCATGCTGGGCGACCTCGACAGCACCGAACGCCGGCTGGGGCTGTGGGTGGCGCTCGAGCTGCTCAAGCGGTAGGGGTAGCGTAATACCAGATTCGGTTAGTTCGTCACCGAACGGTGACGGACTAACCCGACCGAAGGGATACGCTTTCTTCGCCGACCGTCAGGGAGGGGTGTGCTCTAGGATTCAAAAAGATAGCCTCCGGGCTCTTCGGATCGGATGATTATCTTTTTGAATCCGGTATAAAACAAACCCGTGAGCAAGGAGCAGGTGCTCGAGCAGGCCCTGGACTTGGACTACAAAGACCGTGCTGACCTGGCCCGGTGGCTGCTTGACAGCTTGGAAGACCTCAGCCCCGAGGAGTACGAGCGGGCTTGGCTCGAGGTGGCGGTCCGCCGGGCTGAAGAACTTCGCAGCGGCAAGGCGAAGGGAATTCCGGTCGAGGAAGTCCTGCGCGATGCCGAGTCACGGCTCGGCTGAGGTTTTTCATCCTGAGGCTCGGCTCGAGTTCATCCAAGCCCCCGAACACTACCGGAACCTTTCGCCAGGACTGGGACAGAAGTTCGTCGCCGCTTTCCGGGAGCTTCTGGCGGGCATCCACCTGTCCCCGAAGCCGCGCCCGAGATCCACCCGGTGGGGATTCGGCGCGTGCAGATGAAGAAGTTTCCCTACAACGTGGTATATCTACCCGACCCCAATGCGGTATTCATCATCTGGCTTCGCCGGCGGGTTGAGCCAGGCCGGGAGTAGAAAGCTCAGCTTCGGCTAGCCCTGGCCGCCGCTGCCCGACTTCCACATCCACCGGCCCCACAAGCCCTGCATCGCCACCTCCTCGGGCAGCTTCAGGCCCGCCTGCTTGAGGGCCAGGGCGACGGAGCCCCGGTGGTGCGACTCGTGCGAGATGAGGTAGCCCATGAAGCGCACCGGGTTGCCCTCGAAGTTGCGCACCTTGGCCTCGCCCCCCAGGGCTTGCTCGAGGAAGGCCCGCACCTCTTCCCCCGACCGCGCTATGCCTTCCCGCACGTTCTCGGGCAGCTCGAGGGTGCGGCGGCTGGGGAACTTGCCCGTGCGGTGGTACTGCACCCAGCCCAGCCGCACCGAGACGGTGTGGTTGAACTGCTCGAGCACCGTGCGCCCCCGCGACTTCAGCGGCACGGCCTCGAAGCCGGCGGGGGAGATGGCGTCGAAGAGGGCGAGGTGGATGCCGTTGTGGACCTCCCAGGTCGTCAGGACGTGGCGGATCAGGGGCTCGCCGTTTTGCATGAGACATAATATGCCCTCCTAATTTCGCTGGGCAAGCACCCCGGCTTTTACACACTGTCCATTGCGTCCCCTCGCCTCCCGGGACTACCATTGGGGGAACAAAGGCACAGGAGGTCCTTATGGAACGTCCCTCGTCGGAAGTCATCCAGGAGAACCGCGACTACACCCTCTTCTCCTGGTCGGTGCAGAGCACCTCGAACCCCATCCACATGACGCACGCCCAGGGGGTTTGGTTCTGGGACGGCGACGGCAACAAGTGGCTCGACTTCAGCTCGCAGCTCATCAACATCAACGTGGGGCACCAGCACCCTAAGGTGCTCGAGGCCATCAAGAAGCAGGTCGATGAGCTCTGCTTCGCCGGGCCCTCCTTCGCCACCGAGCCGCGCGGGAAGCTCGGCAAGAAGCTGGCCGAGGTCACGGGCCTCGCCAAGAGCTTCTTCACGCTGGGCGGGGCCGAGGCCAACGAGAACGCCATGAAGATGGCCCGGCTCTTCACCGGGCGCGACAAGATCATCACCCGCTACCGCTCCTACCACGGCGCGACCATGGGCTCCATGACCGCCTCCGGCGACCCCCGCCGCTGGCCGGTGGAGCCGGGCATCCCCGGTATCGTGCGGGTCTTCGACCCCTACTGCTACCGCTGCCCCTTCGGCAAGACCCCCGACTCTTGCCGCCGCGAGTGCGTGAGCCACATCGAAGAGGTCATCCAGATGGAGGGCCCGCACACCATCGCGGCGATCCTGGTGGAGGGCATCACCGGCTCCAACGGGCTCTTGGTCCCCCCCGACGACTACTACCCCAAGCTGCGGGCGCTGTGCGACAAGTACGGCATCCTGCTCATCACCGACGAGGTGATGTCGGGCTTCGGGCGCACCGGCAAGTGGCTCTCCACCCAGCACTACGGCGTCAAGCCCGACATCGTGACCTGCGCCAAGGGCCTCACCAGCGGCTACATGCCTTTGGGCGCCGTGATCGTGAGCCAGGAAATCGCCGACTACTTCGAGAAGAACATGCTCTGGGGCGGCCTGACCTACAGCGGCCACCCGGTGAGCTGCGCCGCCGCCGTCGCCAACCTCTCGGTCTACGAGGAGGAGCACCTCTTCGAGAACACCGAGGTGCAGGGGCGCTACCTCGCCGAGCGCCTCGAGGCCATGAAGCGCAAGTACGCCTGCGTGGGCGACGTGCGCTACAAGGGGCTGTTTAGCGTGCTCGAGCTCGTGCGCGACAAGGCCACCAAGGAGCCCCTGGCCCCCTTCAACGGCACCAGCCCCGAGATGCAGAAGCTGGCGGGGCACGTCAAGTCCAAGCACGTCTACGCCTTCAGCCGCTTCAACATGCTGTGGGTCTGCCCGCCCCTGGTGATCAACCAGGAGGAGCTCGAGCACGGCCTCAGCGTCATCGAGGAGGGCCTGGCGCTCGTGGATCAGATGCTGGGGACGCCCGTAGCGGCCGATTGAGCGGCCGGACAACCCTCCAGGACGGCGTTATACCGGCTTCACAAAGATACTCTTCAAATCCGTCAGAGGTAAATCTTTGTGAAGCCCAGGGCACTCCCTTCGGTCGGGGTGGATAGCCTCCGATCGGAGGCTATCCACCCAAACCTGGTATTACCGGGGACATTCCTCCCCGGTATTTTCGTCACACTCGCCTCGTTGGAGCGTGACTATGGCGATCGAGTGGAACACGAGCTATGAAACCGGCGAACCCCGCATCGACGAGCAGCACCGCAACCTCGTCGGCTACGTCAACCGCCTCGAGCGCCTGCTCGAGTCCACCCCGCCCGGCAGCCCCGCGGACCGCGAAGAGGTGGACAACCTCTTGGTGTTCTTGGAGAGCTACGTCAACACCCACTTCGCCTACGAGGAGCTGTGCATGACGCTGCGGGGCTGCCCCATCGCCCGCAAGAACAAGGAGGCGCACGACCGCTTCCTGGCGCTCTACGCCGACTTCACCCAGCAGCACAAAGCGCGCGGAGGGGCCAGCGTCGAGATGCTGCGCGAACTGCACGGGACGCTGAAAAACTGGCTGGTGGGGCACATCTGCAACATCGACGTGCAATTGCGAGGCCGTACCCCCGTCGGCGCGGCCTGATACCGGATTCAAAAAGATCATCATCCGATCCGAAGAGCCCCGGAGGCTATCTTTTTGAATCCCAGAGCCCTCCCTTCGGCCCTTTCAGCCCGCCGCCGTTCGGGGACGAACTAACCGAATCGGGTATGAGGGCATCCAGTCCCGTGAGAAAGCGCCCGGCCGGCCGGCCGGGCGTTCGTCTAGACACATTGTCCATTGCACCGCCCCACCCCGGGTTCTACCATGAGGCAACTCGAGCACCCACCAACCCTACCTTCACCCACAAGCCTGAGCATCCAGGAGGTCGAAATGGCAGTCAGAGAACCTGAGGTCGGCATCAAGCGCGTGTCGCATTGGATCGGCGGGAAAGTCGTGGAGGGGAACTCCGGGCGCAGCGGGGTGGTGTGGAACCCGGCCACCGGGGCCCAGCAGGCCGCCGTGGACTTCGCCAGCGTGGAGGAGGTGGACCACGCCGTCGCCGTTGCCCGGGAGGCCTTCAAGAGCTGGCGGCAAACCCCCCTCTCGCGGCGCGCCGAGATCATGTTCAAGTTCCGCGAGCTCATCGACGCCAACCGCAAGAAGATCGCCGAGCTCATCACCCTCGAGCACGGCAAGACCCTCCCCGACGCCCTGGGCGAGGTGGCCCGCGGCCTGGAGAACGTCGAGTTCGCCTGCGGCATCCCCAACCTGCTCAAGGGCGGCTACTCCGAACAGGCTAGCCGCGGCATCGACGTGTACCAGATCCGCCAGCCCCTGGGCGTGGTGGCGGGCATCACCCCCTTCAACTTCCCCGCGATGGTGCCGATGTGGATGTTCGCCAACGCCATCGCCTGCGGCAACACCTTCGTGCTCAAGCCCTCCGAGAAGGACCCCTCGGCCAGCATGTACCTCGCCGAGTTGCTCAAGGAAGCGGGCCTGCCCGACGGCGTGTTCAACGTGGTGCACGGGGACAAAGTGGCCGTGGACCGGCTCCTGGAGCACCCCGACGTCAAGGCCGTGAGCTTCGTGGGCTCGACCCCCATCGCCAAGTACATCTACGAGACCGGCACCAAGAACGGCAAGCGCGTGCAGGCGCTGGGCGGGGCGAAGAACCACATGGTCGTGCTCCCCGACGCCGACGTCAACATGGCCGCCGACGCCGCCGTCTCGGCCGCCTACGGCTCGGCGGGCGAGCGCTGCATGGCGATCTCGGTCGTGGTGGCGGTGGGCGACGTGGCCGACCCCCTGATCGAGGCCATCAAGGAGCGCATGCCCAAGATCAAGGTGGGGCCGGGGCTCGAGGAGGGCAACGAGATGGGCCCCCTCATCTCCAAGGAGCACCGCGACAAGGTGGCCTCCTACGTGGAGAACGCCCCCAAGGAGGGCGCGACGGTGGTGGTGGACGGCCGCCAGGACGCGGTGAGCCAGCGTGAAGGCTTCTTCCTGGGCACCTCGCTCCTCGACAACGTGCAGCCGGGCATGAAGTGCTACGACGACGAGATCTTCGGCCCGGTGCTGGGCGTGGTGCGGGTCAAGACCTACGAGGAGGCCCTCAAGCTCGTCAACGAGCACCCCTACGGCAACGGCACCGCCATCTTCACCCGCGACGGCGGCGCGGCCCGCCAGTTCCAGTTCGACGTGGAGGCGGGCATGGTGGGCATCAACGTGCCCATCCCCGTCCCCGTGGCCTACTACAGCTTCGGCGGCTGGAAGGCCAGCCTCTTCGGCGACCTGCACATGTACGGCCCCGAGGGCGTGCAGTTCTACACCCGCGCCAAGGTGGTCACCAGCCGCTGGCCCGACCCCAGCACCTCCAAGGTGGACCTGGGCTTCCCGCAGGTGCGGTAGGGCTCGAGGCCCCGCCAGACCCTCCCTTCTTGGGGAGGGTCTATGTTATTGGTTTGAGTGAGGTACGACCCGGACGAACGTCATCGGCGCCCGATCGGGTTGCAACTACCTGCGAGCACGTCCTCAACAACCCCGCCAATTGGGAAACGGACGAGGAGAACCCCGGCAAGCCTCGACCGGTTTATCCCCGGGGACACCCTTCCTTATGACGGGAGCTTAAAATAGCCGCGTGGGCTCCCTCGACTATCTGTTCGAGAACAACCGCCGCTGGGCGGCGCAGATCCGGCAGCAGGACCCGGAGTTCTTCCTCAAGCTCTCGAGGCAACAAAACCCCGAGTACCTCTGGATCGGCTGCTCGGACAGCCGGGTCCCCGCCAACGAGATCGTCGGCCTGCTGCCCGGGGAGCTCTTCGTGCACCGCAACGTCGCCAACGTGGTGGTGTACAGCGACCTCAACTGCCTGTCGGTGATGCAGTACGCCGTGGACGTGCTCAAGGTGCGCCACATCATCGTGTGCGGGCACTACGGCTGCGGCGGGGTGCGGGCGGCGCTGCTGGGGATGCGCCTGGGCCTGGTCGATAACTGGCTGGGGCACGTGCAGGACGTATTCCAGAAGCACCGCGAGCTGGTGCTGGCGCTCCCGAGTGAGGCCGAGCAGGTCGACCGGTTGTGCGAGCTCAACGTGATCGAGCAGGTCGCGCACGTCTGCCGCACCACGATCATCCAGGACGCCTGGGCCCGGGACCAGCGGGTGACCGTGCACGGCTGGATCTACGGCCTCTCGGACGGGCACCTGCGCACCCTGCGCGTCGGGGTCAGCCACCCCGGCGACCTCGAGCCCACCTACCACCGGGCGATCGCCAACCTGGGCGTGCGGGCTTTGCCCAACGCCTGAGCCGAAGGGTATCCTGGCCGCGTGTATTCGCTGGTCAAACCCTTGCTCTTCCGGCAGGACCCCGAGGCCGTTCACGACCGGGTGATGCGGTGGCTGGCCTGGAGCGGCCAGCGCCCGGCGGCGCTCGGCCTGATCTCGGCCTGCTGCGCGGTGCGGGACCGGCGGCTCGAGGTCGAGTGCCTGGGCCTGAGGTTCCCCAACCCCGTCGGCCTGGCGGCCGGGCTCGACAAGAACGCCCGGGCCGTGCCCGTCTGGCCCGCGCTGGGCTTCGGCTTCGCGGAGATCGGCAGCGTGACCGCGCTGCCCCAGCCCGGCAACGACAAGCCCCGCCTCTTCCGCCTCCCCCAGGACCAGGCCCTCATCAACCGCATGGGGTTCAACAACGAGGGGGCCGAAGCGGTGGCGCAGCGGCTGGCGGCGCTGTCCCAGCAAGGGGGCTCGCTCAGGGCTCCGCTGGGGATCAACCTGGGCAAGTCCAAGGTGACGCCGCTCGAGCAGGCCCCCCAGGACTACCTGCAGAGCCTGGGCAAGCTCTGGCCCTACGGCGACTACTTCGTCATCAACGTCAGCTCGCCCAACACCCCGGGCCTGCGGGCGCTGCAAGAGGGCGAGCGGCTGGAGGAACTGCTGGCGGCGGTGGGGGGTTTCGCCAAGGCCCAGCCGCAGGCCAAGCCCGTCCTGCTCAAGATCGCCCCCGACCTCACCTGGGCCCAAATTGACGAGATTTTGGAACTGGTGGACCGCTACCCCGTCGCCGGGCTGATCGCCACCAACACCACCGTCGGCCGCGAGGGGCTCAGGTCGGCCACCCTCGAGAGCGGCGGGCTGTCGGGGAGGCCGCTGGCGGCCCGCTCGCTCGAGGTGCTCAAGTACCTGACCCAGGAGCTCAAGGTGCGCATCCCCGTGATCTCGGTCGGCGGCATCTTCACCGCCGAGGACGTGCTCGAGCGGCTGCGGGCCGGGGCCAGCCTGGTGCAGGTCTACACCGGCTTCATCTACGAGGGCCCGATGCTGCCGCGCCGGATCAACCGGGGGCTGCTGGCCTACCTCGAGCGGGAGGGGCTCGAGCGCGTCCAGGACCTCATCGTCAAGAGGTAGGGCACCCCCAGGGGTGCCCCTACCACCGGCGTCTCGCGTTTTGCGCCTGGCCTACGCCGCGTGGCTTCAAGTCCCCACGCCCAGGCGCTCGTGCGCCCAGGCCACGCGCCCTTCCACCAGCGTCATCACCGGCCAGCCCTGCAGCTTCCAGCCCGCCCAGGGGCTGAACTTGGCCTTGGAGGCGAACTCGGCGGGGTTTACCGCCCGCTCGCTGTGGGGGTCGAAGAGCATCAGGCTGGCCTCGGCGCCGGCCTCGAGGCGGACGGGGGGGAGGCTCAGCACGCGGCGGGCGCCGTCGGTGAAGCGCTCGAGCAGCGTGGGCAGCGGGAAGCCGCGCCCCAGCACCAGCTCGGTGTAGAGCAGCGGCCAGGCCACCTCGATGTTGGCGATGCCGAAGGGGGCGCGCAGCAGATCCTGCTCCTTCTCGGCCAGGGTATGGGGGGCGTGGTCGGTGCCGATGCAGTCAATGGTGCCCTCGAGCAGCCCCGCCATCAGCGCCTCGGCGTCACCCTGGGTGCGCAGCGGGGGCGCGACCTTGTAGACGGGATCGAGGCTTTCCAGGGCGGCGTCGGTGAGGGTGAGGTGGTGCGGCCCGACCTCGGTGGTCACGGGCAGCCCTTCGGCCTTGGCCTGGCGGATGAGCTCGAGGCCCCGCCGGGTCGAGAGGTGCTGGACGTGCAGAAGGGTCGAGGGCTGTTGGCCCTCCCTACGGGACATCACGTAGCGGACGATCTCGAGGTCCCGGGCGATGCGGGCGGCCTCCGCCGCCGCCGGGTTGCCGGGGAGGCCGAGCCGGTAGGAGAGGGGGCCCTCGTTCATCACCCCGCCCCGTCGCAACCCCGCGTCCTCGGCGTGGACCGAGACCACCAGGCCCCAGCTCGCCGCGTAGCTCAGGCCCAGCGCCAGCACGCCCGCGTCCTCGTTGGTGCGCCCGTCGTCGGTGAGCATGATGGCCCCGGCCTCCTTGAGCAGCCGGGCCTCGGTGAGGAGCTTGCCCTCCTGGCCCTGGGTGAGGGCTGCCGCCGGGTAGAGCCGGGCGTAGCCCAGGTTGCGGGCCTTCTCGACCAGCGCCATCACCGCCTCGGGGGTGTCCACCGGGGGCGTGGTGTTGGGCATGGACGCCACGTCGGTGTAGCCCCCGCGCAGCGCGGCCAGCAGGCCCGTCGCCAGCTCCTCCTTGACCTCCTGCCCCGGCTCGCGCAGGTGGGCGTGGGGGTCGCACAGCCCCGGCGTGAGCACCAGCCCGTCCGCCTCGAGCACGCGCTCCGCGTCGCCGCCCTCGAGCCCCAGGATCTTCCCCTCGCCGATCAGCACGTCGGCCTTGCCGTGTTCGCCCCGGCTGTCCAGCAGCCGGACATTCTTGATGAGCAGTTCACCTTTCATTAGCGCTCCTTCGTCGCGCGCGAATCGCTAATAGCCGATAGCACAGGGTTCTCCGGCTACTGGCGACGAGCTATCGGCCGTCAGCCCCTTCTCCCCACCAGAAGGTGGTAGAGCACCGCCATCCGCACCGCCTGCCCGTTGGCGACCTGCCGCTCGACCAGGCTGCGCTCGGACTCGGCCAGGGTGCCCTCGAGCTCGAGGTCGCGGTTCATGGGGCCGGGGTGCAGCAGGGGGGCGTCGGGTCTGGCCCAGCCCAGGCGCTCGCGGGTGATCTGGTAACCGGCGATGTACTCGGGCTCGCTCGGCAGCAGGCCCTTGTCCATGCGCTCCTTCTGCAGGCGCAGCGCCATCACCGCGTCGGCGTCCTGCAGGGCCTCGCGCAGGTCGGTGGTGAGGCGGGCCTTGGGCAACTCGCCCGGCAGCAGGGTCGCGGGGCCGCACAGCCAGACATCGGCGCCCAGCATGGGGAGCAGCTCGGCGTTGGAGCGGGCCACGCGGGAGTGCAGAATGTCGCCCACGATGGCGATTTTCTTGCCCTCGAGGGTTCCCAGGCGCTCGAGCAGGCTGAAGGCGTCGAGCAGGGCCTGGGTGGGGTGGGCCCGCCAGCCGTCGCCCGCGTTGATCACGGGCTTACCCAGCCACTTCACGGCCTGGTGGGGCACCCCGGCGGCGTCCACCCGGATCACGTAGGCGTCGATGCCCATGGCGTCGAGGGTCAGCAGGGTGTCCTTGTAGCTCTCGCCCTTGGCCATCGAGGAGGTCGCGCCGCTGAAGCTCAGCACGTCGGCCGACATGCGCCGCGCGGCGAGCTCGAAGGAGAGTCGGGTGCGGGTGGAGCTCTCGAAGAAGACGGTGGCGACGGTGAAGCCGGTGAGGGCCGGGACCTTCTTCACGGGGCGCTCGAGCACCTCCTGCATCATGCGGGCGGTCTCGAAGAGGCTTTCGACCTGCGCCCGGCTCCAGCCCTGGAAGTCGAGGAGGTGTTTGGGTTTTTCAGTGCTCTGCTCCATCGCGATCACTCCAGCTCCCATAGCTCGACCGCCTCCTCCCCGTCGGTTTCCTGCACCTTGACCTTGACCACCTCGCTCTTGGAGGTGGGCAGGTTCTTGCCCACGAAGTCGGCCCGGATGGGCAGCTCGCGGTGCCCCCGGTCCACCAGCACCGCCAGGTAGATGCGGCTGGGGCGGCCCAGGTCGATGAGCGCGTCGAGCGCGGCCCGCGCGGTGCGCCCGGTGAAGAGCACGTCGTCCACGAGCACCACCGCCTTGCCGGAGAGGTCGAAGGGGATGCGGGTCTCGCGCACCTTGGGCTGCAAGCCGATCTCGGTGAGGTCGTCGCGGTAGAGGGTGATGTCGAGGATGCCCATGGGCACCTCCACCCCCTCGAACTGCCGCACCAGCTCGCGCAGGCGCTCGGCCAGGGTGATGCCGCGGGTGTGGATGCCCACGAAGCAGAGCCTGTCGGTGCCCTTGTTCTTCTCCACCACCTCGTGGGCGATGCGGGTGAGGGCACGGCGGATCTCGTCGGCGCTGAGGATGCGGGACTTGAAGTTCAAGGCGACCTCCGGGCTACAAAAAAAACGCACCCCTGGGGTGCGTACGGCTTCGGGTTGTGACCTACTCGTTCCACCTTTTTCCTCCTTTCCAGCCTCACGGGACTGGCCTTAAAGGTCTGGTCCAGGGTACGCCGCCCCCCGTGCTCCCGTCAAGCGGCGGTTTTATTCCGGCTGCTCTTCAGATATGCTTTAGTCACGGCGTAGATTATGCTGCGGGTGCGTATAATTGCGCTGCCTCACGGCCTATGCGACTCCCCAGCCCCACTCGAGAGTTCCCCGCCTCCTCGCTGCTGCTCAACTACCGCCCGGTCCTGAGCGGGCGCATCGTGCTGCCGCGCATCGGCCGCCCGGTGGCCGAGATGATCCTGAAGGCCAGCCCCGCGGCCTCGAGGCCCGAGCCCGGCCAGCCGGTGGTGCTCGACCTCGAGTACGGCCCCGAGTTCTACATGAGCGTGCTCTCGGTGCTCGAGGACCAGGGCCTGTGGCGGCTGCGGCTGGTAGGGGGCACCGGCGGGCTCTCGCGCAACGTCGAGGCCAAGCACTACGGCCGGGCGCGCGCCGCCGAGGTCATCGAAGACCTGCTGGCCGAGGTGGGCGAGCGCGTGGGCAACGTGGAGAGCAGCGTGGTGCTGCCCAACTGGCTCCGCCAGGAGGGGCTGGCCTACCAGGCCCTCGAGGCGCTGATGGTCAACCTCAACAAGACCTGGCGCATGGACAACAAGGGCCTGGTGTGGGTGGGCGAGGAGACCTGGCCCGTCTACGCCGAGAAGGTCCCGCTGGCCGAGTACTACGTCCACCAGGCTAAAGTCCGGCTCGAGGGCCTCCAACCCTGCCTGACCCCCGGCGTCGAACTCTTCGCCCACGGCCTCGGCTTCGACGGCAAGGTGGGCCGGGTCGAACGGGTGATCCACCACTTCGGGCTCGAGTCGTATACGGAAGCGCTGTGTTGGTGAGGGGAAGCGGTAAGCCGTCAGCGGTCAGCCATCAGCCGTCAGTTCGTGGTAAACCCCACCCCTTCCCTCCCCGCACGCGGGGAGGGTTTATCCCCCCTGCCCCCCTTGCTAAGGGGGGTAAACAAAGGGCGTCTGGCGTCTTGCGTCTTGCGTTTTGCGTCTGGCGTTTGGCGTACGACGTAGGACGTACGACGTACAACCCGCGCCCAGCGTTCACCCCAAAAGCATCGCCCCCAGCTTTCTGCCCACGCCTGTATGGAGTAACCTAATACGGCAATGCGGATTCTGCACACCGCCGATTGGCACCTGGGCAAACTGCTCAAGGGCACCGAGCGCACGGCCGAGATCGCGGCGGCGCTCGAGGAGCTGCTCAGGCTCGTCCGTTCCGAGCGCATCGACTTGGTGTTGGTCTCGGGCGACCTCTTCGACCGGCCGCAGGTGACCACCGAGGCCGAGGGGGCCGCCTTCAGCTTTTTCTACCGCCTGCAGGAGATGAAGGTCCCGGCGCTGGTGATCGCCGGGAACCACGACTCGAGGGACCGCCTCGAGGCCCTCTCGCCCCTGCTCTCGCTCGCCGGGGCCACCGTGCGCGGCGAGGTCAAGCTGGCCGGGCGGGGCGGCGTGGTCGAGATGGCGGGGGGACGGGCGGCCATGCTGCCCTTCCTCTCCGAGCGGCGGCTGGTCAAGGCCCAGATGCTGCTCGAGGGCGACGGCACGCTGTGGAAGGGTGCTTACTCCGAGGGCATGAAGCGGGTCTTCGCCAATCTCTCCACCGAGCTCAACTCCGGCGTCAACCTCATGCTCGCCCACCTCACCGTCGAGGGCAGCCGCCTGGGCGGGGGTGAGTTCGAGTTCCACTGCACCAACAGCTACGCCGTCGAGAAGTCGGCCTTCCCCTCGCAGCTCTCTTACGTGGCGCTGGGCCACATCCACCGCCAGCAGCAGGTCGCGGAAGCCCCGGTGGCCTGGTACCCGGGCTCGCTGGTGCAGCTCGACTTCGGCGAGGGGGAGAACGCCCCGCGCGGGGCCCTGATCGTCGAGCTCGAGCCCGGCGTTCCGCCTAAGGTCACGCAGGTCAACGAGCGCTGGGGCAAGCCCCTGCGCAGCTTCAAGGTCAAGGTCGAAGACCTCGACCGCCGCCTCGAGGAGCTCGCCACCTTCCCCGGCTGGGCCAAGCTCGTCATCGAGGGCCGCGGCAACCCCCGCCTGCGCGAGGACCTCTTCCGCCGCTTCCCCCACCTGCTCGACGTGGTCTTCGAGCTCCCCGAGCTCGAGCGCCCCCGCAAAGCCCTGCCCGTGCAGGAGGAGTGGGACTGGCTCGAGGCCTACACCGAGTACTCCCGCGAAACCTACGCCGCCGAGCCCGAAGAGAGCCTGCTGCGGGCTTTCCAGCAGGTCTACGAGGAAGTCCACGCGGGGGAGGGGCTATGAGGGCCCTGCGTCGTACGCCAGACGCCAGACGCAAAACGCTAAACGCGAGACGCCTTGGCGTTCGGCGTTCGGCGTTCGGCGTTGAGCAGACCTCTTGGAGGTCCTCATGAGGCCCCTCAAGCTGCGCCTGCAGGGTTTCGGGCCCTACCTCGAGCCCCAGGAGATCCAGTTCGACGACGTGGAGCTCTTCGCCATCACCGGGCCCACCGGGGCGGGGAAGAGCACCCTGCTCGACGCGATCACCTTCGCGCTCTACCGCGAGACGCCCCGGGCGGGGGCCAAGGGCCACGACGCGCTGCGGCACCCGGCGGCCGAGCAGGCCAAGATCGAGCTCGAGTTCACCTCCCCCGACGCCTCGAGCCAGATCCAGACCTGGCGCGTGGTGCGGGTGATCGGCAAGGAGAACCAGAGCCGCCTGGAGTACCTCGAGCGCGGCGACTGGCGCATGCACGCCGCCTCCGAGAAGGTGGCCGCGCTCAACAGCCAGGTCACGAGCCTGCTGGGGGGGATGGACTTCACCACCTTCACCCGGGCCATCCTGCTGCCGCAGGGGCAGTTCGACCTCTTCCTGCGCGGCGTGCCCAAGGAGCGGCGCGAGCTGCTGATGAAGCTCTACGGCCTCGAGCGCCTGCGCGACATGCGCGAGCGGGTGGGCGAGCACCTCAAGGAGGCGCGGGAGAAGCTCAACCTCATCGACGGCGAGCTCCGGGGCCTCGCCGAGGCCGAGGAGGGCCGCCTGGAGGCCATGCGCGACGAGATCGGGCGGCTCGAGGCCGAGGAGGC
The DNA here is from genome assembly GCF_000430045.1 of Calidithermus chliarophilus DSM 9957. GTDB lineage: Bacteria > Deinococcota > Deinococci > Deinococcales > Thermaceae > Calidithermus > Calidithermus chliarophilus. The sequence goes on along the minus strand of NZ_KE387026.1, from coordinate 81,301 downwards.
GCGGCTCAGCCGGGAGGCCGAGCAGGCCCAGCGGGCTTTGGCCGAGGCCCACAAGCGCTACGAGCAGTTCAGCGAGCTCGAGGGGCTGCGCCGCCGCCAGCGCAACTGGGAGGGCCAGCAGGCCGAGATGGCGCGCCTACGCGAGCGGCTCGAGCGCGCCGACCAGGCCGAGCGGGTGTGGCCGCAGGTCGAGAGCGTGGAGGCCGCCCGCCGCGAGGCCGAGACCGCCCAGGGGGCCCTGGTGCGCCTGCAGCAGGGCCTCGAGCGCAGCCGGGCCGAGGTCGAGCGGCTGCGCGCGCAGTACGACGGCAACGTGCTCGAGCAGGTCAAGCTCGAGCTGGCCGGCCTCCCGCTGCTCAAGGACCAGTCCGAGCGGCTGCGGCGCTACGGCGGCGACCTGCGCCTGTCCCACCCCGACCCCCTCGACTTCGACGAGGCCCGCCTCGACGCCCTGCGCGAGGGCGAGCGCAGCCTGAGCGAGCGGGCGCGGCTGCAACGGCTGCTTGAGCAGGCCCAATCCCGCTTCGCCCAGGCCCAGTCGGCGCTGGAGGCCCAGACCAAGCAGGTCCGGGACCTCACCCTCGAGCTCGACTCCCTCAAGACGCTCGGCCAGGACGCGCGCGAGCTCTACGAGCAGGCCCGGCGGCGCCGCGAGGACGCCGAGCGGGCAGCGGGCATCCAAGCCCACCGCCACCTGCTGGCCGTGGGCGAGCCCTGCCCGCTGTGCGCGCAGGTGGTGGCGCAACTGCCCCCCGAGGTCGAGCTCAACCTGCAGGGCCTCCAGCAGGCCGAGCGCGAGGCCGAGGAGAACCTCCGGCGCCTGCGCGAGGACTTCCAGGGCAAGCAGGGCCAGCTCAAGACCCTGCGCGAACAGCTCCCCCAGGCCCAGCAAGCCCTCGCCCAGCAGGAGCAGGACCTCGACGACCTCCAGCGCCAGCTCGAGGCCCTCGTCCAGGCCACCGGCGGGCTCGAGGCCGCCGACATCCAGCAGGAGCGCCAGCGCCGCCTGGCCGGGCTCGCCGCCGCGATCCGCGCCGCCACGGGGGGCCTCGAGGTGACGGCCTACGCCGCCCGGCTGCAGGAGCGCCAGCGCCAGCTCGAGGCCCTCGCCGCCGAGCTGCAGCAGCGGGAGAGGGAGTGCTCCGACGCCGAGCGCCAGCTCACCGCCCAGACCCAGGTGGCCCAGGAGCGCCACCGCGCCCTCGAGCGCCTCGAGGCCAGCCTGCTCTCGCTCCTGGCCGAGGCCGCCTTCGCCGACCACCAGGCCGTGAAGGCCGCCCGCATGAGCCCCGCCGAGCGCCACGCCCTCGAGCAGCGCCACCAGGAGCACCAGCGCGAGGGCATCGCCATCGCCGAGGGCCTCAAGCGCCTGGAACACGAGCTCAAGGGGCTCGAGCCCGTGGACGAGGCCGCGCTGCGCCTCCAGCGCGAGACCCTGGAGACCCTGCGCCAGTCGGCCCGCGCCGCCCACGGCAAGGCCGAGGGGCTCAAGGCCGACCTCAAGCGCGCCGAGGCCCAGCTCCAGAAGCGGCGCGAGCTCGAGGGCCAGCAGGCCAAGCTGGTGCGCGAGGTGGACGTGTGGGAGCGGCTGGAGCGCGACCTGCGCGGCGACCGCTTCCAGGACTTCTTGCTCGAGCGCTACCAGTCGGGCCTGCTCCAGCGGGCCAGCGAGCTCATGAACGAGCTCTCGCAAGGCCGCTACGCCTTCCGCCTGGAGGACAGCGAGTACGCCGTGGAGGACCGCTGGACCGAGTCGGTGCGCACGGTGCGCACGCTCTCGGGCGGGGAGAGCTTCCTGGCCTCGCTCTCGCTGGCGCTCTCCCTCTCCGAACACCTCTCCAAAGGCCGCATGGGCGCGCTCTTCCTCGACGAGGGCTTCGGCACGCTCGACGTGGAGACCCTCGAGCAGGTTGCGGGCGTGCTCGAGGCCCTCCCCACCCAGGGCCGGCTGGTGGGGGTGGTCACCCACGTCGAAGCCCTCGCCGAGCGCCTGCCCGCGCGGCTGCGGGTGGAGAAGAGCCCGGCGGGCAGCAAGATCCGCTGGTCGGACAATTGAAGGCGGGCCGTAGCGCCAAAGTGCCCCGGAAGGCATACAATAGCCGCTTGGGTTGGTGCTACCTTGTCGAGCCGAATCCTGCGCAACGCCGCCATCACCATGCTGGGCACCTTCTCGAGCCGGGTGCTGGGCCTGGTGCGCCAGATCGTCATCAACAACCTCTTCCCGCCCCTGCTCACCGACGCCTTCAACATCGCCACCCGCGTCCCTAACCTCTTCCGCGAGCTGGTGGCCGAGGGGGCCGTCACCAACGCCTTGGTGCCCGTGCTCAGCGGCCTCCCCGCCGGCGAGGGGGAGGTCTTCAAGCGCCGCTTCGCCGCGCTGCTGCTGACGCTGAACCTGCTGCTGCTGGGCGCGGGGCTGCTGCTGGCCCCCGCCGTCGCGGGCTGGCTGGTGGACGCCTCGAGCCCCTACGCCCAGGGCCCCAACTTCGACCTCCTGGTCTACCAGATCCGGCTGGTGATGCCCTTCCTGCTGTTCATCTCGATGGCCGCGCTGTTCTCGGCCTTCCTGCAGTCGCAGGAGCGCTTCGGGGCGGTGGCCTTCGCGCCGCTGGCGCTCAACGTGGTGTCCATCGCGGTCATGCTGGTCTGGCCGGGGAGCGCCACCGCGCTGGCCCTGTCCTACACCCTGGGCGCTTTGGTCCAGGCGGCCGTGCTGCTGCCCTCGCTCCGCGGCTTCGGGGTGGAGTTCAGGAGCCACCCGGCCATCCGCGACGCCCTGTGGCGCATGGGGCCCTTCGCCTTCACCACCAGCCTGCGCCAGTTCCTCAACCTGGTGCTCACCAACGTCCTCACCCGCTACGCGGTGGGGGCCCAGACCGCCTTCATCAACGCCGAGGTGATCTTCCAGACCGCCCTGGGCATCCTGGCCGTCTCGCCCGCGATGGCCCTCTACCCCCGCCTGACCCAGATGGGCGCCGCCCAGGACTACGCGGGGATGCGGGGGCTGCTCGAGCGCTCCATCCCCCGCCTCGCCGTGCTGCTGGGCTTCGCCGGGGCCATGATGGTGGCCCTGGCCCCCTGGATCGTGGGCGCCATCTTCTCCTTCGGCGGCCTCGACCCCCGGGTGCGGGAGTTCACGGTGGCGGTGCTGCTGGCCTACGGCCTCGCGCTGCTGCCGTGGGGGGTCAACCAGCTCATGCTGCGGGCGTTCTACGCCGCCAACGAGATCCGGCGGGCCGTGCAGGTGTCGGTGGTCATCTTCGGCCTCAACACCCTGGGCTACTGGCTGTTGCGCGACGCGGGGCTGTTCTGGCTCAACCTCTCGACGGCGGCCGCGGGCCTGGTCGGGCTGCTGGCCTACGGGGTACGGCTCGAGCGGCTCTCGATCCTCTCGCTGCGCTGGCTGCTGGAACTCCTGCTGCGCGTCGCGGCGGCGGCGGCCCCGGCCGGGTTCCTGGCCTACGTGGCGGCCCGGCCCTTCGGCACGCCCGCCCTCTTCCTCGACAACTTGCCCCCCCTGGCGCTGGGGGGGCTGGTGGGGCTGACGGCCTTCGTGGTCTTCGCGCGGGTGCTGCGCCTGCCGCTGCGGCTGCGCTAGCTAGGCCGCGTGCTCGGCGGGCCGCGTCGGGACGTAGGCGTTGCCCTGGCAGTAGGTGCACACCCGGCCGCGGGCCTCTTCCTCCAGGCACCGGGGGCAGGGCTCGAGCGCCTCGCCGCTCTGCCGGTCCTCCACGCGCAGCAATCGCCAGCCCATCTGTTCGCACAGCTGTTCGGCACGGCACAACGCCCGGGAGAGCCGGGGCGCTTCCTTGGGGGAGAGCAGGATCTCGAAGGGTTGACCGGCATCCTCGAAGCAGATCACGAAGTTCACTTGGTCCGAAGCCATTGCTCCTCCGAAAGCGGTAGCTCGAGCGATCCGCGGAGCTACTCGACTAGAGCCTATAGCCCGGGCCTAAAATGAAACCAAAACCGCTCAGCCACGCAGCTCGCGCAGGGCTTCGGCCATGCAGCGCCGCGCTTTGGCCGCCATCTCCGGGTTGCCGAGGCGTTCGTAGGCCGCGATGAGCCCCTGCCAGGCGCGCTCGGAGTAGGGGTCGAGGGCGAGGGCGTGGCGGTAGGCCACCAGCGCCAGGGGCGAGTTCTCCTGCTCCTGCTGCTCGGCCACCAGGGTCCACAACTCGTGCTGGTAACGTTCGACCTCGGAGCGCTCCACGGGGAAGAGGTCGGCCAGGTCGGGGAGCCAGGGCTCGCTGTGCCGCTGGATGAAGTCCTCGAGCCCCGGCTCGGAGGTTTCCACGAAGGCTTTCGCCCGCTTGACGAACTCGCGGTAGTCGAGCACGACCGGGAAGTTGAGGGATAGCTGGCTCTTGCTCGAGCAGATGAGCTGGGGGAAGAGCAGTCCCCGCAGCTTGGAGACGGCATTCTGCAGCGAGTCGAGCGGGTTGTTGAGCTCGCCCCACAACTGCTCGGCCAGCACCTCCCGGTTCTGCGGCCGCTCGTGCAGGGCGAGGGCGAGCAGCAAGGCCGCGATCTTCTTGGTCGGGAAGTCGGCGAGGGTGAGCGTCTTGCCCAGGAAGGAGACCTTGAACCCCCCGAAGGTCTGGACCGTGACCGGGAAGGCGGCCCAGCACGACGGGTCGGCCTTGATCAAAGGCAGCCAGTGGTGGCTGTAGTAGGGGTGCCTCAGGAGCAGCCCGTAGCCGTTCTGCTGGCACAGGCTGAGGGCTTCCCGCAACGACTCCAGATCCCCTTTGAGCATGAGCAACTGCGCCACGTCGAACATCGCCCCCGCCTCGCGGGCCTCCTCGAGGGTGGGCTCGAGGGGGCTCAGCCCCTGGCGCACGGCCTCGGTCTTATAGCCGAAGGTGATGTTGGCGGCTCGAGCCAAGTGCTCTTTGGCGGCCTTGCGGTTCCCACGCCGGAATTCAACCTGACTCATTACTAAGTGAGCCTCTCCCCGTACGTTGGCTTCCGGAAAGGTTTCAATGACAGAGGCGGACAACTGGCGAGCCAGGATCAGATCGTTCTCAAGGTAGGCTACCTGAGCGCGGATTACGTCGGCATACTTCTCCATGCGGGAGTTGCCGATCTCTCGAGCCTTGTTCCTGGCGTTCAGGGTAATCTCCTTGGCTTTGTCGAGCTCCCCTAGCATCAGGTGAATTCTGCCGAGGTTGGCGTGGATGATCGAGCTCTGGTGAATAGGCCGCAATTGCTGGAATTCGCCTAACGCCCGTAGGGGGTAACCCGCAAAGACTTTTGCATTTATCAGGTTCTCGGTGCTGGAGGACTCCTCAGTGGAGTTTCCCAGCTCGCGGTATATCGAAATGGCATTTGCTAGGTACTCAGCACCGGCGCTGTAACGGTGGGTGTGTAGTAAGGCAATGCCAAGATTATGCAAGAGATGGCCCTGGAGCGGAGAACGGGTGGATTTACTCACCCCATCACTAAGAAGCTCGATCGATCTCGAGAAGTCACCCCGCATACCGTAGGCAACCCCCAAAGCGTTAATGACCCATAGCTGGAACTTGGGAGAGGCGGCCTCGAGCAGCTTTTCGAACTGCTCGATGGCAGGCTCTATATCGCCGGATGAGCGTTGTGCCAGGGCTACGAGGTATCGGAAGATTTCGTGATACCGATAGTTCGGGGGGACTCTGTTCAAGTGCTCCTGTAGGGCGTGTGGTCCCGTCCTCGGCATGTAGGTCTCGACGATCCGCTCGAGGTACGCCTCCCATAGCCCGTGTTCGCCGAGAATTTCCAGCGCGGGCTCGAGGTGCCTCGAGCTCAAAATCTGGGCCACCTCGAGCGCCCGCTCGGGCGACAGGGGGCGGAAAAGGAGCCGGCGCAGCAGGGCGGGCAGGCGGTAGCCCTGGTCGGCGGCGTAGAGGAGGCCCCGGTCGTAGAGTTCGGCGATGAGCTCGGCCTCGAGCTCGAGCAGGCCGTAGAGCTCGGGGACCAGGACGGGGCTCGAGGCCAGCCGGGTCAGGGCCTCGCGCGGGAGGTCCTGGGGGAGGAAGCGGCCCAGGTGGGCGCGGGTGAGGGGGTGCTCGAGGAGGCAGAAAACGTCGGGGCGCTTGGCGAGCTGGGCCGCGATCAGCAGGCCCTCGGGCCAGCCCTGGCTCAGGCGGTAGCTTTCCTCGGCGTAGCCTTCGCGGGCGGTGGCGAGAGCCCCTAGCCACTCGGCCTTGGTGTAGATGAGGTCGGTTTCGTGCAGGAACAGGGCCTCGCCGGGGCAGCCGGGGTGGACGGACTCCAGGTCACGGCGTCTTCGGGGGATGAAGAGGCAGGGTTCGCGGCTGAGGTCTGCCGGGGAGGTCACGATCCGGCGGTTGTTGCGGCGGGCCCACAGCGCCAGCACCTGCTGCCCGAACCCCACCCCGGCGGGAGCCACCACCAGCCGGGGAGCGGTTCGGAGGAGCCTTCGCAGACCGGGCCGCAGACCTAACACGGTGCCATTCTAACGAAGCGGTGCCGGGCTGGAGGGTTATGGGGTCAGGCGGTGGCGGTCGCGGGGGAAGGCCCGCGCGTAGCGCACGTTGGGAAGGCCCAGGAGCTTCTGCGTGATGCGCTCGGCGCCGATGGCGAAGCCGCCGTGCGGGGGCATGCCGTACTTGAAGACCTCGAGGTAGCCCGTGAAGTTCGCGGGGTCGTTGCCCTTCTTCTTCAGGGCCTCGACCAGCATGTCGTACTGGTGGATGCGCTGGCCGCCGCTGGTGATCTCGAGGCCGCGGAAGAGCAGGTCGAAGCCCCGGGTGGAGCCGTCGCCCTCGGGGTAGGCGTAGAAGGGGCGGGCGGCTTCGGGGTACTTGGTGACGAAGAGGAAGTCCACGCCCCACTTCTCCTTCGCCCACTGGCCCAGCGCCCGCTCGGCCTCCTCGTTGAAGTCGGCGCCCACGGGCATGCCCAGCTCCTCGCGCAGGATGCGGCGGGCTTCGGGGTGTTCCAGGCGCGGCATCTCGGCGGTGTTGGGCCACTCGACCTCGAGCATCCCCACCGCGTCGGCGGCGCCCTCGCGGGCTTCATCGAGCATGGCCCTCAGCAGGGCCTCCTCGAAGTCGATCACGTCGTGCTCGCTTTCGATAAAACCCATCTCCACGTCGAGGGAGAGGTACTCGTTGAGGTGGCGGCTGGTGGCGTGCTGCTCGGCGCGGAAGACCGGGGCCACCTCGTAGACCCGCTCGTACACCCCCACCATGATCTGCTTGTAGAGCTGGGGCGACTGCGCCAGGTAGGCCCGCTGCTCGAAGTAGTCGATGGCGAAGAGGTTGCTACCGCCCTCGGCGCCCGCCGAGACGATTTTGGGGGTGTAGATCTCGGTGAAGCCCTGGGCGTCGAGGAAGTTGCGGAAGCCCCGCACCAGCGCGGCCTGCACCTTGAGCGCGGCGCGGGCCTTCTCGCCCCGCAGGCTCACGTAACGATACTCGAGCAGCGTCTCCGGGTTGACGCGCCACTCCTCCTTGGGGATCTCGATGGGGGAGGGCTCGAGGGCAGGGGTGAGCACCTCGAGGCCGTTGGCCAGCACCTCGTAGCCGCCCGGGGCCTTGGTGTTTTGCACCACCTCGCCGCTGACGCGCAGGCAGGACTCGGCCAGGGGCAGGTCCACGCCCTTCTCCACCACCACCTGCACGATGCCGGTACGGTCGCGCAGCAGGACGAACTGGATGCCGCCGAGGTCGCGCTTCCAGTGCAACCAGCCCTGCAGGGTGACCTTCTCGCCGATCTTGTTGGGCACTTCCTTGACCAGTGTGCGTGACATCTGCCTCTCTCCTTCGCCGCCAGCGGGAACTGAAAAACCCCCCGGTACAACAGCAAGTACCGGGGGGCAATGTCGCTACCCCCGCTATGGATTGTCGTCCCGACGGCGCAACATCTTGCCGGATAGTCTAAGTGCGACTTCTCACCAGGTCAAGGTGGAGGGCTGAACGCCGTACGCCAAACGCCAAACGCCAAACGCCAAACGCAAGACGCAAAACGCAAGACGCAAGACGCAAGACGCAAGACGCAAGACGCCTTGTCACCCCCCTTAGCAAGGGGGGCTGGGGGGATATCCCCTCCCCGCCGCCGGGGAGGGGTTTACCACGGGCCACAGGCCACAAGCTGACCACTGACCGCTGACCGCTTATCGCTTCTCGCTTCCGGCCTTCCGGACGAGCGCCAGGATCTCATCGCCGTAGCGGTCGGCCTTGCGGGGGCCGAAGCCCTTGATCTGGGTGAGTTCCTCGAGGGTGGTGGGCAGGGCGTCGGCGATGGCGGCGAGTTGGGCGTCGTGGGCGATGATGTAGGGGGGGAGGTTTTCGGCGCGGGCTTTCTGGCTGCGCCAGTCGCGCAGGGCCTGGTAGAGCGCTTCGTTGGCGGCGGTGGGCCGTGGCCGGGCGGGCGCTTCGGGTTGGGGCTTCTCGAGGCCGGCGGCGGGCTGCGGCGGTTCGGCCTCGCCCTCGTAGAAGACCAGGACCGACCACACCGGGGCGGAGCCGGCCACGAGGGCGCTGGAAACCTGGATGGGTTGGACGCGCTCGAGGAAGTCGTTGAGCCGTTGGAGGTCGAGGCTCTGGCGCTCGTCGAGGCGGATGGTGAACGCCTGGCAACGCATGGAAGTATTCTAGCCCGCGGTAGGCGGTAGGCAACGAGCCTTCAAGCGGGGGTGAAGCCGAAGCAGCGCTGGGCGTTGGCGTCGGTGACGCGCTCCATCTCGGCGGCGCTCAGGCCGCGCACTTCGGCCAGCTTTTCCAGGGTGTGGCGCACGTAGGCGGGCTGGTTGCGCTTGCCCCGGTGGGGCTCGGGGGGGAGGAAGGGGGTATCGGTCTCGACCATCAGGCGCTCGAGGGGGAGTTGCCGGGCCGCTTCGCGCACCCGGGTGTTCTTCTTGTAGGTGAACGGCCCCGCGAAGCTGAAGTAGGCGCCGGCCTCGAGCCCCGCCTCCGCCAGCGCGGGGTGCCCGCCGAAGGCGTGCAGCACGACCTTAGGCGGCCGGTTGCGCCGGAGCCACTCGGCCACCTCGAGCTCGGCCCGGTCGTCGCCCTGGGCGCTGCGCACGTGCAGGACCAGGGGCAGGCCGAGCTCGGCGGCGAGTTCGGCCTGCCAGTCGAGGGCTTCGTACTGTTGGGGGCGGGTCTGGGGGGTCCAGTAAAAGTCCAGCCCGCTCTCCCCGACGGCCCGCACCCGCTCGTGGCGGGCGAGCTCGAGGGTTTCCTCCCGGTATTCGCGCCAGCGCTCGGCCTCGGTGGGGTGTATCCCCACGGCCGCCCAAACGTTGGGGGCAGAGCCGGCGATCTCCAGGTTGCGGCGGGACTTGGCGGGCTCGGTGCCGATGGTCAGCATCGCACGGAAGCCCCGGGCGGCCTCGAGGGCCCCCGCGAGCTCGGCGGGCTCGAGGTAGTCGAGGTGGCAGTGAGTATCGGTCACGCTCAATAGCCTAATGGTAGGTCGAGGGGCGATAGCGGATAGCCGGGCGCGGGTCGTGCGTCGTACGTCGTACGTCCTACGTCGTACGCCAAACGCCAAACGCAAGACGCAAAACGCAAGACGCAAAACGCCCTGGCCCTCGACCCTCGACGGCGGTGGGGAGGGTCCTTTCACCACGAGCCACACGCCTTTCGCCCTTGCTTTTGGCTATTGGCTATCAGCTATCAGCTATCGACTATCGACTATCGACTATCGACGGCATGAGCCTTCCGTCATCCCGGACCCGCAACCCGATGCCCGCTTCCCACTAGAATGGCCTCATGAAGCCCCTCTGCGCCGGGCTCGTGCTGCTGCTGGTCGCCTGTGTTCCGGTTTTGCAGGAGGTGGACCCGGCCCGCCCGCCGGAAGCGGGCAACTGGGGGCCTAACCCCGCGGCGGTGGAGTGGTGGTACGTGTCGGGCTATCTGCCCGACGACGGGATTGCCTTCCACTGGGCCATCTTCAAAGGGTACTTCACCCCCCGGCTGGGGCCGGCGTTCTTCGGCTTCCTGTACCCCGGGCCCTTCCACGCCTCGCACCTCGCCCTGACCGACCTGCGCGCCGACCGCAAGCTCCTCGACGAGCGCTTCGACTTCCGCCAGGACGTGCCCCGCGGCGATGCCGTCATCGAGTTCCCGCCGCTGCGCATCGAGCAGGGGGACTGGAAGCTGGTGCAGGAGGGGGCGAGCTACCGGCTCGTGGCGGGGCCGCTCGACCTGCGGCTCACCCCCAGAAAGCCCGCCGTGGTGCACCCGCCCGGCTACTCGGGCGCCGGGGAAGTGGGGCGCATGTACTACGTCTCCTACACCCGGCTGGGCCTCGAGGGGCGCATCAACGGCCGCGCGGTGCAGGGGGAGGCCTGGATGGACCACCAGTGGGGCGAGCAGCTTTCCGGGAGGGACGCCTTGTGGGACTGGTTCGGGCTGCACCTCTCCGACGGCAGCGACCTCATGCTCTACCGGGTCAAGAAGCCGCCGGGTGCCGGGCAGACCGACGGGGAGGTGGCGCAACTGGCGGGGAGCCGGACCGACCCCCAGGGGCGGATCGCCGGGCTCCGAAACCTGCGCATGACCCCGCTCGAGCGCTGGACCTCGCCCAGCGGGCGCAGCTACGCGCTGTCCTGGCGGGTCGAGGCCGAGGGGCTGGAGCTCGAGCTCGCCCCAGTGCGCCGGGACCAGGAATTGCTCACCACCTCCACGGGCGTAGCCTACTGGGAGGGCCCGGTGCGGGGGCGGGGCACCTGGCAGGGAAGCCCGGTCGAGGCCAGGGGGATGGGCGAGTTCGTGGCGGGCACCTACTCGCCGGTGGCGATGAACTTGGGCACGCTGCTGCCCGGGCGGTAGAAGGTCACGTTGGCCGAGAGCTTGCTGCCCCTGACCTGGAGGGTGTAGCTGCTCTCGGCGGCCACGGTGCCCAGCTCACAGCCCTGGCCGCGCCCCTGGGGGCGGCAGCGGGCGTCCTGGACGCTGAGGCCATCGCCCCCGACGAACAGGGCCACCTCTTCGGCCGCCGCCTTCCCGGCGAAGAAGATCACGCTGGCCTCGGTGGCGCTCGAGCGCACGATGCTCAGCCGCGCGCTCTCGTCGTTGAAGAGGCAGCCTGCCAGCAGCAGGGCCCCGGCCCAGCCCAACACCCAGCGTCTCCACATACGCAGCTCCTTCACATCAGCCCCGCGTCGCGCAGCGCGGTGTCGAGCTTCTCCTGCAGCTCGAGCCGCCGCTTGGCGGAGATCCGCAGGTTGCCGTCCTGGATCAAGCTTCCCAGCACGTCGACCAGGGCGGGCCGGACGGCGTTGAGCGCGGCCTGGGGGATGCCGCTGGGGAAGCGGGCGACTAGGAAGTCGAAGACGATGTTGAAGAATGTGTCCAGTAAATTCATGGGGCTCCTCTGGCGGCCGCGATGGGCGCGGCCCCGGTTATACGAACCGGGGCTATTGTAGGGGAGGCTGCTCGGCCGGGCGCCTCCGCCGCGTCTCCGCGGCGTCTTGGTTTCAGCCGCGCAGGCCCGCGCCGTAGAGGCCGGCCTGGGTGCGGGCCTGGATCATCAGCTTCTCGAGCTTGCCCGCCTTGCGCAGGCGCCCGATGAGGTTCTCGAGCACCTCGAGGTCGCTCGACTCCGCGAACTGCTCCTTGTGGTCGCGGGTCATGTACCACAGGGCCTGGGCCTCGGCGCCGGGCGGGAGGCCGCCGGTGCGGATGTCCCAGTGGATGAAGTAGCCGTTCACCAGCGCCCGCGCCAGGTTGTCCTTGATCACGTACTCGATGTTGCCGGCGTGGCCCATGCGGGGCAGGAGCCCCTGGGCCAGCGCCTCGGTGAGCTCGAGGCCGGCCGTCTTGGGCCGCAGCTCGCGCAGAGCCTGCTTCACCAGGCGGTGGTGGTGCTCGAGGAGGCCCTGCAGCCACACGCTGTCGGCGTCGCCGGCCGGGGCGGGGGCGGGGGCAGGGGGCTGCGCCGGGCGGGGGGCCGG
>NZ_KE387026.1:51244-69296 GCF_000430045.1 Calidithermus chliarophilus DSM 9957 | reverse complement strand
GGAGGTTGAGGCCGGGGGTGGAGGGCGCGGCCGCCGGGCGGGGCCGGGGCGAGCGCAACTGCCGCGCCAAGTCCTTGGCAGCGGCCATCAGCGCGCGCAGGCCGCTCGTGAGCTGATAGGCCAGCTTGGGCAGGGGCGTGCGGTACAGGCGGATGAACAGGCGGTCGGCCACGGCCGAGCCGGGGAAGGGGCGGGTGAGGTCGTGGAGGGTGGGGTTGGCGTTGCTCTTATAGCTGCGGTTTTGCTCGAGCAACTGCTCCTCGAGGGGGATGCGCACCCCCAGCAGCAGCACGGCGTTGAACACCGTGGCCAGCAGCGCGGTGACCCAGGCGTTGAAGATCAGGGGCAGGCTCAGCAGCTCCAGCGCCACCGCCACGTAGTTGGGGTGGCGCAGGTAGCGGAAGGGGCCGGTCTCGATGGGCGGCGCCCCGGGGATGACGAGGATGCGGGTGTTCCAGAAGGGGCCCAGCGTGTGGATGGTCCAGTAGCGCAGGTACTGCGCGGCCAGGAACAGCACGAGCCAGACGGGCCACAGCGGGCTCAGGCTCTGGCGCGTGCCCCCCTCGAAGAGGATGCCCAGCAGCCACAGGCCGTGCAGCAGGAAGAAGTAGGGGTAGTGCTCGCGGCCGTACTCGCCCGCGCCGCGCTCGAGCGCCCAGTTGAGGTTGCGGTAGGCCAGGGCCAGCTCGAGCAGCCGTTGGATTACCACGATCCCGACAGCTAAAAAGACCAGGGTGAGCATTACCAACGCAATACTACACCCTCGGCGGCGAAGCCTGGGCCCAGCGCCAGCAGGACCCCCCGGGTCCCCGTCTCCACCCTGCCCAGCAGGCGCTCGAGAACGAAGAGCACCGTCGGGCTCGACATGTTGCCGTAGTGGCGCAGCGTGCACCAGGAGGCCTCGTAGCTGCGCTCGTCGACGCGCAGGGCCCGGCGGTAGGCCGCCAGGACCTTGCTTCCTCCGGGGTGCAGGGCCCAAACGCCCACGTCCTCGGCGCTCAGGCCGTAGGCGGCTAATCCATCCTTAATCAAACGGCCCAGCTCCCCCTCGACCAGGTGGGGGATGCTCTGGGCGAAGCGCACCTGCAGGCCCGGCTCGACCACGTCCCAGCCCATGACCTCGTAGGAGCCGGGCAGGAGCCTCGAGAAGCCCCCCACCACCTCCGGGCCCTCCCCCGGGCCCAGCACCACCGCCGCCGCGCCGTCGGCGAAGAGGCTGGTGGCGACCAGGTTGGCCTTGGAGAGGTCGTCGCGGACGAAGGTCAGGCTGCACAGCTCCACCGCCACCAGCAGCACGTAGCCCTCCGGCCGCAGCCGGGCCAACTCGGCAGCCCGGGCCAGCCCCGCCGCCCCGCCCGCGCAGCCCAGGCCCCAGATCGGCAGGCGCACCGCCGAGAGCGGGATGCCCAACTCCTGCACCAGGTGGGCCTCGAGGCTCGGCGTGGCGATGCCCGTGGTGGTCACCAGCACCACCGCCCCCACCTGCCCCGGCGCGACCCCGGCGCGTTCGAGCGCCCGCTGACCGGCTTGAGCGGCGAGCTCGAGCGCCACGCTCTGCCACAGCCGGTTCTTCTCGGCGAAGCTGTGCTCCTGGGCGAACCACCCCAGCGGCGCAGAGACGTAGCGCGCCTCGATGCCGGTGTTCTCGAAGACCCCGATCAGGCGCTCGACCCCGCTGAGCCTCGAGAACAGCGCCCGGGCCAGCTCCCTGGCTTCGGGCTGGCGCACCCGGTAGGGCGGGTTGGCGGTGGCGAGGCCCAGGATCCGCGGGTTCATGGTGCCTGCCGAAGGTAGCCGCGCGGGCTGAGGGCGTCCTGACCGGGGGCTGTGCGCGGGGTATGCATATCAGTGGTCGGGCTCGGGGGTGCGGCAGGTGTCGCGGAAGACGAACTGCGACAGGCGCTTGCGGTGGTCGGACTTCCAGTCGATGCGGGGGCGGGGCCTCTCGGGGGGCACGTAGCCCAGCCGGTACACCGCCATGAGCTCGAGGTCGTCGGGCACCTCGAGGACCCGCTTGACCTCCTCCCAGGCCTCGGGGATCTCCATCGGCGTGCTGACGAACTGGATGCCCATGCCCAGCTCGACGGTGGTGAGCCAGACGTTCTCGATCGCCATCCCCAGCCCCAAGACGCTGTAGAAGCCCGAGAGCTCGCCCGGGCGGTACTCCTGCTTGTCGAGCAGCGCCGCCAGCAGCAGGGGAGAGCCCGCCACCAGCTTGCGGTTGTCCTCCCCCAGCACGCGCGGCACCCCCAGCGTGCGCAGCAGCCCCAGCGCGCCGGGGCTCATGATCTGCCGGGTGAAAGGCCGCAGCGGCCCCGGCAACTGGTCGATGAGGATGCCGTCGCGCCGCTCCTCCATCTCCTTCTCGCTGAAGCGGAAGTAGGGCCGGTAGCGCTCGAAGAAGCGGCCCTCGGCGATGAGGCGCTCCATCGAGCTGCCCCCCAGCTCGGCGATGCGGTGGATGATGGCCTTGTTCTCGACGAGCACGAAGCGCCAGGGCTGGGAGTTGAAGTGGCTGGGGGCCCGCGAAGCCGCCTCCATCAGGAGGTGCTGGTGCTCCTTGGACACGGGCTGGTCGAGGAAAGGGCCGTTGGTGGTCTTGCGCTTGCGGATGACCTCGAGAAACTCCATTCACACCCCCACTGCGAGCAGATACCCGATCAGGCCGACGGCCCCCAGCGCCGGGTGGAGCCAGGTGCGCGGCCGGGCCCGGGGGAAGTAGGCCAGGCAGGCCACGGTGAGCCCCAGCCAGGCCTCCCGGGCCAGCACCAGCGCGGCCACCGCCGAGGCGAAGACCCCGAAATAGAGCACGTGGTGCCACACCCCGAAGCGGGCAAGCCGCAACTGCGCGGCCACCCCCACGGCTAAATTGAGCAGGTAGAGCCCGAAAGCCACTGCCAGTACGGGGTGCATCGGCCTAAGCATACCGGCGCGGCCGACCGCATCTGCAAGCTGTGATACGGAGACCGCACACCCTTTGATACGCAGCGGCCCTCGCTGGCGGATGTTTTTGTCGCGGCAAACCCCTCTAGCGCAGCGCCGACTGCAGCACGATCCCTACGATGGTCCCCAGCAAGCTCCACAGCAGCGGCGTGAGCCAGCGCCGCTCCTGCTCGTGGGCGATGGTGCGGGCGTGGAGGTCGATGGCGGTCCGGACCAGGGCGTCGATCTCGTCGGGGTTCAGGGGGCGGCGGGTCACGTCCTTGTAGGCCGCCTCGCTCGACTCGGCGGCCCGCAGCTCCTCGGCCGAGAGCTCGCGGCGCAGGGGCACGCTGTAGGTGCGGTCGAGGCCGTATCGCAGCCGCAGGCTCGCCCACTCCTCCTCCTCGTCGGAGAGGCGGAAGAACTCGGGGTGCTCGTAGAACACCGTGCGCCAGTCGCCGGCGCTGCGCGGCGAACCCAGGCGGTACTCCCACTCCTGCCACCTGAGGCTGGCGTAGGGGTAGCGGCCCATCAGGGTGATGGCGGCGATGAGGTCGGCCAGGCGCCAGTCGCGCAGGTAGGGGGAGTTACGGGCCATCTCGCTTACCCACTTTAGCCGAGGCCGCCGCCTTAGCGCCTTCCTCCCCGGCCAGCCGCCGGATGTAATCGGCGAAGTCGGAATCCTCCCCGCTGAGCAGGCCGGGCAGCGCGTCGCGGAAGTCCTCCCGGCGGCACCACTCGCGCATGTAGTCCTCCCACGAGTTCCAGCGGCGCAACTGCTGGGGGTTCATGCGGGGCTCGTAGACCAGCAGGTACGCGCGCTCGAAGAGCGAGACCAGGATGTCGAAGAGCACCAGCATCCGCTCGCGCTGTTCGGGCGTCAGCCCCTCGGTGCGCCCGGAGGAACGCAGCTTGAGGTCGGGGTTTTCCAGCACCAGCTTGAGGAAGTCGGTGTAGGAGTCGGAGAGGAGCTGGTAGGTCTCCTGCTCCTCGTTGTCGCGCTCCTTGCGCTGCTCGTGGATGAACAGGTAGATGGCGAAGGGGAGCCCGATGACCGTGACGACGTAGCTCAGAAGCTCCCAGCTCTCGAGGCTCATCCCTCTAGAGCATACCGGGACCGCGCGGCCTCCTGACGCGCCTGTTTCTACCCGTCGGGGGCACGCCGTGAGCTTACGGCTAGCCAACCAGCTTCTTCGCCTCAGCCAGGACGGCCTTGACGAGCTCGGGCGACTGCATCTCGCAGTAAACCCGCAGCACCGGCTCGGTGCCCGAGGCCCGGAAGAGCAGCCAGCCCCCGTCCTCGAAGAGCCACTTCACCCCGTCGAGGGTGTCCGTGCCCACTACCTTCTGCCCCGCGACGGGCCGGGGGCTCGAGACCTTCTCCACCACGGCGCGGATGTGCTCCATGCTGGGCAGGTGCAGGTCGAGGCGGTCGTAGCTGTGCTTGAAGCCCACCTCGGCCTCGATCTCGGCGAACTGCTCGCCCAGGCCCTTGCCGCTTCCCACCACCGCCTCGAGCAGCAGCAGCGCGTTGAAGATCCCGTCGCGCTCGGGCAGGTGGATGTCCACCCCGATGCCGCCCGACTCCTCCCCGCCGATGAGCACGCCGCCTTTCAGCATCTCGTCGGTGATGTACTTGAAGCCGATGGGGGTGGTCTGGACCTCGACCCCCAGCTTCTTCGCCAGCAGCTCGACCACCCGCGACACCGAGAAGGTCTTGACCACCCGGCCCTTCAGGCCCCGGCGCAGGGCGAGGTGCTTGAGCAGCACCGCGAAGATCTGGTGGCTGTTGAAGTTGGCCCCGCCCGCCAGCACCGCCCCGATGCGGTCGGCGTCGCCGTCGGTGACGGCGGCGAAGGTGCGGCCCTCCTCGGCCTTGAGCACGGCCATGACGGTGAACTGGTTGGCGGGGATGGGCTCGGGGTTGACCCCGTAGAACATGGGGTCGGGGACTTCGTGCAGGCCGCGCACCTCGAGCTTGAGCCCGGCGTGCTTGGCGAAGCCCGCGATCCAGCCGCCCCCGGCCCCGCCCATGCTGTCGTGGTAGAGCACGCCCTCGTAGGCCCGCAGGGCGTCCATGTCGAGCAGGCCCATCAGGTGGTCGTAGTAGGGCTTGCGCACGTCGAAGCGCTCGAGCTTGTGGCGGGCGGGGTCGAAGGCCCGGGGCTCGGCCCCCAGCTTCTTCTCCACCTCCGCGACGAGGGCGGGCACCGCCGCCCCGCCGTAGCTGCCCTTGATCTTGAAGCCCAGGTACTCCGGGGGGTTGTGGCTGGCGGTGATCATCACCCCGCCGTCGGCCTTGAGGTGCCACACCGCGAAGGAGAGCACCGGCGTGGGCACGTGGCTCTTGGACAGCAGCACCTCGAGGCCGTTGGCGGCCAGCACCTGCGCCGCCCGCTCGGCGAATTTCCCCGCCTGGAAGCGGGTATCGTAGCCCACCACCACCCGTTTCGCGCCCTGGGAGTTGAGGTAATCCGCGTAGGCCTGGGCCACCTTCGCCACGTTGTCGAAGGTGAAATTCGCGCCGATAACGTCGCGCCATCCGTCGGTGCCGAACTTGATACTCGCCATACCTCGGACATTCTAAGGCCGGAAAGCCGTAGCCATCAGCCGTGAGCCGCCAGCCCTCGGCGGCAGGCCGTGCAGAACGCGTTTTTACCTGGCGGGCTTCGGCTCGATGACGAGGGTGAGGTCGGCGTAGTTGTACAGCGAGCCCGACTCGCAGTAGACCTGAGCCTCGAGCGTGCTCACAGGGGGGTCGAGCGCCTCGGCCGCCGTCACCTGGAGCGTGGCGGCCGTGGTCGGGCCCTCGAAGGTGGGCGGGGTGAAGGTGGCGGTGAGGCCGCTGGGCAGGGTGCCGCCCGCTTCAGGGCGCAGGGAGCAGACGACGGGGGCGGTGAAGTCGGCGGCGCGCTCGAGCACCACGGTCGCGGTGGCGCCCTCGGGGTCGCCCTGGGTGACGGTGAGCTTCTGGGGGGCCACGCTCACCCGGAAGGTGAAGAGGTTGCAGCCGCCGAGCAGGCCGAGCAGGAGCAGCAGGGGCAGGGTTCTGGGCATGGGGTCAGTCTACCTTCGGGGGCTGTGGGCGCGCTGACCGCCTTACCTTTGCCCTCGAGGGCAGGTGGTACACTTCGAGGGCTGTTATGGACTTGCTTTCCTCCCTCAACGAAGCCCAACAACAGGCGGTGCTGCACTTCGAAGGCCCCGCGCTGGTGGTGGCGGGCGCCGGCTCGGGCAAGACCCGCACCGTGGTGCACCGCATCGCCTACCTGCTGCGCGAGCGCCGGGTCTACCCGGGCGAGATCCTGGCCGTGACCTTCACCAACAAGGCCGCCGGGGAGATGAAGGAGCGCCTGGAGAAGATGGTGGGCCCACACGCCAAGGACCTCTGGGTCTCCACCTTCCACTCGGCCGCCTTGCGCATCCTGCGGGTGTACGGGGAGTGGGTGGGGCTCAAGTCGGGCTTCGTGGTCTACGACGACGACGACCAGGGCACCTTGCTCAAGGAGATCCTCAAGGACCTGGGCATCGAGGCGCGGCCGGGGCAGTTCAGGGCGGTGCTCGACCGCATCAAGAACCGGCTGGGCGGGGTGAGCGAGTTCCTGCGCGAGGCCCCCGACTTCGTGGCAGGCGTGCCCAAGGAGCAGGCCGCCGAGGTCTTCCAGCTCTACCAGAAGGCCCTGCGCGGCCAGGGCGCCGTGGACTTCAACGACCTGCTGCTCCTGGCGATCCGCCTCTTCGAGGAGCAGCCCGACGTCCTGCGCAAGGTGCAGCAGCGGGCCCGCTTCATCCACGTGGACGAGTACCAGGACACCAACCCCGTGCAGTACAAGCTCACCCGGCTGCTGGCCGGTCAGCTCGAGGCGGGCGGGCCGGGGCCCAACCTGGTGGTCGTGGGCGACCCCGACCAGTGCCTGCCGCCGGACACCCTGGTTCACACCCCGCAAGGGCTGCGCCCCATCGCGGAACTCGAGGCCGGGCACGAGGTTCTGGCGGCCTCGGGCGACGGCAGGCTGGCCCCGGCCCGGGTCGGGTACGTCAAGCGGGGGAGCTACCGGGGGCCTTTGTGGAGGGTGCGGGCTGGGGGCGCCACCCTCCGCGGCACGCCGCACCACCTGGTCCCGGTCCGGATGGCGCCGGAGGCGGGCAGCTACTTCGTCTACCTGATGTACCGGCACGACCGGGGTTACCGGGTCGGCCTGACCAAGAGCCTGCGCTCCAACGACGCGGGGCTCGAGGAGCTGGGCTTCAAGGTCCGGCTCAACCAGGAGCGGGGGGACAAGCTCTGGCTGCTCAAGGTGGTCCCCAGCTACGCGGAAGCCCGCTACCACGAAGCCCTCTTCGCCGCCCGCTACGGCCTGCCCACCGTCTTGTTCCACGGGGAGGGGCGGGGCCTCAAGATGGACGAGGCCTGGTTCGAACGCCTGTACCGGGACCTCGACACCGAAACGGGGGCCCGGCGGCTCATGAAGGACCTGTGGCTCCACCCGGAGTTCCCCCACCACCGCCCGCAGAACGGCCTCAACCGCCAGAGCCTCAACCTCACCATGTACGGCGACCGGCGGCCCGGCGGGCAGCTGCTGCACCGCGTCCAGTGGTCCTCCGTCCGGGCCGACGTGGCTGAGCGGCTGGGCAGGGCGGGCTTCGCGGTGCGTTCCAACGGCAGGGGAGGTTACCGCCTCGAGACCGCTCGGGTGAGCTATCCCGAGGCCCTGGCCTTCGCGAAGTCGGTGGCCCGGCTGGGCGGGATGGAGATCGTGCGGAAGATGCTGATCGGGGGCCGCAGCTACCACCTGATGCCGCTGTCCCACCTGCACCCGGGCATGAAGGTCTTGTTGCAGGACGACAGCGGGGCCCTGCGGGAGGCCGCCGTCGAGGCGGTGGAACAGGCCGACTACGACGGCCCGGTCTACGACCTCGAGCTCGACACCCACCACACCTACCTGGCCGACGGCGTGCTGGTGCACAACTCGATCTACGGCTTCCGCAACGCCGACATCAACAACATTTTGAGCTTCACCAAGGACTACCCCGGCGCCAAGGTCTTCCGCCTCGAGGCCAACTACCGCTCCACCGCCGCCATCCTCAGCGTGGCCAACGCGGTCATCGAGAAGAACACCGCGCGGCTGGAGAAGACGTTGCGCCCGGTGAAGGGCGGGGGCGATAAGGTCAGGCTCTTCCGCGCCCCCAGCGCCCGCGAGGAGGCCGCCTTCGTGGCTCGCGAGATCGCCAAGCGCGGCAACTTCGGCCAGATCGCGGTGCTCTACCGCACCAACGCGCAGTCGCGGGTGCTCGAGGAGCACCTGCGCCGCGCGGGCATCCCCGCCAAGCTGGTGGGGGCGGTGGGCTTCTACGAGCGCCGCGAGGTGAAGGACCTGCTGGCTTATGCCCGCGTGGCCGTCAACCCCCTCGACGCGCTCTCCCTGCGCCGCATCGTCAACACCCCCCCGCGCGGCATCGGGGCGAGCACGGTGGGCAAGCTGCTCGAGCACGCCCAGCGGCAGGGGATCTCGGCGCTCGAGGCCTTTCGCCACGCCAAGGACGTGGTGAGCCGGCCCCAGCAGGTCGAGGCCTTCGTCAAGCTGGTGGACGAGCTGATCGAGGCCGCCTACGACACCGGCCCCCGCGACTTCCTCAAGCGCGTGCTCGACGAGACCGGCTACCTCGAGACCCTCCGCGCCGAGCCCGACGGGGAGGACCGCATCGCCAACGTCGAGGAGTTGCTGCGCGCGGCGGGCGACTGGGAGGAGGAGGTGGGCGGCACCCTGGCCGACTTCCTCGACACCATCGCCCTCACCGCCTCGGCCGAGGAGCCGGCCAAGCGCGTGCAGGACGGCAAGCTCGAGGACCCCGACGCCCCGCAGGACCAGGTCACGCTCATGACGTTGCACAACGCCAAGGGCCTGGAGTTCCCGGTGGTCTTCCTGGTGGGCGTGGAGGAGAACCTGCTGCCCCACCGCAACAGCCAGAGCCGCCTCGAGGACATGGAGGAGGAGCGCCGGCTGTTCTACGTGGGCATCACCCGGGCCCAGGAGACGCTCTACCTGAGCTACGCCGAGGAGCGCGAGGTCTACGGCAAGCGCGAGTACACCCGCGAGAGCCGCTTCCTCGCCGACGTGCCCGCGGAGCTGCTCGAGGAGGTCTCGGCCTTCGGCAGCGGCGGCCCGGCGGTGGTGATCCGCCCGGCCAGGGCGCCGGAGGAGAAGAAGCCGCTGAGCGTGTTCAAGGGCGGGGAGAAGGTGCGCCACCCGCGCTTCGGCCAGGGGACCGTGGTGGCCGCGCTCGGCGCCGAGGTCACCGTGCACTTCCCTGGCGTCGGGTTAAAGAAATTGGCGGTTCAGTTCGCGGGCCTCGAGCGTATAGACTGAGCCAATCGTTCTCCTGGGGCCACCCCCTGAGAACGCGCGGGGGAGTGGATTATGCGCAGATGGTTGACGGCATTGGCGGTGTTTTGCGGCATTTCCTTCGCCAGCGGGCTCGACTTCGGCGTGGGGGTGCGCAACGGCCCCTACGGCAACTTCGTGGGCAACCTGGGCATCTACCTCGACGGCTCGCCCCTCGACGCGCGCGCCAACCTGGTGGTGGGCGGCCCCAACGGGCTCATCCTCACCGCCGAGGTCATCTACGTGCTGCCCATCGAGCTGATCGTGCGCCCCTACGTCGGCGGCGGCATAGGCGCGGGGATCACGGTGCGCGGGGGTGACGGCGAGATCACCTTCGCGCTGGGGCGCACCTGGTACGGCTTCGTGAGCGCGGGGGTGCAGTTCCCCGACCGGGGCTACCGGCCCTACCTCGAGGTCGCCCACTTCCTGGGCACCGACACCTTCACGCTCTTCCGCGTGGGCTTCGTGGCGCACCTGCGCATCGTCTGAACGAGCCGCCTGGGTTAATGCTTCGCCGGTGAGGGCGCGGTGTTTTGTAGAATCCCTTTAAGGGAGACCCCATGAAAAGATGGATCTTGCTCCTTCTGGCGATCGGTTCGGCGATGGCCGCGGCGCAGGGCGTGCGCCAGCAGGGCTTAGGCGGGCTGATCCTGCCGGGACCCGGGGCCGCACCGTACAACCCGGCTTACGCCGTGTACCCCTCCACCTACGCGGAGGGGGAGGGGTTCCGCCTGCCGCTGGGCCTCCTGCGGCTGGTCCTCCCCCTGTTCCCCGAGACCAACGCCCCGGGCTACTTCTACGACCGCCAGACCTTCAAAGAGCGCTTCGACGCCCTCAGCTTCTACGACCAGCTCACCCACCTCGACTCTTTCCTCTTCAACCCCGCGCGCAGCCCGGACGAGGTGGTTTTCTCCATCGGGAAGGACGAGATCACCATCACCGACGGCCAGGGCAACCCCCTCAACCTCGACTTCAGCGTGGGGGGTGGGGGCCGGATGGCTTCGGCGCTGACCCCTCCCGCGCTTTTGCGCGTCCCCCTGTCGACCGGCGTGCCGGGGCTGGGGCTCGAGTTCACCCTCGTCCTCGGCCTCGGCGGCCTCAGCGTGGAGGCGAGCCAGGACCTCGAGCAGGCCATGCGGAGCGGGGACCTCGCCCGCTGCCGGAGCGCCGACCCCTCGCCCTGCGCCCTCGTCGGCCGCACCAGCGCCATGGGCGGGGTGGGGCTCAACCTCGCCTACGCCACCCCCCTGCCGGAGATCCCCGGCTTCGAGGGGAAGGTCTACGCCGGGGTGCGCGGGGAGGGCTTCTACGGCCTGGGCTACCTCGAGGCCCAGGCCACGGCCCGGCCCACCTTTGACCAGGACGGCAACCCCAACGGCACCGAGTACGAGGTGCGCTACTTCTACAGCGTGCCCGGCAACGGCACGGGCTTCGGGGTCCGCGCCGACGCCGGGGTGGTGGTGGACTACCAGGGCTTCACCTTCGGCCTGGGGGTGCGCAACCTGGTGGGCTTCACCCGCTGGTCGGGCACCGAGGTCACCGTGCAGAACGGGAGCTCGAGCGAGGCGCCGGCGGTGCGCCAGAGCGCGGGCTTCACCCCGGCCGTATTCCTCAACGGGGCTTACCGGCTTCCCCTGGAGGGCGGGAGCCTCCTCATAGGGGCCGACTTCTCCTCGGCCGACAGCAGCTTTCACCTGGGGGCCGAATACGCCGTAGGGCCCTACCGGCTGCGGGCCGGGGCGGGCCTCGAGGGGGGTTTCAAGTTCGGGCTGGGGGGAGGGGTGCGGCTCGAGGGCTTCAGCCTGGACACGGCCCTCACGGTCCATCAGGCCCCCGTCGTCAGGGGAACCGTCTACGGCCTGGCCCTGAGCGTTGGCTTCTAGGAGCACGACCATGAAGCGTATCCTGATCCTTTTCCTGGCGCTCGCGCTGGCCGCCTGCAGCGGCCACACCCTCACCACGGTGCGGGTGAGGGTAGACACGTACGTTCCCGACGTCTACCGCAGCGGGCAGCTCAACCTCACCACCGCCACCCTCTTCCTCCCCGACGACGACGGGGACGGCACCTACGGCAACGACCCGGACGGCCTCGCCCTCAAACTCCCCAAGCTCGACATCCTGGAAAGGGCCAGGCTCCGGACGCGCCTGAGCCTGAAAAACACCGGCAGCGTCGCGGCCAGCGTGAGCCTGGAGGTCCACGTGGCCCCCCCGGGCGACGGCGTGATCTACGACGGCAGCGGGGATTACACGGTCCTCGCCGGCTCGGTCGCCCTGAACCCGGGCGAGGAGAAGCCGCTCGACCTCGAGGCCATCCTCGGCGAGGCCGACCCGGCTTTTAGCCTGCTCAAAGGCGGCGACTTCCGCGTAGGGCTGGCGGTGCGCCTGACGGGGGATACCGTGAACTACACCCTGGAGCAGGCCGACGTGAGCCTCTCCGGGCGGTTGTTCGAGGCCATCCCGGATTGAGCCGCGCCCGGCGCACCCCGGCACGCGCAAAGCGCCCTAGGCAGACCCCGCACGAAGGAATACACTGGCCTTCCGTGAAACCCCTGGTCGTGCTGCATCAGCGTTCGAGCCAGCTCCTGTCGCCCTTGCTCACCGCCACCGTCGGCCACAAGCTGCCCTTGCACGCCTACGCGGCGGAGGTGGGGAGCGGCCTGGTGGCGGCGCTGGCGGGGCTGGTGCCGCTGGGCTTCGCTGGGGCAGTGTTGGAAGACCCCCAACTTCGCCTGGACGCGCTCAAACTGGTAGGGGCGCTCGAGCCCGAGGCGCGCGAGGCCGGGCGGGTGGACCTGGTGGTGCCCGAGGGCACGCGGCTGCGGGGGTACTTCCTCGAGGGGGTCGCGCTCGCCAACCTGCTCCACCGCTACGCCTTCGGCGACCGGGTGCTGTGGCTGGGCCCGCTGCGCCCCGAGCTCAGCGGGGGGCTGCGGAGCGTGGCCCGCGTCGCCCTGGTGGCCCCCAGCTTCCCCGAGGGCGACGCCTTCATGGCCCGCATCCCCTCGCCCCAGCGCGGCGACGTGGTGGTGGGCCTCGAGCGGGCCGAGCCCCTGGCCCGCCACTCCGACCTGATCCTCTACACCGGGGGGCCGCTGCCGCTCGAGCTCCTCCAGCCCTACCACACCCTGCTGGCCCTGCAGCCCGTGCCCAAGGAGGCCTACCGCCTCATCGGCCAGTACATCGGCCCCGAGGAGCTGCAGCGCTTCCACCTCTCGGTGATCCTCGAGGCGCTGGGCTTCGCGCTTCCCCCGGACGCCTTCGCGGTCAGTTGAAGACCTTGTAGGGCGGCTCCCCGAGGCGCTGCACCAGCTTCGGGCCGATCACCAGCTCGGGGTTGTGGCGCCGCACGGCCTCGAGGATGGCCTGCCCCACCTCGCGGGCGTTGCCCAGGTAGCGCAGGTTGACCGCGGTCAGGGGGAGCTTGTCGCCCACGCGGGCGAGCACCAGGTAGCGGTTGCCGTTGAGGTCGCGGCTCAGGTCGGCCAGGTTGGGCTGCCGCAGGTCGGTGTGCTGCGCCCCCAGCAGCCTGCGCTGGGTGAGCCGATCAGGGGTCACCTCCACCCGGTCGAAGAAGAGCAGCTCGAGCCCCACCCGCAACAGGTAGAACACCATCGCCAGCCCGACCACGAACGCCGCCCAGAAGGGGTCCACTCCCTGCCAGTACCCCGCGATCAGACTCCAGAACAAGAAAAGGGCGAAAACCACGTAACTCGCCCCGACCACGTAGGCCGTGGGCGCCTTGCGGCTGCGGACGGTTTTCATCGGTCCTGAGTTTATCGCGCCGGGGGTGGGGGTGGGAGCGGTCAGCGGAAAGCGAAAGGCCCGTGGTATGTGGTTACCCCTCCCCGCCGCCGTCGAGGGTCGAGGGTCCAGGGCCGGGGACCAGGGCGTCTTGCGTCTTGCGTACGGCGTAGGACGTAGGACATACGACCCGCGACCCGCGCCCGGCTATCGGCTATCAGCTATCGACCATCGACCATCGGCGTTCAGCCATCAGTCACCGCCCCCAACCGAAAAACCCTCCCCGAGAAAGGGAGGGTTCCGAAGTTCCGAGGCGCTTAACGCTTGGAGTACTGGGGAGCGCGGCGGGCCTTGTGCTTGCCGTACTTCTTGCGCTCGACCTCGCGGGAGTCGCGGGTGAGGAAGCCCTGGGGCTTGAGCTTGGTGCGCAAGTCGGCGTTGTAGGTGACGAGGGCGCGGGCGATGCCGAGCTTGATGGCGTCGACCTGGCCGCTCTTGCCGCCGCCCTCGACGGTGATGTAGGCGTCGAAGCGGTTGGTGGCGTCGACGGCGCGCAGGGGCTCGAGGGCCGAGACGGCCTTCACCAGGTTGCCGAAGTAGTCCTGGAACTCGAGGCCGTTGACGGTGACCTTGCCTTTGCCGGGGCGCAGAAAGACCCGCGCCACGCTGGTTTTACGACGGCCGGTGCCGTAGTACTGCTCCATTACTTGACCTCCAGCTTGGTGGGCTTCTGGGCCTGGTGGGGGTGGGTCGGGCCCGCGTAGACCTTGAGGCGGCGGAACATGCGGTAGCCCAGGGGGCCCTTGGGCAGCATGCCCTTGACCGCCCGCTCGATGGCCTTCTCGGGCTTGTGGGCCAGCATGTCGGCGGCCACGACCTTCTTGAGGCCGCCCTGGTAGCCGGTGTAGTGGGTGTAGACCTTGGTGTGGGGCTTGCTGCCAGTCAGGCGCACCTTGGCGGCGTTGATCACCACCACGATGTCGCCGGTGGCCATGTTGGGGGTCCAATCGGGCTTGTGCTTGCCGCGCAGCACTCGAGCGATCTGCGTAGCCAGGCGGCCCAGGGTCTGGCCCTCGGCATCCACCACGACCCAGCCGGGTTCGCGCTCTTCGGGAACGTAAGTCTTAAACACTTGGGTGCTCCTGATCCCGCTGCCTACCATCAGCGGGTTTGGGATTTGTTCTTTGGCAAAAGGATCGGGGGCCTTCCGCAAAGAACGCCAACGAGCAATATAGCATAGGGCTTTCGTCCGGGTAAAGAGCGGGCGGCGAACGTTGGTGGCGGGCGCAGGACATACGACCCGCGCCCGGCGTCGTACGTCCTACGTCGTACGCCAAACGCCAAACGCAAGACGCCAAACGCCCTAGACCCTCGACGCCGGCGGGGAGGGGTCCCCACGAGCCTTCGGCTGATGGCTGACGGATTCCCGCCCGCCTGTACCGCCGTCACACAGCTCACCGGGCTTGGGGGCTAGACTCGAGGGGCATGAAACTCGGCGAAGAGGAGATCACCCAGGCCCTCGTGACGCTGCCCGGGTGGGCGGTGGTGGGGGGGAGGCTCGAGAAGACCTACGCCTTTGCGAGCTATGCCGACGGGGCAGCTTTTGCCTTCCGGGTAGCCCTGATGGCGGAGAAGAGGGACCACCACCCCGACCTGCTGGGCATCGGGTGGAAGAAGGTGCAGGTGGCCTACGTGACCCACTCGAAAGGGGGCATCACCGCGCTCGACCTCGAGGCCGCCAAAGCCGCTGACGCGGTGTACACTAAGTTCGCTTGAAGCCACAAGTGCGGGTGCGGAGGCGGGGTCGGGAGTGAGGGTGTATTTACACCCAAACCGCCGCCGTTCACCCTGCACTTACGAAAAAGGGAGTAAACTTTTCGATTGGTGAATGTATGGAGCAAGCGGTGGACAGTGCCAACCTGGCCTACCTCGAGGCCCTTTTCCGCGACTACCAGCAGAACCCTTCCAGCGTCAGCCCGGAGTGGCAGGGTTATTTCGCCGGGACCCTCGCCGACGGGAGGCTGGGCAACGGCTTAGCCGCCGCGCCCGGCTCAGCGGTGCTGCCCGCTGACCTGGCCGACTTCCTGCTCAGGGCCACCCGGCTGATCTCGGCCTACCGCGAGCGGGGCCACCTGGCCGCCCGGATCGACCCGCTCGGGCGCCCGCGCCCGCCGGTGCCCGAGCTCGAGCCCAGCTACCACGGCCTGAGCGCCGCCGACCTCGAGCGCCCCATCCCGCCCGGCCTGGTCTCGGGGGCTGCCACCCTGGGCGAAGCCGTCCAGCGCCTGCGCGAGCGCTACACCGGCAGCATGGGCATCGAGATCGGCCACCTCGACGACCCCGAGGTGCGCCGCTGGATCGAGGCCCGCATCGAGGACGGGGCCTTCCCCCAGCCCGACGCCGCCACCCAGAAGCGCATCTACGAGCGCCTGATGCAGGCGACGCTGTTCGAGGAGTTCCTGCAGAAGAAGTACCTCGGCGCCAAGACCTTCTCCACCGAGGGCTCGGAGGCCATCATCGCCCTGCTCGACCTCGCCGTGGAGCAGGCCGCGCGGCAGGGGGTGACCGAGGTGGTGATGGGCATGGCCCACCGCGGCCGCCTCAACGTGCTCGCCAACATCGTGGGCAAGCCGCTGCACGACATCTTCCTCGAGTTCGAGGAGCAGTTCCCCGATGGCTACCACGGCGACGTGAAGTACCACCTGGGCTACTCCAACGACGTCGAGACCCCCGCGGGCAAGCTGCACATCTCGCTCAACTTCAACCCCTCGCACCTGGAGTTCGTGGGCGCGGTGGCGATGGGCCGCCTGCGGGCCAAGCAGGACCGCTTCGGCGACCTCGAGCGCAGGAAGGGCCTGCTGCTCGTCGTCCACGGCGACGCCGCGTTCATCGGCGAGGGCATCGTGCAGGAGACGCTCAACATCTCCGGGCTCAAGGCCTACACCGTGGGCGGGGCGCTGCACGTGATCCTCAACAACCAGGTCGGCTTCACCACCGACCCCACCGACTACACCGCCGGGCGCTACTCCACCGAGATCGCCAAGATGATCGAGAGCCCCATCTTCCACGTCAACGGCGAGGACCCCAGCGCGGTCTTCGCGGCCGTGGTGATGGCGATGGAGTTCCGCGCCGCCTTCAAGCGCGACGTGTTCATCGACCTCGTGGGCTTCCGCCGCCGCGGCCACAACGAGACCGACGAGCCCGCCTTCACCCAGCCCGAGATGTACAAGATCATCTCGAGCAAGCCCCCCACCTACCAGAGCTACTTCCCGCGCCTCGAGGCCGCCGGGATCCTCGGCCGCGCCGAGGCCGACGCCCTGGCCCAGGAGTACCAGCACAAGCTCGACGCGGCCTTCACCGAGGTGCGCAGCGCCACCACCACCACCCGGCCCCCGGCGGGCGGGGGCATCTGGAACGGCTACCACGGCGGCCCGGAGAACGGCACCCCCGACGTCGACACCGGCGTTCCCCTGGAGCGCCTGCGCGAGCTGATGAAGGGCCTGACCACCCTCCCGGCCGACTTCAACCTCCACCCCAAGCTGGGCCGCTTCGTGCAGGGCCGCGCCGAGATGGGCGAGGGCAAGCGCCCCCTCGACTGGGCGGCCGCCGAAGCGCTGGCCTTCGCCAGCCTCGCCGCCGAGGGGCACCGGGTGCGCATGAGCGGCCAGGACGTGGTGCGCGGCACCTTCACCCAGCGTCACGGCGGCTACACCGACGTGCTCAACGGCAACCGCTACATCCCCGCCCAGCACCTCGTGGAGGGGCAGGCCCCGGTCGAGCTCTACAACTCGGCCCTCTCCGAGGCCGGCGTCCTGGGCTTCGAGTACGGCTACAGCCTCGACACCCCCGAGGGCCTGGTGATCTGGGAGGCCCAGTACGGCGACTTCGTCAACACCGCCCAGGTCATCATCGACCAGTTCATCGCCTCGGCCGAGGCCAAGTGGAGCCGGCTGTCGGGGCTGGTGATGCTGCTGCCCCACGGCATGGAGGGCGGCGGCCCCGAGCACTCCTCGGCCCGCCTCGAGCGCTTCTTGCAACTGTGCGCCACCGACAACATGCAGGTGACCTACCCCTCCACCCCCGCGCAGTACTTCCACCTGCTGCGCCGCCAGGTCAAGCGCCCGTGGCGCAAGCCGCTCGTCGTGATGACGCCCAAGAGCCTGCTGCGCAATCCCGAGACCGTCTCCCCGCTCGAGGACCTCACCCAGGGTCGCTTCCGCCGGGTGCTCCCCGACCTCACCGGCGCCGACCCCAAGAAGGTTTCGCGCGTCCTGCTGTGCTCGGGCAAGGTCTTCTACGACCTCGAGGCCGCCCGCAAGGCCGCCGGCAAGACCGACGTGGCGGTGGTGCGCCTCGAGCAGTTCTACCCCTTCCCCGAAGAAGAACTCGCGGCGGCGCTCGAGCCTTTCAGCAAGAAGGTGCCGGTGTACTGGGTGCAGGAGGAGCCGGCCAACATGGGCGCTTGGTGGTTCCTGCGGGCCCGCTTCGGTCACGTCATCTACGGGCACCCCTTCGAGGCCGTCGCCCGCGCCGAGTCGAGCAGCCCGGCGGTGGGCTCGTCGAAGGTGCACAAGCGCGAGCAGGAGCAGTTGGTCAGTCAGGCCCTCGGCCTCTGAGCCCCGCGACCCCGGCCCCGGCCGGGGTTTATCCCGTCCGGCGAGATGGCTCGGGGCGATCAGCGATAAACTAACGAAGTTTTAGGAGGACTTACCATGGCCGTAGAACTCAAGGTGCCCGCCGTGGGCGAATCCATTACCGAAGTGGAGATCGGGCAGTGGCTCAAGAAGGAAGGCGACGCCGTGAAGGCCGACGAGCCGCTGGTCGAACTCGTCACCGACAAGGCGACGCTCGAGCTGCCCTCACCCGTCAGCGGCGTGCTCGGCAAGATCCTGGTGCCCTCCGGCATGGCCAAGGTGGGCGACGTGGTGGCGATGCTCGAGGAGGGCGCCGCCCCGGCCGCCAAGCCCGAGGCCGCGGCGCAGCCCGCCCCGGCCCAGCCGCAGCCC
>NZ_KE387026.1:4788-51144 GCF_000430045.1 Calidithermus chliarophilus DSM 9957 | reverse complement strand
GGCGCAGCCCGCCCCGGCCCAGCCGCAGCCCGCGCAAGCTGCCCAGGGCCAGCCCGTCGCCATGCCCTCGGCCGAGCGCCTGATGGCCCAGAGCGGCATCGACCCCTCGCAGGTGCAGCCCTCCGGCCCCGGCGGGCGCATCCTCAAGGAGGACGTGCAGCAGGCCATCGCCACCAAGCCGGCCCCGGCCCCTGCACCGGCTCCGGCCCCCGCCCCTGCGCCCGCGGTGCCCCTCACCCCCAAGGCCCCGGGCGAGCGCCGCGACGACGTGGTGCCCATGACGCCCCTGCGCCGCCGCATCGCCGAGCGGCTGCTGTCGGCCAAGCAGAACACCGCCATGCTCACGACCTTCAACGAGGCCGACATGGGCATGGTGATGGAGTTGCGCAAGGAGTACGGCGAAGGCTTCCAGAAGAAGTACGGCATGAAGCTGGGCTTCATGAGCTTCTTCGTCAAGGCCGTGGTCCAGGCCCTGCAGGAGATCCCCCAGCTCAACGCCGAGATCCGCGGCAGTGACATCGTCTACCACCGCTACTACGACATCGGCATCGCGGTGGGCGGCGGCGAGGGGCTGGTGGTGCCGGTGATCCGCGACGCCGACAAGCTCTCCATGGCCCAGATCGAGGCCGTCATCGCCGACTACGGCACCCGCGTGCGCGAGAAGAAGATCAAGCCCGAGGAGCTGATGGGCGGCACCTTCACCATCACCAACGGCGGCATCTACGGCTCCTTGAACTCCACCCCCATCCTCAACCCGCCCCAGGTGGGCATCCTGGGCATGCACGCCATCGTCGAGCGCCCGGTCGCCCGCGGCGGGCAGGTGGTCATCCGCCCCATGATGAACCTGGCCCTCTCCTACGACCACCGCATCGTCGACGGGCGCGAGGCCGTGACCTTCCTCAAGCGGATCAAGGAGCTCATCGAGAACCCGGTGCGGCTGGCCTTGGAAGTCTGAAGATGCAAGACGCCAAACGCAAGACGCGATCTGGAAAAAGGCGTTTGGCGTTGGGCGTTTGACGTTTAGCGGAGCGAAGCGACTATGCCGAAACATCAACTCGTCGTCATCGGTGCGGGGCCGGGGGGCTACGTGGCCGCCATCAAGGCCGCGCAGCTCGGCCTCGAGGTGGCCTGCGTGGAGAAGGAGCAGGCCCTGGGCGGCACGTGCCTGCGGGTGGGGTGCATCCCCTCCAAGGCGCTGCTCGAGGCCAGCGAGAAGTTCTACGAGGCCAAGAAGGGCGCGCTCATCGGGGTGAAGGTCCAGGACGTGAGCCTGGACCTCCCCGCAATGATGGCCCACAAGGACAAGGTGGTGCAGGCCAACACCGACGGGGTGAGCTTTTTGTTCAAGAAGAACAAGGTCACGCGCTACCTGGGCCACGCCCGCTTCGTCTCGGCCAACAAGCTGGTGGTGGAGGGCCCCGAGGGCCAGACCGAGCTCGAGTTCGAGCGCTGCATCATCGCCACCGGCTCCAAGGTGGCGATGCTGAAGGGGGTCGAGGTGGACTACCAGACCGTCATCACCTCCGACCAGGCCATCGCCCTCGAGCAGGTCCCCGAGACGATGGTGGTGATCGGGGGTGGGGTGATTGGGCTCGAGCTCGGCTCGGTGTGGAGCCGCCTGGGCGCTAAGGTCACGGTGCTGGAGTACCTGCCGCGCATCCTGGGCGGTATGGACGGCGAGCTCTCCCGCGCCGCCGAGAAGATCCTCAAGAAGCAGGGCCTCGACATCCGCACCTCGCAGAAGGTCACGCGGGCCTACGTCAAGGACGGCAAGGGCGTGGTCGAGGTCGAGGGCGGCGAGACCTTCACCGCCGACAAGGTGCTGCTGGCGGCGAGCCGGGTGCCCAACACCGACGGGCTGGGGCTCGAGGCCGTCGGCATCACCCCCGACAACCGGGGCCGCATCCCCGTGAACGCGCACTTCCAGACCGCCGTGCCCCACATCTACGCCATCGGCGACGTGATCGCGGGCCCCATGCTCGCCCACAAGGCCGAGGAAGACGGCATCGCGGCGGTCGAGGGCATGGTCACGGGCTGGGGCCACGTGGACTACAACACCGTGCCCAACGTGGTCTACACCCACCCCGAGATCGCCTCGGTGGGCCAGACCGAAGAGGAACTCAAGGAGGCGGGCGTGCCCTACAAGAAGGGCAGCTTCCCCTTCCAGGCCAACGGCCGCGCCCGCGCCATCGGCAGCACCGACGGCTTCGTCAAGGTGCTCACCCACGCCGAGACCGACCGCGTGCTCGGCGTCCACATCATCGGCCCTCACGCCGGTGACCTCATCGCCGAGGCGGCCACCGCCATGACCTTCAAGGCCTCCTCCGAGGACATCGCCCGCGCCTCCCACGCCCACCCCACGCTGGCGGAGGCGCTCAAGGAGGCGGCGATGGCGGCGTACGACAAGCCGATTCATATTTGAGGTCGTACGTCGTACGCGAGACGCCGAACGCCGAACGCCGAACGCCGAACGCCGAACGCCGAACGCCGAACGCCGAACGCAAGACGCCCTTTGTTTACCCCCCTTAGCAAGGGGGGTTGGGGGGATAGCCCCTCCCCGCGTGCGGGGAGGGGTCACAAGTCACACGCCACGAGCCTTTTGCTGACGGCTGACCGCTGATAGCTGACGGCTATACCCGCTACCTCCGCGCCTCGAGCCAGTCCTTCACCCAGCCGCCCAGCAGGACCGCCAGGCCCACGGCTACGGCGATCTGGGGCGGGGTTTTGATGACGTCCAGGATCGCCAGGACGGCCTGGATCACGGCGACCGCCCAGGCGAGGGTGAACGACCAGAGGATGCGGAGGAACCACTTGCGAGCTGCGTCCACGCCAACATGCTAAGGGCGGGGCCGCCCCTGAGGCGTAGGAGCCCCGCCACCTTCGCCCTACAGGCTAGCCGTGGACGTCCTCGGGCTTTTTCTCCATGCGGCCGGTGAGCCAGTAGAGGATGCGCTCGGCGATGTTCTCCAGGTGGTCGCCCAGGCGCTCGTAGCTGCGGGCGATGCGCATGAGGGTGAGGGCTTTGGAGATGGTGCGGGGGTCTTCGAGCATGTAGGTCAGCAACTCCCGCGTTACCGACTCGTACATTCCGTCCACCTCGTCGTCGCGGCGCAGCACCTCGCGCGCGGCTTCCTGGTCGCGCTCGGCGACGGCCTTGGCCACGAGGTCGAGCATCCCCGCCAGGCGGTGGGCCATCTCGGGCAGCACCACGTAGCTCTTGAGCGGGGGCTCCTTGGCGAGCACGATCACGTCCTCGGCGACGTGGGCGGCGTAGTCCCCGGCGCGCTCGAGGTCGGTGAGCGACTTGATGATGGTCAGGGCGAAGCGCAGGTCGCTGGCGACGAGGCTCTGGCGGGCCATGAGCACCACCGCGGCGTTCTCGATCTCGAGCTCGAGGGGGTCCACCTCGTTCTTGTCCTGGGCGATGACCTCGTTGGCCAGGCGGATGTCCTGCTCCGCCAGGGCCTTTGCGCTCTTCTCCACCATCTCGCGCACCAGCGAGACCATGCGGATGCTCTCCTGGGTCAGCTTCCCGAGTTCACGGTCTAAGGCTTCACGCATACATCCTCCAACAGCACCGGTCAGCCCCTATCGTAGGGGAATTGCAAGCCGAAAGCGTTGCCGCCCTCCCAGGCCCGGCCGTAGGCGTGGCCGCCCCAGCCCGCGGCCAGGCGGCGCACCAGCGCCAGCCCGAGCCCCGAGCCCCGCACGCTGGCGGCGTGGTAGCCGCGCTTGCCCGGCTGGAACAGCGGCTCGTAGTCGGGGAGGGGGCTGCCCCGGTCGCGCACCTCGAGCCACACCCCCCGCGCGTCGCGGGTGCTCTCCACCACGACCTCCCCGCCGGGGCCGTACTTGAGGGCGTTGTCGAGCAGGTTCAGGAGGGCCTGGTACACTGCGTCGGGGCTGGCCCAGACGGTGTGCGGGGTCTTCCAGGTGATCCGGGCGCCGCGCTCGGCGAGCTGGGGGGCGAGGAAGCGCTCGAGCCGGGGGCGCAGCTCCTCGAGGGCGAAGGTGCGCTCCTGCCCGGGCACGCGGGTGAGGGGCAGGTCCTCGACCAGCCGCCGCAGGCGCTGGGCCTCCTGCAGCAGCAGCCCCAGCACCTCCGCCTGCTGGTCGGGCTCGAGGCCCTGCTGCAAGGCCTCGATGAGCGAGAGCATGCCGGTGACCGGGGTGCGGAACTCGTGCGCGAGCACCCGGCTCGACTCCTCGAGCGCCTCCAGCCGTTGCTGCTCGCCGGTCCGGTCGAGCAGCAGCAGCACCCCCGGCGCGGCCTTGGCCCACAGGTGCCGCCCGCGCAGCTCGAGCCGGGCCTGGCCGCCCTCGCGGCACAGCCGCTCGAGGCGGTGGTCGCGCAGCGCCAGCAGCAGGGGCCTGCCCAGCACCCGCTCCCGCGCGACCTCCAGCAGCCGCGCGGCCTCGGGGTTGAGGTAGGTCACGCGCTCCTCGGCGTGCAGCACCACGCCCTCGCGGGCCTGTTCCCAGGCGTGCTCGAGGGCCTTGAGGCTGACCACGGCTTCCACGGGGGTCACCCCTCACCGCGGGCGGGAGCATTCGGGGGCACGGGCCTCATGGGTTCTCACGGAAACGATACCCCACCCCGCGCAGGGTCTCGAGGTAGAGCGGGCTCTTGGGGTCCTCCTGCAGCTTCTCGCGCAGTTGCGCGACGTGCTGGTCCACGGTGCGGGCCGTGCCCATGAACTCCTGCCCCCAGACCCGCTCGAGCAGCTCCTCCCGCGTGTACACCCGCCCGGGGTGCCGCGCCAGAAAGGCCAGCAGCTCGAACTCGCGGCGGGTGAGGTCGAGGGGGGTGTCGTGCAGGTAGGCCTGGTGGCGCTCGAGGTCGAGCACCAGCCTGCCCCGCTCGATGCGCCCGGACCGGCCCGAGCGGCGCAGCAGGGCCTGCACCCGCGCCAGCAGTTCGGGGGTCGAGAAGGGCTTGGTGAGGTAGTCGTCGGCGCCGCGGGTGAGCCCCTCGACCCGGTCGCTCTCCCCGCTGCGGGCGGTGAGCATCAGCACGGGCAGGGTCTCGTAGCGGCTGTCGGAGCGCAGGCGCTCGAGCAGCCGCACCCCCGGCTCGTCGGGGAGCATCCAGTCCAGGAGCACCAGGTCGGCCTGGCCCAGCAGCACCCAGGCCTCGGCCGCGGTGGCGGCCTCGAGCACCTGGTGCCCGGCACGCACCAGGCTCAGCCGCAGGCCCACGCGCACGGCAGGTTCGTCCTCGACCACGAGTAAGCGCGACATCCTGCCTCAGTGTAGCCGTGGCCTTGTCAGGAAAATGTCAAGGGGGCGTGATGGACCGCCTGCGGGACGAACGTCTCGGCCGCAGGCCGAGGGGCACTTGTCCTCAGAGGGTTGGGCTAGGGTAAGGCCATCAGCGCCGCTCCCTGGGACGTGCCTTCGCCAGCACCGACGCGGCGAGAAGGAGTTGGCCTATGTTCAAGCGCATCCTCATCCCCACCGACGGAACCGAATTCGGGCGCAACGCCCTCGAGCAAGGCCTCGAGGTCGCCCGGCTCATGGGCAGCGAGGTGACCATCCTCTACGCCCTGGAAAACCCCTACGAGTTCCTGCCCGCCTACAGCGCCGAGACCCCCGAGCACACCGAGGCGATGTTCGAGCACTACCGCGAGGAGAGCGAGAAGGCCCTGGCCCGCATCCGCGACATCGCCACCGCCCAGGGCGTGAGCGCCAAGGCCGTGCTGGTCGAGGACAGCCCGGTCCCGGCGATCCTCGAGGCCGCCAAGGAGCACGACCTGGTGGTGATGGCGACCCACGGCCGCAAGGGCATCGAGCGGGTGCTGATGGGCTCCGTCACCGACAAGATCTTGCACAATTGCTCCACGCCGGTGCTGGTGCTGCGGGGCTCGAGCGCCTGAGCCCTCGGGGCTACTCCGCCGTAGTCCCCGGGGGCTGCAGCCCGAGGGTTTCGGCCAGCTTCACCATGCCCCGGGGCTCGAGGAAGGGCGCGCTCAGGGTGCCGTCTTGCAAGTGAGAGTCCAGGCAGGCGATCAGGGCCTCGTCGTAGAGGTTGCCGGCGCAGGGGGCCTCCTTGCGCGGGCTCATGCGCTTCTGGAGGGCCTCGAGCAGGGGCTCGATGTCCGGAGCTGCGGAAGGGCCGTCGCTGATCGGCATGTCGGAGTAATCCTGGTGCACGTCGCTTATGAAGCTACGGATCTGCTCAGGGCCTGCACGGCGGGGGAGAACCTCCGTGTCGTTGGAATTCGATAGGCCCACTCGAGCACCGCGGCCCGAATTGAGAAGGATGGCGGCCTCGAAGTTGAGCGTACGGTTGAGTTTGGTGCCGCTGCCTGCCAGGGTGGGGTTCAGGTATAACAGGTTTAGGTAGACCAGCGCTCCAGCAAAGCTGGCTACGACTTCTTGCGGCAGGCTGTTGTCGATGCTGCGGGTGTGCAGAACTTCGTGAGCCAGTATCGGGGCATACAGCAGGGGGTTCTCGTTACGGTAGCTCCCGTTGATCAGGATTTCGCTATCGCCGGTGAGCCGTGGCCAGGTTTGGCCTCGGAGGGTCGGTGGCAACTCCCCCCACCTCACGCTTGCCACGACCGGTCGCAGGAGAGATGTGTTTTGGTGCAGCACCCAGTCAATGGCCGCCTCGAAAACCGTGCCGGTCAGCCCGGCGAGGGCGGCCCGGAGGCTCGGGTCGGGGATCTTGTCACGCGCGGCCGGGTGGCGGAACACGCGCAGGGCCCGCCTGGT
The DNA here is from genome assembly GCF_000430045.1 of Calidithermus chliarophilus DSM 9957. Classification (GTDB taxonomy): domain Bacteria; phylum Deinococcota; class Deinococci; order Deinococcales; family Thermaceae; genus Calidithermus; species Calidithermus chliarophilus. The sequence continues at coordinate 44,427 of NZ_KE387026.1, read as the reverse complement.
TATCCCCGGAACTTTTTTCTCGGCCACCTGCAGGTGGGCTTTCAGGTAGGCCAGGGCCTCGGTTTCGGTCTGGTCGCGGCGGCCGGGCACCTCGTAGGGGTGGAAGGTTCTGGCCACGCCGTGGGGGTAGAGGCGGGGGTCTTTCACCGGCCACGGGCGCAGGGCCGTCTGCTGGGCGGCGGTGAGCCTGCAGCCGGGGGAGCTTAGCCCCAGGCCGGGGTCGCTGGGGCAGCGCGCGGGCGGAGGAGGCTCGGACTGGCGGGTAGCGATCAGCAGCAGGCCCAGGAGGATCCAGCCGAGCGTTTTCCAGGGGGGGCGTTGGGCAGGAGTCATCGAACCCTCGAGCGGTCTAAGCCACAGGGTAAGGAGGGAGTTTCCTGGTGTCAATCCATGAAAACCGCGGGCCGGAGGGCCGTTGCATTCGGCGGGGCGGTTTTGCATTATGCTTTCCTCGTAATGGCCACCGACCTCAACCCCTTCGCCGACCGCCCCAAACACGACGCCGACAACTGCCCGGTGTGCAAGTTCGCCCACCTGCACCAGCACACCCAGTTCTCGCTGCTCGACGGGGCCGCGCGCCTCAAGGACCTCATCAAGTGGGTCAAGAAGGTCAGCCCCGAGGAGCCCATGCTGGCCATGACCGACCACGGCAACATGTTCGGGGCCGTGCAGTTCTACAAGTACGCCACCGAGGCCGAGGTCAAGCCCATCATCGGCTACGAGGCCTACGTGGCCGCCGACTCCCGCTTCGACCGCAAGCAGGGGAAGGGGCTCGACGGGGGCTACTTCCACCTCACGCTGCTGGCCAAGGACTTCGAGGGCTACCAGAACCTCTGCCGCCTCTCCAGCCGCGCCTACCTCGAGGGCTTCTACGGCAAGCCCCGCATCGACCGCGAGATCCTGCGCGAGCACAACGCGGGCATCATCGCGCTGTCGGGCTGCTTAGGGGCCGAGATCCCGCAGTTCATCATGCAGGAGCGCCACGAGGACGCCGAGCGCCGCCTGCTGGAGTACCTTTCGATCTTCGGGGACAAGCGCTACTTCATCGAGATCCAGGACCACGGCCTGAGCGAGCAGCACAAGGTCAACCGGGTGCTCAAGGAGTTCGCCGACAAGTACGGCCTGGGCATCGTGGCGACCAACGACGGGCACTACGTGCGCAAGGAGGACGCCGAGGCGCACGCGGTGGTGCTGGCGGTGCAGTCGAAGGCGACATGGGACGACCCGGACCGCTGGAAGTTCCCCTGCGACGAGTTCTACGTCAAGACCCCCGAGGAGATGCGCTCTACCTTCGACGACGAGCGCGAGCTGTGGGGCAAGCGCTTCGACGAGCTGTTCGACAACTCGCTCGAGATCGGGCGCATGTGCAACGTCGAGCTCGTGCCCAAGAAGGTGCAGTACCGAATCCCCAAGTACCCCCTGCCCGAGGGCCGCACCGAGGTGACCTACTTCCGCGAGCTCACCTTCAGCGGCCTCCTCAAGCGCTACCCCGACAAGGTCACCGACGACCTCTACCGCGAGTTTTTCCGCCGGATCGGCAAGCCGGTGCCCCACGGCGACGGGGAGGCGCTGGCTAAGGCCCTGGCCGAGCTCGAGGACCTCGAGGCCGCCCGCGCCCACCTGCCCGAGCTCAGCGAGGGCATCGAGTGGGGGCCCTGGGAGATCCTCTCCCGCGCCGTCTACGAGCTCACCGTGGTCGAGCGCATGGGCTTCCCCGGCTACTTGCTCATCGTGGGCGACTTCATCAACTGGGCCAAGGACAACGGCATCAGCGTGGGGCCCGGGCGCGGCTCGGCGGCGGGGAGCTTAGTCACCTACGCCACGCGCATCACCAACATCGACCCCCTGGCCTACGACCTGCTCTTCGAGCGCTTCCTCAACCCCGCCCGCGTCTCGATGCCCGACATCGACACCGACTTCTCCGACGTGCGCCGCGGTGAGGTCATCGAGTACGTGCGCCGGCGTTACGGCGACGAGATGGTGGCCCAGATCGGCACCTTCGGCACCCTGGCCTCCAAGGCCGCCATCAAGGACGCCGCGCGGGTCTTCGGGCTGCCCATCAAGAAGGCCGACGAGCTCGCCAAGCTCATCCCGGTGGTCTTCGGCAAGCCGACCCCGCTGGAGAAGGCCATCGAGACCATCCCCGACCTACGGGCCGAGATGGAGAAGGACCCGCTGGTCAGGCGGGTGCTCGAGGTCGCGCAAAAGCTCGAGGGCCTCAACCGCCAGTCCAGCGTGCACGCGGCGGGCGTGGTGATCTCCGACGTGCCCATCCGCGACTGGATCCCCCTGATGCGCGCCAACGACGGCGAGGGCAAGGTCACGCAGTACGACATGAGCTCGGTCGAGGCGCTGGGCTTCTTGAAGATGGACTTCCTGGGCCTGCGCACGCTCTCCTTCCTCGACGAGTGCAAGCGCATCGTCAAGGAGTCGAAGGGCGTGGACATCGACTACGACGCCCTGCCCATCGACGACGAGAAGACCTTCGAGCTGTTGGGGCGCGGCGAGACGAAGGGCATCTTCCAGCTCGACTCGGCCGGCATGACCTCCACCGTGCGCGGGCTCAAGCCGCGCCGCATCCAGGACATCATCGCGCTGGGTGCGCTGTACCGGCCCGGCCCCATGGAGAACATCCCCACCTACATCCGCCGCCACCACGGCAAGGAGCCCGTCGAGTACCCGCAGTTCCCCAACGCGGGCAAGATCTTGGAGCCCATCCTCCGCGAAACCTACGGCATCCCCGTCTACCAGGAGCAGATCATGCAGATCGCCTCGGCCGCGGCGGGCTACAGCCTGGGCGAGGCCGACCTGCTGCGCCGGGCGATGGGCAAGAAGAAGATGGAGGAGATGGTCAAGCACCGCGCCCAGTTCAAGAAGGGTGCGGCGGAGAAGGGCATCCCCGAGGACGAGGCCGACAGGCTCTTCGACCTGCTCGAGGCCTTCGCCAACTACGGCTTCAACAAGTCGCACTCGGCGGCCTACGCGATCCTCACCTACCAGACCGCCTACGTCAAAGCCCACTACCCCGTCGAGTTCCACGCCGCCCTGCTCACGGTCGAACGCGGCGACTCCGACAAGGTGGCCGAGTACATCCGCGCGGCCAGGGGCATGGGCGTGGAGGTGCTGCCCCCCGACATCAACCGCTCGGGCTTCAGCTTCCGGGCGCTGGGGGGCGAGGTGCTCTTCGGGCTCTCGGCGGTGAAGAACGTGGGCGAGGGCCCCGCCGAGCTCATCCTGAAGGAGCGCGAGAAGGGCCGCTTCAAGTCGCTGGCCGACTTCCTCAAGCGCTGCGACCCCAGCGTGGCCAACAAGCGCGTGGCCGAATCGCTGATCAAGGCGGGCGCCTTCGACGAGCTCGGCGAGCGCGGCCAGATGCTCGCCGCCCTCGACGACCTGCTCAAGTGGGCCCAGGCCGAGCGCGAGACCGCCAGCTCGGGCATGATGGGCCTCTTCGCCGACGCCCAGAGCGAGCCCTCCCTGCCCAAGGTGCCCCCCCTGGACGAGGTGACCAAGCTGCGCTACGAGAAGGAGGCGCTGGGGATTTACGTCACCGGGCACCCGCTCTTGCGCTACGAGGGCCTGCGCGAGGCGGCGAGCTGCACCATCGAGGAATTGCCCGAGGCCTACCAGAGCCAGCGCGGGGGCAAGGGCCGCGCCAAGCTGCTGCTGGCGGGCCTGGTGGAGGGCATCGTCCGCAAGCCCACCAAGTCGGGCGGGATGATGTGCCGCTTCACCCTGGGCGACGAGACCGGCGCGGTGGAGGTGGTGAGCTTCGGCCGCTCCTACGACCGCGTCTCGCCCCGCCTGCGCGAGGACGCCCCGGTGCTGGTGGTGGCCGAGGTCGAGCCCGACGGGGAAGGGGAGACCCTGCGGGTAGTAGCCCAGGACGTCTTCCCCTACCACGACCTCGAGGGCATGCCCAAGGTGATGGAGCTCGTCATGGACATCGCCATCCTCGACGACGACAAGCTGCGCGACCTCTACAGCATCCTCGACGAGCACGTGGGCACCCTGCCGCTGCACATGCGCGTCCACGGCGCCGACTGCTGGGCCTCGCTCGAGGCCCGCGGCATCAAGGTGAGCGAGGAGGCGGTGAGGATGGTCAAGGAACTCGACTGGCTCGAGGCCCGCCTGATCCCCGACCGCGAGGCGCTGCTCTTCGGGCAGCAGGGCGGCAACGGCGGGCAGAACGAGACGGTGGTGCCTTTCTAGAGAGCGTGGCCGGGGCCCGCCCCGCAGCCTGTCCAGGGCTCGCCGCGAGGCCCCGGCCGCCGGTGCTACACTCAGCCTATGGTTCGTCCGGTCGCCAAGCCCATGACGCCTGAGGAGTACCTCGAGTGGGAGCTGAAGCAGCAGACCCGGCACGAGTACGTCAACGGCTACGTGTACGCCATGCCCGGGGTGAGCCGCCGGCATAGCCGTGTCAGCATGAACATCTCGGTGAGCCTCTGGCCCTTCGTCACGCGAAAGCAATGCCGGCTGCACCAGGCGGACGTCAAGCTCGCCCTCAAGAGCATCTTCTATTACCCCGACGTGATGGTAGCCTGCGGCCCCGAGCCGAAGAACCCGTATTACGAGACCGACCCCTGCATCCTGGTCGAGGTTTTGTCCCCCAGCACCAAGGACATCGACCTCCGGGAGAAGCTGATCGCCTACCGGGGCATCGCCTCCCTCCACACCTACCTGATCGTGGACCCCGAGTACATGTTCGTGCGGCACTTCTGGCGCGACGCCGCGGGGGACTGGCAGCAGGAGGACATCACCGGCAGCGGGGAGATCCGCCTGGCCTGCCTCGAGGCCACCCTCGCGCTGGGCCAGATTTACCAGGGCGTGTTTTAGGGCCGGCTCGGAATTAAGATAGTATAGGCTAGCCAAGCTCAACGGAGCACTAAGATGATAGTGCCTAATCACACTTTAGATTAGCGGCTATTTAAGCCTTAACTCGGCCATCTAATACAGCATTCACAGTGCTATTACCTGAAAAATAGGTAGAATATGACGATGAAAAAAGTGATATGTAGAGCATAGTGCAGTTTATACGGCGTTATGTGTTTTAGGAAACTAGTGTAGATTGGACTACGCCAGCCTGCAGATTTATCAACAGAGTAATTGTAAACCAGATAATCAATATAATCATGGTTCGATTTAGATTCTATCAGAATCTTTAGGTACTCAGCTTGTAGCTTCTCTAGCTCCACTTCTAATGAACTAGCAAGTGTGCCTGTTTGATTCTTTAGCAGAACCAAATCGATCTTATCAATAAGTGCGGTCAATAGAATAGAGCAATTGTGCAACTCGTATGCTCTTTGGGCGTAGCCCCTAGAGGCTTCAAACAGGGAAATTACAAGGACAAAGGCAGACACAAGTGTGCTTACCACCGGTAGCATATCTCTATCTGTTTGTGACAAAAATATACTCGGAAAGATATTGAATCCAATCCCGTACACGGAAAAAATAGCAACTGAGACCGTAGATAAATCTTGCTTGTACTTGAGTCTTCTTGATGCTTCAAATCTTATATGACGGGTTTTATTGACCTTACTACGTAGGCCTTCCAACGCTTTAACTATCGGGTTAGTGGTCATATCCCTTATTTGCCGTGAACAAAAACGGTAGGGTGCATATTGATAACAGAAATAAACCCTGCATATTCCCCGCAAAGGGAAAGATGCAAGTCAAGGCACCCTACCTATGAGAATATACCAACATCTGACTCTAATTGGGAGAGGTTGAAGTCACGGGTAGATTCAAAAATCTCGTGTACTTGAGCCTCTGGGGGAGGCGGCTCGTTTGATTTCAGCCTGTTTCTTCTGACTAAAAAACCATAGCGATCGCGGGGGGATATGATTTTATCGTAATCAAGGAAGTACTCGTGGCGTGGGTTGACTGAGAGCAAATGATAGGCCTTAACTGCACTCTTTATTCCGTTAAGCTTTATGCCTAACGATCTAGATACACAATCGATTTCCTCAGCGATCACTTTATCAATAAGATGAAGTTGAGACTTGTCTTTTGTTTGTGAGAAGTAAAACAGCCAACCGTAACGTTTATTTCGACTATATGCACCAGTTATCTTTTCGTTAAGGGTATCAATAAATGCTATTACAATGGCTTCGCGCTCTTCCCTTGTTTTCATGGATAAAAATTTCTTCTTAAAACGCCTTATGTCACTGATGCACCTGACCAAAAACCTTCTTACTCCATGATCAGCTACTCGAACAATGGGTGATGCATGTACAGGGTGATATTGAAAACGATAGCCAAGAAAGTTAAACCCATCTTCAGCCTTTTTGCTGGTTACCTTCTCCATATTGAGTGATAAATCCAACTCTGCTAAGTAAATACCTGCCTCATCAATAACTGACGAGCCATCTTTCTCCGTGAAAATGACAAAGTCATCTACATATCTCCAATAACCAAGTTTTCCCATACGAAGTTTGACATCTAGATCAACTAGATATATGTGGGCAAGTACATTTGATATAGCTAATCCCTGAGGAATACCTCTCTCTGAGTTCATATACCTAGACTTCTGAGAACGGCTGTACCCTAAAGGAACGGTAGGATTGGTGATAGCTCTGTGTATTATCTCATTAACGAAACTAAGGGGAATAACCTTACTGAGTTTACTATATAGATATTCGTGAGCAACAGAGGGGTAATAATTCTGGATATCCAATCTAGTCACTAGACCAGTTGGGGCTAGTTTTTGGTAAGCCTTGTATACATCACTGATTATTTTGTTTGGTGGGTGCCTATCATCTATAGGTTTGACAATTTCATGCAGATAGTCCTTTAGCAAGGATAAAAAAACTTGATCTCTTATAGTTGGAATTGAAACTAAGCGAGGCGGCCTGTCACGATCTTTTATTGCCAACCTCTCTCGATATGGACTAAATTTGTAGTTTGTAGAACTCAAGAAAATGGTATCGACTATATGAGCGAGTTGAGCCTCGGTGTACTTAAAAACTCTCTTCCCATCAATCCCAACAGCGTGCTTGCGCTTAGTAAACTTGATTGCTCGCCGAAGTATATTCTCACGTGAGAAGATGTCGAGATAAAGCTGCTTACTCATATTGCCAAAAATATTATAGGCTCTAGGCAATCTAGAGCCTATAAAGAATTTACGACGAATTTACGGTTATCTTGGCGCTAAGCCTTCGCCTTGGCCTCGAGCATGTTCTTCAGCACCGTCTGCAGGATGCCGCCGTTCTTGTAGTAGTCCACCTCGACCGCGGTGTCGATGCGGGCGACGACCTTGAACGTGACCTCGCTGCCGTCGGCCTTGCGGGCGCAGACGGTGAGCTCCTTGCCGGGGGTGAGGTCGTCGAGGCCGGTGATGTCGAAGGTCTCGTAGCCGGTGAGGCCCAGCGAGGCGGCGCTGGTGCCGGCCTTGAACTCCAGCGGCAGCACGCCCATGCCCACCAGGTTCGAGCGGTGGATGCGCTCGAAGCTCTGGGCGATGACGGCCTTCACGCCCAGCAGGTAGGTGCCCTTGGCGGCCCAGTCGCGGCTGGAGCCGTTGCCGTACTCGATCCCGCCGATCACGACCAGCGGCACGCCCTCGGCCTTATACTGCATGGCCGCGTCGTAGACGAACATCTGCTCGCCCACGCCGGGCTCGCTGCCCACGTCGCTCTTGGGGAGCTTCTTGGTGTAGGGGCCCTCCTGGCCGTCGAGCATGAGGTTGCGGATGCGGATGTTGGCGAAGGTGCCGCGCATCATCACCTCGTGGTTGCCGCGGCGGCTGCCGTAGGAGTTGAAGTCGGCGGGCTCGACGCCGTGGCCCATGAGGTAGCGGGCGGCGGGGGAGTTCTTGGCGATGTTGCCGGCGGGGGAGATGTGGTCGGTGGTGATGGAGTCGCCCAGCAGCAGCAGCGCCCGCGCGCCCTTGATGTCGCCGACCTCGCGGGTGCTGCCCAGGTTCTCGAAGAAGGGCGGGTTCTGGATGTAAGTGCTGGTGGACTCGAACTGGTAGAGCTTGCCGCTGGGGGCGGGCAGGGCCTTCCAGCGCTCGTCGCCCTCGAAGACGGTGGCGTACTGGCGGCGGAACATCTCGGCGTCGAGGGTCTGGTGCACGGTGGCCCGGATCTCCTCCTGGGTCGGCCAGATGTCCTTGAGGAAGATGGCCTTGCCGTTGGGGTCGTAGCCGATGGGCTCGCTGGTGAAGTCGATGTCCATACGGCCCGCCAGCGCGTAGGCCACCACCAGCATGGGGGAGGCCAGGTAGTTGGCCTTGACGTCGGGGTTGACGCGGCCCTCGAAGTTGCGGTTGCCCGAGAGCACCGCCGCCACCACCAAGTCGCCCTCCTTCACGCCCTTGGAGATCTCCTCGGGCAGGGGTCCGGAGTTGCCGATGCAGGTGGTGCAGCCGTAGCCGACGGTGTGGAACTTGAGGGCCTCGAGGAAGGGCGTGAGCCCGGCGGCGTCGAGGTACTCGGTGACCACCTTGGAGCCGGGGGCCAGGCTCGACTTGACCCAGGGCTGGGTGGAGAGGCCCGCCTCCACCGCCTTCTTCGCCAGCAAGCCCGCGCCCAGCATGACGGAGGGGTTGGAGGTGTTGGTGCAGGAGGTGATGGCGGCGATCACCACCGAGCCGTGCTGCAGCTCGAACTCCTCGCGGCCGCGCGTGACGGTCACCTTGCGCTCGAGCTGCTCGGGGGAGAGCCCGAAGCCGCGCTCCTTGACGTCCTTGGTCAGGTGCTCCTGGAACGAGCGCTTGACGTCGGAGAGGTTGACGCGGTCTTGCGGGCGCTTGGGGCCGGCGAGCGCGGGGATGACGGTGGAGAGGTCGAGCTCGAGGTACTCCGAGTACTGCGGCGCGGCGTCGTCGGTGCGCCACAGGCCGGCGGCCTTGGCGTACTGCTCGACGAGGTCGACGAGCTCGTCGGGGCGGCCGGTGAGGCGCAGGTAGGCCAGCGTCTCCTCGTCGATGGGGAAGAAGCCCATGGTCGCGCCGTACTCCGGGCTCATGTTGGCGATGGTGGCGCGGTCGGCCAGGGGCAGCTTGGAGACGCCGGGGCCGTAGAACTCCACGAACTTGCCCACCGCGCCGTGCTTGCGGATCATCTCGGTCACGCGCAGCACCAGGTCGGTGGCGGTGGCGCCCTCGGGCAGCGCGCCGTAGAGTTTGAAGCCGATCACCTTGGGGGCGAGCATGTAGTAGGGCTGGCCCAGCATCACGGCCTCGGCCTCGATGCCGCCCACGCCCCAGCCCAGCACGCCCAGGCCGTTGATCATGGTGGTGTGGCTGTCGGTGCCCACCAGCGAGTCGGGGAAGGCGTAGGTGCGGCCGTCCTCGCCCTGCTGGCGCATCACCACGCTGGCGAGGTACTCGAGGTTGACCTGGTGCACGATGCCGGTGCCGGGGGGCACCGCGCGGAAGCCCTTGAGCGCGTTCTGGCCCCACTTGATCAGGCGGTAACGCTCCTCGTTGCGCTTGTACTCGAGCTCGACGTTCTGGGCGAAGGCGTAGGAGGTGCCGAAGAAGTCCACCTGCACCGAGTGGTCGATCACCAGGTCAACGGGCACGGTGGGGTTGATCATCTCGGGGTCGCCGCCCAGCTTGGCGACCGCGTCGCGCATGGCGGCGAGGTCGACCACCGCCGGGACGCCGGTGAAGTCCTGCAGGATCACCCGCGCCAGCATGAGGGGCACGTTGACCTCGCCGGGGTCGGGTTGCCACTTCGCCAGCGCGACCACGTCGTCCTTGGTGACTTTATAGCCGTCCTCGTTGCGCAGCAGGCTCTCCAGCATCACCCGGATGGAAAAGGGGAGTTTGGAGACCTCGGCGATGCCCTGCCGCTCGAGCTCCAGGATGTCGTAGTAGAACACCTCGCCTGCCTTGGTGGACAGGCTCTTGCGCGCGCCGAATTCGTCACGATAAGCCATACCAGCTCCTCTCCTTTGAACCAGCACGAAAGCCGAACCTGAGCACCCACGATTCTACGCCCGCCCGGCAGCCGGCCACACCGGGCCGGGTCACCGAATCCGAGGCCCCGGAGGGCCTAAAAAAAGCGCGGCGCGAACCGCATGGGTTTTCAGGGGGTCTGGTTTCGATGCCAGGGCGGGTGCGCCCAACCTCAAGCCCACTGATTCTAACGCTTGCCGGGCCGGGTGTGCAACGGCGGCGGCCCACCCCCGCCGCGCCGCTTGTGATTAAGCCCGCCCGTTTTGGCCGTCTTTGTACTATTCTCAAAATGAGGGGGTCAGACTGCCGATGGAACCCCATGCCGCCGTGCCCAAAAGGATCGTGTCGAAGGGCCTCTTCGACCTCAGCCAGGGCTTGCTGCTCGAGGACCTCGGGCAAAACCTGCCCTGGGGCTGCTCGACCGGGACGGCCCGGCTGCTGCTGGGCCCCGAGCACCAGCGCCCCGACCGCGAGACCATGGTCTGGAACCCGGTGCGCTGCTTAGACGGCCTCGAGTGCCACCTCACCGGCAAATTCCTGCGCGACGAGCACGACGAGCGCCGACGGTTGCGGATGGTGGAGTTCGTTCCTTACGAAAAGCTAAAGGCGGCGGTGGTGCCGAAGTACCTGCTGGTCCGGCAGCACCTCGTCGGCCTGCTGGGGGAGCCCACGCTCGAGAAGGAGCCGGGAGATAGCCTCGTGGGCACGTTTTCTCGCTGGGACACTGAGGCCTACTTGGTGCTGTGGAAGGTCGTGAGCAAGCGGGGCCTCGAGCACTGCTTGGGCCAGCTCTGGCCCAAGCCGCTGCCGGGAAACTACCTGGAAATGATGATCTGAACGGGCTTCTCCCGCCCGGGGGAGGGCCGGGCGGCGAATGGTCGATTGACCTGCCCCGCCCCGCCCGCCCCGCCTACAATGACGGCAAATGGAGCAGCCCTACCGCCTGGACCAAGGAATTTACATCGAGAGCGCCGACGTCCTGCTACCCTGGCTGTGCGTGAACGCCACCGCGCGCATGCACCTGGGCCTGGAGAACTACCGCACCGACAAGCGCACGCTGGTGTGGGAGACCTACCCCATCCTCGGCGGGATCCCCGTGGCGCTGCACTGCAAGTTCGTGCGGCTGGAGCACGAGCCCGAGACCGAGCCCCGCCGCCTGCGCTACGCCCAGTTCTTCCCCAACCTCGAGCAGCTCGGCGTCAACGCCCAGCAGGCCTTCGGCCTCATCAAGCAGCACCTCTCCCAGCAGCTCGGCACCCCGCCCATCTCCTCCAACGGCGGTGTGCTCTACCCCTTCGCGGAGTGGGAGTGGGACAAGTTCGCGGTGACCCTCAAGCTCACCGGCCGCGAGCCCAACCAGGTGTGCGTGGGCGAGCTGTGGAAGAAGCCTATCCCGCGAGGGGTGCTCGAGTACACCCGGATGGATAGCCCGGAGTGAAGTCGATAGTCGATAGCCGATAGCTGATAGCCGGGCGTGGGTCGTACGTCCTACGCCGTACGCCAAACGCCAAACGCCTCGGCCCTCGACCGTTGACGCCGATAGGGAGGGACGGGGAAGGGTAACCACCAACCGTCAGCGGAAGGCTGACGGCTGATGGCTGACGGCTTTCTGCTTACAGCATTCCCGCCAGGAAACCCTGCTCGCGGATGCTGCGGATGAGGTCCATGACGGTGAGGCGGTAGGGGTCGTACTCGACTTCGACCTGGCCTAGCGAGGCTTGGTCGGCGCGTTGGACGCCCTCGAGCGTCCGCAGGGCGCCGAGGATTTTCTCCATCTGCTCGGGTAGCTCTACGCCACGAATGCCAATCAAGACCCGGTTCATGGCTTCTATTCTAAGACTCCGGCCACTTCGCCTCGTTCACCCCGGCTGCCCAGCACCCGCACCCCCAGCAGGAGGGGGCCCAGGCGGAAGCCGTAGTCCTCGAGCGCCCGGCTCAAGGGCTCGTTGGCGGGATCGACGTGCATGGCCACCTCGTAGACCCCGGCGTCGTAGGCCGACTTGACCACCGCCCCCAGCAGGGCCCGGGTGGCCTCGTCGGAGCTCGAGAGCAGCCGGGTGATGAGCACCGTGACCTGGTCGCCCTGCCACACGGCCTGGGCCAGCACCACGCCCGCGACCTGCGGGCCGTCCTGGGCCACGAAGGAGTGGCCGCTGCGGGCGAAGAAGCGCAGGGCGGCGGGGGTGCAGCGGTAGCGGTGGGCGGGCTGAGGGCCCAGGAGCTCGCGCTCGAGGGCCTCCAACGCGGGGAAGTCGGGTTCGTGGATGTCGCGGCAGACCATGGCTGTAGCCTACAGGGTCGGGCCCTCAGGCTTCAGGGACGAGGCTCCCCTGGCGGTCGCGGGACCGGTACTGGAACAGCCACCACTCCAGCCCCAGCACCAGCGCGGCCAGCAGGGCGAGCCAGGGGGTGAGCTCGAGGGTGAGGGCCGGAGGGAGCGGCCGGCTGGGCTGGGGGCGGGGCAGCAGGGTTTCTTCGGCGCTCAGCAGGCCGCGCCGCTGCTCGCCGCGGGGGACGACGAGGTTGTAGAGCAGCACCGGGAAGGCCGGGAGGTTCTGCAGTGCGGCGGGGGAGGGCAGGTAGAGGCCGTCGGGGTGGAACCAGGCCAGCGCCTGCCCGGTCTCGCTGCGGGCGAGGGGTTGCCAGGTGTCCGGCGGGCTGGGGGGGACGGGGAGGCGGAAGCCCACCAGCTCGGCGCCCCGCAGGTAGGGTACGGTGCGCTCCACGTCGTCCACCACGGCTTCGCCCTCCGCGGTGCGGGCGAAGTACACGCTGAAGGCCGGGGGGGCGGGCGGCGGCGTGCCCAGGCGGAAGCGGAGCTCGGGGTTGGGGCTGCGCACCGTGCCCAGCAGCCCCAGCAGCCGCTCGAGCACCGGCGAACTCCCCTCGAGCGCCACCCGCACGTTGCGGCGGCCGAACTCGGCGGCGTTGTCCAGGCTCAGGGCGTCGGCGCCGCTCAGCCGGGCCTGGAGCGGGGCGACCGTGGGCACCTCGAGGGTGCTGAAGCCCCCGGCGGGTACCTCGAGGGCGTAGCCCCGGCCGCCCACCCGCACCTCGCCCTTCCAGGGGCCGGGGCCGCTGTTGCCCACCGCCACGAAGCCCGGCCCGACGGCGGTGATCCCCACGTTGACCCCGTTGCCCGCGGCGTTGAGGTAGCCCTCGGCGCCCTTGGGCGGGGGAGCGTCGCTGACCACCAGCGCCGGGGCGTCCAGGCGCGAGCGGCCCAGGGCCACGGCGGCGGCGAGGTCGGCGCGGTCGTCGGCGGCGCGGATCTGCTCGAGTTCGTCGAGCAGTTCACGGCCCGCGGCGGGCCCGAAGGCCTGGGGGTTGCGCCCGGCCCGCACCAGCACGGCCCGGGGGCTGCGCGAGAGGCGCTCGCGCACCTGCGCCTTGGCCCACTCGAGGCGGCTGGGGCTCAGGTCGGTCGCGGCCATGGAGGCCGAGGCGTCGAGCACCAGCACCAGCGGTCCCGGCCGGTCGAGCTCGAGGCGCGGCCCCGACAGCGCCAGACCGCCCAGCAACCCGGCCAGCAGCAACAGCAACAGCCGCAGGTCGAAACGCCGCCGGGCCACCCCCCGCCGCCGCGCCTGCCGCCACAGCCACAGCCCCGCCACCTTGCGTTCCTGCGGCCTGCGGCGGCGGTAGAGCCAGTAGATGAGCCCCAGGATGGGGGGCAAAGCCGCGAGCCACAGCGGGTAGGCGAAGGTCACGGTCTCAGGATAGAACGGATCGGGTGTCGGTTGTCGATAGTCGATGGTCGATAGTCGATAGCCAAACGCAAGACGCAAAAAATCCCCTCCCTCCGGCCGGAGGGAGGGGACGGGGGTGGGTGGGAAGGCTGTTAGCTGACGGCTGAGCGCTACCTTACTTCCACCGCACCTCGCTGAACCCGCGGCTCACCAGGGTGCTGCCCTCGATTACCGAGTAGGAGATGCTGTTGCCCAGGCGGTTGTAGACGCGCTCGAGGAACTTGACCAGGCGGTCGGTGAGTTCCTTGGTCTCCTTGTCTTCGGCACCGATGGTCTGGGGGATGCTCTCGCGCAGGGTGGCGAGGGACTCCAGGCCGGGGCCCTTCTGGTCGCCGAAGCTGTAGGACACGGCGTTCTGGGGTACGGTGACGCGGAAGCGCTGGTACTCGGGGCGGTCCTTCCAGAGCTTGCCGGAGGCGGCCGCGAGCGCGGCCTTGCTGGTGGCGACAACGAGCTTGTCGCCGTCGAGGCGGTAGTAGAGGTTGCCCAGCAGGCCCACCTCGAGCACCTTGAAGCCGCCTTCCTGCCCCGCCACCTTGAAGCCGCCCTGGCCCTCGGGGGTAGCGAAGGCCGCGAGGTTCTGCACGGCGGCCAGGAAGTTGGCCTCGGCGGTGGCGCCGTCTTTTACCTCGAGGTAGATGAGCTGGTGGCCCATGGGGGCCTCGAGGTTGCCCACCCCGCTGCTGCGCGGGCCGGGCACGGTGACGAGGGCGTAGCGGGTGCCGAAGGCCTGGAGGTCGAAGTTGAGCTTGACGTCGAAGTCGGAGAGGAGGCTGCTGAGGTAGCGGCCGCTGCTGGCGAGGTCGAGCACGCCCACGCCGCCCGAGTAGCCGGCCGGGAACTCGCCCAGCTCCCACGGCTTCTCGCGGGGCAGGACGAGGTTGCTGAAGGCGGGGTCGGCGTTGCGGTCGAGCTCGAGGCGCGTCTCGGTGGTGTAGCCCCCGGCGGTGAGCTTCATGCCCGCGCTGATGCGCTTGATGGAGGCCAGCGTGAGCCCGAGCCTGGGTGGCAGGCCGTACTCGGCGTCGAGGTTGCGGGGCGGCTCGCCCCAGAAGAACAGGTCGCCGCTCACCGGCGCGCGCAGGCCCCGCTTGTTGCCCAGGAAGAGGGCGGCCTGCCGGGGCGTGGCCATGAACACCAGGTCGCGGCTCACGCCGTTGACCATCCCCGCGCTGCGCTCGACCAGCCAGCCGTTCTCGACCTTGGCCTTCTTGACCTCGGCGCGGATCGCCTGCATCGTCCGGGTGCTGGGCTTGGCGACGAAGAAGAAGCCCCCGTCGGGGTAGACGGCCGCGAAGGCGCCGCCCTGGGCGATGCCCAGCAGGTCGCTGTCCTGGCCGAGTTCCTTCTCGAGGTTGCGGCTGAGCCAGGCCTCGAGCCCGCTCTGCCGCCAGTCACTGGCGATGCCCTGGAGGTAGGGGCTGTTGCTCAGGTCCCCCACGTAGAACCCGGCAATGGCCCCCGTGGGGGCCAGGGACACCAAGCTTTGAGCCAGAGCGGGACTGAGCAGCAGTAGGGCGAACAGCGCCCATCGGGCGAGTGATTTCATGAGCCGATTCTAACCTGCTCCCGCGCGGGGCGTGTGCGTTTTGGGCACTTGACGGGAGGAGAGGGTTCAGGGTTGCGGGGACGCTTTGCCCCCGGACCCGGAGCCCTGAACCCGTTCCCCTGCCCTCAGAGCACTTCCCACGTATACCCGGCACGGTACACCCCGCCATACCGGGTAAAACACCCGCCGGGAAGGGCGGGTGTTTGTGGGAGGTGCGATCAGTGCGCTTCCGCCTGCCGCTGGCTGACCACCTTCTGCGCGAGGTGCGGGGGCACTTCGGCGTAGTGGGAGAACTCGAGGCTGTACGCCCCGGTACCCTGGGTCAGGCCGGAGAGCACGCGGCTGTACTCGAGCAGCTCCGCCAGCGGGACCTCGGCCTGCACCACCGCCAGGGCCCCGTCCTGGTCCATGCCCAGCACCCGGCCCCGCCGCCCCTGCAGGTCGGAGAGGATGTCGCCCACGCGGTCCTGGCTGACGAAGACCTTGAGGTTGTAGACCGGCTCGAGCAGCACCGGGCTGGCCTGGGCCATCACGTTCTTGAACGCCAGCGAGGCCGCGATCTGGAAGGCCATGTCGGAGGAGTCGACGTCGTGGTAGGAGCCGTGGTAGACGACGGCCTTGAAGCCGATCACCGGGAAGCCCGCCAGCGTGCCCTGCTTGGCCGCGTCCTGGATGCCCATCTCCACCGACTCCGTGTACTTCGTGGGGATCACCCCGCCGGTGATGCGCCACTCGAACTGGTACTCGGGGGCGGGCTCCAAGCGCAGCCACACGTCGCCGTACTGGCCGTGGCCGCCGGTCTGCTTCTTGTGCTTGCCCTGGCCCTCGGCCACCTTGCGGATGGTCTCGCGGTAGGGGATCTTGGGCAGGCGGTACTGCACCTTCACCCCGTAGTCGCCCAGGCGCTCGCGGGCGGTCTCGAGGTGCAGGTCGCCGTGGCCCCACAGCAGCATGTCGCTGGTGTCGGGCTGGCGCTCGAAGCGCAGGCTGGGGTCTTCCTCCAAAAGTTTGCGCAGGGCCTCGCCCAGCTTGGCCTCGTCGCCCTTGTTCTCCAGCGCCAGCGCCACCATCACGTTGGGGTCGGGCAGGCGGGCGAAGGGCACCTCGTCCGACTCGGGCTTGGCCCCGTTCCACAGCAGCATCCCCCGGTGCAGGTTCTCGGCCTTGGGCAAGGCCAGGATGCTCCCGGCCTCGGCCGCCTCGAGCTCCACCAGGTCCTTGCCCCGCATGGTGTTGAGGTGCTGCAGCCGCACCGTCCCGGCCTCCGACTGCAGGCTGTCGCCGGGCTTGAGGGTGCCCCGGTACAGCCGCACGAAGGCCACGTGCCCGATGAAGGGGTCGACCTGCACCTTGAACACCTTAGCCAGAGGGCTCCCCTCGCCGAAGCGCTCGGTGGGGGAGGGGAGGGCCTCGAGGAAGAGCTCCAGCAGCAGGTCCAGGCCGATCATCGCCCCCGACGAGCCGATGGCCACGGGGTAGACCAGCCCCCGGCGCACCGCCTCGTGGAAGGACTTCGACAACGCGGCCTCCTCGATCTCGCCGCCCTCGAGGTACTTCTCTAAGAGCCCCTCGTCGGTCTCGATGATGGCCTCGCGGGCCTCGTTGAGGTACTTCTCGACCTGCGCCCGCATGTCCTCGGGCACCTCCATGGGCGTGGCCTTGCCGTTCGCGTAGCGCAGGGCGCGGTTGTGCAGCACGTCCACGATGCCCACCCACTGCCCATTCTCGTACAGCGGCAGGTGCGCGGGGACGATGTGGCCCAGCGTGGAGCGGAGGTCCTCGAGCAGCGCAAAAAAATCGCCACCCTTTTCCAGCTTGGTGACGACCACCATCCGAGCGAGCCCAAGCCGCTCGGCCACCGTCCATGCTCTCTCGGTCCCGATCTGCACGCCGTTCTCGGCCGATACTGCCACCACCGCCGCGTCGGCGGCCTCCAACGCCCCCCGGATCTCGCCCACGAAGTCGGCGTAGCCCGGCGCGTCGAGGAGGTAGATCTTATGCTCCTTGTACTGCAGGGGCAGCACCCCGGTGCGCACCGACAGGCGGTGGTTCTTCTCCTCCGGGGTGTAATCGCTGGTGGTGGTGCCGTCCTCCACGCGGCCCATGCGGTCCTTGGCCCCCGTCGCCACCAGCAGTGCCTCGCCGAGGGTGGTTTTACCGCTGCCGCTGTGCCCCACGAGGGCTACGGTCCGGATCATCTTGGCCTCCTTTGTCAGAAAAGTATACGCTTGATGGGCCGGATGCCCAACGCCGAACGCCAGGTGTCCTACGCCCTACGTCATACGCTGGGGGTGGGGGGGCATACGTCCTGAGCATGGTCGATAGCCGATAGCTGATGGCCGATAGCCGGGCGCGGGTCGTACGGCGTACGCGAGATGCCAGACGCAAAACGCAAGACGCAAGACGCCAAACGCAAGACGCAAGACGCGGGACGCCTTGGCCCTCAACCCTCGACGCCGGCGGGGAGGGGTAACCACGAGCCATAAGCCACAAGCCCACACAGCCCTCGACCCCCTGTGTCCTTGCTCGCGATCTGGTGACGGTACGGCGGGGTAGCATTACGTCATGGCAAGAAAAGCCTTGGCTCGTTCCGTGGATGCCCGCGGTGCCCCTCACTTCACGCCGGAGTTGTTCCGGTTCCTGCTCGAGCTGCGCTACAACAACGACCGGGCCTGGTTCCAGGCCAACAAGGCGCGGTACGAGCAATACGTCAAGGGACCTTTTCTGCGCTTCATCGCCGACCTCGCCCCGCACCTCGAGGCCCTCAACCCCGCCTACACCGCCAACGAGCGCAGCCTCTTCCGCATCCACCGCGACACCCGTTTCTCCCACGACAAAAGCCCTTACAAGACGCACGCGGCGGCGCAGTTCCGGCATCTGTTGGCCTCGAGCGACGTGCACGCGCCGGGGTTCTACCTGCACCTCGAGCCGGGCCAGTCGGGGGTGGGCGGGGGGCTGTGGCAGCCCGACCCCGAGAACCTGGCGCGGGTGCGGGCGGCCATCGACCGGCAGGACTTCCGCTGGCTCGAGGTCAAGCAGGCCGTGCCCCTCTCCGAGGAGGACAAGCTCAAGCGCCCGCCCAAGGGCTTCGACCCCGCCCACCCCCTCATCGAGGACCTCAAGCTCAAGAGCTTCATCGCCTGGTTCCCCCTGAGCGACGAAGAGGTATGCTCGGCGGCCTTCATGGATCGGGTGCTCGAGGCCCTGCGCCGGACCGACGCGCTGGTGAGCTACCTGTGCGAGGTGCTCAAGCTCCCCACCGGGGCGGAGCCGGTGAAAGGGTAAGCTAGGCCGATGCTGCGGGTAAGCCAGGCCGTGCTGGAGCACACCTTTTACCACCTCCTCTCGGAGAGGCCGGGGGAGGGTGTGGGGCTTTGGGCCGGGCGGCAGGGGCTCGTGGAGCGGGTCGTGCCGCTGCCCAACGTTCACCCGACCCCGCGGGTGGCCTACCACGCCGACCCCACCGCGCTGCTGCGGGCGGTGCAGGGCCTCGAGCGCGAGGGGCTCGAGCTGCTGGCGATTTACCACTCGCACCCCTACGGCCCGGCCCGGCCCAGCCCCGCCGACCGCGGCCAGGCCTACTGGCGGGTGCCGTACGTGATCTTCGCCCTGGAGTCGGGCGAGGTGCGGGCGTATAACCTGCCCGAGGGGGAGGAAGTGAGGCTGCATGTGGAGCCGTGAAGAACTCGACCGCTACGCCCGGCACATCGTGCTGCCCGGGGTCGGCGGGGCCGGTCAGGCCCGGCTCAAGCAGAGCTCGGTGCTGGTGGTGGGGGCCGGGGGGCTCGGCTCGCCGGTGCTGCTCTACCTCGCCGCCGCCGGGGTGGGGCGGCTGGGCGTCGTGGAGATGGACGCCGTGGACCTCTCCAACCTCCAGCGCCAGGTGCTCTTCACCACCGAGGAGGTCGGGCGGCCCAAGGCCGAGGCCGCCCGTGAGCGCCTGCTGGCCCTCAACCCCAACGTTGCCGTGGACGTCTACCCGCTCCGCCTGAGCTCCGAAAACGCCCTCGAGCTCCTCCGCCCCTACGACCTCGTGGTGGACGCGACCGACAACTTCCCCACCCGCTACCTCGTCAACGACGCCTGCTTGATCCTGGGCAAGCCGCTGGTGTACGGCGCGATCCACCAGTTCGAAGGGCAGGTCGCGGTGTTCAACCACGCCGGGGGCCCCTGCTACCGCTGCTTCTTCCCCGAGCCGCCCGCCGCCGCGCCCAACTGCGCCGAGGCCGGGGTCTTCGGGGTGCTGCCGGGGGTGGTGGGCAGCCTGATGGCGACCGAGGCGCTGAAGGTGCTGCTGGGGCTCGGCGAGCCGCTATCGGGCAAATTGCTCGTTTATGACGGGCTTTATAACGACTTCCGCACCCTGAAGCTGCGGCGGCGGGAGGGGTGCGCCGGGTGTGGTGTAAACGGTGTATCTACACTGAGTGACCTGGACCTATACTGCGAGCGTTAAAGCGCCGTAGTGTTAGAATGCCACGGCTAGAGCGGTCTTCGCGTCGGCTCGATCAGGCAAAGCGAATCTTGCAGCTACCCGATTGGCACCGCTGGCCCCGTGCAGAGGCCAGCGCGAGTGGGGACCGCGGGGAAAATCCGGCATCTAGCCGGAACAAAACGGAGGAACCATGAGCACCCAAACCATTGCCCGAGGTCTCGAGGGCGTTCTGTTCACCGAGAGCGCCATGTGCTTCATCGACGGTCAGGCGGGGCGCCTCTACTACGGCGGCTACAAGATCCAGGACCTGGCGGAGCACTCCACCTTCGAAGAGGTCTCCTTCCTACTCCTGCACGGCCACCTACCGAGCAAGCTCGAGCTGCAGGGCTTCAGCGAGAAGCTGGTCTCGCTGCGCACCCTGCCGCCCGTGCTGCTGGAGTCGATGCGGCGCTACCCCAAGGACGCCCACCCCATGTCGGCGCTGCGCACGGCGGTGAGCGAGCTGGGGATGCTCGACGCCGACGAGGACAACGTCAGCCCCGAGGCGCTTTACGAGAAGAGCCTCTCGCTCATCGCCAAGTTTGCCACCATCGTCGCGGCCAACAAGCGCCTGCGCGAGGGCCTCGACCCCATCGCCCCCCGTGCCGACCTCTCCCACGCGGCCAACTTCCTCTACATGAGCACCGGGAAGGAGCCCAGCGCCGAGGAGACCAAGCTGATGGACGTGGCGCTCATCCTGCAGGCCGAGCACGGCTTCAACGCCTCCACCTTCACCGCCGTCGCGGCCTACTCCACCCAGACCGACATCTACTCGGCCATCACCGCCGGGGTGTCGAGCCTCAAGGGCCCCCGCCACGGCGGCGCCAACGAGGCGGTCATGAAGATGATCGGCGAGATCGGCAGCGTGGAGAACGTGAGCTCGTGGCTCGAGAACCTCGTGGCGAGCAAGGGCCGCGTGATGGGCATGGGCCACCGCGTCTACAAGGCCTACGACCCGCGCGCGGGGGTGCTCGAGAAGTACGCCAGCATCGTCGCCGAGAAGCACGGCCACAGCAAGGAGTACGCCATCCTCAAGGAGGTCGAGCGCCAGGCCGGGGCCATCTACAACCCCAAGGGCATCTACCCCAACGTCGACTTCTACTCCGGCGTGGTCTACAAGGACCTGGGCTACGACCTCGAGTACTTCACCCCCATCTTCGCCGTGGCCCGCATCTCCGGCTGGACCGGCCACATCCTCGAGTACACCAAGCTCGACAACCGCCTGCTGCGCCCCGACGCCGCCTACATCGGCCAGCTCGACCTCCCCTACGTGCCGCTCGAACAGCGCTGACCCCGGCCCAAAAGACGACCCCCGCCCACCGGCGGGGGTTTCGCCACGTTCACGGGCCGCTACCGGGCGCCGGCGTTGAGCTCGCGGAAGGCCTCGAGGGCTTCCGCCCCGGACCCGAAGCGCTCGGCGGGGTCTTTGGCGAGCATGGTGTAGATGAACTCGAGTAGCGGCGCGGTGATCTGCAGGCGCGTGTCCGCGGTGGGCGTGGGTACGGGGACGGCGTGCTTGAGGTGCGCCTCCATCACCTCCTCGGTGGAGCCGAAGAAGGGCAGCTCGTTGGAGAGCGACCAGTAGAGGAAGATCCCGGCGGCGTACACGTCGGAGGCGGGGCTGGTGGTCTGGCCCAGGAACAGCTCGGGGGCCATGTAGGCGGGGGTGCCCACCAGGAATTGCTTGGGCAGGCGCTCGCCCACCGGCCCGGCGAGGTCGAAGTCCACCAGGCGAGCCTCGCCGGTGCCGTCTACGACCACGTTCTCGGGCTTGATGTCGCGGTGGACGTAGCCCTGCTGGTGCATGTGCGCGAGGCCCTCGAGCAACTGCTCGAAGACCCGCAGCACCATCTCGGGGCGGCGCGAGCGCCAGTCGTTGAAGCGCTCGCCCGGGGCGTAGGCGATGAGCACCGCCGGGCCGTTCTCGCTGCTGGCGGCCTGGCTCTCGAGGTCCAGGCGCTGGTACACCGGGTTGATGTGCGGGTGCTGCAAGGCCCCCCCGACCTTCCACTCGCGGTCGGCGCGGGACTCGTAGCCCCTGGGGAAAACCTTGAGCGCGTAGGGGGTGCCGTGGAGATCGAAGGCCAGGTACACCGTGGCGACCGCCCCCCTGGCGATGGGGCGGATCACCCGGTAACGCCCCAGCAGCGTGGCCCCTGGCAACCCCACGAACACAACTATACGGTCTCGGCCCGGGCTTTGGGACCGCAAATGGCCGGGCCATAGAATGGCTTCGTGCAGGGCTGGTCCTGTCGGGGGGCGGCGCGTGCGGGCTCGAGCACGGCGGCACCGGGAGCTTCGACCGCCCGGAGGACATCGTGGAGGCGGGGCGACGGGCGGCGCTCGAGGTGCTGGGGCAGGGGGAGGGCGGCCCGGTAGCTTTCTGATTCCGGCTGAGCGTGTATGCTGTGGGGGTTGCGATTTCCGCCTGGGGCGGCCTTCCCGCCGTTCACGCGGTCTGCGGGGACTGCCCCGGGCGATTAGGGACGAGGCGAACATGCGAAGCTTCTGGCGCTATCTTTTCCACGAGTGGTTCCGTCAGGTCGGCGAGGCGCTGCTGCTGGCCTTTCTGGTGACTACCTTCCTCTTTACCACGGTGGGCGTGGTGGGCTCCTCGATGAACCCCACCCTGCTCAACGGCGAGCGGGTCTTCGTGCCCAAGTACGAGACCTGGCTGGTGCGCTTCGGCCTGATGCAGTGGCGGCGGGGCGAAGTCGCCATCGTCAAACCCCCCGAGGGCACGCCCAACGCCTACGCCCGCTTCCCCGTTCTGGGCTTCCCCTTCCGCGCCTTCTTCATCAAGCGCATCGTCGCGGTGCCGGGCGACACCGTGAGCTACCGCGAGGGACAGCTCTACGTCAACGGCCAGCCGGTGAGCGAGCGCCACATCACCGACTTCCTCGAGTTCGACCCCAAGAGCTCGCTCTACGCCAGCGACTACAACTACCCCCGCGTCTGCCTGCGCGACGGCCAACTCACCAGCCTCTCCACCCAGTCGCGCTACCAGGTGAGCCCCGCCGACATCGAGAGCGACCCCGACTACGCCTACCTGAGGAACACCCTGCGCATGCTGGTCCCCCCGGGCGAGGAGGAGAAGGCCCGCAGCCAGGGCCGGGAGTACTGCTACACCGGCGCGCTCAAGCTCGAGCCCGGCTACTACTTCGTCATGGGCGATAACCGCACCCCCGGCGGCTCCGAGGACAGTCGCACCTTCGGCCCCGTCCCCGACACCTCCATCGCCGGCCGCGCCAACTTCGTCTGGTGGCCCCCCGTGATCCAGGGCCAGTTGCGCTGGCGCGTGTTGCCCATCCCCGAGGGGTTCAAGGGGTTGCAGTAGGGGAGCAGTCAGCGATCAGCGGTCAGCTATAAGCAGAGGGCTCGTGGTTTGTCGAGGGCCTAGGGTCGAGGGTCAAGGCATTTTGCGTACGACGTAGACGTAGGACGTACGACGCAGGAGTACGACCCTCGCCCGGCGCCCGGCTATCGACCATCGACACACCACCACCACTCTCACCCCCGTTTCATCGCCCAAGGCTAGGCTTCACGTGATGGAATCCATGCACGGCACAACCATCGTCGCGGTGCGCAAGAATGGCGTTACCGCGCTGGCCGGGGACGGGCAGGTGACGCTAGGCCAGACCATCATGAAGATCGGTGCCGTGAAGGTCCGCCGCCTCGAGGTAGGCGGCGGCGTTCTGGTGGGCTTCGCCGGGGCCGTGGCCGACGCCCTGACCCTGCTGGAGAAGTTCGAGGGGGCCTTGCAGGCCGCTAAGGGCAACCTCCAGCGGGCGGCGGTGGACACGGTGAAGCTGTGGCGCACCGACCGGGTGCTGAGGAACCTCGAGGCCATGCTGGTGGTCGCCGACCGTGATACCCTGCTGTTGCTTTCCGGCAACGGCGAGGTGCTCACCCCGGACGAGCCGGTGCTGGCGGTGGGGTCGGGCGGGGCCTACGCGCTTTCGGCGGCGAAGGCGCTGCTGCGGCACTCCGGCCTTAGCGCGCCCGAGATCGCCCAGGAGGCCATCCGCATCGCCGGGGAGGTCGACCTTTACACCAGCGGCAACCCGACCGTGTACAGCCTGGGAGAAGCATGAGCGTCACGCTGCACAAGACCGACCTGACCCCCGCCGAGATCGTGCGGGAGCTGGACAAGTACATCGTGGGCCAGGCGGCGGCCAAGCGGGCCGTGGCCGTGGCCCTGCGCAACCGCAGCCGCCGCAAGCGCCTCTCGGCCGAGATGGCCCGCGAGGTCACGCCCAAGAACATCCTGATGATCGGGCCCACCGGCGTGGGCAAGACCGAGATCGCCCGCCGCCTGGCGCGGCTGGCCGGGGCCCCCTTCGTCAAGGTGGAGGCCACCAAGTTCACCGAGGTCGGCTACGTGGGCCGCGACGTCGACTCCATCGTGCGCGATCTGGCCGAGGCCAGCTACCAGCTCGTGATGCAGGAGATGAAGGCCCGCGTCGCCGAGCGCGCCGACGCGCTGGCCGTGGACAACGTGGCCTCGCTGCTGCGGGTCTCGGGGCTCGAGGTGCGCTCGGGCCGCTACGACGACCAGTTCGTCGAGATCGAGGTCAACGAGGAGGCCGCCATGCCCTTCGTGGGCATGTTCGGCAACGAGCAGATGCAGGGGCTGGGGGAGATGCTCAAGAACCTCATGCCCCAACGCAAGGTGCGCCGCCGCGTGAAGGTGCGGGAGGCGCTCGAGGTGCTGCGCAACCAGGAGGCCGAACGCCTGGTGGACAAGGAAGAGGCCACCCAGGAGGCCCTGCGCCGCGCCCAGGAGGACGGCATCGTCTTCCTCGACGAGATCGACAAGATCGCCCGCAAGCAGGGCGTTTCCGGCGGCCCCGACGTCTCCGGCGAAGGCGTGCAGCGCGACCTGCTCCCGGTCGTGGAGGGCACGGTGGTCGCCACCCGGCTGGGGCCGGTGTCCACCGAGCACGTGCTGTTCATCGCGGCGGGGGCTTTCCACGTCTCCAAGCCCAGCGACCTGATCCCCGAGCTGCAGGGGCGCTTCCCCATCCGGGTCGAGCTCGAGCCCCTGGGCCCCGACGAGTTCGAGCGCATCCTGCGCGAGCCGGCCACCTCGCTCTTGCAGCAGTACACCGCCCTACTGGGCGCCGACGGCACCGAGCTGGTGTTCAGCCTCGAGGCCGTCCGCGCCCTCGCCGAGTTCGCTCATCAGGCTAACCGTGACCTGGAGGATATTGGAGCGCGGAGGCTTTCGACGGTGCTGGAGCGGGTTCTGGAGGAGGTTTCCTTCCAGACGGAGCTGGGACGGGTGGAGATCACCCGCGAGTACGTGGAGGCCAGGTTAAAGGGCGTGCTGGCGTCCCCCGATCTATCGCGATACATCCTGTGAGGAGGCTTTGGAATGCGTGTTTTGTTGCCGGTGCTGATGTTGGTAGGAAGTTTCGCTGTGCCCGTGGCGGCCCAGGCGCAGAACCCCGCGCCGGGGCAGGGGAACAGCCAATTCCAGGAGCTGCTCAACTTATGCGTGCAGCTCTTCCGGCTGGGGCGCTATCAGGACGCGCTGGCGGTGTGTGAGCGCTCGGTGCGCTCGAACCCCACCAACCCCGACGGGCTGTACTGGCTGGCCCGCACCCAGTTGCGGCTGGGCCTGACCACCGCCGCCGTGGAGAACCTTCGCAAGGCCATCGCCCAGAACGCCGCCTACGTGCAGGCCTACGTGGCGCTGGCCCAGGCCTACTACGACCAGTACCGCCTCTCCGACAACCGCGAGGCCAGCCGGGGCGTGCTGGACCAGGCCCTCACCGTGCTGCGCGACGCCGAGCGCGTCAACCCCAAGTACGCGCCCATCTTCGCCACCCGGGGCGTGGTCTACTCGGCCCTGGGCACCTACGACCGCGCCGTCGAGGCCTTCAACCGCTCGCTGACCCTCGAGCGCGACCCCCAGGTCATCGGCCTGCTGGCCAACGTCTACCTCAAGCAGAGCAAGCTCGACGACGCGCTCAAGCTCCTGGACGAGGGCGTGAAGGCCTTCCCCAAGGACTTCACCCTGCGCCTCAACTACGGCGTCGCCCTCCTCATCAAGAACGAGCCCGCCGCCGCCATCGAGCAGCTCAAGCAGGCCACCATCATCAACCCCGCCGAGGCCGAGGGCTACGTGCGCCTGGGCCAGGCGTATCAGGTCGCCAAGGACTGGAAGAACGCCGGGGCCAACTTCCAAAACGCCGTCGTGAAGTCCCCCTTCAAGTACCCCGAAGCCTACGCCGGCCTGGGTCGCTCCTACCTCGAGCTCGGCGACGCGGCCAAGGCCCGGGAGAACTTCACCAAGGCCGTCGCTATGGACTCCCGCAACGCAGAGTACTACTACTGGCTCGGCCGCGCCAACGAGGCACTGGGCAACAAAGCCGGCGCCAAGGACGCCTACACCCGCGCGCTCCAACTGCGCCCGGGTTACAAGGACGCGGAAGAGGCGTTGGCGCGGGTGCAGTGAGGGTCGAACGCTGAGCGCTGAACGCCGAACGCCGATAGCTCATAGCTGATAGCTGAACGCAAGACGCAAAACGCCGTAGGGACGCGAGGCCTCGCGTCCCTACAAAGTTAATCATCCACTGAGGTTGTGCCCGCCCCCTAGGCCGACTACAGCCCCACTTCCCCGCGGAAGGGCGCTCGGTGGTCGCTGCCGTGCCCCGGCCGGGGTGTGCGGCTCACGCGGGAGGGGGTGGGCGGGGTGGCGCAGACGGGCATGCCGCCGGGTCAAGGTGCGGCCCGCACCCCCGCACACGCGGGCACTGAGGCCCGGCGGCACGTCCGCGAGGGGGTGGCCGCAGGCCATACCGGCCTTGCCGGTAACCTGGAGTCCCTCGGGGGAGCCCAGGGGGAGCAGGTTTCCGGCGTATGCCGGGTCGCGTACCGCGATGCCCCCGCCATGTGGAATGGCCTCCCCCTCCGGCCCCTGACGGCGGAACGAGGGTCGCCAAACCAAAGCACCGTCAACCGCCCTCTCCTTAAGCACAGGAACGAGCGTTCTCATCACAAGCCTTCAGCCTCCAGCCCTCGACGCTTTCGCCCTTCAGCTTTAGTCTAAGGACGTGCGGCTAAGACTCGAAGCTTGGAACCCCGACTACGCGCTGCCGCAGGTGGGTCTGGACGACAGCAGCAGCGTGGACGGGGTCGTCACCGACCTCGAGCCCCCCTGGCAGCCCCTCGAGCCCCCCGCGCAGGAGTGGCCGGTGCTCTACTTCGTGGACGGGCGCCAGCGCATCGACGCGGTGGTCGCCAACGAGCACGGGCAGCGGGCGCTGCTGGTCACGCTGGCCGCCGGGGCGCTGGTGCGCGACGACGCGGGCATCCGGCTGGCGGGCGAGCCCCGCGTCGAGCGGGTTCTGCTCTACCCGGACGGGCACGAGTTCGGGCCGGTCGAGATCGGGCCCTTCTACTACCGCCCGGTGGCGCTGAAGGGCATCCACGACCTGCGGATGCTGGCGGCTAAGGTCAACGAGCAGATGCGGACGCTCGAGGCCCGCCTGGCCCAGGAGCTGCAGGGCGGGCTGGTGGTGCTCGACGGGCCCATCTTCGTCGCGCCCGGCCTGCTGCCCCGTCCAGGGGTGATCGGCTACGCCAAGACCATGTGGCAGCGCTACCTGCCGCCCGCCGAGGAGCGCATCCTCTCGCTGCTGGCCCCCTGCCAGCGCACGCCCGTCTTCCGCATCCCGCAGAACGCCCGCCGCCCCCTCGAGCTCTACTCCTGGTACATGCGGCTGCCGCTCAACCCCACCGCGCCCTTCCACAGCGGGGCCGCGCTGCTGCGCGTCGAGACCCCGGCGGGCGACCTCGAGCACGCCCGCGCCCTCGCCGACCTCTCGGTGGGGCTCTTGTGCGGCATGGCCTCCTCGCCCTCGCGCGACCCCCGCGCCCCGCAGAACCTCATCCCGGTGGGCGGGCTCGAGCTGTGGCTGGGCCGCCACATGGGCCAGGCCGAGGTGGTGCGCCGCCGCATCCTCCAGGGGTTGTTCTCGTAGAGCCGCTATCGGCAACCCCGCGCTATAGGCCATGGACGCTACGCCTTATCAGGAGACCCGATGAAACCGTGTGGAATGGTGCTGGGCAGCCGGGAAGCCGGGGCCCTGGATTTTTGGGTGGCGGTCGAGGAGGGGCAGTACCTGCGCCTCGACGACCTCGTGTACGTGGAGTTTCAGCACCCCGACCCCCTGAAGGGGCAGGTGCGCTACTACGGCATGGTGGACCAGGTCCTCAAGCTCTACGAGGGCTCGCAGTTCGACACCGACGTATTTTTGGCCAACCGCCAACTGCTGCCCATCAGCCTGTCCTACGCCGCGCACGTCAAGGTGACGCGCCTCGACCCCGAGGAATACCTGCCCCCAGACCCGGGTTGTCCGGTGTACGTCGCCCGCGAGCGCGACCTCGAGATGGCCCTCTACTACGACAAGATGACCAGCGAGGGCCAGAGCACGCGCCTCCCGGCGGGCATCCTCAAGAACGGCGAGGTGGCCTACTTGAACCTCGAGTTCCTCAACGGCGTCAAGGGCGGCCACGTCAACATCTCGGGCATCTCGGGCGTGGCGACCAAGACCAGCTACGCCACCTTCCTGCTCTACTCCCTCTTCGAGAGCGGGGTGATGAAGGACTCCCTCAACGCCAAGGCCCTCGTCTTCAACGTCAAGGGCGAGGACCTCTTCTTCCTCGACAAGCCCAACAAGGGCCTCAAGGCCGAGGACCGCGACAAGTACACCGCCCTGGGCCTCCCGGCGGGGCCCTTCCGCAGCGTGGCCTTCCGCGCCCCGCCCAAGCCCACCCCCGGCGACGTCGTCCCCGACGTGGAGAGCCGCAAAGGCGGCGTGCTGCCCTTCTACTGGGACCTGGTGCAGTTCTGCAAGGGCGGCCTCTTGCCCTACCTCTTCACCGACCGCGGCTCGATGACCAACCTGGGCTTCCTCATCGACCAGGTGACCGAGCGCCTGCGCAAGCTGGCCGCCGACCAGCGGGGCCCCGCGCTCCAGGTCGAGGACTGGCAGGACCAGCAGAGCCTCGACGACGCGGGCGTGACCTTCGACAGCCTGGGCAAGATGCGCCTGAGCAGCTTCGGCCAGCTGGTGCGCTACATCGAGTTCAAGCTGCTGGGGCCCGAGGGCGGCGAGGAGGACGAGAAGCGGCCCAAGGGCGACCCCCGCTGGACCGCGCGGCAGGCCACGGGGACCCTCGAGGCCTTCGTGCGCCGCCTGCGGGCCTCGGTGCAGAACGTCGAGTTCCTCATCCGCGGCGACAAGAAGGGCAACCCCCCCGACCCCCTCGCCGCGCAGGAGCAGGTCTCGGTGGTGGGCATCAACCGGCTCTCGGCGCAGGCCCAGATGTTCGTGGTGGGCTCGATTTTGCGCGAGGTCTTCGAGAAGAAGAGCGCGGGGCGGCCCGGCGCGGTGTTCATCGTGCTGGACGAGCTCAACAAGTACGCCCCCCGCGAGGACGAGAGCCCCATCAAGGACATCCTGCTCGACATCGCCGAGCGCGGACGCTCGCTGGGCGTCATCTTGATCGGGGCGCAGCAGACCGCGAGCGAGGTGGAGCGCCGCGTGGTGGGCAACGCCGCCATCCGGGTGGTGGGCCGCCTCGACGCCGCCGAGGCCGAGCGCCCCGAGTACCGCTTCATGCCCGCCTCCTTCCGCGACCGCGCCGTGATCCTGCCCCAGGGCACCATGATCGTGCAACAGCCCGAGCTCCCCGTGCCGCTGCCGCTCAACTTCCCCTACCCGGCCTGGGCTACCAAGGCCTCGGAGCAGAACCTCGAGGCCGAGAT
Organism: Calidithermus chliarophilus DSM 9957; assembly: GCF_000430045.1. GTDB lineage: Bacteria > Deinococcota > Deinococci > Deinococcales > Thermaceae > Calidithermus > Calidithermus chliarophilus. The sequence goes on along the minus strand of NZ_KE387026.1, from coordinate 14,967 downwards.
CAGCACCGAGGCGCTCGAGCGCGACCTGGGCCTCTGAAGGTCGCTACCCTCTTCGGTCGAGGATTGAGCCTTAGCCTCCACGCGCCGGGCTCGAGGCCGGTTACCATTAGCCCAACCCATCCACAACCCCTGCGTCGCGAAAGTTCTTAAGGCTGCGAGGAGGTAACCGTGAACAGGTGGACCCGGCGTAGGTTTCTTGAGGCTTCAGCCATCGGCGCAGGGGCCTTGCTGCTCGGCCAGCGGGGTTGGGCCCAGCAGGGCGGCTCACTGGCCGCGGGCATGGCCCAGGCGGCCAACCAGTTCCTCAGCGCCCTGGGCGACAAGCGCTCCCAGGCCACCTTCGCCTTCGACAGCGCCGAGCGCCTGCGCTGGCACTGGACCACCCCGCAGGGCTTCCCGCGCAACGGCGTGCCCCTGCGCGGCATGACCCAGGCCCAGCGCACCGCCGCCCTGGCCCTGCTGCGCACCGGCGTCTCGGAGGCGGGCTACAAGAAGTCGCTCGACATCATGCAGCTCCAGACCGAGCTGGGCCAGGACCCCGAGCTGTTCTTCGTCTCGGTGTTCGGGACGCCGGGCGGCCGCGAGCCCTGGGGCTGGCGCTGGGAGGGGCACCACCTCTCACGCCAGTACGCCATCTCGGGCGAACGGGTGGCCATGACCCCCTTCTTCCACGGCACCTGGCCCACCCAGACCCGCTCCGGGGTGCGGGTGATGGCCCGCGAGGAGGACGCCGCCCGCGAACTCGTGCGCTCGCTGGACGCCCGCCGCCAGGGCATCGCCGTCTTCCAGCGCGAGGCGCTGTTCCGGCACGTGACCTGGAACGAGGTCAGGGTGGGGCCGCTCGAGCCCGTGGGCCTGCCGGTGTCCGAGCTGAACCCGGCTCAGGAGAAGCTGGTGGTCGAACTCATCCAGAGCTACCTGGGGTCGCTGCCGGCCGCGGTGGCCGCCCCCATGTTCGAGCGCGTCACCAAGGCCGGCCTGGACAAGGTGCGCTTCGGCTGGGCGGGAAGCCTCGAGCCGCGCCGTCCCCACTACTGGCGCCTGCAGGGGCCCACCTTTTTGCTCGAGCACGACAACTCGCGCAACGGCGCAACCCACATCCACAGCGTCTGGCGCGACTACGAGGCCGACTTCGGGGCGAATTTGTAGGGAGCCGCCGATACCCCGCCGCGGATAGGCCCCAGCGCCCGTGCCCGTTATGCAACCTGAACCTGGCCGGACCGACCTGCTGCTGCGCTGGCTGCTGCGGCTGGGGCTGGCCGGCGTCTTCATCAGCAACAGCATCGGGGCCTGGTACGACACCAGCTCCTACATGGACCTCCTGCGCACGAGCTTCATGGGGCGCATCCTCGAGGACCTGCGCCCGTGGGTGGAGTTCATCAAGTACAACGACCTGATCGTGGGGCTCTTGATCCTCGCGGGGCTGTGGCCCAAGTACGTGCTGGCCTGGGCCGGCGTCTGGCTGATCGGGGTGACGGTCGTGCGGATATCCGCGACGCTTTTCCCGTGGGTTTGATGAAGCCTCAGGGCTAAAGCCAGCCCTTCTCCCGGGCGATGCGGGCTGCTTCCACCCGGTTCTGCGCCCCCAGCTTGCTGATGGCCTCGGAGAGGTAGTTCCGCACGGTGCCTTCCGATAGCCCCAGCTCGGCGGCGATCTCGGCGCTGCTCTGGCCCTCACCGGCCAGGCGGAGCACCTTGCGCTCGCGGTCGGTGAGGGGGTCTTCCTCGCTCCAGGCCTGCGCGGCGAGGTGGGGGTCGATGGCCCGGCCGCCCAGGTGGACGCGGCGCACGGCCTCGGCGAGTTCGGAGGAGGGCGCGTCCTTGAGGAGGTAGCCGCTGGCCCCGGCCTCGAGCGCCCGCCGCAGGTACCCGGCGCGGCCGAAGGTGGTCACGATGACGACGCGGGTCTTGAGGCCCAGCCGCTTGACCTCGGCGGCGAGCTCGAGCCCGGTCATGTGGGGCATCTCGATGTCGGTGAGCAGGACGTCGGGCTGGCGGGCTTTGACCTCCTCGAGGGCGCTCTTGCCGTCCTTGGCCTGGCCGACGACCTCGATGTCGCCCTCGAGCTCGAGCAGCGCGGCCAGGGCCCCGAGGATGAGGCCCTGGTCTTCGGCGATGACGACGCGGATCATAGGGTGTCGGGCTTGGGGTGAAGGGCCGTGGGGTGGGCCTGGGGGAGGGCACGCTCGGGGCCGGTTGTGGGCAGCCACAGGCGCAGCCGGGTGCCGCCGTCGCCGCTGTACTCGAGGCTGCCCCCCAGCGCCTCGGCCCGCTGGCGCATCCCGCGCAGGCCCGAGCCTTCCTCGAGCACGCCGCCCCGGCCGTCGTCCTCGACCTCGAGGACGACGCGGTCTGCTTCCTTTAGGAGCCGTATGGCGCAGCGGGTGGCGCCCGAGTGGCGGATCACGTTGGTCACCGCCTCGCGCAACGCCATGCCGATCACGGTCTCCTGGGTAGGGGAGAGGGTGAGGGCCTGGGCGTAGTACTCGAAGCGGACCCCGGCCGCTTCCAGGGCCAGGCGGGCGCTCGCCAGCTCGCCCTGCAGGCCGCGCGACTTGTAGCCCTGCACGGCCTCGCGCACCTGGGCGGTGGCCTCGCGCGAGATGCGCTCGACCTCGCGCATCTCCCGGGCGGCTCGAGCCGGGTCGCGCTCGGCGAGCTTGGCGGCCAGCTCGGCCTTGAGGGTGACGACCGAGAGGGTGTGGCCCAGCAGGTCGTGCAGGTCGCGGGCGATGCGCTCACGCTCGGCGATGGCCGCCAGGCGCTGGTTCTCCTCGGCGGCCTGCACCAACTGGCGCTGGTAACGTTCGCGCTCGAGGGTCGAGACGTTGAGCAGGCCGATGAAGGCGGTGAAGAACACCGCCGGGAAGAAGTAGGCGCTGCTCTGCGGCCAGGGGGCGCCCTGGAGCAGGGGGAGGGCCAGGGCCCAGAGCGCGGCCAGCAGCGTGAACAGCCCCACCATCCGGCGGGCCTTCGCCACCGGCTGCAGCCCGGCCACCGCCGCGGCGGCGTAGACCCAGTAGACCCCCGCGCCCCCGTTGAGCGGCGTGACCGCCACCCCCAGCCCGAAGATGGCCCAGGCGTAGGCCAGCAAGCGCCCGTCCCGGCCGTTCCAGCCGCGCAGGTACAGCGGGAGGAACGCCGCTACCGAGAGCAGGGTGACCAGGGCGTTGGGCAGCCCGAAACCGGGGTCGAAGACCGCCTGGGGCAGCAGGCTCACCAGGTACACCAGGTAGCCGTACTTGGCCCAGCCGTCCTCCTGCGCGGGGGCGGCTAGGCCGGGGACGGCGGTGCGGGGCTTGGGCATCGTGTTCATTGTAGGGCCGTGGGCGGGGTCGGCACTCTGGGCAACGGCACCGTAGCCGTCAAGGCAAAGGAGTGGACCTGACCACGAGCCACGAGCTATCCGTAGGTCTTGCCCTCGTCGCGGCGGTAGGCCCACAGCGCCAGGGCCAGGAAGGCCAGGGTGAAGCCCACCAGCGCCAGGGCGTGCAGCCAGGGGTTCTCGCCGCGGCCGGCGCCCAGGGTTCTTAGGGCGAGCTGGGCGTAGTGGTAGGGCGGCAGGAAAGGGGCGACGCTCTGGAGCGCCTTTGGCAGGGCCTCGAGGGGCACCCACAGGCCGCTGGCGAAGGCCATGGGCAAGTAGACCAGGTTGAGCACGCCGGGGGCCGAGTTGGGGCCGAGCACGTAGCCGAAGAACAGGCCCAACGCGCAGAAGGGGAACACCCCCAGCAGCAGCACGCCGAAGAGCCGCAGCCAGGTGAGGGGCTCGAGGCTGACCTTGCCCGCCAGCGTGCCCAGTAGGGTCATGCCCAGCACGATGAGGGCGCCGAACAGCAGCGCCAGGGCGATCTTGGCGAAGAAGTAGGCCAGCGGGGGCATGGGCGAGGCCCGCTTGAGCCGCATCCAGCCCTGCCCGCGCTCGACCGCCACCCCCACCCCGAAGCCGAAGAGCGCCGCGCCGATGGTGCCGAAAGCGCCGTAGGTGGCGAGCATGTAGGTCGCGGTGTTGACGGGCCCGGCGTTCTGGTTGCCGAAGGAGAGCCCGAAGATGGCGTAGAACATCAGCGGGAAGGCCAGGGTGGAGAGGGAGTAGATGGGCAGCCGCCAGCTTTTCAGGAACTCGTACTTGGCCTCGAGGGCGAAGATCCTCAGGGTGTTCATCGAACGGCCTCCTTCTCGGCGGGGGTGGTGAGGGCCAGGAAGGCCTCCTCGAGCCCGGCGCCGGTCACCTCGAGGTCGCTCAGGCCCGGGTCGAGCCGCAACAGCTCGGCCACCACCGGCTCGGCCCGCACGGCCAGGACCTGCAGGGCGGTGCCCTTGGCCTGCACCGAGGTCACGCCGGGCAACCGGCGGACGAGGTCGGGGCTCAGGCGGGTCACGGCCCGGATCTGGCGGCCCGCGGTGCGGGCCTTGATCTCGGCCGGGGTGCCCTCCGCGGTCACGCGGCCCTGGTTGAGCACCACCACCCGGTCGGCGAGCGCGTCGGCCTCCTCGAGGTAGTGGGTGGTGAGCAGGACAGTCTTGCCCGCCCGGGCCAGCGAGCGCACCTGCGACCAGAAGGACCGGCGCGACTCCACGTCCATCCCCACCGTGGGCTCGTCGAGGAACAGCACGTCCGGGTCGCCGCAGACCGCCAGGGCGAAGTGGACGCGCTGCTTCTGCCCGCCCGAGAGCTGCCCGTAGAGCCGGTGGAGGATGCCCTCCAACTGCGCAGCCTCGACCACGCGCTCCAGGGGCAGGGGCGCAGGGTAGTAGCTGCGGAAGAGGTCGATCAGCTCGCGCACCCGGAGGGTCTGGGGCACCCCGGAGAGCTGGAGCATGGCCCCGGCCCGCTGCCGGGCCCGGGGGCTGCCGGGGTCCTGCCCGAAGAGCGTGACCCGCCCGCTGCCGGGCCGCATCAGCCCCAGCATCAGGCTCACGGCGGTGGTCTTTCCCGCGCCGTTGGGGCCCAAAAGGGCCAGCACCTCGCCCGCGCGCACCTCGAGGCTCACGTCCTCGAGGGCTTTCACGCTGCCGTAGTGCTTGGAGACCCGCTCGAGCACCGCCGGGCCCGGGGGTTTGTGGACGACGTCGGTGAGGCTATGAACCATGAATCCCTCCCAGGCCGCAGTCTCGCAGGGCCGGAGGGAGGGGGGTATTGCCAAAGGTCAGCGCCGGGCGGTGACAAATGTCATGGGGGAGGGTTGCGTGCTGAACGCGGGGTGCGGGTCGTGCGTCGTGCGTCCTACGTCGTACGTCGTACGCAAGACGCACGACGCCTTGTCACCCCCCTTAGCAAGGGGGGCTGGGGGGATATTTCCCTCCCGTGCGCGGGGAGGGACGGGGAGGGGTCACCACGAGCCACGAGCCACAGGCTGACGGCTGACCGCTTCCTACACCGGGCTCGGTTGCCCCAGGTTGATGAAGAAACAGTGCGTGAGCGCGATGGCGATGGCGTCGGCCTTGTGGCTGGGCTTGGGGGTTTCCTTCAGGCCCAGCACGGCGCGTACCATGAAGGCCACCTGGTCCTTGTCGGCGTGGCCGTAGCCTACGAGGGCCTGCTTGACCTTGGGGGGGCCGTAGCCGTAGACCGGTAGGCCGTGCTGGTCGGCCACCACCAGCAGGGCGCCCATGGCCCAGCCCACCTTGTAGGCGAGCTCGTTCTGGCGGTAGAAGAACTGCTCCTCGACCGCGATGGCCTGGGGTTTGTAGGTGCGGACGGCCTCGAGCACGGTCTGGTAGATCTTCCCGATGCGCTCGGGGGCGGGGTCGGAGTGCCGGGTGGTGATCACGTCGGCGTGCAGCAACCGCTGCTGCTTGCCCACCTGCTCCACCACCCCCAGGCCCATGTTGGTGATGCCGGGGTCGATGCCTAAAACGATCATGTCAGGGGTCAGGGGTCCAGAGCCGAAAAAGGGTCGAGCATGTCTGGCCCTCGACCCTTGGCGCTCGACGGGCTTCAGTTGCCCCGCTTGGGCATGTCCCCGTCGCCGTAGCGGATGAAGGCGGGGATGTCGATGTTGGAGAGGTCGACGTTGGTGGCGGGGAAGTCCACGAGGCGCGAGCCGGCGGGCTTGGCGATCACGGCGCCCTCGCCGAAGCCGGCGGCGATGAGGATGACGCGCATCTCGTCCTTGGCGCGGTCGTCGTAGGTGAGGCCGTAGAGCACGTCCACGTCCTCCATGCCGGTGGACTCGCGGATCTGCTCGGCCACGGCGGAGGCCTCGGCCAGGCCCAGCTCCTCCGAGCCCACCACGTTGACCAGCAGGCGGCGAGCGCCCTCGATGGAGCGCTCGAGCAGCGGGGAGTGCACGGCGCTGCGCACGGCGTCGCTGACCTTGTTCTCGCCCTGGCCGGAGCCGATGCCCATGAGCACCTGGCCGGCGTTCTCCAGCAGCGCGCGCACGTCGGCGAAGTCGAGGTTGATGAGGCCGGGGAGGGTGATCACGTCGGTGATGCCCTTCACGCCGTGGTAGAGCACCCGGTCGGCCACCATGAAGGCGTCCTTCATGCCGATCTTCTTGTCCAGCGCCTGCAGCAGGCGGTCGTTGGAGACCACCACCATCGCGTCCACGCGCTCGCGCAGCTTGCGGATGCCCTCCTCGGCGGCCCGCATGCGGCGGGGCCCTTCCCAGGAGAAGGGGCGGCTGACCACGCCCACGGTGAGGCAGCCGAGCTTCTTGGCGATGTCGGCCACCACGGGGGCGCTGCCGGTGCCGGTGCCGCCGCCCATGCCGGCGGTGACGAACACCAAGTCGGCGCCCTCGAGCTGCTCCTCGATGACGTCGCGGGTCTCCTCGGCGGCCTTCTCGCCGATCTCGGGGTTGGCCCCGGCGCCCAGGCCGCGTGTGAGCTTGTCGCCCAACTGGATGCGCATGTCGGCCAGGCTGGTCGCCAGGACCTGGGCGTCGGTGTTGGCGGCGATGAACTCCACGCCGGAAAGGCCGGACTCGATCATGCGGTTGACCGCGTTGTTGCCCGCGCCGCCCAGGCCGATGACTTTAATCACCACGTCTCCCATAACCCCGTCTCCTTAGAAGAAGTTCTTGAATACGCCTTTGATCCGCTCCCACAGCCCCGGCCCTTCCTCTTCCTTGCTGGCTGTGGCCGGGTTGTTGGCCGACTGTGCCGTTTTACGCCCCAGCCGCAGCACCCCCGCCTTGCCGGCGGCGGGCTGCGCGTAGAGGCTGGCGTAGCGCACCAGGCCCACGGCGGTGGCGTGGGTGGGGGAGGCCACCACGTCGGTGAGGCCCGAGACCCCGATGGGCCGCCCCAGCCGCACGGGCAGGTTGAACTGCTTGCGGGCGAGCTCCTCCAGGCCCCGCACCAGGGCGCTGCCGCCGGTGAGCACCACCTTGCCCACGGTGATCTCCAGCGGCCCCAGCGCCTCGTCGACGTTGGAGCGGGCGAAGTGCAGGATCTCGCGCAGGCGCGGGCGGATGATCTTGGCGAGCTCGGTGGCCTGCACCACCTGGGGCGGGCCGCCCTCCTGGTTGATCTCGAGCACCAGCTCGGGGTCGGCGAGCTCGGGCAGGGCCGCCCCGTACTTCTTCTTCACCCGCTCGGCCTCCTCGAAGGGGATGCGCAGGAGCTGGGAGATGTCGCCGGTGATGTGGTCGCCGCCCAGGGGGATGACGGCGGAGTGGGCCAGGCGGCCGCCCTTGAACACGGCCACGTCGGTGGTGCCCCCGCCCATGTCGATGAGCATCACGGTCATGCCCATCTCCTCGGGGGAGAGCACCGCGAGCCCGGAGGCGTAGGACTGCAGGATGACCCCGCCCACGCTCACCTCGGCGTCCTCGACGGCCTTGCGCAGGTTGGTGATGGGGCCGCGCCCGGCGGCCACCAGGTGCACGTCGACCTCCAGGCGCACCCCGGCCATGCCGATGGGGTCGCGGATGCCCTCCTGGCCGTCGACGCGGAACTCCAGCGGCAGGGCGTGGATGAGGTCGACGTCGCCCTCGAAGGGGTAGGCCTTGGCCTGCTCGATGGCCCGGTCGATGTCGGCCTGGGTGATGCTGTGCCCGCGCCGGATGGCGGCGAGCCCGTGGCTGGTCACGCTCTTGATGTGCGAGCCCGCGACCCCCACGAACACCTGCTCGGCCTTGACCCCGGCCACCCGCTCGGCCTGGAAGAGGCTTTGCCGGATGGCTTCGCTGGTGCGCTCGAGGTTGGTGACCACTCCCCGCTTGAGCCCTTGGGAAGGAACGGTGCCTTCACCGATCACGTCCAGGTGACCGTCGGACGAGAGTTCACCAATCACGGTGCAGACTTTGGTGGTCCCTACGTCAATTCCTACAAGAATCATCGGCTTTTACTCTCCCCCCAAGGATAGAGGTAGGTGGGCTTGTTTGCAAGGGATTTACGGTCTTTGGCCCACTTTTTCAATTCCTCGGCCGTGGCGGCCCACACCTCGAAGCCCTCCCCACGGACCGTATAACCCGCAGGAGTATAGCGGATGGCCGTGGCGTTGGGAAGGCTTTTGACGATGGCGATGAGGTCGGCGAGGCGGGGCGTGCCGCTGCCCTCGATGCGGGTTCGGGTCTTGGGCGGGTTGGGCAGCAGCACCCCGTCGCTGCTGAGGCCCCACTCCCTCCCCTCGCGCACCAGCGTCGCCAGGGCCCTGCGCTCCTCCAGCACCACCCGCAACTCCCCGATGGCCGGGCGCTCGAGCCGGGCCGAGCGCACCCAGGGGTTCGCGCGCAGGGGCTCGAGCGCGTGCGGCCAGGCCCACAGCCAGGGGGTGCCGGCCTCGAGGCCGGTGATCGAGCGCACCTCGGCGTCGGAGAGCTGGGCGTTGCCCGCCACCACCACCTGCTCCACCGGCCAGACCACCCGGCTGCCCACGCCGAGGGCGACCAGCGTGAGCAGCGCCAACAAGCCTCGGATCACGCGACCACCTCCTCTCCCAACTCGGCCTCCAGCTCCCCCCAGATCTCCCACTCGACCTCCAGGGGCAGCACCTGCTGCACCTGGCGCAGCAGGGCGTAGACCTCCCGGGCGGTGGCCCCGCCCAGGTTGACGATGAAGTTGCCGTGCTCGTGGCTGATCATGGCCCGGCCCACCGTGAGGCCCTTGAGCCCGGCCCGGTCGATGAGGCGGCCCGCCGAGTCCCCGGCGGGGTTCTTGAAGGCGCAGCCCGCGCTCTTCTTCTTGGGCTGGCCCTTGCGCGCGGCGTCCACCAGCGCGATCTTGGCCCGCACCGCCTCCTCGCCCGCCTCGCGCAGGCGCAGCCTGACGCGGGTCACGACCGAGCCGGGGGGCAGCGCGGAGTGGCGGTAGGAGAAGCCCAGCTCCTCGGGGCGGTAGACGTGCAGGGCGCCGTCGTGGAAGATCTCGACGAGCTCGAGCGCGTCGGCCATCTCCCCGAAGCGCGTCCCCGCGTTCATCTTCACGGCCCCGCCCACCTGCGCGGGGACCCCGTGCAGGCCCTCGAGGCCCCCCAGCCCCAGCCGCGCGCTCTTGAGCAGCAGGGTGCTGACCAGCGCCCCGGCCCCCACCCAGCCGGCGAAGTCCCACTCCTTGAAGACCCCGCCCAGGGCGATGACCCGCTCGGGCACGCCGGCGTCGGCGACGAGGAGGTTGGAACCGTTGCCCAGCACCCGGTAGGGGGCCTCGGTGGCGCGGGCGAGGTCCTCGGGGGTCTCGACCGTCCAGACCTCGGCCGGGCCCCCCACGCCCAGGGTGGTGAGCTTGCTGAGGGGGAGCCGCTCGACCTTCACACGACCTCCTGGCCCGGGGTGGGGGCCGGGCTGACCAGGAGCCGGCCGAGCCGGGACACGTCGCCCGCGCCCACGGTGAGGATGAGGTCGCCGGGGCGGGCGCTGCGGCGCAGGTAGGCCAGCGCCTCGTCCCAGGCGTAGTGCCGGGCGGCGTGGCCGCGCTGCTGCAGGTGCTCGACGATGTTGCCCACGATCTGGGCGCTGCTCAGGCGCAGGGGCTTCTCGGAGGCGGCGTAGACGTCGAGGAGCAGGACCTCGTGGGCCTGCTCGAGCGCGCGGGCGTAGCCGGGCCACTCCTGCTCGCTGCGCCCGTAGCGGTGGGGCTGGAACACCGCCCGCACCCGCAGGCCGGTGGCCCTGGCGGCGGCCAGCAGGGCCGCGAGCTTGGTGGCGTTGTGGGCGTAGTCGTCCACCACCAGCGCCCCCTGCCACTCGCCGATCCGCTCGAAGCGGCGCCGGGCCCCGGCGAAGGCCC
>NZ_KE387026.1:2769-4688 GCF_000430045.1 Calidithermus chliarophilus DSM 9957 | reverse complement strand
GGCGCCGCAGCAGGCCGCGCGCCGCCATCAGGCCGCGCACCACCTTGCCGCCCTCGGCCGGGCGCAGCAGGTCGCGCGAGAGCTTGCCCGCGGGGATCAGGTGGTAGGGAAGGTCGCCCTGGGGGAGCAGGCGGGCCTCGAGGCCCCCCTCCGCCCCCACGTAGGCCACCTCGTGGCCCATCGCCCGCAGCGCCTGGGCGGCGGCCAGGCCCGGGTAGAAGTGCCCCCCGGTGCCCCCGCCGGTCACCAGGATCAGGGAAGCGGTGGCCGGGAGGCGGTTCACGGGGCCACCTCCCGGCTGAGGCTGGGCCGGGCCTCGCGGGCGAGGGAGTGGATGAGCCCGAGCGCGAAGCCCGCCACCAGCAGCGAGGTGCCGCCGTAGCTCACGAAGGGCAGGGGCATGCCGATGATGGGGTAGATCAGGGTGCCCATCAGGTTGAAGGCGGTCTGGAAGAAGAGGTAGGAGGTGATGCCGGTGGCGACCACCGCCGCGGTGCCCTCGAGGTGCAGCGCGATGTTGAAGCCGCGCAGCAGCAACAGGCCCAGCGCCGTCAGCAGCATGGCCCCGCCCACCCAGCCCGTCGCCCACACGATGGGCACGGCGGCCAGGTCGCTGGTGAGGCCGGTGAGGCCGGTGGGGATCTGCATCTCGGCGCCCGGGCCGCGCCCGAAGGGCCCGGCCTGCAGGATGGCGCGGTGGGCGTAGGTGGCCTGGTAGCCCTCGTCGCCGGGGTCGGCCTCGCCGCGCAGGTACAGCCGCATGCCCTCGAGGCGGTCGGGGATGTAGGCGAACTTGCCGGGCATGAAGGTCACGAAGGCCATCAGCAGCACCGCCAGCAGCGCGGTGAGGGCCAGGATGCGCCGCCAGGGCACGCCGATGAGCAAGAGCATGGTGCCGGTGAGCACCACCATTAAGATGCCGCCGTCCACGTCGGGTTCGACCACCACCAGCACCGAGGCCAGGCCCAGCCAGGCCACCACCTTGAGGATGGGCTGGTCGAGGTTGCGCTGGTGGAAGTAGGCGGCGATGTAGAAGATCGCCACCAGCTTCAAGAGCTCGGAGGGCTGGAGGTCGACGGGGCCCAGGCTGAACCAGCGGCGGTACTCCCCGGCCGGGCCGGTGCCCACGAAGAGCACCGCGATCAGCAGGACCAGGGTGAGCGCGAAGAGCGGCTTGGCGAAGCGCACCAGCCACAAAGGCCGCACCAAGGCGCCGGCGAAGGTGGCCGCCAGGCACAGCCCCACCCGGATGAGGTGGTCGTCGAGCAGGGCCGGGCGCGCGGTGGCCACCCCGACCAGCGAGAAGCCGAGCAGCAGGGCCTGGGAGAGCAGCAGGATGGGGTCCACGCCTCACCCCCCGCCCACTGGGACGGCGCCCAGCTCGAGCGCCACCTGCCGGAAGACCTTGGACCGGTGCTTGTAGTCCTTGAACTGGTCGAAGGAGGTGCCCAGCGGGGCCAGCAGGACGCTGCCCGTCTCGAGGCGCGCGAGCCCCTCCTCGACGGCCCGGCGCAGCGCGGCGTGCCCCTCGGCCTCGAGGACGGGCACGACCTCGGCGAGGTCGGCGAAGCGCTCGGCCATGCGGGGCCCGTCCTGCCCCACGGCCAGGATCACCCGCACCCGGCCCCGCACCGCCTCGCGCAGATCGGCCACGGGGGCGCCCTTGTCCACCCCGCCCAGGATCCAGGCCACGGGGGTGGGGGCGGCCAGCAGCGCGGCTTTCACCGCGTCGAAGCGGGTGGCGATGGAGTCGTCGATGAAGGTCACGCCGCCCTTGCGGGCGAAGGCCTCGAAGCGGCCCTCGAGCTGCGGCGCAGTGGCCTGGGCGCGCTCGAGCGCCCCCTCGTCCACGGGCTTCCCGGCCAGCTCGGCGTAGGCCCGGGCGGCCAGCCGGGCGGCGAGCAGGTTGGTCTGGCGGG
>NZ_KE387026.1:0-2669 GCF_000430045.1 Calidithermus chliarophilus DSM 9957 | reverse complement strand
GCAGCCCCGGATGCCCGCCACGACGCGCTCGTCGGCGGCGTTGTAGACCAGCGCGTCCTCCGGGGTGAGGTTGCGCAGCAGGTTGAGCTTGGCGGCGTGGTAGGCCTCGAGGCTGCCGTGGCGGTCGAGGTGGTCCACGCCCAGGTTGAGCAGCACCGCCACCCGCGGCCGGAAGCGCACGACGCGCTCGAGCTGGAAGCTCGAAAGCTCGGCCACCGCCACCTCGGCCCCGTCCACCACGTCGAGCAGGGGCGGGTCCAGGTTGCCCCCGGCCACGGCCTTGAAGCCCAGCGCTTTCAGGAAGTGCTCGGTGGCGACGGTGGCGGTGCCCTTCCCGGCGGTGCCGGTAATGCCGATGAGCGGGGTGGGGGAGAGCCGGTAGGCCAGCTCGGCCTCGCCGATGACCTCGGCCCCCTCGGCGCGCAGGCGCTCGAGCGCCGGGTGGTCGATGGGCACGCCGGGCGCGGCGATCACCTCGCGGTAGCCGGAGAGCTCGCGGGCGGCGGCGAAGCCCCAGGCCTCGGCCTGCGCCACCTCCTCGGTCTTGGGACGGTCGTCGTGGAAGTCGGCGGGGAGGCCCTTGCGCCGCAGGTAGGCCAGCACCCCCAGGCCGCTGCGCCCCAGGCCAAAGACCAGGCGTTCGCTCATGCCGGGCCTCCCCACAGGGCGTGGGCGAGCGCGGTGGTGATGGCGGTGACGACCACGAAGCGGAAGACCACCTTGCTCTCCTCCCACCCCGAGAGCTCGAAGTGGTGGTGCAGCGGGCTCATCTTGAAGATGCGCCGCCCGGTGCGGCGGAAGTAGGTCACCTGGATCATCACCGACAGCACCTCGAGCACCGGGATCAGCGCGGCCAGGGGCAGCCACCACAGCTTGCCCTCGAGGATGAACAGCCCCGCCACCAGCGCCCCCAGCCCCATGCTGCCGGTGTCGCCCATGAACAGGCGGGCCTTGGGGGCGTTGTGCCACAAGAAGCCCAGCAAGGCCCCCAGCAGGCTCTGCGCCAGCACCAGGCCCTGGAAGGGCAGCAGCAGCACGGCGGTCACGCCGGCCAAAAGCCCGTCCACCCCGTCGGTGAAGTTGAAGGCGTTGGACGCGCCGATCATCACCAGCACGAAGAGCGCGACGTCGAGCACGGGGTAGGGCGTGTAGGAGACCTGCCCGCTGGCCCACACGGCGAAGACCAGCCCCATCACCACCTGCACGGCCAGCTTCTCGCGGGCCTTGAGCGGGCGGCGCATCATCCCGGCGAGGTCGTCGGCCAGGCCCAGCAGGGCGTAGCCCAGCCCCAGGAGCCACAGCCCCGCGTACTCATCGCCCCCTTGCAGCCCGTAGACGACCGCGGCGGCGAGCAGGAAGCTCACCCCGCCCATGCTGGGGGTCCCGGTCTTGGCCAGGTGGCTCTGCGGACCCTCGGCCCGCACCTGTTTGCCCAGGCGCAAGGAGCGCATCAGGGCGATCCACAAGCCGCCTAAGAACCACGAGAGCACGGCAGCGGCAACCAGCGTCATAAGCCTCCCAACGAAAGGTTGAAGCGCACCAGGCGGCCGTCCTGCAGCAGCGACAGGGTCTCGCCGTCGGTGGCGATGGCGCTATAGTCCCCGGGCTGGAACGCGACCTGCAGCCCGCTGGCCGAGATGCGGTAGAGCCCCTTGGCGCCCAGCATGTAGAGGTCCTCGACCACCACGGCGGCGAGGGGCTCTTCGGGCAGGTTGATGCTGCGCCGGTCGGGGTAGATGAAGGCCGAGGCGGCGGTGAGGGCCATCACCCGGCGCTCGTCGCCCGCCACCCGCTTGTAAGGCCCCTCGGCGAGGGTGCTCGAGCCCGCGTAAAAAGCCTTGCCGTCGACCCAGTAGAGCTGGTCCTTGACCGCCAGCGCGTCCAGGGCCCACTCCCGCAGCCGCAGCAGCCCGCGGCCCGGGGTGTACACGCCCTCGTCCAGGCCCACCACCACGCCCGGCCAGCCCTTGAGGAAGCGCGGGGTGGAGCTCAGGGGCAGGCTGTTCTCGAGCTGCCCCTGGTTGTACACCAGCAGTTGGAAGGGGAAGCCCGCGTAGAGCCGGCCGCCGCTGGTGGCCGCCGCCACCGGCACGCCCGGCAGGTCGAACTCCAGCGCCGGCAGCCGCACGGTGCGGCCCTGGATGAGCCCGTTGTTCAGCAGCAGGGTCTGGCCGGAGGGCGCCGGGCTCGAGCCCGCCTGGGGCACGCAGCCCAGCAGGCTCAGCAGCAGGGCGAGCAGCAGCGGCCTCACCGCGCCTCCTTCGGCCAGATGTCGAGCAGCTTGTCGAGCCCCACCGACCGCGAGGCCTTGAGGTAGACCAAATCGCCCTCCTGCACGTCGGACAGGAGCTCGGCCACGTCCTCGACGCTGTAGGCCACCTCGCCGCCCACCGCCTCGGCCTGCGCATGCGCGTGGGCGCCGAGGAAGATGCGCAACGGGCTCACCTCGGCGGCCTGGCGGGCGGCCTCGAGGTGGTACTCCCGGCTGCGCTCGCCCAGTTCCTTCATCTCGCCCAGCACCAGCCACTTGCGCCCGGGCTGGCCCTTGAGGTACTCCAGCCCGGCCTGCACCGAGACCGGGTTGGCGTTGTAGGCGTCGTTGAGCACGGTGACCCCGGCCCGCACCAGCCGCTCCATGCGTCCGCCGGGGAGCTGCAGGCGGGCCAGCC
>NZ_KE387025.1:259985-261364 GCF_000430045.1 Calidithermus chliarophilus DSM 9957 | reverse complement strand
GTCGTACTTCTGGACGAGTCCGGTGGTCAGCTTGTGCAGCCAGTCCTGCCGCTGGTTACGCACCCTGGCGTGTACCTTGCTCAGCCGATGCCTCGCCTTTTCCCGGTTCTTGCTCCCCCTCCTCTTGCGGGATAGCTCCCTTTGCGCTCTACGGAGTTTGGCGAGCCCCTTGCGGTAGAACCTCGGTGGGGCAATCCGAGTTCCGTCGGACAGCACGGCGAAGTCCTTGAGCCCCAGGTCAACCCCCACCACCCGCTCGGGGTTGGCGGGGGGCAAGGGGACGTCGGGCATCTCGAACTCGGCGGTCAGGGTCACGTACCAGTGCCCGTCAGCCTCCCGCTTGAAGGTGGCCCCCTTGATGGGGCAATCGATCGGCTGGCTCTGGCGTATCCGCACCCAGCCGACTTTAGGGACATACACCTTGGAGTTCTCGACCTTGACCCGCTGGGGGATGCGAAAGCGGGGCTCGTCCCGTTTCCTGGACTTGAACTGGGGGAACCCGGCCCGTCGCTCGAAGAAGGCCTTGAACGCGCGGTCGAGGTCCTTGAGGGCCTGCTGCAGGAGCTGGCTGTCGGCTTCCTTCAGCCACACGGTCTCCGGCTGCTGCTTCAGGGTGGTCAACTCGGCGGCTTGCTGGTTGTAGGTCAGGCCCTTGCCGGTAGCGGCGTAGGCTTCCTTGCGCCGGGCAAGGCCCCAGTTCCACACGAAGCGACGAGCACCTGCCATCCGCAACAAAGCGTCGCTTTGGGCTTGGGTGGGTTCCATGCGGAAGCGGTAGACCTTGCGATGGACAGCCATTCAGTCCCTCGTTTTTGGGCGGCGATGTACTGCTCGATGGTTTTGCTGCTAACCATGCCCGCCGTGCTCACGAAGTACGAGCGCGTCCACAGCGCAGGAAGGCGGATGAGGTGGGGGAACTCCCGGCGCAGCACGTGCGAGGTGTAGCCCTTCAAGCGGTGAGCGACCTGATTGGGGGCCACGTCGGGGTCTACCGAGATGAACAGGTGCAGGTGGTCGGGCATGACTTCCAGGGCGATGATTTCCCAGCCCAACTCAGCACACTTCTCCACCAGCAAGGCCCGCAACCGCTCGGCCAACGGCCCTACCAGAATCTTGCGGCGGCGCTTGGGCACAAAGACGAAGTGGTAGCGCAGCAGCGAGACGGTGGTGTTTTTGTGTTTGTAGACCGTAGGCACTACCACAGTATAGCACACCTGCCGCCCACCATGCTATGTGCTCCTTCGGAGCACGTGGGGGAGTCCATGTATCCCCGCGATGAATCAGCGGGGGATTATAGCTCCCCCACGCCCCCTCGTTTTTATAAAAAATCTTGAGCGTAATATTGTCAATATATTTGCAATTACGGCCTGCTCTTAGCC
>NZ_KE387025.1:249475-259885 GCF_000430045.1 Calidithermus chliarophilus DSM 9957 | reverse complement strand
TCCGGCCCCAGCTCGAGGCCCCGCGCGCGGGCCAGGTCCTCGGGGGTCACGCCGTCGACGTCGGGGCGGCGGGGGTCGGCCCCTCCCTCCAGCAGGGCCTGCGCCGCTTCCTTCTGCCCCTCGAGGGCCGCCCAGTGCAGCGGGGTGCGGCCTCCGATGTCGGCGGCGTCGGGGTCGGCCCACCCCTTCAGCAGCGCCCGCGCGGCCCGGGCCTCGCCCCCCGCCGCGGCGTGGTGCAGGGGGCTCTCCCCCCCGGCCGCCGGGGCCTCCAGCGGGGCCCCGGCCCGCAGCAGCCGGTGCAGCTGCTCCACGTCCCTGGCGTCGATGGCCTGGTGCACGGCCACCCACTGGGCCCTACGGCAACCTGGTGCAGCACCTGGCCGGCGGCGGCCTCCGCGAGGGAGGGGGTGCCGAGGGAGAGGGGCTGCCCATTCTTCCACAGCGCCGCGCGGGCCTGCGCGTAGGTCAGGGCCAGCCGCTCGGCCTCGCGCTCGAGGCGCTCGTGGTCGAGCACCACGTAGCTGCGCACCTGCCCGGCCTCCTCCCCCTCGGCCGGGCCCAGGCACCGCACCAGGCGGGCGTGTGCGGCCAGGGGCAGCGGCACCTCGCCCAGCACCTCGCGCCCGTCGACGTCGGCGGGCTCGGGGTGGGGGAGCACCCGCGGGTCCTCCTCCTCCCCCAGCCGCCCGGCGCGGCGCCAGGCCTCAAGGGCCTCGAGGCCCCGGCCGATGACGACCTTCTCGGCGTTCTCCATGGCCGGGAGGGTAGTACGGGGGTGGCGGGACCGTCAACGGTTCGGGGTGGGGGGCGCGCGGGTTTTGCGTCGAAGCTGCTGAGCAGGGCGCTGCTACCTTCGGCGGGTGTCCCGGCCCGTGCTGCCTTAAGGATACCCGGCGCGTCCGGCGTCACCGGCGTCGGGGTGGGGGCGGTGACGCCGGGGCGGCTACACTGTGCTTATGCGCGCCCCCCTCCCCCCCTTCCCCTCCTCGAGGCCGCCGCCCGCCGGCTTTACCGGCTGCCCCTGGCGGGGGCCGCGCCGGCGCTGGCCCCGCTGAGCGCGCTGTGCCCCGTGGTGGCCTGGGGGGACCCCTACCTCAGCCCCCGGAAGAGGTCCTTGAGGAAGGCCCCGAAGGGCGCGAGCTTGTCGCACCAGACCACCGCGCTCCAGGCCTCGAGGGCGGGGCGCACCTCCTCGAGCAGGGCGCTCTTGCCGTAGCCCGGCGGGGCCGCCAGCACCACCCCGCGCCCGGCGCGCACCGAAAGGAGGAGTGCACGCCCTTCCTGCTGTCTGCCCACGAATGCCATCCCTGGAACCTCCGTACTTACTGCATTACTGATTTACTGGGTTACTGAATGCAGTAACCCAGTAAATCAGTAGTTACTGTACTCAGTATTTACTGAAGTCAGCAGTTACTGCAATCAGCGATTACTGACTTCAGCTTGCCCCTATTTGCCCGGTTGGGTAAGATGCGCCCGTGGGGCTCTACTACACCGTGGAGGAGCTGGCCCGGACCCTCAAGGTCAGCGAGGAGGCCATCCGCAAGCGCCTGCGAGGGGGCGAGATCCGGGGCGTGCGGGTGGGGCGAACCTGGCGGGTGCCGCGCGAGGAGGCCGCCCGGCTGCTGGGCGGGAAGGAGGCCCTCGAGGCCTTCGACCGCAGCCTAAAGGAGGCCCGGTCGTGAGGGTCGCCGTGGTCAACCTCAAGGGCGGCACCGGCAAGACCACCACCGCGGTCCACCTGGCCGCCGGGTTCTCCCGCCTCGGGAAGACGCTGCTGGTGGATGCTGACCCGCAGGGCTCGGCCCTCTCCTGGAGCGAGCAGGCCGGCCTGGCTTTCCCGGTGGTGGCGCTCCCTGTCCGCGACCTGCACCGGAGGCTCCCCCAGCTCGCCGACGGCTACACCCACTTGGTGCTGGACACCCCGCCGGGGGATCCGGCCATCGTGCGCAGCGCCTTGATGGCGAGCGAGGTGGCGCTCCTGCCCATCCCGCCCAGCCTGATGGACCTGGACCGCCTGCGTCCCACGCTCGAGCTGCTGGCCGAGGTGGAGCCCCTGAATACGCTGAGCGTCCAGGTGCTGCTCACCCGGGTCCGCAGGGGGACGAAGAGCGCGAAGGCCGCTCGAGACGTGCTGGCCGAGCTGGGGCTGCCGGTGCTCGAGGCGGAGATTCCTCTGCGGGAGGGTTACGCTGCTGCCTTCGGCCTCTCACCGGAGGACCTGGGCGAGTATGAAGCCGCGCTCGACGAGCTTCTGGGGGTGCGGGCATGAGCAAGAAGGCCAGCGACATCCTGGCACGGATGAAGGAGGTGACGGCTCGAGAGCGGGCCAAGCCCCCCGAGGAAACAAGCCCTCAGAAGCCGGCAGGGGAGGATCCCGCGCCCTCCCCCACGCGCGGGAAGCGGGAAACGGTACGCTTTACCGTGGACCTAGACCCTGAGCTCCACCGGTTTTTGAGGATCTACGCACTAGAGCGGGGGGTGCGGGGGAGTGAAGTGCTAAGGGCACTCCTCGAGCAACTTGGTAGCGATATTGAACTCCAAAAATCCATTCACCAGCGATTGCATAAATAGGCCTTTTCACTGTCTATGAGCGACCTACTACCCACTTCGAAAGAGGCCATAGAGCGCATCCGCGCCATCCTGGCCCAGGCCAGGGCCCAGGCCCTGCAAGCGGTCAACGCCGAGATGGTGCGGGCCTACTGGAAAATCGGGCAGGTGATCGTAGAAGAGGAGCAGCGGGGCGCCGAGCGGGCTGAGTATGGGGCTCGCCTTATCCAATCCCTCGCTGAGCGGCTCAGCCAAGAGTTCGGCAAGGGATTCAACGAGCGCAACCTACGCTTCATGCGCGAGTTCTACCAGGCTTTCCCGAATTGGAACGCGGTGCGTTCCGAATTGAGCTGGACCCACTACCGCATCCTCTCCCGCGTCGACAAACCCGAGGCCCGAGGCTTCTACCTCGAGGAGGCCATCCGCTCACGCTGGAGCACCCGCGAACTCGAGCGCCAGGTAAACAGCCTCCTCTTTGAGCGGCTGGCTCGCTCACGGGACAAAGAAGGGGTGCTGGCATTGGCTAACCAGGGGGCCGAGGTCCACCGGCCTGCCGACCTGGTGCGCGATCCCTACGTCTTAGAGTTCACCGGGCTGCCCGAGCGCGGCCAATGGCAGGAGAGCGACTTAGAGCAGGCCCTGATGGACCGCCTCACCCAGTTCCTACTTGAGCTAGGCCGCGACTTCTTCTTCGTGGCCCGGCAGAAACGCATTTCGGTGGACGCCGAGCACAACTATGTCGACCTGGTATTCTACCACCGTACCCTGCGCTGCTTCGTGCTGATTGATCTCAAGGTAGGTAAGCTCACACCTCAGGACGTGGGGCAGATGCTGGCCTATGTGGGTTACTACGAGGAGCACGAGATGCGGGAGGGGGAGAACCCTCCGGTGGGTCTAATTCTTTGCACTGACCACACCAGCACCATCGCCCGCTACGCCCTGCGTCGGGGCCAGGAGCAAGTCTTTGCCGCACGCTACCAAGTGCATCTACCCAGCGAAGAGGAGTTGCGGGCGGAACTCGAGCGCGAGCGGGCGGAACTCGAGACTGAGACAAGCCAGGATGGGTTCCGGGATTAGCCTTGCTAAGGCAATGCGCGATAGCTTCCTGGAATACGGCCACGGGGAGCCTCAGTGACCTCGAGTAGGCCCCGCTCTATCAAAGTCTTTAGAGCACGCGTCGCTGTCATCTCGGAGACCCCAAGTGCCTCTGCCAAGCTCCTCTTGCTATAAGGGCCGGGAAATTCCCTGATCCAAAACCAGACGAGCTTGGTAGCTGGGGTCAATCCCGCCAGCCTCTCCTTCAAAAAATTGGCGCGACTGCCTCGGTGCCTGCTCAACACCGGGCATTGTACTGTAGACTGCTTACTTTACCTGCTCAGTCAAGGCTATAGTCAAGCTATCGGGTTCTTGGATTACGCGAATGAAAACATAGACAGAGTTGCTGAACCACAGATAGTGGTTTGGGTTGCCATTCTGGATCCAGGTAGGCTCCAATGGCTTCCAACTCGAGGCGGTCAAACTCACCGAGTCTAACTTCGGCACCTGCTATTAGGCCGAAAAACATCCTTTCGCCGTCATAGGTCAGGACGTACCACCTCTCACCACTCCCTGGGTTGACGTAGCACGCCCATACCACGGGATCGCTTTCATCACCCCCGCGCCCAACAAAGAAAGCCTTGCTCACCGCACCTAAGGTTGCGGTGTCACTCCCCCGCCGGCCCCGTCTATTTAGACTTATATGGGAGGGTGTGCCATCTCTGACTGAGTATGTGCTGATGGGCTTTTTCGCCATTTTTGCACCCCTAAATATCCCAACAAAATTATACCACTAGTGCTAGAATGTGCAATATGACGACACGAAAGAGTGGGGATATTGTGCCGAGCGGCACCCTAATGGGAGTAAACCGTATCGATCACCTGGGCCGGGTAGTCATCCCCGACATGGTGCGAGAATTGTTAGGGCTTAGGACAGGGGATCAGCTACTATTCGTGTTTGAGGGGGGCAACTGCTACATCAAGTCCCTCGAACAGTTTTCCATCGAAGCGTCACCCCATGCTGGACTAGTACTCATCGGCCCGGATCGCCAAACCAAATTCGACACCCGGAGAATCGCCTTGTTGATGGGAATAAGCCGCCGCGCCCTGGCTGAGATCGTTAGAACTTCAGAGGAAGGGTTGGACTCACCAACTCCGTCTACGCTTGGTCATCTTTCTTGGCTTTGCCGGTATTTAATTGAACTTCGGGCCCTGCTCGGCTCTTGGCCGAGGGTTCGTAGGTGGCTTCATAAGGAGAGACCGGGCCCTCAGAATCGATCACCACTAGAACTGCTATTACGGGGAGACAGGCATAAGCTCAAAGACTTCCTGATGCCCCGTTAACATTTCGACTGAGTGTGTCATAATAAAGATGAGGGGGGTGCGAAAACCCCGGGTTCATGGTCGCAAAGACCAGCTAACCCGATGGCCACGCATCCGCTCGTTGCCCAATGGCAGCCGAACGCGGCCGCAAAGGTCGCCAAACGGAGGTTAGCATGGGAAAAGTTGGTACAATTACGTTTTCTAGTACGGATGAGGCGCTGAACCAGCTCGAGATCTCCGAGTTGGTTCGTATTGCTGTGTATGAGGGACATCCTGACCAGCAAGGAGCACAGGTAGCACTCCTTGCCAAGGTAGGGAGGTTCCTTCAAAGTCAGATGAAGGGGGCCGCGAACTATCTCGGCGTCCGTCCCAGTGACGACCTGTGGGATGAGGTATTTACAGAACTAGCCTTACTCACTCTTGACTTACTCCCTAAATATGACCCAACGCAAAATCAGCTACTTACTTTCATTGGTAAGCACGTCTACTACATGGCCTTGAACCTCATTGCTAAAGCCCACCTCGGACAGCAGCATTTGCTTTCTCTCGAAGAGATGCAAAGCATCGACGTATTTAGGGAACCCAGCGTCGAGTATACCGACCAAATCGAGCGAGACCTGTGTGCCGGCGATGTGCAGGGGTTTACGCAGCATTTGACAGCCGAGCAACGTGCTCTTCTGAAAACTGTGTACTGGGAAGATAAACCGCAGGCTGAGGTTGCCAGAGAACTAGGGATTTCCAGGGCTGCGGTATCTCAGCGCATGAGGCGGATTTACCAGCAGGGACAGCGCCACCTAGCAAGATGGCGGGGTTTCGTGGGGTAAAGGGGGTTAACACCGCCCCCCACCATCCCAACAATAGGGTGAAGCGGGCGTAAAGGTCGCTTCAAAGGAGAACAGTATGATCCGTAAAGACCTGGTCCTCACCCCAAAGCAAGAACGGAACCCCCAAACAGCAGCCGCAAAGGTTGTGAAAGAAGGAGAAGCCATGATCGAGCTTGAATCGGATTTGCAGCGTCAACGCAAGTACGTAGCGTCGATGCAGGGTCATGAACCTTCGCTGGTGGTAAGCGAGGCGTTCGTGAGGGGGATGCGTGACTTGGGTTATAAGAGCTTCGGAACGATGCTGGATGAGTTGATCGACAACTCTCAGCAGGCCGAGGCCACACACGTTCATGTTACCTGGAAGTTGGAAGAGAAGCGGATCTCTGAACTTGCCGTCATAGACGACGGGCACGGGATGGATCCAGAAATGATCCGATTGGCTGTGCGGTGGGGCGGCACTCACCGAGAGAACGACCGTAAGGGCTTCGGGCGCTACGGCTTTGGGCTGCCAAGTGCCAGTGTGGGGCTCGGCAGGCGCTTCACCGTCTACTCCTGTACCCCTGGAGGGAAGTGGCACTCGGTGACCGTCGACATCGACCGCCTTGCGGACTACATGACATCTTCGGGGGGGATTGGTGTGCCTCCAGCAAAGCCCGCAGAGTTACCGGATTGGGTTCAGTCCTATCTCTCAGAGCACTTCCCAGCGGGCCTACCCCATGGCACTGTAATTGTCATTGACAAACTCGACCGGCTGGAGCGTCGTACTCCCCAGTGGTTCGAGACCCATCTGCTTGAGCATTTCGGACTGATCTACAGGAATTTCCTCAGGAACCTCACTATCAAGGTAAATGGTAGGCAGGTTGAGGCCGTTGATCCCTTGTTCCTCACACCTCGAGCACGATTTTACTCGGATGATAACTTACCTATGGCCGAGCCTTTGCTGCCAACATACATCGAGGTGAGGGATCCCGAGACAAAAGAATTGCAGGGAGTTATTACCGTACGGTTCGCTTATCTCCCCCCTGATTTTAACAAGGGCAAAAGCAGCGCTGCTAAGGGCCGTAACAAGATCATGGCTGAAAATAACGGCTTGATCATACTACGCAACGGTAGGCAGATTGACGTGCTTAGGACCACTGGTGTGGCCCCCTTCAACTTCCAGAATAACGACCGCTTTACTAAGGTTGAGCTGGACTTCCCCCCAACCCTAGACGAGGAGTTCAGCGTAACTACAAGCAAGCAGCAGATTATTCCATCAGACAGAATTTTTGCAATACTCAAGGATCACTTGGTTGCTGCTGCGCTTCAGCAAATGAGGGCGCGTTACAGGAAAGAGGCTGATGCGCTTAAGGTAAAAATTGAAACCTCTTCCGATCAGCCGCGTTTGTCTGAAGTAGCCATGCGTGAAGCAGAAAAGTTTAGACGTCGCCCCTCAGAAGTTACTACAGAGGAATTCCGCGAACTCGCGGATGAGGGACTGAGGAGGGAGATCAAACGCCGAGCCGAACAGGCTGGTGTAGAACCTGAAGTCATCGCTGAAGCTGTCAAGAAGGAAACAGAGGAGCGGCCCTATAAGGTCGAAGAGGAAAATACGGTGCTTGGACCGTTCTTCCGGGTAGAGCAACGAGGGTCTCAAACAGTCCTAATCATCAACCAAGATCATCCGTTCTACTCTGAAGTTTATGCTAGACCTTTGCTGATTACAGGGGTTCGCGAAGAAGAACTTCGTGCTGCTACAGTTCAATTCCGGGCCGGGCTGGAGTTGTTGCTCTTCTGCATAGGTTTATGTGAATTGAAGGGTACGAAGGAAACCCGAACTTTCTATGAGGTTGAGCGTATTGAATGGTCAAATACTTTACGGGCCGCACTTAAGCAGATGGAGAAGCAACCTGAAGCAAAGGCAAAATTGGAGATGGTAGAAACTGAGGAGCTCGATGAAGACGACATTTAGGCTCCTAGGACCGTATACCCCGGATGCCGCAAAGGCATCCGGGGATTCCCGGTTTAAGGCCCAAGATAACAGCGCTGAAAAGATCAGGTTTAGTCCTTCGTTGTCAACCGAAGAGCATACGAAATTGATCAACACAATTCTTGAGGACGTAAAGAACTCAAGTACGCCCCTCAGACGTCTGGCATACCGTGAAAAACACCGCCCAGGATTAGCTTCTGCGGCGTTGGTACTGGCCGACCTTCATGACCAGGGGTGGGAAATCAGCATTGATAGTAGAACCATTTGGCTCGAAAGACCCAAGCTTGTTGAACCAGGCGAGGACTTGAGCGTTGCGAAAGCACGCATCCGGGCAAGTCTCAGGGTGGGCCGTGATCGCCAGCTGAGAACCCCTTCCGTGCAGGAGTTTCTTGGCCGGATGTTACGCCTTAGAAATCACAGGGGGCGCCCAACTTCAATTCTTGATCTCGTCGATGATGGTCCCCAACTCGCCGATTTACTCGCCGACATAATAGGACTTCCCGAACCCCGGAGACACGAGGCACTCTACAACGTTATTCACCCAGTCATTGAGCTAGCCGTTGCTGGGGTGAAAGATCCTGACACCGGCCTAGATCTCTTTGACATATGGAGGTTCTTTCGGCACACCTGGTCGCTTGAGTACCGATCAGTTCCTGGACGCTCTCTGGCTTTCTTAATCCGTAACGCAGCCAGGCCCAACCGCCCGGTGATGGGTATAGGCATGCTAGCAAGTTCACCTCGCTTAATGTTGCGGGATCATTGGATCGGCTGGGAGTTAGAACCTCTCACGCAGGCTATTCGAGACGAGGTATTTCCTGCGGAAGAGCTTGCCCGAGCTCTTTATTCCGGTATCCGGGAATCTTTAACGCTGGTGCGATGGGATGACCTTCTTACACTAGAGGAATTCAACTCACCTGGCAAGACAGTAATCGAACGCTTGGTTCAAATAAGCCACGTGTCGCGTAAAAAACGGAAATCAGGGGGTCCTCGCGCAGCAAAAACGCTTCCAACCACAGCGAATGGCGAGATTGACTGGAGGGCGGCCTCTGAGCTGCCATTATTCGTTCAGAAGCGCGCCCTCCTGTTATCAAAGCTCCTTTCAGCGTTGAAGGAATTTCATGCTGCGGGTTATCACGATCAACCCGGCGAGGCCCTCAAAGCCATGCTTAAAAGATCCGCAGGAAAGCGGGCTATCTCGCTTGCACTAGCGGAATTGCGTAAGGCTGGGATGGCAACTGCCGTACCAGATCTCAGTGTTTGCGGGGCTATTGCCCCGTATAACGAAATTTTGGGCGGTAAGCTGGTAGCATCCTTAATGGCATCTGAGGAAGTCCGGCGACTTTACGTAGACCGCTACCGAGGCCAAGAGAGCGTCATCGCATCGCAGATGGCCGGCAGGGCCGTATCTCGGCCAGTCGACCTCTTGGTAATTACCACGACTAGCCTGTATGGAGTCGGAAGCAGTCAGTACAATCGGCTCTACTTACGAGCCAAAGATCACCCGGAACTTCCTTTCGATGTGAAGTGGGAGGAGTTGGGATTGCTCAAGGGAGTAGGCAGCATCCACCTCTCGAGCGAAACTGTTGAAGCCTTACGGCGCCTCTCAGTACAGTCCAACGGACATCGGTGGGTCAACAACGTCTTTGGTGAGGGAATGAATCCTAGACTTCGACAAATTAGGCAAGGTCTAGAGGCTCTAGGTATCGACCCAGAGCTGATCCTCGCCCATGGTACCCCGCGTATTCTTTACGCATGTGAGGTATTCCCGGGAGCTCGACAGAAGCTTTTGGGGCTCGGGGACAGCATCACCACCACGGCTGCGTCTGCCGATGCTATTTCACGAGCATGGCTACGTCGTTGGGTCTCAAAGCGCATACAAAATCCTGAGGTTTTGAGGCGAATAGCTATACTAAATCGAGAGTCATTTATTGCCAAACTGTTTGTTGGACCAGAAACCCAGTCTACATTGTTTTGACACTCCCACGGCTAAAGCGCGTGGGATTCTTGGTTCGTTGCCGCCTGCCCACCATGCGTAGGTCTTACGGCGGCTCCCCAAGCGTTTTGCGTCTCCGTGTGCCCCACGGCGACGGGAATCCTGTGGATTCCTTCGGCGCGGATGTTTCGCGCCGCGTTCAGGTCTCGGTCGTGCACCGCCCCGCACCCACAGGTCCAAACCCTGTCCGAGAGGGTGAGGGCGGTGTGGATTGTCCCGCACTCCCGACAGAGCTTGCTGCTGGGGAAGTAGCGGTCAATCACGGCGAGATGTTTGCGGTGCCAGACCGTTTTGTACTCCAGTTGCCTGCGGAACTCGCCCAACGCCGCGTCCAGCACCGATGTGGACAGCTTGGTTCTCGCCATCCCCTTCAGGTTCAGGTCTTCGATGCACAGCCCGTCGTACTTCTGGACGAGTCCGGTGGTCAGCTTGTGCAGCCAGTCCTGCCGCTGGTTACGCACCCTGGCGTGTACCTTGCTCAGCCGATGCCTGGCCTTATCACGGTTCTTGCCCCTTTCTGCTTGCGGGAAAGCTCCCGCTGCGCCCTACGCAGCTTGCTCAGCCCCTTGCGGTAGAACTTGGGCGGGGCGATTCTCGTACCGTCCGAAAGCACCGCGAAGTCCTTCAACCCGAGGTCTATCCCTACTACCCGTTCAGGGTTGGCAGGGGGCAAGGGCACCTCAGGCATCTCGAACTCGGCGGTCAGGGTGACGTACCAG
>NZ_KE387025.1:238187-249375 GCF_000430045.1 Calidithermus chliarophilus DSM 9957 | reverse complement strand
CATCCGCACAAAGCGTCGCTTTGGGCTTGGGTGGGTTCCATGCGGAAGCGGTAGACCTTGCGATGGACAGCCATTCAGTCCCTCGTTTTTTGGGCGGCGATGTACTGCTCGATGGTTTTGCTGCTAACCATGCCCGCCGTGCTCACGAAGTACGAGCGCGTCCACAGCGCAGGAAGGCGGATGAGGTGGGGGAACTCCCGGCGCAGCACGTGCGAGGTGTAGCCCTTCAAGCGGTGAGCGACCTGATTGGGGGCCACGTCGGGGTCTACCGAGATGAACAGGTGCAGGTGGTCGGGCATGACTTCCAGGGCGATGATTTCCCAGCCCAACTCAGCACACTTCTCCACCAGCAAGGCCCGCAACCGCTCGGCCAACGGCCCTACCAGAATCTTGCGGCGGCGCTTGGGCACGAAAACGAAATGGTAGCGCAGCAGCGAGACGGTGGTGTTTTTGTGTTTGTAGACCGTAGGCACTACCACAGTATAGCACACCTGCCGCCCACCATGCTATGTGCTCCTTCGGAGCACGTGGGGGAGTCCATGTATCCCAGGGCTAAAGCCGCTGGGTTTTATAGCTCCCCCACACCCCCTCGTTTTTATAAATCCCAGCCTGTGGTAGACTGGGGCGTTCCGGACGGAACCCCGGCCCCCGGCGCAGCCAAGGAGAGCCTTTGGGTGCCCTGCGCTGGGGGCCCTTCCTCCGGGGTGCGGGGCCGCGACAGGACGGGCTTATCCCCTCCAGGCCTCTCCGGCCGCGCGCTGCTCGGGCGCTGCGCCTTCCGGGGACGCAGCGCGCGGCGGCCTGCTTGCCCTACGACGCCGCCTCCTCGCCGTCCCCGGGAAAGCGCCACCCCCGGCGGCCATCCGCCGGGGGTTCGTGACGTTCGGGGCCTTCAGGGCCCGGGCCTCAGAAGGGCTGGGAGCTGCCGCACTTCTTGTTGGCCTCGGCGCCGCAGTAGCGCACGGGCGCGTCCCGCAGCTCCAAGAACCCCCCGCCCACCTTGAAGCGGATCAGCTGGACCTTCTGCAGGGGATAGTTCTGCTGGCCGAATCTGGCCTCCTCGAACACCACCCCCAGGCGGGTCGTGGTGCGGGCCGGGACGGTGAGGTCCACAGGGCTGCCGTAGTCATGCCAACGCTCCCCGAGGACCACGCGCGTTCCCAAGTACCTGGACCCCAGCTCGGTGACCACGAAGGACTGGCCGGGGTCCAGCCGCAGCTTGAGGTCGGTGTCGGTGTCGTTGGCGACGGTCAGGTGGCACACGAACCTGCCATCCTCCTGGAAACTCATGGAGTCGAAATAGAAACAATACCCGTCCCTCGCGGCCAGCCGGGGCGCCCCGGGGACCGCCACCCCCAGGAAGCGGGCCTCCCCGACCTGGATCATGGCGAAGAGCCCGGAGGGGTTGTCCACCCCCCGGAAGCTGAGCCTCAGCGTTGTCTTCCCGCCAGGGCCGAGCCGCAGCGAGCCGGCGGACGCCTGCCCCTGGTAGAGCCAGCCCGAGGCGGTCAGGGCCTGGACGGAGGCCGGGGCGATGCTGAGGGAGACCGCCTTGCCCTGGGGGTTGGCCACCTCCACGGTGCAGTTGAGCGTATCCCCGCTCAGGCTGCACCCCTGGAGGGTGAGGTTCAGGCCCGCCATCGCGGCCTGGCTGGAGGGGCCCCTCTGGGCCCCGGCCACGAGGAGGCGAGGGCTGAGAGCCAGACGAGGAACCTTGGAGTCAATTTCATGTCGGTCACCTCCAAGGAGGGGATTATAGCCGGACTCGGTCGGACCTCGAGGGACAGATCCCCGGGGGCCTCGAGCCGGGCGGGATCCCGCCCCCGGCTATACGCGGGGAAGCTCGGGCACGGCGGTTATCGCCGTTCACCCTACTCGATGCCCGCGGCCCGCCCCCGCAGGCGCACGCGGCCATGACCCCGCGTGCATCCGCACCGGGGCCGACCCCCCGGGGCGCGTACACTTTTCGGGAGGTGATCCATGCAAGTCGGGAGATTCGCGCGCGCGGTTATCTCGGTATCGTTCCTGCTCCTCGCCGCCTGTAGCGGGGGAGGCGGCGGCTCCGGCGACGGCGGCGGGGCCACCACCATCGAGGCCAGCTCCGAGCACCTGTCCTTCCCGGGGACCAGCTCGGCGGCCCTGAGCGTGGCCGCCGACGGCAGCTGGACCGCCCAGAGCGACCAGGGCTGGCTCAGGGTCAGCCCGGCCTCGGGGAGCGGCGACGCCACCGTCACCCTCACCGTCGACCGGAGCGGGCTGACCCCCGGCCACTACGCGGGAACCGTCCTCTTCAAGGGGGGCTCGGCCCGGGAGGCCGTCACGGTCTACATGCGCTTCCCCGGCGTCGCGGGCAACATCACCGGCCCCGCCGGCCAGGTGCGGCCGGGGAGCCTGGGGGCCAGGCCCCCCGCCCCAGAGCCCGGGACCTACGTGCCGGGCGAGGTGCTGGTGGCGCTCGAGCCGGGCATGGTCGCGGCCGAGCAGGGGGTAGCCCTTCAGAGCGCCCGGAGCCTACCCCGGGTCAGCCTGCGGGCCATGCGGGAGACGGCCTCGGGGCTGGCCGCGGACCACGGCCTCAGCCTGGCCGAGGCTCTGAGCCCCGAGCTGCCGGTGTTCAAGCTCTCCACCGGCGGGAAGGCGGTGGGGGAGGTGCTCGAGGCCCTGCGCCGCGACGGGCGGGTGCGGGCGGCCGAGCCCAATTACCTGCACCGGAAGCTCGCCGCGCCCAACGACCCCTCCTACCCCTCGCAGTGGCACTACGGCAAGGTCCGGCTGCCCCAGGCCTGGGACCTGACCCGGGGCTCGGGCGACGTGGTGGTGGCGGTGATCGACGGCGCGGTGGACACCGGCCACCCCGACCTCGCGGCCAACCTGGTCCCGGGGTACGACTTCGTGGCCAACACCCCCTCCATCACCACCCCCGCCGACGCCCACGGCACCCACGTGGCCGGCACGGTGGCCGCCGTCACCGACAACGCCCGCGGGGTGGCCGGAGCGGGCTGGGGCACCAAGGTCATGCCCCTCAACGTGTTCCCGACCGGCGGCGGGGCCACCGACATGGACGTGAACCGGGCCATCCTCTTCGCCGCGGGGTTCTGCGTGTACAACCGCTCCAGCGCGCTGGTCTGCCCCCAGGCGAAGGCCCGCGTGATCAACCTCAGCCTCGGGCCGAGCAACCCCAGCTGCGTGAGCATCCCCAGCAGCGAGGCCCGCAAGGACGCCATCGCCTCGGCCCTGGGCAACGGCGTGGTGATCGTGGCGGCGGCGGGCAACGACGACTGCAACGTCATCAACGGCCCGGCCGGGGAGCCCGGGGTGATCGCGCTCTCCGCCACCGGCCCCGCCGACGTCATCACCCCCTACTCCGACTACGGCCCGAAGGTCTGGGTCGCGGCGCCGGGGGGCGACCAGGCGGGCTACGGCGCCGCGGGCGGGGTGTACTCGACGCTGCCGGGCAACGCCTACGGCTACCTCCAGGGCACCTCCATGGCCTCCCCCCACGTGGCCGGGGTCGCGGCCCTGGTCCTGGCGGCCAACCCCGACCTCACCCCCACCCAGGTGCGCTACCTGCTGGCCTCGACCGCCTCCGACCTGGGCGCGGCGGGCTGGGACCAGTACTACGGCTACGGGCTGGTCAACGCCGAGGCCGCCGTGAAGGCCGCCCGCGACCTGCTGAGCGCCTACTTCTCCGACTTCAGGGTGCGCCTGCGGCAGGGGAATACGCTGGTGGCCGAGGGGCGGGCGGACCGGGGCGGGAACTTCGCCCTGGAGAACGTCCCCGCGGGCCGCTACACCCTCGAGGCGGGCAACGACCGCGACCACGACGGCGTGCTGGGGGAGCCCGGCGAGTTCTACGGCAGCACCGCCGTCGACCTGGACTACGGCGGCGACGTCAGCGGGGTCGGGCTGAACGTGCAGCCCCGCTAGGCGCCCCCGCCCTGCCCGCGCCGGGGAGCGCGAGGGCTCCCCCGAGGCCCTCACCCCGCACGCCCCCGGCGGGCGGCCGCCGGTAGCTGAGGGCCCCGAGCCCGGACCCCGCCTTTCCCGGACCCGGCCCAGGTTATCCTTCCCTGGACCTGTCCCGTGTAGGAGAGCCGTCCAGAACGGGCTCGAGGCCGCGAGCCTGTAAAACGAAAAACAAGGCCCCTCCGGGGAGGGGCCAGGGTGAAGGCCTTGGGCGGCCGGGGGTCAGGGGGGTACTCGAGGGTCCGCACGGTGCGCTCCTGGGGCACCCGCTCCTCGGTGCCGGGGCGGGACTCGGCGGGGTGGTCGGCGCGGCGGACCCGGTTAACCCGCCGGTCGTACCTGCAGGTGCGGACGTTCTCCTCCCCCCGGCCGTAGCGCCTCCGCCCGGGTTACGGAGCGGGGAGGCGGTGTTGACCCCCCGGGCCGGGGGGGCGTTCAGGGCGAGGTGAAGATCGCCGGGTACCCCCCGTACGCGCCGGTTTGCCCCAGCGCGACGAGTTGCTGGGGGCCGAAAGCCAGCTTGCTCAGGGGCGCGGGGGTCGCGCGCTCGGCCCAGGCCCGCCCGTCCGCGGAGGTGTACAGGCGGTCCCCCACCGCCATGAAGAGGCCGTTGGCGTGGACGACGTCGTAGAGCCCGCCCAGCTCTGAGGCGTGGCTCTGCCAGTTCGACCCGTCGGGGGAGGTGAGCAAGAGGGTCAGGCGGTCCAGGCAGCACTCGTTCTGGCCCACCGCCACGAAGAGGTTGTTGGCGTAGGTGACGGCGTACAGGTTGGCGTAGCCGTCCCCTTCGCTCCAGCTCACCCCATCCGCCGAGGTCAGGGTGCGCCCGAAGCCCACGGCGACGAAGCGGCCGTTGCCGTGGACGACCGCGTACAGGTCATTGTTGGTGCCGGAGGGGCGGGGCGTCCAGTCCGCCCCGTCGGGGGAGGTGCGGATGCTGCCGTTGTCGCCCACGGCCACGAAGAGGCCGCCGCCGTAGGTCACGGCCCGGTGCACCCCGGTGCGAGCGGTCCACACCAGCCCGGGGGCGCCGGGCGGGCTGCCGGGGGGCGGCGGTTCGGGCGGGGCCCCCGCGGGGCCGGAGTCGCAGGCCGTCATGGAGATCGCCAGGAGCAGTGCGGTGAGCGTTGTGAGCGTTCGTCCCATGGCGGCCCACATTATAGAAACGAGGGGGTGGGGGGCTACTAAAGCCCAAGGGTGGCGCGGCGAGCGGGCCCCGGCCCCCGCCTTACGGCCGCTTTAGCCGGAGGCTTCCAGGGAACGCGGTGCTGCCGCCTGGACCCAGTACGTTTATCCGCCCACTCCAGGACGGCGTTTCCTACCCGAGCCTCCCAGAGCCACGGCAAGGCCCCTCCGCGGGCCGCCGGGGTGAAGGGCCGGGGCGGGGGGCGGGCTCGAGGGGGGTGCAGGGGGTCCGGCGGGGTCCGGACCCCCATCCCCTCGAGGCCCAAACCGCCCACATTTCCCCTAAGCTTGATTAAGGGAAATA
The DNA here is from genome assembly GCF_000430045.1 of Calidithermus chliarophilus DSM 9957. GTDB lineage: Bacteria > Deinococcota > Deinococci > Deinococcales > Thermaceae > Calidithermus > Calidithermus chliarophilus. The sequence continues at coordinate 243,920 of NZ_KE387025.1, read as the reverse complement.
TCCCCGGCCGGGCTCGAGCCGGGGTCACGCCCCATGCCCCCGTCCCTCTAGAACCTGAGGTCGTTGAGCCTCCAGTAGGCCGGGGTGCCCCTCAGCCTGTCGTTCCTCTGGACCAGGTCCCAGGCGGTGCTCCCGTCCAGGGTCCGGGCCTTGGGGTCGGCCCCCAGCTCGAGCAGGGCCAGCACCACCTCGGGGTTGCCGTTGATGGCCGCCGCGGTGTGCAGGGGGGCCCAGCCGCCCTGGGCCCGGGCGTTCACCTCCGCGCCCAGGCGCACCAGGAGCGCGATCACCTCGGGGTTGCCGTTGTACCGTGCCGCATAGTGCAGCGGCGTCGCGCCGTCCTTGTCCATAGCCTTGACGTCGGCCCCCTGCCGGGCCGCGCGCTCCACGTCGGCGGGGGTCGCGCTCTGCCAGAAGGCGTTTTCCAGCAGGGGGTTGGCCAGCGCGAAGCCGGCGCACAGCGCCAGCAGGGCGGTGAGCCGCCCGACCGGCAGGGCGGTGGGTTTTCTGCCCATGGCCCTATTCTGACACCCCCGCGGCCGGGGCGCGACGGGGGCGGGGGGCAGGGGTCAGCGGCCGCCCCCCAGCTCCTCCGCCACGCCCCGCGCCAGCGCCTCGCGGAAGCCCGCGTCGGCCTCCAGCAGCCCCTGCACGACGGCGGAGGGCTCGACGTCCTGGCCCATCAGCAGCAGGTCGCGCCGCACTTCGAGCGCCAGCTGCGCGTGGGGCGGGCGCGCCCGGAAGCTGTGCCGCTCGGCCCGGCCCCGGCGCGGACGAGGAGCTTGCGGTACTCCCGGGGGTCCTCCCGGCGCAGCCGGATGAAGTGGCCGCACAGGGCCCGGAGGACGGCCGACCCGCCGGCGTCCACCCCCGCCCGGCGCAGCTCCTCGGCGCGCTCGAGGAGCCAAGCCTTGGCCGCGGGGTCGAGCCAGTAGGCGCGCCGCTGCAGGCCGTCCGGGGGGTCGGGGTCGTCTCCACTCAGCCCCCCTCATCCCTACCGCCCGAAGCGCCCCAGGTAGTCCCCCCGCGGGCCGTACACCCGGGTCACGCGCCAGCCCGTCCCCAGCTCCTCCTCCAGCGGGTGCCGCCCCTCGGCGCACAGGCGGCGGAAGGCCTCGGCGCTGCCGCCGTAGGGGAAGTCGATGGAGGTGGCGTGCGCGCCCCCGGCTAGGGTGGCGCCCAGCTCCTCCTCCAGCCACGAGAATTCCCGGCTCCCGCCCGGCCGCCGGACCTCGAGCAGCCCCGTCTTCTCTTGGCCCCGCCCGCGCACCGCCTCCCCCTCCCTCAGGCCCCAGCTGGCGATGACCTCGCAGGTGGCGAGCAGCTGACCCAGATCCTCCAGACCGTCATCGTTTTCTTCGCCCCGGTCTACTACCCCCCCCGCGGCCCTGCCCGACCCCCTCCGGGTGGTCGCCCACCCCTGGCCCACCACCCACGCGGCCACCGCCCTGCACGCCGCCATCTCGGGCCACACGGGCCCCGCGCTGTACGCACCGGTCGTGGTGCTGGCGGCGTTCTGCGTGGTGTCGCTGGTGCTGATCCCGCTGCGGCTGGACTGGCGCGCGCGGGGTTGAGGCGGCGGGGAAGGGGCGGCCGGGGGGCCGATCGGCGCGGGTTCACACTTGCTCGAGCCAACCTTCGACGGCCCGCCACTCCCGCTCGGTCACCGGGAAGTTGGTGCCCCGCGGCTGACGCAGGACGCTCAACCCCCAGAGGTCGGGGTCGCAGCGGAGGTACTCCCTCAGCAGGGGGTCGTCAAGCAGCACGCGGTCGTAGCGCACCAGGGCCCTCGGCCGCCGGCTCATCCCGTCCACGGGGTCGGTCCAGTACCGGAGCCCGACTGGCGAGTCGGGCCGCAGGCTGGGCCCGGTCTCGAGCTCGCCCACCGCGTAGATCCCCGCCCGTGGGCCGGATATCCAGATGAGGACGCGGTCCCCGGCCCTGATCCGGCCGGTGTGCTGGAGACAGCCCCACCACTCGCGGGCCTCGAGCTTGAGCGAGCGATGGATGTCGTAGAGGGCGGGGTTGGCCTGGAAGATCCAGGTGGCGCGGTCGCGGTCGGCGTGGCCGACCTTGAGGGCGGTGGCCCCCTCCCGGGTGGGCTCTACCACGGCAACAGGGCCGGCCTCGCTCGTCGTGGGGGGGTCAAGCGGCTTCATCATCAGTGACGGTACCAAGGGGGTAGCGGGGCTGTCCATCGGGGCCGATGGACTCGGGGTAGGGCGGGGAAACGCCCCGGCCGTAAAAGCGCGGCAAGTCGGCGGGCTGGACGTCCCGGCCCGCCCAGGGCGGAGCGGGGGCGCCCGGGCGGCGCGGGTCGCGCTCGATCACCGTCAGCGAGGAGCTCAGTGCCGGGGCGTCGTCGAGGTGGTAGCGGTGCAGGTCACGCTCCGCCCGCACCACACGCCAGCCGTGGCTCCGCAGGAACCTGCGGGTGGAGCTCATCGCGCGCTGTGACCAGGGGAAGCGGGGGGTGTCCGGCAGCAGCAGGTAGCCGCGGCCGCCGCCCGGCACGGCCAGCTCGCAGCCCCGGGTGATGAAGAGGCGGGCGCTGGCGCCGTTGTTCGAGCCGCCGTAGGGGGGGTTGGTGTAGAAGACCTCGTACCCTCCGGCCAACCCCGCAGGAACCGCGCGGAAGACGTTGTAGAGTCGGGTGTCGAGTAAGCCCCCGAAGCCGTGGAGCGCGGCGAACTTTCGTGCTGCGATCAGGAGCCGCTCGTCGAAGTCGAGGAGCAGCATCCGGGCGGGGCCGGCCAGCAGTCCCCGCGCGTGCAGGAGGCCGAGCAGGAGGCTGGTTCCGTCGTAATCGCCCACGAAGGCCACCGACCGCCCGGCGAGGTCGGGCGCGACCCGCAGCACCTGCTCCAGCAGGTCGGATCCCAGCATCGGGATCTGGTCGTACCGCCGGAGGGCTGGGGGCCGGGCGGCCTCGAGCAGCCGCAGGGCCTCGAGGCCTTCGTCACCGAAGCCCCCCCTCATCGCACTCCCTCCGGCAGTGGGGAGCGGTCCTTGTAGAGGGCCCACAGCCCCAGGGTCTTGACCCGCATCTCGAACAGCTCCACGCTCGCCCCGTGGAGCGCCGCGAAGCGGGTCGGGTCGTCCCGCCGCAGCACCGCCTGGGCCACCGCCTTCATGGGGAGCAGCGCAGCCGCCGCGCTAAACCTGGCCTCCTGCTCTTCGGCCTCGTTGTACTCGCTCCGGCCACCCGGGCCGATCTGCACCGGGGTGTGGCCTTGGACGTGGTGGACGATCTCCTCCAGTAGCGTCGCGTTCATGCGCTCGGGGGTCTGGCCGGCGTGGAGCATCACGAACAGGCGGCCGTCGGGGAGCGGCTTGCTCATGCCCGACCAGTCCTTGACCTCCAGGGAGCGGCTGTACCCGATGACCACGCCCAACCGCCGGGCCAGTTCGAAGGGGTCGAGCGGCCCGAGCGGGCCCGCCCCCGCCCGCTCCCGCAGGCTCTGGGCGATCACCTCGTAGCGTTTCATCAGCTCGTGGCTGACGGGGGGGGCGGGGTTGGTTCTGGGCATGGGGTCACCTCTTCGGCGCCGTCTCGGTCCGGCCTCGGGGCTACTTCTTCGACTCAGCCAAGGCCCGTTCGTAAGCCTGCTGGAACTCCTGGGTGAGGTGCTCGGCCTTATCCGGCGCCAGGTTGGGGTCTGCCCGCAGGAACACCGCTACCTGGGCCGGCACGTTGACCCCGGGGGGGACGAAGGCTTGGCTCTCCTTCGACGGGACTGCCGCACCCTCGGGGACCTCCTCCATCCGGAAGCGAACCCCCATCTTCTCGAGGATGTACTGCGCGCGCTCGACGGTGATGCCGTGGTACTCGTTGCGCTCATCACGGGAGACCTGGGCCTCGGAGACCCCCAGCATCTCGGCCAGCTGCTTCTGGCTAAGCCCCTGTGCGATGCGTACCCCGATCAACCAGCGCCCGATGTGGGTGAGCCGGGTCAGCGTGCCGAGCTCGCCCCGGCACATCGCCTCGTAGGTGGCGATCTCCTCCTTCAGTTGCTCCCGGAAGCTCTCCGCGGGCTGCAGGGCCAGGTCGATCTGCTCGGCGCTCAGGCCGAGGCTCTCCAGGTGGGCCCGCTGCTCGGCGGCGAACGCGGTCTCGCGCTCAAGCCGCTCCACGGCCCTACGGTACTCGCTCTCAGTTCGGATCATGCTCTCGCCTCCTTACTCCGGGACGACCCTGACGATGCCTTTGGGCTGGTAGGTGCTGCGCCGCTGACGGAAAGCCGAAGGGAACGTCAGTTCATTGCCGTATTGGTCGCGAATGCCCGAGCCCTGGCCCCAGTGGGGGTATAACTCGACACGGTAGTGGTGCCACATCGGCAACTGCCACTTGGCGAAGCCGTTCGCGGGCCTACGGGTGGCCTTGTCCCAGGTCCACACCTTGTGGGGGTCCAGCGCGTTGAGCCGCCGCTGCAGGTTGCCTGTGGCGAAGTCCATCAGGTCGCACTCGAAGTAGCCGTCGATGTCGTTGGGGTGGTCCTTCTCCTCCACGAAGGAGCCGTCGAGGTAGACGTTCTGGATCCCAGCCGTCCAGAGCTGCCGGACCAGCACCTCGCACTGCTGCACCAGGTAGAGCCTCCACGCCGCGTCCCAACTGGCGCTTCTCCCCTTCCCGACTACCAGCAAGGACTGACGGAGCTCGGCAAAGGTCAGTGGGTAGTCGCCGGGGGGCAAGACGCCGTCGGGGGTGAAGGGAGGCAGTGCCACCGGGTAATCTTAACTTAAGTGCTAAGAAAAATCAATATTAACATTTTTGTTAATAAGCAATCCCGCAACCACTGCGCCTGGCACACTGAACTTGTCGCACAAGCTCCGAGCTCCCTGAAGCGGTGTGGCTGCCCCCCCAAAGCCCTTCCCCGAGCAGCCCTAGGGCGGACGGGAGTGGGTGAGGCCGTGTAGGATGTGGGCTCGAGCCCCACCCCCGCCCCCCTGGCGGCCGGTGGCGGTAGGGCCCACAAGCGCTTCCCCTGAGGCCCGCTCACACCCAACACTCCACCCATCCTCACCAATACCCCACCCTCCCCTCCACCCCCTCGAGCCCGCCCCCTCCCCCGGCCCCGCTTCCCACCCTCAGCGGCATTGGCTCGGATACACGCGATAGAGAAGGCAAAAATACGGGATGGAGCACGGGCAGCGGTGGCGCAGGGTAGGTTCCTGGGTAGGGGTCGGGTGGGGGGCTCAGCGGTGAGGATGGGTGTGAGGTTGTGTGGTGTGGTAGGATGGGGGCATGGGAAAGCGCGTCGGAAGCGGCGGAGACGGCGGCGGCCAGCCCCCCCTGCTGAGCGAGGGCGGCTGGGACGACCCCGCCTCGAGGAAGGAGACCCTGGAGGCCGCCCTGGCCGCCTGGGACGAGGGGGCCCTGCTGGAGGGCTTCGCGGAGTACCTAGCCCGGGCGGGGGTCAGGAAGCCGGACTACTACCTGTGGACCCTGCGCAACCTGCTGGCCTTCCTGCGCCTCAGGAACCGCCGGTGGCCCGGCCTCGAGGCCGGCGACCTCGAGGCCTTCCTCCGGGGCTGGCTCGAGCAAGGGCCCCCCCTGGGGGGCAAGGCCCGGAGGCCCACCCCGGGGAGCGCCCGCAAGGCCTACGCCGGGCTGGGCCACTTCGCGCGCTTCCTGGGGTGGGGCGGCGTGGGGTGGCCCCCCCACCTGCGCTTCCCCGACATCCCCCCGCACGCCCCCCGGCGCGACGGCCTGGGCGACGAGGAGTTCGCCCG
>NZ_KE387025.1:237725-238087 GCF_000430045.1 Calidithermus chliarophilus DSM 9957 | reverse complement strand
GGGGTATCCGAGGGCGGCAGCCGGGGGTAGGTCTCGAGCGAGCGCGAGCCGGAAGCCCGGTAAGGGCGGCGGGGGAGGAAGGGCCAACCCAGGCCCACGCCCCAGCCCGGACGGGCCTCGCGGCGGGCGCGGGGAGGGGCCCACTGTTTCACATGGAAAGCAGCCCGGCCGGGAGCACCGGGGGGCTCACGCCCCCTTCACCGCCGACCCCCCGACCGGTCGCACGCCCGCCCCCGGTCCTCGTAATTCCTCCCGAAAACGACCCTGGCAGGCGCCTGCCACTCATGCGAAATCGGGGCACGGATCGACCCGCGAGAAACGCGATAACCGTCGCGAATGGCAGAGGAGTGACGTTTTGCGAC
>NZ_KE387025.1:236319-237625 GCF_000430045.1 Calidithermus chliarophilus DSM 9957 | reverse complement strand
GTGCGGCGGGGGCTGGGGCGGGGGCTGGCCCCCGGCGAGGTCGCCCGCAGGGTGGCCATGCCCACCCTCCCCGCCATCCTCCGGGGGGAGGCGTAGGGAATTGCCGGGGTGGACAGACCCGATGGATCTCTCCTGAAGGGGGTCGTCCTCAATCAGGCGCCCTTCCGGTCGGCAGCGCGGACGGCGTGGGCAATGTCCTTCACCGGCAGGAAGAGGCGGCCCGGCGTCCCCGGAAGGGGGCGGAAGCCGTGAGCCTCGTAGAACTTCCGGGCCTGCTCGTCCAGGGCATCCACGATCACCGCCCGGGCCCCGACCTGTTGTGCGATGGAGAGGCAGTGCCTCAGGGCCCGGTCAAGAAGGAAGGCCCCAAGGCCCTGCCCGTGGTAGGCCTGGTCAAGGGCCAGGCGGCCCAGCAGCAGGCACGGCACCACCGGGTAGGGGACGCCCTTGGCCTGCTCCGGCGGCAGCCGGGAGAGGTCGACGCCGGTGGCCGCGAGGCTGTAGTAGCCGATGACCCGCGACGGGTCGCGGGTAGGGTCGACCAGCACGAAGGTGCGGGCCAAATCCCGCTTGTGGTCCTGGCCCGCCTGGGTTTTGAGGTACTCATCGAGCGGGGGCTTACCACAGGAGAAAGCCGCCCGGTCGTGCTCGCCGAGCGGCTCGATGATCAGGCCCTCCAGCCGCATCCTCATCCCCGGCGGCGGTCAAGACCCCTCCCCCGCCTTGCGCGGGGGGATGCCCCGGTGGCGGCGGAACAGCTCGGTGAGCCGTTCGTTGGGGGTGGCGGGCCCCGAAAGGGCTGCGGCGAAGTTCTCGGCGGCCTCGAGGCTCAGCCGGATCACCTGCTGGGCCTCGACGGTGCGCCGGGCGGCCTCGAGGACGTGCTGGCGCATGAACTGGCTCACGGTCACCCCGCTCATCATGGCGGCTCGCCGCACGAGGAGCCTGCTCTCCTCGTCGAGCCGCATCGGGATGGGCTTGTTGCTCAGCCGGGCGGCCGATGCCTTCTTCGTAGTCGTTTTCGGCATAACGTATACAGCCTCCTTCTGAAGTCCGGAACAGCCGCATTGAAATGGTATGTCAATTCGTGATACAAAGCAAGCCTGCGCAGTTCGGTCTGGGACGGCCGGTGAGCCGGACGGCCTTCGTCGAGGCGCTGCACGCCCTCTTCGCCCTGGCCGAGGCCGCCCGCCGCCTGGCCATGCCCACCCTCCCCGCCATCCTCAGGGGGAGGTCTAGGCTCCCCCCAGGGGGCCCTGGCCCCCGCCAGCGCCAGCCACTCCCCGCGCCAGGCCAGAGGCGCGAG
>NZ_KE387025.1:230536-236219 GCF_000430045.1 Calidithermus chliarophilus DSM 9957 | reverse complement strand
CTGCGGCACCTCCTCCTGGCTTTGCGGGCCTTCCTCCGGCTGGAGGTCTACCGGCTGCGCAGGGGGGTGAGCTGGTACGAGGCCAAGGCGTCCATTGTTCGCGAGGCAATACGAAGTTATCTCGCCCATCCCCTCCACATCCTTCAGCCAACTGCGTAAGTCCTAATCGTAAAAGCCTCCTCCTCTATCCGGCGTAGCCGAGCTGCCTCGAGACGGCCCGGGCCACCTGGACAATGAGCTCACTGAAGCGGGCGAGGGCGGCCTCGTCCACGCGGAACGCGGGCCCCCCGACGCTGATCCCGCCGACCACCTTGCCGCTCTGGTCGAAGATCGCCGCCCCGACGCCCCGCGCGGCGAGGTCGTAGTCGCCGTCGCTGACCGAGAAGCCCTGCCGCCGGATCTGGGCCAGCTCCTCGCGCAGCCGCACGGGCTCCGCCACGGTGCGCTCGGTGAAGCGGGGGTAGCTGGCCAGGCGGCCGAGCACGCGCTCCTGCTCGGCCTCGGGCAGGTGGGCCAGGATGGCCTTGGGGACCGCCCCGGCGTGCAAGGGCACCGCCTGGCCCAGCACCGAGGCCACCCGCACCCGCTGGGTGCTGTCGCGCCGGTCGACGCAGACCGCGGAGTCGCCCACCAGCACGAAGAGGTTCACCGACTCCTTGGTCTCGGCGGCCAGCCGGTCCATGAAGGGGGCCGCCACGTCCACCAGCGAGGCGGGCTGGTTCTCCGCCGCGGCGGCGCCCAGCACCCCCAGCACCGGGGTGAGCGTGAAGCGCCCGTCGACGTCCATGCGCAGGAAGCCGGCCTCCTCGAGCGTCTTCAGGGAGCGGTAGACCTGGTTCTTCTCCAGCCCCATGCGCTGCGTGACCTCGGTGAGGGTGAAGCGGTGGGGCGGAGCGGCGAACGCGAGCAGCACCTGGAGGGTGCGGTAGGAAGAGTTCATCACGTACTGACTCTGGGGTTGGCTCGCCATGTAAGACCTTTTCACAATATGAAACTATGCAGGTAGAGTAAGCCGAGGCGGCCGGTTTGTCAAGGCAAGGGCCTGAAGCGGCTCGCCTACGCCATCCGGAGCGCGGGCCGGGCGAAAGGCGCGATAATGAAGCGGGCCCCGCGCCCTGGGAAGGAGGAGCCCCGTGCGAGACCGACGGTTCGTCGCGGCCCACCGCGGCGGGCCGCTGAGCCTAGAGCACCACCGCCTGCTGATGCGCTGGGCGCACGACTGCGCCGAGCACGTGCTCCCCCTCCTCGAGGGCGCCGGACCGGCCGGGCGCCTTACCGCCGCCCTCGACACGGCCGGGGCCTGGGAGCGCGGGGAGGTGCGGGCGGGGAAAGCCCGCGAAGCCGCGCTCGAGGCCCACGCGGCGGCCCGGGCGGCCTCGAGCCCGGTCGCCACCGCGGTGGCGCGCGCCGTAGGCCACGCCGCGGCGACGGCCCACGCCGCCGACCACGCGCTCGGCGCGGCCCACTACGCGCTGAAGGCCGTGAAGGCCGCGGGCCGTTCCGTCGAGGCCGAGCGGGCCTGGCAGGACGGGCGGCTGCCGCCGGAGGTGCGGGAGCTCGTGCTGTCGGCCCGCCAGGACGAGCGGTTCTCCCGGGTCTAGGCCGGGCCCACGGGCGCCCCGGCGGCCCTCAGCCGCAGTGCGCGCGGATCAGGGCCCGCGCGGCCTCCCCCGCCCGGCCCGCGTGGCTCCCCGGCCCGAACACCCGCGCGGCGTTCCAGGCCCCGTCCATCAGCAGCAGCAAGGACTCGGCGAGGGCCCGCGGGTCGCGGGCCCCGGCCTGCGCGGCGAGCTCCTCGAGCTTCTCCAGCACCGCCCGCTTGTGCCGCAGGGCAACCTGGTGGCCGGGGCTGTGGGGGTCGGGGAACTCCGCGGCGTTGACCGAGAAGGTGCAGCCCAAGCAGGCCGGGCTCACCGCCCGCTCCGCCACCCAGTCGAAGAGGGCCTCGAGCTTCTCCCGCGCCGTGGGCAGCGGCTCGACCCGTTCGGCGTAGTGGCCCCAGAAGCCCTCGTTCGCGCGCTCGAGGTAGGCCACGATCAGGTCGTCCTTGGAGGGGAAGTGCTTGTAGAGGGTCATCTTGGCCACGCCCGACTCGGCGATGATGCGGTCGACGCCCACCGCGCGGAAGCCCTCGCGGTAGAAGAGCTGCGCGGCGGTCTGGAGGATCTGCTCTCGGGCGGGGGAGGTTTCGCGGGCGGTTCGGCTCATGGACGCTGGACCCGTTGACAAGTATACAGACCTGTCTGTAGTATGCCAAGCAACCCTAATAGACAGAAGGGTCTACCCATGAAGGAGTCTCCCATGAACATCGCAGTTCTCGGCACCGGAGTGGTCGGCCAGGTTCTCGCCTCGGCCCTCGCGGCTAAAGGTCACGCGGTCATGATGGGCACCCGCGACGTGCAGCAGGCCCTCGCCCGCGAGCAGAAGGCCACCGGCGCCCAGCTCACCCTGGCCGAGTGGCACCGCCAGAACCCCCAGGTGGGGCTGGGCACCTTCGCCGAGGCCGCGGCCTTCGGCGAGGTGGTCGTCAACGCCACCAGCGGCTTCGGGGCGCTGCCGGCGCTCGAGGCCGCCGGCGAGGCCAACCTCGACGGCAAGATCCTCATCGACGTCTCCAACCCGCTCGACTTCTCCCGGGGGATGCCCCCCACCCTCTTCGTCGCCAACACCGACTCCCTGGGCGAGCAGATCCAGCGCCGCTTCCCCGGCTCGAAGGTGGTCAAGACCCTCAACACCGTCAACGCCTACCTGATGGTGAACCCCCGGCAGCTCGCCGGGGGCGACCACACCCTGTTCGTCAGCGGCGACGACGCGCAGGCCAAGGCCACCGTGGCCGGCTACCTCCGGGACTGGTTCGGCTGGGAGGACGTCATCGACCTGGGCGACATCACCACCGCCCGGGGCACCGAGATGCTCCTGCCGATCTGGGTGCGGCTGTGGGGCGCGCTGCAGACCCCGGTGTTCAACTTCAAGGTCGTGCGCCAGGCGGCGGGGCAGTGAAGCGGCGGAACCCCGGCGAGGGCGGGCCGATGGGCGCGAAGACCGTCCTCGTCACCGGGGCCACCTCCGGCATCGGCAAGCAGACCGCCCTCGAGCTCGCCCGGATGGGGGCCACGGTGGTGCTGGTGGCCCGCGACCGGGCCAGGGGCCGGGCCGCGCTCGAGGAGATCGGCGCCAAGACCGGCAACGAGAACCTCGAGCTGCTCGTCGCCGACCTCTCCGCACAGGCCGACGTCCGCCGGCTGGCCGCCGAGTTCAAGCGCCGGCACGACCGCCTGCACGTGCTGGTCAACAACGCGGGGGGCATCTTCACCGCCCGCAGGACCACGGCGGACGGGCTCGAGTACACCTTCGCCTTCAACCACCTGGCCTACTTCCTGCTCACCAACCTGCTGCTCGACGTGCTCAAGGCCAGCGCCCCCGCCCGCGTCGTCAACGTCAGCTCGGGGGCGCAGGGCATGGCGAAGCTCGACTTCGACGACCTCCAGGGCGAGAAGCGCTACAACCCGCAGGCCGCCTACAACCGGTCCAAGCTAGCGAACGTGCTGTTCACTTACGCCCTGGCGCGCCGGCTGGAGGGCACGGGCGTGAGCGCCAACGTGCTCCACCCTGGGGTGGTGCGCACCAATTTCGGGCGGGTGGACACCCCCTGGCTCTGGCGCGTGATGTTCCCCCTCATCGACCCGTTCATGCGCTCCCCGGAGAAGGGGGCCGAGACCCCGGTCTACCTGGCCTCCTCGCCCGAGGTCGAGGGGGTGAGCGGGAAATACTTCGCCGACAGGAAGGCCGTCCGCTCCAACCCGCTCTCCTACGACGAAGCCGTGCAGGAGCGGCTGTGGCGGGTCAGCGAGGAGCTCACCGGCCTGCGGCCGCTCAGCAGGGCCTGAAGCCGGGGCGTACCCGGGCCGGCGCACCCCGCACGGCGCCCGCGGCGGCCCGGCCCTTAGTCCTTCCTCAGGTGGGGGGCCAGCCGGGCCAGGAGGGCGGCCTTGGGCATGGCCCCCACGATGCGCTCGGCCGGCTGGCCGTCCTTGAAGAGGATGAGGGTGGGGACGCTCTGCACCCCGTAGGCGCTGGCCGGCAGCGGGTGGCGGTCGACGTCGAGCTTGACCACCTTCAGCCTCCCCGCCAGCTCCCTCGAGAGCTCCTCCAGCACCGGGGCCACCACCCGGCAGGGGGCGCACCACGTGGCCCAGAAGTCCACCAGCACCGGCACCCCGGCCCGCAGCTCGCCCGTCAGGCCCCCCTCGCCCGCCTCGACCAGCCAGGGTAGGGGCTTCTTGCAGGCCCCGCACACGGGCACCTGCCCCGCGGGCGGGGCGCCCAGGCGGTTCTTGGCCCCGCAGGAGGGGCAGGCCACCACGCCGCTCACCGCGTCCTCCGGGCCTCGAGCCCACGCGGGCGAGGCACAGCGCGAACCTGGGGCCTCGGCTCCCCCCACAACACCGGGGGCGCCGCCGTCGTGCCGGTGATCTCGTGCATGGTCTTACCTCCGTGCCCCTCGCGGGCGGTGCCGGGGCGCCGTGAGGCGAGAACGGCCCGCCACCCCCGCCAGGCAGTGGCTCCCGGTTTTCAGCAGTAGCACGCCGGGCGGCTCCCGTCAACCGACCGGGCTCGACCGGGACAGGCCGGGCTCCGCCGGCCGGGGACGCTCGAGGCCCTCAGCGGTAGCGCCGGGGAATTGCGAGGGAATAGTTGCTCAGGCAGCAGAGCGGGGAGCAGGCGCCCATCCAGGGTCTGAAGGAGGGCGCTCACGCCTTTCTGCCTTTGCCCTAGCCCTCCCCTACCGCAGCGGGGTGAGGAGGCGCGGGGTGATGACGATGACCAGGTCGGTCTCGGCGGTGGTGGTGGAGGTGGTCTTGAACAGCTCCCCCAGCACCGGGATGTCGCCCAGGCCGGGCACCTTCTCCACGCTCTCGGTGCGGCGGTTCTCCAGCAGCCCCCCGATCACGATGGCCTCGCCGGAGCCCACCCGCACGGTGGTGGTGGCGTCGCGGGTGGAGAAGGAGAAGGAGTTCTGGGTCTGGGAGGTGGGGGCGGAGACCGAGATGCTGACCTGCACCTCGATGGAGCCGTCGGGGGCCACCTTGGGCAGCATGCGCAGCGTGATGCCGGTGGAGAGGTTCTGCACGGCCTGCACGTTGTTGTTGGTGACGATGACCGCCAGGTTCTGGGTGGCGTTGATGCGGGCCTCGACGCCGTCGGTGGTCACCACCCGGGGCTTGGCGAGGACCCGCCCCGCCCCGCTGGACTGCAGCAGGTTGAGGGTGGCGCTGAAGCCGATGGGCAGGCTGACGTCGCGGCCGAAGACCCCGAAGCGGACGGGGTTGCCCCCGGTGGGGTTGGGGATGTTGGTCTCCTTGACGCCGAAGCGGAAGAGGCTGAGGTCGTAGTCGATGCCCAGGGCCTGGCTGAGGCTGCGGTTGATCTCGATCACCTCGGCCTCGAAGGCCACCTGCGGCCGCGGCGCGTCCAGCATGCGGACCACCTGGTCGATGAGGGCCCGGTCGGCGGGGTTCACGAGCACCAGCAGCGCCCGCTGCCGCTCGTCCACCACCACCCGGACGCTGCCGTAGAGCTGGGAGAGCTGCGCGGCCACGGTGGCGGGGTCGGCGTAGCTCAGCCGGTAGAGCTGGGGCAGCCGCTCGTCGGGCTGGGGCTGGGGCTGGGGCGGGCCGTCGGG
>NZ_KE387025.1:227308-230436 GCF_000430045.1 Calidithermus chliarophilus DSM 9957 | reverse complement strand
AGGGGGCGGAAGCCCCGCGGGGGACGCAGCAAGGCAGGGTTGACCAGGCGGGCCGGGGGGAGCGCGGGCGCTGTACCCACGGCCCGTAGTGAGGCTGACGCGGAGGAAGGGGAAGGCTTGGGGCAGGGGGTGCCGTAGCCGGGGGGCTTGGGCAGGGTGTAGGCCACCAGGTAGCTCAGGGCGGGGGCGCCGGGGTGGTCGGTCCTCACCGCCACCGGGGCCGAGGCGCCCACCTCCCCGCTGCCGTCGGTGGCGGTGGCGTAGAGCTCCAGGCTGGCCTTGTCGGGCAGGGTGGTGGTGGAGACGCTCAGGGTGTAGAGGCCCTCCCCGCTCGCCTCGGCGGTGCTGCCCAACAGCTGGCCCTGGTGGGGGCTGCCGGGGGCGCGGGCGTACAGCGAGACCGAGGCGACGCCGGAGTCGTCGGCGGCCTTGACGGTGACGCTGAGCCGGGCGGGGAGGGGGTCGGGGAGGGCGGAGTGGACCTCCACCGCCGGCAGGGTGCCGTCGGGGGCGGCGCAGGCGGAAAGCAGGGGCAGGAGGGAAAGGAACGGGAGGAGGGAGAGGGGTTTGGGGAGCATAGGGGGGTTCCGCGAACGGTTAGTTTTCTGTTGGCAACAGGATCAGCTCGACCATTTCAAGGAGCTCGGCGGGTAACTTATCGATCCGTCTTCGTGTAGCTTCGTCGTTGAATTTCCCAAAGGTCTTGAGATCCGGACCAATAGAGGCCAACACGTACACGACCGTTTTTTGAGGATTACCATCTCGTCTTTCCATTTATCGTGTATTTAGCGAATTGAAGAAATAATCTGTTCGAATAGGGCGCTATCGAATCCACGTCCCATGCGTAACTTCATCGCGAAATTTGAGTAGATCTCTGGGGGCTGTTTTTCCACAAAAACCTCAACTTGCTTCCCTAAGTAAAACTCCGGTAGATTCGTGTCACGACCCCTCCGTGGACCACGGCCGTCACCCCCGAGGGGAAAACCAGCCTGTACGCACCTTGCTGCGGGATCACCTTGTTATCGACCGTGTAAGCCACTTGCTCCCGCCGTAACAGGTCTTTGAGGGTCGCCTCCCCCAGCGGCAGGGGTAACGAGTCATCGTATACGACGGCCGGCTCGATGCTGGCGTCAAGTATGAGCTGGATCGCACGTAGCTTCCCTTTAACAAAGCTGAATTCAACGTTGCCGCGGCGGATGATCATCACGTCCTTACCCGGGTGGGCAACCCTCTCGACCCCTGGCATAGCGGCGGTGTCGGCAGGCTGGCTGTCCTCGTTGAAGGTAAGGAACTGGCCCGTCTTGATGAGGGAAATCAGGTCTACTCGCATATCCCCATTTTTTGCAGGGCTTTTGCCAGGAACGCTGTCTCTGCCGATCTGCCTCTGGCCAATTCCGCTAGGGCCCCCGTCTCGGTCGCTAGGTTTCTGGAGGCCGCCACCGCGGCTTCATACAGCTTCGTGCGTAGGGCAGCGCTTGATTGGATCTCTTCGCGAGCGACTATGACCGCTCTTCTAACCTCGCTCTCGGAATATCCGCTGAACACGGGCTTAAACACAATCTCTCCCCCGGCGGCTGGCAAAACCCTTAGTTCAACCCCGTTGACAGACACGTGAACCCCTTTGGTAATGACATCCTGGAAGCCAGCCGGGGATATCTTTACCGGCCCGTTATAACCTGCGTTGTGCACCAGCCATTGCCCCTGGCCCACGTGGAAGGTGTCAGCAGTAGCGACGTCCAGATTGTACATCCGGCGCAGCTCCTTGACGGTGCGCACCTCCAGCACCGTACCGCCGGTGCCGGCAGTTCCTCATTCATACCCGGCTTCCCCTCACTAGCCCACCCTGAACTGCTCCAGGGGGGTGTACACGTTACCCGTGATCCCGTGGTCCTCCATCACCGCCACCAACCCCTCGTGCACCAACACCAGGCCGAAAAGCTCTGCGGGCCGGAACATGGGCCGCCCGGCCCGGAGGCACTCCTCGGTGAGGACCAGCCTCCGGACGGCGCGGATGACGGCCCGGTCCGCGCCTTCGTCGTCGTAGGTCAGGTCGGACCGCCGGTGGTCCACCGCGGGGTAGATCTCCAGCAGGTGGAAGGCCAGGTAGTCGGACCCGAGGGCCTCCCCCGTGCGGTCGTCGATCACGTCCGCGGGGAAGGCCTCGTGGCGGACCCCCTGCGCAAAGAGCAGCTCGACGAGGCGGCGTGAGTACATGTCGATGCCGCTGACGCAGGGGTAGTTGTCGGGCCTGGGGCCCCTGCCGTCAATGTAGAAGCGGAACCGGTCGGGCCTCTTGGTGAGGGGTTGCGCCAGCCACCAGTGGGGCTCGCACTCGTGGAGCAGCGGCTCCGACCGGGCGAGCAGGGTCTTCCCGCGCCACCCTATGATCTTTGACTCAAGAACATAGTACAAGAGCGCCTCCTCTCCGTCAGAACGACTTGTTCAGCGATTTTCCCCCGCCCTTGGACATTATCTCAGCGGCCAGGCGCCGCGCCAGCGCCCTCGCCTCCTGGGCGGCCCGGGCGTCCGACCAGCCGTTCAGCGCGGCCTGTTGCTCCAACAGAACCAGTTCTCTACGGACATAGTTTGTGTAATTGGGGTGGGACCCCAGGTGGAAGGGGACCCCTGCGGCGTTGCTCCCGGCCCTTGAGCCGGGCATGAGCAGGCCGTTGTACGCCGCGTCCATGTCGAACCCACCCCTGATCGCCCGCGCGAGGAACGGGTCACCCCTGAATAGCTCCTCCGGGATCAAGTGGTGGGCCTGCAGCCCATCCCCGACTCTCCCGCCAAGATTCCGGTCCAAGGTGGTCGAGCAGTTATGCACCAGCCACTGCCCCTGGCCCACGTAGAAGGTGTCAGCAGTAGCGACGTCCAGATTGTACATCCGGCGCAGCTCCTTGACGGTGCGCACCTCCAGCACCGTACCGCCGGTGCCGTCGGCCTGCCTCACCTCATCCCCCACCTTCAAATCCCCCGCCCCCACCCAGCAGACTTGACCGTTATTCAGGGTTGAGGCTAGATAGAGGCATGAACTTACGCGAAGCCTTAGCCTCATTGGACGATCCACGCTACCAGAACCGGCGCTATCCGCTGTGGGGGGTGTGGCATTGGTGCTGGTGGCCTTTGTG
>NZ_KE387025.1:225857-227208 GCF_000430045.1 Calidithermus chliarophilus DSM 9957 | reverse complement strand
GAAGGCGTTGGCCGGCGCCGGCGGGCAGCGCCACGCTCCCCTTCACCGCCCCCGCCTCGAGGTCCAGGCTGTAGGGCGCCGAGGCCTGGCCCGCCACCCACACCCGCAGGGTGAGCCGGCCGTAGCCCTGCGACTCGGGGAGGGTGTGGACCAGCCGGCCCCCCTCCAGCCCCGGGGGGTGCTGCAGCCCGTCCACCTCGAGGCGGGTCAGGGTCTCGGCGGCCTCCAGGCCCTCCGGCGTGGCGGGCCAGCCCCGCCCGCCGATCGTGAGGGTGCGGCCGCTCAGCGCGGCCCCCTCGACGCGGGGGAGCACGGCGAGGGGGGCGCTGAGGGAGGTCTTGCCCTGGGCGTCGGGCCCCTCCCAGCGCAGGTACAGGGTGGGCTGCCCGGCCAGCAGGGTGGCGGGCAGGGTGAAGCGCACGCCCCCCTGCACCGGCGTGGCGGTCAGGGCCAAGGGCGCGGCGAGGGGGCCCCCCTCCAGGCTCAGCGTGAGGCTCCGGGGGAGGGTGCCGTAGGCGGTGAGGGTGTCGCCCGGCACCGCGGGCAGGGACTCCACCGCGGTGAGGGCGTAGGTCTGGCTCGCAGGGTCGCCCTCGCCCTCCTCTCCCCCGCAGGCGGCCAGGAGGAGCAGCAGGGCCAGCCCGGAGACGAGCCCGAGGGTTGGGGTCCGGGTCCGGCGGCGGGGGTACGGCTCCATCGCGGCCAGGGTCATCAGGGCACCGTGAAGGAGCGGGGGTCGGAGAAGCTGAGGCCGTCCACCACGCCCTTCTCGTCGAAGGACACCCCGGCCACCCACCAGGAGTAGGTGCCGCTGGGCAGCGGCGCGCGGCCGTCGGGGTAGGTGGCCGAGAGCTCGGGGGTGACGCTCACGGTGCCGTCGGGGTTGGCGGGGTTGGTCCACAGCACCCGGGCGCGGGGGTCCCAGGGGTCGCGGTCGAGCACGAAGTACAGGTAGCCCGCCGCCCCCTCGGTCCGGGCCCAGCTCAGCTGGGGCCGCCCGTTGGGGACGCCGGCCCCCTGGGCCGGGGCCAGGGCGTCCTGCGGGGGGAGGAACACCGCCCCGTCGGCGTTGGAGAGGGCGCTCTCCCGGGTGGCGCCGCCGGTGAGCACCGTGAGCGCCCCGTAGAAGCCCTCCCCCGGCGCGGCCTGCACGTACTGCGAGTAGGCCTGCCGCCCCGAGGCCCCCGCCGCCTGGCGGCACTGCGCCTCGTAGGGGCCGCCCAGCTCGCCCCGGCTCTGGTAGACCGCGTAGCCGTCGGCCCCGGGGACGGGCGGCCAGCCCCACTCCAGGGCGTAGTCCCGCCCCAGGGCGGCCGCGGCCAGGGGGTCGCCCTCCCCGGCGGGGGTCGCG
>NZ_KE387025.1:198620-225757 GCF_000430045.1 Calidithermus chliarophilus DSM 9957 | reverse complement strand
CCTGCGGGCTTTCGTGCTGAACTGCCTCAACTACCGCAAGGTCCAGGACTAAAAAAGCCGCCCTGGAAGCCTTCTCCTTCAACCCCCTCTCCGCTTTGAGGTTCCTGGGGTTGCATACAAAAGATGTATAGCGGTCAAGTCTGCCCCACCCAGGGCAAGGCGAGCTCCTCGTGGCCCTCCGGCGCGGGGCGGTGGCTGCCGTCCACGTTCTTCACCAGGTAGAAGGGGTGGCCCTTGGTGGTGGTCAGGCTCTCGGTAAGGCCGCTCTCGTCGTCCCTCAAGGTCAGATAGGTAACCTCCTTCTCGACCAGCCCCTGGGTAAACCGCTCCAGCACCGGCCGGTACTCGTTCTTGCCGCTCCCCTCGTTGTAGGCCAGCACCACACTGCCCGCGCCAAGCGCAGCAATGGCCACCATCCCTGTGGCGGTGGCGACCTTGGTCTCGGGGCTGAAGGAGTTACAGGACTCGAAGCGGAGGGCGGGGCGGGGCGTGCCGCCCCGTCCGGGTATCCGGACCGCGGGCATGCGGATGCCGAGCCGGGCGAACAGCCTGGTCAGGAGGGGGGAGGCGACCTTGTTGCCCAGCCAGAACTCGAACAGGTCGCTGGCCCAGCCGGTGGTGCCGTCCTGGTAGCCCTCGAACTTCTCGAACACGCCCGCATCCACGTAGCGGTCGGGCGACCCCAGGGTTCCCCGCTCGCCGATGTAGCCGTACATCACGTTCCCGGGTACGTAAGGCACGCGCTCGCGAATTCTGGTGATCGTCGTTCGCGGGTCCGCGCAGCCGCTGAGGGCGTTGGCCGCCTCCTCCCCCATGCGCAGGAGGTTCTCCTTGACCTGGCTGTAATCGCCCGTGTTCACCGCCAGGTTCAGGTCCAGCATCAGCTTGGCGCGGTCGCGGGGGTCCACCCCGGCCTGTTCGGCCAGCCGGTTGATGTCCTTGACGGCCTGCTCGAGCCGCGCCCGGTCAGGGTCGTTCCTGAAGCGGCCGTTGACGTCCTTGACGGTCTGGCTGGTCACCCAGTCGGCCTGCTGGGGCGCCCCGGTCTTCTTGTCCTGCTCCTTCTGGTTCTTATTGGAGGCATCGTCGTTCGTGGCCGGCTTATGGCTATCGGCAAAGCCGTCCCCGTCGCTGTCGTAGTTGCAGCTCGCGGTGCACTCGTCCTCGAGGGGCCTCACGTCACGCCTGTCCGGGCTGTTCCCCCCGATCGGCGGCACCACCGTATCGATGGGCGCGGGCACCCCCCCGATGGGCGGCACCACCCCGCCCCCCGGCGGCGTCAGCCCTGAGCCCGGTTTGCCCCCCGCCGTGGGCGCCCTGAGGTCGAGGGTGTTCAAAGCCTGCAGCACCGGCGGCAGCACGCTGGCGGGCGGGGTGACGCTGGTGGGGAGCGTGGGGAGAGGGCGGCTTAGGGACATGATGAGCAAGCGCGGTATTTAGCTAAGCTAAGGGTAAAGCCGTCATACCCACGTGGCAAAAAACCTAAATAATCCCAATAGGGTCCAGAACGCCAACGAAGTCGAAAAAACAATCCAGGCTAGAAATTGAGACTCAGATCTCTTAATTAAAACGCGCCTTAAGTAGTCGGAGATGCCAATGGTAAAAATTACATGCAGAACTATAGGGAAATAAACAAGCAGTGCGTAGAGCATATCGAATATGGCAGACACAACAGGACTTAAGCCTTTTATTTTTCCTTCATAGACCAAATTCATCAACAATAGACCTATAACCCTCATTACAAAGCTTATCGCCAGCAGAACCAGCAATGGAACCAACCTCGGCTTCGCCACACTGTCCTCCTTGATCTACAGAAAGTTAGCATTTAGACGGGCGATTCCTGTCACAGTTGATCCGTTTGTGGACATCCAAACCTCCAAATAACTGGAATGGTCCCTCTCTATCACCTGGAGTAGCAGGAGAATAGCCATAAGTATGCTGTCCATTTACTCTAAGCTCATATCCAGGGAAACCATCATGGAAAACATCAATATTATTCACTTTTCCTCCACTGAGGTTAAAAGTGACCCTGTAATCAATAGAATTATCGAGCAAGCACCCCTGACAGACTGGATTGAATATAAAGGGGTTCATTGAGTCACCTGACATAGTAATCTGGCTCCCAGACGATTCCTCAGCAAAGCCCCCCTTATCTCCAACAGGTGCCGTTCGCCTATCAATTACAGGCGTTCTCGCCCATGAAGGCCACAACTCCAATTTCTCAGTAATACCTGTGTCACTAAAATCGGCCAGGATTTCACCATTGGCTGCGTCAAAAACGACGCTATGTGTTGTTCTGTATGAGCCATATTGCCAGAGGTCACGATCGTCACCCGCATATTTACCATACACAGGTGCCACTAAGAAGGGATTAGGGATGAAAGTTGTCATGTTCACCAGATATATACTCGACGACCCATCTGCTTTCCATTTGTCAGTGAATTTAGTCAACCCCTCTAGGTCGTCCTTCCCCATCCCTCCTGACTCGAGGCTTCGGTAGATATTGGTCAAATACAATTTAGGACTTACGCAGTTGGCTGAAGGATGTGGAGGGGATGGGCGAGATAACTTCGTATTGCCTCGCGAACAATGGACGCCTTGGCCTCGTACCAGCTCACCCCCCTGCGCAGCCGGTAGACCTCCAGCCGGAGGAAGGCCCGCAAAGCCAGGAGGAGGTGCCGCAGGATGGAGACCGCCTTCCTCACCTGGGCCCGCTCCACCCCACAGCACTGCTTGAGCCCCCGATGGTAAACCTCTATGCCCCATCCCTGCCGCTCTAACTCCGCCCGCTTCTCTTCGCTCATCCCCAGATGGTTCGTGGCCCAGTACTCCGCCTCCCCGTCCTTGGAGAGCGTTCGGAACACCTTGAACACCTTGACGAACCCAAAGCCCTTCAGGTGCACCACCCGCCCTTCCGGGGGTATCGCCACTTCGCTCACCGGCAGGTTCCCCTTCCCCTCCGGGTTGACCAGGCGGTTGCCCTTCAGCCGCGTCAGAAACCGCCAGCCAAAGCTGACTATGGCCTTGAGGTTCTCCAAGCTGGCATACCAGCTGTCCATCAGGACATATTCCGGCTGAAACCCCCGCTCCTTCGCTTTCTGGAGCATGGTCTGAAAGTGGTCGTTTTTGCTCTTCCCATCCTGGGGCTTGTCGTAGACCCGAAAGTCGCAGGGGATCAGGGCCTGCCCCTCCGTCCACAGCAGGGTCATGAGGGCGATGCCCCTAACCACCCTTTGGTGTTTGCCGCTCCAGTGGTAACTCACCAGATCCATGTCCCGAGCGTAGGGCTTATCCAGGGTGGTGTCGTCCAGGATCAGAAGCCCCTTCCTGAGCTTCACGAAGGCCTTCGCCTCCTGCCACAGCGCCGCCGTGTCGGGTGGCTGTCTTTGCAGCAGGCGGGTAAAGGCATCATGGGCGGGAGGGTTGTTCTCCTCTGGACTGCAGCGGGCGGCCTCGGTGCAGGTGAAGACCCGCTGAGCGGCGATGAGAAAGTGGATGTAGTCCAGGTCATCGCACTTCGGTGGGTTCATGGGCATCACCCCCTTTGGAGAAGCTTGGCTAAGCACTCTCCTCCTAGCACACAGAAGAATGTCCAGTCAACTGCAACTGCGTAACTCCTAAACCAATTGAGCAAGGGCTGTCGGACCTGCTCTACCGGCGCTTTCAATCCTCTACGAGGTTAAGCGCCTTTGCAACAAGCTCGAGGCCGACGGGGTGGCCTGGGTGCGGGAGTTTCAATCCTCTACGAGGTTAAGCGCCTTTGCAACGCGGCCTGCTCGAGCTCTTCCTGCCGCCCTGGATGTTTCAATCCTCTACGAGGTTAAGCGCCTTTGCAACGCGGGGCCGTGGGGGGCGATGGCGGGGTCGGAGAAGTTTCAATCCTCTACGAGGTTAAGCGCCTTTGCAACGTTCTATGTGCCGGAACCACTCCTCCACGCTGGGGACGGTTTCAATCCTCTACGAGGTTAAGCGCCTTTGCAACAGGGTGTCCTCGGGCAGGTCCCAGCCCTTGCACCCGTTTCAATCCTCTACGAGGTTAAGCGCCTTTGCAACCCGGTCGCGCTCGCCGGGGTCGCGGGCCAGGATCAGGTTTCAATCCTCTACGAGGTTAAGCGCCTTTGCAACCAACGCCTCCACCGTGCCCATCGCCATGGACCAGGTTTCAATCCTCTACGAGGTTAAGCGCCTTTGCAACCCTTGCCGAGCACGGCAAGGCCGTCGAGTACCTGTTTCAATCCTCTACGAGGTTAAGCGCCTTTGCAACGAGCACGCCGCCGGCCAAAGTTTGTCTAGTGTATATGTTTCAATCCTCTACGAGGTTAAGCGCCTTTGCAACCGCCAGCCGCGCGCCGATGCGCTCCATCAGCCGCAGGTTTCAATCCTCTACGAGGTTAAGCGCCTTTGCAACCTCCTCGCGCAACCCGTCCAGGCCCTTTTGCAGCTGGTTTCAATCCTCTACGAGGTTAAGCGCCTTTGCAACGGCTGGCCGACAGACGGCGACCGCACGTTTTTCATCATGTTTCAATCCTCTACGAGGTTAAGCGCCTTTGCAACTCATCGGGGCGGTGCGCTTCGAGCCGCCCGAGATCGTTTCAATCCTCTACGAGGTTAAGCGCCTTTGCAACGATTCGCAGACAGTCCGGGCCGTTCGGTCAGGCTGTGTTTCAATCCTCTACGAGGTTAAGCGCCTTTGCAACAGACGCCGATGCGGTTGTACAGCCGCCACAGCCGCCAGTTTCAATCCTCTACGAGGTTAAGCGCCTTTGCAACTCCACGAACTCCAGCTCGTCCAAGTGCACGATGTTTCAATCCTCTACGAGGTTAAGCGCCTTTGCAACAGATCCGCGCCCTGCTCAACGCCAGCCCCAACCGGTTTCAATCCTCTACGAGGTTAAGCGCCTTTGCAACCCGGCGACGGGCCCGGCCAGCGCTACCCCTCCATGTTTCAATCCTCTACGAGGTTAAGCGCCTTTGCAACCCGGCGACGGGCCCGGCCAGCGCTACCCCTCCATGTTTCAATCCTCTACGAGGTTAAGCGCCTTTGCAACGCCCACGGTACACCCCGGCCCTGCGGCTGCCGCTCTTGAGGTTTCAATCCTCTACGAGGTTAAGCGCCTTTGCAACGGCGAGCGCATCCTGCGCCACGTCCTCCCCCAGCCCGTTTCAATCCTCTACGAGGTTAAGCGCCTTTGCAACTCCTCCTCGGTCCAGTGGGGGGCCCGCGCGCTCAGTTTCAATCCTCTACGAGGTTAAGCGCCTTTGCAACGATGCACCAGCCCGAGGGCGAGGTCTACGCCGAGTTTCAATCCTCTACGAGGTTAAGCGCCTTTGCAACGGCCCCGATCAGGCATCCTGTTCGTCACAGCCTTTCTAGCTCCGAAATCGCACACGGCGTGTGGACTTCTCCTAAGTACACTCACGATAGACTTTTACAGTGGGAAACTTTCGGTACATTGAGTTGAGCCAAGAAGAGGATGAACAACTGCGGGCTATCGAGCAAAGCCCCCACATGAACAAGAAGGTGAGGCTGCGCAGTCAGATGATTCGGTTGTCGAACCAGCGTTGGGAGATGAGCCGGATTGCCGGGTATGTCGGATGCCACGTGCGGACGGTTGGCGCAGCGCTGAATGCCTGGGTAAGCCGGAAGTTCGAGGGACTGGCGGATCGTCCCCAGAAAGGCAATCGGCGCAAACTCCACGCAGAGGCCTTGCAGTTTATGCGGGATAAGCTGGCGGAAGACCGCTGTTGGAATGCGCGGCAGTTGACGGAAGCCATCGCCCTGGAGTTTGGCATCCAGGTAGACGAGGAGAGCGTGCGACGCAACCTCCGGCAACTGGGTTACGCCTGGAAACGGGATCGCTACGTCGTGGCCGGTCAGCCCGACCCCCAGTTGCTGCGACAGGCTGAAGCGGCGCTCGACACCCTGAAAAGGGGGCGCTCGAAGGTCGGGTCATTCTGAAGTATCTGGACGAGAGTGGGTTTGGCCTGACCTTACCGATAGGCTATAGCTGGACGCTCAAGGGGCAGCCGCACCAGCGCCGGGTTCCCCGATACTTTGGCGGCGCCGGGCGGATCAATCTCATCGGCGCCTGGTCGTACGCTGGGAGGCACGGGCAGTATGCAGTACTGGAAGGTAGATGTACGAAAGAAGCGGTACTGGCTTTTCTTGAGAAGCAGGCCCAACAAGCCAGCCAGCAAAACAAGCTCACGGTCATGGTGCTGGACAATGCCAGCTTCCACAAAGCCAAGCTGATCCAGGCTCGGCTGGCAACCTGGCAAGCGCAAAACCTCTATCTACGCTTCTTGCCTCCCTACAGCCCTCAGCTCAACCTCATCGAGACCTTTTGGAGAAAGCTCAAAGCCTACCTTCTGCCCCGCCGCCATTACGCTAGCCTCTCCCACCTCAAGCAAGCCCTGTTGCAAGCCTTGGACCTACTGGGGGCTGTGGAGGTAAAAATCTAATGGGGAAATACTTAGTCTACACGAACTGATACCCTTTCATGCTGATGCCTTCGCCCTCGGCCACCAGTGGAAGAGGGTGTGCCGCCGCAGGGTCTTTGGGTCCCCCTCCAGGACCCGGCACCGCTCGGCCACCCCCTCCATCATCTCCTGCAGGTCCTGGAAGTACCGGTTCGCCACCGCCTCGTTCACCAAAGGCCACACCCGCTCCACCGGTTGCAGCTCGGGGCTGTAGGGGGGCAGAAAGACCAGACGTATCCCTTCAGGCACCTCCACCTTGGGGGAGACGTGCCACCCCGCCCGGTCCAGCACCACCCAGGCCTCCTCTTCCTCCCGCAAGGCGGCCCTGAACTCCCGCAGCACCCAGCCCATCACCTCGGTGTCCATCCCGTCTACCAGCAGGCTCAGGTTCTCTCCCGTCTCCGGTTCCACGAAGGTGCACACGTAGAACCACCGGTACCGGTGTGCCCCCACCGCCAAAGGCCGCTTCCCCCGCCGGGTCCACACCCGCCGGTACACGGGCCTAAGCCCCAGGCGGTGCTCGTCGTAGGCCCAAAGCCTCACCCTCCGCCCCTCCGCCCTGGCCCGCCGGACCTCGGCGAGGAGGTTTTTTTAAAGGCCTCCTGCGCCTCCATGTCCGCCCTCCGGTGCCGGGGCCTTGGGGTGCGCAGGGAAAAGCCCATCTCGTGCAAGAGGCGGTAGATGGGATAGAGGGAGACCTTCTTCCCCAGTTCCCGCTCCACCCAGTCCCGCAGCTTGGGACCCGTCCATAGGCCCCCGTCGGGAGGAGGACCCTGCAAAGCCTCCAGGACCCTCGCCTGCTCCTCGGGGGTCAGCTTGGGCCTCTGCCCTGGGTTATGGTGCCGCCTGTCTTTTAGGGCCTCGGGGCCTTCCTGGTGGTAGCGCCTCACCGTTGCCTGCACCCAGCGGGAGCTGTTCAAGGTGATCCTGGCGATCTCCTTGGCGGTGAGCCCCCGCTTGGCGTGGTAGACCGCCAGGAAGCGGGTCCTTTCTATCGGATCCTTGGCCTTCTTGACCCTCCGCCATAGCTCGCTCAAGGTTAGATGGTCGGCTACGGTCATAAACGAAGGATACAACAGGAAAGGGTATGACGCCCTCGAGGCAGCATGAGACCCGTTCCTGACGGGTACGCACGCGAGCTTAGCCTGAGTGTGCGAAAGGTGGGGTCTGGTCTACGTCCAGGACAGTAAAAGCCCCCATTCAGGGGGCTTTGGGCCGAGAAGTGGCGTTCGCGCTCGCGTCAGTAGGGCATGGTGAGCCCGAGGCCGTAGGCGGTCTTGGCCCCTACCCCAGCGTAGAAGGCGTATGCCTGCAGGATTCCTAGTGCCCGCTGCGCCTCGAGGCTGTCGCTGTGGCAGTGCACCTCCACCACCCCGGTGAAGCCGGGGAAGAACCCCTTGGCGGCCTGGGCCCGCTCGAACCGGAGGTCGGCGAAGCGGGTGAGCTCGAGGTCGAGCTCGAAGACCGCCAGGAGTGCAGCGGCCTCGACCTCCGGGAAGCGCAGGGGGCTGTGGTGCTGCCAGCTCGATAACAGGGACTTGGCGATGAGGAGGGGGTCCGGCAGGGGGGTGTGGCGGGCGCGCCGCCCGGGCTTGGAGGTGGCGAACACGGTGGGGGTGCGGAAGCGCAGGCGCAGGCAGCGGGTGGGCGGGGCCGCGGCCAGCTCTTCCCAGGTGCGGCGGCCGGCGAGGGGGCTGCCCTGGGGGGTGGCCACAACACGGGCCAGGCGGTACGGGTGGTCGCCCAAGGCCAGGCCGTCCACGCCCTCGCGGAGGAGGACCCCCAGCAGCGGGCCGAACAGGCCGTCATCGAGGGTGGTTATCCGCAGCACCACCTCCCCAGGAGACCTGGCCTCCCCTCCCCTACCCGCTGGCGGGGAGGCCTCGAGCGCCGCCAGCGTGAAGGGCTTGCGGGGGGCCGCGTGGACCGCGGCGGCCAAGCCCGGGTCGAGCTTGCCCAACAGCGCGAAGAACAGGCCGTGCGCGTAAAGCCCGGGGTAACGCGGGGGGCGGGGGTCGCTCGAGGTCAGGTGGAGCAGGAAGGCGTGGGGCATCAGCCTCCCCCGCCGCGACGGAACACCTTCACGTTGCCGGAAGAGTAAACCTGCCCCTCGACCAGGTAAGCGCCCAGCCGGTAGTGCTCCTTGAGCCGCTGGCTAGGGAGCAGGCGCTCCAGGGTGAGCGCCTTGTCCTGGGCCTTCTGCTTGCCCTTAGCGGGGGGGAATAGTCGCTCACGCCCCTCGAAATCGGCGAGCTGCAGCACCACGTAGTCAGCAACCCTGGTCACGTCGGCGTCCTCCAGGGACGCCGCGCAGTCGGGCGGGGGTTCGGCCACCGGCTCAACCTCCCCCTGGCAACTCACCAGGGAGTCTTTGGCGCCGAGGTAGGGGATGCGCTCGAGGGCCTCCGCTACGAGCCCGCGATGCTCGGCCGGGACTAGTACGTAGACCTCGAAAGGGCCGTCGAGCAGGGCGAACTCGCGGAAGTGCGGCGAGATCTTGTAGCCCGCGCCGGTGTTTTTGTCGAGGTCGCCCGCGTCCTTTGGCGGGCGCACGTAGCGCATGATGCCCCGGTAGATGACGGCACCCCGCGGGGGGCGCACCCGCACCTTCAAGGGCAACAGCTCCAGCAGGGCCTGGGCCTTCCCCCGCTCGCCCTCGCGCAGGTACGCGGCCAGCATGGCCATCTGCACCGTGAGGGGCGAGGGCACCGCCGGGTTGACGGCGCTGATGGCTACCGTGTCGGGCATGCGGTAGTGGAAGGAGTGCGTGAGGAAGCGGGCCCGCAGCCAAATCTCCGACATGGCCGCTCCTACAGGCCGATCGCGGCCCGGGCCTGGTCGAAAGCCTTAGCCAAACCGGCCAGGTCGTCGAACTCGAGCGCGCGGTAGCGCCCGGGCTTGGCCTCTGCCAGCGTGGCGAGCTCGGCTCTGTAGCGCGGGTTGGGCTTGATGCGCTCGGCGAGCGGGCTGCCCTCGGCGTCGTACCTGAGCTCGACCTCGATGGGGGAACGGAAGGGGGCGGGCCCGAAGTTCGAGAGCACGAGGACGCCCTCGAGCTGCCCCGTGTGCTGCAACCAGCCGGCCTGCTTCGCCCCTGCCGGGGAGAGCAGCCACTGCTCCCAGGCGTCGAGCAGTGCCGCCGCCCGCTGGCGACGCTGCTCGTCGCTCAGGTGGAGGTCGTTGCGGTCCGGCGCGAGCCAGGCCCAGTCGTTGTAGCCGATGCGCCCCAGGTCGAGCCGGGCCACCCCGCCGTACACCGCCGCCCGCATGTTCTGGGTGAAGAGGTTGTGCTGCCCGTCGGGGCGGTAGGCGGCGTGCTGCGAGAACTCCACGACGGCCGGTTCCTCGGAGATCAGCCACCCCACGTCGAAGACCGAATCGCGCTTTGGCGTGGCGCCCTTCACCTTCTCGCTGGACTCGAAGGCCGCCAGGTAGCCGCCGATGTCGGTGACGGCGCAGCCCTCGAGCGCGGCCTTGGTGACCAGGGGGAGGTGGGCGGGCTCGAGCTCAAAGACCCCGTCCTTCCCCTTCACCTCGCTGGCCGGGCCGCCAAGGTAGGCCTTGATGACCCGCTTGGCGCGGTCCGGGAGCAGCCCCTCGCCGTCGGGCGAGAGCGGGAGGCCCCTGGCCTTAGCGATCTGGACCAGGTTCTCGAAGACGTGGCGGCGGACCATCTCGCCCGAGATGCCGTCGTAATTATGGCCGCCCACGCTGATGCGCCGCGGCTCCATCACGTTGGTCCCGCTGCTGCCCTCGTTGTTCATGGCGTGGAACGCCAGGCCGATGCGGAAGCTGATCGAAAGGCTGGTGTAATTCATGCTTCTTCTCCTTGGGCGGCTTCGACGGCCTCGAGTTTGGCGGGCTGATACTTCATGCTGGCCAGCACGCGCAGCAAGAAAGCGGTCTTATGAGCGGGGAAAGTGCGCTGGTCATGGGCCGACAGAACTTCCTCAGAGCTCAGCGAGTCCATGGCCTCCTTGAGGTTCTTCGCCAGCCATTTCCGCTCCTTCTCCGCCCTCGCGAGTGCCCTCGAGAGGATCTTGGCGACCTCCGCGTAGAACTTCTCGGGCTTGTCGGCGCGCTCGAGGCCGATGTACGCCCCGATCCAAGCGCCCTCGCGCTCACCGCGGAAGACCTCGCCCAGTGCCTTCACCAGGGCCTCGCTGGGGGGTGGGATCTGCCTAGCTTCTGCCATTCTCATTGCCTCCTGTATCGACACCAGGGTTCCCAAAAGCTCACTAGCCGCCGCCCGCACATAGCCCCGCACATTAACGGGCAGACTTTCGTCTACCAGCACCCTCGCCTTGGCCCGCGCCATCGCCGCCAGGGTGTCCATCGAGGGGTTCTTGAGGAAGTCCGCCAGCAGCCGCGCCAGGTCGAGCGGCACGCCCGCCTCGAGGCTGCGGGTGCGCTCGAGGTAGCCCAGGGCTTCGTGGGCGAATTCCTTCACGCCCGCGAAGGCCGCGCACAACCGGTGCAGCCCGAGGAGGCCGCTGTAGTAGAACCCCCTCCCGCCGTGGTAGGCGAAGGCGAAATCCTGTATGCGGTACCTCAGGCCGAGGTCGGCAAGGATCCCGAGCGCGGCGAACACCGCCGAGATCGCGCCGCCAGCGCGGTGCTGGTAGCGCTGTTTGAAGGTGATGAAAGGGGTCATGGGTTGGACCGAGCTTTCCAACACAGGCAGCACCGTGGTGACCTCGCCGTTGCCGTAGGCCAGGGCGGCCTGGGTGAGCCCCAAGGTTGCTACCAGGATCTCAGGGAGAGGGCGCTTGCTCGGCAACCCCCGCTCGAACGCGAGTGCCCCGTACCGGGCAGCGTCGGGGCTGCGGGCTCCCATCTGCCAGGCGGGCTCGAGGTAGCGCAAAACGCCCTCCTGCTTGGCCTTTTTCAGCACCTCGGCCTTCGGGGGCCTGGCCTCGAAAAAGCCTTCGACCTCGCCCCGGGAGACCTCGAGCTCGTCTAAGACGACCAGTGTCGTCTGCTCCACGCGTTCCAAGCCCTTGCCCTTGAGGCGCTCGCCGTAGTTGGCGGGGTTGGCCCCCGCCACGGGGCCGGAAAGCTCCCAGTGCGTGCGCAGGTCGCGCAGGCTCGAGGCCCCCGAGCCGAAGAACAGGTGCATCGCCCCCACCAGTTGGCAGGCGTCGTAGAAGGGGAAACCCGTCTTCTGGACGTAGTAGGTCTTGGTCGCCACGCCCAGCCGTCCGAACTTCAGCGGCACAGCTCCACCTCCCGCTCCCCGCTCGCCTCCCAGTCGCCCACCTTGATCATCCGGCTGGCCAGCACGTAGAAGGGGTAGTAGTCCTCGGATGGGCTCGGAGTGTCGAGGACGTAGGTGTGTTTCCCCTCTTTCAGCTCGTAAGTACTGGCGTCGTTGATGTGGTCGAAAAGCCCCGGGGTGATCAGCGCCTGTATCGGCTCGGAGTCCTCGCCGAGCTCGTCCCGCAGGAGCTGCCGAATTTCCTCGAGAACCCCCTCGTGCAGCTCGAAGGGCTGCCATTTCAGCATCCCGTCCGGGTCGCCCAGCGAGTGATGCCGCGAAGCGGCCAGGGCGATCAGCTCGGCCAGCCGGTCTACCTTGCCCTGCTCGTCGACCACGCCGAGTTGACAGAACAGGTAGCGCAAGGCGGGTAGGGCGTGGAAGGCGTGGGGCGGGAGTTCCCCGACCCTCACCCCCTCCTTGCTTTTCGCCCAGAACCCCTCGCCTGTTCCTTCCCTCCAGCCGATTTCTCGCTGCCAGCCCCGGCTCAATTTCCCGACATCGTGCAGCAGCGCGGCCAGGCGGACCATGCTCTCGAGGGTCTGGGCGAACTGCTCGGCGCTTTCCAACGCCCCTCTCGCCTGCATCTGCTCGGCGATGTGGAAGATCCAGGCCGAGTACTTCGACTTCAGCATCGAGTCCACGGCGCGGTAGACCCTCGAGCAGTGCTCCCGCCAGCTCTGAAAGTTGTGCTTGGGCGGCTGGGTCTGTTCGCTGAGGCGGGGCACCACGGGCGTGATCAGGCCGTGGACAGGCTCCACGTAGTCCACCTCGCCAAAGCTCAGGCCCACGGTGGGTGAGTAGCCCGCGTCGGCCTGCGTCAGAAGGTACGTGCGGTTGGGCCGCACCCGCTCGGCTCGCTGCAGCACGTAGAGGGGTTTGTCGTACCTCTCTTCCTTCACCAGCTTGAGCTCCCACAGGTCCTGCTCCTCGAGCCTGCGGGCGAAGCGGCCGTAGCTCACCGGGATGCTCTCGAGGGTGTCGCGCTGGTAGGGCTTGAGCAGGTTTTGCTGTGCGAGGTAGCGCTCGAACTCCGAGAGGCTCGCCCCGCCCTCGGCCCCGACGATCTCCGCGCCTGCGGCATTCCGGGGAGGCTCGCTGACCACCACCACCTGAACGTTGTTGATCTCGCGCAGGGTGCCCTCGAGCACGTCCGCGCTGCGGCCGTGGAAGGTTTGGTCGAGCAGGCCGAGCGCGTCCGCGATGGTGATGGACTTCGTCTTCGGCGCGGGCTGCGGCAGTTCCACCCGCTCGCCCTTTCTGGCCTTCTTGATCTCGGCGTCCCTGCGGCTGACGTTCTCGCCGCGGATGAAGTGCGCGTAGTAGGCGTCCAAGACCTCATCCACCAGCTCGTTCTCGGCGGTCCAGTCGAGCCGGAAGCTGTCGCCGCGGTTGTGCAGGGCGGCCTCGGTGCGTTTCACCAGGTCTTCGCCGTAGGGGATGTGGCTCCGCTCACGTCTGGGCCGGTAGACCACGAACCGGCCTTCCGGCTGGGTGTCGAACCGGGCGCAGCGCCCCGCCCGCTGGATCAGGCTGTCGACGGGGGCGAGCTCGGAGAGCACGACCGGGGCGGAGATGTTGATCCCCGCTTCGCCGACCTGGGTGAGGACGCAGACGGCCCGGGCCGTAGAGCCCCGGCCGAAGACCTCGAGCAGGCGCTCCTCGACGGCCTTGCGGTGGCTGGGCGCGAAGTTGGAGTGGGCCAGGAACAACTCCTCGGGGCCGAGCCGGGCCTGAAGCTGCCGGTAAAGCTCGACGGCGGCGTCGACGGTGTTGACGAAGGCGATCACCCGTCCGTGGGCCTTGAACTCCTCGAGGACGCGCTCGGCGGGCCGCTCGACCTCCTCGAGGCTCAAGGTAACCCTCCGCCAGCCGTCGCGGGCCTGGACGTCGGCGGGGCTCAGCTCTACGGCCTCCAGGCCCACCTGCTCCGCCAGGAACGTGCGCACCGACTTCGGCAGCGTCGCCGTCATCACCGTCGAGAGCAGGCCCCAGCGCTTGCGCTGCTGCAGCACGGCGTACAACAGGGGCAAGCCGCGCTCGGGCCCCAGGAGGTGCACCTCGTCGAACACGCTGTACGAGGCCACGATCGCCCCCGCCACGGCGTGCCCGCTCCTGCTGGAGAAGCTCAGGGGTGCCCCCGCGAACCCCGCGAGGTACTGGTCGATGGTGGTGACCCCTACCCGCTCGGCGAAGATCTCGCTCTCCTGCTGCTGACCGTGGTGGATGGCGGGCCGGTACGCCTCGCCGAAGCCCTGCCGCTCGAGCAGCCCCGCGATGTCCTTCGCCACGCTGTTGGCCAGGGCCCGCATCGGGAGGACGTGCAGCAGCCGCGTCCCCAAAAGGGCGTCGCGAGCAGGGGCGGCCGGACCGGCCGGCAATGCCTCGGTGAAGCCCAGCGCGCTCCCCACGGATTTCCCTATACCTGTAGGGGCATGGAGCAGCACCGACCTTCCCCTCATCAGGGCGTTTGCTGTATTGGTTTGGAACGTCCGGAAATCCATCGAACCTCCGCTCTATTCACGATGCAAAACCTTTGTCGCAGCGTCGGGCGACAAGGAAAAGTTCCGTATTGCAGGTGAACTATACCCAGTTTGAAATACCGGGAAGGGTTAAATGTCACTGCACAGTCCAGACGGGTGCCTTTTCTGCTACCCCGGCTCGTGATCGCGCGCGGGGATGACGGCCCCGCCAAGCGTGAGGGGGTGATCCCGCCGCGCGACCTGGCCCGGGGACAGCTCATTGGTTCAGGTAGGCAAGCTCGAGGCAGTGCCGGCGCACCTTCTCGCGCAGGTGGTCAGGCGCGAGGACCCGCAGGCCCTTCCAGGAGGCTGCCCACCACACCAACTCCTCGGTTATAGGCACCGTGAGCTTGTAGATCAGCGACCCGTCGTCCTGGGGAAGCAGCTCCCGGCTGGGGTGGCGCTGGACCTCGGCGGCCGCCTTGGCGTTGTGGGCCGGGAAGTGCAGCACGACCTCCTCGGGCTCGCCGTCGCCGCCGAAGGTCCCGAAGCTGCGCTCGACGTAAGCCTGAGGGTCGAAGTCGGGCTCGGGGAAGGTCAGGGTGTCGGGCACCTTCTGGCCCTCGCGCCAGGCTACCGCGACCTTGGCCTCGAGGATCCGGTCGAGGCGCAGGTGCATCAGGCCGCCGCCCGGCTTGTGGCTGAAGGTGCGGCTGCGGCCGGCGAGGTAGTAGTGCCCGTTCCAGAAAATGATCCGGTAGGGCTCGAAGGTGTGCTGGCTGAGGCTGCGCTTGACGTTGGTGGGCTTGTAGGTGAGCTCGAGCACCTTGCGCTGCTCGATGGCCGCCACGACCCGCGGGTACACCTCCGGGTCGATCTCGTCGTAGGAATGGTAGTAGACGGCCGAGGGGCGCTCGAGCTTGCTGCCGATGAGGGTCTTGCGCAAGACCTCGAGGGCCTCAGCAGCATAGGGCGTGAGGCGGCGCACGCTCTCCACCGCCGCCACCAGGTCGTGGGCTTGCTGCGCGCTGAGGCTGAACTCGAAGCGCCCGGCGTCGCGGTCGCGGCTGGCCAGCCGGAAGCGGCCGCGCTCGCGCACGATGTTGTAGCCCCGGTTTTCACAGCGCTGGATCACCCGGTACACGCTGGCCCGGCTGATGCCCAAGTGCTCCGCCAACTCGACCGCGCTCAGCGCCGCGCCACCCTCGAGGCGCTGGATCAGGCGGATGTCGTTCTCGTTGGTCATGGCGGTCCTCACACAACCGGCGACGTGGGGCTCGAGGCCGCCCGCTCCGGCAATTGCGATCCGTTCTTAGCTAATCATGACCGATCCGGGGCCTGGACCAAGTTCATCGTTCCCGGCCGAGCTTCGCGGGGCCTCGAATTCGCCCGATGCTGCGACAAGGCTTTGCTAAAGCTGGCCTATGGACGAGGCCCACTACCTACCCGTCTCCAAGGTGAACACGGCGGTCTTCTGCCCCCGCCGGTTCTACCTCGAGTACGTCCTGGGCGAGGTCCACCGCAACCACCACGTCATCGAGGGACACCACCTACACACTCGGGCCTATACCGAGCGGGGCGAGCGCAGCGGGGTGTGGGTCTGGTCGGACCGGCTGGGGCTGGTGGGGGTGGTGGACCGCATCGAGTACGCCGGCGGCGAGCCCGTGCTGGTGGAGTACAAGAAGGGGCGGGCCTTCCCGCAGGCCAACGACTCCGACGCCGTGCAGCTCGCCGCCCAGGCGCTGTGCCTGGAGGAGTCGTGCGGCGAGCGGGCGCGCCGGGGCGCCGTCTACTACCACGCCAGCCGGACCCGCCGCGAGGTGGCGCTCACCCCCGAGCTGCTAGGCCGCGCCGAGGCGGCCGTGGCCCACATGCGCCAGCTCCTGCGGAGCCCCAGGCCGCCGGGGGTGGCGGTACCACCCAGCAAGTGCGCGGGGTGCAGCACCCGGGAGGCCTGCCAGCCCGAGCTGCTGCGCCGGGAGGGGGGCGGGGGCTGATGGGCGTGGTCTACGTGCTCGAGGACGGCTACCTCGCCAAGGACGGCGGCACCCTCAAGGTCTCGAAGCGGGGCCCGGGCGGTGGCGAGACGCTGCTGGAGAAGCCCCTGATCGGCGTGGAGGAGATCGTGGTGCTCGGCAACGCGGTGGTCACGCCCGCCCTCCTCAAGCACTGTGCCGAGGAGAACATCGGCCTGCACTACGTCTCCACCGGCGGCAGGTACTTCGCGGGGCTGACCCGCACCCCCGCCAAGAACGCCCCGGCGCGGGTGGCCCAGTTCGCCGCCCACCTCGACCCCACGCGCAAGCTGGCCCTGGCCCGGCGCTTCGTGCTCGGCAAGCTTCGCAACGGGCAGCACCGCCGGCGTGCCCGAAGCCCCCACCAGCTGGCCCGGCGCTTCGTGCTCGGCAAGCTTCGCAACAGCCTGACCCTGCTGCGTCGCAACGGCGCCGAGGGCTGGGAGGAGATCCGGTGGGCCATCGGCGAGCTCGACAAGGCGGCGGACGAGGGGGCGCTGCGCGGGCTCGAGGGCAACGCCGCCGACGTGTACTTCCGCTCCTACGCCGCGCTGCTCCCGGAGGGCTTCCGCTTTTCGGAGCGAAGCCGCCGCCCCCCGCGCGACCCCGCCAACAGCCTGCTCTCGCTGGCCTACACCTTCCTGGCCAAGGAGTGCGAGAGTGCCCTGCAGGTCGCCGGGCTCGACCCCTACGTGGGCTACCTGCACGAGGTCCGCTACGGGCGGGCCAGCCTAGCGCTCGACCTGATGGAGGAGTTCCGCAGCATCCTGGCCGACTCGGTGGTGCTGTCGCTGCTCAACAACCGCCGGCTCACCCTCGAGGACTTCGACGACGCCGAGGGCTACCCCAAGCTCCGCAAGGAGTCGTTCCCCAAGTTCCTGCGGGCCTGGGAGGAGCGCCTCACCGACCGGGTACGCCACCCGCTGCTGGGCAAAGCCTACAGCTACCGCCAGACGGTCCTGGTGCAAGCACGGGTCCTGGTCAAGCACCTGATGGGCGAGCTACCCGCCTACGAGCCCTTCACGGTGCGCTAGGGGTGCAGCATGGAACTCTACGCCATCGTGGCCTACGACACCCCGTCCGACTCCAGGCGGGCCAAGCTCGCCCGCCTGCTCAAAGGCTTCGGCGAACGTCGGCAGTTCAGCGTCTTCGAGTGCCGGCTCCGCCGCGAGCACTGGGCGCTGCTCAAGGCCAGGATCGAGAACTTGGTGGACAAGGACGAGGACGTGCTGGCCGTCTACTTCCTCCCCCCTGAGGCCGTGGGGCGCACCTACCGCATCGGGCACGAGGCCGTCAAGCGCTTGGACGAGCCCGAGTTCATCTAGAGCCCTCGAGCGCGAACGCCGCTTCACCCGCCCCCGGCCCCCGGGCCGGGGTTTTTCCCGTCCCCGGCAGGCCAAATTCCATCTCGAGTGCCCGCCTCGGTCAGGCGTCGTGTGCGTCACCGTGCCCGACGGCAAAAACGGCCCCTCGAGGTTCCGCGAGGCGCTGGCTCGAGGGCGTGCTCGAGGTTGCGTGCGAATTCAGGCTCGAGAAGGCCGACCTGCATTTGCCTTTTTCGGGGGGCCGGGCTTAAGCTCGAGATACTCCGTAGGAGATTGAAACATCACCCTCTCGCCCGACGGCTCCGACGCCCGCCGGGGCTTAAGCTCGAGATACTCCGTAGGAGATTGAAACATGAGCCGACTGAGGGCTTCCTCGCTCGAAGCGACGGGGCTTAAGCTCGAGATACTCCGTAGGAGATTGAAACGAAGTTCTGCCAGCGCCAGTCCACCTGCACCCCGGGGGCTTAAGCTCGAGATACTCCGTAGGAGATTGAAACCTCAGCCACATCGGCTACTGCTCCTGGAAAAACGGTGGGCTTAAGCTCGAGATACTCCGTAGGAGATTGAAACGGCACCAACCAGGAGGTGCTGGGGCCGGATTACCTGGGGGCTTAAGCTCGAGATACTCCGTAGGAGATTGAAACTCCGGGGGGACCAGCGCCACCTGGTCGGACATGCCGGGGCTTAAGCTCGAGATACTCCGTAGGAGATTGAAACGTCTCCACCGCCCACAGGGCCAAGGGGCGGGAGTGGGGGCTTAAGCTCGAGATACTCCGTAGGAGATTGAAACATGAGGGTGAGGCCCCGGACCGCGGGCGCGGAGGGGGGCTTAAGCTCGAGATACTCCGTAGGAGATTGAAACAACGCCCTCGAGGACGAGCGCATCGAGCGACTGGGCTTAAGCTCGAGATACTCCGTAGGAGATTGAAACCTCTGAGCGAGGGCCTCCTCCAGGAAGTGCTCCAGGGGCTTAAGCTCGAGATACTCCGTAGGAGATTGAAACATCAAATGGCCCCTTAGGGGAATGCTGGCCGGGGGGGCTTAAGCTCGAGATACTCCGTAGGAGATTGAAACTTCGACTTCAAGTTTCCCGACCCCGGCGGGCTAACGGGCTTAAGCTCGAGATACTCCGTAGGAGATTGAAACCTCCTTCTCGGCGGCGGCGTCGAGGCCGGCCTTGGGGGCTTAAGCTCGAGATACTCCGTAGGAGATTGAAACTTCCGGGACAAAGGGGATCAGGCCATCGTGCTGGGGCTTAAGCTCGAGATACTCCGTAGGAGATTGAAACCTGTACCTGGCCTTCAACCGCTCGGTGGCGGAGGGGGCTTAAGCTCGAGATACTCCGTAGGAGATTGAAACTCGGGCGTGGGGTTGTGGGGTTCTTTTCCGTGGGGCTTAAGCTCGAGATACTCCGTAGGAGATTGAAACCAGACCGACGCCCGCTTCGCCGCGCCGAGCCTGGCCGGGGCTTAAGCTCGAGATACTCCGTAGGAGATTGAAACCAGCAGCAGCGCCGAGTCGCTGGCGAAAAAACTCCGGGCTTAAGCTCGAGATACTCCGTAGGAGATTGAAACCTAACCTCGTCACGGTGTTCCCGCCCCTGGAGGGAGCGGCTTAAGCTCGAGATACTCCGTAGGAGATTGAAACCTGTTGGCCTTCTCCGCCGCGTAGCCGTAGGCGGGCTTAAGCTCGAGATACTCCGTAGGAGATTGAAACAGTACGTAGGCCAGCAGGCCGAACACCAGCCCGGGCTTAAGCTCGAGGTACTCCGTAGGAAACAGGCTCTCTAGAAACCAGCCTTAGAGCTTCCCGTACCCCATCCGGTGGCTCTCCCCTACTCGGCCATGCGCCTCACACCGCTCGAAGAGCTGCTCGAGCGCTTCTATCAGGAGATCAGCCGAAACAGCACCTGGACGGAGCTGACCGCGCGCTTCACCAACGAGCAGCTCCAGACCATCCTCGAGTTCATCAGCGCGAGCACCCGGATCATGCAGCAGGAGACGGCCAAGCTGCGCGAGGGCAACCCCGCCGCGAAGTAGCGGGCCTCCTCGGCGTGGGTCGTGCGGGGTGCGGCCGGCCCCGCAGGCACGTCCCCCGTCCTGCCGCGTCCCCGTCGCCCTCCGGCCGCCCTGACCGGGGGCCCTATTGACAACCCGGGGAGCAGGGTCTATATTCAAGGCACAAAAACGATTTCGGAAACGATTTTGGCACGTCACCCACGCTACGTCGCCGAAAGGGGGTCATGAACACACGCGTCTCCATCCAGGATGTGGCCCAGCTCGCCGGGGTCGCCGTGAGCACGGTCTCCAGGGTGCTCAACGGCTACCGCGACGTGTCCGAGGAGACCCGGGCCAAGGTGCACCGCGCCGTCGAGCAGCTCGGCTACCGGCCCAACCAGGCCGCCCGCACCTTCCGCACCGGCAAGACCCAGTCGGTCTCGGTCCTGCTGCCCATGATCGGCACCGACTTCTACAACCGCCTGATCAACGGCATCGACCAGGGGCTCGCCCAGCGCGACTACGACGCCGGGCTCTTCCCCCTGCTGAGCCCGCGCCGCCTCGAGCGCTACCGCAACCCCTCCGCCCCCCCCTACAACGCCGACGGCCTGATCCTGGCCTCGCTCAACCCCGACCGCCTCTTCGAGGGCGGCAAGATCCCCGCCGACCTGCCCACCGTCCTCGTCGACATCGCCCACACCGCCTACGACAGCGTGACGGTGGACCACGTCGAGGGGGGCTACCTCGCGGGCCGGCACCTCCTCGAGCGCCCCGCCCCGACCTTCGTGGTCATGATCGAGGAGCGCTTCGACACCCCCTTCGCCAGCGGCGTCTTCCGCGAGCGCCTCAGGGGCTTCCGCCGGGCCCTGGAGGAGGGCCCGGTCAAGCTGCCCAAGGACCACGTCGTCACCGTCGAGTTCAGCTGGGACGGCGGGCGCCTGGCGGCGCAGGAGATCCTGCGCAGGCTCGACGGCCCGGCCAACATCTTCGCCACCTGCGACCTGCTGGCCCAGGGGCTCATCGACGAGTTCGCCCACAAGGGCATCAAGGTCGGGGGCGAGGTGCGGCTGGTGGGCTACGACGACCAGCCCTGGGCCGAGGCCTACGGGCTGTCGACCGTGAAGCAGCCCATCGAGTCGATGGGGGGGCTGGCCGCGCGGCTACTGCTGCAACGGCTCGAGCGCCCCACCGCCGAGGTCACCCACCGGGTGCTCAGCCCGCGGCTGGTGGTGCGGGAGTCGTCCAGGGTCTAGGGGGTGAGGCGCTTGCCGGGGCTGAAGCTCACGCCGCCAGGGAGCCGCCGATCGTATATAAACCCGCTGTCGAGAAGGAGGAAGGTATGAAAGCACACTGGCTCAAGGTGATCGCAACCACCGCCGTCGCGCTCCTCAGCCTGGGCACGGCGCAGAAGCTCACCTTCTGGCACTACTGGGACGGGACCAACGGGCAGGTCCTGCAGGGTCTCATCGAGCGCTACCAGAAGGAGCACCCCGGGGTGACCATCGAGGCGGTGTTCGTGCCCGGCGGGGAGTTGCTGACCAAGCTGCAGACCGCCATCACCGCCCGGCAGACCCCTACCATGGCCATCTCCGACCTCGTCGCCATGCCCCTGCTCACCCGCAGCGGCGCGCTGGCCCCGCTCGACGACCACATCCGCCAGAGCAACCTCAACCTCGCCGACTACTTCCCCGGGCCCCTGGTCTACGGGCTCTACCAGGGCAAGCGCTACAGCCTGCCGGTGAGCGCTTCCAACCTCGGGCTGTTCTGGAACAAGAACCTCTTCCGGGCTGCCGGGCTCGACCCCAACCGCCCCCCGCGCAACTGGGACGAGCTGCTGCGCTACGCCAGGCAGATCAAGGAGAAGACCGGCAAGTGGGGCCTCGAGCTCTTCACCCAGGGCGGCGAGGGCACCACCTGGCAGACCCAGGTGTACTTCTGGGGTGCGGGGGCCGAGTTCCTGGGCGCCAACAACACCGCCCCGGCCTTCAACTCGGCCCAGGGCGTGCGGGCCCTGCAGTTCCTGGTGGACCTGGTGCAGAAGGAGAAGGTGGCCCCCGTGGCCCCGTGGGGCCTCTTCGGGCGCGGCGAGGCCGCGATGGTGATGGACGGCTCGTGGATGACGCAGTTCTTCCCGCAGCAGGTCAACTTCGAGCTCGGGGCGGCCGCCTTCCCCTTCGCCCCGGGCGGGCGCCCGGCCACCAACATGGG
Source organism: Calidithermus chliarophilus DSM 9957 (assembly GCF_000430045.1). Classification (GTDB taxonomy): domain Bacteria; phylum Deinococcota; class Deinococci; order Deinococcales; family Thermaceae; genus Calidithermus; species Calidithermus chliarophilus. Next base: position 204,013 of record NZ_KE387025.1, on the reverse strand, counting down.
CGGCGAGCAGATCTTCATCTTCCAGAACGCCGACGCGGCCACGGCCAAGGCCGCCTGGGACTTCATCAACTGGTTCAGCAGCACGCCCGTGCAGGTGGAGTGGGACCGGGGCACCGGCTTCCTGCCGGTGCGCCGCTCGGTGGCGAACGACCCGGCCTACCGGGCCTGGGTGAGCAACGCCCGCCCCCTCATGCGGCCCTTCGTCGACTCGATGGCCTTCGCCAAGCCCCGCCCGCCGGTGGCCCGCTACCCCCAGATCTCCGACGTCTTCGCCCGGTACGTCCAGGAAGCGCTGCTGGGGCGCCTGAGCCCCAAGGAGGCGCTCGACCGCGCGGCCCAGGAAGTCACGCCGCTGCTGCGCTAGCGCTGAGGAGCCTGCGGTGAACGGGGTTCGCCTCCAGAAAACGCCTTCCAAAGCCTCGCGGTGGGGGCGAACCCTGGGCGAGTGGCCCGCTGCCCTGTTCTTCCTGCTGCCCACGGTGGCGGTGCTGGGCACCTTCAACTTCTACCCGGCGCTCTACTCGCTCTACCTCTCGCTCTTCGAGTGGAACGGCCTCTCCCCCACCCGCGAGTTCGTGGGGCTGGCCAACTACGCGCGGCTGCTGGCCTCCGGGGAGTTCTGGAACTCGCTCCGGGTCACCCTGCTCTACGCGGGCGGGGTGACCCTCTTAGCGCTGGCCCTCGGCCTGGGGGTGGCCGTGCTGCTCAACCAGCCCATCCGGGGGCAGGCCGTCTACCGGGTGCTCTACTTCCTGCCGGTGATCACCCCCACCGTGGCCAGCGGAGTGGTGTGGAAGTACCTCTTCGACCCCACCCAGGGGGTGGTGAACCGGGGGCTGGCGGGGGTGGGCCTCGAGGGGCCCTCCTGGCTCAGCGACCCCTCCTGGGCCCTGGCGGCGGTGGTCGTGGTGGGGGTGTGGAAGCGGGTGGGCTTCAACATGGTGGTCTACCTGGCGGCCCTGCAGGGCATCCCCAGGGCCTACTACGAGGCGGCCCAGCTCGACGGGGCGGGCCCCTGGCAGCAGTTCCGCCACATCACCCTCCCCCTGCTCGCCCCCACCACCTTCTTCCTGGTCGTCACCGCCCTCATCGACGCCTTCCAGGTCTTCGACCTCGTCTACGTGATGACCTCGGGCGGGCCGTTGGGGGGCACCGACGTGCTGGGCTACTACCTCTACCGGCAGGGCTTCCGCTACAGCGAGCTGGGCTTCGCCTCGGCCGTGGCCTACGTGATGTTCGCGCTGATCTTCGCCGTGACCGTGGCCCAGTTCCGGCTGACCCGGGGAGGGGGGCAGGGTGAAGGCTAGGGCGCTGCGGACCGCCCTCGTCCACCTGCTGCTCGCGGGCGGGGCCTTCCTCTCGGCCATGCCCTTCTTGTGGATGCTCACCACCGCGCTCAAGCCCGAGAGCGCCCTGTACCAGCCCCCTCTGCTGTTCCCGGCGCACTTCCAGTGGGAGAACTTCGCCAAGGCCTGGCAGGCCGCGCCCTTCCCCCGCTTCTTCCTCAACAGCGCGGTGATGACGGCGGGGATCGTCCTCGCCCAGACCCTCTTCTCGGCCATGGCCGGCTACGCCTTCGCCCGGATGCGCTTCGCGGGGCGCGACCTGCTGTTCTTCGGGGTGCTGGGCACCATGATGATCCCCTTCCCCGTGACCCTCATCCCCAGCTTCCTGGTGGTGAACTGGCTGGGCTGGATCGACACCTACAACGCCCTCATCGTCCCGCGGGCGGTCTCGGCCTTCGCGATCTTCCTCTTCCGCCAGTTCTTCCTCTCGCTGCCCAGAGAGCTCGAGGAAGCCGCCCTGATGGACGGAGCTGGGCGCCTGACCATCTTTTTCCGCATCGTGCTGCCCCTGTCCACCCCGGTGATCGCGGCTAGCGCGATCTTCTCCTTCCTCTTCGCCTGGAACGACTTCCTGTGGCCGCTGATCGTGACCAACTCGCCGGACATGCGCACCGTGCAGGTGGGCCTGGCGATGTTCCAGGGGCAGTACGGGGTGTTCTGGACGCTGCTCAGCGCCGCCGCCACCATCGTCACGTTGCCCGCCGTCCTGGCCTTCCTCGCCGCGCAGCGGCAGTTCATCGCCGGCATCACCAACACCGGCCTCAAGGAGTAGCGCCGTGCAGATCCCCGACTGGGTTAAAGACGCCATCTTTTACCAGATCTTCCCCGAGCGCTTCCGGAACGGCGACCCCGCCAACGACCCGCCCGGCACCGAGCCCTGGGGCGCGGCCCCCACCCGCGACAACTTCCTCGGGGGGGACCTCGAGGGCGTCACCCAGGGCCTGGACTACGTCGCCGACTTAGGGTGCAACGCGCTCTACCTGACCCCCGTCTTCAAGGCCGCCACCAACCACAAGTACGACACCTACGACTACTTTCAGATTGATCCCCACTTCGGCGACGACGCCACCTTCGACCGCCTAGTGCGGGAGGTCAAGAAGCGGGGCATGCGGCTGGTGCTCGACGGGGTGTTCAACCACTGCGGCGTGGGCTTCGCGCCCTTCAAGGACGTGCTCGAGAAGGGCGAGCGCTCGCCCTACCGCGACTGGTTCATGCCCTACGGCTTCCCCCTGCGGCCGGAGCTGCCCAACTACGCCACCTGCGGCGGGGTGGGCTGGCTGCCCCGGCTTAACGCCAAGAACCCCGAGGTCGAGGCCTTCGTGAACGAGGTGGTGCTGCACTGGCTGGGGCGCGGCATCGACGGCTGGCGCATGGACGTGCCCTACGAGCTCGAGCCCCCTTTCTGGCGCCGCCTGCGGCAGGCGGTGAAGGCGCGCTACCCCGAGGCCTACCTGGTGGCCGAGGAGTGGCGCGACCCCTGGCCCTTCCTGCAGGGCGACACCTTCGACGGGGCCATGCACTACCGGCTGCGCGACCTGCTCTTCGACTTCTTCCTCAAGAACGCCCTGGCCGCCGACAGCTTCGCCCGCGCCCTCACCCTGCTGCGCGAGCGGCTGCCCGAGGGTTCGGAGTGGGGGATGCTGACCCTCCTGGGCAGCCACGACACCTCCCGCATCCTCACCGAGTGCGGCGGCGACCGCGAGGCCGTGCAGCTCCTCTTCACCTTCCTCCTCACCTACCCCGGCGCCCCGATGCTCTACTACGGCGACGAGAACGGGATGGAGGGCGGCAACGACCCCGACTGCCGCCGCCCGATGGTCTGGGAGCCGGAGCGCTGGAAGCCGGAGGTCCGCGCCGCCGTGCGCCAACTGCTGACCCTGCGCCGGGCGCACCCCGTGCTGAGGCGGGGCGCCTTCGAGGTGGCCTACGCCGAGGACCGGGTGTTCGCCTTCTACCGGGTGCTGGGCGGGGAACGGGCGCTGGTGGTGCTCAACAACACCCGGGTGCCCCGCGAACTCGCCCTTCCGGTGAGCTTTACCGAGGGAACCCGGCTCATCGAAGCCTTGCGTTGCCAGGACTACGTGGTCGAGGGCGGGCATGTCCGCCTGGCCCCGATGGAACCCCGCGGGGCGTGGGTGTTGTTCGAGGCCGGGCGTCTGGGCCCTGACCCCGCCGTGGCCGAAGACCCGGGCCGCTGAACGGCCCCGCCCGCGGAGGGGCGGCTTCATCAGCCTCCTCCGCCCGGGCGCTATCCTGAAAGGTGCATGGGCGCCGAGCGCAAACCCCCGCTCGAGTCCCGGCCGCCAGCCTGTGCGCTAGCCTCGGTCAGGCGCAGCGTCTTTGCAGGTCAAGCTTTGGGCTATATCCCGGATGTATCCCGCCCCATATATCCGCTTGGGAACAGCTTTTTCCGCCCACAAGTCGCCCCACGGAGTCAACCGGGATATAGCTTGACACCCCTGAATTTATGGGTACGGCATGGGTAGTTCTCGGCAACGTCCCCGGAGAAGCCCGCCATGCGGTGATAACTCTTGACTTATCAAGGTGATAATGCTAGACTTAACTCATGCGAGTCATCGCCGCCGCCGACCCCACCAACCCCGAGCGCATCCCGGTGATCGAGGACATGCGGGCGCTGAACCGTTCAGGCCGGGGCGGGTGCGTGGGTGCGATGATCCGCATGGTGGCTGACCTCCGTGAGAACGGGCAGGCCAGCCGCTACATCAAGCACCTCGGCGGCGGGCTGTACGAGCTCAAAACCCGCACCCCGGTCGGCGGGGCCCGGGTTTACTTTTTCGTGCTCGGTGGGACGGCCTACCTGTGCCGGGCCGAGTGCAAGCGGGAGGACCGGGCCAGTGCAGCCCTGCTGGACGAGGTGGCGGCGATGCTCGAGGCCTACCGGAGGTAGCGAGAAGGAGGCTTTATGGCTAAGACCAAGAAACCCCCCCACGACACCGGTGACCGGGTCAAGCCCCTGCGCGAGCTCTTCAGCGGGTGGGACGACCTCTCCCCCGAGCAGCAGGAGCGCCTGGCACGGCTGCTCTCGGAGCCCGAGCCCGACTGGGGCGAGCCGGAGGACCCGGCCGAGGCCCGGCACGACGTCGTGGCGGAGATCGTCCGCGAGGTCGGGGTGGAGGCCCTCGAGGCCGCCGACGCCGGGGCGCTGATCGCCCTCGCCAAGGCCGTCAGCGGCCTCTCCCAGAGGCAGCTCGCGGAGCGGGTGGGGGTGTCGAACCCCCGCGTGGCCCAGGTCCAGAAGGCCGGGCAGGCCGTGGAGGTGCAGACCCTCGAGCGCTTCGCCGAGGCGATGGGCTACACCCTGGAGTTGCGCTTCGTTCCCAAGGACCCCCGTGGCGGGCCGGTGCTGGTGGCTCGGGGCTCGAAGATCCCGAGCGAGCCCGGGATGGAGTAGTCCCTTGGCACCAGTACCGCCGACCGCGGCCCGGCAGTGGCCGTGCTCGAGCCGGGCTCAAAGGCTTAGAGATCGAGATTAACCTAACCCTTAGGGCAATACCTCGCTGTTTACGCAGGCTCACGCTCCGGCTCGGCCAAGCCCTCGGCAGCAGCGCGCTCGAGGTTGAGCGCCAGGAGGCGTTCGAGGATCTGTTCCTCACTTAGAGGCCACTCCCAGCCGTAAGCCGCGGCGACGGCCTGGTCGAGCTTCTGGTGGGCGATGAGCAGGGGGTAGACGGGGCTCGAGGGGGCGCGGGAGTCGCGCAGGACTTCGAGCTGGTTGTAGAGGCTGGTGAGGGTGGCCTGGGGGTCCGAGGCCAGTAAGGACGAGCGCACCGTGTCGAGATACTTGGCCCATTTCTCTATCTCGGCCTTTTGCTCGGATGTAGGGCGGGGGAACAGACTTGACCGCTATACATCTTTTGTATGCAACCCCAGGAACCTCAAAGCGGAGAGGGGGTTGAAGGAGAAGGCTTCCAGGGCGGCTTTTTAGCCTGGACCTTGCGGTAGTTGAGGCAGTTCAGCACGAAAGCCCGCAGGGCACAAAGGTTGAAGGCCAGGGCGCCACGGGCCTGGGCATGGTCCTCGCGTAAG
>NZ_KE387025.1:188230-198520 GCF_000430045.1 Calidithermus chliarophilus DSM 9957 | reverse complement strand
CGCCTTTAGCACTCCCCCGCAAGACCTTGCCATCCGCGACCAGGGCAGAGGTAGTAGCGGTAGAGGTAGGGAAAGAGGCGGGAAGGGGGAGTTCGGGAAAGACCTGTTGCAGGGCTGAACCCAGCGCTTGCGGGTCCAAGCGGCGGATGAGCTGGGCGATTGAGCTGCGTCCTGGGGCCTTGCGCAAGCCCAGGGGCTTACACAGGAAGGGATTGGCTTGGGCAAAGCGGGCCACACCCCGCAGGGAGTCCACCCGGCACACAAAGGCCACCAGCACCAATGCCACCACCCCCCACAGCGGATAGCGCCGGTTCTGGTAGCGTGGATCGTCCAATGAGGCTAAGGCTTCGCGTAAGTTCATGCCTCTATCTAGCCTCAACCCTGAATAACGGTCAAGTCTGGGCGGGGGAACGGGAAGGTCTCGAAACACGTAGTGTTGGTGTAGCGTGGGCGATCCTCGAGGGATGTGCCCATCCTCAACCCCCAGAGCTGATGCGGCTTAGAGTGCAGCACGCCGAAAGCAAAGTCGTCGTCGCGGGCGATAGCGTAGTTGGTCCCGTCGACAAGCACCGAAGTAGGGAGCCACACGAAGACACGGTGCTTGGAGACCTGGGGCGTCGCGATGTAGCGCCCCAGTGGGGCCAGGGCTCGTCGCATCCCCGGCCTAGCCTCGCCATGGATCCACCAACGACTCCTCGTAGAAGCCCGTCTCGCCTTCTGGCGTTCCGGTAGAACGTGGGTTTTCACGTAGCTGAAAGGCAGCACGTACCTCGACGCCTCCTCTAACGGCATCTGGTTGAAGTCGATCACCCACACGCCCCGGGACCGCTGGGTAAGATCCTTGGCGTTGACGTAGGGCCGCAACACGTCGGCGTTAGAGACCCCGTCGGGGTTGGGCTGGTCGAGCCAGGAACGGGCGACCCCGTCCGGTACCGTAAACTGCCCTACCAGCTTCAGGCCCTGGAAGATAACGCCGAGGTTCTCTCGCAGGGGCCCCGCGGTGGTTAGAGAAGCAGCACTGCTGAGGTCGGGGTTGATCTCGTGAACTTCGAGCCCATCCAGAGTACGACTCCCCTGACTGCCGTCGTCGAAGCCCACGATGCTGACCCGTACCGCTGCTCCCTCGAGCACCCACGGCTCGTCGCTACATGCCGTGAAGATATCCCCGGTACTCTTGATGCGCTCGAGTACGACCCGGTTCTTTCCCCCTCGAATGCTGTTGGTGGCGATCAGCCCAGCCCGCTTGGCCTTGCCCGCCTCGATCTGGGCCCGGGCCTTCTCGAACCAGTAGCACACCAGATCGGCCTGGCCCGGCACCCGCCCCTCGAACAGCCTGCGCAGCCGGTCCACGTACTCATCCCCCAGCTCCGAGCGCATCTTCTTGTCGCCCAGGAAGGGCGGGTTGCCCACGATGTAATCGGCCTCGGGCCACTGCGCCTCGGTGCCGTCGGGGTTAAGGAGCGCGTCCCGGTGCTGGATGGTGTCGAGGCGCTCGAGGATGGGCACCTGCCAGTTGGGGCTACCTGTGGCCGCCTTCCACTGGAGGTAGCCGATCCAGACCACGACGCTGGCGAGTTCGTGGGCGAAGGGGTCGACCTCGAGCCCGAAGAACTGCCTCGGGCTGACGAAGTCCTGGAGGGCGGGCTCATCGATCTCGGCGGCGAAGTTCAGCACCTCGGCCTGTAGGCCCAGCAGGCCCTGCATCGCTACATAGAGGAAATTTCCGCTCCCACATGCCGGGTCTAAGACCCTTACGCCGTGCAGCTTGTCGAGGAAGCCCTGGATGGGCCGGGACACGTGGGCGACGTAGCGGTCCACCTGCTGGCGCCCGCCCTTGCCCAGCCTCCGCCGGCCGCGCCAGGAGGTGTCCTCGCTCAATTGCTTGCCCAAAGGCTGCTCGAGAAAGTCCTGTATTCCGGCGCGTATCGCCTCCCACTCGGCCCGTAACGGCTCCAGGATGACGGGCTCGACCACCCGGGCGATGTCTTGGCGGGAGGTGTAGTGTGCTCCGAGTTGGCTGCGCTTAGCCGGGTTCAGGCTGCGCTCGAAGAGGGTGCCGAAGATACTCGGCTCGACCTTCGACCAGTCCAACCGGGCGGCCTCGAGCAGCAGATCGGCTTCCACGGCCTCGAGAAGGGGCGGCGTAGACCCCTCGAACAGACCCCCGTTGAAGTGGGGAACCGGCACGGGCCCGAAGTCGCCCCCGTGGGTCATGGCGTCGAACAAGCGGCCCAGCAGCTTCTGCAGTCGGACGGGGTCGTCCTGGGCTTTCTCGAGCGTGCTCGTGAGCACCCGGTCGGGCAGCAGACCGATATCCTCGGCGAAGAAGGCGAAGACCACCTGCATGAGGAAGTGGGCGACCTCGCGCTCCCTGAGGCCCCGCCCCGTGAGCCGCCGGGCGACCGCCCCGATCTTCTCGCTTGTGGCCTCTGTCACCTGCTGGCGCTTGAGGGCGGGGTCGAGCCGGGCTGGCTCGGTAAAGGCCCAGCGCAGCATCTGGGCCTTCTCGGGGTCGGCGAGCTGCTCGAGGGTGATGACCTCGGGCTCGGGCAAGGTGTTGTTGAAGTTAGGGTAGACCGCGAAGCGCAACAGGTCACAGACGATCAAGAGCGGGGGGTTCTCCAAGTCACGGCTGTATAGCACGAGTTGCTCGTAGGCCCGCCGCAGGTCGGAGCGAGGACGCTTGTACTCCCAGCCGAAGCAGCCCCGCTTCCACACGTCGGCAAAACCCTGGCCGCCACCCAGTTTGCGCACCGGCTGCTCGAAGCGGTAACCGGCCGCCCCGGGCCGCTCGACCTCGAGCGCCTCGCACAGCTCGAGGAAGTGCTGCTTGGCGAAGCCGGACTCCGAGGTGTCAGGCCGGGCAGCGATCTCTCTCCAACGGGCGATGAAGGGGTCGACGTTCACGCTAGCTCCTCCCGGCAGTGAAACCGGCTGAGGCCAGCAGTCGGACGAAACCGCCCCGCTCGTGCCGTATCTCGGGGTGGTGAGCTCGGGTACTTCAAGCCGGTCGCGCTACTGGCTCCCCTTCCGTCTAAGCGCCCGATTTACCTCGGCGAAAGGTTCACTGCCTCTTGAACTGGGACCCGTTTGTGGAATTGAGTCCTAATGACCAAGGTAGCAGGAGCAGCTCCATCCCTTAGGCCATTTACTGGTCACATCCCAAGTATATCCATGGTCCAAATCCATCATGGCGTGGCAGCAGGACGCTGCCGTCAGCCAGCTCGGTCTGGTTGGGGCTCTACAAGGGCCACTGAGGCTCTGGAGCAGGGCGCTACGCCCTGCCGAGTTGTAACAGTGCTTTTGGGTGAATGGCCCGCGACTTTCGTCCTGGAGGGCATACACCCTGCCGTAACAGTTCTCGGGCTTCCCCGGTTCTGCTACAGACGGGCGAGCCAGGCCGGGCAGCGGCCCGCGCCGGCCCTAGCCCGCCCCCAGGCCGTCCAACACGCGCATCAGCTCCTGGGTGAAGGGCCCGAGCTGCAGCTCGACCTGGGCCTTGACCGCCGCCTCGGTGACCTCGCGGGGGTCCATCTTGCCGGCCTCGAAGGCCTCCATGAGCCCGCTGTAGTAGCGGATGGGCACGTGCTTGCCCAGGATGAGGGTGAGCATGCGGATGGCCTTGGTGGCCCGCCCCCTGGCGTCGAGGGCGTCCCACTCGGCGTCGGCCTGCTGCTGCTTGCGCTCCTCGGCCCGGCGCGCGGCCTCCGCCCGCTTGGCCTTGGCCGCGTCGGCCTCCAGGCGGCGGCTGCGCGAGACGAAGCCCTCGGGGTCGGTGTACTTGCCCTCGTCGTCGCGCACCACGTCCACGAGGAAGCCGGCGCGGTTGCGCGGGGCGTACCCGGCGAGCAGGATGGCCTCGAAGCGGGCGATGCGCTCCTCGACGCGCCCCAGCCCGTAGGTCCCGATGAGGCTGTGGGCCACCGGGCGGGCCACCCCGTAGCGGCCGAGCCGGGCCACGACCTCCTTGGCCTCCTCGGGGATCGCCGCCTGCTTGGCGAAGGTGTAGATCACCTCCTGCTTCGGCCCCCTCCCCTCGTACTCCACCCCCGAGAGGTAGCCGCGCTCGACGAGCTCGGTGTGGGCGCCCTCGAGGGTGCGCCGCACCCGGCTGGGGGTCTGGTCGACGATCTTGCAGGCCTTGGCCCACTCGACGATGTTGGTGCGGAACTGCGTCACCTCTCCCCCGTCGGGCGAGACGCGCTGTGCGTCGAGCAGCCGGTAGAGCGCGCGGGTGAGGGGCCGGTCGAGGCTGGTGAGGAACTCGAGGTCGAGCGGCTTGAGGTACTTGGCCCGGATCGACTCCACGATCTCCCGCGCCAGCCGGATCTTGAGCACGCTGTGCCCGGAGAGGCCGAGCTTGTCGTCCTCGCTGGTGTACTCCAGGCGGTCGATGTAGCGGAACTTGACCGTCGTCCACTTCTTGCCGCTGCGCCAGGCCTCGCTGGCGGTGAAGGTCGCGGTGGTCAGGCGCTCGAGGCTCTCCTTGAGCGCTTGGTAGTAGTGGCCGCTGGTGTCCCAGCCGATGAGGGAGAGGATGCGGTAGGCCGTGGCGACGATGGTGCCGTCCTCGGGGCTGCCCGCCTCCTGGTACAGCGTGATCAGCGCCAGGCTCACGTCGTTGTCGAGGCCGTGCGGGACGCCTCCGTGCTCGGCCACCGCCACGCAGGAGAGCCGGGCCTGGCGGCCGTCGACGTTGAAGTCGATGGTCCAGCTCGTGAAGTCGGGGGGAATGCGCTCTTGAATGCTGATCAACCCGAGCCGCGCCACGTTGGCCTCGTCGAAGCGCCGGATCTCGTTGCCCTCGTTCGGGTTCTTCCGTGCCATTGCCCCCGATTATACCGGCTCCGCCGGGCCGCCCGCCGCGCGCGAGGCCCTGATGATGATTTTTTAAGACCTGAATTCTTTTAAAAGAATTGAATTAAATGTCATCATCAAGCCCCGCGCGCGGGCAGCGTGCTGCACGCGAATTCGCCGCCAGTTTGGCCGAGTATTCCGATAATTTGGGCCCTGAAACGGCCGAGTGTTCCGATACTTTGGCGGCCCGAATGGCCGAGTATTCCGATAGGGGGGTGGTTAAAGTGGCCGAGTATTCCGATACTTCGAGGGTCCGAACGGCCGAGTATTCCGATACCTCCCCCGCCCGAATGGCCGAGTATTCCGATAGCCTGCCGGCCAGTTTGGCCGAGTATTCCGATAATTTGGACCCCCGAATAGCCGAGTATTCCGATAGGGGCCTCGAGCCCCTCCGGCCGGGGAGGAGCCTCCCGAATTAGGCCGTCCCCGACGCCTTAATTCGCGCGTTACCCGTCGGCCCGTCGGGCGAAATGGCCGAGTATTCCGATAGGGGCCTCGAGCCCAGTGGCCGAGTATTCCGATACCCCCTCAAATGGCCGAGTATTCCGATAGTGAGTCCCCAAAAATGGCCGAGTATTCCGATACCTCCCCCGGCGAAATGGCCGAGTATTCCGATAGCCCGCCGGCGAGGCCGCTTCACGTGGAACGCGGCCCCGCCGCGCGGCGGGGGCTTCCCCAGGGGTTCAGCGGCCGGGGGTTTGCCCCGGCACGACCTCGAAGACGCGGCCCTCGCGCAGGAGGTAGAAGCGGTCCCCGAGGCAGGCCAGGCCCCGGTACTCCCCCTCCAGCTCGAGCACCCGCTCCTTGAGCACCGGCCGCACGCCCGCGCCGGGGACGGCCTCGAGCGCGCCCTGCGGCTCGTCGAAGGGGCTGAAGGCTAAGTCGGTGGCCCCGCCGAGCTCGAGGCGGTAGATCCGGGTCTTCCCCCCGCCCTGCTCGCTCACCAGCAGCGTCCCGGGCTTCGGCCAGGCCAGGCCGACGAGGCGGTTGCCGGGGGCGTCGAGCGCGTAGGCGTGCTCGGCGTACAGGCCCACGGGGTTGGTCAGCAGCAGCACCAGGCGCAGCGCCCTCGAGTTCCTCGCGCTCGCGCAGTCCGGCAGGCAGAGGGGGGTGGAGTTCATGAGCGCGAGGTAGTTGCCGCTCGGGTCGAGCGCCACCACGCCGCCCGAACTCCCGTCGCCGTGCGCGAACACCCTCGGCAGCACCCCGCCGGGCTGGCCGATGACCCCGTAGGCCCGCGGGCCGTCCTTGCCCAGGCGGAGCACCTCCTTGAGGTCGGGCGTGAGGCCCCAGCCCCGGTGGACGGCGGCGAGCGGCTTGGCCAGGGGCGCGGCGGCGAGCGGCTCCAGGCCGGCGCCCTTCAGCAGCAGGTGCCGGTTGTCCGCGCTCAGGGCCTCGGCCTCGAGGGGGCCGCCGCCGAGGTAGACCCACGGGGCGGGCTGCTCGAGCGGGCGCAGCGTGAAGGGCTGCCCCGCCGGCGCGCCGGCGGAGGCCGGTGCTGGCGCGGCGCTGAAAGGCAACGACCGGCTGAGGCCGGCCAGGGCGTAGGCCAACTGGTAGCGGGTGACCGCCGCGCCCCCCTGGAAGCGGTCCTCGAAGTCCAGCCGCATCCAGCCCAGCCCGACCACCTGCCCCACGGCCGCCGCCGCCCAGTGGCCGGGGGGCACGTCGGCGGGGAGGCGGGGCCTGGCCTCCACCCCCAGGCGGGGCAGGAGCCGGGCGAGGGCCTGGGCGAGTTGATAGCGGCTGAGCTCCTCCGTGCCCCGGAACTCGCCCCCGGGGAAGCCCTGGACGACCCCGGCCGCCATCACCCGCCCCAGGTAGGGCGCGGCCCAGTGGTCGGCCTTGACGTCCGTGAACGCCGCCGGGGCCTCCTCCCGGGCGCCGAGGGTGTCGAGCACCCGGCCCAGGGTGGTCGCGAGCTGGAAGCGGTTGAGCCGGGAGTCCCCCTGGAAACCCCCGCCGGGGAAGCCCTGCATCCAGCCGGCCTCGAGCACCCTCCCCACCGCCGCGCCGGCCCAGTGGTCCGGGGGCACGTCCGGGGGCAGGGCCTGGGCCGACAGGGCCGACAGCGCCAACGGGATGAGGGACGGGAATAGGAATCGCCGCATACACACCACCTTCCGCCGTGAATGTACTGGGTGGAATTCCTCCAGCCGGTGACGGATGCACCGTGGCGGGCCGGGGCCCCTCGACCCCCACTTCGCCCTCTCCCCTCCCCTGCCCGGCCGGGTTTTCGAGGCGTCGCCTTCGGTTTGACGTTGGAGCCATTATACCGCCGGGCCGCAGCCCGCGGATGTGGCCGAGGGGGGCCGGGGGCGGTTACGAAAACGTGAAAAGCTTGTAAAACCAGTTACGGATGTGTCAGAGTGGGGGCATGCGCAGACTTTGGCTGACGACCGAGGAGTACGCGTCGCGCCGCGGGGTCAGCGACGCCTACGTGCGCCGGCTGGCCGGCGCGGGGCAGATCCCGGGGGCCGAGAAGCGGGGCGGGCAGTGGCTCATCCCGGTGCTCGAGCCCGGCCCCGAGGAGACGGCCATGAGGACCGTGGCGGTCTTCAACCAGGCGGGCGGGGTGGGCAAGACCACCCTCACGCTCAACCTGGGCTACCACCTGGCCCAGCGGGGCCTCAAGGTGCTGCTCGTCGACCTCGACCCCCAGGCCACGCTCACCGCCTTCCTGGGGCTGGCGCCTTCGGACCTCGAGGTCACCGTCTACGACGCGCTGCTGCGCCGGGAGAACCTGCCGATCCACAGGAACCTGGCCGGGATGGACCTCGTGCCCTCCAACATCCTGCTCGCCGGGGCGGAGCAGGAGCTGGTCTCCGCGCTCAACCGCGAGGGCCGCCTGCGCAAGGCGCTCGACGAGGTGCGCGCCGCCTACGACGTGGCGCTGATCGACTGCCCGCCCAGCCTGGGCCTGCTGGCGATCCTGGGCCTGGCCGCCGCCGACCACGTGGTGGTGCCGGTGCAGACCCACTTCAAGGCCTACCTGGGCACCGACCAGCTCCTGCGGACGGTGGACGGGGTGCGCCAGGAGCTCAACCCCGACCTGCAGGTAGTGGGCTTCGTGCCCATGCAGTACGCCCGGGGCACCCAGCACGACCGCGACGTGCTCGAGGCCCTCACCGCCCAGCTCACCGAGCGCGGCCCGGTGCTCACCCCGGTCCCGCAGGCGGCCGACTTCAAGAAGGCCACGGTCGAGGCCAAGCCGCTGGCGCTGTTCAACCCGCGCCACCCGGCGGTGCTGGTCTTCGAGGAGACGGCGGACCGCATCATGAACGTGCTGTACGGCAGCAGGGAAGAGGTGCGCTCGTGAGCGCCAAGAAGGAACGGACCAACCCCATCCTGGCCAAGCACCCCATGCGCAACGCCAGCCCGGTGACGGCCATCCTCGAGGCCGGTCGCAAGGCCGCCCCCGAGGCCCAGCTCCCCCTCGCCGACCTCAGGCCCCGCCCCGGCCAGCCGCGCCGCTACTTCGACCCCGAGGCCATGCGCTCTCTGGTGGCTTCGGTGCGGGACCAGGGGGTGCTGCAGCCGCTGCTGGTGCGGGAGACCCGGGAGGGCTACGAGATCGTGGCCGGCGAGCGCCGCTACCGCGCGGCGCTGGAGGCCGGGCTGAGCCACGTGCCGGTGATCGTGCGCCGCCTGAGCGACGAAGAGGCCCAGCTCATCGCCCTGGCCGAGAACCTGCAGCGCGAGGACCTCAACCCCCTGGAGGAGACCGAGGGGGTGCTGGGCCTGCTGGCCCTGCGCCTGGAGCAGCCCGTGGAGGAGGTGGTGGCGCTGCTCTACCGCATGGACAACGAGGCCAAGGGCAAGGCTACCCATAACGTTATGGGTAAGCCGGACGCCGTGCTGGTCGAGGAAACCTTCAACTCGCTGTCGCGCGGCACCTGGCAGTCCTTTGTGGCCAACCGCCTGCCCCTGCTCAAGCTTCCGGAGGACGTGCTCGAGGTCATCCGCTCGGGGCGGCTGGACTACACCAAGGCCAGGGCCATCGCGCGGGTGCGCGACGCCAAGGCGCGGGCCCGCCTGCTGCAGCGGGCCCTGCAGGAGGGCCTCAGCCTCAGCCAGATCCGCCAGGAGGTCGGGCGCCTGGCCGCCAAGCCGCAGCCCGCCCCCGACCGCTACGGCGAGCGCGTCAAGGCCCTGGGCCGCGCGCTGGCCCGGCGGAGGCTGGACGAGGACCGCAAGCGCCGGGTGGACGAGCTGCTCTCGGAGCTCGAGCGCCTGTTGCAGGCGTAGCGACCTGGGCAGCACCGCGGCTGCCGCCCGCGGGCGGCAGCCGTCACCTGTTCGCGGCGCCGGGGAGCACCCCCTCTACGACGAGGTGCGGCAGGTGATGGCGGGCGGCTCGAGCCTCCGCTTCGTGTTCCGCAGGCCCAAGCGGGAGCTGGTGGACTGATCCGCCCCGTGCAGGGCCCTTGGGCCATCAGCCACCGCGCGCTGTCCCGTACCGCCCGCTCCGCCGAGCGGCTGGGATGGCCGCGGGCCCAGCGGGGAGAGGAGGCTGGGGCTCGCGCCCCGAGCAGACCCCATCGCTCTACGCCGACGGCCCGCCGCATCATGCCGAACTCGGCAAGCTCTGCGAGCGCGTCGCCCCGCTCGAGACCGCTGAGGTGGCATCGACTGGGCGCGGGGCCTCGTGGACTTCGCCCGCACCCACCAGCTCGTCGATCTCGCCTCGAGCTTCACCCCGCTGCCCCCGAGGGACTGGGCGGAGGCGGTGAGCCCGTGAGGCAGTAGGGGAGGGGAGAGGCCATGCCGTCGCGTGTCGCTCTGCTGCTGGCATTGCCCAGGAGGTGGGCGTGCCGGGGTTCGAAGCGAAGCCGCCCCTCGCCGGGCTACGCCGGGCGCATGCCCCGGGGCTGCTCGCGCGGGCGCGGGGCCGTCAGCCCCGGCCCTCGAGCGGGCCGACCACGACCTCCTCGCAGCTCAGCCAGCCCTCCTCGACCAGCAGTGCGACGCCCCCGGCCTCGAGGGGGGCCTCGGGGTCGTGGGCCTCGAGCACGACCTCCCCCAGCCGGGCCCGCACCCGGCTGCCCTCCACCTCCACCCGCAGCTCGAGCTCCTCCCCCTCGAGCCACCCCGCCTCGGCCTCGGCCAGCACGCGGGCCTGACCGCGGTGCTTGACGATCTGCAGCCGCCCCGGCTTGCGCAGCACCGCCGCGTAGAAGCGGTTGAGGCCCTGGCAGCGCACCGCCACCCCGGCCTGCTCGGCCAGGTAGGGCGTCAGGCGGGCCACCACCCGGTAGTCGCGCCAGCCGCGGCTGCCGGTGCTGATGAGCCCCAGCCCCTCCATGTGCAGCAGGCGGAAGGGCTCGGGGAAGCGCTTGTCGAGCCGGTGGACGGCGTTGACCCAGGCCCGGCGCCACATGCTGCCCGCGCCGGGCCCCGGCGGCCGGGCGAAGCGGGCCGAAGGCTCGCCCC
>NZ_KE387025.1:187558-188130 GCF_000430045.1 Calidithermus chliarophilus DSM 9957 | reverse complement strand
CGCGTCGCGGAAGGCGGCCCGCGCGGCGGCCGCGGGGTCGCCGGGGTGCAGGTAGCCCCACAGGTCGGCGCGGATCTGGGCCCCGATCCACTCGCGGTAGGGGTTGCGCCGGGTGGCGGTCTCGGGCGGCAGGCGCAGCTCGAGCAGGTTGACGTAGGCCACCCGCTCGGCGGTGAAGACGGTGAGGGCCGGCAGCATCTCCAGCCAGCACTGCGCCACGTGCTCGGTGGTGAAGCCCAGGCCGAAGCGCTCGACGAGCGCGAGGTTGAGCACGGTGTAGTTCAGGTCGTCGTCCTCGGGCATCCCGTCGATGTTCTCGCGCAGGCTGGTGGGGCGGCTGGCGCGGTTCCAGGGGTAGCGCTCGCTCAGCTCGGGCGGGACCCCCTCGGCGGTGAAGTACTCGCGCAGGGGGTACTCCCCCACGCTCTCCAGCAGCGCCCGGATCCCCTCGCGGGGCACCTTCTCCACCGGCTTGCCCAAAAGGCACCCCGCCGCCCGGCCCAGCCAGGCGGCGTGCAGGCGGGCGCGCAGCTCCTCGGGGCCGAAGGGCCCGGCGGCCTCCCCGCGCAGGC
>NZ_KE387025.1:183559-187458 GCF_000430045.1 Calidithermus chliarophilus DSM 9957 | reverse complement strand
AGGCCAGCAGCGTGTAGTTCCAGCCGCCGCCCAGGTTGCGGGCGTAGGGCGCGTCGGGGGGCTCGGGGACCTCGGGGGGCAGGAAGCCGCGGGCGAACACCGCGCGGGGGGCCGAGCCGTCGAGGCCGAAGCGCACCTCGAGCGCCCCGCCCCGCGGGTTGGCCAGCGCGCACGCGCCGTCCTCGCTGAAGAAGCCCTGCAGCGAGCCGGGGTAGGTGAAGTGGTACTGCGCGCCGCCCTTGGGCGGCTCCCACCCCAGCCCCGCCAGCCGGTGCCCGGCCCGCACGATCTCGTCGGCCAGGGTGGCCGCGTCGGTGACGCTGCGCGCGCCCTCGGCGCTGGAGACGAAGAGCCGGTCGGCCAGGGGCTCGCGCAGGTGGGGGTAGGCGTCGACGGCGTCCAGCCCGTTCTTGATCCCCATCAGGCAGCCCACGTTGCCGGCGTTGCAGTCGGTGTCCCAGCCGGCGGTGTTGGCGATCATGAGGGTCTCTAAGAAGTCGTCCCCGCCGTAGAGCAGGCTCAGGTGGATCACCCCGTGGTTGGGCACCACGTGGACGTTGCCGCCGTAGCGGTCGTAGCCGTAGTGGGCCTCGAGCCACTCCCGCGCCCGGCGCCAGTCGCCCTCGTGCCCGCGCAGCTCGCGCAGGTCGGTGATCAGCCGCCGTATCACGCTCTCGCGGGGGATGTAGCCCATAGCCGCGTCGAGGAGGCGCTCGAGGCGGGGCTCGACGAAGGCCAGCGACTCCATCACCGCCAGCGCCTGCGCGGCGTGGACCGCCTCGCCGTCGTGGCTCACCCGCGCGGCCTCGGTCGCCAGCCGGAAGGCCAGGTCGGGGTCGCCGGGGGCCACCATGGCCCAGCCGTCGATGAAGATCTGGGCCCCGATCTGCTCGGCGATCAGCCGGGTGTTGAGCCCCATGCTGCCGCTGCGCGGCGCCGGCACCCCGCGCTTGAGCCGGTAGTAGGCGGTCTGCTCGGTGGAGTTGCCCATCCCGCCCCACCACAGCGTGCTGCGCCCCTCGACGACGTAGTTGAGCCAGGCCTCGCCGACCTGCTCCGAGCGCAGGTCGCGGGGGTAGCCGTTGTCCTCCAGCGCCCGCAGGAAGGCGAAGGTGCCGCTGAGGTCGTCGTCGGGGATGATCAGGGGCCGGCCCACCGCCTCGTTCACGTAGCCCCGCACCTCGCCGAAGCGATCGCGGATCTGGGCGTAGGTCCAGCCCTCGACGGGGCGGCCCATGAAGACGCCGATCATCTTGCCCAGCACCCCGGCGTAGACCCGCTGCGCGTAGCCGCCCGGCAGCGCCATTCAGGCCTCCTCGTATTGGCGGATGATGCCCTCGACGTACTCGCGGTCGCGGTCGGGGGTGGCCGGGCCGGGGTGGCGGATGGCGCCGGGGGTGCGGCTGAGCCGGGGCACCACGTTCTGCATGACCACGCGGCCCAAGTCCTCGTCGGGCACCTCCACGAAGGAGGCGCGGGCTCGGTAGTGGGGGTCCTGCAGGATCTGGGCGATGGAGTTGACCGGGGCGATGGGGGCCTCGATGGCCTCGAAGCGGGCGAGCACCTCCTCCAGGTCGTGCCGCCCGATCCACTCCGCCAGCCAGCCGTCGATCTCGTCGGCGTGCTCGAGGCGGCCCTGGGCGGTGTTGTAGCGCGGGTCCTGGGCGAGCTCGGGCCGCCCGATCACCCGGTACATGCGGTCGACGACCCCCTGGGTGCCCCCCGAGAGCGCTACCCAGTGCCCGTCGCGGGTGAGGTAGGTGTTGCGCGGGGAGGTGCGCCTGGAGCGGTTGCCGCCGCGCTGCTGCACGGCCCCGGTCTGGGTGTACTCGATGGCCTGGGGGCCCAGGATGTTGAAGAGGGGCTCGTAGAGGCTGAGGTCGATGTACTGCCCCTCGCCCCCGCCCCGGGCGTCGCGCCAGTAGAGGGCCATCATCACCGCGTACGTGCCGGCCAGCGCGGCCACCCCGTCGGCCAGGCCGAAGGGGGGCAGGGTAGGGGGGCCGTCGGGCTGCCCGGTGATGAAGGCGAAGCCCGAGTAGGCCTCGGCCAGGGTGCCGAAGCCCGGCTGCTGGGCGCGGGGGCCGGTCTGGCCGAAGCCGGTGACCCGCACCATGACGAGGCGGGGGTTGAGGGCGTGCAGCCGATCCCAGCCCAGGCCCCAGCCCTCCAGCCGCCCGGGGCGGAAGTTCTCGATCACCACGTCGGCCCAGCGGCACAGCGCGCGGGCCTTGGCCTGGTCCTCGGGCCGGTGGAGGTCGAGGGTGATCAGGCGCTTGTTGCGCGAGATCACCTTCCACCACAAGGGGACGCCGTCCTTGCTCAGCCCCCAGCGGCGGGCGTCGTCGCCGCGGGGGTGCTCGACCTTGACCACCTCGGCGCCGAAGTCGCCCAGCGTGGTGGCGATGAGGGGGCCGGCGTAGAGGCTGGAGAGGTCGAGGACCTTGAGCCCCTCCAGGGGGGCGTTGCGGGGGGGATTGGACGTTTCCATAGGCTTATGTCGGGAGGTCGGCCGCGCAGCGGAAGCCGATGGCCGCGCGGCGGTTGAGGTCGGGGGGCCCCGGCAGGAACCTGGCGGCGAGGGAGGGGGTCACCGCCGGGACTCCTCGAGGATCTGCCGCGCGCGCGCGATCACCGGCGCGTCGACCATGCGGCCGTCGAGCTGGAAGGCGCCCTGCTCGGGGTGGCGGGCGTGATAGGCCAGCACCCGCTCGGCCCAGGCCACCTGGGCCTGGGTGGGGCGGAAGACCGCCTCGAGCACCGGCACCTGCGCGGGGTGGATGGCGTGCTTGCCGCCGAAGCCCAGCCGCTTCGCCGCCTGCGCCTCGCGCTCCAGCGCCGCCAGGTCGCGGAAGTCGGCCGAGGCGCCGTCGTGGGGGGCCTCGAGGCCGGCCGAGGCCGAGGCCTGCACCAGCCTCACCTTGGCCGCCGTGACCGCCGGGTAGGGCTCGCCCCCCGGCGCGGGCCAGTCGAGCCCCAGGTCGCGGCTGTAGTCGGCGTTGCCGAAGCACAGGCACTCCAGGCGGCGCGAGGCCCGGGCGACGGCCTCCACGGCCTCCACGCCCGGGGCGGTCTCCACCGTGACCATCAGCCGCACCGAGCCCGGCGGCAGGCCCCGCTCGCGCTCGAGCTGGCCCAGGTACCAGTCGGCGATCTGCACCTGCAGGGCACTCTCGACCTTGGGGAGGTTGACCCCCAGCAGCCCGGGCCACAGCGCGGCCTGCACGTCGGCGTAGAAGTGCTCGGTGTCTAAGGGGTTGACCCGCACCCAGCAGGGCTTGTGCGCGTAGAGAGCGGGCGCGAGGCGCTGCAGGAGGGTTCGGGCCGCCCCCTTCTGGCCCTCGGCCACCCCGTCCTCGAGGTCGAGCAGGAAGGCGGGGGCCTGGAGGGCGGCGACCTTCTCGAGCTTGCGCTCGTCGGAGGCGGGGACGAAGAGGAGGACGCGGCTCATGGGCGCTTGTACCGGTCGGGGACGGCCGCGAACGTCCTCGCGGCCAGGTCGTCGAAGCGGCTGTGGTCGAAGCCCTTGAGGCTCGTGCGCAGCCGGTTGCGCAGCGGGGCGGCCCACTTCGCGGGCACGCAGCCGTTGAGCGCGCCCACCACGCTGCCCACCGTGGCCCCGTTGCAGTCGGTGTCCCAGCCGCCCATCACCGCCGCGGTGACGGAGCGCTCGTAGTCGCCCTGCCCGTAGAGCAGCGCCGCCACCACCAGCGCGGCGTTGTTGACGGCGTGCACCCAGTGGTAGTGCCCGAAGGCCGCGTACAGCGCGTCGAGGGTCTCCTCCCACGGGCGCGCGGCGGGGCGCAGCTCGAGGACGTGCCGCACCGCATGGGCCAGGCGGCTGTCGGGGGGGATGGCCTCGAGCCCCGCCCGCACCACCTCCTCCACGCCGCGCGCGG
>NZ_KE387025.1:174373-183459 GCF_000430045.1 Calidithermus chliarophilus DSM 9957 | reverse complement strand
GGGAGGCCCACAGCGCCTCGAGGCCCCCCGCCTCGGCCCCCTCCTCGCGCAACTGGCGCAGCTCGTGGCCGAAGCGCTCGACGGGGTCGAGCCAGGTGACGCGCACGCCCGCGCTCACGCCCCGACCCCCTGGGGGAAGTTCGCCGTCCGCTCCTCGAAGCGCCGGCGGTCCTTCTCCAGCACCTCCAGCGCCACCTTGGCCAGCGCGTCGGCGGCGGCGCGGAAGTCCTTGCGGCTGGCGCCGGCGACGCGCTCGACCCAGGCCCTGGGCACCGCGGCCTCGCCGCCCAGCGCCCCGGCGATGGCCCCGCCCATGCTGGCGATGCTGTCGGAGTCGCGGCCGTAGTTGACGCCGCCGTACACCGTCTGCACGTAGTCCCCGCCCGTCGCCACCAGCATCCCCAGCGCCACGGGCAGCTCCTCGATGGCCTTGGTGCGCGAGGGCCGGCGCGCGTCGAGCCCCGGCTCGCGGTAGTTCTCGCCCACCGTGTCGAAGGGCCGCACGGCCTCGCGCAGCACGGGGATGGCCTGCTGCCAGCCGCGGCAGCCCCGCGCCGCGGCGGTGGCGGCCTCGATGGCCTGGCGGGTGCCGTCCTTGGCGAGCTCGAGCACCGCCTCCACCACCGAAGCCGCCGTGGCCCTGGGGCGCAGCGCCGCGGCCACCGCCGCCGCCATCACCGCCGCCGCCTCGCGGCCGTAGCTGCTCTGGTGGGCCCCGGCGATCTCCAGCGCCTCGCGGTAGGCCCCCGCGGGGTCGCCGGCGTTGACGATGCCCACCGGGGCCATGTACATCGCCGCCCCGCAGTTGACCACGTTGCCCACCCCGGCCTCGCGGGGGTCGGCGTGGGCGTGGCGCAGGCGCAGCACCAGGTACTTCTCGGCGTGGAAGAGCCGGTTCTGCAGCACGGTCTCGCGCTCGAGCTCGGGGATGTAGACCACCTTGTCGGCGATCTCCCGCACGAACAGCTCGGCGATGTGGTAGGCGTCGAGGTGGTCGCGCACCTCGGCGTAGACGTTGGCCAGCGCCAGCACCATGTGGGTGTCGTCGGTGATGTGCCCGTCGCCCTTGTGGAAGGGGGCGTGGGGGCGGGCGGTCTGCCAGTCGGGGTTGAAGGGCCCCACGAAGTCGGTGACGTAGCCGCCGAAGCGCTCCTGGATGGCCTGCGGGCTGTAGCCCTCGGTGGACCCGCCCATCGCGTCGCCGACCGCGCCGCCGTAGATGCAGCCCCGCGCCCCGTCCCAGATGCTCGATGCCATCGTGCTTAACTCCTTTCGCGGGCCGGGGGGACGGCGCAGGTGCTCGCCCCCCCGGCCCGGCCGCGGCTCAGGGGTAGAACTTCTTGATGATCTCGTTGCCCTCGGCCTCGACCTGCTTGGCGAAGTCGTCGAGGGAGAGCCGGTTGGCGAAGAGCAGCTGCAGCTTGGGGTTGAGCACCCGGCTGCGGAACTCGCTCACGCCGTTGACCTGCTGCCACAGGGGGAAGGTGAGGTACTTCGCCGCCTCCACCGAGGTGCGCCAGCCGTTGGCGCTGGTGTTGAAGGGCGGCAGCTTGGTGCTGCTGGCGCGGGTGGGGATGAGCCAGTCCCCCGCGGCCAGCTTGGCCATGTTGGCCCGGTTGAGGGCGAAGGCGATGAACTGCATGGCCTCGCGCGGGTACCTCGAGTCCTTGGGGATGCTGAGGGTCTGCGAGACGCTGCCTTGCTCCTGGGTCTTGGCCTTCAGCGGCGGCAGCACGCCCCACTGGAAGTCCTTGGGCGCTTTCTCCACGATCTGCTGGCGCACGAAGGCGCCCACGCCCGGCATCATCGCGTACTTGCCGGCCAGGAAGCCGGGGATCACCTCGGCGCTGCCGAGGGTCAGGGCCTCGGTGGTGCAGCTCTTGTCCTCGTAGAGCATCGCCAGGATCGTGCTCAGCAACTGCTTCTCCTCGTTGCCCACCTTCACGGAGTAGGAGTTGCCGCTGCGGGCGAAGTAGTCCCCGCCGAAGCCCACGCTGAGGTTGAGGATGCGGTTGCCGGCGTTGCGCAGGGGGATGGCGCAGCCGTACACCTCGGGGCGCCCGTCGTTGTTGGTGTCCTTGGTCAGGGCCTTGGCCACGCGGCGCAGGTCCTCCCAGGTCCACACGTCGTCGGCGCGGGGCAGGGGCACCTTGGCCTCGGCGAAGAGCTTGCGGTTGTACAGCACCACCAGCGGCTCGACCAGGAAGGGGATGCCGTAGACCGCGCCCTTGGCGTCGGTGACCGTCTTCCAGGCCCCGGGCAGGATGTCCTGCTTCATCTCGGCAGGGATGAGGGGGGCGAGGTCGAGCAGGAAGCCGCGGTTGCCGAAGTCCATCACCGGGTTCGACTCGTAGTGGAACACGTCCGGCACGTTTTTAGCCTGGAAGGAGGTGGTGAGGTAGTCCTGGATCGAGCCCCAGTCGACCTGCTGGTACTCCACCTGGACGCGGGGGTTGCGGCTGTTCCACTCCGCCACCACCTCCTTGACCGCCTTGATCGCGTCGGTCTGCCACGCCAGGCTCACGAAGCGCAGCTTGACCGGCTGCGCGTTGGTCTGCGCCAGCCCCAGCCCCGCCGCCAGCAGCCCCGCCGACAGCACCGCCCAAAACCCTAAGCGCCTTCTGTTCATGGGTCCCTCCTCCTTAGCTCCTTATCTCTTCACTCCTTGACGCCCCCTGCCAGCACCCCGCTCACCAGCCGGCGCTGCATCACCGCGAACACCAGCAGGGTGGGGATGATGGCGATCAGGCTCCCCGCCGCCAGCGGCCCCCAGCGGGCCAGCCCCTCGATGCCCCGGAAGCGGGCGAGGCTGACCTGCAGGGTGACCAGGTCGGGCGACTTGAGCATCACCAGGGCGAAGAAGAACTCGTTCCAGGCGTTGACGAAGGTGTACAGGCCGGTGGCGATGAGCCCGGGCAGCAGCAGCGGCAGGATGATGCGGACGAGGATGTCCAGCGGGCTCGCCCCGTCCACCGCCGCGGCCTCCTCGAGCTGCACCGGGATGCCGCGCACGTAGCCCTGCAGCATCCACAGCACGAAGGGCAGGCTCCAGACCACGTAGACCAGCACCAGCCCGGCGTGGGTGTTGACCAGCCCCAGCCGGCCGAGGATCAGGAACAGCGGGACGATGATGAGGATGAGCGGGAAGGTCTGGGAGACGAGGATCCACACCGTCACCGCCTGGTTCATCCTCGAGCGCCGCCGCGCGAGCAGGTAGGCCGCGGGCAGCGCCACCAGCAGGGTGAGCACCGCCGAGAGCACGCTGATCTTGAGGGTGTTGTAGGCGCTGCGCAGCACCCCGTTCTCCTCGACGGCCACCCGGAAGTTGTCGAGGGTGGGCTGCCGGGGCAGCAGCGCCGGGTTCTGCAGCCCGATCTCGCCGGCGGGCTTGAAGGCGGTGGAGGTGAGCCAGACGATGGGGAAGGCCAGGAAGGCGATGAAGGCCAGCAGCAGCAGGCTCATGCCGAACCGGGCCAGCCGGTGGCGCAGGCGGTGGCCCAGCCTCATCCCGCCCTCCCCGCGCCCGCGCCGGCGTACTGGTTGCGCACCACGAAGTACACCAGCACCCCCACCACCACCACCAGCGCCAGCCCCAGCGCCGAGGCGTAGGCGATGTTGCCGAAGCTGAAGGCCTCCTCGTAGGCCAGGAGCATCGGCAGCTTGGTGCTGCCGGCCGGGCCGCCCTCGGTGAGGACGTACACCAGCCCGAAGGCGTTGAAGTTCCACATCAGCTCCAGCGCCGCCGTCGCCACGATCACCGGCGTCATCAGCGGCAGCGTGACGTGGCGGAAGACGTGCCAGCTCCCGGCCCCGTCGAGCATGGCCGCCTCCTTGAGCTCGTCGGGGATCGACTGCAGGCCCGCCAGGAACACCACCGTCGCCTGCGGCAGCCCGGTCCAGATGCCCACCGCGATCACCGCGGGCAGCGCCCAGGTGAAGTCGCTGAGGACGTTGACGGGGAACTCGATGAGCCCCGCCGCCAGCAGCCACTGGTTGAGGAAGCCGGCGCTGGGGTGGTAGACCATGCGCCACATCAGGCCCTTGATCACCGGGGGGATGGCCCAGGGGATGAGCACCAGCACCCGCGCCAGCCCCTGGAAGGGGAGCTTGGCGTTGAGCAGCATGGCCAGGGTCATCCCCAGCACCAGCACCCCCAGCGTGACCGAGAAGGTCCAGATGAAGCCGATGCGGAACGACGACCAGAAGGCGGTGTCGCCCAGCATCCGCGCGAAGTTGTCCAGCCCCACGAAGCGGGCCCGCTCGGCTCCGAGCGTGTAGTCGGTGAAGCCCAGGTAGATGCCCTGCAGCAGCGGCACCACCGAGAACAGCAGGATGGGCACCACGCTGGGCAGGAACAGCCACCACGGCACCGCCGCCCGCCCGTCGCCGGAGCGTGCGCGGGGCCGGGCGGGGCCCGCGCGGTTCACGGGCGCCCCCCGGTCGAGCCGCGCACCACGAGGGAGGGCTCGACCACGACCCGCAGGGGGGCCGCCGGGGCCTCGCCGCTGAGGCGGTTGAGGAGCATCTGGGCGGCCATGCGCCCGCGCTCCCCGGCGTGCAGCGCCACCGAGGTGAGGGTGGGGCTGCAGATCTGGCACTCGGGGATGTCGTCGATGCCGGTGACGGCGACGTCCTCGGGCACCCGCACCCCCAGCTCGCGCAGGCGCTTGAGGGCCCCGATGCCGATGAGGTCGTTGGCGCAGACCAGCGCGTCGGCGTCGGGGAAGCGGGCCCGGACCTCGTCGACCGCCGCGTAGCCCCCCTGCAGGGTGAAGGCGCACGACACCACCCGCTCCTCCAGCCCCGCCCGCCGGGCGGCCTCGAGGTAGCCCTGCAGCCGCAGCCGGGCCGGGTTGGTGTCGAGGGGGCCGTTGACGAAGACCAGCCTCGAGCGCCCCTGCTCGAGGAGGTGCTCGACCGCCAGCCCCACGCCCCGGGTGGAATTGACCTCCACGTGGTCGACGCCCAGGCCGCCGGGCACCTTGCCGATGACGCAGATGGGCTTGTGGATGCGCCCGAGCTGGCGCTCGAGCTCGCCGGAGGGCCGGATGGCGATGAGCACCATGCCGTCGACGTGGCCGTTGCGCAGCAGGTGCAGCGCGTCGACGTCGGCACCCTCGACGTTGTCGGTGCTGATGAGCAGCACGTAGTACCCCCGCTGCTTGGCCTCGCGCTGGATGGCCTTGGCCACGGCGACGTACACCGGGTTGCCGATGTCGGGGACCACCAGCGCGATGCGGTGCGTGACCTGCCGGCGCAGGCTGCTGGCCTGGGCGTTGGGCACGTAGCCGAGCTGCTCGGCGATCGAGCGCACGTGCCGGATCGTTTTTTCAGAGACCCGCCCCCGGCCGCTGAGGGCCAGGGAGACCGTGCTCACCGAGACTCCGGCCAGCCTCGCCACGTCGGCGGCTGTGGCCGTGCCGGTCCGCCGCTGCGGGGGGTTAGGGGGTTCGTTCGCCATTGAGGGCTATGCTAAAACGATTGAGCACCGCCTGTCAAGCTCCACCCTGGGGGCCGCAGCAAGGGTCTCCGGTTTCGTTCGGGTCTCGAGGCCCAGGGGGGGCAGCCCAGGGAGCGAAAACACGCCGACGGGGACGTGGTTTCTACTCGGGCCCTCCGCGGCACGAGGGGAAGGGGCCCCGCCGGCGCGGGACGTGCCCACCCGGGTCCGGGGCGTGTCGTGGGCTGGGCGAGGGGGGCGGGGGTCGGCGGAGCTTGACATGCCCATGTGCTGGTCGGCATACTTGCGAGGTAAATCGATTGATCGAGGCGCGGCCGCGGTGGGCGGGCCGGCGTCCGGCGAGGGGAGGCTGGCAGGGTGATCAGTGTCGTGGGGAGCGTGAACGTGGACTTGTCCGTCAGGGTGTCCCACCTGCCGCGGCCCGGCGAGACGGTGCAGGGCGAGGACGCGCAGGTGGGGCTGGGCGGCAAGGGGGCCAACCAGGCGGTAGCCGCCGCACGCCTGGGCGCCGACGTGGCTCTTGTCGCGGCCGTGGGGGAGGACGCCTTCGGCCGGCTGGCCCTCGAGCAGCTCGCGCGGGAGGGGGTGCGGACCGGGCGGGTCAAGCGGAGCCCCCGGCCCACCGGCCTCGCCCTCATCGGCGTAGACGCGGCGGGCCAGAACAGCATCCTGGTCTCCCCGGGGGCCAACGCCGACCTCGAGCCCGAGGACCTGGACGCGCAGGCCCTGGCCGGTTCGGCCTGGGTGGTGGTCCAGCTCGAGATCCCCCGGCCCGCCTGGCGCCGGGCCCTGGCCGCGGCCCGGGAGGCGGGCTGCCGGGTGGCGCTCAACGCCTCCCCGGTCGCGCCGGGGCTGGGCCTGGCCGACCTCGAGGGGGCCGACTGGCTGATCGTCAACGAGGTGGAGGCCGCCCAGCTCCTGAAGGCCGAGCCCACCCCCGACCCGCGGCGGGCCCTCGAGTACGCCCGGCGGCTGGCCGGCCGCGCGGCCAACGCCGTGGTGACGCTGGGGGAGCAGGGCGCGG
Organism: Calidithermus chliarophilus DSM 9957; assembly: GCF_000430045.1. Taxonomy (GTDB): domain Bacteria; phylum Deinococcota; class Deinococci; order Deinococcales; family Thermaceae; genus Calidithermus; species Calidithermus chliarophilus. Next base: position 176,974 of record NZ_KE387025.1, on the reverse strand, counting down.
TCTTCGCGGGCGCCGCCGGTGAGGGGCACCTCACGGGCCGGCCGGTGCGCGCCATCTACACCACCGGGGCGGGGGACACCTTCACCTGCACGCTGGTGGTGGCCCTCAGCGAGGGGGCCTCCTCCTCCCAAGCGGTGGGATTCGCCAACTCGGCGGCCGCCCTGGCCACTACCCACCCGGGCGCCGCGTCCGCCATGCCGCGGCGCGCCGAGCTCGAGGGGCACCCGCCCAGGCCGCGCTAGACCGGCCTTCCGGATGCCGGGGCAGGCCGAGGGCGAGGGGTCCGGCGGCCTCGAGCCCCCACGCCCCCCGTGCAAATGCACCGAGCTCTCACCCCGTTTTTGTTAGAGTACCGCCGTTCCCCAAAAGGTATCCATGACCTGGGGGATCTCTAGAGGACCCCGATGACGCGTCGTGCACTCTTCTTTCTCCTGGTGGGTCTGCTCAGCGCCTGCGGGCAGCTGGCGACCCGGACCCCTGACCCCTCCCCGTCGCCTCCGACGGCGCTGGCCTGGGGCGCCGCGCCCGAGCTCCCCGCCGCCGCGGCTGGGGCGACCCTCGACCTCAGGGCCACGCTGAGCCTCGAGGGCGGCCTGGGCCCTCAGGCGGTGGAGCTCAGCCTCGGCGGGGCGCCGGGGGCGAGCGTGCTGCCGTCGAAGCTGAGCCTGGAGGCCGGCGGCAGCTACCCGCTCAACCTGAGCCTGGCGCTGCCCAAGACCCTCGCCGCGGGCGAGTACCCCCTGCGGCTCACCGCCCGCAGCGGCGCCCTCGAGGCCACCCTCGCCCTGAGCCTCAGGGTCTCGGGCACCGTGGGCGAGCCTTCGCCGGGCCAGCCCGTGCTGCAGGGCTTCACCGCCAACCCCGCCCAGCTCCCCCTGCGCGGGGGGGAGGTGACGCTGGCCTGGAGCGGCCAGGGCCAGGGCTACACCCTCAGCGTGAGCCCCTCCCAGGGCGTGAGTGTCGACCACAAGCCCTACGCCGGCCCGGTGAGCCTGCCGGCCTCGGCCACGGGCGCGACCCTTCAGTTCGCCGCCAACGCCGGCTCTGCCCAGGCCTACACCCTCACCCTGCAGGTCGTGGGCGAGCCCGGCAGCACCCCGGTGCAGGCCAGCGCGACGGTGCAGGTGCAGGGCGGGCGGCTGTGGCTGGCGGGCCGGGCCGACGCCAGCCCCGACGACGAGGTGCTGCTGGCCCAGGGCCTGCTCCACCTCCTCGACGGGGCCGTGGCCCCCGCCCCGGTCCTGGTGCGGCCCGACGAGACCTTCGCCGTGGCCTTCGACGCCCAGGGTAACCTGTGGGTGGCCCGCCAGAGCTTCCAGGGCGACGTCGTCGAGGGGTACGCCGCCGCCGGCCTGGGCCAGCCCGACCCCGCCCCCTTCGCCCGCATCACCCAGGGCGTCGTCGGCCCCGCGGCGCTGGCCTTCGACCCGCAGGGCAACCTCTGGGTCGCCAACTCCTGGAGCGGCAACGTCACCGCCTACGCGGCCGAGGGCCTGGACGCCGACCCCGCCCCCGTGCAGACGCTCGAGGGGGGAATTTCCTTCCCCACGGGCCTGGCCTTCGACACCTCGGGGAACCTGTGGGTCGCCACCAGCTTCAGCCCCTCCGCCGTCAACAGGGGCATGGGGGCCGTCTACGGCTTCACCCAGGCCAGCCTGGGCGAGCCCAGCCCCCGCCCGGCCGCGACCCTCACCCGGGGGATCGTCGCGCCGGAGAAGATCGCCTTCGACGCGCGCGGCGACCTGTGGGTGCTGCAGCAGGGGACCCAGCCCTCCCGCTGGCTCACCCGGCACCCGGTGGAGAGCCTGTGGCAGGACGGCGAGCCCGCCGTCCCCGCCCTGGACTTCCCCGAGCGGCCCGCGGCCCTGGCCTTCGACCCCGAAGGCCGCCTGTGGGTGCTCACCCCCGGCACCCTCTACGGCTTCGCCCCCGACGCCCTGGCCCAAGCCCAGCCCGCGCCCGCCTACGAGTACGCCCTGGGCGGGGCGTGGCACACCCTAGCGTTCAGCAGATAGCAGATGAGGTCCTGCCCATGAAACGTCTCCTGTTCCTCCTCTCCCTTCTCGTGAGCTTCGCCCTGGCCCAGAACCCCCAGAACCCCCAGAGCCCCCAGCGCAACCCCGCCTACGTCGGCGGCTACGCCTTCACCGACGGCGCGGGCGGCTGGCAGCTGGGCATCGTCGGCGGGAACGACAGCCTGCGCGAGCACTTCGGCGTGCGCCTGGAGATCAACGTGCCGCTGGGCCCCACCCCCGCCTCGCTCTCCCTGCTGGGGACCTGGCGCTACAGCCAGGGCCTGGTGGACAGCTACACCGGCATCGGCCTGGGCGTGGCGAAGGGCGACCAGGGCTACCTGATGGGCCAGTTGGTCCTGGGGGGCAACCTCCACCTCGGCGACAACCTCGCGCTGTTCCTGGAGGGCCAGTACCGCTACCTGCTGCCCGCCGGCGTCTACCCCAACACCGCCCAGGTGCTGCTGGGGCTGCAGTACCGCGTGCCCGCGCCCCAAGGCGGGGGTCGCCCGTGAGGCGAGCGCGCCCGCTGCTCCTGCTGGGCGCGGCGCTGCTGCTGAGCGCCTGCGGCCAGCTCTTCCAGGCCCCC
>NZ_KE387025.1:163246-174273 GCF_000430045.1 Calidithermus chliarophilus DSM 9957 | reverse complement strand
CCCCGCTGCGCCTGGCGCCCGGCACGGTGGGGCTCCCCCCGCAGAGCGCCGCGGCCGAGACCCTGCAGCCGATGGAGCCCGCCGGGCTCGTGGGCGACAAGGTCGTGCGGACCCTGCGCTTCGACGGCGTCCCCGCCGCGCTGGCCGGGCTCAAGCCCGGCAGCTACCTGGGCCTGCCGTCGACCGCCGACAACCCCTACGGCTTCCTGGGCCAGGTCGAGGAGGTGAGCACCGCCGGGGGCGACCTCACCGTCACCGCGCACCTCGCCCCCTTGCCGGAGGTGATCCAGCAGGGCGGCTTTTCCTTCTACCAGGAGGTCGACGGCGAGGATCCGGGGGTGCGGGCCCAACTGGCCAAGGCCGAGGTGCTGCTGCCGGGGGCCCGCGTCCTGACCGCTCCCACCCCGCAGACCGAGGAGCTGAAGCGTCAGCTCTTCGCGGAGGCCAAAGCCCAGGCCCAGCAGGTCTATCCTGCCAGCGCCGCCCGGCCCAACGTCGAGTTCGCGCCGATCTGCCTCGAGATCAAGCGCGCGAAGATCCTCCCGGGCGACGGGCCCGACGACGGCATCTTCATGGAGGGCTCGACCTGCTTGCGCATCTCCTTCGACGGCAGCATCTGGATCTCCGCCAAGGGCATCGAGGCCAGCTTCTCGGCCACCGCCCGCCAGACCGGCAAGCTCAAGGTGTTCGGCAAGGGGAGGATCTACCAGCAGGTCACCGCCACCGTCCCCCTCATGGTGCTGCCCCTTCCCCCCATCAACATCTCGGTGGCGGGCTTTCCGGTGGTGATCAACCCCACCGTGAGCGTGCGCTTCGTCGTGGGCGGCAGCATCACCTCGGAGTTCTACGTCAAGGCCGAGGAGAGCGTCTCGCTCACCGCCGGGGTGAGCTTCGACGGGAAGAACTGGAACCCCTTCAGCTCCGAGCGCCACAGCATCAGCTTCGACTCCGGCGGCTCGATGCAGGGCTTCTCGGTGCTCGCGGGGGTGGGGCCGCAGGTCAACTTCTACTTCTACGGGGTCTACGGGCCCGACTTCGCCCTGGTGCCCTACCTGGAGTTCGACGCCAACTTCACCCGCGACCCCTGGTGGCAGCTCTACCTCGGCTTCAAGGCCTTCATGGGCCTCAACGCCAACATCAGCTACGGCTTCTCGGGGCCTAAGGAGGTCCTGCAGTCGGCGGGGCTGTTCTTCTTGGGCATGCTCAGCGACTTCAAGTACGAGGTGCTGAACATGAAGTTCCTCATCGCCCAGGCCCCGCCCAGCCAGCGGCCGGTCATCGTCCGGATAAGCCCGGAGCAGACGAGCGTCCCCGCCTGCGGGCGCACGGTCCTGCGGGCCAGCATCCAGAACAGCCTCAAGGGGGTCACCTGGGCCGCCAGCGGCGGGGCCGTCTTGGGCGATGACGTGATGAACAGCGCCACCTACTTCGCGCCCCCCACCCCCGGCACCTACACGGTCACCGCCACCTCCGCCGAGCAGCCCGGCCAGCAGGCCAGCGCCCAGGTCACGGTGACCCCCGGCGGCAGCGGGCCCCTGACGGTGGTCGTCACCGGCCTGCCCGCCGGCACCGTGCCCAGCCTGCGCCTCACCGGGCCCAACGGCTTCTTCTTCGCCCCCAAGACCTCGGGGAGCTCGAGCGGGGAGGGCGTGTACCACTTCGAGTGCCTGCCCGAAGGCGCCTACACCCTCACCGCCGGGCTCACCCCCGCGGGCGACGCGGTCTACTCCCCCAACCAGGGCAGCGACCGGCCCGCGCTGCAGGTGGTGCAGAGCGCGAGCGTGGGCCCCGGGCAGACCCCGCGCCTGCAGGTGAACTACAACAACGTGCGCGCCAACCTGAAGGTGGTGGTGAGCGGGCTGCCGGACGGGGTGCAGCCGGCGGTCGCGGTCAGCGGGCCGCTGGGCTACACGCACACCGTCAGCGCCAGCGGCGAGACCCTGCTCCAACTGCTCAACCCCGGCACCTACAAGATCACCGCGGCCTCGCTCGAGCACGGCGGCTACACCTACACCCCCGCCCTCAGCCAGGCCGAGGTCGTGCTGCCGCCCAGCGAGACCACCACCGTCACCGTCAGCTACTCCAGCAACAGCCCCCGCGGGCTGTGGGTGGCCAACCAGATGGGCAGCAACCAGAACGTGCTCTTCTACCCCGCCGGCGGCACCGCCCTGGCCCAGACCACCATGGGCGGCGGCCTGACCTACACCCCGGCCCTCGCCTTCGACCCGCAGGGGCGGCTGTGGGTGGCCGACGCCTTCTTGGGTAAGGTGCTGGCCTACCCCGCCGACCGCCTCAAGCAAAGCCCCGACCCGCTGCACAGCTTCGCGCTGCCCTCCAGCCCGCAGGCCCTGGCCTTCGACGCCCAGGGCAACCTGTGGGTCGCGCTGCAGGCCCCTTACGGCTCCGGCGAGGGCGGCCAGGTGCTGCGCTACCCCGCCGCCGGGCTGCTGGGCGCGGCCCCCACGCCCGACCTCACCCTCAACGCCGACGGGGCCTACCGCACCCCGATGTCCCTGGCCCTCGACGGCGAGGGCAACCTCTGGGTGGCGTACAACGGCAGCGCCCAGGTGGTGCGCTACGCCGCGGCGGGCGGCTACGGCAGCGCCACCGCCTACCCGCTGGCCCAGGGCCGCGGCAACCTCAGCGCCCTCACCTTCGGCCCCACCGGCCGCCTGTGGGTGGGCACCACCGGCGCGAGCGTGCTCGAGTACGACCCCTCCGCCCTGGTCGAGGGGCAAGACGCCACCCCCCTCACCCACGTCCACGGCTTCAACGGCGGGGGCAGCATCGGCGGGCTGGCCTTCGACCCCGAGGGCAACCTCTACGCCTCGGTCTACAGCAGCAGCTTCGTGAACGGCGTCTTCCGCTGGAGTCCCGCCTACCTGGCTCAGAAGGGCGACCTCGACCCCTACGAGGGCATCGGCAACATCCCCACCTACATCGCCGGCATCACCAACCCCGTGGGCCTGGCCTACTGGCCTCCCCGCTGAGGGCGCCCAGTCGCCCGGGGGCCGGGGAGGATCTGCGCGATCCGCCCGGCCCCCGGGCGGGTTTTATGCCGGCTTCGCGAGCGGTCTTCTACCCGGTTCGGTCAGCTCGGCGCCGGACGGCGGGGGACTGACAGGGCCGAAGTCATCCGCGTGGCGGAGGGCGGTAGCGCCCCTCGGGAGGGATGCGCTCGCTTCGCCGACCGTCAGGGAGGGGTGTGCTCTGGGATTCAAAAAGATAACCCCTGGGGCTCTTTGGTTTGGACGATGATCTTCTTGAATCCGATATTCGGCTCCCCGGATGCCCCGCTGTTGCCGCGGAGAAAGAGTTTGTCCGGGATAGGGTTAATTCCAGGGATATTTTGACCTTGACAGACCCGGGGTTCGGAGCAATAAAAGGAGGCGATCGGAAGGGTTCGCAACTCTGTCCTGTGGTCCCCCGACCGATCGGGGATGTCGGCCCGGCCCCGCAGGGGCCGAACGCTGGGGGGTAGCCCCAGGGGTTCGCAGGCGGCCTGTGGCAGGCAGAGAGTTGGCGGATCGCGATGAGGAAAACGCACAGCACGGCCCGGCGCTTGATGGGGGCGTTGCGGAAGGACCTGCCCCTCCCACAGCGGCTGCGGGAGGGCTTGCGGGTGGTCCTGGAGCAGCCGGGGATGGCCGGGGGGGCGCAGGCGGCGCTGTTCCTCGACACGGAGGCGGGCCCGCGACGGGTGGCCGAGACCGGCTCACCCCCCGGCGGCTGGGGCCTCGAGCCCGGAACCGCCGAGCCGCCCGAGGGCTGCCGGCAGGTGCCGCTGCGCGCCGGGGGCCGGAGGATCGGGCTGCTGGTGCTGTACTCGCCGGGGAGCGGGGAAACGCCGGACCTCGAGCCCGCCCTGGACGAGGCGGCGGGGCTGCTGGCCGCCGCGCTGGCGTGGGCCCGGCAGACCCAGCGCCAGGCGGCCTTGCTGGCGCTGGGGGCGGGGGAGGCCTTCCTCCTCGACGCCCGGGGCCGCCCGGTGCTCGTCCACGGCACCCCCGCCAACCCCGGGCCCTTCCCGGAGTGGGGCGCGGAAGCCGCGGCCTTCTTCTGGGAACTGCTCGAGCACCCCCTGCAGAGCCACGGCCGGGTGCTGCGCCTGGGGAAGCGGTGGGTGTCGGTGCGGGGGTGCAACCTGCTGCCCGACCCGCTGGTGGCCGGGGTGGCCTTGACGGTCGCGGACGTGACGGAGAAGGCCCAGGCCGAGCGGGCGCGCGAGGTCTTGTCCCGGGTGGCCGACCTGCTGATCCGGGCCGGGGAGGAGACCCCCTTCCTGGCCGGGGTCTGCCACCTGCTGGTGGAAGCCGGGTACGGGCTGGCCTGGGCCGGCTGGGCGCGGCCCGGCTTCGCGGTCGAGCAGGTGGCCGCGGCGGGGGCGACGGCCTACCTCGAGGGCCTGGAGGTGACCTGGGACGAGGGCCCGACGGGACAGGGGCCCTCGGGGCAGGCCCTGCGCACCGGGCGCCCGGCGCTGATGCGCTTCATCCGCGACGACCCGGCCTACGCGCCCTGGCGCGAGCGGGCGCTGGCCCACGGCTTCGAGTCCAGCCTGGGCCTGCCCGTCGAGGTCGGCGGGCGGGCGCTGGGGGTGCTCTCGCTGTACGCCCCCGAGCCCGACGCCTTCTCCGCCGAGGAGCTGGGGCTGCTCGAGCGATTGGCGGCCCTGGTCGGCCGGCGCGTGGAGTTCCTGCGCCAGCGCGCCGAGACCCACAAGCTCTCGCAGGTGGTGGAGCAGGAGCCCGAGCCCGTCCTCATCACCGACCTGCAGGGCCGCATCGTCTACGCCAACCCGGCCGTGGAGGCCAAGCTGGGGTACTCGAGGGAGGAGCTGCTGGGCCAGAACCCGCGCCTCTTCCGCTCGGGCCAGCACCCCAAGGAGTTCTACGCCGACCTCTGGCAGACGCTGGGGTCGGGGGAGGTCTTCCGCGCCCAGTTCGTCAACCGGCGCAAGGACGGCAGCCTGGTGCGCGAGGACAAGATCCTCTTCCCCCTCCACGACCGGCAGGGCGGGGTGGTGGGCTACGCCTCGGTGGGCCGGGACGTCACCCGCGAGGAGGAGCTGGTGGGCTGGCTGGGCGCGGTGCTGCGGGCGGTCCCGGTCCCGGTGGTGGGCCTGGACGAGACGGGCCGGGTCACGCTGTGGAACCCGGCGGCCGAGAGCACCTACGGCTACGGGGTGGAGGAGGTGCTCGGCCAGCCGCTGCCCATCGTGGGGGAGCGGGAGGAGGACTTCAACCACAACCTGGCCCGCCTGGCCGCCGGGGAGACGCTGCACGGGATCCGGGTCAGCGCCAAGGACCGAGGGGGCTCCCTCATCCCCAGCCTGCTCTACGCCGCCCCGCTCGAGCGCGGCAGCGTGCGGGCGCTGGTGGACATCCGCCCCCTGCTGGCTTTGGAGCAGGAGCTCGCCTTCAGCCTGCGCCTGTGGCAAGACCTGCTGGAGTTCACCAACCAGGTGCTCTCGAGGGGGGTCGCCCGCGACATCTTCCAGGCGGTGCTGCAGCGGGCGGTGAGCCACATTCCCGGCGCCCAGGAGGGCCACCTGTTCCTGCGCGACCCGGACGAGCACTACCGCCACGTCGCCCGGGTGGGGCCCGGCAGCAACGGCCTGAAGGGGCTGTGGGTGGAGCCGGAGGGGTTACGGGTCCTCGAGCTGGGGGCGGCTGTGGGCTGGGTGCAGGAGCCCGCGCTGAGCCTCGAACCCATGCTCTACGCCCGGATCGAGGCGGAAGGGGAGGTCTTCGGGGTGCTCTACCTCGGCGGCCCGGTGTCCCCGGCGGCCTCGGGCGTCGCCGGCCTCTTCGCCGCGCAGATGGCCTTGTGGCTGCGCTGGCAGCAGAGCCAGGAGGAGGTGTCCTTCCTTGCCTACCACGACTCCCTGACCGGGCTGCCCAACCGCCGCCGCCTGCGCGAGGAGGTCTCGATCTGCCAGGAGGGGCCGGGCGGGGTGGTCCTCATCGACCTCGACGGCTTCAAGGCCGTCAACGACACCCTGGGACACGCCGCTGGCGACCGGCTGCTGCAGGAGACGGCCTCCCGCCTGCGCGCCGCGCTGCCGCCTGAGGGGCGGATCTTCCGGATGGGGGGTGACGAGTTCGCGGCCTTGCTGCCCGGCCCGCCCGAGGAGGTCACCCGGGCCCTGGAGCAGATGCGCCGGGCCATGGAACCGCCGGTCGTGCTCGACTCGAAGCTCGTGCGCATCAGCTTCTCGGCCGGGATCGCCTACTGCCCGCTCGACGGCCAGGACCTCTCCACCCTGCTCGGCCGCGCCGACCTCGCCCTCTACCGCGCCAAGGGCCAGCCCACCCGCACCGCCTTCTACGACCAGGCCCTCGAGGCGGCCCTCTACCGGCGCCAGGACCTGCTGATGGCGCTGAGCCACGCGCTGGCCGAGGGGGAGCTGCTGCTGCACTTCCAGCCCATCGTCGGGCTGGAAAACCAGCAGCCCGTGGCCTACGAGGCCCTCGAGGCGCTGGTGCGCTGGCCGGGCGGGCCCGCCCCCGCCGTCTTCATCCCGCTGGCCGAGGAGACGGGCCTGGTCAAGGAGCTCGACCGCTACGTGCTCACCCGGGTCGCGGCCTTAGCCCAGGGGCGCACCGTCAGCGTGAACCTGTCGGTGCAGAGCCTGACCGACGCGGGCTTCGTGGCCTTCCTGGCCGGGCTGCCCAACCGGGAGAACGTCGTCCTGGAGATCACCGAGCGGGTCCTGGCGCACCCGGAGACCTTCGCGGCGCTCCAGGAGGTGGCCGAACTCGGCTTCCGCCTGGCCCTCGACGACTTCGGCAGCGGCTACTCCTCGCTGGGCTACCTCGCGCGCATGCCTTTCTACGCGCTCAAGGTCGACCGCCTGTTCACCCAGGGCATCGGCGAGAACCCCCGGGCCGAGGCGGTGCTGCGGGCGGTGCGGGACCTCGCCCGCAACCTGGGGCTGGCGGTCGTGGTGGAGGGGGTCGAGACCGACGCCCAGCGCGGGTGGCTGCTGGCCGAGGGCTTCGCGTGGGGCCAGGGCTTCCTCTTCGGGCGCCCCGCCCCCATGGAGAGCTTCGGCGGGGCGGCCAGCCCGCCCCGCCTGTAGCCCCGGCCCGTGAGGGGGGCGCTCAGCGCACCTCGAAGGCCAGGTGGAAGGCCGGCAGCCGCTCGCCGGGGTGGTCCTGGTGGTGCAGCATGGGGAGCTGGAAGTGGTCGTTGGTGGTGGTGGCGGTGGGGGCGTCGCTCTTGCCCTCGTAGATCGAGGGGTAGAGGTCGAGGTAGTGCCAGCCCGGCTGCAGGGGCGCGGTGAGGTAGACCGTGATGTCCCCGCGGGTGTTGAAGCCGCAGGCGTAGCCGAGGTAGCTGTTGTCGAGCACCAGGGTGTAGATGTTGCCGGTGCCGGTCCAGCCGGTGCCCTTGAGGTTGAGCCTGAGCTCCCCCCCGGGCCGCACGGGGCTGGGGCCGAAGGAGGCCACGCTGGGGGTGATGCGGTAGGTGAACCGGGCCTGCACCTCGCCGCTGCGGGCGGTGAAGACCCGCTCGCCCTCGAGGTCGTCCGGGGTGGGCAGGGTCAGCCTGAGCTGGCCCTGGGCGTCGGCGGCGAAGGTCCCCAGCGGCACCTCGGCCTCCTCCCAGCCGCCCCCGCCCACCCGGTTCCCCCGCACGCTGCGGTAGGAGAGGGCCACCGGGGCGTTGGCCGGGAAGCCCTGGCCCAGGAGGTTGATCAGGCTCCCCACGGTGCCCGAGGCGAAGTCGGCGCCGAGCCGGGGCCCCGCTCCCGAGGCGGGCGGGGCCGGCTCGCGGGCGAAGGCCTGGCTGGCCGGGTCGGGGGGCAGCACGGCGGGGCCGGGGGTGAGGGTGAAGACCGCGCCGGTGCGGTAGGGGATGGCGGGGATGTAGTTGGGCGACTGCTCGCCGTTGAGGTAGCCGCGCCGGGGGCCGTTGATGAGCTCGAGCAGGTGCGGCCCGACCTCGCCGGCGGCCCGCACGGTGGCGACGGCCGTGCCCTTGGTGGAGATGGCGGTGAGCCAGCCGGTGTACTTCTGGTCGTAGTAGAGGTGGCGGCCGCGCTCGTAGAAGCGGTAGCCCAGCCCCGTCACCTTGACGGTGATGGGCGTGCCCAGCGGCCCCGAGGTGGGGGAGAGGGTGAGCTGGGGCACCACCACGAAGCCCTGGCGGGCCACCTCCTTGTCGCCCGCCACTAAGGCGGTGTTGTGGACGTAGCCGTAGTCCTCGGGGACCACGAAGCTGAAGGCGGCCTGGCCCTGGGCGTCGGCGGTGACCTTCAGCACGGGGGTCTTGGTCTCGCCGGCCTTCACGCCCAGGTAGAGCGCGTTCTCCACGACCCACCGGGCCTCGGCGCTGAACCAGACGAACTCGAGGGTCGCCCCGGGCGGCAGGCCGGCGGCCCGGGCCTCCACCCGGGTGCCCACCGGGCCGTGGTCGGGGGTGAAGGTCAGGCGGGCCTGGGCGAAGGCCAGCCCGCTCGCGCACAGCAGCAGCATCAACCAGCGCATGATGACCTCGCTCTCGGACGGGCCCGGGGCCCTATTTCGGGTACTTGGCGTGGTTGTCCTGCGGGCTGCCCGGCTTGGCCCGCTCGGCCTGCACGGTCGCGGCGCTCACCGCGCCGGCCGCGTTGCCCCAGGCGCTGCGGACGTAGGTCAGGATGGCGGCGACCTGGGCGTCGCTCAGCGACCCGAAGGCGGGCATGTTGCCGTCGTAGTTCTGCCCCCGGACCGTGATGGGCCCCTGCAGCCCGAAGAGGACCACCCGCGCCAGGTAGGCCGCGTCGCCGGTGACCACCCGGCTGCCCGCGAGGGGCGGGAAGGCCCCGGCCAGGCCCTGGCCGTTGGCCTGGTGGCAGGAGGCGCAGTACTGGCCGTAGAGCGCCTGGCCGTCGGCGGCGGCGGCCTGGGGCGCGGCCGCCTGGGCCTTGGCGATGGTCAGCACCGCCAGCCCCACGTCCTGCCCGATCGGGGTGAAGGCCCCGGTGTTGCCGTCCTTGTCCTTGGCCGTCATGCTCCACTTCAGCGTCCCCACCGGGGCGTCGGCGGGGATCTGGTAGCTCGTCGACCAGAACGCCTCGCGCTTGGGGGCGTTGGGGTCGGGCGGGTGGGGCCCGTAGCGCATGTTCAGGTTGGCGCCGTTCTCCAGTGTCACCGTCACCGCGAGGCCGAGCTGCTTGATCTGCTCCTCGCTGAGGCGGGCCTGGGTGGCCAGGTCGAACACGACGGCCCGCCACACCACCTGCTCGCCGGGGAAGAACACGCTGTTGGCCACGCAGACGGCCCCTTGAGCGCCCGCCGAGCCCCGGACCACGTCAGCCTGGATGAAGTACTTCGGGGCCGCCAATGCCGTCAGTGAAAAACAGGCTGCCATCCACACGAATATCGATCTCATGCCCCACCCGCTTTCTTTTGGAATTTGTAACCTTACCTTCTACACCGTAGCAGCGTTTTCGGCAAGGGAATTTTGTCCCCCGTGACCGGGCCGAAGCGGCGCGGTGGGTCCGCGGGGCGGGTAATGCCCTGGTAACGGGGACGCGCCATCGTGAGGGTGCCACCGGAGGCGGGCTTCCGGGCGGCGAGGTGGAAGGATGAGGGCCTTCAAGGACCGGCAGGAGGCCGGGCGGATGCTCGCCGGGCGGCTCCTGGGGCTCGGCTACGGCGGGCGGGCCGACGTGTGCGTGTTCGGCCTGCCCCGGGGGGGCGTGCCCGTGGCTTACGAGGTGGCGCGGGCGCTCGAGGCCCCGCTCGAGGCGTGGGTGGTGCGCAAGCTGGGCACGCCGGGCCAGGAGGAGCTGGCCATGGGGGCGATCGCCGCCGGCGGGGGCCGGGTGCTCAACGCCGAGGTCGTGGCGGGCGCGGGCGTCCTCCCCGAGGACGTCGAGCGGGTCGAGGCCGAGCAGCGCCGCGAGCTCGAGCGCCGCGAGCGGCTCTACCGCGGGGACAGGCCCTTCCCGGCCCTCACGGGCAAGACCGTGATCCTGGTGGACGACGGCCTGGCCACCGGGGCCACGATGAAGGCCGCGGTCGCCGCGGCCAGGGCGCACCGGCCCGCCCGGCTGGTGGTGGCCGTGCCGGTGGCCCCGCCCGAGACCCTGGCCGAGGTGAGGGCCCTGGTGGACGACGCGGTGTGCCTCCAGACGCCCCCCTTCTTCCAGGCGGTGGGGCTGTGGTACGAGCACTTCCCCCAGACCTCCGACCAGGAAGTGCAGGACCTGCTGGCTCGAGCCGGGCAGGAGCCGGCCCCGGCGGCAGGGAAAGGAGGAAAGCCATGACCCCGCAGATCCCTGAGTCCCTCAAGAGCGAACACGCCGAGCTCCACGCCACCCTGGCGGCGGCCACCCGGGCGGGAGGCCGGGTGGGGGAGGCGGCCCGGCGGGTCGCCGAGGTGCTGCACGCCCACTTCGTGCGCGAGGAGGAGGTCGCCCTGCCGCCTCTGGGGCTGCTCGAGCCGCTGGCCCGGGGGGAGGTCGCCCCGGCGATGGCGGGGGTGCTCGAGCTGACCGAAGCGCTCAAGGCCGAGCTCCCGCAGATGCTCGAGGAGCACCGCCACATCCGGCAGGCCGTGGCCGCGCTGGCCCAGGCCGCCGAGGCCGAGGAGCGGCCCGAGTACGCGGAATTCGCCCGCAAGCTGGCCCTGCACGCCCGCACCGAGGAGGAGGTGCTCTACCCCGCGGCCGTGCTGGTCGGGGAGTACCTCAAGCTCAAGCTCCGGGGCTGAAAGGCCCGGGCCCGAAGGAGGCAAGACCATGCGCACGCCCCTCGTGACGGCCTTCGGCGCCGTCCTGTCCGTGCTCCTCAGCGCCTGCTGGACACCCCCGCCCGGGGGCTTCGGCCTCAGCCTGACCCCTGACGCCCTGACCCTGAACGCGGGCTCGAGCGGGAGCCTCACCGTCAACCTCGAGCGCTTCGGCGACTTCGGCGCGGCGGTGAGCGTGACCGTGAGCGGCCTGCCCGCCGGGGTCGCCGCCGAGGCGCTGGTGATCCCCGCCTCCGCCAGCCGCGGCACCCTGGTGCTGAGCGTCGCGGCGGACGCGGCGG
>NZ_KE387025.1:123890-163146 GCF_000430045.1 Calidithermus chliarophilus DSM 9957 | reverse complement strand
TGGAGCCCCGCCGTGACCGGCACCTCCGGCGCCACCTCGCGCCAGACCCCGCTGAGCCTGGGCGTGGTGAGGGAGGCGCCCGGCTCGCTGGACATGAGCTTCGGCACGGGCGGGAGGTACGTCGGCGACCTGGGCGGCAACGACTTCGCCCAGGCCCTCGTGCTGCAGCCGGACGGAAAGATCCTGGCCGCCGGCTTCGGCAACGGCCGCTTCGCCCTGCTGCGCCTCAACCCCGACGGCACCCCCGACGCCGGCTTCGGCGACGGCGGCAGGGCGATCACCGTGTTCGGCGACTACGCCGAGCCCCAGGCCTTGGCCCTTCAGCCCGACGGGAAGATCCTGGTCGCGGGGGTCAGCCGCTCCGCGGGCAACTACGACTTCGCCGTGGCCCGCTACACCCCGCAAGGTAGCCTCGACCCCGACTTCGGCAGCGGCGGGAAGGTGACGACCGACTTCGGCGGGCGGGACGAGGCCTACGGCCTGGCGCTGCAAGCCGACGGCAGGCTCGTCGTGGCGGGCTGGAGCGCCGGCGCGAAGGCCGACTTCGCCCTCGCCCGCTACCGCCCCGACGGCAGCCTCGACCCCGACTTCGGCGCCGGCGGCAAGGTCGTCAGCGACTTCGGCGGCAACGAGGGGGTCTGGGCCCTGGCGCTGCAGCCCGACGGGAAGATCGTGGCGGGCGGCTTCGGGGACGGCGACGCGCTGGCTCGCTACACCCCCGGCGGCTCGCTGGACCCCGCCTTCGGCTCGGACGGCCGGGTGGACATCGGCGGCGGGGGCATCCGGGCGCTGGCCGTGCTGCCGGGCGGCAAGATCGTGGCGGGCGGGGTGCGCTACGTGAAGGACTTCGACTTCGCCCTGTTCCGCTACAACCCCGACGGCACCCCCGACACCGGCTTCGGGGCCGGCGGGGTGGTCGTCAGCGACCTCGGCAAGCAGGACGACGCTTACAGGATGGCGCTGCAGCCGGGCGGCAAGATCGTGCTGGCCGGGCACAGCTACGACGGCGGCGGCGGCGACTTCGCCCTCGCCCGCTACACGCCCGACGGCACCCCCGACATCGCCTTCGACGGCGACGGCAGGGCGCTCACCGACTTCGGCGGCTACGACTTCGCCGGGGCGGTGGCCGTGCAGCCCGACGGCAGGATCGTGGCGGCCGGAGGGGCCGGCGCCAACTTCGCCCTCGCCCGCTACTGGCCCTGAGGCGCTCGAGGGGTGACCCGCCGGCTCAGGGCGCCGGGCTCGAGGAGGTGACCCATGCGAAGGTACGCGATCATCGGGCTGGGGCTGCTGCTGACGGCCTGCATCACCCCGCCCCCCAAACCCCCCGCCGGTTCGCTGGACGCCGGCTTCGGCGGGGACGGCCTGGTCACCGTGAAGGCGGGGAGCGGGTCGAAGGCGTTCGCCCTGCTCGTCCAGCCCGACGGGAAGCTGGTGGTGGGAGGGCTGGCGTACACCCCTGGCCAGGACTTCGCCCTTGCCCGCTTCAACCCGGACGGGACCCTGGACACGCAATTCGGCGACCAGGGCGTCGTGACCACCGACCTCGGGGGGAGCGACGTGATCTTCGCCTTAGCCCTCCAGCCCGGCAGCAAGATCGTGGCCGCCGGGGGCAGCGGGGGCGGGGCGGGCGGGGGCTACACCTCCAGCTTCGCCCTGGCCCGGTACAACCCCGACGGCAGCCTCGACGCGAGCTTCGACGCCGACGGCAAGGTCGTCACCGACTTCGCCGGCGCCGCCGACTCCCTCCTGGCCATGCGCCTGCAGGCCGACGGCAGGATCGTGGTGGCCGGGTGGCGGGAGCTCCGGGGCGCCCAGAGCGAGCTCGAGTTCGCCGTGGCCCGCTACTGGCCCTGAACCCTTCCGACGGCGTTCCTCGCGGCAGTCCGGCTGCGGGGCCGGGTCTCGAGACCCGGCCCTCAGCGTCGCGCTGGTCAGGGCTTGCGGAAGAGCATGCGGGTGCGCTGTTCCTCGGGGTCGTAGTCGAGGGCGGCGTAGCCGGCGGCCTCGAGGTCCTCGAGCACCTCCCGGGCTACGTCCTCGTCGAGGCCCATCCGCGAGGCGATGAACTCGGCGGCCTCGGCGCGGGGCTCGTCGCGGTCGCGGCCCACGAAGGCGGGGTACTCCTCGTCGAGGCTGCGCAGCAGCTCGGGCAGCCCGACGGGGTGGCGGGTGAAGACCCAGTTGTCCCCCACGAGGTGGGCGTGGCGGGCCTCCTCGAGCCAGCGCAGCGCCTCCTCGGCGTCCCCCAGGTCCAACCCCTCGGCCATCAGCGAGCGGACGAGGGCCTCCCGCTCGCCCCGCAGGCCGCCGGGGTAGCTCTTGAACAGGATCGAGATCAGCGTGTCGATGTCGCCGGTGGGGATGTCGGTGGTGGGTTTGCCTTCCATGGTTCACCTCGCTGGCCCGGCGGGTCCGGGCCGGGGCTCAACGCGACCGGACGGGGTGCTCGTTCCCGGAGGAGCGGGCGTCGAGGTGCCGGGCGAGCCAGAGGGTGGCCAGGCGGGCCACCGCCTCCAGCTTCCCGGGCTCCTCGAAGAGGTGCGTGGCCCCCGGGATGACCACCAGCTCCTTCTCGCAGCGCATCTCCTCGAGCGCCTCCTTGTTCATCTCGATCACCGGCCCGTCCCGGCCGCCCACGATGAGCAGGGTAGGGGCCCGCACCCTCGCCAGCGCCGGGCCCGCCAGGTCGGGCCGCCCGCCGCGCGAGACCACCGCCCCGACCGCTTCGGGGTGCTGTGCCGCGGCCACCAGGGCCGCCGCCGCCCCGGTGCTCGCCCCGAAGTAGCCGACCTTCAGGCCCCGGGTCGCGGGCTGCCTCGAGGCCCAGCCGGTGGCCAGGGCCAGCCGCCGGGCCAGCAGAGGGATGTCGAAGCGCAGCTCGTGGGTGACGAGGTCCCGGGCCTCCTCGCCCTGCGTCAGCAGGTCGAGGAGCAGCGTGGCGAGGCCGGCCTTCTGGACCTCCTCGGCCACGTAGCGGTTGCGGGGGCTCAGGCGGCTGCTGCCGCTGCCGTGCGCGAACAGGACGATGCCCCGCGCCCCGGCCGGTACCGCCAGGTCGCCCCCCAGGTGTTCGGAGCCGTCGTCCAGGGGTATTCGGACCATCTGGTGCAGGTCGTTCATCGCGACTCCTCCTTCTCCCGGCCCGGGCTCAGGGCCGCCTCGAGCCCCCCGGCCTGGCCGGGGCGCACCAGCAGCAGCGGGACGGGCGTGTGGTGGGCCACCCCCTCGGCGACGCTGCCCAGCAGGAGGCGCTCGAGGCCGGTGCGCCCGTGGGTGCCCATGACGATGAGGTCGGTGCCGTTGTCGCGGGCGTACTCCACGATGCAGTCGGCCTCGCGCCGGTGGCCCGCCTTGACGCTGGCGGTCGTGACCCGCGCGGCGCAGGCCCGGGCCTGGGCGGCCGCGAGGATGGCGTGCTCCTCCTGCTCGAGGGCCCGCTCGATCTCGGCCCAGGCGTACAGCACGCTCGTCGCGCCGCCCCAGGGCTCGGGGAGCGGGACGGCCAGCGGCGGGACCACGTGCAGCACGTGGAGCTCGGCCCCCAGCCGCACCGCCAGCCGGTCGGCGACCCGGAAGGCGGCCTCGGCGGCGGCGCTGCCGTCCACGGGGGCCAGGATGCGGCCGAACGCCCCGGTGGCGGGCTCCACCCCGCCGTCGCCGCGCACCAGCAGGACCGGCACCGGCGAGAGCCTACAGACCCGCTCGGCCACGCTGCCCAGCAGCACCCGGCGCAGGCCCTCCCGGCCGTGCGTCCCCAGCACCACCAACTCGCAGCCCAGCCTCCCGGCCGCCTCCGCGATGCCCTCCCCGGCGTGGTCGTGGCGCAGGGCCTCGGTGCGGGGCTCGAGGCCCGCCCGGCGGCCGAGCTCGCGCCAACTCCCCAGCAGCGCCTCGGCCCAGGACTCGGCCTCCGCCGCGCCCGCGCCGGCCTCGAGGTAGGCCGGAGGGGCCTTGACGACGTGGACCACCCACACCTCCGCGCCCAGCCCCCGGGCGAAGGCCAGCCCCACCCGCCCCGCCCGTTCGCTGCAGCTCGAGCCGTCCACGGCGATCAGGATCTTGCCGAACATGCCCACCTCCTATCCTGATGAGACACCCGGACCGTTACCCGGGCATTACCGGCGGCGGGGCTGAGCCTCCCCGCACTCCACCCACAGCCGGTGCCCTTCTCCTCCGACCTCGGTGCCCATCTCCGCCGAGAGCTCCCGGATGCGCGCGGCGATGGCCTCGAGGTCCTCCCCCGCCGCGCGCCGCACCTGGCAGCCGTCGATGAGGAGGGGGGTCAGCGCCACCCGCCGGACCCGGCCCCCCTCGACCTCGAGGCCGAACAGCAGCCCCCAGTCGTTGCGCAGCGCGGGGTCCACGGCGTAGTCGTCCACGAACTCGCCGCAGTCGTAGAGGATGGGCCGGCCCCGGTAGACCTCGACGCCCTGGAACACGTGGGCGCTGTGCCCGTAGAACGCGTCGGCCCCGGCCTCGATGACCGCGCGCGAACTCGCGGAAGGCGGGGGCGGGGCGCAGGCGCATGTTGGGCCCCCAGTGGGCGGAGACGACCACCAACTCGGCCCCCATCGCGCGGGCCCGGGCCACCCCCTCCCCCAGCGCCGGCACCGACCCGGGCGAGACCGGGAGGTAGTGGGTCCCGGGGGCCGCCGGGGCGGCTTTCCAGCCGGGCTCGTTGTCGGTGAAGGCCACGACGCCGAGCCGGAGCCCCCCGGCCTCCAGGACCGCCGGGCGGCGGGCCTCCTCGAGGTTGCGCCCCGCCCCCGCGTAGGCGATCCCCGCCGCCTCCAGCAGGCCCAGCATCTCCACGAAGGCCTCCTCCCCGTAGTCGAGCACGTGGTTGTTGGCGAGGGCCACGCAGTCGATCCGGGCCAGCTTCAGGGCGTCCACCGCCACCGGGTTGGCCCGGAAGTGGAAGACCTTGGGCCAGCGCCCCCAGGGCGTGCCGCGCCGGGCGACGACGCACTCGAGGTTCACGACGCGGGCGCCGGCCCGGTGCAGCTCGGGCAGGACGTCGCCCCAGGGGTAGGCCGGGCCGTGGCGGAGCAGGGCCTCGTTGACCACCCGCCCCAGCATCGTGTCCCCGGCCAGTGCGACGACCATGACGGCCTCAGCGGGCGAAGATCATCAGCAGCGGCAGGGTGAAGAGGGTGCTCAGCAGGGTCAGGCCCAGCGCCAGCCCGGCCGGTAGGCCCAGCAGCACCCGCAGGCCGACCACCTGCAGGGCCACCGACCACACCAGGTCCACCACCCCGTGGACGTAGACGATCAGGCCCATCCCGAAGGCCCCGAAGGCCAGGGTCGTCCAGTCGACCGCGAAGGTGTAGGGCATGACCACCAGGTACACCACGCCCCCGACCTGCAGCAGCCGGTCCATGTCGGCGGGCCGGCCCGCCAGCCGGGCCCCCAGGTACACGACGGCCGCGCCCAGCAGCCAGGTGGCCATGCGCACCGCCGGCAGGAAGAACAGCTCGGCGAGGAGGTAGCGGTCGTCGGGCAGGAAGGTCAGCCAGGAGGGCAGCAGCACCTCCCCGCCGCCGAGGACGCGGCCCAGGGTGGTGGTGAGGGAGATGAGGAGGTTGAAGGCCAATATCACGGTGAAGGCCCACAGCGGCGCGGGCCTGCGCCCCACCTCCGCGAAGGCCCGGCCGGGGCGGACCACCGCGGTCCACCACAGCCGCAGCAGGTTCATGGGGGGTTCGGCCTGGGTCACGTCAGCCCCCGGCGACCGCGCGTTCACCCCAGCCCCGGGCAGGGCACCACCAGCACCGGCGCCCGGCTGCGGCGGATGACCCCCTCGGCCACCGAGCCCAGCACCAGCCGGTCCAGCCCGGTGCGCCCGTGGGTCCCCATCACCACCAGGTCGTGCTCCCGGGCGGCCTCGAGGATGCACCCCCGCGCCCGCCCCTGCGCCAGCCGCACCTCCGCGTCCACCCCCGATTCGCGCGCCTGCGCCTGGGCGGCCTCGAGGAGCGCCGCGGCCTGGGCCAGCGTGTCGCGCTCGATCAGGCCCAGCGCCTCGGCCAGGGGGAGCGCGGAGGCGCTGGGGCGCCAGGCCTCCTCGACGGCGTACAGGAAGGTCACCCCGGCGCCGAGGGCCCGGGCGAGCTCGAGGCCGAGCCGGGCGGCTTTCTCGCTGCAGCCGCTGCCGTCGGTGGCGATCAGGAGGCGCTGGAAGTCGGTTTCTGCCCCGGGGCGGGGGGTGTAGGACTCGTGCACCACCAGCACCGGCTTGGGGCTGCGGGCCAGCACGGCCTCGGCCACCGAGCCCAGCACCCAGCGCCCGGGGCCGCCGCGCCCGTGGGTGCCCATCACCACCAGGTCGGCCTCCCCGGCCCGCTCCAGGATCACCTGCTCGGGGTGGCCCGAGCGCTGCAGGGCCCGCGACCGCACGCCGGCCTCCTCGGCCAGCCCGGTGGCCTGCTCGAGCGCCAGCTTGCCGCGGTGGCGGTCGAGGTCGTGGAGCAGGGTCAGGCCGGTCGCCAGGTGCGCGTCGGCCGGCTCCTCGCCGTGCTCCACCGCGTTGACGAACTCCACCTCGGCCCCCAGGCGCCGGGCGAGCTCGAGGCCCACCCGCACCGCCTTCTCACTTCCCGTGCTGCCGTCGGTGGCGATCAACAGGGTCTCGAGCCGGGTCTGGGCCATGGCCTCCGTCCTTCCTCCTCACGCCGCCACCGCAGGGGCGGCGAACAGGATGTTGCGCTCGGTCTGCACGTCGAAGACGTGCACCTTGTCGGGGCGGGCGACGAGGGTGACGTCCTCCCCGGCGCTGGCGGTGGCCTCGGCCTCGACCCGCGCCGTGACGCCCTCACCCCCCACCGTAGCGATGATGATGGTCTCGGCCCCGACGGGCTCGACCAGCTTGACCCTCGCGCGGATGACGTTCTCCACGGCCGCCGCGCCCCCCAGCGACAGGTTCTCGGGGCGGAACCCCGCCCACACCTCCCGCCCCTCGTAGGCCACGAGGGCGCGCCTGAGCTCGTCCCGGAGCGTGATGTCCATGTGCGGGCTCACCACGTGCCCCCCGGCCACCGTCCCGCGCAGGAAGTTCATGGCCGGGGAGCCGATGAACTCGCCCACGAACTTGCTCACCGGCTTGTTGTAGAGCTCGAGGGGCGTGTCCACCTGCTCGATCGCGCCCGCCCGCATCACCACGATGCGGTAGCCCATGGTCATGGCCTCGATCTGGTCGTGGGTCACGTAGACGGTGGTCACGCCCAGCTCCTGGTGGAGCTCGGCCAGCGAGGCCCGCATCTCCACGCGCAGCTTGGCGTCGAGGTTGGACAAGGGCTCGTCCATCAGGAAGACCCTCGGCTTGCGCACGATGGCCCGGCCCAGCGCCACGCGCTGGCGTTGCCCGCCCGAGAGCTCGCGGGGCCGCCGCTCCAGGAGGTGCTCGATCTGCAGCGTCTGGGCGGCCTCCCGCACCCGCGCCTCGGTCTCGGCCCTGGGCGTGTGGCGCAGCTGAAGGCCGAAGGCCATGTTGTCGTAGACGCTCATGTGGGGGTAGAGCGCGTAGTTCTGAAAGACCATGGCGATGTCACGGTCCTTGGGCGGCACGTCGTTGACCAGCCGCTCCCCGATGTAGATCTTGCCCTCGGTGGGCTCCTCCAGGCCCGCGATCATCCGCAGCACCGTGGTCTTGCCGCAGCCCGAGGGCCCGACGAGCACCACGAACTCCTTGTCGCGGATACTCAGGCTGAAGTCCTTGACCGCCACGACCTTGCCGAAGCGCTTGGTGATGTGCTCGAGCACGACTCTCGCCATAACCGCCCCCAGGTGGGTTCTTAGCCCCAGGCTAGGGGCGGGGCATTACCGGGCTATTACCGAAGCCGTCCCCCGGGGTTCGTGGGGTGCTTCCTGTTAGCGCGGGCGGCTCGAGGGACACGCACCCGCTCCGGTCCCGCGGCTCGCGCTGCTAGCTCGCCCCTCTCGAGGTCGCCTCCGCCTCGAGCCGCCTCACCACCTCGTCGAGCTCCCGGGCCAGCTCGGGGGGGCCGTGCTCGAGGAAGGCGTCGGCCAGGGCCCGGTAGTACCACAGCGTCCCCTCCTTACCCCCCTGGAACCGCGCCCACAGGCCCTCGCCCAGCCTGCGGTAGTCCGCCAGGATGGCGCGGGCGTTGTGCAGCTTGTCGGCGCAGGACACCAGCCGCACCCGGGCGTCGGCCCCGGGCAGGTGGGCCAGGTAGGCCTCCTTCCGCCCCCGCCACGGCGGCTTGGGCTCCTCCCAGGCGTCGGTGCAGCCCTCCACGACGGCCGCCACCCGCTCCCCGAACCGCCGGCGGATGCGCTCGAGGGTCTCCCTCCCGCCCTGGTCCTCGGCGGCGTCGTGCAGCAGGGCGGCGATGGCCTCGTCCTCGCCCCCGCCGTGCTCCAGGACGATCGCGCTCACGGCCAGGAGGTGCGCGAGGTACGGGACGTCGGTGCCCTTGCGCCTCTGGTCCTTGTGCAGCTCGAAGGCCAGGCCCAGGGCCTCTCTGAAGCGCTCACTCAGCATTTCTGCCCCCTCTCATGCTGGCCGGGCTCGAGCCGCTCCCGCGCCAGGGCGGGGTGAGGGAGACCCCGGGCAGGGGACGGCCGAGGGCTGGAGCATTGCTAGCATGGCGTTCGTTCACACTTCCTCCTGTTGAGCTTTTGTCGTCGCAGGTTCCTCCGGACCGCCTCGGAAGGATTGAGGCGGGAGGAACGCTAACGCTGTGTGGGATAAGCAAAGTATACCCTGAGGATAGCAAGATTGGTTTCAGCATCCAAGTTTCAATCCTCAGTGAGCATTTAAGCCCACTGCAACGTAGCCCGTCCCCTCCCATGTCCCTGCACAGTGCGTTTCAATCCTCAGTGAGCATTTAAGCCCACTGCAACACGGCGTGTTCGCCACGGGGAGGTGGCCGTGGCAGTTTCAATCCTCAGTGAGCATTTAAGCCCACTGCAACTCACATGCCCCTGCAAGCCGCTAATCATGTCCGTGCGTTTCAATCCTCAGTGAGCATTTAAGCCCACTGCAACCTCGAGGCGGAATCTCCCCCGCAGGTAGGTCTTGCGGTTTCAATCCTCAGTGAGCATTTAAGCCCACTGCAACATCAACCTCGAGGGCACCCTGGCACTGTGGGTCGAGTTTCAATCCTCAGTGAGCATTTAAGCCCACTGCAACTAGCTTGAGGCGGGGGCGCTGTTGAGGGGCAGATAGTTTCAATCCTCAGTGAGCATTTAAGCCCACTGCAACGATCCCCGAGGACTTCGCCCTCGATATCGATGTTTCAATCCTCAGTGAGCATTTAAGCCCACTGCAACGAGGGGAACGACCCTTCCCGCCTGCGCGAGTTGCGGTTTCAATCCTCAGTGAGCATTTAAGCCCACTGCAACCGGGCTGGTGCCGAGCCCCAGGAGGTAGCTCGCGGTGTTTCAATCCTCAGTGAGCATTTAAGCCCACTGCAACCCGAGCGTCCAGCTTCGCCACTACGACGAGACGGAGGGTTTCAATCCTCAGTGAGCATTTAAGCCCACTGCAACGCGCCCTGTAGAGTCCTCTTCCGCTCTACCCCGACGTTTCAATCCTCAGTGAGCATTTAAGCCCACTGCAACGAGGAGCTGGTGGCGCTGGCGCGGCGGATGTGGTTTCAATCCTCAGTGAGCATTTAAGCCCACTGCAACCGCCCCGGCGGTGTTGGGGACGTTGTTCGAGGAGTTTCAATCCTCAGTGAGCATTTAAGCCCACTGCAACCCCCTCCGCCTGCCGATACCGGGGGCCTTCGTGTTTCAATCCTCAGTGAGCATTTAAGCCCACTGCAACGTGCGGATGCCCGCCCGCCCCTTTATCCCCGAGCCCGTTTCAATCCTCAGTGAGCATTTAAGCCCACTGCAACATGGCGTAACCCTGGCCGAAGAGCCACTCCAGGTTTCAATCCTCAGTGAGCATTTAAGCCCACTGCAACCTGGCACAAGGGCAGAGCACCGGCTTACCCCCCTTGTTTCAATCCTCAGTGAGCATTTAAGCCCACTGCAACCCCGCATCGTGTCCCGCCACGCGGCCATCGTGCGCTCGTTTCAATCCTCAGTGAGCATTTAAGCCCACTGCAACCTTGTTGACCACCCGCCGATTGGCGATGATCTTGTTTCAATCCTCAGTGAGCATTTAAGCCCACTGCAACATGGAGGCCCTCAACTCCATCAACGTCATCCAGGGGTTTCAATCCTCAGTGAGCATTTAAGCCCACTGCAACCGAGGGTGAGATGACCGTCCGGGTGCGCTATGAGTTTCAATCCTCAGTGAGCATTTAAGCCCACTGCAACTCCCGTCCACGATGGCCCGGCCACCTTCGAGGTTTCAATCCTCAGTGAGCATTTAAGCCCACTGCAACCGTCGGGGACGTTGCTCTCGCGCAGCTTCTTGGCGTTTCAATCCTCAGTGAGCATTTAAGCCCACTGCAACGGGGGGTTGACGGTGCCCGTGGAACCTACCGCAAGTTTCAATCCTCAGTGAGCATTTAAGCCCACTGCAACCCCCCCCAGCAAGCACACGCCGAGCCTATTCTTGTTTCAATCCTCAGTGAGCATTTAAGCCCACTGCAACGAAGTCGGGGTTGAGGTCGGGGTCGGGATGCAGTTTCAATCCTCAGTGAGCATTTAAGCCCACTGCAACCCACGTGGACTGCTTCCTCGGCCCGCTCTCGCCCGTTTCAATCCTCAGTGAGCATTTAAGCCCACTGCAACGGCGGGTCCTCCCCGTCAGGCTGCTCGCGTCGGCAGGTTTCAATCCTCAGTGAGCATTTAAGCCCACTGCAACCGGCGGCGCGCTGGGCACCAACGAGGTCGCCAAGTTTCAATCCTCAGTGAGCATTTAAGCCCACTGCAACCCACTCGAGCGCCGCCTTCACGGCCCCCACCCCCCGCCGTTTCAATCCTCAGTGAGCATTTAAGCCCACTGCAACGGAAGGTCATCCACCCCAAGGCCCGCCCGGAGCAGTTTCAATCCTCAGTGAGCATTTAAGCCCACTGCAACTCGGCCCTGCCCAGTACGGCGGGCGGCGCGAACAAGTTTCAATCCTCAGTGAGCATTTAAGCCCACTGCAACCCGTCGTGTTCGACTCCTCCACCGCGCTCGGCTGGTTTCAATCCTCAGTGAGCATTTAAGCCCACTGCAACCGGAGGGGCGGCGGTTGAGCTGGGTGGCGAAGCAGTTTCAATCCTCAGTGAGCATTTAAGCCCACTGCAACCGTCAGGGGGGCGTGGGCCTCGAGCGCGGCGTAGTTTCAATCCTCAGTGAGCATTTAAGCCCACTGCAACCATCCATGCACGGCAGGCCCCGCTGCCGGTGCGGGTGTTTCAATCCTCAGTGAGCATTTAAGCCCACTGCAACGGATGAGGTGGCCCGGGGGGCGCCGCTGGTGGAGGAGGTTTCAATCCTCAGTGAGCATTTAAGCCCACTGCAACCAGCTCGGCAGCAGCGGCCGCAAGCTGCTCGAGGGGTTTCAATCCTCAGTGAGCATTTAAGCCCACTGCAACCGGCGGTGGCGTTGAGGTCTATGAGGTATTCATCAACGTTTCAATCCTCAGTGAGCATTTAAGCCCACTGCAACGCGGGCCGCTGGGCCTACAACCGCGACACCTATACGTTTCAATCCTCAGTGAGCATTTAAGCCCACTGCAACGTGGTCACGGGGCCGGGCGGCTACGGGTTCATGTTTCAATCCTCAGTGAGCATTTAAGCCCACTGCAACATGTAGGAGTCCACGGCGGTGGCGAGGGCCTGGGACGTTTCAATCCTCAGTGAGCATTTAAGCCCACTGCAACCGGTGAGGTCCACGTCGCGGCTGTAGACCACGCAGTTTCAATCCTCAGTGAGCATTTAAGCCCACTGCAACAGAAGCCGTAACGGTTGACCGTGAGGGCCAGGTAGTTTCAATCCTCAGTGAGCATTTAAGCCCACTGCAACCACCGACCATCCGAGCGGGAGGGCCTTCACCAAGTTTCAATCCTCAGTGAGCATTTAAGCCCACTGCAACACGCGCTGTTCGGGGTGGACCTCGAGGAGCTGCTGTTTCATACCCTTTCCTGTTGTATCCTTCGTTTATGACCGTAGCCGACCATCTAACCTTGAGCGAGCTATGGCGGAGGGTCAAGAAGGCCAAGGATCCGATAGAAAGGACCCGCTTCCTGGCGGTCTACCACGCCAAGCGGGGGCTCACCGCCAAGGAGATCGCCAGGATCACCTTGAACAGCTCCCGCTGGGTGCAGGCAACGGTGAGGCGCTACCACCAGGAAGGCCCCGAGGCCCTAAAAGACAGGCGGCACCATAACCCAGGGCAGAGGCCCAAGCTGACCCCCGAGGAGCAGGCGAGGGTCCTGGAGGCTTTGCAGGGTCCTCCTCCCGACGGGGGCCTATGGACGGGTCCCAAGCTGCGGGACTGGGTGGAGCGGGAACTGGGGAAGAAGGTCTCCCTCTATCCCATCTACCGCCTCTTGCACGAGATGGGCTTTTCCCTGCGCACCCCAAGGCCCCGGCACCGGAGGGCGGACATGGAGGCGCAGGAGGCCTTTAAAAAAACCTCCTCGCCGAGGTCCGGCGGGCCAGGGCGGAGGGGCGGAGGGTGAGGCTTTGGGCCTACGACGAGCACCGCCTGGGGCTTAGGCCCGTGTACCGGCGGGTGTGGACCCGGCGGGGGAAGCGGCCTTTGGCGGTGGGGGCACACCGGTACCGGTGGTTCTACGTGTGCACCTTCGTGGAACCGGAGACGGGAGAGAACCTGAGCCTGCTGGTAGACGGGATGGACACCGAGGTGATGGGCTGGGTGCTGCGGGAGTTCAGGGCCGCCTTGCGGGAGGAAGAGGAGGCCTGGGTGGTGCTGGACCGGGCGGGGTGGCACGTCTCCCCCAAGGTGGAGGTGCCTGAAGGGATACGTCTGGTCTTTCTGCCCCCCTACAGCCCCGAGCTGCAACCGGTGGAGCGGGTGTGGCCTTTGGTGAACGAGGCGGTGGCGAACCGGTACTTCCAGGACCTGCAGGAGATGATGGAGGGGGTGGCCGAGCGGTGCCGGGTCCTGGAGGGGGACCCAAAGACCCTGCGGCGGCACACCCTCTTCCACTGGTGGCCGAGGGCGAAGGCATCAGCATGAAAGGGTATCAATCCTCAGTGAGCATTTAAGCCCACTGCAACATCCCCGCACCCGGCAGGGTAGCCAAGGGGGACAAGAGTTTCAATCCTCAGTGAGCATTTAAGCCCACTGCAACAGGCCGAGGGCGAAGCCCTGGCCCACGTACTCGATGTTTCAATCCTCAGTGAGCATTTAAGCCCACTGCAACGTGGGCCTGCTGGCCTTCTGGCTGTTCTACCGCAGTTTCAATCCTCAGTGAGCATTTAAGCCCACTGCAACCCCAGGCCCGCCCGCCCCGCGACGTGCGCCGGGGGTTTCAATCCTCAGTGAGCATTTAAGCCCACTGCAACCCAGGGCCGCCTTCTCCATCCGCGCCCAGGCCAGGTTTCAATCCTCAGTGAGCATTTAAGCCCACTGCAACCCGCAGTCGTAGGCGTCGCAGACCTCGGCCTGCGAGTTTCAATCCTCAGTGAGCATTTAAGCCCACTGCAACCCATCCCCACGCCGGAAAACTCGTCGTCGATCAGGTTTCAATCCTCAGTGAGCATTTAAGCCCACTGCAACGTGCCCGGCGAAAAACCGCCAGCCCTGCACGTCGTTTCAATCCTCAGTGAGCATTTAAGCCCACTGCAACTTCCTGCCGGTCCTGGGGCTGCTGGTCCAGCTCATGTTTCAATCCTCAGTGAGCATTTAAGCCCACTGCAACTCAACCTGCCGGTGCATGTGTGGCGGGAGGAGGTTTCAATCCTCAGTGAGCATTTAAGCCCACTGCAACCTGCCCTGGAGGCTGTTGCCGGCGGTCCCGTTGTTTCAATCCTCAGTGAGCATTTAAGCCCACTGCAACACCGCCGCCCTCGAGGGGGCCGCTGATGCCCAGGTTTCAATCCTCAGTGAGCATTTAAGCCCACTGCAACTCGCCGGGGACATTCACAAGCCCGTCTACGGGTTTCAATCCTCAGTGAGCATTTAAGCCCACTGCAACTCCAGGTAAGCCGAGCGGGAGCGGGCCCGACTCACGTTTCAATCCTCAGTGAGCATTTAAGCCCACTGCAACATGAGCATCCCCTACGCGCAACTCGTCATCCGCTGGTTTCAATCCTCAGTGAGCATTTAAGCCCACTGCAACGGTGACCATCTCCCCCTGGGCGATGCCGTTGAAGTTTCAATCCTCAGTGAGCATTTAAGCCCACTGCAACCTAGGAGAGGCTGGCCTCGTTGGTGTTGGCGCAGCGGTTTCAATCCTCAGTGAGCATTTAAGCCCACTGCAACTCGCCACCTACGAGGCGATCGGGGAGGTGGCCGTGGCAGTTTCAATCCTCAGTGAGCATTTAAGCCCACTGCAACTCTTCGAGTTACCTGGAGCTCTAGGTGAACTCATGTTTCAATCCTCAGTGAGCATTTAAGCCCACTGCAACTGATGTCCCAAACCCGGTAGTACTCGCTGGACTGGTTTCAATCCTCAGTGAGCATTTAAGCCCACTGCAACGCCCCCACGATGCGGGCGTCGAGGTAGGCGGTGTTTCAATCCTCAGTGAGCATTTAAGCCCACTGCAACGGGTATCGCGGGTTCGTGCGCCGGGCGCTAGGAGCTGTTTCAATCCTCAGTGAGCATTTAAGCCCACTGCAACAAGGTCTGAGAGCCGGATGGGCTCGAGGTCGGGGATGTTTCAATCCTCAGTGAGCATTTAAGCCCACTGCAACCGCGCTCCGTCCCCGCCACCTCCTTCAGCGTGGCCGTTTCAATCCTCAGTGAGCATTTAAGCCCACTGCAACGGGAACTCCTGGGACTCCTCCCGGAGCATCACCCCGTTTCAATCCTCAGTGAGCATTTAAGCCCACTGCAACGTAGTAGGTCAGCAGGGCCTTGCCCTTGTCCTTGCTGTTTCAATCCTCAGTGAGCATTTAAGCCCACTGCAACCTCGCCTGGATGGGCTGGGCAGGTTGGGCATCGCGTTTCAATCCTCAGTGAGCATTTAAGCCCACTGCAACTCACCTCACGCACGTTGGCCGGGTTGACCACGGGTTTCAATCCTCAGTGAGCATTTAAGCCCACTGCAACTCGATGAGATGGCCGCCCGGATGGCCCTGGAGTTTCAATCCTCAGTGAGCATTTAAGCCCACTGCAACGCGCCACGCGGCGGCCGATGGCCTGGCGGATGTTGTTTCAATCCTCAGTGAGCATTTAAGCCCACTGCAACCGACGCCGCTGGTGCCGCCCTGGACCGAGGGCTGGTTTCAATCCTCAGTGAGCATTTAAGCCCACTGCAACCCTCAATGTCG
Organism: Calidithermus chliarophilus DSM 9957; assembly: GCF_000430045.1. Classification (GTDB taxonomy): domain Bacteria; phylum Deinococcota; class Deinococci; order Deinococcales; family Thermaceae; genus Calidithermus; species Calidithermus chliarophilus. The sequence goes on along the minus strand of NZ_KE387025.1, from coordinate 147,772 downwards.
TTGCGGTCGACGGCGATGGTGGCCTCGTTTCAATCCTCAGTGAGCATTTAAGCCCACTGCAACCGCTCGAGCGGGCTCACGGGGCCACCTCGAGGGGGTTTCAATCCTCAGTGAGCATTTAAGCCCACTGCAACGGGGTGCCCTCGGCCTCGAGTTGGGCGGAGCGGGCCTGTTTCAATCCTCAGTGAGCATTTAAGCCCACTGCAACCGCTGCAAATCCGCATCGAGCCCTATCGCCGCGAGTTTCAATCCTCAGTGAGCATTTAAGCCCACTGCAACGGGGTCCATTTTAGCAGCGTCGTGAGGCGGATAGTTGGGCTTCAACGCGCGAACCCTGTTGTGAAGGGTAGCCGGCGGCAGTATTAGGCTCAAGCTGCTTGCCGGGTTTATGACGTACTGAAGGGCCGAATTCGGCTTGCGCGAACCCCCCGGTGTTTTCGTCCTTGCTTGGGGTTCGCGCTAGCGGTGCAGGTGAAGTTGGCTGTCCTGGAGCACCGCGCAAAGATCATGCGCGCCTCGGCCCGACCCTGTGCGGCGTGAGAGACAAATACCTCACCCGAACGGTCGGCAACCTCGGCATTAAGCGCTCTCTTCTCGTGAAAGGAGGTTTGGGTTTCCTTCTGGTGCTGTTCCTGTCGGCGGGCTCGCTGTTGACCCCGACCCAGCCGGTAGGAAGCCACCCCCAGGTGATCGCCGATGGCGATGACCCCAAGATTGGTACTGGCGGCTAGCGGAGGTTGGGTTAGGGGAGGCCGTGTGCCTCCCCTAAGGTTTGTAAAATGACTCTGGAGTGGGAAAAATCGCGATTGATGATGCTCGAGTGAGCCTTATGGCCCTGGTGGACACGGACCGGATGGCACCGGCGGCGCGGTTACTGGAGAGCCTGGTGCACCAGGCTTCTACCCACCAGCAGGCTGAGCAGGTGGCGGAGCTGTTCGGCCTGCTTCCCGAAAGCTGGTTGCGCCAGGAGGCTTCCCTACAACGGCTGTATGCCGCGGTTTTGTGCCGTTCCCGCCGATCGGGGGCGCTGCTGGCCTACCTCGATACGCTGTCCCTGCCACTTTCCCCTGCCCTGGGAACGTACCGGGCCTGGGCCCTCCTGCGGGAAGGCCGCCATCAGGAGGCGCTGAACCAGCTCGAGGCCCTGGACGTGGCGCGGAGCTCGTCCGCGCTCGAGGAGCACACCCCCCTCGAGCGCGGGCTCTACTGGCGCACCAGAGGGGAGGTGCTGTTCCGCCTGGGGCGGGCCGAGTGGCACGAGGCGTTCGTGAATGCGCGGGGACATTTAAAGGGGGCGGCGCTGGGCCGCGGCCTCGTCGACGAGGGCGGGTTGCTCTACCTCTCGGGCCAGCGCTCCGCGGCGCGGGTGGTGTGGGCCGAGGCCCTGGCTTATCTGCGCGATGACCCCTATTACCTGGCCTGGGCACGCCACAGCTTGGGAACGGCGCTCATCAAGGACCGCCCGGAGGAGGCCGAGCAGCACCTGCTCGAGGCCGTTCGGCTCAGCCGCAAGGCGGTGGCGCGGGAATTCCGGGCGCGGGCCCTGTGTGGCTTGGGAGCCGTCCGCCGCTCCTTTGGGGAGTGGGAGCGGGCCCTGGACAGTTACCAGGAAGCTGCCCAGGTCACCTGCGACCGGGACGACCGGCAGCAAGCCCTATGGGGCTACGGCCATACCCTTCGCCTGCTGGGCCGGACCGAGGAGGCGCTGGCCCAGCTCACGCTGGCGCTCGAGTGCGATCCCTCCCCCGCCTCGAGCTGGCTGAACGCCGATATCGCTGCGGCGCGGCTGATGCTGGGGGACGTCGCCGGGGCCCGAAACGCCCTTGCCGGCCCCCTCGTGCTGGGCGAGCGGGGGAGGGTGGTGCGGGCAGTGGTGCAGGCAGCCCTGCACCACCACAGCGGGGCGGGGGAAGCTGCCCGGGGGCTGCTGGAGGGCCTCGAGCCCGCCAACCTCTGGGTGCGGGAGGAGCTGCACTGCTTCCCCGGATTGAAGTCCTGCCTGGGCCAGCCGGCGCCGGAGGTGCCGCAGAAGCTGTGGGTCGAGGTCAACCCCTTCGGCTCGCTCGAGGTCAAGGTGAACGGCCGGCCGGTGCCCATCAGCCCGACCGGGCGCCCAGGCGAACTGCTGGTGCTCCTGCTTGAGAACGGCGGAAGCGCCGGCGTAGAGCACCTCCTCGACCAGCTTTACGGGCAAGACCGCCCCCAAGACCGCAAGGCCCTGTGGGAGACCGCCGAACGCCTGCGGCGAGCGCTCGGGTGGAAGGGCAGCATCCAGGTCCACGGCGGGGTCTACCGCCTCGACCCCGCCGCCGAGTGGGTGTACCGCGACCGCCCGCCGACCCCGAACGCGGCGGAGTTCATGGTCGGTCACTACGCCAACTGGATCCAGGAACGGCGCGGCATGTCGCCGTGGGTGGTTTGAGGTTCGCGTTGCGCCCCTCTTCCCACTTCTACGCCCTGCCCTGCGCTTCACGCGGTAAACCCTCTAAAACAACACTCAAGTTTCTTGCGCCCTTTAGCCCTTACGCGGTGAGATGGATGGTCTCTGGATGCCCTTCGGTACATTCGTAGTTACCAACCCTTATGCAGCCGGACGACACTGATCTGCCCAATGCCACCCACGAGAAGGCCCTCCGGCTCGTCAGGCTGCTGGAGCTGCTCAAGCTCAAGCCCTGGACGGCACAACAGCTCGCCACCGCACTCGGCGTCAGGAAGCGGGCGGTGCTGTACTACCTCGAAGACCTCAAGGAGCTCGAGCCCTACCTGGGCTTCCGACTGCTGCACGATGAGATCCGGCACACCTACGCCCTCAACGCCGGCGTGCTCCTGAGCGACATCGACAAGGTGGTGGCGCACACGGCCCTGCGGATGCTCTACCACCACTCGCCGGGTCATAACCAGCAGTACCTCGAGGCCATGCTCAAGCTGGCGCGCGGCCTACCCGAGCCCGCCCGGACCGTCGCGCAGCGCAGCGCCGAGTCCATGGCCGCCCGTGGACCAGGCCTCGAGGGCAGCAACCTCGAGAAGATCACCAACGCCTGGTTCCGCCGCCAGCTCGTCCAGTTCCACTACCAGCTCCCCGGGCGGCGCGAGCCCACCAAATTCGAGCTGGAAACCTACTTCATCGAGGTCTCGCGGGCCAACATGGCGGTCTACGTCATCGGCCGCGAGCGCAGCTACAAGAACGAGCTGCGCACCTTTAAGCTCGCGCGGATGCAGTTCGTCACCCTGGTCGGCTCGACCGAGGCCTACGAGATCCCGGCCAGCTTCGACCCCCGGGAGTACCTCTCCGACGCCTGGGGCATCGTGGGGGGCGGGGGGAACCCCGTGCGGGTGAAGCTGCGCTTCTTGCCCAGCGCCGTCCAGCGCATCCGGGAGGGGGGCTACCCCAACCTCAGGGAGCTGGAGCAGCGCGACGACGGCAGCCTGGTGGTGGAGGTTACGGTAGGCACCGACGAGGGCGGTTTCCCCATCGAGCTGCTGTCATGGGTGCAGAGCTGGGGGCCGAGGGTGGAGGTGCTGGAGCCGGAGTTCTTCCGGCAGCGCTGGCTCGAGGAGGCCGTAGCCGTGGCAGAGTTGTACAGCTCCGACCGGAACCTTGGCTCAACGGCCAACAGCCCGTACTGGGCCCATACGCCCCGCAAAGACGACCCCAGGCAGCGGTGGCAGCCGTTGCGCGAGCACCTCGAGGCCGTCGCCGGCCTGGCCCGCGACTTCGCCGCCCAATTCAACGTTCCGGCGGCCTCCGAGCTGGCTTACTGGCTGGGCATCCTCCATGACCTGGGCAAGTACAGCCAGGAGTTTCAGGACTACCTCCGGGCAGCGTACCGGGCTGACCGATTCGGAAGCCCGCCCCCCGCCGGGAAAGTGGACCATTCCAGCGCCGGGGCCGTACTGGGCCGGGACCTCCTGCTCGCGGGCTATGAGGACGACCTCATCCCTGCGAACGGGCTCGGCAGCGAGTTGGCGTGGGCGGTGGCATACCACCACGGCAGGATTGGCGACCGCTCCCTACTCACCGACCGGCTGCTCCGACGCAGGGAGAGCCCGGAGGTCCGGCAGGCCCTGGACCGGGCCTGCGAGGAGCTGAAGGACATCTTCGGGGGGGTGGCTCCCGAAATCGCTGAGCTCGAGCCCCTTGCCCGCGAATTCTTCATCCGGATGCTGCTGAGCGCCCTGGTGGACGCGGACCGGCTCGATACAGAGCGCTTCTGGAGCCCCAGGCGGTACGCCTACCGCACCGTCCCCAAAGCCGGCCTGCAGGAACTGCTCGCCAGGGTGAAAGAGGGGCAGGAGAAGATCCGCAGCGCCGATACCCTGGTCAACCGGACCCGCTGGGAGATCTATCAAGCCGCCCTCGAGGCCGCCGCTCTCGAGCCCGGCTTCTTCCGGCTCACCGTGCCGACCGGGGGCGGAAAGACCCGCTCGAGCCTGGCCTTCGCGCTGGAACACGCGGTGAAGTTCGGCCTGCGGCGAGTGGTCTACGCGGTCCCCTACACCAGCATCATCGACCAGACCGCCGAAGAGTTCGCCAAGCTGCTAGGGGCAGAGAACGTCCTCGAGCACCACTCAGCCTACGAGCCCGCCGACGCGGAGGAGGAAAGCCGCGCCAGGCTGGCTTCGGAGAACTGGGACATGCCCGTGGTGGTTACCACCACCGTGCAGTTGTTCGAGAGCCTGCTGAGCAACAACCCCAGCAAGCTCCGCAAGATCCACAACCTCGCCGGGTCGGTGATCGTGCTCGACGAGGTACAGACGCTGCCGGCCAACCTCCTCCAGCCCACCCTGGACGTGCTCAAGGAGCTGGTCCGGCGCTACCGGGTGAGCGTGGTGCTGTGCACGGCGACCCAGCCCGCGCTCGACGCTCCCCTGGGCTTCGCCACGCTGGAGGGCGTGCGGGAGATCGTGCCCGACCCCGGGCGCTACTTCCGACAGCTCAAGCGGGTGGCGTACAGGCTCGAGCTCCAGCCGCAGCCCTGGGAGGCGGTGGCCGAGCGGCTTCGCGGGCACGATCAGGTATTGTGCATCGTCAACACCAAACAGCAGGCCCGGGATTTGTACGCTGCCCTCGACGACCCCGAGGCCGTCCATCTCTCGACCCACATGTACCCCGCCCACCGGCGAGAGGTGCTCGCCGCCATCCGGGACCGCCTGAAGCGCAACCTCCCCTGCCGGGTGGTCTCGACCCAATTGGTCGAAGCGGGCGTGGACCTGGACTTCCCCATGGTTTACCGGGCCCTGGGGCCTCTGGACTCGGTGGTGCAGGCCGCAGGGCGCTGCAACCGCGAGGGGAGGCTCGAGCGCGGGGGCCAGCCGGTCCTGGGCGAGGTGACCGTATTCCGCCCCGAGCGTGAAGGCCTGCCGCAAGGCGTCTACGCCAGCGCCACCGGCCTCGCACGGAATTTGCTGCGCCAGGGCGCTGACCTGGACGACCCCGAACTCTTCACCCGGTACTTCACCGAGCTCTACCGTGACCTCACCCACACCGACGCCAAGGAGGTCCAGAGCTTCCGCCAGCAATTCAATTACCCGAAGGTGGCCGAATTGTACCGGCTAATCGGCGACAACACCTTCCCTGTGTTGGTGCGCAAGCGGGCCCAGGATGCCGCAGCCATCGACCGGATCTTGAGCCAGCACACAGGCTTTATGGCTCTGCGGAAGCTCCAGCCGTACATCGTCAACATTTACGCCAGCAACAAGGAAAAGCTGGCCCCCTTCATCTGCGAGATGACCGAACTCGATGTCGAACTTTGGGAGTGGACCGGGAACTACAGCGAGAAGCTGGGGATCGAGGAGCTGTTCGATGCTAGTAGCAGCGTCATATAAACAGGGCCCCCTTATAGGGGGCACTACTGGATTAGTGTTTCTTCCTACCCAGTGTTTCAATCCTCGCCGTGGGGCGTGCCGACGCTGGGTAGTATATTCGGTGGATGATGCACGTTTCTACTGATTAGGTTTCTTCACTACCAGTGAAATTGACTAGGAGGAAGGGTTGCGCTATCTTCGATGCATGAGACGAACCGACCTCAAAGTAGCCTATGAACTTGCGGTTAATGAGTTGGCGGAGTGCATTTACTCGCATAGACCCTTCCCTACCCCTGAGGATCTACTGGAGGAGTTCAAGCTTCGTCTGCATTACCGGCTCTATGGCGATCCCAAAAGGCTTGAGGATGAGGAGGAGGATTGAGGTGGTAGCTGTGAAGGTATGGGGCGAGTACGCCTGCTTCACCCGCCCCGAGAACAAGGTGGAGCGCGTTTCCTACGACGTGATGACCCCCAGCGCGGCCAGAGGGGTGCTCGAGGCCATCTTCTGGAAACCCGAGTTCCGCTGGAGGGTGCGCGAGATCTGGGTGCTCAACCCCATCAAGCGCTTTTCCATCCTCCGCAACGAGGTCAACACCGTGGCCTCGGCCCGCTCCGCCCAAGGCTGGCAGAAGTCGGGCGGGGGTTTCTTCGCCGAGGAAGACCGTGCCCAGCGCAACGCCCTGGTTCTCAAGGACGTGGCCTACGTGATCCGGGCCGACCTCGAGCTCGCCCCCCACGCCACCGACCCGCTCACCAAATACCGCGAGATCTTCGAGCGGCGGGTAGAGAAGGGTCAGGCCCGCCACCAGCCCTACCTGGGCACGCGGGAGTTCACCGGCTACTTCGCCCCGGTGAGCGCCGAAGACCGGCCGCTCGAGGCGCTCACCGAAGACTTAGGCCGGATGCTCTTCGACCTCGAGTTCACCGAGGATGAGGACGGGCCGGTCAGGTTCCGCAAGCACGGCGCCAACGGGGGAGCGTGGGTGAAGGGGAGAGCAGTCCCCAAATTCTTCGCGGCGCGGCTCGAGCGGGGCGTTCTGAAAGTCCCCGACTTGTACAGGAGCGTGAACTGATGCTCTTGCAGCAGCTAGTAGCCTACGCCGAGCGGCTGGAGCGCGAGGAGGCCGGCGGCAGGCCCAAAGTGCCGTTCATGTACCAGGAGCAGCCGGTTCGCTGGCTGGTCTACTTGGACGCACAAGGGAATTTCCAGCGCCTCGAGCGCACCTCCGACGGCTCGGGGAAGAAGAGTGACCGGGGGAAGCGTCTGCTCACCCCGCACGTCATCCGGACGGTGGCCCCGAGGGCCAAACTCCTCGCCGATAACGGGGAGTACGTGCTCGGGCTGAGCAAGGAGGGGGCCGACGCTTCCAAGGTTCGGCAGCGCCACGAGCTCTTCAAGCGGGAGGTGTTGGCCTGTGCCAAAGCCACGGAAATACCCGAAGTCTGGGCTGTGCATCGCTTCCTGGAAGCCCTGGATCCCTCCAAACTAGGCCTGGAAGCCGGTTTCAGCGCGGATGACAACCTGACCTTCGTGGTGGACGGGGTGCGTCCGATCGATCTTCCCGAGGTCCAGCAGTACTGGGCAGGCCAATTCGCGGTGGCGGAGGGTGCCGATGGCACGAAGGGGCTTAGGGCCGAGTGCCTGATTTCGGGCGTTGTCGGGCCGGTCATGGAGCGTGAGCCCGTCAAGGTCAAGGGAATCCCCGGCGGCCAGACCTCAGGGATGAACTTCATCTCAGCCAACGCGGCTGCTTTCGAGTCGTACGGGCTCTCGGCCTCCCAAATCGCCCCAGTCCGCCTCGACCTCGCCGAAAAGTACGCCAACGCCCTCAACCACCTGCTCAAGAATGAATCGACCCACCTCCGCGTGGGGCCGGTGGTCTACGCCTTCTGGACCAAGACCGGCCCAATCCCGCCCGTGGCCGAGTTGTTGAAAAACCCCCGAGGTGAGAGTGTCCTCGAGCGGCTCAAGCGGGGAGCGGAGTCCAAGCCAAAGATTGCCGCCGACACGCAGCAGGTACGCAGCGCCATCCGCGGCGTGTTCAGCGGCAGAGAGTTTACGGCCCTCCCCGAGGACGAGTTCTACGCGGTGAGCCTTTCGGCGAGCGGGAGCCGCGTGGTGGTGCGCGACCACATCACCGCAACGGTCAAGGAGGTCCGGCGGAACCTCGAGCGCTACTTCGAGAGCCAGGAGCTCTACGACCTCGAGCCCTTCGGCCTTTATGCGCTGGCGGGAAGCCTTTACCGTGACGCCAACAAAGAGATGGTGGCCTCCGTCCCCACGGCACTCACGGCCTTTGCCCTAAAACAAACCCCGCTGCCGTGGGCCTTTCTGGCTCAACTGGTCGCGCGCAACCGCGCCGAGCAGCGGGTGACCGCCCCTCGAGCCGTCCTCACCCGAATGGTGCTTATCTCTGGAGGAAAGATCGGTATGAATGAACTCAAGCGTCTGGAACCCGACCGGCCGGACTCCCCGGGCTACCACCTGGGGCGGCTCATGGCCCTGCTGGAAGACCTTCAGTACGCCGCCCTCGGCAAGGTCAACACCACCGTCACCGACCGGTTTTACGGCTCCTTGAGCAGCACCCCGGTGATGCCCTACCGCGCCCTGATGAACGGGGCACAGGCCCACCTCAGCAAGCTCCGCAAAGACCCCAGCAAGAAGGGGCTACACGGCCTCTTCGAGCGGCGCATCGCTGAGATCTCGCTGCACCTGAAGAGCATCCCCGCCACCCTCGACCTGGAGAACCAGGCGCTGTTCAGTCTCGGTTACTACCACCAGAAAGCCGAAAAGTTCGAAGCCATCGCCGAAGCCAAAGCCGCACAACAGGCCAAGCAGGCCGAAGGAGGAGTCCAGTGAACCCCCACCTCAACCCCGCAGTCCGTCACGACTTCGTGCTCCTGTTCGACGTCACCAACGGCAACCCCAACGGCGACCCCGACGCCGGTAACCTCCCCCGCGTAGACCCCGAAACCGGCCTGGGCATCGTGACCGACGTGGCCCTCAAGCGTAAGATCCGCAACTTCGTCGATGCCTACAAGGGTAAGGAAGAGCGCTACAAGATTTATGTCCAGCAGGGGGCGATCCTGAACAACCACCACTTGCGCGCCTACACGGCCCTGGGGAAGAAGCCCCGAGGGAAGGGTGAGGCTGCCGACCCCGAAGCGCGCAGGTGGATGTGCGACAACTTCTTCGACATCCGGGCCTTCGGCGCGGTGATGAGCACGGAGGTCAACTGCGGACAGGTGCGGGGCCCCGTTCAGCTCACCTTCGCCCGCTCGGTCGATCGCATCCTCCCGATGGATGCCGCTATCACCCGTGTGGCCCTGACGAGGGCGGAGGAGAAGGGAAGCGTGGCCGATGACGAGGGCGAGGAGACCGCCCGTAGCGGGACCATCGGGCGCAAAGCCTACATCCCCTACGGGCTTTACATCACCAAAGGCTTCTTCGTGCCGAGCTTCGCCCAGGACACCGGGTTCAGCTCCGAGGACCTGGCGGTGCTCTGGACGGCCCTCGAGCAGATGTGGGACCTCGACCGCTCGGCGAGCCGCGGCTACACCGCATGCCGGGGGCTCTACGTCTTCTCCCACAGCAGCCCGCTGGGGAACGTGGCCGCACACAAGCTCATCGACCGCATCAAGGTTGAACCTGTGGGGGTGGCCCGGCAATTCTCGGACTATACCGTGCAGGTGGACCGGGAAAACCTGCCCGAAGGGGTGACGCTCACCCAACTGGTATGAGCCCTGAGCTGCGGGGAATGGGGGATGACCCCATCCCCATTTCTGCCCTGCAGCACTACGTCTACTGCCCCCGCCAGTGCGCCCTGATCCACCTCGAGCAAGTCTGGGACGAAAACCTCTACACCCTGCGGGGGCGGCGGGCCCACGAGGGCGTGGATGTCCCCGAAGGCTTGGTGCGCGAGGGCGTGCGGGTCGAGTATGCCCTGCCGCTCTGGTCGGACCGGCTGGGCATCGCCGGGCGGTCCGACGTGGTGGAGTTCGCCGACGGCCTGCCCTACCCGGTCGAGCACAAGGTGGGCTCACGCTGGGCCAAGCGGGCCGATCAGGTGCAGTTGTGCGCCCAGGGGATGTGCCTGGAAGAAATGTTCGGCGTGCGAGTGCCGGCGGGAGCGCTGTTCTACAAAGCCTCCCGGCGCAGGCTCGAGGTGGCCTTCACTCCAGAGCTGCGGGCCGAGGTGGAGCGGATAGTCGCGGAGGTGCGGCGGCTGCTCGAGCAGGACCAACTCCCGCCCCCGGTCGCCGACGCCCGCTGCCCCAACTGCTCGCTGATCGACACCTGCATGCCCTACGTCGGCTCCGCGATGGCCGCACACCTGCCGTCACCGCCCGGCTCGGGGGAGCCGTGAACACCCAGTTGCTCAACACCCTTTACGTCCAGGCCCAGGGGGCCTACCTGCGCCTCCAGGGCGATACGGTACGCGTCGAGGTGGAGGGCAGCCTCAAGCGCCAGATCCCGCTGCACCACCTCGACGGCCTGTGCCTTTTCGGCAACGTGCTCGTCTCGCCCTTTTTGCTCCACCGCTGCGCCCAGGACGGCCGCGAGGTGGCCTGGTACGGCGAGAACGGGCGCTTTCAGGGGCGCTTGGCCGGCCCGGTCTCGGGGAACGTGCTCCTGCGGCGGGCCCAGCACCAGGCGCTAGACGCCAAGGCCGTATACCTTGCCCAGCGCTTCGTGGAGGGCAAGCTCAGGAATACCCGGGCGCTGCTTCAACGGGCGATGCGCGAACGGGGGGAGACCGAAGCCTTGGCCTCGGCCCTGGCGGAGCACGAAACCTCCTTACGCTGGCTCCCCTACGCACAAACCCTCGACGAAGTCCGCGGCCTGGAGGGTAACGCGGCTTCCGCCTATTTCGCGGCGTTCGGTGAATTGCTAATCGGAGGAGAGTTTTCCTTCAACGGCCGTAACAAGCGTCCTCCCCGCGACCCGGTGAACGCGTTGCTGGGGTTCGTGTATGCCCTTCTAGCCACCCAGTGCACCGCCGCTTTGGAGGGGGTGGGCCTCGACCCGCAGGTAGGTTTCCTGCACGCCCTGCGTCCGGGCCGGAACGCGCTCGCCCTGGACCTCCTCGAGGAGTTCCGCGCCTGGTGGGGTGACCGCCTGGTCCTGGCCCTCCTCAACCGCAAGCAACTGACCTCGAGGCACTTCGAAGAGCGCCCCGGCGGGGCGGTGCTCCTGTCGGAGGACGGCCGCAAGGAGGTGATCGTCGCCTTCCAGAAGCGCCGCCAGGAGACGGTACAGCACCCGCTCTTCAAGGAGCCCGTGCCCATCGGCCTGTTGCCCCACATCCAAGCCCGTCTGCTCGCCCGCTACCTGCGGGGTGACCTGCCAGAGTACGTGCCCTTCGTGGGCAAGTAGGAGTGTACCGATGGAACGGCTCGACATCCTGGTCACCTACGACGTCAACACCGTCTCGGAGGAGGGCAAAGCGCGGCTGGCCCGGGTGGCTAAGGTCTGCAAGAACTACGGCCAGCGCGTCCAGATGTCGGTTTTCGAGTGCCGCGTCACCCGGGCTCAGCTCGAGGAGCTCGAGGCCAAGCTGCTCAAGGTGATCGAGCCCGACAAGGACAGCCTCCGCATCTACACCCTCCCAGGCGGGCGGGAAAAATGCTTGAGGACCCACGGGCAAGACCGGTATCAGGACTTCGATGACCCCCTAGTCCTTTAGCGCGAACCCCTAGTAGGTGCGAAAACCCGGGGGGTTCGCGCAAAGCCATTTTGTGGCTTGGGTACTTTGAAAACTTGGCTATACTGGGAACCACCTCACACCGCGGAGGTGGCCTTGGCTCCCAGGTTCGCGCGGTACTGGCAATAAATGCAGTCCTGCACGTATGGGTTTTTGAGGCCGTTGCAGTGGGCAATTAAGCCCACTGAGGATTGAAACAGTCCGGGGAGGATGTCAGTCCTCGATCTCGAAGTTGCAGTGGGCAATTAAGCCCACTGAGGATTGAAACTTAGGATCCTGCACTCCAGTAGGGGCAGTGATGTGTTGCAGTGGGCAATTAAGCCCACTGAGGATTGAAACAGCCCTCAGCCCTGGATCCGCCCAGGAGCAATCGTTGCAGTGGGCAATTAAGCCCACTGAGGATTGAAACTCGGAGGCCCACTGGTGCGCCTGGTGGATCCACGTTGCAGTGGGCAATTAAGCCCACTGAGGATTGAAACTGAGCCACCTGGCGCGCGTGCCCCGCCCACGCTACAGTTGCAGTGGGCAATTAAGCCCACTGAGGATTGAAACGGACGCCGGGACAGGCCGGTAGTGCTCGAGCGGACCGTTGCAGTGGGCAATTAAGCCCACTGAGGATTGAAACGCGATGCCCAGCCCGTCCAGCCCGCCCGGGCGAGGTTGCAGTGGGCAATTAAGCCCACTGAGGATTGAAACCTATGCCAATAGTCTCCGTCAACCTCGAGTGCGGTAGTTGCAGTGGGCAATTAAGCCCACTGAGGATTGAAACGCCGAGTGGGAGTGGCGGGAGGCCTACCGCGAGGTTGCAGTGGGCAATTAAGCCCACTGAGGATTGAAACTGGAGGCCTCGGCGAGGGGCTCGCGGGTCCAGGGGCGTTGCAGTGGGCAATTAAGCCCACTGAGGATTGAAACCGCTACCAGCAGGGCAGCCGTGGTTCAGGGACCGTGTTGCAGTGGGCAATTAAGCCCACTGAGGATTGAAACTCGGCCCGCTCGCTGAGGCGCTTGACCAGCGGCTCCACGTTGCAGTGGGCAATTAAGCCCACTGAGGATTGAAACGAGCCGGTGGACCCCGCCCCCATCCTCGCCAGGTTGCAGTGGGCAATTAAGCCCACTGAGGATTGAAACCGCCCCCAAGCGGAAGAAGTAGCAGTAGAGGTGGAGTTGCAGTGGGCAATTAAGCCCACTGAGGATTGAAACCGCCCCCAAGCGGAAGAAGTAGCAGTAGAGGTGGGTTGCAGTGGGCAATTAAGCCCACTGAGGATTGAAACACGCTCCTTCATGTCCAGTCGGTCGGGCCGCGCAGGTTGCAGTGGGCAATTAAGCCCACTGAGGATTGAAACTGCCCCGCGAGGGTGAGCGCCCCGTCCGGCGTTGCAGTGGGCAATTAAGCCCACTGAGGATTGAAACGACTTCGCCACCGCCGGGCACAAGGTCTCCCCCCGCGTTGCAGTGGGCAATTAAGCCCACTGAGGATTGAAACGTTGTCTCGCTGGTACGCCATGTAGAGGACGTGCGTTGCAGTGGGCAATTAAGCCCACTGAGGATTGAAACTAGGAGGCCCCATGAACTCGATCAAGACCCCCGCCCAGGTTGCAGTGGGCAATTAAGCCCACTGAGGATTGAAACTGCAGGCCGGCGGGGTTCACCGCCTCGAGCCAGCGGTTGCAGTGGGCAATTAAGCCCACTGAGGATTGAAACTTAATGCGGCAACCCCTGAGCTTATCCGTCACGGTGTTGCAGTGGGCAATTAAGCCCACTGAGGATTGAAACTCGACGTGGGCGATGTAGCCGGGGTCGGAGCCGCCCGGTTGCAGTGGGCAATTAAGCCCACTGAGGATTGAAACGCCACGGTGGCTGCGGGGATGCCCTCGTAGTAGGTTGCAGTGGGCAATTAAGCCCACTGAGGATTGAAACCGGTGAGTATCCCGCCCGCTCAGCCTCAGCGATGGTTGCAGTGGGCAATTAAGCCCACTGAGGATTGAAACTAGGGCTAGCCGATGAGGGCTAGCCCTACTAGAGAGGGTTGTTGCAGTGGGCAATTAAGCCCACTGAGGATTGAAACTTCCGTATGGTTTTGTTGGCGCTAGCGCTGGAGGTTGCAGTGGGCAATTAAGCCCACTGAGGATTGAAACATGATCACCACTCCTTTGCCCTGGCTCATCAGGCTGTTGCAGTGGGCAATTAAGCCCACTGAGGATTGAAACACGGCCTTGAGCAATTCGGCTTCAGCCCTTTCCGGCCGTTGCAGTGGGCAATTAAGCCCACTGAGGATTGAAACGAGGACGCCACGCCCCAGGCCACCCAGGAGCGCGTTGCAGTGGGCAATTAAGCCCACTGAGGATTGAAACGAGCAGGTACAGCTCGGCGACGCCGTGGAGGCGCGTTGCAGTGGGCAATTAAGCCCACTGAGGATTGAAACCCGGAGAGGGAGCCCGCGTCGCCCCGCTTACGGACCGTTGCAGTGGGCAATTAAGCCCACTGAGGATTGAAACATCTGGAGTGTCGTGTTCGGGCAGGTCGTGGTTTGTTGCAGTGGGCAATTAAGCCCACTGAGGATTGAAACGACTTCCTGAAAGAAATGCTGGCCCGTGGCTACAAGTTGCAGTGGGCAATTAAGCCCACTGAGGATTGAAACCCCAGGAGCCACCAGCTCACCCCGAGAACCCCCGTTGCAGTGGGCAATTAAGCCCACTGAGGATTGAAACGCGATCGGAGGGCAGCGGCGAGGAGGAGAGCAATGGGTTGCAGTGGGCAATTAAGCCCACTGAGGATTGAAACCTCATCGGGGTTTTCTGGTTCGTCCGGCAGCCCCGTTGCAGTGGGCAATTAAGCCCACTGAGGATTGAAACCCTTCTAAAGCAGCCTTCCTGAGGTAGGAGAGCTGAGTTGCAGTGGGCAATTAAGCCCACTGAGGATTGAAACGTGGGGTATTGCATCCTCCGTATCAGAACGGACAGTTGCAGTGGGCAATTAAGCCCACTGAGGATTGAAACTCATAGAAGGGGGTGACCAAGTGGGGGGCTTACCGTTGCAGTGGGCAATTAAGCCCACTGAGGATTGAAACCGCCTAACGTTCATGTTTATCGGAACATCCTGCTGGGTTGCAGTGGGCAATTAAGCCCACTGAGGATTGAAACTGATTATGGGTGGGATGAGACCAGGTTCGAACTTGCTGGTTGCAGTGGGCAATTAAGCCCACTGAGGATTGAAACCAGCAGCGCCGCATCCGCACCCTCGAGACCCTCCTGGTTGCAGTGGGCAATTAAGCCCACTGAGGATTGAAACTTGTTCGAACGCCGATTACTTGAGGAGGTGAAAGCTAAGTTGCAGTGGGCAATTAAGCCCACTGAGGATTGAAACCCGTGTGCCCCACGGTACGGAGTTCGGTCGTTGCACGTTGCAGTGGGCAATTAAGCCCACTGAGGATTGAAACCAAACTCATCGAGACGCTCGAGGCCATGCCCGAAGGTTGCAGTGGGCAATTAAGCCCACTGAGGATTGAAACTTTGGAACCCCAAGGAGCTGCCCGAGCCGTGAGCGTTGCAGTGGGCAATTAAGCCCACTGAGGATTGAAACCTACCGCGCGGTACTCTCGATTAACGGCAACATCACCGTTGCAGTGGGCAATTAAGCCCACTGAGGATTGAAACATCACGCCCCGCCACCAAAACTCACCCTGGTCGTGGTTGCAGTGGGCAATTAAGCCCACTGAGGATTGAAACCATGCCGACGCCGACCCCTTGGCCTGGATGGAGGGTTGCAGTGGGCAATTAAGCCCACTGAGGATTGAAACTCCAGCTCGCCCTCGAGGGCCTTGGCCTTCTTCGTTGCAGTGGGCAATTAAGCCCACTGAGGATTGAAACTACGACGAGTGGCTGCAGGCGCTCTTCCCCAACCCCGGTTGCAGTGGGCAATTAAGCCCACTGAGGATTGAAACATGCGCTCGGCGGCGATGGCGACCGAGCGGGGTTGCAGTGGGCAATTAAGCCCACTGAGGATTGAAACAGCGCGGCCGCCCCGGTGTCGGTGGGGGCCACCAGGTTGCAGTGGGCAATTAAGCCCACTGAGGATTGAAACAGGTGCGCGGGCAGCAGCACCGGCGCCTCGGCGGGTTGCAGTGGGCAATTAAGCCCACTGAGGATTGAAACTTCGTCGACGCCGGCACCTACGCGGTCCAGGTCAGTTGCAGTGGGCAATTAAGCCCACTGAGGATTGAAACCAGGGTCATGAACTCGAACTCGGCCTCGGTTTCGGTCGTTGCAGTGGGCAATTAAGCCCACTGAGGATTGAAACTTTGGCCATATCAGCATGCATGTCAGCATCAGGGTTGCAGTGGGCAATTAAGCCCACTGAGGATTGAAACGCCGCCGAGCTGATGGCCGTGCTCAAGCCCCGGCGTTGCAGTGGGCAATTAAGCCCACTGAGGATTGAAACCCAAAATGGGATTGTTGGGTATGATCTGCTTGGTTGCAGTGGGCAATTAAGCCCACTGAGGATTGAAACCAGCGGGCCAGGGGGTAGGCCACGCGGCGCTTGTGTTGCAGTGGGCAATTAAGCCCACTGAGGATTGAAACACCCTCCCCGGTTCGGCCCTCGCCACCGACCCCGTTGCAGTGGGCAATTAAGCCCACTGAGGATTGAAACCGCGCCGAGGGCTCGCGGCGGAGCGTGGTCGCGGGGTTGCAGTGGGCAATTAAGCCCACTGAGGATTGAAACGGGGGTGCCAGGGGAGGAGATCGCCATAGCCTCCTGTTGCAGTGGGCAATTAAGCCCACTGAGGATTGAAACTGATCCCGTGGCTGAGGCCACAGGGGGGAAAATATGTTGCAGTGGGCAATTAAGCCCACTGAGGATTGAAACTCCAGCCCATCGGCCAGAGACTCGCCAACATGTTGCAGTGGGCAATTAAGCCCACTGAGGATTGAAACATGCAGGTTCGCCACACCACCGGCTCCGGCCGGTTGCAGTGGGCAATTAAGCCCACTGAGGATTGAAACACCTTGAAGACGTTGGGTAAAAATCGCGGCTACGTCGTTGCAGTGGGCAATTAAGCCCACTGAGGATTGAAACGAAGGGCGGCCAGCCGAAAAAGGCCCCCCCGGCGGGTTGCAGTGGGCAATTAAGCCCACTGAGGATTGAAACAGGGTCAGGCGATTGCTGACCGCCATCGGCAGGGGGTTGCAGTGGGCAATTAAGCCCTCATGTTGGCTGGGATTAAGACAGATAGCCAAGCTTTAGAGCTCCTCTCCTTTACACTCGAGCCATGCCTCCCTCCCACGATGAGGCAAAAGCCTTGCTTGTTCGGCTGCGGTCGGGCGACCCGACCGCGCCTTCAGATTTAGTCGTGGCTTACTTGGACGATCTTGCCTGCTGGCTTCAAGGCCGGAACCCAGCCGTAAGTGCTGAAGACTGCCTTACTGCTGCCGAGGATGCTTTGCTGGCTTTGATTAAAAACCCTACTAGCTACGACCCGAAGCGAAGCTCGCTCCTTGGATACCTTCGAATGTCCGCTTCTGGTGACCTCAAAAACCGGTGGAGGGCAGAACGACGGCATGTTTGGCGCAAGACTGGCCTCGAGGATGTCGAACTTTCACCGGGAGAGGGGAAATACCTAAGGGATGGGGAGGCTGACCCGGCTCAGCGGCTGGAAGTGAAGGAGTGGAGCCTGATGTCTGCAAAGGTGGTAGGCACTTTGCGGGCGAAGCTGAGCCTCGAGGAGCGAAGGGTGATGGATTTGATGCTGGACGGTGAGCGGAAAACCCGGGTCTATGCCGAAGCCTTAGGTCTCTCAGGGCTACCCGCTGCTGAGCAGAAGCGCGAAATCAAGCGGGTTAAGGACCGGCTCAAAAAGCGTCTAGAGCGCACTTGGGGAAAGGAGAGGCCATGAGCGCCATCCGACACATGTCTAAACGGGTGGGTCAGGACCCCTTCTTCCTCGCTTGGGCACTTCGGGTGTATGCCGAGAGTGAGGCGATGGGCGATCCTGAACTCGCGTCCTTCCTGGGAGGCGAGACTGATGGCCTTCCCGCCCTGCGGCTGTGCCGGCGCCCTTCATCCGCATCGCCGGCATTCCGGGAGGAACTTCGGACCATCGCGGGGCGATTCGACCTCAAGATCGAAGCTTTAGCTGAGGTGCTACGCCGGGCCGAGGCGCTCGAGAGTCTACGCGCTGCTGAAGGGAAGGGGTTGTTGATGGCTGCCCGTGATCGACAAGAGCCGGATGAGGGAGAGCCCTGATGAATACCCCTTTGTGGGTATCGGAGCTGGCCGCCGCCTTCTGGGAGCAAGCAGGGGAGGAGGAGCCGTTCCCTCGAGACTTGCGCCGAGGCATAGCTCTAGGTCTGCCGCTCAGCGTGGTGACTATCCCGGCCCTGAGTGTGGGCGGGGTGAGGCGCTGGTTAGCCCACAATGGGGTCAATCTCGTTATAGACGCTCCAGAGCACAATCTGCGCGCCTGCTTGGTAGCCCGCTTTGGCAGGGGCATCGTCTTCCTGGACGCCGCCGACCCACCCGACGAGCAGCGCTTCTCGCTGGCGCACGAGGTGGCTCATTACCTCAGGGACTACTGGAAACCGCGCCAGGAGGCCGTAAAAGGCCTGGGCCCAGGGGTGCTCGAGGTGTTCGACGGGAGAAGGGCCCCTTCCCCTGCCGAGCAGGTTTACTCGCTGCTGGCCCGAATCCCCGTGGAAGCCCACCTGCACCTGATGGAGCGTTCGCCTGAAGGATTCACGAGTGACCTCAGGGTTCGGCGAGCCGAGGCGCAAGCCGACCGTCTGGCCTTCGAACTGCTCGCGCCCGCCGAGCATGTTTTAGCTGGCTCCTTTGAGCGGAACCGTCTGATGGAGGTGCTGTGCAGGGTGTACGGGTTACCTCGCGTTCCTGCCCAGCAGTACGCCTCGACTCTGCTACCCGAAGGGGAGCATAGCCCCTGGCTCCTTCGCCTGGGGCTTCGGCGCTGAGTGTCGAACTTTTAGGGGAGACCGGGAAAAGAGGGTGAGGAGGGGAAGGCAGCATGGCTGGGCGAGATCCCGACGAATACGAGTACGTGGTCAGCGGTACGGACGAGCGAGTGCCGGACGTAAGCGCCGAGGAGTACCAGGAAGCCTTCGGTGAGGACATCACCCGTACCCTCGACCTCGAGACCTGGAAGACCGGCGAGGATCTTTCCGAGGTGTACGCCCGCCTCGAGGCCGAGGTGCGCGAGGCCATCGAGCAGGAGAACCGCACCCGCGAAGAGATCCGCAGGCTGGTTTTCCCTCAGCTCGAGAAGCGCCCAGGAGCCCCAAAGCACGCGGGCGCTCCTTACGCCTGCAAAAGGGCCGATCTGGAGCAAATCCAGAGAGGACTACTCTTCAACGGCGGGGTAGAAGCTTGCGATGGTACACGCCAGGTACACGACACCCTGCCTCTGACCATTTACCAGATCGGCGTGAGCCTGGTTTCGTACCGGGGCGATCAGGGCACATGGGTCCACCGGCTGTTCCGCCGGGATTTGCGTGCCAACCCCGGCGGGGGAAACCCTGCTGATGAGGCGCTGGAATTGCTCCAGCGGCGCAGCCATCGGGCCGGCCAGAACCAGGAGAGCCCACGTGACAAGATCAGCAACCTGGCTGGCCGGGCGGTCATGAGCTATGCCGAGCGGGCCATCCTGCTGCGCCGCTCGCAGGCCGTCTGGCGCATGGGCCACGGCAATCCCGCGCCCTACGAGCTCATCACCGGTTCGGGGACGATGGACATGATGGTGGAGTCCACCAAGGTGATCCGTGAGCTGGTGGAGCACCACCAGAAGTTCATTTATGTCGCCAGTGAGCCCAGCGACCGCTTGCTGCTCACGATCGGGCAGGCCCTCTACCCCCTCGAGTACGCCATCGTGGGTAGTTTGCAGGAGGCGATCAGCAAGACCGTGGAGAATGGCCACTACCGGATGAAGGTAAACGTGGACATGACCTGGGATGGGAGAAAGATCGACAGCCCCGAAGCTTGGATCCGCCGTTTCCGCGACTTCGTGGCTCCCCAGGTGGTGGTAGGCGTCTACCGGGCTACCCCCGCCGCCCCCGCCCAGGTTTTCTACGCCCACGCCGAACACGCCCACATGGCCGCCCACATTGCCATTGCCGACAGCATCCTGCAATACCATCGGGGCTTCCCGATGCTCATTGACCTGGCCGATCACGTCTGCTCCCACGTCTTCGGGCGGGAAACCCTCTATGGCCCTGTCTCGACCGCCTACACCGAAGCTGGCGCCCCCTGGCAGTACCTGAGTGAGCGCGCAACCCGCAAGTAAAAGTAAGGAGATGTCATGGACGAATTCCGCTCTGGCAACCCTGCTGAGCCCAAGGAACTTCCCAGCGATTTCATGGAACGGCTTGACCGTGATATCAGCGAGGCTGGGGGTGAGCTCGAGCCGGATGAACTCCGCAAAGGCTCGATCGGTGCCACAATGTTCGACCTGCCCAACAGCGAGGACGGCACGTTGGTGGTGCTGCTGCCCCGGGAGCACCTTCTAAAAGCGCCCTCCCAGGCGCTTTTAAGGATCAAAAGCACCGACGGGCGCACCTACTTGGGGGTGGTCGCCGCCGGGCCCTTTGCCGAGCCGGACAGCCTGCGGGGGGATGCTCCCATGCTGGTCAACGTGCAGGCTCGAGGGGGCATCTTTCTGCCCCCCTACCACGGGCGTATCCAGGTGAACCTACTGGGAGAGGAGCGGGCCGATGGCAAACTGGTCCCGCCCCGTTTCCGCCCGCTGCCCAACAGCCCGGTCTTCGTGCTGGACGAGGCTGAGTCGGCGGCGGTGCTGAAAGCCGGGGGGGATGTCCGACTCGGGCTGGCCTTTGGTTATGAGGGGATCGAGGTTGGTATCCCTTCCCAGCAAAAAGCGGTTCTGCCCCGGCATACGGCCATTCTCGGCACCACCGGTGGAGGAAAGTCCACCACGGTATCGCGTCTGATCAAGGAGGCCCAGGAAGCCGGCATGGCGGTAATCGTGCTAGATGTGGAAGGGGAATATACCCACCTGCACGAGCCCACCGAAGACCCGAACATGCTCTTGGCGCTCAGCGAGCGTGGCCAGCAGCCCGCCGGCGTCCCAGCGGGCCAGATGACGGTGTACCACCTGGTTGGGCGTGAGTCGGCTAATCCCGACCATCCCAACCTCAGGGCCTTCTCGCTGCAATTCGCTCGCCTCTCACCTCACACCATCATCGAGATTCTCGATCTGAGCGATGCCCAACAGGAGCGTTTTCTCAAGGCATACGACATCGCTAAGGCAGTGATGCGCGATCTCGACATCTTCCCGAAACAAGGAGACGCTGAACAAGAGCAACTTGCGTTGGAGATCGACGAGTTCGACCGGGGCTGGCCCCGCCTCACATTGCAGATGACGCTGGATGTGGTGGGGGCCTGTCTGGCGAAAACGGACAAACGGGAGATCGAGCTGCGCTCCCCCCAGTTTCGCAGCCCGGAGGCCAAAGAAAAGCTCACCAGGCGTATCGCCGAGGCCCACATTCCAGGGAACGTGAGCTCCTGGGCTGCTCTGCTGGGGCGGTTGGCCCGGCTAAGCAGGCTCAAGGTCTTTGACTCCCCCGAGCCCACGGCCAGACCCCTCAGCTACAGCAAGCTCCTCCAGCCGGGCCAGGTTTCCCTGGTAGACTTGTCGGCCTTTGGGGCCTCGGAGCTGAGCAATATCGTGATTGCCGACCTCCTGCGGGGTTTGCTGGAAGCCCAGGACAACGCTTACCAGGCTTGGGAGCAGGGAAAAGCCGGACCGCCCGCACGGGTACTGGTAATCATCGAGGAAGCGCACGAGTTCCTGAGTGCCGAGCGCATCGACAAAATGCCAATCCTATTTGAGCAAGTAGCACGCATCGCTAAGCGGGGCCGCAAGCGCTGGCTAGGCCTGGTTTTCGTTACCCAACTGCCTCAACACCTGCCCCGGCAGATTTTCGGGCTGGTCAACTCTTACATCCTGCACAAGATCACCGACCCGCAGGTGGTGAGCACGCTCGAGCGGGTCGTGCCGGGCATAGAGAAGAGCCTCTGGCAACGGCTGCCAGGTCTGGCGCCGGGCCAAGCCATCGTGTCTTTCCCGCACATGAGCCGGCCCCTACTCATCGCGGTAGACCCCACCCCATGCAAGCTCCGCATGGTGGAATAGCCCTGTCGCGCTGTGGAGGCCCTTAGGGCCGGCTGGGCTTCCTCGGGTGCTGGCCATCAGTTAGGATGAGCCCAGCTATGAGCCTGCCTCGCAAAGGTGTCACCGCATCCTCGAGAGCTGGCCGGGCACGGCAACCCGCCCACGAGGACGATTGGGCCGCCGTCTCTGGCGGCCCTTCTTCGGGCGGCCCCGACACTCAGGTGCCAAGGTTAAGGCCGGTCCACCCCTTTCCTGCGCGCATGGCTCCCGAGATCGCTTTCTCGCAAATGAAACCGCTGCCGCCAGGTTCGCTGATCCTCGACCCTATGGTCGGTTCAGGGACCACCGTGCGCGTGGCGACGGAATTAGGCCACCGGGCACTCGGTTTCGACCTCGATCCGTTAGCCGTCATGATGTCCCGTGTGTGGACGACGCCCGTGAGTCATCAGGCTCTGATGGATTCTGCAACCGAATTGGTTGAATCTGCCAAGGCGCTGGGCAAGGTTGAGCTTCCCTGGATAGACGAGGACTCTAGAACCACGCAATTCGTCAATTTCTGGTTCGCGGACAAGCAACGCCGCCAATTGCGGAAGATTGCCTATCACCTAAACGCCATGCAAGGGCCCCTCGCAGATGCCCTACGCATCGCTCTGAGCCGAATCATCATCACGAAGAAAGGGGGTGCTTCACTAGCCTGGGACACTTCACACAGCCGTCCCCACCGCGTGGCCGATGATAACGACTTCGACGTCTACGAAGGCTTTGCCAGATCGGCTGCCTATTTGGCGAAGTTGTTTGAGAAGCAGCCCCCTAAGGACGGGGCGACGATCCTGCCCGGAGACGCCAGGTCGCTCGACGCCACGGAGGACGGCTTAGCCGATGCAGTGATCACCTCCCCGCCTTACCTCAACGCCATCTCCTACCTGCGCGGTCATCGACTTTCCCTAGTTTGGCTGGGCTATAAAGCAGGAGAAAGTTTCCGCTTGAACGGCTCAGGTATGACGGAAGAACAGGCTGGCTCCCCGGCGCGTGAAGTGCTCGAGCTCATGCTGAGGGAGATGGGGGAGACTGACCGCCTACCGCCGTCAGAACAGCGCGTGGTAAAGCGGTATGCGGCAGACTTGCAGGCCATGGTCCGCGAGACGGTGCGCGTGCTCAAGCAAGGCGGTAAGGCCATTTACGTCATCGGCGACTCCTGCCTTCGCGGGGTACAGATCAGCAACTCGGCCGCCCTCAGGGTCGCCGCGCTAGGGGCAGGCTTGGAGCTTGGTCGGGAATACAGGCGGGAGATCCCCCCGAACCGGCGGTACCTGCCCCCGCCGACCCATCCCGGAGGATCGCCTCTCGAGAAGCGGATGCGATGGGAGCACGTCCTGGTTTTTGATAAGCCTTAGCGAGAAGGTTGCCTACGCGAGCTCCTCGTAGACCCGCTCGGCCCAGGCCTCGATGCTCTGCCAGCCGCTCCAGCCGTTCGCGGCAGCGGGCTTGGCGTTCACCAGCATCCGCGGGGGCACGGCCTGCGGGTCGCGCGAGAAGACGGCGACCTCGAGGGGCTGAGCGCCCCGCCGGTCCCGGGTTGAAGCAGGCGGATTACCGGCGCGTTAGCGCGGGGTCCCCAGGCACCGTTCGTAACCGCCTGGTAATGGCCGGGGGCTAGCCTCGAGGCGAAGGGGGTGGTCATGGGCTTTTTCAGGGAACCACGGGGCGCGGGGCCTGAGGTGCGCGAGCACTGGGGGCTCAACGCCGACGTCGCCGCGCGGCTGGACGAGGTGGCGGCCCTGCTGGAGCAGCAGGGGGCCAACCCCTTCCGCGTCGGGGCCTACCGCCGCGGGGCCGAGACCCTGCGCCGGCTGGGCGAGCCCGTCGACGCGCTGCTGGGGCGCGAGGGGCTCGAGGGCCTGGAGGCGTTGCCGGGCATCGGGGAGAGCCTGGCCCGCTCGATCCGCACGCTGGTGCTCACCGGCGGCCTGCCGATGCTGGGCCGCCTGCGGGGCGAGAGCAGGCCCGAGAGGCTGCTCATGACCGTCCCCGGGGTCGGCCCCAAGCTGGCCGAGCGGCTGCACGACGAGCTGGGGGTCGACTCGCTGGAGGACCTCGAGGCGGCCGCCTTCGACGGGCGGCTGGAGCACCTGGCCGGGGTGGGGCACAAGCGCCTGGCGGGTATCCGCGACGTGATGGCCCGCCGGCTGGGGCGGGTGCGGCTGCCCGCGCCCCCCGAGCCCGAGCCCCCGGTGGCC
>NZ_KE387025.1:122706-123790 GCF_000430045.1 Calidithermus chliarophilus DSM 9957 | reverse complement strand
CGCGCCCCCCGAGCCCGAGCCCCCGGTGGCCGAGCTGCTGGGGGTCGACCAGGAGTACCGGGACAACGCCGCCGCGGGGCGGCTGCGCCGCATCGCCCCCCGCCGCCTCAACCCCGGGGGCAAGGCCTGGCTGCCGGTGCTGCACACCCGCCGGGAGGGGGCCGAGTACACGGCGCTGTTCTCCAACACCGCCCGGGCCCACCGGCTGGGCAAGACCCACGACTGGGTGGTGCTCTACCGCGACCAGGGCGGCGGCGAGCGGGCTTATACGGTGGTCACGGCCACGCAGGGGCGGCTGAGGGGGCTGCGGGTGGTGCGGGGCCGGGAGGCCGAGTGCCAGCGGCATTACGAGACGGCAGGGGTGCTGGGGCGCGCCTGAGCCCCCCGGCGTGCCCAGGACACCTGCCCCGACACTTCGGGAGTAGGGTTGAGTTTGGAGGAAAGCCCATCAAGGAGGCGAATTATGGCGGTCGTCGAGCCCAACGTAACCCGGGAATTGCAGGACATTCGCAACGACCTGATCTCACTCCGTAAGGACTTGAGCGAGCTGGCCCAGGCGGTGCGGGTCAACCTCAAGGACGAGACCCAGCACCTGCGCGAGGGTGCCCGGCACGCCCTCGACGCGGCCCGCGAGCGGGGCGACAAGGCGATCCACACCATGGAGCACCGCATCGAGGAGCGCCCCTTCTTCAGCGTCGTCACGGCGTTCATCGTCGGCCTGCTGGCGGGTGGGATCACCGAGCGGCGCATGCTCATGGGTCGGCAGGGTGGCAGGAATAGTTGAGGTCTTGCTGGGCCTCCTGGACGTCCTCGAGGCCGAGGCGCGCTCACTGCGGATGGGCTTTCTGCGCGTGGTGAGCGCGCTCCTCGTGCTGGCGGCGGCGGGCGTGTTCGTGCTCGCCGCCCTGCTGTTCTCCCTGTGGGCGGCCTACGCGTGGCTGATCCCCTGGCTGGGGGTGCCCCTGGCCGCGCTGGCGGTGAGCCTGTTCAGCCTGCTGGCGGGCGCCGGCTTGTGGTGGCGGGCGCGGGCCCTGCTGCGCTAGGGGTGGGCCGTGCCCGGTGAGCGCCCGGCAGGACCGCCCAC
>NZ_KE387025.1:107307-122606 GCF_000430045.1 Calidithermus chliarophilus DSM 9957 | reverse complement strand
GGGGGAAGCTGCCCGCCCGGGGTGCCCCCGGCGCCGGCGGAAACGGCCGCGGCACGCCCCGCGCGCGGGGTAAGGTGGAGGCGTGCAAGAGACGCTGTGGCACCTGCTGGCGGCCACCCTGATCGGCTTCACGGTGGGCCTCGAGCGCGAGCACGCCAGGGTCGAGCGCCAGACCTCGGCCATCGGGGGGGTGCGCACCTTCACCCTCATCGGGCTGCTGGGGGGCGTGGCGGCGCTGGGGCAGGTCCCGTGGCTGCCGGCGGTGGGGCTGGCGGCGGTGGCCGCGCTGGCGGTCTACTCGCTCAAGGACGGCCGCGACGCCACCAGCCCGGTGGCGGCCCTCACCGTCTACGTGCTGGGCGTGCTGTGCGGCGTGGGGATCGTGCTGCCCGCGCTCTTCGCGGGGGCCCTGCTGCTGGGGTTCCTGGCCTTCCACGACGAGCTCCACGCCTTCGTGGGGGGCATCCAGCGCGGGGAGGTGGAGGCGGCGGTCCTGCTGGTGCTGCTGCTGGGGGTGGTCTACCCCCTGCTGCCCGACGCCGGCTACGGCCCCTACGGCGTGTGGAACCCCCGCGAGATCTGGGGCGTGGTGCTGCTGGTGGCCGGGGTCAACTTCGCCGGGTACCTGGCCCTGCGGCTGCTGGGCCCCAAGGGCCTGTGGGCCACCGCCCTGCTGGGCGGCTTGGTCTCGTCCACCGCCGTCGCCCTCTCGATGGTCGCGCGGAGCCGGGCCAGCCCCGGCAAGAGCCCGCTGTGGGCCAGCGGGGTGGTGCTCTCCTCGCAGATGATGCTGGGGCGGGTCCTGGTCTGGAGCGCGCTCCCGGCCCCGGTCCTGCTGGGCGCCCTCTGGCTGCCGGTGCTGCTGTGGCTGCTGTGGGGGTTCGCGGCGGCGGCCTGGCTGGCCCGGCGCGACAACCGGGCGGCCGAGCAGGTGCCGCTGCAGAACCCCCTGCAACTGCGCAGCGCGCTGCTGTTCGCCGGGGTCTACGCCCTGGTCAAGCTCCTGGCGACGCTGGGCCTCGAGGCCTTCGGCAGCGCCGGGGTTTTCGCCGTCAGCGCCCTCTCGGGCGTGGCCGACGTCGACGCCATCTCCCTCTCCCTGGCCCAGCTCACCGCCGGGGAGCAGCTCGCCGTGCGGGTCGCGGCCACGGCGGTCGTGATCGCCGCCCTGAGCAACAGCCTGTTCAAGGCCGCGCTGTCCTTCGGCGGCAGGGGGATGGGGGCGTACGTCGCGCTGGGGCTGCTGCCGGGCGGGCTGCTGGCGCTGCTGGCCCTGCTGCTGGGCCCGGTGCCGGCCGGCCGCTGACCGGGCCCGGGCGTCGGCGGGAAGCCCTCTAGGGGAGGCGCACGCTCAGCGCAGCGCGTAGACGTGCCCGTCCATGTCCGCGACGTACACCACCCCCCCGGCGACGGCGGGCGAGGAGCGGATCTGCCCCGCGGCCTTGAAGCGCCACAGCTCCCGGCCGGTCTCGAGCTCGAGGGCGTACAGGACGGTGTTGTTCCCGCCCACGTAGACCACGCCCCCCGCGACGGCCGGCGACGACCAGAAGGTGGTGGCGGCCGCCGTGAGCTGCCAGACCGGGCGGCCCGTCCTGGCGTCCAGCGCGGTGACCGTCTCGCCCAGGCTGCCGAAGACCACGCGCTCGCCGTCCACCGCCGGGGTGGAGAAGACCCGTCCCCGGGTGGCGAAGCTCCACAGGGGCGCGCCGTCGTCGAGCCGCACCGCGTAGAGCCGCCCGTCCTCGCTGCCGAAGTAGGCCGCCCCGCCCGCGACGGCGGCGGTGTGGACGGGGCCGCCCGCCCCGGCGTGCCAGCGCAGCCGCCCGGTCCGGCGGTCGAGGGCGTAGAGGTGGCCCTCCGCGCCCGCGATCACCCCGCTGCCGATGAGGAGCGTGTCCCCGGCGACGGCGGGCGAGGAGCCGAGGTTCCAGATCTGGCCCCCGGTGGCGTAGCGCCAGCGCTCCCGCCCCGTGCGGGCCTCGAGCGCGTAGAGGGTGCCCTCGAGGCTGCCCACGTACACCGTGCCGTCCGCGACGGCCGCCGAGGAGTCGACCGGGCTGCCGGCGTCGAAGCTCCAGGCGAGCTGCCCGCTGCGGGCCTCGAGCGCGTACAGCCGCCCGTCCTCGCTGCCGGCGTAGACCAGGCCGCCCGCGACCGCCGGGGTCGCCGTGACCCTGCCGCCGGTCGGGAAACGCCACCGCTCCTGCCCCGTCGCGGCGTCCAGGGCGTAGACGTTTGCGTCGTTGCAGCCGATGTAGAGCGCTCCGGCGGCGGGGGTGGGCGAGCTGAAGACCTGCCCGCCGGCCTTGAAGCGCCACAGCAGCCGGCCCTCCAGGGCCGGCCGGGTCGGGTAGACCCCCGTGCGCCGCAGGTCGGCGTGGAACATCTGCCCGTCCGAGGAGACGCCCGGCTGGACCATGCCGAGCAGGCCGAGGACGAGCGCGGCGAGGACCGGCGGGAGCCGTTTCGCGTAGGCGTTGAAGCGCCGTTGGGGCACCGTGCTCACCCCGCCGGCCCGTGCTGGCCCCCGCCGTAGCGCCTCAGCACCCGCAGGGCCCGCAGCGTGTTCCAGCGGCTCGGCTCGCCGGCCCGCTCGAGCTCGAAGAAGATCTTCCCGCGATACCCGGCGGGCAGGAGCCAGCGGCCGTCTTCCTGCCGGCGCTGGAGCACGATCTCCAGGGCGTCGTTCATCCGCGCGTCGAAAGACGCGGCCACCGACCGGAAGTAGTCCAGCGCCCGCAGGATGTCGTAGTGCCAGCGCGGCGGGAAGAAGAAGTGGGTCATCCTGGGGTCCACCACCCGGCCCGTGCGGTGGGAGCGGAAGAGGCGGTGGACCAGCAGGAACTCCCGCCCGCGCTCCTGCGCGGCCCGGACCTCCTCGGCCCGGTGGGGGCTAAACTGCCCGAAGTCGCGCAGGGCCTCGAGCACCAGGATGGTGGTGTGGAAGGAGCTGTGCGTGGCACCCCTGTACGACCGGCAGTTCCAGCCGCCGTCGGGCATCTGCTGGGCCAGCAGGTGATCGGCGATTTTTTCCAAGCGCTCATCCCCCGACCCGAAGTAGGCCAGGACCGACAGCACCATGCCGGTCACGCAGGTTTCGCTGTGCTTGTAAGACGCCCAGAAGTTGATCCCGCCGTCGCGGTAGAAACCCTCTTCGATCAGGCGCTCGCAGGCCAGCAGGGCCTGGGGGTGGCCGGGCTCGAGGCCGAAGTCCCGCAGCAGCAGCAGGGTGTAGGTGGTGGAGGTCCACTTGGGGAGGTAGAGCCCCTGCGCCCAGGTGCCCCCCGGGTCTTGCAGCGCCAGCAGCCGTGCCCCCCAGCCCTCGAGCGCGACCCGCTTTCGCGCGGCCTCCACGGCTCCTGGCCCGGCGCCGCTCAGGTCGCGCAGGGCCTGCCAGCGCACGGCGGGGTCGCCCTCCAGCAGCCACCCCACGGCCGCCTCGGTCGCGGGGGGCTCGATCTGTGTCGGAGAAAGTTCGGGTCTTACGCTCCTGCCCACGAAGCACCTCCCGTGGCGTTGGTCACCCCCCCCGCCTCGAGCGCCGGCGGCTGCCCGCGAAGATCCCGCCCGAGACGCCGCCGATGCCCAGCATGAAGCCGAGGTCGTACCACAGCCCCGCGTTGGGGTAGGCGTAGATCCGCACGTCGTTGGGGAAGAGGCTGATGATGAAGGCGAGGGGGGCGATGAAGCCGTGCCACAGCCCCAGCCAGAAGCCGGGGCCGCCGCGTTCGGGCGGCACGGCCTGGGTCGCGGCGCAGGCGGCGAGCACCAGGAGCACCGCCAGGAGCATCGCCGCCCACGCCGCGGCCGTTCCGAGGTGACGAGCTTTTCGCATGGCTTCCTCCCGTATGCCTACTCGAGCGCGATCACGACCCGCTCGCCCTTGGCGTGCTCCTCGACCTCGATGAGCGTCCCCTGGACCTCGGGCTGCTCGGCGAGCTGCACCAGCTCGTTCATGTCGATGCCTTCCGCCCGCATGGCCTCCTGGGCCCGCCTCGGGATGAGCCTCGAGGCCAGCCGCAGCACGCTGCCGGGGATGGTCACGGTGGTCTCGGGCTCGCTGCCGTTCTTGTAGACGCGGATCTTCAGGCTTTTCATCTCGGTCTCCTTTCCCACGGTGAGGTGTGCTCACGCTCGCCCGGCCTCGGCCGGCCGCCGTATGGTCGGCTGGCCCGGCCAGCGCGCAACGGCTAAACGCACGGGTTATGTGCTCGACGCGGGCGTGGCCGGTTGGGCGCGATGTCCGGGCTGTGCGCCACGCCCGCAGTCAACCTCGAGGGCGTTACCGGGCCATTACCTGCCGGGATTCTGCCACAGCCGCCGGTCTCATCCATTCGTTATGTTATAAACGTAAGATGGCCGGGCCATGCCCCTGCCCGCGGAACGCCCCTCGCGCCCGGCCGGCGCCCGCCTCCGGTTGCCCTTCGCCCGGGTCTACGGGGTGGACTTCAGCGGGGCGCGCCTGGCGGGGCGCAACACCTGGGTGGCGGTGCTCGAGCCGCTGGCGGGCGACGTGCCGCTGCGCCTGGCGCGGCTGGCGAGCCTCGAGGCCCTCTGCGGCAGCGCCGAACGCGGGCCGGCCCTGCGGCACCTGCTGGGGATGGTGCTGCGCTCGCGGCGCGCGCTGTGGGCGCTCGACCTGCCCTTCGGCCTGCCCCCCGAGCTGCTGGGGCCGGGCGCGGGCTGGGCGCAGGCGCTGGAGTTCATCGCCGGCTGGGAGGGCGGGGCCGAGGGGTTGGGGCGGGAGCTGTGCCGGAGGTCGCTCGAGCGCGTCGGCCGGATGCACCTGCGCCGCAGGACCGACCAGGAGGAGCAGGCCCCCTTCGACCCCTACCACTACCGGGTGGTGCACCAGCTCTTCCACGGCGTGCGCGAGGTGGTCCTGCCCCTGAGCCTCCACCGCACCACCGCCGTGCTGCCCTTCCAGCACGCCAAGCTCGCGGGGGCGCACCGGGTGGTGGTGGAGGCCTGCCCGGCCTCGACGCTGCGCCGGCTGGGGCTGCCCCGCCAGGGCTACAAGCAGACCGCGGGGCGGGAGGAGGACCCGGCCCGCCGCGCGGTGCGGGGGGAGATCCTCGAGGGCCTCGCCCCCCACGTGAGCGTGGGGGAGCGGCACCGCCGCAAGCTCCTGGACAACCGGGGCGGCGACGCGCTCGACGCGCTGCTCGCGGCGGTGGGGGCGGCGCGCGCGTGGCGAGAGACCGACCGCCGCGCCGTGGCCGAGCACCCGCGCTACGCCCTCGAGGGCCGCCTCTACGTCTGAGGGCGCCCACCGGCTGGACTCATTCCCCCCGCGGGGAGCAGTCGGGGTGGGGCAGCCTTGGGGCGTGCCCGTCGCCCGCGGGCCGGGGTGTCATGGAGCAATTACAAGCTGGCGCGGCGTCAGGCCGGGCCGGGGCAGAACTCGCACATCGCCCGAAGAACTGCTTTAGAATAACAAGCACGTTAGAATACGCCCAGACCCCCAGCCTCGAGGTCGGCCCCAGATGAGCCTCACGCCCGACGACGCCCGCAAACAGCTCTCCCTCCTCACCGCCGCGCTGGAGGAGCTGCCCCTCTTCGCGGGGCCCGGGGCGCTGCTCGAGGGCCTGCCCGCCCTGTTCGCACGCCAGGGGGAGGGGCACGTCTCGGTCTGGGTGCCCGAGGACTCGCGCCTGCGGGTGCTGGCCGCGTGGGGCTTCGACCCCCAGGCCCTGCCCTACCTCCCGGAGGAGGGCGTGGTGGGCCGGGCCTACCGGCAGGGCGAGCCGGTCTACGTGGCCGACGTGGCCCAGGACCCCGGCTACATCGCGCTGGAGGGCCACTCGGTCACGAGCGAGCTGGCGCTGCCGCTGCGGGTCTCGGGGGAGGTGGTGGCGGTGCTCAACCTCGAGCGCCCCTGCCCCTTCGCCGAGGCCGAGCTGGAGGGCTACGTGCGCTTCGCCCGGGCCGTGAGCCACCAGCTCACCCGCCTGTACGAGCGCCTGCAGTTCGAGCTCACCTCCCGGCTGGGCGAGGGGGTGGGCCAGGCCGAGGACTTCCAGGACGCCGCCCGGCGGGCGCTGGCCCACCTGCTGCCCGCGCTCGGCGGCACGGCGGGGGCGATTTTGGTGCAGCAGGGCGGCCTGCTCAAAGCCGTGGCGCTCGCGGGGGAGGGCCTGCGGCAGGGGGGAGGATCGCTCGAGGAGGGGGTCCCCTACGGCCGGTGGCTCTCCTGGCAGGTCCTCGACAGCGGCCGGCCCTTCTTCGCCAGCGCCTACGACCGCTCCGCCTGCCGCCTGGAGGCGTTCAAGGCGGCCGGGGTGCGGGCGATGGCGCTGCACCCCATCCCGCTGGGCCCCCACGCCCGGACCCGGGCGCTGCTGGCGCTGGGGGACTCCCGCCCGCGGCGCTGGCTCAGGGTGGAGCAGGAGATGCTCGCGGCGGCCAGCCGCACGCTGGGCCTCTCCTTCGCCACCTTCCAGACCCAGGAGCGCCTGGCCACCCTGCTCGCGCTGGCCCGCGAGGCGGTGGAGGCCCCGCCCGAGGCGGTGTACCAGCGGCTGGTGGAGTCGGCGGTGCGGCTGGTGCCGGGGGCGCAGACGGGCAGCCTGCTGGTGCGGGAGGACGGGGGGTTCCGCTACCGGGCGGTGGTGGGCTTCGAGCTCGGCGACTTCGGCTCCGTGTCGCTCACCGAGGAGCAGCAGCGGGCGTGGTACGGCCCCGACCTGGAAGCCTGGCGCCGCGGGGAGCCGCGCATTTTGGCGCTGGGGCCGGACTCGCTGGCGGCCTGGAGCCGCGACAGCGGGATGCCCCCGGGCTTCGACGGGGCCACCCGGGTGCGGGAGATCGCCTCCACCCTGGCCCTGCCGGTGCCCCACCAGGGCGAGGTGCTGGCGGTGCTCAACCTCGACAACTTCCACGACCCCTCCGCCTTCGACGAGGACTCCCTCGAGGCCGCCCGCCTCTTCGTGCCGCCGGTGGCCGCGCTGCTGCATGAGCTCGACTCCCGGCGGCGCCTGGAGGAGGCCGCCCTCACCGACGCCCTCACCGGCCTGCCCAACCGCCGGGCCTTCGACCGCTTCTTCCCCGAGGAGCTCTCCCGCGCCCGGCGCTACCGGTACCCGCTGTCTCTGCTGGTGATGGACCTGCGGGGCTTCAAGCGCATCAACGACGAGCTGGGGCACGCCAAGGGGGACCAGGCCCTGCGGCGCGTGGCCCAGGTGCTCTCGGCCCAGCGCCGCGGCGGCGACCGCTACTTCCGCTGGGGCGGCGACGAGTTCGCGGCCCTCCTGCCCCACACGCCCCGCGAGGGGGCGGTGGGCGCGGCCGAGCGCCTGGCCCGCCACGTCGAGGCGATCGACCTCGAGGGCCGCCTCCTGGGGGTCAACGTGGGGGTGGCCGCCTTCCCCGAGGACGGCGCCGACGAGGACGCCCTGCTCAGCACCGCCGACCACCGCATGTACCGGGCCAAGACCCATGGGGTCGCGGTCTGGGCACAATGATTGTGGACCAGAACCTCTCGAAGCGCAGGGGCTGGGGGAGATGACCCCCTCGGCCGTCCGCAGGGGAACGGCCAGAAAACTACGGCCGGAAACGGCGGGTTGCGCCTGCGCCTACAGGGGCCTTTGTTCGGGCACCCCGTTTATACCGCCGGGGGGTATGGCCGCCAACGCGGTAGGGGCGCGACCGGGGCGCCTCGAGCGGAAAAACCCTCACGCATTCGGCGTGATCATCCCGTCGCACAAGCGTCATACCTCTTGGAAATATCCCGGGCCGGGCCCCGTGAAAAATCTCACTCCGCGGTGCCCTTGCCTTTTTCCTTCTAGACCCCTACGATGTAGACTCGAGAACCCCAAACATACCCGATATCGGTATACGCGCCGGTACGGGCAGCCCCAGCGCAGGAGGTGTGGACATGCAGGACGAGAAGCATGACCTACTGGCCCGGATCAACCGCAGGGAATTCCTCAGGAAGACCGGAATCGCCGCCGCGAGCCTGAGCACGGTCCCCGGCCTGGCGGGCCTCGCCGCCGCCCAGCAGAACCCCACCGCCGACGCCCTGGTGGCGGGCAAGGACCCCGGCCTGATCGTGCGCAACACCAACCCGGTCGAGCTCGAGACCCCCGTCGCCCTGCTGCGCGAGCACCGCTACACGCCCAAGAACATCATGTACATCCGCAACAACCAGGGGGTGCCCCCGGGCATGCAGCTCACCACCGAGCCCCCCAGGGCCGAAGAGTGGACGGTGGAGGTGGTGGGCCTGGTGGACAAGCCCCTCACCCTGCGCCTCTCCGAGCTCAAGGGGCTGCCCGCCACCGAGCTCGAGATGGTGCTGCAGTGCTCGGGCAACGGCCGCAGCTTCTTCTCCCGGTACGCCCGCGCCAGCGGGGCCCAGTGGGAGCGGGGCTCGCTGGCCAACGTGCGCTGGAAAGGGGTGAAGCTCTCGGCGGTGCTGGAGGGCGCCGGGGTCAAGCCCGAGGCCCTCTTCCTCACCGCCGAGGGGGCCGACCAGCCCGCCAACCCCCAGGCCCCCGACATCGAGCGCAGCGTCCCCCTGCGCGACGTGCTCGCCAGCGCCCTGCTGGCCTACGAGATGAACGGCGAGCCGCTGCCCACCGTGCACGGGGGGCCGCTGCGGCTGATCGTGCCGGGCTACTACGGCATCAACAACATCAAGTGGGTCAACCGGCTGCGCCTCGAGGCCGCCGCCTCGACCAACAACACCATGATCCCGCGCTACCGGGTGCCCTTAGCCCCCGTCCCCGTGGGCAGCGCCTTCACCTTCACCCTCGACAACAGCCGCCCCAACTGGCGGCAGAACGTCAAGGCCGTCATCCTCAGCCCCGCCGAGGGCCAGAGCGTCAGCGGCATCATCGAGGTGCGGGGCGTGGCCTGGAACGACGGCTCGGCGCCGATCACGGGGGTCGAGGTCTCCACCAACCAGGGCCGTAGCTGGCAGTCGGCCAGCCTCGAGAAGCCCTCCTCGCCCTACGGCTGGTACCCCTGGCGCGTCCGGGTGATGGTGGCGACGGGCGACACCGAGGTCTGGGCCCGCGCCACCGACGCCCTGGGGCGCAGCCAGCCCGTCGACGGGGCGATCCTGTGGAACCCCAACGGCTACGAGTGGAACGCGGTGGACAAGGTCAAGATCAAGGTGGGCTGAGGGCTTTGGCTATGGGTTCTTCACGCGTGAAGTGGCTCGCGGCCGCGGCCGGGGCGGCCCTCGCCCTGGCCTGGGTGATGGCCCAGGGGCTGCCGCAGGGCGAGGGCAAGGCGTTGGTGGAGCAGCGCTGCAGCGTCTGCCACGGGCTGGAGGTCATCACCAGCAACCGCCTCAGCGCCGCCGAGTGGGACGCGGTGGTGGGCAGCATGATCGGCAACGGGGCCCGGCTCGACGACGCCGAGCGCAAGGTGGTCGTGGCGTACCTGGCGACCCACTTCGGCAAGGAGGCCGCGCAGGCCGCCCCGGCCCCCGCCGACGAGGGGGCTAAGGTGTACGCGGCGTGCCAGGGCTGCCACCAGGCCAACGGGGCCGGGGTCCCGGGGGCCTTCCCGCCCCTGGCCCGGCACGTCCCCGCCATCCTGGCGGCCCCCGGCGGGCGGGCGTATCTGCCGCTGGTGGTGCTGGGCGGCCTGCAGGGCCCGATCGAGGTCGAGGGCGTCGCCTACAACACCCCCATGCCCGCCTTCGCCTCGCTCAGCGACGCGCAGGTGGCGGCGGTGCTCAACCACGTGGCCTCGAGCTGGGGCAACGCCGCGCTGCTCAAAGACTTCAAGCCCTACACCGCCGAGGAGGTCCGGGCCCTGCGCCGGCCCCTCACCCCGCAGCAGGTCTACGCACAGCGGGCCAAGCTGGGGCTGAAGTAGCATGGGACGGGTCCTTTCGCTGCACGTGGGCGAGCGGCCGGGGCTGCCCAAGGCCGGGGTGGGGGAGCTGCGGCTGGTCGCCGGCTACGGCGCCGTGGGCGACCGGCACGCCGGCGGCGACCCGAGGCGGGCGGTGCTGGTGGCAGGGGTTGGGAGCTACCGCCGCGCCCTGGAGGCCGGGGTCGCGCTGCCCTACGGCGCTTTGGGGGAGAACCTGCTGCTCGACCTCGACCCCCACGCCTGGGTGGGGCGGCGGCTCGAGGCGGGCGGGGCGCTTTTGGAGCTGGTCGCCGTCTGCCCGGTCTGTGCCGCGCTCACCCGCCTGGACCCCCGCCTCCCCCGGCTGCTGTACCGGGGGCGGGGGGTGTACGCGCGGGTGCTGCGCGGGGGGGTCGTGCGCCCGGACGACCCGGTCGAGGTGCAGGCCCTCGAGGACGACCTGGCGTTGGCTGGGCGAACGAACTGACCGAATCGGGTATCAGCCGTGCAAGAACCTGGGCAGGCTCTGCCACAGGATGAAGGCCCCCATCAGCACCAGAAAGCCCGCGAAGCCGCGCCGCAGGCCGAGCTGGGGGATGCCCGCGGCGATGCGCCCGCCCAGGAAGCTCCCCGCGACCCCCAAGGCCGCGAAGAGCAGCACGACGTCCCAGTGGACGCTGTAGCCCTGCGCGGGCAGCAGGTGCAGGTACTTGTAGAAGCCCGCCCCCGACTTCAGCGCGACGACGAGCAGGCTGGTGCCCACCGCCAGGTGCATGGGCAGGCCCCCCAAGAGCACCAGCGCCGGCACGATCAGGAAGCCCCCGCCCACCCCGACCAGCCCGGTGAGGACGCCCACGCCCAGGCCCTCGAGCACGATCTTGAGGGGGGAGCGCTCGCGGGGGCGGGGCTGCCCGGGGAGCTTCTGCGGGCGGAACATGAAGTAGGCGGCCAGCAGCATCACCAGCGCGAAGAGCCCGAGCTGCCACACGCCGGGCACCCACTGGGAGAAGTAGGCCCCCAGGTAGGTCCCGGCCATCCCCGGCAGGCCGAACCAGACCACGCTGGCCCAGTCGATCTGGCGCCGCAGGCCGTAGGGGAGGGCCCCCACCAGGGCGATGAGGCCCACCACGGCCAGCGACTCCGCGACGGCCAGCTTCTCGGGCTCGCCCACCAGATAGACCAGGATGGGCACGGTGAGGATGGAGCCCCCCGAGCCCAGCATCCCCAGGGCGATCCCGACCAGCACCGCGCCGGCCCAGGCTAGGAGCATGCGGCCTCCGCGGGCGCAAGGCGCCCCGCCAGGGGGTAGCCGTGCCGGGCGTAGCCCTGGATGCCCCCCAGCAGCCGGCCCACCTCCGCGAAGCCCTCGTAGCCCAGCACCTCGGCGGCGAGCGCGGCGCGGCTGCCGGAGGCGCAGACCGTCACGACGGGGCCCCGGATCTCGCCGAGGCGCCCCAGCAGCTCCCCCAGCGGGACGTTGAGCGAGCCGGGCACGTGCCCCTGGGCGTACTCCTGTGGCTCGCGCACGTCCAGAAGGGTCGCCCCGCGGCGCGTCCAGAGCGAGAGTTCGTTGGGGAAGACGTCCTGGTACATGGCCCTGGTCACTTTACGGGCAGCCCCGCCCGCCTCCAGGCCTCGAGGCCCCCCGCCAGGTTGTAGGCCTTGAAGCCCTTAGACGCCAGGAAGCGCGCCGCCGTAGCGCTGCGGCTGCCGCTGCGGCACTGGCAGATGATCTCCTTGTCCCTGGGCAGCTTCTCCCACTCGGCGGCCAGCCTGTCCAGCGGCAGGGCCTGCGAGCCGGGGATCTTGGCCTCCTTGCGCTCCGGCGGCGTGCGCACGTCGAGGAGGAGGGCGCCGGCCTCGAGCTTCTGCCGGGCCTCGGCGGGGGAGAGGCGGCCGGGGGCGGGGCCGCCGAGCGCCTTCTTGAGCCAGCCGATCAACGCTCCACCTCGAAGCCCGCGCTCATCCAGCCGTAGGTGCCGCCCTCGAGGTTGCCCACGAGCTCCTTGCCGAAGCCCTGGCCCACCAGGTAGGCCGCGGCCTGGGAGGAGCGGTTGCCCGAGGCGCAGGCCAGCAGGATCTTGCGGCCTTTGGGCAACTGCCCGGCCTGGGCCACGAAGCGCCCCAGCGGGACGTTGACCGCGCCCGGCAGGTGCCCCATGGCGTACTCGTAGGGCTCGCGCACGTCCACGACGTAGGCCCCTGCGTCCACCCAGGCCTTGGCCTCGTGCGGGGTGAGCTCGGTGAAGGCGGTCTCGCGGTAGGTCACCTCCACCGGGACGGTGTCCAAGGGCAGCCCGGCGCGGTACCACGCCAGGATGCCCCCGTCGAGGTTGAGCACCCGGGCGTAGCCCTTGGCCGCCAGCCAGGCCGCCGCCTGCGCCGAGCGGCCCCCGCTGCGGCAGTAGAGCACCACCGGCTCGTCCTTGGGCAGCTCGGCGGCCCGCCCGGCGAACTCGGACAGCGGCACCAGCTTGGCGCCGGGGATGCGGGAGTTGGCGAACTCCTCGGCCTCGCGCACGTCCACGAAGAGGACCTTCTCCTCGAGCAGCTCCTGCGCTTGTTGGGGGGTGATGTCCTTGTAGGGCACGGTCAACATGGTTCTCCTCCGTCGTTTAGATCGGGCTGGCGCAGGGGATCCCCGTCTCGCGCCAGGCCTTGATGCCGCCCTCGAGGTGCCAGACCTTGCGGTAGCCCAGCGCCAGGAGGGTCTTCAGGGCTTCTTGGGAGCGGTTGCCGCTGCGGCAGTACAGCAGCACCGGCTCTTCGCGCTCGAGGC
The DNA here is from genome assembly GCF_000430045.1 of Calidithermus chliarophilus DSM 9957. GTDB lineage: Bacteria > Deinococcota > Deinococci > Deinococcales > Thermaceae > Calidithermus > Calidithermus chliarophilus. The sequence goes on along the minus strand of NZ_KE387025.1, from coordinate 110,020 downwards.
GGAGCGGGGCCAAGGCCCCGAGGGTGCCGAGGGGGAGCCGCAGGGCGCCCGGCAGCACCCCCTCCGCCCACTCCTCCGGCTCGCGCACGTCCACCACCCGGTAGCGCTCGAGGGTGCGGTAAGCCGTCTTGGGGTCGAGGTTTCGGGTCATGGTGCGTCCCTTCAGGAGACCCCCGGGCCCGCGGGCTCGGGGGCAGGCAAATCTTCCCTCAGGCCCCCACCGCCTGGCGCGTCTCCCCCTTCTCGGTGGGGAAGCCGTGCTCCTGCCAGGCCCGGATGCCGCCGGTGAGGTTGATGACGTTGGTGAAGCCGGCGGCCAGCAGGGCGCTGATCGCGGTGGAGGAGCGGTCGCCGCCCAGGCAGTGCAGCACCACCGGCTTGTCCCTGGGGATGCGGCCCAGGTGCTTCATCACCCGGCCCGCGTGGAGGTTGAGGGCGCCGGGGATGCGCACGGCCTGGTGCTCGTCGGCGGCGCGCACGTCGAGGATGACCGCCTCGCCCCGCTCCCACAGCGCCTTGGCCTCGGCGGCGGTGAACTGGGGGACGGTCTCGAGCTCGCCCTGCACGTAGCCGTCCAGGCTGGGGATATACCCCACCACCCGGTCCAGCCCGATGCGGACGAGCTGGGTGGCCAGCTCCTGCACCCGCCCGGGGCTGGCCAGCAGGATGAAGTCGCGGTCGTAGGGCAAAAGCCAGCCGGCCCAGGTGGAGAAGCTCTTGCCCGCCGGGATGTTAATCGCCCCCTCGAGGTGCCCCCCGGCGAAGGCGAACTTGTCGCGGGTGTCCACCAGCAAAGCCCCCTCGGCCAGCTTTTGCTGGAACTGCTCGGGGGTGAACGGGTGGGGTTCCTTGAGCTCCCCCAGGATCGGCATGCCGTCGCGGTTGAGCCGCTTCATCTGGGCGAAGTAGTAGGGGGCTTCGGGCTGGCCGGAAAGCAGGGCCCTCACGAAGCCCGCTTCGTCGTCCTTAGCCAGGTAGTCAGCCCACCAGGCGAAGCGGCGCTCGTAGCCCACGGTGGTGCTGGCTACGGCCCCCAGCCCCTTGCCGCAGGCGCTGCCCGCGCCGTGGCCGGGCCACACCTGCACGTAGTCGGGCAGGGTGAGGAACTTCTCCTTCAGGCTCTTAAACATCCGGCGGGCCCCCGGCTCGGCGGTGCCCAGGATGCCGGCGGCCTCCTCGAGGAGGTCGGGGCGGCCGATATCCCCCACGAACACGAAGTCGCCGGTCAGGATAAAGCCGGGTTCGGTCGCGGTCGCCCCGTCCCGTACCAAAAAGCTGATGTGCTCGGGGGTATGGCCCGGGGTGTGAACCACGGTGAGGGTGACGTTGCCGACCCGGATCTCGTCGCCGTCTTTGACGAGCTGGTAGTCGAAGCCCTCGAGGCCCCTGTACTTCCAGTTCTCGTCGCCCTCGTCGGAGAGGTAGAGCTTGGCCCCGGTGGCCCTGGCGAGCTCGCGGGCGCCGGAGAGGTAGTCGGCGTGGATGTGGGTCTCGGTGACGGCCACGATCTTCAGGCCGTTTTTCTGGGCCTCCTCGAGATAAACCTGGATATCCCGCCGGGGGTCTACCACCACGGCCGTGCCCTGCGCTTGGCACCCGATAAAGTAGCTGCCTTGAGCCAGCCCTTCCTCGTAGATCTGTCGAAACAGCATCAGCAAACCTCCTAAGCGCAAGGCTATATCCCCGGGGGGTATATGTCAAGTACGCCTAGGGGGTATTGGATGGCCTCGAGGTCGTGCGGCACGGTACGGCCTCCCACCAGGGCTCGAGCCCCCCGCCCTCGCGTAACCCTGACCCCGGCCCACGCGTGGGCCGGGGCGGAAAGCCCGGCTCATCCAGGCCCTCCACCCCGGCCGCGCGTGGCGCCCGCTCAGCGGCGCAGCAGGCGCACGGCCTCCACGATGCCCCGCGTGTCCCCCTGGCCCTTGGCCAAGTCGGCCTGGCACTCCTCGAGGTAGGTCTCGAAGATGATGTCGCCGGTGGCCTCGAGGGCGCTGCGCACGCCGGAGAGCAGGGTGAGGATCTCGCGGCAGTCGCGGCCCTCCTCGACCATCTTCTGCAGGCCGCGCACCTGGCCCTCCAGGCGCTTGAGGCGGTTGAGCACCTGCTCCTTGGTCGGGGGAGCGGGCCGGGGCTTGCGCTGGGTTCGGGTTCGGTTCGCAACGGCACTCAAGGTTCACCTCGCGGGCTGGGTATCCCTCAGGGGTATCCCCCGCGTATCAGTCTATCCCACGGGCGCGCCGGGGGTGGTCTACCGCAGCCGCTGGAGGAGCTCCTCGAGCTGCGCCCGGTTGACGGGGCCGAGGTGGCGCGCCAGGACCCGCCCGTCCGCCCCGATCAGCAAGGTGGTAGGCAGGCCGCTGACCCGGAAGCTCTCCCGCAGGTTGGCGCTGTCCAGGAAGACCCGCGCCGACAGGCCGGCCTCGCGCAGGAAGCCCTCGACGGCCCCCGCACCCTCCCCGGCGTTGAGCAGCACGACGGGGTAGCCCTTCTGCTGGTACTCCGCCAGCAGGGGCATCTCGGTGCGGCAGGGCGGGCACCAGGTGGCCCAGACGTTGAGCAGCATGGGCTTGGGCAGGTCGCCGAAGCGCGCGGGGGAGGGCTGGGAGCGGCCGGGCTCGAGGTAGGCCAGCGGCCGCGCGTCGAGGGCCGGGCTCTCGAGGGCCAAGCCGGGGCGCAGCAGCGCCTGCTGGAGCCCGAGCGGGAGCGCGGC
>NZ_KE387025.1:105941-107207 GCF_000430045.1 Calidithermus chliarophilus DSM 9957 | reverse complement strand
CCCCACGCCCAGCTCCAGCCCCCGCTGCGGACGTCCACGACCCCCAGCAGGGCCGAGGCGGGGTCGGGCCAGGTCCCCAGGTGCTCCAGCACGTACCCCAGCCGGGCCGCCAGGAGCGCCGCCAGCAGCACCCACCACCCCCGGGCCTCCAGGCCCCGGCGCGCCGCCAGCGCGGTGAAGGCCAGGGCCCCCAGCAGCAGGGCCAGGTTGGGCCAGCTCAGGGCCAGCGGCCCCAGCAGGAGGGCGTCGGGGGTCAGGCTCATCGCTCCAGAGGATAGCCCGCCGACTGCCAGGCCAGTATGCCGCCCTGCACGTTGCGCACGTCCTTGAAGCCGAGCTCGGCCAGCGTCCGGCTGGCCTGTACCGAGCGGTTGCCGCTGCGGCAGATCACGTACACCGGGGCGTCCTTGGGGAGCTGCCCGGCCCGGGCGGCCACCTGCCCCAGGGGCAGCAGGGTGGACCCCGGCACGTGCCCCTCGGCGTACTCGTAGGGCTCGCGCACGTCCAGCACGACGCGGCCGGGCTCGCTGGCGGCCCGAAGCTCCTGCACGCTCACGTCCTTGTAGCCCGGCTTGGGGGCGCAGCCGTTGAACAACATGAGGACCGCCAGGACCGCCAGGAGCCAGGGCGTCACCCGGCACGGCGAGAAGCCCTGCACCCGGCAGGCCAGGAAGGGGCGCAGGCGGCCCATCAGCGCACGCCTCCGATGGTCTCGAGAACGGCCTCCACGAAGGCCCGCCCGGGCCGGCCGTCCAGCGCCTGCTGCACCTGTTCGCGGATTTCGTCGGGGAGCATCTTCTCCATGTCCATGGCTTTTCCTCTGGGCTCCGTAGAGCCTCGCTCCATTATACCCCGGGGGGATATATCTGTAAAGCAAGCCGTAATCGGCCCGGCAATACTTGAACAAACGCTCATGTATTGCTAGACTCCTGCTATAGCTGAGCGGTTGCTCAGATATTGAAACCGCGTTCTCAAGAGGAGCCCTGATGAGCCGCCCAACGCCCGCACCCCCCGCGCCCTCCGCGCCCGAGCTGTGCTACCGGGTCGAGGGGATGGACTGCGCCGACTGCGCCAACAAGATCGAGGCCCTCGTCCGCAAGACCCCCGGCGCCAGCAACCCCCGGGCGGTCTTCGCCACGCAGCTCCTCCGGCTCAACCTCGACGAGTCGGTCACGCCGCGCCGGCGGCTCGAGGCCGACCTCCGCGCGCTGGGCTACGAGCCGACCCTGCGCAGCGCCGGCGCCGAGGCGCGGGAAGCGCACGCCC
>NZ_KE387025.1:100204-105841 GCF_000430045.1 Calidithermus chliarophilus DSM 9957 | reverse complement strand
TGGAGCCCGCCACCGCCGCGCTCGAGGCCGGCCTCTCCCGCGCCCTGGCCGAACTCGACGCCCTCCACGCCCGCACCCACCCCCGCGAGACCCTGCCCGGCTTCCGGACCCTCCTGCGCGGCGCCCGCGGCGTGGACGAGCGCATGGCCCGCCTCAGCCGCCTCTTCCGCCCATGAGCTGGTTCTGGCAGGGGGTCTTGCTGCTGCTGGCGCTGCGGCTCTTGGTGGCGCTGCTCAACGCCTTCGCCTTCCCGGTGCTGCGCCCGGGCCGGGCCCCCGCCCCGCCCGCCGTCTCCCTGCTGGTCCCCGCGCGCGACGAGGCCGCCAACCTGCCCCACGCCCTGCCCGGCCTCCTGCGCCAGGGGGCGCTCGAGGTCGTCGTCCTCGACGACGAGTCCCGAGACGGCACCCCCGCTTTGGTCGAGGCCTTCGCCGCGCGGTGCCCCGGGCTGCGCCTGGTCCGGGGCGAGCCCCTGCCCCCCGGCTGGGTGGGCAAGAACTGGGCCTGCCACCAGCTCGCCCAGGCCGCCCGCGGCGAGGTGCTGGTCTTCACCGACGCCGACGTGCGCTGGGAGGAGGGGGCGCTGGCGGCGCTGCTGGGGCGCTACCGGGGCGGCCTGCTGTCGGCGATGCCGCGCCAGAGGACGGGGGGCGTGCTCGAGGCCGCCGTGGTGCCCTTCGTGGTCGACGGCCTGCTCTCCTTCTTCCCCCACCCCCTGCTGCGCCTGCCCTTCGCCTGGGCGGGCGCGAGCAACGGCCAGGTGCTCGCCCTGCGCCGGGAGGACTACCTCGCCCTGGGCGGCCACGCCTCGGTGAAGGGGTCGCTGCTGGAGGACGTGGCCCTGGCCCGCCGCGCCAAGGCCCGGGGGATGCGGCTCGACCTGGTGCTGGGCGGGCCGCTGCTGTCGGTGCGGATGTACCGCGGCTACCGCGAGGCGGTCGAGGGCTTCGGCAAGAACTTCCTGCCCCTGCACGGCAGCCGCGCCGTGCTGCTGGCCTCGGCCTTCTACCACCTCTCTGCCTACACCCTCCCCTGGCTGCTGGGCCAACCTTTGCTGGGGCTGGTGGGGGTGCTCGAGCGCCTGCTGGTCCAGGCCAAGGCCGGGGGCCCGCTGGCCTACGCCCTCCTCACCCCCCTGGCCCCCGTCCTGCTCCTGCCGGTGTACGCGCGGGCGCTGTGGGGGCCGCGGCGCTGGAAGGGGCGCGTCTACCCCGGGCCGTGACGGCCGGGCTCGCGCGCCGCCTCAGGCCATACTCAGCTCGAGCCCCTAAGGTACTCGCCGGTACCCTGACGGTGCGCCCCTAGCATGGACCCCCTCCGCCCGAGGCTGCCGCCCGCCCTCGAGGGCCTGGGCCTGGTGCAGGTGTGCGAGCTGATCCCCCACCCGGCCTACCTGGCCGACGCCGAGGGGCGGGTGCTCTACGTCAACCGCCGCTGGAGCGCCTACACCGGCCTGCCCTTCACCGAGTCGCTGGAGCTGCGCGGCGGCGAGGCCCTCCACCCCGACGACCGCGAGGCGGTCTACGCGGCCTACCTGCGCGCGGTGGACCGGCAGACCCCCTTTGAGCACCGCCACCGGCTGCGCCGCAGGGACGGCGAGTACTGCTGGGGCCTCTCCCGCGCCGAGCCGGTCCACGTGGACGGGCGGGTGGTGGCGTGGGTGGGCACCTTCACCGGGCTCGACCCCGACGCCGGCGCGCTGGCCCCCGCACGGGCCCTGCCGGGGGTGGCCGAGGTCCTCGACTCGCTGGAGGCCCAGGTCGTCGTGCTCGACGCGGAAGGCCGGGTCGTGGCGGTCAACCGCGCCTGGCGGGAGTTCGCCGGGGCGGGCGGGGAGGGTTGCCTGGGGCGCGACTACCTCGAGGTCTGCGCGCGGGCCAACGGGCTCGACGCCGAGGGGGCGGCGCAGGTGGCCGCCTACGTGCGGGCGGTGCTGGGCGGCGGGAGCGGCCCCTTCCGGCTGGAGTACCCCTGCCCCACCTCCCACGGGGAGCGCTGGCTGGCCCTGACGGTGAGGCCCCTGGCCGGGGGCCACGGGGGGGCGGTGGTGCTTTTGGAGGACGTCACCGGCTACCGGCAGGCCGAGGCCGCCTCGGCGCACCTCGCCGCCATCGTCACCTCCTCCACCGACGCCATCGCCAGCAAGACGCTGGAGGGCATCGTCACGAGCTGGAACGCCAGCGCGGAGCGGATCTTCGGCTACAGCGCTCGGGAGATGGTCGGGCAGTCCATCCGCCGGATCATCCCCCCCGAGCGGCAGCACGAGGAGGACATGATCCTCGCCCGCATCCGCGCGGGGGAGCGGGTGGAGCACTACGAGACGGTGCGCCTGACCAAGGACGGGCGGCGCATCGACATCTCGCTCACCGTCTCCCCGGTCCGCGACGCCAGCGGGCGGATCATCGGGGCCTCCAAGGTCGCGCGCGACATCACCGAGCGCAAGCGGGCCGAGCAGGCCCTGCGGGAGAGCGAGGAGCGCTACCGCGAGCTCTCGGAGGCCCAGAAGCGCTTCGTCAACGACGCCGCCCACGAGCTGCGCGCGCCCCTGACCGCCATCCAGGGCAACCTCGAGGTGCTCGCCCGCTTCAAGAACATGAGGAAGGCCGACCGCGAGGAGGCCCTGGCCGAGGTGACGCGCGAGGCCGCCCGCCTGTCGCGCCTGGTCAACGACATGCTGGCGCTGGCCCGCGGCGACGCCGGGCTGCGGCTGCGGCTCGAGCCGCTGCGCCTCGACGAGGTGCTCCGGGAGGCCTTCGCCACCGCGAGGGTGCTGGGCAAGGACCACCGGATGGAGCGGGGGCACCTGCCGGAGGCGTGGGTGACCGGCGACGCCGACCGGCTCAAGCAGCTCGCGCTGCAACTGCTGGAGAACGCCGTGAAGTACACCCCGGCGGGCGGGACGGTGCGGCTGGAGCTGGACCTGGGGGAGGGCTACGCCGAGCTGCGGGTGCGGGACACCGGCATCGGCATCGCCCCCGAGGACCTGCCCCACGTCTTCGAGCGCTTCTACCGCGCCGACCGGGCCCGCAGCCGGGCCGTCGGGGGCAGCGGGCTGGGCCTGTCGATCGCCCAGTGGATCGCCGAGCAGCACGGCGGGGGGATCCGCCTCGAGAGCGAGGTCGGCAAGGGCACGGTCGCCGTGGTGCGGCTGCCGCTCGCCCCGGACGCCCCCCGCGACCGCTGAGGCTCAGTCGGAGGAGGTCTCGCTGCCCGGGCCCTCCTCGTACGCCGCGTGGGCGCCCCCTCCGCCGGCCAGGGCCGCCCCGAGGAGCCCGCTCACGACCTCCACGAGCTCGCCGATCCGCACCGGCTTGGTCAGGTAGGCGCTCACGCCGGGGAGCTCGCCGGGGAGGCTCTCGGCCTCGTCCTTGGCGCTGATCACCAGCACGGGCAGCGCCAGGCGCCGGGCCCGCAGCCGCTGCAGCACGGCCGCCCCGTCGAGGCCGGGCAGCATCAGGTCCAGGATCAACAGGTCGGGGGGGCCCGCCTCCAGGCGCAGCAGGCACTCCTCGCCCGAGCCCACCACCTCCACCGAGCACCCCAGCAGCTCGAGGAGCCGCCGCATCAGGCGCTGAATCGAAGGGTCGTCGTCAACCACGAGGACACGCTTCATGGGGTCTGCCTTCCGGGCCCTGGACGCAGCAGGGCCAGTCAGGAACGGCTAATGTGCCCCCTGTCAGCGCGAATGTTACGAAAGGTCTTGGTTGGGGTAGTCGCTCGAGAGCGGTTGCTCCTGGCTCCATCATACCCCAGCCCGCACCCCCGCGCCCTCGGGGTCGCCGCAGACGGTGAGGAAGGGCAGTGGCAGCGCGGGCTTGCGGTCCTCGAGAGGCTTTGGCACGCCCAGCCGGTCGGGGCCAGGGGGTAATCAGGGACCACCACCCCGCCCCCTGGCCGCCTCGCCCGGGTGGTGTATATTCTGGAAATGTTCGCCTCATCACGCAGCTTGGCCGTCCCGGCGTCGTGCGCGCCGGTGGCGGGGTATGCCCCCTGGCGCTCGCCCGAGTTCTGCGGCAGGGCGAGATGAACCGTGCCTAGACCCGCGCCCTGCTAGCTTGGTGGCAAGCTATGGTGTTGACACCCTTATGTTTTTATCATAATCTCTATGCGTCTGATGTTAACGGCGTAAGGAGCCCCCTGTGAGCCTTTCGTGGACCCCCGATCAGGTACTCTCCCTGGCCCCCGACAGCAGTTCCGCCAAGTCCGGGCGGGAGCTCTCCAGCCCCGGCAAATGGGTCGGCTTCGCCCGCAGCGCCGACGAAAGCGCGCTGTGGGGCGAGTGCCAGGGCAGCGGCCGGCTGCCCTACCAGACCCAGATCGACCTTTCCGGCGGCACCCCGACCTTCAAGTGCACCTGCCCCAGCCGCAAATTCCCCTGCAAGCACGGGCTGGGCCTGTTCCTGATGTACGCCGCCCGGCCCGAGGCCTTCGCCGCCGCCGAGCCGCCGGTGTGGGTGGTGGAGTGGCTCGAGGGCCGCAGGAAGCGCGCCGAGGCCAAGGCCGAGAAGGCGGCCAAGGGCCCCGCGCCCAAAGACCCCCACGCCCAGGCCAAGCGCGAGGCGGCCCGCGAGAAGAAGGTGGCGGCGGGCGTCGCGGAGCTCAGCCTGTGGCTGCGCGACCTGGTGCGCGGCGGGCTGGCCCAGGCCCCCGGCAAGCCCTACAAATTCTGGGACGACATGGGGGCGCGGCTCGTCGACGCGCAGGCGCCGGGCCTGGCGCGCATGGTGCGCGAACTGGCCGAGCACACCAGCGGCGAGGGGTGGCAGGAGCGGCTGCTGGAGCGGCTGGGCCGCATCCACCTGGCCGCCCAGGCCTACGCCCGCCTGTCCAGCCTGCCCGAGCCCCACCAGGCCGACGTCCGCGCCGTCGTCGGCTTCACCCAGCCCCAGGAGGAGGTGCAGGCGCTGGAGGGGGTGGCGGGCACCTGGCTGGTGATGGGGCAGGCGGTGGTGCAGGAGGAAAAGCTGCGCGCGCGGCGCACCTGGCTGCTGCAGGAGGGCACCTACCGCTACGCGCTGCTGCTGGAGTTCGCCTTCGGCAAGAACGCCTTCAGCGTGCCGCTGCACCCCGACAGCTCCTGGGAGGGCGAGCTGGCCTTCTTCCCCAGCGCCTACCCCATGCGGGCGGTGCTCAAGTCGGGGCAGCCGCGCTACGACTACAGCCTCGCCACCATCGGCGGCGACACCGCCGCCGGGCTGCTCGACGCCTACAGCGCGGCGCTGGCCGCCAACCCCTGGACCGAGCGCATCCCCGCCACCCTGACCGCGACCCTCGAGCCCTTCGGCGACGTCTCGCGGTGGACGCTGCGCAGCCCGGAGGGGGCGCAGCTCCGGCTGCACCCGCGCTTCAACTACCACCACGGGCTGCTGGGCTACACCGGCGGGCAGCCGGTCCACCTCTTCGGGGAGTGGGACGGCGAGGCCTTCCTGCCGCTGCGGGCCTACGCCGAGGGCGAGCAGGGCCTGCTCAACCTGCCCCACCAGGAGGCTGTGGAATGAACGTGTCCGAGTACTGGAAAGCCCTCACCGCCGCGGCCCTTTTGGGCACCGAGCGGCAGGAGCCGCCGAGCGCCGCGCCCACCCCGCTGGCCCCGGCCCTGCCCGAGGGGGCCGGCAGGGAGGAGGCCCTGCTCGACGC
>NZ_KE387025.1:97217-100104 GCF_000430045.1 Calidithermus chliarophilus DSM 9957 | reverse complement strand
GAGGCCCCGCCTGACCCCGCCCACCCGCACGAGGGCCGGCCCTGGCACGCCACCCGCCAGGGGCGCGGGGTGCTCCTCAGCGGGGCCCTGCTGGCGGCGGCCTTCGCCTTCGGCTTCCTCGAGCCCCGCCTTGCGCAATGGGGCTACGTCGCCGCCACGCTAGTCGGGGTCTGGCCGCTGGCCCGCAAGACCTGGGCGGGGGTAAGGCTGGGCAACCCCTTCGGCATCAACACCCTGGTCACCATCGCTGCCATCGGCGCGGTCGTGATCGGCGAGGCCCCCGAGGCCGCGGTGGTGGTCTTCCTGTTTGCGGTGGGCGAGCTGCTGGAAGGCATCGCCGCCGGAAGGGCCAGAGCAGGGATCAAAGCCCTGGCCGCCTTGGCCCCCAAGACCGCCTTCCTCCTCGAGGGGGAAGGGGAAGACATCCGTACCCGCGAGGTCCCCGCCAGTAGCCTGCGGGTCGGGCAGGTGGTGCAGGTGCGCCCGGGCGGGCGGGTCCCCGCCGACGGCACCATCCTGAGCGGGTTCTCGGCCCTGGACGACTCGCCGGTGACCGGAGAATCGGTGCCGGTCAGCAAGGGCCCCGGTGACCGCGTGTTTGCTGGCTCCATCAACACCGACGGGGTGCTCGCCGTGCGGGTGGACAAGGACCCCTCCGACAACACCATTGCCCGCATCATCCACCTCGTCGAGGAGGCCCAGGGGTCCAAAGCCCCCACCGCCCGCTTCATCGACCGCTTCAGCCGCTACTACACCCCTGGGGTCCTGGCGATCGCGACCTTGATCGCGGTGGTGCCCCCCCTGTTCCTGGGCGGAGCCTGGCACGAGTGGCTCTACAAGGCGCTGGCGCTATTGCTCATCGGCTGCCCCTGCGCGCTGGTGCTCTCGGTGCCGGCGGCCATCACCTCGGCCATCTCGGCGGGGGCGCGGCGGGGCCTGCTGATCAAGGGGGGCGCGGTGCTGGAGACCCTCGCCCGCGTCCGCACCGTCGCCTTCGACAAGACCGGCACCCTCACCGAGGGGCGGCCCCGGGTGACCGATGTGGTTGCTCTGGAAGGCTCCGAGGCCGAACTGCTGGGCCTCGCCGCTGCGGTCGAACAGGGCTCCTCCCACCCCCTGGCCAAAGCCATCGTGGAGAAGGCCGACGAGGTGGGGGCCACGCTGCCCCCTTCCAGCGACCAGCAGGCCGTCCAGGGCAAGGGGGCACAAGCCATGGTGCAGGGCCGAACCCTGGTGGTCGGCTCGCCCAGGTACGCAGCCGAACTCGCTCCCCTGGCCGCAGAGGTAGCCGGGCAGATCGAGGCGATGGAACTCCAGGGCAAGACCGTGGTGGTGCTGCTGAACCCGCCCACCCCGCTGGGCCTCATCGCCCTGCGGGACGAGCCGCGGCCCGACGCCCGCGAGGCGCTGGCCCGGCTGGAGGGCCTGGGGGTGCGCTGCGTGATGCTCACCGGCGACAACGCCCGCACGGGCAGGGCCGTCGCCGAGGGGCTGGGCCTGGAGGTGCGGGCCGAGCTGATGCCCGAGGACAAGCTCCGCGCCGTGGGCGAGCTGGGGCAGGGCCGCCCCGTGGCGATGGTGGGCGACGGCATCAACGACGCGCCCGCCCTGGCCCGGGCCGACGTGGGCATCGCCATGGGAGGGGGCACCGACGTGGCCCTCGAGACCGCCGACGCCGCCGTGCTGCGGGGCTCGGTGCGGGGGGTAGCCGAGCTGGTGCGGCTCTCGCGGGACACGATGCGGGTCGTGGCGCAGAACATCGCCTTCGCGCTGGGCCTGAAGGCGGTGTTCCTGGCCACCACGCTGCTGGGCATCACCGGTTTGTGGCCCGCCGTCCTGGCCGACACCGGGGCCACCGCGCTGGTCACGCTGAACTCGCTGCGGCTGCTGCGCTTCCGCTAGCCGCCCGCGGCCTGTGGCCTGTGGCATACTCGAGACGAGGTTATCGCGATGCCGACCGCTTTAGACCGAGCCGCCGCCTGCGAGGAGCGGGGCATCCACCCCGAAGCCCTCGAGACGGCCCGCCGGGCCGTGCCCGACGAGGCGCGCGTGGCGCGGGCGAGCAGCCTGCTCAAGGCGGTGAGCGACCCCACCCGGCTGCGCATCCTGGCCGCGCTGGCCGCGACCGAGCTGTGCGTGTGCGACCTCGCCGCCCTCACCGGCACCAGCGAGTCGGCGGTGAGCCACCAGCTAAGGCTGCTGCGGGAGGAGCGGCTGGTGGCCTTCCGCAAGGAGGGGCGCATGGCCTACTACCGGCTGATGGACCACCACGTCACCGAGCTCATCCGCAGCGCGCTCGAGCACGCCCAGGAGCCCGGCTGAGGCGGCCCCGCTGCGATGGTCTGAAGACATGAGGGAGGACCGCCCCTTCGCCCGGGCCCTGCGCCCCGTCCTGCGGGGGATGGTCTACTCGAGCCTGCGGCGGCTGCGCGGGGTCTACCTGCGCGGCGAGCTGCCCGGCGGGCCGCTGGTACTGGCGGCCAACCACCACAGCTTCTTCGACGGCTACCTGGCCTATGCCCTCCTGCAGGCCCACCGCCGCCCGGGCCGGCTCATGATCGCGCGGGAGAACCTCGAGGCCTTCCCCCTCCTGCGCCTGCTGGGGGCACTGGGCACCCACGAGCTGCGCCCGGCCCTGCACGCCCTGCGGAAAGGGGAGAGCCTGGCCCTCTTCCCCGAGGGGGCGCTGCGCCCGCAGGGCGGGCTGGGGCCGCTGGAGCGGGGGGCCGCCTACTTCGCCGCGCGGGCCGGGGTGCCGCTGGTGCCCCTAAAAAAAAAACGTGCTGCGGGGCTCGGTGCGGGGGGTAGCCGAGCTGGTGCGGCTCTCGCGGGACACGATGCGGGTCGTGGCGCAGAACATCGCCTTCGCGCTGGGCCTGAAGGCGGT
>NZ_KE387025.1:90512-97117 GCF_000430045.1 Calidithermus chliarophilus DSM 9957 | reverse complement strand
CAGGCCGACCCCGCGCGGGCGCGGGCCCTGCTCGAGGCGGCGTGGGCGCAGGAGCCGCACGACGCGCGCGCCCGGATGCTGCAGGAGCTGGAGGCAAACCTCTCCCTCGACGACGAGCCCTTCCTCGAGGCCTGCCTCGACGACCGGCGCAAGGAGGTGCGCGGCGTGGCCCAGGAGCTGCTGAGCCGGCTGCCCGGCTCGCGCCTGGTGCAGCGCATGGCCGAGCGGGCCCGGCCGCTGCTCAGGTTCACCCCCGCCGGGATGCTGGGGTTGAAGCAGGCCCGGCTCGAGGTGGTGCTGCCCGAGCAGTTCGAGAAGGCCTGGGCCCGGGACGGCGTCGAGCAGAAGGGCGCGCCCTACGGGATGGGGGAGAAGGCCTGGTGGCTGGCGCAGATCCTGGGGCGCGTGCCCCCCTCCGCCTGGGGCGACCCCGAGGCGGTGCTGCCGGCGGTGAAGGCCGACAAGGAGTGGCGCGAGCTGCTCGAGCAGGCGCTGGCTGAGGCCGCCGTGCGCTTCCGGGACGAGGCCTGGGCGCTGGCGCTGCTCGAGGGCGCCAGGCACGTCCCCAGCGCCGACCTGCTCGCCGCCCTCTCCCCCCGGAGCGTTCTGGCCCAGGCCCTGCGGCGCCTGGGGTCGGGCAGTGGCCCGCTGGGCGCGGAGAGCCTGGAGTGGCAGCTCCTGACCCGCTGCCCCCGGCCCTACCCCCCCGAGCTCCTCGAGGCCCTGGGCAAGCGCGCCACCGTCAGCCTGCTCAATTGGCAGAAGATGCAGAAGAACGACTGGCGCACGCAGCACTTCCTGCCCGAGCTCGCCCTCCACCTCGACCCCGCCTTCGCCCCTGCCCTCCACCCCTCCGTCCGCCAGGCCTTCGCCAACCCCGACCACCCGCTGTTCGAAGCCTTTTCCCGCTTTACCGGGCTGCTCGAGTTCCGCCACGAGATGCACCAGGCTTTCGTACCCCAAGGAGTGTGAGTGTCGTTATGAACCAGGTCCTCCGCCAGCACGCCGAAGTCCAGTACGCCGAAGAGCTCGCCGCCCTCGCCAAGACCGACGACAAGCCCCGGCCCCCGGGCTGGAAGCTCTCGCCCTGGGCCGTGACCGAATACCTGATGGGCGGCAAGGCGGGCAAGCTGGAGATCACGCCGAAGTACATCGGCAACCGCCGCATCATCGAGATCGCCGTCGCCACCCTCGCCACCGACCGCGCCCTGCTGCTGTACGGCGTTCCCGGCACCGCCAAGAGCTGGGTCTCCGAGCACCTCGCCGCCGCCATCGCCGGCGACTCCACCCTGCTGATCCAGGGCACGGCCGGCACCTCCGAGGAGGCGGTGCGCTACGGCTGGAACTACGCCAAGCTGCTGGCGGAGGGGCCCAGCCGCGCCGCGCTGGTCGAGAGCCCCCTGATGCGGGCCATGCAGGACGGCAAGATCGCCCGCCTCGAGGAGCTCACCCGCATCCCCTCCGACGTGCAGGACACCCTCATCACCATCCTCTCCGAGAAGACCCTGCCCATCCCCGAGCTCTCCACCGAGGTGCAGGCGGTGAAGGGCTTCAACCTCATCGCCACCGCCAACAACAAGGACCGCGGGGTCAACGAGCTCTCCAGCGCGCTCAAGCGCCGCTTCAACACCGTGGTGCTGCCCACCCCCGACACCCTCGAGGAGGAGGTCGAGATCGTCAGCCGCCGCGTGGAGAGCTTAGGCAAGGCCCTCGAGCTGCCCGGGGAGAAGCCGGCGCTGGAGGAGATCCGCCGGGTGGTCACCATCTTCCGCGAGCTGCGCGACGGCGTCACCGCCGACGGCAAGACCAAGCTCAAGAGCCCCTCGGGCACCCTCTCCACCGCCGAGGCCATCAGCGTGGTGGGGCAGGGGATGGCCCTGGCCGGGCACTTCGGCGACGGCAGCCTCAAGGCCGCCGACATCGCCTCGGGGCTGGTGGGCGCCATCGTCAAGGACCCGGTGCAGGACAAGGTGGTCTACCTGGAGTACCTCGAGACCGTGGTCAAGGAGCGCCCCGGCTGGAAGGACCTCTACCGCGCCTGCCGCGAGGTGGTGTAGGGCCGTACGCGCAGTCCCTGCGGGGAAGGGTATGTGGAAGGGTCCGAATCGGAGATCACCCCGGCTGCGGGGGTTTGACTACACCCAGGGCGCGGCGTACTTCGTCACGGTCTGCACCCACGGCCGTGAGCCCCTCTTCGGCGAGGTGGTGGGCGGGGAGATGCGGCTGAACGAGATCGGCGACATCGTCTGGTGGGAATGGCACCGCTCCGAACTGCTCCGCGACGAGGTCTCCCTGGACGCCTTCGTGGTGATGCCCAACCACGTGCACGGGATCGTCATGATCCAGCCGCCTGAACCCCCTTCCCCCGTTCCCCGCGGCCCTGTAGGGACGACGCGCGCGTCGTCCCTACAAACCCCGCCCGCCCCAGGACCCGCCAAGCGCTCCCTCGGCGCCTTTGTCGGGGGGTTCAAATCCGCGGCCACCAAGCGGATCCACCAGAGGTATCCGCACCTCAGGGTCTGGCAAGGCCGCTACTACGACACGATCATCCGCGACGAGCGCCACCTTGAGGCCGCCCGCGAGTACATCGTCAGCAACCCCGCCAACTGGGCCACCGACGAGGAAAACGTATGAACGTCCACATCTTCGGCATCCGCCACCACGGGCCGGGCTCGGCGCGCAGCCTGAAAGCGGCGCTCGAGGCCCTCCGGCCCGACTGCATCCTGGTCGAGGGCCCGCCCGAGGCCGATCCCCTGCTCCCCCTGCTGGTCCACCCCGAGATGAAGCCCCCGGTGGCGCTGCTGGTGTACGCCAGCGACAACCCCGCCGACGCGGCCTTCTACCCCTTCGCGGAGTTCTCCCCCGAGTGGCAGGCCCTGACCTACGGCCTGAAGGCCGGGGTGCCCACCCGCTTCTTCGACCTGCCCCTCAGCCACCGGCTGGGCGAGCTCCCGGCAGCCCCCACGCAGCCGCTCGAGCGCGAGGCCCAGGACCCCCCCGCCCTCGAGCCGGCCTCCCCGGCCCCCGCACCGGAGCCGGCCCCGCCCACCCCCGACCCCCTCAGCCTCCTGGCCCAGGCCGCCGGCTACGCCGACTTCGAGCGCTGGTGGAACCACCTGGTGGAGGAGCGGAGGGGCGGGGACGTGTTCGAGGCGGTCCTGGAGGCCATCTCCGTGCTGCGCGAGGGCGAGGAGGGCGGTTTCGCTCCCCCCGACGACCCGCTCGAGCAGCTGCGCGAGGCCGCCATGCGCCAGAACATCCGCGGCGCGCGGGAAGAGGGGCACCGGAGGATCGCGGTGGTCTGCGGGGCCTGGCACTCGCCCGCGCTCGGGGAAAAGCCCCTGGCTTCGCTGCGAAAAGCCGACGCCGAACTGCTCAAGGGCCTGAAAAAGGCCAAGGTCTCGGCCACCTGGGTGCCCTGGACCTTCGGGCGGCTGTCGCGCTTGAGCGGCTACGGGGCAGGCATCACCTCGCCGGGCTGGTACCAGCACCTGTGGGAGACCTCCGACCGCGTGACCGAGCGCTGGATGGCCAAGGTCGCGGCCCTGCTGCGCGAGAAGGACCTGGGGGGCAGCCCCGCGCAGGTGATCGACGCGGTGCGGCTGGCCAACACCCTCGCCGCCCTGCGCGAGCGGTCCCTGCCCGGCCTCGACGAGATGAACGAGGCCGCCGAGGCCACCTTCGCCTTCGGCAACCCGGCGGTGCTGCGGCTCGTCGAGGAGCAGCTCACGGTGGGCGACCGGCTGGGCGCGGTGCCGGCCGAGACCCCCGCCGCGCCGCTGCAGCAGGACCTCGCCCGCGAGATCCGGCGGCTGCGCCTGACCCAGGACGCCGCGGTGCGCGTCCTCGAGCTCGACCTGCGCAAGGAGATCGACCTCGCCCGCTCGCAGCTCTTCCACCGCCTGCGCCTGCTGGGCGTGCGCTGGGCCCACCCCGCCCACAGCAGCGGCAAGGGCACCTTCAAGGAGGCCTGGCAGCTCAAGTGGGAGCCGGAGTTCGCCGTCGCGCTGATCGAGGCGGGGCGCTACGGCCCCACCCTCGAGGAGGCCGCCACGGGCAAGGTGGCCGAGCTCGCCGCCCAGGGCGAGCAGCCCCTGCCCGTGCTGACGGGGCTGCTCGAGGACGTGCTCCTGGCCGAGCTGCCCCGCGCCTCGATGGCCCTCATGCGCGCCGTCGAGGCCCAGGCCGCCCGGGCCACCGACGTGGCGGTGCTGATGGAGGCGGTGCCCCCCCTGGCCCGCGTCCTGCGCTACGGCAACGTGCGCCAGACCGACACCGCGATGGTGGCCCACGCCGTCGACGGCATGGTGGCCCGCGTCTGCGTGGGCCTGCCCAACGCCTGCGCCGCCCTCTCCGACGACGCGGCGGCCGAGATGTTCGGCCACGTCCTGGGGCTGCACGGCGCCCTCCAGACCTTGCAGGACGCCGGGCAGACCGCGCTTTGGCACGAGACCCTGGGCAAGCTGGCGGGCCAGGTCACGGGCCACGGCCTGGTGGTGGGGCGGGCGGTGCGGCTATTGATGGAGGCGGGGGTCTACGACCTCGCCGAGGTCGCCCGCCGGCTGGGGCTGGCCCTCTCCGACCCCGAGCCCGAGAAGGCGAGCGCCTGGCTCGAGGGCTTCCTCAAGGGCAGCGGCCTGATCCTCATCCACGACGACACCCTTTTCGGCCTGCTCAACGACTGGCTGGCGGGGCTGAGCCCGGAGGCCTTCGTGCGGGTGCTGCCCCTGCTGCGCCGCACCTTCTCCACCTTCGAAGCCCCCGAGCGCCGCAGCATCGGGGAGAAGGCCAGGAACACCGAGGCGGGGGCGGGGGCCCCGGCGTCCAGAGGCGACGCCGCCCTCGACGACGAGCGGGGCGCCAGGGTGCTGCCCCTGGTCGCGCGGCTTTTGGGGGTGCAGGCATGAACACGAGCGAGAATTCCGAACGCCTCAAGCGCTGGCGGCTGGTGCTGGGCGGCGGCTCCGCCGACGGCACCGGCTGCCCGCTGGGCGGCGACGAGGCCCGCATGGACGCGGCCTTAGCCCGGCTCTACGGCGACGACGAGGGCGAGGGCGAAGAGGGCAAGCCCAACAGCCGCAAGGGCGGCCTGGGCAAGAGCCGCCCCGGCGTGGCCCGCTGGCTGGGCGACATCCGCGAGTTCTTCCCCAAGAGCGTGGTCAAGGTCATGCAGCAGGACGCCCTGGAGCGCCAGGGCCTGCGCCAGATGCTCCTGGAGCCCGAGCTGATGGAGGACCTCGCGCCCGACGTGCACCTCGCCGCCGACCTCATCGCCCTCAAGGACACCATGCCCGCGCGGGCGAAGGACACCGCGCGGCTGGTGGTGCGGAAGGTGGTGGAGGAGCTCGAGCGCAAGCTGGCCGAGCCCATGCGCAGCGCCGTCGCGGGCAGCCTCAACCGCTCGGTCCGCAACCGCCGCCCCAAGCACAACGAGATCGACTGGCACCGCACCATCCGCGCCAACCTCAAGCACTACCAGGCCGAGCACAAGACCATCATCCCCGAGACCCGCATCGGCTTCGGGCGCCGGAAGTCGGCGCTGCGCGACATCGTGCTGTGCATCGACCAGTCGGGCTCGATGGGCTCGAGCGTGGTCTACTCGGGGGTGTTCGGGGCGGTGCTGGCCACGCTCAAGGCGGTGCAGACGCGCATGGTGGTCTTCGACACCGAGGTCGTCGACCTCTCCGACAAGCTGCAAGACCCCGTGGACCTGCTGTTCGGGGTGCAACTCGGCGGGGGCACCGACATCAACCGGGCCCTGGCCTACTGCCAGACCCTGGTCAGCCGCCCGCAGGAGACCATCCTGGTGCTGGTCTCCGACCTCTACGAGGGGGGCAACCAGGCCGAGATGCTCAAGCGGGCCGCCGCCCTGGCGGGCTCGGGGGTGCAGGTGATCGCGCTGCTCGCCCTCTCCGACGACGGCCGGCCGGCCTACGACCACGCCGTCGCCGCCGAGTTCGCCGGCATGGGCATCCCCAGCTTCGCCTGCACCCCCGACCTGTTCCCCGACCTCATGGCCGCGGCGATCAACAAGCAAGACCTCGGGCAGTGGGCGGCGGCGAACGACATCGTCGTGGCCAAGTAAGGGCGAGGCCCAGCGGCCGCGCCCCGGGTCACACCCGCCGGCCCTTCCCCTAATACCGGATTCAAAAAGATAATCACCCAAACCAAAGACCTTCAGAGGCTATCTTTTTGAATCCTAGAGCACACCCCTCCCTGACGGTCGGCGAAGAAAGCGTATCCCTTCGGTCGGGTCAGTTCGTCCCCATTCGGGAACGAACTGACCGAATCTGGTATAAGGAGGGCCGGCCTCTCCTGTATCATTGGGCCACTAGAGGGTGTTAGGCACATTGGGACATGAGATTGACGAAACGGGACAGGAGCAGGATGGCGAAAGCCAGGAAGTGCAGGCCCGCCAAGGTTTGTGGCAGACGTTCGTAATCCCTGGCGAGCCGTCGGAACCTCGCCACCCAGCCGAACGAACGCTCTACCACCCACCTTCTGGGTAGCAATACGAAGCCCTTCCTGACCTGGGGCAGTTTGACCACTTCCAGGTGGATACCTTGCGCCTGAGCATCCTGTCGGGCTCGCTCGCCGGTGTAGCC
>NZ_KE387025.1:78954-90412 GCF_000430045.1 Calidithermus chliarophilus DSM 9957 | reverse complement strand
CGGCAGGTGGTGGAGAGCGTGCGGGTGCTGACCGAGCACGAGCTGCGCGAGCGGGGCGTGCGGCTGGAGACCGAGCTAGAGGGTGTTAGGCACATTGGGACATGAGATTGACGAAACGGGACAGGAGCAGGATGGCGAAAGCCAGGAAGTGCAGGCCCGCCAAGGTTTGTGGCAGACGTTCGTAATCCCTGGCGAGCCGTCGGAACCTCGCCACCCAGCCGAACGAACGCTCTACCACCCACCTTCTGGGTAGCAATACGAAGCCCTTCCTGACCTGGGGCAGTTTGACCACTTCCAGGTGGATACCTTGCGCCTGAGCATCCTGTCGGGCTCGCTCGCCGGTGTAGCCCGCATCCACGTAAGCCAGCTCGACGTTTTGCTGGGTGGCCTGCTGCACGGCCTGGGCTAACTCAGTCATCTGAGCCCGGTCTTGCTCGTCGGCTGGGGTGACGTGTAACGCCAACAGGTGTCCTAGGGTGTCTACGGCCACGTGCACCTTACTGCCCTTCCGACGTTTAGCGCCATCGTATCCCGCTCGCCCACCACTTTCAGGGCTGGATTGCAGGGTACGGCTGTCGAAGATGGCGGCGGAGGGTTGAGCCCTCCTGCCTTCAGCCAACCGCAACAACACCCTCAGGTCCTGCACGATGGCCTCGAACACCCCCGCTGCCAGCCAGCGCTGGGTTTGCTGATAAACCACTTCCCAGGGCGGTAAATCCCCCGGCATCATCCTCCACGCGGCTCCGGCACGGACTATCCAGCGCAAACCGTCGAACACGTCCCGCAGGGCGTATTCCCTTTGGGGTGCGTCCTCGCGCATCAGGGTCAGGTAGGGGGCCACGAACAGCCACTCCTCGTCGCTCACGTCGCTCGGATACCGCTTTCGGCTCATCCCTCCAGCTTAGCCCTAAAGTTCATAACACCCTCTAGCTTTTCCACACCCCGCCCGGCCGCGGGCACACTCGCCCGGCCCCTCCGGGGTCACCGCGCCGGGGCTTGGGGAAGCGTTCCGTCGGACCACGGAGACCGTTGTCGAGAACGTGGAAAACCATTCCCGACATCCGCCCGTTGCCGGGCGGAGGCGCCGGTCTTACGTGCTTTCGCGCCGCCGGCTTCCCGCTTCCTCCGGGACCGCCCGCCTTGCGGCAGGTCTTACACCCCGTCCACGGGCGTTTAGCGTCTCCGGTCCACTCCCGGCGACGGCGGCCACCAAAGCCGCGAGGTTCAGCGCCGCGTTGTGGTCCCGATCCAGGACCAGACCGCAAGCATCGCAGCGGAAGGTGCGCACCCACAGGGGCAGCTTCTCCTTCACCGCCCCGCAGCGGGAGCAGCGCTTGCTGCTGGGGTAGAACCTTTCCGCCTTCAACAGATGGGATCCGTACCAGACCGTCTTGTACGCGAGCTGGCGCCGGATCTCCGCGAGGGAGGCGTCCGCCACGGCCCGCGCGAGGCGGCGGTTGCGCAGCATCCCGGCCAGGTTGAGCTCTTCCACCACTACGGTTCCATACCTGCAGGCCAGCCGGGTGGTGAGCTTGTGCAGGGCGTCCCGCCGGATGTTCGCCACGCGGGCGTGGGCGCGGGCCAGCCTCCACCGGGTCTCCTCGCGGTTTTTGCTTTCCGGCTTCCGCCGCGCCAGCTCCCGGTTCAGCCGGGCGAGTTTTCGGAGTGCCTTCTTGAGCGGCCGCGGGTTCGGCACCTGCTCGCCCGTGGAGAGGACGGCCAGGTGCCGCAGCCCGACGTCCAGCCCGACCGCGGCACCGGGGAGTCTGGGGGCCTTCGGCTCCCGCTCCACCTCGCAGGTGAAGCCCACGAACCACCGCCCGCCTTCCCGGCTCACCGTGGCCCGCAGGATCCGGGCCTTCTTCGTCTCGATCCTCTCCAGCAGCGCCGTCGTCGGCTCGTGCGTCCGCACCCGGCCGATTTTGGGCAGGACGACGTGGCTCTTGTCGTCTACCCGGATCGCCCCGGTGGTGAAGCCCACCGACTCCCGCCCCCGGCCCTTCTTGCGGAAGCGGGGGAAGCCCATCCGGCGGCCTTTGCGCCGACCCTTGCGGCTGTCGGACCAGTTCTCGAGGGCCTTGGCCAGGCCCTCCAGCCCCGAGGAGTAGGCCTCCTTGGAGTTCTCCTGCCACCAGGGGGCGACCGCCTCCTTCTGCCGGTTCCACTCCCGGCGCAGCGCGGGGAGCGTCCAGGGCACCTCCACCTCCTCGCCCCTGCGGCGGGCTTCAAGGCGCTCCTTGACCAGCGCCAGCCCCCAGTTGAAGGCGAAGCGCCGCGCCCCCACATGGGAGGCAAGCGCCCGCTCGGCGCGGGGGGAGGGATCGAGGGCAAACCGGTAGGCCTGATACACCATCATGGCTCCATCGCCGCCTTCACCCCCCTTGCCGCCCTCTGCCTTGCAGAGCGACGGCCGTAGAGCCGGGCACAAAAGCTCGTCAGGACATCGATCATGTCCTGCGCCAGGTCATCTTTCACCTCGTCCGGCTCCACCACCAGCACGCGCCTTCCGCAGGCCGCGAGCGCGGCCTCGATATATTCCGACCCGAACCGCGCGAGCCTGTCCCGGTGCTCCACGATGATGCTCCCGTATTCGGGCGAGCGCAGCACCGAGATCAGGCCCTTGCGGTGGCCGTTCAGCCCGCTGCCCACCTCGGCGACTACCTTCGCCACCTTGATCCCCCTCTCCGCCGCGAACGCCGCGAGGCGCGCCACCTGGCGGTCGAGATCGGCTTTCTGGTCTGCCGAGGACACCCTGGCATACAGCACCGCACCGGCTTCCTTCCGCTCGGGCACGTCCACCAGGATGGTGCCCGTCGGCGTCTGGCGGGCGGGCACGGGGAGCTTGCCATGCTTCCACCACAGCCAGGCGGTTTTGTAGGAGATGCCGTTGGCCCGCGCCCACTCCGACAGCTTCATGGGCATAATATGCCATATTCTAGGTTGACTTTCTATAAATAAATCAGCAGTTATGAACCCTGCGATGCCCAACCCCCCCGACCTGACCCGCCGCCCTGCCGCCGAGTTCACCCCCGCCCAGCTCGCCGACTGCCTCACCGCCGGCTTCGAGGACTACCTGATCCCGGCGCGCTTCACCGCCGAGGGCCTCGAGCGGCGGATGCGGCCCGAGCACCTCGACCCCTACGCCAGCTCGGTCTACCTCGAGGGCGACCGGCCCGCCGGGGTGATCCTCATCGCCCGGCGGGGCTGGACCAGCCGCGTGGCCGCGATGGGGGTCGCCAAGCCCTTCCGGGGCCGGGGGGTGGGCCGCCGGATGCTGGAGGAGGCGCTCGAGGAGGCCCGAGCGCGCGGGGACCGGCGGATGCTGCTGGAGGTCTTCGAGCAGAACCCCGCCGCGGTGCGCCTGTACCAGGGGGTGGGGTTCCGCGTCACCCGCCGCCTGCTGGGCTACGAGCGGCCCGCCGAGCCGGGCGAGGCCGCCGGCCTGGTGGAGATCGACCCGCTGGACTACGCCCGGGTCGCCGCCCGCGAGTACGAGCCGGACCTGCCCTGGATGCTGGCCCCCGAGACCTTGTGCGGCTGGGTGGCCCCGGCGCGGGCCTTCCGGCTGGGCGAGGCCGGCTCCGCGGAAGCGGCCTACGCCCTCGTGAACGACACCCCCGGCGAGAGCTTCCTTTTGTGGGGCCTGCTCGTGCCCGCGCCCGGGCGCCGGAAGGGCTGGGGGCGGCGGATGGTCCGGGCCCTGGCGGCCCTGCACGGGGGCAAGGCCTGCCGGGTGGTGCAGGTCGTCCCGGAAGACCTGGCCCCGCAGTTCCTGGCCCGCCTCGGCTTCACCCCGCTGCCGCTCAACCAGTTCGAGATGCGCCACGACCTGGGGTCGTGAACTCCTCGAGTCCCCGCCCGCGTTCGCACCCGGCGTCGGCGAGGGGCTCAGCAGGGCGGGGGACGGTGTCGCCCGCATCGGCTCTCCGTTCTCGAGGGAAGAACCCGAACCGCCCCGGAGCGGGAACCTGTCCGTTGTTCGGGCCGGAATTCAAGTCCAGCCGTCACCTGGAGGGCACCTGGGCGTGGTTAAACTGGAGAGGTTATGGGAAGTTGCGCTGTGTGGGCGCCGACAAGGCTGCTGCGCCGGGGGGCAGGGGAGGGGCCTTGCTGAGCGAGGCTGAGAAAGCGCGGCTGCGCTGGTACCTCATGGCCTTTGGGGCGGTCGTGTGCTGGCTGCTGATGGGCTACTCGGCCTGGAAGCACCTCGACCGGCGCGACTGGCACTCCACCGTCGGCGAGGTGGTGGCGCGGGAGGACTGCGGGCGCAACTGCATCGCGCGGCTGACCTACCTCTACACCGTGGGCGGGCGAACCCGGCTGGGCCGCTTCAGCGAAACCCCCTCCCACCGGTCGCAAGAGCTGGGAGGCGGCCGCGTGACCGTCTACTACGACCCCGAGCGCCCGGAGCGCTCGACCCTCAGCCGCGACCTGCCCGGCAACTGGGGCTGGGGTCTGGCGTTCCTGGCCTTCTGTACGCTCTACGAGTGGGCGCAGTTCCGGGTGGCGACGGGGGCCGGACTGGGGCCCCTCGAGCCCCTGCGGCAGCGGGTATGGCGGCGGCTGGGGCTGTGATACCGGATTCAAAAAGATAATCATCCGATCCGAAGAGCCCCGGAGGCTATCTTTTCGAATCCTAGAGCACACCCCTCCCTGACGGTCGGCGAAGCAAGCGTATCCCTCCCGAGGGGCGCTACCGCCCTCCGCTACGCGGATAACTTCGGCCGGCCGCCCCGCCAGGGCGGGGCGGCGCCGCCGTTCGGTGACGAACTAACCGAATCGGGTATGAGGCGGAGTTCCTAACATACTCGGCACCGAACACCCTGCCCCCCATCAAGCCATCCTCGGGGGAAGGGGGCCGAACCCTCACAGCACCCTCGCGATCACGTAGGCCTCGTAGAACGCCAGCAGCGCCAGCAGCACCAGCGCGGCCCCCGCGCGCCGGGCGAGCTGCCCCTCGGGGGCGCCGCGGCTGGCGAGGTCGGCGATCTGGGCGTAGGCCGCGAACTCGCCCACCAGCAGCAGCGCGCACCACGTCAGGTACCAGCCGCCGTCGGGCAGCCCGGCCGGGGTGGCCAGCCAGCCCACGCGCAGGGCCCACAGCAGCACGAAGAGCCGGGGGGCGAAGGGGGCTAGGCGGGCCAGCAGCCAGGGCACGGCCACCCCGGCCAGCGCGTTGCCCAGCAGGATGGAGGCCGCCAGGGCCGGCACCGCGGGCCCGTGGGCGGTGCCGTCGGGGAGCGCCAGCGGCCCGTAGGGGGCGAGCCGCGGGCCGCCGCCCTCCAGCAGCACCGGCGCCAGGGCCCCCGCCAGGGCCAGCCCGGGGGCCACCCACACCAGCGGGAGCAGGTAGAGCCAGCGGCCGGCGGCCTCCAGGAGCGGGGGGTGGCGGTGCGGGGGGTGCACGGCTCGAGCGTAGCCACCGCCGCTGAGTCGCGTCTGAGTCGTCGTGCTCGGGCGTCGCCGCCCGTGTTCAGGGCCGGCGGGGCGGGGCGCAGCTCCCCCGCCGGATCAGGCGGCCGGGGAAGCGCAGGCGCACCACCTTGTCGGGGGTCTGGTGCTCGACCGCGTCGAGCACGATCTCCACCGCCGCGCGGCCCATCTCCTCGACCGGCTGTTCGATGACGTCGAGCGGGGGGGTCACCAGGGCCGTCCAGGAGTAGTTGTCGAAGGTCAGCAGCGACACGTCCTCGGGGATGCGCAGCCCCAGCTCCTTCAGGGCCCGGAAGGCCCCCGCCGCCTCGGTGCCGTTGAGCGAGAAGATCGCGGTGGGCGGCTCGGGCAGGCGCATGAGCTCGAGGGTGAGCTTGTAGGCCTCGGGCTCGATGAGCGTGATCACCCGCTGGTACTCCTCGACCGGCGAAAGCCCCACCGACCGCAGGGCCTCGGGGAAGGCCCGGCTGCGCTCTTCGGGGTGGTAGACCGGGTCGTAGCTCCCCAGGGTGGCGATGCGCCGGTGGCCGAGGGCGTGGAGGTAGCGCACCCCCTCGAACACGCTGCCCTCGTTGTCGAGCATCACGTGGCTGAAGGGGCTGCCGGGGTAGAAGTAGTCGATCTCCAGGACGTAGGTCCCCCGCTCGCGCATCCGCTCGAGGTAGTCCAGGTTGGGCGCGCCGTAGCCCGAGCGGATGATCAGGCCGCTGACCCGCTGCCCGTAGAGCACCCGCAGGTTGGCCCGCTCGAGGGCCGAGTCGTACTCGTTGTCGGTGACGATCAGGGCGTAGCCCCGGCTCTGGGCGGCGTGGGCGACCGTGCGCACCAGGCTGGCGAAGAAGGGCTCGATGATGTTGCCCACCATCAGCCCCAGGGTCTGGGTGCGGCCCCTCCTGAGGCCGCCGGCGACCTGGTCGGGCTCGTACCCGAGCTCTTCGATGGCCCGGCGCACCCGCGCCAGGGTCTCCGGGGCCAGCAGGTGCGGCTCGTGGATGGCGCGTTTGGCGGTGGTGGGGGCGACCCCGGCCCGCTTGGCGACGTCGAGGATACTGGGCACGTGACCATTGTATCAAGGACGGGGCTTGACAAACAATGAGGCCTTCTCTAGTCTTATGGACACGAGACCATTCAAGCCGACGTAACCCATGCCCCCGTGACGAGCATCGCTTTATCCTGTTGCCGCGCCAATGGTCACGTGTCCATTACCCCTATGAACCCTGTCGAGAGCCACGAAGCCCCCGAGACCGGCCTACCTCGAGCCGGCCGGGCCCGGCGGCGAAAGGAGGACGAGGAGCTGGATCAGTGAAACCCGCGCACCACCCCGGGCGGCCGCCGGCCTTCGGGCCGACGGCAACCGCAACGGCAACCGGCCATCGGCAGAAGTGGAGTCAGGAGGAGGGAAGATATGCGTTCGTGGAAGTCCTGGATCTTCGGTGTGGGCGTGCTGGCGTCGGCGGCGCTGGCCCAGACCACCATCACCATCGCCACCGTCAACAACCCCGACATGATCACCATGCAGAAGCTCACCCCGGAGTTCGAGAAGGCCAACCCGGGGATCCGGCTCAACTGGGTGGTGCTGCCGGAGAATGAGCTGCGGCAGAAGGTCACCACCGACATCGCCACCAACGCCGGCTCCTACGACGTGCTGACCATTGGCACCTATGAAGCGCCTATCTGGGGGAAGAACGGCTGGCTGGTGGAGATGAGCGGGCTGCCGGCCTCGTACGACCTCGAGGACGTCCTCAAGCCGGTGCGCGCCGGGCTCTCCTACCAGGGCAAGCTCTACGCCCTGCCCTTCTACGCCGAGAGCTCGATGCTGTACTACCGCAAGGACCTGTTCGCGGCCAAGAAGCTCACCGTGCCGGCCCAGCCCACCTGGGCCCAGGCCGTCGAGTGGGCCAAGCAGTTGCACAACCCCGGCGCGGGCGTCTACGGCATCTGCCTGCGCGGCCTGCCCGGCTGGGGCGAGAACATGGCCTTCCTCAGCACCTTCGTCAACACCCACGGCGGCCGCTGGTTCGACGAGAACTGGAGGCCCCAGCTCACCAGCCCCGAGTGGAAGCGGGCCATCGGGCAGTACGTCGAGCTGGTCACCAAGTACGGCCCCCCCGGGGTCACGGGCAACGGCTTCACCGAGAACCTGACCCTGATGTCGGAGGGCAAGTGCGCCATGTGGATCGACGCCACCGTGGCCGCCGGCCACCTGGCCAACCCCAAGACCTCCAAGGTCGCCGACAAGATCGGCTTCGCCAAGTCCCCGGTGGCCGTGACCCCCAACGGCTCGCACTGGCTGTGGAGCTGGGCGCTGGCGATCCCCAAGTCCAGC
Source organism: Calidithermus chliarophilus DSM 9957 (assembly GCF_000430045.1). Lineage (GTDB taxonomy): Bacteria > Deinococcota > Deinococci > Deinococcales > Thermaceae > Calidithermus > Calidithermus chliarophilus. The sequence continues at coordinate 82,653 of NZ_KE387025.1, read as the reverse complement.
AAGAAGGTCGACGCGGCCAAGACCTTCGTCGCCTGGGCCACGTCCAAGGAGTACATCGAGCTCGTCGGCCGCACCCAGGGCTGGGTCTCCGCGCCTCCCGGCACCCGCTACTCCACCTACAACAACCCCAACTACCAGAAGGCCGCGCCCTTCGCCAAGGTGGTGCTCGAGTCCATCAACACCGCCGACCCCGCCAAGCCCACCCTCAAGCCCGTGCCCTACACCGGCGTGCAGTTCGTGGGCATCCCCGAATTCCAGGCCATCGGGACCCAGGTCGGGCAATTCATCGCCGGCATCGTCACGGGCCGGACCAGCCTCGACGCCGGGCTGGCCCAGGCCCAGGCCGCCGTCGAGAAGCTGATGAAGGAAGCCGGATACCTCAAGTGACGCGCCAGAGGGCCGAGCCGGTGATCGAGTAGGCCACACCGCGCCGGGCGGGCCGCTCCGCCCGCCCGGCCACCCCCCGAGGTCGATGATATGACCCGCACAAGCGCTCTTACCCGGCCGCGGCCCCGGTCGGCCCGGCCCAACACCCTCTGGCTGCTCGGCCCGGCGATGCTGCTGCTCATCGTCTGGACCCAGATCCCCTTCATCCTCACCGTCTACCACTCCTTCCGCCGCTTCAACCTGCTCAACCCCGAGCGGCAGGGCTTCGTCGGCCTGGGCAACTTCGGCTCCCTGCTCACCGACCCCATCTTCTGGACCTCCGTCCAGAACACGCTGGTGCTGGTGGGCTCGGTGCTGCTCGTCACGGTGGTGGCCGGGCTTTTCCTGGCCGTGCTGTTCTACCAGGACTTCCCCGGGCGGGCTCTGGCCCGCACCCTGGTCATCTCGCCGTTCTTCGTGATGCCCGTCGTCAGCGCCCTGATCTGGAAGAACATGCTGATGCACCCGGTGTACGGGCTCTTCGCCCGGGTCGCCGAGGGCTTGGGGCAGCGGCCCGTCGACTGGCTGGCCGCCTACCCCATGCCCTCGATCGTGCTGATGGTCTCCTGGCAGTGGATCCCCTTCGCCCTGCTGCTCATCCTCACCGGGCTGCAGTCGCTGTCAAAGGAGCAGCTCGAGGCCGCCAAGATCGACGGGGCCAACGCCTGGCAGGAGTTCCGCTACGTCATCGTGCCCCACCTGGCCCAGACCCTGGGCGTGGTGGTGATGCTGGAGACCATCTTCCTGCTCACCGTCTTCGCCGAGATCTACGCCTCGACCTCGGGCGGGCCGGGCCTGGCCACCACCACCCTGCCCTACCTCATCTACCTCAAGGCCTTCGGCGAGTACCGCATCGGGGTGGCGGCGGCGGGCGCGGTGTTCGCCGTCGTCCTGGCCAATGTCGTGGCGGTGTTCGTGCTGCGCACGATCGGGCGCAACCTGCAAGGAGGCCGCACGTGAGCCGCGCCCGACGCGCCCGCTGGGAGCTGACGCTGCTGGCCTACCTGGCCGCGCTCGTCATGTTCTTCCCCATCCTCTGGCTCTTCCTCACCGGCCTCAAGAGCGAGGGGGACGCCATCGCCATCCCGCCCAAGCTGCTCTTCACGCCCACCCTCGAGAGCGTCCGCGAGGCCCTCGCCCGCAGCGACTACGCCCGGCACTTCCTCAACTCCGTCGTCTCGGCGCTGGGGTCGACCGCGCTGGCCCTGGCCCTGGCCATCCCCGCCGCCTACTCCATGGCCTTCTACCCCACCAAGCGCACCAAGGACACGCTCTTGTGGATCATCAGCACCAAGATGATGCCGCCCGTGGGGGTGATCATCCCGGTGTACCTGATCTTCCGCGACCTGCGCTGGCTCGACAACGTCTGGGCCCTGGCGCTGATGTACGCGGTGATGAACCTGCCGGTGGTGGTCTGGACGCTGTACGCCTACTTCCGCGAGATCCCCCACGAGATCATGGAGGCGGCCCGGGTCGACGGGGCCGGCACCTCCCAGGAGCTCACCCGCGTGCTGCTGCCCGTTTCCGGCCCCGCCGTCGCCTCGGCGGCCCTGCTCAGCGTCATCCTGGCCTGGAACGAAGCCTTCTGGAGCCTCAACCTGACCTCGGCCCAAGCCTCCCCGCTCTCGGTCTACGTCGCCTCGTTCAAGACCGCCGAAGGGCTCTTCTGGGCCAAGATGTCGGCGGCCTCGATGATCGCCGTCCTGCCGGTGATGGTCATGGGCTGGCTGGCCCAGCGGCAACTGGTGCGGGGCCTGACCTTCGGGGCCGTCAAGTAAGGAGTTAAGACTTATGCGAGCTGCCGTGATCACCCGACCCCGGACCCTCGAGGTGCAAGAAGTCCCCACCCCGACCCCCGGCCCCGGACAGGTGCGCGTGCGGGTGGGGGCCGCCGGGGTGTGCGGCACCGACCTGCACCTGTTCGACGGGCACTTCCACGCCCGCCTGCCCCTGATCCCCGGCCACGAGGTCGCCGGGGTGATCGACGAGGTCGGGCCGGGCGTTGCCGACCTCCGCGAGGGCCAGCTCGTCGCGCTGGACCCGGTGGTCCCCTGCGGGCAGTGCTGGGCCTGCCGCCGGGGGCAGCGCCAGCACTGCCTGCGCTTCGAGGCGCTGGGCCTGACCCGGGCCGGGGGCTTCGCCCAGCACGTGGTAGCCCCGGCCGCCAACGCCTACCCGGTGCGCGGCCTCAGCGCCGCCGAGGCGGCCTTCGCCGAGCCGCTGGGCTGCGTGGCCTGGGGGATCGTGCGCCTGCGCCCCGAGCCCGGCAGCAAGGCCCTGCTCTTCGGCGCCGGCCCCATCGGCCTGCTGCTGATGCAGGCCTTGCTGATCTCGGGGGCGGCCGAGGTGACGGTCGTGGACCCGGTGCCCGAGCGGCTGGCCCTGGCGAAGGCGCTGGGGGCGAGCCACGCCGTGCCGGCCGGGGCGGGCATGGCCGACGCCCTGCGCGACCTCGAGCCCCACGGCTTCGACGTCGTCGCCGAGGCGACCGGCGTCGCCGGGGTGGTGGAGGCCATGCCGCGCTACGCGGCGGTGGGCGGCAAGGTCCTGATCTTCGGCGTCGCGCCCGAGGAGGCCACCGTCCGCCTGAGCCCCTACGACGTGTTCCAGCGCGACCTGAGCGTCGTCGGCAGCTTCTCCCTCAACGGCACGCTCCCGCTGGCGCTGAACTGGCTCGAGAGCGGCCGCGTGCGGGTCGGCCCCCTCATCAGCCACCGCCTGCCCATCGAGGAGCTGGGCAAGGCCCTGGAGTACAAGGAGCACCCCGGCATGGGCGACGCGCTCAAGGTGCTCATCGTCCCCGAGTGAGCGGGGGAGGGGAGGAGCGATGATGCGAACTCAGATCAGCAGCCCCCACCAGATCGCCTGGGTCGAGGGCCCCGAGCCGGAGCCGCGCCCGGGGGAGGTGCTGCTCGAGCCGCTGGCCATCGGGGTCTGCGGCTCGGACCTCCACGTCTACGAGGGCCTGCACCCCTTCGTGAGCTACCCGGTGTTCCCCGGCCACGAGGTCGCGGCGCGGGTGGTGGGGGTGGGGCCCGGGGTGGAGGGCGGGTGGGAAGGGGCGCTCGTGGCCCTCGAGCCCTCCCTCACCTGCGGGGAGTGCGAGGCGTGCCGCAGCGGGCGCTACAACATCTGCGAGCGCCTGCGGGTGATGGGGTTCCAGGCCCCGGGGGCCATGGCCGAGCGCTTCGTGAGCCCGGTGCGGAACCTGCACCGCCTGCCCGAGGGCTTCGACGCCGAGCTCGGCGCGATGGTCGAGCCGCTGGCCGTGGC
>NZ_KE387025.1:78059-78854 GCF_000430045.1 Calidithermus chliarophilus DSM 9957 | reverse complement strand
GGGGCCATCGGGCTGCTGGTCGCGCAGGTGGCCCGGGCCTACGGGGCGGCCCGCGTGGACGTGGTGGACCCGCTCGAGCCCCGCCGCCAGGCGGCCGAGGCCCTCGGCCTGCGGGCCAAGGCCCCCGACGGGGCCAAGTACCACGTGATCTTCGAGTGCGCGGGCAACGAGAAGGCCCTCGAGGCGGCCATCCAAGGCGCCCGCAAGGGCGGCACCGTCGTCGTGGTCGGCGTGTACGGCCGGCCCGCGACCGTCAGCGCCGGGCTGATCCAGGACTGGGAGATCGGGCTGAAGGGGAGCCTGATGTACACCTTCCAGGACTACCGGGAGGCGATCCGGCTCTTCGCGGAGGGGCAGGTGCAGGGCAAGCCCCTGGTGACCCACCGCTTCCCCGTCCACGAGGCGGGGGCCGCCTTCGCGGCGGCGCTGGGGCGGGAGCGGGCCTTGAAGGTGATGCTCCTCGCGCGGGGTTAGGGGCGTCGCGGCCCCGTCACCCCGGGGGCCTCCCGCCGGGAGGGGCAGGGCGGGAGGCCCGAACCCGGGGCCCCCGGCCCCTCACTGGCCCTGCCCCAGCGAGTAGCCCGGCTTGCCGTCGAAGGTGTAAGTATTTCCCCATTAGATTTTTACCTCCACAGCCCCCAGTAGGTCCAAGGCTTGCAACAGGGCTTGCTTGAGGTGGGAGAGGCTAGCGTAATGGCGGCGGGGCAGAAGGTAGGCTTTGAGCTTTCTCCAAAAGGTCTCGATGAGGTTGAGCTGAGGGCTGTAGGGAGGCAAGAAGCGTAGATAGAGGTTTTG
>NZ_KE387025.1:5778-77959 GCF_000430045.1 Calidithermus chliarophilus DSM 9957 | reverse complement strand
CGCATAAACTGCAAGGCCTCTGCGTGGAGTTTGCGCCGATTGCCTTTCTGGGGACGATCCGCCAGTCCCTCGAACTTCCGGCTTACCCAGGCATTCAGCGCTGCGCCAACCGTCCGCACGTGGCATCCGACATACCCGGCAATCCGGCTCATCTCCCAACGCTGGTTCGACAACCGAATCATCTGACTGCGCAGCCTCACCTTCTTGTTCATGTGGGGGCTTTGCTCGATAGCCCGCAGTTGTTCATCCTCTTCTTGGCTCAACTCAATGTACCGAAAGTTTCCCACTGTAAAAGTCTATCGTGAGTGTACTTAGAGGTGCTCGGTCTTGATGAAGTCGAGGCCGGCGTCGGCCAGGCGGCCCAGCAGCGCCACCAGGTCGTGGTGGGCCAGCTTCGCCCCTTCGCGCGCCATGAAGCGCCCGCGCCAGTGGTCGGTGCGGAAGGTCTCGGGGAAGCCGCCGGGCCAGACCTTGACCCCCCGGTTGGTGATCATCACCAGCTCGAGGCCCCCCGCCTGCGGCTGGAGCAGCCGAGCCAGCTCCTCGGGCCGCTGCCCGCGCCAGTTGAAGAACACGTCCACCCCCACCAGCTCCCTGCGGGCGGGCTCGCGGCGCGGCACCGGCGGCACCATCGGCCCGGGGCTCGGCGGGCCGAATCGGGCCGGTCGCAGGCGGCCGGGCTCCTGGCCCAGCCGCTCGATCACGGCCTGGGCGAATTCCTGGGTCCCCACCTTGCGCTCGCTGACCCGCTCATCGTAGATGTCGGCCGTGTGGACGCCGTCCTCGAGGGTCTTGAGCCAGGCGTTCTTGATGCGGGCGGCGGCCTCGGGCTGGCCGATGTGCACCAGCATGAGGATGGCGCCCTGCAAGAGCCCCGAAGGGTTGGCGACGCCCTTGCCGGCGATGTCGGGGGCGCTGCCGTGCACGGCCTCGAACATCGCCACCTCGTCGCCCACGTTGGCGCTGCCCGCCAGCCCCACGCTCCCCGCCACCTCGGCGGCGATGTCGGAGAGGATGTCGCCGTAGAGGTTGGGGGCGAGGATCACGTCGAAGCGCTCGGGCATCTCGGCCAGCCGCGCCGCGCCGATGTCGACGATCATGTGCTCCTTGGCGATCTCGGGGTACTCCGCCCCGACCTCGTCGAACACGCTGTGGAAAAGCCCGTCGGTGAGCTTCATGATGTTGTCTTTGGTGACGCAGGTGACCTTTCTGCGCCCGTTGCGCCGGGCGAACTCATAGGCGTAGCGCACGATCCGCTCGGTGCCGGGGCGGGAGATGAGCTTCAGGCACTGCACCACCTCGTCGGTCTGCTGGTGTTCGATCCCCGCGTAGAGGTCTTCCTCGTTCTCCCGCACGATAACGAGGTCGATGCTCTTGTGCTTGGTGGTGACGAAGGGCTCGTACGACTGCACCGGGCGCACGTTGGCGTACAGGCCCAGCGTCTTGCGCACGGTGACGTTGAGGCTCTTGTAGCCCCCGCCCTGCGGGGTGGTGATGGGGGCCTTGAGGAAGACGCGGGTGCGGCGCAGGCTCTCCCAGGCCGAGTCCTCGATGCCGCTGGTGGCCCCGCGCAGGTACACGCTCTCGCCGATCTCGATGACCTCGGGGGCGATCCGGGCGCCGCCGGCCTCGAGGATCCGCAGCACCGCGTCCATGATCTCGGGGCCGATGCCGTCGCCGTAAGCCACGGTGATAGGGGTCTTGCTCATCCCAAGCAGGCTAGGCGAAAGCCACCGCGCATACGGTATCTTGCGCTCCGGACACCTCGGGCTATTCTGCCCTAGAATCCGGGGCACATCAGCTCGAGCCCAGTCCCCCTGCCGCGTGGGCGCCGAAGCCCGGCTAGGCCTGAGGTGACGGGAACTGGGCGAAGTTCTGAGGGCACGGCCGCCGTGGCGCGGCTGCCGCTCGAGGCGCAGCGGGAAGGCCTCGCCCAGGACCTGCCGCATCATCGTCAGGCTCTTGCGCAAGGAGCTGCGTCCGTGGCCCGCGCCGGCCTCGGGCCAGAGCAACTCTGCCAGCCGGGCTCGAGGGCCAGGTAGGCCAGCAGGGCCAGGGCCTTGCGGGTCCGGAACGCCACCGGCCAGCCGCCACAGCGAACCTGCGGGCTGCCCAGCAACAAGACCTCGACCTCCGCCACGACGCTGCACCTCCGATCGCACGCTGCGGGAACGTTAGAGGACGATGTGAAATCGCCCGAATTCCAGCATGGGGCGGGTCCGGGGTGGCAGTGGCGTGCCGGGAGGGAGGGCCTGAGGGCCTGCCGCCCGCTGACCGAACGTCCGTGCCGAAGGTACAGGCAGGGACGGCAGAGCGGTGGCAGAACTCTCCACATTACCATCAGGAATAAAAATGGTATACTGAGTTCAGCATGGCAACGGTTCTGCGCAAGGAGGTTGAGCTGGGTACGGGAGGGCGGCTGGTGATCCCGCGGGAGATGCGCGAGGCCCTGGAGCTCTCCCCCGGCGACCGCCTGGTGCTCACGCTGAGGGAGGGGCGCCTCGAGCTGGTCACCCGGAGCGCGCGGGTGCGCGAGCTGCAGGGGGTCTTGGCCCGCCCGGACGGGCGGGATCTCACCGCCGAGCTGCTGGCCGAGCGTCGCGAGGAGGCCGAGGGCAAAGGGTGGTAGGGTGAGGGGGAGCGGCGGAGGGGTGGTCCTTGACGCCTCGGCGCTGATCGCCTTCCTGCGCGCCGAACCCGGGCACCTGCGGGTGGCCGAGGCGCTGGAGGCAGGGGCGGGGGCAGTGTCGGCGGTGACCCGCACCGAGGTGCTGGGCAAGCTGGTGGGCAGCGGGAGCTACACCGAGGGTGAGGTGCGGGGGGCCCTCGAGGCCCTCACCGACGTGCTGGAGGTGGTGCCCTTCGACCTCGAGCAGTCCGACCTGGCCGCCTTCTGGTACGCCCGGCGTCGGCCCTACAACCTCAGCCTTGGCGACTGCGTGTGCCTGGCTCTGGCCGAGGCTCGGGGGCTGGGGGTGCTCACCGCGGAGAGGGCCTGGGCCGGGCTGCCCAACCTGCGGGTCGCGGTCCACCCCGTCCGCTAGGCGTCCGCTCCCGGCCCGGGGAGATGCCCACGGGGCGGGGGTCACCGCCGCGCGTAGCGCCGCAGCAGCAGCCACAGCGGGAGAGGGCTAAGGGTGATGAGGACGAACAGCGGCCAGCCCCAGCCGTAGGACAGGCTGAGGTCGCGGATCAGCACCGCCCTGCGCGGGTCGCGCGGGTCGTAGTACACCGTCACCCGGGTGCCGCGCCCCCACCCCCGGGCCAGGGCGTCGGCGTCCACCGGGCCCACCGAGGTGCGCCTGCCCCGGTAGGTCTTCCCGCCCACCTCGTAGGCGTACTCGAAGCCGTAGGAGACCCCGCCCCGCAGCGTCGTGGCGGTGGCCCGCTCGATCATCCCCTCGGTGGCGGCGTAGCTCCGGGCGACGGCGTAGTTGTACAGGGCCTCCAGCGTCAGCAGGGCGATGACGGCCCAGACCATCAGGTACATGATGAGCACCAAGCAGGCGGTCGGCGACAGGCTCGAGAAGGTGGTGTTCTGGGATTTTCCCATGGGCTCAACTTAACCGTGTTCGGCCGGGGGTGCGGGGCGGGACCGCCAGGGTCCGGCCCACCCGGCGGGCTCAGCGGGGGGGCGTAGCGCCGGAGCAGCAGGTAGGCCAGGAGCGGGCTGAGGGTGAGGAAGAGGAACGCGGGCTACTGCCAGTCGCGGAACAGGCTGAGGTCGCGGATCAGGACCGCGTCGCGGGGTCGTGGGGGCCACGGCACCCTCCCTAGGCGACCACCTGGTTCTTGCCCCGGTGCTTGGCCTGGTAGAGCCGCTTGTCGGCCTCGGCCAGCATCCGCTCGTGGTTCTCCAGGCTGAGGTCGCTGCACACCCCCACCGAGAGCGTGACCCGCAGCTCGGGGTGGAGGGTGTGCCAGGGGTAGGCCTCGACCACCGCCCGCAGCTTCTCGCATGCCGCCCGAGCCTGCGCAGCGTCGGCCCCCGGCAGCAGCAGGGCGAACTCCTCCCCGCCGTAGCGGGCCACCACGTCGGCGGGGCGGGCGTGCTCGCGCAGCAGCCGGGCCACCCCCTTGAGCACCTCGTCGCCGACCATGTGCGAGAGGTGGTCGTTGATGCGCTTGAAGTTGTCCAGGTCGCACAGCGCCACGCTCAGCGGGCGGCCGTGGCGCCGGGAGTGCTCGAACTCCCGGGCCAGGGCCTCGTCGAGGTAGCGGCGGTTGAACAGCCCCGTCAGGCCGTCCTCCAGCGCCATGCGCTCGAGCCGCTGCAGCAGCGCGCCCTTCTGCCGGTCGGACTCCTTCAGGGCCGCGTGCAGCGCCTCGAGCTCGGCGTAGGCCCGCGCGAGCTCGGCGTTCTTGCGCCGCTCCAGCTCGGCCTCGCGGCGGGCCTGCTCGAGCCCGAAGCTCACCTGGAGGTTCTTGAGCTTGCGGCCGGAGGCCTCGTCGAAGACCTCGCGCTCCAGCTGGCGGCCGGCCTCGAGGTGCCCCAGCGCGGCCTCGAAGTCGCCCCGCTGCTTGTGGAGCTCGGCCAGGGCCAGGCGGGCCTCGGCCTCCTTGGGCCGGTTGACGCTGGCGCGGCTGAGCTCTTCGGCCTGCAGCAGCAGCGGGCCGGCCTCGTCCAGGCGGCCCTGCGCCACGTAGAAGCGCCCCAGGCACAGCACGGTCTCGACCGCCAGCGCCGGGAACTCCTTGCCCTGCAGCAGCTCGCAGGCCTGGCGGTGGCAGGCTTCGGCCTCCTCGAGCCGCCCCAGCTTCTCCAGCACCAGCCCCAGGTTGCTCAGCACCGCCCCGCGCATGCGCCGCTCGGGGGGCGCAGACAGCGACAGGGCCTCGCGCAAGACCCCCTCGGCCTCCTCCAGCCGCCCCAGGTTCTTCAGGTTGATCCCCATGTTGCTCAGCGCCGCCGCGCCCTCGAGGGGCCGCCCCAGCCGCCGGTGGGCCTCGTAGGCCCGGCGGTAGTACTCCAGCCCCTCCTCCGGGTGGCCGCTGCGCGAGTAGACGATGCCGATGCTGTTGAGGGCGCGGGCCTCGGCGGCGGGGTCGCCCAGGCGGGTGAACAGCTCGAGGCTGTCGATGAAGTGGGCCAGGGCCCGCTCGAAGTCGCCCAGGCTGTCGTAGACGATGCCCATGCCGCGCAGGCAGCGGGCGGTGTTGGCCAGGTCGCGCCCGGCTTCGAACAGCGCCAGGGCCTGCCGGAAGGCCTCGAGCGCCTGGGCCGGGTCCCCCAGCGCGGTGTGGGCGTAGCCCTGCTCGAGCCAGGCTGTGCCCTCGAGCCCGGCCTCCCCCAGCGCGCCCGCGAGCTCCCGGGCCTCCTGGGCCGCGGCCAGGTGCCCCGCGGGGTCGCGGTCCCCCTGTGCCTCGCACCACTCCAGCAGGAGCCTCAGGCGCTCACGGGGCTCGGAAGCCTGCCCCGGTCGGGGGGAGAGTTCGGGGGTGTCGGAACTCATGGAGCGATTATAAGGAGCCCGGGCCACCGGGCCGGGTCGGCGTGCACGCGGGCCCGCGAGGGGCCCGGCCCCTCACCCCCCGAGGCCGTGCCCCCCGGCCACCTCGGTCTCGTGCCGCTCGCCGAACCCGGCGATGAGCGGCCTGCCGCGCTCCACCGCCTGCCGGACGGAGGGCAGCGCCAGCGAGGCGCGGTGGCTTTCCCGGGAGTCCCACACCTCGGTGACCCAGAGCGCGTCGGGGTCGGCCGGGTCGCGCGCGACGACGTAGCTCAGGCAGCCCGGCATCCCCGCCGACCCCTCCAGAAGCACCGCGACCAACTCCTCCCGCCGCCCCGTCACGGCCTTCAACCTGCTGATCAATCCGTACATCCCCACCTCCGCCGGGCCCGCTGCGGGCGCCCGTGTCCGCTAACTAGCAAACCCGTAGCCTATAGTTGTGATTTAGGAGTAGATACGCTATAATCAGAATGTACACGGTTGATCTGCATTTTAGCGAATCGGCAAGGGGCGTTACAAGCCGCCTGCGGGCGGGAAAAGGAGGACCGGCATGCGCAAGATCGTGGCCTCGCTGTTCATGACCCTCGACGGGGTGGTGGAGTCCCCCAACCTCTGGGCCTTCGACTTCGGCAGCCCCACCCTGGTCGGGGGCCTCGCCGAGCGGGGGCTGCTCGAGGCCCGCGGCTTCGGCTCCGGCGTGGTGCTGCTGCGCTACGCGCCGGCCGGGGGCCAGCCGTGAGCGCGACGGATTGGAAGCTCGAGGTGGTCCAGGTCCCCGTCTCCGACATCGACCGCGCCAAGCACTTCTACGCCGAGCAGTGTGGCTTCGCGGTGGACCTCGACGCACAGGTCAGCGACTCCGTGCGCGTCGTGCAGTTGACCCCGCCCGGCTCGGCCTGCTCGATCCACCTAAGCCGCGGGATCCACAGCATGCCGCCCGGCTCGCTGGAGGGCTTGCAGATCGTGGTGGGCGACATCGAGGCCGCGCGGCGGGAATTGCTCGAGCGGGGGGTGGGGGTGAGCCCCGTCCGGCACGTCGAAGGGGGGGTGTGGGTGGAGGGGAAAGGCGGGAAATGGAACTCGTTCGTCTTCTTCAGCGACCCCGACGGCAACGGCTGGGTGTTGCAGGAGCGCCCCAGGGCTTAGCCGCAGCGGGGTGCCGGCACGACCGAGAGGACGGCCCGTGAAAGGTGCCTGGGCCCGGAGCGGCCAACAGCCCAGAGGTCAAGGCTTTCGGGCCTCTGGGCCTTCGTACGGGGGCCGCAGCAGGGCGGCGGCTTCGGCGATCGGCACGGGGCGGCCCAAGAGGTACCCCTGGGCCATGTCCACCCCCAGCCCGAGCAAGGCATCCCTCTCGGCCACGGTCTCCACCCCTTCGGCGATGATCCGGCTGCCGGTCTCCTCGGCGAAGCGGATGAGCGCGGCCGCGAGCGAGCGGCGCGTGCGGTCGGCGTCGATGTTACGGGTGAGCGCGACGTCGAGCTTGATGAGGTCGGGGCCGAGCTGGAGGATGTGGCTGAAGCTGGCGTAGCCGGCCCCGGCGTCGTCGACGGCCAGGCGCAACCCCCGGCGGCGCAGCGGCTCGAGGGCCGCCACGAACCGCGGGTAGTCGGCGATGGGGACGTGCTCGGTCACCTCCAGCACGATGCGCTCCAGCGGCGCCCCCTCGAGCGCGCGCTCGACCGCGCCGCTGAGGAGGTGGGTCGGGGAGACGTTGAGCGAGAGGTAGACCCCGGCGGGCAGGCGGTCCAGCCCGGTCAGGGCCTTCCCGACCGCCGCCATCTCGAGCTGTTCGCCCAGGCCGACCTCGGCGGCCTCGCCGAACCACACGTCGGGGCTGCGGGCCGGCTCGGCCGAAAACCGGGTCAGGGCCTCAAACCCCAGGATCCTCCCCTCCACGAGGTGGAAGATAGGTTGATAGACGATGGAGAAAGCCCCGGCGTCGAGCACGGCCGCGACCCGTTCGGCCATCGCCTGGCGGGCCCGGTCGGCCGCGAGGCGCCGCTCGATCTGCTGGGACACGAAGTTGGCGAACAGGTGCAGCAGGGCCAGGTCGCGCTCGTTGAGGGTGGGATCAGGCTTGGAGCTGAAGCAGCAGATGGTGCCGTAGACCCGGCCGTCGCTGAGGCGTAGGGCCACGCTCAGGTGGGCCCCCACCGGCAGGGCGGTGGTGGCGGGCAACTCCAGCGCCACCGGGACCTGCGAGGCGTCACGGATGAGCTCGGGCAACCGTCCGTCGACGACGTACTGGCAGTAGGACTCCTCGAGGGGGTCGGAGTCGCCCACCGTGACGGGAGGGTTCTCCGTCGCGGAGTCGATGAAGCGGAAGTAGCGCCTGCCGTCCCGGAATTGCGAGACGAACGCCACCTCCATGCCGAGGTGCTCGCGGATGGCGCGCAAGGCGTCCAGCACGATCACGTCGAGCGGTGCGTCGGCTGTCCTGGAGGCGGACAGGAAGATGTTGGGCATCGGGGACTGGGCGCCGGGGGCGAGGTCCGGTCGTGCGTCGTCTCGGTCCATAGGGTTCTACCACCTCTTGACGCTTAGCGTGAGTTAGCCTCAGCTCCCGTGGCGTCGCTCGCGAAACAGTCCCAGAACGACCGCTGCGGGAAATGCTCCCGGAAACGTCCTGAGGCCCGGCCGTGCCCGCGGTGGACCCCTCGAGGGGCGGGCAGCCGGGCCCCCGAAAACCGCACCAAGACTGGTGTCGGCTGGCATCCCCACGCCCCCAGCCGCAGTAGCTCCGCCGTCCGCTCACGCCCGGTGAGCTGCCGTGTCCGGGGGATACTTTGGATTATATGCGCTTTCGCGACGATATCCCGGCTGCCGGCACATTGTAGAGTTTCCGTCTACCGAGGGACCGCCGACGGTTTCTTGTAGATAGCCGCTTTTCGGGCCAATTCCGCGAACAAGCGGGCGGCCCGATCGGCAGCCGCGGACGCGGCTGCCGGTATGGTAGATTTCAGCTTCTAAGCCAGCAGGAGTGCCGAAAAGCCTACCGCCACGACGAAAAGCCCCAGCCCCAGCTTGACCCGGCCCCGGTGGGTGATGTGCAGCCGGCTCAGGCGCTGGAGCACCGGTCGGCTGCCAGCTATGCCCACCAGCAGCAGCAACGGCAGCACGAAGGCCAGGTTGTAGCTCGTCAGGAGTGCGTAGGCGTAACCTTTGCTGGAGAGACTGCCGATGAGGGCGGCCACCGCCAGGTACATCCCCCCGCCGCACGGCAGGGTGCACGTGCCGATCAGCACCCCGCCCACGAACGCGGCTCCTACGGTAGTCCGGCGTGTCCAGTGGTGGGCCAGGCCGTGCAGCGCAGCGGGCATGCTGAGCTTGATAGGGCTTCGCGGGAAGACGTACTCGGCCATCATGAGAAGACCGAACATCACCGCGACGAACGCGGCCAGCCGGGTGACGAGGTGGGTGTTGCCGAAGACCCGCAGGCTGGAGATCTCGACAAAGCCCACGCCCAACACCAGGTAGAGCAGGAAGATCCCCAGGATGTAAGCTCCGGCGACCACCCAGACATAGCGGGCGCGGCGGGCCACCTCCAGCCGCGAGGCTCGCTCCACCGTCGCCAGCAGCGCGCCGATGAAGAGCAGCAGGGTGGTGATCGCGCAGGGGTTGATGCCGTCGGCGAAACCCGCAGTGAGGGTCAGGCCCAGGGCCGGCAGGGGGTTGGCCTCGAGCCAGGAAACCGTGGGCATCTGGTGCGGGCGCCCCACGGCGACCAGGGCCAGCCCGAGCAGCGCCGCCGCGAGCCCCGTGAAGAGGCCGGCCCTGGCCCAGGGGAACGGTCCAGCAGGCTTGTCGGCCATATTAGCTGCTCACCACCACCTTGCCGCGCATGAAGGGGTTTTCTTTGCCGCCGCAGCAGATGTCACAGTAGAACAGGTACTCCCCCGGCTGGTTCAGGACGAAACTTACGGTGCCGGTCTGCTTAGGGGGAACGCGCTGCTCCAGGTTCTGGCCCTCGAGCACGAAGTTGTGCCAGCCGCCGCCGTCGGTATGGTAGGCGTTATCCAGGTTGACGATGGAGACCGTGACCGCTTCACCCACCTTCGCCTCCACCACGCTGGGCTGCCAGCCGGACATGCTGATGCGCAGCACGGTTCCCTGGGGGCTCTCCCCGGTGGGGAAGTAGGGTCGTAACAACAGCCCAGCCGCCGCCAGCAGCACCACCCCGCCCAGGATCAGGAAACCCAGCCGCAGCGGGTCCATTGCGCCTCGAGAAGACTTCGCCGTCCCTAACCTTCCCATCCGTCATCCCTTTCCTTTCGCCGGAAGAGTTCCCCTGCCACGCCAGGTACTCCTACCTTGGGGAGCACCCAGCGGTCCAGGCCCCAATAGCCCGCCGTCCGCCAGGCCAGCACCAGCCAAGTCGCCACGATGAACATCCAGGGGTTCGAGCTCACGGTGCCCGCCAGCAGGAAGGCCGCGTTCATGAGGCCGGCGAAGAAGGCCGCGAAGCCGGTGAAGAGCCCGACGATCAGGGCCAGCCCGACCAGGATTTCCCCGTAAGTCACCAAGTAGCTGAACAAGGTGGCGTTGGGCAGGGCCACGTTTTCGATGAACCAGGCGTACCAGCCGGTCACGTCGGGGCGTTCACCCTCCGCCTTGGTGAGCGCCCGGGAGAGGAAACCGGAAACCGCGGTGCCGGCCTTCTCGCCCACCCAGGCCGGGTTGTTGAACTTGCCCCAGCCGGCCTCGAGCCACTGCCAGCCCAGGTAGACGCGAAAGATCGCCCACAGAGGGGCTAGCCGGGTATCGGCGAACAGGAAGCGGGAGATGCTGGGCTCGGGAATCTGCGTGGATCTAGCGTTCATGCTTTCTCCTTTCCCTCCAAGAAGGGTATCCCACCCCTATTGGGGTGGGAAGGGTGGAATGTCCTCAAGGGAAAAGCAGAGGCGAGAAACAGCCCGCGTCTTGCTAGCGGCCGGCGCGGTAGCTGATGCCGTTGGCGCCGTAGGCGGCGGGGACCGTGGCCACCACCGCCTGCCTGGCCACCTCGATCACCGTGACCGTGCCCGCCTCGGTGTTGCTGACGTAGACGAAGCGCCCGTCGGGCGAGATCACCACCCCGTGGGCGGCCTTGCCCGCGGGGATGGTCTTGACGACGCTGCCGCTGGCGGTCTCGATCACCGAGACGTCGTTGCTGCCGGTATTGGCCACGTATACGAACCGGCCATCCGGCGTAACGTAAACCTGGATGGGGGTCTTGCCCACCGCGACGTTGCCCACCGCCTGCCGGGTCGCGGTGTCGATGACCGAGACGTGGCCCTGCACGTCCTCGCCCAGGTGGGCGTTGCTGGCGTAGACGTAGCGGCCGTCGGGGGTGAAGCCCACCTGCGCGGGCTTGGAGAGCACCGCGACCTCGGCGACGGCCCGGAGCGAGGCCACGTCGATCACCGTGACCGAGTCGGATTGGGTGTTGGCCACGTAGACCTCGCGCCCGTCGGGGCTGATCCGCAGCCCGTGGGGGCTCTTGCCCACGGGGATGGTCGCCCTGACCTTGCGGGCCCGCAGGTCCACCACCGAGACCGTACCCTCGCCCCCGTTGGTAACGAAGGCGGTGCGGTTGTCGCGGCTGACCACCACGTGGGCGGGGTGCTCGCCCACCCTTATCTCGGCCACCGGGGTGTCGGTGTAGGCGTCGATGACCCCCAGGGAGTTGGTGCCCGCGTTGGCGGTGTAGACGTAGCGGCCGTCGGGGGACACCTGGATGTTGTGGGGGATGACCTTGGCATCCTTGTGGTCCTCCCCGTCCCCCGCCCCGCCGTGGCCGGCCGCGCCGGGGCCCTCGAGCCGGATGTCCTTGATCTTGCGGTTGGTGCGGGCGTTGATGACGCTGACGGAGTCGGAGTACTCGTTGGCCACGTAGACCTTGGGGATGCCCGACAGCAGCGCCAGTGCCCGCTGCTCGGGGATCCAGTAGGCCTGCAGCCCCAGGAAGCCGGCCACGGCCTGCGCGGGCACGAGCAGCCCGTCCTTGCCGGCTTGAGCCGGTGTTTTCAGCTCGAGCGGCGACCCGTTCAGCAGCGCCCTCTTGGAACCGGCCTGGAGCACCAGCCTGTCGGGGCCTCGAGTGAGCGTAGCCGCTTTACGGCTTGCGTCCCACTGAAGGCCGGCCCCGCTGGCCTGAGCCAGGGCCCGTACCGGCACCAGGGTTACCCCCTGATCGACCCGGGTGCCGCTTAAGGGGAGGCTATCCAGGTAGACCTGTACGCCTTTGCTCCCCTCGGTGGCTGTACCCAGGGCCAAGCCTGCGCCCACCAGGACCGCTGCCGATGCTAATATCCGGACAAACCCGTCCATATATCACCTCAGGCGCTATGATGCGGCTAGCCTATTAAGCTCGTATAAAGAGCCCCGACCCCGCTTAAAGGTCGTGGCACGTATATGAAAGCGCTTTATAACTGGAAACGGTGCTTATGCTGCGTACCCTTCTGAAGCGTGAAGAAAGCTACGGGGTCCACGCCCTGCTGGCCGTCGCCGAAACGCCGGGGATCACCACGCCCGAAATGGCCAAGCGCTTGAATATCCCCCCCGCGTTCTTAGCCAAGGTGGTCGCCAAATTGGCCAAGGCCGGTTTGGTGGTGAGCCAGACGGGCCGTCACGGCGGCCTGTGGTTGCAGGCCGACCTGGGGCAGGTGTCCTTGTTGACGGTCATCGAGGCCCTATCCGGGGCGGTGGTGATGGACACCTGCCAGCTCAAGCCCCGCTGTGCGACGGAAGAACGCAAGGGCAGATGCGCTCTAAAACCCGTATGGCTCAAGACCACCTGGGCTGTGCGGGATACCCTGGACAAGGTCAAGCTCGCCGAGCTGATGGAGCGTGGGTGACCGGCCAGGCCCTAGGGTTTTCGGTGCCACGTCCCGGGTCACGCCTCCCCCCTGTTTTCAGGTCGTGGCCTTCCCGAAGCGCTGAGGTCCGGCCAGGAACTCCTCGCGGCAACCCCGGCAGCAGAAGTAGTAGCTCTTCCCCTCCCACTGGGCGGAAACCGCCTTCTCCCGCTCCACCGTCATCCCGCAGACCGGGTCGGTGGCCAGGCTGCGCATCTCCTTGAACTCCCCGTCCTCCAGCCACAGCACCCGGTCGGCAATGTCCTGGATGCGGGCGTCGTGCGAGACGATCAGCACGCTCTTGCCCTGCTCCTTGGCGATGCGCCGCAGCAGGCGCATGGTCTCGTGGCCGTGGTGGGAGTCCAGGTTGGCGGTGGGCTCGTCGGCCAGGAGCAGCGCGGGCTCGTTGACCAGAGCCCGGGCGATGGCCACCCGCTGCTTCTCCCCGCCGGAGAGCTGCTCGGGCAGGAAGTGCAGCCGCGCCCCCAGGCCCAGCTCCTCCAGCAGCGCCCTGGCTCTGGCCCGCGCCGCCTTTCGTCCCAGGCCGGCCAGCTCGGCCACGATGGCCACGTTGTCCAGCGCGCTCAGGGCCGAGAGCAGGTTGAAGTCCTGGAAGACGAAGCCGAAGTGCCGCAGGCGGATGTCGGGCAGACGGCCCTCGGAGAGTTCGCTCAACACCAGGCCGTCGAGCTCGATGCGCCCTTCGGTCGGCCTCAGGAGCGCCCCCAGCATGGAGAGCAGCGTGGTCTTGCCGGAGCCGGAAGGCCCCATGATCAGCACGATCTCGCCGGGGGAGACCTCGAGGCTCACCCCCTTCACGGCCTGGACCGCGGTCTCGCCCGAACCGTAGCGCTTGCTCAGGTTCTGTACCCGTAGGGTGGCTGCCCTTTCCGTCCTCATCTCGCACCTCCACGATAGACCCGGGCCGGGTCCAGCCCGGCGATTTGCCGCATGGGCAGGGCCGAGGCTGCCCCCGCGACCACCAGGGCCATTCCCCCCGCTTTCAGGAGCGAGGCCCAGGTGAGTTGCAGGGGCAGGTTCAGGCCCAGGGCGGACAGGACCAGGGGCAAAACGAGCGTTAAAGCCACCGCCAGGCCCAGCCCCAGGCCCACGCTGTAGAGGGCCTGGGCCAGGACGACGCGGTACAGGTGGCCGCTGCTGGCCCCCAGGGCCTTCAAGACGCCGTACTCGGCGCGCCTCGAGAGCGTCGCGGTGTACATCACCAGGGCCATCACCGCCAGGCCGATCAGGAGGCCGGCCAGGTTCATGATGTTGATGGCGTCGGCCCCCATGTCCCGGACCACGGCCCGCTCCCGCCGGGCAAAGGCCGCACGGGACAGGGCCGA
The DNA here is from genome assembly GCF_000430045.1 of Calidithermus chliarophilus DSM 9957. Classification (GTDB taxonomy): domain Bacteria; phylum Deinococcota; class Deinococci; order Deinococcales; family Thermaceae; genus Calidithermus; species Calidithermus chliarophilus. The sequence goes on along the minus strand of NZ_KE387025.1, from coordinate 64,324 downwards.
GACCCCCTCCACCTCCTCCTCGATGCGCCGGGCCACCTCTTCCGCCGAGCGCCCCGGCCCCACCCGCACCAGCACGAAGCTCACCGTGTCACGGCTGCGGCGCAGGCGGGCGAAGTCCTCCAGCCGCAAGAAGCTGACCCCGTTGAGGGGGTTGGAGAGCCCGGTGGCGAACCCGGCCACCCTGAAGTTGCGGCCGAAAACCCGCGCGGTGTCGCCGGCCTCGAGGCCCAACACCTGGCCCAGGCCGCTATCGAGGATCACTTCCCCCGCCCCCGGCGGCCAGGCCCCCGCGGGCTTGCCGGCCTGGGCATCGGCGGGCAGGCCGAAGACGTAGCTCGAGCGGCTTCCCCTGGGCCCCCTGAGCATCTGGGTGGTGTAGAGCATGGGGGTCACCGAGGCCACGCCGGGCACCCCGGCCACCTCCTCCACCACCCCCTCCGGCAGGGTGGAGAGCACCATGTGCAGGTTGCGCACCCCCTTCTGCGAGACCCACACGTCCGCGCCGGAGCGCTCGATGGGGGCGGCCAGGGGGCCCTCGAACCCGGCCAGGATCGCGTCCAGCACCAGGACCAGCGCGAGGGCCAGGGCCACCCCGCCCACCGAGAGGAGGAAGCGGGTCTTGCTCTGGGTCAGGTTGCGCCAGGCCAGGTAGCCCATCTCGCTCTCACCTCCTGAAGACTTCTGCCGGGGCCAGCCCGGCGACGAGGCGGGCCGGGAGCCAGGCCGCCAGCAGGGCCATGAACAGGCCGGTCAGCAGGGTCAGCCCCACCACCCCAGGCTCGAGCGCCACCAGGATCTGGGGGCGCAGGGCCAGCACCAGCCGGGCGGCGGCGAAGCCCAGCAAGATCCCCGAGAGCGATCCCAGGGCCGCGACGGCGAGGGCCTGGGCCAGCACCAGCCCGTAGAGCCGGGCGTTGCGGGCCCCCAGGGCCTTCAGCACCCCGTACTCGCGCTGCCGTTCGACGGTGGCGCTGTAGATCACCAGGCCCACCACCAGCGTCCCCACCAGGAAGGCGATCAGCGACATCAGCCGCACCGGTTTGAAGAAGGCCTGGTAGAGCCTGAGGTCGCTCTCGATCAGCTCCGACTTGAGCCAGACCTCGACCCCCGGCAGCCCTTTCAGCCGGGCCCGCAGGGCCTCCGGCGCGACCCCCGGCGCGGGCGTGACCAGCGCGAGGCTGGAGAGGCCCGGGGTGAGCAGGTAGGACTCGAGGTCGGCCTTGCGCACGAAGACCAGGGCGGTCATCCAGGAGGCGGTCCCCTCGGAGAGGCCTACCACGGGGAACTTCTGCCCCTGCACCTCGACCGTGTCCCCCACCCTGACGCCGTGCAGCCGGGCCAGCACCCGGTCGAAGACCACCTCGCCCCTTTCCCGGGGCTCCCGCCCCTCGCCGATGCGCCAGGGGCCGCCTCCCAGGGCAGGGTCGTAGCCGATCAGGAAGGCGAAGATCTTCTTGTCGTGCAGGTCGAAGATGGCGGTCTGGGTCAGCACCGGGACCACCTTAGCCACCCCCGGCACCTGGCGCAGGTCCTCCTCCAGACCGGGGGGCAGCAGCGAACTGCCCCCGCCGAAGCTGTCCACCCCGGCCTGGGTCACCGCGATGGAGCCCGGGGCCTGGCGCAGGTAGGCCGTGACCTGGAGCCGCAATCCCTGCTCGAGCCCCAGCAAAAACAGCACCAGCATCACCGCCAGCGCCACCCCCAGCACGTTGAGCGCGAAGCGCAAGCGGTCGTGCAGCAGGTTGTGCAGCGCCACGTACATCCCCGTCCTCCTCACTGCGGCCTCCAGCACGGTCGGCGGTGTCCGAACTGCCCTATCCCACGGGATACGGACGGACGCCCTGGGGCTCGAGCCGCCGCCTTTGTCGCCGTATTCACCCAGAGGCACCGGCCGGTAGACCTCACGACCTCAGCGCCAGGTCCAGGAGCCGCGCTCCAGGACCAAGGCCTCCGCCGCCGGACGCAGGGCCAGCACCTGGGCGCGGTAGCGGTGGCGACCGTCGTGGCCGGACCCGGCCACCGCGCCCACCAGGTCCTCCGGCCCAGCCCGTTCGGGGTCGAAGGCCACCGCCGCCAGCCCTTCCTGCAGGAAGACCTCGGCCAGTAGGGTTCCCCCCAGGGCCAACAACCCGTTCCTCACCCGCGTGGCGCAGCGCGGACAACCCATCCCGCCGACGGCCAGATAGGCCACCGCGGCCTGGTCCAGTCGTCCAGGATCGAAGGGCTTTTCCAGCGCTTCCGATTCCACCTGGCAGTTCTCGTGCTCGTTCACCTGGGGCCTCCTCCGGCTCTGGCTCAATCCGCAACGCAATTCGGTAGTTCTTATGCGAATCTTATCCCACCCCGGGTGGGGTGGGTATGGACGGATGTCCCTGACCCCACCTAAGCCTGACCGCACAGGCCCAGCGCATAAGCCGCCTGTAGGACCCGGTCGGCCCGGCCAGGGGGGTAGAGGATTCCCCCCTGCGCCCGGACCCAGGACACCACCTCCGGGTGGGCTCCCTCGGGGCAGGCCGGGAGGCCCCAGCGGTGGCGGGCCACGGCCTCGAACATGGGCAGATCCTGACCCCCGTCGCCCAGGGCCAAGACCGAGGGCTCCTTCAGGCCCAGGGCCTCGATCCCGCGTTCCAGCCCCTTGCCCTTGTCCAGTCCCTGCGCGGTGAGCACGGCGGCGTCCCCGGGATAGTGCAGCAGCCGCAGGGCCACGAGCAGGGGCACGTGAGGCGGGGGCGGGTCGCCGGGGGCCTCACCCAGGAGCTGTTTCCGGGCGGCCCGCCGTGCCTCCGGCAGCGGCAGGCCCTCGGCTTGGGCCACCACCTCGCCCAGGGTGTCGAGCAGCACCTCGACCAGCCGGTGGGCGATCCGCACTGCCTCGGGCGAGCCCGCAGGGTAGTTGGGCTTGAGGCTCAAGTTGAACTCGTCGGCCTGGAGGCTATAGTCCCAGCAGGGGCAGTCCATGCCCACGAGGCAGGCCGCCGGGAGCCGGGCGCGCACCTGGGCAAGCACCCCTAGCACCGCCTGGGGCAGTTCGCGGTAGAGCGGGATGCGGCTATGGCGCCCCCGGCCGGGGATGAAGATTCCAGCACCCCCCTCGTAGATCACCATGACCCGGCTGGTGTTGGCTCGCCCAGCCCCCAGAAGCTGCACCAGCAGGCCTCGAGCGTGCTCGAGGCTGCGCGCGGTGTTGGCCACCAGCACCAGCTGAGGAAACCGGTCCAGCAGGGCTCGCAGGATGCCCACCGTCTCGGGGGGGACCTCGGCCTCGGTCTCGCGGCGGAAGCGCAGGGTCTCGTCGAAGTCGGTGGCGATCAGGTTAAAGGGTTTCTGCCCGCGCGAAGCCCACGCACAGGCCAGCGCCAGGCCAGAAGGGTCGCAGCGCGAGAGCAATTCCTCCAGCAAGCCCTGCCCCAGGCCCAGGCCGGGCAGATCCAGCTCGGCTTTGGCCCGCCTCAGGGTCCGGAGCAATTCCTCCCGTACCGAACCCTCGGGAAGGGTCATCGCCTCACGCTCGACGTGCAAGAACCGGCGGTAAATCCCCAGCCGTGGGGCGTACGCGTACGATAGCAGGGGCTCGAGGCCCAGGACGCCCGCGCTCATGGCCGCGCTCCGGACACCCCGGGCAGACCGGCCTCGTAGCCGAGCCCTTCCACCGCCTGCCGGATGGACTCCAGGGAGGTCAGCGCGGGGTCGTACTCGAGGTAGGCCCGCTCGGTCAGGGGGTTGACGTAGACCCGCTTCATCCCGGTCAGCCTGGCCAGGGCGCGCTCGAGCGTCGTCGCGCCGGCTCCGCCGCAGCCCAGGCCGTACACGTTAAAGCTCAGCTCTCGCTCGGGCATAGACCCCTCCTTTACTCCAAAAGCACCAGCCGGTGAGGCTCACCGCCCACCGCGAAGCACGCCACCACCCGGCGGCTGCGGGCGTCGATCTTGACCACGCTGCCCTCGCGCATGTTGCTCACGTAGGCCCAGCGTCCGTCACGGCTGAAGGCGATGCTGAACGGACCCTGTCCGGTCTTGATGCGGGTGGTGTAGCGCCTGGGCATGAGCACCTGTTGCCCGGCTTGCAGCGTCAGGTGCAGCACCTCGACGTAGTCCGACGCCAGCGAACTGATCCAGAGCTCGGTGTCCGTGCGGAAGGCCAGCCCTTCCGGGGCAGCCTCGCTGACGTAGGTGGAAACCACCCGCAGGGTCTGGGCGTCGATCAGCAGCACCTCGCGGGAGTCCAACGCCCCCACCGCCAGCCAGCGCCCGTCGGGCGAGAGCGACCAGCTATGGGGGCCGCTCCTCGTCGCTACGGTCTGCTCGAGGCGAAGGCTCTGTGCGTCGAGCACGCTGAGGTCCTTGCTGGCGTAGTTCAGGCTCGCCAGCCAGCGCCCCTCCGGGCCGAGGGCCACGCCCTGGGGGTTTCGCCCCACGGCGACGGCCTCAGCGCGGAAGCTGGCGGTATCCAGCACGATGAGGCTGTCGCTCCTGCCCCCGGCGATGTAGAGCCTCGAGCAGTCCGGGCTCAGCGCCAGTCCCCAGGCAGCCGCGCCCACCTTCACCGTGTGCAGGACCTCGTTGCTGGCAGTCCCGATCACGCTGACTATGCCCGCGTCACCCCCAGCCACGTACAGCCGGCCTTGGCCGGGACACAGGGCCAGCCCGCGGGGCGAACTCGGCAGGGGGATGGTGGCGACCAATTGGCCACGCTCGGCGTCCAGGACCAACACGCTGCGACCGAGGCTGTTTTCCACGTAGAGCAGCGGCGCTGCGAGGCTGCGGCCCAGAAGCAACGCCATTGCCAGGGTGAACAGGACCCTTCGCGGTCGTGTGCGAGGAGCTGCTTGAGTTTTCATCAGGGGTTCTCCTAACTGGCTCGCAACGAGCCGTAAGCCAATCGGGCTGCTCGTGCCGGGAGGCGGAAATTGGGGTGGCGGCAGCCGGTCGTCTATCCCGCCGCGGTCTTCAAATGGTCTCCCGTATGTGAAGAGGATAGCCCACCCCACCTGGGGTGGGCAGGGACATTTATCCCGAAGAGGATTAATTCAGCCAGGTCGCCGGTCTGGAACCCAGGCCGTGCGTCATGCCGGAGGCTGGGCCAGGCCGATGGCTGGAGCCTCCCCGAAGCGCCTGGGGCGGCCTCATCAAGGCCGCTGAGGCCGGAGGTAGCCTTACACCTCCGGCCTCGCGGGGCTCGTAACCCGTTCGACCCGGCAGCGGGTGCCGCCGAACACCGGCATCCCGGTGTGATGCCCGGGATTAACGCAGGTTGGCGAGCTTGAGCCGCATCTCGTAGACTTCCTGAGCCTGTGTGCGGATGATGTCGCTGGCCAGCTTGACGATGGCCGGGTTCCGGGCCTTTTGCAGGGCGAGCGTGGCCATCTCGATGGCCTGCACGTGGTGGGGGATCATCCCCTGTAGGAAGGCCCGCTCCGGGCTGACGGGGGCCTGCGGGGCCTGCGTCGCGTTGCCCGTGGCGGGGTTTTGCATCATGCCGCCCGGGGCGGGGGCCTGCGTCATCCCCTGCATCATCCCGCCCGCCCCTTGGTCCGGCATCATGCCGCCCATGCCCTGGGTCATCGCGCGCTGAGCGGCCAGGTTGGTGCCCCCCAGGGCGACCAGCAGCGCCTTCATCTGGGTGATCTCGCGCTCCTGGTCGCGGATGATGGCGTTGGCCCAGCCGCGGATCTGCGCGTCCTGGGTCTTGCCCAGCACGTCGCGGGCCATCGTCACCGCCGCGCGGTGGTGGGGGACCATCATCGAGAGGAACGCTTGCTCGAAGGGGGCTCCCTCGAGCATCATCAGCCCCGAGCCCATCATGCCCTGCATCATCTGCATCATTTGCATCATCTGGGCCATCGGCATCTGAGCCGCCCCGCCGGGCATCGGAAGCGCCTGCGATTGGGTGGTGTTTTGCGTCGCAGGAGCCGTCTCAGGGTGGTGTGGGTCGGTCTGTGCCAGCGAGAAGCTGGCCAGGGCGCTGACCGCGAAGAGGGCTAGCTGTCGTTTCATTCCTATCACCTCGAGGCCGAGTGTAGCGGGTTGTTGTAAAGCCCTTGTAAACCCCCTAGGGGTATTTGTCCCTTGACAGGTGCTGAACAGCGGTACTGCTGGAGCATGGCCGATACCGACTTCGAAAAAGCGGTCACCTGGGCCGAAAATCCCGAGGAGCCCACCCCCCACCGGAGGGGGTCAGGATGATGGGCTCTGCTTGGCGATGGTCGTGTTGGTTGCTGCGGGTGGCGGCGGTACGGCTGTTACAGCGACGCGACCGGGTAGGGTGGGTCAATCTGCTCCCGGCAACGGTCGAGCGCTGGGCGTGGCTAAGGAGCGCTACGCCAGAGGCGAGATCAGCAGGGAAGAGGTTGGCGGGCTAAGAGGCTGTTCCCGCCGTTCACCTACAGCCCGGTAGGGTGGGGATAGGGCACGGCGCGGGTTTCAGGTTTTTACGTGCAGCAAGGACATCAAGGACTCGAGGGTCTGCTGCCGGGGCTTCTGGGGGGCTTGCTGCAGGCAGGTTCGCAGCCCTTCCCGTACCAGCAGCTCTTCAACGCGGTACAAGGCCCCGCGCAGGGCCCGCACCTGTTGGATCAGCTCCGAGGGAGACGCCCCGCTGGTCACCATCCGCCGCACCCCGGCCAGATGACCCTGCACGCTGTCGAGTCGGTTGAGGAGCTGGGGCTGGAGTTCTTCCATGGCAGCCCCTTCAGTGCGGGTGATTGTGGTGATGGACGTGGTCATTGCCTCGTACATACCTTTCCGGATCCGCATCAAAGGCCTTCTTGCAGCCGATACCGCAGAAGTAGTAGGTCTGGCCCTGATACACCGACTTCCCTGCAGCTTTCTCGGGGTCCACCATCATCCCACAGACCGGGTCCCGTACCTCCTGTGCCATAAACTTCACTCCTCTCCTCAGCTCCAGGCGCCGGGGCAATCGGCCGGGCAGGGGGTTGGCCAGCACCACCAGGGCTCGCCGCCGATGATCTTCAGGGTCTCCCGGGCAGGCCGGGTCTCCCTCACCTCCGCCCGGAAGAAGCGGGTGCCGTCGTTCACCGCCCCCGCCACCGCCGCGGCCAGTTGCTCCGGCTCGACCCGCTTGGGGTCAAAGGCGACCAGGGCTGCCCTTTCCCACAAGAACACCTCGGCCAGCCACACCCCGTCCAGGCTCAGCAGGGCGTTGTGTACGTGGGCGGCGCAGTTGCTGCAGCCCAGCCCGAAGAGGCTCAGTTGACACTCCCACGGCTAAAGCGCGTGGGATTCTTGGTTCGTTGCCGCCTGCCCACCATGCGTAGGTCTTACGGCGGCTCCCCAAGCGTTTTGCGTCTCCGTGTGCCCCACGGCGACGGGAATCCTGTGGATTCCTTCGGCGCGGATGTTTCGCGCCGCGTTCAGGTCTCGGTCGTGCACCGCCCCGCACCCACAGGTCCAAACCCTGTCCGAGAGGGTGAGGGCGGTGTGGATTGTCCCGCACTCCCGACAGAGCTTGCTGCTGGGGAAGTAGCGGTCAATCACGGCGAGATGTTTGCGGTGCCAGACCGTTTTGTACTCCAGTTGCCTGCGGAACTCGCCCAACGCCGCGTCCAGCACCGATGTGGACAGCTTGGTTCTCGCCATCCCCTTCAGGTTCAGGTCTTCGATGCACAGCCCGTCGTACTTCTGGACGAGTCCGGTGGTCAGCTTGTGCAGCCAGTCCTGCCGCTGGTTACGCACCCTGGCGTGTACCTTGCTCAGCCGATGCCTGGCCTTATCACGGTTCTTGCCCCCTTTCTGCTTGCGGGAAAGCTCCCGCTGCGCCCTACGCAGCTTGCTCAGCCCCTTGCGGTAGAACTTGGGCGGGGCGATTCTCGTACCGTCCGAAAGCACCGCGAAGTCCTTCAACCCGAGGTCTATCCCTACTACCCGTTCAGGGTTGGCAGGGGGCAAGGGCACCTCAGGCATCTCGAACTCGGCGGTCAGGGTGACGTACCAGTGCCCCTCGGCGTCCCGCTTGAAGGTGGCCCCCTTGATGGGACAGTCAACGGGCTGGCTCTGCCGGATTTTGACCCATCCGATTTTGGGGATGTAGACCTTGGAGCTTTCCACCCTGACCCGCTGGGGGATGCGGAAACGCGGCTCATCGCGCTTCTTCGACTTGAACCGGGGGAAGCGAGCCCGCTTGCCGAAGAAGGCGGCGTAGGCCCGGTCGAGGTCTTTGAGGGCTTGCTGCAAGAGTTGGCTGTCGGCTTCCTTCAGCCACACGGTCTCCGGCTGCTGCTTCAGGGTGGTCAACTCGGCGGCTTGCTGGTTGTAGGTCAGGCCCTTGCCGGTAGCGGCGTAGGCTTCCTTGCGCCGGGCAAGGCCCCAGTTCCACACGAAGCGACGAGCACCTGCCATCCGCAACAAAGCGTCGCTTTGGGCTTGGGTGGGTTCCATGCGGAAGCGGTAGACCTTGCGATGGACAGCCATTCAGTCCCTCGTTTTTTGGGCGGCGATGTACTGCTCGATGGTTTTGCTGCTAACCATGCCCGCCGTGCTCACGAAGTACGAGCGCGTCCACAGCGCAGGAAGGCGGATGAGGTGGGGGAACTCCCGGCGCAGCACGTGCGAGGTGTAGCCCTTCAAGCGGTGAGCGACCTGATTGGGGGCCACGTCGGGGTCTACCGAGATGAACAGGTGCAGGTGGTCGGGCATGACTTCCAGGGCGATGATTTCCCAGCCCAACTCAGCACACTTCTCCACCAGCAAGGCCCGCAACCGCTCGGCCAACGGCCCTACCAGAATCTTGCGGCGGCGCTTGGGCACGGAAACGAAATGGTAGCGCAGCAGCGAGACGGTGGTGTTTTTGTGTTTGTAGACCGTAGGCACTACCACAGTATAGCACACCTGCCGCCCACCATGCTATGTGCTCCTTCGGAGCACGTGGGGGAGTCCATGTATCCCAGGGCTAAAGCCGCTGGGTTTTATAGCTCCCCCACACCCCCTCGTTTTTATAAGCGCTGCTTCCCTTGAGAAGGGCTTGCAGGTCGAACGGCTTGTGCAGCCGCTCGACGTGTCCGAAGGGTTCGGGGTGTAAAACCATGCCTCGCCTCCGCTAACTCGTCACCACTACCTTGCCGCGCAGCATCCCCATCTGGCACTGGAAGGGGATTTCGCCGGCTTGCTGGGGGGTGAACTCCAGCGTCACCGTCTCGCCCTCGGGCAGCTTGGCCGACCGGCCCAGCGTGTCGAAGATGACCATCTCGCTGCACAAGGCCGACTCCCGCCGGGTGAAGTGCAGCCGCACCGGCTTGCCCTTCTTGACCACGATCACGTCGGGGTCGTAGCCGCCTTTGACGGTAATGTTGATCTCCTGTACCCCTGCCACCTCGGTCACGGCCACCCCCTCCTTCTTGTAGAGCCAGAAGTACCAGACGATCCAGGCGACGAGCGCCAGCCCTAAGAGATTGACCAAGGTCAACATAGTTCCCTCCTGTTAAGCCCGCGTAAAGCTCCTGGCCCTGAAAAAGCGCAGGCGGTTGGCGTTGGAGACCACGGTGATGCTGGAGATGGCCATGGCCGCTCCGGCCAGGATGGGGGAGAGCAGGATGCCGAAGAAGGGGAAGAGGATGCCGGCGGCGACCGGGATGCCCAGCACGTTGTAGACGAAGGCCCCGAAGAGGCTCTGCTTGGCGTTTTGCATGGTGGCCTTGGAGACTTCGATGGCGTAGGCCACCCCTTTCAGGCTCCCGCCGATCAGGGTGACGTCGGCGGCCTCGATGGCCACGTCGGTGCCGGTGCCGATGGCGAAGCCCACGTCGGCCTCGACCAGGGCCGGGGCGTCGTTGATCCCGTCGCCCACCATCCCCACCTTCTTGCCCTCGGCCTTGAGGGCGTGCACCTGGTTGGCCTTCTCTTCCGGCAGCACCTCGGCCAGCACCCGCTCGATGCCGACCTGGCGGGCGATCGAGCGGGCGGTGCGCTCGTTATCCCCGGTGAGCATAACCACCTCGAGGCCCATCTGCCGCATCACCCGGATGGCCTCGACGGAGTCCTCCTTGAGGGTGTCGGCTACGGCGACCACCCCGGCGGCCTGGCCGTCCACCGCCACGTACATGGCGGTCTTGCCCTCGCCCTGGAGCCGCCCTACAGCCTCAGCCAGGCTCGAGGTGTCCACTTTTTCCCGCTCCATCAGCTTGCGGTTGCCCACCAGCACGCGCTTTCCATCCACGGCCGCCTCCACCCCGTGCCCGGGAACGGCCTTGAAGGCGCCGGGCTCCAGGGGTTCCAGCCCCCTGGCCTGGGCCCCCTTGACGATGGCCTGGGCCAGGGGGTGCTCGGAGGGCCGGTCCGCGCTGGCAGCCAGGTGGATCAGGGTCTTCTCGTCAAAACCGGGCGCGGGAAGCGCGTCGGTGAGCTCGGGCTTGCCCTTGGTGATGGTGCCGGTCTTGTCCAGCACCACGGTCTTGAGGGCGCTGGCGGTCTGCAGGGCCTCCCCGTTGCGGATGAGCACCCCGTGCTCGGCGGCCTTGCCCAGACCCGCCACCAGCGACAGCGGCACCGCCATGCCCACCGCGCAGGGGCAGGCGATGATCAGCACGGTCACCGCCGTCACCACCGCGTAGGCCAGGGCCGGGCTGGGGCCGAAGTTGAGCCAGGCCAGGAAGGTCAGGACGGCGATGATCATCACCGCAGGGACGAAGTAGCCCGAGACCACGTCCACCAGCCGGGCGATGGGGGCCTTGGAGCCCATCGCGTCCTGCACCATCTTGACGATCTGGGCGAGCGCGGTGTCCTTGCCCACCTTGGTGGCCCTGAACTTAAAGCTTCCGGTGGTGTTGACCGTGGCCCCGATCACCTCGTCGCCGGGCTGCTTGTCCACCGGCAGGCTCTCGCCGGTGACCATGCTCTCGTCGAGCGCGGACTGCCCCTCGATAATCACCCCGTCCACCGGGATCTTCTCGCCGGGGCGCACCACCACGACGTCGTCCACCTCGACCTCCTCGACCGGGATCTCCAGTTCGCGCCCCTCGCGCAGCACCCGGGCGGTCCTGGCCTGCAGGCCGATCAGCTTCCTGATGGCCTGGCTGGTCTGTCCCTTGGCCCGCACCTCCAGGGCCTGCCCCAGCACCACCAGCGCCGTCACCACCGCGGTCACGTCGTAGAAGGGCTCGGCGGTGCCCGCGGGGAAGAGCCTCGGGAAGATCAGCGCCGCCGTGGAGTAGAGCCAGGCCGCGCCGGTGCCCAGGGCGATGAGGGTGTTCATGTCGGCGGCGTGGTGGCGGAAGGCCGAGGCGGCCCCGGTGAAGAACTGCCGCCCGGAGTAGAACATCACCGGCAGGGTCACGAGCCCCGACAGCACCCACAACAGCCAGACGACCCCCTCGGAGATCGCCGAGGAGAAGAGGTAGGGGGCGTAGAGCCAGCTCACGTTGGGGTAAGCCACCAGCACGGTCGGGACTGAGACCGCGGCGGCGAACCAGAACTTGGCCATCAGGCTCTTGTACTCCCGGGCGTGGGCTTCAGCCTCCTCCTCGGGGGCCGGGGGCTGCTCGAGGGGGTGGGCGGTCTGGTAGCCGACAGATTCCACCGCGGCCTGGATCGCCCTGAAATCGGCGGTGCCTGGAACGTACTCGACCGTGGCCACCCCGGTGGCCGGGTTGACGCTGGCGTCCAGTACCCCGGGCACGGCCCGCAGGACGTCTTCGATGCGGGCCACGCAGCTCGCACAGTGCATCCCGGCGATGTGGGCCCTGAGCTCGGCCCGGCCCACCGAGTAGCCCGCGCGTTCTACGGCCTCGACCACACCGGCCACGCTGATGGCGCCGGGGTTGTAGGTGAGGTGCGCCTCCTGGCGGGCCAGGTTGACCTGCACCGCCTCGATGCCCGCGACCTGTCTTAGAGCGTGCGACAGGGCTCGCGCCCGCGCGGTGTCCTTCACCTGCGGCAGGGGCAAGCAAAGCGAAGCGGCACCAGGCCCAGGTGGTTGCTTGTTCCGGGTCACCTCCATGACGTTGACCTCCTGTGGCGATCATAGCCCACCCCACCTGGGGTGGGTATAGGACAAAAGCCCTGGCCGGGAGCGGGCCTTGCTGGGGGCAGGGCCCCCAACCTTCGCGAGCCGAGGCTTTACCGGAGCTTAACGCGCCGGGGCTAGCCTGGCACTCAGAGGTGGCCGCGATGACGTGGAACTGGGGACATGGCATGGGGGCAGGGATGTGGCTTTGGGGCTTGCTCGAGCTGGCCGTCCTGGGGTTGCTGGTCTACGCCTTGGTGCGGCTGATCGGTCCGAAGGATAAACCGCAAGACCGCGCGCTTTCGGTCCTGCGCGAGCGGTACGCGCGCGGGGAGATTGACGGCAACACCTATGAGCAAATGCGGCGGGAGCTAAGCGAGTAGCGAGTCGCCCGGAGCGAGGGTTGGAGCGAACTTCCGCTGGACCCTCGGCTCGCTTGCGAGGCACGAGACATGGCGAACGTGTTGATTGTGGATGATGACCCGGCGATCCAGCAGATCCTGCGGGCCTACCTCAGCCACGAGGGTTACGGACTGCTCGAGGCCGGCGACGGCCAAGAGGCCCTGGATAAAGCCTCGCAAGCCGACCTGGTGGTGCTTGACCTGATGCTGCCCAAGCGTTCGGGCTGGGAGGTGGCCCAGATCCTCCGGCGGCAATTCCCCAGCCTGCCCATCCTGATGCTCACCGCGCGCAATGAGGAGCAAGAACGCGTTCAAGGCCTGGACCTGGGGGCCGACGACTACGTGACCAAGCCCTTCAGCCCGCGCGAGGTGGTGGCGCGGGTGCGGGCCCTGCTGCGGCGCAGCGGGCTCAAGGACGAGCTGGTCTTCGGCGACCTCAGGATTCGCGTGCGCGAGCGCGCCGCCTACCTGAAGGGCGAGGCCCTGCCGCTGTCCAAGCTCGAGTACGACCTCCTGCTGACCCTGGCGCACTATCCTGGCATGGTCTGGAGCCGGGAACGGCTGATGGAGCGGGTCTGGGGGAGCGATTTCCCGGGGGTGGACCGGGTGGTGGACGTGCACATCGCGGGCTTGCGCAAGAAGCTGGCGGAGGACAGCGATAGCCCCCGCTACATCGAAACCGTCCGGGGGGTAGGCTATCGCTTCCGGGAAGCGACCCCTGAGGGGCCACCCTGAGGCTTTGGCAAGCCAGGGGTGCACAGTGGCTGAAGCTGTGTCCTACGAAGCCAGGCGCATTGTGTACGGTTGAGGAGGGGGAAGGGGGATCCATGCGGGTCGTGCCCAGAGGGCTTTTCGCGCGGCTGCTGGCGGCCAATCTGGTGGTGGCGGGGGTGGCGACCACGGTGATGCTGGTGGTGGCCGATCTGCTCAGCCCCGCGTTCTACCGGGGGCATCTCGAGCACATGATCGAGGTCATGGGGCCCATGGGTCTTAGCCTGCGGGCCGACCTCGAGAGCGGCCTGCACGACACCCTGACCCGGGCCCTGTTGGCCGCCTTTCCCATCGCCTTAGCCCTCTCCGCGCTCCTGGCGTACTTGTTCGTCGGCCGTATCAGCCAGACGGTCAATCTGCTGGTTCGCGGGGCCCAGGAGATCGCAAGGGGCCACTACAAGTTACGCCTCAGGGAAACGGGGGAGGACGAGCTGTCCGAACTGGCGCGGCAGTTTAACCGGCTCTCCCAGGCCCTCGAGCAGGTCGAGCAGCGCCGGGTCGAGCTCATCGGCAGCGTGGCCCATGAGCTGCGAACCCCGCTGGCGGCGCTACAGGGCTACAGCGAGGCCCTCGCCGACGGGGTGTTGCCGCCTGAGGTAGCCGCCCAGAGCATCGCCCGCGAGGTTCGGGCGATGGGACGGCTGGTGGAAGACCTGTCTCTGGTCTCGCGGGTCGAAGCGGGCGCGGTAGCGGTTCATCCCGAGCCCCTGTCGCCGCAGGTCATCTTGAACGAAGCCCGCGAACGGCTGGCCCCGGCCTTCGGCGAGAAGGGCCTGACCCTCGAGCTGGAGGTCGCCGCCGACTTGCCCAAGGTTCAAGCCGACCCGGAGCGGCTGCATCAGGTGCTCTCCAACCTGCTCTCCAACGCCCTGCGCTACACGCCGGAGGGCGGCCGGGTGATCCTGGGGGCGACACTCAAGCCTGAAGGGATCTGCTTCTTCGTCCGCGACACCGGGAGGGGGATCGCGCCCGAGCACCAGGAGCGGATCTTCGAGCGCTTTTACCGGATCGACCCCGCCAGAAGCCGCAAGGAGGGGGGGACGGGGGTGGGTTTGACCGTGGCTAAGGGTCTGGTGGAGGCCATGGGAGGACAGATGAGCCTGCACAGCGAAGTCGGCGTCGGCAGTGTGTTCTGGTTCAGCCTGCCGGCGGCGAAGGGGACTGCGAGGACGGGTTAGCCGAGGCGGCGGGCCAACGACTCGATGGCCTTGAGGCCCGTCCCGAAACGTGCGATCGCCTCTCGGTGGCGCTCGAGTTCGCCGTAGGGCAGGTAGCGCACGTGCAGCCGGGCCACCTGCTGGAAAGCGGGGCGGCTGAGTTGGTCGCGCACCTCCTTCTCGCGGGCATCGGGGGCCACCAGGTAGAGTCCTTGAACCGCCTGGTCGGGCGCACCCAGGGCCAGATCCAGCATCCGCACGATGCCGGAGTAGATCGAGGTGCTGTGTTCGACCTCGAATGCCGCGACCACCCGCGCCCCCTCCGGCTCGAGCCACAACACGTCGATCAACCGCACCGCATCGGCCCCGGGCATACCGGCAACCGAAGCGGGAAGGCTGTCGACACAACCATCGCTCAGCCTGCCTCCGGCGTATTCACGGCTACGGTCGTTGGCGGCGACCCACACCGCAAACCCCAGCGCTAGCCCCAGGTCACGCAGCCAGCCCTGCAACTCGGTATGGGTGCGGTCACTCTCCCGGGCCTCGGTCTGTGCCCTGGCTTCCTCCCGCACCCGGGCCAGGTCGGCTTCCCAAGCCTGTACGGCGGATGGATCATCGGCGGGTGGTGGGGCGTACCGCCCCGAACCGATGTCGAACAGCAGCCCGGCCAGCGCTCCGAGGTCGTTGGAGAGCAGGGCGCGGTGCTCCTGGTTGAAGCGCACGATCCCTGAACGCATGGCCAGATACTCGTCCCAGCGCCCCAACTTGACCTTGGCGCCCATCAGCGCGTTGTACCCCTTGACTATCGCGGTGTTGAAGGGTGGCATGTGGGTGGGGTGGAGGAAATACATCAGGTTGGCCACGGCAGGCCCCAGGCCCTTGATGTTCCGCGCATCCAGCCGGTGTACGGCCGCGATAAGCTCGGCTTCGGTGTGGCAGCAGGCACAGGTGTCCAGGAAGCGCCCGAAAGCGAGCTGGTTTTCGCGGTTCTCGTAGATGTCGGGGATGCGCAGCTTGGGCTTCCACAAAAACGCATGGTCGGCCCCCTTGAACATCTGGCGCTGCTCGGCGATGGAGTGCACCACGGTCTCGAGGCTCGAACCCCTGTACTGGTTGCCGAAGGTATCCCGCTCGATCTCCTGTACCACCTGCTGCAACCCACGTCGGATGGAGCGGAAATTCTTCAGCCGCTCCTCCCACAAGAACCAGGTGCGGTAGGTGCCGCCGGGGTCGTTTTTCCACCGCGAGATGAGGGTTTGAACCGGGGTCATGGACAGAGTCTAAGGGAAGCCACCCAGGCCGCAGCACCCAGATGCACCAATCGTCAAGTCCCCTTCCGTCGCCGGACACGCAACCCCGACCAGAGGGCGTAAACCGGCCGCTCGAGAACGTGCTTTCGAACGGCGGCGTCACCGCCGGCGGCGATCTACGGGGTACGGATACCTCACCGTGGGGGCCTTTGCGGAAACTTAACACACCGCCGCTACCCTTGTCTTCGTGCCCTTTTGTGCCTCCGGAGGTAAGCATGTTCATGCGAGTGTGGATGCTGCTGTTGCTGGGGGGCTTGTCACTGGCCCATCCCTTTCCGGCTCAAACCGTGCAGACTCAAGGCGGTCGCTGGGGTCTGCTAAGCCCACAGGGGCTTGAGCGCCAGCTCGCGGACAAGGATTTCGTCCTGATCAACACCCACATTCCCTACGAGGGGGAAATTCCCGGCACGGACCTTTTCATCCCCTTCAACCTCATCGCCAAGGCCGGCAATCTGCCCAAAGACAAAAACGCCGAGATCGTGGTCTATTGCCGGTCTGGGCGGATGAGTGCGCTGTCGGCACAGGCCCTGGTCAGGCTGGGCTATACCAACGTGAGGGAGCTCAAGGGGGGTTTTGAAGCCTGGAAAGCGGCAGGTTTTGCCCTTTCAATCAAGCCTCGCTAGCGGGTGTGTCATGCCCGATGCTGTACAGATCGGTCCCTTCCTGATCGCCACGGTGCGGCTGGTGCTCTTGACCGGGCTGCTGGTGGCTTCCTGGTGGGCTGCACGGGTGGCCAGACGGGCGGGGCTGGATGCCAATTGGGTGACGAACACGGCTGGTAACCTGGCCATAGCCGGTTTGTTGGGGGCGCGGCTGGGGTTTGTGTTGCTCAACTGGGATGGCTACCAGGCCAACCCGATCACCGCACTGTATGTCTGGCAGCCGGGGTATCTACCCTGGGCCGGGGTGATGGGGGGGATGGCCTATGGGCTGTGGGCCCTGTCGCGCCGTGTACGGTCTGAGCGCTTAGCCTACGCCCGACCGCTGCTGATGGGCTTCGTGGTGGGTGGTGCCTGGTTTGCCCTGGGGTACGGGAGCATGGGGCTGCGGCTGGGGGATGGGGCCGCTGTTAAAATCGGCGACCAGGTTCCGGAGATACGCCTGGTGAACCTCGAGGGCCAGCCGGTCACGCTCTGGAGCCTCAGGGGTAAAGCGGTGGTGCTCAACTTCTGGGCCACCTGGTGTCCCCCTTGCCGCCGCGAGATGCCGCTGCTGGACAGCGTGCAGGCCGAGTTCAAAGATAGAGGGCTGGTCGTTGTGGGGGTGAATCTGAACGAAGCCCCCCAGACGGTCGCGGCCTACACCCGACAGGTGGGGGTGAGCTATCCCATCTGGCGGGATGCCCCTGTGGGTCAGAGCGGCTTTGACCGCACCTCCGCGCTCTATGCCCGTTTTGGCGGGGTGGGGTTACCCACTACCCTGTTCATCACTCCTGACGGCACCCTGCGCGGCCGGCTGATCGGTGAACTCAACCGAGGGGCTTTGCTCAGTAACGTACGGGCCGTCTTGCCCTAGACCCGCGGAGGCTCCCTTGTTCACGTTATTGCTTGAGCGTTCGCCGGTTCGGTGGCGCGCCCACCTGGTCTACCGCCCGCCCACGGACGGTCCCGCTCAGCCCCAGACCCGACCGGTCCACTGGCTGTTCGACTTTCAGACCCAGCCACACCTGCGAGGTCGGGGGCTGTACAAGGCCGCCCTGCGCTATCTGGCCGGCCTTGCCCTGAGCAACCCGCCCACTGGCGGCATTTACATCGACACCCACGCTGCCAACCTGGCCTCGAGGCGGGGCATCCTGTCGGTGGGCTTCCAGCCTTGCGGGGTTGCCCGCACCTATATCGCCGGGGTGCCCAAGCTGCGGTGGTGGAAGTGGGGGTACTGGCAGGCCGGTCGACCACATCCGGGGCTTCCACCCAGGGACTTTACACGCATTTAACACGAGCTGGGTACCGTGCGGGCACGCGGGACGGTGGCCGCGGGCCGAGGTCGGGTCGATGGGGAAACGGGTCAAAACCTCCTGGTGGATCGCCGGTCTTGGGGCACTCCTGCTGGCCGGGTTGGTGGGGCTGCTGGCGCGCTCGACCGTACCCCGCCTGCCCGGAATGCCCATCACGGGCGGGATACCCATGGGCACGGCGGCGAGCGGGGCCGGCAGCCCCAAGGGGAGGATGGCCGGCATGACCATGCCCCTGGCCCCGGTGGCCACGCGAGACGCCCACTCCCTGGTACTTTTGCCTACTGGGGAGATACTCTTCGGGCACCACGACGGCATCCAGCGCTTCGACGGGGATAAGCAGGGCTGGCTTAACGTGGTGCAGCGCAGCGGCTGGGATGCCATGAACCTGGCCTGGGATGGCAGGCGGCTAATTGTAGCTGGCCATGAAGTCTATGCCGTGAGCGACGATCTCAGGACATACCGTGACCGCCGTCCGAGTGGGCTCGGCGGCATGGACATTCACGGCTACGCGATAAGCCCTGTTGACCCTCAGCGGCATTACCTTTGGGAAGCCCGCAGCGGTCTGTACGTCAGCCAGGACGGGGGTCTGAACTGGAGAGCGGCCGGGGGGGTAGGGCTGTCCCGGTGGGTTCACGTGCTGGCGGTCGCGAGGGACGGTAGCGTCTACGCCGGAGGCGTGGGGGCAGGGCTCTACCGCAGCCTGGATGGCGGCGGGCATTTTGAGCCCGCCGGGGCGCCCGAGGCCGACGTCTTCGCGCTGGGCGTGGACGCGGGCGGCAAGCTCTATGTCGGCGGACGGCAGGGGTTGTATGCCCAGGGTCCCGAGGGATGGCAACGCCTGGAGCCCGCCTCCGTGATCGCGCTGGCGGCGAGCCCCGACGAGGCTGGATACATCGTATGGATGGACGATCAGGGCCAGGTTTGGCAACGATGAGCACCTGGTACGTGGAGCGACGTATGGCAAAGAATCCGAGCAACCGAAAGGCCTTGACGTCAAGCACCCGGCGTGGTGCGAGGTACACCTCCAAATCTAAAGCCTTTCCCTGGACTGCAGTACTCCTCACCGCCCTGGCCGCCCTGGGGGTCGGCTGGGCCGGCTGGTCGTGGTGGCAGGGGCGGCAGGTGGGGGGCGACTTCGCCCGGTTGGCCGAGCAGGGCAAACCCCAGCTCGGCAGGGTGATCGAGCGCCTTGACGCGGGGCGTTTGCACGCGGCGCTGGGACAGCCGCTGGGCTTCAGGGACGATCCGCCGACCTCGGGCACCCACTGGCCGAGCTGGACCAGCGCCGGTTTCTACACCGCTGCCGAACCTAAAGAGAAGCTGGTGCACTCGATGGAACACGGGAACGTGGTGATCTACTACGACCAACCCGGCGACGAGGCCCTGCGCACCCTTAGGGCCTGGGCAGGGCGGTTCCGGGGTCAGTGGGACGGCTTGGTGGTGGTCCGTAAGGCCGGGATTGGGCGCGGTATCGAGCTCACCGCCTGGAACAGGCTGCTGCGCCTGGAGGGGTGGGACGCCGCGGCGGCAGCGGCGTTTGTGGACGCCTACCGTGGCCGGGGGCCGGAAAACCCGGTGAGGTGACGTGAGCGCTCGAGCCGGCGGGCGGCTGGGTGTGATGGTGGGTTTGGCCGTTCTGCCCGCCTCCGGTTCCCGGCTCTCCGGGTAGCCTCACATTCTCTACGGCTGGGCCAGCCTGCTTTTCCCCTGGCTTTCAGGGCCGCTCAGGCGCAAGAGTGAGGTACAGGTATGTGCGGGCATATACTATTGGTTCAAGGAAGGGAACAAGGACAACAGGAGAATATGCGTTTCTGGGCCGGAATCCTGGTGGTCGCTCTGTTGGGTGGGCTGTTCTGGTGGGGTCTGCGCCGCGGCCCCTCCCCTCGGCCCTGCCCTCCCAGATCGCCCAGGGGAACAACCTGCCCCGGACTTCATCATGCCCACCCTGAAGCCCTACCGGGCGGAGTGGGGGGATCGCCTCACCCTCTCCAGGCTGGTGGGCCTAAGCCCGTCGCGCTCAACTTCCGGGCCAGTTGGTGCCCCTCCTGCCGCCGTGAAGCGCCGATGCTCGAGGCAGCCTGGCGCGGGTATAAGGACCGGGTGCTGTTCGTGGGGATCAACTTCGTCGCGCCTACTTGAAGGCGGGCAGCCCGGCAGGGTCACGCCAAGCCCTGCCGGGTGTCCTCGCCGGGCTTGTTGAGGATGGAGGTGACGTGGAACTCGGCGGTGTGCTCGGCAACGCCCGGATCATCGTGCGCGATCGGTTTTGCTGAGCCTGGCAGGGTCGGGGTGTGCAACCGCTACCCGTCGGGGAACTTGACCATCAGGAGGGAAGATGGGGTGAAGCCGGGGTCGCGGCTGGATCGAGCGGCCCTGCTCCTCCTGTCTGCCGGTCGTCAAGCGCCATGCGGCAAGGGTGCATGCTCCACCCGGGCGGGATGGCCGAACCGCGTGGCTTGCGCCTGGAGGATGCGCAGGCGGGTTGGCCACTAGCTTTACGCAGATTTAACATGGGGTCTTTACACTACACGCTGTAGTGTAAAGGGGGGTCCCCGCCATGAATCACTTTCTCGTCGACGTTCTTCCCTGGGAGCAGCAAGTCTGGATCGTCCCCCCGGAGCAGCTTTCGCTCAGCCAGTACGTGCGCTACCGCTGGTGGAAAGCCCGCACTTTCCGGAGCTCGCTCAAGCTCTCCCGGCCTCAGTGGTACGGCTTCTTGAGCCATGAAGGCCGGTGGGTGAGCATGCTGGAAATCGTCCACCGCCCGGCGAAGGTCGGGGTGGAGGACGTGCGGCTGGGCTTGGTAGGGGCGGTGACCACTCTCCCGCAAGCGAGGGGCAAAGGCTACGCCTCCGTGCTGCTGCGGGAGAGCATCGGGTTCATCGGCGACCGGCTTAAGTGCGATTTCGCCTGGTTGATGTGCGCGGAGGATCTGGTCCCCTTCTATGAACGCCTGGGCTGGCAGCGCGTGCAAGGGCCGTTTTACTTCCAGCAGCCCGGCGGCAGGGTGCAGGGTGAGTTGGCGGCAATGGCGTTCGCCTGTCAGGGCAGGTCCTGGCCGGAAGGGGAGCTCGACCTGTGCGGCCTGCCCCTCTAGCAGCTCTGACCCGGGCCGTGGGGTAACCAGTCCCGCAGATGCCACTCCAGAGGCGCGGCGTGCAGCAGGAGTGGTACGAGGGACAGTGCCGCCAGGATGAGCGCGCTTTTCACCACAGCCGCCCGCCAGCGGTGCCCCTCAAAAAGAGGCGCCGGTTGCCCCAAGACGGCCTGCACCCGCAGAGCCAGGCTCGAGCCTAGAATTTCAGCATTCGGGGCCGACTCTGCATGGGCATGCCGTGCGAGGCGCAACAAGGCCGAGGCCACCACGTCACCGCCCACCGCCGCCGCCGCCCGGTCGGCGTCGAGCTCTTCCCGTAACCACCAGGCCCGCTGCAGGAGCGGTGCGACGGGCAGGAATGCCGTGGCGGCGGTCAGGCCGGCCACCCACAGGCCACGTTTGACCGAGCGGCGCATCAGATGGTACCGCTCGTGCAGCAGGACAGCTTTGAGCTCCTCGCGGGGCAGCAGCTCGACCAGGCCCCGGCTCACCACCACCTCGGAGAGCTGGGTGAAGGCGAACACGTCGGGCCGGTCCACGTATACCACCCGCCTCAAGCCCAGGCTCTGCGCGAGCTCGCTGAGATCGGGGGGCTGGGCGGCCCCGCCGACCTCACGGCGCAGTGAGGCCAGCAGAGCCCACCTCGTGACCAGCTCGCGCAGCATCCGGAAAGCCGCGAGAGCCCCTGGACCCAGCGCGGCCAGCAGAACCAGCCCGACGGCCGCCTCTCCTGCCCGGAGGGCGAACCAGCAGTCCCCGAGCCAGTCCAAGGCCCCGCTCATGCCCGGGTGACCGCTGGTGCCTGCCACCAGCAGCAACGGCGCCCCCAGCAGCAGCAGCAAGGTGAGCAGGCTGGCCTCGATGGCGCGACCCATAGGCTCACGAGCCTTCCCGTTTGCGCCGCAGTAGGGCCTCGAGCTCGGCGATGCGCCCGGGATCCTCGCGCTCGAGCGCAGCGACGAACTGGGCCACCGCGTAGTCCCCGAAATCGCGCACCAGACCTACCACAACGTCGTGGGTCAACCCCTCTACGAAGGCTTCCCTGGACAGGGCCGCTCCGTAGACCGAGCGCCTCCCACCCGGTTGGCAGCGGGTCACCAGCCCTTTGGCGACCAGGCGACTGAGCACCGTCATCACCGTGTTGAAGGCTAGCCGCTGCGGCAACAAGGCCTTCTGCACCTCCGCGATCGTCTGGGGCCCATGCTTCCACAGCACTTCCATCACCGCCGCCTCGAGGCCGCCCAGGACCCGCTGCAACCCCTGCTCGTTGAGGTGGAACGAGCGCACCTCGCCCATAGGCTCAGTGTACCTGTCGGAGGACAGGTTTTACATGGTCGTGACTGCCTTAGCTGCACTCCGTGTGCGCGTTTGGGCCAATCAAGGTCTTGAAACCTCGTCAAAGTACCGTCGGCACTGCGTAGCGGGTGACGGGTAGCTAAATGCCCACTTCAAGGACGCTCGAGGCCTGCTCGGTAGAGTTGATGGCCGCAACCTTAGCCTGGCCGCGGAGGGCTTTACGGAAACTTAACCGTAAAACCTTAACTTGACAGGCATGGTCAGAATCCTGCCATCCCTTGGCATCGCAGCGCTCCTGTCCAGCGGCCTCGCCCTGGGCCAGAGCAAGCAGCCTGACCCCCTCAGCATCGAGGCCCTGCGCGCCCGCAGTTACCCGGGCAGCGCCATCACCGTCGAGCGCACCCTCACCTCGGGCGCGAACTACCGGCGCTACATCGCCTCCTACCGTTCCGATGGCCTGAAGATTTTCGCCCTCTTGACCGTACCCTCGGGCACCAAGCCGAAGAGCGGCTGGCCCGCCGTCGTGTTTAACCACGGTTACATCCCGCCCGAACAGTACCGCACCACCCAGCGCTACGAGGCGTACGTGGACGCACTGGCCAGGGCGGGCTATGTCGTGTTCAAGCCGGATTACCGGGGGCACGGCAATTCCGAGGGCCAGGCCGAGGGAGCCTACTGGTTTCCGGGCTACACCATCGACGTGCTCAACGCAGTCTCCTCGCTGGCGAAGCTTAAGGAAGTCGATGCCGGGCGTCTGGGCATGTGGGGACACTCGATGGGTGGCTACCTCACCCTGCGGGCCATGGTCGTCGACAAGCGCATCAAGGCCGGGGTGATCTGGGCGGGAGTGGTGGCACCCTACACTGACCTCGTCAACAATTGGCGGCGACCGTACATGGGTGGGCAACCCTCAACTCGGGTACAGCAGCGCAGGCGGGAGATCTTCGATCGCTTCGGCACTCCCGAGCAGAACCCCGGGTTCTGGAACGCTATTTCGGCCAACAGCTACCTGGCAGAAGGCATGGCGCCGATCCAGCTTCATCATAGCCCTGCCGATACCCACGTCCCCTACGCCTTTTCGCAGACCTTGGCGCGGCAACTCAAGGCGGCCGGGCAGCCGTATGAGTTCTATAGCTACGCCGGAGACGACCACAACCTGAGCAAGAACTTCGCCCAGGCTATGCGGCGCTCGGTGGCGTTCTTCGACCGCTACCTGAAAGGGGGATCGTGAACCGGCGGATCGTGCACCTCCTGTTGCCCGTGCTTCTGTCCACGGCCGGGGCCGTGCCCGGGGCGGTGCGGCTGGAAGGCGTTCGCCACGAGTACCAACGCCTCAACAACTGCGGCCCCGTCACGATCGGGATGGCCCTGAGCTTCTGGGGGAGCAAGCTGACGCAGTACCAGTCCGCTCCTGTGTTGAAGCCCAACCGGGCCGACAAGAACGTCTCGCCCGATGAGCTGGCAGCTTATGCCCGCAGCCAGGGCTACGCCGTGCACGGGGGCGCAGCCGGCGATTTGGCGTTGATCAGGCGGCTGGTGGCAGCGGGTTACCCGGTAATCGCCCAGACCTGGTTCGTCAGCGACCAAGGCGGCATGGGTCACTACCGTCTGATTACCGGCTACGACGAACGAGGGGGCTATTTGTGGGCCTACGACTCCTACAACGGCCCCAACATACGCCTCGAGTACACGGAGTTTGACAGCCTGTGGCAGGTGTACAACCGCACCTATCTAGTGGTTTATCCCAAAAGCCGTGAGGGGGAAGTGCGCAAGTTGCTGGGTGATCGGGTGAACGCGGGATGGGAAGACCAGCACGCCCGGGCGGTAGCCCTCCAGGAAACCCGGACCCAGCCCCGTAACGCCTTCGCCTGGTTCAACCTGGGCACCAGCCTGCTTAAGCTGGGCGACGCCGTGGGGGCTGCCCAAGCCTACGACCAAGCCCGCGGCCTGCCGGTCAACCGGGCCTATGACCCCGACCGGCCCGGCGGGATGCTGGGTAATTGGCCTTGGCGTACCCTGTGGTACCAGTTTGGTCCCCTGGAGGCTTACTACAAGGTGGCCCGCCATGGCGAGGTGGTTTCCTTAGCTAGTGAGACCCTGCGGTGGGCTCCCGACCATGAGGAGTCGTACTACTGGCGCGGCAAAGCCCGGGC
Source organism: Calidithermus chliarophilus DSM 9957 (assembly GCF_000430045.1). Lineage (GTDB taxonomy): Bacteria > Deinococcota > Deinococci > Deinococcales > Thermaceae > Calidithermus > Calidithermus chliarophilus. Next base: position 40,233 of record NZ_KE387025.1, on the reverse strand, counting down.
TGCGCTGGGACAGCGTAATCTAGCCCTGGCTGACTTCCGGGCAGCCCTGCGCTATAGACCCGGCTATGCCGAAGCCCGGGCTGCGCTGCGGGAATTGCAGGCGAAAGCCGCACGCTAGGCTCAAAACTGGATCGTGCCAGTCCCCTCGCCGAAGCGGCGGGGTATCATGCCGATGATCCAGTCGGTAGCAGCCACGTAGGTCCAGGGCGACCCCTACGATCACCGCGATCCCGGAGAGGCCAATTAGCGTTGCTGCGGTCAAGATGAGGGTTTCATACCCGATTCGGTTAGTTCGTCACCGTTCGGTGACGAACTGACCCGACCGAAGTTATCCGCGTGGCGGAGGGCGGTAGCGCCCCTCGGGAGGGATACGCTTGCTTCGCCGACCGTCAGGGAGGGGTATGCTCTGGGACCCGAAAAGATAGCCTCCGGGGCTCTTCGGTTTGGAAGATTATCTTTTTGAATCCGGTATCGTATAGGCTCCAAGGGCAGCTAAGGTCGTGGATCAGAGCAACCGTTCCAACCGAAAGGGGAACTGATGCCTGAACGCCTCGGCCATGGTGGCCCCGGCATGGCTCAGCAGTCCGTGATAGAGCGCCGACGACTTGTCCATTTCGCGATGCAGCGAGCGCCCCAGCTCGAGGTCGGACAGGTGGGCATATCCAGGAACAATGGTCTCCAGTGACTCTGGGTTAAGCCTGCTGCGCAGCACCTGTGCAGTGAAGGCCATCTGCCCCTCGAGCACCCCCAGGGCCTGTTGCTTGAGGGCAAAGGTGGATCCGATCTCGACCACACAGTTGGGGTTGTGCGGCGACATGTAGTAGAGGTCGCGGATCAGGTGGCGCTCAAACCCGCCACACTCCTCGATGCGCCAGTCCCGTCCGGCCAACGAGGCCGCCTCGAGATACAAGAGCATGAGCAGTCTGCGGTCGGGGTCGAGGTCGGCATAGGAATGCTCGGGGTCTTGCGTGATCAGGATGTCCGGGCGGGTCTCCCGGATCAGTCGCACCAGCTTGATTTTGGAGGGGGTGTCGAGCTGGGTCTCGCCGACCTGAAACTCCAGGAACCGCACCGACCGTACCCCCAAGATCTTCGCGGCTTGCTCGATCTGGGGGCGGGTCTGCGGCCTGGACAGCACCACGGCAGCGTGTACGGCATCGCCCCCCTGGGCGTGCAGGGCCAGCGTACCACCCACTTCCACGATCTCCAGGCCATAGGTCGCCAACATCAGAATGCTTTTGGGCATACGATCAACCTTTGCGCAAGCGCGGGAACAGATAGCCTTCCAAAGCGCGGCCGGTAAGGGCGAAACCCAGCACCGCTAACGTGATCATCACCCCCGGGGGCACCACCCACCAGGGCCACGAACCGTTGAGAAAAGCCCCGCGAATCTGGGCGTAATAGAGGATGGAACCCCAGCTCTTGCGCACCGGGTCACCCAAGCCCAAGAAGGAGAGTGAGGCTTCGATCAGGATGCTGCCGGATGCCACCAGAATGAACTGCGAGACTGCGATGGGCAGCACCCCGGGCAGGATGTGGCGGAAGAGGATGTGGAAGTCGCTAGCCCCCAGGGCCCTGGCCCCTTCGACGTAGGTCGCCCCGCGCAAGGCCAGCACCCCGGAACGGATCACTCGAGCGGGTCGCGCCCAGATGACCAGCATGATGGCGGCAATCAGGTTGCCGGTGCTTGGTCCTAGATAGGCGGCCACCACGATCATCAGCGGGATGAAGGGCAGCACCAGCATCACGTCCACCAGGCGCATCAGCGCCCCGTCCAGCCAGCCACCGCTGTAGCCCGCTACCAGACCCACCAACGTACCGATCAAGATGGCGCCTGCCGCAGCGCTAAAGCCGATCAGGAGCGAAACCCGCGTACCCACGATTAGCTCGGAGAGAATGTCCTGACCCACGTCGTTGGTGCCCAGCAGATGGGCGCTCGAGGGTTGCTCAAAGGGTTTGCCGCTGGGCAGGGTGGGGTCATAGGGGGCGATCAGCGGGCCGAACAGGGCTAAAAACAACATCAAGGTCAGCAAGCCCAGGCCCGTAACGCCGACAGGGCTAGCCAGAAGCATCTTCGAAAGCTCGCGCCAGCGTCTTGATCGGGCCGAAGCAACAGCAGAGCTAACCATGTGAACCCCGTACCCTGGGGTCAACCAGGGGATAGAGCAAGTCTGCCAGCAGGTTGAAAAGCAACACCGAAAGCGTCACCAGGAAAAAGGCCCCCTGCAGCAAGGGGTAATCGCGGTTGGTGGCCGACTCAAACAGCAGCCGCCCCACCCCTGGATAGGAGAACACCGTCTCGATTACTGCGGCCCCGCCCACCAGCGTTCCCAGGTTGAGCATGAACACCGTGAACACCGGGAGGATGGCGTTGCGCAGGGCGTGCTTGTAAAGCACCTGGCGCTCGGCCATTCCCTTGGCCCGGGCGGTGCGGATGTAGTCCTCTCCCAGCACGGCGAGCATCGCGTAGCGCATCACCAGGTAGGTGCCGGAGAGGCTGGCGATGGTGAGGGTGGTGGCGGGCAATACCAGGTGACGCGTCACGTCTACCACCGCCGACCAGCCCTGGTAGTTGGCCCACGCAGTTCTGGCCCCGAAAACCGGGAAGATCTGTAGCTGCACGGCGAAGATCGCCACCAGCATCATCCCCAGCCAGAAGGTGGGCACCGCGTCAAGGGCGATCGAGCCGGCCAGGGTGGTGTTGTCCAGCATCCCCCCACGCCGCCAGGCGGCCAGGGCCCCTACGATGACGCCGAAGAGCGAGGAGAGGAGCAGGGCGGTTGCAGTGAGCAGAAGAGTCCAGGGTAGGCGCTCGAGCAGGATCGAGCGCACCGGACGATTTTCCTGGTAGCTGTAGCCGAGATCGCCACGGGCCAACTGGCCCAGGTAGCGCAAGAACTGCACCAGCAGCGGCTGGTCCAAGCCCGCGCGCTGGAGGATGGCCTGGCGCTGCTCGGGGCTCAGCGTGGCCACCTCATCACCAGCGAGGAACTGCAACGGGCTGCCCGGCATAGCCCGGGGCAGGAAGAAGTTCACCGTCACTGCGACCAGCAGCACCAGGAGGTATTGGCCCAGGCGATTGAGCATCGACTGCCCTTTACTGCCCTTGCAAGAAGGAGCGCTTGTTGATGATGCCCTGGCCCTTCTGGAACTTCCATCCGTCATAGGCCTCGGGCCGGTAGGCGTAGACCCCGTCGGCATACCACAAGGTGATAAAGGGTAGATCGCGCGCGATGATGGTCTGAACCTGTGTCGCGAGCTGCTTGCGCTGGTCGAAGTCCACGGTGGTGACCATGCGCTCCGTGAGGCTGTCCACCGTAGGGTTCTTGTAACCGCCGATGTTGAGCGTCCCGGCAGCAGGGTTGGAGTTAAACAGCCCGCGCAGGTTGAGCTGCGAGGTCACCGGGGCGGACCATCCCCACATGGCCAACTCGAAGTTGCGGCCTTTGGCCACGTCGAAGTCCGGCCAAACTGCCTGTTGCACCGTGGTGGGGTCGAGCGAGCGTACGTTGAAGACGATGCCTGCGGGCCGAACCTGCTGGGCGATCAGCTCCGCGGCACGGATGCGCAAAGGGTTGTTGGACTGCACCAGAAGCGTGAACTCCAGCCGCTTGCCGTCCTTGCCCACGCGTACACCCCCCGCGCCGGCCCGGTAGCCCAGCGAGTCCAGCACCTTCCCGGCCTCGGCTACGCTCAGGCGCTTGTACTCACGGGTGGCCGCACTGTAGAAGGGCGACTGCGGGTGCACGAAGCCGGCGTTGCCGGGAGTGCCGTAGCCGAGCAGCAACGTCTCGACCAAGCCCTTGGTGTCGATCAAGCCGGCCACCGCCTGGCGGAAGCGGACTTCGTTGAACGGCGGGATCGTGGTGTTGAACTGCAGCAGGGTGCTGGCATACCCTGGCCCCCGCACCACCTTGAGCCGTGGGTTATTGGAGAACTGGCCGATCAGTTCGGGCAACACCTCGCGGCTGGTCGCGCTGATCTGCCCGGCCTGTAGGGCCTGGAAGGTCGAGGTGGCGTCTTTGATGATGCTCAACACCACCTCGTCCGCACCGGGTTTGCCGCCAAAGTAGCTGGGATTCTCCACCAGCCGGTACGACTGGTCCGGGCGGTGCTCCACCAGCTTGAAGGGGCCGCTGCCCGTGGCGTTCTTGAAAGCCCTGGGGTCGGTGACGTTCTGCCAGAGGTGCTGGGGCAGGATGGGCACGTCGGCCAGCGTGACCTGCTGGAAGTTGGCCTCGGGCCGGGGAAGGGTGATGACTACTGTGCGTTCATCCGGCGTGCGGATGTCGGAGATGCCGCGCACCGCGGTAGCGAAACGTCCGATCAGGGGGTACTTCTTGTAGTACTCGTAGGAGAACTTCACGTCGGCGCTGGTCAGGGGTTTGCCGTCATGCCACACAGCGCCCTCGCGGAGCTTGATGGTCCACTGCCGGCCCCCGTTCGTGCTGGTGACGCTCTCCGCCAGCCAAGGGCGGGGCACGTCGCCTAGGTCGTTGAGCATCAGGGTGTCGAACACCAGGGACAGCATGTTGTAACCGGGGTAGCCGGTCACGTACGTGTAGGGAGTTAGCTCTCCCTCATCCTGGGGTATGGCGAGAATGATGCGCTGGCCAGTGTGACCGGCCAGTGCGGCACCTGTCAGCAGCGCGAAGGACACAGCCAGGACTAACGACAGCACGTTGAATCGCTTCATTTCCCCTCCCGTACACAGCCGCAATCCCCACCCTCAGAATAAGCCGAGCGTTGAGCGAAGTGGGCGAGGTTGCGTGGTGTTAATGGGAGAACGATGGCATTGAATTGTTAAGCTAATGTAAAGCCGCCCACGGAGGAGTCAGGAAACCGCTTCCCGGCGAGGGCAGGACGCGCATCAGGGCGGTGAGCCGGGCATTGCCCCGCCGTTAGGTGACCCCACGCTCCGCAGACCCGGCCCCGCTCCTACCCGCCACACCGGCGGGTCTTTCGGGCGACGGTGGTTCGCCAAAACCACCGTCGCCGCCGGCCTACAGCTCGAGCGGTTTATATATTTGTCTATCCGGATAAAAGGATATAATCAACGGCATGGAGCGCCACGGCGTTTCGTACCCACCCCCCCAGCAAGACTTCGAGCGAGTCCTGAGGACATTCCAGGCCCTGGCTGAGACCGCCCGCCTGCGCATCGCCCTGGGCATGATCGAGGGGGAGCAGAGCGTGGGTTGCCTGGTCGAGCGCCTCGACCTGCCCCAGAGCACCGTCTCGAGGCACCTCGCGGCGCTACGGGCGGCTGAGGTGGCGACGGCCCGCCGCGAGGGGACCAAGGTGTTCTACCGCCTCAAGAGCCACATCGCCGACCTGCTGACCCAGGCCTTCGCCCACGCCGAGCACCAGCGGCTGGGGCTTCCCGAACACGGGGCTTCGCGGTGAAGGTCCTCCTCCCCTTCCGGAGTCTGCGCAACCCGCTTTTCGCCCGGCTCTACGCCGCGCAGACTACCAGCCTGTTGGGCGACGCCTTTACCTGGGTGGGTCTGGCTCTGCTGGCCTTTGAGGTGGGTGGGGCACGGTCGGCGGCGATTCTGGCCGGGGCGCTCACGCTGCGGGTTACGGCCTTCGTGGCTCTCTCGCCGCTGGCGGGAGCCTTGGCCGACCGGATGGACCGCAAGACCCTGATGGTCGCTGCCGACCTGGGGCGAATGGTGGTCATCGGGCTGATGCCCCTGGTAAGTGAGGTCTGGCAGGTCTACGTGCTGATGTTTGCCCTTAACGCGCTCACCGCCTTTTTCACCCCCGCGTATCAGGCAGCCCTGCCTCAGGTGACGCGGCAGAAGGACTACGCTCAGGCCATCGCGCTTTCTGGAGCGACCTACGAGGTGCTGGGGGTGCTCGGCCCCGGGGTGGCGGGTGCGATCGCCGGGCTGATCGGGGCACGGAACATTTTCTTCTTGGACGCGGGGACCTTTTTGATCTCGGCCCTGCTCATCTTGACCCTGCCGGTGAGGCTGCGGGTGGATCGGTCGTCGGACACGGCACAGGCCACCACGTTACGCGACGTTCAGGACGGAACACTGCGGTTATGGCAGGACGCCCCGATGCGCTACGCGCTGCTGCTGGAGTTGGTCGCGGCGGTATCGGGTGCGCTGATTTTGGTGGGCACGGTAGGGCTGGTGCGGGGGCAGCTCGAGCTGGGCGACCTCGAGTACGGCTGGGGGATGGCGGCCTTCGGGGTCGGGGCCACGCTGGCGGCCCTGGCGGTGGGCGCCCTGGAGGGGCGCCTGCCCCGCACCACCTTCGTGCTGCTGGGGGCGCTGGTCTCCACACTGGCGGTGCTGCCCGCCAATTTCGTTCCGTTCATCCCTTTGCTGCTCCTGTGGATCCTTGCCGGGGCGGGCCAGAACTGGGTTAACCTGCCTACTCAAACACTCATCGCCGACCGCACCCCTGAAGCGTTCCAGGGGCGGGTCTACGGGGCACACTTCGCCTGGAGCCACCTGTGGTGGGCGTTGACTTACCCCCTGGCCGGCTGGCTGGGGAGCCGCTTCGCCGAGCAGTCCTTCTTATACGGCGGTTTCGTGGCCGTAGTTCTGCTCGCCGGAGTGATGCTCCAGCCCAGGCTCAGGAACCGGGCGACGCCGGGGTGAGTCGGCAAAACGTCCCCGCCCGGCTCTGCCCCTCTAGGGCAGTCGCCGCCGCAAGGGCGAGCCCTCGGGGCGACCGAGCGCCCCGAACGGGAGCGGGGCGGGAGGCCGGTGATGGGATTAAATCCCTTCGGCGGCCAGGAGGGTTGACCCGTTGGGCCTATGGGCTCTTGGCCAGTTTGCCCAATACCCGCCTCGAGAAACGGTCGGTGGCTCCCTCCCAGTTGCCTTCGAGGGCCTCCAGGGCTTTGCGGCTTTTGCCCGTGCGGAGCGACTCCACGATGACTTGATGTTCTTTTACGGACTCCATCGCGTCCTTGGAGTCGAAGTGGGCCAGCTCGAAGCGGCGTAATTTAACCTTCAAATCCGCCAAGAGCTGTGCCAACTCGCGGTTGCCCGAGCGCTCGATCCAGACCTGGTGGAAGGCGTTGTCCGCCGCCAGCGCCGCCTTGGCGTCGTGGCGTTCGATGGCCTGAGCCAGACGGGCGTTGGCCGCTTCCAGGGTCAGGAAATCGGCCTCGGTCAGCTTGAACTGAGCCAGCTCCAGGGCGTAGACCTCCAGGCGCTGCACGATGCCGTACAACTCATCGGCCTGCTCGGGGTCGAGCCGCGCTACCCGGGTCCACTTGTGCGAGGCGGTCTCGATCAGGCCCTCGTCCTCGAGCCGGCGTAGCGCCTCGCGAACCGGGGTACGGCTGACCTCGAGCGCTTCCGCCAGTTCGACATCCTTGATGACCTCACCCGGCCTGAGTGTGCCGTCGATGATCCAATCCCGCAGCTGTTTGTACACCTGTTCCCGGGCCAGCTCCCGCTTGACCTTACGAACCTGTGATGGCAGTGGCACACGTGAAGTATACCTCAACCCTTGACTTGTAGTATCAAATATGCAATATATTACTGTGTCGCCAGCCCAAGCCCAACCCCCTGCTGCTCACAGGGTTCGGCTACCCAAGTTAAGGGTTCGGCCACCGGAGTTAAGCGTGTTTGACCTCGACAAAGCCCGCAGGGAGACTCCTGGGGTGAACCACGTGGTTCACCTCAACAACGCCGGGGCGGCGCTGATGCCCCAAGCTGTGTTGGATGCAGTCAAGGCCCACCTGGAATTGGAAGCGCACACCGGCGGTTACGAGGCGGCCCGTGCGCGGGAGGGGGAGTTGAGCGCAGTGTATACCTCGCTGGCGCGGCTGCTGGGCTGCCATCCCGATGAAGTGGCGGTGGTGGAAAACGCCACCCGGGCTTGGGACATGGCCTTTTACAGCATCCCCTTCCGGGCGGGAGACGTGATCCTCACCAGCCAGGCCGAGTACGCCAGCAACTACATCGCCTACCTCCAGGTATCCCGGCGCACCGGGGCGGTGGTCGAGGTCATCCCTGACGATGAGCACGGTCAGGTAGACGTCGAGGCCCTTTCAAGGATGCTCAAGAAGCGGGTCAAGCTGGTCTCGATCACCCACATCCCGACCAACGGGGGGCTGGTCAATCCCGCAGCCGAGATCGGAAGGCTCACCCGAGCGCACGGGGTGCTGTACCTGCTGGATGCCTGCCAGTCGGTGGGGCAGATGCCCGTAGACGTACAAGAAATCGGCTGTGACCTGCTTTCAGCGACCAGCCGCAAGTACCTGCGGGGCCCGCGTGGGGTGGGCTTCCTCTATGCTCGCAGGGAGGTGTTGCAGCGGCTCGAGCCACCCTTCCTCGACCTCCATGCCGCGACCTGGGTAGCACCCGACCGCTACGAGATCGAGCCCGGCGCCAGGCGCTTCGAGAACTGGGAGTGCAACGTCGCGGGCAAGCTGGGCCTTGGAGCCGCGGTCGATTACGCGCTGGCCTGGGGGCTGGAGAACACGTGGCCCAGGGTGCGGGCCCTGGCCGAGCAAGTGCGCAGGGGCCTGGGCGAGGTTCCCGGGTGCGAGGTGCTCGACCTGGGTTGCGAACGGTGTGGCATCATCTCGTTCACCCTCGAGGGCTACGCCCCCGACCAGATACGCGACTGCCTGCGGCGGCAAGGCATCAACGTCAATGTCTCCCGCGCCCCTTCCACATTCTTGGACATGACCCGGCGGGGCATCAAGGAATTGGTGCGGGCGAGTGTCCATTACTACAACAGCGAGACCGAACTTGAGCGGTTTCTGGTCGCGCTCGGGCGACTCGAGCAGGAAGTGCGGGCTTAGGCGGGCTTAAGGAGGTAGGCATGCGGAGCAATTTCCCGAACAGCGGTTGGCTCACGGTCGCGGTGCTGGGGCTGTTGGCGGTAGGGGGTATCGGCCTGTGGCAAAGAGGTGGTGCCCAAGCCGGCGATCTGCTGTCGCGGGTCAGGGCCGCCGGGGTGCTGCGGGTGGCCAACACCCAGGCCAGCCCGCCCTGGAGCATGATCGACGACAAAAAGCAGCTCGTGGGCTTTGACGTTGACGTGGCTTATGAATTGGCCAAGCGCCTGGGCATTCCCAAGGTGGAATTCGTCGCCGGGCGTTTCGCCGACTTCATCGCGGGCATCGAAGCGAACAAGTACGACATCGTAATCTCAGGACAGACCGTCACCGAAGAACGCAAGAAGGTGGTGGATTTCTCCATCCCCTATCAGGCCATCAGCGTGTCGGTGTTCACCCGTCCGAGCCGGGTGGGCCAGTTCAAGAGCTTGGAGGACCTGAGCGGTAAGCGGGTGGCGGTGACTTCGGGCTCAACCCAGGAGAAGTTCGTCCGCGAGAAGGTCCCCGGGGCCATCCCTAAGACCTACGAAAACGGCACCCTGGCGCTCATGGACGTGGCCTTCGGCCGTGCCGACGCGGGGCTTTTCAACCGCTTCGTGGGCGCTTATCTCGCCCAGAAAAACGGGCTGCTGGTGGCCCCCGCCTTCGACCTGGGGGTGGAGCTCAACGCCATGAGCTTCCGCAAGGGTGAGGCCGCGTTCAAGGCGGCGGTGGATAAGGCGCTGGCCGACATGATTGCCGACGGCACGCTCACCGCCATCTCCAAGAAGTGGCTCGGCGGGCAAGACATGGCGGCGGCGCTGGCGAAGTATGCCAAATAAGCAGCAGGGGAGGCTGGTAGATGCTCGAGCTACTCCAACAGGCCGCACCCTTCTTGCTCCAAGCTCTGTGGACAACCATCTGGCTGGGTGTGGTTTCGTTCGTCCTCAGCCTGGCGGTGGGGCTGGTGGTGGCGGTGGCTCGGATGTACGGCCCCTGGCCGCTGCGGGCCCCAGCCGTCGCGTTCGTTTCACTCGTCCGTGGCACCCCTTTACTCACCCAAATCCTGCTGGTCTATTACGGCCTGCCACAACTGGGCTTCACCATCGAAGCCATCCCGGCGGTCGTTTTGACCTTGGCCCTGCACGCCGGAGCCTACACCAGTGAGGACATGCGCGGCGGCATCCAGTCGGTGGACAAGGGGCAGTGGGAGGCAGGCTATTCCAGTGGCATGACCTTCGCCCAGGTGATGCGGCGGATCATCCTGCCGCAGGCGATACGTGTGATCACGCCCTCGCTGGGCAACCGCTTCATCACCATGATGAAGGACACCTCGCTGGCCTCGGTGGTAACGGTGGTGGAGCTGACGCGGGTGGCCGAGCAGATCGGTTCGGCTACTTTCCGCTACATGCAGATGTTCGTGATCGTGGCCCTCATCTACTGGGTCGTCAACTCGCTCTTGTCGCTGGGCCAGGCCAAACTCGAGGAGCGGATGCGGAGGGCCTACCAATGAACCACCAGGAAATGCACGTGCACGGAGTGCCGCACGCTCACGGTGGGGTCTGCCAGATTCGTGCCGAAAACATCCACAAGCGCTTCGGTTCGCTCGAGGTGCTCAAGGGGGTCTCGCTTACGGTCCACAAGGGCGAGGTGGTGGTGATCATGGGGCCTTCGGGCTCAGGAAAGACCACCTTCATCCGCTGTCTGAACTTCCTTGAGGAGCCCGATCAAGGCCGGGTGGTCGTCTGTAACGTGGAGGTGGACTGCGGGGTGAGGGCTGCTAGCCGTGAGCGCAGCGGCAAGATCCGCCAACTGCGCACCCGGGCGGCGATGGTCTTCCAATCCTTCAACCTCTTCCCCCACATGACCGCGCTAGGCAACGTGATCGAAGGACCGATCCAGGTGCTGGGTATGAAGCGCGAGGAAGCCGTAAAGTTGGGCGAACAGCTCTTGGCCAAGGTGGGGCTGGCTGAAAAACGTGACGAGTACCCGTCGAGGCTTTCTGGGGGACAAAAGCAAAGGGTGGCCATCGCCCGCGCCCTGGCCATGAACCCCGAGGTGGTGTTGTTCGACGAGCCCACCAGTGCCCTGGACCCGGAGTTGCACGAGGAGGTCCTGCAAACGATGCGGCAGCTCGCCAGGGACGGGATGACCATGATCGTCGTCACCCACGAGGTCAAGTTCGCCCACGACGTGGCCGATCGGGTAGTGTTCATGGCGGACGGGACGGTGGTCGAGGAGGGGGTGCCCCAGGAAATCCTGGTCAATCCCAAGCACCCGCGCACGCGAGCCTTCCTCCGTTTGGTCGAGCACTGAGCGGAGGCGGTATGGCTCGGCCGGTTGGTGGTCGATGGCGGTCGAGAATCGCCGCCTTCCGTTCGCAAGCCTCCTGGGCAGTGCCTCGTGGGTTCGGGGCCGGGGAAACGGCTGCGGCTCTCGAGCATGGTCCCAGAGGCGCACTGTGCGTAGCGTACCGTCATGGTGTCCTGTCCCTCGCCCCCCGTTTTGCTAGCGGTTGACGGCTTTTTCGGCTTCTCCCTCCTACCTTCCGCGTCAGGCCCATCAGGTACATTTGGTACATTTATGCCCTGGCTTTTGCCCAAGCCCATCCCTGAAAGCTCCGACCGGCTCCTCCAGCGCTGGCTGGGCGGGCTGGCCGAGCGGCTGTCGGACCCCTCCACCGACCGCTACGCCCTGGTGCGGGACGAGCTCGCGCGCATCCTGCACGCGCGGCCCTACGACGAGCTGGCCGAGGTGGCGCCCATGGCGGCCTTCGCCCTCGACGCGCGCAACGCCACCTTCGAGGCCGAGCACTACGTCGCCACCGACCCCGAGAGGTTCGACCGGGTCAAGCCGCTGCTGTGGCTGTGGAAGGCCCTCGACCTCACGCCGCTGGGGCAGTCGGTGCACTCGGGCGTGGCCATCCGCCGGGCGCTGGCCCCCTTCATCTTCAGGCGCGTGGGGCGCAACCCCAAGTTCTTCCAGAACGTGGAGTTCAGCGTGGGGTACAACCTCGAGCTCGGCGACGACGTGGTGGTGCACCGCTACGCCCTCCTCGACGACATCGGCGGGCTGGTGATCGGCGACCGCTCGTCCGTCTCCGACTACGTCAACCTCTACAGCCACACCCACCACGTGCTGGCCTCGCCCGACGTGACCCTCAGGCAGACCCTCATCGGCTCGGGGGTGCGCATCACCTACCACGCCACCGTGCTCGCCGGGGTGTGCGTCGGCGACGACGCGCTCATCGGCACCGGGGCCGTGGTCACTAAGGACGTCCCGCCCCACGCCGTCGCGCTGGGCGTCCCGGCCAGGCCGGTGCGCTACAAGGTGCGCCACGACTGCCCCTACTGCCGCCGCGGCGAGCCCCACCCCTCGCAGTGCCAGGACCGCCTCCCCGACCGCAAGCCCAACCCCGACTACCCCGACTTCCTCAAGCCCGGCTTCGGGACGCGGGAGGCGTGAGAGCCGCCAGCGGGGGCGGCCAGCCCTCAGCCCTCAGCCGTCAGCGGTAAGCAGGAGGCCCATGGCCTGTGGGGAACCTCTCCTGGTGGACGGTGGCGAACTGACTGGGTCTGGTACTCCTCACGAGAGGAGTGGGGGTCCGGGGGCTTCCCAGCGGGCCCCCGGCTGCCGCATGCCGGCATAGTTTGACCCTCGGCACTTCAGGGACAATCTTCCCTTATCCCACCCCATCTGGGGTGGGATACTCGAGGCTATAGGGTGCGCCCTGGCCCTGGGACCACCGAGCCAACCGGCAAACCCGAGGAGGGTGTTTGACGTGCAAGGCAGAGCCAACATCCGAACCGTTGCCTGGGTTGTCACCCTGCTTCTGGGCGTAATTCTCTACCTGCTGTACCCGGCGTTGCTGCCCTACCTGCTGGCGGGCGCCATGGTGCTGATGCACCTGGGGGGTCACGGAGGGCACGGCCACGGCACGTGTCAGCCCGACACGGACCCCGACCGAACGGATCAGCCGAAAGAGCGCAGGCCTCACCAACACTGAAGACGAGCCCGGCGCCGGCGGGCGCCGGCGGAGCCCGACATGAACACGTTCAACCGCAACCTCGACCACCTTCCCTTAGGCGTGCGCAGCCGACTTGAAACCCTGTTGAGCCGGACGGGGGGCCGCCTTGCCGTGTTGCCCATCGACCAGGGTCTGGAGCACGGCCCTATCGACTTCCTCGACTCCCCCGAGGCCGCCGACCCCGAGCACCAGTTCCGCCTGGCGGCCGAGGCCGGTTTTTCCGGCATCGCCGCGCACCTGGGCTTGGCCGAGAAGTACCTGCCCGATCATGCCGGCCAGGTTCCGTTAATCCTCAAGCTCAACGGCAAGACCGGCATTCCTCCGGACGAGGAGGCCTTCAGCCCCCTCACCGCCGGCGTGGAGGACGCCCTCCGGCTGAACGCACAGGCGGTCGGTTATACCCTCTACGTCGGCTCACCCGCCCAGGACCGCGACATCGCTCAATTTCAGCGGGTACGGGCGGAGGCCGGGCGCTACGGCCTTCCCGTCATCGTCTGGGCCTACCCGCGGGGCCGCTGGGTTGACCAGAAGGGGGGTAAGGATTCGCCCTACGCCGTCGAATACGCCGTGCGGGTCGCCCTTGAGCTCGGGGCGGACGTGGTCAAGGTCAACATCCCGCGCTACGACCCCGCCCGTAAGGAGCAATACCCCGGTGAATACAAGAACCTGGAGCTTTCGCCTCACCAGGCCCTGCGGCGGGTGGTGGATCTGGCGGGGCGAGCGCTGGTGATCGTCTCGGGCGGGGCACGCCTGTCAGAGGACGCCGCCGTTGCCCAGGCCCGGCTCGCCCTCGAGGCCGGGGCGGCGGGGTTGATCTTCGGGCGCAACGTCTGGCAGCGCCCCTTCCCCCGGGCCCTGGAGCTTTCCCGGCGGCTGCTGGATCTGGTCAGAGGCCGGAACTGAGGTGGGAGATGTACCTGTGGCACCTCACCCCCGACGCCCCCCGTACCCCTGTGAGGGTAAGCCCCGGTGAGGCGGTACGCCTGGTGATCGGAAGCTGGCCCATCGGGCCGGGGCAGCGGGTTTGGCTCGAGCTCCAGGGCCCGGCCGGCGAACCCACGCGGCTCGAGGCCCGCTGGGCACACAACCAGGGTGAAAACAGCTACTGGCAGGTCGAGCTGGGGCCATTCACCCGGGGTGAGCGGGTGCGCTACAGGGTCTTCGGCGCATCCCCCGCGGGTGAGGTCTCGGGGCCGGAAGGGGGCTTCACCGCCGGGCCCAAGCTCTACCTGGCCCTGCTGTGGCACCAGCACCAGCCGCTGTACAAGGACAGCGCCCGCCCGGGGGCAGCGGGCAGCCACCGCCAGCCCTGGGTACGGCTCCACGCCCTGCGCGACTACTACTCGATGGCGGCCCTGGTGGCCCAGCATCCTGGGGTGCACCTCAGCGTCAACCTGACCCCGGTGCTGTTGTGGCAGCTCGAGGACTACCTGGAGCGAGGGGCCACCGACCGGGCCCTCGAGCTCTCCTTAAAGCCCGCCGAGACCCTGAGCGTGGCCGAGCAGGAGTTCGTGCTCTCCTACTTCTTCGAGGCCGACTGGCACCACCAGATCTACCCCCACCCGCGCTACCGCGAGCTCTTCAGCCGGCGGGCGGAGGGGAAGCCCTTCAGCGCTCAGGATCTGCGCGACCTGCAGATGTGGTTCAACCTGAGCTGGTTCGGCCTGGAGTTCCGCGAGGGCGAGGTGGCGCTCCCCACCGGCGAGACGGCCTCGGTGCGGCGCTTCGTGGAGCAGGGGCGGGGCTTTAGCCAGGCCGACCTCGAGGCCATGCTGGCCGAACAGTACAAGGTGATGCGGGCGGTGATCCCGCTGCACCGGCAGCTTCAGGAGCGGGGCCAGGTCGAGGTCTCCACCACGCCCTTTTACCACCCCATCCTGCCCCTGCTGCTGGACAGCGACGGCGCCACCCTCGACCGCCCCGGCGCCGCCCTCCCGGCCCGCTTCGCCCGCCCCGAGGATGCCGCAGCCCAGGTCGAGCGGGCGGTGGAGTACTACACCCGCCACTTCGGACGGCCTCCCCGGGGGATGTGGCCCGCCGAGGGGGCGGTGAGCCAGGGGGTGGTTCCCCTCTTCGCCCGGCAGGGGGTGCGCTGGATCGCCAGCGACCAGGGGGTGCTGGCCCGCAGCGGACGATACGGGTACGACACCGGCGACCCCGACGTGCTGGCCCAGCCCTACCGCGCCGAGCAGGACGGGCAGAGCCTGAGCATCTTCTTCCGGGACACCGCCCTTTCCGACGACATCGGCTTCCGCTTCCAGGGCTGCAAGGACTTCGCCGCGGTGGCGAGGGCCTTCCTGGACGAGGTCAAGCAGCGCTTCGCCCGCCGTTTCCAGGGCGACGAAGACCGGGTCCTGAGCGTCATCCTGGACGGGGAGAACGCCTGGGGGGCCTACTGCGAGGACGCGCGGCCTTTCCTGCACGCGCTGTACGGCCTGCTCGAGCAAGACCGCGAGGTCGAGACCGTGACCTACAGCGAGTACCTCGAGGGCAACCCCGCGCGGGGGATCGCGCCCCACCCGGCAGAAGGTCAGGGCAAGGTCTACGACCTCTTCACCGGGTCCTGGATCGACGAGAACGGCTCCGCGCCGGGGGTGGACCTGGGCACCTGGGTAGGGGAGGCCGAGGAGAACCGGGCCTGGGGGCTCTTGAAGGAGGCCCGGGAAGCCCTCGAGGATGCGGGAGCCATCCCCGAGACCCACCCCGCGGCCTTCACGGCCCTCTACGCCGCCGAGGGCTCGGACTGGTTCTGGTGGTTCGGCCAGGACCAGGACTCCGGCGGCGATGCCGAGTTCGACGAGCTGTTCCGCACCCACCTGCGGAACGTCTACCGGGGTCTGGGCCGGGAGCCGCCCGAGGGGCTCTCGAGGCGCATCGTCTCCAGGGCCGAGACCTGGAGCTTCGCCCGGCCCGTTTCGCAGGTCCAGGCCGGGGACCGGCTCGCCGTGCAGACCAACTGCCCCGGCCGGCTCACCTGGTGGCGCGAGGGCCAGCAGGCCCAGAGCGCCGAACTCTCCCCGGTGGGCGGGGTGATGGCCGGGCTGCGGCGCTACCGGCTCACCCTGGGGCCGCTGGAGCGGGGGAGGCTTCTCTTCCGCTTTGGCTGCACCCACCCCGACTGCGACCGCAAGGACCTCTGCTGCCAGGGGGAATTGCAGGCCGTGGAGGTCGTGTAGGAGGCCGGTGTGAAGCCCATCCGAACCTTCAACGTGGTCCCGTCGCTGCCAGGGCCCCTCGAGGGCCTCAGGCGGCTGGCCTATAACCTGCGCTGGAGCTGGAACCATGACACCATCGAGCTTTTTCGCCGCCTGGACCGCGAGCTGTGGGAGGAGGTCGGCCACAACCCGGTGCTGCTGCTGGGGCGCATCGACCAGGCCCGCCTGGAGGCGGCGGCTGCCGACGCGGGCTTCCTGGCCCACCTGGAGCGCGCGTTAGCCGACCTGGAACGCTACCTCTCCGGCGAGCTGACCTGGTTCACTCGAGCGGGCGGTCGCCGGCAGGGGACGCTGGTGGCTTACTTCTCCGCCGAGTTCGGCCTGACCGAGAGCATTTCGGTTTTCGCCGGAGGACTGGGAATCCTGGCCGGGGATCACCTCAAGTCCGCGAGCGACCTGGGGGTGCCGCTGGTGGGGGTGGGCCTCCTGTACCAGCAGGGCTATTTCCGCCAGTACCTCAACGAGGCGGGCTGGCAGCAGGAACGCTACGAGGACAACGACTTCCACACCCTGCCGCTGACTCTGGAGCGGGGCCCCGACGGAAAGCCCCTCGCCGTCGAGGTGGCCTACCCCGGCAGGGCGGTACGGGCCCAGGTCTGGCGGGTCCAGATAGGCCGGGTGCCCCTGTACCTCCTCGACGCCAACCTGGAGGTCAACCGCCCCGAGGACCGCGACCTCACCGACCAGCTTTACGGCGGCGACCCGGAGATGCGCCTCAAGCAGGAGATCCTGCTGGGCGTCGGCGGCTACCGGGCGCTGGAGGCCCTGGGCCTCAACCCCAACCCCCCGGTCTACCACCTGAACGAGGGCCACGCGGCCTTCGTGGCGCTCGAGCGCATCCGCCGCCTGATGCGAAGCGAGGACCTCTCCTTCGCCGAGGCCCGCGAGGCCGCCTCGGCGGGGCTGGTCTTCACCACCCACACCCCGGTGCCCGCCGGGCACGACCACTTCCCGCCCGAGCTCCTGGGGCGCTACCTGGGGGAGTATGCCCGCGAGCTGGGCCTGAGCCTGGAGGGTCTTCTGGCTCTGGGGCGCAAGAACCCCGCCGATGGCCGCGAGACCTTCGGCATGACCACCCTGGCCCTGAAGCTGGCCGCACACTCTAACGGGGTGAGCCGGCTCCACGGCCAGGTCACCCGCAGGACGTGGCGGGAGCTGTGGCCCGGCGTGCCCGAGGAGGAGATCCCCATCGGCCACGTGACCAACGGGGTGCACTTCCAATCCTGGATCTCCCTGGAGATGAACCAGCTCTACGAGCGCTACCTGGGGCCCTCCTGGCGCGAGGAGCCCGCCGACCGAGCCCTCTGGCAGGGGGTGTACTCCATCCCCGACGAGGAACTCTGGCGCACCCACGAGCGCCGCCGCCTGCAAGGGCAGCTCTCCCGGCGGGGGGCCAGCGAGGCCGAGCTCGAGGCGGCCCGAGGCGTGCTCGACCCGGAGGCCCTGACCATCGGTTTCGCCCGGCGCTTCACCGGCTACAAGCGGGCCACGCTGATCCTCTCCGACCCCCAGCGCCTTGCACGCCTTCTCAACGACCCGGCCCACCCGGTGCAGCTCATCTTCGCCGGCAAGGCCCATCCGCGTGACGAGGAGGGCAAGCGGCTCGTCCAGCGGGTGGCCGAGCTGGCCCGCCAGCCCGCCTTCGCCAGGCGGCTGGTGTTCCTCGAGGACTACGACATGGCCGTGGCCCGGGCCCTGGTGCAGGGAGCCGACGTGTGGCTCAACACCCCCCGCCGCCCCCTGGAGGCCTCGGGCACCTCGGGCATGAAGGCCATGGCCAACGGGGCGCTCAACCTGAGCACCCTGGACGGCTGGTGGGACGAGGCCTGGCAGGGCGCCGACCCCGACGAGCCCATCGGCTGGGCCATCGGGCGCGGCGAAGACTACCCCGACCCCGCCCTGCAGGACCGCCTCGAGGCCGAAGCCCTCTATGGCCTGCTGGAACAGGACGTGGTGCCCGCGTTCTACGAACGCCCGGGCGGCTTGCCCCGGCGCTGGCTGGCTCGCATGAAGGCCTCGATCGCCACCCTGGCCCCCCGCTACAACACCCACCGCGTGGTGCGCGAGTACACCCAGCGCTGCTACCTCGTGGGGGCGGAGCGCTTCCGCGCGTTGGCGGAGACGGGCTGGGGCCGGGCCAGGGCCCTGGCGGCCTGGAAGGAGCGCCTCCAGGCGGCCTGGCCCCAGGTGCGCGTCGAGGCGGTAAAGGCCGACCTCGAGGGAGACCTGCGGGTGGGTCAGGCCCTGGACGTGTGGGCCTGGGTGAGCCTGGGCCCGCTCACCCCTGAGGAAGTGCGGGTCGAGGTGTACCTGGGCCGCTTGGACCCGGGCGGCGAGCTGGCGCAGGCCGGAGCCACCGCCATGCGGCCGGTGGAGGCGAAGGGGCCCGGCCGCCACCTCTTCCAGGCCGAAGCCGTGCCCTGCCAGATGAGCGGGCTGCACGGCCTTACCGTGCGCGTGCTACCCCAGCACCCCGATCTGCCGGTCCCTTTCCTGCCCGGCCTGATCGCCTGGGCTGGCCCGGAGTCGGTGGCCCAGCAGACGAGCGGGTAGGGCCGTGAACCCTAAGCGGACCCTGGGCTGGAGGCGGCTTGGAGGCGGCTATGTCGAACCGGAACATCCTGGTCTTAGGCGGGCTCCTGGTGATCGCTGGGGGCGTGCTGTGGTGGGGGATGAGCCGTACCCAAGCTCCCGGACCAGCTCGATTGCTTCCAGAACCCGTCTCCGCAGCACAGGCCCTGTTGCAGGACGAGCAAAACACTGCCGAGGTGGTGCGCCGGTTTGGCGAGGGGGTGGTCTACGTCCCGGTCGGCCTGGAGTTTACCGTCACCGAGGGCATCGTCTCGCCGGTACGGCGGAATCATGGCGCGGTGGGGGTGAACTGGCCCTCAGGGTGACGCCCCAGGTGATCCGATAAGGAGGCTTATGGAAAAGCCAGGCTAGCACACTTACAGCGCGGCGATCCTTCGGCCAAAGAGGCACAAACCTCGCAAAGGAGAACTCCATGGAAAAAGTCACCGATCCTGTGTGCGGGATGCAGATCGACCCCGAAAAAGCCGCTGGTCGATCGGAGTACCAGGGCCAGACCTACTACTTCTGTAGCGAAGGCTGCAAGAAAAGCTTTGATGCCGACCCCAAGAAGTACGTCAAGCCCGGCGATAGCCACCACGGCCACCCCTAGCCCGCGAGAGCCACTCCCGTGACCCACATCCGCCCGGCCCCCGTATCCCCTCCAGCACTGCGTGTATTGGTCATAGGGGGGATTTTGCTGGCGACGGCGTTTTGCTTCGTGCTGATCAAGGCTGGCCTGGCCTATGCCCCGCCCTTCTTGTTCGCGGCCTTGCGCCTGGGGTTGGCTGGCCTGGCACTGGTGATGCTGCTGCCGCTCCTGGGCCAGCCCCTGCTGCCCGCGCGACGGGATTGGGCATGGCTGTTGTTGCTGGCCCTGGCTTCGGCGGCTTTCGCTTACGGGGCGATGTTCTCCAGCCCGGGTCTAGCAGGGGCTGGCCTGGCGGCGGTGCTGGGCAACGTCCAGCCGCTGATCGTGGCTGGGCTGGCCAGTTTCCTGCTCAAGGAGCGTTTCACCCCGGCCAAGAGGTGGGCCCTGGTCCTAGGGTTTGTGGGGGTCAGCGGAATGGCCCTGCCCGCCCTCGCTGCGCCCGGCGGCCTGGGGCTGCCCGGGGCAGGGTTGGCCCTGGCTTCCTCGCTGGGCTTCGCGGTGGGCAGCGTGGTGATCAAACGCCTCGAGCCCCCCCACCTCTTCACCCTCATCGCCTGGCAACTTCTGCTGGGCAGCCTGCCGCTGTTTGCGGGCTGGCTGCTGTGGGAGGGTGGGGCAGCCCCGCGCTCGAGCCTGGAGTTTGTCGGGCTGTTGCTGGTGCTGGCCCTGGCGGGCACGGCTTTTGTCACCGCGGGGTGGTACTGGTTGCTGCAGGGCAGCGACCTCGGGCGGCTCTCGCAGGTGTTTTTCCTGGTGCCCGCCGTGGGCTTGGGTTTGGCCGTCGTGTTGTACGGCGAGCGGGTGACCCTGGTGCAGGGGTTGGGGCTGGTCTTGATCGCGGGCGGGCTGAGGGTGCAGGCCCTCGAGCCCCGCCCGATGGACCGAATTCCGAGAGGAGACCCATGAAGCGAATCGCGGTGCTCACCAGCGGGGGTGACGCCCCCGGCATGAACGCGGCCATCCGGGCGGTGGTGCGCGGCGGCCTGGAGCAGGGCTGGGAGGTCTTCGGAGTGCGCCAGGGCTACGCGGGCCTGATGGGTGGTGATTTTGTCTCGCTCTCGGCCCGTGACGTGGGCGGCATCATCCAGCAGGGTGGCACCGTGCTGGGCAGCGCTCGGGCTCCCGAGTTCAAGACCGAGGAGGGGCGCAAACAGGCCCTCGCCAACCTCGAGGCTCGAGGCGTCGAAGCCCTGGTGGTGATCGGCGGGGGTGGCTCCCAGAGCG
Organism: Calidithermus chliarophilus DSM 9957; assembly: GCF_000430045.1. Taxonomy (GTDB): domain Bacteria; phylum Deinococcota; class Deinococci; order Deinococcales; family Thermaceae; genus Calidithermus; species Calidithermus chliarophilus. Next base: position 19,753 of record NZ_KE387025.1, on the reverse strand, counting down.
GGGCCTACGTGCTCTCAAGGATGGGCTTCCCGGTGGTAGGGGTGGCCTCCACCATCGACAACGATCTCTACGGCTCGGAGACCACCATCCGGGTGGATACCGCCCTCAACATCGCCCTCGAGGCCATTGACCGCCTCAAGGTCACCGCCTCGAGCCATCACCGGGCCTTCCTGGTCGAGGTGATGGGCCGCGACTGCGGCTATCTGGCCCTGATGGCGGGCATCGCCGGCGGGGCCGAGGTGATCGTGCTCCCCGAGGTGGAGAGTGACCCTGAGGAGGTCATCGAGACTCTCAAGGCAGCCTACCGCCGGGGCAAGGCCCACGCGATCGCGGTGGTGGCCGAGGGAGCCACCAACAACGCCAATGAGTTGATGCTCTACGCCCAGGAGAATCAAAAGCGCATCGGCTTCGACCTGCGGGTCACCATCCTGGGTCACGTCCAGCGGGGCGGGATGCCCGGGGCCTTCGACCGCCTCCTGGCGACCCGTTTGGGAGTGGGGGCGGTAGAACGGCTGGCGGGCGGTGAACATGGCGTGCTGATGGGCCTCATCCGGGGCGAGATCCTCGCCACGCCCCTGGACGAGGCGGCGGGGCGGAAGAAGCCCCTGGATTTGGGTTTGCTCGAGATGGCCCGGGTGCTGGCCAAGTAAATCAGGAGGTAACTATGGCGCGGGAGAAAGTGCGGGTAGCGGTAAACGGGTACGGGGTGATCGGAAAGCGGGTAGCCGGTGCGGTGCTGGCCCAGCCGGACATGGAGCTGGCGGGGGTGGCCGATGTGGTCTCGGACTACCGCATCAAGGCTGTGGCGGAGGACATCGCGGTCTACGCCTCGCTCCCCGAAAAGCTTCCCGAGATGCGGGCCGCCGGGGTTCCGGTCAAGGGCAACCTGCACGAACTGCTGGAAACGGTAGACGTGGTGGTGGACTGTACGCCCGCAGGGATCGGCGCCAAGAACCTCGAGCGCTACCGCGAGCACGGGGTCAGGGCCATCTTCCAGGGCGGGGAGAAGCACGCCCTGACCGGCCACTCCTTCGTAGCCAGCGAGAACTACGCCAGCGCCCTGGGGCGGGACAGCACCCGGGTGGTCTCCTGCAACACCACCGCCACGGTGCGAACCCTGACCGCGCTGAGGAACGCGGGGCTCCTGAAGAAGGCACGCGGGGTGCTGATCCGCCGGGCCACCGACCCCTGGGAGTCCGACCACTCCGGCGTCATGAACACCGTGGTGCCCGAGGGCAGGATTCCCAGCCATCAGGGCCCCGACGCCCAGACCGTGGCCCCGGATTTGGACGTGGTCACCATCGCCGCCAAGGCCGCCCACACCCAAAGCCACAGCCACTACTGGATCGTCGAGCTGACCCGCCCCGCCAGTGGGGAGGAGGTGCTCGAAGCCTTCCGGGCCAACTCGCGCATCGCCTTCATCCGCATGTCGGACGGCATCGTGGCCCTCAACAGCACCATAGAGCTGATGAAGGACCTGGGCCGGCCACGGGGCGACATGTACGAGGTGGCGATCTGGGCCGACGTGCTCAAGGCCGAGGGGAACGAGCTCTTCTACACCTACCAGGTGGACAACCAGGCGGTGGTGATCCCCGAGACCATCGACGCCATCCGGGCCCTCAGCGGCCTCGAGCCCGACCCCCTGGCCTCGATCCGGCGCACCGACGAGGCCCTGGGCGTGCGCCAGGAATTCCTGCAGGGGCCGGGGGCGGCATGAGCCCACAAACCCCCGCCCACGAACAGGTTCGGGCCGTCACCTTGGCCCTCCCGGAGAGGCTGCTCCCCCAAGGGCGCGACTTCGCCGTGCGGCGGTGGGACGGTGCGGTGTTGCCCGCCACCCGGGAGCCGGCCCGGGCCACCCCGGTGCTGCCCTCGAGCGAAGGTCTGGGGCGGATGCTGCACCCTCCACCGGACGTGTTCCTGGGCGAGGCTTTCTTGCAGATGACCTGTACAACGCGGTCCTGGTACAGCCCCTTAAGGTGCTGGCGGGCCTGCTCTTTGGTGGCGAACGCGGCCTGCTTGCGGGATATTGGGGTCTGGGACGGCTGATGGCGAGTCTGGGGGATCTGTTGGTCAAGGTGGAAAGCGGCTACGTTCGCCTCTACGCGTTTGGCTTGGGGTTGGGGGGGGTTTTGTTATTGCTGTGGGGGGTACTACGCTAGGGGATGGCTCATGCAACAGTCTCGTACTCACCTTCCCTTCGCCCTGGTGCTTTCCGGTGGCGGAGCAAGGGGGCTGGCTCATGCTGGGGTGATCCACGCCCTCGAGCACTATGGCTACTACCCCAGCGCCATCGTGGGGGTCTCGATGGGGGCCATCGTCGGGGTTACCTATGGCCTCAACCCGGACTGGTACGGGGCGCTGTTGCACATGGACACCACCGACTTCCCCGAACCACCTGCTCCACGGAGTGCCGCCTTGCGCGAACGGCTACGCCTACTACCCACCTATTTCCAGGCTGCCTGGAGCTTGCTGGTGGGCTGGGGCATGGGGCAGAGGGCCTTGCCCTATGGTCGGGCGCTGCTGCGGCAACTCACCCTGGGACGCGAACTCGAGGAGTCCCGTATCCCGGTAGCCGCCGTCGCCAGCGACCTGATCACGGCGGAGCGGGTAGTGCTGCGCGAGGGCCTGGCGGCCGATGCCCTCTATGCCAGTGCCGCCCTGGCCGGAATCCTGCCGCCCCTGGAGCGGGATGGGAAGCTCCTGGCCGATGGAGCCTATGCCGATATCGCCCCCATTGACGTGGCTCGTGAGTTGATGCGGGGTTCAGGGTCTTTGCTGGTCATCGCGGTCAATCCCCACGGGTCCCGAAGCGGGCGGTCCCCGCGCAATGGCCTACAAACCCTGATGCGGGCGCTGGAGGTCTGTCACCACCAGCACGCGCATGTGCGTTTTGCCGAGGCCGACCTGGTGCTGGAACCCCGTTTTCCCTTCCCGATCGATACCCTTGACTTCACTCACAAGGCGGTCTGCGTCGCAGCAGGTATCCGGGCGGTGCGAACGGCGCTGCCCCGCCTGCACGAGCTGCTCGGAGCCGATGCCGTGTCGACCTGATCTCACGATCCTCTCCCGTGTCGCTCTCCTGCACCGCTGCCGCCAGATCGCTGCCGCGCTGGCCCGCCACGGACTGGGCTATCTGGCGATGGAACTGGGTCTGGGGCGCTATCTGCCCTTCAATCGAGGCCTTTTCGGCCATCGCAGGAGGCTCGAGTCTTACACCCGCGCCGACCGCCTGCGCATGGCGTCGGAAGACCTCGGCCCCACCCCCGTCAAACTGGGGCAGGTGCTCTCCACCCGGCCCGATCTAGTGCCCCCGGACTGGTCGGAGGAACTGGCCAAGTTGCAGGAGCGGGTGCCGCCCGTACCCTGGCCGCGGGTCTGGCTCAGGCTCGGGCGCGAGCTGGGCCGCCCCCCTGAGGAGGTCTTCGCCCACCTCGAGCTCGAACCACTGGCCGCAGCCTCCGTCGGGCAGGTGCACTGGGGCGTGCACCGGGGTTCGAAAAGATGGCCTCTCGGGTTTTGGTGCAAAAGGACGGTCGTCTTTCTGAGTCCCGTATAAGTTTCTCCAAGGCTCGCGCGAATCTATCCATGGCCCAGGTTTTATACAGGCTTAACATCACCTCCCCACCATAGGCGGGGTGATGGGGTGGGCGCTTGCCACGGCAGCCGGGGTGGGTCTGGCTTTCGCGCTCCCCCCGTTTCAGCTCGGCTTCCTGGCCCCGGTTCCCCTCGCAGTGCTGCTGCGAGCCGGGGGCTTCAGGGAAGGCTTCTTCGCTGGGTTGGGGTTTTGGGCCTTACACCTGGTGTGGCTCCCTCAAAGCTTCGCCCAGCTCTTCGGCACCCCTCTGGGGGCCGTGCCGTTCGTGCCCCTGATCGTGCTCAAGGCACTGAGCTGGGGGGTTCTATTCGGGCTGACCCGGGGCCGCCCGGTGGCCCGGCTAGGGGGCTGGGTGGTGCTGGAGTACCTCACCAGCCTCGGGCCCCTGGCCTTCCCCTGGGGCTTCGTCGGCTACGCGCTCGTGGAGGCGCCGGGGCGGGTACTGGCCGGCCTGGGCGGGGTCTACCTGCTCTCGTTGGTGGTCCTGGGGTTCGCGGTCGCCCTCGGGCGGCAGCGGTACTGGCTTTTGGCAGGGTGGGCTTTGCTGTGGGTGTTGCCCTTGCCGCCAGCCGACCCCGACCGGTACGCGCTGATCGTGCAGGGGGCCGTTCCTCCCCTCGACAAGCTCAGGGGGACCGCGTCTGAGGGGCGCTACCTCGAGCTGACCCGTCAGGGGCTCGCGAAGTACCCCCGGACCGATCTGGTGGTCTGGCCCGAGACGGCCGTGCGGCAGATCCCCCCGGAGGCGGAGGCGGTGCTGGGCGGGCGCGAGCTGGTGAGCGGCATCCCGGCCTGGGATGAAGGCTACCGTAACCGGGTCGTCCTGGTGAAAGACGGGGTGGCCGTCGCCAGCTACGATAAGAGCCGCCTGGTCCCCTTCGGGGAGTTCTTCCCCTGGCGCGGCGTGCTGGGAGGGGTGTACGGCTTCTTTTTCCAGGCCCTGGGCCTGGGCAATCTGACCGACACCCGGCCGGGCGACGCCGGTCGACCTGCTGTGGACTACGGCGCCTACATCTGCTACGAGTCGGTGTTCCCGGAGGTGGCCCGCGCCCAGGCGCGAGGCGGCGCCCGGCTGCTCGTCAACGTCTCCAACGACGCCTGGTTCGGTCCTAGCTTCGGTGCCCTTCAACACTTCCAGATGGGCCGGCTGCGGGCCGTCGAGACCGGGCGGTGGCTGCTGCGGGCCGGGAACGACGGGGTGAGCGCTTCTATCGACCCCTCCGGCCGGGTGGTGGCGAGCATCCCCCGTTCACAGCCGGGGTTCCTCCAAGCGCCCTACCGCCAACAGGACTACGCCACGCCCTACAGTCGCTTCGGGGACTGGGCGGTGGCGGTGGCAGCGCTGCTCTTCCTGGCGGGATCGCGCCGGACCACCCTGACGTTCCGGAAGAGCCCGGGGTCTTTTACGCAGGCTTAACCGGGGCGGGGTAGCCTCGAGCGGGCGAAGGGGTGGCACAAACCCTACAACCCTCGAGGGGTACAGTCATGGACACTGCGGGAATCAAACTCGGCCCTTTGTTCATAAGCTGGCACGGACTCCTCATCGTGCTGGCGATTCTCGTGGGGGTGGAGGTCGCTAAACGCCTGCTCCGGCGCTGGGGCCACGACCCGGCTAATTTCGAGCGGACAGCCTTCTGGGCGGTGCTGTGGGGGGTGGTGGGGGCCCGGGTGGCTTACGTGATCACCAACCCGGATGCCTTTCTCGCCAGCCCGTGGTCGGTGCTGGAGGTCTGGCGCGGGGGGCTTTCGTTCCACGGCGGCATGGCCGGGGGGCTACTGGCCTTCTGGTATTACCACAGGCGCCACGGCCTGCCCTTTTACCCCTACCTCGAGGCCGCCCTTCCTGGGGTGGCGCTGGGCATCATCGGCGGGCGTATCGGCAATTTCTTGAGCGCCTGGGACAGTGCCGGGCGGCTCACCACCCTGCCCATCGGCTATACCTTCCCACAGGGTTCGGGCTTCCCCGGCGTCTGTACCAGCACCTTCGACCTGGCGTACGGGGCCTGCGCGGGGCCGGTGGTGATGGGGCCGTTGCACCTGACCCAGATCTACGGCGCGGTCATCGGGCTGGCGTTGCTGGTCGCGACAGGGTTCTGGCTGCGCCCTGGGCGGCCATTCGGCTACGCCTTCTGGCAGTTCGTGCTGTGGTACAGCCTGTTGCGCTCGGTGCTCGAGGAGCCCTTCCGGCTCAACCCCCTGTGGCTGTCGGCGTACCAGAACAACCAACTGGGCATTGGCTTCTTCACCGCTACCCAGCTTTTCTCCGTACCGCTCATCCTGCTGGCAATTTGGATGCTTAGGCGGTTGAAGCGAAAGCCTCCGGAAGGCACGCGGGTCACGGCTTGGGTAACCTCCCGAGGGTGAAGGCCAGCACTTCGGCCGCGTTGGAACACCCATGAGGCTAACCTCTTATACGGGATTCAAGAAGATGGCCACCCTCGCGCCAAAACCCGAGAGGCCATCCTTCTGAGCCCCGGGGCACGCCCCTCACCGCGCCCGGCGAAACCCGCGTCCCCCGGCCGGGTGAGTCCGGTGTCGAACCGCGGCGGGCTGACCGAATCCGGTACGAGGGGTGTGGGGTGCTAAGTTTCTCCAGGGCGACTTTGTCGAAAGTCGCCCCCTCCGCCGCACGGCCACGACGTTGCTATCGACGACACGGAGGTCATTCCGGCTGGAAAAAACTTCGAGAAGGCTGCTCTACACTGCCCGTGCCGTCGCTCCCCGAGGGCGCGCAGGGGCCAAAGCCCCACGAGGTGGGCGGGGGCGACACGGAGAAGCGGTTGGTCAGGGGGCCTAATGGACGCAACCTTCCCCTCGAGCCATGCTGCTGACGCAAGCTCCGAACTGGGCCCCGTGCTCACGCGGATGCTCGGGGGCCATGCCGGAGACGTGTTTGCCGAAGTCCGGCCCCCCTCCGGGGCTGGGCATGTCTTGAGCGAAGCCGGAAGTGAAAAGCAGCATGGACAATACCAACATCGGAGTAAGAATTCTCTTTCTCATGTTTTTTACCTCAAGACCTAGCGTAGGCCGGCGAGGTTAAGCCTGTGTAAAGCCTGCCTTTATCCTCAGGACCGGACGAGAATATCCGCCGCCGGACGCTGCACGGGCCGTCGTCACCGCCGTGCCGCGGTGTCTCGCGGGCTGACGGTGCTTGTCGCGGTCACCCCCTGAGGCCCGGAGGTCGCGGCAACGGACCGCGACCGACCCCGGGTCAGGGGCGGGTCGGTTGCCCGGCCCTGTGAGCCTCACCCCCCCGGGGGGTGGGGTTGACAGCTCAAACCTGGGCTTGATAATCTAAAGCGACCCACCCCCGGGGGGGGTGGATTAAGGGAGACCCGATGACCGAACTTAAAGTCGAAGGCATGAGCTGCGGTCACTGCAAGATGAGCGTCGAGAAAGCCCTCAAGAGCGTGCAGGGTGTGGAGAAGGTAGAGGTTTTCCTCCAGGAGGGCAAGGCTATCGTCGAGGGCAGTGCTCCCGTGGAAGCGCTCATTGCCGCAGTGCAGGAAGAAGGCTACAGCGCGTCGGTTCGGCAGTAAGCCGGGCCGATGACCAGGGAGCGAATGTGAATCCTATCGCCGAACACACCCTGCACCTCGAGCCCCGCGTCCGTGAGGACGCTCGGCGGCGGCTGCTGTCGGCCAAGGGGCACCTGGAGGGCATCTTGAAGATGCTCGAGGGCGAGCCCTACTGCGTGGACGTGCTCAAGCAGATCAAGGCCGTGCAGGGTGCTTTGGACAAGGTGGGCGACCTGGTCTTGAAGAGCCACCTCGAGCACCACGTCGCCAGCGCAGCCCAGCGGGGCGATGCCGACAAGCTCGTAGCCGAGTTGATGGAAGTGCTGAAGTACCGCTAAACGCTCGGTTCGGATGTGGTGAAGCGAATGACCAAAGAGTTGCACATTGGCGTCACGGGTATGACCTGCGCGGCCTGCGTCAACCGGGTCGAGCGCGGGCTTAAGAAGGTGGAGGGGGTCGAATTGGCCTCAGTCAACCTGGCTACCGAGAGCGCCAGCGTCGTCTACGACCCCGCCACGACCACACCTCAGGCCCTGGTCGAGAAGATCAAGGAGGTGGGCTATACCCCGGTGGTGGCTGAAGCCGAGTTCGGCGTCACGGGCATGACCTGTGCGGCCTGCGTGGGACGGGTGGAACGAGCCTTGAAGAAGCTGGACGGGGTACTCGAGGCCAACGTCAACCTCGCCACCGAACGGGCTACGGTCAAGTTCCTTCCGGCCAGCACGGGCCTGGCCCAGTTCAAGCGGGCTATCCGCGACGCAGGCTACGGCGTGCTCGAGGCGGGGGTGGGCCAAGACCGCGCCGACCTCGAGCGCGAGGCCCGCGCCAGGGAGATCGCCAGCCTGCGCCGCTCGGTGCTCATCTCGGCGGTATTCGCTCTCCCCCTGCTCCTCATCGCCATGCTGCCCATGCTGTTTCCGGCGGTCGAGGAGTGGCTGATGGCCACCTTCGGGCACGGCGTCATGAGCACGCTGAACTGGGTGATGCTGGCCCTGGCAACCCCCGTGCAGTTCGGTCCTGGCCTGCGCTTCTACCGCCACGGCTGGAAGAGCCTGCGCTCCCTTTCGCCCGACATGAACAGCCTGGTGATGATCGGCACCAGCGCGGCCTACTTCTACAGCCTGGGCGTGGTCCTCTTCCCCGGCGTCTTCCCCCCTCAGGCCCGCCACGCCTACTTCGAGGCGGCGGGGGTGGTGATCACGCTGATCCTGCTGGGCAAGTATCTCGAGGCCATCGCCAAGGGCCGCACCTCCGAGGCCATGAAGCGGCTGCTCTCCTTGCAGGCCAAGACAGCGAGAATCGTCGAGAGCGCGGGCGAGCGGGAAATCCCCGTCGACGAGGTGCTGCCGGGCGACGTGATCGCGGTCAGGCCCGGCGAAAAGGTGCCGGTGGACGGGGTGGTGCTGTCGGGGCAGAGCTACGTCGACGAGTCCATGATCACCGGCGAGCCCCTCCCCGTGCTCAAATCCGAGGGCGCGAAGGTCATTGGGGGGACCGTCAACCAGAATGGGGCCTTCACCTTCCGGGCCACCGCCGTGGGCGCGGATACCGTGCTGGCCCAGATCATCAAACTGGTCGAGACGGCCCAGGGTTCCAAGCCGCCCATCCAGGGCCTGGCCGACCGGGTAGTAGCGGTGTTCACCCCCGTCGTGCTAGGGATCGCCGCGCTTACAGCCCTCACCTGGCTGCTTCTCGGCGGGGAAAACGCCCTCACCCTGGCCCTGGTCAACACGGTGGCGGTGCTGATCATCGCCTGCCCCTGCGCGATGGGCCTGGCGACCCCGGTGAGCATCATGGTGGGCACCGGCAAGGCCGCCGAGATGGGGGTGCTCTTCCGCAAGGGCGAAGCCCTGCAAACCCTGCAACAAGCCCAGGTGATCGCCCTCGACAAGACCGGCACCCTCACCAAGGGCAAGCCGGAGCTCACCGACCTGCGGACGCTTGAGGGCTTCGAGGAGGCCGAAGTGCTCCGCCTGATCGCCTCCCTCGAGCAGAAGTCCGAGCACCCCATCGCCCGGGCCGTCGTGAAGGAGGCGCGGGCTCGGGGGCTGGAGCTGCTCGAGCCCCAGGACTTCGAGGCCCTCCCCGGCTTCGGGGTGAGCGGGCAGGTGGCGATCTACCGCGTGGACGTGGGGGCGGACCGGTACATGGCCCAACTGGGCGTCGACGTGAGCCCCTTCGCCGCCGAGGCCCAGCGCCTGGCCGACGAGGGCAAGACCCCCCTCTACGCCGCCGTGGGCGGCAAGCTGGCCGCCGTCGTCGCGGTCTCCGACCCGGTCAAGGAGGGGACCCCCGAGGCCATCGCCGCCCTGCACCGCCAGGGCTTCAAGGTGGCGATGATCACCGGCGACAACCGGCGCACCGCCCGCTCAATCGCCCGGCAGCTCGGCATCGACGAGGTGCTGGCCGAGGTCCTGCCCGAGGGCAAGGCCGACGCGGTGAAGCAGCTCCAGGGCAAGGGCTACCGCGTCGCCTTCGTGGGCGACGGCATCAACGACGCCCCGGCCCTGGCCCAGGCCGACGTGGGCCTCGCCATCGGCACCGGCACCGACGTCGCCATCGAGACCGCCGACGTGATCCTGATGTCGGGCGACCTGCGCGGGGTGCCCAACGCCATCGCCCTCTCGAGGGCCACCCTCAGGAACATCAAGCTCAACCTCTTCTGGGCCTTCGCCTACAACGTCGTGCTGATCCCGGTGGCCGCAGGCGTGCTCTACCCGCTGAACGGCTGGCTGCTCTCGCCAGTGCTGGCGGGCGCGGCAATGGGCCTCTCCTCGGTCTTTGTGCTCTCCAACGCCCTGCGCCTGCGTGGGTTCCAGCCCCCGCTGAAGGCCGAGAACCCGCTGCCTCAGCCCAGCCCCCAGGCTGTCCCTGCTTAGGCGGTGCCGCTGCCTGCAATGCGGCGCAGAAATCTACCATGCCTGCGGACATCGGCTAGCGCCTCTCGAGCGCGTGTGGCTCAAACCCAGACCTGGGGATCATTGTGTGTTCTGTTCGTACGGGGATGCACTTGTCTCCCAAGACAGGAGGAAGTATGAGCGAAATAACCCAAGAGAAGGACAAGTCCCTCGGCCTGTTCGTGGCCGGCCTCAAGACCAGCAAAGATAAGGTCAAAGACCGCCAGGCCTTCGTGGCCCGTTCCCAGGCCAAGCACAGCGCCCCCCTGGTGGGCGGCTTCCAGATGCTTGGGCTTGGCGGCTCCTGCGGCAAGCCCGCCTTCCTGCTGCCTTTCGCCACCCGTTGGACGCTGGAGAAGGTGGAGGCCCTCGAGGCGGTGGCCGAGCGTTTCGGGATGACCATGGAGTACGGGGCTTACCCCCACCTCAAACTACCCGACGGCACTGAAATCGCCGCCGTTCACGACTGGCTACACGAGACCCACGTCTACCTGCGACCTTCCTACGAGCGCAAGGAAGAACTGATCCAGGCCATAGCCGAGGCCATAAAGCCCGCGGGGTAGGCTGTGCTGATCCTCTACTCGACCCCGTGGTGCGGGGACTGCAAAGCCCTCAAACAGGCGCTGGCTACCTTCAACCTTCCCTACCGAGAGATCAACATCGACCAGCACCCTGAAGCCGAGCAGGAGGTATTGACCCTCAACAACGGGCGTCGCAGCGTGCCCACTTTGGTGTATGCCGGACAGGCGGCTTCGTTCAGCGGTTTCTCCGTGGCCAGGCTCAGGGCCTGGCTCCAGGCGGTCGGGATCCAGCCTTAAGTTGCTCGAGGTGGCTTTGTCAAAAGCCATCCTGAGCGACCCTCGCAGGCATGCTCGGGAGAAGAATTGGAGCGCCATAGCGGGTCTGTCAAAATGCTCATTTTGCAGGCTCACTGTGGCGCGACTTAGGGTGACGACCCCCCAGGGCCGGAAGTCCGGGGCTTCTCGGTTCTTGCAGAACGACCCCCCTCTTGGACACGGGCCGCACGGTGAAGACGAGAATGCGTCCGAGCTGAGACGCATGTCTTGAAGGCTCCGCCCGAGCTTGAGTCCGGCAATCGGGGCTTTACACTGGCTTAACCCAAGTCGGGGAACATGTGTCTATGGAGACCCACGCTGCCCACTCGAGCCCTCGCTGGCCCGTTCTGGAGGTGTCGTTCAAGAACTGTTACGACGCCAGCGAGCTGGCGGACGTCGAGGCCTTCCTCGCACAGTTTCCGGGTGTCCAGCAGGTCCACCTCGACCGGACCACGGCCGTCGCCCACCTCAGCTACGACCCCGCGCGAACCGACGAGGCGGCCATCCGCAAGCGCTTGAAGCAGGCAGGCTACGACTGCGACTGCAGAGATTGCGTGCCCTCCACCGCCCAACCCGGCCATCCCAGCCTCGGACACGAGGGGCATGGCCACGATCCCGCTTCGACGGGCCACCACGCTTTAGCCCAGCACTCCGCCCCCGTACACGACCATGCCGCGATGGGGCACACGGCTCCTGAGATCCGGCCTGATCACGCTGGGGTGGGCCACACTGCCCACGACGAGCACGCCGGCCACAGCAGCCCTGACGACATGCTGCGGCGCTTCCTGATCTCGCTGGCCCTAACCATCCCCGTCGTGATCTTCTCGCCCATCGGCGGGGCGCTGGGCTTCCCCGACATGCCGCCCTTCGGCCTTTCGGTAGGGCTGTGGGGCTTCCTGCTGGCGACCCCAGTGGTGTGAGGTGTCAGCTATGGAAGAGAGCGAACTCAAAGCGTACGTCCATCGCTGGGCTGTCCTGCAGGCAGCTGTGGCGACGGGGGGCGGAGCCGCCCTGCTCTCCGCGCTGTACGTGGGGGCCGGGCTGGTTCCGCAGGAGCAGGTCACCCCGGAGCGGGAGCCCGTGGCCCCGGGGGACCTGATCGTCTACGCCCAGGGCGATAGGGCCGGGCAGCCGGTCAACGCGTCCGATCTGGAGCCGGGCCAGCGCCAGGTCATCGCCTATCCCATGAACCCGCAGACCCGGGTGGTCAAGGGTGAGGAGCCGGCCAACACCCTGCTGCTGCTCCGGCTCGAGGCCGCCTCGCTCACCGCCGAGACCGCCAGGCACGCCGCCGGGGGCGTCGTGGCCTACTCGGGGGTCTGCACGCACCTGGGGTGCATCGTGAGCAACTGGATCGCTGACAAGCAGTTGCTCTTCTGCCCTTGCCACGGAGCCCAGTACGACCCGAGGGACCGCGCGAAGCCCCTGGTTGTTGCCCCTAAACCGCTTCCACAACTGCCGATCCGCGTCGAGGACGGCGTCCTGGTGGTGGCCGGGGAATTCCAGGGCCCGGTGGGGCCGCCGACCTAAAGGGAGACCCCATGGCCAAGATCCCGCCTGAGCCGCCGGGCGGCAGCACCCCCGGCACCCCCGGCCCGAAATCCGGGCGCAGGTTCCCGAGGACCCTGGGGGGTTCGAACCCGGGAAACCCCGCGGCGGTGGCGCCTTATCTGGGTTGGGGGCTGCTGGCGGGGTTGGGGCTGGCCCTGGTGCTGTTCGGCGCGCCGCTGGCGGCGCTGGCCCCGAGCCTCTATGCCCTGGCCAGCCAGCCCTACGCCTGGCTGGCCGAACCCATCAACACCCTGCGGCTCGGGCTGGGGATCCCCCTGTTGAGCGCGTTCCTGCTGGGCTTGCTGGGGGCCCTCGCCCCCTGCCAGCTTTCCACCAATGCCGCCGCCCTCTCCTGGTTGGCCCGGGACGCGCTCGAGGCCCAGGGTTCGGCCTGGAAGCGGGTGGGCTGGTTCTTGCTGGGCAAGGCGCTGGTCTACCTGGCGCTGGCAGGTGTCGCAGTCTGGGTCTTCGGGGGCACTTTCACCGCGCCCGGGGCGCTCTTCACCGGCGTCCGCCGGGTGCTGGGGCCGCTGATGGTGCTGATGGGCTTCCTGCTGCTGGGGCTGATCCGCCTGCCGGGCCCGAGCCTGGGGCCGGGCCGGCTGGGAGACTGGGCCCGGGCCAGGGGCGGCAGCCTCGGCGCTTTCACCCTGGGCGCGGCTTTCGGGCTGGCCTTCTGCCCCACCATGTTCTTCCTGTTCTTCGGGGCGATGCTGCCCGCGGCGGTGGCCTCGAGGGCGGGGCTGGTGTTCCCGGCCCTCTTCGCCCTGGGCACGGCCGTGCCGGTGCTGCTCATCCTGGCCCTGCTCGACCGGGGCAAGCCCAAAGGCGAGGTGCTGGGCGGGATGCGCCGCGGCGGGCGCCGGCTGAACCTCGCCGGCGGGGTCGTCCTGGTCGTGGCAGGGCTCTACGACACCCTCGTGTACTGGTTCTTGTAAAGCCGACCTACAACAGCACCGGCGCCAGGGCTGCGGAGCTCTCGGAGTGGCGAGCGCCCCGGGCAGGAGCATAAGCAGGTGCAGGCCCCGCCCTGGAGGCACAGCGTGGAGGCCTGCACACTCCCACCCTACGCGCCGGGCGCAACGTGGGCGCAACGGCGTGTCCCGCCGCGGGAGGTGCCGGGCCTTAGCCCCACGTCTGCAGCGGGGGAGCCAGGGGTTCTTCGGGCGGGGCCTTCCCGCGCAAGGCAGCCTCCAGTGCCTCCCCCCGGCCCGCTCACCCTTCGTCCTGGCCCGGCCCCACCTCGGGCAGCTTCTGCACGGCCTGCCGCAGGCGGCGGGCGGAGGCGTGGAGGTAGACCAGACTTGACCGCTATACATCTTTTGTATGCAACCCCAGGAACCTCAAAGCGGAGAGGGGGTTGAAGGAGAAGGCTTCCAGGGCGGCTTTTTTAGCCTGGACCTTGCGGTAGTTGAGGCAGTTCAGCACGAAAGCCCGCAGGGCACAAAGGTTGAAGGCCAGGGCGCCACGGGCCTGGGCATGGTCCTCGCGTAAGAGCACGTCGCGTACCCAGAAGTTCCGGTTCTCCACGCCCCAGCGTTGGCGCATGAGTTCGCCCAGACGCCTGGCCCCCGC
>NZ_KE387025.1:1055-5678 GCF_000430045.1 Calidithermus chliarophilus DSM 9957 | reverse complement strand
ACACAGGAAGGGATTGGCTTGGGCAAAGCGGGCCACACCCCGCAGGGAGTCCACCCGGCACACAAAGGCCACCAGCACCAATGCCACCACCCCCCACAGCGGATAGCGCCGGTTCTGGTAGCGTGGATCGTCCAATGAGGCTAAGGCTTCGCGTAAGTTCATGCCTCTATCTAGCCTCAACCCTGAATAACGGTCAAGTCTGGGAGGTAGACCTGGGTGGTGGCGATCGAGGCGTGGCCCAGCAGCTCCTTGACCGCGTCCACCGGCACCCCCTCCTCGACCAGGGCGGTGCCGAAGGCGTGGCGGAACTTGTGGGGGGTGAAGCGCCGGGGGTCCAGCCCGGCCCGCACGGCCGCCGCCCGGAAGCGCAGCAGCACCCAGGTGGCGGTGGGGACCTTGCCCACCCGCCGGCCCGGCCCCCGGGCCTCGAAGACGAAGAGGCGGTCGGCCCCGCAGCCCGCCAGCGCCCGCCGCGCGGCGGGGGAGAGGGGGACCAGGCGCTCCTTGTCGCCCTTGCCCACCACCCGCACCGCCGCCGGGGCCCCGCCCTCAGGCGTACCGGCGTCCGCCGGTCCCGAAGGGAATCTGCCCTCCGTCACCAGGTCGCGCCGGCGGAGGGAGAGCGCCTCGGAGATGCGCAGCCCGGTGCCGTAGAGGAACAGGGCCAGCCGGCGCAGCAGGCCCTCCTCGGGCTCGCCCTGCAGGGCCTCGAGGAAGCGCGCGAGCTCGGCGCGCTCGGGGTGCACCGCCAGCCGGGCGCCGGCCCTGGGGCGGGCGACGGGCTCGGTCACGTCCTCGACCGCCTCGCCGCGCACCCGCCGGCGCCAGCGGCAGTAGGTGCGCAGGGCCGCCAGCAGGGCCCGCGCCCGCCTCGGCCCGGGGGAGCGCTCCTCCAGCAGGGCCCGCACCGCCTCGGGGGTCTCCCCCAGGCCGCGCCGCTCGAGGAAACGGTGCCAGGCCCGCACGTCGCGCAGGTACTTCTCCACGCCCCGGGGGGCGTGGCCCTTCTCCAGGCGTAGGTAGCGGGCGAAGGCCTCCAGGCGCTCCTCCAGCGCCGGGTCGAGGGGGGCAGGGCGGGGGAGGGGGTCCACCCGGTGTGTGGGCTTTGCCCGTCCCAGCAGGGGATCGTCCATGCGGCCATCCTAGCATAAGTTTATGGAAATGCCGATTTCCATAAAAATTCTTAAGCACCCCAGGGAAGGGCCTGGCCCCCTACTAAGCTGTGGGGTTACACCCGGGGCCGATCCTGCCTCGGGCACTGTCTGTACGCCGGTATAGGAACCGGGCGCTCGCCGCCTGTTGGACACCCCGAACCCCCTGTGGGGTTTTGAGGTTTGGGGGTTTTCGCCTCGAGGCCGTCGAGCCGGGTGCCGGACAGTGGTCAGGGGGTGGCCTCGAGCTATCCGCCCTCTGCCCACTGCCCCCGAGCTGCCCCTCGAACCCCCACCGATCTCTCCACGGCTTTACTGTTATCAGGATTGGGTCCGAGTTATCGATTTCTGGACCTATCCCAGATAAAAACGCTGTCCAGGACGGGCTCGAGACCGCCGACCGCATAAAACGAAAAGCAAGGCCCCTCCGCGGAGGGGCCCAGGGTTGGACACCGGGCTAGGTGGAGGTTTTGGGGGGTAGGGACGCCGGAATCGGAGGCTCGAGCCTCGGCCTCCACTCCCTGGGGTAGGTCGTGGCGGAGGGGCAGGGCAGGACGCCCACCCCGCTGCAAGTTCTTCTGGCACACCTGCGCCGTGCGGTCACCCATTCCCTGGCGTGGTACCCCGGTACCGAACTTTCCCACTCGCCCACGGCCCTGCTTGCTGCTTCACCGTAGGGGCTCGGCCGCGGTGGTCTTGTCGACGAAGAGCAGGGCGTCGAAGTAGTCGGGGAGGGTGGCCGCGCTCGAGCCGAGCAGGAGAGGAACGTAACTCGACCCGATGGCCTTGATGAGCTGGGGCCGCCGCAGCCAGCGCCCCAGCGGGCTGTCAGGCCGGACGGCGCGCAGGTCGAGCAGGAAGTCCCCGCCGAAGGCCCGGTGGAAAGCGGAGTCGGCGGTGCCGGGGAGGGTGGGGAAGATGGGCATGGCCACCCGCTCCCTGCCGACCCCGGGTAGTTGGGGCCACATGGCCAGCACCCGCCCGGAGTAGAAGGTGGTAGCCAGGGCGAAGTAGCCGCCGCCGTAGCGCTGACGCAGGTACCAGCCCATCGGGGACCCGCGCAAGGGGTAGATGGCCCGCTCGGGGAAGGCGACGTGGCCGTTGTGCGCCCAGAGGACGGCCTTGCGTCCGGGGTACTCCTTCTCCAGCACCGTGATGATGGTCTCGGCCATGAGCCGGTCCCGGGTGCCGTCGTCCAGGATGATGAACCGTGGAATCCAGCTGGGCTGATCGAAGGCCGCGTCGAAGCCGAAGAGGTCGAGGGGGCGGTCGGGGTGCTGCTGGCGGTAGCGGGCCATCCACCCCAGCAGCCCGGCGAGCTCCCGGGTGCCGGGGAACATGTTCCGCGCCGCCAGCTCGCCCGCGTCGGGCAGGCCGGCCTGGACGATGCCGTTGGCGACGGGGTCGTCAGGCGCCTCCATCCCCAGCACGCTGAAGCCCATCTCCTCGACCAGGAAGCGGATGATGGAGGCTTTGTACTCGAAGATCTCCTTGGTGCCGTGCGACCCCTCGCCCAGCCCCACCACCCGCGCGTTCCCGACCAGCCGGCGGAGGTAGGCCTTGTCGGCCGGGCTGAGCGCGGTAGGCGAACCGCTGACGGGGTGGGCCTCGCCCCGGAGCTGGGCGACGACGGGCCGGTTGGCGAGCTCGAGCGCCAGCGCGGCCAGCAGCGCCAGGGCGCACAGGAGCAGGAAGCCCCGGAGCGACGACAGGAAGCGCACCAGGCCCCAAAGTGACCGCAGCCACCTCGAGGCCCCCGGGCTCCAGGTCACCCGCCCTCCGCGGTCCCCCGGGTGTGCCCGGCCGGCGGCCACTTCCCCGCGTTCAACACCCGATCACCTCGTAGCCATTCTACACAACCCCGGACACCCCGGCCGCCGGGCCCGACCTCGACGCCCTCGAGGCACAGGTACAGCGGGGCCGGGGGAGGCTCGCCGCGAGGCGCGACCCCAGCCGCGCCTGGCTTCCACCGCCTGCAGCTCCGGGAGCCCCCAGGCCGGCGCCACTCCCTTCGTCACCGCCACCGGGTCGTGCGCACGGGTGGGCGTCATGGCCGCCCGCCGTGACCGCCTCTGCGGCGCGCTGCCCTACGGCCGCCCGACCGCCGCAAGGCGCTGGGGTGGGGGAGGCGCCGGCAAGAGTGGTGCGGATCGCTTTAAAACACCCCGGCCTTGGAGTTGACACTCCCACGGCTAAAGCGCGTGGGATTCTTGGTTCGTTGCCGCCTGCCCACCATGCGTAGGTCTTACGGCGGCTCCCCAAGCGTTTTGCGTCTCCGTGTGCCCCACGGCGACGGGAATCCTGTGGATTCCTTCGGCGCGGATGTTTCGCGCCGCGTTCAGGTCTCGGTCGTGCACCGCCCCGCACCCACAGGTCCAAACCCTGTCCGAGAGGGTGAGGGCGGTGTGGATTACGTGGTTTGCTACTTGAAATGGGGGAAGAAAAGGGAGATGGTCTTCATTGCTATGAGAAACCATCCCCGCTATCAGCATAGCCTAGAGGAACTGTTTTTGAGGGTCTTCATCCTGGTGGATGACTGGCTCAAAGCCAACCAGGAGCGCTTCAGGCTACCGGTGCAAGCCAACCAGGTGGCCAGCTACAGCGAGTTATTCACCATAGCCCTGGTCGGTGAACTGTTGGCCCAGCCCTACGAGTCGGTGTGGTACTGGTTGGTGCGTCAGAATCATCGGGGCTTGTTCCCGCGACTACCCGAGTACAGCCGTTACCATCGGATCGTGCGCAATGCGGAGCCCCTATGGGCCGAGCTCGCTCAATCGCTAGCCGCCAAGGAGGATGAGGATCGGGGGATTGAGCTCATCGATACCAAGCCCCTCCCATCGCCAAGGGTAAGCGTTGGGAATGGGCCAAGATGCCCGAGGCCAGCAAGGGCTTCAGCACCGATGGGGATGGTCTGGGGCTTCAAGCTGCACGCGGTGGTGAGCCTGGGGGGGCTGTTCCGACGTTGGGCCTTTGTGCCTGCGCACGCGCACGAGAGCCGTGTGGCCTGGGGGCTGGTTCAGGGGCCCACGCTAGGGGACAGGGCTTACGTGGGCACGGGGGTGTACTGTCCCAGCCGCAAGAACATGAAGCGCCAGACCTTCTGGCCCAGGGCTTTATCCAGGCTGCGTAAACGCATCGAGACCAGTTTCAGTTCCCTGGTCCGCTCGCTTCACCTGCACGTGGGGCAGGTCAAGACCTTCTGGTCTTTACGAGCCAGGGTCAACCTCAAAATCGCTGCCCACAACCTCATGCACTCAGGTGTGTTGGTCTGACTTCAGGTAGCAAACGAGGTAAGTTCATCCTCGACATGGTGGTGAACCACGCCGGCTACAACGCCCGCGTCGTGAGCCAGCGGCCCTCCTGGTTCCACAGCCCCGGCGAGTGCACCAACGACGAGACCTGTGCGCTGGCGGGCCTCCCCGACTTCAAGCAGGAGGACCCCACCGTCGCCGGCTACCTCACCAACCTGAGC
>NZ_KE387025.1:0-955 GCF_000430045.1 Calidithermus chliarophilus DSM 9957 | reverse complement strand
GGGGCTGGGCGGGCTGCGGGGGGAGGTGGCCCGGCTGCGCGAGCGGCTGGAGCAGGCGTTGGAGGAGGCCTGAAGGGGGGGGCCTCGAGCACCCCCAACCCCTCCCGCCCGGCCGGTGGAGGCCATGCCGCCCCCCGCTGGCCGCGAAGCCCGCTCCCGCCTCCCGCCTCCCGCCTCCCGCCCGAGGGCCTCTTTCCCCCCACGGGGAGGTCCGGCTTGACCAACCCATCTAGTCAGACTAGACTGATGGGGTGAAACGCAGCTGGCAGCTTCAGGAGGCCAAGGCCCGCTTCTCCGAGGTGGTGGAGCAGGCCCTGAAGGGCGAGGCCCAGACCGTGACCCGGCGGGGCCGGCCCGCGGTGGTGGTGCTGGACTGGGCGACCTACACCCGCCTTCGCGGCGAGGATACCCCCCTGCTCGAGGCCCTCCGCCCGCCGGAGCCCCTCTCCGACGAGGAGGCCGAGGCCCTCTCCGACCGGTCGCGCGCAGGCTACCGGGAGGTGGGCTTTTGAGCTACCTGCTCGACACCAACGTGGTCTCCGAGGCGGCCAAGCGTCAGCCCGACCCCAGGGTTACGGCCTGGCTGAAAGGGCTCTCCGTGCGGGAAGCCTACCTTTCCGCTCTCACCTTGGGCGAGCTGGTGCAGGGGGCCGTCCGCGCCCCCGAGCCGCGCCGAGCTGTCCTGGAAGGCTGGATCGAAGACCTCAAGCGGCGCTTCGCCGGGCAGATTCTGCCCCTGGACACGGGGGTCATGGAGACGTGGGGCGCCCTCACCGGCGAGGCCCTGAACCAGGGCCGCCCCCTTTCCCCCCTGGACGCCCTGCTGGCGGCCACCGCCCTGCGCCACGGCCTCACCCTGGTCAGCCGCAACACCGGCCACTTCCGGGGCCTGCCCGTTCGGCTGCTCAACCCCTGGGAGGCGGGGGCCTGACCCCGCTCTGGCCGCCGCCCTCCG
>NZ_KE387024.1:1467-5585 GCF_000430045.1 Calidithermus chliarophilus DSM 9957 | reverse complement strand
CTGCAAGCGGCCCAGCGTCTCGAGCAGGCCCCGGGCCCAGGCCCGCAGGCGGCCGGGGTCGGCGGTTCCTTGAAAACGGGTGGCCTCCACGGCGGCCACGGGAATCTCGGCGATCCAGGCCGACTCGGTGCTCTCGAGCCAGGGGAGCATCCCCGCCACCGCTTCGGGGGGTTCGCCCTCGAGCGGCCGGTACACCACCACGCCGATGCCGGTGCGCGAATCACGTCCTTGCCAGACCTCGAGGGCCCGGCCCTCACGGTCGATCAGACCCCCTGGGAGAATGGGTGCGTGCAGAACATAAGGCCCCAGGCTATCCATAAAACCGAGTATACCCAGCCTGCCCGGCGCGGCACGCCGTGCGCTCGGGTGAACGCGCGGCCCGGCCCTTCGGCCTTGCCCTAGCCGCCGCGCGAAACCTATAATCACGGTGAACCAACGGCCACCCGCTTTTTGGCGACGGGGGCAGACCGGCGGCCTGGGAGTCGCACGCTGGAAAGGAGCACTAGGATGGAGTTTAAGGTTACCCTGTCGACCGAGGAGATCGTGCGCGGGCTCAAACACTACCGCCGCATCGCAAAGCAGGACGTTTTGCGTGCCCCCGAAACCCCCAACCCCGATGTGTTCCGTGTCCACGCCGAAGCCCGTCGAGAGGTGTACGCCCGCCTGGCCGAGACCGCCGAGACCGACGGCCCCGAGGCGGTGGTCGCCACGGCCCTGGAGCTCTACCAGAACCTCCCCTTCGTCACCGGCACCAGTGAGGACGCCTACCCCGAGGTGAAGGGCCAGGAGAACGCGCTGGAGAACTTCTTCCTCATGATCGGCCTCGACCCCAAGGTGCGCCGCGAGGCCCGCAAGGCCCGCAAACCCATCGAGTAACCGCCGTCTCCGGTTTTCCCCGCGCCGCCTCGAGGAGGCCCGCGGGACCGCACACAACACAAGAGCGAGTTATCCGAAAACGAGCCGAAAGCGAGGCAGTCTACAGCGCTTTTGGCTTTTTGCTGTGTAGGATGTTCAAAGCCATGAGTCTGGACCTACTGGCCGCACAGGCCCGCACCTGCACCGCTTGCCGCCTGGCCGCAACCCGCACCAACGTCGTCTTCGGCGAGGGCAACCCCGACGCCCAGCTCCTCATCATCGGGGAGGGGCCGGGCGAGGAGGAGGACAAGACCGGCCGTCCCTTCGTGGGCAAGGCGGGCCAACTGCTCGACAAGATCCTCGAGGCCGCCGGGATCGCCCGCGAGAGCATCTACATCGGCAACATCGTCAAGTGCCGCCCGCCGAACAACCGCGTCCCCCTGCCCGACGAGTTCAAGGCCTGCACCACGCTGTGGCTCAACAAGCAGCTCGAGATCATCCAGCCCCAGATCATCGTGCCGCTGGGCGCGACGGCCTGTGAGTACTTCCTGGGCGAGAAGGTCTCAATCACCAAGATCCGGGGGCAGTGGATGGAGTGGCAGGGCATTAAGCTCTTCCCGATGTTCCACCCCGCCTATCTGCTGCGCAACCCCGCCCGCACGCCCGGCAGCCCCAAACACCTCACCTGGATCGACATCCAGGAGGTCAAGAAGGCCCTCGACAGCCTGGGCGAAAAGCCCAGCCGCGCGATCAAGACCGTCAGCCAGGAGTCGCTCTTCTGAACCCCCTGCCCCCCAGCGGCCTCGTCCACCTGGGCGTGCTCTACGTGGTGTGGGGCAGCACCTACTTGGGCTTCCGGCTGGGCGTGGGGCCCGGCGGGGGCTTCGAGCCCTTCATGATGGGCGCGCTGCGCTTTTTGCCCTCGGCGGCGGTGCTGCTGGCCTACGCCCTGCTCACGCGCCAGCGCACCGTGCTCGGCCGCCGCGAGCTGGCGGTGATGGCGCTGTCGGGGGTGGTGCTGTGGGTAGGCGGCAACGGCCTGATCCTCATCGCCAGCCAGTACGCCGCCTCGGGCTACGCGGCCTTGATGGTGGCGACCACGCCCATCTGGGCCGCGACCTTCGAGGCCCTGCTCGACCGCAAGGCGCCCTCGCCCAAGCTCGTCGCCGGGCTGCTGCTGGGTTTGCTGGGGGTGGTCGTGCTCTCCGTGCCCAAGCTCTCCCAGAGCTCGCAGACCACGCTGCTCGCCGTGCTGCTGCTGGCGCTGGCCCCCATGCTGTGGTCGGCGGGCACGCTCTACTACCAGCGCAACCAGACCCGCCTCGAGCCCGTCGTGGTCTCGGCCTACCAGCAGCTCTTCGGCGGCCTAGCCTTCCTGCTGCTCTCCCCCCTGCTGGGCGAGCGCTGGGCCATGCCCACCCTCCAGGGCTGGCTGGCGCTGGCCTACCTGATCGTCTTCGGCTCGCTGCTGGCCTACACCTCCTTCATCCTGGCCGTGAAGCTCCTGCCGGTGAGCCTGGTGACGACCTACGCCTACGTCAACCCGGTGGTGGCGCTGTTCCTGGGCTGGCTGGTGCTGGGCGAAGGCATCGGGGCGTGGACCCTCGCTGGGGCGGCGCTGGTGCTCATCGCGGTGGGGATCGTGTTCCGGGCCCGCCGGCGATAGCACGCCCTTAGCGCTCCGAGAGCGCGAGGTTGACCCCGGGCCCGGTGAGGCGGCACGGGTCGGCGGGGGTGACGTCCTTGGGGTAGTGGCGCTCGAGGTGGCGCTTCATCTGCGCCACGGGGCGGGGCTCGCGCTCTACCCGGCCCACGGGGGAGGGGGCGCCGGGCTGGCCGCAGAGGATAGCCGCTGCTGTATCTGGCAAATGGCACACTCTGCTGTATATTTCAGCGGTTCACCCTCCCAATTCTCTCCCTCATCGTTGTCCTTAATCCACTCGAGCACCTCCAAAGCGCGCTCGTCACCGATTTCGCCAAGGATTAGGATGCTCCGGTAGCGTACGTTCTCATCAGGATCATTTCGCGCCAGGTCAATCACTTTATCTACCGGGGCATCCTTAACCCAGTGGCGCAATAAGATGTCCAGACTTGACCGCTATACATCTTTTGTATGCAACCCCAGGAACCTCAAAGCGGAGAGGGGGTTGAAGGAGAAGGCTTCCAGGGCGGCTTTTTTAGCCTGGACCTTGCGGTAGTTGAGGCAGTTCAGCACGAAAGCCCGCAGGGCACAAAGGTTGAAGGCCAGGGCGCCACGGGCCTGGGCATGGTCCTCGCGTAAGAGCACGTCGCGTACCCAGAAGTTCCGGTTCTCCACGCCCCAGCGTTGGCGCATGAGTTCGCCCAGACGCCTGGCCCCCGCCGCCTCGGGTCTGAGGCTACTCAGGGCGTAGTGCACGCTGTAGCGCTGCTGCTTGCTGCGCTTATGCCACACCCAGCGCTCCAGGCGCACGGCCTGCCGGGCAAAAGGGAAGTCCAGCCAGGGGGGGAGATGGGGGGAGGCCGAGGCCCGGTAGCGCCACACCTCCCCGTCACGGAGTTCTTCCCACTGGACGATGCTTTCCCCGGGCAGGGGATGCTCGTCCAGGCAAGCGAACAGCCACTCTACCGCCTCCAACGCCCGGGCTTGGTTGGCTCTCAGGCTCAGCAGGTAATCCCCCCCTTAGCCCGGATGGCTTCGGCCACCCGGGGGTAGAGGAAGCCCGCGTCGGCCACCACCACCCGACCGGCTAAACCCTCCAGCCCCATGCGCTCCAGCAGACCCAGCAAGGCCTCATCCTCCCGCCCACCGACTTGGGCCTGGGCCAGGCTGTGGCGGGCTTGCTCACACCACAGCTCCACCACCCGCACCACCGGGCTCTCGCCTTTAGCACTCCCCCGCAAGACCTTGCCATCCGCGACCAGGGCAGAGGTAGTAGCGGTAGAGGTAGGGAAAGAGGCGGGAAGGGGGAGTTCGGGAAAGACCTGTTGCAGGGCTGAACCCAGCGCTTGCGGGTCCAAGCGGCGGATGAGCTGGGCGATTGAGCTGCGTCCTGGGGCCTTGCGCAAGCCCAGGGGCTTACACAGGAAGGGATTGGCTTGGGCAAAGCGGGCCACACCCCGCAGGGAGTCCACCCGGCACACAAAGGCCACCAGCACCAATGCCACCACCCCCCACAGCGGATAGCGCCGGTTCTGGTAGCGTGGATCGTCCAATGAGGCTAAGGCTTCGCGTAAGTTCATGCCTCTATCTAGCCTCAACCCTGAATAACGGTCAAGTCTGG
>NZ_KE387024.1:0-1367 GCF_000430045.1 Calidithermus chliarophilus DSM 9957 | reverse complement strand
CCCCCGGCCCTGCTGGCGGCGGGGCTGGCCCTGCGCCGGGGGGGCCGGCGCGACAAGGCCCTGGCCGGGCTGGGCCTGCTGGCCTCGTACTGGGTGCTGCTGGCCCGGGCCGGGCTCTCATCCTGAGGTGGCTAGAATGGTGCCCATGATGCTCAAGTCCTTCCTCCGGTCTTTGCGCTCCTGCCGCCCCTCCCTCCTCGCCCTGTCGCTCGGCCTGCCGCTGCTGGCGGGCTGCGACCAGAAGGACTCCCCGCCCCCGCCCGACCCCTCCGGCGTCACCCGGCTGGAGGTGAGCTGCGGCGGCCGGGGCTTCCTGGGCTACCACCTTTGGGGGGAACCGGGGGTGAGGGTGATGCGCTGGTGGGGCCGCAGCTGGGTCTACGACCCCGGCTTCGTGGGCGAGGCCTGGGGCGGGGGGCCCGGGTGCATGAGCGCCCCCGAGCGGGGCGCGGTGGAGGTCTACCTCAAGCGCGCGCGCGACGGGCGGTGGGTGCGGGGCTGGGTGGAGGCGGGGCTGGTCGAGGGGGCGGGGGGCTCCCCCGAGTTCCGGGTGCTCGGCGAGCTCAAGACCCAGGCGGTGGAGGAGGCCGACCTGCCCTTCGAGCACGTGCCCGACCCCAGGGCCGCGGGCGGCTCCTACCTCAAGGACCGCTCCCTGCCCCCCGCCCCCATCTGGCTGCCGCGGGCCTTCTGCCTGCAGCCGGGGGTGGGCTGGCCGTGGGGCGTCGAGCCGGGCAACCAGAGCCCCTACTACCCCCCGGTGGCCCCCGAGGCCCCCCCCGCGCTGTACTACGGCTACGAGGGCGACGTCGGCGACCCCGCCTTCATCGAGTACACCAACGGGAAGTACTCCGCCGCCAGGGCCCACGCGGACTCCGTCGCCGGGTTCTTCGCCGTCGCCCCCGCCGACGGCCCGCTGAGGGTCGTGATCTACGCCTCCTGGCGCGCGGAGTGGCACCCCCTCTACGGCCGCTGGGTGCGCATCTACCCCAAGGAGCCCATCGCCCTGCGGCTGGAGGGGGGGCGGCTGGTGTGCGAGGGCTACCGCCCGGCGGACTGGGTGGTGGAGCCGATGCCCGAGGGCTTCAACTTCCCCGGTTTTCTGCCCGAGGAGAACGACTTCGACGACTTCAACACCCCCTACGAGCTCCCCGCCGAGCTCGACCCCTACGCGGGGAGGTGAGCGGGCATGGGAAACCTGGGCAAGCTCGAGGCGCTGCTGCTGAAGATCCTGGGGTCGCTGGCCCTGGGGGTGGCCCTGCTGGCCCTGCCCCCCCTGGCCCTCCCCGACCGCCACCTCACCCCCACGGCCCGGGCCCTGCCCGAGGGCTCGCTGCCGCGGCAGGAGGCCCTGGCCGCCGTGCGGC
>NZ_KE387023.1:3077688-3078840 GCF_000430045.1 Calidithermus chliarophilus DSM 9957 | reverse complement strand
AATGGCCGCGAAGGGCACCCCCGCCAAGAGGGCGGCGGTGGCGGCGGCGAGGGCGTTGGCGATGTTGTGGCGGCCGGGCACCTGCAGCTCGAGCGGCCCCAGCACCTGCCCCTGCCACACCAGGTCGAAGCGGCTGCCGAAGGGCAGGAGTTCGACGTTCGCGGCGTGGCAGTCGCCGTGCTCGAGCCCGAAGCTGTAGCGCTCGGTCCCGGCGGTGAGGGCCTTCAGGTGGGCCCACTCGGCGTTGTAGACCACCTTGGCCGCGTTGCGGGCGAAGGTGCGCACGGCCTCCTTGAGGCTGGCGAAGGACTCGTGGTAGTTGGGGCGCGGGCGGCCGTCGGGGGAGATGTGGTCGGCCTCGAGGTTGGTGATCACCGCGACGTCGAGTTCCAGGTGCTGGAACAGCGGGTCCGACTCGTCGACCTCGGCCACGATGGGCC
Organism: Calidithermus chliarophilus DSM 9957; assembly: GCF_000430045.1. Lineage (GTDB taxonomy): Bacteria > Deinococcota > Deinococci > Deinococcales > Thermaceae > Calidithermus > Calidithermus chliarophilus. Next base: position 3,078,400 of record NZ_KE387023.1, on the reverse strand, counting down.
CGTCGCCGATGCGGTAGTTGCCGCCGATGGCGGCGAAGTCGGCGCCCAGGACCACGGTGGGGTCGCGGCCGGCGCCCAGCAGGATCTGGGCCAGCATGGCGCTGGTGGAGGTCTTGCCGTGCGAGCCGGTCACGCCCAGGCTGGTGCCCCGGCCCATGACCTCCCCCAGCAGCTCGATGCGCCGCAGCACCGGGATCCGGCGGCGGCGGGCCTCGGCCAGCTCGGGCTCGTCCTCGCCAATGGCGGTGGAGGCTACGAGCACGTCCACGCCCTCCAGGTGCTCCGGCGCGTGCCCCTCGAGGACCGCGATGCCCCTGCGCTCGAGGCGGGCGGTGCGCTCGGAGAGGTGCTGGTCGCAGCCCGAGACCCGGTGCCCCTGGTGCTGCAGGATCTCGGCCAGCGCGGAGACGCTGATCCCGCCGATGCCCATGAGGTGGTAGTGGCGGGTGCTCACCGGGCGACCTCCAGCACGAGTTCGGCGAGCCGCTGGGCGGCTCCGGCGGGGGAGAGGGGGGCGAGGGCGTTCTTCATGGCGGGGGCCTGGGTGATGAGCTGCTCCAGCTTGGCCTGAAACTGCTCCCAGCCGTCCAGGATAACCGAAGCGCCCCGCTCGGCATAGAAGCCGGCGTTGGCCCACTGCGCCCCGCCGTCGAGGTCGCGCGGCAGGGGCACGAGCAGGCTGGGCACCCCGTGGAAGGCGGCCTCGGCCAAA
>NZ_KE387023.1:3075525-3077588 GCF_000430045.1 Calidithermus chliarophilus DSM 9957 | reverse complement strand
GGTCACGGCCTCCAGGTCCTCGCCCAGCGCTTCGGCCACCGCGAGCGCGGCCAGCGCGCCCGTCGCGGGCCCGAGGCCGGGGTAGGGGACGTGGACGGTGCGCCCGGCGTAGCGGAAGCGGCTCGACTCGGCGCCCAGCTCCAGGCCGTAGCCCGCGAAGTCGGCGTCGCCGAAGCCGTAGGTCTCGACGTCGGGGGTGGCGACCCAGTCGGCCGCCTGCAGGCTGCACAGCCGCAGGGGGCTGCCCTCGAGCAGCCGCGACTCCTCCCGCACCACGTTCTCGAAGCTGCCCAGGCCCTCGAGGTGCTCGGGGCCCAGCGCGGTCAGCAGGCCCAGGCTGGGCCGGGTCATGCCCACGAGCTCGTCCATCTCGCCCAGCCGGTCGATGCCCAGCTCGAGCACCGCCCCCCGCGCGGCGGGGTCGAGCCGCCAGAGGAACTGCGCCAGCCCGGGCGCGTTGTTGAGGTTGCCCTCGGGCGCGGGCCAGCCCAGCCCCTGGGCCAGCGCCTCCTTGGTCGTGGTCTTGCCCGAGCTGCCCCCCACCGCCACCACCGTGCCGCCGAAGCGCTCGCGCAGCGCCCGGCCCAGCCGCAGCAGGGCCAAGGCGGGGTCGGGCACCTGGAGGGCGCCGGGGTGGGCCTGGTCGGTGATCACGAAGGCCGCGCCGCGCTCGAGGGCCTGCGCGGCGAAGTCCCGCCCGTGCACCTTGGCGCCGGGCAGGGCCACGAAGGCCGTCCCCGGCTGCACCGCGCGGGAGTCCCAGGTGAGGTCCTGCGCCACCGCCACCGGCGGGTGGACCCTCCCCTCGAGCGCCGTCGCCACCCACTCGGGGCTGAGGCGGCTCCAGCTCGGGGTGTCGGGTTTGGGCATCGCTTCCATCAGGCGCGGACCTCCGGGGCGGGTTTAGCGTAAGCAGTAAAATGTGTTACATACTCATCATGCACAACAGCCTCACCGAGCCCCCAGTCTACCGGCTTTTGGGTGAGGCTTCCAGACGGGGCGGCTCGCCCCACAGGCTGAAGAGCCCGGCCGCGATCTCGCGGAACACCGGGGCGGCCACCATCGAGCCGTGGATGCGGGGCCCCTTGGGGTGGTGCAGCACCACCACCACGGTCACCCTGGGCTTGTCGGAGGGGATGAATCCCGCGAAAAGCGCGTTGTAGACGGTGCGGGAGTAGCGCCCGTCCACCACCACCTGCGCGGTGCCGGTCTTGCCGCCCACCGCGTAGCCCTCGAGCTTGGCCTGCGGGGCCACCCCGTCGGTGAGGGCCTTGCGGATGTCGCGCGCCACCTCGGGGCGGAAGACCCGCTCACCCTCGCCCACCGGACCCTGCACGAGCTGCGGCGGCAGGTACACCCCGCCGTTGGCCAGCGCGTTGAAGGCGGCGACGAGGTGCAGGGGGGTGATGAGAAAGCCCTGCCCGAAGGTGGCGTTGACGTACTCGGTGGGGCCCCACAGCTCGGGCCGCCGCACCTTGGGCTGCTCGAGGCGCGACCCGGGCATCGGGCGGGGGTCGGTGAAGTGGAGCTGCTCCATCGTGGCGTAGAGCTTCCGCCGGTCCATGCCCGCGGCCAGCTTGCTGATGCCCACGTTGGAGGAGTACTTGAGCACCTCGGCCAGGGTGAGCTTGCGGGGGTGGGCGACGACGTCGTTGATGGTCCAGCCCGCGACCCGGTAGTACATGGGCGCGTCTACCACGGTGTCCAAGCCGGCCTTGCGCTGCTCGAGCAGCGCGGCGGCGGTGAGGGCCTTCATGGTCGAGCCCGGCTCGAGCGCCACCAGGAAGGCGTGGTTGCGCCAGGAGACGTCCACCGAGGGGTCGGGGCGGGGGGCCTGCGGGTCGAAGCGGGGGCCGTTGGCGACGGCCAGCAGCCGCCCGGTGTGGGTCTCCATCACCAGCGCGGTGCCCCAGTCGGCCTTGGAGGACTCGATCGCGCCCCACAGGGCCTGCTCGGCCAGCGACTGCACGGCGGGGTCGAGGGTCAGGCGCACGTCGCGCCCGGCGGCTAGGGCGCTCTCGAGGTCGCGCTCGAGGCCGCTGAGCCCGCGCCCGGCCACGCCG
>NZ_KE387023.1:3048128-3075425 GCF_000430045.1 Calidithermus chliarophilus DSM 9957 | reverse complement strand
AGGCCGACACCCCGACCGGGTACAGCCGCGCCCCGGCGGTGCTGCTCATGACCAGCGGGGTGCCGTCGTGGGCGAGCAGCGTGCCGCGCGGGACAGAGCGCACCTTGGGCTGCGGGTCGCGCGGCTGCAGTTGCGGGGCGTGGCGGGCAAGCTGCACCAGCCCGTAGGCCACCGCCCCGAAGTAGCAGGCGAAGGCGATGATCACCACCCAAACGCGGTGCAGGCTGGCCTGGGTCATTGCCCCTCCTCGGCCCACTGGGCCAGGCTCATCGGCACGAAGCCGTTGTTCTTGGCCCACTCCCGCAGGGCCAGGGCCGAGGCGCTCTGGTAGTGGCGGAGGGTGAGCTCGAGCACGCGGTCCTCGAGCTCGGCGCGGGTCTGCTCGAGCCGGGCGATGGCCTGGTTGGACGACTGGTTGATGTACCCCAGCACGCTCAGCGCGGCCAGCAACAGCAGATACAGGCCCCCCCACCGACCGATCACCCTCATTCGCGCTCCCCTTTCCGTTGTGCCGCGCGCAGCTTGGCGCTGCGGGCCCGCGGGTTGGACTCCATCTCTTCCGGCTGCGGGATCACCGGCTTCTTGGTGAGCACCGTGAAGCCGGGGTGGTCCCTGAGGAAGTGTTTGACCAGGCGGTCCTCGAGCGAGTGGAAGCTGATGACCACCAGCCGCCCGCCGGGGCGCAGCACCTGCGCCGCCCCCTCCATCAGCTCGCGCAGCGCGCCCAGCTCGTCGTTGACGTAGATGCGCAGCGCCTGGAAGGTGCGCCGCGCCGGGTGCCCGGCCTCGCGGAAGCCCGTGGCCTTGCGCACCACCTCGGCGAGCTGGGTGGTGGTGCGGATGGGCCGGGCCTCCACGATGTGGCGGGCGATGCGGTAGGCGCGGTTCTCCTCGCCGTAGGTGCGCAGGATGTCGGCGATCTCCTCGAGGTCGAAGGTGTTGACCACCTCCTCGGCGGTGAGCTCGCCCTCGCCCATGCGCATGTCCAGCGGGCCCTCGAGGCGGTAGCTGAAGCCGCGCTCGGGGTCGTCGAAGTGGTAGCTCGAGACGCCCAGGTCGGCGAGGACGCCGTCCACTTGGGCGACGCCGAGCTGGGATAGCTCGGCGGTGAGGTGGCGGAAGTTGGCCTGCACCAGCCGGAGCTTTGGCAGCTTCAACGCCCGGGCCCGCTCGACGGCCTGCGGATCCTGGTCGAAGGCCACCACCTCGCCCCCGCGCTCCAGGATGCCGCGGGTGTGCCCCGCGCCCCCCAGCGTCGCGTCCACGTAGAGGCCGCCCGGGCGCACGTCCAGCCACTCGAGCGCCGCCTCGAAGAGCACGGGGGTGTGGGAGAGGCCCTGTTCCACGCCCATCACCCCACCAGCCCCCGCAGCGCCTCCGGCGCGGGCGGGTTCGAGAGCACCTGGTTGATGTTCTCCCACCAGCGCCCCTCGCTCCACAGCTCCAGCCGCGTAGGAGCCCCGGCCACCACCACCTCGTTGGACTCCTCGATCCCCGCGAACTTGCGCAGGGGCGGCGGGATGGTGACGCGCGAGGCGTTGTCCATCTGGGTCTTGTGCGCGCCCATGTAGAAGAAGCGCATGAACTTCTGCGCCTCGAGGTCGATGAGCGAAAGGTTCACGAGCTGCTGCTCGATCTTGCTCCAGGCCAGCAGCGGGAAAAGGTAGAGGCAGCCCTCGAGGCCCCTCGTGATCACCACGCCGTCCTCGATAAAAGGGCGAAAGGGTTGTGGTATCACAACCCTCCCTTTGTCATCGAGGCTATACTGGTATTCACCGAAGGGCATCGTCTTTTCTCCAGGTCAGGCCTTGGGCTTCCCTTCGCCAACGGGGTTTTGGGTGGATTTCCCACTGGCATTGCTGTTCTGCAGCCAATCTACCACAGAACTCCCACGTTCTACCACTGTGTCCCACCCTGGCCCCACCTTCCTCCCACCTGCGACCCCCACGGCGGCAGGCGGCCGGGCAGCCGCGAGCTAAACCCGCAGATTTTGCCTTGGTGATGGGCTTATCCGGCCCTCGAGCGGGCGTGGCGAGCGGCCCGTGCGCGAATTGGCAGTTATGGTGGAAAAAGAACCGATAACGAAGCTCTGTTGGGGGCGAAGAAAGCTAAAGAAAACATTAAGGCCCTACCGGCGGAAATTGCGGTAGGGCAAGGAGAGTGGGACGACAAGACAAAATCCCCTCCGTGCGGAGGGGATTCACGTAGGCGTTGGTTGCCTGGGAAGAGGCGTAAGCCGGGTTCTGTTTCCACGGTCATCTATCTGGGATCGCTGTCGCCAGCGACCTCGAGCGGCCAATCCCTCCAGGTAAGCGAGCCGGGCAAGCTCTCCCTGGGGTGCGCGAGGGCATGCCCTCACGTAGGCCTTGCACCGGGTGGGGTTTACCTAGCTCCCCCTGTCTCCAGGGGCACTGGTGGGCTCTTACCCCACCGTTTCACCCTTACCGCCCGCTGCCGGAGCAGCGAAGCGGCGGTCTGCTCTCTGTTGCACTATTCCGTCGGGTTACCCCGCCCAGCCGTTAGCTGGCACCCTGCCCTGTGGAGCCCGGACTTTCCTCAGATGGTTTCCCATCCGCGACCGTGCCCTTTTCCCAGGCAAGTTTTTATTTTACTGCAACAACCCCCTTAGCTCAAATTGAAGCTCAGCCTCTTCAGCGGGCGACACCTCCTGGCGGCTAGCGCGAGTGACGTACACGCATACCGGGTGTAAACTAGAATGTACTCAGCTAACGAGCCGGGCCACTGGATCCGCCTCTGGAGGAGAAAACGCATGAGCCCATGGACCGATTTTCTGATGATCGCGAGCGCGCTTTCCGCCCTCGCGGTCACTCTTTTCCGGGTGAGGCACCAGGCGGTGATCATCCAGGCCCTGGTGATCTCCTTCCTCCTGTCGACTTTGGTGCTTCACACCCCCGACCTCGCCCATCACAGGATTGCCCTGTCCTTACTTACTACGTCGATGATCGGATGGAACCTGGAGTATCGGATACGCTCCCGATCGCCCGTGCGGTTCGTTTACGCGGTGTTGATCGCTTCGGCAGCGTTGGTCCCCTATTCAGCGCTGATGAAGGCATACGTCCCGTGGCTAATAATCGCAACCCTGATCACCGCGATGATCTCCATGCTGGGCTTCAGCTACCGCAGCCGCTCGAGCCCCTCTGAGAAGGGCTGAGCGAAACAGGGCCTATGGCTTTCGACCACGGTCGGAGGCTTCCCCATGAGCCACGAGCCGGAATTCGGCGCCTCTTGGCTCCCGACCCCCGACCTCGGCCCTTCCTACCCTCCTGCCACCCGCTCGATGACCCGGCGCACCTTGTCCCCCGGCGCCACCGGCCCCAGGGCCTTGGTTACCGCGCCGATGGCGGCGAGGGGGGTCTTGAACTGGCTGAAGTCGATGTTGGCCCGCACCCAGGCCTCGATCTCCTCCTCGGTCATCTCCTTGGGGAGGAAGCGGTCGAGGAACTCGAGGTCGGACTGGTTGCCGGTCTCCTCGGCCGTGACGCGCAGGGCCTTGAGGATCTTGACCGCGTCGGCGTCGGGGAGGGGGCGGCCGTCGCCCTTGCGGTCCATCTCGGCCTTGATCACGCGGGCGAAGTCGAGGGTGGTCTGGTCCTTGGCCTTCATGGCCTCGACGATGGTCTTCTTGATGGCGTCGTAGATTGCCGTGCTCATGAGACCCAGTGTAGCGGCTGTGGGGCTTTCGCAACTGCGCGGGCGCTCCCTTTGCGGGTAGAATTTGCTTCACGCCATGCCCTACCGAGTGCCCAAAAGCCGCCTGTTGCCCCCGCGCACGGCTCGAGAAGTCGAGCGCCTGCGGCTGGGCGAGGTGGTGCGCCAGGGCTTCGCCAAGAGCCCGGTGCTGGTGCTGGCCGCGGGGGCGGGGTACGGCAAGTCCACGCTGATGGCCTCGCTGGCGGCGGGCTCGGGGGTGTGGGTCACGCTCGCCGAGGACGCGCAGGACCCGGTGGTGCTGGGCTGGTACCTGCTCGAGGCCTACCGCTCCCGGCTCGGGGGCCACGCTCTCGAGGTCGAGCGTGCGCTCGAGCACGGGGCCTGGGCCCAGGCGGCGGAGGGGCTGCTCGAGGGGCTGGCCGCGCACCCGAACCCGGTGGGCACGGCTCACACCCTGGTCCTGGACGAGGCCCAGCGGGCCGCCAGCCGCGAAGCCCTGGCCTTCTTGCGGATGCTCTCGCAGGCTCCGGGGCTGCGGATGGCGATCCTGACCCGCCGTGCGGCCCCCTGGGAGGTGCTGGGGCGGGTGCTGGGCGAGCGGGAACTGGCCTTCGACGCGGCGGAGGCGCTCGAGCTCGGCCGCGCCGTCGCGCCCGAACTCCCGGCCTTCGAGGTCGAGCACGCCCACAGCCTGGTGCAGGGCTGGCCGCTGGGCCTGCGCCTGCTGCTGCGGGCCATGCAGCGGGGGGCCCGCCCCGAGGAGGCCTTCTACGCCCACCCCGACCCCGCCGGGCTGCTGGCTTACCTGCTGCCCCACCTGCCCGAGCCCGTGCAGAAAGCGGCGGCGCGGGCGAGCGTGCTGGGCGAGCTCGACCCGGAGGAGCCCGGCTGGGCCGACGAGGCAGGCCGCCTCGAGCCCTACGCCAGCGACCTGCTGCTCGAGCGCGTGGGCGGCCGCATCCGCTTCCACCCCCTGGTGCGCCAGGCCCTCATGAGCCTGCTCGAGCCCGCCGAGGTGCGCGGCCTCCTGACCCGCGCCGCCGACGCCGCGCTGGAGCGGGGCGAGGGGGTGCGGGCGGCGGGGTACTTGCTCGAGGCCGGGCGCTTCGGCCACGCCGCCGACCTGGTGCTGTCCCAGGGTGAGGTTTGGCTGCGGCGGGGCCTGACCTACACGGTGCTGGCGATGCTCGAGCGCATCCCCCGCGACATGTTCGCCACCCGGCCCGGCCTGCGCTACCTCCACGCCGAGGCCCTGCGCCAGGCCGGGCGCTACGCCGAGGCCGAGCAGATCTACCGCGAAGCCCTCGAGGCCGGCGTCGAGCTCGCCAACCTGGGCCTGGCCCGGCTGTTCCTCGACACCGTGGAGCCCGCGCGGGCCTGGCCCTGCCTCGAGGCCGCCCGGCGCGCCTTCCCCGAGGAGAGCCAGCGCCTGTGGGCCGAGAACCTGCTCAACAGCGGCCGGGTGGCCGAGGCGCGGGCGCTGGGCCTGGACGGGCCCCGGCTCTGGCTGCGCGGCGGGGAGCCCGACCGGGCCCTGCAGGAGCTGCGCCGCGAGCACACCCGCACCGCGCCGGTGGCCCAGAACCACCGGGAGGGCACGCTGCTTCTGGCGCTGCTCGAGGCCACCGCCGGGGACGCAGCCAGCGCCCAGGCCATGGCCCACAAGGGCCGGCGGGAAGGGGAGACGCTGGGCAGCCCCTTCGTGGTGGCTCTGGCCGAGGCCCGGCTGGGTCACGCCCTGCTGGCGCAGAACCGCTGGGACGAGGCCCGCCGGGCCTACGAGCGGGCCCTGGCGCTGGCGGAGGGTGGCCCGGCCCGGCTCAAGGTGGAGGCCCTGGGCGGCCTGGCCGCCGTGGAGGACGCCCGCGCCTACGCCGACATGATCCGCCTGAGCCGCGAGGCCGGCGACCCCTGGGTCGAAGCCTTCATGACCCTCGCCATAGCCTACGCCCACCTGCGCCGGGGCGAGCCCTTCGCCCTCCCGGCCCTCACCGCCCTCGAGGACCCCTTCCTCCTGGCGCTGGCGGCGGCTTACCCCTGGGACCCCGGCTCGCCGGAACTGCTCGAGCGCTACCCCTTCCTGACCGCCAACACCCTCTTCGCCCCGCCCGTCCACCGCACCCGCCGTTTGCTGTGGGAGGCGGGCAAACTGCCCGTGCCCTACCACCCCGGGGTGCGGGTCGAGGTCACGGCCCTGGGCGGGCTGGGCCTGCGGGTCGAAGGACGGGAGGTGCGGCTCAAGCGGGAGAAAACCCGCCTGCTGCTGGCCCTGCTGCTCCTGCGCGACTGGAGCAAGGAAGCCCTGGTGGAGGCGCTCGAGATCTCCGACGGCGAGTTCCGCGTGCTGTGGTCGGAGCTGCTGGGGGCGCTCGAGCCCGGCCGCCCCAGCCGCGTGCCCGGCTACTTCCTCAAGCCCTACGGCCTGGCCCGGGTGCCCGAGCTGTGTGTGGACCTCTGGCAACCGCAAGCGGGCAGCGCCCTGCCGCTCGAGGGCTTCGACCACCCCGAGATCGACCGCTTCCGCGAGGAGTACCGCTCCTCCCGCCGCCAGCAGTTGCTGCAAAGCAACGAGCCCGCGTCCTGGCTCGAGGCCCTGCACCTGGAGCCTACCGACGAGACGGCGCTCGAGCGCCTCCTCGAAACCCCCCTGGCCGCCGAGGCGTGGGGCCTTTATGCCGCCGCGATGCGGGAATTGGGGCTGGAACCCGACCGGCGGCTCGAACGCTTTCGCAGCTTGCGGTAGGGGTGCGCGTTGAAGTGCGTCCTAGGACGGGCAAATAGCCATATTCGAGGTGTCGTGCCTGGAACCAGTGGGAACGTGGCGAGTACTGGCGGTGAATAATCGGGGCTTGGCAGCGCTGACTATGGCAGGGATGAGGCCTACCAACACACGGCAGGTAGCCCACAACAGCGTCTTGGAGGAAAGACTTACGCAAAGCCTCAAGAACTATCCAATGCCGGGATATCGCATCCTGGTTTCGGTGAATAAAGACGGGTCAGACCCGCTGTATTCTGTGTTCATCCCGCCATGGCTGAGGTGAAAGGTGAGCGCTAGGGTGAATGTCGCGATACCGTTGAAGGTCCCCTGGTGCCTGTCCCCGTCCGTGTCCGCCTTCCGGGTCGAGGTCACGGAGAACGACGCGGCGGAGGTGGCGTTCGACGTTTACGACCTCTCGGGGAGGGACGGGGTCGAGGGCCTCGAGCTCCCCCGCGTGGTGATGGAGTTCCCCGGCGGGCAGTGGCTGCGGATGTACCCGGTGATCGACGACGACGACCCCGACCTGCTGGGCAGGTTCGACTGGGGCAGCGTCCCGAGCTTCTTCGACGCGACGCGTAGCCCCCACGAGACGGGGGAGGAGTTCAGGAGCGCCTGGCGGGCGATGGGGGTCTGCCCGGACCCCTGGGTTTACGAGATCGAGTCCTCGACCTGGCTGGGGGAGAGCGGCGCCGGCCGCTTCGGCTGCCGGCACTTCCTCATGAGGGGGAGGGAGATGTGGGTCGAGGTGCTCGCCCTGGGGTGCTCGTGGCGGTGGCACCGACCGGCGCGATCTTCGGAGCTGGGATGAATTGCGTGCCTCGGGGGCGACGGCGAAAAGCCTGCGGAACGTGCTGTGGCCACGTATTTGCACCCGGTGACCAGGGTGATCTGGCATGCACATAGAAATCGACTACAACTCCGATGCGGTTGTACAGGGAATACCCTGGTACAACGATGAGGACATCAGCATCGGGTTCAAGCTAGAGATGCCGCTGAGGTCCTCAGCGGCATCGTCGGTTCTGGTGAACTTTCTTCAGGTTATGGTCGATATTGATGGACGGGCACTATACGTGGAGGGGGTAACGCACCCGAGTTCATGGCTTCTGACCGACGCTTCACCCTCATCGACCCACAAGGGGACCCTTAGATTTATTTACGCCTTCCAACCTGGTGTGTCCGTAAGGCTTACAGGGCCAGCCGAGTGGCCGCAGTATATAAACCTACGCGATAGGTGGTTCTGCATTGGCGACCGGGAGATCAAATCCGATGACATACCCATCGAATTTGCGTCCAACACCGTCGCGATCATTAGGTCGAGGCACCTGGTGGGTCTGTGGATAAAACTAGATAATCTGCCTCGATCGTTGGGAGGGTAAGCATGATAAGCTGCTGGAAATGCAGTTGTTCATATACGATGACCAATGGAAAAAACTTGCCGAACCGGGCGACTTTGTGGCGATTCTTCCACGAGGACTAGACACTAAGGATAAGCTTCTTAATGCGCTGGCTGAAACGCTGCAGTTCCCCGGCTACTTCGGCTTCAATTGGGACGCATTGAACGACTGTCTCACGGACTTTCATTGGTTGAGCCAGCGTAGAATCCTGTTGATTCATGAAGATCAAACCTTGTTGTCTGGAAAGGACCTTACCACATACATAAGTATTCTGGAGGATGTTGCTAGCCTATGGGAAGAGCTCAAAGAACACAAGTTGATAGTGGTCTTTCCGAAGAGCGCGGAAAGCCACCTCAGCAGCCTGCTCGTGGAATAAAGGATCTAGCCTGATTTATTGTGAAGGCTAAGCCAGAAGCAATGAACACCGTAGGAATTGGTTTATGGCAAAAGAAGAACATCTAGTCCGACTTGCCAGAGAAATAAGCGACGATGAATTTGTGACTCTATGCGTGTAATTGAGAAAATTGAGTTTTGTAACAGAACTGAAAGCAGATGATAAGGCTGCCATCGAAGTCTATTCTCGTGAGAATGACAAGATAATTTGGTCAGGTGCGGCAAATATATCTATTAATGGGACGTCGATTTATCTAACGAATGCGCTCTTGGATGACGAGGAGTACAAGAATATGTTGCGTTACATAGAAGAATACCTTACTTAAACAAGCAGTGTTTTTGGGGATTGAAGAGTATTAGTATGTTCTGCACTCGACATTTACTGGAAGCTCCATTTTCTCTTGTGCGATTGAGTCGGTAGTATAGGATACCAGTAGATGATTTCCTGAAGCGATCATCAGTGAGCATTTGGCCAGTGAGGTAGGGAATGGCATGAAGATGCAGCTCACTCAACTTGCCGCTCTCGATCTTTACGTAAGCCGGGTGGTCTGGAGGCTGATTAACGGCGAGGAACGTGCCTACCGTTTTCACTGCACACACACCGGCCCAGGCGGAATCTGGGCAGTCGTAGCTTTAGAACCCTTCGGGCCTGAAGTTGGGGGACCGGTTGAGGGGGATACCAGGCCCGTCTATCGGGTAGTTGGAACTTTTACAATTGCGAGGACATTTCTTCGTGAGCATCCCCACCCTATCGGAATCCTTGAGTCAATAGCTGTGGGGTCACCTGGCGAGTTTATTCTTATCTTCTCTTTCACCACAAGTGGAGGAGAAGAAGTGGCCTACCCGGTGAGGATCAGGGGTTCGACTGAGACAGAGGTTATGTTGGCTGGACCATTAGAGGCTTTACTGATGGATAGTTCGGTGACAAGAGACCATATAGTATCGACAGTACGACGCCTTCATGAGGCCACCCAGGTGGCTCTCCAGATAGATTCCAGCAGTCCTGCATGAGGTTAAACGCTAATACCCAAGAATACAGATATCTGATACCTTCGTTCGCCACCTCATAGCCCCGCCCCAGCCGTCCTGAGGGAGTTTTTAGGTAAGGCGAGCGAGGTAGTGCCATGGGGGAGAAGCAAGTGGAAGATATAATCCGATCGATTGCTCACAAGAACAGTTCGCTGACTTTTTCACAGCAACTGGAGCTGATCAAACAAAAAACTGATAGAAAGACTCTTCTGAGCGTCTTGGAAACGTGGGCGCGGGAGTTTGGATTTGAGGGGATCTGGGCACTCGATGCGTTGTTAGAGCTGGATAAGGATCGCGCCAGGGAAGCCGCGACGCGGTGGCTAAGCCATCCCGATGGGGATGCGCGCATGATCGCTTTGGGCGTTCTGGTGAAATGCTGGGAAGACCATATCCCGGTTGACCAACTGATCACTTTGGCGAGGAATGACCCAGACGCGGATGTGCGCTTCCGGAGCATCATTATCCTCGGCCAACTCGGTGATGAACGTGCTCTCGCGGTGCTCGAGTGGATAAGGGATCATGATGAGGGAGAGAATTACGAGGGTGAGCCACTTAGATACGCTGCCGAAGACGCTATCAGCCGGATCAAGCATCGGCTATCACCGGATATCTTGTGCCCGCGGATGCGCCTGACCAGCGGGAGCGTGACGAATACTGAAGATGGAGGGTTGAAAACAAGTAGATCCTGCCGGGGAGACACTATGAGCAGCATTCCAGAGGAAGTAAGAGAGAAGCTCAAGAATACAATCTATGAACTTCACCCACCTCGAGACGTGTCCGATGTAGCACGGCGGATGGACATCGACCCCTCGAGTTCTCTTGCTGAGTTCTTCCGGCATTACAAAGGTGTATTTGGTAAACCTAACCTCTATTGGCTCCTAGATATCGAAGGCGAACCACCTGACTCCATTCAGTCTGTCACACAGCAGGCCAGACAGGCGCTCGGTTTTCCCGAAGGAATTTGGATCATCTCAAATTTAGGGGATACGTATGACTTCATTGCATATGATTCAAGGAATGACTCTGTTCACCTAGTAAGTGAGGTTAATGAGCTCTTCGACTTTATTGCTGGAAGAATTCAGCCCCAATGGCCGTCTTTCCGGGATTTTCTCATCAGCTATTTCAAGGACTATCCGATCTCTGAACGAGAGAAACGATCTGGTAGTTAGGTCCCATACCGCGAGGTGTACATGTTTGTATTTCTGAGGTACAAGGTATGAGCCATGTGCTGGACGCGCTGAGGCTACTATAGACGTTTCCCCTGTAGCTTTAGAGAAATAACGCTGTTCTCAATACCTTCGCTATAGCCCCGCCTTAGCCATCCTGAGGAAGACAGGATTACGAACCAGGTTGTGGGCCAGGATGAGGAGGTTTATCCGGGCTATGAGGCCCCCGAAGCTCTTGCGTCATCCACCCAGATGAAGGTGGCGATAGAGCAGAATCTCCAGGTCAAGGTAGTACGTGGGGTGCTCGCGATCGGGTCGCACGGCACCCCCCGTCTTTCTCACACCCTGCCGCCCCAGATCAAGTATCAAACGAAGGGATAAGTGAGGCCCATGTATGGTCAGCAGAAGATTGTACTTTGTACTTTAAGCTCGATTGCGATGAGTTGCCTGTTTTTTTGAAAGGAGCGGTGGTTATAAGTTGGCAGCAGAAGCTCCGCTCGCTTATCAATGCAAGGGAATCAGGGCTGGAAGAAATAGCCATTGGTCTAGAAACAGACGTTCCGCTAAGCCAGGCTGAGGTAAACCAGTATGTGAGCAACTCGCGACTCCTAGTGCCTGGTGAGTTGGTAGAGCTTTATAGGATTACAGATGGCTTGGTAATAGGAACACACTTCTTCATCGCGGGTATTTTTTCGACTAAACATGGCCTTCAGAGAACGCTGGCTCAACTGAACGACTTATTTGGGGATATCGCTGGCCAATGCGAGTCTCATGGCGTGAGTTTGATCATCGGGTCGAACCAAGCAAGTGGAGATCTTGCTATCGACAAGGAGGGTACTGTTGTAGCGATCTGGCCAAGGGATCCACGCGAGGCCGATATCTTAGCCAGCTCACTTGATGAATTCCTCGATAACGTGTGTCTTGGGAGTGGCTACCTGAAGGTTTTCCCTACAGATACTTTGTGGTTTCCTCTCTTAGAGAAGATTGGACTTATAGAGAAATCCTGAAAGCATGTCGTCACAAACTCTTTACCTGCTCACCTCATCTATCCCTATTGCCCCTCGCCCTGCCCACGCCTGCGGCGAGCCCGACGCCGCCCCGCCCGCGGTGAACATCACCAGCCCCGCCGTGGGCTAGCCGGTCTCGAGCACCGTGCGGGTCCAGGTCGCCACCAGCGACGGCTCGGGCACCTCCTCGGAGCCCTCCGTGATCGGCTGCGGCGGTAGGAAGGCAGGAAGCTGACGAGAAGGGCTAGCTTGACCTCCGCTCAGGCCTCCGACACCCCGCTCGAGAGCGGCCGCTGGCGCATGAGGGATTGGACGAGCTCGAGGCGGTCTACGAGGGAGGGGGCCTCGAGGAGGGCTTGTTTCTCGGCGGCGGGGACGCGGAGGTTGACGCAGAGGAAGGAGGCTTGGTAGAGGGGGTCTTCGGGGAGGTTGGCGAGGGCTTCCTCGAGGGCCTTGGGGTCGGCCTTGCCCGCGACGTACTCGCGGAAGGCCTCCATCGCGTCCCAGGCGGCGATGGCTTCGCTGCCGGGGTCGGAGCGGAGGAGGGGGAAGGGCTGGTCGGGGACCGAGTAGTAGAGCTGGCCCTCGCCCAGGCTGATGTCGCCCACGCGGCAGCGGTCACCGCCCCGGCAGACGATGTTGAAGGTGCCGTCGGGGTTTTCGGAGGCGGCCAGGAGCTCGACGTAGCCGCCGATTTCGTGGTATTTTCCCGGTTCCGGCCCGGCCAGGGTGATCACGAAGCGCCGCTCGCCCTCGTCGCGGGCGAGCAGGTCGCGGGTCATCTGTTTGTAGCGCTCCTCGAAGATGAAAAGCGGGATCAACAGGCCGGGGAAGACCACGGTCTCCGGTAACGGAAACAGGGGCAAGCGGGTCACACGATCAGGTTAGACCTAATTCGGCCTGGCAAAAGCGGCCTGATCTAAGTTTCTCGAGGGTGACTTTGTCAAAAGTCACCCCGACCGAAGGGAGGATGAGGGCTCCGGCGTGAGCCTGTTACCCTATCCTCTGACAGGCTCACGCCGGAGCTACTTAGCTTTTTGCCTGCTGGAAGCTGGCCCAGCGCTCCTGGAGCTTCTCGAAGATGCGCTCGAGCTTGCCCTTGGGCAGGATCACCTGCTCGGTCTCGCCCTCGCCGATGAGGTCGCCCAGCTCGTTCCACACCTTGAGCGCCGCGTAGACGCGGTTGCCCTCGGTGCGCTCGTGCTCGGCTACTAGCCGCACCTTCATGCCCGGCAGCGCCGAGGCCAGGTGGTTGACGCTGACCTTCGAGCCGATGCCCTCCTCGCCCTCCTCCAGGAAGTCGAGGATGATCATGCGCCCGGCCATTTCCATGTGCTTGGCCATCCAGTAGGTCGCGTAGACGGCGTGCAGCTTGCCGAGCCGGGGGTCGTGGGGGTGCTCGAAGTCCACGGTCATCTCGTCGGTGACCGTGACCTCGAGCGTCGCCTGGTATCCGATGGGTATGGGTTTCATAAGGGATCGCTCATGGCCGATAGCCCATAGCCGATAGCAAAAGACCTTCCTCTTGGCTACTGGCTATCAGCTCTAGACTATTGGCCTAGATTCCTCAAGTCCGCCACGCGCTTGAGCTTACCGCCTTCGCTGCGCGGGGCGGTACCGGGGCTGAGGAGCGTGACCCTGACCGAGACGCCGATGTTGTCCTTGACCTTGTGGGCCACCTTGTCGCGCAAAGCGGCCAGGCGGTGGTCGGCCTCGATGATCTCGTCGGAGAGCATCTGGGCGCCCACTTCGCGGAAGAAGGGCTCGGCGACCTCGAGCTTGAGCTCGACCTCGTCCATGGTGCGCTCGCGCTTGAGCACGATCTGGTAGTGGGGGGCCACCTCGGGGATCTGCAGCAGCACGGCCTCGATCTGGGTGGGGTAGACGTTGACCCCGCGCACGATGAGCATGTCGTCGGTACGGCCGCGGATCTGGGCCATGCGGGCGTGGGTGCGGCCGGAGGCGCCCGGCTCGCGGGTGATGTAGGTGAGGTCGCCGGTCCAGTAGCGCAGCACCGGCATGGCCTTCTTGGTGAGCGTGGTGAGCACCAGCACGCCCACCTCGCCCTCGGGCAGCGGCTCGCCGGTCTCGGGGTGGACGATCTCGGGGTAGAAGTGGTCCTCCCAGACGTAGCTCAGGCCGTCGCGCTCGTTCACGTCCTCGTTGGAGACGCCGGGGCCGATGATCTCGGAGAGGCCGTAGATGTTGGTGGACTTCACCCCCAGCCCCTCGTCCACGCTGCGGCGGATGGCCTCGGTCCAGGGTTCCGCGCCCAGCACCGCGTACTTGAGGCTGATCTCCTCGGGGCTCACGCCGCGCCGCTTGAACTCCTCGGCCAGGGTCTGGGCGTAGGAGGGGGTGCAGCAGATGACCTCGGGCTTGAAGTCCTGGATGAGCATGATCTGGCGGTCGGTCATGCCGCCGGAAATGGGCACGACGATCATGCCGAGCCTTTCCGCGCCGCCGTGCAGCCCCAGCCCGCCGGTGAAGAGGCCGTAGCCGTAGGCGTTGTGCAGCATCATGCCGGGCTCGGCCCCCGCGGCGGCCAGCGAGCGGGCCACCACCTCGGCGAAGACCTCGAGGTCCCCCTTGGTGTACCCCACCACCGTGGGCTTGCCGGTGGTGCCGCTGCTGGCGTGGATGCGGGCGAGCTCGTGGCGGGGCACCGCGAAGAGGCCGAAGGGGTAGGTGTCGCGCAGGTCGCGCTTGCGGGTGAAGGGAAGCTTGGGCAGGTCCTCCACGCCCCGTATGTCGGAGGGCTTCAGGCCGGCGGCCTCGAGCGTGGCCCGGTAGAAGGGCACCCGCTCGTAGACGTAGGCGACCTGTTCGCGCAGCCGCTCGTCCTGGAGCGCTTTGAGCTTGGGGCGGGGAAGGGTCTCGAGTTCGGGCTGGAAGATGGGCATGGCAACCTCCTATCAAACGTCGAACGCCTAACGCCTAACGCCTAACGCGAGACGCTGGCCGGTCATATGTCGTACGTTCTACCTTGTGGCCTCGTCGGGAAAAGCATCGACCCCTCCCGCTCTCGCCAGCGAGAGCGGGGGTCAGGGGGTGAGAGCCTATCCAACGCCATACGCAACACGCCCTATGCCTGCGCGAGGTTCATAAAGCCGTCATCCCCCCGTCCACGGCGAGCACCTGGCCGCTGACGTAGTCGGAGGCGGGGGAGCAGAGGAAGAGCGCGGCCCCGGCGAGCTCGCCGCTGCGGCCCAGGCGGCCCAGCGGGGTGCGCTCGCTCACGGCGGCCTCGATGCGCGGCAACACCTTCTCGGTCATGCGGGTGGGGAAGAAGCCGGGGGCCAGGGCGTTGACGCGGATGCCGTGGGGGCCCCACTTCACCGCGAGGTCGCGGGTCAGGGCGATCATGGCGCCCTTGGAGGCGGAGTAGGGGGCGGCGTCCATGACCTCGCTGGGGCTGCCGGCCAGACCGGCCACCGAGGCGATGTTGAGGATCTTGCCGTAGCCGCGCTGCTTCATGCCCCGGGCGGCGATGCGGCTGGCGAGGAAGGTGCCGGTGACGTTGACGTCGAGCACCTCGCGCACCTTGGCGGCGGGCACCTCGAGCGCGTCCTGGCCCCAGGTGACGCCGGCGGCGTTGACCAGCACGCTGAGGGGCCCGAGCTCGGCCTCGACCCGCCCGACGGCGCGCTCGAGGCCCTCCTCGTCCTGCACGTTGCCCACCAGGGGCAGCGCGTCGGGGATGAGCTTGAGGGCGTCCTCGAAGAAGCCCTCCCGGCGGGCCAGCAGCGCGACTTTGGCCCCGGCCTCGCGCAGGGCGTGGGCGATCTCGAGCCCCAGGCCCCGCGAGCCCCCCGTCACCAGCGCCACCTTGCCGTCGAGGCGGAACTGCTCGAGCACGCTCATACCTTCTCGACCACCATCGCGATGCCCTGGCCCACGCCGATGCACATGGTCGCCAGGCCGAACTGCACGTCGCGCCGCCGCATCTCGTGGACCAGAGTGGTGAGGATGCGCGCGCCCGAGCTGCCCAGCGGGTGCCCGATGGCTATTGAGCCGCCGTTGACGTTGAGCCGCTCGTCGTCGGGGTCCATGCCCCACTCGCGCAGCACCGCCAGGCTCTGCGCGGCGAAGGCCTCGTTGAGCTCGATCAGGCCGAGGTCGGAGAGGGATAGCCCGGCCCGCTCGAGCGCCTTGCGGGTCGCGGGGACCGGCCCGATGCCCATGATGCGGGGCTCGACCCCGGCCACCGCCACCGAGCGCACGCGGGCCATGGGTCTCAGCCCGTGGGCCCGGGCGTACTCCCCGGAGGCCAGCAGCAGTGCCGCCGCCCCGTCGTTGAGCGAGGAGCTGTTGCCGGCGGTGACGCTGCCGCCCTGGCGGAACACCGGCTTGAGCTTGGCGAGGGCCTCGAGGCTGGTGTCGGCGCGGGGGCCCTCGTCCTTGCAGACGGCCTCGAGGTTGCCCTTGCGGTCGCGGACCTCCACCGGGATCATCTGGCCGTCGTAGGCGCCGCTCTGCTGGGCCTGGATGGCCTTCTGGTGCGAGCGCAGGGCGAAGCGGTCCTGCTCCTCGCGGGGGATGCGGTACTGCTCGGCCAGGTTCTCGGCGGTCTCGCCCATGGCGTCGGTGCCGTAGAGCTCCTTCATGCGCGGGTTGACGAAGCGCCAGCCCAGCGTGGTGTCGTAGACGGTGACGTTGCCGGTGGCGAAGGGCTTCTCGGCCTTGGGCATGACCCAGGGGGCGCGGCTCATGCTCTCCACGCCGCCGCCGATGTAGACCGGGCCCTCCCCGGCCAGGATGGCGCGGGCCGCGCTCGCCACCGCGTCGAGGCCGCTGCCGCACAGCCGGTTGACCGTCGAGCCGCCCACTGAGGTGGGCAGCCCCGCCAGCAGCAGCGACATGCGGGCGATGTTGCGGTTGTCCTCCCCGGCCTGGTTGGCACAGCCCATGTACACGTCCTCGACGTCGGCGCCGGGTATGCCGGTGCGCTCTAAGAGGGCCTTGAGGGGGAGGGCCCCCAGGTCGTCGGGCCGGACCGAAGCGAGCACCCCGCCGTGCTTGCCGACGGGCGTGCGGACTGCATCAACGATGTAAGCTTCCATAACGCGGATGGCTGACAGCCGGTGGCGGATAGCCGAAGACGCTCGTTCTCGCTACCCGCTACCGGCTATCGGCCATCGGCCTCCTTTCTGAAGACGGTGCCGGTGAACAGGGCCACCAGCTCCGGGCCGCGCCGGACTTCGATGCGGTAGGTGGCGGTGCGGCGACCCAGGTTCTCCTCGGTGGCGTGGGCCTCGAGGCGGTCGCCGGGTTTGGCGGGCTTGAAGTATTCCATGTGGGTCGAGAGGGCCACGGCGGGCACGCCGTGGGAGTTCGAGGCCAGGGCGAAGGCGGCGTCGGCGAGGCTGTAGAGGAAGCCGCCGTGGCCGGAGCCGTGGATGTTGAGGTGCTGGGGGCCCACCACAGCCGAGAGGTGGGCCCGTCCCGCGCCCACCGCCTCGACCTTTATGCCCAGCAATTCCATGTAGGCGTCGCTCAGGCTCACTTGGCGGCTTCCTCCCTCGCGCGGATGCCCAGGTAGGACTCGAGCACCCGCGGGTCGTGCAGCAACTCCTGCGCCGGGCCCTCCATCACCCGCTCGCCGGCCTCGAGCACGTAGCCCCGGTCGGCCAGCTTCAGCGCCATGCGGGCGTTCTGCTCGACGACCAGGATGGTCACGCCCTCCTTCTTCAGCTCGCCCAGGATGCGGAAGATCTCCTGCACGATCAGGGGGGCCAGGCCCAGGCTCGGCTCGTCGAGCATCAGCAGCTTGGGGCGGGCCATCAGCGCGCGCCCGATGGCGAGCATCTGCTGCTCCCCGCCCGACATGGTGCCCGCCAGTTGCTTGCGCCGCTCGCGCAGGCGGGGGAAGAGGGTGTAGACGCGCTCGAGGTCCTCCCGGATGCCCCTCTCGCGCCGCTGCACCCGGGTAAACGCGCCCAGCAGCAGGTTGTCCTCCACCTCCATCGAGGCGAAGAGCTCGCGCTTTTCGGGCACCAGCACCATCCCGGCGGCGGCCAGGGCTTCGGGGGTGCGCCGGGGCAGCTCGCGCCCGCGGTAGCTCACGCCGCCCGAGGCGTTCACCAGCCCCACCAGGCCCTTGAGGGTGCTGCTCTTGCCCGCGCCGTTGGGGCCGATCAGCGTCACCGCCTCGCCCTCGGCCACGTGCAGCGAGAGGTCGCGCACGGCTTCGACCGCGCCGTAGCGCACGGTGAGGTTCTTGACTTCGAGGATGGTCATGGGCGACCTCCGGTCGCGCCCGCCGTCAAAGGCCGGACGCCGAACGCCAGGGAACGGCTCGTGGGAAGAGCCCCCGACCACCGGCCACGGGCCCCCCGCCACGGGCCTCCCGGCACCCGTTCCCCCATCTTTCCACGAGCGGGGGCTTGGCGTTTGGGTTCTTGGCCCCTGTTCATGCCACCGCCTCCCCCAAGTACGCCTCGACCACCTTGGGGTTGCGCTGCACCTCGGCGGGCGAGCCCTCGGCCAGCTTCTCGCCGTAGTGCATCACCACCACGCGGTCGACGAGCCCCATCACCAGGTCCATGTCGTGATCCACCAGCAGCACCGTCACGCCCTCGCCCACCAGCTTGCGGATCAGAGCGGCGAACTGGCGCTTCTCGCCCGCCCGCAGGCCCGCCGCCGGCTCGTCCAGGAGCAGCACCTCGGGGTTGGAGGCCAGAGCCCGCGCGATCTCGAGCAGCCGCAACTGCCCCAGCGCCAGCCCGTCGGCTTTGTGGTGGGCGATGTGGGCCAGGCCCACGCGCTCCAGCGCCCGGTAGGCCTCGACCAGCGCGGCTTTCTCCTCGGCCTGCGAGAGCCCCAGCATCACCTGCGGGATGCCCGCGCTCGTGCGGGCGTAGGTGCCCAGCGCGGCGTTCTCGAGCACGGTCATCTCGGGGAAGAGGTGGGGGTGCTGGAAGGTGCGGGCCAGCCCCAGCCGGTGCACGGCGTAGGGGGCCTTGCCGCTGATGACCTGCCCCTTGAAGCGCACCTCGCCCTTGCTGGGCGCGAGTACCGAGGTGATGAGGTTGAAGCAGGTGCTCTTGCCCGCGCCGTTGGGGCCGATGAGGCCCAGGATCTCGCCGCGCCGCAGCTCGAAGCTCAGCCCGTTCACGGCCACCAGCCCGCCGAAGTTCTTGACCAGGTGTTCGACCTCGAGCAGCACCTCGCCCGCGCCCCCGGCGCTCACCCGGCCCGGCAGGCCGCCGCCTTCGGGCTGCTTGGGCTTGGCCTTGGGCAGGTAGCGCTCGACGAAGGGCCACAGCCCCTTGGGGGCGAGCATCAGGATCAGCACCAGGATCAGGCCGTAGGCGATGATCTCGTAGTTGCCCGAGCGCCCGAAGAGCACCGGCAGCAGGTCCTTGAGCCACTCCTCCAGCGCCGTCACCAGCCCCGCGCCCAGGATCACGCCGGGGATGCTGCCCACCCCGCCCGCCACCGCCGCGATGAGGTACTTGATCGAGGCGTCGAGGCTGAAGGGGGAGGGGTTGACGAAGCGCAGGAAGTGGGCGTAGAGCCAGCCGGCCAGCCCCGCGTAGACCGCGGCCAGCACGAAGACCTGCAGCTTGAGCACCGCCGGGTTGACCCCGAAGCTCGCCGCCGCCACCGCGTCGCCCCTCGAGGCCCGCAGCGCGCGGCCCACGCGGCTGTTGGTGAGGTTCCACGCCGCCCAGGCCCCCAGCAGCACCGCGCCCCACGAAAGGTAGAAGAAGGAGCGGGAGTCGCGCAGCTCGAGGCCGAAGAGGGCCACCGGCGGCAGGTTGGTGAGCCCGGTGTGCCCGCCGGTGAACTCGGTCCAGCTCCCCAGCACGATGTACAGCGCCATGCCCCAGGCGATGGTCGACAGCGGCAGGTAGTGGCCCTTGAGCCGCACGGTGATGCCGCCCAGCACCACCGCGCCCGCCGCCGCCACCGCCACCCCGGCGGGCAGGGTGAGCCAGGGGCTCCACCCGGCCTGGGTGGTGAGCAGCGCGGTGGTGTAGGCCGACAGGCCCGCGAAGGCCGCCTGCCCGAAGCTGGTCATGCCGGCCATGCCGGTGAGCAGGTAGAGCCCCAGCGCCACCAGCGCCCCGAAGGCGATGAAGTTGGCGAGGGTGAGGTAGAAGGGGAAGGGCGACAGCAGCAGCGGGGCCACCGCCACCAGCCCCAGTGCGACCCATACGACCGGCCCGCGCATCACTCCTCCTCCGCGATCTCGTGGCTGCGCAGGCTGCGCCACAGCAGCACCGGCAGCAGCAGGGCGAAGACCAAGGCGTCCTTGAAGGCGCTCGAGGCGTACCCCGCCCACTGCTCGAAGCCGCCCACCACCAAAGCCCCCACCACCGCCAGCGGGTAGCTGATCAGGCCGCCCAGGATGCCGGCCACGAAGCCCTTGAGGCCCAGCAAGAAGCCCTGGAAGTAGGCCGGGTTGATCAGCGGGGCCAGCAGCATCCCCGCCACCGCCGAGATCAGCGTGGCGATGCCGAAGGAGACGTAGCCCGCCTGGCTGGGGCTGATGCCCAGCAGCCGCGCCCCGTAGCGGTTGACCGCGCAGGCCCGCAGGGCCTTGCCGTAGAGGCTGCGGGTGAAGAAGAGGTACAGCCCGGCCATGGCGAGGACGGCGAAGCCATAGACCAGGAAGGCCTGGTTGTTGACCGGGACGATCCCGACGTTGGTCTGCCCGCCCCACACGGCCGGGAGGCGGTACTGCTCGGGCCCGAAGAACACCAGGCCCAGCCCCTGGTAGGCGAAGTGCAGCCCCACCGCGATGATGAGGTACACCAGCACGGTCGCGTTCCTCACCGGCTCGAAGAACAGCCGGTAGCTCGCCGGCCCCAGCGGCAGCACCACCAGCACCGCCAGCAGCCAGCCCAGCCACAGCGGCACCCCGCGGGCCCCCACCCAGGCCAAAGCCACCACGCCGGCGGCGGCCAGCAAAAGCCCCAGCGCACGGCGGGGGTGGCCGCGCTCGAGCACCGCCCACACCGCCAGCAGCGTGGCCGAGAGCCAGGCCGTGCCGGGGATCTGCCCGCCGAGCTCGAGCCCGCTGACCGCGGGCGGTAAGAAGAAGGCGTAGGTGAGGGGCGCGAACACCAAGAACTCGCCCAGCGGCACCAGGATCACCCGGGTCACCGCGAACACCAGCACCAGCGCCAGCGCCAAGAGCGCGTAGATGGTGCCGCTCTGGATGGCGTCGGCGGCCAGGAAGGAGAAGACGGTCCAGTCCATAAGATCCACAGGACAGCCGGTAGCGGATAGCCGGTCGCGGGGGACCCCCCTCGGCTATCCGCTACGGGCCGCTAGCTGCTCATCGGAACATCCGCACCAGCTTCCACCGGCCGTTCTGCACCTGCACCATCACGGCGGTGTCCTGGAAGCGCAGGCCCAGGTGGTCGTCCTTGGAGAAGCTGAACACCCCGTGCGAGGCCACGACGTTCTTGGTGGCCTCGAGCTCGTCGCGCAGGGCCGCGCGGAAGGCCGCGAGGTTGTCGGGGTTGGCGTTCTTGAGGGCGCGCTCGAGGGCGGCCCGCAGGATCAGCCAGGCGTCGTAGGCGTGGGCCCCGAAGGTGGAGTAGCTGCCGATGCCGAACTTGGTCTCGTAGCGGGTGATGTAGTCGAGGGCGGGCTTCTTGGAGGGGAAGCCAGAGGGCAGTTGCTCGGCCACCAGGATGGGCCCGGCGGGCAGCAGCGTCCCCTCGACGTCCTTGCCGCCCACGCGCAGGAAGTCGGGGTTGGCGACGCCGTGGGTCTGGTAGATCAGACCCTTGTAGCCGCGCTCGTTGAGGGTGCGCTGGGGCAGCACCGCCGGCGTGCCCGAAGCCCCCACCAGCACCGCGTCAGGCCGCGCGGCGATGATCTTGACGACCTGGCCGGTGACCGAGGTGTCGGTGCGGGCGTAGCGCTCGTTGGCCACGACGTTGAGCCCGCCCTCCTTGGCCTCCTGGGCGAAGAAGGTCCACCAGCCCTCGCCGTAGGCGTCGTTGAAGCCGATGTAGGCCACGGTCTTGACCCCGCGCTCCTTCATGTCGGCGACGATGGCGCGGGCCATGAGCTCCTCGGTCTGGGGGGTCTTGAAGACCCACGAGCGCTTGGCGTCCACGGGCGCGATGATGGCCTTGGAGGCCGCCAGCGAGATCATGGGCACCTTGGCCTCGGCCACCACGTCGATCATGCCCAGCGAGGCCGGGGTGGTGGTGGTGCCGATGACGGCGACGACCTGGTCCTCCTGGATCAGCTTGCGGGTGCTGCGCACCGCCTGGGTGGTGTCGGAGGCGTCGTCGAGGATGACGAACTGCACCCTGCGCCCGCCGATGCCGCGCTTGTTGACCTCCTCCTCGAGCAGCAGGAAGGTGTTGCGCTCGGGGATGCCCAGCGAGGCCGCCGGCCCGGTCGCCGAGACCACCACCCCGATCTTGAGGGGGGCGGGCTGCTGGGAGAGGGCCAAACCTAAGGCCGCGACGAGAAGAAAGAACCATCGTTTCATGCCTATCCTCCTAAGCGCTTTGCTCTTCGACGGGGTTTGCCGTGGCGGTCAAACCCGCGATACTGCCGAAGCTTTCGAGCCCCGCCGCCACCACCCGGCGCAGCAGGGGGTGGGGCCGGTAGCGGTCCTCGCCGAGCTCGGCGTGCAGGCCCTCGAGCGCCCGCAGCACCGGCTTGAGCCAGACGAGCTCGGCCCACTCGAGCGGCCCCCGGGGGTAGCCGGTGCCCAGCCGCATGGCCTTGTCGAGGTCGGCGGCGGTGGCGACGCCCTCGGCCAGGGCCGAGACGGCCTCGTTGATCAGCAGGGCCAGCACCCGGAAGCCCACCCCGCCGGGCTGGTCGGGGAGCAGCAGGGTGGGGTGGCCGTGGGCCTCGAAGTAGCGCCTGGCGATCTCTGAGGCGGCGTTGGGGCCGCTCAGGGGGGCCATCACCTCCGCCACGCTGTGCTCGCCGAGCGGGGGCACCAGGCTGAAGCCCGCCACCGGGCGAGCGCCGTAGTTGGGGCGGGCCGCGCTCGCCGAGTGGCCCCAGGCCAGCGTGACGACGGGGAGGTCCTCGAGGAAGTCGGCCTTGCGCTCCAAGAGCACCCGGCAGTCGAGCACGAAGTCGGCCTCGCGCACCTCCTCGGTGTGGCGGAAGCGGCGGCGCAGCTCCTCGGCCAGGGGGTTGGGCCCCACGATGAAGGCCAGCGGGGCCGAGGCCGGGTCGGCTTTGGGGGGGGCGGGCGGGGCAGGGGGGCCGGGTGGATACTTATACCATCCCTCGCCGGTCTTGCGCCCGAGCATCCCCGCCGCCACGCGCTGGTATTGCAGGGCGTGGGGGCGGTAGCGCGGCTCGGCGTACATGCCCTTGAACACCGACTGCGAGGCGGCGTAGTTGACGTCCAGGCCGATGAGGTCCATCAGCTCGAAGGGGCCCATGGGGAAGCCCAGGCCCCGCAAAACCTGGTCGATGTGCTCCTTGGGCACGCCCTCGCCGTGCAGCCGGAGGGCCTCGCCGTAGAAGGGGCGGGCCACCCGGTTGACCAAAAAGCCCGGGAAATCCCCCACCCGCACGGGCTCCTTACCCCAGCGGCGGGCGAGCTCGAGCGCCCGCTCCACCACCTTCTCGTCGGTCTGCACCGCCGGGATGACCTCGACGAGCTTCATGCGCTGGGCGGGGTTGAAGAAGTGCAGCCCCACCACCCGCTGTGGGCGCGGCACCTTCGCCGCGATGGCCGAGACCGAGAGGGTGGAGGTGTTGGTCGCCAGCACGGCGCGGGGGTTGAGCTCCCCGAGCTTGCCCAGCAGTTGCTGCTTGAGCTCGAGCTGCTCCGGCACCGCCTCGATCACCCACTCGGCCTCGGCGCAGCGCTCGAGCTCGCCGGTGGTCTGCAGGCGCCCCAGCACCTCCTCGACCGTGCCCGCTAAGCGGCCCTTCTCGGCGGCCTTCTGCAGATCGGCGCCCACGGCGGCGAGGGCTTTGTCGAGGGCCTGGGGGTAGGGGTCGTAGAGCAGCACGGGGTGGCCGGCCTGTGCGGCCACCTGCGCGATGCCGCGCCCCATGGTTCCTGCCCCGATGATTGCCACGCGTTCGTTCACCCTTCACCCCTGAGGTTTGAGTTTTTATGCCAAACTAACATTCGTTTGTATAAGTTTGCGCCAGTCTAATATGACGGTTTTTCGCCGTCAAGCAGCCCAGGCAACAGATTTCGCCCTCAGATGACGTGCTGGGGGAGGCCCTGGAGCTCGGACTCCTGCAGCTCCACCCAGCCGCCCCCGAAGGCCTCGAGCCGCGAGCCCTCGAGGAACCAGCTCTTGGGGGTGCGGGCGCCCCACAGGGTCTGGCGGCGGGGGTCGTTGAGGTGCCAGCGGATGGGCTCGAAGTCGGGGTCGACGGTGAGGTAGTCGGAGGTGTAGAGCTCGATGCGGTGGCCGTCGGGGTCGCGCAGGTAGAGGAAGAAGGCGTTGGAGATGCCGTGGCGGCCCGGCCCGCGCTCGATGGCGTCGGTCTGCATGGCCCCGGCCAGGATGTCGCAGGCCCGCAGGATGGAGGCGGAGTCGGGCATCCAGTAGGCGAAGTGGTGCAGGCGGGGCCCGGTGCCGTTGGTGAGGGCCAGGTCGTGTACCCCGCCCCGCCGGTGGATCCAGGCGGCCCAGATGCGGCCCTCGTCGTCCTCGGTGTACTCGGTGAGGCGGAAGGCCAGCCGCTCGGTGTACCAGCGCAGGGTGTCCTGCACCCAGGGGCTGATGACGTTGACGTGGTCGATGCGCTGCAATCCCGGCCCGCGGTGCAGGTCGTAGCGCTGCAGCAGCCAGGGGTACTTCACCGACTCGGCGTAGAAGGCCACCGGGGTGCCGAAAGGGTCCTGCAGGCGCAGCAGCTTGGGGCGGTCCTGCTCGCTCTCCCAGCGCCAGGGCAGCCCCTCGGCCTCGGCCAGGGCGACCAAGGCCTCGAGGTCGGCCTCGCCCGCCACCCGGTAGGCCAGGTGCTTGATGCCCGCCTCGGGGGCGAGCTCGAGCTTCAGCGTCCACTCGCGGTCCTCGTTGCCGCGCAGGTACAGCGCCGAGGCGCTCTCGTGCAGCACGTTGAGGCCCAGCAGCTCCACGTAGAAGTGGCGCGAGGCCTCGAGGTCGGTCACGTAGAACACCCCGTGACCGACGCGGATGATGTTGGGGATCGTCGCCATGGTCATGCCTCCCTTGGAAACCTCACCGCAGGGTGCGGTAGCCCCGGTTCCAGTAGACCAGCGGCCGTTCGGCCCCGCTCAGCCGGACCGCCTCCACCCGCCCCACCACGATGCGGTGGTCGCCGCCGGGGTAGAGCTGCCACTTCGCGCAGTACAGCGTCGCCAGCGCCCCCTCGACCGACAGGTCCGGGCTCAGCGGCTCGAGGCCGGAGCTCGACCGGCCGGCGAAGTGGTCGGAGACGGCCTGCTGCCCTTCGGCGAGCAGGTTGATGGCGAAGCGCTCGCCGCGCTCGAGCACCTCCAGCAGGTTGGCGTTCTCGTCGATGCACACCAGCACCAGGGGGGGCTCGAGGCTCACCGAGCTGAAGGAGCTGGCGGTCATGCCGCGGCGCTCGCCGTCGGCCTCGGCGGCCACGATGGTCACCCCGCTGGGCCAGCGCGCGAGCGCGCGCTTGAACAGCTCGCTCAGGGTGGGTTGGCTCACGGCTTCCATAGTCTCTCCCGGGGGCGCCTCCGCGCCCATCAGTCGCCCGCGACGGCTTCCTTAGGCTGCTCGCTCCAGCCCAGGAAAGCCCGGATGCGCGCCTTGTAGGGCTCCTTGTCGTAGACCGAGAACAGCGTCTGGTACATGCGCACGGGGTCGCCGAAGAAGAAGCGCTCGTAGAGGGTCTGGCGCGCGCCGAAGCCGCTGGTGGTCATGTCCCAGGCCAGCCGGAAGAGCTGCACGCGCTCACGCGCGGGCAGGGTGGCCGACTGGAGGTACTTCTCGAGGTACGGCCCCACCGGCCCCTCGAAGTCGGCCTCGCCGGGCAGGGTGATGAGCCCGGAGGCGCTGACCTGCTGCACGATCTCGTTGATGCGGGGGTAGAGCCGGGGGTAGAGGTTGCGCGCCCCGTCGAGCGCGGCGCGGTCGGGGCAGTACAAGCCGTACTTGTTGGGCTTGGCCTCGGCCTCGGCCCGGGTCCAGAAGCCCTTCATGGCCTCGAGGTAGACGATGAGCTCGGCGATCTTCTCCTGCACGTGGGGGAAGGCGTCGGCCCCGATGGTCTCCCCGATGAGGCTGACGAGCCCCAGGAAGGCCTCGGTCTTGGCGTTCTTGAGCACCACCACCTGGTGGGCCATGTGCATCAGGGCCCCGGTCTCGGCGTAGGCGTTGTTGCAGCGCTGGAGGTCGCCCAGGATGAAGATGCGCTCCCAGGGCACGAACACGTCGTCGAAGACGGTGAGGCAGTCCATCTCCTCCAGGCGGCTGGAGAGGGGGTGGTCGTAGCTCGAGTCGCCCACCGCCATGCTCTCGCGGCTGATGAAGTGCAGCCCCGGGGTGTTGGTGGGGATGGCGAAGGCCACCGCGTACTTGTCGGCCCCGGGGCCCTCCTTGAGCAGGGTGGAGGGGAAGACCAAGAGCTCGTCGGCGGTGGGGAGCGTCGAGAGCATGCGGGCCCCGCGCACCACGATGCCCTCGGCGGTCTGCTTGACCACGCCCACCGGGATGTAGGGGTCGGGCTGCTCGGTGACCGACTTGGCCCTGTTCACCTGGGGGTTGGTGAGGCAGTGGGTGGTCGAGAGGTCGTTCTCGCGCACGTAGCGCACGTAGTTGCGTACGTTGTCGGCGAACTCGCCGAAGAAGTCGGCCGACTGCTCGTAGGCCATGAGCACCGCGTTGAGGTAGTCGGGGCAGCGGCCCATCATGCCCAAGTTGGCGTCGGCCCACAGCTTGTAGGCCGCGCTGCGGCGGGAGAGGTCCTCCTTGCTGCGGGCGGGCAGCAGGCTCATGGCGTAGCGCTGGCCGTTTTCCTCGTAGGTGAGCGTGTCGCGGTACTTCGGGTCGTGCTGCATGTCGTACAGCGCCGCCAGGCTGTGCACGATCCCCTTGAACACCGGGTGGGTGGTGGGGTCTTCGACCTTCTCCCCCTTGTACCAGATGTTCGGGGGGTTGTGCCGTAAGGCTTCGATGTACTGTTGTCCGGTACGGGCCATGACTCCTCCTGTGGGCTCGAGCCCAACCACGCTTGGGGGTTGATAGCGCCAAGGTACGGCGGGCTCGCCCGCGCGGGTAGTTCTGGAACCGACAAATTTTCCTGCCAGATTTGTCAGCCGCTACAACCTCTTCGGGCTAAATCGGGTCACGAGGCCAATTGTCCTCCGGAGCTTCGTGGATAATGACAAAAAGGCCGCCCCGGTTTGGAGTCTTATGCGATTCGACGAACTCGCCCAAAGCCTGCGCCTCGAGGTCCGGGTTCCCTGCGACAAGGAGGTGACGCTGCTCGAGCCCGCCGAGCGCCCCTCGCTGGTGCAGGGGGCGGTGCTGGTGGGCTCCTCGACCCGCCTGGTGCCGCGCCTGCGCCCCTACCTGGCCGGCTGCTTCGTGCGGGTGGAGGAGGACTTCGCCGCCCTCGAGCAGACCTGCGTGGCCGCGGGCTACGGGCTGGCCCTGCTGCCGCCTTGGCTCTCGCCCGCCACCGCGCTCGACGAGGGCCGCCGCCGGTTGGCCGAGGCCCGCAGCCACGAAGCGCTGGGCATGGTCAGCACCCTCGAGCTCCTCCTGTCCCGCCTGGCCGACAACCGCAGCTTCCTCGAGGCCCTGGGCGCCGTCACCGGGCTGCCCCTGGCGCTGCTGGCCCCCTGGGGGGAGGTGCTGGCCTGGGTCGGGGCGGTCCCCGCGCAGCACCCCAAGGAGGTGGGGCGCGGGCCGGGCCACCTCGCCCTCGAGGCCGGCGAGTGGCGGCTGGTGGCCTACGGGGAGGCC
>NZ_KE387023.1:3022136-3048028 GCF_000430045.1 Calidithermus chliarophilus DSM 9957 | reverse complement strand
CCTCGACGAGCTGCTGCTGGGCGAGGCCGAGCCGGAGCGGGCCCTGGCCTTCGGGCTACAGCCGGGGCTGGCCCTGGCCCTGGCCCTGATCGAGGCCCCGGCCCCCCTCGGGCGGCACCGCCTGGCCGAGACCCGGCGGCGCGAGGCGCTGGCGCGGCTCAAGCAGGCGGCGGGGGCCTACCTCGAGCGCCTGGGCGTGCCCTACCTGCTCTCGGGGCGCGGGGCGCGGGCGGTGGTGGTCTGGCAGGTGCACGACGTGGCCCGCGAGGTGCAGGGCCTGCTCTCCACCGCGCCCGAGGGGGTGCGGCTGGGCTACTCGGCCGTCCACCACGACCCCTCCGAGGTGCAGGCCGCCTACCGCGAGGCCCTGATCGCGCTCAAGGCCGCGCGGGCGGGGGAGGCGCTGGGCTTCGGGCAGCTCGACCCGGTGGCCTGGGTGCTGCTGCAGCAGTCGCCCGAGGACCTCAAGGCCCTCGTCGAGCGCTTCCTGCCGGTGCCGCCCAAGCAACTGCGCACCCTCGAGCGCTACCTCGAGCACTCCGGCGACCTCGCCGCCACCGCCGAGGCCCTGCACGTGCACCCCAACACCCTGCGCTACCGGCTGCAGAAGATCGAGGAGCGGCTGGGGGCCTCGCTCAAGAGTCCCGAAACCCTGGCGCGCCTTCATCTGGCCTTGCGGGCGCGGAGCCTGGCTGAGGAGGGGGAGCGCTGAGGCCGCCGAGGCCGAGGGCGGGGTTGTGCTGGCGGGCGTCCTCGAGCAGCTCCTCGAGCGCCCCCTCCTGCCACAGCTCCCACAACGCCCGCACGGCGCGGGGGTCGAGGGACTCGAGCTGCAACTGCCGGTAGGCCTCCTGCGGGGTGAGGGCCCGGCGGTAGGGGCGGCGGCTGGTGAGCGCGTCCCAAACGTCGGCCACGGCCAGGATGCGGGCCTCGGCCCCGATGGCCTCGCCGCTGAGCCCGTCGGGGTAGCCCTTGCCGTCCATGCGCTCGTGGTGGTGGCGGATGCCCGGGAGGTGGGGCTCGAGGGCGCGGGCCTGGCGGGCGATGTTGTAGCCGATGAGGGTGTGGCCCTCGACCAGCTCGCGCTCGTCGGGGTCGAGCTTGCCCGCCTTGTTGAGCACGTGCTCGGGCACCCCGATCTTGCCGATGTCGTGCAGCAGCCCGGTGATGTAGAGCTGGTAGGCCTGCTGGGGGGTCCAGCCCAGTTTCCGGGCGATGAGGCGGGCGTAGGCCCCCACCCGCTGGGAGTGGCCGCGGGTGTAGGGGTCGCGGGCGTCGATGGCGGCCGAGAGGGCCTGCACGGTGTCGCGGTAGAGGTCCTGGTTGCGCTGGCGCTCGACCTCGAGGGCCTGCGAGAGCGCGTTGAAGCCCTCGGTGAGGTCGCCGAGCTCGTCCCAGGCGATGGCGCTCACCCGCACCCCGGCCTGCCCGGCCCGCACCTGCCGCATGGCCTCGAGCACCGCCCCCACCGGCCGGGCCACCTCCCGCGACAGCAGCACCCCGCCCGCCAGCACCAGCGCCAGCCCCGACGCCAGCCCCCAGGCGATGAGCGCGGGCAGGGCGGCGGGGTCGGGGGCGGTGCCGTAGCCCTGGAGCTTGAAGTAGGCCAGCAGGGCCACCTGCCCCAGCGGCAGCAGGCCCAGCGCCACCATGACGCCGAGCACCTTGACCAGGAAAGGCACCCGCAGCCGCGACCACGCCACCACCGCGTCGCCGTGGCGCGCCCGCAGGTGGGCCAGCAGGCGCTGGGACTCGGCCGCGCCCACCAGGTACTCGACGGTGGCGTGGAGTGCCGCGTTGAGGGGGTACCAGGGCAGCAGGTAGAGCATCTCCCCGGGCCCGGTGGGGAAGCCGCCGTAGCGGTGGGCCAGGTAGACCAGGGGGAAGAAGGCGGCCAGGATCGCCAGCAGGTGCGGGCCCATCACCCGCCCGGCCGACAGCAGCGGCCACAGGCTCAGGGCGTGGTAGGCGGCGCGGGCGGCCTCGAGCCCCCCGCCCCCCTCGGCGAAGAGCCGGTGCGCGGGGGCGAGCTGGCGGCGGGCCAGCCACAGGTCGGCCGCGGCCATCGGCAGGCTCACCAGCACGCCCAGCCCGGCCGCGTACAGCCAGGCCCAGGGCTCCCAGGCGAAGTAGAGCCCGTGCACGATGAGCGCGTTGAACAGTACCGCGAGCGAGCCCCAGAAGTAGGCCCAGACCGACCGGCGCAGGAAGGTGGCGAAAAGGCGTTGCTCCGTCGTCATCCCTTAATCCCAAGAATAGCCTGCCGATGGGAAGATTCCTGGTTACTTTAGCCCAGCTTGTATACTGCCGCATGTGTACGGGATCCTGGTCTGGCCCCCCGAGGAGCTGGGGGAGTTCTTGCTCGAGCTGCAGCGCCAGCACCGGGTCAAGGGCTTCGGCCCGCCGCACCTCAACCTGCGCCAGCCCTTCGAGTGGGGGCACGGCGAGGAGTCGCTGAGGAAGGCGGTACAGGGCATCCTGCGCAGCCACGCCCCCTTCCGGCTGCGCCTGGGGGGCTGGGCCAGCTTCCCCCAGGGGGTGGTGTACCTGCGGGCCTACGGCGGCGCCCCCTTCCGCAAGCTGCACCACGCCCTCGAGCCCCTGGCCCCGCCCCTCAAGGAGATCGAAGGCCCTAGCTACATCCCCCACCTCACCCTGGCGCTGGGGCTCAGCCCCGAGGCGGCGCAGGAACTCGCCCGGACCCTGCCCTCACCGCGCCGCAAGTCCTTCGTGCTGCGCGAGGCCGCCCTGGTGCAGGACAACACCGACGGCGACTTGGTCGAAGTCGCGCGCTTCCCGTTCGCGGGCTGAACGATGGCGGCGCCGGTCTACCTGCGGCTGCTCGAGGCCGAGAAGCACTTCGGCGAGCGCAAGCTCCTGAGCCGGGCCAGCTTCCGGCTGTCCCGGGGCGAGAAGGCCGTCCTCATCGGCCCCAACGGCGCGGGTAAGACCACCTTGTTCCGCATCCTGGCCGGCCGGGAGAGCCTCGACGGGGGCCGCCTGGAGCGCTTGGGGGGGACCCGGGTCTTCTACCTCCCCCAGGACTTCCGGCCCAAGGGGGGCAGCGTGTGGGAGCTGGCCTACCGCAGCACGCCGCTGTGGGCGGCGGAGCAGGCGCTGGGGCGGGTCCTCCCCGAGGAGAGCGCGGCCGCCTGGGAGCGGGTGCGCGAGCTGAGCTTCTGGAAGGGCCGCATCGGCCGCACCCTGGCCGACTTCGGCCTGGGGCAGGAGCTGTGGGAGCGCGAGGTGTCGGGGCTCTCGGGCGGGGAGGGCGTGCGGCTGGGGCTGGCGATGGCCTTCCTCTCCGGCGCCGAGGTGCTGCTTTTGGACGAGCCCACCACCCACCTCGACCTGCGGATGCGCCTGCGCCTGGAAGAGTTGCTGCTGGCCTACCCCGGCGCGCTGGGCCTCATCTCCCACGACCGCGCCTTAGTGGGCCGCGTCGCCAGCACCGTCTACCACCTCGAGGCCGCCCAGCTCATCCGGGTGGCGGGCGGCTACGCGACCTACTTGCAGGAGAAGGAGCGCATCCAGCGCACCGTCGAGAAGGCCCGCAAGGAGGCCGAGAAGGAGCGCGCGCGCCTGCTCGAGGCCCTCCCCGACCGCCGCCGCCCCGGCCAGGACCGCCGCCGCGCCCAGAAGGCCCAGCTCGAGCAGCGCGCCGAGCGCATCGAGGCCCCCGACCCCCTGCCCCCCGAGCGCCGCTGGAGCCTCGAGATCGCCGCCGAGGGCACGCCCCGCCTGGTGGCCGAGGTGCGCGACCTCGAGAAGCGCTACGGCGAGCAGCCCGTGCTGCACGGCGTCAACCTGCGCGTCTTCCGCGGCGACCGCATCGCCCTGCTGGGCCCCAACGGGGCGGGGAAGACCACGCTGCTGCGGCTGCTGCTGGGCCGCGAGTGGCCCGACGCCGGGGAGCGCGAGGTCATGCCCGGGGTGCGCACCGCCTACCTCGACCAGCACCTGCACGGCCTCGAGCCCGACAAGAGCCTCTTCGAGCAGTTCCGCGAGCGCTTCGGCGAGGCCCGCGCCGCCGTGATGCTCGGCCGCATGCGCTTCCGCCCGCCCCACTGGTTCGACCCCCCCAGCCGCTTCTCGGGCGGGGAGCGGGCCCGCGCCGGGTTGGCCCTGCTCTCGGGGCTGCGGGCCGGGCTGCTGGTCCTCGACGAGCCCACCAACCACCTCGAGCTCGAGCTGCTCGAGGCGCTCGAGCGCGCCCTCATCGACTACCCCGGCACCCTGCTCTTCGTCTCCCACGACCGCGCCCTGGTGCAGAAGGTCGCCACCCGTTTCTGGGGCATCGAGGGGGGGCGCCTGGTCGAGTACCCCAGCTACCGCGAGGCCGAGGCCGCCATGCTGGGCAAGCCCGCCCTGCGGCAGAACCCCTACGGCGAACTCCCCTACGAGCCCGAAGCCCCGGCACAAGACCGCGACCTCGAGGCCGAACGCCTGGCCCTGCGCGAACGCCTGGACCACCCTGGCCTCAGTGAGCGCGAACGGGCCCGCCTCCGCGCCGACCTGCAAGCCCTCGAGGACGAGCTCCACCAGCGCTACGCCGCCGAGTTCTACCAGCCCCACCCCTACCGCCACGCCGTGATGCAGGGCGGCGTTCCCGTATTCGCCGACGTGGAGCTCGACCTCTGGCACTTCTGGAGCCGCGAGGGCTCCCTCACCGGCGAACGCGCCGGCGGCGCCGTCCTGCTGGCCGGCGAGGCCCCCCGCCGCACCCTCCAGGGAGCCCTACGGATCCTGTTCGAACTCGAGGACGCCGGCCTCGTCACCCACCAGGGCAAAACCTACGAACGCTCCGCCTACGAGCGCCCCTTCACCCGCCCCTCCGCCCCCACCCCGCGCAGGCACAGGCAGCGTAGACGGAAGCCCAGGGCTGGGACTGTGTAGGGAGGCGGAAAGCCCGTGGGGAACCCCTCCCCGCCAGCGTCAAGGGTCTAGGGTCGAGGGCCAAAGCGTCTTGCGTTTGGCGTCTGGCGTACGGCGTAGGACGTACGACGTACGACCCGCGCCCGACTATCAGCTATGGGCTATCCGCTACCGACTATCAGCGTCTCACGCCCTCACCTCCCGCCGCCGGGCAGCTCCCAGCGCCCGGGGGCGAAGGCGGGCTCCACGACCAGAACCCGCCCCCCGCGCAGGACCAGCGGGTACACCCACACCCGCCGCTCGACGGGCGAAACCCCGTCGTAGGGGTGTTCCCCGCCCAGGTAGTCCTTGAAGGGGCCGGGGGCGGGCCTCACGCGCTCACGGCTTCGCGCACCTGCCGCTTGATGCGGGCGAGCACCGCCTGCAGGCCCCGCAGGCGCAACGGCGTCACCACCTCCTCGAGGCGGGCCAGGGTGTAGAAGTCCTCGGGGACGCTCAGCACCGTCTCGGGCGACTCCCCCTCCAGCCCCTCCGCCAGCATCCCGGCGAAGGCCCGCACGGTGGGGGCCTCCTTGGGCGCGTCGAAGAAGAGGTGCACGGCGGGGCCCTCGAGCTCGGCGTGCACGAAGAAGGGCGTGGTGCACTCGTGGACCTGCTCGAGCTTGGCCTCCATGCCCTCGGGCAGGGGCGGCATCTTCTTGGCGAACTCCAGCAGCATCTCGGTCTTGAGGACCTTGGGGGCCGACCCCAGGGCCTTGACCACCTGCTGGAGCTTGGGCGGCAACTGGGCCAGGCGTTCCTCGTGGCTCATGCCCTGGATTCTACTTTCCGGCCCCCAGCCCCATGGTGTCAGCCCGCACCCTGGGCCTGCTTGAGCCTCCAGAGGTCCTGGGCAAGGCCCAGGTAGTTGCGCACGTGCCCCGCCTGGGTGCCGTAGCTAAGGTAGAGCACCCGGTGCACGCCCGCGGCGAGCTCCTCGGGGCTGGCGCTCTCGCCCATGATCGCGACGACCTCCGCGACCACCGGGCCGTAGAGGGTATCCGGCGGGGTCAGCTCGGCCATCCCCAGGGGGTCGTAGATCTCCAGGTAGGTCTGGACCTGGGCCTCGAGCGGGACGTTCATCCGTCCAGGATAAGCCCGGCCGGGTCGCCCGAACGTATACTGCCTCCCCGCTCCACCCGCGCCAGCATGCCCCTCCGCCCGCCGACGAGCCCCTCGAGGGCGGGGCAGGCGGCGTAGAGGTGGGCGCAGGGGCTGCAGCGCAGGGTGACGACGAGCACCGCTTCCCCTACCTGCAGCCGGGTCCCGGGCTCGAGGCCCATGGGATCGAAGTCGAGCACGACGTTCTCGCCCAGCGAGCCATGGGGCAGCTCGAGGCCCTGCGAGGCCAGGAAGCCGTAGGTGGCCTGCCCCAGCAGCAGCACCTGCCGGTCGGGGCGCTTGCCCGCCTTGCGGTCGCCCTCGACCCCGAAGCCCTCGACCAGGCACACCGACTCCCGCGCCGGGCGGGGCAGGCCGCGCTCGGGGCCCGCGTGCAGCGAGAGCACCCGGCCCATCAGCGGTGCCAGTCGGCGAACTGCCGCGCCGTGCGGCCGGAGAAGCCCCGCCCCTCCTGGGCGAAGCGCAACGCGGCCTGCCGGGTCGCGTCGTCGAGGTCGCGCTCGAGCAGGTAGCTCACCGTGCGCAGGAAGCCCTGCTGGTCGAAGGGGGGGAAGGTGAGCACCAGGCCGAAGCGGTCGGCCAGCGCCAGCTTGTTCTGCAGGGTGTCCCAGGCGGCGGGGTCGGTGGAGTCGGGGTCGGGGCGGTCGGCCCAGGACTCGTTGATGAGGTTGCGGCGGTTGGACGTGGCGACGACGAGCACGTTGGCCGGGCGCTGGTACACCGCGCCCTCCAGCAGGGCCTTGAGCTGGTGGAAGCCGGGGTCCTCGGCGCTGAAGGCCAGGTCGTCGAGGTAGAGCAGGAATTTGTGGGGGAGGGGGCGCAGGACCTCGAGCAGCGCCGGTAGCTGGTCCAGCCCCGGGTACAGCACCTCCACCAGCCGCAGCCCCCGCGCCGCGTAGGCGGTGCGCAGGGCCTTCACCGCCGTGGACTTCCCGCAGCCGCGCGCCCCGTACAACAGCGTGGACAGGGCGGGCTGCCCCTCCAGGAAACGCTCGACGTTGGTGCGCAGCGCCGCGATCTGCCGCTCGAAGCCCACCAGGGCCGCGAAGCTCACCGGGTCGGGGTTGGGCACGGCCTCGAGCCGCCCCCCGAAGAGGTAGGCGCTGTGGCGGGCGAAGGCGCCGTAGCCGTGCTGGCGGTAGAGGTGCAGCAGGCTCTGGGCGTCGCCCTGCTCGAGCACCTCCAGCGCCGCGACCTCGGCCGGGAGCGGAGGGCGCAGCCCGAAGCTCGCCAGCCGGTCGGAGGTGCGCAGCACGTGCAGCCGCTGGCGCAGGGCCAGCAGCTCGTCCTCGATCACCTGCGCCAGGCCCGGGCTCAGCCCCTGGGTCAGCAGCTTGCGGGCCAGATCCTCGGCCTCCAGCAGCAGCGCGGCCAGCCGCCAGCCCCAGGGCTCGCCCTCGGGGAGGTCGGCCTCGAGCAGTGCCCGGCGGGGCGGCTCGGGGAGCGGGGGGAAGAGCGTGGACACGCAGCTATTGTACCGGCGGGGCCTCGCGGTCGCTGACCTCGGCGGGGAGCTCGCTCAGGGGGTCGAGGTCTAAGAAGGTGTCCACCAGCGTGGGGTCGAGCTTGCGCCCGCGCTGGTACTCGAGCTCGTCGAGGATGCGCTCGCGGGACCAGGCCTCCTTGTAAGGGCGGGGGTGGCTCAGCGCGTCGAAGGTATCGACCACCGCGAAGATGCGCGCCAGCAGGGGGATGCCCTCGCCCTTGAGGCCCTCGAGGTAGCCCTGCCCGTCCCAGGCCTCGTGGTGGTAGCGCACGACCTCGAGGGTCTCGCGCGGCAGGAAGGGCACCTTGCACAGCATCTCGTAGCCGATGTGCACGTGCATGCGCATGAGCTGCCACTCCTCGGGGGTGAGCTGGTCCTCCTTGAGCAGGATGCGGTCGGGCACGCCCAGCTTGCCGATGTCGTGGAGGTAGGCCCCCCAGCGCAGGTACTCGCGGTCGCGGGTG
The DNA here is from genome assembly GCF_000430045.1 of Calidithermus chliarophilus DSM 9957. GTDB lineage: Bacteria > Deinococcota > Deinococci > Deinococcales > Thermaceae > Calidithermus > Calidithermus chliarophilus. The sequence goes on along the minus strand of NZ_KE387023.1, from coordinate 3,040,042 downwards.
TCGATGCCGATCTGCGCCGCCAGCCGGTCGGCCCAGTTTGCCACCCGGTGGGTGTGGCCCTGGGTGTCGTGGTCGCGGTACTCCAGCGCCACCCCCAGCGCCAGCAGGGTGCCGTCGTAGGCGGCCTCGAGCTGTTGCAGCGCTTCCATCTGGCCGAGCTGCGCCCCCATCACCCGCGCGAGCGAGGTGGCGAGCGCCTTCTCGTCGGATTGGAAGGGCCTGGCCCCGTCGCGCGCCAGGATCAGCACGCCCAGCGAGCGGCCCTGGCGGGCCGAGACCGGCACGGCCGCGCTCGACCACTTGGTGCTCTCCGGCACGCCCTCGAGGTAGCTGCCCAGCGAGAAGGAGTCGGTGAGGGTGGCCCGCATGCTCAGTTGCTGGCGCGGCAGCTTGCGCCCCTGGTAGCGCTTGAGGTCGCCCCGCGCGCTGATGACCACCGGCTTGCCCTCGCGGAAGCGCACGAAGGCGATGTGGGGGGCCACCTCGAGCTTGGCCACCGCCTCCACGCCGGTCTCCACGAGCTCGGCGGTGTCGGGGGCCGCGCTGATGTCGATGGAGCCCTCCTCGAGCACCTGCATCTGCCGCAGAGTCTCCTGCATCTGCACCTGCTGGCGCAGTTCGCGCTGCCGCCACAGGGCCAGCAGCACCAGCGCCAGCACGCTGGGGAGCACGCCGTGGGGCATGAAGTCAGGCTCGAGCGCACGGTCCCGGAAGATGAACAGGGTGCCCATGTAGCCCAGGTACAGCGGCACCAGCCACGCCAGGCTGCGCTGCCCGTCGCGCCACACCCAGGGCAGGAGGGGGATGAACCCGAATAGGCCCAGGGTCTGGGTCGCACCCAGCTCCCTCGAGCCGTACCCCCAGATCACCAGCCCCAACAACGAGGCCCACCTGTGGGCCTGGGGGATGAGCGATAAGCGGTTAAGTATGGAATGAATCAGCCTTCCCACGAGACGCGCTAATGGTATCACGCGAAATTGGGGCCGTTCGGGTGATTTGCACATCGGCCATGAACCGGCTTCATACCGGGCTTTGGAGCGTCAGGGACATTTCTCACGGCGGGTCACGAAGCCTGCGAAAGCTCGGGGTCGGCTCGGGCAACTTGGACAATCCTCACTTATCGTCCTTCCCCCGGCCCTCCAGCGCCCCGGACACCGTTTCCTCCGGCGAACCAGGCCACGGGGCCGGTCGCGGGTTTTGGCCTTCGTTAGGAATAGTCGCAGGGTGGGGCGAGGAGCCGCGCCTGCTGCAAAGAAAGACCCCAGGAACTCAGTCCTGGGGTTTCGTCTGGTGCCCCCACCAGGGCTCGAACCTGGAACCTACCGATTAAGAGTCGGGAGCTCTACCAATTGAGCTATGGAGGCGAGTTTTTCGCGTCAGGTTCTGCGCCTGACAGCGTTCACAAGTCTAGCCAACTCCGCGCGCTCTGTCAAGCGGGGCTTCAGCGCAGGGCCCGGGCCATCTCCAGGTAGCGCCCGTAGGCCTCGAGGTCGAAGGCGTTGGGTAGCTGAAAAGGACCCACGAAGACGGTCGGCGTGCCCTGGAGGCCCAGGCGCAGGGCCTGGCGGCGCTCCTCCTCCACGACTTGCAGGGTCGCGGGGTCGGCCAGGCAGCGCTCGAAGCGCCGGAGGTCGAGCCCGAGCTCCTCGGCCCGCTCGCGCACCTCGAGGCCCCGCACGAACAGCAGGTCGTGGTACAGCAAGAACTTGCCCTGCTGGGCGGCGCACTCGCTGCCCTGGGCGGCCTGGGTGGCCCGCGGGTGGATCTCCACCAGCGGGAAGTGGCGGTAGCTGACGCGGGCCTGCCCCTTCCGGACGTAAGCCCGGACCAGCTCCGGCATGACCTCGAAGGCGAAGCGGCGGCAGAAAGGGCACTCGAAGTCGGAGAAGACCCGGATGACGGGCCCCTTGGTGCCGAGGAGGTAGCGGTCTTGGCCGAAGTCGTGGCGCTCGAGGGGGGCCAAGGCGAAGCTCAGGTTCGAGGCGAGCTCGAGGCGGAAGTCGAAGCCGTCGGCCACCTTCACACTGACAGGCCCCCGCCCCTTGAGGCTGCCCGCGTTGGCCTTGACGTAGTCGGCGAACGCCTGGCGGATCTGCGGGTTGCCCAGCGCGGCCGCCAGCACCTCCCCGGCCCGGCCGGGGTCGCCCGCGGGCCCCTGGTAGGAGACCTTGTACAGCCGCTTGCCCAGGCTCTGGACCTGTACCCTGGCGCTGCCGTAGGCCCAGCTCGAGCCCGCCGCCCGCACCTCGAGGGCCTTGGCGAACTGCTCGACCGGGTACGTGATTTGCGCCTGCGCCAGCCCCAGCAGGAGGGCGCCGAGCAGAAAAACCAGGCGCATGCCGCTCAGACCTTCACGAACTCGTCGACCGTCAGCACGAACACCACGGCCCCCCCGACCTTGACCTCGACCGGCTGGGCCAAAAAGGGGTCCGGGGCCTCGGCTAAGGGGACGCCGGGCGTGATGAGGCGGGTGCGGGTGCGGCACTTCTCGCGGATGAGCTCCTTGGCGGCCTCGAGCTGGTGCTCCTCCAGGCCGATGAGCAGCGTGGTGTTGCCTTCGCGCAGGAAGCCGCCGGTGCTCGAGAGCTTGGTGCTCTGGATGCCGATCTCGCCCAGCGCTTTGATGAGTCCCGGGGCGTCGGCGTCTTGGACGATGGTGATGAGGAGTTTCACGTGCTATGAGTATATCAGCCCGCCCTCACTCCTGAGCAGGCTTGATCTTGGTGAGGTTGCGGGGGGAGAATTGGAAGCTCAGCCCCTCGCCGCCTCCGGGGACCGCATACTCACGGTTGCCGGTCCTGTAGGCGCCCCGCAGGTTGAACTGACCCCGGATGATGCTGATCCAGTTGTCGCTCGTGAGGGTCAATCCCTGGCAGTTTTTCACGCTGACGATCCCGGCTTCGTCGATCTCCTGACAGCGCGCGTTGGCCCAATCCACGGTAAAACCCCCGTTGGCGAGGTAATCCGCCAGGAGAACCCCGCTGGAATCTGTCGAGGTGACCTGGATCCTTCCAGAGGTGACGGTCGTGGAGAAGTCGGGGGCCGTGAGTTTCTGGGGATCGCCCAGCGCGGTTACGCCCTCGAGGGCTCGGATGTAGATAAACAGGGTCCATTTGTCGTCATTGGCGGGATCAGGCCCCGGGTTGGCCGCGCCGGTCGCCGTGGTGGCCACGGTTCTGCGGGCGACGGGATAAAAAGCGACGAACCTGAGGGAAGTCTCGCCCGCGGCAGGCGGGATGATCGCGCTCAAGATAGGGTCGGTGCCGGCTTCCCAGGTGCTGTTGTTGGTTCTCGGGTTCTGCACCGTGTACCCGCTGCTGTCCCCGCCGTTGAGCAGGATCCGCGTACCGGGCGGGTAGATGTATAGGGCTGTTGCCAGGAAGTCGTTGACGACGTTCCCGGCGGATCGCAAATCCTCCAGGAGTACTTGCGAAGTCTGCACGTAGCGGGCCGTGTCGCTCCCGCTCCGCAGCCCTACGACGATCAGCCCCAGCAGGAGGATGGTGATGCTCGAGGCCAGGAGCAGCTCGAGCAGGCTAAAACCGCGGTTTCGCATAGCAACTCCTAGAAAGACGGTGCCGCGATCTGGGTACGAAACTCATATTCCTTGCCCCGGGCGCTCCTGATCTTGATGAGCACCTGCCGCATGACGACGACCGAATAGGCTTTTCCGGAGGCGTCGGTGCCGCTAACCCGCGTGACGTTCGCTTCAGGGTTGAACTCGACGAGCTCAAACCCCTTGGGAGGGGGCACGAGCGGCGGCCCCTCGGGGGAGCGCGGATAGGCGAAGGTGCTCGGGTCGGCGTTGAAGCCGCTGTGGGTCGACCACTCGGCCCTCAGGGCGTCGAAGTAGCTCCGTGCGTAAACCTGAGCCTGGGTATCGATCTGGGCCTGGCTCGTCCCGCGGAAACTGCTGGCGAAGTAGGCGAACAGCAGCACCGTGATGGCGATGATCACCAAAGCCACCATCACCTCGATCAGGCTCAGCCCGTCACGGCGCACGCACGACCACCTTCCCCATGTACCCCACCACGTTGACGAGCAGGCGCTTGCCGCCCGGTCCCTTGACCTCGATGCTGGTATTGCCGTCCGGGGTGGTCGAGTAGGGTGCTGTGTACACGATGCTTATCGTATCCTCGGTCCTGGTGGAGTTCAGGGTACTGTTGCCGGGTAACGTGTAAGCCTTCAGATCCCCAACAGGCCCCACCAAGTAGCTGTTTTCCCCCTTGGTGAAGCGGAGCTCGTAGCTCGTGGAGGTGCGGCGGGCCTTGTTGCGGGCGTCGAGCAGGTGGCCCGCCAACTGGTTCGCGGCGTCACGCGTCAACAAATTCTGGCGGTATGAAATGTAGCTGCTAATGCCTAGGGTGAGAAAGATCGCGAGAACTCCTAAAACAACCAGGATTTCGATCAGGGTAAGGCCGGCTCTACGCTTCATTGAGTCCTCTTGACCACTTGCCACTCTCCCCGGATAACCTGCAAAACCTGCTCCTGAACGATGCGCGGCCGTAGGCGACTGTCGTGGTAGATGGTCAGGCCCTGCTGGGTGAACACCCCGGTATCCGCAGCGACCAAACCGCCGCGCAAGTCCCACTTGCCCTGGGTGTATGAGCCGTTATTGTCGGAGGGGGCCACGGCGAAGATGGCGTTGGCTGAGTACATCAGCCCGTCCAGGCGCAGCGCGCCTTCCCGGCCGATCAGCCCGCCCTGACCGCTGTCGATCCACAAGTTTTTCAGGTTCGGCGACTGCCAGGCTGAAGGGTTGAGCTCGTACACCGCCATTTTGCTGAGGATGGTCGTAACGTCCTCCGGGGTCAAGTAGATGTCGCCGACATCCTTATCCCCTTCACACACGTCCACGATGTTACCCGCCTGGATGGTGCGGTACTGATCGTACGGGTCAGGGTTGTGCTTGCACTGGGCGTAGTAGATCGTGTCCCCGCTGTACCGGTAAAAGCGCGGGGTTGCCACCTTCCCGGTCAGGAAGCGGTAGAGCTCGCTCCTGTTGAAGTTGGCGATCTCGGTCAGGGCGAAGTTGGGGCGATACTCGTAGCTGTCGGGCTGGTCCCTCGCCGCGGTGTTCCGCCCGCACAGCTTCCGTTCCTCGTCCGTCAAATCGGTACGGCGGCAGAAACTGAACGAGCCCTGGATGTACTGATCCTTAATGCTCAGATCGATGGGTTCCTTGCTGTTGGACGTGTTTTGTCCGGTATTCACCGACAAATAGTCGCCCACGAGGATGTTCCCGACAGCGACGAGGCTGAGGCTGGGGAGACTCGAGGGGTTCTTGTAGTCGCACGGGTCATTCCCGCAGAAGTAGGTAACATCCCCCAAAATATAGATGTTCCCGCGGGCGACGATCGTTCCATTGCCCTGCACCTTACCGCGGATGATGACGTCCCCGTTGACGAAAATGGTCCCTTTGATGTCGATAGGGGTCTGGGCTCCGTCGATGATCAGGTTGGTCGGGCTCAGGCCCAACTGCTCCGAATCCCGGGTGGTGGGGGTTTCCCCAGGATCCCAGGCCAGGGTCCCGGTGGGGTTCTCCTGCATGGCAGCCGTGATGCTCCCGTTGGGGTAGACGTCGCTGTTGCCGCTGATGCTGCTGTTCACCTCGTCGTTCCACTCCTGGTCGCTTATCGCCCGGTTGGCGTCGACGTCGCGAACGGGGAGGGGGAAGGCGTCCGGCAAGGGGCCATCGGGGAACTTGCCGCCGAACGGGGCTAGGGCGGCAGGGGTGCTGTCGGGGTAGTTCCGGTAGAAGTTCTGCACGATAGAACAGTTACTGGCGATGGAGCAGTCGGCTATGGTGGGGCGTAGTTGGTTGTCGGCAGTGATCCTGTTGTCGCCCGGGGTGAGCGAGGTGAAGAGCCGGTCTGATACCCCGGTGGCCCCGTCTTTCTGACGCCTTACCGTCCCGCGGGTCAGGATGGAGCCGTGGACGATCCCGGCTTCCTCGTCGTCCCGCATGATCAGGTCCTCGAGCACGCCTACCTTGGTGCGCTTCCACGGGTTGGAGGCGCTGGGGGTGCCTTTGAAGGCGTCCATGCTCTTGATGTCTACGTGGCAGAAAACGCACTCGGCCTTGTTGGTCAGGAGCGCGAAGTCGAAGGGGAAGAAGTCGCGCTTGATCTCCCAGCGCTGGCGGATCTGCCGCACGGTTTTGCCGTCGGGAAGCGTCCCCCTCGACTCCGCCTGGAGGACTATCGCCTTGATCTTGCCGTCGGCTTCTAAGACGTTGTCCTCCCGCCGGACCGAGAAGTCATAGCGTGAGCCGTCGGGCAGGCTCTTGCCCCCGGAGATTTGCTTTCCAACCTCGAGCCCGATCTTGTTCAGCAGGGTGCTGTAAGTCGTGAGGTTCAGGTTGTCTTTGGAAGCGTTAACCCAATCCTCGCTCCAGCGGATCTCGTGCCAGACCTTGACCAGGGCGTCCTCGAGCCCTGCCTCCGCGGCGAACTGGGCTTGTGAGGTGCGCAGCATGTCCCCAGCGTTGCGCTGGTTGTTGATGGCACTTGTCGTGGCAATACTGAGAAGAATAACGACGATCACCATGAAGATTAGCGCTGACACCAGGGCGATGCCCGAGGACTGTCGCATCATGAACATCTCCTTAATGTTGTAACAAAAGTAACGGAGGATCGCATTAAAACCAACCCCTTCACGGGGGTGTTCACAGGAGGCCCAGACCCCTGGCCCGCTCGAGCGCCTCCACGCGGTTGCGCGCGTCGAGCTTGGTGTACAGCCGCTCGAGGTGGTCCTTGACCGTCTCGGGCGAGAGCCTGAGGTCGCGGGCGATCTCCTTGGTGGACTGGCCCTTGGCGAGCTGGGTCAGGACCTCCTTCTCCCGCGGGCTGAGGGTGGGGAGGTCGGGGAGTTGGAGCTTGGGCTCGAGGCCCTGCGCGAGGCGGCCCAGGCGCTGGCCCAGCTCCTCGGGGGGCATCTCCTTCGACCAGTAGGCATCGGCGCCGGCTTGGGCGGCTTGGTAAACGAGCGCGGGCTCTCCGAAGGTGGTGAGCATGACGATGAGCCCGCCGTAACCTCCTTCGCGCAAGCGGCGCGCCGTGCTGAGGCCGTCGAGTTCAGGCATGCGGATGTCGAGCAAGACGGCGTCGGGCTCGAGTTCTTGCACGTCGTGCACGGCTTTGAGGCCGTCGCTGGCTTCGGCCACGACCTCGTAGCCCTGCAGCTCGAGCGCCGCCCGCAGGCCCATCCGGAAGAGCGGGTGGTCGTCGGCGATGATCAGGCGCACGCTACTACCGTAACACTTTTAACCCCTCCCAGGCACGAGGGCTTCCAGGGTTGGCGCAGCGTGACGGGTGGCCGGGGCTCAGCCGAGCTTGACCCGCAGGCAGGCCCCGCCGAGGGTTCCGGGCGCGTCGCGTAGGCTCCCGCCGTGCAGCTCGGCCACCCGGCGCACGATGAACAGCCCCAGGCCCGCGCTGCCGGCGCGGATGCCGCGCAGGCGCTGGCTGCGGAAGGGCTGGGAGAGCTGCTCGAGCGGCTCCTGCAGGCCGGGGCCGTCGTCCTCGACCTCGACCCAGCCCTCGCCGCAGCGCAGCACGACGCGGGTGCGGGCGAAGCGAAGGGCGTTCTCGATGAGGTTGGAGAGGGCGCGCTCGAGCAGGTACTTGTCGGCGCGGGCCTGGCCGAAGCCGCCGACCTCCAGCGTCACGCCCTTCTCGGCGGCCCGCCGCTGGAAGCGCAGGCGCATGTTCTCCAGCACCGACAGCAGCAGCACGGGCTCGGGCTGGGGGCGCTGGTTCTCCATGCGGCTGGCGGTGAGCAGGTTCTCCACGAGCTGGTAGGAGCCGGAGAGCTCGAGCCACAGCTCGTGCAGCAATTGCTTGCGCTGCTCGGCCCCGATGGCGTCGGCGCGCTCGAGGTACTCCAGCGCGCGCATCCCGGCCAGCAGGGGGGTCTTGAGGTCGTGGGCTAAGGTGGCGTAAAGGGCCTCGCGGGCCTCGAGCAGCTCCTTGATGTGCACCAGAAGCTCCTCGATGCCCGAGCGCAGCTCGGCGATCTCGAGGGGCGGCGGCTCGCTGGGGCGGGGGAGGCTGAGGTCGGCCAGGGTGCGCTGGGTGCCGCGCATGTAGGCGACGGCGCGGGTGAGCTCGGTGAGCGGGCGCAGCAGGGTCGAGGTGAGCAGCGAGCCCACCAGCACCGCGACGAGCACCAGCACCAGCAGCCAACCCACCCGGGCCCCCGTGGAGAGGAAGCTGCTCTGCGGGTCGAGCAGCCACATCCCCAGGATGAAGACGCAGTTGGGCACGAAGACCAGCGCGGCGATGATCCAGAACAGCCGTTGGCGCATCGGGGATTACTCGCGTCCGGCCGAGAGCACGGCCAGGAAGGCCTCCTGCGGCACGTCCACCTTGCCGATGGACTTCAGCCGCTTCTTGCCCTCCTTCTGCTTCTCCAACAGCTTCTTCTTGCGGCTGACGTCGCCGCCGTAGCACTTGGCGAGCACGTCCTTGCGCAGCGCCTTGACCGTGGCGCGGGCGATGATCTTGCCCCCGATGGCCGCCTGCACGGGCACCGCGAACTGCTGGCGGGGGATCACCTCGGCGAGCTTGTCCACCATGCCGCGGGCGATGGAGTAGGCCTTGTCGCGGTGGGCGATGAAGGCCAGGGCGTCGACGGGCTCGTCGTTGACCAGCACCGTGACCTTGACCAGGTCGCCCTCCTGGTAGCCCGCCTGCTCGTAGTCCATGGAGGCGTAGCCCCTCGAGAGGCTCTTGAGGCGGTCGTGGAAGTCGTAGAGGATCTCGCCGAAGGGCACCTCGTAGCGCAGCTCGACGCGCTTGCTGCCCCCGGCCCCGCCCAGGTAGTTCATCTGGGCCATGCGGCCGCGCTTCTCCTGCAAGAGCTGCATGATGGGGCCCACGTACTCCTCGGGCGTGTAGACCGTGAGCTTGACGTAGGGCTCCTCCATGACCTCGATGGTGCCGGGGTCGGGCATCATCGAGGGGTTGTGGACCTCCTCGACCGTGCCGTCGGAGCGCATGACCCGGTAGATCACGCTGGGGGCGGTGGCGATGAGGTCGAGGTCGAACTCGCGCTCGAGCCGCTCCTGCACGATCTCGGCGTGCAGCAGGCCTAAGAAGCCGCAGCGGAAGCCGAAGCCCAGCGCCTCCGAGGTCTCGGGCTCGAAGTTGAGGGCCGCGTCGTTGAGCTTGAGCTTCTCGAGCGCGTCGCGCAGGCGGTTGTAGTCCTGGGTGTCGGTGGGGTAGATGCCGGCGAAGACCACGGGCTTGGCGGGCTTGAAGCCGGGGTAGGCCGCGTCGGTGGGGTTGGTGGCGAGGGTGATGGTGTCGCCCACCTGGGTGTCGCCGATCTCGCGGATGTTGGCGGTGAGCCAGCCGACCTCGCCGGGGCCCAAGCCGCCGGTGGGCTCGAGGCTGCCGGGCCGGAAGACCCCCACCCGGTCCACCTGGAACTCCTTGCTGTTCGACCAGATGCGGATGCGGTCGCCGGGCCGGATGCTCCCCTCGAAGACCCGCACGTAGGGGATGACGCCCTGGTAGGCGTCGAAGATGGAGTCGAAGATCAGGGCCTTGGCGGGGTCGGCCGGCCGGCCTTTGGGCGGCGGGACACGCTCGACGATGGCCTCGAGGATGTCCTCCACACCCAGCCCGGTCTTGCCGGAGGCGAAGACCACCTCGTCGGCGGGCAGGCCCAGCACCTCCTCGATCTCCAGCGCGACCTCCTCGGGCCGGGCGGAGGGCAGGTCGATCTTGTTGACCACCGGGATGATGGTGTGGTCGTGCTCGAGGGCGAGGTAGAAGTTGGCGATGGTCTGGGCCTCCACGCCCTGGGAGGCGTCCACGACCAGCAGCACGCCCTCCACCGCCGCCAGCGCCCGGCTCACCTCGTAGCCGAAGTCCACGTGCCCGGGGGTGTCGATGAGGTTGAAGGTGTAGGTCTGGCCGTCCTTGGCCTCGTAGAACAAGCGCACCGCGCTGGCCTTGATGGTGATGCCGCGCTCGCGCTCGAGCTCGAGCGAGTCGAGGAACTGCTCGCGCATTTCCCGGTCCGACACCGCCTTGGTCATCTGGAGGATGCGGTCGGCCAGGGTGGACTTGCCGTGGTCCACGTGCGCGATGATGGAGAAGTTGCGAATGCGTTCCTGCACAAACCGTATCTTATCCGATGCTTCGGCGGGCGGTTCGCCGGGGGGGCACAAAGGGGTCTGTACGTCGTACGCCGTACGCCGAACGCCAAACGCAAGACGCAAAACGCCAGACGCAAAACGCCAGACGCAAGACGCCCCTTCTTCACCCCCCTTAGCAAGGGGGGCTGGGGGGATAAACCCTCCCCGCGCGCGGGGAGGGCCGGGGTGGGGTAACCACGAGCCTTCCGCTGATTGCTGATGGCTGACCGCTGATAGCTGGCAGCTCGCCGCTTACCCCTCCCCGCCTGCCTTATGATTGGTCCATGAATCTGGCGACGCCGCAATCGCTGCGTTTCGCGCTGCGCTATGCCGGGCAGCCTGCGGGGGAGCAGCGGCTGACCCTCGAGCCCATGGGGCGGGGGTCGAAGCTAGTGCTCGAGGCCCAGGTGGACCTGCCATCGCCCCGCACCAGGCACCGATGGGAGAGCGACCTCGACCCCAGGGGCTTTCCCCGCCGCTACGTCGAGCGGGTGGAGGGCAACGGGGGAGGGGTGATGGAGGTGGACTTTTCCCGCGAGGACGGGCTGGTGGTGGTGAGCCAGGGCAAGGACGACTTCGCCATCCCCTACGTCTGCGACCTCCACGACCCCCTCTCGCTGGTGGTGGCGGTCTCGAGGCTGGAGCTCGAGGTGGGCGGCGTGGCCCAGTTCGGGCTGGTGGGCGGGCGGGCCTACGCCGAGCGCCTGCCCGACCAGACCCTCACCCTCGCCTGGGGCGAGACGCCGGTGCGGGTCTACCGGCTGCGCCCGGGCCTCTCGCTGCTGTACTTCGACCTCGAGGGCTACCCGGTGCGCCTGACCCAGAAGGTGGGCGACCACGTCTTCGAGGCCGAGCTGCTGGCCGTGGAGGCCGTGCAGCCCAAGCCCAAGGAAAAGGAAGGCTCGCCGGGGCGTAACCGCAACCGCCGCCGCCGGCGCCGCCGCTTCGAGTGAGCCTCAGCGCTCAGCCCCTTCAACCCGACGCCATGATCCGAACCGCCGAGCAAGTCCGTGACCGTTTCGCCAACCGCCGCATGACCGTCGAGTACGGCGACGCGCTGGAGACCGTACGTACCATCCTGAGGAGCGTCGAGCTCGAGGGCGACGCGGCCCTCGACCGCTGGAGCGAGCAGCTCGACGGGGCCCGCGTGCAGGAGATCCCCAAGCGGGAGTGGCGCGAGGCCTACGAGGGCCTCGAGGCCGGCCTGCGCGACGCGCTCGAGACCGCCAAGGAGCGCGTCGAGGCTTTCTACCGCAAGGAGCCGCAGGGGGGCTTCCTCGAGGCCACGCCCGAGGGGGTGCTGGGCCAACTGGTGCGCCCGCTGGACCGCGTGGGCGTCTACGTCCCCGGGGGCAGTGCCCCCCTGATCTCCTCGGTGCTGATGGCCGCCGTGCCCGCCAAGGTGGCAGGGGTGGGGGAGATCGTGCTCGCCAGCCCGCCCCGGGTGCACCCGGCCATCCTGGCGGCGGCCTGGGTGGCCGGGGCCGACCGGCTCTTCGCCATGGGCGGCGCCCAGGCCATCGCCGCGATGGCCTACGGCACCGAGCGGGTGCCCCGCGTGGATAAGGTGGTGGGGCCCGGCAACCGCTACGTGGTGCTGGCCAAGCGCGAGGTCTACGGCTCGGTGGGGATGGAGGCCCTGCCCGGGCCCACCGAGACCCTCATCGTGGCCGACGCCTCCGCCGACCCCCGCCTTCTGGCCGCCGACCTGCTGGCCCAGGCCGAGCACGGCCCCGACTCCGAGGCCTGGCTGCTCTCGCCCGACGGGGAATTGCTCGAGGCCGTGGCGGCCGAGCTCGAGCACCAGCTCTCCAGCCTGCCCCGCGCCGACATCGCCCGCCAGGCCCTCGCCCGCAGCGGTTTGGTGCGCGTCGAGAGCCTGGAGCAGGCCCTCGAGTGGGCCAACCTTTACGCCCCGGAGCACCTGTGCCTGTCGGTGCGGGAGCCGCTGGAGCACCTGGGCCAGGTGCGCAACGCCGGGGGGATCTTCCTGGGCGAGCACTCCTGCGAGGCGCTGGGCGACTACATCGCCGGGCCCAGCCACGTGATGCCCACCGGGGGCACCGCCCGCTACGGCGGAGGGCTGGCGCTGCGCGACTTTTTGAAGGTGATCCCGGTGGTGGGGCTGTCGGGTCAAACTGCCGCGCGCTTGGCGCGGTTGGGTGCTAGGCTGGCGAGGGAAGAAGGGCTGGAGGGCCACGCCCGGGCCCTCGACCTGCGCGCCCGTCATGAAAGCTGAAACCCTCTCGCGCTCGCTAAAACGAAAATTCTACGTCTTCGGCGTGCTGCTGGGCACGGTGACGATGCTCATCACCTGGGCCTTCAAGGCCGGGCAGAGCCCCTTCATCCTCTACGGCTACCCGGTGCTCATCGCCGCCACCCTCGGCATCGGGTGGCTGGCCTGGACGCGCAGCCACCTCATCGAGCGGCTCGAGGGGGGGCTGTTCTTCGCCATCTCCGGCTTCTTCCTGGGCAAGATCGGCTTTCTGATGCTCTTCGCCCAGGACCGCCAGCAGGCGTGGGTCGAGGTCCAGGCGGGGTACTGGGCCCTGCTGTTCGCCTACCTCTTCGCCTTCCTGGCCTTCAGCGCGCCCAAGGCGCTGTGGCTGAGCCTCACGGTCAACGCGGCGGCCTTCGCCATCAACCTCGCCATCCTCCTGCCCTCCGTCGCGCGGGGCGGCGCGGCCGACGAGCTGATCGAGGCGGGGCGCTTCGGGGTACGTACCCTCACCCTCATCCTGCTGCTGTACCTGCTGGCGCAGTACAAGGCTGCCCTCAGCGACGAGCGCCGCCGGGGCGTAGAGCTCTTCGCCGAGGCCCGCACCGACCCCCTGACCGACCTGCCCAACCGCCGGGCCCTGGAGGAGCGGCTACGGGAGCGCGTCGCCCAGGGCCGGCCCTTCACGGTGCTGATGATCGACGTGGATCACTTCAAGGGCTTCAACGACCGCTACGGCCACGCCGCCGGCGACGCGATCCTGCGGCACGTGGGCCAGCGGCTGCGCCGGACCCTGCGCGAGGGCGACCTTGTAGGCCGCTGGGGCGGCGAGGAGTTCGCCGTGGTGAGCGGGGAGGGCTCCCTCGCCCAGGCCAAGCTCCTGGCCGAGCGCCTGCGCCAGCACGTCTCGGAGCGCCCGATCGACGGCCAGTACGCCGTCACGGCCAGCTTCGGCGTGGCGGTTTACGAGCCGGGGGAGAGCCTCGAGGAGCTGCTCGAGCGCGCCGACACCAGCCTGTACCAGGCCAAGCACGGCGGGCGCAACATGGTGGTGGGCTAGCCGGAAGGTCTTCCGGCGGCCCGCCGGGCCGGCTTCACTTCCTGAGCTTGGCCTTGGGGTCGGGCAGGCGCGTCCGGTTCCACTCGGGCAGGTGGCGCAGGGCGACGGGGATGCCCACGCCGAAGCCGAACCACAAGTAGGACGGGGCCTGGCCCACCCCGGCGGCGACCAGCGGCAGGCACAGCGCGACCAGCGCGACGGCGCGGTAAAGGTTGCGCGCGAGCAGGTAGGCCAGCCCGATCAGCGCCACGCTGAACCCGAGCATAAGGGGGTGGACGGCCAGCAGGACCCCGGCAGCGGGGGCCAGCCCCTTGCCCCCGCGCCCCAGCAGCCAGGCCGAGTAGCAGTGGCCCCACACCGCGGCGGCGCCCGCCAGGAGCCCGGCCTCGAGGCTCTTCCCCAAAAACTCCCCGATGGCCACGGCCATCAGGCCCTTGGCGACGTCGAGCACCAGCACCATCAGCCCGGGCACCACCCCCAGCACCCGCATCGCGTTGAGCGAGCCCACGTTGCCCGAGCCCTCGCCCAGCAGGTTCTTGCCCTGCAAAGCGCCGAACCAGTAGGCGAAGGGGAGGCTGCCAAAGAAGTAACCGGCCAACAGCGCGTTGAGGTAGTCCATAAAGTCCCACCCTAGGCTAGCAGGAAGGGGGCCTGGCCGGGAGGGCGTGGCGGGCGGCCTGCAATTTTGAGGGGAAGGGGCTTGTCGGAGTACAAAAGTGTATTGACCTGGTCCCCGTGCGTTCGTATAGTTATGCAGATGGAAAGGCGAGTGCGACGACCGCGAGCTTGAGCTAGGGACGTCAACTTGCCGTTATTCGGGCGGGGCGCGTCCCCGCCCGAACTATGCAGCGCCTCGAGCGAATGGAGAAGATGAGCATGAAAATCGTTTTGGCCTACTCCGGCGGTCTGGACACCAGCATCATCCTGAAGTGGCTCATCGAGCACTACAGCGCGGAAGTCATCTGCTTCACCGCCGACATCGGGCAGGGGGAGGAGGTCGAGGAGGCGCGCCTCAAGGCACTAAAGACCGGCGCGAGCAAGGCCTACGCCCTCGACCTGCGCGAGGAGTTCGTGCGCGACTTCGTCTTCCCCATGTTCCGCTCGGGGGCGCTGTACGAGGGCTACTACCTCATGGGCACCTCCATCGCCCGGCCCCTCATCGCCAAGCACCTCGTGCGCATCGCCAAGGAGGAGGGGGCCGAGGCCATCGCCCACGGCGCGACCGGCAAGGGCAACGACCAGGTGCGCTTCGAGCTCACGGCCTACTCCCTCGAGCCCTCCATCCGGGTGATCGCCCCCTGGCGCGAGTGGGACTTCGTGGGCCGGCCCCAGATGATTGAGTATGCAGCCATGCACGGCATCCCGGTCCCCGTGACCCTGGAGAAGCCCTACTCCATGGACGCCAACCTGCTGCACATCTCCTACGAGGGGGGCGTGCTCGAGGACCCCTGGGCCGAGCCCCCGGCGGGCATGTTCCGCCTCACCAAAGACCCCTGGGACGCGCCCAACGAGCCGGAGCTGGTCGAGATCCAGTTCGAAGGCGGCGACGCGGTGGCGGTCAACGGCGAGCGCCTGAGCCCGGCCGCCCTGCTGACCAAGCTCAACGCGATCGGCGGGCGGCACGGCATCGGCCGGGTGGACCTGGTGGAGAACCGCTTCGTGGGCATGAAGTCGCGCGGCATCTACGAGACCCCCGGCGGCACCCTGCTCTACCACGCCCGCCGTGCGGTGGAGAGCATCACCCTCGACCGCGAGGTGCTGCACCAGCGCGACCAGCTCGCCATCAAGTACTCCGAGCTCGTCTACAACGGCTTCTGGTTCGCCCCCGAGCGCGAGGCGCTGCAGGCGTACTTCGACCACGTCTCCCGCACCGTCACCGGCACCGTGCGCTTCAAGCTCTACAAGGGCAACATCATCCTCGCCGGGCGCCGCTCGCCGCTGAGCCTCTACGACAAGAGCCTGGTCTCCTTCGACGAGAAGGGCGGCTACGACCAGGCCGACGCCGAGGGCTTCATCAAGCTCAACGCCCTGCGGCTGCGGGTGCGGGCCAAGGCCCAGCCGAAGGACTAGGGCGTGGGACAGCAGCGCATGAGCCGGGACACCCCCCAACGCACCTGGGGCGGGCGCTTCGCCGAGGCCCCCAACGAGCTCGCCCAGCAGTTCAACGCCTCCTGGACCTTCGACCGGCGGCTGGCCCTCGTCGACGTCGAGGGCTCGCTGGCCCACGCGGCGATGCTGGCGAAGCAGGGCATCATCAGCGCGCAGGAGGCCGAGACCCTGAAGCAGGGGCTGCTGCAGGTGCGCCAGGAGATCGTGGAGGGCACCTTCGTCTGGCGGGAGGAGCTCGAGGACGTGCACATGAACGTCGAGACCCGCCTGACCGAGCTCGTGGGCCCGGTGGGCGGCAAGCTGCACACCGCCCGCAGCCGCAACGACCAGGTCGCCACCGACCTGCGCCTGTGGTTGCGCGGGGAGCTCGGGGCGATACTGGGCGAGCTCCAGGCCCTGCGCCGGGTGCTGGTGCAGCAGGCCGAGCGCTACCTCGAGCCCCCCCTCATCCTCCCCGGCTACACCCACCTCCAGCGGGCCATGCCGGTGCTGTTGTCGCACTGGTTCCTGGCCTACTACGAGATGGTGTCCCGGGACGCGGGCCGGATCGAGGATGCCCTGAACCGCCTCAATGAATCGCCCCTCGGAGCCGCGGCCCTGGCGGGTACGGGTTTTCCGATTGACCGCCACGCCACCGCCGAGGCGCTGGGCTTCGCGCGGCCCATGCGCAACTCGATGGATGCGGTGGGCTCGAGGGACTTCGCCCTCGAGGCCCTCGCGGCCTTGGCCATCGGGCAGCTCACCCTCTCGCGCCTGGCCGAGGAGCTGGTGCTTTACACCTCCTTCGAGTTCGGCTTCGCGGTGCTCCCCGACGCCTTCAGCACCGGCTCCTCCATCATGCCGCAGAAGAAGAACGCCGACATCGCCGAGCTGATTAGGGGCAAGTCCGGGAGGGTGCTGGGCAGCTTCGTCACCCTGGCCACGGTGGTCAAGGGCCTGCCGCTGGCCTACAACAAGGACCTGCAGGAGGACAAGGAGCCCCTCTTCGACGCCTGCGACACCTACCGCGCCTCGCTCAAGCTGATGGCGGCGATGCTGCCGGGGCTGGCGTGGAAGCCCGAGCCCATGGCCAAGGCCGCCGAGTCGGGCTTCTCCCTGGCGACCGAGCTCGCCGACTACCTGGCGCAGCAGGGCCTGCCCTTCCGCGAGGCCCACCACGTGGTCGGGCGCGTCGTGCGCTACTGCGCCGAGGCGGGCAAGGAGCTGCGCGACCTCGAGCTCGCCGAGCTCCAATCCTTCCACCCCCTCTTCAGCGCCGAGGCCCTGGGGCTCACCCGGCTCGAGACCGCCATCCACCGACGACGCTCCTACGGCGCCACCGCGCCGGAGCGGGTCAAGGAAGCCGTCGAGGTCGCCAAGCGAGAGGTCGGTCTTTAAAGGGCGCCGGGAGCGCCCACCCTGGAGGCAAGCATGAGCACCCTGATCGAAGTCGGAACCACGCGGCTGCCGGACGTGCGCTGGGACGCCAACGTCGAGCTGCGCAAGGCCAAGATGAAGGACGTCGAGCAGATCTACACCCTCATCAAGTACTGGGCCGAGCGCGGCCTGATGCTCGTGCGCAGCCACAACCACCTCTACGAGAACCTGCGCGACTTCTTCGTGCTCGAGGACGAGGACGGCCACATCGTCGGCAGCGGCGCGCTGCACGTCCTCTGGCACGACATCGCCGAGGTGCGCGGCCTGGCGGTCCACCCCGAGCGCCAGGGGCAGGGGCTGGGCCGCTGGCTGGCCCTGGCCGCCGAGCGCGAGGCCAAGGACCTGGGCATCCCGCAGATCTTCGCCTGGACGCTGCAGGTCAAGTTCTTCACCGGGCTGGGCTACCACGTCACCACCCGCGAGAACCTGCCGCCCAAGGTCTACCAGGAGTGCAGCCAGTGCCCCTTCTACGACAACTGCCGCGAGATCGGGGTGACCAAGGTGCTCGACCCCGACAACGCCTTCCGGAAGTAGCCCCGGCTGTTCACCGCCGCGGGGCCGGGTAAACTTCAGCCATGGGTCTTCTCACCGACTACCTAGCCGCCGCCCTCAAGTCCGCCAGCTACCAGCCCGGGGAAGGGGGCTTCATCGAAGGGGCCGTGCCGGAAATCCCGGGCCTGCTGGTGCGGGGCCGCACCTTCGAGGAGTGCCGCGAGCGCCTGCGCAACGAGCTCGAGACCTGGCTCGCCCGGGCCCTGCTCTCGCACCAGATGCTCCCCGAGCTCGGCGGGGCCGGGACTACCCTGCAGGAGCTCGCCCTCAACACCCACCCCAGCACCAACCCCGTCGAGCAGGCCATCCTGCAGAACACCCGCACCATCCTCCAGGAGCTGCGCACCCTGCGCCGGGGCGGGGGAGGGGGCGGCGGGCGGCCCGAGGCCCCGCCGCCCCAGGCC
>NZ_KE387023.1:3009220-3022036 GCF_000430045.1 Calidithermus chliarophilus DSM 9957 | reverse complement strand
GCCGCCGGCGGCGGGGATGGTGGCGCTGGCCGCGCGGCCGCTGTCGAGCTCGATGCCGACGTCGAGCGGCTTGGGGGCGCGGGCCCCAGGCCCAGCCCCAACCCCAGCCCCAGCCCAAGCGCCCCAGCATCAAGGTCGCCGACTACCTGGCCGACGTGGGGCTGCAGCTCAAGCCCGGCCTGCCCCCCGCCAACGAGGCCGAGGACAAGGCGCTCGAGCGCCTCGCCGGCTTCATGGGCGAGCGCTACTCGGCCTTCGAGGGGCTCTACGCCCGCCTCAAGAGCGCGGCCACCCGCGGCGGCGCCGACTTCCAGTACTCCCTCAGCGCCCTCAGCCAGCAGGACATCGGCACCAACACCCAGATCTGCCTGTGGCTCAAGGAGGCGGGGCTGTTGCGCAACTACTCCTACTCCAACAAGCAGCGGCGCATCTACGCCCGGCCCAGCAGCGAGGGCAAGCACCTCAACTTCCTCACCGGGGGCTGGTTCGAGCGCTTCGTGCGCCAGCGGGTGCAGCTCAGCCTGCGGCGGCGCAACGTCGCGCACGACCTCGAGGCCAACCCCCACATCCTCTACCCCAACGGCGACCGCTTCGAGGTCGACCTGCTGGTGCGCACCCCCAACCGCTTCCTGCTCGTCGAGTGCAAGACCGGTGAGTTCGACGAGGCCCTCGACCGCCACCAGCGCATCGCCTCCGACCTGCGCATCCCGGCCAAGCAGGTGCTCTACGTGCTGCTGGGCATCCCCGAGCCGGTGCTCGACGAGCTGAGCGGCCAGTGGGGCTTCACCTTCGCCAACGAGAAGACCATCGACGAGCAACTGGAGGCCGTGCTGGTCTGAAGCCTCCAGTGCCGAAAAGGTGCCGGGGGCCACGAAAGCTGCCGCGGCGCGGCATAGAATGCGGAGATTGCGATGAAGGAACGTGCAGTTTTGGTCCTCGAAGACGGTACCACCTACCACGGCTACGCCTTCGGCCACCGGGGCAAGAACGTGGGCGAGGTGGTGTTCAACACGGCCCAGACCGGCTACCAGGAGATCCTCACCGACCCCTCCTACAACGGCCAGATCGTGGTGATGACCTACCCCCACCAGGGCAACTACGGGGTCAACGTCTTCGACATGGAGTCCAACCGCCCCTGGGTGCGCGGCTTCGTGGCCCGCGAGTTCAGCACCTACGCCGCCGGGCCCCGCGCCCAGCAGAGCCTGGGCGAGTTCATGGCCGAGCACGGGGTGGTGGGGCTGGAAGGCATCGACACCCGCGCCCTGGTGCGCAAGATCCGCGAGGGGGGCGTGCTCAAGGGGGTCATCGCCCACGCCAGCCACGTCGGCGACCCCAAGCACCGTTTCACCCAGGCCGACCTCGAGGCCCTGCGCGAGGAGGCCCGTACCTGGAAGGACATCGACGGGCGCGACATGACCCCCGAGGTCTCCACCCCGCTGCCCTACCAGTTCCCCACCTTCAAGGGCAAGCGCCGCATCGTGGTGATGGACTTCGGCATCAAGCACGCCCAGATGCGCTACATGGCCGAGCTCGGCTTCGAGCTCATCGTGGTGCCCGGCAAGACCAACCCGGCGCAGATCATGGCGCTCGAGCCCGCCGGGCTCTTCGTCTCCAACGGCCCCGGTGACCCCTCCATGCCCCGCTACGCCCACGAGACGCTGTGGAAGCTGATGGGGCTGTTGCCCACCTTCGGCATCTGCCTGGGCCACCAGCTCCTGGGCCTGGCCGCCGGGGGGCGCACCTTCAAGCTCAAGTTCGGGCACCGGGGGGCCAACCATCCGGTCAAGAACCTGCTCACCGGCAAGATCGAGATCACCAGCCAGAACCACGGCTACGCCGTAGACCCCGACTCGCTCAAGGAGTTCCGCCCCACCCACATCAACCTCAACGACGGCACCCTCGAGGGCATGGCCCACCTGCGCTACCCGGTCTTCAGCGTGCAGTACCACCCCGAGGCCTGCCCCGGCCCCCACGACTCGCTCTACCTCTTCCAGCGCTTCCTCGAGGAGGTCGACGCCTTCCACGGCGTGACTGGAATGCCGGTAGAAAAGCAGCGTATGGACAAACTCGGAATCTGACGAACCGAGTTCGGCAAAGACAATTTGCCGTTTTTCAGCCGAGCTATTAGAATGCCTGCAAGTTGATCTTGGAGGCATCGATGAAAGCGTTGCGTTATCTGGGAATCGTGGTCTGTCTCGTAGGTTGTGCGCCAGTCGCGGTGCCGGAGGGCGCCGCCCCCGCCACCCCTGCCCCTACCCCCGTCCCGGTCAAGGAGGCCGTGGCTGAACCCGCCCCCGTGGCCGCGCCCCGCCCCGCGCCCACGCCCCTGCCGCCCCTGACCAAGCCCGCCGAGGGCGGCGTGTTGAAGCAGGGTCAGGTCTGGACGCTGTTCGTCAAGGACCCCAGCCTGGCGAACGCCTCCTTCAAGATCGTCGTGCGCAAGTCGCCCTTCCAGGCGGTGCAGGGCAGCGGGACCCAGGGCGCGATCATCGCCCTGGACAAGCGCCACGTCGTGCTGGCTTATAGCCCCTCCACCCGCCAGCTCAACGCCACCGTCTACCTCGAGCCCCTGCGCGGCTACGCGACCTCCAAGGCGCTGTTCTGCTCGACGACCCAGAGCGGCCCCACCTGGACCGGCCTCACCTTCGTGGGCACCCGCGAGGCCTACCCCGAGGCCGTCCGGCAGCGCAAGTACACCGGGCGCTGTGCCCTGAAGCTCGAGCCCTGAGCCTCCGGGCGGGTAGAATCGCCCCATGCAGACTCCCACCCGGCTCCCGCCGTTCCTGCGCGGCGACATCGAAGGCGTTCACCCCCTGGTTTCGGTCTGGCTGCGCAACCTCGAGGAGGTGGAGGAGACCGTGGACAGGTGGGCCGCCGACTTAGGCCCCGAGGGCTTCTGGTGGCTCCCGGCCGAAGGCGCCAACGCCGTCGGCGGCCTAGTGCGCCACGTCGGCATGGCCTCCGCCCGCCTCTACTTCCGGGGGACAGGCCAGGAGATCCCCCAGGCCTACCGGCTCTTGCCGCCGGAGCAGTTGCGGGTGACCCACGAGCCCCCCGCGGCGGTGCTGGAGGAATTCCGCGCGAACCTGCGCCTGGTCCGTGACGGGCTCTCCCGGCTCGAGCAGCCCGACCTCGAGGCCCCCTGCTCCTGGGGCGACTTCGCCCCCGTCCCGGCCCTTTACGTCTTCGACCACATCGCCGCCCACGCCCAGCACCACGCCGGGCAGATCATCACCACCCGCAAGCTCTGGAACGCCCTGAAGAGCCCCGGCGGCGGTGTGTTATCCTGAAGCCATGAACGAGCGTTCTTTCCAAGATATCCTCGAGTGGGTGGTATTGGGCCTGCTCATCGCCGTGGCTGCGCTCGTGGTCATGTGGGTGGGCGGCTGGCTTTTCACGTTCTTAGGAGCCATTCTCAAGGGCCTGGCCGGTCTGGTGTTCCGCCTGCTCACGATCCTGGTCCCCGCCCTGATCGTGGCCGGGGCGGTGTACTTCATCCTGCGGTACGTTCAGAAGCCCAAGTCGGCGTGAGATGCGTCGGTGGCTGATAGCCGATAGCTGAACGCTAAGCGCCGATAGCTGGTAGCCGAACGCAAAATGCCCCCTCTCCCGTCGGGAGAGGGGGTTCCCGTATCAAAGCTGATGGCTAACGGCTTGCAGCTTATACCGGATTCAAAAAGATAATCATCCGATCCGAAGAGCCCGGAGGCTATCTTTTTGAATCCTAGAGCACACCCCTCCCTGACGGTCGGCGAAGAAAGCGTATCCCTTCGGTCGGGTTGGTCCGTCACCGAACGGTGACGGACCAACCGAATCTGGTATTACTACTCCCCTGTGCCCGCCCGGCCCTTTTCTTCCCCGCCGGCCGGGAGGGTTCCCCGCACGCCACAGGCCTCCCTTCACCCGGCACCCTCTGGAAACCGCTCTTACAGTTCTGGGCGGTCCCAGGCACTAGGCTCGGCTCATGCCGAACCGCTTGATCCACGAGACGAGCCCCTACCTCCTGCAGCACGCCCACAACCCGGTGGACTGGTATCCGTGGGGGGAGGAGGCCTTCGCCAAGGCGCGGGCGGAGGACAAGCCCATCTTTTTGTCGGTGGGTTATGCCACCTGCCACTGGTGCCACGTGATGGAGCGCGAGAGCTTCGAGGACCCCGAGGTGGCGGCCTTCCTCAGCGCGCACTTCGTGCCGATCAAGGTGGACCGGGAGGAACTGCCCGACGTGGACCACGTCTACATGAGCGCCCTGCAGGCCATGACCGGTTCCGGCGGCTGGCCCATGAGCATGTTCCTGATGCCCGACCTGCGGCCCTTCTACGGCGGGACTTACTTCCCCCCGCGCGACCACCCGCAACTGCCCAGCTTCCGGCGGCTGCTCGAGGCCGTCCGCAACGCCTGGCTGCACCAGAAGGAGGACGTGCTCGAGAACGCCCAGGGCCTCACCGCCGCGCTGGGCAACGCGCTCCGGCCGCGCGGCGCGCCCCTGCCCGAGGACCTGCACGCGGCAGCTTTGGCCGGGCTGTCGCGGGCTTTCGACCCGAGCTACGGCGGCTTCGGGGGGGCGCCCAAGTTCCCCCAGAGCCCGGCGCTGCTCTACCTGCTCTCCCACGCCTGGCTGGGGGACGGCGTGGCCTGGAAGCACCTCGAGCTCACCCTCGAGCGCATGATGGAGGGCGGCATCTACGACCAGGTGGGCGGCGGCTTCCACCGCTACGCCGTGGACGGCATCTGGCGGGTGCCGCACTTCGAGAAGATGCTCTACGACAACGCGCAACTGGCGCGGGTCTACCTGGGGGGCTACGAGCTCTCGGGCAAGGAGCGCTACCGGCAGGTGGCCGAGGAGATTTTGCGCTACGTGCTGCGCGAGATGACCGGACCGCAGGGCGAGTTCTGGTCGGCCCAGGACGCCGACTCGGAGGGCGTAGAGGGCAAGTTCTACGTCTGGAGCGAGGCCGAGTTCCGTGAGGTGCTGGGGGCCGACGCCGACGCGGCCGCCCGGCTGTTCGGGGTGTCGGAGGCGGGGAACTGGGAGGGGGTCAACGTGCTCGAGCGCCGCTTCCCCGACGAGGCGCTGCGCGAGTCGCTGGGCCTGAGCCCCCAGGCCTACGGCGAGTGGGTCGAGGGCGTTCGGAGCCGGCTCTACGAGCGCCGCAAAGGGCGCGTTTGGCCCCTCACCGACGACAAGGTGCTTGCCGACTGGAACGGCCTGATGCTGCGGGCCTTCGCGGAGGCCGGGCGGTTGCTGGGGGAGGAGCGCTACCTGGAGGCCGCCCGCGCCAACGCCCGCTTCGTGCTGGGGACCATGCTGACGGGCGGCTTGCTGCGCCACTCCTGGCGGGCCGGGAAGCTGCGCCCCGAGGCCTACCTGAGCGACCAGGCCAATTACGGGCTGGGGTTGCTGGAGCTCTACCAGGCCACCGGGGAGATGGAGTGGCTCGAGGCCGCCCACCAGCGGGCCGAAGCCGTACTGGCCCACTTCCGCGACCCCGAGGGCGGCTTCCGCGACTCTATGAACGAGGGGCTGCCCGTCAAGGCCAAGGACGTGTACGACGGGCCCTACCCCAGCCCTTCGGCCTCGGCGGCCGAGTTGCTGTTCCGGCTGGCCGCCCTTTACGAGCGCCCCGAGTGGCACGAGGCGGCTCTGTCGGCGGTGGAGGTCTACTCGCAGAGCCTCCTGCGCAGCGCCTTCGGCTTCCCGGCGCTGCTCCAGGCGCACCTCGTCGGCACGCAGGGCAGCGAGCTGGCGATGGTGACGCCCTCGAGCTGGCTCCCGGAGGTGAGGGGGCAGTACCTGCCCATCACCACCCTGGCGTCCGGGCCCGCCGGCTCCGTGCCGATCCTCGCCGACCGGAAAGCGGGCCTGGCCTACTTGTGCCGCCACGGCTCGTGCCGGCTGCCGTCGGAGAATTTCCAGGCCCTGAGGGCTGAATTGCACGCGCTGTACCCGGGTGCCCGATTAGACTAGGCGCATGCGTGTCCTATTCATCGGGGATATCTTCGCCGAACCCGGTTTGCGCATCGTCTCGAGGCACCTCCCCGATATCCGCGACGACTTCGACGTGGTCGTCGCCAACGCCGAGAACACCGCGGGGGGCCTGGGCCTCTCCAAGGCGGCCTACAAGCGCCTGCGCAACGCGGGCGTGGACGTGCTGACCCTGGGTAACCACGCCTGGGACCAGCGCGAGGTGTACGAGCTCATCGAGACCGAGCCCATCGTGCGGGCCCAGAACTACCCCCCTGGCACCCCCGGCAAGGGCTGGTGGCGGCTCGAGGCGGCAGGGGAGAGCCTGTTGGTCTGCCAGATGATGGGCCGCCTCTTCATGGACCCCCTCGAGGACCCCTTCCGCGGCATGGACGCCCTCCTGGCCGAGCAGTCCGCCGACCACGTGCTGCTCGAGGTCCACGCCGAGGCCACCGCCGAGAAGCTGGCCCTGGCCCGCCACCTCGACGGGCGGGTAGCCGCCGTCCTGGGCACCCACACCCACGTCCCCACCGCCGACGCCGAAATCCTGCCGGGGGGCACCGGCTACCAGACCGACGTGGGCATGACCGGCACCTACGACGGCATCATCGGCGGCGAAGTGCACAGCTTCCTGGGCCGCTTCCTCACCCAGCGCCCCACCCGCTTCCGCGCCCAGGAAGGCCCCGCCCGCTTCCACGCCACCGCGCTCGAGTTCGAAAAGGGCCGTTGCGTGAGCATTAAACCCTACCGCTTCGACGAGCCAGTTTAGAAGGGCCGCCAGCGAAAGGCAGCCTAAAGGCCGAGGCATCTCGCGCATTGCGCACGACGTACGACGTAGGACGCACGACAGACGTACAACCGGCGTCTTGCGTTTTGCGTATTGCGTCTGGCGTACGACGTAGGACGTACGACGTACGACCCGCCCCCGGCGTCCGGCCGCTAGCCCCTTGACCCTCGACCTCTCTCCTCCTGTACCCTGCTACTCGTGGACCTCAACTACTACCCTTATCCCTCGCGCCGCACGGTGATGGTGGGTAAGCGCGGCGCGGTGGCCACCTCGCAGCCTCAGGCGGCGCTGGCCGGCATGGAGATGCTGCTGGCCGGGGGCAACGCGGCGGACGCGGCCCTGGCGATGGCGATCGCGCTCACGGTGCTCGAGCCCACCTCCAACGGCATCGGCTCGGACGCCTTCGCCCTGATCTGGGACGGCAAACTGCACGGGCTCAACGCCTCGGGGCCCAGCCCCAGCCAGCTCGAGCCCAGCGCCTTCGAGGGGATGCAGGAGATCCCGGCTCGAGGCTGGCTGCCCGTCACGGTACCGGGGGCTCCGGCGAGCTGGCGGGCGGTGTCGGAGCGCTTCGGCAAGCTGCCTTTCGAGCGGCTGTTCGAGCCGGCCATCCGCTACGCCGAGGAGGGCTTCGCGGTGTCGCCGGTGACGGCGCGGGGCTGGGGCCGCTCGGCGGAGACCTTCCTGAAGATGTCCGGGCCGGAACACCGGGCCTTCAACGAGGTGTTTTTCCCCGGGGGGCGCGGCCCGCGGGCCGGGGAGGTCTGGCGCAGCCCGGGCCACGCGGCCACGCTGCGGGAGATCGCCTCGAGCCACGCCGAGAGCTTCTACCGGGGCGCGCTGGCCCAGAAGACGGCCGAGTTCGCCGCCGCCACCGGGGGCTGGCTGACCCAGGCCGACCTCGCCGCCTACGAGCCGGAGTGGGTCGAGCCGATCTCGGCCCAGTACGGGGGCCTCGAGCTGCACGAGATCCCGCCCAACGGGCAGGGCATCGCCGCGCTGATGGCGCTCAAGATCCTCGGCGGCTTCGACATGGCCCGCGCCGCCCACGACCCCGTCGAGTACCTGCACCTCCAGATCGAGGCCATGAAGCTCGCCTTCGCCGACGCCCAGGCCGAAGTCACCGACCCCCGCCACATGCGCGTCAGCAGCGCCCAGTTGCTCGACGAGACCTACCTCTCCGGCCGCCGCCGGCTCATCGGGGACACGGCCCACGCCGCCGAGGCCGGCATCCCCAAGGGGGGCACGGTCTACCTCTGCGCCGCCGACGGCGAGCTGATGGTGAGCTTCATCCAGTCCAACTACATGGGCTTCGGGGCCGGGGTGCTGGTACCGGGCACCGGAATTTCCTTACAAAACCGGGGGGCGGGCTTCGTGCTCGAGCCCGGCCACCCCAACCGCTACGCCCCCGCCAAGCGCCCCTTCCACACCATCATCCCCGGCTTCCTGACCCGCGGCGGCAAGCCCCTGGGCCCCTTCGGGGTGATGGGCGGCCACATGCAGCCGCAGGGCCACCTGCAGGTGGTTCTGGGGCTGGAGGACATGGGCCTCAACCCGCAGGCCGTGCTCGACGCCCCGCGCTGGCAGTGGGTCAAGGGCAAGCAGGTCATGCTCGAGCCCAGCGTCCCGCAGCACGTGGTGCAGGGCCTCATCGACCGGGGCCACCAGGTGGTGATCCAGCCTGAAGCCGGGCTCTTCGGGCGGGGGCAGATCATCCTGCGCCAGGGGGAAATCCTGTTCGCCGGCTCCGAGCCCAGGGCCGACGGCCAGGCGCTGGCCTGGTGAGCTAGGCGGACTTCAGGCCCTTCGGAACCGTGCTGCTGTAGCGGATCACCCCATCCTCAGAGCGCTCGACGGCCCCGAGGTTGACCAGGTACTCCAGGTGCGCCAGCGTTTCCGACCAGGCGAAGCGGCGCTGCGGGAGGGAAAGCTCGCCGGGGAAGAGCCCTAAGGAGAGTTCCCAGCAGGTCTTGGGCTCGCCGTTCATCAGGCCCATCAGGTAGTCCAGGCGCTCCTGGTGGTGGGCGGCCAGCTCGTCGATGCGGCCCCGCAGGTCGCGCAGGGGGCGGTAGTGGCCGGGCAGGGCCAGCGCGACCTCGAGCCCCCGCGCCTTCTCCAGCGACTCCAGGTAGAGCCCCAGCGGGTCGGGGTAGGAGTAAGCCCACACGCCGATGTTGGGGGAGATGCGCTCGAGCACGTGGTCCCCGGCCAGCAGCACCCCGTCGCTCTCACGCAGCAGCATGGCGTGCCCGTCGGCGTGACCGGGGGTCCAGACCGCCCGCCAGCGCTGCCCGGCGAGCTCGAGCACCTCCCCGTCGCGGAAGGTGCGGGGATTCCGCGGGGCGTGCACCCGGCTGCGGGTCTTGTCCATCTCGCGCCCGAGGTTGCTCAGCGCTTCATCGGGAACGCCGTGCCGGCGGAAGAGCTCCAGTCCCGTCCGGCTCATGGCCTCGGGCTCGGTCCAGAAGGGGTGGCCGCGCTCGAGCTCCACGTCCAGCAGATACACCGGCACCCCCTCGGCCTCGATGAGCCCGGCCAGGCCGTAGTGGTCGGGGTGGTGGTGGGTCAGGACCAGCCGGTCGAGGTCGCCAAACTTCAGCCCGTGCCGCGCTAAGCCGGCCTCGAGGGCACCCTTGGCTTCGGGCATGTCTAGGGCACAGTCCACCAGCACCGCCCCGTCGCCCAGCAGCAAGTAGCAGTTGACGTACTTGAACGGGTATGGAATGGGAACTGGGATAACCTCGATGCCGGGCGCGATACTCATGGTTTAACTATACTCCTGGTTTGACTCGGTACAGAAATGTAGGGTGCTTTTTGGGTGGTCCAGGGTTCGTGCGTCTTGCGCTGAACGCCGATAGCTGATAGCCGATAGCCAAACGCGGGTCGTACGTCGTACGCGAGACGCCAAACGCCAAACGCAAAACGCCAAACGCCTTAGCCCTTGGCCCTGGACCCTCGACAGACCACGGGCCTTCCGCTGACGGCTTACCGCTCACCCCCCGCCACCTGCCTCATCCACGGCGAGCCTGAACAGTGGTATGCTGAAGTCCCGTGAAAACCTAGCTGGCTGGCCTCGACGCCAGGAGGGGCGTGAGGTCGCTCAGCCTTGTTTTGTTTGGAGGAGAGCAGGATGAAATACATATTTGTCACGGGCGGTGTGGTGAGCAGTTTGGGCAAGGGCATCCTGACCTCCTCGTTGGGGGCGATCCTGCGGGCCAGGGGCTACAAGGTCACGGCGATCAAGATTGACCCCTACGTGAACGTGGACGCGGGGACCATGCGTCCTTACGAGCACGGTGAGGTCTTCGTCACCGGCGACGGGGCCGAGACCGACCTCGACATCGGGCACTACGAGCGCTTTCTCGACATCGACCTCAGCCGGGGCAACAACCTGACCACCGGGCAGGTCTACCTCTCGGTGATCCAGAAGGAGCGCCGGGGGGAGTACCTGTCGCAGACGGTGCAGGTGATCCCCCACATCACCGACGAGATCAAGGACCGCATCCGCCGCGTCGCCAAGGAGCAGGAGGCCGACATCGCGGTGGTGGAGGTGGGGGGCACGGTGGGCGACATCGAGAGCCTGCCCTTTTTGGAGGCCATCCGCCAGTTCCAGTTCGACGAGGAGGACGGCGACGTGATGTACATCCACCTCACGCTGCTGCCCTACCTGCCCACCAGCGAGGAGTTCAAGACCAAGCCCACCCAGCACTCGGTCTCGGCGCTGCGGGGCCTGGGGATCCAGGCCGACGCGGTGGTGCTGCGCTCGGACAAGATGGTGCCCGAGGACGTGCGCAAGAAGGTCGCGCTCTTCACCAACGTGCGCCCCAGCGAGGTCTTCTCCAGCCCCACCGTGCAGTTCCTCTATGAGATGCCGCTGGTGCTCGAGGAGCAGGGCATCGGGCGGGTGGTGGAGAAGAAGCTGGGTCTAGAGCCCATCCAGCCCAACCTCAGCTTCTGGCAGAACGCCGTGCGCAAGCTCAAGCACCCCTCGGGCGAGGTGACGGTGGCCTTCGTGGGCAAGTACGTCAAGATGCCCGACGCCTACCTCTCCATCCTCGAGGGCTTCCGCCACGCGGGGATCGCCAACGACGCCCGCGTGAACGTGAAGTGGGTCAACGCCGAGGAGGTCACCGACCTCGAGAAGGCCGCCGAAGCCCTGCACGGGGTGGACGGGGTGCTGGTGGGGCCCGGCTTCGGCATCCGCGGCATCGAGGGCAAGATCCTGTGCGCCCGCTACGCCCGCGAGAACGGCATCCCCTACTTCGGGATCTGCCTGGGCCTGCAGGTCGCGGTGATCGAGTTCGCCCGTAACGTGCTGGGCCTGGAGGGGGCCAACTCCACCGAGTTCGACCCCTACACCCCCCACCCCGTCATCGACCTCATGCCCGAGCAGCTCGAGGTCGAGGGCCTGGGCGGCACCATGCGGCTGGGCAACTGGCCCATGCGCATCCACCCCGAGACCACCCTGCACCGCCTCTACGGCAAGGACCTGGCCTACGAGCGCCACCGCCACCGCTACGAGGTCAACCCCGCCTACGTGCAGAAGCTCATCGAGGGCGGCCTCACGGTCTCGGCGGTCACGCCGGGCATGCACGGGCGCGGCGAGGGCTTGGTTGAGGCCATCGAACTCCCCGACCACCCCTTCTTCATCGGCCTTCAGTCTCACCCCGAGCTCGCCAGCCGCCCCATGCGGGTCTCGCCCCCCTTTGGCGGCTTCGTCGCGGCGGCGCTCGAGCGCCATCGCCAGTTCAAGATCCTGGCCGAGCGGCCCAACCCGAACGCGCCGCGGCTGGCTTGAGGCTGGGCGGGTCGGTGGTCGATAGCTGGGCGCGGGTTGGATGTCGTACGTCCTACGCCGTACGTAAGACGCCAAACGCCAAACGCCAAACGCCTTGTCACCCCCCTTAGTAAGGGGGGCTAGGGGGGATACCCCCTCCCCGCCGGCGGGGAGGGAAGGGGAGGGGTGAACCACGAGCCGCTAGCCACAGGCCGCTAGCCACGAGCCACGAGCCTTCCGCTGACGGCTGACGGCTCCGATCAGCACCTGTTCGGAACCCTCGACCCACACCGAGGGCCGGGTGCGGGCGTTGAGCCCCGTGGCGCGGGCCTCCTGGCACACCGAGCACTCGCACCACCAGCGGGGAACACCCTGTGATACCAGATTCGGTTGGTCCGTCACCGAACGGTGACGGACCAACCCGACCGAAGGGATACGCTTTCTTCGCCGACCGTCAGGGAGGGGTGTGCTCTAGGATTCAAAAAGATAGCCTCCGGGGCTCTTCGGATCGGATGATTATCTTTTTGAATCCGGTATGAATCGCCGCTGCCGAGAAAACACAACCGTGAGGCCATACGCCGCCGAGTGTATCAGGGCGGGGATGGCTCGAGAACGGCGTACGGGGCGCACGCTAAGATACCCCCATGCCCTACACCCCCATCCTGGCCACGCTCGGCTACGTGCTCTCGCCCGACGGCCGCTCGGTGCTGCTGATCCACCGCAACGCCCGCCCCGACGACCCCGCCTTAGGCAAGTACAACGGGTTGGGGGGCAAGCTCGAGCCCCACGAGGACGTGGCCGCCGGGATGCGCCGCGAGCTGCGCGAGGAAGCCGGCATCGAGGCCACCCGCCTCATCCTGCGCGGCACCCTCTCCTGGCCCGGCTTCGGCAAGCACGGCGAGGACTGGTTCGGCTTCGTGTTCCTCATCCCCGAGTGGACCGGCACGCCTTTGGAGCGCAACCACGAGGGGGCGCTCGAGTGGGTCGCGCTCGAGCGCGTCGTCCGGATGGAACTCCCCATGTGGCCCGGCGACCGCCACTTCCTGCCGCTGGTCTTCGACGACGACCCGCGCCCTTTCCACGGGGTGATGCCGTACGCGGGCGGGCGGCCGGTGTCGTGGAGTTTTACGCGGTGAGGGGGTTGATAGCTGATAGCCCATAGCCGATAGCTGATAGCCGAACGCTAAACGCGGTCGTACGTCCTACGCCGTACGTAAGACGCCAAACGCCAAACGCCTTGTGTAAGGGGGGCTAGGGGGGATACCCCCTCCCCGCCGGCGGGGGGGGGAG
>NZ_KE387023.1:2967340-3009083 GCF_000430045.1 Calidithermus chliarophilus DSM 9957 | reverse complement strand
GGNGCCTTTCCACCACGTGCCATGGGCCGTGAGCCCGTTCGATCCTAAATCAAACCTAGCTCGAGCGCCTTCAGCACCGCCCTCGTCCGGTCTCGCACGCCCAGCTTGGAGAGGATGGAGGAGACGTGGTTTTTCACGGTGCCCTCGGAGATGCCCAGGGCGCTGCCCACCTCGCGGTTGTTGTAGCCCCCGGCCAGCAGGCGCAGGATCTCGGTTTCGCGGTCGGTGAGCTTGTCGGGGTCGTAGGGGTCGGTGTAGGGGCGGGTGGGCGAGTCGCCCTTGTGCAGTTGGGTCAGGCCGCGGATTAATCGCTCGGTGACGGCGGGTTGGATCAGGGTGCCGCCTGCGGCCAGGATCTCGATGGCCTCGACGAGCTGGGCCAGGGTCACGTCCTTGAGCAAATAGCCCTTGGCCCCGGCGCGCAGGGCGTCCAGGACCAGCTCGTCGTCGTCGAAGGTGGTGAGGATGAGGGTGGGGGGGAAGAAGTCGCCCTGGGAGAGGGCCTTGAGGGTGCCGATGCCGTCGAGCACCGGCATCCGCAGGTCGAGCAGCACCACGTCGGGGCGGTGCTGGGCGATGGCTCGCAGGCCCTCCTGGCCGTCGGGGGCCTCCGCGACGACCTCGACCTTGTCGGAGAGCTCGAGCAGGCTCCGGATCCCCTGGCGCACCAGGGTCTGGTCGTCCACCAGCACCACCCGGATCACGAGGGCATCACCGCGTCGATGCTGAAGCCCTCGCCGGGGCGGCTTTGGACCTGGAGGCGACCGCCCAACTGTTCCAGCCGCTCGCGCATCCCGCGCAGGCCGTTCCCGGCCCTGACCTCCCGCACGCCGCGCCCGTCGTCGCGGGCGTGGACGGCGATGCCCTCGGGGGTGGCCTCGAGGCGGATCCAGAGGTTATCGGCCTGGGCGTGGCGCACGGCGTTGGTGATGACCTCCTGCACGCAGCGCACCAGGGCGTGGGCCTTCTCGGGGTCTTCCAGGCTCACGCCGGGCTCGAGGGCGAGGTGGATGGCGGGCTTGGGCACCCCCTCCACCAGCGCGCGCAGGGAGGCCTCGAGGTCGATGGGCGTGTCGCGCATGGCGCTGACCACGCCCCGCACCCCGCCGAGCAGCTCCTTGGCGATCTGCTGGGCCTTTTCCACGTGCTCGCGCGACTTCTGCCCTTCGGTGTGGGTGGCGATCTCGAGGTTGAGCGCGAGCGCGGTGAGCTGGTGGCCGATGAGGTCGTGCAACTCGCGGGCGATGCGCACCCGCTCGCCCACCCGGCTCGACTCGGAGAGCAGGGCCTGGGTGGCCTTGAGCTCGGCGTTGAGCTGGCTCAGCTCGGCCCGCGCCCGCGCCTCGCGCAGCGCGGCCTCGGTGGAGAAGAGGGCGAAGAGCTGGAAGCCCAGGTAGGCGAAGACCGAGACCGCGATCTCGAGCCCGTCGTCCCAGCCGCCCACCCGGGAGAAGGTGACGGCCATCAGCGCGGTCTGGGCCAGCACCAGCGCCACCGCCTGCGACAGGCGCAGCACGTGGGGCGCGTGGGCGGCGGTGATGATGAACAGCACCGCGATGAAGCCGTACTGCGGCAGCAGCAGCAGGGCGCACGAGGCCAGGAACACCTGCACCCCCAGGACGATCACGGCGGTGCGGCGGGTGTCGGGCAGGAAGGAGAGCCGGTCGGAGGAGACGAGGGCGAAGATCAGGCCGAACAGCAGGTAGCAGGCCAGCCACAGGTAGTTACCAGGCTGGGCGAAGAGGGCAGGCTTCTGGACCCACTGGAGCACCACCGGCACCCCCACCACCAGCCAGGTGCCCACCCCGGCCCAGTACGACATCTGCAGCGCCCACGGTGGCATGGCCGAATTATAGGTTCGGCCCCCCCTGGGCTTCCCCTGCCGAAAGTCATGCCCGCTTCCCGTGACCCCCAGCAGATGTGGGCAGGGCGGTGCAGGCCCTACCCTGGGCCACGACGGAGGCAGAGCATGAACGTGATCGAGATGCAGGGGGTGAGCAAGCGCTACGGGAAGCTCGAGGCGCTGCGCGGGGTGAGCCTCGAGGTAGGCGCGGGCGAAGTGGTGGCTTTTCTGGGGCCCAACGGGGCCGGGAAGACCACCGCCATCAGCATCATGCTGGGCCAGAAGCTGCCCGACTCCGGCACGGTGCGCCTCTTCGGGCACCGGCCCGACCTCCGCGAGGCCAGGGGCCGGGTGGGGGTGATGCTGCAGGAGCCGGGGCTGCCGCAGAGCCTCACCGTGGAGGAGATCGTCGAGCTCTTCGCCAGCTACTACCCCTACCGCCTGCCCACGGGGGAGGTGCTGCAACGCGCCGACCTGCTCGAGAAGCGCCGCGCCCAGGTGAGCCAGCTCTCGGGCGGGCAGAAGCAGCGGCTGTACTTCGCCCTGGCCGTGGTGGGCGACCCCGACCTGATCTTCCTCGACGAGCCCACCGTGGCGATGGACGTCGAGGCGCGGCGGGCCTTCTGGGAGCAGGTGCGCGGGTTCGCCGCGCTGGGCAAGACCATCCTCTTCAGCACCCACTACCTCGAGGAGGCCGACGCCAACGCCGACCGGGTGATCGTGCTGCACGAGGGCCGGGTGCTCCAGAGCGGCACCCCCGCCCAGATCAAGCGCCTGGTGGCCGCCAAGACCGTGCGCCTGCGCACCGACGCCCCCCTCGAGCAGCTCGAGGCCCTGCCCGGCGCCGGGCGGCTCGAGCGGGAGAACGGCCACGTGCTGGTCTACTCCAACGAGCCCGAGGCTTTCCTCGGCGAACTGGTGCGGCGGGGCTACTCCATGAGCGACCTCACCGTCAAAGACACCGACCTCGAGGCCGCCTTCGTGAGCCTGACGGGGAAGCTCGAGGCCTGAGATGCGCGCCCTAGCCTTCCCCAGACCCCGTGACGCAAGACCCTGACCGCCGCTTTCGCGGCTCACCTGGCCCTGAACTTGCTCGAGTTCGCGTGGGTCGCCGGGTGGGCACAGTAAACGAGGAGAACACCATGACCAAGACCATCACCAACGTGACCAAGCGCCGCCTGAGCCCTACCGCTCGCCCCAGCGGCTCCACCTCCGCCATGCTGCTGGCCCAGGTTAGAGCCGAGTTCCTGGCCGCCTTCCGCGTGCCCGAGTTCCTCATCGGCATCGTGGCGATCCCGGTGATGCTCTACGCCATGTTCGGCCTCACCTCCAGCGGCACCCTCCCCGACGGCACCCAGGTCCGGGCGCTGATGATGGCCTCCTTCGCGGCTTACGGCCTGCTGAGCCTGGCGATCTTCACCTTCGGCGTGGACGTGGCCCAGGACCGCAAGGGCGGCTGGCTGCGCCTGATGCGGGTCACGCCCATGCCGGCGTGGGTCTACTTCGCCGGGAAGTTCGCCATGAGCGTGCTCTTCGGCGTCCTGACCGTGCTCATCCTCTTCGCCGTGGCCGCTTTGGCGGGCGGGGTGCGGCTGCCTCTGGAGAAGTGGCTCGCCACCTTCGGCGTGCTGCTGCTGGGGGGGCTCTCGCTCTCCACGCTGGGCTTCGCGCTGGGCTACCTGGCCCGCCCCAAGGCCGCGAGCACCATCGCCAACCTGGTCTACCTGCCCCTCTCCTTCGCCAGCGGCTTCTTCTTCCCCCTCTCCCGCCTGCCCGAGTTCCTGCGCGAGATGGCCCCCTACCTCCCCACCTACCACTTCGGGCAACTGGTCTGGACCACGGTGGGCTCGAGGGAGGCCGCCCAAGCTTTCACCGGGGTCGGGCCGGAGGGGACGCTCGAGCACGCCCTGTGGCTGCTGGGAACCTTCGTGTTCTTCGGGGTGCTGGCGCTGTGGGGTTACCGCCGCGACCGCGACGAAGCCCGGAGTTGAGTCGGTGGCCGGTAGCCGGGCGCGGGTCGTACGTCGTACGCCAAACGCTAAACGCCTTTTCTTCACCCCCCTTAACAAGGGGGGCTGGGGGGGATAAACCCTCCCCGCCGGCGGGGAGGGAAGGGGAGGGGTCCCAAGAGCCCCCACTAACGGCTGAGGGCTGACCGCTGAAGGCTTACAGCTTATCGCTTACCGCGTCCGTGGGCCGCTTTACTCGCGGTAGTGGCAGCCCATGCTGCGCTTGTTTTCCCAGGCTGCCATCGCGATGAGGATGGCGGTGCGCACGGCGTTGCGCAGGCCGATGACCCCGTCGCTCAGGCGGTTGTTGCGGTAGAAGCCTTCGATCTCGGTCTCGAGGTGGCGCAACTCCCGCAGGGCGCGCTCGAGGCGGGGGGTGGTGCGCACCAAGCCCACGTAGTTCCACATGATGTGCTTGAT
This sequence comes from Calidithermus chliarophilus DSM 9957, assembly GCF_000430045.1. GTDB lineage: Bacteria > Deinococcota > Deinococci > Deinococcales > Thermaceae > Calidithermus > Calidithermus chliarophilus. The sequence goes on along the minus strand of NZ_KE387023.1, from coordinate 3,004,811 downwards.
CACGCTCATGTCCTGCTGAATCAAAGCGGGGTCGGGGTCAGAGTGGCCCGAGTTCTGCCAGGGGGGGATCTGCTCGGGGTCGAAGGGGGGGCGCTCCTCGAGGTGGCCGCGGATGTGGCGGGCTACCCGGTCCCCCCAGACCAGGCCCTCCAGCAGCGAGGTGCTGGCGAGCCGGTTGGCCCCGTGCAGGCCCGTGCAGGCCACCTCTCCGACCGCGTAGAGCCCCTGGAGGGTGGTCCGGCCCCAGCCGTCCACCCAGACCCCGCCGCACGAATAATGCGCCCCCGGAACCACGGGCACCAGGTCCTGGGTGATGTCGACGCCGTAGCGCAGGCACTCGGCGTGGATGTTGGGGAAGTGGCCGAGGATCTTCTCCTTGGGGATGTAGCTGCGCAGGTCCAGGTACACGTGGGGGAGGTCGTACTCGAGCATGTGGTGGTAGATGCTGCGGGCCACCACGTCGCGCGGGGCGAGGTCCTTCCAGTGGGGGTCGTAGTGCTGCATGAAGGGCTGCCCGCTGGAGTCCACCAGCCGGGCCCCCTCGCCGCGCACGGCTTCGGAGATGAGGAAGGGCGGGGCTCCGGTGAGGTGGAAGGTGGTGGGGTGAAACTGCACGAACTCCATGTTGATCACCCGCGCCCCCGCCCGGTAGGCCATCGCCACCCCGTCGCCCCGGGCCCCCGGCGGGTTGGTGCTGGTGAGGAAGACCTGGCCCAGCCCGCCGGTCGCCAGCACGGTGTGGCGGGCGATGCAGCGCTTGATGCTGCGCTCCATGCGGTCGAAGAGGTAGGCCCCTACGCAGGAGGGCGGCCGGTAGATGTCCAGGCGGTCGAGGGAGTGGTGGGCCGGGGTGAGCAGGTCGATGGCGGTGTGGCCCTTGAGCACGGTGACGTGGGGGTGGGCCTCGAGCGCGGCCTTCAGCGCGCGGTGGATCGCCAGGCCCGTGGCGTCGGCGGCGTGGAGGATGCGCGGCACTCGGTGCCCGCCCTCCAGCGCCAGGGAAAGCTCCCCCGAGGGGTCCCGGTCGAAGGGCACCTGCAGCCGCTCGAGCAGCCATTCCTCGACCTTCTTCGGCCCTTCCTCCGCCAGGATCCGGGCGGCCTCGAGGTAGGAGTGCCCCGCCCCTGCCCGCAGGACGTCCTCGATGAGCAACTCGGGCGAGTCGCCGGGGCCCTTGTAGATGATGCCGCCCTGCGCCCAGGCGGTGTTGCTCTCCTCGCCGTCGCTCGAGCGGGTCACCACCGTGACGGGTATCCCGGCGTCAGCCAGGCTCAAGGCGGTGATGCCGCCCCCGATGCCGCTGCCGATGACCAGCACCTCGGTTTCGATGAGTTCCATAAACGATGCAGGACGTTGAACGCCAAACGCCGGTTGTAGGGGCGAGCCGGTAGCTCGCCCTTTTGCCTCAATCCCTCTTCCCGCTGGGGCCGATGGCGATCATGCGCTCGAGGGCGGTAGCGGCCCGTACCCGGACGTCTTCGGGCACCTCGATGACGTGGCGGCCCAGCTTGAGGGCGCTCAAGGTGTCCTCGAGGGTGATCTGGTTCATGTGGGGGCAGCGCACCGTGCACAGGCGCAGGAACTCCTTGTCGGGGTAGGCCGCCATGACGTTGTCGCCCATCGAGCACTCGGTCAGGAGCAGGTAGCGCGGGGCGCTGGTTTTCTCGACGTAGCGGATCATGGCGGTGGTGCTCCCGGCGAAGTCGGAGGCTTCGACCACCTCGGGGCTGCACTCGGGGTGCGAGAGGATCACCACGTCGGGGAACATCCTGCGCACGTCCTCGATGTCCTGCACGGTGTAGCGCTCGTGGACCTCGCAGCGCCCGTGCCAGCCGATCATCTCGTAGCCCAGCTCGCCCGGCGCGCCCTCGTCGAGGGTCGGGAAGATGATGCGCTTGCCGGTCTCGCGGGCCACGTTGCGGGCCAGGTACTCGTCGGGCAGGAAAATGACCGTGTCGCTGGCGAGGGACTCCACCACCGCCACCGCGTTGCTCGAGGTGCAGCACACGTCGCTCTCGGCCTTCACGTCGGCGTAGGTGTTGACGTAGGTCACCACGGGCACGCCCGGAAAGCGCTCCTTGAGCCGCCGCACGTCCTCGGCGGTGATGCTCGCCGCCAGCGAGCAGCCGGCCTTGGTGGAAGGCAGCAGCACGGTCTTGCCGGGGTTGAGGATCTTGGCGGTCTCGGCCATGAACTTGACCCCGCAGAACACGATGATCTCGGCGTCGGTCCGGGCCGCGACCCGGGAGAGCTCGAGCGAGTCGCCCACGTGGTCGGGGATGGTGTGGAAGAGGGCCGGTTCCATGTAGTTGTGGCCCAGGATCACCGCGTTCTTCTCGCGCTTGAGCTCGAGGATCTCCCGCGCGAGCTCGAATTTGGCCTCGAGCTCGAACTCGGGCACGATGCCTGCGAGCCGGTCCTTGAGCTGGTCGAAGTTGGGGTGGGTCATCATGTCGTCCTCCGGAATTTACAGGGTGCTGAACGCCGAACGTCGAACGCCGATAGCTGATAGCCAAACGCCGAACGCCGAACGCCGGGCGCGGGTCGTACGTCGTACGTCCTACGTCGTACGCGAGACGCAAGACGCAAAACGCAAAACGCAAGACGCCTTGTTCCCCCCTTAACAAGGGGGGCAGGGGATACTCCCCGCGGGCGGGGAGGGTTGGGGAGGGGTCCACCACGAGCCACGAGCCATCGACCATCGACTATCGACTATCGACCATCGTCTCCAGATCTAAGCTGATGTCCAGCGCCTTGACCGAGTGGGTCAGGGCCCCGGCCGAGATGAAGTCCACGCCTGTTTCGGCTACCTGGGCCACGTTGTCGAGGGTGACGTTGCCGGAGGCTTCCAGAGGGACGCGTCCGGCGGTGATCGCCACCGCCTGGCGGAGCTGCTCGAGGGTCATGTTGTCCAGCAGGACGCGGGTCACGTCGAGCTCGAGCGCTTCGCGAAGCTCCTCGAGGGTCCGCACCTCCACGACGACGGGCCGCCGCCGGGGGTCGCCCTCCCGTACCCTCCGCACCGCCTCGCGGATGCTCCCCACTGCGGCGACGTGGTTGTCCTTGATCAGCACCTCGTCCCACAGGCCGAAGCGGTGGTTGACCCCGCCGCCGATGCGCACCGCCCACTTGTCCAGCGCCCGCAGGCCCGGGGCGGTCTTGCGGGTGTCGAGGATGCGGGCCTTGGTGTGGGCCACTGCCTGCACGAAGCGGCGGGTCTGGGTGGCGATGCCCGACATGCGCTGCATGAAGTTGAGCGCGGTTCGCTCGCCCGTCAGGAGCGCCTGGCAGGGGCCGCGCACCCGGGCGAAGACCGTGCCCGCCTCGAGCACGCTCCCGTCGGGGAAGAGCACCTCGAGCTCGAGGCGGGGGTCAAGGCGGGCGTAGACCTCCCGGGCCACCTTGAGCCCGGCGATCACCCCGCTCTCCTTGGCGAGAAAACGCCCGCTCGAGCGGGCCTCGGCAGGGATGGTGCAGAGCGTGGTCACGTCCCCCTCGCCGACGTCCTCCTCGAGCGCCCGCCGGATGGCCTCCGCGATCATCGACGTGAAGCGGGTATCTGTTGAGTCCGTCATACCTGTTCCAGCATATATCGGGGCTTGCTGCAGTTTTGCCGCTGGGGAAGCAGCACAACCGGCTAGGAGACGGCGATTTCACCCGCACACATCGGCCAGCCATTCTGCGAACGGCTCCAGGGTCTGGGGACGCGCCCCGGGGCCGCCAGGCCGAAGAATCCCGCGCTGCACACGGGCATGACTCCACGCCGAGCCCTTCGGCATCGCGGAGGCGTAACTTCCCAGGTTCCTGATAAAAGCCCGGACGTGCCCTGGAGAAACTTAGTTGACGTCGCCGAGGTAGCTCGGGACCTCGAGCCCCTGGGCCAGCAATTCTGCCAGCCGCCGGGGGAAGAAGCGCAGCCTTGGCAGCTCCTCGAGCGGCAGCCAGCGCACGCCCTCCTGGTCGGGGTCGCCGGCGTGCCCGGGGCAGGGTTCGTCGAGCAGGGTGCAGGCGAAGACGTGGTTGACGACGTGCACGCCGTGGGGCTCGGTGCTCGTGGGGTGGTGGTCGGAGATGAACTCCCGCACCGTCAGCAAGCCCTCGACCCTCACCCGCGCCCCTAGCTCCTCCCAGCACTCGCGGGCCACGGCCTGCTCGAGGTTCTCCCCGAACTCCTGCCCGCCCCCGGGGAGGACGTAAAGCTCACCCTGCTCGTCGCGCTTGACCACGACGAGCACGTGGCGGTCCCGCAGGACCAGGGCCTGGACGCTGCTGCGGACGGTCACCGGTTCAGGGGCCCCCGCCTTCGACGTGAAATTGGGCGTTCTCTACCTGGCGCACGAGCTGCTCGAGCAGCCCTTCGGGGTCGTAGAGCACCCGGCAGCCGTTGCCCACCACCGCCGCCGTGCCCGCGTCGGGCGGGCGGGCCGAGGCCCAGTCGCGGGCGGCGAAGCTGAGCTCGAGCCTCGAGCCGTCCCCAAGGCGGACGTGGCGGGACCAGACCGCGCCGTAATCCTCGTCCTCCCAGCCGGCGACCGCGGGCTCGAGCCCGGCCTCGCCCACCCAGGCGCTCTCCCGCCGGAAGGCGCCGGGGTCCTCCACCAGGAGCACCAGGTCGAGGTCGGAGTCGGCGTGGGCGCTCCCGCGGGCCCAGGAGCCGACCAGCAGGACCCCCAGCACGTCCTTGCGGTTTCGGGCCCAGCCGACAACCTGGCCCAGGAAACGCTCTGCCGCTGCGGCTTCCATACCCGATCTTATCGCGTTTCCCACAAACGCCCTCCGGCCTCGGAGGGCGTTTTACCCCGCACAGCCAACCCAGTCGTGCGGGGTATTCGTGGGAACCGCTTTAAAACATCCGGGGCGCGCCGCGGCGCGCCCCGTCACCTTGCCGGGCGGGTCAGTCGAGGAAGTCCCTGAGCTTGCGGGGGCGGCTCTCATGGTACTTGAGCTTGCGCAGCGCCTTGTTCTCGATCTGGCGGATGCGCTCGCGGGTCACGCCGAAGTAGGCGCCCACCTCTTCGAGGGTGTGCTCGCGCCCGTCGATGAGGCCCTTGCGCAGCTTGAGCACCATCGCCTCGCGCTCGGAGAGCTTGTTGAGGGCCTTCTCGAGCTCCTCGCTCAGCATGCTCTGGGCGGCGGAGTCCACGGGGGAGGCCATGTGCTCGTCGGGGATGAAGTCGCCGTAGAAGGAGTCCTTCTCGTCGCCGATGGGGGTCTCGAGCGAGACCGGCTCCTGCGCGATCTTGAACGTCTCCTCGACCTTCTTGGCGTCCCAGCCGGGGCCCATGGCCTCGGCCACTTCCTCGTAGGTGGGCTCGCGGCCGAGCTCCTGCTGCATCTGGCGGGCGGTGCGGGTGAGCTTGTTGATGGTCTCGACCATGTGCACCGGGATGCGGATGGTGCGGGCCTGGTCGGCGATGGCGCGGTTGATGGCCTGGCGGATCCACCACGTGGCGTAGGTCGAGAACTTGTAGCGGCGCTTGTACTCGAACTTCTCCACCGCGCGGATGAGGCCCTGGTTGCCCTCCTGGATCAGGTCGAGGAAGGAGAGGCCGCGCCCGGTGTACTTCTTGGCGATGGAGACCACCAGCCTCAGGTTGGCCTCGATGAGGTGCTGGCGGCAGATCTCGCCGTCGCGGGCGATGTGCAGGTAGCGCTTGACCTCGCGCGGCAGGGCCCGCAGGCGGGCATCGACGGCCTGGATGGTCTCGGGGTCCACCCGCACCTCCATGCCGGGCACGTTGGCCACGCGCGAGCCGCCCTGCACCTGCGAGCGCAGCACCTGGCGGATGAGCTCGGCCTCGAGGCCGGTCTCCTGGGCCAGGAAGCCGGCGGCGGCCACCCCGTCCTCGACGCGGCGGGCGAGGTCGATCTCCTCCTCCAGCGTCAGCAGGGGCACCTGCCCGATCTCGTGCAGGTACTGCCGCACGGGGTCGGAGGTGCTGACGCGGATGGTAGGGAAGTCCTCCTCGAGGTCGTCGTCGGCCTCCTCGAGCACGGCGGGGGTCTCGAGCACCTCGAGGTCGAGCTCGAGGGGGTCGGCGGCTTCCTCGAGGTCGCCCTCGATCAGCAGTTCCTCGGCCACCTCGATGTCCTCGGGGGCGTCCTCGGCGAGTTCCAGGACCGGGGGCACGTCGGGGGCGTCGAGGGTCAGCTCGTCGCCCTCGAGGGCGGCGCCGTCCATCTCCTCGCCGAGCCCTTCCTCCAGCTCGGCCTCGTCCACTTTGGCTCCCTTGGCCTTCTTGGCCTTGACTTTGGGGTCGGCTACCGGGGTCGCAGACTTAGCCTTGGCGGGGGTTTTCTTCTTACTCAAGCTGCCTCACCTCCGAGCGGAAGGTTTGCCGAAAGGCAAAACCCGCAGATGGTCGTTGTGGTCATGGCCGTCGTTCACCGTGGGCCCCGGCCCTTCTGCGCCAGGAGCACCTTGTAGTTGCGCACCGCGAGGGTGCGGACGCTGCCGAACAGCGCCTGCAACAGCGGTTCGTACTTCAGGAAGGGGTTGGCCACCAGATAGAACCTCCCGCCTGGCCGGAGGCGGGCATGTGCGGCTGTGATGAAAGCGTGGGCCACATCGAGAATGAGCGAGCCCCCCACGTGAAACGGGGGGTTTGATAATACTATATCGAACAAAGCGCCGCTTGGCAAGCCCTCGTCCACGTCGCTGTGCACGACGCTCGCCTCGAGGCCCATCCCCTCGGCGCTGCGCCGGGCGCTCAGAACGCCCGCCAGGTCGTCCTCCAGCAGCGCCGCGCGCGCGCCTTCGGCGGCCAGGCTCAGGCCGAGCGCGCCGTAGCCGCCGCCCAGGTCGAGCACGTCGAGGCCGGCCACGTCCTCCAGCGCCTCGAGCAGCAGCGCGCTCGCGGGGTCGAGCTCCCCGGCCGAGAACACGCCCGGCAGGCTGTAGAAGGTGTGTGAGCGGCCCCGGGCCTCGAGGGGGAAGGCCGTCCAGGGGTCGGGGAGGGTGGGGGAGGGCCGGTGCTTGTGGAGCAGCGCGACCCGCAAGGGGCCGTCGCGCTCGACCACCTCCCCCTCGCCCAGGAGGGCACGGGCTGCCTTGAACTGCCGCTCGAAGCCCTTGTTCTTGTCGCCGCACAGCCAGAGCTGGCCGCCGGGGCGCAGGGCCCGCGCGGCGCCGAGCAGGCTCAGGTGGGTGAAGTCCTGGCCCCGCTCGGCGGGCAGCACCAGCAGGGCCTGGTCGTAGTGTTCGGCCCGCGCCTCCCAGGGCAGGGCGGCCCGCACGCTGACGCCGGGACGGGCGCCGAAGGCGGCCTCGAGGCAGCGCAGCGCCGCCCGCGAGGGCTCCAGCAGGTCCACCTCGAGGCCCGCCCGCACCAGCGGCGCGCTAGCCAATCCGAGCGCCGGGTTGAGGTCGATGGCCCGAGCCCCCTGGGGCCGCACGACCTGCGCCAGCAACCGCCAGCGCCCGTCGCCCAGGCCCCGGGCGCCGGCCTTGCGGTAGAGCGTGAGCGCGCCCGCGGGCAGCGGGTGCAGGCGGTGGTACTCCTCCAGCGTCACGAGGGATGAGTTTATCAGAGGTAGAGCGGTTCGACCCCCCACTCCCCCCTTCGCAGCCGTTCCACGCCCAGCCGGGCCAGCACCCGGCCCGAAGGCGGCTCGTCGAGGGAGGCGGGCTCGAGCTCCTCCAGCCGCTGCTTCCGCGGCGGGGCGAGCGTCTGCACGGTATCGTCCACGCGGTAGGTCGCGGCGTAGGCGTAGCCGTTGCGCGTGGCGTGCGCCACCGTCACCGTGCCCCGGTAGCGCCCGGCCACCCCGGCCAGGGTGTCTACGCCGACGAGCGGGACGCCCAGCCCCCGCGCCAGCCCCAGCCCGGCGGCGATCCCGATGCGCAGGCCGGTGTAGGAGCCCGGCCCCTGGCCCACGGCGATGCCCTCGAGCTCCTCCAGCGACGTCCCGGCCCAGGCGAGGAAGTCCTCGAGCTCGCCGAACAGCCGCTCGGCGTGGCGGCGGTCGAGCCGGAGGACGCGCTCATGAGTGGGTAGACCGAGGACCAGGAACGGCGTGGCGGTATCGAGGGCCAGGACCTGCACGAAGCGGAGTATACCCCTTAGCAATCGGTAAGAAGACGGCCCGGCAAGATTAGAGATTGCCTAACTCAGGCGCACTTTACCGGCTCTCATAGTGCCATTAGACTCATGTGGATGAGATTGGCGATGGTGGGCGTGGGCAAGATGGGCAAGAGCATCCTCGAGGGGATGCTGCGCGCGGGGTTCCTCAGCCCGGCCGAGATCGGCGTGATGGACCACCCCGAGCGCACCCAGCAGATCGCCGAGCAGTACTCCGTGGCCGCCCTCATCCCTGAGGACCTGCGCCGCGCCGAGCGGGTGCTGATCGGGGTCCAGCCCAAGGACTTCTCCGCGCTGGCCCCCCGCATCGTCCACCCCAACACCGGTTACCTCTCGATCATGGCCGGGGTCTCGACCGCGGTGCTCTCGCGCCGCCTGGGCACGCGCCGGGTGGTGCGGGCCATGCCCAACGTGGCCGCCACCATCGGGCGCAGCTCCACCGCCCTCACCGCCCCGCCCGAGGCCGAGGAGGCCGGGGACCTCGAGTTCGCCCGCCAGCTCTTCGCCACCGTGGGCGACGTCTACGACCTGCCCGAGCGCCTGTTCAACGCCTTCACCGGCATGTCGGCCTCGGCCCCCGCCTACATCGCGCTGGTGGCCGAAGCCCTGGCCGACGGGGGCGTGAAGCAGGGCATCCCGCGGGCCCAGGCCCTCAAGCTGGCCGCCGACGTGCTGGTCTCGACCGGCGAGCTGCTGCGCCGCAAGCACCCGGCGGTGGTCAAGGAGGAGGTCGCCAGCCCGGGCGGCACCACCATCTATGGCCTGGCCGCGCTCGAGGCCCGCAGCCTGCGGGCAGCCCTGATCGAAGCCGTCGAAGCCGCGACCGAGCGCGGCTTCGCTTTGGGGGAGGACGAGTGAGGCGCTGGTCGGCGTGGCTCTTGCTGCTGGGGCTGGCGCTGGCCCAGTTCGGGGACTTCTACCCCCGCGGGGTCGGGCTGGGGTGGGCCTATTCCTCGGGCGAGGTCCAGATCTTCGCCCGCGAGCAGTCGGGGATGCTGGTGCTCGAGCACCGCTTCCCCGGCAAGCCGGTCTACGGCGACCTGCTGCGCTACAGCCCGCAGGGGGTGTTCCTGGAAGGCACCGTGTTCAACGGCACCGTGCAGCGCTACCAGCCGGCTTTGATGCTCTACCCGCCCGCCCCCATCGTGCTGGGCCAGGAGTGGGGCGGCCGCAGCCTGCTCAACGGCTCCTCGGTAGCCCTGCTGGCCCGCGTCGAGCGCATCGAGGGCGTCAACGTCCCGGCCGGCCGCTACAACGCCTACGTCATCCGCACTTCCCTCGTCACCGAGGCCGGCGGCAGCGTGGTGGTGGAGTCGTACTTCGTGCCAGGCGTGGGCATCGTGCGCTACGCCAGCCCCGACGGCGGGACCATCGACCTCGTGCGCATCCTCAGGCCCTGATCCGCCCGAGGCCGGGCCCCTGGGACAAAGGCGTTCCGGGGGCCTTATACAATTGGGCATCGCTCCGCACGGGAGGTAGCTATGGAACTGCAGGTAGTGCAGCTCGAGAAGCCGGAGAACCTCAACGTCATCCTGGGCCAGAGCCATTTCATCAAGACCGTCGAGGACCTGCACGAGGCCCTGGTCACGGCCGTGCCGGGCATCAAGTTCGGCCTGGCCTTCTGCGAGGCCAGCGGCAAGCGCCTCATCCGCAAGAGCGGCACCGCCCCCGAACTCGTCGAACTCGCCGTGCTCAACGCCCAGAACATCGGCGCGGGCCACAGCTTCGTGATCGTCCTGGGCGAGGGCTTCTTCCCGATCAACGTCCTGCACGCGGTGAAAGCCTGCCCCGAGGTGGTGCGCATCTTCGCCGCCACCGCCAACCCCCTGAGCGTGGTCATCGCCCAGCAGGGCGAACAGCGCGGCATCCTCGGCGTGATGGACGGCTACCTGCCCCTCGGGGTCGAAGGCGACGAGGACGTGGCCTGGCGTAAGGATCTGTTGCGGCGGTTCGGGTACAAGGTGGGGTGAGGGGGGGCGTGCGTCCGATGCCGGATGCCGATAGCTGATGCCCATAGCCCATAGCCGATAGCTGATAGCCGGGCGCCGGGGGCGGGTCGTACGTCGTACGCCAAACGCCGAACGCAAGACGCAAGACGCTTTGGCCCTTGGCTCTAGACCCTAGACCTTGACTCTCGACGCCGGCCGGGAGGCCGCCCTTTGAGCCTCCGGCAACACTGCCTTGCCGTCTACACGGTACGCTGTTGCGCGTATGGCGACCGCAGGCGAGATCGCACCCAAGTTCGCCCTTCCGGATCAGGAGGGCAAGGTTCACCGGCTTTCGGACTACCGGGGCAAGTGGGTGGTGCTGTACTTCTACCCGAAGGACGACACCCCGGGCTGCACCAAGGAGGCCTGCTCCTTCCGTGACGAGAAGGGGCGCCTCGAGCAGATGGGCGCCGTGGTGTTTGGCGTGTCGGCCGACGACACCCACAGCCACGGCAAGTTCGCGCTCAAGTACGGCCTCAACTTCCCGCTGCTGGCCGACCCCGCCGCGGAGGTCATCAAGGCTTACGGGGCGTGGGGCAAGAAGAACGCGTACGGCAAAGAGTACGAAGGCATCCTGCGCCAGACCTTCCTCATCGACCCCACCGGCCACGTCGCCAGGGTCTGGGAGAAGGTCAATGCCGAGGACCACGCCCTCGAGGTGGCCCAGGCCCTCGAGGAACTCCAGCGGGTATGAAGGGCGGTATTGTGGAGGGGCGTGAATGCCACGCCCTTTTCTTATGACGAGTCCTGAGATCTACAAACGCGAAGCCGGGATCGAGGCCGTGCGCTACGTGCAGTCGGGGATGGTGGTGGGCCTGGGCACGGGGTCTACCGCGAAGTACGCCGTGCTCGAGATCGGGCGCAGGCTGCGCGAGGGCGAGCTGCGCGACGTGCGGGGCGTGCCCACCTCCGAGGCCACGGCCCGGCTGGCCCACGAGCAGGGCATCCCCCTCGTCGAGCTCGACGAATACGGCGTGGACCTCGCCATCGACGGCGCCGACGAGATCGCCCCCGACCTCTCGCTCATCAAGGGCCTGGGCGGGGCACTGCTGCGCGAGAAGATCGTGGAGGTGGCGGCGCGGCAGTTCGTGGTGATCGCCGACTCGAGCAAGCTCGTGCCCCGGCTCGGGCGCGGGGTGGTGCCCGTGGAGATCGTGCCCTTCGGGTACAAGAGCACGCTCAAGCACCTGCGCGAGCTGGGCGAGCCGGTGTTGCGCCTGAAGGACGGCGAGCCCTTCGTCAGCGACGGGGGCAACTTCATCGCCGACACCTTCTTCGGGCCCATCAGCAACCCGGGGGCCTTGCAGGAGCGGCTCGAGCGGGTGGTGGGCGTGGTCGAGACCGGGCTTTTCGTGGGGATGGCGAGCCTGGCCGTGGTGGCCGACTCGCAGGGCCTGCGCACCCTCTCGCGCTGAGCTTGCCAGCGGGCCGCCGGGTGAGCTACCATGGCCCCATGAACGGCTTCTTCGCCCGGCGAATGATGGAGGTGCCCCGACGGTAGCTTTGGTTTGAGGCTGCTGGCGGGGCGCGTGTATGATGCGCCCCGGTTTTATTTGCGCGGGCACCGCCCTTCCCCCGAGCCCGCACCCCTCCCGAGGAGACCGAAGATGAGCAAGGTTTTTTACGTCACGACCGCGATCGACTACGCCAACGCGGCCCCCCACATCGGCCACGTCTACGAGAAGATCCTGGCCGACTTCCTAGCCCGCTGGCACCGGCTCGACGGCTACGACACCTACTTCCTCACCGGCACCGACGAGCACGGCGAGAAGATCGCCAAGGCCGCCGCCAAGGCCGGCAAGAGCCCCAAGGACTTCGTCGACGAGCTCTCCGAGGGGGCCTTCCGCGCGCTCTACGACCGGCTGGGCATCAGCTACGACGACTTCATCCGCACCACCCAGGAGCGCCACAAGCGCTACGTGCAGCAGGTCTTGCAGAGGGTCTACGACGCGGGCGACATCTACTACGCCGAGTACGAGGGGCTCTACTCCGTGGGCTCCGAGCGCTTCGTGACCGAGAAGGAGCTCGTCGACGGGGTGTTCCCCGGCGACTCCGAGCCGCCGGTGCTGCGCCGCGAGGCCAACTACTTCTTCCGCATGGAGAAGTACCGGCCCTGGCTGCTCGAGTTCCTGCAGAACAACCCCGAGTTCATCCAGCCCGCCGGCTACCGCAACGAGGTGCTCGAGATGCTCAAGGAGCCCATCGGCGACCTCTCGATCTCGAGGCCCAAGGACCGCGTGCCCTGGGGCATCCCCATCCCCTGGGACGAGGGCCACGTGACCTACGTGTGGTTCGACGCGCTGCTCAACTACGTATCGGCGCTGGTGGATAAGGGCAACTTCGAGAGCCACTGGCCGCACGCCTGGCACGTCATCGGCAAGGACATTCTCAAGCCCCACGCGGTGTTCTGGCCCACCATGCTCAAGGCCGCCGGGCTGCCGCTGTACGAGAAGCTGGTGGTGCACGGGCACATCCTGGCCCTCGACGGGCGCAAGATGGGCAAGAGCCTGGGCAACGCCATCGACCCCACCGAGGTGCTGGAGAAGTACGGCCTCGACGCGCTGCACTACACCTTGCTGCGCGACACCACCCTCGCTGCCGACAGCCCCTTCGGCGAGCCGGTGATTGTCTCGCGCCTCAACTCCGACCTCGCCAACGACCTGGGCAACCTGCTCTCGAGGGTCCGCACCATGCTGCTGAAGTACTGCGGCGGCGTGCTGCCCGAGCCCTCCCCCGCCGACGGCGAGATCGCCCGCGAGGGCGTGAGCCTGGCCGCGCGGGTGCGCCCGCTGGTGCGCGAGCTGCGCTTCAACCACGCGCTGGAGGAGGTGCTTCAGTACGTGCGCAGCCTCAACAAGTACGTCAACGACTCCAAGCCCTGGGAGCTCGCCCGCGACGAGGCCAACCGCAAGGCGCTGGGCGACGTGCTCTACACGGTCGTCGAGGGGTTGCGCATCGCCTCGGTGCTGCTCGAGGCCGCCATCCCCAACAAGGCCCGCGAGCTGCGGCAGGCGCTGGGCCTGGGCGACTACGGCGTGGCCGACACCGAGCGCTGGGGCCTGGCCCCGGCGGGCACCCGCATCCCCGAGGAGGCGCCCATCCTCTTCCCCAAGCTCGAGGCGCTCGAGCGCGAGGGTAAGGGGCAGGAGGGGGCCAAGCCGGAGGCGGCGGGCGGGAAGCGGGAGGCCAAGCCCGAAAAGGCCAAACAGCCCGTGCCCAAGGCGGAGCCCGCCCCGGCCAACGGCCCCATCACCATCGACGACTTCGCCCGCGTCGAGTTCCGCGTGGCCGAGGTCACGGCCTGCGAGAAGCACCCCCAGGCCGACAAGCTGCTCGTCCTGCAGCTCAACGTGGGCGACCACACCCGGCAGGTGGTCTCGGGCATCGCGCAGTGGTACACGCCCGAGGAACTGGTGGGGAAGAAGCTGATCCTGGTCGCCAACCTCAAACCGGCCAAGCTGCGCGGCGTGGAGTCGCAGGGCATGATCCTGGCCGGGGAGGACGCCGAGGGCCGGGTGGTGGTGGTGACCCCCGAGAAAGACCTGCCCCCTGGCGCCAGAGTGCGCTGAAACCCCCATAGAAAAACCCCCGCAACTCTAGGCTGCGGGGGCTTGTGTCAGGCGGGACTGTCAGAGCAATTCGCGAGGTAAATCGTTGCTGGCCTGACCCGCGTCGTCCTCGCCGCGGCGGGAGCGGAGTACGAAGGGCACCGCCATGAACACCAGCAGCATCAGACCGATCAGAATCTGCGTCCCGAAATCCGACAATAGCGCTAGCATCGCGTATCAGGCCTCCCTACCCATAGCGTACGAGATAAAGCCCGTTCCAGATTGTGCATTTCTTAATCAGATCTTGAACCAGGTTCATAGCTGGGATAAGTAGCCCAGCAACTGCTCCTCCTTCAGCTCGCCGGGGTGCTGCGCTACCAGCTTTCCTTCGGCGTCGAAGAAGTAGGTGGTGGGCAGCCCTTGCGCGCCCCAGCGCTGGACGAGCTCGGTGCTGGGGTCGAAGAGGGGGTCGGGCATGTCGAGCTTGGCCTCCTCGAGGTACGCCCGCACCGCCTCGGGCCCCTCGCCCTGGTTGAGGAAGACGAACCGGACGTGCTTGTGCGCCCGGGCCTGCTCGAGCATCATGGGCAGCTCGCGGCGGCAGGGGCCGCACCAGGTGGCCCAGGCGTTGACCACCACGGGCTGGCCCCGCAGGCTCGCCAGGTCGAAGGCTTCGCCGGCGGCGGTCTGAACCTGGCCCTCCAGGCGCACGCCGGCCTCGGCCTCGGGCCTGCGCAGGAAGAGGCCGAGCCCCAGCGCCAGCAGCAGGACGGCCCCGGCGGTCCACTGGATCCAGTTGCGGGTCGTGCTCATCGGTCCCAATCTAAGGCCAAAGGTCGGGGGCGGAAGTATCCCGGGTGACATCCCAGGCCCCGGACTGGAAACCCCTTCACGGCCGGGCGGGGGCTTTTGCCCCTATACTCGGGCCATGAACGAGGTTCAGGTGCCCGAAGTCGGCCCCCAGGAGGCCCAGGAGATGATCGCGCGGGGCGCGCTGCTCATCGACGTGCGCGAGCGCAACGAGTTCGCCGAGGCCCGCATCCCCGGCGCCAGGCTGATCCCGCTGTCGGAGTTCATGACCCGCTTCACCGAGATCCCGCAGGACGTGCCCGTGGTGATGCAGTGCCGCAGCGGGCGGCGCAGTGCCCAGACCACCGCCTTCCTGCTGGCCCAGGGCTACCGCGAGGTGGTCAACCTCGGCGGGGGCATCCTGGCCTGGAACCAGCAGGGCCTCCCCGTGGACACCACCCCCAAGGACCCCTCCACGCTGTGAAGCCCGTCCACCTCGTCGCCCTCCAGACCGAGCTGCGCCTCGAGCACTACCGCGACGCCGGGGCGTTCCGGGCGCGGGTGCTGGGGCTGTGCTCCCGGGCGGTCGAGGGGCTGCCGGAGGGGGAGGCCCGGGTGCTGGCCTTCCCCGAGGCCTTCGCCCTGCCGCTGGTGTTCTGGCTCGAGACCCCCGAGGAGGTGGTGCGAGCCCCCACGGCCCTGGCCGCGGGCTTGCGGCTGCTGCGCCTGCGCTGGCGGGAGGCGCTGGGGTCGGGGCCGCCCTCGCCCTCGGTGCTCTTCCACCTGCGGGCGCTCGAGGTGTGGCCGCTGTGGGAGGAGACCTTCGCCCAAGCCGCGAAGCAGAGCGGGGCCTACGTGGTCGCGGGGTCGCTGTTCAGCCCCCTGGTGGACTGGGAGCCGGCGCAGGGCTACCACCGCAACGGCCGGGGCGTGTACAACCTCAGCCTGGTGCTCAACCCCCAGGGCCGGGTGCTCTCCCGTGTGCCCAAGGTCAACCTGACCAAGGACGAGCGGCAGAGCTTTCTCCAGGGCGGCGGCTGGGGCGCCCAGGTCGTCCAGACCGGGCTGGGCCGCGTCGCCAACCTCATCTGCCTCGATGCCTTCCACGAGCACCTCGTCGAGCAGTGCGACGCGGCGGGGGCCTGGCTGGTGGTGCAGCCCTCGGCCAACGCCGCCCGCTGGGAGGGCCCCTGGAGCGCCGACCCGGACCAGGTCGAGGGGCAGGTCTGGCTGCAGGAGGGGCTGGCGAGGAAGCTCGAGGGCCGCGAAAACCTGCGCTACGGGCTCAACCCCATGCTCAACGGCGACCTCTACAACCTGCACTTCGAGGGCCGCAGCGGGGTCTACGGGCCGGGCCAGATCCTCGCCCTGGCCGACGCCCCGGTAGGGGACGCGGTGGTGCGGGCGCGGGTGGAGGTGCCGTGAGGAAGAACGTCCCTGGTCAGACGGCCGCCCAGACGCCACAATCGGGGCCATGGAGAGGCGATCGGTAGCCCAGTACGCGGTGGTGGGGCTCTCGCTGCTGCCCTTCGCCCTGCAACTGCTGGGCTGGGTGCGCACGCCGCTGGGCGGCGGGTGGTGCGGGGCCCTGAGCGGCGGATACCTCGACGTGTTCTCGGCGCAGGTCTGGTACTCCCAACTGCTCATCGGCGGGCTGGCGCTGCAGGTGGCCTACGCCTTCTTGATGCTCGTCCTCCTCAACCTGCCGGACGAGGAGGGGGCGATCGAGTACGCCCGCCTGGAGCCCGCCTCGCCCCAGACCGCGGGCAGGGGTTCGCCGCTCGACATGGGGGGTAGCGGCTCGCGGCTCAGTCTGGGGGGTAGCGGTTCGCGGCTCAGTTCGGGGGTTAGCGGCTCGCGGCTCAGTTCGGGGGTTAGCGGCTCGCGGCTCGAGCAGCTCAAGCGCAGCCTCTACACGGCCGGGATCGGCCTCAATTTCGTGATCCTGATGGTCTTCCTCATGACCCGCCTCACCGGGCTCCCCCTGCCCAGCAGCCTGGGCGTGCTGTGGGGCGAAGCCGCCCCGCTCGACCCGCTGAGCGGGCTGATGGCCCTGAGCAGCCTGCTCGCCACGGCGGTCCTGCTGCACCTGCTCCGCAACCCCGCGGCGCCCGGGCGGGCCTGAGGCCTGGCTCGAGCCCGGGCGCATTTGACAAGCCCACGGTAGGGTGGCATACGATAGTGCCTCGTGGCAGATATGGCTGTTTCCGGTGGCCGCTGGGTAGCCGAGATCTACGGCTGCAACCTCGACGTGCTGGAAAACCCGCGCCTGGTCGAGACCGCGCTCAAGGACGCGGTCATCAAACTCGGCGCGCCGGTGGCCAGCGTGCAGAGCGTGGTGTACAAGTTCTACCCCCAAGGGCTCTCGGCGGCCGTCGTCAGCCCGGTCGGCGCGGTGATGATCCACACCTGGCCCGAGGACGACGCCTCGGCCGCGCTCGACCTCTACTTCTACCAGCCCGACGTCGAGCCTGACAGCGTGCTGCGCGGCCTGGCCCGGGCCTTCGGCGCCCGCGAGGAGTCGGCGTTCCGCCTGTGGCGCACCACCGAAGGCCACGACATCCGCCGCCGGGCCATGAAGCCGCAATGAAGGCCGTACGTCGTACGTCTTACACCTGAAAGCGCCCCAGGCACCGAACACCCTCCGCTCGGCGTTGTGCTCAGTGTCTTTGGTCTTCTGCGTAGGACGTACGGCACAAGACGTAGGACCCAGATAGGCTATCCAAGGAGGTTATCGCATGGAATACGGCATGTACTTCCTCGAGCAGGTCACCCCCTACGAGGCCATCTCCCGGCGCATGGAGAAGGTGCTGGCCTCGGGGCGGACCCGCTTCCAGGACTACTTCATCTTCCAGACCCAGGCCTTCGGCAAAGTGCTCGTGCTGGACAAGGACGTGCAGAGCGCCGAGCGCGACGAGTACATCTACCACGAGACCCTGGTCCACCCCGCCATGCTCTCGCACCCCGCGCCCGAGTCGGTGTTCATCGTGGGCGGGGGAGAGGGTGCCACGCTGCGCGAGGTGCTGCGCCACCCCACGGTGAAGCGCGCCGTGATGTGCGACATCGACGACCAGCTCGTGGAGATGGCCAGGGAACTCCTCCCCGAGTGGCACCAGGGGGCCTTCGACGACCCCCGGGCCCAGGTGATCACCGAGGACGCGCGGGGCTGGCTCGAGTCCCACCCCGACACCTACGACGTGATCATCGTCGACCTCAACGACCCGGTGGGCGAGGATAACCCCGCCCGCATGCTCTTCACCGTGGAGTTCTACGAGCTCCTCAAGCGGCGGCTCAACCCGGGCGGGGTGATGGCGATGCAGGCGGGCATGATCCTGCTCACGCACCACAAGGTGCACCCCGTCATCCACCGCACCGTGCGCGAGGTGTTCCGCTACACCCGCAGCTACCGCAACTACATCCCCGAGTTCTTCCTCAACTTCGGCTTCATCCTCGCCTCGGACGGGGTGGACCCCGTGGCCTTCTCCGAGGGCATCCTCGAGACGCGCATCCTCGAGCGCAGGCTCAACCTGCGCCACCTCACCGCCCCCTTCATCGAGGCCATGTTCGTGCTGCCCAAGGACCTCCAGGAAGCCATCCAGGCCGAGCGCATGGTCTCGACCGACGCCCTGCCGATGTACTTCACCGACGAGGGCGAGGCCCGGCAAGCACCCTACCGGCCCCAGTGAGCGGGACAAGTCTCACCCGGTAGTGAGTAGACTGGTGGCTATGCAAAGGACGCTTTTCGTCGTTATTGCCGCAGTAGCGGTATTGTTGGCGGTCGGGCTGTTCGGGGTGCTGCGGTCGCGCTCGAGCGGAGGCTCCGCGGCCGCCACCGCCAACCCGGCCGAACTGGTCGAGGGGGCCCGCTTCGTCCTGGGCTCCGCCGACGCGAAGGTCACGGTGGTCGACTTCTCCAACTACCTCTGCCCCCACTGCCGCGACCACGCCCTCGACGTATTCCCCCTCATCCGCCGCGACTACATCGACACCGGCAAGGTGCGCTACGTCTTCCGCGACTTCCCCTTCGGCGCCCCCACCAACCCCCAGCCGCCCGTGGTGCGGGCGGGGGAGGCCGCCGCCTGTGCCGCCGACGCCACCATCGACAAGTACGTGACCTACCACGACGCGCTGTTCCGCGCCCAGCAGCAGTGGGGCGCGCTGCCCGAGCCTTCCCTCACGCGCTACCTCGTCGACCTCGCGGGCCAGACCGGCCTGGCCCCTGCCAGCTTCGAGAACTGCCTCAACAGCGGCCAGAAGCGCGAGGGCATCCTGGCCGACCGCAAGCTGGCCGACCGGCTGCGGCTCACCGGCACCCCCGCCTTCTTCATCAACGGCACGCAGGTCAACGGCGCGATGCCCTACGAGGACTGGAAGAAGGCGTTGGACGAGGCCCTCGAGGGCAAGACCCCCACCATCCCCGAGCGTAACCGCCCCAGCAGCAACGCCCAGTAACCAGGGGTAGGGCCGCTCGCCAGCAAGTCTCGAGAAGGGCGAACTCAAGGTTCGCCCTCTTCGCTTTCCTTTCCCTCTGAAGGGGCAGTGGACGATTAACTCTGTAGGGGCGCACCGCGGTGCGCCCCTGGCTATCGGCTATGAGCTACCGACCATCGACACCCTTCACGACGCCTGCCGCAGCCGGGCTTCCTCGAGCGCCGAGAGCGGCTTGTCGAGGTGGGGGATGTCAATGACGATCTCCCGCACGGTGGCGCTGGGGGCTTCGAACATCAGGTCCATCATGGCTTTCTCCACGATGGCCCGCAGGCCGCGCGCGCCGGTGCCGCGCTTGAGGGCGCGGCGCGCGATCTCGCGCAAGGCGCCGGGGGTGAAGCGCAGCTCGATGCCCTCCATGCGCATGAGTTCCTGGTACTGCCGCACCAGGGCGTTCCTGGGCTCGGTGAGGATGCGCACCAGCGCCTCTTCGTCGAGGGAGTCGAGCTGCACGAGCACGGGCACGCGCCCGATGAATTCGGGGATCAGTCCGAAGCGCACGAGGTCCTCGGGGATGACCTCGAGGCTCTCCTCCTTCTGCGCGGCCTTGGTGAAGCCGATGGGGTGCTGGTCGGCGCGGGCCTTGACGATGTGGTCCAGGCCGTCGAAGGCGCCGCCCAGGATGAAGAGGATGTTCTTGGTGTTGACCTGGATGAACTCCTGGTGGGGGTGCTTGCGCCCGCCCTGCGGCGGCACGTTGCACAGCGTGCCCTCCACGATCTTGAGCAACGCCTGCTGGACCCCCTCGCCCGAGACGTCGCGGGTGAGGCTGGGGTGCTCCGACTTGCGGGCGATCTTGTCCACCTCGTCGATGTAGACAATGCCCCGCTCGGCGGCCTGCACGTCGAAGTCGGCGGCCTGGAGCAGGCGCAGGATCACGTTCTCCACGTCTTCGCCCACGTAGCCCGCCTCGGTGAGGGTGGTGGCGTCGGCGATGGCGAAGGGCACGTCGAGCATGCGGGCCAGGGTCTCGGCCAGCAGGGTCTTGCCGGTGCCGGTAGGCCCGATGAGCAGCACGTTCGACTTCTGCACCTCGGCCTCGGGGTGCAGCAGGCGCTTGTAGTGGTTGTAGACCGCTACGGCCAGGGTCTTCTTGGCGTTGTCCTGCCCGATGACGTACTGGTCGAGGAAGGTCTTGATCTCCAGCGGCTTGGGCAGGTGGCTGGGGCCCTTGAAGCCCTGCTTGGGCTGCTGCTCGAGCAGGCTCCAGGCACGCTCCACGCACTCGTTGCAGATGTAGACCTCGCCCATCGGGGACTCGACGAGGTTGTCCACCTCGGGGGGGCGGCGTCCACAGAAGCTGCAGGAGGGCCGGTTACGCCTCATTCGTTACCACCTGATCCACCACGCCGTAAAGCTGCGCCTCGGTCGCGGTCATCCAGAAGTCGCGGTCGGTGTCGCGCTCGATCTTCTCGATGGGCTGCCGGGTGTGCTTGGACAGGATGTTGTTCAAAAGCTGCTTGTTCTTGAGGATCTGCTCGGCGTAGATGGCGATGTCGCTGGCCTGGCCGCCGATGCCGCCCGAGACCCACGGCTGGTGGATCATTACCTTGGCGTGGGGGAGGGAGAAGCGCCGCCCCGGGGTCCCGGCCGCCAGCAGCACCGCGCCGAAGGAGGCCGCCATGCCCAAGCAGATGGTAGACACCGGCGCCTTGACGAACTGCATGGTGTCGTACAGCGCCAGCCCCGCCGTCACCTCGCCGCCCGGAGAGTTGATGTAGAGCTTGATCTCCTGGTTGGGGTTCTGCGCGTCCAGGAACAGCATCTGGGCGATGATGATGTTGGCGACCTGGGAGTCGATGGCGGTGCCCAGGAAGATGATGCGGTCCTTGAGAAGACGGGAGTAAATGTCGTAGACGCGTTCACCCCGCGCGGTCTGTTCGATAACGTAAGGGACTACCATACCGGCCCTATTGTAATGGGCGCCCGACCTCTGAGGGGACGCTGGAGCACCATTTTGGCCGGGTGTCGGGGCCTGCCGGGCCGGGAAATTGTAGCCAACCCATCCGCCGGGCAGCGCCCAAAGGCGCTGTAGCAAACACGAAAGGCGGAGGCCGGGAACTGCCCCGGCCTCCGGAACGGCGCGGAAGGTTCAGGCCCCGATGCGCTCGAGCGCCTCCATCACGGCCTTGTCGTGCAGGCGCTGGATGCGCAGGCGAGCCAGGGTCTCCTCGCCGAGCTCCTGCTGCAGGGCGCTGGGGTTGGTGCGGTAGGCGCGGGCCAGGTCCACGACGTAGCTCGCCCACTCCTCGTCGGTGAAGACGGTGCCCAGGTCCTCGGCGAGCTTCTCGCGGGCCAGCGAGCGGCGGATCGAGCGGGCGGCGTCCTCGCGCAGCTTGGTCTTGAACTCCTCGAGCTTGCCCTCTTGCTCGAGGTTCTGGATGTAGGCGTTGAACTCGATCTTCTGGGCCTTGAGCTCCTCGGCCAGGTGCTGCAGGAGGTGCTGCTCCTCGCGCGCTTGCATGGTGGGGGGAATCTCCACCTCCATGCCCTCGGCGAGCTTGTCCACGAACAGGTTGGCCTTCCGGTTGCGCACCTCACGGTCGGCCTGCCCCTCAAGGCTCTCGCGCACCTTGGCGGTGAGGGTGGCGAGGTCCTCCTCGCCCACGGTCTTGGCGAACTCGTCGTCGAGCTCGGGCAGTTGCAGCGCCTTGACCTCGGTGATCTTGGTCTTGATCTCGCGCACCACGGCGTCGCCGTCCTTGACCGGCACCATCACCTCTTCGCCGGCGGAGCGGCCCATCAGGGCCTCGCGCACGTGCTCGAGCGCGTTCTCCATGCTCACCGGGAAGCGGCTGCCATCCTCGGTCTCGATGAAGACCTGGTCGCCGGCCTCGATGGGGCGCTCGACCGTGACCAGCTCGCCGTAGCGCTGGCGCAGCTCTTCGAGGGCCGTGGAGACCATCTCGTCGGTGATCTCGGGCTTCTCGACCTCGAGGCTGAAGGCGGTCCAGTCGGGCAGCTTGACCTCGGGGTAGTTCTCCACCTCCGCCACGTAGACGAAGGGCGCGTCCTCCTCGAGCCTGGCCTCGACCAGCTTGACCCCTACGGGCAGCAGCTCGAGCTCGCGCACGGCCTGGGGGTAGGAGCTGTCCAGCAGCCGCTCCTTGACCTCCTCCAGCAGGGCTTCACGGCCCAGCCGGGCCTCGACGACCTTGGCCGGGGCCTTGCCCGGGCGGAAGCCGGGGAAGCGGTACTTGCTGGCGTACTCCCGCACCACCGCGTCGTAAGCCTTTTTCACGTCCCCTACCGGGACTTCGACCTTCATTTTGACCATGAAGCCATTGCGCTCGAGAATTTCTGCCACGTCAACACCTCGTGTGCGCGCCAGCCAGTGGCGCAGAGCCAGACCTTGCTCATCTGGCGTCACCAAGCCACCAGTTTACCCGTTGCGGGCTCGTTTGCCTAGCTCGCGAGGAGGCCGGATTTTCGGGGGGTTTAGGAGGGCTGCTCTGAAGCCTTTTGGTGCGAGGAGCGGGACTTGAACCCGCACACCTTGCGGTACTGGATCCTAAGTCCAGCGCGTCTACCAATTCCGCCATCCTCGCATATGAGGGCTAAGGACAGGATACCACCCCTCGCGGGGTGGCATCCCTCCTGAAATTTGGGGTGAGTGATGGGACTTGAACCCACGACCCCCGGTTCCACAGACCGGTGCTCTAACCGGCTGAGCTACACTCACCGCGCTCCGCTTCGCGCCTCTCGAGGCCGCAAAACAGCAACCGTCATTTTATGCACCGCCAGCCGTAGCGTCAAGCGTGGCGGGGGAGGGGTGACGGAGGCTGCCGGGCCCCTTGCCCCGCGAGCCTCCTTTCAGGAACGGGTATACTAACAACTGTTAGTTCGCTATGAGCCGCCGCAACGAAATCCTCGACCGGGCCGGGGAGCTCTTCAGCACCCGGGGCTTCCACGCGACTTCCATGCGCGACCTCGCCGAGGCGGTGGGCCTGCAAGGCGGCAGCCTCTACGCCCACATCGCCTCCAAGGACGAGCTGCTCTTCGAGATCGTCAACAAGGCCGCCGACGCCTTCTTGCGCCAGGCGGAGTCGGTGCCGCGCGACCTGTCGCCCGAGGCCCGCCTGCGGGCGCTGGTGCGCGGGCACCTCGAGGTCATCGTGCGCGAGCTGCCCCGGGCCAAGGTCTTCTTCGACGAGTGGCGCTTTTTGTCCGATGACTACCAGCGGCGCATCAAGGAGCGGCGCGACGCCTACGAGGCCCATTTCCGCGAGGCCATCGCCGCGGGGATCGCCGCGGGCTTGTTCCCCCAGCAGGACGCGCGCCTGGCGAGCCTGTTCGTGCTCTCGGCGCTCAACTGGGTCTACCAGTGGTATCACCCCGGAGGGCCGCTGGGCCTCGAGGCCCTGAGCGAGCAGTACGCCGGCCTCATCCTGGCGGCGCTGCGCAACGCCCGGCCGGAGCCCGTCGCCCGCTCCACGGGAGGGAATAGCCGCTGACCCACCATAGACGTGGTTCAAAAATAGGGTAATTTCGTCATGGGTGACCCACCCGAGCCGTTGTCGCGCGGGTCAGCTCGAGGCCGATTGGTCAGGTTGGCCTGTCGTAGGATGAGGGCAGCTTTACACTCGGCTACAGCACGACTGCCAAAAGATGGCTAAGGAGGAATGCATGAAGCGGAATTGGATTCTAGGCGGTGCGGTGGTGGCGATTCTGGCGGGCTGCGGGCTGGTTCCTCCGATCCCCGTCAGCGACCCGCTGCAGCTCAACGGGAAGTCGGTAACGCTCTCCCTGGCCGGGGGCGCGCTGAGCAGCCAGTCGGCCATGTCGGGCGCGGTGAACGCCTCGGTTGCCGACGTCCTCAAGGACGTGACCATCCCCTTCACCCCGGGCTCGTTCAAGGTTTGCTACGACTTCACGGTCGAGGGCACGTTCAGCGGCCCGTCGGGCAGCGTCAAGCTGAGCAATATCGAGCTGGACCTCACCGTCAATGACGGCACCAACGGCCCGGCGTCGTTCCAGGCCAGCGCCAGCGAGGTGACGATGACCTTGGCAGCCGGCAAGTACACCGGCAGCGGCAAGGGCCTTTGCGGCAACGCCTCCGACGTGGCCAAGGTGATCGCGGTCCTCAAGAACGCCCCCGAACCCAACACCATCACCGGCACCTTCAGCCTCGAAACCGACGCCACCCTGCCCCCGGGCACCACGCTCAAGATCATCTTCGAGAACGGCCAGGGCGAGATCAAGCTCTGACGCAAGCTCTTGCGCTGGGGGTGCCTGAGGGCACCCCCGGTTTTCGTGCCGGGTGTCCGCTCGTGAGGGCTCGAGCGTACAGTGGGATATGGACTATTTACGGCAGCCCGGTTTCCTGGAGGGGCTCAGCGAGTACGAGCGCACCCGGCTGGGCCAGATCTGCCCTCCCAACACCTACGGGCGGGGCGATTACCTCTTCCGCGCGGGCGACCCCTGCAGCGGGCTCACCATCGTGATCCACGGGCAGGTCAAGCTCGCGCGGCTGAGCCCTTCCGGGCAGGAGCGCATCCTCTTCATTGCCGGGCCGGGGGACTTGCTGGGGACCAATTTCCTCGACCCGGAAGCACGCTTCCGTTCGGACGGGGTCTGCCTGGGCGAGGTGGTGATCTGCCCGGTCAGCCGAGTGCACGTCGAGCAGGTGGCGCGAGAACTCCCCAACGTGCCGCTGCGGCTGGTGGAGGTGCTGTCCCGGCGCCTGAGCCACCTCGAGGACCAGCTCGAGATCGCCGCTGAGCCGGTCCTGCTGCGCCTGGGGCGGGCGCTGGTGTGGCTGGGACAGTGCTTTGGCCGCGAGGTAGGGGAGGGCTGGCGGGAGATCGACCTCGAGCTACGGCAGGAAGACCTGGCGGCGCTGTGCGGCACCACCCGCGTGACCGTCACGCACAGCCTGGGCCTGTTGCGCGAACGGGGGCTGCTGGAGGGGACCCGGGGCTCATACCGGGTCCGGTGCGACGGCCTGGAAGGCTACCTCCAGGCCGTCGCGTGGCAGGAGTGAGGCCCGCGCAAGCCCGAGTAGCCCCGCGGGAGCCCTCATTCTCCCTTCAGCCGGGGTGACTCGGTCACGGGTCACGCTAGAGGCGCTCAGCGCTTGCCGAACTGCGTGAAGACCAGGTCGCTGGCCTTGGCCTCCTGGTGGCAGCCGGTGCACATGGCGGCGTTGGCGAAGACCCCGCCCTTGAAGCCGTTGCCGTCACGCTCGAAGACGCTCCACTCCCAGTCGCCCTCCCTAGCGCTCTTCTTCTCCATCACGTACAGGGTGGTCACGCTGAGGGTGTCGGGGTCCATGCGCTCCTTGATGAAGACCGTGCCGGCCGCGAAGGGGGCTTTGTACTTGCCGTCCGTGCCGACGAGCTTATCGGCGGTGAGGTTGACGTACACGTCCTTGGCCGAAGGGTGAGCCCCGGCGGCCGTGATCTTGGCGACGTTCGCCCGCGTCCAGCCCGTGTAGCCCTGGTACTTCTCGGGCAGCCCGGCCACCTTGGCCGACACGATCCCCACGATGGCCAGCACCAGCACCGGCATCCATGCTTTCATGTCTCCACCTCCGCCTTCCACGCTAGCGACTCCCCGGAGGCGGCTGTGTATCCTACTTAACCCCGGTAGAATGTCCGCTACGAGATGAGCACGACAGCGGATGTGATCGTGGTGGGTGCGGGGATTATCGGCGCGGCCTGCGCCTACCGGCTGGCCGAGCGCGGCCTTCGGGTGCGGCTGCTCGAGGCCGCTTCGGCCCCGGCGGCGGGTTCGACCGGCAAGAGCGCGGCGGGCGTGCGGGTGCAGTTCACCGAGGCGGTCAACGTGCGGCTGTCCTGGCAGTCCATCCAGGAGTACCGGGAGATGCCCGAGGCGGGCTACCGCCCGATCGGCTACTTGCTGCTGGTGCCCGAGGAGGACTGGGCCGACCACCTGCGCGGGGTCGAGCTGCAGCGCGAACTGGGGGTGCCCGTCGCGGTGCGCGGCCTCGAGGCCGCCCAGGAGTGGTTCACCTTCGAGCCCCACGGCCTCGCCGGGGCCACCTTCGGCCCGGCCGACGGGGTGGTGGACCCCCACGGCATCTGCATGGAGTACCTGCGCCGGGCCCGCGGCCTGGGAGCCCTGCTCCACCTGGAGGCCGAGGTGCTGCGGGCCGAGCGCCGGGGCGGGGCTTGGCAGGTGCAGACGCCCGCCGGGACGTTCGAGGCCCCCGTGCTCTTGAACGCCGCCGGGGCCTGGGCCGGCGAGGTGGGGCGGCGGGCGGGTCTGGAAATCCCCGTGCAGCCCGCCCGCCGCATGGTCTTCTGCACCGCGCCGCTGCCCGAGCCCCCCGCAGGCCCCCTCACCATCGACCTGTCCACCGGCTTCTACTTCCGCCCCGAGGGCGAGCGCCTGATCTTCGGCAAGAGCAACCTCGCCGACCTCGGCTTCGCCGAGGGCATGGACTGGGGCTGGCTCGAGCCCACCCTCGAGGCCGGCCTGCTGCGCTTCCCCTGGCTCGAGCGCCTGGCCCTCGACCGGCGGGCGAGCTGGTGGGGCTACTACGAGGTCACCCCCGACCACAACCCCATCCTGGGCTGGATGCCCGGCGTGGAGGGCTGGGCCAACGCCTGCGGCTTCTCGGGCCACGGAGTGCAGCAAGCGGCCGCGGTGGGCCGCCTGATGGCCGAGGAGATCGCGGACGGGCGGGCTCACTCCCTCGACATCGACCCCCTGCGCTACGAGCGCTTCTCGAGCGCGGTGGAGGTGCTCGAGCGCCACATCGTCTGAGGGCTTCTGTTGCTCTCATAACCCTGCCCCGGACTTTAGGCCCCCCTTGAAAATGAGCGAGGGGTGAGGGTACACTGCGCTTTGGGTGATTCGATGAACAACTTCATTCGCATGGCCAGGCCCTGGGCCTGAAGTCCCTTCCTATACCCGAAACCCGCGCATTCGCAGACGGCGACGTCTGCTGAGCCAGGCGGCCTTCGGGCCGCCGCTTCGTTTGGAGTGTGCCATGCAAGTACTGGAAAAACCGGTCGCCACCAAGCTGGCTATCGAAGTTCGGGGCCTCAGGAAAGTCTTCCGTAAGCGGGAAAGCCTGCTGCGGGGGCCGCTCAAGGAGGAGTGGGCGCTCAAGGGCGTGTCCTTCGTGGTGCACGAGGGCGAGACCTACGGCCTGCTCGGCCCCAACGGTTCGGGGAAGTCCACGCTGATCCGCATCCTCTCGACCCTGCTCACGCACGACGGGGGCGAGGTGCGGATGCTGGGCTACCGCCTGCCGCAGGAGGAGCGCCCCCTGCGCCGCCTGATCGGGCGGGTGAGCGTGGACGCGGCCTTCTACAAGAAGCTCTCGGCCCGGGAGAACCTGCTCTACGCCGCGCAGCTTTACGGCCTCGAGGCCCGCGCCGCCGAGCGCCGGGCCATGGCGATCCTCGAGCGCCTGGGCATCGAGTCGCGCCGCTTCAACGACCCGCTGGAGGAGATGAGCCGGGGGATGCAGCAGAAGATCGCCATCACCCGCGCGCTGCTCATCAACCCCCCGCTCCTGCTGCTCGACGAGCCCACCACCGGCCTCGACCCCAAGAGCCGCCGCGACGTGCAGGCCTTCCTGGAGGACCTGCGCCGCGAGCAGGGCACCACCATCCTCCTCACCACCCACGACATGGCCGAGGCCGAGCGCCTCTCCCACCGCGTCGGCTTCCTGGCCCACGGCAACCTGGTGGCCGAGGGGACGGCCGAGGAGCTCAAGGCGCAGGCGGGGACGCAGGACCTCGAGGAAGCCTTCATCGCCCTGACCGGCGAGGAGATCGAAGAAGAGCAAGACGCTTGACGCAAAACGCAAGACGCAAACAGCCAAAAGGCGTTTAGCGTATTGCGTATAGCGTCTAGCACGACCGGAGGGAGCTTTATGCTCGAACGCTACGTACGCCCCATGTGGGCCTTCGTGTTCCGTGACTGGCACCTGACGCGGCGGTACATCAGTTGGGTGTTCGTGTTCGTCTTTTACGCCATCGTCAACTCGGCGACCATCGCCCTCATCGGCAAGTCGCAGGACGACTTCCGCCTCACCCTCACGCTGCTGCTGGGGGTGCTGCTATGGAGCTTCCTCTCGGCGATGTACAACGAGATCGCCAACTCCATCAGCTACGAGCGCTGGGAGGGGACGCTGGAGTACACCTTCATGGCCCCGGTCTCGAGGCTCATCCACCTCAGCGGGGTGTCGCTGTTCGCCGTGCTCTTCAGCGTGGTGCGCACGGCCGTGATCCTGGTCGGGCTGGTGCTGTTCATCCAGGTCTCGGTGAGCGGGGCCAACCTGCTGGGCGTGCTGGTGGTGCTCCTGGTGGGCAGCCTGGCCTTCATGGGCCTGGGCCTGATGGCGGCCATCCTGCCGGTGATGAGCCCGGAGAACGGCGCGCAGGCCACCAACATCTTCCAGGGGGTGCTGCTGCTGGTCTCGGGCATCTACTACCCGGTCTCGGTGCTGCCGGCCTGGATCCAGCCCCTGGCCTACCTGAGCCCGGCCACCTACGCCCTCGAGGCCTCGCGCAAGCTCATGGGCATCAACAACCCCGACTCCACGCCCGAGCGCTTGGTGGGGGCCCCGCTGAGCGCGGTGCTGCCCGAGCTGGGCATCCTGTTCGTGATGGGCCTGCTGTTCATCCCGATGGGCCTGTGGGTCTTCAGCCGGGCCGAGGGCTGGGCCAAGCGCACGGGCAAGCTCAAGCGCACCGGGTGATACCCGATTCGGTCGGTTCAGCGTTGAACCGACCGAAGGGAGTGCTCTAGGGTTCAAAAAGACAGCCTTTGGAGGTCTTTGGTTTCGATGACTCTTTTCGAACCCGGTATAAGGCCTCGAGGAGGGCCGGCCATGTACCCGAACCCAGACGTACAGGAGGTCGTCGAGGCGCTCGCTGCCGGCATCCGTGAGGCCCTGGGGGCCGGCCTCGAGGGCCTCTACCTCCGGGGCTCGCTGGCGCTGGGCGACTTCGACCCCGCCAGCAGCGACGTGGACCTGCTCGCCGTGACCCGGACGCCCGTCACCGGGGCCGAGTTCGCGGCGCTTTCGGCCGTGCACTCGCGGGTGCAGGCGCTGGACAACCCCTACGCCGCCGAGGTCGAGCTGGCCTATGTCCCGCTCGAGCTCCTGGCGAACTTCGTGCCCAAGACGCGGGTTCCCGCCCTCGAGCGCGGCTGCGGGAGGGCGCTCGGGTGGAAGGCGCTGGGCGCCAACTGGCTCCTGGAGTTCTGGGCCGTCCGGGAGCACGGGGTGGCGCTCCACGGCCCCCATCCGAAGGCCCTGATCGGTCCGGTCCCGCCCTGGGCGCTGCGCCAGGCGGTGCGGCAGGTGCTGCCGGACTGGCTCGAGTGGGCCGGCACCACGGCGCGGCGGGAGATGCTGGGGCACGCGGGCCTGGCGCGCTTCGCCGTGGAGACCATGTGCCGGGCGTTGCTGACGCTGGAAACAGGGGAGATGGGCACCAAGCCCCGGGCGGTGCGCTGGGCGCTGGGGCGATGGCCCGGGTGGGCGCCTCTGCTCGAGCGCTCCCGGGCCTGGAAAGCCGGCCAGCCCCTTTCCGAGGCCGCCGTGGACGAAGTGCTGGCCTTCATCCGGGCGGTCGCCCGGGAAGGGCTCTCCCCTGAACCCCCGCTCGAGGGCTGACGGGGGGCGGGCCCGGCGGAAGGACCGGGAGGGGGCCATAGCCCCCTCCCTTGCGCTGCTCACGCCCCGAGGGTAAGGGCGGCCGGCCAGGTAGTCCTCCACGGGGTTCTTAGCTTGATTAACGAAAAGAAGTCCCGGCAGTACGGGTATTTCGCCGGATCGGCACGGGTTGGATGTGAGCTGCATGGGCTTTCCTGAAGCCGCTCATCAGCGGGGTGACAGCCACGATTCAGTGCAGGCTCAGTGAGAATTTTTACCGTGCAGGAGAACCAAATTAGGTTCGCACGAACAAGAGGAGATCACCATGAAAAAATACCTGATCGCAACACTGGCAGCGGGTCTGATCGCGGGGTGCGGTCTGCTCCCCGGTATCGGCGGGCAGCAGGTCATCGGGGTTTTCTCCGGCGACTGGTCCACGGTGGACAAGTCCAAGATGCGCTTAGCCCTGGTGGGCCTGACCGCGGAAGGGCAGTTCAGCTACAACAACCAGCTCGAGATCAAGGACCCCGACGTGACCAAGCGCTACGCCCTCGAGCTGCCGCAGGCCGCCGAGGAGGGCAGCTACCAGGTGGTGGCCTACTCCGACGAGGACACCAACGGCAAGTTCGGCTCGGGCGACGTGGTGCTGGGCAACACCTGCCACAAGTACCTGCTCTACTCCGAGAGCAACGGCAACAAGGTCTTCTGGGTGGGCACCGTGCAGACCCTCACCGTGACCAAGGGCTGGAACGGCTACGACAACAAGACCCAGGCCGCTCCCTACCAGGCCGAGAACTACGAAGGCTTCGACCTCTACCGCACCGGCCAGTGCCCCTGAAGCTGAGGGAACTGGGACACGCCGCCAGGGCCTAGGCCCTGGCGGTCTTCATTGAGGGCTTGACTGTAAACCGGTTTGTACCGCAAACTGGTTTAGGGTGAAGCGATGAACCAGGACCGGCGGTTGGAAGAAGTCAGGCGGGTCACGGCCTTTTTCAGTTACTGGCAGGGGCTGCGGCTGGTTCCGCTGGGCTTCATGCTCATGGTCGAGGGGTTGCTGCTCTCCCCGCTGTTCGAGGGGAAGGGGCTGGGGGTGGGGGTCATCCTCCTGGGGGTGGTGGTGGCCACGGTGCTGTTCTCCTGCGTCATCGCGGCGGGATACTACCGCTCCGCCTACGGCGTGGTGCGCAACCCGGCGACCAACCGGCGCCTGGACGCCTGGCTGGTGCTCTTCATCCCGCTGCTGGCCCTCCTGCTGGCGCTCGACGCCCGCCTCGAGCTGCCCGTCTTCATCAGCGGCCTGGTCTGGGCGGGCGCGGCCTGGCTCTACGAGCGCGCTACCGGGGGAGGGCGGCGTCACTGGCGGCTGCTCGCGCTGGCCCTGGCCCTGCTCGCCCCGCTGCCCCTGCTGGGCGTGAGCCCGGACTGGATGATGAGCCTGTTCCTGGGGGTGCTGGGCCTGGGGTATGCCGCGTGCGGGATGCTCGACCACCTCGAGCTCACCCGCATCCTGCCGCCGGTGAAGGACGACGATGGAACTGCGCTTTGACCCCGAGTCCACCCGCCTGCTGCACGAGCCGGCCCGCCTGATGATCATGACCGTGCTCGGCGCGTGCCAGAGCGCCGACTTCGTGTTCCTCCAGCGGGCCACCGGCCTCACCAAGGGCAACCTCTCCTCGCACCTGTCCAGGCTCGAGGAGGCGGGTTACGTGCAGATCACCAAGCAGTTCATCGGCAAGCTGCCCAACACCCAAATAGGCCTCACCGAGGCGGGCAGGGCAGCGCTCGAGCAGCACTGGAAGCAACTCGACGACCTGCGCCGCCAGGGCGACCAGCTCCGGCAGCAGCAGGCCAAGGGGTGAGGCAAAGGAGTAAATGCATGGTTGAAGCGACGGGATTGAGCAAGAATTACAAGGATTTCAAAGCCGTGGAGAACCTCAGCTTCCGGGTGGGCCACGGCGAGGTCTACGGCCTCCTCGGCCCCAACGGAGCCGGCAAGACCACCACCTTGCGCATGCTGGCCACCCTGCTCACCCCCAGCAGCGGCACCGCCACGGTCGCGGGGTACGACATCCGCAAGCAGCCGCTCGAGGTGCGCCGCAACCTCGGCATCGTCAACGGCGGGATGCAGGTGTACGAGCGCCTGACGGGCCGGGAGGTGCTGGAGTTCTTCGCGGGCTTCTACGGGGTGGAGGGCCGCCTGTTCCGGGAGCGGCTGGAGTGGGTGGCGAGCCTGCTCGAGATGGACGGCGTGCTCGACAAGCTGGTGCGCGAGATGTCGACGGGCATGCGGCAGAAGGTGGTGGTCGCCCGCTCCATCCTGCACCAGCCGCCCGTGCTGCTGCTCGACGAGGCCACCGCCGGGCTCGACGTCTTCGCCCGCCGCTCGCTGCTCGACTTCGTCAAGCAGTACCGCGCGCTGGGCAAGAGCCTGGTCTACTCCACCCACGTCATGAGCGAGGCCGAGGAGGTCTGCGACCGGGTGGGCTTCCTCTACGGGGGCAAGCTCGTCTACGAAGGGCCGGCCAGCGAGGCCATGAGCCGTGGCGGGGGCAGCCTCGAGCGCGCCTTCATCCGCCGCCTGGAGGAAGTCGCGGCCTGAGCCGCCGGAGAATCGAGGCAATCCATGGACAACGTGACGCGTATTTTCCGCAAGGAGATGCTCTCGGTGCTGCGCGAGCGCCGGGTGATCTTCAGCACCCTGATCCTGCCCATTTTGCTCATGCCCCTGCTGATGTACGGCCCCAGCCTGCTGCTGGGCAACGCCGCGCGCAAGACCGTGGAGCAGGTGCAGCCGGTGGGGGTGCAGAACCTGCCCGAGGCCGCCCTGCAGGCCCTGCGCGCCGCCAAGCTCGACCCGGTCCCCGTGGACGACCCCGAGACCCGGGTGCGCGAGAAGGTGGTCCAGGCGGCGGTGGCCTACGGCGAAGGCCGCTACGTCATCTACGGCCGGCTCTCGGGGGGCGTCACCCAGAGCAGCGTGGTGGTGGATAAGGTCGAAGGGGCCCTGCGGGCGCTGAAGGACCAGGAGGTGGCCCGCACCCTGCAGAGCCGGGGCATCTCGCCCGCGGTGCTCGAGCCCTTCCGGATCACCACCCAGGACGCCTCGCCCAAGCAGGAGCGCTCGGCGGGCCTGTTCGCCTTCTTCATCCCCTACTTCCTGGTGCTGTTCATCCTCATCGGCGGGCAGGTGGTGGCCATCGACACCACGGCGGGGGAGAAGGAGAAGGGGACGCTCGAGGCCCTGCTGGCGACCCCGGCACCCCTCTCACAGGTGGTGCTCGGCAAGGCCCTCGCGACGCTGGTGGTGGCGCTGGCGGCGGCGCTGGCCTCGGTGGCGGGCATCGTGCTGGGCGGGACGGTGGTGCGTAGCTTCTTCGCGCGGCAGCTCGAGGCCATGCAGGGCGGGGGCACCCAGCTCGGCGGGGCGCTCGCGCTCGAGCCCAGCGGCTACCTCGCGCTCCTCGTCACCGCCGTCCTCTTCGCGGCCATGATGGTCTCGGTGCAGCTCACGCTGGGCCTGTACGCCCGCAGCTTCAAGGAGGCCCAGAGCTACATGGCCCCCCTCCAGTTCGTCTTCATCCTGCCGCTCATCGCCCTGCAGTTCTCCGACTTCCTCACCCAGCAGCAGTGGTACTACGCCCTGCCCGCCTTCAACGTCATGCTGCTGCTCGACGGCATCGTCAAGGGCTCGGCCCAGGGCTGGCAGATCAGCCTGACCTGGGCCACCACGCTGGTCTTCGCCGGGCTGGCGCTGGCGCTGGCGGTGCGCAACTTCCGGCGCGAGGACGTGGTGTTCCGGAATTAGCCCGCTAGCCTGCATCCAACGCGGAATGGCCGGGAATTCCCGGCCATTCCTTGCTGTGGTTGAGGGCGCGGGGTCAGGCCATCGGCAGCGGCTCGGGGTCGCGCTCGCTCAGCACGGCCTCCACGTCGGGGTAGCGCAGGATGTTGTAGTAGGGGTCGCGCTCGGCGGGGGTGAAGCCCGCGTCGGCGATGTGGCGCACGATCTGGCGCACGGTGGCGTGGGTGCGGTTGTGGCCGGCGGCCACGCTGACCACGTTCTCCTCGAGCATGGTGCTTCCGAAGTCGTTGGCGCCGTAGTAGAGCGCGGTCTGGGCGACCTTGAAGCCCATGCTGGGCCAGCTCGCCTGCAGGTTAGGGACGTTGTTGAGGGCCAGGCGGGCCACGGCGAGTTGCTGCAGGTACTCGTGGGCGCTGGCGCCGGGGGCCTTGCCCTTGAGGCGGGTGTTCTCGGTCTGCAGGGTCCACATGGCGAAGGCGGCGTAGCCGTGGCCGTGCTCGCGCTGGGCCTTCTCCTGCTGGGCCCGGATCTTGATCAGGTGCTCGGCGCGCTGGGCGTAGGTCTCGCCGAAGCCGATGACCATGGTGGCGATGGTGTAGAGCCCCAGGCGCTGGGCCGCGTCCTGGATGCGGAACCAGTCCTCGGCCTTGATGCGGGCAGGGGCAGCCTTGGCCCGCACCTCGTCCACCAGGATCTCGCCGCCGGCCCCGGGCAGCCCGTCGAGCCCGGCCTCCTTGAGCTCGGCCAGCAGCTCGGGGGCCTTGCGGCCGGTGATCTTCTCGAGCCCCAGGATCTCCTCGGGGCTGAAGGCGTCGATGCGGACCTCGGGGTAGTGGCTCTTGAGGTAGCGCAGGAGGTCGAGGTACCAGGTGTAGGGCAGCTTGGGGTTGACCCCGCCCTGCATCAGGATGCGCCGCCCGCCGATGCTCATGAGCTCCTCGACCTTGTGCCCGATCTCCTCGAAGCTCAGCACGTAGGCGTCCTTCTGGCGGTCGGTGCGGTAGAAGGCGCAGAAGTTGCAGGCCACGTTGCAGACGTTGGTGTAGTTGATGTTGCGGTCGATGAGGTAAGTCACGAGGTCGGGCCGCGCCCGGCGCAGCCGGGCCTCGTGGGCCGCCGCCGCCAGCTCGGGCAGGGGGACGTGGTATAGCGTTTCGATCTCCTGGGCGTTCAAGGTTTCGCCCTGCACGGCACGCTCGAGAAGCCGGTCGTTCACGCTGTCACCTCTTCGCCATGACGCAATGCAACCCACGGTAGCCGCTTCATATCCCCTCAATGTTACCGCCCCGCGTGGTGAAAAAAGTACCGTTCGCCCCTTTGGCCCCGCCTTGCCAGCGTGCTCGAGCCGGTCTACCCTAGAGATGAACCGCGAGGAGGGGACTATGGCCCAGAGCAGCCTGGAACTGCTGGACGAACTCGAGCGCCTGCTTTCCCACCGCCACCCGGCCGGGCCCGGCACCCACATCCACGGGGCGGGCATCGAGGTGCGCGAAGCCCGCAAGGCGCTGGCCCAGCTCCGCGAGGCCATCACCCGGAAGGGCGACCCCAAGCCCGCCATCGCCGCGACCCGCAAGGCGGCGCTCGGCCTGCACCTCAACGAGCCGCACCGCTTCGGGTACGTGCTGAGCCAGCTCGAGCGGGGCCTGCTCGAGGAGGCCGAGAAGGCTAGCTGACCCTGCGGCGGCGCCAGGAGCGCAGGATCTCGCGGTACATCTGCAGGCGGTGGGCCACCCCGCCCCAGAAGCCGCGCTTCTCCTCCTTCATCACCTGGCCCATCCCCACCAGCGGCACGTACTTCACCCGCCACTTGTGCTCGGCGGCGTGCTGGGTGAGCACCATCTCGATGCCGTAGCGGGCTCCCTCCAGCCCCTGCACCTGCCGCAGCAGCTCGGTGCGGAAGGCCCGCTGGCCCGAGAGGTAGGGGGTGATGCGCTGGGCGAGGTCGGTCTGCAGCCGCCCGCCCTTGAAGATGCCGATGCTCATGTCGGCCTCGCCGTCGCGCACCGGGGCCAACAGGGCCTCGAGGTGCGGGGGGGTCAGGCCGGTGAGGTCGGCGTCGAGCAGCATCACCAGCGGGGTCTCGACGTGCCGCAGGCCGTAGGCCACCGCCCCGCCCTTGCCCCGGTTCTGCGGCAGGCGCACCACCTTGGCCCCGGCGGCTTCGGCCACCTGCGCGGTGGCGTCGGCCGAGCCGTCGTCGGCGACGATGACCGGGAAGCCGGCCTCGAGCACCGTCTTGATCACCGCGCCGACGTGGTCTTGCTCGTTGTAGGCCGGTATCAGCACCGTGGTCGCAGCCATGAGGACCCTCCCCGCTAGCTCCCGCCCCCGAGGTTGCGCA
The DNA here is from genome assembly GCF_000430045.1 of Calidithermus chliarophilus DSM 9957. GTDB lineage: Bacteria > Deinococcota > Deinococci > Deinococcales > Thermaceae > Calidithermus > Calidithermus chliarophilus. The sequence goes on along the minus strand of NZ_KE387023.1, from coordinate 2,969,192 downwards.
GGTCGTTGATGGTGACCAGCACCAGCAGCAGCAGCATGAACAGGAAGCCGCCGTAGCTCAGCCTCGCCTCGTGCTCGGGGGTGATGCGGCCGCGGGCGATCACGTTGGCGAGCAGGATCAGGATGCGCCCGCCGTCGAGGCCGGGGATGGGCAGCAGGTTGAAGATCGCCAGCGAGAGGTTGATCTGGATCATCAGCAGCGCCAGGGTGTAGACCCCCTGCTGGGCGGCCTGCCCGGTCACCGAGACGATGCCCACCGGCCCCGAGAGGCCGGTGTTGGACTGGCCCGCCACCGTCCCCACCAGCCCGGTGACGATGGCCCGGAAGGCCGCCGGCGCTGCCGTCACGGTGTCGGCGATGGAGCGGAAAAAGGCCTGGAAGAACGGGAGCTTGGTGTACCGGATGATGGGCCCGTAGCGGATGCCCAGGGTGCCTTGGCCGCCCGGCCAGTCGAAGCGAACCTCCACCGTTTCCCCGCCGCGCCGCACGGTGAAGCGCTTCTCGCCCGCGCCCTCCCGGAAGTTGCGCACCTCCTCCCAGCTCTTCAGCGGCTGGCCGTTGAGGGCCACGATCACGTCGCCCGCCCTCAGCCCGATCGCTTCGGCGCGGCTGCCCTCGACCACGGCGGCGACCTGGGCCTGGCCGGGCACCGCCTCGGGCAGGCCCCGCACGCTGGCGAGGGTCGCCAGCAGCAGCCAGGCCAGCAGCAGGTTCATCACCACGCCGCCCACCAGGATGAGGAATTTGCCCCAGACCGAGAGCCTCGAGTACCCGTGGGCATCCCCGGGCATCATGCCGTCGATCTCGGCGTAGCCCCCCAGGGGGATGGCGTTGAGCCGCCAGGTCGTGCCGCGCCAGTCGAACTTGAGCAGGGTGGGGCCGAAGCCCAGCGCGAAGTTCTTGACCCCCACGCCCTGAGCCTTGGCCGCCCAGTAGTGGCCCAGCTCGTGGACCAGGATGCTGACGCCGATGATGAGCAAAAACCACAACAGTGCCATTCTCTAGACCTTTACCTTCAGCAGCTCGCGGCTGCGGACGCGCGCCTCGAGGTCGGCGTGCCCGATGCTCTCCCAGCTCAGCCCGCCCTGGGGGACCGCCTCGAGCGCCGCCTCGAGCACCCGCGGGATGTCTAAGTAGCCGATCTGGCCCTTGAGGAAGGCCTCCACCGCCACCTCGTCGGCGGCGTTGAGCACCACCGGGGCCAGCCCGCCCCGGCGCCCGGCCTCGTAGGCGGCGGCCAGGGCGGGGAAGCGCCCGGTGTCGGGGGGGTAGAACTCGAGGCGCTCGGGGATGGGGAGGTCGCGCAGGGGGGTGGGGGGGCGTTCGGGGTAGGTGAGGGCGTACTGGATGGGCAGCCGCATGTCGGTGGGGCCGAGCTGAGCCTTGAGGTTGCCGTCCTGGAAGCGCACCAGCGAGTGCACGTAGGACTGCGGGTGGATCAGCACCTTCACCTTCTCCAGCGGCAAGCGGAAGAGCTGCACGGCCTCGAGCACCTCGAGGCCCTTGTTGAACAGCGTCGAGGAGTCGATGGTCACTTTGGGCCCCATCTTCCAGCGGGGGTGGCGCAGGGCCATCTCGGGGGTGACGTGGCGCAGGTCGGCGGGTTCGTGCAGGAAGGGGCCGCCGGAGGCGGTGAGGATGAGCTCGGCCACGCCGGAAAGGGGTTCGCCGGCCAGGCTCTGGAAGAGGGCGGAGTGCTCGGAGTCCACGGGCAGGATTTGCGCCCTGCTCCTCTCGGCCTCGGCCCACAGCAGCGGCCCGGCCGCCACCATGCTCTCCTTATTGGCCAGCGCCACGCGCCGCCCGGCCTGCACCGCCGCCCGCACCCCGGGGAGCCCGGCCAGCCCCGGGAC
>NZ_KE387023.1:2946266-2967240 GCF_000430045.1 Calidithermus chliarophilus DSM 9957 | reverse complement strand
TGGTTTGGCGGGGATCGCTCCGCCGTCGGAGGGTGTAGGGGGAGGCCATTCCACGTGGCGAGGGCATCGCGGTACGCGACCCGGCATGCGCCGGAAACCTGCTCCCCCTCTCACCCTCCGAGGGACTCCAGGTTACCGGCAGAGCCGGTATGGCCTACGGCCACCCCCTCGCGGACGTGCCGCCGGGCCTCAGTGCCCGCGTGTGCGGGGGTGCGGGCCGCACCTTGACCCGGCGGCCTGCCCGTCTGCGCCACCCCGCCCACCCCCTCCCGCGTGAGCCGCGGATCCACGGCCGGGGACGGGCTCACAGGTTGAGCGGGTGTCCCCTGGGGAGTGGGGCTGTAGTTGGCCTACGGGCTGGACACAACCCAAGTGGATGATTTATCCCAACAAGGCGTTTGGCTATCAGCTATCGACTATCGACATTCTTCCAACCTACCCCACGAAAATCCGCAACAGGAAATACGTCAGCGGCACGCTGAAGAGCAGGCTGTCCATGCGGTCGAGGAGGCCGCCGTGGCCGGGGAGGAAGGCGCCGGAGTCTTTGACGCCGCAGTAGCGCTTGAGCATGGACTCGGTGAGGTCGCCGAGCTGGGCGGAGAGGGAGAGGAGGAGGCTGACGGCCAGCAGTTCGACCCAGCGGAAGGGGACGGCGGCGTTGGCCAGGGCGGCGATGAGCAGCACCCCCAGGAAGCCGGCCACCATGCCGCCGATGGAGCCTTCGACGGTCTTGCCGGGGCTGATGCTGGGGGCGAGCTTGCGCTTGCCGAAGTATTTGCCCACGAAGTAGGCGCCCACGTCGGTGCTGAAGCTGGCGAACAGGGGGAGCAGCAGGGTCCAGAAGCCCTGCACGGCGTCGGGGGTGTAGCGCAGCAGCACCAGATAGCCCAGCATGAACGGCACGTAGAGGAAGGCCATCAGGCTGAAGGCGAAGCGGGGGATGTTGGCGCCGTAGAGCAGCTCGTAGCTGAAGGCGCCGATGAGCACCAGCCCCAGCGCGACCTCCCGCCAGGGGATGCCGGGGTAGATGTGGTGCAACTGCGGCAGCGAGAACAGCAGCATCACCACCCCGCCCCAGCGCAGGAACTGCATGTTGAGCTCGATGCCCCGCAGGCGCAGCATGTCGCGCAGCTCGGCGGTGGCCAGCCACAGGATCCCGATGAGCACGGGAAGGATCAGCGGCAAGCCCACCCACATGATGAACAGCAGCAGGGCGAAGCCGATGATGGAGGAGACGAAGCGGGTAGCCAGCGAGTCGCTCGAGCTTTTGGCTCGAGCCTGCTCCTGCTGGGTAGGCTTTTCCATACGGGTCGGTCAGGGCCGGGCGCCGGGCGGTGCCTCCGGCTGGCGCCCGGCCTGCGGGCAGGCTAGCTGCCCAGGATCTCGTGCTCCTTCTTCTGCACCGCCGAGTCGGCCTTGTGCACGAACTCGTCGGTGATCTTCTGCACTTCGGCCTCGGCGCGCTTGAGGTCGTCCTCGGAGATCTGCTTGTCCTTCTCCATCTTCTTGATCTTGTCCAGCGCCTCGCGGCGGGCGTTGCGCATGGCGACCTTGGCCTCCTCGCCGAAGTGCTTGACCGACTTGACTAAGTCCCGGCGGCGCTCCTCGGTGAGCGGGGGGATGACGATGAAGATCGAGTCGCCCTTGTTGTTGGGGTTGAGCCCCAGGTCGGAGTCGCGGATGGCCTTCTCGATCTCCTTGAGGGCCTGGGGGTCCCAGGCCTGGATGACCAGGGTGCGGGCGTCGGGGGCGGAGACGGTCCCGACTTGGTTGAGGGGCATGAGCGAGCCGTAGTACTCGACCTTGATGTTGTTGAGGAGCGCGGGGTTGGCCCGGCCCGAGCGCATCCCGCTCAGGTGGTGCTCGAGCGCCTCGAGTGCTTTCTGCATGTGATTTCTGGCTTCAGCGTAAACGTCTTTCAGCATAACGCCTCCTGGTAAAGCAACGGCCGATATCCTCTAGCTTATCGTATCCCTCACGCACGGGACGCAGGGCTTGGCGGCCGGGCGGCGGTCTTCCCGGTCGGGCGTCCGGCGGGGCCGGCTACTTATGCACCAGCGTGCCGATGGGCTCGCCCCGGATCACGCCCTCGAGGCTCCCCTCCTTGAACATGTCGAAGACGATGATGGAGAGGTTCTGCTCCTGGCACAGCGTCATGGCGGTGCCGTCCATGACCTGCAGGCCCTTGACCAGCGCGTCGTGGAAGGTGAGGGTGTCGTACTTCGTGGCCTGGGGGTTCTTGCGGGGGTCGTCGTCGTAGACGCCGTCCACCTTGTTCTTCGCCATCAGCACCGCGTCGACGTTCATCTCCAGGCCGCGCAGCGCGGCGGCGGTGTCGGTGGTGACGAAGGGGTTGCCGGTGCCCCCGCCGAAGATCACCACCCGGCCTTTCTCCAGGTGGCGCAGCGCCCGCCGGCGGATGTAGGGCTCGGCGACCTGCTGGATGGTGAGGGCGGTCTGCACCCGGGTGGGCACGCCCAGGTACTCGAGGGCGTCCTGCAGGGCCAGGGCGTTCATGATGGTGCCCAGCATGCCGATGTAGTCGGCGGTGGCCCGGTCCATCCCCACCCCCTGCCGCGCCCCGCGCCAGAGGTTGCCCCCGCCCACCACGATGGCGAGCTGGGTCCCCAGCGCGTGGGCCTTGGCGACTTCCTGCGCCAGGGTCTTGGTGGCTTCGGGCTGGATCCCGAAGCCGTCGCCGGTGAGGAACTCACCCGAGAGCTTGAGCAGTACGCGTTTGTATTTCATACCCTAAAGTCTCGAAGCGCCAAAGAAAATCGAGGATCGAGCCTTCGAAGCTCGACCCTCGACCCCGGGCATCGCTTAAGCTCCTACCTCGAAGCGGCTGAAGCGCCGGACCACGATGTTCTCCCCGATCTTGGCGATGGCGGCCTGGACGAGCTCGCCCACCTTGACCTTTTCGTCCTTGACGAAGGGCTGCTCGAGGAGCACCATCTCCTCGTAGAACTTCTTCATGCGGCCCTCGGCGGCCTTCTCGGCGATGTGCTGGGGCTTGCCCTCGTTGAGGAGCTGGGTGAGGTAGATCTGCTTCTCCTTCTCGAGGTCTTCGGCCGGGACCTGCTCCACGCTGACGTAGCGGGGGTTGGCCATGGCGATGTGCATGGCGATGTCCTTGGCGAGGGCCTGGAACTCCTCGTTGCGCGCCACGAAGTCGGTCTCGGAGTTGAGCTCGACGATGACCCCCACCCGTTGGTTGTGGTGGATGTAGTAGCCGATGATGCCGTCGCGCGCCTCGCGGTCGGCCTTCTTGGCGGCTTTGAGCGCCCCACGCTCGCGCAGCAGGGTGGTGGCCTTCTCCATGTCCCAGCCGGCGTCTTCCAGGGCCTTCTTCACGTCGCTCATGCCCGCGCCGGTCTGCTCGCGTAGTTTCTTGATCTGCTCGAGTTGGCTCATACGCATCCTTCAAATGTCAGGGGCCGGGGGTCGGGCGCCAAGGGTCTTCAGCTTCGAGCCCTCGGCGCCCGGCTCCCGACCGGATCAGGCCTGGGCTTCCTCGCCCGAAGCCTCCTCGGCCTCGGCGGGCACGGGGGCCGGGGCAGCAGGACGGCCGCCGCCGCGGGTCTCCACGATGAGGTCGGTGACGCGGGAGAGGATGAGCTGGATGGCGCGGATGGCGTCGTCGTTGCCGGGGATGATGTAGTCGACGAGGTCGGGGTCGGAGTCGGTGTCGGCCAGCGCGACGATGGGGATGCCCAGCTTGCGGGCCTCCTTGACGGCGATGGTCTCCTTGGAGGGGTCGATGACGAAGAGCGCGTCGGGCAGGCGCTTGAGGTGGCGGAAGCCGCCCAGGTACTTCTGCAGGCGGTCGAGCTCGTGCTTCAGGCGCACCTGCTCGGTCTTGACCCGCTCGTTGATCTCCTCGGAGGCGAAAAGCTCCTCGAGCTCGGCCAGGCGGTTGACCCGGCTGGCGATGGTCTTGTAGTTGGTGAGCATCCCGCCCAGCCAGCGCACGTTGACGTAGGGCATCCCGCAGCGGTCGGCTTCCAGGGCCACGATCTCCTGGGCCTGCTTCTTGGTGCCCACGAACAGGATGGTGCCCCCGCGCATGGCGAGGTCCTGCACGTAGCTGAAGGTGCGCTCGATCTCCACCATCGTCTTTTGCAGGTCGATGATGAAGATGCCGTTGCGCTCGGCGTAGATGTAACGCTTCATCTTGGGGTTCCAGCGCTTGGTCTCGTGACCGAAGTGGACCCCGGCTTCCAGCAGTTCCTTGATGCTGATGTTGAAGGGCATAAGCCTCCGTGCGGGAGAGGTTGGAGCAGAGTTGAATTTGCGGCCTTGGCCCTGGCGCGGGGACCTCTCCCTGCCCCGTGCCGCCGTCGGCACACCTGGCCGATTATAGGTGAAGCGGGCACTTTGCGGAAGTGGGGAAGGGCTGCTATACTTCCAAACCGGTCAGGCGTTTAGCGTTTGGCGTTAGGCGTTCGACCCTTTCGGGGGTGTAGCTCAGCGGGAGAGCAGCGCCTTTGCAAGGCGAAGGTCGGGGGTTCAAATCCCTCCACCTCCACCACACGGCCGGGGACCTAGGTCCCCGGCCCGCTTTTTTTTGGTAGGTTCTAGACGGCTATGCCCTTCACCCCGCCGCCCGGCCTCGAGCTCATCCCCGACCTGCCCTACGGCGAGCAGGCCGGGCGGGCCCACCTGATCGACGTGCTCAGGCCCACACACCGCGCGGCGCGGCCTGTCCCCGCCATCCTCTTCCTGCACGGCGGGGGCTGGCACGTGTTCGGCAAGTACCCCGAGATCAACGCCTTCCTGGCCCGAGCCGGCTACGTGACCTTCAGCAGCAACTACCGCTACAGCCACGAAGCGCCCTTCCCGGCGCAGCTCGAGGACGCCCGGGCCGCCGTGGCCTGGGTCCGGGCCCACGCCGCGCGGTGGGGCGTGGACCCCGGGCGCGTGGGGGTGTGGGGCATCTCGGCGGGGGCGCACCTGGCCGCGCTGCTGGGGGCCTTGGGCGAGGTGCAGGCCGTGGTGGACGTCTGCGGGCCGGCCGACTTCTTCGACCCCGGGTGGCGGGCAGAGTTGCAGGACCCCCAGGGCCTGGTGAGCCGCCTGCTGGGCGCGAGGGCCGGGGAGGTCGCGCACCTCGCCGCCCAGGCCAGCCCAGTGTGCCGGGTCTCGCCGCTGTCGGCCCCGTTTCTCATCGTGCACGGGGCCCGCGACGCGCAGGTGCCCCTCTCGCAGGCCGAGGCCCTGCACGCCGCGCTGCTCGAGGTGGACGTGCCCAGCGAGCTCTGGGTCATCCCCGAGGGCGACCACTTCATCAACGAGACGCACCTGCCCCAGATCGAGGCGCGGGTGCTCGAGTTCTTCCGCGAAACCCTAGGAGATCCGTTATGAACGTGCCGGTTTGGGACGACTCGAAGTGGCCGGGGCTGCCCGCGCTGGAGGGCGACCTCGAGGCCGACGTCTGCGTGGTGGGGCTCGGCGGCTCGGGCCTGTCGGCGGTGGGGGAACTGCTGGAGCTGGGCCGGCGCGTGGTCGGCCTCGACGCGGGCCCGGTGGCCGGGGGCGCGGCCGGGCGCAACGGCGGCTTCCTGCTGGCCGGGCTCGCCAAGTTCTACCACGAGACCGTGGCCCAGGCGGGGCGGGAGCGGGCGAAGGCCATCTACCAGGCCACCCTCGAGCAGCTCGAGCGCATGTGCCGGGAGACCCCCGAGGCCATCCGGCGGGTGGGGAGCCTGCGCATCGCCGCCGACGCCGAGGAGTACCGCGACTGCCTCGAGCACCTCGAGGCCCTGCGGGCCGACGGCTTCCCCGCCGAGCCCTACGAGGGGCCGGAGGGGCGGGGCATCCTGATCCCCTCCGACGGGGCCTTCAACCCCCTGCTGCGCTGCCGCCTGCTGGCCCGGGGCCTGCTAGGCCAAGGTGCGACGTTGTTCGAGCAGACTCCGGCGCTGGAGATCAGCGGCCGGGCCGTGCGCACCCCCGGCGGGACCGTTCATTGCAAGCGGGTGATCGTGGCGGTGGACGGGCGGCTGGAGGCCCTGTTCCCCGAGCTCGCCGGGCGGGTCCGCACCGCCCGCCTGCAGATGCTGGCGACGGCCCCCGCGCCCGAGGTGCGCTTCCCGCGCCCGGTCTACTACCGCTGGGGCTACGAGTACTGGCAGCAGCTCCCCGACGGCCGCGTCGCGCTGGGCGGCTTCCGCGACCAGGGCGGGGAAGGGGAGTGGACCCACGCGGCGGAGCCGGGCGAGGCGGTGCAGCAGCGGCTCGAGCGCTTCCTGCGCGAGCACCTGGGCGTGCGGGCCGAGGTCACCCACCGCTGGGCCGCCTCGGTGGGCTATACCGAGAGCGGCTGGCCCGTGCTCGAGGAGGTCCGCCCCGGCGTGTGGGCGGTCGGGGCGTACAGCGGGACGGGGAACGTGGTGGGGGCCATCCTGGGCCGCCTGGCGGCGCGGCTGGCCGCGGGCGTCCCCGTACGGAGCCCGCTACTGCCGGCCTAGCGCCTGCAGGAGCAGGTCGGGCCGGTCGGTGATGATGCCGTGGGCCCCGGCTTTAATCAGGCGCTGCATCTCCTCGAGCTCGTTGATGGTCCAGTACTGCACCGCCAGGCCCTTGCGCCGGATCACGCTGATCAGCAGGGGGTTGGTGAGGTCGAAGCCCCCGGCGGCGGTGGGGATCTGCAGCACGGTGCCGCCGGCGGGCGGGGTGTAGAAGTCGCCCAGCAGGAAGAGGTTGAGCATCACCAGGGGCCGGATCTCGCTCTCGGTGAGGCTGGTGGTCACCTCGGGGCAGGCTTCGCGGAAGTCCTGCATGGCGCTGTCGCGGAAGCTCGCCACGATCACCCTGCCGGTCATCCGGTGCTGGCGCAGCAGGGCGCAGAAGGGCTCGGCCAGGCCGTCGGCCTTCATCTCGATGGTCATGGGGAAGCCGGGGAAGGCGCGCAAGACCTCCTCGAGCGTGGGGATGGTGATGCCCTGCCCGCGGAAGGGGTGGGGGTCGGTCTCTTTGGAGCGCTGGGGCCAGTACCAGCCCGCGTCCAGGGCCTTGAGCTCGGCCAGGGTGAGCTCCTTGACCTTTCCTTTACCGTTGGTGGTGCGGTCCACGGTGTCGTCGTGGATGACCACCAGGTGCCCGTCGCGGCTCAGGTGGACGTCGAGCTCGAGCATGTCCACGCCCATCCGCACCGCGCGCTCGAAGGCGTACATCGTGTTGCTGGGCCACAGCCCCTCCCCGCCCTGATGGGCGATGACCAGCACCTTGTCGGTGGCGTAGGGGTTGGAGCCGGGCGGGGCCGAACAGCCGAGCAGCGCCAGGAGCAGGGGGAGGGCCAGTCGCTTCATGGTCGGCCCAGTCTACGCGCCCCAGGCCCTCCGCCGCCCGCCGGCCCCGCAGGATGCTCTGTCTCCAGAAAGTTTCGGGCAGGGGAGGGCGAATGGTGAGCTGATCCGGCAAATCTCTACGGAATGGGGTATGCTTGGCTGAACTATGAGCGAACCGAGCTTCGATGAGCGGGAGCTCATCCTGGAGTTGTTCCCCGGAACAGACCCGGATTTGCTCCCGCCCGGTGAGGTGCTTTACTACCGCGACAGGGAAGGCAAGGTTCACATCGCCGAGGAGCCGTTGGAGATGGTGCTCGAGCCGCTCGAGGCCACCCCCTCCACGGCTCCGGTGCTGTGCGAGGCCTGCTTGCGCCAGATGTCGCGGGCCTCGGTGCAGTTCTTCCGCTTCAGCGTGGGGCCGTCGGGGCGGCGCTGGCGCTACGTCACCCTCTGCCGCGACACCGCCCAGTGCAACGGGCTGGCCGAGCCACGCCGATTGAGGGAGTTGCTGCGCCGGAGTATAATCTAGGGCGGTTAGGGATTGACAAATCCCTCTTGATTCCAGCCCCAGGCTTTGGCCGGGGCTTCGCTTAAGTAGTCAGCACCACGGGCCCCGCGCCCAGACGAGTGAACGAGGAGAACCCAATGCCGCGTGAAGTACAGCTTACCCGTGACGGATACCAGCGCCTGCTCAAGGAGCTCGAGCAAGAGCGTGAACGCCTCAGCGAGGCCACCCGCATCCTGCAGGAGCTGATGGAATCCTCCGACGACTACGACGACTCGGGCCTCGAGGACGCCAAGCGCGAGAAGGCCCGCATCGAAGCCCGCATCGACACCCTCGAGGACACCCTCTCGCGCGCGGCCATCCTGGAGGAGTCGGCCAGCAAGACCGACCTGGTGACGCTGGGCGCGGTGGTCAACCTCGAGGACGACCACGGCGGCAAGATGCAGGTGCGGGTGGTCTCGCCCGCCGAGGCCACCGTGCTCGAGGTGCCCATGAAGATCTCCGACGAGTCGCCCATGGGCAAGGCCCTGCTGGGCCGCAAGAAGGGCGAGAAGCTGCTGCTGGACACCCCCAAGGGTAAACGCGAGTTCAAGATCGTTTCCGTGGAGGCTTGAACCAGCGACCCGACCCAGACCTTCGCCGACGCCGAACGCGGAAACCGAGTAGAATCGGGAGCGTTTGGCGTTTGCTTTTGTGAGGAACTATGCCTGAGTGGAACGAACAGACCCAGCAGCGCTTGCGCAACCTCGAGGCCCTGGCCGAGGCCGGGTTCGAGCCCTTCCCCTACCGCTTCGAAAAGACCCACGACGCCGCCCAGATCCGCGCCGCCCACGCGGGGGCCGAGCCGCAGCAGGAGTGGCCCGAGGAGCAGGTGAAGGTGGCGGGGCGGCTCATGACCCTGCGCGACATGGGTAAGGTGGCCTTCGCCCACGTCCAGGACGGCTCGGGCCGCATCCAGCTCTACTTCTCCAAGAACGACACCGAGCGCTTCGAACTCCTCAAGAAGCTCGACGTGGGCGACATCGTGGGCGTCGAGGGGCACGTGTTCACCACCAAGACCGGCGAGATCACCGTCAAGGTGCGCCGCTGGACGCCCCTGGTCAAGGCGCTGCACCCCCTGCCCGACAAGTGGCACGGCATCAAGGACGTGGAGGTGCGCTACCGCCAGCGCTACCTCGACCTCATCCAGAACCCCGAGGTGCGCGAGGTCTTCCGCACCCGCAGCCAGGTCGTGCGGCTCATCCGGCGCTTCTTCGAGGAGCGGGGCTTCCTCGAGGTCGAAGGCCCCACCCTGCACGAGGTGGCGGGGGGCACCGAGGCCCGCCCCTTCAAGACCTACCACAACGCCCTGGGCCACGAGTTCAACCTGCGCATCGCCCTCGAGCTGCACCTCAAGCGCCTGTTGGTGGGCGGCTTCGAGAAGGTCTTCGAGATCGGGCGCAACTACCGCAACGAGGGCATCAGCCCCAAGCACAACCCCGAGTTCACCATGCTCGAGGCCTACTGGGCCTACGCCGACTACAACGACATGAGCGCGCTCGTCGAGGAGCTCGTGCACTCGGTGGTGGTCGCGGTCAAGGGCACCACCCGGGTGCGCTACGGCGAGCTCGAGATCGACTTCGCGCGCCCCTTCGCCCGCGTCGACTTCGTGGGCTCGCTGAAGGAGAAGGCCGGCCTCGACTTCGACCCCACCGACCTCGCCCGCCTGCGCTCCTGGACCGACGCCCGCCACCCCGAGCTGCGCAAGACCCCCGACTACGGCCTTTTGGACAAGCTCTTCGGGGTCTATGTCGAGCCCACGCTCGTCAACCCCACCTTCGTGATGGACGTGCCGCTGGCGATCAGCCCGCTGGTCAAGAAGCACCGCACCCGCCCCGGCCTCACCGAGCGCTGCGACCTCTTCGTCGCCGGCTTCGAGATCGCGCCCATCTACTCCGAGCTCAACGACGCCATCGACCAGCGCGAGCGCTTCATGCGCCAGCTCGAGCAGCGCGCCGCGGGCGACGAGGAGATCCCCGAGCCCGACGAGGACTTCCTGCTGGCGCTCGAGTACGGCATGCCCCCGGCAGGCGGCATGGGGCTGGGCATCGACCGCTTCGCCATGCTGCTCACCGACCAGCCCAGCATCCGCGACGTGCTGCTGTTCCCGCTGCTCAAGCCCCGCAAGGCGGGGCCGGTGGAAGAAGAGGCCCTCCCCGCTGAGGTCGAGTGATGCAACCGCTGCGGGCAGCCTACCTGAGCTTGGCGGTAGGCTGCGCGGTCTTCGGCCTGAAGTGGACCGCCTACGCCTTCACCGGCTCGGTGGCCCTGCTCTCGGACGCGCTCGAGTCCATCGTCAACATCGTGGCGGCCCTGGCGGCGGTGTGGGCCATCCGCATCTCCCGCCGCCCCGCCGACGAGAACCACCCCTACGGGCACAGCAAGGCCGAGTACTTCTCGGCGGTGCTCGAGGGCGTCCTGATCGTGCTCGCCGCCTTCACCATCGTGCGCGAGGCCTGGCCGCGCCTCTTCGCGCCCACGCCCCCCCAGACCGTGGGGATGGGCCTGCTCATCTCGATGCTGGCCTCCGGCCTCAACCTCACGCTCGCCGCCTTCCTCATCCGCAGCGGCCGCGCGGTGCGCTCCCCGGCCCTCGTGGCCGACGGGCAGCACGTGCTCAGCGACGTGGTGACCTCGCTGGGCGTGCTGCTGGGCATCGGGCTGGCCTGGCTCACCGGCTTCTGGCTGCTCGACCCGCTGCTGGCGATCCTGGTGGCCGCCAACATCCTGTGGGTGGGCTGGCGGCTGGTGCGCGACTCGGTGGGCGGCCTGATGGACGAGAGCCTCAAGCCCGAGGAGCTCGAGCAGATCCGCTTCGCCCTCCACCAGGCCGTGCAGGGGCTGGTGCTGGAGGACAAGGTCATCGAGATCCACGACCTCAAGACCCGCCGCGCCGGGCCCAGCACCTTCGCCGAGCTCCACCTGGTGGTGCCCGGAGAGATGTCGGTCGCCGAGGCCCACGACATCTGCGACCGCCTGGAAGAAACCCTGCGCCAGCTCCTGCCCGGCGCCCGGCTCACGGTGCACGTGGAGCCGGAGTTCAAGGCCAAGCACAGCACTTTCACGATCGGCTGACGCGGGATACGGAACGCTAAACGTCGAACGCCCAACGCCGATGGCCAAACGCCGAACGCGAAACGCGGTAGGGGCGGGCACGAGAACCCGCCCCTATGTCTTTGGCTATTGGCTATTAGCTATCGACTATCGACCATCGACATCAGGCGTACTTCAGCTCGAGCACCCGGTACACCTGGGCCCCCTTGCGCCCGGGGATCTCCACGTGGTCGCCGGCCTTCTTGCCCATCAGGGCCTTGCCCATGGGCGACTCGTCGGAGATCTTGCCGCTGAACACGTCGGCCTCGGCGCTGCCGACGATGGTGAGGCTCATGCGCTGGCCGGTCTCGGTCTCGAGCTCCACCGTCACGCCCACGCCGATCTCCTTGGGCGTGCCGTTGCCGGCCTCGACCACCACCACGCGGCTGAGGATGTCCTCGATCTCGGCGATGCGGCTGTTGTTGTCCCACATGGCGCGGCGGGCCTCGTCGTATCCGGCGTTCTCGCGCAGGTCGCCCTCGGCGATGGCAGCACCCATCTCGTCGGCGATCTGGGCGAGTTTGGTGGTCTTGCGGTGGGCGAGTTCTTCTTCAAGCCGCTTGACGCCCTCAGCGGTCATGTATACGGGTTTCTTGGTCATCGCTCCTCCAGAGGTGCCTTCGGGGACGGCGGGCTCAGGGCCCGGCCACGGCAAAAAAGCACCACCAGCCTCAAGCCATCTGGGGCTGGCACTAACCAACGATTATAGCGCGGAAGGGGAGGCTTGTGGCCGAAGAGGCCGGACATGAAGACCCCCTGGGGTGCCGGAGGAAGGGGATACCGATACAATAGCCGCATGCCGATGCGCTCCCAACGCCTGCGGCCTGAGCCGTGCCGTGCTCGAGCCCCTCGAGCGCCCACGCTCCAGCGATGGCTCGTCCTGGTGCTGCTCTTCGCCGTCTCCTTCGCCCTGGCCCAGACCCTCAGCGCCCCTCCGGAGGGCCGGACCGGTAGCGCCCTGGAGATCTCGGGGGAGAGCCTGCCCGACGGCACCTACACCCTGCAGGTCACCTCGCCCGCCGGCACCGAGTCCATCCCGGTGGAGGCCGCCAAAGGGGCCTTCAAGCTCTCCTACACCCCGAAGGTGGCGGGGACCTACCAGTTCCGGCTGGCCCTGCCCGACCGCACCCTCGAGGCCAGCAGCACCGTCCAGGCCCAGAGCCAGGCCCCCCGGCTGGCCGACGGCGGCCTGCAGGTGGGCAACTCGCGGCTCCCGCTGCCCGGCGACTGGAGCGAGCCGCTGGTGGTGGGCAGCAGGGCCTACCTCTTCCGCGGGCCGCTGGTGCTCGAGGTCGACCTGAGCAACCCGCGGATCTCCAACCGCTACTACCCCCCCGCCGAGGTGCAGGCCTTCGAGGCCCCAGCACCCGGCGACGCGGTGCCCACCGTGCAGCTCGAGGGCGGGCGCAGGCTAAAACTCGACGCGCTGCAGGGTCTGCCCTACGAAGGCCGCTGGCAGAGCCTGCAGGTGATCCGTGACCTCGACCAGGCGCTGGAGGCCTCCGGCAGCCGCGCCCTGGACCAGAGCCCCGCCGAGACCCGGCCCTACTGGCACTACCTCGCCCAGCCCCCGCAGCGGCTCACCGCCCAGGACCTCCGGGCCTTCGGCCGCGACCTCCTGCGCCGGGGGCACCGGCCCGAGCTGCCCTGGGGCCCGGGCGTGATGCTGTGGGTTGGCCCCTGGCTCGAGCAGATGCGCGCCGCCCGCGCCCAGGGCATCGAGGCCAGCCTGATGTGGTCGGACACGCTGCTGGCGTACCTGCCGCAGGTCCCGGGCGGGCGGCAGGCCCTTTTCCAGCAGGCCGCCTGGCTGGAGAACCAGGGACGCCCCGACCTGGCCCTGCGCTACCGCGCCGCCCTGCGCACGCTGCAGTCGTGGGAGGCCCCGGTGCGCTCGAGCTCGGTCCTGGCCCTGGCCGGGGTGGTCGGCGGGCTGTTCGTGCTGGTCGCGCTGTACCTGATGCTCGCCTACCTGCCCGCCCAGCGGCGCAACCTGGCCTCGGTAGGGGGCTGGCTGGCGGGGTGGTTCCGCAACCCCTTGCTGCGCCTGCGCCACACGGCGCTGGCCTACGCCTCCTTCCCCGAGCGTGGCGTGTTGCTGGTGCTGCTGCTGTTGCTGGCCGGGGTGGTGCTGGTGTACGGCTTCGCCCGCCGCACCGAAGCCCTGCTGGCCGACGACGCGCTCACCCGCGGCACCCTCCGCTCCGAGGCCGCGCAGAACCTCCTCCGCGGCCTCACCGACGTCCCCGCGACCCGCGGCCTGCTGGCCTACGCCCTGGCCTACAGCGACCCGGCCGAGTCCCAGCGCCTCTACCGGGTCGCCGCGGACTGGCCCGCCGCCCTCTTGGGCCGCAACGACCCCAAGTCCCTCAGCCAGGCCTTCTGGGCCGCGCCGCAGTACCCCGCCGCCCAGGACGTGCTGGGGATCGGGGGCGACCCCTGGTCGCAGGCCTACCGCGACGCGGGCGTGCCGCGCGAGGGGGTGCCCACCCTGCGCTCGATGTGGATGGCGGTGACCCAGGCGGGGCTCGAGGACCTGCGCCGCGACTTCCTGCGCACCTGGAGCAACGTCCGCATCGTGGACAACCCGGTGGTGGGCTGGGTCAGCGGCGTCCTGCTGTTGCTGCTGCTGCTCCACACCCTGCTGAGCTTCTTCCTGCCCCGCCCCCGCGGCGCGGGCGACTACCCCAACTGGCGCTACGGGGTGCAGCTCTTCTTCCCGGGCAGCCCCCTCTACAGCCAGGGCTGGGGCGTGCTGCTGGCCGGGTTCGGCCTGTACTGCCTGTGGCTGTACCTCGAGGGCCGTGCCGTGGCCCTTTACGGGGTCGCGGCCGTGGTAATTCTTCATCTGGTGATGTGGCTGTTGGCCCGTCCACGCCGAGGTGTTCTGTGATCTATCCCCCCATACCCACCCCTTTCGACCGGCAAGGCAACCTCGATGCCCAGGCTTTCCGCGACCTGGCGCAGCTCCTCGAGCCCCACGTCGACGGCATCCTCTTCTACGGCTCCAACGGCGAGGGGGTCCACCTGACCCGTGCCGAGCGGGAGAAGGGCCTCTCGGTGCAGAGCCCCCGGAAGCCCCCGCTGGTCGGGCTGATGGAGGAGACGCTGGTTCAGGGCCTCGAAGCCCTCGAGCAGGCCCAGGTCGTGCGGCCCCGGGCGGTGCTGGTCACGCCGCCGCGCTACTACACGGCCAACCTGGGCAACGAGGGGCTCGAGGCCTACTTCAGCACCCTGGCCGACAGCGGCACCCAGGTCTGGCTCTACCACGTGCCGCAGAACACCAAGGCCGACATGCCCCTGCCCGTCGTCGCCAACCTCAGCCGCCACCCCAACATCAGCGGGCTCAAGGACTCCAGCGGCGAGATGGCCCGCCTGGCCTTCTACCAGTCGCAAAGCCTCGACCTCGAGTACTTCACCGGCCACGCCCCCACCTTCCTGGGCGCTTTGGCGCTGGGGGCCAGCGGCGGCATCCTGGCCGCGGCCAACCTCGCGCCCCTGGCCTTCCGCCAGCTCGAGGAGGCCTGGCGCTCGGGCAACATGGCGACCGCCAACCTGATGCAGACCCGCCTCGAGCCCCTGGCCCGCGTGCTGGGGCAGGGGGGCTTCGTGCTGCTCAAGCAGGCCATGCGCTACCTGGGCCTGCCCGCCGGTTACCCCCGCCCGCCCTACCCCGCCGAGAGCCCCTTGTGGCCGGTGTTCAAGGGAATTCTGGAAAACCTCAAGGCCGAGGGGTGGCTGGTGACGGGCGACTGATTCCTTAGGCCTCTCGCGGGTGCTTCTGCGAGTCACCTTGAACTGCCGTGCCTGACGCCGATACCGGCTATCGGCTGTCGACCATCAGCGACTTCTGCGAGAAGTCTTGGAGGATCCCGATGACCAAGAGAGCCTGGCCGCTGATCGCCCTGTTGCTGCTGCTGGTGAGCTGTGTCCCGCAGGTCGTGCGCCCGCAGCCGCCCGACATCGAGCTGCTCGAGTTCCGCCTGCTGCGCCTCGACCCCTTCGCGGGCAGCGCCGACTTCGACCTGCGCCTCAGGCTCACCAACCCCAACGCCGTCGCGCTGCCGGTCCTCGACAGCACCCTCACCGCCGAGCTGGCGGGGGCGGGCTTCGCCCTGACCCTGGGCGCCGTCGACCTCCCAGCGGGCGGAAGCCGCGAGACGGTAGCCCGCCTGCGGGTGCCGGTGGTCGAAGGGGCGCGTTCGCTGGGCGTGCTGGTCAGCGGGCAGCCCACCCGCTTCCGCCTCACGGGCGAGGTGCGGGTGGCGGTGGGGCCCGTCACCGTGCCGCTGGGCCCGCTCACCTTCATCGACCGCAACGTGCAGGTGAGCCTCAACTTCCAGCTCCCCACCCTCCGCTTAGTCGACCTGCGGCTCGAGGGCGGCAGCCTGCGCGTCGGGCTCGAGGTCTTCAACCCCAACCCCATCGGCTTCAGCCTCGAGGGGCCCGTGCGCGTGCTCATCGGGGGGAGCCGGGTGGCCGAGGTCAGCCTGAGCATGCGCCTACCCCCCGGCGCCCGCGAGCGCAGCGACGCCGCGGTGCGCCTGAGCGGCTTCCCCGGCCTGGGCAGCGTGCAGGTGCAAGCCGACCTCAAGGCCCGCATCCCCGGCATCTGGGAGCGGGACGTGCGGCAGGTGCTCGAGGGAGTTCTGCGTTAGCGTGCTGGAAAGGAAGGGGAGAGGCCGCGAGCCTCTCCTCAAATTTTCGCGTCGCCCGCCCCCGCGCGAACGCGAGCGGGCCGCCGTGCCGGAGGGGGCTACGGGCCGTCAGCCGTTTTGGTCGCTTCGGCGAGGTCCTCCGGGCGGAAGGCGAAGGGGAGCAGGTCGGCCATGCGGTAGACCTGTTCCTGGCCGTCCTGGGCCAGGCAGTGCACCGCCACCTCGGGCCCGGCGAACTCGCTGAGCACCTGGCGGCAGCCGCCGCAGGGGGTGGGGGCGTTGAGCCCCATCACCCAGACCTCGGCGATGCGGCGCTCGCCCCCCGCCACCATCGCGCCCACCGCGACCTGCTCGGCGCAGCGGGACATGGGGTAGGCGGCGTTCTCCACGTTGACCCCGAAGAACAGCCGCCCGTTGGGCGTGCGGATGATGGCCGCCACCGGGTAGCGCGAGTAGGGGGCGTAGGCTTTTTGCAGCAGGGCGCGGAGTTGGTCGGGGATGGTGTCCATTATTCGGTGGGTTCGGGCATGGGCGGGGTTTCTTCGGGCTGCTGGGGCAGGACGAGCACCTTGTCGACGCGGTTGAGGTCCATGTCCACCACCTCGAAGCGCAGGTGGTGCCAGGTGAAGTGCTCCCCGGCCTTGGGGATGTGCTCGAGGCGGTTGACCACGAAGCCGCCCAGGGTGCGGTACTCGTCCTCCTCGGGCAGCTCGTCGAGGTCGAAGAGCTTTTTGAGCTCCTCCACCGGCAGGGCGCCGTCGAGGAGGTAGCTGCCGTCCTCGCGGGCCACGACCCAGGGCTCTTCTTCGTTGTCGTCGCTGCCGGGCAGGTCGCCGACGATGGCCTCGAGGATGTCGTGCAGGGTCACCAGGCCCTGCAGGTTGCCGTACTCATCGACCACCAGCGCCATGTGGGTTCGCTCGCGCTTGAACTGCTCGAGCAGCTCCAGGCCGCTGAAGCCGTCGGGCACCACCAGCGGCTTCTGCATGCGCGCGCGGATGGTCTCCTTGCTGAAGTCGCGGTCGAGCAGGTCCCGGGCCCGGATGATCCCCACCACCTTGTCGAGGTCGCCCTCGGCCACCGGGAAGCGGGCGTGGGGGTTGTCCATGATGAGTCGCTGGATGACCTCGATGGGCTCCTCGAGGTCGATCCACACGATGTCGTGGCGGGGGGTCATGAACGAGACCGCCTGCCGGTCGGCGAGGTCTAAGGCGCTGGTGACGATCTCCTGCTCGGCCTCCTCGAAGACCCCGGCCTTGGTGCCCTCGTCGATGAGCACCTTGATCTCCTCTTCGGTGACCGTCGACTCCGAGGCGCCGCGGATCCCGAAGACGCGCAGCACGGCCTCGGTGGAGGCCGTCAGCAGCCACACCAGCGGCTTGCTGACCATCGCCACGAACTGCATGGGGTAGGCCACGATGGTCGAGATGCGCTCGGGGTTGCGCATCGCCAGGCGCTTGGGCACCAGCTCGCCCAGCACCAGCGAGAGGTAGCTGATCAGCAGCACCACCAGCGCGAAGGCGACCTCCTGCTTGTACGGCGCCAGCACCGGCACCTGCGCCACGGCGGGCTCGAGGTACTTCTTGGCGATGGTGCTGCCGCCGTAGGCCCCGGCCACGGTCCCGATCACGGTGATGCCCACCTGCACCGTCGAGAGCAGGCGGCTGGGGTGCTCCAGGAGCTCGAGGGCCGCCTTGGCCCCGAGGTTGCCGTCCTCTGCTTGCTGCTGCAGGCGCGCCTTGCGGGCGGAAACCAGCGCCAACTCCGACATGGCGAAGACCCCGTTGAAGAGGGTCAGGATCACGACGATCAGGATTTCCATAGGGCGCTCGGTTTTAGGGCTGAGCAGGCCACATGGGGGTGGAGCAATGGGGAATAGGGCATTGGCGCAGGGGCGTTCCCCTGCGTTGGAACACACGGCACGGCTCGGGTCCTGCGGAACGAAGCGGATTGTGCAGGGGGGAAGGCGGCGACAGCCCTACGACTGGAAGGGTTATCCATAACCTAACAGTTGTGATTCTAACACACCCCCTGAAGCGCCCCGACAGAAACAGGGCCACATTTGCCCTGGAGCGATCGCAACGTGCGGTAAGCGTTGGGCGCGGGCCCGGGCCGCTTTCGTCGCGATCAGGACGCCAATCCCAGCCGCCGCAGCAGGGGAGGAACGAACAGCACCGCCCCGATGGCCGCCGAGAGCACGCTCGAGACCAGCACGGCCGCCGCCGCGGTGTCCTTGGCCGCTTTGGCCATGGGGTGGAAGGTGGGGGAGGCCAGGTCCACGACGGCCTCGAGCGCGGTGTTGAGCAGCTCGAGGGCCAGCACCACCAGGATCAAGAACAGCACCTCGACCAGGCCCACCCCCAGCCACAGCGACAGGCCCAGGGCCGCGCCCCCCGCGATGCACTCCAGGCGGAAGTTGCGCTGGCTCTTCCAGGCGTAGCGCAGGCCCGCGAAGGCGAAGGCGAAGGAGGCCCGCAGGCCCCTCAGAGCTCGAGGATCTGTGCCTGGACGCGGTGGAACCCAGCCCATTCGGTCTCCGTGGTGTGGTCGTTGCCCAGCAGGTGCCACAGGGAGTGGGCTGCCAGGATGAGCACTTCGTCCTCGAGGCCGTGCCCCTGTTCTCGGGCCTGCCGCGCGGCGGTGTCCAGGCTAATGATAATGTCCCCCAGGTGCGGGGGCACGAAGGGGTCGCCGGGCTCGAAGGTGGGGAAGGAGAGCACGTCGGTGGGGGCGTCCTCGCCCCAGTGCTGCTTCTTGAGCGCGCGGATCTCGGCGTCGTCGGTGAGCACGACGGTGAGGGCGTGCTCGCCGTAGCCCAGCTCCTGCATCAGCCGCCCCAACGCCTTGCGCAGGCGGGGGCGCAGGCCCCTGGGCACCTTGGTCTGGGCGATCAGGTCGATCTGGGGCATCGCGCGCTTCAGGAAGTCTCGCCGCCCGGGCTGTGCTGGCTGAACTCGTAGGCCTTGACGATGCGGGCGACGAGCGGGTGGCGCACCACGTCCGACTCGCGGAAGTAGATCATGGCGATGCCCTCGATGTCCTTGAGGATGCGCATGGCCTCGATCAGCCCGCTCTTCTGGGCCTTGGGCAGGTCGATCTGGGTGACGTCGCCGGTGATGACGACCCTCGAGTTGAAGCCCATGCGGGTCAGGAACATCTTCATCTGCTCGGGGGTGGTGTTCTGGGCCTCGTCGAGGATGATGAAGGCGTCGTTGAGGGTGTTGTGCGTGAGGATGAAGTCCTCGGTCACGTAGAGGTGATCGGGTGCGGCCACGCGGATGCAGACGGTCTGGGCCTCGCCCGCCGGTTCGATCGCCTTAACGAAGCGCATGGGGCGTCCCCCTCCCTCCTGCGCGTGAGCCCGTGCCTTGCGGCCGAGGCGGAAGGGAGTGATGCCTGCGGGCAAGCGGATGTCGAGGATATAGGCATCCTTACGGTAGCCAATCTCCCGCCCCTTGGCGCTGCTCGGCTTACGCCCCTCCGCCTTGCGGGTTCGCCAGCGGGCCACCCCGCCCAGCGAGCGCACCAGGAAGAGCACGTCATCCCGCAGGCGTTCGGAGGTGGTGGTGTAGTGGACCCGGCAGGTGCGGCCCCGTTGCGTCACCGGCCCGCCATCGGCGTCGAGCAGACCCTGCAGCACGGCTAGCCGGACGGCGCTGCTGTTGAACAGGTAGCGCTCCGGCACGAATTTGGTGTGGGAGTACGTGCCCTCGAGGCCCAACTCCCGCAGCGCCAGGGTGAGGGGATTGGCGACGATCACCCCACCCCTTCGCCCGTCCCGGTGGTTGAGCACGTAGTCGGGCCCCGACTTGTGGGTCAGGGTGACACCCAAGGGACTGAGCGCGGCCCCCAGGGCCTGGGCCAGCTCAGGGTCTGCCGTGGCGAAGGTCGGGGTGGTCTTCCCGGTGAAACAGCCGTCCCCTAGCAGTAGCCCCAGCGCGTACGGGTCAAGCGGCACATCCTGCGCGGGAAACTCCACCGGAGCCACGAGGGGCAGCTCATAGCGGTGCTGGTGGGCAGCCTTGAGGTTAGCCTGGAGTTCTTGGGTCTGCAGGACCCGGGCGGGTTTTCCCCGGCGCTTGTCGGAAGGGGTGCGCACGGCCCACAGGTGCTCCGCGCAGGCCAGGGTCGAGGCCCCGTCGGTCAAGGTGACGCGGAAGACGGGTTTTTTGCCCTGAGGGTAGACTCCGAGCACCTGGGTCGGCCTCCCGTTCGAGCCGATCACCCAGTCGCCCGGCTCGAGGCTGCCGATCTCCCGCCAGCCCAGGGGGGTGAGCACCTTGCTGTAAACCGGCTGGGCGCGGCCGCGCATGAAGGCCAGCGGCGCCACCTCGATCACCCCCGACTGCAGGTAGTGCTCGAAGCGCTCGGCGTCGATCATGTCGAAGAGCGCGTCGTAGAGCGGGCGCAGGTAGGGGTCGATCTTGGCCTGGAGGTCGCCGGGCAAGAAGCCCAGCTTCTCCCCGGCCTCGACCGCGGGGCGGGTGAGGATGATGCGCTTGACCTTCTTGGCCTTGAAGAAGGCCACCGCCAGCGCCACCGCGAGGTAGGTCTTGCCGGTGCCAGCGGGGCCGATGCCGAAGGTGATGTCGTTGTGGGCGATGGCCTCGACGTAGCGGGTCTGCCCGGCGGTCTTGGGCTTGAGGCGGCCGGGCAGGTGGATCTCGCCCATGTCCTGCGGGGTGGTCGTCTGGGTGAGGGTGCTGCCGCCCTGGGCCAGCGATACGGCCTGCTCGAGCGTGTTCTGGTCGATCTCGGCCCCCTGGCGCAGCAGCGTGAGCAGGTCGCGCACGACCCGCTCGCCCAGCTCCACTTCCTCGGGGTCGCCCTGGATGCGGATTTCGTGGCCGCGGGCCACAATTTGCGCGCTCAACAGCTTGCGCAGGTGTTTCAGGTTCCGGTCGCTGTGGCCCATGAGGGCCATGGCTTCTTGCGCGGATTGCAGGGGAATGAGGACTTCCTTGGTGCTTTCTGGCAAAGTTTCACGGCTCCTTTACCGCGTAACCCTCGGGCGCAGCCGGGGGTTGCGCTTGTTGAGGTAGGCGCGGCCTTTGGATTCCTTGAGAATTTCGCTCCACACGATCCCGTTCAAAATGGCGCGGTTGTCGGTGCCGAAGGAGGGCATCCGCTTCGCGGATGCCTTGGCCGGCTTGGGCTGGGGCTTGGGCTCCTGGGGGGCAGGCCTCGAGGGGCGGGGTGCTACGTCGGCCTGGGCCTGGCTGAGCCGCCGCTCGAGCTCGCTCAGCTTGCGCCGGACCTGCTCCTCCTCGTCCCGGACGTGCTGCTCGTGGACGTTCTTGCGCGGGGGCTGCGGCCGGGGCTGGGGAGGGCGGGCCTGAGGCTGGGGCTGGGGAGGGCGCGGCTGGGCCGTGGGCGGGGGGCTCGAGGGC
>NZ_KE387023.1:2941675-2946166 GCF_000430045.1 Calidithermus chliarophilus DSM 9957 | reverse complement strand
GGGGCCGCGGCTGCTGCGGGCTGGCCTGGGTGGGCTGGGGGCGCGGCTGGGCCGGGGGCCTGCGCTGCGCCTGGTCGGGGTCGGTGGGCAGTTGGTCGATGTCGGGGATGTCGAAGGTGTCGTCCCCCCGCCGCAGGAAGCCGCGCAGGGCGGGGAGGATGACGAAGAAGAACAGAAACAGCAGGCCCAGCAGGTCGTCAAGCTGCATCGCGCATCACCGGTTCTCCTCCCCCTCGGTCGCCTTGCTGATCGACTCGCGCATGTCGGTGTCGGCCTCGATGTTCTTGAGCTGGTAGTAGTCCATCACGCTGAGCTTGCCGCTCTTGAGGGCGTCGGCCATCGCCAGGGGCACGGCGGCCTGGGCCTCGACGAGCTTGGCCCGCATGGCCTCGACGGCGGCCCTGTTCTCCTGCTCGGCGGCCACCGCCATCGCGCGGCGCTCCTCGGCCTTGGCCTGGGCGATCTTCTTGTCGGCTTCGGCCTGGTCGGTGCGGAGCTGGGCGCCGATGTTCTTGCCCACGTCCACCTCGGCGATGTCCACCGAAAGGATCTCGAAGGCGGTGCCGGCGTCGAGGCCCTTGGCGAGCACGGTCTTGGAGATGCGGTCGGGCTGCTCGAGCACCTGCTTGTGGTCCATGCTCTGGCCGATGGAGGCCACAATGCCTTCGCCCACGCGGGCGACGATGGTCTCCTCACCCGCGCCGCCCACCAGGCGGTCGATGTTGGCCCGCACGGTGATGCGGGCGGTGGCCAGGAGCTGGATGCCGTCCTGGGCCATGCCCGCGACCATGGGGGAGGTGATGACCTTGGGGTTGACCGACAGGCGCACGGCCTCGAGCACGTCGCGCCCGGCGAGGTCGATGGCGGCGGCGCGGTCGAAGGTGAGCTTGATCCCGGCCTTCTCGGCGGCGATCAGGGCGTCGACCACGCGGTCGACGTTGCCCCCGGCGAGGTACTGCGACTCCAGGCGCGTCACCTCCACCGGGATGCCCGCCTTGAAGCTCTTGATCATGGGCAGGATGATCCGGGACGGGGGGATGCGGCGCAGCCGCTGCCCCACCAGCGTGCCCAGGCTCACGCGCACCCCGGAGAAGAAGGCGGTGATCCACAGCCCCACCGGGATGAAGGTGAAGAAGATGAACAGGACGACGATAATCAGGGTCGCTACGAGAACCGGAGCCAATAGTTCCACACTCAACCTTCCTTTCGTACTACTACGCGCACCCCTTCGACCTCGGTGACCCGGATCGGGGTGCCCCGCTCGATAAACTCACCCTGCGTCACCACGTCCACCCGCCGTTCGCCGAAGAGCGCGGTGCCCGCAGGACGAAGATCGGTCAGTGCCGTGCCGATGGCCCCCACGATGCTCTGGAGCTCGTCGCGCGGGGGAGCCTGCTCGGCGATGGCGCTCTCCAACACCAGCGCCCGCCCCAGGCGGGTGCGGGGGAAGAAGCGGAACATCAGGAACAGCCCGACAGCCACGATCAGGACGGCGTAGGAGCCCACCGCCACCGACTGGCTGCCGAAGGTGAGGTACACCGAGGCCACGATGCCCGCAATGCCCAGCCCGCCGAGCACGCCGAAGCCCGGCGTGATGAAGAGCTCGACCAGCAGCAGCAGCAGCCCGCCCACGAACAGCCCGATCTCCAGCAGGCTCGAGAAGCCCGCCAGGTAGCCGCCCAGGAAGTACAGCGCCAGCGCGATGATGCCGATGGTCGCGGGCAGGAAGGTGCCGGGGGTGAAGAACTCCAGGGCGATGCCCAGGACCCCCACCGCCAGCAGGATGGCCGCGACGATCTGGTTGGTGAGGAAGCGGGCCACGTTGACGCGGGTGCCGGGCTCGAGCCGCTGGGTCTGGGGGTTGAAGCCGGCCTTCTCGAGGGCCTCGCCCAGGCTGCTCACCACCCCGTCGGCGATCTTGGTCTCGGTGGCCTTCTGGGCGGAGAGGGTGAGGGGCTCGCCCCGGGTGGAGAGGCCCGGCACCTCGCGCTCGGGGTCCACCATAGCCTCGGCCAGGTTGACCGGGCGGCCCCGCGCCTCGGCCACGGCGCGGAACTTGCCGCGCAGGGCGGAGATCACCTTGCGGTCGGCGGCCTCCGGCTGGGTCACCGGGGTCACCGTGATCGGCAGCGCGGCCCCGATCTCCGAGCCCGGCAGCATGTAGATCTGCTGGGCCGACAGCGAGATCAGCGCCCCGGCCGAGAAGGCGTTCTGCACCACGGCGATGGTGGGCAGCGGGCTGGCGAGGATGGCGTCGGACATGCGGATGGCCGCGTCGACGCGCCCGCCGGGGGTGTCGACGTAGAGCACCACCCCGCTCGCGCCCTCGCGCTCGGCCTGCTCGAGGGACTGCTCGAGGAAGATGGCCAGGGGCTGGTCGATGACCCCCTCGATGGGGATGATGTAGCTTTTCGCACCTGCCCAGCCCAGGGCAAGAAGAAGCAGAAAGACCAGGCGTATCACTAGCTTCATCATAATGGCTCCCACGGCCCCGACTGTAAACTGACCCCATGAGGCTGGGCCTGATCGGCTATCCACTCTCTCACACCCTCTCCCCGGCGATGCACGCCGCGGCCCTGGAGGCGCTGGGCATCGAGGGCAGCTACGCCGCGCTCGAGACCCCCCCGGAGGCCCTGGCCGAGCGCATGGACGAGGTGCGCCGCGCCTACCGCGGCGTCAACGTCACCGTGCCCCACAAGGAGGCGGTGATGCCCTACCTCGACCGGCTCTCCCCGGAGGCCGAGGCCATCGGCGCGGTCAACACGGTCGTCAACCGCGAGGGGCGGCTCGAGGGCCACAACACCGACGCCCCGGGCTTCCTGCGCGGCCTCGAGGAGGCCGGGATCGAGTACCGGGGCGCCAAGGTGCTCATCCTGGGGGCCGGGGGGGCCGCGCGGGCCATCGCCTGGGCGCTCAAGCAGGCCGGGGCCCAGGTGCGCGTGGGCAACCGGACCCTGGAGCGCGCCGCGCAGCTCCAGCGCGAATTCGGCCTGGGCGAGGTCACCGACAACGAGCTCGTGCTCGCGGCCATGGCGCGCTCGAGCGACCTCATCGTCAACACCACCACCGTAGGGCTCAAAGACCCCGCCGCCACGCCGCTGCGGGCCGAGTGGCTCCCGGCCGGCGGCACCGTGGTGGACATCGTGTACAACCCCCTGGAAACCCGCCTGCTGCGCGAGGCCAAGGCCGCGGGGCTCAGGACGCTGGGCGGCCTGCCCATGCTGGTGTGGCAGGGGGCGCTGGCCTTCGAGCTGTGGACCGGGCAGCAGCCCCCGGTGGAGGTCATGTACCGGGCCGCGCGGGGGAAGCTCGAGGCGTGATCACCCTGGCCGCTCCCCACGAGCTCGAGCAGGTCATCCAGAAGAGCCGCTTCATCGCGCGGGCGGCCCCGGCCGCCACGCCGGAGGAGGCGCTGGCCTTCCTCGAGCAAGTCCGCGAGCTCGAGGCCACCCACAACTGCTGGGCCTACCAGGTCGGGCCGCTCTACCGCTTCTCCGACGACGGCGAGCCGGGCGGCACCGCCGGGCAGCCCATCCTGCGGGCCATCCGGGGCCAGGGCCTCGACCGGGTGATGGTGGTGGTCACCCGCTACTTCGGCGGGGTCAAGCTGGGCACCGGCGGGCTGGTGCGGGCCTACGGCGGCGTCGCGGCCGAGTGCCTGCGCCAGGCCCCCAGGCGCGAGGTACGCCCCAAGGTACGGGTGGCGCTCGAGGTGCCCTTCGAACTCTCGGGCGTGGTGTACGGGCTGCTCGAGCGCGGCGGCCTGCCCCGCGACGCGGAGGGCTACACGGCACAGGGGTTGCGGCTCGAGCTCACCCTCGAGGCCAGCGCGCTCGAGGCCTTCCAGGCCGCCCTGCGGGACGCCAGCCGGGGGGTGCTGCGGGCCGAGGTGGTCGAGCGGCTCGAGGGGTAGGTGTATGTCCTGTGCACTGAATGCCGATGGCCCATAGCCGATAGCTGAACGCGGGTCGTACGTCCTACGTCGTACGCAAGACGCAAGACGCAAAACGCAAAACGCAAGACGCAAAACGCCAAACGCCTTGTCACCCCCCTTAACAAGGGGGGCCGGGGGGGATACCCCCTCCCCGCCGGCGGGGAGGGCCGGGGTGGGGTGAGCTACGAGCCTTTCGCCCCTCGCTGACCGCTCCCTCCCAATCCTCACCCCCGGTGGCTAAAATCCCTCTCCCTTTCCTGTACCCTATCGCTGTGGAAGCCGTTCCCAGCCTCTATCGGCTGATAAAACTCGCCCGCGTCGTGCTGCCGCTGTTGATCGCGCTGGTGGTGGTGGTGTTCGAGCTGGCCTTGCGCAGCGACCAGTACGACCAGACCTTCTGGATCCACCTGGGGTTTTACGGGCTGGTGGGGCCGTTGGTGACCTTCATGACGCTCGAGTGGATCGCGTTGCAGGTGCTCGAGCGCGAGCGTGCCCAGCAGGGGTTGGAGCAGGCCAACCGGCGCCTGGAGGCGGTGGGGCAGGTGACGCGGCAGGCC
>NZ_KE387023.1:2837027-2941575 GCF_000430045.1 Calidithermus chliarophilus DSM 9957 | reverse complement strand
TAACAAGGGGGGCCGGGGGGGATACCCCCTCCCCGCCGGCGGGGAGGGCCGGGGTGGGGTCCTTTCACCACAGGCTACGAGCTGACGGCTGAAGGCTGATAACTGAGCGCTGATGGCTACCCCGTCCTGGTTCTGTTCACAGCGAAATGGATGGGGTTAGAATGGCCCCGTGCAGCAAGGCTTATTCGACCCCGACCCCCAGCCCGCTCCGGCGCCCCGCGCCGAGCGGGTCATCCTGATCGACGGGCACCACCTGGCGTACCGCACCTATTTCGCCTTCGAGAAGCTCACCACCTCCACCGGGGAGCCGGTACAGGCCATCTTCGGCTTCCTGCGAACGCTG
This sequence comes from Calidithermus chliarophilus DSM 9957, assembly GCF_000430045.1. GTDB lineage: Bacteria > Deinococcota > Deinococci > Deinococcales > Thermaceae > Calidithermus > Calidithermus chliarophilus. Next base: position 2,941,232 of record NZ_KE387023.1, on the reverse strand, counting down.
CTGAAGTACCTCAAGGAGAACAGCTCCTGCGTCATCGTGGTCTTCGACGCGCCCGCCAAGACCTTCCGGCACGACAACTTCGAGGCCTACAAGGCGGGGCGGGCCCCCACGCCCGAGGACCTGCCCGAGCAGATCCGCAAGATCAAGCGGGTTGTCGAGCTGCTGGGGCTCGTGCGCCTCGAGGTCCCCGGCTACGAGGCCGACGACGTGATCGGCACGCTGGCGAAGAAGGCCGAGGCCGAGGGTTACCCGGTGCGCATCCTCACCGGCGACCGCGACGCCTACCAGCTTCTGAGCGAGAACGTCTGGGTCTTCCACCCCGACGGCTCGATCATCGGGCCCAACCAGGTGAAGGAGAAGTACGGCGTCGGCGTGGAACAGTGGGTGGACTACCGCGCCCTCACCGGCGACAACTCCGACAACATCCCGGGGGCCAAGGGCATCGGGCCGAAGGGGGCAGTCAAGCTGCTGGAGGAGTGGGGGAGCCTCGAGAACCTCCTGGCGCACCTCGAGGAGGTCAAGCCCGAGCGCACCCGCGAGCTCATCCGGGCCAGCCTCGACGACGTGCTGCTCTCGCGCCAGCTCTCCGAGATCCACACCGACGTGCCCCTCGAGCCCGACCTCTGCGACTTCTCCAAGGCCCACCGCCGCGAGCCGAAGACCGCCGAGCTGCGGGAGATGCTCGAGCAGCTCGAGTTCGGCTCCATCCTGCGCGACCTGGGGCTCCTCGAGGCCCACCGCCCCACCACCGAGGCCCCCTGGCCCCCGCCCGAAGGGGCCTTCCTGGGCTTCACCCTCGACCGCGCCCAGCCGATGTGGGCCGAGCTCACCGGCCTGGCCGCCGCCAAGGACGACACGGTCTATACGGGCCTGACCAGCCTGGCCGGCCTGAAAGCTCTGGGCCGCCTCGACAGCCTCGAGGCCAAGGACCTCAGCGTGCTGCTGCTGCGTGAGGGCTACTGGGTGCCCCCCGGCGACGACCCCATGCTGCTGGCCTACCTCTACGACCCCGCCAACAGCGAGCCCGCCGGGACCGTGCGCCGCTACGGCGCGGGCGACTGGAGCACCGACCCCGCCCAGCGGGCCCTGGCCGCCCAGAGCCTGTGGGAGACCCTGAAGCGCCGCACCGCCAAGGACGAGCGCCTGTGGTGGCTCTACCGCGAGGTCGAGCAGCCGCTCTCGGGCATCCTCGCCCGCATGGAGGCCCAGGGCGTGGCCCTGGACGTGCCCTACCTCCAGGAACTCTCCGAGGAGCTGGGCAAGGAGGTGGGCTACCTCGAGGCCGAGGTGCACCGCCTGGCCGGGCGCCCTTTCAACGTCAACTCGCGCGACCAGCTCGAGGCCATCCTCTACGACGAGCTCAAGCTGCAGGCCGGGGGCGCGGGCAAGAAGACCACCACCGGCAAGCGCTCCACCGCCGCGAGCGTGCTCGAGGAGATGCGCTCGCTTCACCCCATCGTCGAGAAGATCCTCCAGTACCGCGAGCTCTCCAAGCTCAAGGGCACCTACCTCGACCCGCTGCCCAAGCTCATCCACCCCAAGACCGGGCGGCTGCACACCCGCTTCAACCAGACCGTGACCGCCACGGGGCGGCTGTCGAGCTCCGACCCCAACCTGCAGAACATCCCGGTGCGCACCGAGGTCGGCCGCAAGATCCGCAAGGCCTTCGTGGCCCGCCCCGGCTTCTGCCTCGTCGCCGCCGACTACTCCCAGATCGAGCTGCGCCTGCTCGCCCACCTCTCGGGCGACGAGAACTTGAAGCAGGTGTTCCTCGAGGGCCGCGACATCCACACCCAGACCGCCGCCTGGATGTTCGGCATCGCCCCCGAGACCGTGGACTCCTACCGGCGCCGGGCCGCGAAAACCATCAACTTCGGCATCCTTTACGGGATGAGCGCTCACCGGCTCTCCAACGAGCTTGCCATCCCCTACGCCGAGGCCAGCAGCTTCATCGAGCGCTACTTCGCCGCCTACCCCAAGGTGCAGGCCTGGATCGACAAGACCCTCGCCGAGGCCCGCGAGCGCGGCTACGTGGAAACCCTGTTCGGCCGCAAGCGCTTCGTGCCCGAGCTCTCGGCCAAGGTGCCCAGCGTGCGCCAGGCCGCCGAGCGCATGGCCTTCAACATGCCCGTGCAGGGCACCGCCGCCGACCTGATGAAGCTCGCCATGGTCAAGCTGGGGCCTAGGCTCGAGCCCCTCGGCGCCCACCTGGTGCTCCAGGTCCACGACGAGCTGGTGATCGAAACCCCCGAAGACCAGGCCGAGGAGGTGGCCGAGCTGGCCCGCGAGGTCATGCGAACGGCCTGGGAGTTCGAGGTGCCGCTGGAGGTGGGCACGGGGACCGGGTCGAACTGGCTCGAGGCTAAATAGCGATACCCTGGTAAACCTCATCGAGCGAGAGGCTGGCGGCCAGGCAGGGGATCTCGAGGCTGCCGCCCTCGTTCAGCGTCTTGAACTCCCACCGATCGTTCGCGCGCTCGTAGGCCTCGATCTGGCGCCGGTACGGGCTGACCATGGCGTACAGCCTGAGGCTGGGGATTTCGAGGTACTTCTCGAGCTTCTCGGTACGGTCGGTGCGCTGGGTGGTAGGGGAGAGAACCTCGACCAGAACGCACGGACGAGTCACGTAGAGCTCGTTGTTGTCGGAAGGGTCACAGGTGACCATCACGTCGGGGTAGTACACCCGCTCATCCCCGATCTTGAGCTTGACGTCGGTGATGAACACCTGGCAGCCGCTGCCTCGAGCCGCCCCGTTCAGCGCTCCGGCGATGTTCAGCGCGATGCGGTTATGGGTGAGGCTCCCCCCGGCCATCGCGTAGACAGCGCCGTTGACGAATTCATGCTTGCGACGGCTCTTTTCCTCGAAGGCAAAGTACTCTTCGAGGGACATCCGCCGGAGTTGGCTTGCAGCACCCATGGGTTTCAGTATAGATATCCGCACGTGCCCGACGTCGAATGCCGAGCGCTGAACGCCGATAGCCGGGCGCTGAACGCGGGTCGTACGTCGTACGCCAAACGCCAAACGCAAGACGCAAGACGCAAGACGCCAGACGCCTTGTTCCCCCCCCTTAGCAAGGGGGGCTGGGGGGATAAACCCTCCCCGCCGGCCGGGAGGGGTGAACCGCGAGCCACAAGCTGACGGCCGATGGCTGATAGCTGACGGCTGAAAGCTGAGAGCTGAAAGCCCCCGCCTCTAATTGTTTGACGGCGGGTTCTTGTCGGTGCTGAGCCCGCTCTTGTTCGCCAGCCCCTGCACGAGCTCGAGAATCTGCTGGATGAGCTCGGTGGACTGGCCGTTGGAGCCGGTGCTGATGCCGTCGAGGAAATTGCCCACGCCCAGGCCCTTGGTGTACTGCTCGGTCATCTTGGCGAGGGTGGCGGGGTCGCCGTAGATGTTCATGTTTCCCTTGCTCATGAACTGGCCGATGGAGCGGGCGAGCTCGGCCTGCACGTCGCGCAGGGCCTCGACCTTGAGCTTCTGCAGCTCGAACTCGAGCGCGGCCTGGCTGTAGGTCTGCTTGTTCTCTAGGGCCTGGCGCTCGACGTTGACCCGGGCCTGCTCCACGCTGACGCGCTCGCGCTCGACGTCCACGTCCACCATCTTGCCCGCGGTTTGGCCCTTGGCGATGAGTTCCTGGGCCTCCGCCTCGGCCCGGGCGCGGGTGATGGCGGCCTCGGCCTCGAGCTGCGCCGCCGTCTTGGCGGCTTCGGCCTTACGCACCTCGGCAAAGGCGGCCACCTCGGCCTCGGTCTGCTTGCGGATGCGGTCCTGCTCGATGGCCTGCTTGGCGGTGATGAGCCGGGTCTGGGCCTCGCGCTCGGCCTCGGCCAGTTGCTGCACGGTGATCACCGATTGGTTGGCCTTCTCGCGCTCGGCCTGGGCCTCGAGGGCGGCCTTCTCGGCCTCGGCCCGCCGCCGTTCGGCCTCGGTGACGGCGATCTCCCGCTCGCGCTCGGCCAGGGCTACGGCCTTCTCGCGCTCGACGTCGGTGGTCTGGCGCTCCTGCTCCTTCAAGAGCAGCAGCTTGTCGCGCTCGATGGCGGCGGTCTTGACCGACTGTTCCTGCACGATCTCGGCCTCGCGGGTCAGGCGCTCCTGCTCGATGCGGTAGATGTCGGCCTCGCGCTTCTTCTCGGCCGTGACCTTGGCGATCTCGGCCTGCTGGGCGGCCTCGGCCTGGGCCTGGGTGCGCTCGAGGCCGAGGATCTCCTGCTGGGTCTCGACGTTCTTGAGCGTGATGGCCCGCCGCGCCTCCTGCTCGAGGCGGTTGCGCTCGACGAGGGCGGCCTGGGTGATCTCGGTGATCTTGCGCTTGCCCTGCGCGTCGAAGATGTTGGAGTCGGAGAGGAGGTCCTGGGAGGTCTGGTCGAGGCGGGAGATGGTCACCGACTCGAGCGTGAGGCCGTTTTGCTCGAGGTCGCTGCGCACGAGCTGCTGCACCGAGGTGGCGAACACGTCGCGCTGGGCGTGGATCTCCACGAGGTCCTGCGTCGCGGCCACGCTGCGCAGCGCCGAGACCAGCTTCTCGAACACCAGCTCCGACACCGCCTGCGGCGTCACCGACTTCTCGCCCAGCGAGCGCGAGGCGTTCAGGACGTCGGTCTCGTTGGGCAGCACCTTGATGTAGAACTCGGCCTTGACGTCGAGGCGGAGGTTGTCCTTGGTGATGAGCGCGTCGGGGCCCTTGCGCTCGACCTCGAGCTTCATGGTCTCGAGGCTCACTGGCACGTAGCGCTGGATGATGGGGAAGAAGAAGCCGCCGCGGTCGATCATCACCCGCCGCCCGCCGAAGCCGGTCATCACGTAGGCGAGGTTGGCCGAGGGCTTGATGTAGAAGCGCTGGATCATCCAGGCCAGCAGCCCCACCAGCAGCACCACCAGCCCCAGCACCCCGCTCACCGCGCTGTTGAGCGCCGACCAGTTGGGCACGTACGAGGGGCCGAAGAGCGACAGGCCGATGAGGGCGATAGACACCACGACAAACGCCACTACCATTTTGGAATCACCTCCGATACCAGCGCATCCTACAGGGCTTGCGGCCGCCTAGCAACCGCGCGGGAAGGCTTTAAGCCGCACCGTAGTGGGTCTGCAGAACGGCGATGGCAGCAAACTCACTGCGGCGCTCCCATGCTCCCTCGGGTCGGGACGAGGCCGTAAGCCTCACCCTGGAGCCGCTTAGCTGTGGTACGGGGCTATTCTAAGCGTTTCCGCCGGCCGGCGGGTCAGTTGGGCCTGGCTTCCTGTGGGAAGGGGTGGGCCTGCACGAGGTAGACCCCGCGCTCCTTGTCGTAGTCGAGCACCAGGATTTCGCGGCCCGCCTCGAGCTCGGGCTCCCCCGGTAGGGTCTGGCAGACCACCCGGTGGATGTTGCCGAAGCGGTCGCGCACGTTGGCCGCTCCGCCCGTGGCCGTGACGCGGAACGCCGCGCGGCCCCACATGCCCACCAGGTCGCCGGTCTGGATGGCGCTCTTGCGGCTGGCGAAGAGGCGACCCATCAGCCGGGCCAGGCCCTGCCCCACCAGGGCAGCGCCCAGCAGGCCCAGCAGGGCCGAGACGGGGAAGAACAGCGCGGGCGGCAGGAAGCTGGAGAGCCAGTTGTTGCTGACCAACCCCACCAGCCCCCAGGTCGCCATCAGCATCGGCAGCAGCAGGGAGAGGGAGATCCCGCGTCCGAAGCCGAAGAAGCCTGCCAGGTCGCCCAAAGGCGAGCCGTGGCCGTGGTCGCCGGGGTCGGGATGGTCGCCGTGGCCGTGGTCGGCGTCGCCGTCGTGGGCGTGATCGCCGTGGGCGCCCATCAGCACCACCCCCAGGCTCAGCAGCAGCCCCACCGCCAGGGGCAGGGCGAAGACGAAGTTCCACCAGTTCAGCAACTCGCCCAAGGGGTTCACCTGTTCATAATCTATCCCAAAAAGTGCGGGCCGGTGTGACCCTACCTGAAGTAGGGCAGGCCGAGCGCCACTAAGCTGCTATAAACCACGCGCCAGCCGCCCGGACCCGACACGAGCCGGGCCGTGCCCCGGCGGGTGTAAACGCTGCCCCCTTCCGAGATGACCACCTGGAAGCTGACCGTGGCCTCGCCCCCGCTGACGCGGGTTTGCAGCCCCCGGAGCTCGAACCCGTCGATCTTCCCCACGGCGCCGGTCGCGAAGCCGGGAGGGGCGCCCTCGAGGAACTCGAGGCTCCACCCCGGATCGCCGCACCTGAGCCCCTCGAACACCTGCCGCAGGGCGTTCTCTACGAGTTCCCTCGAGCCCGCCGGGCTCCCCTGGACCAACTCCTTCGCCGCCAGCGCCCGCACCGCCTCCGCCGCCCAGTGGCAAGGCGGCACGTCCACGAAACCGCCCCGCGGGGCCTGCTGCGCCCCCGCCAACCCCAGGACCGCCAAACCTGCCAGCAACCAGCGCATGCCTACAGGATGCCGCGAATCCGGGCAGTCGTGGGCCGTCCGGAGCACATTGGGCCTGTGGCACTCGAGGTCGAGGGCTGAGGCGTCTTGCGTTTGGCGTAGGACGTACGACGTACGACCCGCGCCCGGCTATCGACTATCCGCTATCGACCATCGACATTCCCCGTTAGACTATTCGCCGTGAGTCGCAAATACTTCGGCACCGATGGCGTGCGCGGCGTGGCCGGTGAGCCGCCCCTGACGCCCGAATTCGTCCTCAAGCTCGGCCAGGCGGCCGGTGCGTACTTCAAGTCCCACGACCGCCGGCCGGTCGTGCTCCTGGGCAAGGACACCCGGCAGTCGTGCGACCTGCTCGAGGCCGCCCTGGCCGCCGGGCTCATGTCGCAGGGCGTGCGGGTCGAGCACCTGGGGGTGCTGCCCACGCCGGGCGTGGCCTACCTGACCAAGCAGCTCGGGGCCACGGCCGGGGTGATGATCTCGGCCAGCCACAACCCCTACCAGGACAACGGGATCAAGTTCTTCAGCGCCCAGGGCGACAAGCTGCCCGACGAGGTGGAGCTCGAGATCGAGAAGCTGTTGGAGCAAGACCTCAAGACCGACGGCATCGGCACCGTGGCCGACTTCAGCGAGGCCGAGCGCATGTACCTCGACTTCCTGGCCTCCAAGGGTCGCAGCCTCGAGGGCCTCAAGATCGTGCTCGACACCGCCAACGGGGCCACCTACCGCCTGGCGCACCGCCTCTTCCAGCGCTTGGGGGCCGAGGTCTTCGTGATGTTCAACACCCCCGACGGGCGCAACATCAACAAGGGCTGCGGCTCGACCCACCCCGAATTTCTCAAGGCCCAGGTGGTCGAGATGGGCTACGACCTCGGCGTGGCCTTCGATGGCGACGGCGACCGCGCCATCCTCGTCGACCGGCAGGGGCGCGAGTTCCACGGCGACCACATGCTCTACCTCAACGCCCTGGTGCGGCGCGAGCCCGGCGTGGTGGGCACCCTGATGAGCAACATGGGCCTGGAGGTCAAGCTGCGCGAGGCGGGCGTCACCTTCTACCGCACCGCCGTGGGCGACCGCTACGTGTACGAGAAGCTCAAGGCCAGCAGCCTGACCCTGGGGGGCGAGCAGAGCGGCCACGTGCTCTTCCTCGACCACGCCCCCACCGGCGACGGCATGCTCACCGCCGTGCTCACCCTCTCGGCCATGCTCGAGTCGGGCCGCGACCTCGTGGAGTGGCACGACGCGCTGCCGATGTTCCCCCAGCTCCTCAAGAACGTGCGGGTGCGCGACAAGCACGCCCTGATGCAAAAGCCCGAGCTGCACGCGGCCATCACCCAGGCCGAGGCCCGGCTGGCGGGGCAGGGCCGCATCAACGTGCGCCCCTCGGGCACCGAGCCGCTGGTGCGCGTGATGGTCGAGGGGCCGGCCGAGCTGATCGAGGGCGTCTCGGCCGAGATGGTGCAACTGGTGCAGCAGCTCGACCAGGCTTGAAAGCCCGCGAGCCGGTGGGGCATACTTGGGAGTCTCCCCCCGAGCGGGGGAGATCCCGGGACTTCGCCATGAGCATCAGCAAGCAACGCCTCGAGCAACAAGCCGCCCGCCTGCTCGCCGAGATCATCCACGACGAGCTGCAAGACCCCCGCTTGCCGATGTTCGTCGGCATCGAGCGCGTGGACCTCTCGCCCGACAACGCCTCGGCGGTGGTGTACGTCAGCGCCCTCGAGCGCACCGCCGACACCGTGAACATCCTCAACCACGCCCACAGCTTCCTTCAGGACGAGCTCGCCCAGCGCATGAAGCTGCGCCGCATCCCCCGCCTGCGCTTCGTCGAGGCGGTCTGAACCGTAATACCCGATTCGGTTAGTTCGTCACCGAACGGCGGCGCCGCCCCGCCTTGGCGGGGCGGCCGACCGAAGTTATCCGCGTGGCGGAGGGCGGTAGCGCCCCTCGGGAGGGATACGCTTGCTTCGCCGACCGTCAGGGAGGGGTGTGCTCTAGGATTCAAAAAGATAGCCTCTGGGGCTCTTTGGATCGGGTGATTATCTTTTTGAATCCGGTATTAAGATAGGGCCCGTGACGATCCGCGTTCCCGTCAAGGTGCGCTACGCCGAGACCGACGCCATGGGCGTGGTGCACCACTCCCGCTACATCCCCTGGCTCGAGCTCGCCCGCGTGGAGTGGCTCGAGCGCCTGGGCCTCCCCTACACCGAGATCGAGGCCCAGGGCCTGGCCTTCGCCGTGGTCGAGGTCAACCTCAAGTACCGCGTCCCCGCCCGCTTCGGCGACACCGTAGAGGTCGAGGCGCGCCTGAGCGAGCTCTCCTCGAGGGCCCTGCGCTACGACTACCGCGTTTGGCGCGGCGAAACCCTATTGGCCGAGGGCTACAGCCGCCACCTCTGCCAGAACCGGGAGGGGCGGGCCACGCGCATCCCGCCGGAGATTCTGGAGCGGCTCGAGGGCCATTTGCCGTAAATGCCGAGTAAGAAATGCTAAACCTTTTGCTGATCGGTAAATGGTCTTGCATGATGCGCCATCATGCGATGTTCGATGGTTCGACGTACTTCCTGGCTGTTCGAGTAGAGGTATAAGGGGATGACCACCCCAAACGGTGAATTCTTCAGGTGAAGAATCATTGTTGGCTCTGTAAACAGATACATCAACGCCTCCCTTCCAGGGGAAGCCATCTCTTGAATGCGCTGGATCTGGGTGTAGGCGACCACACGCCAACCCCAATAGCCCCGAACCCGGACCTGGTGTTCGTGTATCTCTACCTTCGAGGTGAAGAAATACCTGGCAGACCCCAGAGTAACGGCGAGATAAGCCCAGATAGGCCATCCAATCTCAGCAATCGGACGGGAAAGGAATATTGGTAGGGATATAAGGCAAGCTGCTGAGATACATAGGAATCCCAGTAAGTAGGCGTTAGGGCCAAGCTTCGATTCAACGGGTCGGTTCAAGCCGCTCCTTGCCGAAGTAGGGGCGCAGGGCCTCGGGCACGGTGACGGTGCCGTCCTCGTTCTGGTGGTTCTCCAGCAGCATCACCAGGATGCGGGGGGTGGCAAGGGCGGTGTTGTTGAGGGTGTAGGCGTAGCGCACCTTGCCGTCCTCGCCGCGGTAGCGCAGATTTGCGCGGCGAGCTTGCCAGTCCAGCAGCGCCGAGCAGGAGTGGGTCTCGCGGTAGCGGTTCTCGCTGGGGACCCAGGTCTCGAGGTCTACCTGCCGGTACTTGCCCAGGCCCATGTCGCCGGTGCTCACCTCGAGCACCCGGTAGGGCAGCTCGAGGGCTTGCAGGATGCGCTCGGAGTTGGCGAGCATGAGGTCGAACCAGCGGTTCGACTCCTCGAGGTCGGCCTTGCACAGCACGTACTGCTCGACCTTGTTGAACTGGTGGACGCGCATGAGCCCGCGCACGTCCTTGCCCGCCGAACCGGCCTCGCTGCGGAAGCAGGCCGAGACGCCCACGTAGGTCTTGGGGAGCTCGGCCTCGGGGAGGATTTCGCCGGCGTGGAGGTAGTTGAGCAGCACCTCGGCGGTCCCGGCGAGGTACATGTCGTCCCCCTCGACCTTGTAGACCTGGTCGCGGGCGGTGGGGAACTGGCCGTGCCCGTAGAACACCTCCTCGCGGGCGTAGGCGGGCACGCTGACGGGGGTGAAGCCGCTGGCGACGAGCTGGTCGAGGGCGAAGCGCAGCAGGGCCTGCTCGTAGACCATCAGGTCGCCCTTGAGGGCGTAGGAGCGCGAGCCCGAGAGCTTGGAGATGCGCTCGAGCTCCCCCCAGCCGTTGCGGTTGATCAGCTCGACGTGGTCGAGGGGCTCGAAGAGGAAGGTGCGGGGCTTGCCGTGGACGCGGGTCTCGACGTTGAAGGAGTCGTCGGGGCCGACGGGCGCGCCCTCCCAGGGGATGGTGGGGGTGAGGTAGAGCAGCTTTTTGAGCTGGGCCTCGAGGTCGCGGAGCTGGGGCTCGAGGTCGGCGAGCTGCTGGGCGATCTGCTTGCCCTTCTCGATCAGCGCGGCGCGTTCCTCGGGCGTGGCCTTGGCCGCGGCCTTGGCGTTGGCGTTGCGCTCGGCCTGCAGGGACTCGGTCCGGCGCTTGAGGTCGCCGATGGTGCGGTCGAGGGCTAGGAGTTCGTCGAGGTCGAGCGTGCTGCCCTTCTGCTCGAGGGCCTTGCGCACGAGGTCGGGGTTTTCGCGGATGAACTTGATGTCAAGCATGTGAGCGTCCTACGTCTTATACCAGATTCGGTTAGTTCGGCGCCGAACGGCGGCGAACTAACCGGGCCGAAGGGATACGCTTGCTTCGCCGACCGTCAGGGAGGGGTGTACTCTAGGATTCAAAAAGATAGCCTCTGGAGTTTTTTGATTTGGAAGATTATCTTTTTGAATCCGGTATCACGTCCTACGTCGTACGCCAAAGAGGATAGCGGATGCGTAGGACGTACGGCATACGGCATTACTCGATCATTCTCGGCACGACGAAGAAACCGTCCTTGGCCTCGATGGCTACGGAGAGCGCTTCCTCCTGGGAAAGGACCGCCCCCGGCTCGTCGTCGCGCAGCACGTTGGTCAGCTCGACCGGGCGGGCCAGCTCGGGTAGGCCCTCGGTGTCGAGTTCGCCCAGTTTCTCGAAGAAGTCGAAGATGTTCTTGAGATCCCCGGCCATGCGGGCTTCCTCCTCGGCGGAGAGCTCGAGGCGGGCGAGGTGCTCGAGATGGCGGATCAACTCGGGCGTGATCTCCATGCATTGCATTGTCTTGGCTCGAGGGGCGGGGGTCAAGGGACGGGGGAAGTCGAGGGCCGAGGGCCAAGGCGTATTGCGTATTGCGTCTTGCGTACGACGTAGGACGTACGACGTACGACGCACGACCCGCGCCCGGCTATCCGCTATCAGCATTCCGCATCCAGCGTTCGACGTAGCCCACCCGGCAAGCGTTAGCATATCCCCATGTCCCCCGAGGAATTCAAACGCATCGGCTACCGGCTCATCGACTGGATCGCCGAATACCGCGAGCGGGTCGAGGAATTGCCGGTGATGGCGCAGGTCGAGCCGGGGTTCTTGCGCTCGCAACTCCCGCAGACGCCGCCCCGGCAGGGGGTGGGGCTGGGGGGCATTCCTCAGGAGCTGGAGAAGCTGGTTCCCGGCCTGATGGGCTGGCAGAGCCCCAACTTCTTCGGCTACTTCCCCTCCAACGCGCCGCTGCACTCGGTCCTGGCCGACATCGTGGCGACCGGGCTGGGGCAGATCGGGCTCTCCTGGCAGGCGGCCCCCGCGCTCACCGAGCTCGAGGAGGTGATGAACGACTGGCTGCGGCAGATGTTCGGCCTGCCGCCCGAGTTCCAGGGGGTGATCCAGGACACCGCCTCCACGGGCACGCTGGTGGCGATGCTCACGGCGCGGGAGCGCACCACCGGCCACTCGCAGGCTCGAGGGGGCCTCCAGGCCGAGGAGAGGCCGCTGGTGGCCTACGTCTCGGACCAGGCCCACAGCTCTGTGCCCAAGGCGGTGCTGCTGGCGGGCTTCGGGCGCGACAACCTGCGGCTCATCGAGACCGACGAGGCCCACGCCATGCGCGTGGACCTGCTCGAGGCGGCCATCGAGCGCGACCTGGCCGAAGGCCGCCGGCCCTGCGCCGTGGTGGCGGCGGTGGGCACCACCACCAGCACCGCCCTCGACCCGGTGCGCCCCGTCGCCGAGATCGCCCGGAAGCACGGGCTGTGGCTGCACGTGGACGCGGCGATGGCGGGCTCGGCCATGATCCTGCCCGAGTGCCGCTGGATGTGGGACGGCGTCGAGCACGCCGACTCGGTGGTGATCAACCCCCACAAGTGGCTGGGCACGGCCTTCGACTGCTCGCTCTACTACGTGCGCGACCCCGAGCACCTGGTGCGGGTGATGTCCACCAACCCCTCCTACCTCCAGACCGCCGCCGACGGCAGCGCCCGGAACTACCGCGACTGGGGCATCCCGCTGGGGCGGCGCTTCCGGGCGCTCAAGATCTGGTTCGCGCTGCTGGAGGAGGGGGTCGAGGGCCTGCAGGCGCGGCTGCGGCGCGACCTCGAGAACGCCCGCTGGCTCGAGGCCCAGGTGCGCCAGGCCCCCGGCTGGAAGGTGCTGGCCCCGGTGCCCCTCCAGACCGTCTGCGTGCGCTACGAGCCCGCGGGCCTGAGCCCCGAGGAGCTCGACCGGCACACCCTGGGCTGGGTGAACCGGGTCAACCGCTCCGGCAGGGCCTACCTGACCCCCGCCGTCCTCAAGGGCCGCTGGATGGCGCGGGTGTCCATCGGCGCCGAGCTCACCGAGCGCCGCCACGTCGAGGCGCTTTGGGTCCTGATGCGCCAGGAAGCCGAGAGGGTGGAACTTGCCCGGCCCTGAACGCTTCCCTCAGGCCGGCTTCGAGCGGCTCGAGACCGCCGACGGCTCGGCCACGCTGGTGCACCCCGTGTTCAAGGAGGCCTACAGCTCGGTGCACGGGGCGCTCACCCAGGCCCGCAAGCTCTACCTCGAGCTCACCCGCACCCACCTCGACCCCAAGCCCAGGGTGCTCGAGGTGGGCTTCGGGCTGGGCGTCAACTTCCGGGTAACCCTGGAGAACACCCTGAGCCGCGGGGTCGAGCTGGAGTACCTGAGCTACGAGTTCGCGCCGCTGGGGCGATCCCTGCTCGAGTCGGTGGAGGTGCCCCTCGAGGGCGCGGCGCGGGAGGTTTGGGGGGAGGTGCTGGAGCGCTGGCCCGAACCCGGCGGCCCTGCCGGGCCCCTCCAGCTCTCGGGCAACTGGGGCCGCCTGGAGCTGCGCTTCGAGGACGTGCTGGGGGCGACCTTCCCCGAGCGCTGGGCCACGGCGATCTACCTCGACCCCTTCAGCCCGGAGGTCAACCCCCTGCCCTGGAGCCTGCCGGTGCTCGAGCGCCTCTACGCCGCCGCGATGCCCGGAACCCTGCTGAGCACCTACTCGGTGGCCGGGGAGGTGCGGCGCGGCCTCATGCAGGCGGGGTTTGCGGTCCAGCGGGTGCCGGGGGTGGGGAAGAAGGCGTGGCTGCTGGCTTCGCGCTCCCGTAGCGGCTGAGCAGGGTCTCGCGGGTCATGTACACGATCTGGGCAGGGTCGCTGAAGAGGTGCTTGGGCAGCTCGCCGCGGTAGAGCCAGGAGAACCAGGCGGTGGTGATCTTGGACAAAAGCTCGTCGCGGCGGGGCAGGGGGTGCATCTCGAAGCCCAGCGCCTTGGCCCCCTCGCCCAGGTAGCTCATGCCGTAGATGAAGCGCACGTCGGGCTGGGCCTCGAGCACCCGGGCGGCCTCCTTGAGCGTCTCGCGGAAGGCCCGCAGCACCTGCATGGGGCTCATGGCGGCCAGCCGCGCCGACTCGAAGTGGATCCACATGCAGGGCGTCCCCTGCGGGTAGTCCGGCAACTCGGGGCCGTGGTACTTCTGCTTTTGCAGCCTCAGGACGTTGTTGTAGCGGTACCCGGCCTTGTACACCTCGGCCTTGGCGTCGAAGCGCTCCTCGCTGCCCTGCAGGGCCCGCTCGAGCCCCTGCCGCGGGCCCAGGGGCCGCAGCTCCATCTCGTCCAGCCGCACGGGCTGGTAGCCGTACTCCTTGAGCCTGGGCAGCAAGAGCTCGAGCAGCCGCAGCGTGCGCTCGGGGCCGTCGTGCAGCAGGATCACCGAGCCGCCCTTGACGTAGAACAGCAGCCGCTCGGCCAGGGCGGCGGGGTCGTGCTCGAGCCAGTCGCGCGACTCGAGGTCCCACAGCGCCACCTGCTTGCCCTGCAGCCGGGCGAAGAGGCGGGTGAAGGGGGAGTGGATGCCCCAGGGCGGTCGGTAGAGCCGCCCCGGGCTGCGGGCGACGTGGGCCCACTCGGTCCAGGGGGCCATCCGCAGCGCGGGGCGGTGCCAGTAGCCGTGGGCCTCGAGCTGGTGCCCCGCGGCCCGCATCGCCTCGACGAGCTCGGGGTGTTGCTCGGCCTTTTGGCCGGTGAGGAACATCGTGGCCTTGACGCCGTGGCGCTCGAGCAACTCCAGCAGCTCGGGCGTGCGCTCGCTGGGGCCGTCGTCGAAGGTGAGGGCGACTTTGGGCTCGGAGCGCTTGCCCCAGGCCAGGGCCCCCACCCCCATCCAGCGGCCGAGCACCTCGGCCAGGGCGTAGGCCAGTACGGCGAGCCCGATCAGCGTTTCCAGAAAGGCCTCCATAGCACGATCAGGTAGAAGACGCTCAGCACCAGGAAGATCGCGCCCCCGACCCGGGCGGTGACCGAGACGGTGCTGAACGTGGCGGTGATGAACCCGCCGGCGGAGGGCCCTAGGGCGAAGCCCAGCCCTTCCACCATCAGGATGGTGCCCCAGGCCGCCGCGCGGTTGGCCTCGGGCAGGATGCGGATCACCAACGCGTTCCAGCTCGGCACGAAGCAGGCGAAGCCGACGCCCGCGACCACGGCCAGCAGGAGCATCTCGCTGAAGCCGGGCTTGGAGGCGAGCCAGAACATCGAGACGCCGAGGACCGCCAGGCCCAGGATCAGCAGCCAGCGGGGCGAGACCCGGTCGGCGATGCGGCCGGTGAAGGGTACCAAGGCGAAGACCAGGCCGCCCCCCAGCACCATCAGCACCACCAACTGCCAGGGCAGCAGGCCGATCTTCTGGGCGAAGGGCAGCACCTGGAAGCCGATCATGGCCGGGGCGAAGGTCTGGCCGAAGGCCGCGGGGATGAAGATGAGCAGCCGCCGCCAGGGGTAGTACTCCTGCTTGTGCAGCCGCATGGCGATGGGCAGGCCCAGCAGGCTGATCCCCAGCAGCACCGCCGCGATCTGGCCGCCCAGCAGCAGGGCGAAGGCCAGGTCGGGGTTGTGCTTGGTCACTAAGCCCACGCCCAGCAGGCCGATCCCGGCCCAGGGGGCGGTGAGCCCGTCGGTGAGGGTCAGGGCCCGGCCCTCGCGGCCCTGGAAGGCCAGGCGGCTGCTCAGGGTCTTGAGCCCGGGCAGGATGCTCGCCAGGGAGATGCCCCACACCCCCGAGATCAGGAACAGCAGCAGCGGGGACTTCACCGAGGAGGCGCCGTAGAGCGCCAGCATCCCCATCCCCGCCCCGAAGATGGTCACCACGCCGATCCCGTAGCGCTGAACTAAATACCCCCCGACCCCCTTGCCGAAGCTGTCGGCCAGGAGGTGAATGGTGAAGGACAGGCCCACGACCGCCGCGTTCAGGCCGAGTTCTTTGGGCCCGTAGAGAATGAGGTAGCCCGCGTAGAAGCCGCTTCTGACGCCCTCGAGCAGCCCCCACGCGAGCATGAGCCGCAGCAGCGCGCCCAAACCGCGCTGCCGCCAGGGTAAGATCCGGAACACGGGTAAAGTATAAAGGGAGTTCGGAAAAGCCTGCCTAGAGGAAATGCCGAGCCATTTCCCGCGGGCGATGTGACGGAGGCGTGATTTGCAGCGTTTTTCGGTGGTGATTCCGGCCCGCAACGAGGAAGCCTTCATCGGCGGGGCGCTCGAGGCCCTCGCCCGCCAGACCCTACCCCCCCACGAGGTCATCGTCGTGGACAACGGCTCCACCGACGCCACCGCCGAGATCGCCCGGCGGCACGGCGCGCGGGTGGTCGCCTGCCCCACCCCGGGGGTCGCGTCGGCGCGGCAGGCGGGCCTCGAGGCCGCCACCGGCGAGTGGGTGGCCTCCACCGACGCCGACTCCTTGCCACAGCCGCAGTGGCTCGAGGCCCTCGCCCGCCACGCCGACGGGGCGGTGGCGCTGTACGGTCCCATGGCCTTCTACGGGCTGCGCCCGTGGGAGGAGTGGGCCTCGGAGTGGGCCTACCGGCTGTTTTTGCGGCTGATGGCGGCTTTGGACAAGCCCAACCTGGGCGGGGCCAACATGGCCTTCCGGCGGGAGGCGGCGCTCGAGGCCGGCGGCTACCCCCCGGTGCACGCGCGCGAGGACGTGCTGCTGGGGCTGGCCCTGCAGGAACGGGGGCGGGTGCGCTACGTGCCCGAGGCCATGGTGCGCACCTCGGCCCGCCGGCTCAAGAAGGGGCTGCTGCCCTTCCTGGCGCAGCAGCTGCGCAACCTCAGCGGGAGGACGGAAGGCTACTTCGCGGAAGACGGGGAAAGGGGAAGATGAGCTTCTTGGGCTCGATCTGCTGGATCTCCGTGGCCTCGTCGTAGAGCTCGACGATGCTCTCGGCGATGCGGCGGGCGCTGCGGGCCTCGGCGAACTTGCGGGCCCCCTGGCTCAGGCGCTGGCGCAGGGCGTCGTCGGAGAGGACCTCGAGCGCGCGCCGGGCCATCTGCGCGGCGTCGCGGGGGGGCACCAGGTAGCCGCTGCGGCCCTCGTCCACCCCCTGCAACGTGCCCTCGGCCCCCACCGCCACCACCGGCACGCCCATGGCCTGGGCCTCCCACAGCACCAGCCCCTGGGTCTCGGTCTCGCTGGCGAAGACGAACACCTCGGCGTGGCGGTAGTAGCCCCCGATGGCCCGGTAGGGCACTGCCCCCACGAAGGTGACGTGCTCGAGCACCCCCAGCTTCGCCGCGTAGGCCTTGAGGTGGGCCTCCTCGGGGCCTTCGCCCACGTGCACCAGGTGCGCGTCGGCGTGCTGCCGCACCAGGGCCAGGGCCTCGATCACCACCTCGAAGCTCTTCTCCTTGCCCAGCCGCCCCACCGTGATCAGGCGGCGCTTGCCCTCGGGCCAGGGGGAGGGCACCTCGGGGGCTTGCTCGAGGATGTCGGTGTCCACGCCGGTGGGGATGACCCGGATGGGGCGCTCGACCCCGTACGACTCCACCAGCGCCTTCACCGGCTCGGTGGGGGCGACCACCACCTCGCAGCGGTTGTAGAAGGCGCGGGAGATGCTCTGGATGACCCCGGTGTAGCGGTCGAGCACGGCCAGGCCGGGGATGTAGTGGGCGTACTTCTCGTAGTGGGTGTGGAAGGTCGAAACGTGGGGGATGCCGCGCCGCCGGGCCAGGCCGCTGCCCCACATGCCCAGGAACAGCGGGGTGTGGGTGTGGATGATCTCGAACTTGGTGGGCAGGTAGCGGCTGGAGGGCATGGCCAGCCGCTGCCCCTCGAAGAAGGGGTAGGCCACGCTGGGGATGCGCACCACTGCCTCCTCGCCGGCGGGGTCGTTGGGGCCTTCGGGGGCCATCACCCAGGCGTCGTGGCCCATCCGCCGCAGCTCCCGCAGCAGCAGGTAGATGCTCGTCGAGACGCCGTTGGGGTTGGGCAGGTACACGTCGGTGAACAGACCGATCCGGTACAGACGCATTATCGGAGTTTATAGCACATCCAAGCGTCCCGAGCGTAGAACGCCGATGAAAGCGCGAAGCCGCCCGAGCCCGCCTCGTCCGGCTCAGCCCGCGGAGCGGCCGAGCTCGGACAAGTGCGGCGGGACCGTGGTGCGGTGGTCGGGGTCGGTCGCCAGGCCGTCGACCAGGCCCTTCCAGACTACGCGCAGGCCCAGGGCCGGGCGGTTCTTCGCCAGGTAGGCCAGCGTGCCGCCCATGATGTGGGCCCCCAGCGCGGCCTTGCCCAGCACCCCGAAGGAGCGGCTGCGCATGACCCAGATGCGGTTGCGCACCTCGTAGTAGAAGCGCTCGGGGTGGGCCGAGGCCGGGGTGTACTTGGTGGGGGTCTTGTGCACCGCGAGGCTCTTGGGGACCAGGTAGCCCGCTTCGCGGCGCAGGATCCGGCCGGTGTACTCGAGGTCGTCGGTGCGCACGAAGTAGTCGCGGTGGGGCAGCCCGTACTTGTGGATGGCCCAGCGGGCCACGAGCACCGAGGAGAACGCGGCCCAGCGCACCGGCACGTAGCCCATGCGGCGGGCGGCGCGGAAGCGCCGGTAGGGGAAGGGGTTGGGCCAGGGCCAGTTCATGGGGTGGACGCTGCCGTCCTGCCACAGCACCCGGCTCGCCAGCACGGCGGGCGGGTGGCCCAGGCGCTCGAGGCGGGGCACGGCCTTGAGCAGCTCGGCCAGGGCGTTGGGCTGGGGGATGGTGTCGTCGTCCATGATCCAGACCCAGTCGTAGCCGCCGCGGTAGGCCCGGCTGATCCCCTCGTGGAAGCCCGCGGCTCCCCCCAGGTTGCGCTCGAACTGCACGACCTCCGCCCCCTCTCGGGCGGCGAGCTCGGCGCTGCCGTCGGTACTGGCGTTGTCCACCACGATGATGTGGGCGACCGGGTGGGTTTGGGCCTTGAGTGCTCGGATGCACTCCTGCAGCAACGCTTTGCGGTTGCGCGTCGGCAAAATGGCACAGATGCGGTATTGCGACATGGTTTCCACTCGTCGGGATGTCGATCCCAGCTAAACCAGTTTACGCAAGATCTGGGCCAGAACAGTGGCGCAGGCCTCGAGAGTGTGGTGCTGGAGGGCCTTCGCGCGCGCTGCCTCCCCGAGGCGCCGGGCCTGGGCCGCGTCGGCGGCCAGCTCGCGCACCGCGCGGGCGAGGGGGCCGGGCCGTGCGGGCACCAGCAGCCCGTTGACGCCGTCCTCGACGAGCTCGGCCTGGGCGGGGATGGGGCTGGAGACCACCGGCAGGCCGCTGGCCATGGCCTCGAGCGTCACCAGCGAGAGGTTCTCCCCCAGGGTGGGCTGGAGCATGGCGTCGGCGGCGCGGTAGAGCTCGGGCATGTCCATGCGGCGGCCCAGGAAGTGCACGTTGCGAAGCCCCAGGAGCCGGGCGATCTTCTGCCAGTAGCCCATCAGCTCGCCCACGCCCACGAAGAGGTAGTCCACCTCGGGGGTCTGGCGGGCGGCCAGCAGTGCGGGCCCGTGGTTCTTCTCCGGGCTCATGCGGTGGGGGACCAGCACGGTGAAGCGCTCGAGGCCCAGCTTCTGCCGAAGGGCCTCGCGCTCGCCCGGCAGGGGGGGCCGGAACTTCTCGGTGTCCACGCCGTTGGGCACGCCGTAGACCTCCGGCCGCACCCCGTGGACCTCCTTCAGCCAGCGCGCGGCCCAGTTCGAGACGGTGACCACGGCCCTGGCGCGCTGCAGGTTGGGCACCTGGAGCTTCCGGTAGCCCAGCCGGTAGAGCCGGTGGAGCCCCAGCGGGTACCAGACCTCGATCTGGTCGTGGACCAGCATCACCGGGGGCTCGGGCAGCAGGCGGTACAAGCGCAGGGCGTTGTGGGGGTACCAGGTGGAGGTGAGGTAGAGGTCGTGCCGCAGGGGGATCTCGGCGGGGTCGGCGTAGGCGTGCACGGCGATGCCGCGCTCGGCCAGCGCCTCGCGGATGGGGCGGTTGCCCTCGAGGGCGGGCAGGGCAGCCTCGGGCTCTATGCCCAGCCCCCGCAGCCTCGGGAGCATCTCGCGCAGGTAGACCTCGCTGCCGCCGATGGTAGGGGCGTCGCTGAGAAAGAGCACCCGGGTCACGCGTGCCAGTCTATCCCATCGCATTTCCCACAAACACCCGCCGGGATCGGCGGGTGTTTGCCTGCTGCAGGTATTCGCGGGAGCTGCCCTCAGGGCGACGGGGGCTCAGCCGGGTGCTCGGCGAGGCAGGCCTCGAGCGCGAGCACGACGGCGCGGGCCTGGGTCGCCAGCGGCACGTAGGCCCCGCCGCGCTGCAGGGCCAGCGTCTCGTCGGGCGGCAGGTGGATGAAGCCGCAGGCCGCCTCCTGGGGGAGGAGGGTGAGGGCGAGGTACATCACCTGGTTGCACAGGTAGGCCCCGGCGCTCAAGGAGAGCTGGGCGGGGATCCCCTCCTGGTGCAGCCGCTGCCGGATGGCCCGCACCGGGAGGCGGGTGAGCAGGGCCAGCGGGGCGCCGGGCCGGACGGGCTGGTCTACCGCGCGGTGGCCGGCGTTGTCGGGGATGTCGAAGTCGAGGAGGTTGACCGCCAGGCGCTCGAGGCTGATCTGGGCGCGGTTGGCGGCCAGCCCCAGGTGCAGCGCCACGCGGGGCCGGTGCCGGGCGTAGAGCTCGCGCAGCCGGGCCTCGACCTGGCGGGAGTCCACCGGGAGGCAGGCGGTGGCGACGGGCACCCCGCCGACGGCCGGGGGAAGGTGCTCGAGCAGCGCCTGGCTGGGGTTGTGGGACATCCCGCCGAAGGGTTCGAAGCCGGTGACCAGAATTGGCATGTGACAAATTTACGCCTCTCCCGGCGCGGGGCGTAGTAGACTTCGAACCAATGCTTTTTGAGCAGGTCCAGTATGGGGTTTAGCTTTCAGTTGAGGAGGAAGGTTTTTTCATGGAGCTAGGGATCATCACCGACTCGGCCAGCGATCTCTCCCCGGTAGCCGCTCGTGAGCTGGGCGTGGGGCTGGTGCCCCTGTACGTGCAGGTGGGCCCGACCCGCTTCAAGGACTGGCGCGAGCTCGACCCGGACAGCCTGTACGGCCAGATCCGCCAGGGGGCCCAACCCAGCACCGAGCCCCCCACGGTCGAGGACTTCCTCGAGGTCTACGAGCGCCACCTGCGCCACTACGACCGCCTGCTGTCGATCCACCTCTCGGGGGAGACCTCGCTCACCGTGGAGCGGGCCCGGGAGGCGGCCGACAAGATCGCGCCGGGGCGCATCCGGGTCTTCGACAGCCGCACCGTCTCGGGCGGCGTGTCGGCGCTGGTCTACCGCGCGGCCGAGTGTGCGGCGATGGGCTGGGACGAGGAGGCCATCCTCGGCGAGCTGCGCCGCATCCAGCGCGAGGACAGCATGTTCTTCAGCGTGGCCAGCCTCGAGCACCTCGTGCGCGGGGGCCGCCTGCCCAAGATCGGGCAGACCATCGGCGACCTGCTGGGCCTGCGGCCGATCCTCACCGTGAAGGAAGGCAAGATCAAGACCGTGCGGGCGGTGCGGGAGAACACGGTCGCCCAGACGCTGGTCAAGAACCTGCTCGAGCCCCTCAAGGGCCGGCGGGTGCGGGTCACCGTCGCCCACGCCGACGCGCCCGCCGAGATGCTCGAGGAGATCAAGGAGCTCATCAACAAGACGAGCGTGACGCTCGACAAGGGCCGCGTGATCCGCATGGGCTCCATCGTGACCGCCCACACCGGGCTGGGCACGCTGGGCCTCCACGCCTACCCGGTCTGAGCCCGGTCGCCCAGCCGGCCCGCTCGGTCACGGCGCGAAGGCCAGCCGGCGGGCCGGCTCGATCACCAGGGCGCTGAGGATCTCGCCCATGCGCGCGGGCGGGTAGGGCATGCCCTGCTCGAGCCACCACTTCAGGAGGCGCAGCACCGAGGCCATGAGGTGCTGGGCGGCGAGGTCGGCCGGCACCGCCGCGCCGGGCCGGGGTGGGCTGAACGCGAGGATGTTCTCGACCCCCACGGCGAAGATGCGCTGCACGAGGGGGTGGGAGGGGGGCAGGCTGAGCAGCACCCGGTAGAGGTCGGGGCGGGTCTGCACGTGCTGGAAAAGCCGCGTGGCCGCGTGCACGGGGTCGTGCGCGACCGGCATGACCAGCTCGAGCAGCTCGGCGAGGGTCTCCTCGAGCAGGCTTTGCAGCAGCGCGTCCTTGTCGGGGTAGTGGCGGAAGAAGGTGGCGTAGCCGATGTCGGCCCGCTCGGTCAGCTCGCGGATGCTTACCGCCTCGTAGCCCTTGTGCAGCGTGAGCTCGACCAGGGCCTGGCCCAGCGCCCGGCGGGTGCGGTGGACGCGCCGGTCGGGTCGGGGGGAGGGGCTCGAGCCAGCCACGAGGGCATTATCCGGCTTATCCTTCACGAAGTACAAAATCGTGCCGCCTATCCCGGACGGGGGCGGGCTCTGCCGGCCCACGGGGGGGCGGCCCTCCCCGAGCCTCACCCCCAGCAGCGCGACGTCCCGCCAGCCCGCCTTCCGTGAGCCAGGATTCACCGTCCTGGTGGGCTTGCGGTAGACTGGACAGGTTGCCGCCATGCCTCAGACCATCAGCCTGCCCTACAACCATTACCTGCCCGGGCTGCCGCAGGTAGCCCGCGCCCTCCTATTCGCCCAGGCCCCGGCCCCCGCTGTGCTGCTGGCCCCGCCCGAGCGGGTGCCGCTGTACACCCTGGGGCCCTTCGGCCGCACCGTCTACCTCAACCCCGGCCTCGAGGCCCACGGCGAGAAGGCCCTCTTCGTCTTCAGCTACGACGAGGCCATGGAGGCCTTCCCCGAAGACCCCTCGGCCTGGCGGCTGGTGCTGGAGGTGGGGCAGCGCTACCTGCGCTCCGAACTGCTCGACCGGCTCTACCGCATGGGCTACCTGCGCGAGGAGGACTTCAAGGTGCAAGGCGATGTCCTGGAGCTCGAAAACCTCCGGCTGGAGTTCTTCGGGGACGAGCTCGAGGCCCTGCGCGTGGAGGGCAAGCCCCAGACCCGCTGGGTGCTCGCGGCCAAGCCCGGCAAGGCCGAGACCTGGACCGGCCGCAAGATCGAGCACTTCCCCGGCCCCGTCTTCCTCGACACCCCCGCGCTGGCCCCCGCCGAGTTGTGGAAGCTCATCGAGGGTCGCGACCGCATCGCCTTCGGGCTGGGCGGCCCCGAGCTGGGCGTGATGCCCATGGACTGGCCCAGCCTGCCGCCCTACCGCGCGCGGGTGAGCCAGCTCCAGGCCGACCTCCAGGGCTGGCTGGAGGCCGGCTACGCGGCGGTGTTCTTCTACCGCCACCCCAAGAGCCGCGACTACCTCAGGCGCAAGCTCGAGGGGGTCAGCGTGCGCAGCGCGGCGCAGCTCGAGGCCCACCCCGGCCTCCTCACCTTCGTCCCCGGCCCCTACGAGGGCGCTTTCCTCGACCCCGACCGCCGCACGGTCTACCTCACCGAGCCCCACCTCTACGCCTTCGGCGCGGGCGGGGCCCGCATCAAGAAGGTGGTGGGCGGGGACGTGCAGGACGTGGGGGCGCTCGAGCCGGGCGACTACCTGATCCACCCCGAGCACGGCATCGGGCAGTTCTTGGGGCTGGAGCCCCGCGAGGTGCTGGGGGCCAAGCGCGACTACCTGATCCTGCAGTACGCCGGGGAGGGCAAGCTCTACCTGCCGGTCGAGCAACTGCCCCTCCTCAAGCGCCACCCCGGCACCACCGACGACCCGCCGAGGCTGTCCAGCCTGGGCAAGGGCGAGTGGAAGCGGGCGCGGGAGAAGGCCCAGAAGGACGCCGAGGAACTGGCCGCCCGCCTGATCGTGCTCCACGCCAAGCGGGCCGCCACGCCGGGCCGGGCCTTCGCGCCCAACCCCGAGCTCGATCCTCTGGTCGAGCAGAACTTCCCCCACACCCTCACCCCCGACCAGGAGAAGGCCCTCGAGGAGACCCTGCGCGACCTCGAGCGCCCCCACCCCATGGACCGCCTGATCTCCGGCGACGTGGGCTTCGGCAAGACCGAGGTGGCGTTGCGGGCGGCGTGGCGGGTGGTGGCCCACGGCGCCCAGGTGGCGATGCTGGTGCCCACCACCCTGCTGGCCGAGCAGCACTACCAGACCTTCAAGAGCCGCCTGGCCGGGCTGCCGGTGCGGGTGGCGGTGCTGTCGCGCTTCACCTCCGACGCCGAGGCCAGCGCCCTCAAGAAGAGCCTGGCCGAGGGCAAGACCGACGTCGTGGTGGGCACCCACGCCCTGCTCTCGCCCGACCTGCGCTTCAAGGACCTGGGCCTCCTGATCGTCGACGAGGAGCACCGCTTCGGGGTGGGCCAGAAGGAGCGCATCCGCGAGCTGCGCGAGGCGGTGGACACCCTCTACCTCTCGGCCACGCCCATCCCGCGCACGCTCTACAGCGCCCTGGTGGGCCTGCGCGACATGTCGAGCATCCAGACCCCGCCGCCGGGCCGCAAGCCCATCCAGACCTACCTGGCGCCCTACGACCCCGGCTTGGTGCGCGAGGCGCTCATGAACGAGCTCGAGCGCGAGGGCAAGGTCTTCTACGTCCACGACCGGGTCGCCACCATCGAGGCGCGGCGGCGCTACCTCGAGGCCCTGGTCCCCGAGGTCCGCATCGGGGTGGTGCACGGCCAGATGCCCGAGGGCCAGATCGAGGAGGTGATGCTGGCCTTCGCCGAGGGCGCCTTCGACGTGCTGCTGGCCACCACCATCATCGAAAGCGGCCTGGACATCCCCGAGGCCAACACCATCGTCATCGAGCGGGCCGACCGGCTGGGCCTGGCCGCGCTCTACCAGCTCCGGGGCCGGGTGGGGCGGCGCGACAAGGAGGCCTACGCCTACCTCTTCCACCCCCCGCGCCTCACCGAGGCCGCCGAACGCCGCCTCTCGGCCATCGCCGACCTCTCCGACCTGGGCTCGGGCCACCTGCTGGCCGAGAAGGACATGGAGATCCGGGGGGTGGGCAACATCCTGGGCCCCGAGCAGCACGGGCACATCCGCGCCGTCTCCATCGAGGTCTACACCGAGCTCCTGGCCGAGGCCATCGCCAAGCTCAAGGGCGAGGTCAAGGAGCCCGAGCGCCACGTCACCCTCGACCTGCAGGTCTCGGCCCGCCTCACCCCCGAGTACGTCCCCAGCGCCGAGGCCCGCAGCCGCTACTACGGCCGCCTGGCCGAGAGCAAGAGCCTGGCCGCGGTGGCCCGCGTCGGCAAGGAGCTGCGCGAGCGCTACGGCGAGCCGCCCGCCGAGGTCGAGAACTTCCTGGCCCTCACCCGCCTGCGCCTGCTGGCCGAGAGCAAGCGCGTGGCCTCCATCACCGAAGACCTCACCTACTTGATGGTCGTCTTCGACCACTGGCCCCTCGACTACGACGCCAAGGCCCTGCGCGAGCTCACCCCGCGCCCCGAGCTCATCCAGCACCCGCCGGGCTTCCGCATCCTTAAGAAGGGGCTCAAGCCCGAGGAGTACGCGCGGGTCGTGAGCGACCTGCTCTACCTGGTGGACTAGCCATGAAGCTCACCCGCACCATCTTCCACATCACCACCCGCCGCGAGTGGGAGCGCGCTCTGGGACAGCGGGAGTACCGGGCGCAGAGCCTGGAGCGCGAGGGTTTCATCCACTGCTCGACCCCCAGCCAGATCCTCGCGGTGGCCGAAGCCTTCTTCAGCGGCCACCGTGGCCTGGTGCTCCTGTGCATCGACCCCGCCAAGCTCACGTCGCCGCTGTTTTACGAGGGCCCCGAGGACTACTCCTACGGCTACTTCCCCCACATCTACGGCCCCGTCAACCTCGAGGCCGTCACCGCCGTGCTGCCCTTCGACCCCGGCCCCGACGGGCGCTTTCACCTGCCCGAGGGTGTGCCCAAGTAGGCTCCTCGAGGGGGAACACCTGCCGTTAGCGGATAGCCGAACGCCCAACGCTAAACGCAAGACGCCGAGGGCCGGGTCTGAGACCCGGCCTTTTACCTCGAGGAGAGCCTGAGTTCGGAGCCCGAACCTGAGCCCGTTGCATCCATTCCTCCGCGATCTGCGTACATAGGCATGTAATACCCGATTCGGTTAGTTCGTCACCGAACGGCGGCGCCGCCCCGCCTTGGCGGGGCGGCCGACCGAAGTTATCCGCGTGGCGGAGGGCGGTGCCGCCCCTCGGAAGGGATGCGCTTGCTTCGCCGACCGTCAGGGAGGGGTGTGCTCTGGGGTCCAAAAAGATAGCCCCCGGGGCTCTTCGGATCGGATGATTATCTTTTTGAATCCGATATAAGTATTTCCAGACCTTTCGGAACCTCCAAAGTGCTTGTAAGGCCTGAAAGGGGGTCGGCATGAAAGCAGTGCATTGGTGGGCATTGGCTGTGGTGGGGGTGTTCGCACTGGCGGGGTGTGCCCGGATGGACCCGGCGACAGGGGGCGTTTTCGCGATACAGGGGGTGGGCAGCGATTTCGTGGCGCAGCTTTCCGGCGGGGAGGAGGTGCCTGCTAACGACAGCCGTGCCAGGGGCAACGCGCTCTTCGGCCTCAGCGCCGACGGCAGCGAACTGCACTACAAGCTGATCGTGGCCAACATCGAAAACGTGGTGGCGTCGCACATCCACCTGGCCCCGGCGGGGGCGAACGGCCCGGTGGTGGCCTTCCTGTACGGCCCGGCGGCGCCCGGTGGGGGGCGTAGCGACGGCGTCCTGGCCGAGGGCACCATCACCGCGGCCAACCTGGTCGGGCCGCTGGCAGGCCACCCGCTCAGCGACCTCATCGCCGCGATGGAAGCCGGCAACGCCTACGTCAACGTCCACACCAACGACGGCGTGGCCCCGCCCAACACCGGCCCCGGCGACATTCCCAGCGGGGAGGTCAGGGGCCAGATCAGGGCGACGCACTAGACTTCCCGCGGAAGTCGTCGGTAGCCGGTAGCTGCGTCAGGCAGGGCGGTTCAAGGTGACTGGCGGGTGCTTTCGCAAGCGATCCACATGATCGCGTTTCCCCCGAACACCGCCTGAGTACCGGCATCGCCGGGGCCTACGGCCCTTCACCGGGATCGGCGTTTTACCCCACACGACCTGGTAGGCCGTGTGGGGCATTCGTGGGAAGCGCGCTGAGAGCTTCCCACAGCTCGAGGATTACCCGGTGCAGCAGGGGCAATCCCGCGCGGGTCGCCCCCAGGCGCCGGTGGCGTGTCCAGATGAGCCCGCGTTCCTCCAACCGCCGTAGCGTCTTTTCAAGATGGCCCCACAGCTCGAGCCCGCTACGCTCCTCGAGCGCCCCCACGTCCACCCCTTCGCGCAGCCGCAGCCCCAGCATCAGCGACTCGCGGGCGTGCTCGAGCGGGCCGACGGCCTCGAGCCAGGGCGATTCGCCCCCCAGCCAGCGCGGGAGCGGCGGGTTGGTGGCCCTGACCGAGTAGACCTCGTGGCCCTCGACCCCTTTGGGGTAGTGCCCCGCCGCCGCCGGCCCCAGCGCGCCCCAGAAGTCGTTGCGCCAGTAGGCCCGGTTGTGGCGGCTCTCCTCGCCGGGCCGGGCGAAGTTGGAGACCTCGTAGCGCGACAGCCCCGCCTCCCCCAGCACCGCCTCGGCCGCCTCGTAGGCGGCGGCCTCGAGGTCCTCGTCCAGCCGCACGCCCCGCGCCGCGAAGGGGGTTCCGGGCTCGACCTGGAGCGTATAAGCCGAGACGTGCCCCACCCCCAGCGCGGCGGCTTCGCGCAGGTCGGCGGCGAAGTCCTGGCCGGGGAGCCCCAGGATCAGGTCCACCGAGGTGTGAAAGCCTGCCTCGAGGCTCATCTCCACGGCCCGGAGCGCCCCCTTCCGCCCGTGCGCTCGCCCCAGGCTCTCCAGCACGCCGTCCTGGAAGCTCTGCACCCCGAGGGAGAGCCGGTTCACCCCCAGGCTCCGCAGCAGCGCCAGCCGCTCGGCGTTGAGGGTGCCGGGGTTGGCCTCCATCGTCACCTCCGCGCCGGCCTCAAGCCGCCAGGGGAGCGCGGCAAAGAGGCGCTCGAGCTCGTGGCCGCGCAGGAAACTTGGCGTCCCGCCCCCGAAGTAGAGCGTGTCCAGCGGGCCGGGGAAGCGCGCGTGCAGCGCGACGGCTTCTTCGGCGAGGCGCTCGAGGTAGGCCTCCACGACCCCGCCGTAGCGCCGCACTACGTGAAAATCGCAGTAGGGGCAGAGGGTGGGGCAGAAAGGGACGTGGACGTAGAGGCTTCGCATACGGAGGCCGGTCAGGCCAGTCGATGATGACACACTGCCGCTGCCATCGGCTATCGACTATCGGCACCTTTCAGCGTCCGGGCGAAAAAGTCCTGCACTTTGGCGAGGAAGCTCGCGTCGGCGCGGCTTCCGCTGGGGAAGGTGTGGCGGGCGCCGCGGTAGCTGAAGCACTCGGCGCTCTTGCCCAGGGCCTTTAGCTTCTGGCACAGCTCCACGCTCCAGGCGTAGGGCACCTGCTCGTCGGCGGTGCCGTGGTGCACGCTGAAGGCGGCGCGGGCGTTTTGCAGGTGGTAGATGGGGGAGATGGCCTTGATGCGTTCGTCGGGGGCGTTGAGCTCGGCCAGGCCTCGAGTGCGGCCCGAGTAGACGTAGTAGATCTGGCTGGCGTTCTTGCGCTCGTCGCCCGACATTGAGCCGTAGAGCACCACGGCCCGGACCCGCGGGTCTACGACCGCGACGCGCAGCGCGATGCCCCCGCCCATGCTGTGGCCCCACAGCCCCATCCGGCTCCCGTCGGCCTTGGCGAGCGGCCCCTTGCCGCTCTGCCCGCGCACGATGGCGGCCAGGTTGAGCACGTCTATGGCGTAGTTGACGCGGAAGACCCCCTCCGGGCTGCCCTGCGAAGGGGGATGACCCCGGTAGTTGGGGTGGATGACCACGTAGCCCATGCGGGCGATGGCGTCGGCGTAGCGGGTGGTGTAGGCCAGGGTGCGGTAGGTGGCGGGGTTGACGTAGCCGTGCAGCACCAGCACCACCGGGTAGGGGCCCTTGCCGCTGGGCACGTTCATGAAGCCGTACTGGGTCAGGCCCTCCGAGGGCCAGCGCACCAGGTAGCGGGTGAAGCCCCGGTTTTGCGCCAGGGTGCGTTCAATGGTCAGCTCGCCCTTGCCGTAACCCCGCGCTCGCAACTCGGCGATGGTCTCCTGGGCCTGAACCGCCCCGAGCAGCAACAGAAAAGCCAGCCAGCGCATAGGCCAAAGGTAGGCTTCTGGTGCGGGGATGAGCCAGGGGGTAGGGCACAATGCGTGAGTTAAACGCCTAACGCTGAACGCCGATAGCCGATAGCTGATAGCTGGACGCTAAACGCTGAGCGCGGGTCGTACGTCGTACGTCCTACGCCGTACGCAAAAAGCCAAACGCAAAACGCAAGACGCAAGACGCCCCTTCTTCACCCCCCTTAACAAGGGGGGCAGGGGGGATACCCCCTCCCCGCCGGCGGAGAGGGGTCCACCACGCGCCACGAGCCTTCCGCTGATCGCTGACGGCTGAAAGCCCGCCGCCTCACAGCCCTGCGAACTTCTCCAGGGCCCGCTTGATGGCGGCCACCCCGCGCTCGAAGTCGGCGATGCGGATGTTTTCGTTGGGGCTGTGCACCCGGCTGCCGGGGTAGCTGATGCCGATGCTCACCACCGGGGCGCCCAGGTGGTGGGTGAAGGGGTACATCGGCCCGCTGCCGCCCGAGCTGAGGTGCACGACGGGCTCGAGCCCGTAGGTTTCGCGCAGGGCCTCCACCGCTTGCTGCGCCCAGGGGGCCCCCAGGTCGCTGCGGGCGGGGTGCTCCCCGGCCTCCAGCGTGATCACCTCGACGTCGTCGAAGCCGTGCCGGTCGAGGTGCCGGCGCAGCAGCTCGACCACCTCGAGCGGCTCCTGGTCGGGGACCAGGCGGAAGTCGAGCTTGGCGAAGGCCTCGGCGGGCAGCACCGTCTTGGAGCCGGGGCCGCCGTAGCCGGAGTGGAAGCCGTTGATGTTGACCACCGGCTCGGCGGCCAGGCGGCGGTAGAACTCGGTGCCCTTCGCCCCGCCCAGGAACCCTTTCACGCCGTACAGCTCGCTGAGGTGCCCCGACTCGTCGGGGATGGTCTCGAGACTCTTGGCCTCGGCCTCGCTCAGCGGGCGTACCCGGTCGTAGAAGCCCTCGATGAGCACCTTGCCGTCGTTATCGCGCAGGCTCGCCAGGGCCGCCGAGAGGCGGTAGATGGGGTTCTGCACCACCGCGCCCAGCGAAGAGTGCAGGTCGTAGCCCGCCGTCCGCACCCGCAGCTCCACCGCCACGATCCCCTTGAGCCCGCAGTAGACCAGCGGGCGCCCCGAGGTGTCCACGCTGCCGAACTCCCAGATCACCGCGTCGGCCTGCAGGCGCTGGCGGTTCTGCGCGACGTAGGCCTCGAGGTTGGGGCTGCCCACCTCCTCCTCGCCCTCGACCACGAACTTCACGCGGAAGGGGAGGCTGCCGTGCTCGTCGATGAGCCACTTGAGCGCCGCCAGGCGCGAGGTGAGCTCGCCCTTGTCGTCGCTGATGCCCCGCGCGTACCAGTGCCCGTCGCGCTCGGTCATGGCGAAGGGGTCGCTCTCCCACAGCTCGAGCGGGTCGGCGGGCTGCACGTCGTAGTGGTTGTAGAACAGCACGGTAGGGCCGCCCTCCCCGCCCTCGGCGTAGACCACCGGGGCGCCGGGCGTGGGGTGGATCTCGGCCCGCAGGCCCAGTTCCTCGAGCAATTCCTTCACGCGCTGGGCCGTCTCGGGCAGGGCGCGGTGCTCGGCCGAGACCGAGGGGAGGGCCACCAGGTCGCGCAATGTCTCCTGGGCGTAACGGATAACCGTGTCGGGGAGTTTCATGGTGCTAAACTTACCTAGATATGATTGAGCCCGCAATAGCGCTCTACGGCTCGACCTTTCAGAGCGTGATGAAGACGCTCGAGGAGCTGCTGCGCGAGAGCGGCGCCCGCTACGTGATGCTCTTGGACCGCAAGGGCTTCGTGCTGGCGCACAAGGAGGCCCTCTGGGCCCCTCGCCCCCCCGCGCTCGACTCGCTCGCGACCCTCATCGCCGGCAACGCCGCCGCCACCCAGGCCCTCGCCAAGATGCTCGGCGAGCCGCGCTTCCAGGAGATCGTCCACCAGGGCGAGCAGAACGGCCTCTACGTCGAGGAGATCGGCGAGGTGGCGTTGCTGACCATCCTCTTCGACAACTCCGCGCCGCTGGGGCGGGTCAAGCTCACGGCCAAGAAGGCCGCCCAGGCCCTCGAGCAGCTCACCCGCGAAGCCATCGTCACGCCCAACAAGCTCGGTATCGACACCGACTACCGTGACGGTGCCAACGCACTGCTGGACGAGCTATTCGGAAACTAAGGCGCGAATGCTAGAGGACCGATTGAGATGAGCACGATCAACTTTGCCGCCCGCGAGATCAACTTCAAAATCGTCTACTACGGCCCCGGCATGTCCGGCAAGACCACCAACCTCAAGTGGGTCTTCGGCCAGATCCCCGACACCCGGCGCGGGGACATGGTCTCCCTCGCCACCGAGGACGAGCGCACCCTGTTCTTCGACTTCCTCCCCGTCGACCTCGGCGAAGTCAAGGGCTTCAAGACCCGCTTCCACCTCTACACCGTCCCCGGGCAGGTCTTCTACAACGCCAGCCGCAAGCTCATCCTGCGCGGCGTCGACGGGATCGTCTTCGTGGCCGACTCCGCCCCCAACCGCCTGCGGGCCAACGCCGAGTCCTTCCGCAACCTGCGCGAGAACCTCGCCGAGTACGGCCTGACCATGGACGAGGTGCCCATCGTGCTCCAGGCCAACAAGCGCGACCTCCCCGACGCGCTGCCCGTGGAGATGGTGCAGATGGTCATCGACCCCGACAAGAAGTACAGCATGTTCGAGGCGGTGGCCTCGACGGGCGTGGGCGTCTTCGAAACCCTCAAGGCGGTGAGCCGCCTGGTGCTCTCGAGGGTCGCCACGGCGGGCTGAGCAAGCCACCCCCGCGCTACGCCTTGGTGCGGCTGTCGGAGTTCCAGGGTGACTTCTGATGGAGTCACCCTGGAGAAACTTAGGGCGAGGGGTCAGGGGTTGGAGGGATTTGGGCCTGGGGTCCCCTCGACAGCGGCCGTTTGACTGCGACCGGGTAGATGCGTTCGATACAGATGGGCGGGCTGGGCGCCTCGCCTCGCGCCTGGGCCTCCTCGAGCCGCACCCGCGCCCAGAACTCGGCCATCTCCACCACCGCCCGCAGGCGCACCTCCAGCGGTAGGGCCAGCCACCGCTCGCGCTCGGGAGGCACCTCGTCGAAGCGGTACTTGCGGGCTGCGGGCTTGAGCTTCATTGGTTTCCTCCGGGGTCCAAGCCCTCGATGTCCCGCAGGTCGATAGAGCGTCCGAATGCCCGCTTCAGGCGCACGAAGTCTTCCTGACTCACCACCTTGAGGGAAACGCCCCCGACCTTGCGGTCAAGGCTGCGCTCGTAGGCACCGTCGAAGTCCTGGCCTTCGATCACGATGAGGTCGACGCGGTTGGGCTCATAGCCCAACTGGATCACCCCAGGCGTGGCGAAGTCCTCGACCGTCAACCCCAGGTTGTCACCGCCGAAGAAACGGGTGATGGCGCTCAGCAGGCGGTCGGCCTGGTTTGCGTCCACCCACAGGTCGAGGTCCTTGGTATAGCGCGGCTGGCCCAGGAAAGCAAGGGCGTACCCGCCGATGATGATCGAGCGCACGCCTTCTTCGTTCATGATGCGGAGCAGCTCCAGCATGTCCTCCGTCACTCCTGACCTCCGGTGTCGTGATTGCGATCCAGGCACAGGGATTATAGAACCTAGCGAGATGTACTTCCATCCGTGCATTCCCAGCCGTGCATTGTGGATGTGCCAGCTCCTGCCTCTGAAGGTTTCGGCTTGCTTTGGATGAGCGTCAGACGGCAGTGCCATGCGGTGGCCCGAGAAGTGCCCTGGTTGTGTCTCCTTCAGACTTAAGCTCCAGGGCCCGCTCGAGCCGAAAAAACCGCAATGCAGCCGCGGGCGGGGATGGTGAATAATCAGCCTTGTGAAAACCACACCCCTTACGGTGGCCCACCGGGCGCTGGGCGCGAAGATGGCGCCCTTCGCCGGGTACGACATGCCCATCCAGTACACCTCGATCAGCGCCGAGCACCTGGCGGTGCGCGAGGCGGCGGGGATGTTCGACGTCAGCCACATGGGCGAGTTCTGGATCCGCGGGGCGCAGGCGCTGGAGTTCTTGCAGTACCTCACCCCCAACGACGTGTCCAAGCTCAAGGTGGGCCGGGCGCAGTACTCCATGCTGCCCAACGCCGAGGGCGGGCTGGTCGACGACGTCTACGTCTACCGCACCGGCGAGCAGGAGTACCTGATGGTGGTCAACGCGGCCAACGTCGAGAAGGACTGGGCCCACGTGCAGGCGCTGGCCGGGGGCTACGCGGTGGAGCTCGAGAACGCCTCCGAGGACTGGGCCCTGATCGCGGTGCAGGGGCCCAAGGCCGCCGAGAAGCTGCAAACGCTGTGCAACACCGACCTCTCGGCCACCCGCAAGAACGACACCTTCGTGGCCGAGGTCGCGGGGAAGGCCGCCCGCCTGGCCCGCACCGGCTACACCGGGGAGGACGGCTTCGAGGTGTTCATCGCCCCCGCCGACGCCGAGGCGGTGTGGCAGGCGCTGCTGGAGGCTGGGGTCACGCCTTGCGGGCTGGGCGCGCGGGACACGCTGCGCCTCGAGGCGGGCCTCCCCCTCTACGGCCACGAGCTCACCGACGAGACCAGCCCGCTGTGCACCTCCTTGGCCTGGGTGGTCAAGACCCACAAGGACTTCTACGGCAAGGCGGCCATGCTGGCGCGCAGTTGCGAGCGGCGCCTAGTGGGGCTGGTGCTCGAGCAGGGCATCCCCCGGGAGGGCTACAAGGTGTTCGCCGGCGGCGAGGAGGCGGGCTACGTCACCTCGGGCACCCTGTCGCCCCTCAGCCGCAAGGGCATCGCCCTGGCCTACGTGGACGCGGCTCACGCCGCGGTCGATACTCCCCTGCAGGTGGAAATCCGTGGCAAACTGTATGCGGGAAAAGTCAGCAAGTTGCCGTTCGCGCCGTTAGGATAAAACCGTTGGGCCGTGCGCCCTGACGCTTGGAGGCATCATGGAATATCCCGATAACCTTCGCTATACCAAAACGCACGAGTGGGTCCTGCTGGAGAACGACGGCATCGTGACGGTGGGCATCACCGACTACGCCCAGGACGCTTTGGGCGACGTGGTGTTCGTGGAACTGCCCGACGTGGGCGAACAGGTCGACGCCGGGGAGGGCATCGCCGCGGTGGAGTCGGTGAAGACCGCCTCCGACATCTACGCCCCGGTCTCCGGCGAGATCGTCGAGGTCAACATCGACCTCAACGACCAGCCCGAACTGCTCAACACCGAGCCCTACGGCGGGGGTTGGATCTTCCGCATCAAGCCCGACAACCCCGCCGACGTGGAGAAACTGCTCGAGGCGCCCGCCTACCAGGAGTTCGCGGAAAGCCAGTAAAGGCCAATAGCCCCGTAGCTGATAGCGGATAGCCCAGGTGACTTTTGGCTATCGCTATCGGCTATAAGCTATCAGCGAGACGCTATGGACTATACCCCGCACACCCCCCAAGACCTCCAGGCCATGCTCGAGCGCGTGGGCGCCAGGAGCCTGCTCGAGCTCTTCGAGGACGTGCCCGCCGAGATCCGCGACCCCGAGCTGCGGCTCGACCCCCCGCTCAGCGAGGCCGAGCTGATGCGGCACTTACGTGAGCTGGCCGCCCAGAACGGCAGCGCCGTGGCCTCCTTCCTGGGCGGGGGCATCCGCAGCCACTACGTGCCCGCCGTGGTCCCGGCGCTGGCGGCACGGGCGGAGTTCCTCACGGCCTACACGCCTTACCAGCCCGAGGCCAGCCAGGGGCTCTTGCAGGCCATCTTCGAGTACCAGACCATGATCAGCGAGCTCACCGGCCTGCCGGTCGCCAACGCCTCGATGTACGACGGCTCGAGCGCCCTGGCCGAGGGGGTGCTGCTGGCGCTGCGCGAGAGCGGCCGGATGAAGGTCGCCCTCTCGCAGGGGGTCCACCCCGAGTACCGCCGGGTGGTCCAGACCTACGCCGACGCGGTGGGCGCCGAGGTGGTGACGCTGCCGTTGGTGGAGGGCAAGACCGTGCCCCGGTTGCCCGAGGGGGTGGGCGCGGTGGTGGGGCAGAACCCCAACTTCCTGGGCACCGTGGAGAACCTGGCCCCCCTGGCCGAGGCCGCCCACGCGGCGGGGGCGCAGTTCGTGGCGGTCGTGGACCCCGTCTCGCTGGCCGTGCTCAAGGCCCCCGGCGCCTACGGCGCCGACGTGGCGGTAGGGGAGGGGCAGCCTTTGGGCAACGCCATGGCCTACGGCGGCCCCCACTTCGGCTTCATGGCGGTGCGGGCGGAGCTGGTGCGCCAGTTGCCGGGCCGTCTGGTCTCCGAGACCACCGACGCCGACGGCAAGCGCGGCTACATCCTCACCCTGCAGGCCCGCGAGCAGTACATCCGCCGGGCCAAGGCCAAGTCCAACATCACCACCAACGCCCAGCTCACCGCGCTGATGGGCGCGGTCTACCTGGCCGCGCTGGGGCCGCAGGGCCTGCGCGAGGTCGCGGTGCGCTCCGTCGCCACCGCCCACGCCCTGGCCGAGCGGCTGGCCGCGATCCCGGGCGTGAAGATGGTGACCCCCGCGCCCTTCTTCAACGAGTTCGTCCTCGAGCTCCCCAAGCCCGCCGAGGAGGTGCGCCGCGCCCTGGCCGAACGCGGCATCCACGCGGCGAGCCCGGTCCCGGCGGAGTATGGCCCCAAGGCGCACGGGCCTGCCCGTCCCGAAGGGAATCTGACTCACCTGGCCCTCTTCGCCTGCACCGAGCAGCACACCGAGGCCGACCTGGAGCGCCTGGAGGCTGCTTTGCGGGAGGTTTTGGCATGATCGCCGACAAGCCCGAAGTCACCGTGGAATCCGCCCTCATCTTCGAGAAGAGCGTGCCCGGCCGCCGGGGCGTGTTGCCCCCCAAGGCCCCTGAGGTGGACCTGGGGGCCCTGCTGGGCGCCGAGAACCTCCGTCCCGAGCCCCCCAGGCTGCCCGAGGTGGACGAGCTCACGCTGGTGCGCCACTACACCAACCTCTCGCGCCGCCAGATCGGCATCGACGTGACCTTCTACCCGCTGGGCTCGTGCACCATGAAGTACAACCCCAAGGTGCACGAGGCCGCGGTGCAGCTCTTCGCCGACCTGCACCCCTACCAGGACCCCTCCACCGCACAAGGGGCCCTGCGCCTGATGTACGAGCTCCAGCGCGACCTGGGCGAGATCACCGGCATGGACGCCGTGACGCTCCAGCCCGCGGCCGGCGCCCACGGCGAGCTCACGGGGATCATGGTCATCCGGGCCTACCACGCCAGCCGGGGCGAGGCCGAGCAGCGGCGGGTGGTGCTGGTGCCCGACTCCGCCCACGGCTCCAACCCGGCCACCGCCAGCATGGCGGGCTACCAGGTCAAGGAGATCCCCTCCGGCCCCGACGGCGAGGTCAACCTCGAGGCCCTGCAGGCCGAGCTCGGCCCCCACGTCGCGGCCATCATGCTCACCAACCCCAACACCCTGGGCCTCTTCGAGCGGCGCATCCTCGAGATCGCCAAGGCGGCCCACGCGGTGGGGGCGCAGCTTTACTACGACGGGGCCAACCTCAACGCGGTGATGGGCATGGCCCGCCCCGGCGACATGGGCTTCGACGTGGTGCACCTCAACCTGCACAAGACCTTCACCGTGCCGCACGGCGGCGGCGGCCCTGGCTCGGGCCCGGTGGGCGTCAAGGCCCACCTCGCCCCCTTCCTGCCCGTTCCCCAGGTGGTGCGGCAGGGCGAGGGCTACGCGCTCGAGTACGACCGCCCCCAGAGCATCGGCCAGGTCAAGAGCTTCTTCGGCAACTTCGGGGCGCTGGTGCGCTCGTACGCCTACATCAAGATGCTGGGCGCCGAGGGCATCAAGAAGAGCGCGGCGCTTTCGGTGCTCAACGCCAACTACCTCAAGGAGTTGCTCAAGGGCGAGGGCTTCCGCATCCCCTACGACCGCACCTGCATGCACGAGTTCGTGGCCCAGCCGCCCGAGGGCATCCGCACCCTCGACGTCGCCAAGGGGCTCCTCGAGATGGGCTACCACCCGCCCACGGTCTACTTCCCGCTCATCGTCAAGGAGGCTTTGATGGTCGAGCCCACCGAGACCGAGAGCAAGGAGACGCTCGAGGCCTTCGCCCGCGTCATGGGCGAGGTCATCCGCAAGGACAAGGAGTGGCTCGAGGGCGCCCCCTACACCACCCCGGTCCGCCGCCTCGACGAGGTGCAGGCCAACCGCAGGCCCAAGCTTCGCTGGGGGGAGTGAGCGCGCCGGGCCCGACGCCCGACGCCAGACCCTGAAGGAGGCCCGTGGGGAAAAGCCTTTAACCACGAGCCACAAGCTTTCAGTTAGCCCTCGACCCTGGTCTCCCGATCCCGGATGCCCCGATGAGCCATGAACCCAAACTTCTGGTGTCCGTAGGCGACCTCGCCTGGGACGTGCTGGCCAAGCCCGACCACCCCCTGCTGCCCGGGGGCGACACCACCGGCCGGGTGCAACTGGTGGGGGGCGGCTCGGCGGCCAACCTGGCGGTGTGGGCGGCGCGGGTGGGCTACCCCACCGCCTTCGTGGGCAAGGTGGGCCGCGACCGCTTCGGCCGCTACGCCGTGGAGGACCTGGCCGCGGAGGGCGTGACCCCGCACGTGGTCTGGAGCGAGGCCCGGCCCACCGGGGTCATCCTGGTGTTCATCGACCCGCACGGGGAGCGCTCCAACCTCACCTCGCAGGGCGCCGACTTCGACCTGCTGCCCGAGGAGCTGCCCGAGCCCGTGCTGAGGCAGGCCGGGCACGTCCACCTCACCGCCTGGTCCTTCTTCACCGACCCGCCCCGCCAGGCCGCCGTCCGGGCCGCGCAGATCGCCCACGAGGGCGGGGCGACGGTCTCCTTCGACCCCGGCTCCTACCAGATGATCCTCGAGCTCGGCCCGCGCAAGTTCCGCCGCATGATGCAGGAGCTCTCCGTGGACTTCCTCTTGCCCAACCTCGACGAGGGCCGCGCCCTCACGGGGGCGGTGGAGGCCGAGGAGGTGCTCGAGGCGCTTTGCGAGCTGTTCCCCGGCATGGTGATCCTGCTCAAGCTGGGGCCCGAGGGCGCTTTGATCTTCGAGTCGGGGCGCGTGGTCCGGGTCGAGGCCACCGCCGACGCGGCCATCGACGCGACGGGGGCCGGCGACTCCTTCGGCGGGGCCTTCCTGGGGCACTACCTGCGCTCGAGGGACGCCGAGGCTGCCGGGAGGCTGGCGGTGCAGGTCGCCGGCTGGGTGGTCGGCCGCTTCGGGGCCCGCGCCCCGGCCGACGAGGAACTGCGCCGCAGGCTCGAGGCCTACGGCCCCCTCATACCGGATTCAAAAAGATAATCACCCGAACCAAAGAGA
The DNA here is from genome assembly GCF_000430045.1 of Calidithermus chliarophilus DSM 9957. Lineage (GTDB taxonomy): Bacteria > Deinococcota > Deinococci > Deinococcales > Thermaceae > Calidithermus > Calidithermus chliarophilus. The sequence continues at coordinate 2,903,105 of NZ_KE387023.1, read as the reverse complement.
CCCAGAGGCTATCTTTTCGGGTCCCAGAGCACACCCCTCCCTGACGGCCGGCGAAGCAAGCGCATCCCTCCCGAGGGGCGCTACCGCCCTCCGCCACGCGGATAACTTCGGCCCGGTCAGTCCGGCGCCGGACTGACCGAATCGGGTATCACGCGCCGCTGACCGGCTCCTTACGCCGGGAAAGGTCGCGGCAGGGACGACCGGTCGTCCCTGCCGTGCCTGACGCGGCTATGGGCCATCCGCTATCGGCGGGCAGCTTCCGCAGGAGGCTCGCCGTGGGAAGCGCTCTCAGGCCGCCACCCGCAGGTGTAGCCGGAAGTGCCGGTCCACGGAGCTTTCCCCGCTCCACGCCTGCCAGTGCCGCAGCTTGAGCGTGAGTTGCCCGGGTGCTTGGGCGCGGAAGCGGAAGATGCGCTCCCCGCCCGCGCCGATGGCCCCGCCGCGATCGAGGGCGAAGTCGTCCTCGAGGAGCTGGAGAAGGGCCGGGTCGGGGGCCTCGAGGCTCCAGCGGTAGCCGGTGGTGGGGTTCTCCTTCAGGCGCAGCTCGAGCTCTTCCCCCGGCCGCAGCTCCACCTCGCGGTCGTGGTCGGCGTCGGTCAGCACCTTCCTCATGGGCTCTCCGGTCTCAGGGGGTGGGGGCATTCCCCCGGCCCCCACCCCTTCCATCCCTTCCTGGTCGTGGTTTGCGGCAAGGTCGGCCTCGGCCCGCGCCGGCCCGGCATCCCACAAACCGCTCTACCAGACGTAGATCTCGTAGATCTTGCCGTCCGCTTCCTCCCGCACGCTGACCTGGCCTTGGGTGGCCTTGGCGTTGGCGGCGAGCACGGTGAAGGCCATGGCGGCGCTGTCGGAGTTGTCGGCGAACTTGCGCCAGCCGATGTCGGTGAGGGCCAGCCAGACGTTGCGGTTGGCGCTGTTGGCCCACAGCATGCTGACCTTCTTGCCGCTGATCCAGGTGCCGGTGATGCCTTCCACGGCCCGCGCGGCGGGGGGCTCGAAGGTGGGCGCCATGGGCTCGGCCGCCGCCTGCTGGCCCGTGATGTCCTCGATGGGCAGCGGGGCGTTGGCGATCTCCTGCTCGATGACCGAGGTCATCGGGGGGGTGAGGGTGGGCTTGGCCTTGCCCTCGGGGGCCCGCTGGGGGACTTGGCTGGTCTTGTTGGCCATGATTCTCCTCCTACAGTATGTAGATCTCCCGGATCACGCCGTTGTCCTGGTAGAGGTTGATGGGGCGGTTGAAGGCCTTGGCGGTGGAGAGCTGGGTCAGCATGTCGAGGGTGACGTTGTCGCTGTCGTAGGCCAGCCGGCGCCAGCCCAGGTTGCCCTCGCTTCCGCTGAGGTAGACCCAGGCGTTGCGGTCGGCGTTGTTGGTCCACAGCCCGACGACCTTCTTGCTGTACAGCCAGCCGCTCTCGAGCACCCGCGTCACCCCGTAGGCCCCGCCGTAGCTGCCGATGCCGCACTCGCCGTAGGCGATGCGGAAGAAGCCGGCCTCGCCCCAGCCGGTCCCCCAGCTGTTCTTGGCGATCCAGTACCCCCCGGCGTCGTTGTAGCCCACGATGCTCACGCAGTGCCCGCCGGCCAGCGCGCCCGAGACGTGGCGGTAGACGCCGCCGGTGTAGTTGAAGAAGTCGTTGTAGACGTAGAGGCAGGCCACGATGGGGCCGTTGGTGGCGATGAACTCCTTCATGGCGCCGGCGTTGTTGGAGAGGGTGTCGTAGGTGCTGATCTTCAAGACGAAGTTCTCCCAGCCCGCCACCAGCCCGCTGCAATTCTGGTCGGCCGCGGTGTAGGGGTAGTGGGCCTCGTCGGTGACGCCCTTGTCGCGCAGGGCGTCGAGGGCTTTGTCGGGCCACCAGCCGTTGCCGCAGTTGCGCCCTTCGGCGCGGGCGTGGCAGTAGAAGAGCTGCGCCTCGGAGAAGTCCACGGCCAGCCCGGGGCTGCCGCGCTGCACCCGCAGCCGCGACTCCATCGCGGCGAGCACGCCGAAGGCGACGCACGAGCCGCAACCGCCCTGGTTCTTCACCGCGGTCACGTAGTTACCGCCGCCGACGTTGCGCCAGTCCATGGCCGCCGGGGCCCCGATGGCCGTGGCGGCCAGCGCGCGCATGGCGCTGCGGTTGGCCTCGATCTCCCGCTCGATGTCGGCCTCAGTCTTGCCCTCGGGGAGCGGAACCCCCAGGAGCCGCTGCTTCTCACTCTGCGGGAGCTCGGAGACCGAGGTGATCCCGGCCTGCCAGGGGGCGCCCTCCTTCGCCAATGCTGCCTGTAAGCTCTCTAATTCGCGTCCATCGGCCATAATTCACACCTCCCTCGAGCGTTCTTCACCACGGGCTCGAGCCGGTTGGGGCGGCGAGGCTTGGCGTAGAAGTCGGCACGGTTGCGTCCCCGGACGGGAGCAACGCGGGGAAGAGCGCGGTCTATCTGGCGATGCAGGAAGAAAAACCCGGTCGGGAAATGCTCCGGTGCGCAAGACACCTACATCGCTGTATTTCACCACGCGGAAGGTTACATTAAGGTTTCACTTAATCAATGCTTAACCCGTAAGGGGGTGCCGCCTCGAGCCACCCCGAAGTCGTGCGAGAGCCGGGCGTTGTGCGCGTAGGCGATGGCCCAGCGGGGGTCGCGGCGGCTGAGGCGGCGCAGCGCCGACTCCCACAGCTCGAGGTCGTCGCGCAGCCGCCCGGCCAGCTTCCACAGCGCGTCCACCCGGCCGCACACCAGCACCGCCTGGCGCAGGGCCTCCTCGAGGGTCTCCCGCAGCTCCACCACCACCGGGGCCTCGGAGTTGGGCAGCAGCGGCCCCTGGTACAGCGCCACCGCCTCCTCGACCCGGCCCGCCGCCAGCAGGTCGCGCAGCTCGAGGAAGTCGGCGCGGAAGGGGATCTCCAGGCGGTAGGGGCGGCTGCCGATGGGCATCTGGTCGCGCAGGCGGCACAGCTCGGTCTTGCAGCAATTGGGGTTGCCGCCCTCGCCGTAGACCAGCAGGGTCAGCTGCTCGCAGGTGCAGCCCTCGGGGTACAGGGCCAGCGCGGTGAGCAGCTCGGCGAAGCGCAGCCGCAGCGGGGCCAGCTTTTGCCCCAACAGCACCTTGGACTGCCCCAGAAAGCGCAGCTCGAGCAGGCTCTCGCCCTGGCCGGGCTCGTCCGAGAGGTCCCAAAAGCTCGTGGCTAGGCCGCGCAGCTCCTTCGCGAGGGTCTGTAGCCGGGGGTCCTGGGCCTGGGCCAGGCGCGTCTCGAGCTCGTCCAATAAGTCGCTGAATCTATCGGGGAAATAAAATTGCCTCAACATGGCTTGCCTCCTACGTTCCCGACTCTAGCCAGGAGGCCTTGCCAAGGCCTGACCGGCCCCGATGCGACGGTCCAGACGCAGAACCTAAGACGCCGGGCAATCCGGGCAATTGCCGTAGAGCACGATCTCGTGCCGCTCGGCGCGGAAGCCGGGCGGGGCGAGCCAGGAGAGGTCGCCGGGGCAGGCCATGAGCTCGAAGACCTTGCCGCAGGAGGTGCAGTGGAAGTGGTGGTGGTGCTGCTTGCCGGCCATCTCGTAGCGGGCGGCCTCGCCGGGCAGGTCCACGACCACCACGCTGCCTTCTTCCACCAGGGCGTTGATGGTGCGGTAGACGGTGGCGATGCCCAGGCCCGGCACCTGCTGGCGGGCGTGCTCGAGGATCTCCCCGGGGGACAGCGGCCGGTCGGCTTCGCGCAGGGTGTCCCGGATGGCCTGCCGTTGCCGGGTGGAGCGCTCCATGGCCCCAGCATAGCAGAGCCACGACTTGACAAGAATGATAACTCATTATCAATATAGAGCGTTGCAGCGGACTCGGGAGGAACCCATGCGCATGATCCAACTCATTCTCATACTCACGGTGGCCGGGCTGGGCTTGGCCTCGGCCCAGGTCAGGGTGGCCGCCACCCTCGGCTTCATCGCCGACATGGTGCAGAACGTGGGCGGTCAGCGGGTCCGGGTGGTGCAGGTAGTGCCCAACGCTGCCGACCCCCACAGCTTCGAGCCCAAACCCTCGGTAGTCCGGGAGGTCGCGAACGCGAAGCTCTTGTTCGCCAACGGCCTGGGGCTCGAGCCCTTCTTCGAGAAGCTCGAGGCCCAACTCCCCAAGACCGCCCGCGTGGTCGAACTGGCCGAGGGGATGCCGGGCCTGCTCGAGGGCGAGGAGCACGCCGGGGAGGAGGGGAAGGGGGAGGACCACGCCCACGGCGCCTACGACCCCCACCTCTGGCTCGACCCCACCTACGGCGTGCGCTACGTGGAGAAGATCCGCGACGCCCTCAGCCAGGCCGACCCCGCCGGCAAGGCCACCTACGCCGCCAACGCCAGCCGCTACGTCGCCGAGATCCGCAAGGCCGACGCCGAGGTGGTGGCCTGCCTCGAGCCCATCCCCCTTGCCCGGCGCAAGCTGGTCTCGCAGCACGAGGCGCTGGGCTATTTCCTGCGCCGCTACCGGATCACCAGCGTAGGGTCCATCGCCGACTTCGCGGGCCAGGAGCGCGGCCCCCAGCGCTTCGCCAAGCTGGCCCAGGAGATGAAGAAGCAGGGCGTGAAGGTGGTCTTCGCCGAGCCCCAGTTCTCCCAGGCCGAAGCCCGCGCGCTGGCCGAGGCCACCGGGGCCAGGGTCAAGCTGATCTACTCCGACGCCTTCGACGCCGCCGTCAACACCTACCTGAAGCTCATCCGCGCCAACGGCAAGGCGGTGTGCGAAGCCTTCCGCTGAGCCGGTCTCCGGCACTGAAAGCGTAGGCTCGGTGGTGCAGGGCCCGGAGCGGTAGGCTGGTCGAAACGTTGGCCGGGGCCGCGAGCCCCTACATTCACGGAGGAATCGTGGAACGAGTAGACGTGCTGGTCGTGGGCGCGGGAGCCGCCGGGGTGGGGGTTGGCATCGCCTTGCAGAAGCTGGACCTGCGGGTGGGGCTGGTGGACCGCTACGGCGTGGGGGCTTCCTTCCGCCGCTGGCCCAAGGAGACCCGCTTCATCACCCCCTCCTTCACCTCCAACGCCTTCAACCTCCCCGACCTCAACGCCCTCACCCCCGACACCTCCCCGGCCTACAGCCTGGGCAAGGAGCACCTCTCGGGCGTGGACTACGCCCGCTACCTCGCCGCGCTGGTCAAGCACTACGAGCTGCCCGTGGCTACCAAGACAGCCGTCGGGCGGGTCGAGCCCCTGGCCGAGGGCTTCCGGGTCCACACCAGCCAGGGCCCCATCGAGGCCCGCTTCGTGGTCTGGGCGGTGGGGGAGTTCCAGTTCCCCAAGGCATCGCTCAGGGGGGCCAGGAACGGCCTGCACTACGGCCGGGTGCGCTCGTGGGCCGACCTCGAGGGCGAGGAGCGCCTCGTCGTCGGGGGTTACGAGTCGGGGATCGACGCGGCCTACAACCTGGCGATGGCCGGGAAGAAGGTGGTGGTGGCCGACCCCGCCGCCCCCTGGGAGTCGAGCACCGGGGAGCCCAGCGTCGACCTCTCGCCCTACACCCACGAGCGCCTCGAGGCCGCCCTCCAGAGTGGCCGGGTCCGGCTGTCGCGCCTTAAAGTGGAGGGGATCCGCGCCGTGGACGGCCACTACGAGGTGCTCCACGAGGGGGGCAGCTTCCGGGTGGCCCACCCGCCCGTCCTCGCCACCGGCTTCGGCGGGGGGCTCGAGAAGGTGGGGGGCCTCTTCGCCTTCGACGGCCCTAAGCCCCTGCTCACCGAGCAGGACGAGTCCACGCTCACGCCGGGGCTCTTCCTGTGCGGTCCCAAGGTCAACCACCTGAACACCGCCTTCTGCTTCATCTATAAGTTCCGCGCCCGCTTCCCCGTGGTGGCGCAGGCCATCGCCCGGCGCATGGGGCTCGACGAGGGGGCGCTCGAGGTCTACCGCAAGCGGGGCATGTGGGCCGACGACCTGGCCGCTTGCTGCACCAGCCGTTGCGCGTGTTAGGGGCTTCCGCAGGAAGCCCGTCGATAGTCGATAGTCGATAGTCAAGGGCTGGGGGCTGGTGGATGGCTGCTCTCGGCGTTCGGCATTCGGTGTAGGACGTACGATCCCATACTTCCCGAACTGTTCTATGAACCGGCTTCCTCCGTCACTCCATTGGTTTCAAGGCCTGCTGCTGATCTGTGGGGCCTTTTTCGTCAGCGTGTACCAAACCGGATGGGCCCTCAGCGAGATCGGGAGCTGGTCGCTGCTGGTTTGGGGTGCGGTGGTGCTGGTGGGGCTGCTGCAGGCCTGGCTGCTCTACCGCCTCGCCCGGGCCTTCCCCCACAAGGCCGGGGGGACCGCGACCTACGCGCTCGAGCTCTTCCGGGGCCGCGGCCGCGTGCTGGCCTTCCTTTCGGGCTGGGGGTACTGGGTCGCCTGGACCCCGGCCACCGTGCTCAACAGCTACCTGTGCGCCAGCCTGCTCGAGTCGGTCCTGGGGACCGCGCTCGAGCCCGTCCCTCTCGCGCTGGGCATCCTGGCGTTGCTGTACGCGCTCAACTGGTTCGGGCTTTCGCGGGTGGTCGTCTCGTCCTACGTGCTCGCCCTGCTGGTCTTCGTGCCGCTGGGGGTGCTGGTCTGGCTGGCCTTCCAGAGCGTGACGCCCGAGAAGCTGGCCCTGACCCTCGACTTCGCGCAGGCCCCCGGCTGGCTGAGCCTGCTCAAGTGGTTCTTCGTGATTGCCTGGACCGGCTACGGCCTCGAGATGATCTCCTCGGTGGTGGCCGAGACCCGGGGGGACCGCGCGCGGCCCATGTTCGCCTGGGCCTCGCTGTGGAGCGTGCTGGCCTTCGTGGGCATCCCGCTCCTGCTGGCCCTGCTCACCGACTGGGACACGCTCTCGAGCGACCCCTTCGCCAGCCTGCGCCCGCTGTTCGTGCGCCACCTGGGCGAGGGCGGGGCCCTGATCCTGACCTTGTTCCTGGTGGCCGCCCTGCTCTACAGCGCCCTCGCCATCCTGGTCCCCAGCACCCGCACCGTCTACCAGATGAGCCGCGACGGGCTGCTGCCGCCCTACTTCGCCACCGTCAACCGCTACGGCACGCCCCAGGGCTCGCTGGTGCTCGACCTCCTCCTCAACGCCGGCCTGCTGCTGGCCTTCCAGGCCCGCCTCGTCGAGATCCTGGCCGTGGCCAACGTGGGGTACATGCTCGTCTTCGTGCTGCTGCCGGTGGCCTACGCGCTCCACGAGCAGCGCTCCGGGCGGCGGGCGGGGGGCCTCGAGCGCGCCCTCGTCGCCTTCTTGTTCGTGCTCAACGCCGCGGTCTTGCTGCTGGGCGGCGCCGCCTGGGGCCCCTTCGTCTTCGGGGCCGGCTGGCTGCTGGTCCTGGCCGGGGTGCCGCTGTACTTCCTGTCGCTCCGCTGGGCCGGCGCGGCGCGCTCGAGCGCCTAGGCACCGGCCATCCTGTAATACCGGATTCAAAAAGATAATCACCCAAACCAAAGACCTTCAGAGGCTATCTTTTTGAATCCTAGAGCACACCCCTCCCTGACGGTCGGCGAAGAAAGCGTATCCCTTCGGTCGGGTCAGTTCGTTCCCGAATGGGGACGAACTGACCGAATCTGGTATAACCATCTGTTTGCACCATCGCCTGAGGAACCATGAAAAAACCCGTCCCAGTCTCCGTCCTGGTGGGCTTTCTGGGCGCCGGAAAGACCACCCTGCTCAACCACCTCCTCTCCTCCGACCACGGCCGCAAGATCGCGGTGATCGTCAACGAATTCGGCGCGGTCAACGTCGACGCGGGCTTAGTGCGCCACGCCACCGAGCACGCCGTCGAGCTCTCCAACGGCTGCATCTGCTGCACCCTGCGCGAGGACCTGCTGCACGAGCTGCGCGCGCTGTCGGAGGTAGAGGGCCTGGAGTACATCCTCGTCGAGTCCACCGGCATCGGGGAGCCTTTGCCCATCGCCCAGACCTTCCACATGGCCGACCTCCCCGAGCGGGTGCGCCTCGACGGCCTCATCACCGTCGTGGACGCCCAGAACTTCTGGGACACCTGGAACCGCGTGGGCCTGGCCGAGGACGCCGAGGGCCGGGCGGTCGAAGAACCCCTCGCCCCGCTGCTGGCCGACCAGCTCGAGTTCACCAACGTCGTCGTGCTCAACAAGGCCGACACGGTGAGCCCGGAGGAGCTGGGCCGCCTCGAGGCCTTCGTCCGGGGCCTCAACCCCGGGGCCCGCGTCTACCCCAGCGTGTACGGCCGGCTCGACCCCGCCCTGCTCCTGGACACCGGGCTCTACGACTACGCCGAAGGCATGCGGGACGAGGGCTGGGAGGAGGAGTGGTCCGAGCCCTCCTCCGAGGCCGAGGAGTACGGCTTCGAGAGCTTCGTCTTCCGCTGCGCCGAGCCGCTGTGCTGGACGAAGTTCGAGGCCGAGGTGCTCAACGCCTGGCCCGCACAAGCCCTCCGCTCCAAGGGCTTCGTGGCCTTCGCCGACCACCCGCCCGTCCTGATCCAGCACGCCGGGATGGGCCTGGTGTACGAGGTGCTCGAGGAGGTCTCGAGCCCCCAGGAGGGCGCGGGGGAAGGGCTCGAGACCGAGATCGTCTTCATCGGCCAGCACCTGCTGCGGCACCGCTCGAGCATCGAGGCGCGGCTGCTGGCCTGCCGGGCTTAGCGTCGCTTTAAACCCGCCGCTTTTTTAACGGAGCCCTCAAGCCGCGGTATAAGCTAGCCTGGTGATCCGTGTTCTGGCCCTGCTTCTGCTCTTCGTCCTGCCGGTCCTGGCCCAACCCGGCCCCGCCCCGCAGCCGGGCGAGGTGAGCGAGTCGAGCTACCTCGAGGGGCGCATCGAGGCGCTGGCCGGGGGCAAGGCCGTGGTGCGCCTGCGCGACGGGAGCGTGGTAAGCGCTGACCTGCCCATCGAGGAGATCGGGCCGGGGGCGAGCACCGCCAGGTTCCCCCGCTGGGTGCGGGTCGGGACGGACGTGGTGCTCTACCGCACCACCGTGACCACTGCGGGCGGCCAGCAGCAGACCTACGTCACCGTCACCGAGCCGCTGCGCATCCCCTACCTGCTCATCCTGCTGGGCGTTTTCTGCGTCTGCGCCCTGGTCTTCGGCCGCGGCCGGGGCCTGCGGGGGCTGCTGGGCACCGCCGTGAGCCTGCTGGCCCTGGTCTTCTACGTCGTCCCCCAGATCAACGCGGGCGTAAACCCCCTGCTCGTGACCTTCATCGGCGCCTTCGGCATCCTGGTTTTTTCCATCTACCTCGTCCACGGCGTCAACCGCAAGACCACCGCGGCCCTGATCGGCACCTCCTTGGCGACGCTGCTGGCCCTGGTGCTGGCCGCGCTGTTCACCCGGTTGCTCGGCTTCACCGGGCTGGTCTCTGAGGAGGCCTTCTACGCCTACCGCAGCATCCAGGGCCTCGACCTGGTCTCGCTCTACCTGGCGAGCGTGGTCATCGGGGCGCTGGGCGCCATGAACGACGTGACCGTGACCCAGGCGGCCGTGGTGCAGGCTTTGCTCCAGGCCAACCCGCGCTACGGGGTGCTCGAGCTCTACCGCCGGGCCATGTCGGTGGGCTTCGACCACATCGGCTCGCTGGTCAACACGCTGGTGCTGGCCTACAGCGCCGGGCTGCTCCCCGCGATGCTGCTCATCCAGCAGAGCGGCACCCCCGTGCGCTACCTGATCAACCTCGAGGTCTTCGCCGCCGAGATCGTGAGCATGCTCGTGGGCTCGACCGGCCTCATCCTGGCCGTGCCCCTCACCACCCTGATCGCGGCCTACCTGCTGCGCGGCACGGGAGCCTACGCCCACGTCGAGCGCCGCTGGCCCAGCCCCGGCGAGCGCAAGCTGGGCGGCCGGGACACCTCGTGGGCGCTGCCGAAGGAGGACCGGGAGGAGGAGTGAGGCCTCCGCCCTGCGGCCAATCCTGTGGACGCGGCCGGGGGCCGGCTGCGGTCTCGAGGCCTCCTTCAGGGCGAGCGGCGGTATAATAAACCTCTTACGAAAGTTCGTGGACCACCTTAGGTTGTCGTTCCCTGCAGGGTTATCGGCCCTGGATTATCGACCAGCGACTTCAGCGAAGGGTTTATTGTCCGGAATTCCGAAGGTATGCAGCGCACGCCCACCTGCTAGCCGCGCCAGCGGCCGGTTGGGGGCACCGCCAAGATTGGAGGGGAAGATTCATGGACCGGATCAACGTGAAGATCGGTGCTGCGATGCTGTTGGTCGGGGTCGTCTCGGGCGTCTTGTTGGCCCAGCAGCAGGGGCCTCAGCCCTTCTTCGTCGGCAACCCGCTCGGCCTGCCGGTCAACCCGGCCGCCGACGGGACCTTCGCGCCGATGTCCTCGAACGTGAAGGTGTACGGCGCCGTCTACTCGGCCGAAAGCTGTTCCTACGACCCCGACCGTGGCCTCATCGTCGTGCCGAACCGCGGCGTGGGGCAGGCCGTGCAGACCAACAACGCCTGGGTGTCGTTCATCAACCACGACGGCTCGGTCCATACCGCGCGGTGGATCGGCGTCCAGACCCCCGAGCAGCGGGCCAACCTCACGCCGCCGCTGGTCCTCAACGAGCCCTTCGGCAGTGACATCGCGCGCGGGATGCTCTACGTGGCCGACCGCGACGGCGGGACGGGCCCCAACGACCCCTCCGTGGCCGTCGTCCGCCGCTTCGACATGAAGACGGGCGCCCCGGCCGGCGAGGTCAAGGTGGACCGCTCCACCGGCTTCAACGACATCGAGGTCGCCGACGACGGCACGATCTACGCGACCCAGACCGGCACCGGCGGCCAGAACCCCGACCCGATGAGCTGGCAGGTGTGGAAGATCACCCCCGACGGCAACGCCTCCATCCTCGTCCAGGGCGCCCCGCTGCGCCAGCCCAACGGCATCGCCATCGACCCGCAGGGCAACATCGTCGTCGTCAACATCGGCGACAACGCGGTGCTCACCTTCTCCCCGAGCGGCCAGTTGCTCAAGACCGAGAACGCGGCGCAGGCGGGCAGCGACGGCCTGGTGATCATGCCGGACGGCACCAAGTACGTCAGCAGCGTCACCCTCGGGGGCGTCTCCCGCATCCGCCCCGGCGGCACCGCCGAGCTCATCGCCCAGAACATCCCGAGCGCGGCCTCCATGTGCTACGACGCCGGCGCGAACCAGCTCGTGATCCCCATGAACGCCAACAACGGGCTGGCCTTCATCCGGCTGAACTGACCGCCGCGGCCGCGCTTGGCGTTAAACTGTCGAGGTGCACGTTTTCTGCCTGAAAGGCGACTTCGAAACCCTCGACGCGTACACGCCGCTGCTCTTCGACCTGGGGGCCAGGGGCCTCGAGGAGAAGCCCGGCGAGGTCTGGGCCTACTTCCCCGACCGCCTCGAGCTGCCCCTCCCCGGGGAGTGGCTCGAGCTGCCCGACACCGACTGGCTCGAGGCCTGGCGCCGCGACCTGAAGCCCGTGAAGGCCGGGCCCTTCGTGGTGCTGGCCCCCTGGCACGAGTGGGCGGGGGACGAGCAGCGCATCGTGCTCGAGCCCGGCATGGCCTTCGGCACCGGCCACCACGAGACCACCCGCATGGCCCTGGAGGCACTGGCCGAGCGCGTGCGGCCAAGGATGCGGGTGCTGGATTTGGGCACCGGGTCGGGCATCCTGGCCATCGCGGCGGCCAAGCTCGGCGCCGAGGCCGAGGGGGTGGACATCGACGCCGCGGTGATCCCGCACGCCCTCGAGAACGCCCGCATCAACGGCGTGAGCCCCCGCCTGGCCGAGGGCACGCTCGAGAGCGTCGCCGGGCCTTACGCCCTCGTGGTCGCCAACCTCTACGCCGAGCTGCACGCCTGGCTCGCCCCCGACTACGCCAAGGCGCTCGAGCCCGGCGGGACGCTCATCCTCACCGGCATCCTCGCCGAGCGCGAGCCCGTGGTGCGGAAGGCCCTCGAGGCCGAGGGCTTCGCGCCCCGACAGCGCCGCCAGGAGGGCGAATGGGTGCTGCTGGCCTACACGAGGTGAACCGTATGCCATCCAACCTCCCTCCGGCCTCGAGCGCTCGGCGTTGGGCCTTCAGCCTGTAGCCATGCGCCCCCACCGTGCCCTGGTCCCCCACCTGAGCCCCGAGATCGAGCTGCGGGGCCGCGAGGCCCACCACCTGCTCGAGGTCCTGCGCGCCCGCCCCGGCGATTTCGTGACGGTCTTCGACGGGAAGGGCCTGGAAGGCCGCGCCGTGGTCGAGTGGGCAGAGGCGGGCATCCTGCGGCTGCGGCTCGAGCAGACCTGGGAAGCCGGCCGCGAGGCCGGGGTTCCGGTCGAGCTCTACGTGGCCTTGCTCAAGGGCGACGCCCTGGCCGACGTGGTGCGGGCGGCCACCGAGCTCGGCGTGACCCGCGTCGTCCCCGTCGTCACCGTCCACTCCGTAGCCAAGGAGATCGGCGCCAACAAGCTCGAGCGCCTGCGCCGCGTGGCCGTGGAGGCCGCCAAGCAGTCGGGCCGCACGGTGGTGCCGGCGGTGGCCGACCCCATCCCCCTCAAGCAGGTCCCCGAGGTCGAACAGGGCTTCGTGGCCCACGTCGGCGCCGAGCTGCGGGTGCGGGACGTGCTCGAGACCGACAAGCCCGTAAGCCTCGCCACCGGCCCCGAAGGCGGCTTCAGCCCCCAGGAGGTCGAATTCCTCACCGGCCGCGGCTTCCGCCCCGTCACCCTCGGCCGCCGCATCCTCCGGGCCGAAACCGCTCCGCTGGCCCTGCTCGCGCTGGTGACGGCGGGGGAGGGGTTGTGAGGGAGCACCGGGCGGGTGCTGATATGCCGATAGCTGATAGCCCATAGCCAAACGCAAAACGCAAAACGCTAAACGCGGGTCGTGCGTCGTACGCCGTACGCCGTACGCAAGACGCCAAACGCCAAACGCCTTGTTCCCCCCCTTAGCAAGGGGGGCTAGGGGGGATACACCCTCCCCGCGCGCGGGAAGGGGTAAACCACGAGCCACAGGCCTTCTACTGAGGGCTGAGGGCTGACGGTTGACCGCTTCCCACTTCACCTCATGCCCCTCCTAACTTCACCCCCTAAACTCAGAACCATGCACGGCTGGCTGCTGCTGTTGGTGTTCTTCCTGAGCGGCTGCACTTATACCTTCTTGCCCCTCGAGCCCGAGCGGGTGCCTTTTCCGGCGCGGCCCAGCCTTACCGGGACGCTCACCGAGCGGGAGAAGACGGTGCTGGCGCAGCTCGAGGTGCGGCGGATGCCCAAGCCCGGGTACATCGAGGTCAGGTGGTACCTCGAGGAGACGGTCCTGGCCGAGCGGTCGCTGTGGGCGGAGGGCCCCCGGAAATTCCGGTTCGAGCTCCCACGGCCCCAGGAGGGCTACTACCGCCTGATCGTGCTGCTCGAGAACGCCCCGCTCTTGCAGCTCGACCTCGGCACGCCCAGCCTGCCTAGCCCACCCCCACCGCCAGAAGAATCAGCGGGATTGTGAGGAAGGCCAGAACGCTCGAGAGCACCACGCTCCGGGCGGCCCTCGGCGCGTCGCCGCCGAACTCGGCCACCACCATGAAGGCGTTGACCGCGATGGGCATGGCGCTTTGCAGGGCGAGCACCTGGACGTCGAGGCGCTCGAGCCCCAGCAAGTACCCCGCCCCCACCGCCAGCGCCGGGGCCGCCAGCAGCCGCAGGCTCGAGGCCAGCAGCTCGAACCCCCCGACCTGGACGGGGTTCTTGGCGATCTGTATGCCCAGCGTCAGCAGCATCAGCGGGATGCAGGCCTGGCCCACCAGGTGGATCCCGGCCTCGAGGTTGAACGGGAACTCGATCCCCAGCGCCTTGAAGGCCAGGCCCCCGGCCAGCGCCCAGAACATCGGCAGCTTGAGCGTGAACACCAGGCTCTGCACGGGGTTCCCCCCGCGCAGGAAGGCCGGGATGACGCCGAACATCAGCACGCTGCTGGCGATGAAGTAGACCACGGCCCGCTCCAAGCCCTCCTGCCCCAGCGCGAACAGCGCCATCGAGAGCCCCATGTTGCCCGAGTTGGGGGAGAGCGCGGTGGTCACCAGCGTCTTGGCGGTGGGCCCGGGGAGCCGGGTAGCCCGCCCGATCAGCCAGCTCAGCAGGGCCAGGGCGGCGTAGGCCAGCGCGAAGCCCAGCGTGATGCCCACCACGCTGCCGCTGCCCAGGCGCGCGTTGTACATGGCGTCGAAGATCAGCGCCGGGACCAGCAGGTTCAGGATGATGCGCGAGAGGGTGGGGCCGTCGAGCTCGAAGCGGCGCCCGATCACGTAGCCCAGCACCACGATCAGGGCGACGGGGAGGACGGTGTTCAGCAGGGCGCTCATAGACGCGAAAGGGGCGCACCGGCGTGCGCCCCTACGATACCGTATCGCTCAGCTCTCGATCACCATCGGGATGATCACCGGGTCGCGGCCGGTGGCCTTGCGCAGGAACTTCTTGGCGGGGTAGTAGATGTCGTCGCGGATGACCTCGAGCGGCTTCTTCTCGCGCACGCCCTGGTAGATCGCGTCGAAGGCGATCTTGCGCACCTCGCCCAAGAGCTTCTCCCCGGCCTTGACGAAGCCCTTCGACACCACCTCCACGTGGGGCTCGCGGTGGTTGACCAGCGCCGTGATCACCACCACGCCCTCGGCGGCCATGTGGTTGCGGTCGGCCAGGATCTCGTCGGTGATGTCGCCCACGCCCAGCCCGTCGACGTAGAGCGCCCCGCTGGGCACCTTGCCGCTGATCTCGAAGGTCTCGGGGGTGAGCTTGACCACGTCGCCGTTCTCGGCGATGAGGATCTTCTCCGGGGGCTGCCCCATGGCCTCGGCGAGCCACTTGAAGTTGGTCTGCTGGCGCACCTCGCCGTGCCAGGGCAAGAAGAACTTCGGCTGCACGAGGTTGAGGATGATCTTGAGCTCCTCCTGCGAGCCGTGGCCCGAGGCGTGCACGCGGTAGGTGGGGGGGAAGTAGACCTGCGCCCCCAGCGCGTAGAGCCGGTTGATCACGGTGTTCACCGCCTCCTCGTTGCCGGGGATGGGGCTGGAGGAGAGGATCACGGTGTCGCCGGGCTTGATCGCCATCTTCTGGTGCGAGCCCGCCGCCAGCCGCGCCAGCACGGCCTCGGGCTGGCCCTGCGAGCCGGTGGTGACGACCAGGATCTGCGAGTCGTCGAGGTGGCTGATCTCCTCGAGGCTGTACAGCCGGTCGCGCACGCTCAGGTAGCCCAGGTCCAGGGCGATGCGGGCGAACTTGACCATGCTGCGCCCCTCCACCGCCACCTTGCGCCCGTAGTGCTCGGCGGCCTTGATCACGCTCTGGATGCGGTGGATGTGCGAGGCGAAGGTGGTCACGAAGACCCGGCCCTTGGCCTTGCCGATGATCGCGTCGAGGCCCTTGGCCACGTCGGCCTCGCTGGGGGTGAAGCCGGGGCGCTCGGCGTTGGTGGAGTCGGCGATGAGCAGCAGCACGCCCTCAGCCCCCGCCTGCGCGAGCTTGGCGAGGTGGCTGGGCTTGCCGTCGACCGGCGTGGGGTCGAGCTTGAAGTCGCCCGTGTGCACCACCTTGCCCACCGGGGTATGGATGATCATGCCCGAGTTGTCGGGGATGGAGTGGGTCATGCGGAAGAGGTCGACGGTGAAGTAGCGCCCGATCTGGATGCGGTCGTCAGTGGAGACCTCGCGGAAGTTGAAGTCGCCGGGGCGGAAGCCGAATTCCTCGATCTTGCCCTTCACCAGCCCCAGCGTGAGGCGCGCGCCGTAGACGGGCACCTTGGGCAACTGCGAGAAGAGGTAGGGCAGCGCGCCGATGTGGTCCTCGTGGCCGTGGGTCAGCACCCAGCCCTTGATCTTGTCGGCGTTCTGGATGAGGTAGTCGATGCGCGGGATCAGCAGGTCCACGCCCAGCATGTGCTCATCCGGGAAGGCCAGGCCGCCGTCGATCACCAGGATCTCGTCCTGGAAGCGGAAGGCGAACATGTTCTTCCCGATCTCGCCCATACCGCCCAGGGGGATGATCTCGAGGTGCCCCCCCGCCGGGGCGAGCAGCACCGGGCTGCTGGGCTTCGGACGGGGGCGTCGCCTGCGCGGGCGGCCAGGGGTCTGCGAAGTCGTCGTCTTGTTGTGATCCATGAAAAACTCCATTGATGCGCGTGGCAGGCATCGCTTCCGCCCGTCACGTCATTGCTCAACGCTAAATGTGCCTCATGACCGAGGCTCCCAAGCAGAGATTAGCAGATTCGAAGGCGATGTGAAATAGCGGGGGTTACGCTCTGGGGTCGATGGTCGATAGCCAAACGCAAGACGCCGAACGCCGAATGCCGAACGCCGAATGCCGAATGCTTTGTCACCCCCCTTAGCAAGGGGGGCTGGGGGGGATACCCCCTCCCCGCGCGCGGGGAGGGTTGGGGTGGGGTAAACCACACGCCATTAGCCTTCAGTCTCCGGCCACGAAGTACGGGTCGGTCAGGTTCTTGTTGTTGATCACCGCGCTGGCGTGGGCTTTGGGTTGCACTCGCTGAGGTAGAGCTTCTGGCCCTCGGCGTAGCGGCGGTTGGACTCGGCAGGACGGCGCCGGCGACCTGTCGCAACAGGGCCTGACGCTCCATGCCGTGCGTTCAGCGCTTGACCGGGGGCTTGCGCGGGGGGATCTTGCCCTCGAGCTCGGGCCGGATCACGTCCACGCGGCCTTTCTCGTCGATGGTGTGGACCTTGACCCGGATGGTGTCGCCCATCTTGAGGTGGTCCTCCACACGCTCCACGCGGCCTTCGGCGATCTGGCTGATGTGCAGCAGGCCGTCGGTGCCGGGGAAGAGGGTCACGAAGGCGCCGAAGGTGGTGATGCGGCTCACCGTGGCGTCGTAGATCTCGCCGATCTTGACCTCCTGGGTCATGCCCTGGATGCGGCGCAGGGCCTCCTTAGCGGCCTCGGCGTTGGCGGAGAAGATGCGCACGGTGCCGTCCTGCTCGATGTCCACCTCGACGCCGAGCTCCTCGAGCGCCCGCACGTTCTTGCCGCCGGGGCCGATCACCGCGCCGATCTTGTCGGGCGAGATCTTGATGCTCAGGATGCGCGGCACCTGGGGCTTGAGCTCGCTGCGCGGCGCGGGGAGCACCTCGGCCATCTTGCCCAGGATGTGCAGGCGGGCCTCCCGGGACTGCTGGAGCGCGGCGCGCATGAGCTCGGGGGAGAGCCCGGAGATCTTGATGTCCATCTGCAAGGCGGTGATGCCCTCGGTGGTGCCGGTCACCTTGAAGTCCATGTCGCCCAGGGCGTCCTCCAGGCCCAGGATGTCGGTGAGCACCACGGCCTGCTCGCCCTCCTTCACCAGGCCCATCGCCACGCCCGCCACCGGGCGCCTGAGGGGCACGCCCGCGTCCATCAGCGCCAGGCAGCCCGCGCAGGCGGTCGCCATCGAGCTCGAGCCGTTGGACTCGAGCACGTCGCCCACCACGCGGATGGTGTAGGGGAACTCCTCCTGGCTGGGCAGCACGGCCTTGAGGGCGCGCTTGGCCAGGTTGCCGTGGCCCACCTCGCGGCGGCTCACCCCGCGCAGGCGCTTGACCTCGCCGGTGGAGTAGGGCGGGAAGTTGTAGTGCACCAAGAAGGGGTCCTCGGTGTCGAGGCCCAGGTCGTCGACGAGCTGCGCGTCGCGCCCGGTGCCCAGGGTGACGGTGCCGAGCACCTGGGTCTCGCCGCGGGTGAAGATGGCCGAGCCGTGGGCGCGGGGCAGCACGTCGGTCTCGATCCAGATGTTGCGCACGTCCTTGGGCCCACGGCCGTCGGCGCGCTTGCCCTCCTCGAGGATCAGCCGGCGCAGCTCCTTCTTCACCACGTCGTCGAAGGCCTTGCGGGCGAGCTTGCGCCGGGCCTCGTCCACGGTGCCGTCGGGCAGGGCGGGCACGAAGGCCTCGACCAGCTCGTTCTCGAAGGCCTCGAGCGCCGCGGAGCGCTCGCCCTTCGAGGCGGTCTGGAGCACGCCCGAAAGCCCCCGCTCCAGCGCCAGCGCCCGCAGGGCGGCGGCCTCCTCCTCGCCGAGCTTCTCGGGCTCGGCCACGCTGAACTTGGGCTTGCCCAGCTCGGCGCGCATCTGCTCCTGCAGGGCGATGATGGGCTGCATGGCGCGGTGGGCGAACTCGAGGGCCTGCACCATCCGGTCGTCGGGGATCTCCTTAGCCCCGGCCTCGACCATGATGATCGCGTCCTTGGAGCCCGCCACCACCAGGTCGAGCTGCCCGTCCTCGGTGGCGGTGGGGTTGAGCACGAAGCGCCCGTCCTGCAGGCCCACCCGCACGCAGGCGATGGGGCCCGCCCAGGGGATGTCGGAGAGCGTGAGCGCGGCGCTGGCGGCGATGGGGCCCAGGATGTCGGGGGTGTTCTCCTGGTCGGCGGAGAGCACGGTCAGGATGACCTGCACCTCGTGGCGGAAGCCCTTGGGGAAGAGCGGCCGGATCGGGCGGTCGGTGAGGCGGGCCGAGAGGATGGCCTTCTCGCCCGGCCGGCCCTCGCGGCGCATGAAGGAGCCGGGGATCTTGCCCACGGCGTAATGGCGTTCCTCGAATTCCACCGTCAGGGGCAGGAAATCGGCCTCAATGGGCTGGTCGGAGGCCTGAGCCGTGGCCATCACGATGGTGTTGCCGTAGCGCACCCACACCGAGCCCGAAACCTGCTTGGCGTACTTGCCGGTTTCGATGCTGAGGGTGCGGCCCGCGAGCTCGAGGCTGTAGACCTTGGGGGAGGGGGTATTGGCGCTTGATCCCATAATCTCTACCTTTTGTCCAAGTACTAGCTTAACGGACAACGGAACCGGGGTTACCGGTTCCGTGTCTCATTTCGAAGGATCGAACGGGTGCCCAGGCGTGTGCCTTGGGCGAAACCGGGCGCTGTAGCCCGATGGTCGGCTTTACTTACGCAGCCCAAGCTTCTCGATGAGCGCGCGGTAGGCTTCCTTGTCGGACTTCTCGAGGTACTTCAGCAGGCGGCGACGCTTGCCCACGAGCACCAGCAGCCCCCGGTGGGAGTTGTGGTCGTTGCGGTTCTTGGCCAGGTGCTCGGAGAGGCGGTTGATGCGCTCGGTGAGCAGGGCCACCTGCACCTCGGTGGAGCCGGTGTCGCCGGCGGCCTTGGCGTGGGTGCTGATGATGCTCGACTTGATTTCCTTCGTAAGGGCCATGACTTCCTCCGTCAGGAAGGGAGACGCTGGGATTGAGCCGTCGCCGGCTCGGCCTCTCCCCCCTCGTAGGCCGGGCACGCCCGGCCAAACCTTTGTGAGTGTAGCGGCTGGGCGCTGGCGAGTCAATACGGAGCTTTGGCCTCCCGCCCTGCATTACACTCTAAGCATGATGCGCTACCGGATCACCGCCGAGGCCTATCACAAGATGGCCGAAGCTGGTCTCATCGGTGGGGACGAGCGCGTCGAGTTGCTCGAGGGAGAGCTGTACCGCAGGAGCCCTATTGGTCCTCAACACCTTCGCGCCGTGGGGCGGTTGAACGCTGCCTTGATCCGCGCTTTGGGCGAGGAGGCCTTCATGTCCGTGCAAAGCTCTTTCCGGCTGTCGGAGATCTCCGAGCCCGAGCCGGATATCGCCGTTCTGATGCCTCCGGACAGCCGCTACGCCCGGCGCCTCCCCGAACCTCAGGATGCCTACTTGGTCATAGAGGTGGCCGACACCACCCTCAAGACCGGTCGCGCGGTCGAGCTGCCGCTGTACGCCGAAGCCTCCATCCCTGAATTGTGGATCATGGACGCCGGCACCAACACCCTCGAGGTCTACCGCGACCCCTTGCCCGAGCGAAGGGAGTACGGCACCCGGCTGACCTTCAAGGCCGGGACCGCCGTGGCTCCCGCGGCCTTCCCGGAGGCGCGGCTCGAGTGGTGGCTGGATTAGGGCGCTCCCGGCCTCCACCTAGGGGAGGCTGACCGGGATGCTCTGGGGGAAGTTGAAGACGTTGTGGGGGTCATACTTGCGCTTGACCTCCACCAGCCGGGGCAGGTTGGGGCCGTAGTAGGCCTGGAGGGGGTCGGGGATGTTGCTGTCGACGTAGTTGACGTAGGCCCCCGCGGTGTGCGGCAGCAGGGCGTTGCGGAAGTCGCGGATCCAGTCGATGGTCTCCTGCCCGTCGGCGTCGGCGGCCCAGAAGCCGTCGTACTGCACGATGAAGCGGGCCTGGCGCAGGTGGACGGCGCTCGAGGCCGGGTCAGTTTGCGCCGCCCGGCCCCCGCCGCCCAGCAGTTGCACCATCGACGGCTGCACGGGGGGCTGCTCGAGCGGGGGGACGTTCTCGAGGTAGTGCTTGAGGATGCCGATGGCCTCGGCGCTGAAGGGCTCCAGCGCCGCCGCCGAGGTGCTCTTGTAGATCTGCTGGTCGTCGTGGACGATCACGTCCCACACCGGGTCCTCCGGGTTGACGGTCTTTCCGCCCTCGCCGTAGAAGAGCCGGGTGGCGACGTTGAAGGGCAGCGGCTGGACGGTGGGGTTGCCGGGGAGGCTGGGCGGGGGCACCGCCTGCAGCAGCGGGGCCAGCAGTTGCTGGGCCTTAGGGAGGTCGGCGGGGTCGTCGGGGGTGTAGAGGCCGTAGAGCTTGACGGTCTTGGTCACGGTGAGCTGGAGCGCGGTGGAGACGTCGTTGTCTACGCCCCAGGCCCAGTCCTGCCAGGCCGCCACCACCGCCTCGAACTGGCTCCAGTCCCACTGCGCCATGAAGGCCACCGCGAAGGAGACGGGGTGCACCCGGAAGAAGAAGCGGGTCACGATCCCGAAGTTGCCGCCCCCGCCGCCCTTGCAGGCCCAGAAGAGGTCGGGGTGGCGGAACTCGCTGGCGATGCGCACCCGGCCCTCGGCGTCGACGAGCTCGAGCCCGATGAGGTTGTCGCAGGTCAGGCCGTACTTGCGCGAGGTCAGGCCGAAGCCCCCGCCCAGCGTCAGCCCGGCCAGCCCCACGGTGGGGCCGGTCGCCAGCGGGATGGTCACGTTCACCTGCCCCAGCCACTCGGAGAGCTCGAGCATGTGGATCCCCGCCCCGATCTGGGCGATGCGCTGCTCGCGGTTGACGCTGACGTTGTCGAGGTCGCTGAGGTCGATGACGAGCCCGTCCTGGACCAGCGAGTAGCCCTCGTAGCTGTGCCGCCCGCTGCGGGCCCGAAAGGGCACGCCGTTCTCGCGGGCCCACAGGACGGCGTTGGCGACGTCGCGGGCGTTCTGGCAGAACACCACCGCCTTCGGCTGCACGTCGAAGCGCTGGTTGAAGCCCTTGCGGGCGTCGTCCCAGCCGAAATCCCCGGGGTAGACCACCCGGCCCGTCAGCTTTATCTGCGCCATAGCATCCCCCTGCCCCTCGAGGCCCTCCACGAATGAAAAGCCCCCTGAGCTTAGGCCATCCGGGGTTACGCCCGCGTTACGGCGGAGTTTTCATACCCGATTCGGTCAGTTCGGCGCCGGGCTGACAGGGCCGAAAGGACTGCTCTAGGGTTCAAAAAGATAGCTTCTGGAGGTTTTTGGTTTGGGTGATTATCTTTTTGAACCCGGTATCAGTGCTCGCAGCGGTCGGCGCGGCACAGGCGGAAGTTGCGCAGGTGCGCGCCGATCAGGGTCAGGCTCCCGGCCACGGTGAGCCAGGTCTCCGGCGGCGACTCCTCGAAACCCCTGGCCGCCACCAGGAAAACCATCCCCAGCACCCCGAAGGCCAGTACCGCCCGGTCCTTGTGCCTGCGGCAGCCCAGCCACAGCCCCAGCCCGCTGACCGGGATGGTGAGCCACAAGAGCGCAGTGTGCAGCGACTCGCTGCCCAGCACGCCCTGGGCCAGCAGGGGGAACAGGGCCAGCACCACGGGGGTCAGCAGGCAGTGCGCGAAGCACAGCCCGCCCAGCCCCATCGCCAAATGATCCCAACTCAGCCGCTGGCGCACCATAGACTCGAGTCAGTCTAAGGCAAGCCACCGGGCCGAGTGTGCCTTGTTGAACCTTGCACGAAGACCGCCAGCGCGAGCGCGGCCATGGCGCTGCCGAAGAAGAAGGCGTGAGAAGCCCCGAGGCCCTCCCAAAGAAAGCCGAACAGCAGGCTCGCGGGGAAGAGCAGCAGCCCCACCAGCGTGTGGTAGAGCCCGATGGCGCTGGCCTTCTCGGTGGGCGGGATCAGGGTGGCGAGGTAGGCGCGGCTGCTGCCCTCGAAGGCGGCGCTGTAGAGCGCGTAAAGGGCGAAGAGTGCGACTCCCTGCCAGGGTTGGCTCGAGAGCCCGAAGCCCAGGTACACCAGCGCGTAGACCGCGAAGCCCGCCGCCACCATGCGCCGCAGCCCGAAGCGGTCGGCCAGCATCCCCAGCGGGTACGAAGCCACCGCGTAGAGCAGGTTGTAGCCGGTGTAGGCCAGCGTCACCTGCGCGTCGCTGAGCCCGAAGTCCTTGAGGCGCAGGATCAGGAAGGCGTTGGAGGACAGGCCCAGCGTAAAGATCCCCGTCACCAGCAAGAAGCGGCGGTATTGGGGCGAAAAGCTCGACAGGCGCAGGGGCGGCAGGGGCTTGGGGATGCCTCGCTTCTCCCGCACCAGGAAGAGGATGGTCAGCACCGCCAGCCCCGCCGGGATGGCCGAGAGCCAGAACACCCCCCGGAAGCCCACCAAGGGCAGCAGGGCGAAGGCCAGCAGCGGCCCGATGGTGGCCCCTACCGAGTCCATGGCCCGGTGCAGCCCGTAGGCCCGCCCGTACTGCGCCTGGGGGGTGGCCTCGGCCAGCAGGGCGTCTCGAGGCGCCGTGCGCAGCCCCTTGCCCACGCGGTCCAGGAAGCGGTAGCTCAGGACGTGCCAGGGGGAGGTGGCCAGCGCCAGGATCGGGCGCAGCAGGGCCGGGAAGCCGTAGCCCAGCAGCAGCAGCGGCTTGCGGGCGGAGATGCGGTCGGAGATGCGGCCCCCCGCCACCTTGAACAGGCTCGAGGTGGCCTCGGCCACCCCCTCCACCAGCCCCACGACCTCCTTGCCCAGCCCCAGGCTGCCGGTCATGAACAGCGGCAGCAGCGGGTACACCATCTCCGAGGCCACATCCATCAGCAGGCTGACCCAACCCAGCGTATAGACCGCTCGAGGCAGACGGGGCATGGTGAGAGTCTATCGTCCGGCCAACGGGTAACGGGAAGGGCGGGCCCTGGGGCCCGCCCCCACGACGTTCAGCCATCAACCATCAGCCGACCGCTCACCACAGCCGCATCCCGGGGACCGGGTTGAGGTTGGTGAACATCTGCAACAGCACCGGCCCGTAGGCCACCAGGATCAGCACCGCCGCCACACCGAACCAGAACCACACCCGGTCGGTCATGAGTGCCAGGGCATTGCCCTCGGGCTTGGAGACCGCTTCGGTGAAGGGGATCTCCTGGTGCTCGGAGAAGTCGCGCTTAGCCTGCAGGGCCGTGGCGAAGATCACGTAGAAGAAGAAGATGGCGGCGACGAACAGGATGATCCCCGAGATGATGTTCATCACCATCCAGGGCAAGGAGTCCTGGTAGGCGGCCATGGCGGCGGGGCTCTCGGCGATGTGGGCGCGGCGGGGGATGCCCCACAGGAAGCCCATCCAGTGCAGGGCGAAGGTCATGATGAACATGCCGATGAACCACAGCCACATCGAGGCCCAGGCCAGCCCCGGCTTCACCAAGGGCTTGCCGGTCAGGTGCGGGACCAGCCAGAAGGCGGTGCCCATGAAGGCCATGGTGACCAGCGTCGCCACCTGCAGGTGGAAGTGGCCGGGGATCCAGGTGGTGTTGTGGACCGCCTGGTTGAGGGTGAAGCTGGCGTTGACGATGCCGCCCGCCCCGCCCGGGATGAAGGCGAGGAGGCCCAGGAGCAGCGCCAGCACGCTGGGGTTGTTCCAGGGCAGCGCCCGAATCCAGCCCAGGATGCCCTTGCCGCCCCGCGCGCGCCCGGCGTTCTCGAGGCTCGCCGCCAGCGTGAAGGCCGTCATCAGGCTGGGCACCGCGACCATCATGGTGAGCACGGTGTGCACGAACTTCCACCCCGGGGCGATGCCGGGGTCGGCGAACTGGTGGTGGAAGCCCACGGGGATCGAGAAGAGCAGGAACATCAGGAAAGCCAGCCGGGCCAGGGGGTCGGAGATGAGCCGGCCCCCGGCCTGCTTGGGCAGGATGGTGTAGGCCACCACGTAGGCCGGCAGCAGCCAGAAGTACACGATGGGGTGCCCGGTGTACCAGAACAGCGTGCGCATCAGGAGCGGGTCCACGCCCTCGATCCAGCCGAAGGACCAGGGGATGAGGAAGACCGCCACCTCCACCACCAGCCCCAGCGAGGCCAGGAACCACATCAGCCAGTGGATCAGGCTCATGTACGTGACCAGCGGCGTGATCTTGCCGGGGTTCTCCCGCCGGAAGCGCAGCCACATCTGCAGCACGATGTACACGCTCACCCAGCTCGAGAGCACGAAGATGGCCGCCCCCACGTAGAAGGCCCAGTGGGCCTTGAGCGGGGCGTAGAAGGTGTAGAGCACCGAGGCCGCGTTGAGCAGCAGCGGGATCGCGGCGATGGCGAGCCCCACGAAGGCCATCCACCACGACACCCACGCCAGCGTCATGTTGGGCCGGTAGCCCAGTTCGCGGGCCGGGAAGTACACCAGCAGGGCCTGGGCCATGAGCTGGGTGAAGACGATGGCGTTGAGCACGCCGTGCAGGCTGAGGCCCTGGTAGTACGACTGAATCAGCGGCTTGAGGTAGGGGTAGAGGTCGAGCCCGCCGTAGTTGAACGACTGCAGCGGGCCGAACAGGGTGCCCAGCAGCAGGGCGGCGAAGCCCAGCATGAGCATGTAGAGGGTCAGCTTCTTCTCGGGGTTGCCCGCGTAGGCATCCAGACGCGGTAAGGTTCTCACTGCCATTGGCGTTGCCTCCTCAGGCGTATCACTCTTCGACCACGATCTTGCTGATCATGCCGGCGTGGCCCAGGCCGCAGTATTCGTTGCAGATGATGGTGTACTCGCCTGCTTCCTTGAAGGTGTGGCTAACCCGGGCCACCTCGCCGGGGATGACCTGCACGTTGATGTTGGTGCGCTCGATCATGAAGCCGTGCTGCACGTCGGGGCTGGTGACGTAGAAGGTCACCTTGCGGCCCCGCTTTACCCGCATCTCGCTCGGGGAGTAGCCGAAGGCGAAGGCCTGCACGTAGGCCACGTACTCGTTGCCCACCTGCTCGAGGCGCGGGTTGGCGAACTGCCCCTCGGTGCGCACCTTGGTCGCGTCCACGCGCTCGGTGCCCACGGGGATGCTGCCGCCGAAGTTGGCCATGGTGTAGGCGATGAGCACCACGAACACCACGATCATCCCGACGCCAAAGATCAACCAGCCGCGCTCGAAGCGCTCGATCACCGCGTGTTCCTCGTGGTTCATGCCTAGCTCCTCCCCAGGAAGGTGAAGAAGTAGAACAGCCAGAACGTGAGAATGAAGACGGTCAGCACCCCGACCACCAGCAGTGCGCCCCAAGGTCGATGATCTCTCGGCTTTTCCATGAGTCCTCCCTCGCAGGGAGTGTATTAAGGCTTAATGAGTACAAGTGTCCCAAGGAACAATGTCCCTAGCCGGACCGGTCCCCGGGCCTCACACAACCCGTGCGCCCGGCCTGACAAACGTGGGGGTGGGGTAATATGGCGCGTATGGTGGAAACCGCCCGTGACCACACCCTCTCGATCAACGCCATCCGCATGCTGGCCCTCGACGCCGTCGAGCAGGCCAAGAGCGGCCACGCCGGGATGCCCATGGGCATGGCCCCGGCGGCCTACGTGCTGTGGACGGAGTTCTTAAAGCACAACCCCCGCGACCCCCGCTGGTTCGACCGCGACCGCTTCGTGCTCTCGGCCGGACACGGCAGCATGCTCATCTACTCCCTGCTGCACCTCACCGGCTACGACCTGCCGCTGGAGGAGCTCAAGCGCTTCCGCCAGTGGGACTCCCGCACCCCCGGCCACCCCGAGTACCACCACACCGTGGGGGTCGAGACCACCACCGGCCCGCTGGGGCAGGGCATCAGCACCGCGGTGGGCATGGCGCTGGCCGAGAAGAAGCTGGCGGCGGAGTTCAACCGCGAGGGCCACCGCGTCATCGACCACTACACCTACGTGCTGGCCTCCGACGGCGACCTGATGGAGGGGGTCTCGGGCGAGGCGAGCTCGCTGGCCGGGCACCTCAGGCTGGGCAAGCTGATCGTCCTTTACGACGACAACAACATCTCCATCGACGGCTCCACCGACCTGGCCTTCACCGAGGACGTGCTCAGGCGCTACGAGGCCTACGGCTGGCACACCGTGCGCGGGGTGCACGGGGAGGACCTCGAGGCCATCCGCAAGGCCATCCGCGAGGCCCAGGCCGACCCGCGCCCCTCGATCATCTCGGTCAAGAGCATCATCGGCTACGGCTCGCCGCTGGCCGGGCACCACAAGGCCCACTCCGACGCCATGGGCCCCGAGAAGGTCGCGGCCACCCGCGAGACGCTGGGCTGGGGTTACGCCCCCTTCGAGATCCCCCAGGCCGTCTACGACGACTACCGCCGGGCCCTCCCCAAGGGCGAGGCCGCCCAGGCCGAGTGGGAGCGCCGCCTCGAGGCCTACCGCCAGGCCTACCCCGAGCTCGCCGCCGAGCTCGAGCGCCGCATCGCCGGTAAGCTCCCCGAGGGCTGGCACAGGGCCCTGCCCGGCTTCACCACCGGTGAGAAGATGGCGACGCGCGCCAGCAGCGGCAAGGTGCTCGAGCGCATCGTCCCCGCCCTGCCCGAGCTCATCGGCGGCTCCGCCGACCTCACCCCCTCCAACAACACCCGCACCCCCGACATGACCGACTTCTCCGACGCCAACCCCGCCGGCCGCTACGTGCGCTACGGGGTGCGCGAGCACGCGATGGGGGCCGCGCTCAACGGCATCACCCTGCACGGGGGCCTGCGCCCCTACGCGGGCACCTTCTTCGTCTTCTCCGACTACATGCGCCCGGCCATCCGCATGGCCGCGATCATGGGCATCCCCACCGTCTTCCTCTTCACCCACGACTCCATCGCCGTGGGCGAGGACGGCCCCACCCACCAGCCCGTCGAGCACCTGATGAGCCTGCGGGCCATGCCGAACCTGTGGGTCATCCGCCCCGCCGAGGCCAACGAGACCGCCGCCGCCTGGCGCATGGCGCTCGAGCGCAAGGACGGCCCCGTGGCCCTCGTCCTCACCCGCCAGCCCGTGCCCACCCTCGAGCACGCCGACCCCGAGGGCGTGCTCAGGGGCGGCTACGTCCTCTCCGACGTGGAGAACCCCCAGGCCGTGATCGTCGCCACCGGCAGCGAGGTGGCGCTGGCGCTCGAGGCCCAGTCCCTCCTCGCCGAGCAGGGCATCCGCGTGCGCGTGGTGAGCCTGCCCTGCTGGGAAGCCTTCGAGGCCCAGGACGCCGCCTACCGCGAGTCGGTCCTCCCCAAAAACCTCCCCACCGTCTCGGTAGAAGCCGGCGCCACGCTCGGCTGGGAGCGCTACGCCGACAAGAGCATCGGCCTCGACCGCTTCGGCGCGAGCGCCCCTTACGCCGTGGTCTACAAGGAGCTCGGCTTCACCCGCGAACGCGTGGCGGAGGCGGTGAAGTCGCTGCTGTAAGGCACGGGGGAGGGTAGGAGAGAGGGTGAGCAGTAAGCCCTCAGCCGTCAGCGGCTCGTGGCCCGTGGTAAACCCCCCGCGCGCGGGGAAGGAATATCCCCCCTAGCCCCCCTTGCTAAGGGGGGAACAAGGCGTCTTGCGTCTCGCGTCTTGCGTCTCGCGTTTTGCGTTTTGCGTACGACGCAGGACGTACGACGTACGACGTACGACCCGCGCCCGGCTACCAGCCATCAGCTATCGGCTATCGGCTATCGACTATCGACTATCGACTATCGACTATCGACCCCTCATAATGGCCCTGCCATGTTCGAAGAGGTGCTCGGCAACCCCCGTCCCCTGTTGTTCACGCTCGCCCTGGGCGCCGCGCTGGTAGGCGGCCTGGTGATGGCTTTTTCGGCGCAGAAAGCGGCTCCCCGCTGGCTGGCGTACGGGTTCTGGGGCCTCGCCCTGGTGCTGCTGATAGCGGGGCTGACGCGGTAGGATGGAGGCCATGCCCAAGCGCATCGTCAGCGTCTCCATCGGCTCATCCAAGCGCAATTCCAAGGCCGAGGTCAGCCTCCCGGGCCTGCCCGACACCTTCGTGCTCGAGCGCATCGGCACCGACGGGAGCTGGGAGAAGGCCATCGGGCTGGTGCGGGAGCTCGACGGGCAGGTGGACGCCTTCGGCCTGGGCGGGGCCGACCTGTACGTGTGGGCGGGCAAACGCCGCTACACCTTCCGCGACTCGGCCCGCATGGCCGCCGCCGCGAAGAAGAGCCCCATGCTCGACGGCTCGGGCCTCAAGCACACCCTCGAGCGCAACGCCGTGCGCCTGCTCGACCCGCAAATTCAGTGGAAAGGGAAGAAGGTGCTCGTCCCCAGCGCCCTAGACCGCTTCGGCCTGGCCGAGGCCCTGGACGAGGCGGGGGCCGAGGTGATCTACGGCGACTTCATCTACGCGCTGGGCCTGCCCTTTCCTATCCGCCAGCTCGCGGTGCTGCGGCTGTGCGCCTACATCCTGATGCCCGTCATCACCCAACTGCCCTTCAAGTGGCTCTACCCCACCGGGGAGAAGCAGGAGAAGCAGATCCTCGACTGGCGGCAGAAGTACTTCCAGTGGGCCGACGTGATCGCGGGGGACTGGCACTTCATGCGCCGCTACATGCCCCCGGACATGCGGGGGAAGATCATCCTCACCAACACCACCACCGAGGAAGACCTGGAATTCATGCGCGCCAGGGGCGTCAAGACCCTCGTCACCACCACCCCGCGCATCTCGGGCCGCAGCTTCGGCACCAACGTCATGGAGGCCTTCATCGTGGCGCTGGCCGGGAAGCACCCCTTGAGCGAGGGGGAGTACCTCGAGTACATCGAAAAGCTCGGCCTCAAGCCGCAGGTCACCGAGCTCTCGTAGAGCCGGGCGCCGCGAAATTGAGTAAAGCCTTCGCGCCATGTACAATCACGCTTTGGAAAAGCCCTCCTCGGGCTAAAGGAGTTTTGCATGATCAGCGTGACCGATTTGCGCAACGGCACCAAAGTGAAAATGGACGGCGGCCTGTGGATGTGCGTGGACTACCAGCACCAGAAGATCGGGCGCGGCGGGGCCAAGGTGGTCGCCAAGTTCAAGAACCTCGAGACCGGCGTCACCGTGGAGCGCTCCTTCAACTCGGGGGAGAAGCTCGAGGACATCTACGTCGAGGTCAAGGACCTGCAGTACCTCTACCCCGAGGGCGACGAGCTCGTGCTGATGGACCTCGAGACCTACGAGCAGTTCCACGTGCCCAAGGACATCACCGACGCGGCCATCTTCCTCAAGGAGGGCATGACCGTGCAGGGCTCGATGTACAACGGGCGCCCGCTCGACATCACCCCGCCCTTCACCGTCGAGCTCAAGATCGTCGACACCCCGCCCGGCGTGCGCGGCGACACCGTCTCGGGCGGCACCAAGCCGGCGACGCTCGAGACCGGCGCCGTGGTGCAGGTGCCGCTGTTCGTGGAGACCGGCGAGGTCATCAAGGTCGACACCCGCACGGGCACGTACATCAGCCGGGCCTGAGCGGGGCCGGGGGCCAGGGGCGATCTCCGAAGTCGCCCCTGTTTTCATGCCGATCGCACCCCCGGAGCGCGGCGACTCCCGCCCTGGCGCCAGCCTTCGGCCCACTGCCCGGCTCGAGCCCTGTGAACAGCGCTCTAGGTATACTTGGGGCGTTCGGATCGCCCGAGGTGAATATGAACGCGAAGGAACTGAAGCTCATCCTGCAAGCCTTGGTTGAAAACGAGGTTTCCGAACTCAGCCTCGAGACCCCCGACTACAAACTCACCGTCAAGCGCGGCGGCTCAAACCCGGCGGTGACCTACGTGGCCTCACCGCCCCCGGTGGCCCACGTCGCCGTCCCGAACCCCGCCCCCGCCCCGGCCCCCGTGGCCGCGGCCTCCCAGCCGGCCCCTGCCGCCGAGCCCGCCCCGGCTCCCGCGCCCGCCCCCAAGGCCGAAGAGCCCGCCGTCAAGGGCGTTGAGGTCAAGGCCCCCATCGTGGGCACCTTCTACCGGGCCCCCTCGCCCGACGCCGAGCCCTTCGTCAAGGAGGGCGACACGGTCAAGAAGGGCCAGGTGCTGTGCATCATCGAGGCTATGAAGCTGATGAACGAGATCGAGTCGGAAGTCGCCGGGGTGGTGCGCAAGATCCTGGTCAACAACGGCGAGCCGGTCGAGTACGGCCAGGTCCTCTTCATCATCGAGGCTGCATGAACGCACCGGGTCTGACGCCCGACCTCGAGCCCAGCCTCTCGCGCTCGAGGCTCGAGGCCTGACCTGCGACGGAGGAAGTCGTGTTCAACAAGATCCTCATCGCCAACCGAGGGGAGATCGCCCTGCGGGTGCTGCGGGCGGCGCGGGAAATGGGCATCAAGGTGGTGGTCGCGCACTCCGAAGCCGACAGCCAGTCCCTGCCCGTCCTGCTCGCCGACGAGGCCATCTGCATCGGCGCCCCGCCCTCGGCGCAGAGCTACCTCAACATCCCCAACCTGCTGTCGGCCGCCATCATCAGCGGCGCCGACGCCATCCACCCGGGTTACGGCTTCCTGGCCGAGAACCCCCAGTTCGCCGAGATGTGCCGCGAGTACGGCATCGTCTTCATCGGGCCCACCCCGGAGAACATGTACAGCCTGGGCTCCAAGGCCGGCGGGCGCGAGATCGCGGCGAAGTCCAACGTGCCCACCGTGCCGGGGACGGGCATCCTCGAGAGCGTCGAGGAGGCCGTCGCGGCGGCCGAGAAGATCGGCTACCCGGTGCTCCTGAAGGCCAGCGCGGGCGGCGGCGGGCGCGGCCAGAAGGTCGTGCGCTCCTCCGACGAGATGAGGACCGCCTTCGTGCAAGCCCAGCAGGAGGCCCAGAACTACTTCGGCGACCCCGCGCTGATCCTCGAGAAGTTCGTCGAGCTCTTCCGCCACGTCGAGGTGCAGGTGATGGGCGACGGCAAGGGCCACGTCATCCACATCGGCGAGCGCGACTGCTCGATCCAGCGGCGCAACCAGAAGCTCATCGAAGAAGCCCCCAGCCGCCTGCCCGAGGAGCTGCGCCAGGAGATCCTGGCCGCCGGCGTGCGCCTGGCGAAGTACGTCAACTACCAGGGGGCGGGGACCTTGGAGTTCATCGTCGACCCCGAGGGCAACTTCTACTTCATGGAGATGAACACCCGCATCCAGGTCGAGCACTGCGTCTCGGAGATGATCTCGGGCCTGGACTTCGTGAAGATGCAGATCCGCATCGCCGCGGGCGAACCCCTCGACCTCCAGCAGGAGGACGTCGAGCTCATGGGCCACGCCATCGAGTGCCGCATCAACGCCGAGGACTACGAGAAGGACTTCCGCCCCAGCATCGGCAAGGTCGAGACGCTGCACTTCCCCGGCGGCCCCGGCGTGCGCGTCGACTCCCACCTCTACGCCGGCTACAGCATCCCGCCCCACTACGACTCGCTCGTCGCCAAGCTCATCGTCCACGCCCCCACCCGCGAGGAGGCCATCGACCGCATGAAGCGGGCCCTGGGCGAGACCGTGATCGAAGGCCCTGGCGTCAAGACCACCGTGCCCTTCCACCTCAAGGTCATGGACAACGCCTTCTACCGCCGGGGAGCCATCTTCACCAACTTCGTCACCACCCGCATGAACGACTGAGGAAGGCGGCCAGCCCTCAGCCGGCCTCGAAAAGCAGGGGCCGGTGGCCCGTGGGAAAGGCCTTATAACCGCGAGCCACCGGCTCTCCTTAAGTAGCTCCGGCGGGAGTTTGTTACACTGCCCTCCGACAAACTCCCGCCGGAGCCCTCGTCCTCCCTTCGGTCGGGGTGACTTCTAATACCGGATTCAAAAAGATAGTCACCCAATCCAAAGACTTCCAGAGGCTATCTTTTTGAATCCTAGAGCACTCCCTTCGGTCGGGTTAGTCCGCCGCCATCCGGCGCCGGACTAACCGAATCTGGTATAATACCGGATTCAAAAAGATAATCACCCAAACCAAAGACCTTCAGAGGCTATCTTTTTGAATCCTAGAGCACACCCCTCCCTGACGGTCGGCGAAGAAAGCGTATCCCTTCGGTCGGGTCAGTCCGTCCCCATTCGGGAACGAACTGACCGAATCTGGTATAACAAAGCCGCCCTGGAGAAGCTTAGCCCTCGACTATGCCCCTACTCGACCCTGAACCCTCCCCCTGGCAGACCCTCTCCTCCGAGCTGGTCTACGAGAACCGCTGGATCGCGGTGACCCACCGCCGGGTGGTCAACCCCAGCGGAAACCCCGGCATCTACGGGGTGGTGCACTTCAAGAACCGGGCCATCGGGGTGCTGCCGCTCGACGAGGAAGGCAACACCTATCTGGTGGGCCAGTATCGCTATACCCTGCAGCGCTACTCCTGGGAGATCCCCGAGGGCGGGGGTCCCCTCGACGAGGAGCCCCTCGAGGCCGCCAAGCGTGAGCTGCTCGAGGAGACCGGCCTGCGCGCCGACCGCTGGGAGCTGCTGCTCACGCTGCACCTCTCCAACTCCGTCACCGACGAGGTGGGCCTGATCTACCTGGCGCGGGGCCTGCACCAGGGCGAGGCCAGCCCCGAGGACACCGAAGACCTCCGGGTGCAGAAGGTGCCGCTCGAGGAGGTCTACCGCCGGGTGCTGGGGGGCGAGATCACCGACTCGCTCACCGTCGCCGCGGTGCTGCGGGCGAGGCTGTGGCTGCTCGAGCAGGGCCGACAATGAAGTCGGCGTGAAGATGCAATCGGCCCTGCGTTTACCCGTAAACTGGTGAGCGATGTTCTTCTTCTCGCTTCTCACTACCAACCCCCTCGCGTATTTAGTGGCTTTCGCCGCTGCCGCCTTCGGCCTGGTCATGCACAACCTCTTCCAGGCCTGGCTGGCCGACCGCTACAAGGACGGCGGGCCCCGGCGCTTCGGATTCCTCAGCGTCGAACCCCGCGTCCACCTCGACCTCATCGGCCTTGTCTTCCTGGCCCTCATCGGCTTCGGCTTCCCCCGCCCGGTGCCCTACCGCCTCTACGGCCGTAAAGACGCCCAGGTCGCGCTGATGGGGCCGCTGGGCTTCTTCGTCGCCGCACTTCTGTTCGGGCTGCTGGCCCGCCTGCTCCTCCGGGTCGGGAGCAGCATGGCGAGCATCGCGGGGGGCCTCGAGGTGGCCTCCGGCCTGATGCTCGTTCACGCCGCGATCTATCTCTTCCCCGTGCCCCCCCTCGACGGGGCCAAGGTGGTCTACGCCCTGGGCGGCACCGAGGCCCGCCGCTTCATGGACCAGCTCTCCAGCTACGGCCCCATCGGCTTCTTCATCATCTTCCTGATCCTCAGCTACACCGGGATCACCTCGGCGGTACGGGGGGTGCTGGGCACCTTCCTCGACAGCCTCTTCCGCCTGATCGGCCTTTAGCCATGCTGATCGAACTGCTGCGCGACGAGCCGCTCACCTTCCTGCTGGTGGCGGGCATTTTGCTGTTCTCGCTCGTTTTGCACGAGCTGGGGCACGCGGTGAGCGCCCTGTGGTCGGGCGACCCCACCGCCCGCCTGATGGGCCGCATCACCCTCAACCCCCTCAAGCACCTCGACCCCTGGGGAACCCTGCTGCTCCTGTTCGCGGGCTTCGGCTGGGCCAGGCCGGTGCCCATCGACCCGCGCAACTTCCGCAATTACCGCGTGGGCCTGTTCGTCGTCTCCATCGCGGGGATCGTGGTCAACCTGGGCATCGCCCTGCTGTGCGTGCTGCTGCTGCGCGGCCTCGACTCGCTGGGGCTCGCCGCCACCTACGGCACCCTCACCGACGCCGTGCTCTACGCCGCCGCCATCAACATCACCCTGGCGGTCTTCAACCTCCTGCCCGTACCCCCGCTCGACGGCTCCAAGATTGTGCAGAGCGTGCTCCCGTTGCGCTGGCACCCCTTCATCTGGCGCCTCGAGGCCAACCCCAACTACGCCATCATCATGCTCCTGCTCTTCCTCACCGTCCTACGCGCCCCGGTGGGCCAGCTCATCCGCTGGGTGCAGAGCGAGTTCTTCAAGCTCACGCTGGGGTGAAGGAAGGCTCGTGGCCTGTGGCCAGTAGCTCGTAGTAAACCCCACACCAGCCCTCCCGGCCGGCGTCGAGGGTCGAGAACCAAGGCGTCTCGCGTTTGGCTATCGGCTATCAGCTATCAGCTATCAGCTATCAGCTATCAGCTATCGACTATCGACGTCTCCCGGCGTATGCCGCAAGACGCGTACCCCCCCACCCTCACTCCCCCAGCCACTCCCGCAACACCCGCAGGTTGTGCGCGTCCTCCTGCACGCTCCTCGGCGTCTCGAGGATCACCACCTTGCTCGAGAGGCGCGCGTCGGTGAGGAAGTCGGCCAGGGCGGGGCCGATGTGGCCCTCGAGCAGGTTGGCGTGCTGGTCCTTCTGGCTGGCGAAGTCGTGGCGGGAGTCGTTGAGGTGGATCAGCGGCACGCGCCCCAGGCCGATCACCTCGTCCAGAGCGTCCAGGACGCCGCGGGGGTCCTCGTGGAGGCGGTAGCCGGCGGCGAAGGCGTGGCAGGTGTCGAAGCACACCTGCAAGGGGGTGCCCTCGACCAGGCGGGCCAGGTCGCGCAGGTCGCAGCCCAGGTGCTCCTTGCCCCCGGCGGTGTTCTCCAGCAGCAGCTTGGGGCCGTTGCTCCCCAGAGCTGCCAGCTCGCGGGCCTTCAGCGCGCCTTCGCGGGCGCGTTCGGGGTCGCTCGAGCCCGGGTGCACCACCACGTAGCCCACCCCCAGGGCCTGCGCCTTCATCAGGTCGTCGGCCAGGCTGAACACGCTCTTCTCCCACACGTCGCCCTTGGCCCCCAGGTCCACCAGGGGCGAGGCGTGGATGACGGCCGGGATGGCCCCCAGGTTCTCCCGCCGGGCGCGGAAGTCTTCGGTCTCGCCGGGGGAGAGGGGGCGGGTCTTCCAGGTGCGGGGGCTCTTGGCGTAGATCTGGAAGGCGCGAAGCCCCAGAAGCTCGGCCTCCCGCACCGCCCCCGCCCGGCCCTCCTTGCCCGTGATCGAAAGGTGGAGGCCGTACCGGATCATCGCAAGACTTCGATGCGCACCGTGGCACTCCCCGACATCCCGATGGCCCGGGCCGCGGCGTAGGAGAGGTCAATGACGTAGCCGCGGGTGTAGGGCCCCCGGTCGTTGATGCGCACGATCACGCTGCGCCCGTTGCGCAGGTTGGTCACCCGCACCTGCGTGCCGAAGGGCAGCGTGCGGTGGGCGGCGGTGAAGCCGTAGGTGTCGAAGCGCTCGCCGCTGGCGGTGCGCCGGCCCTGGAAGCCGGGGCCGTACCAGGCCGCGCGGCCTTGCTGGTAGAAGCGCCAGTCGCGGTTCGTGGCGGCGGGGCGGGCGGCGGGGGTACCCGAGACCTGGAGCACCTGGCCCACCCTGATCACGTCGCCGCTCAGGCCGTTGAGGGCCTTGAGGGCCTCCACCGTGGTGCCGTAGCGGCGGGCGATGGAGTAGAGGGTGTCGCCCTTCTGCACGCGGTAGCCCTGGGCCAGCGCCAGGCTCAGGCACACCGCGAGGCCGACCAGCCAGCCGCGTTTCATAGGCTCGTGAACGCCTTGGAGCTGTGCGAGAGCACCTCGTAGCCCGTCGGCGTGACCAGCACCAGGTCCTCGATGCGGCAGCCGCCGACCCCCGGCACGTACACCCCGGGCTCGACGGTCACCACCATGCCGGGCTCGAGCACGTGCTCGGAGAGGCGGCCGAGGCTGGGGCCCTCGTGGATCGCCAGGCCCACCCCGTGCCCCAGGCCGTGGGCGAAGTACTCCCCGTAGCCCCGCTCGGCCAGCACCTGCCGGGCCACGCCGTCGATCTCCTTGCCCAGCTTGCCGGGGCGCACGGCCTCGAGCGCGCGCTGCTGGGCTTCGAGCACCGCGTCGTAAATGGCCCGCAGCTCCCGCGAGACCTCCCCGAGGGCCACGGTGCGGGTCATGTCCGAGCGGTAGCCCTCCACCACCGCGCCGAAGTCGAGGGTGACCAGCTCACCCGGCAGCAGCTTCTTGGCGCTCGCCGCCCCGTGGGGCATGGCGCTGCGCTCGCCCGAGGCCACGATGATCTCGAAGGCGATGCCCTCCGAGCCGCGCTTGCGCAGGTAGAACTCCAGCTCCAGCGCGATGTCGAGCTCGCTCGAGCCCGGCCGCAGGAAGGGCAGGATGTGCCCGAAGCCCTCGTCGGCGAGCTTGGCGGCGGCCCGGATGTGCTTGAGCTCCTCGGGGGTCTTGGTCAGGCGCAGCTTCTCCACCAGGTCCTGGGTGGGCACCCACTCCGCGGGGACCTGCTCGCGCAGGGCCTCGAGCCGCCCGAAGGCGAGGTGGTTGGCCTCGAAGCCTACCCGGCCCTTGAGCAGTTCGGCCGTGACCTCGGCGGCCTTCTCCCGCGGCACGATGCGGTGCGGGATGCGCGACTCCTGCTCGGCCTGCACGGTGTAGCGCGGGTCGGTGACGAGCACCATGCCCTCGCGGTAGACGACGACCCAGCCGTCCTTGGGGCTGGTAAAGCCGGAGAGGTAGCGGACGTTCTCCGGCTGGGTGACCATCAGGGCGTCCAGACCGGCGTCCTCGAGCACTTTACTCAGGGGATGCACCGCAAAAGTCTAACACGCAAAAGCGAGGAAATCACTCACGAGCAGAAAGTATCGTGAAAATAAGCACATAATCACCCATGGAGGTCGCCGGCAGCAGGGCCATACGTCCGGCGTCGTACGCCATGTGCCCTGCGCGATTCCCTTGGAAAGGGCATGGGGCGTTTCCCCGGCCTTACTGTGTGACGCAGTTATGGGCTATCCGCGTTCGCCCCCGTTGGGGCGGGCCCGGCGGGCGCGGTGGATGGCCTTCTCCTCGTACATGCGCTCGTCGGCCAGGCGCACGAGCTCCTGCAAGTCGGTGGTGTCGGCAGGGTAGGCGGCGAGGCCGGCGCTCACGTCGGCCTCGGGGAAGCCGCCGGACCGCAGCACCGCGATGGCCTGGTCCACCCGCGCCCGGATGGCGGCGAGGGTGCTCTGGCCCGAGGGGGTGTGCTCGAGGATCGCCGCGTACTCGTCGCCGCCGAGGCGGTAGATGCGGTCCTCGCGGCGCAGGGTCGAGTGCAGGGCGTGCGCGAAGCCCCGCAGCAGCGCGTCGCCCCGCTCGTGGCCCTGGGTGTCGTTGACCTGCTTGAGCCCGTCGAGGTCGAGCATGAGCAGGCTCACGGAGTAGCCGTGGCGGCGGGCGCTGTTGAGCGCGGCGTCGAGGTCGCGGTCGAAGGCCCGGCGGTTGCTCAGCCCGGTGAGGGCGTCGGTGAAGGCGGCGGCCTCCACCGCGCGCAGGTAGTCGCGGTGCTCCTGCGCGGTGCGCACGCTGCGGGCGGCGGCCTCGAAGAGGCTACGGTCCTTCTGGGTCCACGGGCGGTCGGGGCCGAACTTGGCCGCGAAGATCGCCATGCCCCGTTCGCCGAGCGTCAGGGGGATGATCGCCACCGTCTGCACGCCCACCTCGAGCAAGGCCGCCATCGCCCGGGGGTGGTTGGGGTAGTCGTCGATATAGACCGGGTTGCCGGCCTCGATGGCCTCCCACACCGGGCTGATCTCCTTGTGCATGTCGGCGGTGGGGATTGACATGGGGCTGTCCCAGACCTTGCGCAGGCCCACCGAGTTGCCGCGCACCACGGCCAGCCCGATCCAGTCCACGTCGGCCACGTTGGCGATGGTGCGGATGACCTCGGCGGCCACCTCCTCGACCTCGAGCGCCGTCTCGGTCAGGCGCGAGATCTGCAGCAGCACCTCGGAGTACTGCGCCGCCTCGCGCAACTGCCGCGCCCGCGTGACCCGCTGGGCCGAGATGGAGAGCGCGTCGGCGGTGACCTCGAGCAACCCCTGCTCCTCCAGGCGCCAGGGGCGGGGCGTGCCCAGGCGGAAGGCCCCCAGCAGCCCGAATTCCTGCTCCGGCTGCCCGAAGGGGACCCAGGCCACCGAGGCCACCCCGGCGGCCAGGTGGGCGGGGTGCGTCCGGGCCAGGCCACCGTAGTCGTCGACGAACTGGGGCTGGGCCTGGGTGAGCTCGGGCGTGAGGGCGTCGTCCTGGCCCAGCAGGGCCGAGCGCTCGGTGAAGGAGCGCAGCAGCGCGGGGGCGTAGCCGTCGAAGGCGACGGGCTGGAAGCCCTCCTTGGGGTTCCCCACCAGCACCGCGATCCAGTCGGCGCCCACCAGCGGCCGCAGGCGGCGCACCACCTCTCCGGCCAGGGGCTGCAGGTCCTCGTAGCGCTCGAGGGCCCCCGTGAGCGCCGCGAGGTAGGCGCTCTCGCGCAGGCTGGCCTCGAGCGTGGTGCGCTGGGCCGCCAGCCGCTCGGTCTCGGCCTGGAGCGCCCGCACCTCCTGCTGGGCCCGGCGCAGGGGCGTCTGGTCGCGCAGGCAGGCCAGGTACAGGGTCTGCCCGTCTTTGGGGTAGGGCCGCAGGGAGAGCTCGAGCAGGTGGATCTGCCCGTCGGCGCTGCGGGCCTCCACTGTCCGGCTGGCCTCCGCCTCTGAAGCCGCCGCGCAGAGCTGCTCCGCCGACAGGCTCACCCCCAGGAGCTGGCCCAGCGGCTGGCCCAGGGCCTCGGCCGGGCT
Source organism: Calidithermus chliarophilus DSM 9957 (assembly GCF_000430045.1). Lineage (GTDB taxonomy): Bacteria > Deinococcota > Deinococci > Deinococcales > Thermaceae > Calidithermus > Calidithermus chliarophilus. The sequence goes on along the minus strand of NZ_KE387023.1, from coordinate 2,864,498 downwards.
GTAGCCGAAAGCCCGCTCGGCCGCCGGGTTCCAGGCCAGCACCCGGCTGTGTCCATCCAGCATCACCATCGGCTCGAGCACGGCCGCCAGCAACTCGGCTTCGGGGAGCTTTGAATGAACGTCCGACACGGTGTTCCTCGCCTCCAGGTAGCCCTTCAGTAGGTTCGAAGTTTACACCATAACCGAGGGGAGGGAAAGGGAAAAAAACCCCTCCCCGAGCGACGGGGAGGGCTGCTCATCATGCTCTTCACTCGCGCCTGATGCGGTCCAGGACGCGACCGGCTGTACCGGCCTCGCTGCTGGGGCTCAAGATCGCCGCCTGGCGGCGCTGGCCAATCTAAAGGAGCGCTCATGCCGGATTCGAAAAGATAATCTCATTCGACAGAAAAAGTCAGGGGCCATCTTTTCGAATCCCAGAGCACACCCCTCCCTGGCGGTCGGCGAAGCAAGCGTATCCCTTCCAAAGGGGCGCTATCGCCCTCCGCTACGGGGATAACTTCGGCCGGGTTGGTCCGCCGCCGCTCGGCGGGGGACCAACCGAATCGGGCATCAGGCCTTGGCGATCCCGAACCGCACCCGGCCTTCCTCGTCCTCGAGGCCGGTCTCGAAGCCGCTCAGGGGCCCCTCGCTCAGGCCCAGCGCCAGGGTTTCCTCCTGCAGGCGGCCGCCGAACCTGCGCAGCGCCTGGGCGTACTTGCCCTCGGCCTGGTAGCTCAGGTGGATGCGGTCGGAGACCACTAGCCCCATGTCCTTGCGGGCTTGCTGCACCAGCCGCACCAGCTCGCGGGCGAGGCCCTCGAGGAAGAGCTCCTCGTCCACGCGCACCTCGAGCGCCGCCACGTAGCCCCGCTCCTCCAGCGCCTCGTAGCCGGCAGGGGAGAGGGCCTCGAGCAGCAACTCGTCGGGGGTGAGGGCCAGCGTCTCGCCCTCGATCTCCAGGTGCAGCGCCTGCCCGGCCTTCACGGTCTGGGCCACGTACTTCCCGTCGAGCTCGGCCAGCAGCGCCCGGATGGCGGGCACCTTCTTGCCGTACTTCTTGCCCAGCACCGGCAGGTTGGGCAGCACCCGGTAGGAGAGCACCTCCTCCTCGGGGCCCAGCACCCGCAGCTCCTTGACGTTGAGCTCGTCGGCGATCTCCTCGGCGAAGTGCTGCAAGCCCGCCCGCTCCCCGGCGGTGGGGGCCGTGACCAGCATCAAGGGCAGCGGGATGCGGGTCTTGACCCCGCTCTTGGCGCGGGCCGCGCGGGCCAGCCGCACCACCTCGAGCGCCGCGTGCATGGACTCGAGCAGCCCCCGGTCCATGGCTTCGGGCTGCGGCCACTGCGACAGGTGCACCGACTCGGGCGCGTCCGGGTTTACCGAGCGCACCAGATTCTGCCACAGCGCCTCCGCCACGAAGGGGGTGAAGGGGGCGCAGAGCTGGCTCACGGCCACCAGGGCCTCCCACAGCGTGGCGTAGGCGGCCTCGCGGTCGGCGGCGTCCTCGTTCTTCCAGAAGCGGCGGCGGTTGCGGCGCACGTACCAGTTGGAGAGCTCCTCCACGAACTCCTCCAGCGCCTTCGCCCCGCCCCGCGCGTCGTAGCGCTCGAGGGCCGCGCTCACCTCCTGCACCAGTTGCTGGGTGCGGCTGTGCAGCCAGCGGTCGATCTCGGGGCGTTGCCCCACGGGGGGCCGCTGTTTGAGGTTGGGCCGGTCGAGGTTGGCGTAGAGCACGAAGAAGGAGTAGACGTTCCACAGCGTGCCCAGGAAGCCGCGCATGGCCTCGGCCACCAGCCGCTCGCTGAAGCGCTTGGTGTCGCCCGGCTCGCTGGCGGTGAACATGTACCAGCGCACCGCGTCGGCGCCGTACTTGTCGAAGGCGGGCAGCGGCTCGACCACGTTGCCCTTGCTCTTCGACATCTTCTGGCCCTTCTCGTCGACGAGGTGCCCCAGGCAGATGACGTTCTTGAAGGCGGGCCGGTCGTAGAGCAGCGTGGCGATGGCGTGCAGCGAGTAGAACCAGCCGCGGGTCTGGTCGATGGCCTCGCTGATGAAGTCGGCGTTGAAGTGCCGCTCGAACAGCTCACGGTTGGCCTCGGCGCCGGGCAGCGCCTCACCGTCGTCGCCGAGCATCAGGTGCCACTGCGCGTAGGGCATGGCCCCGGAGTCGAACCACACGTCGAGCACCTCGCTCACCCGGCGGAAGGTCTTGCCGTCCTTGACGAAGGTGATGTCGTCGACGTAGGGCCGGTGCAGGTCGAGGCCCGAGAGGTCGCGGCCGGTGAGGCGCTCGAGCTCGGCCACGCTGCCCACGCAGACCTTCTCCGAGCCGTCCTCCGCCACCCAGAAGGGCAGCGGCGTGCCCCAGTAGCGCTCGCGGCTGATGGCCCAGTCCACGTTGTCCTTGAGCCAGTTGCCGAAGCGCCCGTACTTGATGTGCTCGGGCACCCAGTTGATCTCCTCGTTGCGGGCGTAAAGCTGCTCGCGGAAGAGCGAGGTCTTGATGTACCAGCTCGGCTTGGCGAAGTAGAGGATGGGGTCGCCGGTGCGGTCGTGGAAGGGGTAGCGGTGGCGGATGGTGCCCGCGTGGTACATCACCCCGCGCTCCTTCATCGCGCGGATGAGCCCCTTGTCGGCGTCCTTGAAGAACTTGCCGCGCTCGTCCGTCACCTGCATCACGCCGTACTCGTTGGTGCCGAAGAGCAGCGGGGTGCCGTACTCGCGGGAGAGCTCGAGGTCCTCCGCGCCGTACACCGGGGCCTCGTGGGCCACGCCCGAGCCGTCCTCCGCGCTGACGAAGTCGGCCAGGGCCACGAAGTGCATCAGAGGCCGAACGTCGAAGGCCGAACGCCGAACGCCCTGATACTCAGCAACTCCCAGTTCGACGCAGACTTCGGGGAAAGGCGGGGTGTACTCCCACCACTCCAGGTCGGCGCCCCTGAGGTGCGCGAGGACCTCGAGCTCCTCCTTGTGCAGCTCCTTCAGCCGCTCCACCGCGTCCGTCGCGAAGATCAGGTGCCCCGCCGAGGGCGAGCGCACCACCGCGTAGTCCATCTCGGGGTTCACCGCCGCCATCGTGTTGGAGGGCAGCGTCCAGGGCGTGGTGGTCCAGACCAGGATGGCGAGGTCGTGCAGCTCCTCGAGCCGCACGCCTTGGGCCTCGAGCTTCTCGCGCACCGCTCGGGGCGTGGTCCCCGGCTTCAGCGGGAAGCGCACGTACACGCTGGGGTCGTCCACCTCGCGGTAGCCGTCGGCGATCTCGTTCTGCGAGAGGGTGGTGGAGATGCGCGGGGAAAGGGGCACCACCTTGTAGTCCTGCACGATCAGTCCCCGCTCCCACAGCCGCTTGAGCAGGTTCCACACCGACTCGATGTACTCGTTGGTGTAGGTGACGTAGGCGCTGTCCAGGTCCACCCAGTAGCCCAGCCGCTCGGTGAAGTAGTTCCAGTCCTGGATGTTCTCGAAGACGTACTTCTTGCACGTGGCGTTGAACTCGGCGATCTCCTCGCGGCTCAGGGCCTTGCGCCCCAGCACCCCCAGCCGCTTCTCCACCGCGATCTCGACCGGCAGGCCGTGGGTGTCCCAGCCGCCCTTGCGGGTGACGTGGAATCCCTGCATGGTCTTGTAGCGGGGGAAGAGGTCCTTGAAGCTGCGCGCGAGCACGTGGTGCATCGCCGGCTGCCCGTTGGCGGTGGGCGGGCCCTCGTAGAACACGAACTCGCCCTCGGGCGCGGGCTTGCGGTCAGACTTCTCGAAGATCGACTCGCGCTTCCAGAACTCCAAGACCTCGGCCTCGAGGCGGGGGAAGTTGGGCTCGCCCACCTCACGGAACAGCTTTTTCTCCTCTACCATCGCGATCTGGTCTCCTTCTGGCCGCCCCAAAAGCAACGCCCGCACCCGGGCCGCTGCTCGGAAACAGCTCAGGTGCGGACGAAAGTCGCCTCTCTGGCTTCTCTCGCGGTACCACCGCACTTCCTGAATGACGCGGATAACTGATGGCCCTAGCTTTTTGGCTACCGGCTATCGGCCTTCATCCAGGCACTCTTGCGCGCTGTCTCGGGCGCACCCGCGGGGTCTACTGGGATGGCTCAAGCATCGATTAAGACCCGAGCCTTCCGTTCTTCCCGACGGCAGCGGGGTGATTTTCAGCGGCGAAGTTGCCGTCGGGCTCGCACTCTCCCCGGCTCGCTGCGTGGGCATCGGCGCTTACTCGTCCCCGCCCTTGCTTTACAACCCCGGCAGCATGGCCTATACTCCTATGCGGCTGCCATAGGGTAAAGCTTATGCTAGCTACCCCCAAACAGGATGTCAAACGCTAAAACCTTGCAGCGGTGCTGTGCTGGGGGTTAGACTTGGGCCTAAGCCCAAAGCGTCGACAACCTGAGGGAGTGTGCCTTTTATGGAACTGTACCTGGATACTGCCGTGATCGAAGAAATCAAGGAAGTGGCCTCCTGGGGGGTGCTCTCCGGCGTCACCACCAACCCCAGCCTGATCCTCAAGTCGGGCCGCCCCTTTGAACCGACCATCAAAGAGATCTGCGAAGTGGTCCAGGGACCCGTCTCGGCCGAGGTCACCAGCCTGGCCCACCCCGAGATGATCGCCGAGGGCCGCCGCCTGGCCAAGATCGACGACTACGTCGTCGTCAAGCTGCCCACCACCATCGAGGGGCTCAAGGCCTGCAAGGTGCTCAGCTCCGAGGGCGTCCGCGTCAACATGACCCTCGTCTTCTCGGCCAACCAGGCCCTGCTGGCTGCCCGGGCCGGGGCCTGGTGCGTCTCGCCCTTCCTGGGCCGCGTCGACGACATCTCCTGGGAGGGCATGGACCTCGTGCGCGAGATCGCCGACCTCTTCGCCGTGCAAAACCTCCCCACCAAGGTCCTCGCCGCCTCCATCCGCCACCCCCGCCACGTCACCGACGCCGCGCTGGCCGGCGCCGACATCGCCACCATGCCGCAGAGCGTGTTCAAGATGCTCATCCAGCACCCCCTGACCGACATCGGTCTGAAGAAGTTCATGGACGACTGGGCCAAGGTGAACCCCTAATGAGAAAAAAGAGCACCGCCGCTGAAACGCCGCTGGGTTTTCAGGAACTCTCGGCCAAGATTCTGCCCGAGCTGCACCTGCTGGCGGCCAAGGCGGGGATCGAAGACTACAAGAAAATGCGCAAGGACGAGCTGGTCATGGCCCTGCTGGGCCAGGAGGCCACCGACGAGGGCTTAAACCTCGCCAAGGGCTACCTCGAGATCAGCTCCGACGGCTACGGCTTCTTGCAGGAGAACCTCTACGCCCTCGAGTCCCGCTCGGTCATCGTCAGCGCCGGCCTCATCAAGCAGTACCAGCTCCGCACCGGCGACTACGTCGTGGGCAAGGCCCGGCCGCCCCGTGAGAACGAGCGCTACGGCACCCTCATGAAGGTCGAGGCGGTCAACAACCTCGACCCCGAGGCCGCCGCCAAGCGCCCCAAGTTCGACGACCTCATCCCGCAGTTCCCCGACCGCCAGATCATCCTCGAGACCACCGGCGAGGAGTCCTCCAACCGCGTCATCGACCTGCTGGCTCCCATCGGCCGCGGGCAGCGCGGCCTGATCGTCGCCCCGCCCAAGGCCGGTAAGACCACCCTGCTCAAGAAGGTCGCCCGGGCCGTGCTGCGCAACGAGCCCGACATCAAGGTCATCGTCCTGCTCATCGACGAGCGCCCCGAGGAGGTCACCGACTTCCGCGAGTCGGTCGACGGCGCCGAGGTCATCGCCTCGACCTTCGACGAACCCCCCCAAAACCACATCCGCGTGGCCGAGTTCGTGCACGAACGCAGCCGCCGCATCGTCGAGGAGGGCGGCCACGTGCTGATCCTGCTCGACTCCATCACCCGCCTAGCGCGGGCTAACAACCTGGTTACGCCGCCGACGGGCCGAACCCTGTCGGGCGGCTTGGATTCGGCAGCCCTGCACTTCCCCAAGCGCTTCCTGGGGGCTGCCCGCAACATCCGGGGCGGCGGATCCTTGACGATCCTGGCCACCGCCCTGGTCGAGACCGGCAGCCGCATGGACGACGTGATCTTCGAGGAGTTCAAGGGCACCGGCAACATGGAGCTCCACCTCTCGCGCCGCCTGGAAGAGCGGCGGATTTTCCCCGCGATCGACATCCTCAAGTCCGGCACCCGTCGCGAAGAACTGCTGTTGGGCGAAGAGGTCATCCACAAGATGTGGCTGCTTCGCAAGGTATTGGCCGACATGGACCCCGCCGAAGCCATGGAAATGCTGTTGGCGAGGCTCTCCCGTACCAAAACCAACAAAGAGTTCCTTGCAACTCTGGCGGCGAAGTAGTTATAATCCCGCGAGAGTTTCAGGCGGCGTTTCATCGCCGAGGAGGAATCGCTCTTGGAAGCGTTGCTCAAAGCTGTTGTCGCTGGCGCTGCCCTGCACTCGCCCCTCGCGACGCTCGTCCAAAACGACGGAACCGAAGTGGTGCTCGAGCCCCCCGCCAACAAAGGCTGGGTGCTCTACACGGTGCAGAGCGGCGACACGCTGATCGGCATCGCCAGCCGCTACCGGGTTGACCCCAAGGCCATCATGTACTCCAGCGGCCTCGAGGGCATCAAGCTCAAGCCGGGCCAGCGACTGCGCATCCCCCTCACTGCCGGCCAGTCCGACCGTGAGCCCCGGGTCCCGCCGGGCGTCGAGCCCTACACCGTCCGCAGCCGCGACACCCTCAAGGGGATCGCGGCGCGTTTCGGCGTGAGCGAGCTCGAGCTCATCACCGCCAACCCCTGGATCCCCAGCCTCGACCGCCTCACCGAGGGCGCCGTCCTCCACATCCCCACCGGGCAGAAGGGCCTGCTGGTGCGGCTGAGCAAGGGCCAGACCCTCCTCGACCTCTCCGGCCGCTTCGGCGTCTCGCTGCTCAAGCTCGCCAAGGTCAACGGCATCGACAACCCCGCCGAGGTCGCCGAGGGCGACCTGATCCTCATCCCCGGCATCCTCGCCCGCACCACCTACGACAACCTGCTCGCCAAGCGCGAAGCCGAGCGGCAGGCCCGCCTCGAGGCCGAGCGCAAGGCCCGTGAGGAGGCCGCCCGCCTCGCCGAGCAGCGCCGCCGCGAGGAGGCCGCCCGCCGGGAGGCCGAGGCCAAGCGCCAGGCCCGCCTCGCCGCCCAGCGCCAGGCGCAGGCCCAGACCCAGGCCCGGCGGCAGGTCGCCCAATCCGCCACCGTGCGCCGCTCCAACTTCGTGAGCGAGGGCGGCTACACCTACCCGGTCAAGAGCTACGTCATCACCACCTACTTCGGCCGCCGGGGCGCCTACCAGCGCTACCACACCGGCGTGGACTTCGCCGCCCCCCACGGCACCCCCATCTACGCCGCCCGCAGCGGCCAGGTGCAGGTGGCCGGCTGGAGCACCTGGGGCTACGGCTACCACGTGGTCATCGACCACGGCGGCGGCGTGGACACCCTCTACGGCCACATGTCCCGCTTCGTGGTGAGCGCGGGCGAGTGGGTCGAGCGCGGCCAGCTCATCGGCTACGTCGGCTCGACCGGCTGGTCCACCGGCCCCCACCTCCACTTCGAGGTCCGCGTGGGCGGCTCGCCCCGCAACCCCCTGGCCTACCTGCCCTGATTCCTGCTCTCCCCATACATTCACCCAGGCCGATTGGTCTGGGTTTTTTCGAGCCCCATTGGCGCTTTCACCGGGCCAAAGCGGGGGCTAGACTCGTCTTGCTATGCAGATCGGAACCCTCCGTGTCAAGACCGGTTTCGCCGAGATGTTCAAGGGTGGCGTGATCATGGACGTCACCAACGCCCAGCAGGCCGAGATCGCCGAGGAGGCCGGCGCCTGCGCGGTGATGGCCCTCGAGCGCGTCCCTGCCGACATCCGCGCCCAGGGCGGCGTGGCCCGCATGTCCGACCCCAAGGTCATCAAGGAGATCATGGGCGCGGTCTCGATCCCGGTGATGGCCAAGGTGCGCATCGGGCACTTCGTGGAGGCGCAGATCCTCGAGGCTTTGGGCGTGGACTTCATCGACGAGTCCGAGGTGCTCACCCCCGCCGACGAGTCCTTCCACATCGACAAGCACGCCTTCAAGGTGCCCTTCGTGTGCGGCGCGACCAACATCGGCGAGGCCCTGCGCCGCATCGGGGAAGGGGCCGCCATGATCCGCACCAAGGGCGAGGCCGGCACCGGCAACGTGGTCGAGGCCGTGCGCCACGCCCGCAGCGTGCTCGGCAGCATCCGCCGCATCCAGGCCATGCCCGTCGAGGAGCTCATGACCTTCGCCAAGGAAAACGGCGCCCCCTACGAGCTCGTGCGCTGGGTCCACGAGAACGGTCGCCTCCCGGTGGTCAACTTCGCCGCCGGCGGCGTGGCCACCCCCGCCGACGCCGCTTTGATGATGCAGCTCGGCATGGACGGGGTGTTCGTGGGCAGCGGCATCTTCAAGTCGGGCGACCCCAAGAAGCGCGCCCGTGCCATCGTGCGCGCCGTGACCCACTACAACGACCCCGCCATCCTGGCCGAGGTTTCCGAGGACCTGGGCGAGGCCATGGTGGGCATCAACCTCGACGAGCTGCACGAGGAAGAGAAGCTCGCCAAGCGCGGGTGGTAGGCGCTGGGCGCGGGTCGTACGCCGTACGCCGATAGCTAAACGCTGATAGCCGATAGCCGAACGCTAAACGCCCTTTCTCCGCCCCCCTTAACAAGGGGGGCCAGGGGGGATAAACCCTCCCCGCGCGCAGGGAGGGGTTCCTTTCCACCACGAGCCACACGCCACGGGCCTTCCGCTCTTCGCTGATCGCCGACCGCTGAAAGCCCCAATTGGTACGCTCTCCAAGCCGCGCTATTGGCTCTTGACCCGTACCACTTCCTTGCCCAGCATGGACCTGTGAAAATCGGCGTGCTCGCCCTGCAAGGGGCCTTCAGGGAACACAAGCAGATGCTCGAGCGCCTGGGCGCCGAGGCCGTCGAGGTGCGTAAGCCCGAGCACTTAGCCGGGCTCCAGGGCCTGATCGTGCCGGGCGGGGAGTCCACCACCATCGGCAAGCTAGCCCGGGAGTACGGCATCGACGCCGCGGTGGCGCGGCGGGTCGAGGCGGGGGACCTGGCGGTGTGGGGCACCTGCGCCGGGGCCATCTGGCTGGCGCGGGAGATCCCCCATTACCCCGAGCAGCCCCGGCTGGGCCTCATGGACATCGCCGTCGAGCGCAACGCCTTCGGGCGGCAGGTGGCGAGTTTCGAGGAGGACCTCGAGGTCAAGGGCCTGGACAAGCCCTTCCACGCGGTCTTCATCCGGGCTCCGGCCATCACGCGGGTGGGGCCGGGCGTCGAGGTCCTGGCCTACCACGGCAAGGACGTCGTGCTCGCGCGCCAGGGCAGGCTGCTGGCCTCGAGCTTCCACCCCGAGCTCACCGGCGACTTCCGCCTTCACCGGCTCTTCCTCGATTTAGCGAATAATCTTGTCACGAGCTAAATTTATCGTGAATCTGTTCACATAATACCCGTGCTCGGCACGCCCTCTCCCAGGCGGTAGACTCTGGGCTATGAAGCCCAAACTCGACGTCGCCGCCGACACCGCCGAGGCCTCCACGCTCCCTGCCGCCTTCTACAAGAGCCAGGAGTTCTACGAAGCCAGCAAGGATAAGGTCTTCGCCCGTAGCTGGCAGTGGGTAGGGGACACCGACGAGCTCAAGGCACCCGGCACCGTCAAGCCGCTGACGCTGCTCGAGGGCTGCCTCGACGAGCCCCTCGTCATCACCCGCGACTACGACGACCGGCTGCACGTGCTCTCCAACGTCTGCACCCACCGCGGCATGCTGGTGGCGGAGAGCGGCGACCAGAACGCCCGCTACCTGCGCTGCCGCTACCACGGCCGCCGCTTCGGCATGGACGGCTGCTTCCAGGCCATGCCCGAGTTCGACGGCGTCAAGGGCTTCCCCAGCGAGAAGGACCACCTGCCCAAGATCCCCTTCGGCCTGTGGGGCCAGGACAAGTGGCTCTTCGTCTCGCTCGAGCCCCAGCACGCGCTCGAGGAGGTCCTCAGGCCCATCCAGGAGCGGGTGGGCTGGATGCCCTTCCGGCAGTTCTACTTCGACCCCAGCCGCGCGCGGGACTACCTGGTGCGGGCCAACTGGGTGCTCTACTGCGACAACTACCTCGAGGGCTTCCACATCCCCTACATCCACGCCTCGCTCAACAGCGCCATCGACTACGGCAGCTACACCTCCGAGCTTTACGACTGGTGCAACCTGCAACTGGGCGTGGCCGCCGACGGCGAGGCCGCCTTCGAGTTGCCCAAGGACTCCCCCGACTACGGCAAGCGCGTGGGGGCCTACTACTACTGGGTGTTCCCCAACCTCATGTTCAACTTCTACCCCTGGGGGCTTTCCGTCAACGTGGTGCGGCCTCTGGGCCCCGAGCTCACCAAGGTCTCCTTCCTGCCCTACGTCTGGGACGCCGGCAAGCTCGAGCAGGGCGCGGGCGCGGCCCTCGACCGCGTGGAGCGCGAGGACGAGGTGGTGGTCGAGGCCGTGCAGAAGGGGGTGAAGTCGCGCTTCTACGACCGGGGCCGCTTCAGCGTCAAGCGTGAGCAGGGGGTCCACCACTTCCACCGCCTGCTGGCGCAGGCCCTAGAGGGTGGGGCTTAAGTCCCGCCCTTGCTTGACGCTGCCGTGAAGCTTCGGTATTGTGGCGGCGAGTTCTACATGGAGGAAAGGTATGGCTAAACGCTGGTACGCGCTCGTGGGATTGGTGGCGGTCGGGGCGGTGGCCCTGTTCGGTGTGCAGGCCCAGACCAACACCGTCAAGATCGGCGATTGTGAGCTCTACGGCAAGCGCGGGGAGTTCAAGCTCAACCCGGTGACTCCCGGCGTCCTCACCGTCCAGACCAACCTGCCCGCCCCGGGCTGGTGGAACGGCGACACCCCCGAGACCATCAAGAGCGGCTACGAGTACTGCCTGGCGGCCAACATCGCCCACCGTGCCGGGCTGAACCAGGTCAAGATCGTCAACGTCTCCTTCGACGCGCTGGTGGCCGGGCAGACCAAGGCCTTCGACCTCGCCCTCTCGCAGGTCACCATCACCGCCGAGCGCAAGAAGGTCGTCGACTTCTCGCCCGCCTACTTCTCCTCCGACCAGGGGCTCTTGGTGCGCAAGGGCACCAAGGTCGACGCCTCCAACATCAAGACGCTGCGCATCGGCGTGCAGCAGGGCACCACGGCCGTGGACTTCGTGAAGGACGTGCTCAAGGTGCCGGCCAACAACGTGCGTGTCTTCCCCGACACCCCCAACATGTTCACCGCCCTGCAGGCCCGCCAGGTCGACGTGGTGATGCTCGACACCGCCATCGTGCTGGTGCAGGCCCGGCAGTCCAACGGGGCGCTCGAGGTCGTCGGGCAGTACAAGACCGGCGAGGAGTACGGGGCCATCTACCCCAAGGGCTCGGCCAACAAGGCCGTCCTCGACCAAATCTTCAAGACCATGGCCGCCGACGGCACCTTCAAGAAGCTCTCGCAGGCTTACCTCTCCAAGGAGTTCGGCGGCGACCCCACCGCCATCCCCTACCTCAAGCCCTGAAAGCCTTAAGGCCTTGGCCGTGAACCCAGTTGACCCGAACCGGGGGCGCTCGAGCGCCCCTTCAATTCCGAAAGACCCCACCCCGCTGGCCCTGGTGGCGCTGGCGGTGTGCGGGTTGGTGGTCCTGGCCGCGTGGTGGGTGCTGCTGGGCCTAGAGCGCATCCTCGAGCGCAACCAGCTCGGCGGGACCCTGCTCGACGCCGCGCTGGTGGGGGTGGGGCTGCTGCCCCTGCTGCTGCTGGTGCCGGTGCTGCGCTCGCTGCGGGCCGCGGGGCAGGCCCGGGCCGGGCTGGCCCTCAAAGACCTCATCACCGCCCGGGTCAAGACCGCCGAGTCGCGGGAGTGGGCCCAGTACGCCATCGGCTACGGGGCCGCCGTGCTGCTGGTGTTCCTGGGCGTGCAGTTCCTCCTGGCCAACGACGGGGCGGTGGGCGCGACCTTCTTCCGCCTCGAGCTCATCCGAAGCTCCTTCGGCTTAGTGCTGCAGGCGTTCTGGAAGAACGTGTGGATGTTCTGCGTCGCCGAGGTCTTCATCCTCGTCTGGGGCCTGGTCATCGCGGTGGCCCGCATGATCCCGGGCCGCGCCGGGCAGCCCATCCGCTTCCTCGCCACGCTCTACACCGACGTCTTCCGCGGGCTGCCCACCATCATCAGCATCTACCTCATCGCGCTGGGGCTGCCCCTGGCCAACGTGCCGGTGGTGCGGGACTGGCCGCCGGAGTGGCTGGCGATCCTGGCCCTCACCATCAGCTACGGGGCCTACGTGGCCGAGGTCTACCGCGCGGGCCTCGACAGCATCCACCCCAGCCAGTGGTCCGCCGCCCGCAGCCTGGGCCTGAGCTTCGGCCAGACCCTGCGCTTCGTGATCATCCCCCAGGCGGTGCGCCGCATCATCCCGCCCCTGCTCAACGACTTCATCGCCCTGCAGAAGGACACCGCGCTCGTCAACGTGGTGGGCGTGATCGACGGCTTCAACCAGGCCAAGATCATCGCCTCCAACAAGTTCAACCTCTCCGCCGTGACCACGGTGGCCCTGCTGTTCATGCTCATCACCATCCCCCAGACCCGCTTCGTCGACCGGCTGCTCGAGCAGGAGAAGCGCCGCACGCGCGGCTGAGGGGCCTCGCCAGACTATGAGCTTCCTAGAGATCCGCGACGTACACAAGCGCTACGGCGACTTCGAGGTGCTCAAGGGCGTCAACCTCAAGGTCGAGCAGCACCAGGTGGTCTGCCTCATCGGGGCCTCGGGCTGCGGCAAGAGCACGCTGCTGCGCTGCATCAACGGCCTCGAGGCCATCAGCGCGGGGGAGATCCGGCTCGAGGGCGACCGCATCACCGGCCCCGGCGTGGACCTCGACCGCCTGCGGCGCAAGGTGGGCATCGTCTTCCAGAGCTTCAACCTCTTCCCCCACATGAGCGTGCTGCAAAACGTCACCCTGGCCCCCGTGCAGGTGCTGAGGATGTCCCGCGCCGAGGCCGAGGCCAGGGCCATGGAGCTCCTGAGGCGCATCGGGCTCGAGGCCAAGGCCAAGGCCTACCCCGACCAGCTCTCCGGCGGCCAGCAGCAGCGCGTCGCCATCGTGCGGGCCCTGGCCATGGACCCCCAGCTTTTGCTCCTCGACGAGATCACCTCCGCCCTCGACCCCGAGCTCGTCTCGGAGGTGCTGAGCCTGCTGCGCGAGCTGGCCGCCGAGGGCATGACCATGGTGCTCGCCACCCACGAGATGAGCTTCGCCCGCGAGGTCGCCAGCAAGGTCTGCTTCCTCTACCAGGGCGTCGTTCACGAGGAGGGCCCGCCCGAGCAGATCTTCGGCAACCCCCAGCAGGAGCGCACCCGCGCCTTCCTGAGCAAGATCATCGAGGCCGGGCGGCTTTAGGCGGGCTCGAGGTACCGGTGCTCATCGCCCTCCCCGGCAACGGGGAGGGCGTCGTTTTGGGCCAGAGCGCCTTCATACCGGGTTCAATCGGCCGGGTCGGTCCGGCGCCGGACCGACCGAATCGGGCATCAGCTCAGCCGGTGCTGGTAGAGCACCGAGGCGATCTTGCCGATGAGCAGCACCGCCGGGTGGTCGGGGTGGAAGCGCGGGTCGGCGTCGGTCTCGGTGAGCACCACCAGCGAGTAGGCCGCGCCCTCCCGCGCCAGGATGCCCGCGTCGTGGCGGCACTTGCGGATCTCGCCCGACTTGGCGTACAGCCGCAGCGGGGCGGTGCCCTCCTCGAGGTCGTCGAGGTCGGCGGGGAGGTAGCGCAGGAAGAAGGTGAACTGCTGCCTCGAGAGGATCGACAGCGCGGTCTGGGTGGCCTCGGGGGGGAGGAGCTGGCCGGTCCAGAGCTGCTTGAGCAGCAGGCCCAGGTCCTCGGCGCTCGCCGTGGAGGCCTCGCCCTTCGCCCGCCGGGGGTCGGGGCGGTCGTCGGGCAGGGAGAGCATCCCGGCGCTGTAGGTGCTGCGCCAGCCCTGGGCCTGGTAGTAGGCGTTGAAGGGCTCCTTGTGGCCGAAGAAGTCGAGCACCACGTTGGTGGCGGTGTTGTCGCTGACGACGATCATCAGCGTGAGCAGGTCGAGCAGGGGCAAGGAGAGCCCCGGCGAGAGGTCCTTGAGCACCCCCGAGCCCCCCGCCACCGTCTCGGGCTTGACCGGCACCGCCTGGCGCAGGTCGGCGCCGGTGCTCAGCGCGTAGCACAGCATGGGCAGCTTGATGGTGCTCGCGGCGTAGACCTTCCAGTCGGGGTTGTGGGCGTACTGCTCGTGGCTGTGGAGGTTCTCCAGCCACACGCCCACCTTGCCGGGGAAGCGGTTAATAAGCTCTTGGATCTCGGCCCACATCGCAGGCATGGCTCACCTCACTTCGGACGGTTCCAGGCACAGTCTAACCGCCTGGGCGAAGCCGTCCTCCTCCAGGCGCCCCACCACCGCGTCGGCCGCCTCCAGGATGGCGGGCTCGGCGTTGCCCATGGCGATGCCCAGGCCTACCTGGCGGATGGCCTCGAGGTCGTTGAGGCTGTCGCCGATCATCGCCACCTCCTCCATCGCCAGCCCGTAGCGCTCGGCCATCCAGCGCAGGGCGCTGGCCTTGGAGACGCCCTTGGGGTCGGCCACCGCCACCACCTCGCCCTCGCCCACCACGTACTCCAGCCAGTCGAGCCCCTCCACCGCCGTGAGCGAGGGGCGCAGGCTGTCCCACAGGCCGCCCGTGATCACGAAGACCCCGCCCACGCAGGGCTCGGGCAGCTCGAGCAGGTCCACGCGCTCGTAGCCCACCCCCATCCGCAGGGCGAAGCGGTGCAGTTCGCGGGGCGGGTTCTCGCTGTAGAGCCTCCCCGAGGCCCCCGAGACGTAGAAGGGCAGGCCCTGTTCTCTCGAGTGCAGCACCATGCGGCGGTAGGTGGCCTCCGGCATCGCCACGCGGTGGACCAGTTCGGCGCCCCGGGCGATCAGGCTGCCGTTGCTGAAGGCGTGGTAGCCCTCGGGGTTCATCCGCAGGGCGTACTCCAGCCCGAAGCCCCCGAAGGGCCGCCCGGTCGCCACCGCCAAGCGCACCCCGGCGGCGCGGGCTTCCTCCACCGCCCGCCAGGCCGACTCCGGGACCCCCTGGCTCGGGTGCACGAGGGTCCAGTCGAGGTCCACGGCGATGAGGCGAATCATCGCGGCCCTTCGCCCGGCGCGGCCCGCGTGGCGAGGGCGGCCTCGAGGGCCTCCGCCAGCCCGCAGTCCTCGACCCGGCCCACCACCCGGTCGGCCCGGAGCTTGACCGCGTCGGGCGCGTTGCCCATGGCGACCCCCAGCCCCGCGGCCAGGATCAGCTCGAGGTCGTTCTCCCCGTCGCCCACCATCGCGCAGCCCTCCAGGCCCAGCCCGTAGCGCTCGGCCACCCAGGCCGCCGCGCTGAGCTTGGAGACCCCCTGCGCCGTCACCGAGCTGAAGATCACCCCCGGCATCCCGGGGCTAGTGGCCTCGTGGAGCTCGGCCCCCGCCACCTGCCGCACCTCCGCGCGCACCGTGTCCCACAGCGTCCCCACCGGCGCCACGTACTGCACCCGGATCACCGTGCCGGGCGGCTCGTCCAGCGGCCGGACCTCCGCCGGGAAGCCCAGCATGAGCTGGTGGGTCTCGAGGTCGGGGTGGGTTTGCTCGATGAAGAACCCGCCCTCGGCGGTGTACACCTCGAAGGGGATGAGGTGCGCCCGGCTCAGCCCCAGCAGTGCCCGGTAGGCCCCCAGCCCCAGCGAGCGGGTGTGCACCGGCCGCCCGTCCCCCGCCACCACCACCGCCCCCGACTCGAAGATGTGAAAGCCCTCCGGGTCGAGGCGCCGGGCGTACTCGAGGGCGAACCCCCGCCCTGGCCGCCCCGTGCACAGCGCCAGCCGCACCCCGGCCGCCCGCGCCCGCGCCGCGGCCTGCCAGGCGCACTCCGGCACGCCGCCGGGCCCGTAGAGGGTGCCGTCCACGTCGATGAGTACCAGCCCGATCATCCTGAGCGCCTCCAAGTGGGTCGATGGTCGATGGTCGATAGCCGATAGCTGATAGCCGATAGCTAAACGCAAAACGCAAAACGCGGGTCGTACGTCGTACGTCCTACGCCGTACGCCAAACGCCAGACGCCTCGGCCCTCGACGCTGGCGGGGAGGGACAAGAACGGGTGCTTCCCCCGCACGCCGCGAGCCTCCTGACGCGCGACCTGTGGCGTCACAGCTCCAGGATCCCCGACTCGGCCAGTACGGCCGTGCCCCCGAAGTACACCCGCTGCAACTCGCCGCTGGGGGCGTACTCCACCCGCACCTCGACCTGGCCGGGGACCCCCAGCTTGTGCCCCTGCAGCACGGTGAGCTTCACGGCTTCCTCCCAGCGCGGCACCACTCCGGCCCGGGCCAGGAGCGCGCCCAGCGCGGCGTTGGCCGCGCCGGTCACCGGGTCTTCGGGGATGCCCAGCAGTGGGGCGAAGTCGCGGGCGTAGAAGCTGCGCGGGCCCAGCGGGGCGTAGGGGTGCACGGTGGCGATCTCCAGCCCGGCGCACAGCTCGCTCAGGCGCTCCATGTCGGGCTCGAGGTCATCCAGCAGACCCGGCGCCACGAAGGGCAGGAACAGCGACCACAAGCCGGTGAAGGCCACCCCGTAGGGCAGGCCCCGGTGCAGGTAACGCTCGTTGGCGCCTAGGGCTTCGGTGAACTCCTGCACCTGCCGCCACAAGGGCGGGTCGCGGAAGCGCGGGGCCGGCCCGCGCACCACGGCCTTGCTCGGCGCGTCGCCCTCATAGACCAGCTCCACCGGCAGCGTCTCCGACGCCGCGCGCAGGTAGAGCTTCTTGCTGCCCTCGGGCAGCATGCCCTCGCGGGCCAGGGTCAGGGCCAGCGCCACCGCCGCGTGCCCGGCGAACTCCACCTCGCCCGAGGGCGTGTAGTAGCGCACCTCGAAGCTCAGGCCCTCCCAGTCGGTCACGAAGGCCACCTGCGGCTGGTCGAGCTTGAGCGCCACCTGCCGCATCTGGGCCGCGTCCATGCCCCGGGCGTCGAGCACCAGCGCGATGCGGTTGCCGCCTCCGGGCGCTTCGGCGAAGGCGTCCACCAGTAAGTAGGGGAGGCCTGCTTTACCCATCGGACTTCCTCAAGGCGATGCCCAGCTCGGCCAGTTGGGCCTCGGCCACCGGGCTGGGGGCTTCGGTCAGCGGGTCACGGCCCTCCTTGTTCTTGGGGAAGGCGATGACCTCGCGGATGGAGTCCTCGCCGGCCATGTTGGCCACCCAGCGGTCGAGGCCCCAGGCGATGCCCCCGTGGGGCGGCGCCCCGAAGGAGAGGGCCTCGAGCAGGAAGCCGAACTTCTCCTGCGCCTCCTCGGGCCCGATCCCCAGGAGCGCGAACATCCGCTCCTGCAGGTCGCGGCGGTGGATGCGGATCGAGCCCCCGCCCACCTCCGTGCCGTTCATCACCATGTCGTAGGCGCGGGCCCGCACCTTGCCGGGGTCGCGCTCGAGCAGCTCCAGATCCTCGAGGTTGGGCGAGGTGAAGGGGTGGTGCATGTAGGTCCAGCGCCCGTTCTCCTCGTCCCACTCCAGCAGCGGGAAGTCCACCACCCACAAGAACTTGAAGCCCTCCTCGGCCAGCCCCAGGCGCTTGCCCAACTCCAGGCGCACCGCGCCCAGGCTCTCGACGCTCTTGCGCCAGGGCCCCGCCACGAACAGCGCGGTCTGGCCCTCCTGCACGCCCAGCTCCCGCGCCAGCCCCTCGGGGATGAACTTGGCGATGCCCCCGCTGAAGGCCCCGCCCTCGTAGCGGCTCCAGGCCAGCCCGGCCGCACCCTTGCCCTTGGCGATGGCCTCGAGCTCCTCGATCTCCCGCCGCGACAGCGCCGCCGGCGCCACCAGCGCCTTGACCACCTCCGCGCCCGCGAAGGCCCGGAACTCCCCGCCCCGGAAGCGCTCGGTCACGTCCCGCATCTCCAGCCCGAAGCGCAGGTCGGGCTTGTCGGAGCCGTAGCGGTTCATGGCCTCGGCGTAGGTCATGCGGGGGAAGGGGATGGGCAGCTCGACGCCCAATGCCTCCTCGAACACGTAGGCCGCCAGCCGCTCGTTGAGCTCTAAGACGTCCTCCTGGTCCACGAAGGACATCTCGAGGTCGAGCTGGGTGAAGTCGGGCTGGCGGTCGGCGCGCAGGTCCTCGTCGCGGAAGCAGCGCGCGATCTGGAAGTAGCGGTCGTAGCCCGCCACCATCAGCATCTGCTTGAAGAGCTGGGGCGACTGGGGCAGGGCGTAGAACTGCCCCGGCTGCAGGCGGCTGGGCACCAGGAAGTCGCGGGCCCCCTCCGGCGTCGAGCGCGTGAGGAAGGGGGTCTCGACGCTGATGAAGCCCTCCTGGTCGAGGAAGCGGTAGATGGCCGCCACCACCTTGTGGCGCAGCCGCAGGTTGCGCTGCAGGGCGCGGCGGCGCAGGTCCACCACGCGGTAGCGCATGCGGATGTCCTCCGAGACCGCCTGGTCCTCCTCGCCCCGCCAGGCCGCGTCGACGGGGAAGGGGGGGGTCTTGGCCTCGGCCAACACCTCGAGCCCCTCCGCCACCACCTCCACCTCGCCGGAGGCGATCCTGGCGTTCACCTGCTCGGCGGGCCGGGCCCGCACGGTGCCCGTGACCCGCACCACCCACTCCGAGCGCACCCGGTCGGCCTCGGCATAGGCCGGGCTTTCCGGCTGCACCACCACCTGTACCAATCCTTCGCGGTCGCGCAGGTCGATGAAGATCAGGCCGCCCAGGTCGCGGCGCCGGTTGACCCAGCCCTCGAGAACCACTTGCTCATTGACGTTCGACGTGTTGACGTTGCCGCAGTAGTGCGTCCGGCGCATGGTGAATAGTTTACCGTTCAAAGCGCTTGTGGCACCCCCGATCCCTGGCAAACAAAAGTTTCACGAGCTAGATTTATCGTGAACATATTCACTTAATAACATCCGGCGACAGGGCAGGGGAGAAGTGCCGCCCGTAACAGTTTCAAGCAGCGGCTTTAAAGCGATCGGCCGGGTCTAAAACCCGGCCCTACACCCCATTTCTGTTCCTGCCGGCGCGCGCTGCTCACAGCCGCACGCCGGGAACCGGCCCCAGCGCCTCGCCGAGCGCTTCCCAGCTCACCTCGCGCTGGTCGCCCGTCTCGAGGTGCTTGAGCGTGACCACGCCCCGGGCCCGCTCCGCCTCGCCCAGCAGGCCCACGAAGCGGGCCTCCCGCTTGAGCGCTTCCTCCAGGCCCTTGCGCGGGCTCTTGGGCGCGTAGGCCATCTCGACCCGGAAGGCAGGGCGCAGCCGCTGGGCGATCTGCAGGGCCTCGAGCTTGGCCGCCTCGTCGAGGGGCACGAGGTAGAGGTCGGGCGCGGGGTCGGCGGGGATCTCCACGCCTTCCTGCTCGAGCGCGATCGCCACCCGCTCGATGCCGATGCCCCAGCCCACGCCCGGCACCCTCGGCCCGCCCAGCATCTCCGACAGGCCGTCGTAGCGCCCGCCCCCGCCCAGGGCCGACTTGGCCCCGATCCGGCTGTGGTGTACCTCCCAGGCGGTGCGCACGTAGTAGTCGAGCCCGCGCACGATGGAGGGGTCGACGGTGAAGGGCACCCCGAGCTTCTCCAGGTAGCCCGCCACGCTCTCGTGGAAGGACCGCGCCTCGAGCCCCAGGAATTCGAGCATCGGCCGGACCCCCACCTCGGCCACGATGCGCTGGTCGGTCTCGCTCTTGGAGTCGAGGATGCGCATGGGGTTGGACTCCAGCCGCACCCTCGAGTCCTCCGAGAGCCCCTGGGCGTAGGGGCGGAACAGCCCCCGCAGGTAGTCGTTGTAGCGCACGCGGTCCTCGGGGTCGCCCACCGAGCCCAGCTTGACCTCGAGGCCCTTCAGCCCCAGCGCCCGGTAGATCTGCACCATCAGCGCGATGGCCTCGGCGTCGACGAGCGGGTCGGCCGAGCCCAGCGCCTCGTAGTCGACCTGGTGGAATTGCTTGTAGCGCCCCTTCTGGTGGCGCTCGGCGCGGAAGATGGGCCCCCAGGTGAACAGCCGCACCGGCTGGGGCCAGACCTTCATGCCGTGCTGGTTGTAGGCCCGCACGATGGAGGCGGTGGGCTCCGGCCGCAGCCCCAGCACCCGCCCGCCCCGGTCCTCGAAGGTGTACATCTCCTTCTTAACCACGATGTCCGAAGTCACCCCGACCCCCTTCTGCAGCACCTCCGCGTACTCGAAGATGGGGGTGTGGATCATCTGGGCCCCGCTCGAGCGCAGCACCTGCTCGGCCGTCTGGGTGATGTAGCGGAAGACGGGCTCGCGGAAGGGGTACTCCTTGCTCTGGGCGAAGACGTCGTTGGTGCCGGGAACCGAAGTCAGCATGAGCGCCATTCTAGCACCGCCGCCATCGCTTCCTTGAGGCTCGGATGGGGAAGAGGTGATAGGCACCCTACCGCCAGCTCAAGACGCCATCTCATTTTCGAGTAGCCGTTCCGATCGGGTTAATCCCGATGTATATCCACCAAACGGTGGAAATTGCATTCGGTCAAGCTTACTGTTAGGCTTAGCCCGTGCCTGGATGCCAAACGCAGACGGACCTGCTAGGGTCCAGGTGTTCGTTTAGCGGATAGCGGCTAATCCCTGTTGCTATCCATTACAAATGGAGGCTTATATGCGTAAGACCCTTCTGGCCGGCGCCCTGGCCCTCGCTGCTGGTGCAGCGTTCGCCGCGGTGCCCAACAACACGCTGGTGATCATGCACGGCTCGGACTACCCGACCCTCGACCCGGGCCAAACCTACGACACCGGCTCCGGTGAACTCGTCGAGAACATCTACGAAACCCTGGTGACCTACAAGGGCAAGAGCGTGTCCGAGCTCGAGGGCCTGCTCGCTACCTCGTGGAACGTCTCGGGGGACGGCCGCACCTACACCTTCACCCTGCGCAAGGGCGTGAAGTTCCACTCGGGCAACGAGTTCACCTGCGCCGACGCGGAGTACAGCCTGCGCCGCAACCTGGTGACCAACAACCACGACTCGGGCAACTGGTTCATCGCCGAGAGCCTGCTGGGCACCTCCGCCAACGCCGCCGACGACCCCCAGGCGGTGACCTGGGCCAAGATCTCCAACGCCGTCAAGTGCAACGCCCAGGGCCAGCTCGTGCTCACCCTCCCGGCCCGTGACCCCGCCTTCCTGGTGAAGCTCGCCTACACCGGGCAGGCCATCGTCGACAAGAAGCACGCCGCTTCCATCGGCGAGTGGGACGGCACCGAGGCCACCTGGAAGCAGTGGGTGGGCAAGGACCTCACCGACTCCAACCTCTCCAAGCGGCCCAGCGGCACCGGCGCCTACATGCTCGTGCGCCGTGACACCGCCACCACCGTGCTGCGCGCCTTCGACGGCTACTGGGGCGGCAAGCCCAAGATCGAGAACGTCATCGTGCAGACCGTGGCCGAGCAGGCCGCCCGCCTCGAGGCGCTGAAGAAGGGCGACGCCGACTTCGTCGAAACCGGCCCCCGCTCGGTGCTCTCGCAGCTGCAGGGCGTGCCCGGCGTCAAGATCTACGACGGCATCCCCAACAACGTGTCGTCGGCGATCTTCATGAACCAGAACATCAAGGACCCGGCGATCCTGGGCTCGGGCAAGCTCGACGGCAAGGGCATCCCCGCCAACTTCTTCTCCGACGTCAACGTGCGCAAGGCCTTCGCCTACTCCTTCGACTACGACCGCTACATCAAGGAGGTCCAGCTCGGCAAGGGCACCAAGCGCACCATGCTGCTGCCCGACATGTTCTTCGGCTACGACCCCAAGGTCAAGACCTACACCTACGACCCCAAGCAGGCGGCGGCCTTCTTCCGTAAGGCCTTCGGCGGCCAGCTCTGGCAGAACGGCTTCGTGCTGCGCGCCAGCTACCGCGCCAACAACGTGGCCTCGCAGACGGCGATGGAGATCCTCAAGGCCAACGTCGAGAAGCTCAACCCCAAGTTCAAGGTCGAGCTTCAGGCCAAGCCCTGGTCGGAGTTCCTCAAGTCCAGCCAGGAGGGTAAGGAGGCCATGATCCTCATCGGCTGGGCCCCCGACTACGCCGACCCCGACAACTTCCTCTACACCTTCTACCACTCCAAGGGCTACTACAACCCCCGCGCCAACTTCAAGGACGCGCTGCTCGACAAGCTGCTCGACCAGGCGCGCCAGACCATCGACCCGGCCAAGCGTAAGGCGCTGTACAGCCAGGTCGGCCAGCGCGCCTACGAGCAGTCCTACTACATCCTCATGCCCGCCGGCATCGGCTTCCTGGCCTACCAGGACCGTGTGAAGGGCGTGGAGGAGAACTACAACATCATGGCTTCCGGCATCACCGGTAACGTCTGGAGGCTGCTGAGCAAGGCTGGTCTCTAAAGGTTTTTGGGCCCCGCGTCGCTGTAGGCGCGGGGCCCCCTTTTTCAGACTGAGGAACATTGGATGACAGCTTTTATCCTTCGCCGCCTGATGGCCCTGCCGCTGGTCCTTTTGGCCCTGTCGCTGGCCATCGTGGGGCTGATGCAGACCCTCTCCCCGGCCGAGCGCGCCGCGGCTTTCGTGACCAACGAGAACCAATTGCGCAACCTCGAGGCCATCATCCGGGAGAAAGGGCTCGATCAGCCTTTTCACGTCCAGTACTGGAACTGGCTGCGGGAGGTCCTGCAAGGGAACCTCGGCTTTTCCAAGGCCTCGAACAAGCCCGTGATCGACACCATCATCGAGCGCTTCCCCGCGACGGTCGAGCTGACCTTGTTCTCGCTGCTGCCCATCCTGGGCTTCGGCATCTGGCTGGGGACGAGGGCGGGCCTTAACAAGGACAGGTTCATCGACCAGTTCACCCGGGTCTTCACCGTCGTCACCAACAACATCCCCACCTTCGTACTCGGGATCATCCTGCTGGTGATCTTCTACGGCCTGCTGGGCGTCGCCCCGGGCCCCGGGCAGCTCTCGCCGGAGAACCAGGTCAACCTCATCATCAACCCCGTCCCCCGCGTCACCGGCATGCTCAGCATCGACGCGCTGCTGGCGGGCAATTGGCCGGTGTTCTGGGACGTGCTGCACCACATGTTCCTGCCGGTGATCACCCTTTCTACCGTGATCACCGCGGGCATGATCAAGGTGATGCGCTCGAGCCTCATCGAGGTGCTCTCGCAGGACTACGTGCGCACCGCGCGGGCCAAGGGCCTGCCCGAGCGCACCGTCAACCTCAAGCACGCCCGCCGCAACGCGCTCATCCCCGTGGCCACCATCGGCGGCTTCGTGGTGCTGGGGCTGCTCTCGGGGGCGCTGTTCACCGAGACCATCTTCGCCTGGCCGGGCATCGGGAGCTGGGGGGCCGAGACCGCCACCCGCTTCGACGTGCCGGGCCTGCTGGGCTTCGCCCTGCTCAGCGGCATCCTGACCGTGCTCGCCAACCTGGCCGTGGACATCATCTACGCCCTGATCGACCCGAGAGTGAGGTTCGACTGATGAGCGCCGTGCCTGCTACCCAAAGCGCCGCGCGGCGCGACACCTTCTGGAACTCGAGGGTGATGCGGCGCTTCCGCCGCAACCGCCTGGCGGTCTTCGGCTTCTTCCTGGTGTGCATGTTCTTGCTGGTGGCGCTGTTCGCCCCCCTGCTCGCGCCCCCGCCCCCGGTGGGCAACAACTGCCTGCGCGACGTGGGCGCGACCACCACCGCCGAGGCCCTCACCCCCACCCACTCCGGCTTCTGGCGGCTGATGTTCGCCGCCCCGGCGAGCTGCTACCAGATCGCCCGCATCAACTTCACCCAGGTCCCCTCGCCGCCCCTCAAGCCCATCGCGACCGAGGCCGGGGAGGTGCGCCCGGTCTTCGGCACCAGCAACGGCTACGACGTGTGGTACGGCATCATCTGGGGCACGCGCACCGCGCTGAAGCTGGCGATCACCGTGGTCTTCTTCCAGCTCCTCATCGGGATCACCCTCGGGGCGATCTCGGGCTACTTCGGGGGCTGGGTGGACAACGTGATCCAGCGGCTCATCGACGTGATCTTCGCCTTCCCGAGCCTGATCCTGGTGATCGTGATCACGTCCTTGCTGGGGAAGAGCCTGAACTTCATCATCCTGGCCTTCGTGCTGGTGGGCTGGGCAGGATACGCCCGCATCGTGCGCGGGGAAGTGCTCAAGACGCGCTCGCTCGAGTTCGTCGACGGGGCCCGCGCGCTGGGGGCGAGCGACTGGCGCATCATCTTCCGCCACGTCATCCCCAACTCGCTCACCGCCATCACCGTCATCGCGGTGCTCGACCTGGGCGCCATCCCGCTCTCGGCCGCCGCGCTGTCGTTCCTGGGCATCGGCCTGCCGACGGGCTACACCGACTGGGGCCAGCTCATCAGCTTCGCCCGGGCCTGGATCCAGGGCACCGCGGAGAACCGCCTCGAGTACTGGTACGTGGCGTTCTACCCGGCCCTCACCATCATCCTCTTCGGCCTGGGCTGGAACCTGCTGGGCGACGCCCTGCGCGACGCCCTCGACCCGCGCGAGCGCTAAACTCTGCCCCAACGAAACCTCCCGGGCATCCCCGGGAGGTTTTTTGCAGCGTTGGGGGAGGGCACCTTCAGCCGGGCAGGGTGATGAAGGTGGGGTTGGGCGCGGCCATGGCCTCTTCCTTCTCGACCTTGGCGACCACGGCCTCGGCCCCGACGCCCAGCGCCTTCACCAGGCGCTCGCGGCTGACCTGGCGGCCCTCGAGGACGTAGCTGTAGCCGTGGCGGTGGAAGGTGATGACGAACGGCATGCCGTTGTGGTAGCGCAGCACGGTGTTGTTCTTGCGGGCGAGCCGCGACATCCGGCCGATCGCCCTGACCCGCGCGTAGGCCTTGCGTTCCTCACTCTTGGGGGCCACGAAGCTGACGAAGAGCAGGGCCATCACCACGGTTGAGGCGACAACGATGGGAGCTGCAACCTCAGGCGTCATAGCTTGAAGTATAAGCAGGGCGCCTCGGGGCCGGTGCGGTGACTAAACGCGAGGTTAAGCCCTCTGGCAGCGTCTTTCTCCGCATGGCCGGGTTAACCGGAGATGAGGGGCCTGCCGGCTCTGGCGGGCGGCCCCCCGAGGGTCCGAATTGCGGGTATTTCCCCTAAGATAAATTAAGGGAAATTTGGTATGCTGGGAAAATGGAGCTGGTTTCCCTGGCCAACTGGCACGATCCCGGCAAGCGGAGGCTCGAGGCGGTCCGGGCTGCCCACGAACGCGACGAGGCGGCCTTGCTCGAGCTGCTCAAGACCTACCTGATCTTGAAGGGCCGCAAGCGCGCGACGCTGAGCCCCAAGACGCTCGAGACCTACGAGGTCGGCGTGCGCGACTTCCTGGCCTGGGCCTGGCCGCCGGATTCGCCCGCCCCGCTGGTGCAACTGCTCAAGGCCACGGCCGACGACCTCGACCGCTACGTCGCCGACTTGCAGACCCGCGGCAGCCACCTCGAGGGCCAGCCGCTCAAACCCTCGAGCATCGCCACCTACCTGGCCAGCGTGCGGGCGCTGTACCGGGCGCTGGAATGGGCCGGGGCCGCCCAGTTGCCCCAGGGCGTGGTGGCGCCTCGAGACCCCACCCCGGCCTACGAGCGCCGCCCGGCCCTGCCGCTGAACCTCTACAAGGAACTGCTGGCCCGCCTCGACCCCTCCGAACCCACCCTGCAGCGCGACCGGGTGGCGGTGCGGCTCATGGCCGAGGCCGGGCTGCGCATAAGTGAAGTGGTTCACTTATTGGTGTCCGACGTCCACCCCCGGGAGCGGCTGCTCGAGGTCAAGCGCGGCAAGGGCTCCAAGCAGCGCACCATCCCCTTGAGCAACTCGCTGTGCGCCGAGCTCGAGCGCTGGCTCAGGACCCGCCTGGCCTACGCGGCGGCGGGCGAGATGCGCCTGCTCGTCAACATGGGCGGGCGCAAGGCCGGCGGCCGGGGCATGACCGCCCGCATGCTGCGCGGGGTCATCAACGCCCACTACCAGGCCCTGGGCTTCCCCGAACGCTACCGCGGCGCCCACATGCTGCGCCACACCGCCGGGACCCGCTTCTACAAGGCCAGCCGCGACCTGCACGCCACCGCGAGGCTGTTGGGCCACTCCAACCTCAACACCAGCGCCATCTACGCCAAGATGGACCTCGAGGGCTTGTTCGAGGTCGTGGACCGCATCGACGAGGGGGACTGAGGGATGCGCCCGTCTACGGCCAGCGTGTGGTGGGCGCTATCCATCGGGCTAGCACTCCTGGGGCCTGGGGGTCCTTCGCGGCGGTGATGTGGCCCTGGCTTTCGCGCCCTCAGTTCGAGGCCCTCGAGGCCCAGCACCGGGAAGCCTATTACTGGTCGGTGATCCTGCCTGCGCCTCGGTGGTTGACCCTGGGGAACGTAGCCTTCTACCTCTCCCGGGCTGCCCCCGGGGCAGCCTGGATGGGCTGGCGGAGGGAAAAATCGCGCAGGCGGCGCGCAATTCTGGGCGTGTTTTTCGCGCTGCTGTTCCTCCCCACGCTAGGGGTAGGCATCATAATGCTGACCTCGCTTCCGGCAGGTTAGGCCTCGAGCCACAGGCTCTCAGCGCTAGGCCAGCGCGTCCTCGCGGCGGATGCTGTACACCCGGCTCAGCCCGCGCTCGCTGGTGACGCCGTACAGCGCGTCGCAGGCTTCCATGGTGCGCTTTTGGTGGGTGATCAGGATGAACTGGGTCTCCCCCTTGAAGCGCTGGAGGAACTCGGTGAAGCGCAGGATGTTGGCCTCGTCGAGGGGGGCGTCCACCTCGTCGAGGACGGCGATGGGCAGGCCCCTCCCCTCTTCGGCGGTGCCCGCCAGGGCGAAGAGGAAGGCCAGCGCGCCCATGGTGCGCTCGCCCATCGAGAGCAGGCCCAGGTCGATGGTGCGTTTGCCGGAGGGCTGCAGGACGAGGTGCAGGCCGGATTTGTCGTGCTCGACGCGGGCCTCGGCGCCCAGCAGGGCGCGGGCGTAGTCGTGGAAGCGGTCGCGGAAGCGGTGGAAGGCGGCGTGGAGGCGGTCGCGGTACTCGCCCTCGACCAGCCGGAGCTCGGCCTCGAGCTTCGCCACCCCTGCCTCGGCCTCGGCCAGCGCGCCGGCGAGTTGCTCGGCTTCCTGGGCCAGGGCCTGGTACTCGCTCTCGGCCAGGTGGTTGACGGCGCCCAGAGCCTCCAGGGCGGCCTCGGTCTCGCTGAGGCGGCGGGCCAGCGCGCGGGAGTGGCCCTCCTCTGTTGGACCTTCAGGGAGTTCGGCCAGCTCGAGCAGCAGAGCCTCCTGGGTGCTCTCGCGGCGGGCCAGGCTGATGCGGGCCTGCTCGAGCTCGCCCAGAACGGCGTTGGTGCGGGCCAGCAGGCGGCTCTCCTCCTCGGCCAGGGTGCGGGCGCGCTGGCGGGCCTGCTGGAGGGCGGCCTCGAGGGCGCTGAGCCCCAGGGCGGCGGCTTCCTGCTCGAGTGATCCCAGGCGCTCG
>NZ_KE387023.1:2831851-2836927 GCF_000430045.1 Calidithermus chliarophilus DSM 9957 | reverse complement strand
GGGGCAGGCACGGGCTCGGGGGCCTCGGGGGGCTGAGGGTTGCCCAGGCGCTCCAGCGCCAGCCGCACGCCGCGCAGTTCGACGCGGGCGGCGTCCTCCTGCTGGCGAAGCTCCTTGAGCGCGGGGTCCTGGAGCTGTTGCCGCAGCTCGGCGGCCCGGGCGCTGAGGGCCTGGACCTGGGCGGTGAGGGCTTCGGCCTCGCCGCGCACCTCGGCCAGGCGGCGGCGCTGGGCCAGCATCTGCCCGCCGCGCTGCACCCGGCCGCCGGTGATGGCGCCGCTGGACTCGAGCAGCTCCCCCTCCAGCGTGACCAGCCGGGGGTGGTCGGGGTGCTGGCGGGCGAGGGTGAGGGCGGCCTCGAGGCTCTCCAGCACCAGGGTGTCGCCCAGCAGGGTGGGCAGGGCCTCGGGGTGGGCGAAGCCGACCAGTTCGCGGGCCAGGCCGCGCACGCCGGGGAGCTGCGACCAGTCGCGGCGGGGCCGGTGGGCGGGCTTGAGCAGGGTCAGGGGGAGGAAGGTGGCGCGGCCGCCCTCGCGCTTGAGGTAGTCCACGGCCTGCTTGGCGGCGCGCTCGTCGCGGGTGAGCACCCACTGCAGCCGGCCGCCCAGGGCGATCTCCAGGGCCAGCTCGAGGCCCTCGGGCACCTCGAGCAGGTCGGCCACCACGCCCAGCACCCCGGCGATCCCGGCGTTGCGGGCCTTGCGCGGGCCTTCGGCCAGGTCGGTGCCGCTTTGCAGGTAGGCCTCCAGGCGCTGGGCTTCGGAGCGGCTGGCCCGCAGGTCGGCGCCGAGGCCGCCCTCCTGCTTGACCACCCGGTCGAGCTCGGCGCGGAGCTGCTGCTCGCGGGCCTCGAGCCCCTGGCGGCGGGCCTCGAGCTCGGCGAGTGCACCCTCCAGGCGGGAGCGCTCGGCCTCCAGGTGCTGCTGCTGCTCCTGGGTCTGGCGGAAGGCGGCGAGGCGGGCCTCGTAGGTGGCCTGGGCCTTGAGGAAGGCCTCGTAGCGGGCCTGGGCCTGGCGCAGCTCGCGCTGCAGCTCGGCGAGGCGGGCCTCTGTCTGGCGCTGGCGTAGCTCGAGCCCCTCCACCTGCTGGGCGCCGGGCTCCGGGGCCTGGGGCTCCTGGGGCACGGGCAGGGCCTCGAAGCGGGCGACCTGGGCGCCGAGGCCCTCCGCCTCGCGGCGCAGGCGGGCCTCGAGCTCGCGCAGGTGGGCGGTCTCCTGCTCGAGCAGCCGCCGCTCGCCCTGCAGGGCCTCGGCCTGGCGCAGGGCCTCGCCGTGGGCGCGGTTGAGCCCCTCGAGGCCCTCCTGGAGGGCGGTCTTCTCCTGCTGCAAGGCGGCCAGCCGCTCGGCGAGCTGGGCCTTCTCGGCCTCGAGCTCGACCAGCCGGGCCTGGGTCTTGCGGGCTTCGGCCTGGGACTCCTGGATGCGGGCCTGCACCAGGCCCCGCTTGAGCGCCAGGAGCTGGCGGGACAGCTCGCGCGCCCGGCGGGCGGCCTCGGCCTGGGCGGCCTTGGCCTGCAGGCCCTCCTTGAGCTCGGCGTGCTTGCGGCTGAGGGCCTCCATCTCTTGGGTGGCGGCCTCGAGGCGCTCCTCGGCGGTGCGGGTGGCGAGGGTGACGGCCTTGAGGCCGGCGGCTTCCTCGAGGTAGCCCAGCAGCACCTCGGGCCCCGCCTGCAGCACCTCGCCCACCTCGCCCTGGCCGATGATCGCGTAGCCGCCCCGGGCCAGGCCCGAGCCGGCCAGGGCCCGCTCGATGGCCTTGAAGGTGGCCTTGTGGCCCGACAGCCGCACGTCGCTAGCACCGTCGCGGTCGAGGCGGCGGGAGATCACCAGCCGCTCGCGGCCGCGCGAGAGGACCAGCTCGACCTCGGCGAAGCCCATGGGGGCGCGGCCTTCCGAGCCGTGGAACAGCAGGGCCTGGGCCTCTTCGCCCCGCAGCTCGCGGGCCCGGGCCCCCACGATCCAGCGCAGGGCCTCGACCAGGTTGCTCTTGCCCGACCCGTTGGGCCCCACCACCCCGGTCACGCTGGGGCCGAAGTCCAGCCGGGTGCGCTCGCCGAAGGATTTAAAACCCTGGAGGGTGATCTGCTCGATTCGCATGGTGTTCCTGGCCCCGGGGGCCGCTGATCGAGGGCTGAGTGTACCGCATGGGCGGGCGTTTGCCTACCGGGGCTAATAAGTGAAGAGATTCACGATAAATCTAGCTCGTGAAAAACTTCTGAGCATAGTTGGCCTTCGTCAGGGCCGGATGATCGGGTCCAAAAGGCTCAGGTGGCCGAGGGACTCGACCTCCTTGCCCTCGAGCAGAAAGCGCACCGACTTGATCTGGGGGAACTCGAGCAGCGTGTAGGCCATGCCGTAGACCAGCATGACCTCGGCGGCGCTGCCTTGCTGGAGGCGGCCGTAGGCGGCGGGCAGGTTGACGATGGCCTGGTCGCCCAAGAGGTAGACCTTGGGCACGGGCAGGCCCACGGGGGCGACGGGGTAGGCGCCTTGGGCCTTCGGGCCCTTGAGCAGCTCGGCGAGGGCGAGCTCGAGGGGGTTGTCGCCCTCGGAGATCTCGAGGGTGCGGACCTCGATGGAGAAGCCGTCGGCCTTGGCGTTGGCGAAGTGCAGCCGCACCGGGCGCTCGCCCAGCCGCTCGTCGCCCTTGCTGGGCAGGTTGACCACCGGCACCCGCAGCACGCCCTGGGTGTAGAACATCACCCACAGGCCGCCGACGAGCACCAGCAGGCCGAAGATGTTGAAGAAGGTCAGGAAGCGTCTCATCGGCTGTTGCCTCCCCCGCCCGGCGCGGTGGGGTTGGCGGGCACGGGCTCCTCCAGGGGGATGTCGAGGTAGCGCAGGATGGCCTCGGTGAGGGCCTCGGCGATCTGCTTGCGCCGGTCGGGGCTGGCGGCCTCGTCCATGCCGACCTCGAGCAGCACCGCCGCGCCCCCGGCCTGCGAGAGCACGAAGTAGGGGCCCTGGGCCTCGAGGGGGACGAGCGCCCGGTTGGCCAGGGCCCCGGCGATCTCCTTCGACAGGCGCGCGCTCGCGTCGGGCCCGGCCACGAAGCGGCCGAGCACCTCGCGGCGCGGGGCGGGGGTCTTGGGCAGGAGCTGGCGGCCCTTGTCGAGGAAGGCCAGGCCGCGCTCGTCGGGGTAGGTGTAGGCGACGAGGTTCTTGCCGCTGACGGCGTGCAGGCTGACGAAGACCTGGGCGAAGGTGGCCTGGCGGGCCCGCTCCGAGAGGGCGGGGTTGCGGTCGTCGCTGCGGGTCAGGCGGACGTCGAGGTTGCGGGCCTTGAGGCCCTCGGCCACGCGCTGGGCGAGGTTGAGGGTGACGTCCTTCTCGCGCACGCCCTCCACCGTGATGCCGGCGTCGGCGCCGCCGTGGCCGGGGTCGAGCACGACCCGGGGGCTGAACTTGCGCTCGCCCCACTCGAGCACCGCCTCGTTGGCGGAGTAGAACAGCCGCAGGGGGCCGGGGACGGGCGGGAGGGTCAGGCGCAGGCCGTAGCCGGCGGGGCTCAGCTCGTAGCCGCCGTTCTCGCCGGCCTCCACCACGCCGATGAGGGCGAAGGTCGGGGGGTTGGCGCTCAGCAGGCGCACCTGCACGTCGCGGTCGAAGCGCAGCACCACGCGGCTGAGGGCGTCGCTCGAGCTCTTGCGCACCGCCAGCAGCCGGGCCGGGCGCAGGCCGAGCACGTAGATAGAGCCCACCTGACGGTACTCGAGGCCGAAGGCCGAGGCCAGCCCGCGGATGGGCAGCCAGGGCTCGCCCTCGCGCCGCCAGGCCTTGCCGGTGCTGCCGGCCTCCGCCGCGCTGTTGGCGTAGGGGAACCACTCCACCCGCCCGCCCAGGCTCACGTAGACCCCGGTGCGGTAGGCCACGAAGCCCAGCCCCAGCGCCTGGGCCATGGGCTCGGCGGGGCCGTAGGGGGCGTTGCCCGCGAAGGCCACGGCCACCGTGCGGTTGCCGACGGCCAGCGAGTACAGGCTCTGGGCGCCGGTGAGGTTGAATAAGAGCACGAGCGCCAGCACCAACAGCGGCCAGCGCCTCGAGTGCTTCTCCACCTTGCCGAACATCGCTACAGTTCTAACGGCTGTGCCCGCGGCTTGCAAGCTCACCAGCTCTCCAGCTCGCGCTGCACGGCCTGGCGCTTATCGTCGTCCTTCTTCTGGAAGGCCTTCTTTCCTCGCCCCAGGCCCAGCAGCAGCTTGGCCAGGCCGCGCTCGTTGAAGAAGATCTTGAGCGGGACCAGCGTGAGGCCCTTCTGCTCGACCTTGGCCCGCAGCTTGGCCAGCTCGCCCTTGTGCAGCAGGAGTTTGCGCAGGCGACGGGGGTCGTGGTTGGTGTAGCCGCCCTTCTCGTAAGGAGCGACGTAGAGGTTCTCGAGGAAGAGCTCCCCGTTCTCGAAGCGGGCGAAGGCCCCGGTGAAGTCCACCTGGCTGGCCCGGATGGACTTGACCTCCGTACCCCGGAGCACCAGCCCCGCCTCGTAGGTCTCGAGGATCTCGTAGTCGTGGCGTGCGCGGCGGTTTTCCAGTCCGGCCATGAGCACTTCAGTCTAGAGGTAACGCGGCTGAGATGCAAAGGTGGGAAAAGCGGTAAGCCGTCAGCTATCAGCGGTCAGCCGTCAGCGAAGGGCGGAAGGCTCGTGGCCTGTGGTTGCCCCTCCCCGTCCCTCCCCGCACGCGGGGAGGGTTTATCCCCCCAGCCCCCCTTGCTAAGGGGGGAGTAAGGCGTTTTGCGTTTTGCGTTTTGCGTCTTGCGTTTGGCGTTTGGCGTCTCGCATACGACGTAGGACGTACGCCGTACGACCCGCGCTGCACGTTCAGCGTTGGGCTATCGGCTATTGGCTATCAGCTATCGACCATTGACCATCGACCATCGACATCCCGCGCTGGGCACTCGGCGCGGGCTGATATACTCTCGCCGATGAACGGTCTGAGGCTCACGGGGCTGCTGGGAGCAGCCGTAGTGCTGGGTCTGGCGCGCCTGGCCTGGGCGGTCGGGCTAGGAGGGGCCTGGCTCTACGGGGCGCTGGCGCTCGTGGCCGCTGGGGTCGCGGCGCTGGCGGTGGCGCGGCTGCCGC
>NZ_KE387023.1:2811838-2831751 GCF_000430045.1 Calidithermus chliarophilus DSM 9957 | reverse complement strand
GCTGGCGGTGGCGCGGCTGCCGCGGCGCACGCCCCTCACCCTGGCCGGCGGGCTGCTGGTGCTGGCGGGGGCGGGGCTGGGCTACCTCGAGCCCTGGCTCGTGCTGTTGAGCCCGCTGGGTGCGCTCCTGGCCTTCGCAGGGGCGCAGGGGCAGCTCTCCGAGCGGGAGCAGGCGAGCTTCTGGGGCTGGCTGCTGGTGTGGCCGGCGGTGGGACTGCTGCTGGTGTGGCAGGTGCTCCCGGCGGTCTACGCGCTGTGGCTGTCCTTCCTCGACCGCTTCAACTTCATCGGGAACAGCCGCTTCGTGGGGCTGCTGAACTACGAGATCCTCCTGACCCGCGACCCGCTGTTCTGGAAGGCCATGAGCAACACCTTCTGGTTCGTGGCCTTCACGGTGCCCGTTGGGATCGGCCTCGCAACCCTCACCGCCATCCTGCTCAACGAGAAGGTGAAGCTGCAAGGGCTCTTCCGCACGCTGTACTTCCTGCCCTACATCACCGCGCTCACCGCGGCGGCGGCGGTGTGGGACTGGATCTACAACCCCGAGTTCGGCTTCCTGAACTGGCTGTTGGGCACGCCCGGCTTCCAGTGGCTGAGCACGCCGGAGGGGATCTTCGCGCGGCTGCTGGCGCCGCTGGGGGTCAAGCTCAGCGGGTTCTGGGCCGGGCCCAGCGTGGCCTTCGTGGCGGTGATGGTGATGAGTATCTGGCACTTCCTGGGCTACCAGGTGGTGGTGCTGCTGGCGGGCCTGCAGAACATCCCCAAGGAGTACTACGAGGCCGCCGAGCTCGACGGGGCGAGCTGGTGGCAGAAGGTGCGCTTCATCACCTGGCCGCTGCTCTCCCCCACCACCTTCTTCCTCTTCACCCTCTCGCTCATCGGGGCGTTCCAGGTGTTTACGCAGGTGCTCATCCTCACGCCCACCGGCGGGGTGCTGCAGGACACCCTGACCATCGCGCTCTACCTCTACAACAAGGGCTTCCGCGACTCCAACTTCTCCTACGCCTCGGCGCTGGCGGTGGTGGTGTTCGTGGTGATTCTGGTGCTGACGCTGGTGCAGCGGCGGGTGCTCGAGCGGAGGGTGACTTATGAGGCCTAAGCCCCTGCGCTGGCGGGCCCTGCTGGGTCAGATCGCCGTCTACGCCGTGCTCATCGCGGGTTCGGTGGTCATGGCCTTCCCCTTTTACTGGATGCTCTCCACCAGCCTCAAGAGCCCGCAGGAGGCCCAGCAGGCCGTGCCGGTGTGGGTGCCCGAGCGGCTCAAGCCGGCCAACTGGGCCGCGGCGGCCCGGCTGGGGGCGCAGGGGGGCTCGAGGTGGTGGGGCGGCTACCGGGCCGGGCGCAGCGTGGTGCTGCGGGTCTATACGGGCGAGAAGGGCCCCGAGCCGGTGGTCACCATCCCCACGCCCCCGGCGGCCTTCTCCGACCCCCGGGCCGACAACACCCGCGTCGAGACGGCCTTCAAGGACGGCTGGTGGGAGGTCACGCTCACCAACGGCGGGCAGGAGTCCTTCCGGCTGCTGCCGGTGCGGATGCACATCGCCAAGAGCTACCGGGAATTCCGCCCCGAGCTGCAGCCCGACAGCGTCAGCAGCCGCGGCGAGGACTGGGAGCTGGGCTGGAGCAACCTGGCCCCCGGCGTGCTGGGCTACGTGTTCCACAACTTCCGCGAGGCCTGGTACACCGCGCCCTTCGGCCGCTACTTCTTCAACAGCTTCTTCACCGCGCTGGCGCAGGTGCTCGGCGGCCTGGTCATCGCGGCGATGGCGGCCTTCGCGCTCGCCCGCATCCCCTTCCCCGGCAAGGAGTTCGTGTTCAGCCTGATCATCGCCACCCTGATGATCCCCGGCGAGGTGCTGCTGATCCCCAACTACATCCTGCTGGCGCGGCTCGAGTGGCTCGACACCTACTACGCCCTGATCGTGCCCTGGCTGGCCTCGGTGTTCGGCATCTTCCTGCTGCGCCAGTTCTACCTCTCGCTGCCGCAAGACCTCTTCGACGCCGCCCGCATCGACGGGGCGACCTACTGGGCCCAGCTCTGGCGCATCGCCCTGCCGCTGTCGGTGCCGGGCATGATCACCTACGGCATCTTCACCTTCCTGGGCGCCTACAACGCGCTCTTGTGGCCGCTGATCGTGACGAACTCGCCGGAGATGCGCACCATCCAGCTCGGGCTGCAGTCCTTCATCGGGGAGGCGGGAAGCGACTACGGCGGGCTGATGGCGGCCTCGACGCTCTCGATCCTGCCGATCGTGCTGGGGTACTTCCTGGCGCAGAAGCAGTTCATCCAGGGCGTGGCGAGGAGCGGGATCAAGTGAAGGGCAGAGCCGCTCAGGTCATCGACCGGCTGCCGCCTGCCCGTCCTCGCCGAGGGCCCCTCCAGGCTCGAGCCGGATGAAGTGCGCGCGTCTGAGCGCGCCGGCCGGAGCGCCCCCGCCTGAGGGCGAGACCCGGGATCATCCTCCCTCCCCGAACGTGAGATAATCCCGGCGAACACCGCCGGACGCAGGGCCGCGGCTCGAGGAGGCGCATGAAGCACGGGGGGCTGTCCCACCAAGAGGCTAAGGCGCGGTTGGGCGAGTATGGCCCCAACGCCCTCCCGGAGAAGCCGCTCGAGCCCATCTGGGCCCGGTTTTTCCGCCAGTTCCGCAGCCCCCTCATCTACATCCTGCTTTTCGCTCTGCTGTTCGACCTGGGGCTGTGGCTCTACGAGGGCACCCGCGGCGTGCCCGTCGAGGCGCTGACCATCGGGCTGATCCTCCTGCTCAACGCGGGCCTGGGGGTCTACCAGGAGTACCGCTCGGAGGGGGCGCTGGCCCGCTTGAAGGAGCTGGCCGCCCCGCAGAGCTGGGTGCTGCGCGAGGGGGAGTGGCTGCACCTGCCGAGCCGGGAGATCGTGCCGGGGGACTGGGTGCGCCTGGAGGCCGGGGACCGAATCCCCGCCGACGGGGTGCTGCACGAAGCCCAGGGAGTGATGCTCGACGAGTCGGTGCTCACCGGGGAGTCGCTGCCGCAGGACAAGGCGGCGGGGCAGGAAGCCTTCAGCGGCACCCTGCTGGTGCGGGGGACGGCCCTGCTGGAGGTCGGGCGCACGGGCTCGCACAGCACCATGGGCAAGCTGGCCCTGATGCTGGGCGAGATCGAGGCCGGCAAGACCCCCCTCGAGCAGCGGCTCGAGCGCTTCGGCCACCAGGTCGCCCGCTGGGTGCTGGCCCTGGCGGCCCTGATCGCGGCGGCCGGCCTGCTGGCGGAGGGGCTGGAGCAGTTCGACGAGGTCGTGGTGTTCGCGGTGGCGCTGGCGGTGGCCGCGGTCCCGGAGGGGCTCCCGGCGGTGCTCACCCTCACCCTGGCCCTGGGCGTCGAGCGCATGGCCCGGCGCAAGGCCGTGGTGCGGCGCCTGGCCGCCGTCGAGGCGCTGGGCTCGGTCACGGTGATCGCCACCGACAAGACCGGGACCCTGACCGAGAACCGGATGGAGGTGCGCCACCTCGACTCGCCCGACCCCGCTCGAGCCCTCCAAGCCCTGGCCGTCGCCAACGACGCCGACGAGGCCGCCGGGGCCGGGGACCCGCTGGAACTGGGGATCATGCGCTTCGTCCGGGCCCAGGGAGTGGACGCAGCGGCCCTCCGGGGGCTCCCGCGCCGCTCGAGCCGCCCCTTCGACAGCGCGTGGAAATACATGCGGGTCACGGTGGAGGAAGGCGGAGAGCTCACCAGCCACCTCAAGGGGGCCCCGGAGGTCTTGCTGCGCCGGAGCCGCCTAAGCCCCCAGGAGCGGCAGTCCTGGGGCGAGAAGGCGCTCGCCTACGCCGGCGAGGGCCACCGGGTGCTGGGCGTGGCCGCCGGGCGGGGGGAAAGCGAGGAGGGCCTGGACTTCCTGGGCCTGGTGACCTTCTGGGACCCCCCCCGGCCCGAAGTCCCCGCGGCGATCGCCAAGGCCCGGGAGGCCGGGATCCGGGTGCTGATGGTCACGGGCGACCACCCGGCCACGGCCCTCGCCATCGCCCGGCAGGTCGGGATCCATAGCGAAGGCGTGCTGACCGGGGAGGACCTGGAGGACTACACCGCCGAAGCCCTGCAGCAAGCCCTGCGGGAGGTCAACGTGTTCGCCCGGGTGCGCCCCGAGCACAAGCTGCGCCTGGTGCAGGCCCTGCAAGCCCAGGGGGAGATCGTGGCGATGACCGGCGACGGCGTCAACGACGCCCCGGCCCTCAAGCGCTCGAACGTCGGGGTGGCGATGGGCCAGCGCGGCTCGGACGTGACCCGCGAGGTGGCCGACCTGGTGTTGCTGGACGACAACTTCGCCACCATCGTGGCGGCGATCGAGGAAGGGCGCAGCATCTACGAGAACATCCAGAAGTTCCT
Organism: Calidithermus chliarophilus DSM 9957; assembly: GCF_000430045.1. GTDB lineage: Bacteria > Deinococcota > Deinococci > Deinococcales > Thermaceae > Calidithermus > Calidithermus chliarophilus. Next base: position 2,827,386 of record NZ_KE387023.1, on the reverse strand, counting down.
GCGCTTCTTGTTCTCCACCAACCTCTCGGAGGTGCTGCTGGTCGCGCTGGGCGCCTTCATCGCCTTCTTCCTGGGGCTGCGCGAGGCCGACGGCTCGCTCCTGCTCCCGCTCACGGCGGTGCAGATCCTGTGGATCAACCTCATGACCGACGGCCTGCCCGCGCTCACGCTGGCGCTGGACAAGAACCCCGCGGTGATGCAGCGCCCCCCCAAACCGCCCGACTCTCCCCTGCTGGACCTGGCTTCGCTGCGCTTCGTGCTGATCTCGGGCGGGGTCAAGGCGCTGCTGGGCCTGGGCTTGCTCGGGCTGGTGCCGCGGATGGGGAACTCGCTCGAGACCGCCCGCAGCGTGGCGTTCCACTTCATGGCGATCGGGCAGCTCTTCTTCGGCTACCCCTCGAGGCGCACCGAGGTCTCCCCGCCCCCAAACCCGGCGCTCCACCTGGTGGTGCTGCTGGGGATCGGGGTCCAGGTGCTGGTGGGAGTCTGGCCCGCAACCGTTCAGGCTTTCGGGACCGTCATGCTCCCGCTGCCCCTGTGGGGACTGGTCCTCGCCGCCGCGCTCTCGGCCTGGGCCCTGGCCGAACTCATCGGGCGGTGGTTCTGGCGCGGCAAACGAAGCGGTTATGAAAGCCAAGGGACCCCCGGTTAGGCCGGTGACTAAGGGCGGGGGGCTAATAGCCGCCAACACCCCTGCCTCCTACCCGGTGCAACCGGCGCCGGGCATTCGGCTTCCGGCCTTCGCCATGACATAATCCTGACAAGCACTACCGAATGTAGGGCTGTAATCGAGGAGGAAGCATGAAACGGAGTTTCGCGCTGTGGCTGTCGTTGGGGATCGTTGGCTTAGCCGTGGCTCAGCCCAAAGCCGAGGACGTGATCAAGGAGCAGTGCGCCAAGGCCGAGGTGGTGGCCGAGCTGTGGCACGGCTTCACCGGGGGCGCGCCCAAGGCGGCGCTCGAGAACCTGATCGTGGAGTTCAACCGGGGCAAGGGCGGCAGCGCCTGCGTGCGGCCGGTGCCGCAGGGGAGCTACCGCGACCTCTCCACCAAGCTCAAGGCCGCCTTCGCGGCGAACAAGGTGCCGGCCATGGCGCAGGCCTTCGAGAACAACATCGCGCTGTACCTCGAGGGCGACGCGGTGCTGCCGATCTCGAGCCTGGGCCTCGACCTCAAGGGCCTCAACCCGCTCTTCGTCAACGCCACGAAGATCAAGGGCCAGGTCTACGGCGTTCCCTTCAACAAGAGCGTCCAGATCATGTACTACAACAACGACCTCTTGAAGAAGTACGGCGCCAAGGTGCCCACCTCCATCGATGAGTTCGTGGCGACGGCCAAGCGCCTGTCGGAGGGCGAGAAGACCCCGGTCTACTTCTTCGTGCCCGACGCTTCCACGTACGCCTACTGGTTCTTCACCCGCGGCGGCAACTACCTGCAAAACGGCAAGCTGGTGCTCAACTCCAAGGTGGGGGTCGAGACGCTGGAGTTCTTGGTGAAGGGCGTCAAGGACGGCTGGGCCAAGCCCATCACCCAGGGTTTCATCAACGCCAACTTCGGCTCGGGCACCTTCGGCTTCTCCACCGACACCTCGGCGGGCTACAGCTTCTACAAGAGCGCGGCCAAGTTCGACCTGGGCACCGCGCCCCTGCCCGGCAAGACCGGCAAGCAGCCCGGCTACGCGCTGGTGCAGGGCACCAACCTCATCGTCTTCAAGCAGGCCGACGCCAAGGAGCGCGCGCTGGCGACCGAGTTCCTCAAGTTCGTGATCAGCCCGAAGGCCCAGGCGGTGTTTGGCGTGGCCACCGGCTACGTGCCGGTGCACCTGGGCTCGGGCGCCGACGCCACCGTGACCCGCTACGTCAAGGAGAACCCCTGGTTCGGCACCATCCTCACCCAGAGCCGCTACGCCCGCTTCGAGCCGGCCATCGCCGAGTGGGAGCAGATCCGCTTCGACATCCTGGGCCAGGCCATCAAGGAGGCGGTGCTGGGCCAGGCCACGCCCAAGGCCGCGCTGGACAAGGCCCAGAAACAGGTGGACGACCTGCTGGCGGGCCGCACGCGGTAACGAGCCGAACGCCAGAAGACGGTCCGTGGTCAAAGGTTTTTTCCCGCAGACCGCGAGCCACAAGCCACGGGCTTTCCGCCTTTAGCTATTGGCTATCGACGCTAAAACCGAATTGGGACATTACTCCGCTCGAGGCTCTTCTCGGGCGGGGTAATCTATGGCAGGTGCGCTGCTTGGACACGGTTCAGGAGCAGCCGGGTTGAAAAAGTGGGGTATAGTGTGACGGCTGCTGTGAGGCAGAACCCCACACAGGGAGGAACTATGCGCGTAGGAATCAACGGATTCGGTCGTATCGGTCGCCAGGTGTTCCGCATCCTCGAGGAGCGCGGCGTGGAAGTGGTCGCCCTCAACGACCTCACCGACAACTCCATCCTCGCCCACCTGCTGAAGTACGACTCCAACTACGGTAAATTCCCCGGCAGCGTCAGCTACGACGAGAACAACATCGTCGTCAACGGCAAGACCATCCGGGTCTACGAGGAGAAAGACCCCGCCGCCCTGCCCTGGGGCGACATCGGCGTGGACATCGTCATCGAGTCCACGGGGCGCTTCACCAAGCTCGAGGCCGCCGAGGCCCACCTCAAGGCCGGGGCCAAGAAGGTCATCATCAGCGCGCCGGGCAAGGGCGACATGCTCACCGTGGTGATGGGCGTCAACGAGCAGGAGTACGACCCCGCCAAGCACCACGTCATCTCCAACGCGAGCTGCACCACCAACGGCCTCGCCCCCGTCGCCAAGGTGCTCAACGACCGCTTCGGCATCGAGAAGGGCCTCCTGACCACCGTCCACGCCTACACCGCCAGCCAGAGCCTGGTAGACGCCGCCAAGGACGACCCCCGCGACGCCCGCGCCGCCGCGCTCAACATCGTGCCCAGCGAGACCGGCGCGGCCAAGGCCGTGGGCCTGGTGATCCCCGAGCTCAAGGGCAAGTTCGGCGGCATGGCCTTCCGCGTGCCCACCAGCACCGTGAGCGTGGTGGACTTCACCGCCGTGCTCGCGCGCGAGGCGAGCAAGGAGGAGATCAACGCCGCGATGAAGGAGTACGCCGAGGGGCCCATGAAGGGCATCCTGGCCTACACCGAGGAGCCTTTGGTGTCCTCCGACCTCAAGGGCGACCCCCACTCCTCCATCTTCAGCGCCCTCGACACCTTAGTGGTGGGCAACCTCGCCAAGGTGGTGAGCTGGTACGACAACGAGTGGGGCTACTCCTGCCGCGTGGCCGACCTGACGCAGTACATCGGCAGCAAGCTGTAGCGACGCGAGACGCAAGACGCCAAACGCGAGTGGCCATCGGCCATCAGCCATTGGCTATCGGCTATCGACTATCGGCTATCAGCTATCGACTATCGACATATTCCATGAGGTGAACCATGCGTACCCTCAAGGACTTCGACGCATCCGGTAAGCGGGTATTGGTGCGGGTAGACTTCAACGTGCCCGTGAAGGAGGGCAAGGTCAAGGACGAGACCCGCGTCTCGGCGGCCATCCCGACGCTCAAGCACCTGCTCGAGCAGGGCGCCACGCTGGTGCTCTTCAGCCACCTGGGCCGGCCCAAGGGCGGCTTCGAGGAGGCCAGCAGCTTGGCCCCGGTGGCGCCGGTGCTCGAGAAGCACCTGGGCCGCCCCGTGACCTTCATCGGCGGCAGCGCCGAGCTGACCCCGGCCTCGGAGGCCACGCTCGAGCGGGTCAGGGCCTTGCCTGAGGGCTCGGTGGCCCTGCTGGACAACGTGCGCTTCGAGGCGGGCGAGGAGAAGAACGACGAGGGGCTGGCCCAGAAGTACGCTCGCCTGGGCGAGGCCTTCGTGCTCGACGCCTTCGGCAGCGCCCACCGCGCCCACGCCTCGGTGACGGGGGTCGCGAAGTACCTGCCGAGCTACGCCGGGCTGCTGATGGAGCGGGAGGTCTCGAGCATCAAGCGCGTCATCGACAACCCCGAAAAGCCCTACTGGGTGGTGCTGGGCGGGGCCAAAGTCTCCGACAAGATCGGGGTGATCGAGAACCTGCTGCCCCGCGTGAGCGGGATGGTGATCGGCGGGGCGATGGCCTTCACCTTCATCAAGGCCCAGGGCGGCAAGGTGGGCAAGAGCTTGGTGGAGGACGACAAGCTGGAGCTCGCCCAGGAGTTGCTGAAGAAGGCCGCCGAACTCGGCGTGCGGCTGCTGCTGCCCAGCGACGTGGTGGCCGCGCAGAAGATCGAGGCCGGGGCCGAGACCCGCGTCATGCCCGCCCACGACATCGAGGAGGGCTGGATGGGCCTGGACATCGGCCCGGAGAGCGCCAAGACCTTCGCGGCGGCGCTGCAGGGGGCCAAGACCGTGCTGTGGAACGGCCCGATGGGCGTCTTCGAGGTGGACGACTTCGCCAAGGGCACCCTGGCCGTGGGCGAGGCCATCGCCGGGCTGCAGGGGGCCTTCACGGTGATCGGCGGGGGCGACTCGGTGGCGGCGGCCAACAAGCTGGGCGTGGCCGAGGAGTTCAGCCACGTCTCCACCGGCGGCGGGGCCAGCTTGGAGCTGCTCGAGCTCGGCACCCTGCCGGGCATCGAAGCCCTGTCCTGAAACAGGAAACGGCCCCGGGGGTGGACACCAGGTCCACCCCCGCGGTCTTATACCAGATTCGGTCAGTCCGTCGCCGTCCGGCGACGGACTGACCCGACCGAAGGGATACGCTTTCTTCGCCGACCGTCAGGGAGGGGTGTGCTCTGGGATTCAAAAAGATAACCTCTGGGATCTTTGGATTTGGATGATTATCTTTTTGAATCCGGTATTATGCCTCAGGCAGGACTCAGCCCGGGTAAAGGAAAAGCTCAAGCCCCCGCACGAGAGTGCGGTCATGCGGCGGTGGGGGCTATGGTTGGGCCGCCTGGCCCTGCTGGGGCTGGTGGCGGGGCTGGTGTTCGCGCTCAAGTCGTGCTACTTCATCGCGCCCTCGTCGGGCGGGGGCCAGACCGCCTTCGACCCCCCGCGCCGGGTGAACCCGGCCGACGTGCAGCTCCCCCCGGGCTACCGCCTCGAGGCGGTGGCGCAGGGGCTCACCTTCCCGGTGGCCGTGGCCTTCGACGGCGAGGGGCGGGTGTACGTGCTCGAGGCCGGCTACTCCTACGGCGAGGTGCGCACGGTGCCGCGGCTGCTCGAGGTGCGCCCCGGGGGCGAGCCGCGCGAGGTGGTGCGCGGCGACAACCCGCCCTGGAACGGGCTGAGCTACCACGAGGGGGCCTTCTACATCGCCGAAGGCGGCGAGTTCGAGGGCGGGCGCATCCTGCGGCTGCGGGACGGGCAGCTCACCCCCCTCGTCACGGGCCTGCCCAGCGTGGGCGACCACCACACCAACCGCGCGGTGATGGGGCCGGACGGCTACCTCTACTTCGGCCAGGGCACCGCCACCAACTCCGGGGTGGTGGGCCCGGACAACTACGACTTCGGCTGGCTCCAGCGCCGCCCCGACTTCCACGACACCCCCTGCAAGGACGTGAAGCTGGCCGGGCGCAACTTCGAAAGCCCCAACCCCCTCACCCCCGACCCGGGCGACAAGGCCGTGACCGGGGCCTTCCTGCCCTTCGGCACGCCCAGCCGGCCGGGCCAGGTGGTCCCAGGACGGCTGCCCTGCAACGGCGCGGTGCTGCGGGTGCGCCCGGAGGGCGGGGCGCTCGAGCTCGTGGCCTGGGGCTTCCGCAACCCCTTCGGGCTGGCCTTCAGCCCCGACGGCACGCTCTACGTCAGCGACAACAGCTACGACGAGCGCGGCAGCCGCCCGGTCTTCGGCACCGGCGACGTGCTGTGGCGGGTGGAGCCGGGGGCCTGGTACGGCTGGCCCGACTTCCACGCCGGGCGCTCGCTGCTCGAGGCCGACCACTTCACCTCGCCGGGCGAGTCCCCGCCCGGCCACGTGCTGGCCGAACACCCCGGCACCCCGCCCAAGCCCGTCGCCCTGCTGGGCGTCCACGCCTCGGCCAACGGCTTCGACTTCTCGCGCAGCGCGGCCTTCGGCTTCGCCGGGCAGGCCTTCGTCGCCGAGTTCGGGGACATGTCGCCCGGGGTGGGCAAGGTGCTGGCCCCGGTGGGCTTCCGGGTGGTGCGGGTGGACCCGGCCACGGGGGCCGTCTACGACTTCGCCGCCAACAAGGGCGACAGCTTCGCCCCGGCCTCCAAGCAGGGCTCGGGGGGCCTCGAGCGCCCCGTCGACGCCCGCTTCAGCCCCGACGGCAGCGCGCTGTACGTGGTGGACTTCGGGGTGATGACCGTGGGCGAACGCCCCCAGCCGCAGCGAGGCACCGGCGTGCTGTGGCGCGTCACGCGGGAGGGGCCGTGAGGGGTCTGCTCGCGCTCGCGCTCCTGCTGGCGGCCTGCGCCCCCCAGCGGGTGAGCATCGCCAACTACCCCGAGCTCGAGGCCACCCGCGGCGAGGCGCTGTTCATGCGCTATTGCCACCAGTGCCACCCCAACGGCGCCGCCGGCCTGGGCCCCTCCCTCAACGATAAGCCCCTCCCCGGCTTCCTCATCGCCCTGCAGGTCCGCGTCGGCCTGGGTGCTATGCCCGCCTTCGGCCGCGACCTCATTTCCGACGCCGAGTTGGACGAACTCGTGGCCTACGTGCAGGCGCTGCACCGGGTGGCGGGGGAGCGGTGAGGGTTGGTGGGGGTCGATGGTCGATAGTCGATAGCTGATGGCCGAACGCTGAACGCGGGTCGTACGGCGTACGGCGTACGCAAGACGCAAGACGCAAAACGCCAGACGCCTTGTCGCCCCCTTAGCAAGGGGGGCTGGGGGGGATAAACCCTCCCCGTACGCGGGGAGGGGCAACCACGGGCCACTAGTCTTTCGCTGACGGCCGACGGCTTCCCGCCACATTTCCCGTTTGCCTTAGTATTGGAGCCGTATGCGCAAGACTCTCGTCGCTGGCAATTGGAAGATGTATAAGACGCCCACCGAGGCGAAGGCTTGGTTCAAGGAATTGCTGCTCAAGATTCCTGCCTCCCTCCCGGCAGAGGCCGCGCTGATGGTGCCCTTCCCCTTTCTCCCGGCGGCGCAGGAGGTGCTGCTCGGGACGGCGGTGGGGTACGGGGCGCAGGACGTGTCGGCGCACCTCGAGGGGGCGTACACGGGCGAGACCTCGGTGCGGATGCTCGCGGACCTCAACTGCAAGTACACCATCGTGGGGCACTCCGAGCGGCGCAGCTACCACAAGGAGTCGGACGCGCTGGTGGCCGAGAAGGCCAAGCGGCTGCTCGAGCACGGCATCACCCCCATCCTGTGCGTGGGGGAGCCGCTCGAGGTGCGGGAGGCCGGGAACGCGGTGGAGTACACGCTCAGGCAGCTTCAGGGGAGCCTCGAGGGCGTGCCCATCGACGACTTCGACCGCCTGGTGGTCGCTTACGAGCCGGTCTGGGCCATCGGCACCGGCAAGACCGCGACCCCCGAGGACGCCGAGGCCATGCACCGCGAGATCCGGGCCTGGTTCGCCCAGCAGTTCGACCTGGCCTTCGCCAACGGGGTGCGCATCCTCTACGGCGGCTCGGTCAAGCCCGACAACGCCGCCGCGCTCTTCGCCCAGCCCAACATCGACGGGGGGCTGGTGGGCGGGGCCAGCCTGCAGCTCGAGAGCTTCCTGGCGCTGCTCGAGGCCGCCCCGCGCAGCAAGGCCTGAAGCTTTTTGACGAAGCCTAAGGCCCGTGGGTAGGCTGGGGCCAGCATGAAGCTTCAGGACTTCGACCACTACCAGCGCGAGTCGCGCAAGACCTGGAACCTGGTGCACACCGACCACCCCATCGTCTACCCCACCCTGGGGCTGGCCAACGAGGCGGGCGAGGTCGCGGGCAAGGTCAAGAAGCTCTTCCGCGACAAGGGCGGGCACATCGGCGAGGCCGACCGCGAGGCGCTCAAGCAGGAGCTGGGCGACGTGCTGTGGTACCTGGCCCAGATCGCCACCGAGCTGGGCCTGAGCCTGCAGGAGATCGCCGAGGCCAACCTGCACAAGCTCTTCAGCCGCCTCGAGCGCGGCCAGATTGGCGGGGAGGGCGACAACCGCTGAAGGGCGCGGTATCTTGACGCTATGCCCGCGCTTCACCCCCGCACCAAGGTCACCACCGAGAGCATCTTCTCCCGGATGAGCCGCCTGGCGCTCCAGCACGGCGCGATCAACCTGGGGCAGGGTTTCCCCTCCAACCCGCCGCCCGAGTTCCTGCTCGAGGCCGCCCGCCGGGCGCTGGGCCGCGTGGACCAGTACACCCCGCCCCCCGGCCTGCCCGCTTTGCGCGAGGCCCTGGCCGAGGACCTGGGGGTGACGCCCGAGCAGGTCATCGTGACCGCCGGCGCCACCGAAGCGCTCTCCTCGCTCGCCGACTCGCTCTACGGCGAGGGCGACGAGGTGGTGATGCTCGAGCCCTACTTCGACGCCTACCTGCCCCAGACCCTGATGGCGGGCGCTAAGCCCGTGCTCGTGCCCATGCGCCTGTGGCACACGGGCGAAGCCCGTCCCGACGGGGGGTCGCCCAGGAGCGGCTGGGAGCTCGACCTGGAGGCGCTCGAGGCCGCCATCACCCCGCGCACCAAGGTCCTGCTGCTCAACAGCCCCTACAACCCCACCGGCTCGATCTTCTCACGGGAAGAGCTCGAGGCCATCGTGGCCCTGGCCCGCCGCCACGACCTCTGGGTCATCAGCGACGAGGTGTACGACGAGCTGTACTTCGGCCAGGCCCCCACCCCGCTCCGCGCGCTGGCGCCCGAGCGGGTCTTCACGGTGGGCTCGGCCGGGAAGCGGCTCGAGGCCACCGGCTGGCGCATCGGCTGGATCGTCACCCCGCCCGGCCTGGCCCCCGAGGTGGCCGGGATGCGCCAGTGGTCGAGCTTCTGCTCGGCCGCCCCCTTGCAGGCCGCCGTGGCCGAGGCCCTGCCCATCGCCCGCGCCGAGGGTTTCTACGCCGAGCTCCGGGAAAGCTACGGCCGCCGCAAGGACCTGCTGGCCCAGGGGTTGCGGGGCATGGGCCTCGAGGTCTTCGAGCCTCAGGGCACCTACTTCCTCACCGTGCGCATGCCCGAGATCGGCGCCGAGGTGCTGGTGCAGGAGGCCCGCGTCGCCATCATCCCCGGCAGCGCCTTCTACGCCTCGAGCCCGCCCCCGCAGGGGCTCTACCGCTTCGCCTTTTGCAAGACCGCTGACGACATCGCGCAGGCGCTGGAGCGGCTCGAGCGCTTCTTGCGGGTGCGAGTGATAGCCGATAGCCCATAGCCGGTAGCTGATAGCCAAGCGCAAGACGTAAGACGTACGCCTTGGCCCTAGACCCTCGACCCTCGGCAAACCACGAGCTGACGGCTGACCGCTGATGGCTTACTACTTCTCTTGTGCCTTATTTCACGATAAATCTAGCTCGTGAGTTTTTTCTTTGCATCGAGTTGATCCCCGTGGACCTAACGGGCGTTAGGGTAAACTAGGCTTCGTGGACACAGTTCGTTATCTCGATGATGACGGAAAGCCCTTGCGGGACATACCTCTGAGCGAGGAGGAGCTGTTGCGGGGCTACCGGGCGCTGCGGCGGGCCCGGCACTTCGACGAGCGCGCCCTGGTGTTGCAGCGGCAGGGGCGGCTGGGGGTTTACCCTCCTTTCCGGGGGCAGGAGGCCGCGCAGGTGGGGGTGACCCTCAGCCTGGAGAAGTCGGACTGGCTGTGCCCGAGCTACCGGGAGACGGCCGCCGCCCTGACCTTCGGGATGCCGCTGTCGAGGCTGATCCTCAACTGGCGGGCCGACCCCGCGGGCTGGCGCATCCCCGAAGGGGTCAACATGATCCAGTTCTACATCCCCATCGCCACCCAGGTGCCCCAGGCCGCGGGGCTGGCCTACGCCGAGAAGCTCAAGGGGAACAGCGCGGTGGCCGCGGTGTTCATCGGCGACGGGGGGACCTCGGAGGGCGACTTTCACGAGGGGCTCAACTTCGCCTCGGTCTTCGACGCGCCGCTGTTGATCGTGGTGCAGAACAACGGCTGGGCCATCAGCGTGCCCACCCACAAGCAGATGAAGGTGCAGCGCGTGGCGCTCAAGGCCCAGGGCTACGGCATCCCCGGCGTGACGGTGGACGGTAACGACCTGGTGGCGGTGTGGACGGTGGCCCGCAAGGCCGCGGCCAGGGCCCGCGCCGGGGAAGGCCCCACCCTGATCGAGGCCCTGACCTACCGCGTCGCCCCCCACACTTCCTCCGACGACCCCGGCCGCTACCGCACCGAGGACGAGGCCGAAGCCTGGAAGAAGCGCGACCCCGTCGCGCGGATGCGGGGTTGCCTGGTGTACTTGGGGCTGTGGGACGACGAGAAGGAGAAAGCACTCGAGGAAGAGCTCGAGGCCGAGTTCGTGGCCGGGGTGGACGAGGCCGACCAGGCCCCTGAGCCCAAGCCCTGGGAGATCGTCGAGCAGGTCTACGCCGAGATGCAGCCCGACCAGCAGGCGGCGTGGAACTACCTGCGCACCGGAGGTGAGGCATGATCGCCGAGCGCGGCACCCGCGTGATCAACCTGGTCCAGGCGGTGAACGAGGCGCTGGACCTCGCCCTCGAGCGCGACCCCCGGGTGGTGCTCTTCGGCGAGGACGTGGGCAAGATGGGCGGGGTTTTCCGGGCCTCCGACGGCCTGCAACCCAAGTACGGCGAGAAGCGCGTCTTCGACACCCCGCTCGCCGAGAGCGGGATCGTGGGCTTCGCCATCGGCATGGCGATGGCCGGGCTGCGCCCGGTGGCCGAGATCCAGTTCGCGGGCTTCCTCTACCCCGCCCTCGACCAGATCCTCTCGCACTTAGGCCGCATGCGCCACCGCACCCGGGGCCGCTTCACCATCCCGCTGGTGATCCGCGCCCCCTACGGCGGCGGGGTCAAGACCCCCGAGCAGCACGCCGACAGCCCCGAGGCCATCCTCTGCCACGTCCCCGGCGTCAAGGTGATCATCCCCAGCAGCCCCGAGCGGGCCAAGGGCCTGCTGCTGTCGGCCATCGAGGACCCCGACCCGGTGTTCTTCCTCGAGGCCATCAAGCTCTACCGCGGCGTGAAGGCCGAGGTGCCCGAGGGCTACTACACCCTGCCCATCGGCAAGGCCCGCGTGGTGCGCGAGGGGGGTGCCGCGACGCTGATCGCCTACGGCGGCATGGTCGAGGTGTGCCAGAAGGCCGCCGAGGTGGCCGCGCGCGAGGGGGTGGAGCTCGAGGTCATCGACGTGGAGACCCTGGTCCCGCTCGACACCCCGACCCTGGTGGAGTCGGTGGCCAAGACGGGCCGAGCCGTGGTGGTCTATGAGGCCATGCGCACCGGCGGCTTCGGCGCCGAGATCGTCGCCCGCCTCGCCGAGGAAGCCACCGACTACCTCGAGGCCCCCGTCGTCCGCGTGGCCGGCTGGGACGCGCCCTACCCGCCCTTCAGCGCCGTGGAGAACTTCTACCGCCCCGACACCAAGCGGGTGCTCGAGGCGGTGCGCAAGGTGCTGACGCACTGAGAGCGCTTCCCACGAATACCCTCAGGCGTTTTCGGGGGCTGCGAGAAGCACCGGGACGCGCTAAAGCAAAGCCCACTGGTTTTCTCCAGTGGGCTCGTTGTATTTTAGACGCACTGCAACTTTTGGGCGGCTCCGTTGAGGGCGCTCGAGGGGGTGGGGATGCGACTGTTGAGGCGTTTTGCAGCATTGACCGCCGTCTGTCTGGGGCTAGCCGCTGCTTCCACCGATACTTTTCGCGAAGTCTTGACGAGGCTCAACACCGCCTGGGACTCCGGGCATTACCTCAGCGCGCTGGCCCAGGCCGAGGCGGCGTTCAGGGAGCCACCACCGGGTCAGGACCGCGATTTCTTCGCCCAAGTGCTCGCCTGGGCCCGCTCCTACGTGGGAGATACCCAGGGGGCCAGGGAGGCTTTCGGCAGCGCCTTCCCGGCCAGTCCGGTCACGGGAATACCCAAGGATGTCCGGCAGGAAGAAGCCGTTGGGGCCATCGTCCGGGCCGCCAGGGAGCGGCGGGTAGTGATACTGAACGAGGCCCATCACGTCCCCATGCACCGTGCGTTCGCCCTGCGCCTGGCCCTGGCCTTGCGGGAGGAAGGCTTCGCCTACTTCGCTGCGGAAACCTTCCTGCCCGGCGTGGCCGAACTCGCCCGCAAGGGCTACCCGAGCCTGGGGATGGGGCACTACTCCAAGGAGCCGGTCTTCGGCGACCTGATCCGAAACGCGATGAGGGTAGGTTACCGGCTCGTGCCTTATGAGCAGGAAGAGGGCTACACGACGGTAGCGGCACGGGAGCAACGTCAAGCCATCAACCTCATGCAACGGGTCCTGCAACGCGACCCCAGCGCGAAGGTGTTCGTCTACGCCGGGTTCGACCACGTCCTCGAGCGCCCCGACCGCGCGGGCAACGTGTGGATGGCCCAGCGACTCAGGGAACTCACCGGCATTGACCCCTTGACCATCGACCAGACCCGGCAGGCCGCTTTCCCGCTCACCGGCTCCGTGGTCCTGCGGTCGGCCGACGGAAGCTTCCGGGCACTGGGGGAACACACGGGCAAGGTAGACGTGCAGGTCTTCCACCCGCCCGAAACCTACGCGAACGGGCGGCCCGTCTGGCTGCGCGACTGGCTGGGCCGGCGGCCGGTCGAGGTGCCGCCCGATGTCATCCCCGGCGACCAACGCGTACTGGTACAGGCCCTCGTGGCGGGCGAGGGCAGCGACGCGGTGCCCTACGACCAGGTCGTGCTCGAGCCCGGTAGGGAAACTCGCCGCTTGATGCTCGAGCCGGGCCGCTACGAACTGGCGGTCCAGGACGAGTCAGGCCGGGTGCTCGCACGGCGGAGCCTCGAGGTGCGCTGACCCGCCCTAAGAACAATTAAAAGGTGGCTATAAGGGCCTGGCTGATTTCCCCCTTACAGTCATCGTCTTCTCCCGCGCAGCGTAGACTTGCCCGCGAAAGTTACTTGCACTTGCACCTCGAGTTCGGGAATCCGCCAAAAACCTGACAAGTAAGCTTGACAGGTTGTCGTTGATCCTTTACTCTGCTGTCAAGCTTCCTTGACAGGGGGTGGGCGATGAACCAATGGCACCTGTTCGAAGCTGAGGCAAAGGCGAAGGTGGAGCAACTGCAAGCCGACGCCTTACGGCAGCGCCTCCTTGCCCCGGTGGGCGTGCCCGCCTGGCGCAGCGCGCTTGCAGGGATGCTCGTGGTTATGGCCCGGCGGCTCGACGGGCGGCTCGAGGTCCGGCGCGTGAGCCTGAAGCTGGGAGAGGGGTAAGCCATGCTGTGGTTTGTCCTGATCGTCGCGGCTCTCCTCGTGGTTATGTCGCTGTGGTTGCGTCACAACGCGCGGGAGGACGAGTTCACTCGGGGGCTCCGCCGGCAGGGGCTCGAGTACGGGTACGGCTGGTGGAGGCTGCGCCGGTGAAGAACCGCCTGCGGGTTTTACGGGCGGAATACGGCTGGAGCCAGGCCGACCTGGCCGAACGGCTGCAGGTTTCGCGCCAGACCGTCAACGCCATCGAGACCGGGAAGTACGACCCGAGCTTGCCGCTGGCGTTCAAGATCGCCCGGCTGTTCGGCCTGACCATCGAGGACATCTTCGAGGACGAGAGCACGACCGAGGAGGCGAAGCATGTTGGTAAAGCGTAAGTACGAGGTCAACCTCGAGTGGCCCCTCCTCCTGCTGGCGGGCCTGATCGCCTGGCGCTATGGCGGCTACGTCACCGCGCAGGTCGTGGCCTGGGGCATGGTGGCGATCCTGCTCGTCGCCTTCGCGCTCTTGAGCCTCGTCACCTCGACCAACCCCTACCATTCGTCGGTTCAGATCGGCGGGGTGAAGGTGGAGAGCCGGGTTAGCCCCCTGCCTTCCCGGCGCACGCTGCTCACGCTCGGGGCGGGGGCGCTGGCCTTCGTTTACCTCGCCTGGCACGGGCACCCCTGGGCGCTCGTGGGCGCGGTGGCGCTGCTGCTACAGCTACTGCCCGCAACACCCTCGCTGTGGGACGAGTACGTGGCCGACGTGCTACGCCGGGCGCTGGTCCAGGCTGGCTTCGCCGGGATGCTGGCGGCGGTGCTGGGCGCGGTGTTCGGGGTGAGCGCCCTCGAGGTCGCGGTGCTGGCCCTGAGCGGCTACCTGCTGACGCTGCAGCTCTACCTTTACCGCTGGCAAAAGGCCCAGGGCACCGGGGGCGAGGCAAGCGGCGCCTGAAACTCAGCCGGCGCTCCGCTGGCCCTTCTACGCTGGGGGCATGACCGACCCCAAAACCCCTGAAGCGCGGCTGGAACTGGCTCGAGACCTCTTCGAGCTGCCGATGGCGGTGCTCTCGCTGGCGATGCTGGGGCTGGTGGTGCTCGAGGTGGCGCTGCCGCTCTCCCCGGGCGCGGCGCGGGCCGTCGAGGCGGCGCAGTGGGTGATCTGGGGGGCCTTCACCCTCGAGTACTTCACCTTCCTGCTGCTCTCCCCCGACAAGCTGGCCTACGTGCGCAAGAACTGGTTCGGGCTGCTCACCGTGATCCTGCCGTTCTTGCGGGTGTTCCGCGCCTTTCGCGCGGTGCGGGCCGTGCGGGCCCTGCGGGCGGTGCGCGTCGCCAACCTGACCCGGCGGGGCGCGGTGCAGTTCCGAAGCCTGTTGCAGTGGAGCAGCTTCGCCTACTTCATGACCGTGGTGGTCCTGCTCATCTTTCTGGCCCCGGCGGCGATGGTGTGGCTCGAGCCGGCGGGCGAGCTCGGCAGCTACGGGGCGGCGCTGTGGTGGGCGGTGGGCGTGGTGACGACCATCGGCTCCTCGCTCGAGCCCCAGACCCTCGAGGGCCGCCTGCTGGCCGGGCTGCTCTACGTGCTGGGCCTGGCGGTCCCGGCCTACCTGGGCGGGGTGATCGCCTCGACGCTCGTCGGGCAGCGGCAGCAGGACGTGGGGGAGGCCCGGCCCGAGGAGGGCGAGGGGGTGCGGGGCCTCGAGGAGCGCCTCGAGCGGCTGGAGGCCAAGCTCGACCGGCTGCTGGAGGGCAGGCCGGGCGGCGGGGCCTGAGCCGGGCCGCCCTAGCCGACGATTCCCCGCACGGCCCAGGCCCGGGCCTTCAGCGCGATCGAACCGTCGTCCGCGGTCGGGAGGCGCTCGCGGAGGTGGTCGCGCAGGCGGGCTCGGGCGTCCTCCTCGAGCGAGGCCACGTAGCCGGGGGCGGGCCCCTGCCCGCCCAGGAAAGGCCCCCAGTAGTCCTCGAAGCTGGCGAAGGGGGTGGGCACCTCGAGGGCGGTCCCCTGCACCTCCAGCAGCCCGGCCCCGGCGAAGAGGGCGGCGAGGGCGTCGGGGGCGCACAGCGGGAAACGCACGGCCTCGTCCAGGCGCGCGGCAGCCGGGTCCAGCGCCACGGCCGTTTTTTTTTTTTTTTTTTTTTTTTTTTTGCCCTCGGCGTAATCCCACACGTAGGCCCCCACGGTGCCGTCGGGGGCGGTCACCCGTACCATCTCGGCCAGCGCAGCGGACAGGTCAGGGATGAAGTTGAGGACCAGCCCGGACAC
>NZ_KE387023.1:2806810-2811738 GCF_000430045.1 Calidithermus chliarophilus DSM 9957 | reverse complement strand
ACGTCCAGCCAGCGCTTGTGGGCGGGAACGCGCAGCCAGGCGAGGAACAGGGGCGCGACCCTGCGGCTCCACCGGCCCACGTACCGCTCGTAGGGGTCGCCCTGCTCCCAGGTGTCCGGCGTAAGGTGAGGCATGGGTTGTTCCTCCTTCCGACCATGATAGGCCGACCCGGCCCCCCCGGGGCCCAGGCCGTGCACGGCCGCCGCGGGGCCGGGTAGAATCCCCTGGTGCAACGAGCCTTTATCGAAGAGATCAGCAAGCACGAAGGACAGGAAGTGCTCATCCGCGGCTGGGTCACGGGCCGCCGCAGCAAGGGCAAGATCCACTTCCTCACCCTGCGCGACGGCACCGGTTTCATCCAGGCCACCGTGTTCAAGGGCGAACTCCCCGACGAGCAGTTCGAGCAGGCCGACCACCTCCCCCAGGAGGCGGCCCTCGAGGTGACGGGGCTGGTGCGGGCCGACCCCCGCGCGCCGGGCGGCTACGAGCTGGGCGTGAAGGGCCTCAAGGTCATCAGCCTGCCCAGCGGGGAGTACCCCATCACGCCCAAGGAGCACGGCGTGGACTTCCTGATGGACCACCGCCACCTGCACATGCGCCACCGCCGGGCCTGGGCGGTGCTGCGGGTGCGCGACGAGCTCGAGCGCGCCATCCACGACTTCTTCCACGCGCGGGGCTTCGTGCGCCTGGACTCCCCCATCCTCACCCCCAACGCCGTCGAGGGCACCACCGACCTCTTCGAGGTCGACCTCTTCGACGGGGAGAAGGCCTACCTCTCGCAGTCGGGGCAGCTCTACGCCGAGGCCGGGGCCATGGCCTTCGGCAAGGTCTACACCTTCGGCCCCACCTTCCGCGCCGAGCGCTCCAAGACCCGCCGCCACCTGCTGGAGTTCTGGATGATCGAGCCCGAGGTGGCCTTCATGACCCACGAGGAGAACATGCAGCTCCAGGAGGACCTGGTGGCCTACCTGGTGGGGCGGGTGCTGGAGGAGAAGAAGCTCGAGCTGCAGATGCTCGAGCGCGACACCACCGTGCTGGAGACCACCGCGCAGGGCAATTACCCCCGCATCCACTACACCAAGGCGGTGGAGATGGTGAACCAGATCGCCCAGGAGCAGCCCGAGCAGGGGCTCGTCCCCATGCAGTGGGGCGACGACTTCGGCGCCCCCCACGAGGCCGCCCTCACCAGCCGCTTCGACCGGCCCATCTTCGTCGAGAAGTACCCGGCGGCAGTGAAGGCCTTCTACATGCAGCCCGACGACGAGGACCCCCGGCTGGTCAAGAACGCCGACATGCTGGCTCCCGAGGGCGTGGGCGAGATCATCGGCGGCAGCCAGCGCATCCACGACCCCGAGCTATTGCTGCGGAAGATCCGGGAGCACGGCCTGCCCGAGGGGGTCTTCGACTGGTACATGGACCTGCGCCTCTTCGGCACGGTGCCCCACTCGGGCTTCGGGATCGGGCTCGAGCGCACCGTGCGCTGGATCTGCGGCATCGAGCACATCCGCGAGGCCATTCCCTTCCCCCGGATGTACACCCGCATGCGGCCCTAGCGGCCGGGGGCTCAGTGCCCCCACCACCGCCCCGTCAGCACCAGCACCCCGCGCACCGCCAGCGGGAGCAGCGCGAACAGGGCCAGGGCGAAACCGCCCTCGCCCCAGGTCACGGCCAGGAGGTACACGAAGCCGAAGATCGCCCCCAAGGGCAGCCAGCCGATCTGGGGCAACAGGCGCTCGTTGGTGAGCTTGTGCAGGGCCCCGACGGCCAGGGCCAGGGCCGTGCCGATGAGCACCGGGCCGGGCAGGAGCGCGAGCACGTAGCCGAAGGCAGGGGCCAGGCCACCCCCGCCGCGAAAGCCGAAGAACACCGGCCAGATGTGCCCCGTGGTCAGGGCCGCGCCCATCCAGGGGCGAAGCTCCGGGCTCACCGAGTGGGCGAGCCAGGCGACCAGGGCCCCGCGGCCGATGTCGGCCAGGGCGACGGCGGTGCCCCAGGCCGGCCCGAACTGGCGGAAGACGCCGGAGGCCCCGGCGATGTCGAGCTGGCGGATGTCGAGCCGCCTGAGCCGCCCGGCGAGGATGGCGAGGTTGAGGGAGCCGACGAGGTAGGCGACGGTGAGCAGAAGCCAATCCATGCTGCTTCCAGACTACAGGAGCGGGGGTTTTCCCGCCGGGGGCCTTGCTATACTAGCTAACGAGCGTTTGTTAGACCTCAGGAGGACGGATGAAGCTGAGCAGTTACGCGGTAGGGGGCTGGTATCAGGCCAGCGAGGACGGAACCCTGGTTAACGACGCCGCTTACGGGCAGCCCGTGGCCCTGGTGAGCAGCGCGGGGCTGGACTTCGGGGCGATGGTACGCTACGCCCGCGAGGTGGGCGGGCCCAACCTGCGCCGCTACACCTTCCACGAGCGGGCCGCGATGCTGCGGGCCCTGGCGCAGTACCTCATGGAGCGCAAGGAGAGCTTCTACGAGCTCTCCTTCAAGACCGGCGCCACCCGCCGCGACGGCTGGGTGGACATCGAGGGCGGGATCGGGACCTTCTTCTCCTACTCCAGCCTCGCCCGCCGCGAGCTGCCCAACGAGAAGTTCCTGGTCGAGGACGACGTGCAGCAGATCTCCAAGGCCGGGACCTTCCTGGGGCGGCACATCCTGGTGCCCCGCGAGGGCGTGGCGGTGCACATCAACGCCTTCAACTTCCCCGTGTGGGGGATGCTCGAGAAGCTGGCCCCCGGCCTGATCGCCGGGGTGCCCGCCATCGTCAAGCCCGCCACCCAGACCGCCTACCTCACCGAAGCCGTTTTCCGGGCCATGATCGAGTCGGGGATCTTGCCCGAGGGGGCCATCCAGCTCATCTGCGGCGGCACCGGCGACCTGCTGGACCACCTCAGCGAGCAGGACCTCGTGACCTTCACCGGCTCGGCCTCCACCGGGCGCAAGCTCAAGACCCACCCCAACCTGGTGGCCCACTCGGTGCCCTTCAACCTCGAGGCCGACAGCCTCAACTGCTCGGTCCTGGGGGCGAGCGTGGAGCCCGGCGACCCCGAGTTCGACCTCTTCGTGCGCGAGGTCGCCAACGAGATGACCGTCAAGGCCGGCCAGAAGTGCACCGCCATCCGGCGCGCGATCGTGCCCGCCGACAAGGTGGAGGCGGTGATCGAGGCGCTCAGGCAGCGGCTCGCCAAGACCACCATCGGCGACCCCAGCCGCGAGGACGTGCGGATGGGCCCGCTGGTGAGCACCGGGCAGCGCGAGGAGGTCAAGGAGCGCGTGGGCGAGCTGCGCCGTAGCTGCGAGGTGGTGCTCGAGGCCCCCCTCGAGCTCCTGGGCGGCGACCCCGAGAAGGGCGGCTTCCTCAGCCCGCGGCTGTTGTACTGCGACCGCCCGCTCGAGGCCGCCGAGCCCCACGACGTCGAGGCCTTCGGGCCCGTAGCCACCCTCCTCCCCTACCGCGACCTCGACGAGGCCATCCAGCTCGCCAAGATGGGCCGCGGCAGCCTCGCCGGCTCCATCGTCACCCACGACCGCGACGAGGCCCGCACGCTCTTCTTCGGCTGCGCCAGCTCGCACGGGCGCCTCCTGATCCTCAACCGCGAGAACGCCAAGGAGAACACCGGCCACGGCTCCCCCCTGCCCCAGCTCATCCACGGCGGGCCGGGGCGGGCCGGGGCGGGCGAGGAGATGGGCGGGGTGCGCGGCATCAAGCACTTCATGCAGCGCAGCGCCGTCCAGGCCGACCCCACCACCCTGAGCTTCATCTCCCGCGAGTACGTGCGCGGCGCCGAGACCAAGAGCGACGGCGTGCACCCCTTCCGCAAGTACTTCGAGGACCTCCAGGTCGGCGAGAGCTTCCTCACCCACCGCCGCACCGTCACCGAGGCCGACATCGTCAACTTCGCCAACGTCAGCGGCGACTACTTCTACGCCCACGTGGACGAGCTCGGGGCCAAGGACTCCATCTTCGGCAAGCGCGTGGCCCACGGCTACTTCCTGATTTCGGCGGCGGCGGGCCTCTTCGTGAGCCCGGCCCCGGGGCCGGTGCTGGCGAACTACGGGCTCGAGAAGCTGCGCTTCATCGAGCCGGTGGGCATCGGCGACACCATCCAGGCCCGCCTGACGGTGAAGAACAAGACCAAGAAAGACCCCAAGCCCGGCGAGCGCCTGACGGGGGTGGTGACCTGGGCGGTGGAGATCACCAACCAGGAGGGCAAGACCGTGGCACTGTACGACATCCTGACCCTGGTGGAGCGCCGGGGCGAGGCCCAGGCGCAGGCCTGAAAGCCCTGTCCTGGCAGAAGTCTGGGGTTATACGGGGTTCAAAAAGATAGCCATCCTTGCACCAAGACTCAGGCAGCTATCTTTTCGAATCCCAGAGCACTCCCTTCGGTCGGGTTAGTTCGCCGCCATCCGGCGCCGAACTAACCGAATCTGGTATTACTCCGAGACGATCCAGTGGAAGTGGGTGGTGTGTCCCCCCAGGGGCCGGATTACGTCGCGTGCCTGCCGGCCGTCGTTGAGGGTCACGTTCCTGATGGCCTCCCAGAAGGCGTTGCCGTTGGCCTGCTGGTACGTGACGTAGACGGTGAGGATGCGTGAGCCGTAGGTGGCGTCGTTGAGGTGACCGATGATGGTCTGGGCGGTCGCGGCGTCCCGCGCGTTGTAGCCGTTGAACCAGCCGTCGGCATCGTTGCCGTCGTTATGCGTCTGGTGGGGCGGGAACGGGCCCCCGTTCATGTTGCTGAAGTCGCCCCAGGTAAGACCGGCGAAGTGCTCGATCACGGTCCTGACGCTGGGTTTGACCCAGTCATCGCCCCCCACCCCCTCGTCACGGCCACCGTAGCGGTTGGCGCCGGTGTAGCGCACCAGTTTCTGCACCGCCCCGAACTCCTCGGTGGCCTCCTCGCCGTTCTGGGACTTGGCCCGCGCGCGCA
>NZ_KE387023.1:2804572-2806710 GCF_000430045.1 Calidithermus chliarophilus DSM 9957 | reverse complement strand
CTGGAGGGCAGGCCGGGCGGCGGGGCCTGAGCCGGGCCGCCCTAGCCGACGATTCCCCGCACGGCCCAGGCCCGGGCCTTCAGCGCGATCGAACCGTCGTCCGCGGTCGGGAGGCGCTCGCGGAGGTGGTCGCGCAGGCGGGCTCGGGCGTCCTCCTCGAGCGAGGCCACGTAGCCGGGGGCGGGCCCCTGCCCGCCCAGGAAAGGCCCCCAGTAGTCCTCGAAGCTGGCGAAGGGGGTGGGCACCTCGAGGGCGGTCCCCTGCACCTCCAGCAGCCCGGCCCCGGCGAAGAGGGCGGCGAGGGCGTCGGGGGCGCACAGCGGGAAACGCACGGCCTCGTCCAGGCGCGCGGCAGCCGGGTCCAGCGCCACGGCCGAGTCCCAGAACGAGCGGATGGGTTCCATGCCCTCGGCGTAATCCCACACGTAGGCCCCCACGGTGCCGTCGGGGGCGGTCACCCGTACCATCTCGGCCAGCGCAGCGGACAGGTCAGGGATGAAGTTGAGGACCAGCCCGGACACCACCGCGTCCACCGACTCGTCGGCCAGGGGGATGTCGGCCCCGCTGCCGGGGTAGAGCTCGACCCGCCCGGCCAGGCGTCCCCGCGCGGCCTCGAGGAAGCCCTCCGACGGCTCGACCCCGACGACCGCCGCGGGCGAATAGCCCTCCAGGATGGCCGCGCAGAGTGCGCCCGTGCCGCACCCCACGTCCAGCCAGCGCTTGTGGGCGGGAACGCGCAGCCAGGCGAGGAACAGGGGCGCGACCCTGCGGCTCCACCGGCCCACGTACCGCTCGTAGGGGTCGCCCTGCTCCCAGGTGTCCGGCGTAAGGTGAGGCATGGGTTGTTCCTCCTTCCGACCATGATAGGCCGACCCGGCCCCCCCGGGGCCCAGGCCGTGCACGGCCGCCGCGGGGCCGGGTAGAATCCCCTGGTGCAACGAGCCTTTATCGAAGAGATCAGCAAGCACGAAGGACAGGAAGTGCTCATCCGCGGCTGGGTCACGGGCCGCCGCAGCAAGGGCAAGATCCACTTCCTCACCCTGCGCGACGGCACCGGTTTCATCCAGGCCACCGTGTTCAAGGGCGAACTCCCCGACGAGCAGTTCGAGCAGGCCGACCACCTCCCCCAGGAGGCGGCCCTCGAGGTGACGGGGCTGGTGCGGGCCGACCCCCGCGCGCCGGGCGGCTACGAGCTGGGCGTGAAGGGCCTCAAGGTCATCAGCCTGCCCAGCGGGGAGTACCCCATCACGCCCAAGGAGCACGGCGTGGACTTCCTGATGGACCACCGCCACCTGCACATGCGCCACCGCCGGGCCTGGGCGGTGCTGCGGGTGCGCGACGAGCTCGAGCGCGCCATCCACGACTTCTTCCACGCGCGGGGCTTCGTGCGCCTGGACTCCCCCATCCTCACCCCCAACGCCGTCGAGGGCACCACCGACCTCTTCGAGGTCGACCTCTTCGACGGGGAGAAGGCCTACCTCTCGCAGTCGGGGCAGCTCTACGCCGAGGCCGGGGCCATGGCCTTCGGCAAGGTCTACACCTTCGGCCCCACCTTCCGCGCCGAGCGCTCCAAGACCCGCCGCCACCTGCTGGAGTTCTGGATGATCGAGCCCGAGGTGGCCTTCATGACCCACGAGGAGAACATGCAGCTCCAGGAGGACCTGGTGGCCTACCTGGTGGGGCGGGTGCTGGAGGAGAAGAAGCTCGAGCTGCAGATGCTCGAGCGCGACACCACCGTGCTGGAGACCACCGCGCAGGGCAATTACCCCCGCATCCACTACACCAAGGCGGTGGAGATGGTGAACCAGATCGCCCAGGAGCAGCCCGAGCAGGGGCTCGTCCCCATGCAGTGGGGCGACGACTTCGGCGCCCCCCACGAGGCCGCCCTCACCAGCCGCTTCGACCGGCCCATCTTCGTCGAGAAGTACCCGGCGGCAGTGAAGGCCTTCTACATGCAGCCCGACGACGAGGACCCCCGGCTGGTCAAGAACGCCGACATGCTGGCTCCCGAGGGCGTGGGCGAGATCATCGGCGGCAGCCAGCGCATCCACGACCCCGAGCTATTGCTGCGGAAGATCCGGGAGCACGGCCTGCCCGAGGGGGTCTTCGACTGGTACATGGACCTGCGCCTCTTCGGC
>NZ_KE387023.1:2789889-2804472 GCF_000430045.1 Calidithermus chliarophilus DSM 9957 | reverse complement strand
ATCGGCGACACCATCCAGGCCCGCCTGACGGTGAAGAACAAGACCAAGAAAGACCCCAAGCCCGGCGAGCGCCTGACGGGGGTGGTGACCTGGGCGGTGGAGATCACCAACCAGGAGGGCAAGACCGTGGCACTGTACGACATCCTGACCCTGGTGGAGCGCCGGGGCGAGGCCCAGGCGCAGGCCTGAAAGCCCTGTCCTGGCAGAAGTCTGGGGTTATACGGGGTTCAAAAAGATAGCCATCCTTGCACCAAGACTCAGGCAGCTATCTTTTCGAATCCCAGAGCACTCCCTTCGGTCGGGTTAGTTCGCCGCCATCCGGCGCCGAACTAACCGAATCTGGTATCACCCCTCCCGAACCCTCCCTGCCAGTGGGGAGGGTTCGGTCAATCAGACTTTCTGCGGAAGTCGCTGATGCCCCATGGCCCCGTCCCTCGAGGGGGGAAACCGCCGCCATCCGGCGCCGAACTAACCGAATCTGGTATCACCCCTCCCGAACCCTCCCTGCCAGTGGGGAGGGTTCGGTCAATCAGGCTTTCTGCGGAAGTCGCTGATGCCCCATGGCCCCGTCGGACCCGGTGGGAGAGCGGGGCAGTGGGCCAGATGCAAGCGCTCAGGCTTCTTCGGCCTTCGCGGCTTTAGCCCCGCAGGACTGGCGGATCACCAGCGGGGTTTCCAGGACCACGTGCCGCTCCTGTGGGGTTTTGCCGTGCATCAGCTTCATCAGCATCTCGGCCGCAACGCTGCCGTGGAGTACGGCCTGCGTGCGCACGGTGGTAAGCGGCGGGACGGCATAGGCCGCGGTGGGGATGTCGTCGTACCCCACCACCGCGACGTCGTCGGGGATCCTGAGGCCCTTCTCGTGGATGGCGGCCATCGCCCCCAGGGCGATGGTGTCGTTGCCGGCGAAGAGCGCCCTGGGGTAGGGTTTTCTCTCTAGCAGCGTGAGCATGGCTTCGTAGCCGCTCTCGGCACTGTAGTTGCCGTAGGCCACCAGGGCGGGGTCGGCCTCGAGCCCGGCCGCCTCGAGAGCCTCCGTGTACCCCTGCAGGCGCAGGTTGGCCGCGTGGTATTCCGGCGGGGCGTAGGCGATGTGGGCGATGCGCCGGTAGCCCAGGCGCAGGAGGTGATCCACCGCGTGCCGGGCGGCGGTGCGGTTGTCGGTGTCCACCGAGTAGATCTCCTCGTGGGTCGCGAGCCGGGCACCCATGAGGACCAGCGGGAAGCCGATCTGGGCGAGCTCGAGCAGGTGGGGGTCGTCCTGGGTGCGCGCGTTGACCACGATCAGCCCGTCGATGCGCTTGCCGTAGACGAGCTCGAGGTAGGCACCGGGTTTGGCGGCGTCCTCGACCGGCTCGAGCAGCACCCGGTACCCGTGGCGGTAGCTGACCTCGTTGAGGCTGTAGAGGAGTTGCGGGAGGAACGCGTCCACCTTGAGGTGCTCGGCGTGCGGGATGACCAGGGCGATGGTGCCGGTCTGGCCGCTCACCAGCGTGCGCGCGGCGGCGTTGGGCACGTAGCCCAGCTCCTTGGCCGCGCGCAGGACCCGCAGGCGCGTCTCCGGGCTGATGACGACGCCCGGGACGTTGTTGAGCACGAAGGAGACCGTAGTCCTGGAGACGCCGGCGTGCTTGGCTACTTGCTGGCTGGTCACCCGCGGCTTGCGTGTGGGCATGCCCCTTTCCCGTCCCTCCTAGGGGACCAGGATACTCGACCCTCGGCGCAACGGCTCAGGGATCCACTCCCCGTGGGCCTCGAGCAGCTCGTCGACCAGGTTCCAGATCTGCTCGAGGTCAAGCTCGGCGGCGGTGTGGGGGTCGAGCATCGCCGCGTGGTAGACGTGCTCGCGCTTGCCGGTGAGGATGGCCTCGACGGTGAGCTCCTGCACGCCCACGTTGGTGCGCATGAGGGCGGCCAGGTGCGGCGGCAGGCTGCCGATGCGGGTAGGCTGGACGCCGTTCTTGTCCACCAGGCAGGGCACTTCCACGCAGCAGCCCTGCGGCAGGTTGTCGATGAGGCCGTGGTTGAGCACGTTGCCGTAGACGACGCGCGGGGTGCCGGTCTCCTGGCTGTGGATGATCAGCGAGCCGTACTCGTGGCTGCGGTGGACGGGGAGGGGCTGGGTGCTGTGCTCGAGCTCGGCCCGCAGGTGCTCCCAGCCCGCGATCTGCACCTCGCAGCGGCGGATGTACTCGTCGAGGGGGATGCCGAACTTCTCGATGAGGTCGGGGCGGTCCCGCTTGATGAAGTAGGGGGTGTACTCGCTGAAGTGTTCGCTGGACTCGGTGACGAAGTAGCCCAGGCGGCGGAACATCTCGTAGCGCACCTTGTCGGCCATGGGGGCGCCTTCCACCGGCCGCTGGGGGGACTGCCCGCTCTCGAGGTACTCCCGGATGCGCGGGTAGAGGTCTTCCCCGTCGCGCTCGAACTTGAGGTAGAAGGCCATGTGGTTGATCCCGGCGCAGAGGTAATTGATCTCCTCCACCGGCACCCCGATGTCATGGGCGAGCTGCTCGGCAGTGCCCTGCACGCTGTGGCACAGCCCCACGGTCTTGACGCGCGTGGCCCTGAGCAGGGCCCAGGTGTTCATGGCCATGGGGTTGACGTAGTTGAGGTGCAGCACGTCCGGGCACAGCCGCTCCATGTCGCGGGCCATCTCCAGCAGCACCGGTACGGTACGCAGCGCCCGCATGATCCCGCCGATGCCCAGGGTGTCGGCGATGGTCTGGCGAAGGCCGTACTTCTTGGGGATCTCGAAGTCGATGACGGTGGCGGGCCTGTACCCGCCGACCTGGACCATGTTGATCGCGTAGTCGGCGCCCTCGAGCGCCCTTTGGCGGTCGGTGGTGGCGACGATGCGGGGCTTCACGCCTAGGCTCTGGGCCAGCCGGTGGGCCACGATCTCCGAGGTTTTCAGGCGCTCGGGGTTGATGTCGTGGAGCACCAGGGTGGATTCGGAAAGTTCGGGAAAGCTCAGGATGTCGCCCATGAGGTTCTTGGCGAAAACCGTGCTCCCCGCGCCGATAAAAGTGATTTTAGGCATAGGTTTCGTCTCCTTGGGCTTTTGCGAAGTTGCCGCGAGTTGCCTCAGGTTCAACGCGCCAGGCGCGACCATCGACTATTGACCATCGCGCGGGCCCTCGAGGCGCCTGGGAAGGAGTTTGCAAGCACCTCGAGGGCCACGTTCACCGGCTATCGCTTAAAGACCGCGTTGACCTTGGCGTTGGCGTCCTTGAGCGCGTCGGCAGCCCTGGCCTTGCCCAGGAAGACCGAATCCATCGCGGCGTTCATGATGCTGGTGATCTCGGAGGCGTAGTCGGTGATGGGGAACAAAAAGGTGGCGCCCTTGGTGTTGGCGATGGTGGTGAAGGCGGTCACGTCCAGGCCGTTCTTCTTGTACACCTGCAGCGCGGCGTCCACGCCCGACTTGATCGCCGGGAAGACCACGCCGTAGGAGCCGACGATGTTCTGGCAGGCGGGTGAGCCCAGGAACTTGACCCACTTCCAGGCCTGCTCCTGCTTCTTGCTGCCCGTCCAGATGGAGTCGGCCAAGCCGTTGAACATGCTCTTGCGCCCGTTGGGGCCTGTTGGCAGCAGGGCGAAGCCCACGTCGAACTTGGCGTTGTCCTTGAACCACTTGATCATCCACGAGCCGTGAGGCAGCATCGCCACCTTGCCCGAGGTGAACAGCGCTTCAGACCCTAGGCGGCTCACGTCGGAGGTGGGGACGGCGTAGCCTTTCTTGAGGCTGAGGTCGGCCAGCCACTGGATGGTCTCGGCCAGCTTGGGGCTGTCGTAGTAGTACTTGGTGTCCCAGGGGCCGTCGTTGAACTTGAAGCCGTTGGACACCGCCAGCCAGCTCCACTCGGTCTGGCCGTAACCGCCGCCGGAGCCGTTGGTGACGAAGCCGTACTGCACGACGTTCTTGGGGTCGAAGTTCTTGGAGAGCCCGTTGTTGCCGTTCTTGTCCTTGCTGAGCTGAGCGACCACCCGCTCGAAGGTGCCCCCGTCCTTGGGGTTCCAGGTCCAGGTGCGGAGGGTGGCCTCGCTGATCCCGGCTTCCTTCAGAAGCTTCTTGTTGTAGACGATGGCGATGGTGTCCCAGTCCTTGGGCAGGCCGTACTGCTTGCCGCCGCGGCCCCACAGCTCGTAGAGCCCAGGGTAATAGAGGTCGGTCTTGACCCCGTCGCGCTTGATCAGCGGGGCAATGTCCACGATCTGGCCGTTGCTGGCGAACTCCGGATATTTAGCCAGGTGGTTGGTGAAGACGTCGGGAGCGGTGCCGGCGACGAAGCCCGTGGTGAGCCCGGTCCAGTAGTCGTCCCAACCCTTCTGCACGATGCTCACCTTGATGTCGGGGTTCTGCTGCTGGAAGGCGTTGGCGCAGGCCTGGTACGCCGGCTGCTGGTTGGAGTCCCACAGCCAGTAGGTGATCTCGGTCTGGGCGAAAGCCTGGGCGGCTAAAGCCGCGACCGCCGCGATGGCCGTCCTGCGAAACACGTGGTGCATAGTCCCTCCTGCTGTTCTAGAGATTCCTGTTGCCGATACCCGAAAACCTTCAAACCCTGGCTCTCCCGCCGACTGTCTACCTCACCCCTTTCGGTTAGCTCGAGCTTTCCCAAAACGCGAAGGAAGAAGGCTATTTCAGACCGCTGAACTGCAGCGACTCCACCACCTGCCGCCCCAACACCACCAGCAGGATGAACACCGGGACGATGGCCAGGAAGGTCGCGGCCATCAGCCCTGTCCAGTCGGGTGAACCCTGCGGCGTCTGGGACTGGAACATCTTGAGCGCGACGGTGAGCACTTGGAGGCTGTTGTCCTTGCTGACGATCCAGGGCCAGAAGAACTCGTTCCAGGTGTTGATGGTGGTGAGGATGCCCAGCGTGACCAGCGGGGTTTTGCTGATGGGCAGGATGATGCGCCAGAAGATGTAGAAGGGCGTGGCCCCGTCGAGGTAGGCGGCCTCCTCGAGTTCCTTGGGCACCGCCAGGAAGAACTGCCGGAGGAAGAACACCGCGAAGGGCGTCATCAGCACGAAGGGCGCCACCATCCCCTGGAAGGTGTTGAGCCAGCCCAGGTTCTTGATCAGGATGAAGTTGGGGATGAACAGCACCGCGCCCGGGATCATGGTCGCGGCCAGGAAGAGGAAGAAGATCACGTCGCGCCCGGGGAAGCGCAGCCGGGCGAAGGCGTAGGCGGCCATGGCGCTGAAGAAGGTCTGGAAAACGACGATAGTGAGGGTGAACAGCACCGAGTTGCGCATGGCGGTGAGGAAGTTGATGTTGGCCACGCCGCCCACCGCCAGGTTCTCCTCGAGGCTCACCATCCCCAGTGCCCGCCGGAAGTTGAGGAGGGTGGGGTCGGTGGGGAACAGCACGGTGGCCTGCTCGAAGAGTTCCTTGGGGTGGGTGATCGCGGTCTTCACCACGATCCACAACGGGAAGAGCGTGACGAAGATCAGCGCCGCCAGCAGTGCCCAGGCCAGGACCCGCCCGGGGGTCAGCCGTTGTACCTCGCGTGTGTAGGTCGTGCCGGAATGCATGCCCACCCTCCTACGACAGGTCCGACTGGTTGGCCCGGAACACCCGCATCTGGACGAGGGTGAACGCCACCAGGATCAGGAACAGCACCATCGACATGGCCGAGGCGTAGCCCATCTTGAAAAACTGGAAGGCGTTCTCGTAGATGTACCAGACGATCACCCGGGTCGCGTAGCTAGGGCCGCCCCCGGTAGCCACCGCCACGGTGTCGAAGATCTGGAAGGAGCCGATGACGCTGGTGACGAGCACGAAGACCGTCACCGGGCGCAGCAGGGGCAGGGTGATACGCCAGAACATGCGCCACTCGCCGGCCCCGTCGATGGCGGCAGCCTCGTAGAGCGAGCGCGGGATGGACTGCAGCCCGGCGTAGAACAACAGCGCCGTGAAGCCCATGTGCCGCCAGATGTTGACCCCGGCCACCGTCGCCAGGGCCTGGTCGGGGGAGCCGAAGAAGGGCTGGCGCTCGAGCCCTAGGAGGCCCAGGAACACGTTGACGTAGCCCAGGATGGGGTGGAGCAGCCACAGGAAGATCATCGCCACCACCACGTTCGACAGCAGGTAGGGCAGGATGACCACCGCCCGCACGAAGATCGAGCGCACCAGGCGGTCCATCAGCACCGCAAGCAGGAGCGCGAGCACCGTCTGCAGGGGGATGTTGAAGAGCACGTACAGCCCGGTGACCTTCAGGGCGTGCCAGAAGTTGGGGTCGGCCAGCAAGGCCTCGTAGTTCTCTAACCCCACCGGCCGGGGCGGGCGCAGGAGGTTCCAGTCGGTGAAACTGATGGAGAAGGCCCGGACCGAAGGCAATAGGTAAAAGAGCACGAAGCCCACCAACGCCGGGAGGATGAAGAGCCAACCCGTAAGCGCCTCGCGGTTGAACGCCCGCCGCCAACTCGAGGCCACCCTCCCAGGCCTTTGCACCGCTCCAGTCTCCGGGACCTGCTCCACGGTCACCTCCTGAACAGCCGCACACTTACTACAGCGAACTAACTCGTGTTACTAACGCGTGTCAATAAAGTAGCCCAAATGCCTTGCGCTGTCAATAAGGCCGCCAAAAATGGGCTTCCAGACTAGGATTAATCCCCCTCGGCCATGAAATACCACTTGAGATTCTGTATTTATATCAGAAGACCGCCCCCCTGCTCACCGGGACGATGTCACGTGACGCGGTGCTCAGTCCAGGAATTCGCGGTCATGCTAAAATAAGCCCGTGATTATGCCTAAGACAGAAAGGACCAAAGAACCCAAGGAGCTCAAGGGCCTCGAGGCCCTCACCGCC
Organism: Calidithermus chliarophilus DSM 9957; assembly: GCF_000430045.1. Lineage (GTDB taxonomy): Bacteria > Deinococcota > Deinococci > Deinococcales > Thermaceae > Calidithermus > Calidithermus chliarophilus. The sequence goes on along the minus strand of NZ_KE387023.1, from coordinate 2,797,650 downwards.
CCCCTGACCGCCAGCGAGATCGAGTGGAAAGTGCAGGTGAACAAGAACGGCAAGACCATGATCGCCCCCTACATCGACAGCCGTGCCGTGATGTCGCGCTTCGACCGGGCCTTTGGCCCCCTGGGCTGGCAGAACCAGCTCAAGGAGGTGAGCCTGGGCGACGGCGAGGTGGCCTGGCTGTGCGGCATCGGCGTGCGCACCGAGAGCGGCGAGTGGGTGTGGAAGTGGGACGGGGCCGGGGCGAGCGACCTCGAGCCCGTCAAGGGCGGCATCAGCGGGGCCATGAAGCGCGCCGCGACCCAGTGGGGCGTGGGGCGAGAGCTCTACAACTACCCCCGCGTCTTCGTCACCGGCGAGCACAAATACGTCCCCTTCGAGGTGCTCAAGCGCCTGGAGGGCCTGCCCGCCGCCATCGCCGCCGGTCGCCGCCTGCCCGAGGTGATCACCCTGGCGCCGGACGGTTCGGACGTGCGCAAGGCGGCGTAAAGCCGATCACAATATCCCAAAAGCACTGTAGGGCGCCCCCTCGGGGGCGCCCTCGCAGTTGGGTGAGCCAGGGCTAAGGGTGAACGAGTTCAGCCCGGTAGCCCTTATCCCCGAGCACCAGCTTCCCCAGCGGATGTCCCGGCTCGTGGGTGAAGACCAGCAGGTAATCGCCCTCGAGCCAGCGCGCGTACATGCGCTTGCGGGTCTCGAGCGTGGTCATGGGGTAGAGGTCGAAGGCCATGATGTAGGGCAGCGGGGTCTGCATGAGGGTGGGGATCAGGTCGGCGGTGAAGGCCAGGCGCTGGCCGCCCGACTCGAGCTCCACCGCCTGCATGCCCAGGGTGTGGCCGGGGACCGGGACCAGGCGCAGGCCCTCCAACAGCTCGGTCTCCCCTTCCACGACCTCGAAGAGGCCGGCCTCGAGCACGGGCTCGATGTTCTGGGGGAGGTAGCTGGCGCGGCTGCGCTCGTGGGGGTGGGTGGCTTCCTCGAGCTCCTGCCGCTGCACGACGTAGCGGGCGTTGGGGAAGGTGGGGAGCAGGCGGCCCCCCTGCCAGCGGGTGTTGAGGCCGGCGTGGTCGAAGTGCAGGTGGGTGTTGATGACCCAGGAAATGTCCTCGGGGGCGACGCCGAGCGTGGCGAGCTGGGCGAGCACCGGGCTTTCGTCGCCGAGCTTGTAGAGGTCGCGGTGCTTGGGGCCGGGCTTGCGGTCGATGCCGGTCTCGACCAGCACCCATTGACCGGCGACCCGCACCAGCAAGGGGTTCATGCTCAGGCGGATGCGGTTTTGCTCGTCGGGCTCGGTGAGGCGGGTCCAGACCACCCTGGGCACCACCCCGAAGGTCGAGCCCCCGTCGAGCCAGATGTCGCCGTCGTTGAGCACGAAGAGGTCAAGCGCGCCGAGCTTCAGGCGGAGCGGGGGTCGCATCGAGCTCGATTATCTCAGGCTCGTACGCGGCGAGTCTACGGCGCATGACCTCGACGGCCGCGGGGTTCTGGTCCACCAGCACGAAGCCCCGCCCGTGCCGGGCCGCCGCCTCGCCGGTGGTGCCTGAGCCCGCGAAGAAGTCGAGCACGACGTCGCCGGGGTTGGAGTGCACCTTGACGACGCGCTCGAGCAGCTTCAGGGGTTTCTGCGTGGGGTAGCCGGTTTTTTCCCGGCTGGTCGTGGGCACGATGGTCTGCCACCACACGTCGGTGGGGGTCTTGCCGCGGGCCGCCTTCTCGGGGCCGACCATGCGGGGCGTCATGTAGGGGATGCGGTCGATGGCCTCGTAGTTGAAGGTGTAGGCCTCGGGGTCGCGGGCGTACCACAGCAGGGTGTCGTGCTTGGCAGGCCAGCGCCGGCGCGAGCGGCCCCCGTAGTCGTAGGCCCAGACGATCTCGTTGATGAAGCTCCGGCGGCCAAAGATGCCGTCGAGCAACACCTTGACGTAGTGCACCTCGCGGTAGTCGAGGTGGACGAAGAGCGAGCCGGTGGGGGTCAGCAGGCGGTAGGCCTGGCGCAGCCGGGGCTCGAGGAAGGCCAAGAAGTCGTCGAAGGCGTCGAGGTAGACGGGGGACTCGAGCGGCTCGGCACGGTACTTCCTGCCGCCGAAGCCGTTGCGCGAGCCGCCCTCGTCCTGCACCACCCGCATGCGGTTGCGCTTTTGCACCTTGCCGGTGTTGAAGGGCGGGTCGAGGTAGATGAGGGGGAAAGAGCCGTCCGGGAGGGTCTGGATGTAGCTCAGGCACTCCGCCCGGACGATGCGCTTCATGGTTTGGATTGTACTGGGTGGAGATTGGAAGGCGTCGAGGGTCGATGGTCGATAGCTGATAGCCGATAGCCGAACGCCCAATGCCGGGCACGGGTCGTACGTCCTACGTCGTACGTCCTACGCAAAACGCCGGTTGTACGTCTTACGTCTTACGTCTTACGTCTTACGTCTTACGTCCTACGCCCTGGCCCTCGCCCCTCGACAAACCACGAGCTGATGGCTGACCGCTGACGGCGGTAAGCTTACCGCCGTCTACCACGAGCTACAGGTCACTAGCTACAAGCCTCCCTAAACCCTTCCTCCTACCTCCGCTTCAGACACTCACCTGCCTGAAAAGCCCCTGCCGCACCTCTTCCAGGACGGGCTCGAGCGGCCGCCCTTCCTCGTGGGCGCGGATGAGGGCGCTGGCGATCACCGCGCCGTCGGCGGCCTGGGCGGCTTGGCGGGCGGTGGTCTGGTTGGAGATGCCGAAGCCGATGGCTACGGGCGCGGCGGTGTGCTGTTTGATGCGCTGGACGAGTTCGGGTAAGCCATCGGGCAGCTTGTCGCGTGCGCCCGTCACGCCGGCCACCGAGACCGTGTACACGAAACCCGTGCAGTGGGGCGCGACGGTGGCGATGCGGGCGTCGGTGGAGGTGGGGGCCAGCAGGAAGGTGGTCTCGAGGCCCACCCCGTGGGCGAGCGCCACCAGCTCGGGGTCTTCGTCGGGGGGGAGGTCGGGGAGGATGAGGCCGGTGGCCCCGGCGGCCTTGAAGGCCTCGAAGAAGCGGCGGGGGCCGGTGGCGATCACCGGGTTGATGTAGGTCATGATGAACAGCGGCTTGTCGGTGAGGGAGCGCACCTGGCGCACGAACTCGAGCACGTCCTTCAGGCGGGTGCCCTGGCGCAGGGCCCGTTCGGAGGCCCGCTGGATCACCGGGCCGTCGCCCAGGGGGTCGGAGTAGGGCAGGCCGATCTCGAGCAGGTCGGCGTAGGGCAGCACGCGGCGCACGGTCTCGAGCGCCCCCTGCGCGTCGGGGTAGCCGGCCATCACGTAGGGGATCAGCGCGGCGCGGCCCTCGTAAGCAGCGCGTTCGAAGGCTTCACGGGTGGTCATCAGGCCACCTCCTGTGGTCCTCGGCCCTCGGCACTGGGCCCTCGACGCTCCTCCAGCACCCGCATCACCTCCACCACGTCCTTGTCGCCCCGGCCCGAGAGGTTGATGACGATGACCTGCTCGGGGTCCATCTCGGGGGCCAGCTTGGCGGCGTAGGCGATGGCGTGGGCGCTCTCGAGCGCGGGCAGGATGCCCTCCAGGCGCGAGAGCAGCTTGAAGCCCTCGAGGGCCTCGTCGTCGGTGATGCCCACGTACTCGGCGAGGCCCTGCTCGGCGTAGTAGGAGTGCTCCGGCCCCACGCCGGGGTAGTCCAGGCCCGCCGAGACCGAGTGGGCCGGCTGGATCTGGCCGTCGTCGTCGTAGAGCAGGTACATCATCGAGCCGTGCAGCACGCCCTTGCGGCCCGCGCCGATGGAGAGGGAGTGCAGGCCCGAGGCCTGGCCGTGCCCCGCGGCCTCGACCCCGATCAGGCGGGGGCGCGGCTGCTGGTAGGCGAAGGGCGCGAACACCCCGATGGCGTTGGAGCCGCCGCCCACGCAGGCGATCACCGCGTCGGGGTTCGGACGGCCCTCCTTGACGAGCAACTGCTGCTTGACCTCCTCGCCCACGACGCTCTGGAAGTCGCGGGCCATGGCCGGGTAGGGGTGCGGCCCCACCACCGAGCCGATGATGTAGAAGGAGTCGCGCACGTTGGTCACCCAGTCGCGGATGGCCTCGTTGGTGGCGTCCTTGAGGGTGCGGGTGCCGCTCTCCACCGCCCGCACCTCGGCCCCCAAAAGCTGCATGCGAAACACGTTGAGCGCCTGGCGGCGCACGTCCTCGGCGCCCTGGTAGACCACGCACTCCAGGCCCATCAGCGCCGCGACCGTCGCCACCGAGACCCCGTGCTGGCCCGCGCCGGTCTCGGCGATGACCCGCTTCTTGCCCATGCGCTTGCAAAGCAGCGCCTGGCCCAGGGTGTTGTTGATCTTGTGGGCCCCGGTGTGGTTGAGGTCCTCGCGCTTGAGGTAGATCTTCGCCCCGCCGAGGTGGCGGGTGAGGTTCTCGGCGAAGTACAGCGGCGAGGGGCGGCCCACGTACTCGCGCAGGTAGCACTCGTACTCCCCCAGGTAGTCGGGGTCGTGCTTGAAGTGCTCGTAGGCGGCGGTGAGCTCCTCGAGCGCGGGGATCAGGGTCTCGGGGACGTAGCGCCCGCCGAAGTCGCCGTAGCGGCCTCGAGGGTCGGGCAGGGGGTAGCTGGGTAGCTGCATGGGCACCTCGTTAAAGGTCGATAGCTGATAGCTGATAGCTGATAGCCGATGGCCAAAAGCCCAACGCCGACGACCAGACGCCATCGGTTCGGGGTTATTGCTTTGGGTGCTTTACGTTTCGCGTCTGGCGTCTTGCGTACGGCGTAAGACGTACGACCCAGGAGTACGACCCGCGCCCGGCGTTCAGCGTTGGGCGTGGGGGCAGAGCCTCCACTTCTGGTGGTGCCACTTGAAGCTGCGGGGGGTGCGGGGGCGGGGGCCCTTCATGCTGCCCCCAGGGTAGCGGCCCTTACAGGGGGCCGTCAAGCTTCGGGTAGAGTGTTGGGGCATGAGCAACAACGATTTCGCCAACAAGCTCGACCGCTTGGCGCAGGTGGCGGTAAAGATCGGCCTCAACCTGCAGCCCGGGCAGGAGCTCGTCATGACCGCCCCCGTCGAGGCGCTCGAGCTCACCCGCAAGATCACCGAGCACGCCTACAAGGCGGGGGCCTCGCTGGTAACGACCCTCTTCTCCGACGACGCCGCCACGCTCGCCCGCTTCCAGCACGCCCGGCCCGAGAGCTTCGACAAGGCCCCGGTGTGGTTCTACGACGCCATGGCCGAGGCCTACCGCAGCGGCGCGGCCCGGCTGGCGATCAGCGGGCAAAACCCGGGGCTGCTCAAGGGGCAAAACCCCGACCACGTGGCGCGCTCGAGCAAGGCCCAGTCGTTGGCGATGCGGCCCGCGCTCGAGCTCATCACCAGCTTCCACATCAACTGGACCATCGTCTCCTACGCCACCCCCTCCTGGGCTCAGATGGTCTTCCCCGGCGACCCCGAGGAGGTAGCTGTCGCCAAGCTGTGGGAGGCCATCTTCCAGGCCTCGAGGGTGGACCAGGACGACCCCGTGGCCGCCTGGGAGGCCCACAACCGGCGGCTCAAGGAGCGCGTGGACTTCCTCAACGAGCGCCGCTACGCCGCGCTGCACTTCCGCGGCCCCGGCACCGACCTGCGGGTGGGCCTGGCCGACGGGCACCTGTGGTCCGGGGGCAGCGGCCGCGCCAAGAACGGCGTGGTCTGCAACCCCAACATCCCCACCGAGGAGGTCTTCACCACGCCGCACAAGGACCGCATCGAGGGGTACGTGAGCTCGAGCAAGCCCCTCTCCTACCAGGGCAGCCTGCTCGACGGCATCCGGGTGCGCTTCGAGGGGGGCAAGATCGTGGAGGCCACCGCCGAGCAGGGCGAGGAGATCCTGCGGCAGGTGCTGCAGACCGACCCCGGCGCCAGCAGCCTGGGCGAGGTCGCGCTCGTGCCCCACTCCTCCCCCATCTCCCAGAGCGGCATCCTCTTCTACAACACCCTCTTCGACGAGAACGCGGCCAGCCACATCGCGCTGGGGCAGGCCTACACCGAGTGCATGATCGACGGCGACAAGCTCAGCGAGGAGGAACTGGCGGCGCGCGGGGCCAACTCGAGCCTCATCCACATCGACTGGATGATCGGCTCGGGCGAGGTTGACGTAGACGGCATCGCCCAGGACGGGACCGCCGAGCCGCTGATGCGCGCCGGCGAGTGGGTGAGCTGAGCAGGTAAACACACAATTTGCACTCGCTCGTCTGAACGCGGGTTATTTGCCGCAGGGATTTGCTCCGCGGCTTGCTACCCTCAATCTCGGGTTATGACTCTCGTTCAGGCCATCGAGATCGTGCTACGGGAAGCGGAGGGACCGCTTTACCACCGGGAAATCACCCGGCGCATCGTGGAAAAGGGGCTCTGGAAAGAAACCGAGAGCCTGCCTGACAACGTCCTCCAAAAACTCACCGCCAGCGTCCGCTGGGCCTACTCCCCCTTCGAGCGCGTCTCCCCCGGCTACTACGCCCTGCGCCCCAGGGATCTCGGCTTCGATCTCGAGGAATCCCTCCAGGAGTCGGCAGCGGATTAGCTCGAGGCTTACAGGCACGGCCCTTAGGGGCCGTGTTTTTGGTTCGCTGTCAGCCGTCTGCTATCAGCGGTCCGCCGTCAGCTCGTGGTTTGTCGAGGGTCGAGGGCCAGGGCGTAAGACGTAAGACGTACAACCGGCGTTTTGCGTTTGGCGTTTGGCGTTTGGCGTTTGGCGTCTTGCGTTTTGCGTCTTGCGTACGACGTAAGACGTACGACCCGCGTTCGGCTATCAGCCATCGACCCTCGACATCCCCCCAACCCCCTCGTTACCAATTTCCCAATCTGTGCCATGCCCTACACACCCGACCCATAAGAAGGGCTAACTTTTCATACGTATGAATCATTCCGCTCCCCGGCTCGACGAGCTCGAGGCCCTCGCACTGCAGGTGTTGTGGCGGATGCGCCAGGACGCACAGCGGGCCTATGAGCCGCTGGGTTTTTCGCCGATGCAGTGCTTGGCGCTCAACCTTATCCGTTCGGGGGTCGAGCAGCCTGGGGCGCTGGCGGAGGTGCTCGAGGCCTCCCCGCCCGGCGTGTCGCAGCTTCTCAACAGCCTCGAGGACCGGGGCCTGATCCGGCGCGAGATCGAGGCCAGTGACCGCCGGCGGATCCGGCTGACCCTCACGGCGCAGGGGGAGGAGCAGCTCGGCGAGCTCAACCGGCGCTGGCGCGAGGTCACGCTGCCGCGCTACCGGCAGCTCAGCGAGGGGGAGATCGAGACGCTGATCGCGGTGTACCAGAAGATGCTGGGCGGGCTGGAGGAGGCCCCGTGAGGCGGCACCTGGGGTGGATCGTGCTGCTGGGCGGGCTGGCGGGGGCGCAGGGCTTCTTCGCGCCGCTCGAGCAGCACCCCAGCCTGCGCCAGGCCTACTACGGCGTGCTGGCGGCCGAGGCCAACGTGCGGGCGCTGGAGAGCCCCGTCGCGCTCCAGGGGCAGGGCGGGCTCGTCTCCCTGGGCTACGCGCCCCCGCCCGCCGACTGCCAGCCGGGCGACCCCCGCCCCGCCTGCTACACCCCCCCGTCCGACGCCCGCTCGCTCAGCCTGAGCCTGACGCTCACGCCCTTCCCCTTCGGGGACGTGGCCGACAACCTGACCCAAGCGCGCATCGGCCTCGAGCAGGCCAAGATCGGCTACCGCCAGGCCCGCGCCCAGCTCGAGGCGCAGGCGCTCGAGGCGGCCTACCGGCGCAAGCTGGCCGAGGGCGCGGTGGGCGTGGCCCAGAGCGGCCTCAGGCTGGCCCAGGGCAGC
>NZ_KE387023.1:2779634-2789789 GCF_000430045.1 Calidithermus chliarophilus DSM 9957 | reverse complement strand
AGCGGCCCGCGGTGATGCTGGCCGAGGAGGGGCAGGCCCGGACGGCGGCGGTGCGGGTGCTGGGCGACAACGGCACCACCGTGGCCGTGGACGGCGTCCCCGCCGGGGCCCGGGTGATCTACCCGGTGCCCCCCAGCCTGCGCGACGGCGACAGGGTCGAGGTCATCCCGTGAGGCCGTGCCATGCGTGAGAGCCCGCTGGTCAAGTTCTTCGTCGAGCGCTTCGTCTTCTCCACGGCGGCCTTTTTGGCCCTGGTGCTCTTCGGGCTCATCGCCAGCCGGGGCCTGGGCGTGGACCTGCTGCCCAAGTTCGAGATCCCGGTCGTGGCCATCAGCACCACCTACCCCGGCGCCGGGCCCGAGGAGATCGAGAGCCAGATCTCCAGGCCCATCGAGGACGCCCTCTCCACGCTGCCCGGCCTCGACCAGATCTCCTCGCAGTCGAGCGAGGGCTTCTCGCTGGTCATCGCCCAGTTCGACTACGGGCGCTCGGTGGACCAGGTCGCCACCGACGTCTCGCAGCGGGTGGCGGCCGTGCGGGGCCAGCTCCCCCGCGACGCCTCGGCCCCGGTGGTGCAGAAGTTCGACCCCGCCTCCCAGCCCATCCTCTACGTGGCGGTCTCGGCCGAGGGGCGCGACCTGCGCGAGGTGGCCGACTACGTCGATAAGACGCTCAAGCCCCAGCTCCAGCTCGTGCCCGGGGTGGCCGACTTGCAGATCCAGGGCGCACCCCAGCGCCAGATCCAGGTGCTGCTCGACCCCTGGAAGCTCGCCGAGTACGGCCTCACCGCCAACCAGGTGGTGGGGGCCATCCAGGCCTCGGCCCTGGCGATCCCGGCCGGGAGCCAGGACCAGGGCGGGCAGCGCTTCAACTTCGTCACCCGCAGCCAGCCCCAGACCCCCGCCGACGTGGCGCGCATCGTGGTGGACCCGGCTCGAGGCCTCAAGGTCTCCGACTTCGCCAGCGTGCGCGACACCCAGGCCACCCCCAGCCGCTACACGCGCCTGTCGGGCGAGCCGGTGGTGCTGCTGGGCGTGCGCAAGACCCCCGACGCCAACGCGGTCTCGGTGGCCCAGGGCGTCAAGGGGGCCCTGGCGGGCGCGACCTTGCCCGAGGGCTACCGCGCCCGCGTCACCGGCGACACCACCACCTTCATCCAGGCCACCGTCGAGGACACGCTGAAGGAGGTGGTCATCGTCGCGCTGGTGGTCTCCTTCGTGGTGCTGGTGTTCTTGGGCAAGCTCAACTCGGTCTTCAGCGTGGTGGTCGCCATCCCCATCACCATGGCCGGGGCGCTGCTGGTGTACGGGCTGCTGGGCTTCACCTTCAACGTCATCAGCCTGCTGGCGATCATCGTGGCGGTGGGCATCGTGGTGGACGACTCCATCGTGGTGGCCGAGAACATCGACCGCTACCGCCGCCAGAAGTACTCCGTCCCCGACGCCGTGGCCAAGGCCACCCGCGGGCTGCTCTCGCGCGAGGACGCCGCCGTGCTGGCCGAGCACATCGAGCGCTACCTGGCCCAGGGCCTGCCGCTGCACGCGGCGGTGAGCCGGGGCAGCGCCGACCTGCTCCCCGCCGACGACATCCCCGCCGTCACCGCGCAGATCGAGCACTGGCTCGAGCAGCCCTACGGCCTCAAGGACGCGGTGCTGCGCGGCACCACCGAGGTGCTCTCGGCGGTCTCGGCCGCGACGCTGTCGCTCCTGGCGGTGTTCCTGCCCATCAGCTTCCTGCCGGGCTTCGTCGGGCAGCTCTTCCGCGAGTTCGGACTGGGGCTGGCGGCGGCGATCTTCTTCAGTTGGCTCGAGGCGCTGTTCTTCCTCACCGTGCGCCTGGCCTACTTCCCCGACCCCGAGCCCCCCACCTGGCGCGAGGTGCCCCGCAGCCTGCGCGGCATCCGCGAGGACTTCGGCTGGCTGGCGGGCAAGCTGCGCTCCTGGCAGGCGCTGCTGCTGCCGCTGTGGCTGGCCCTGCTGCCGCTGCGCTACGTGGGGCGCGTGCTGTTCGGGCTGGCGGGGGCGGTGAGCTCCTCGCTCTTCCACGCCTCCGAGCGCCTGTTCGACCTGCTGCGCGAGGCCTACGCCCGCAGCCTGGCCCGGCTGCTGCCCCGCAGCCCCCTGGTGCTCGTGGTGGGGGCGCTGTTCTTCCTCTCCATCGGCCTGGTGGCCCCCCGCGTGCCCTTCAACTTCACCCCCCGCTCCGACAACGGCGTGATCAACGTGCGCCTCGAGCTCCCCAAGGGCACCGCGCTCGACGAGACCGACCGGCTGGCCCGCGAGGTCGAGGACTTCCTGCTGGCCCGGCCCTACGTCAGGGACGTGCTCACCGAGGTGGGCTCCTCCAACAGCGCGCTGGGCAGCGGCAACCCCGAGCGGGCCGACTTCACCGTGGTGCTGGCGGAGCACGGCGAGCGCGAGAACATCTACGCCATCGTCCCCGAGCTGGCCCGCGAGCTCGAGGCGCGGCTCGAGGCCCGCCCCGAGGCCACCCTGCGGGTCAAAGCCGCCGAGGGCGGCCCGGGGGGCGACGACTTCCAGTTCGTGCTCTCGGCCCCCACGCCTGAGCTGCTCGAGGAGCGCAACGCGAAGGCGCTCGAGGTGCTCTACGGCCTCGACTTCCTCGCCAACGTCTCCAGCAGCCTCGCCCAGAAGGCCAACGAGCGGGTGCTGGTGCCCGACGCCTCGGCGCTGGAGGGCACCGGCCTCACCCCCAACGACCTCGCCCAGGTGCTGCGGGTCTACAACGCGGGGACGGAGGCGGCCAAGCTGCGCCGCTCGGGCCAGGAGTACCCCATCGTGGTCAAGGCCGACCCCGGCCTCATCGACAGCCCCAGCGCCCTGCTCTCGCTGCCGGTGCACTCGCCGAGCCTGCGCCAGTCGCTGCCGCTCGCGAGCCTCAGCCGCTTCGAGAGCCGCCAGAGCCCGGCCACGCTGGCCCGCACCAACAACGCCTTCTCGGCCGGCATCACCGCCAACCGCTCGGAGAGCGCGACCAGCGGGGTCTTCCAGTACAGCCAGCAGATCGAGCAGGCGCTCGAGGAGGCCGGCGTCCTCGGCGACGGGGTGCGGCTGGAGAGCCAGGGCGGGGCCGCCTTCGTGGGCGACCTCGCCAGCACCGCGCCCATCGCCTTCGGGCTGGCGCTGCTGCTGAACTACCTGGTCATCGCCAGCCAGTTCAACGCCTTCCGCTACCCCCTCTACCTGCTGCTGCCCGTCCCGCTGGCGCTGGTGGGCGCTTTTTGGGCGCTGTGGCTCTTCGGCGCGGGCCTCGACACCATCAGCGTGCTGGGCCTGGTGATGCTGATCGGGCTGGTGACCAAGAACGCCATCCTGCTCCTCGACTTCGCCGTGCGCCAGGCCCAGGACAAGCCGCTCTACGACGCCTTAGTGGAGGCCGCCCGGCTGCGCCTGCGCCCCATCCTCATGACCACCCTCACCGTGCTGATCATCTCGCTGCCGCTGATCCTGGCGAGCGGGGAGGGTTCGGAGTTCCGCAAGCCGCTGGGCATCATCATCCTGGGCGGCGTCACGGTCTCGACGCTGCTGACGCTCTACGTGGTGCCCGCCGCCTTCTACCTCTTCGAGCGCCGCCGCTACCAGGCGCAAGCCCTGCCCAAGACCCCGGCCCCCACGGCCGCCGACTGAACATGAGCCGCAAAACCGCCCAACCCCAGACCCTCGTCGCCAGCCGCCGCTTCTGGCTGATCTTCTTCGGCCTGATGCTCTTCTTCGCCGCCAGCGTGGTGTTCTACGTCTGGCAGGCCCTCAAGCCCATCCCCCCCGCGCCCGAGGCCCTGGGCGCCCTCAGCAGCGACAGCGCCGTGAGGGTGGAGGCCAGGAACTGGGGCTACCTGCTGCGCCCCGCCGGGGAGGCCGCGAAAGTGGGCCTGGCCTTCTACCCCGGCGCCCGCGTGGACTACCGCGCCTACGCCCCGGTGCTGCGGCAGGTGGCCGCGGCGGGCTACCCGGTCGCGCTGCTGTGGGTTCCCTTCAACCTCGCCATCAGCGACCAGGACCGGGCGCGGGTGGTGCTCGAGGGCTACCCCCAGACCAAGTGGGTGCTGGCCGGCCACTCCATGGGCGGCGTGGCCGCCGCCAACTTCGCGACCTCGAGCGACCCCCTGGTGCAGCGCTCGGTGGTGGGGCTCATCCTGTGGGCCTCCTACCCCCAAAACGACCTCTCGAGCCGCACCCTCCCCACCCTGGCCCTCTTCGGCAGCAAGGACGGCCTGCTCACCGCCGAGGAACGCGCCCGCCAGATCCCCCGTATGCCCAAGGGCACCCAGGTCGAGGTGATCGAGGGGCTCAACCACGCCGGTTTCGGGGCCTACGGAGCCCAACCCGGCGACCAGCCCGCCGACCTCGGCCAACCCGAGGGATGGAAGCGCATCGCTCAGGCCACGGTGGCGTTCTTGCGGAGGGTTGATAGCCGATAGCTAAGGGCCCATAGCTCGTGGCGTGTGGAAAGCCGAGGGTCTAGAGCGTGTTAGGCACTTTATGAAAATCGCCGTCCTGGACAGCGCTCGAGGTAACTGTCGCGATGCGGGGAACCCGGCTGGAAACTGCGTCCAGCACGAGCCATGGGTAGAGGTTCATAATACCGGATTCAAAAAGATAATCACCCAAACTAAAGACCTTCAGAGGCTATCTTTTTGAATCCTAGAGCACTCCCTTCGGTCGGGTTGGTCCGTCACCGAACGGTGACGGACCAACCGAATCTGGTATAACACGCTCTAGAGCCGAGGGCTAAGGCATCTTGCGTAGGACGTACGACGTATGACCCGCGTTCGGCGTCTGGCGTTTAGCTATCGGCTATCGGCTATCGGCTATTGACTATCAGCCATCGACTCAGAACAGCGTCAAGTCCACCCCACCCGGCCCCTCCGGCATCGGCGCGAAGAACCCCCGCGCCTGGCGCAGGTTCACCGTGAGGAAGGGGTGGCGCTCGAGGCACTTCGCCTGGCTGAACGGCTGGCCCAGCGGGTAGACCTCGGCCTCGAAGAGGGGCTGGAAGGGCAGGGCGAGGGCCATGTACTGGTGGAAGTCCTGGCCCTCGGGGCCCTCGAGCCAGCCCACCAGCACGCTGTGGGGGTACAGCAGGGCCACCCGGCGGCGCTTGCCGTCCCGGACGGCGGGGGGGCGCCCGCCTTGCAGGTAGAGCACCCGCTCCTTGGGGAGGCCCATCGAGGGGAGCACCGCCAGGATGTCCTCGGCCCGGGGCGTCGCGGGGGAGTCGGAGCGGTAGAGGTTGACGCTGGCGAGGGGGAGCAGGGGGCTGTCGCCCTGGTTGAGCCAGTCGGCGGTGGAGGGCAGGGGCTGGCCCAGCGTGCTCTGCGGCAGGTAGATGAGGCCGTAGAGCTGGAGGTCGGCGAGGTAGAGGTGGGCTTCGTAGCCGCTGAGGATCTCGTCGGGGAGGGGTTGGAGCAGGCTCTTAGGCATGGGGACCTCCTCTAGTTGCACGCGGGGTTGGCGGGGTCGATCACCTTGGACACGTCGATCAGGCCGTGGCCGAGTTCGGGCGAGGGGGCGGAGAGCTGGGCGGCGCTGCGCAGGCAGGAACGGACGGCCTCGAGCGTGCCGCTGCCCGCGCCTTCGGGGTGGAAGGTGCCGCGCTGGCGCTGGTTCTGGTAGAGGTGCAGCGCGACGGTGGCGCTGACGAAGGCCGCCGACATCGAGGTGCCGTAGGCGTTGCCCACGCCGTCGGCGGCCTGGCCGCCGTAGCTGGGGACGGCGGTGCCGGGGGCCACGAAGTCGAGCTCGGGGCCGTAGTTGGAGCCGAAACCGTTGCCCCACACCGCGCGCCGGCCCTGGGCGTCGGTGGCGCCCACGGCGAGGACGTAGGGCGAGGAGGCCGGGTAACCCACGCTGGCGCTGTCGGAGTTGCCGCTAGCGGCCACCACCACCAGCCCCTGGGCGCTGACCCTGGCCAGCACGCTCTCGAGGTAGGGGTCGAAGGCCTGCCCGGCCAGCGAGAGGTTGACCACCTGGGCGGGGGTGGGGTTGGTGAAGGTCCGGCCGCCGATCTCGGTCTGGCCGGCGGCGTACTCGAGGGCCTGCGCGATCTGGAGCGTGCCGGTGCGGCCCTGGGCGTCGAAGATCTTGATGGGCAGGACCTGGGCCAGGTTGTAGCTCACCCCGGCCAGCATCGAGCCGTCGTTGGTGGTCGCGGCGATGACGCTGGCGACCGCCGTGCCGTGGGAGTCGCCGCCGTGGGGGGCCACGGCGCCCTGGCGGGGCTGGGGGGCCTCGAGGCTCGGGCCCACCACGTCGAGCCAGCTCGACTGGGGGGTGAGGTTGGGGGCGAGGTCGGGGCGGTCGGTGAAGAAGCCGGTGTCGGCGACGGCGACCACGGGGCGCTCGCAGCCCGCGTTCAGGCCCTTCCAGGCCTGCTCGAGGCGCATCTGGGCGAAGAGCTCGTCCTGGGCGGGGTACTGGCGGTTGGCCGGGGGCACGGCGGCCTCGGCGGCCTCGTAGAGGTACTCGGGCTGGGCGTAGTCGGCCAGGCCCCGCTCGACGAGGGCGCGGGCCTTGGCGGCCTCCTGGCCCTGCGGCACCCGCACCAGGCCCCACCCGCCCTCCAGGCGCACAGCGCCCAGCTTCTGCAGGCGGCTGCCGCTCTTGCTGAACACCAGCAGGCGGCCGCTGGCGTAGGGGCGGTCGAAGCGGCCCAGCCCGGCGGGCCTGACCTGCTCGGGCGCGGCGAGGGCGGCGCGGGCGGCGGGCCGGCTCGAGCTCGGGCAGCTCACGGAGGCCTGGGGCTCGACCGTGACGGTCTGGGTCTTAGCCACGCGGCCCTGAGGGGTGGCGAGCTCGAGGGTGAAGCGGTAGGTCTTGGCGGCGGTGGTGGGGTTGCCCCGCACCTTCACCGAGAAGGAGCGGTCGCGCGTCGTGAGGGGAAAGCCCGGCAGGGCGGGCTCGCTCGTGACGGTCACTTCCCCGGCGCCTTCGGCCTGCCAGAAGAAGGAGACTTCTCCCCCACTCACCGGAAGCTGGGCGGGCACGGCGGTGAACTCGGCCTGGGTCTGAGCGACGGGCTGTCCGCAACCCGCCAGAACCAAGGCAGCGAGCCCGGCCACCGCCCAAAGCGGACGAAAGGTCGAAAAGCTAACGGTAGAGATGAATGGGAAAAGCCGGGGTCCGTCAGGAACGCTTTCTCTGCGTTCGGCCGGTTGCACCACTGGCTCCCCGGTTCCCTTGGTGCCCACGTTGGGAAACACGGTTCAACGCCTCCGAACACCCTAAACGACGCCTAGGGCCAGGCTGGGAGCCTGACCGGCGAGAAACGCCCACGGCGTGGCAAGATGCGTACGGAGTGGTTGTCTCTCGGCCGGTTGCGCCACTGGCTCGGCCTGTCCCAGGCGCCCAAATGCAGGACAGGCTTCGTCGCCTCCGAGAGGAGGTTTCCCTCCAGGTGCCGTTGTACCACATCCCCTGGGTGGGGAAATGGTCAAACGTCACATCTGGGGCGTTACTTTCGTGACTTCAGAACGTCCTCGAGCCTTGCCGCGCCTCACTCCCACTCGATGGTGGCGGGCGGTTTGGAGGTTATGTCGTAGACCACGCGCCCGACCTCGGGGACCTGGCGGGTGATCTTGCGGGCGACCTCGTCGAGGAAGTCGAGGGGCAGGCGGGCCCAGTCGGCGGTCATGAAGTCGACGGTGCTCACCGCCCGCAGGCCCAGCACGTAGCCGTAGCTGCGCTCGTCGCCGATGACGCCCACGCTCTGCATGGGGGTGAGCACGGCCAGGGCCTGGGAGACGCTGTCGTAGAGGTTCCAGTCGCGCAGGGCGCTGATGAAGATGTCGTCGGCGCGGCGCAGGACGTCGAGCTTCTCGGGCGTGACCTCGCCCAGGATGCGGATGGAGAGGCCGGGACCCGGGAAGGGGTGGCGCATGCGGATGGGCTCGGGGAGGCCCAGGAGCAGGGCGAGCTCGCGCACCTCGTCCTTGAAGAGGTAGCGGAAGGGCTCCAGGAGCTCGAAGTTGAGGTCCGGGGGCAGCCCCCCCACGTTGTGGTGGCTCTTGATGTTGGCCGCCCCTTCCCCGCCCGCCGACTCGATGACGTCGGGGTAGAGCGTGCCCTGCGCCAGCCAGCGGCAGCCCTCCTGCGAGAGCTTGCGGGCTTCGGCCTCGAAGACCCGGATGAACTCCCGCCCCACGATCTTGCGCTTTTCCTCGGGGTCGGCAACCCCCTTCAGCGCCCGCAGGAACTGCTCGGAGGCGTCCACCACCCGCAAATTCTCGTCGCCCAGAGGCCGCAGGGCCTGCTCGACCTCGTGACGCTCGTTCAAGCGCAGCAGGCCGTGGTCCACGAACACGGCGGTGAGCTGCGAGCCGATGGCCCTCGAGAGCAGCAGCGCCAGGGTGGAGGAGTCCACCCCGCCCGACACCGCCAGCAGCACCCGGTCCTTGCCCACCTTGGCGCGGATGTCGGCGATGAGGGCCTCGAGGGTGTGCTCGGGGGTCCAGTCGCGGCGCACCCCGGCGAGCTCGAGGAAGTTCTCCAGCACCGCCATGCCCTTGGGGCTGTGCACCACCTCCGGGTGGAACTGCACCCCGAAGGTCCGGCCGTCCGGGGCCGCGATGGCGGCCACCGGGTTCTCCTCGGTCTCGGCGATCACCCGCCACCCTTCGGGCAGGTTGGTCACGGCGTCGGAGTGGCTCATCCACATCTGCAACTCGCCCCCCAGCCCCTCGAACAGCGGCCCCTCGTGCCGCGTCAGCACCGCCTTGCCGTACTCCCGCCTCCCGGCCCGCTCCACCCGGCCCCCGTGGGCCATCGCCAGGTACTGCATCCCGTAGCAGATGCCCAGCACCGGCAGCCCCTGCTCGAGCAGCCCCTCCGCCGGCCGCGGTGAGTTGGGGTCGAAGACCGAGTTAGGCCCGCCCGACAGGATCACCGCCTGCGGACGCTCCGCGAGGACACGCTCCAAGCTGGCCGTCCCCGGCAGGATCACCGAGTACGCCCGCAATTCCCGCACCCGCCGCGCGATGAGCCGGGTGTACTGCGAGCCGAAATCGAGGATGACGACGCTCATGTGGGTGAGTGTACCCGTAAAGGGCGGGAGGCGGGAAGCGAGGAGGCGTCAGGGGTTAGCCGTCAGCTGTCAGCCGTCAGCCCTCAGCGAAAGGCCCGTGGCGTGTGAGAGTATCCCCCCAGCCCCCCTTGCTAAGGGGGGAACAAGGCGTCTGGCGTCTGGCGTCCGGCGTCCGGCGTCCGGCGTCCGGCGTTCGGCGTTTGGCGTATTGCGTTTTGCCTTCAGCTATCGGCTATCAGCTATCGACTATCAGCGTCCGGCACCGGCCCTCATTGCAGCCTTATCGTCACCCCACCTGGACTCGGCACGTCCAGCAGGACCTCTTTGGGCTCGCGGCCGTCCACGCGGATGCGCACGCGGTAGGCGCCGGCCTTGTCGAACTGCACGGGGCCGGGGACTTCGGCGATGGTGCGCTCTTTCTCCATGGTGGAGCCGGGGGGGGCCTCGAGGATCTCGATGCGGCCGCGGGAACCTGGGGGATCGAGGCGGAACTCCACCACGTAGCCGCTGACGGCGGGCTCGGGGCGGGGCCACAACCAGACCGCCAGCGCCACGGCCACGACCAGCAGGAGCACGCCCAGGTACAGCAGCACGTTCCGGCGGCGGGGTTGCGGCTCGATGACGCTGAAGGAGGGCTCGAGGGGGTCGTCGATGCGGATGCGGCGGGGGGCGACGGGCACCTCCTCCTGGGGTGAGGCAGCAGGCTGGGTGGGCTCTGCCGGGCGGGCGGGCGGCTGGGACTCGACGCGCAATTGGGACTTGCTCTTGGGGACGGTAGGGGGCGGGGGCAGGGGCTCCTCGGCGGTGCGCACGGCGACCGTGGGCTCTTCCTCGAGCGGCGCCTCGAGCACGGGGGGAGACCCGACCTCCGCCTCGACCGTTTCGACGGGGACCGTCTCGACCACGGGCTCGGGCTCGGTGAGCCGCTGGCGCGCCTCCTCCAGGGTGAGCTTGCCGGCGGCGAAGGCCTCGAGGTCGGCGGAGAACAGCAGGTGCGACCAGCTCTCGCCCGCCAACTGGCGCAGGGCCTCCACGACGCCCTGGGGGTCGGGGCGGACGGGCTGGGCCGGCAGGCCCGCGCCCTCGAGCCAGACGCGCGGCCCCCGCACCCACAGG
>NZ_KE387023.1:2682436-2779534 GCF_000430045.1 Calidithermus chliarophilus DSM 9957 | reverse complement strand
GGGGAAGTCCAGCCAGGGGGGGAGATGGGGGGAGGCCGAGGCCCGGTAGCGCCACACCTCCCCGTCACGGAGTTCTTCCCACTGGACGATGCTTTCCCCGGGCAGGGGATGCTCGTCCAGGCAAGCGAACAGCCACTCTACCGCCTCCAACGCCCGGGCTTGGTTGGCCCTCAGGCTCAGCAGGTAATCCCCCCCTTAGCCCGGATGGCTTCGGCCACCCGGGGGTAGAGGAAGCCCGCGTCGGCCACCACCACCCGACCGGCTAAACCCTCCAGCCCCATGCGCTCCAGCAGACCCAGCAAGGCCTCATCCTCCGCCCACCGACTTGGGCCTGGGCCAGGCTGTGGCGGGCTTGCTCACACCACAGCTCCACCACCCGCACCACCGGGCTCTCGCCTTTAGCACTCCCCCGCAAGACCTTGCCATCCGCGACCAGGGCAGAGGTAGTAGCGGTAGAGGTAGGGAAAGAGGCGGGAAGGGGGAGTTCGGGAAAGACCTGTTGCAGGGCTGAACCCCAGCGCTTGCGGGTCCAAGCGGCGGATGAGCTGGGCGATTGAGCTGCGTCCTGGGGCCTTGCGCAAGCCCAGGGGCTTACACAGGAAGGGATTGGCTTGGGCAAAGCGGGCCACACCCCGCAGGGAGTCCACCCGGCACACAAAGGCCACCAGCACCAATGCCACCACCCCCACAGCGGATAGCGCCGGTTCTGGTAGCGTGGATCGTCCAATGAGGCTAAGGCTTCGCGTAAGTTCATGCCTCTATCTAGCCTCAACCCTGAATAACGGTCAAGTCTGTAAGATGTCCAGACCGATTGACCTGGCGTTGTGGTTGGGGTGGTTCAGCCACCGGATCGCCGTCTGTTGAGCCCTCTGCTCATCAAGACCCACCAGGGCGTGGATAGCCCATATCCCTTCGTATCCGAAATCTCCCGTTAACTTCTCTAGAACCTTCAACAGCATCGCCTTTTTGAGCCTACGGCTGACTAATGCCAACTGCATTGCAGACGTGTAGGGGCTGTCTCGATTCACGATCGATCGAACTATTCTCTCAGCGTCCATTTCATCCATAGCTGCCTGCTCCGCATGAAGCCCTAGCGAACTTCCGCTGGGAGAAAGCGGCCTTCACGCCACTCGAGTCGCAGCAAGTTGATCTGTTCGGCAGGCCTTAGTGTTCCTGGGAAGATGGAGGTGGGTATAAAGGCCACAACACGAACCGTGGTCCCTACGCGCGGGAGAAGGTAAACAAATTGATAATCACGGGGTTTACCTCGTTGCACCATTTTCGCGATGAGCAGGGATTCCAGCCGTGCTCTGGGGAGTACAACTTTAGAAGTCATGTCTTCCCAATCGCTTTCGAAATGTCGATACCGAACAAATCGAAGCGTTTGGTTGCCTGAGTATATGTCGTAATCGCTGATACCAATGATAACGCTGTTGCCTGGAGCGTACCAGACCACAAACTCACTAAAAGCAGATTCTTCAATCACATAGCTGAGGTACCCATTAGGAACATCCAAAACGAGCCTTCCGAGAACTCCGGGAACGTGTCTTTGATCAAGAATATGCTTCCTGAAGGCCAAGATGGTATTTGGTGCTAGCGGTGCATCAGGATTAAACGCGAACGCCGTGGAAACAAGATATTTTTCCGGAATCCTTAAGAAATAATCTCTTACATTCATCGAAGCTGCCTTCGTATAACCCCCAATGGTGAGGAGTATCAGCCATATGAGAACGACCCCCGGACAGGGTAGCTGGCGTGCGAATAGTGTGGTCATGGCTCCCCCAAAGCTTCCTACCTGTGGACAATTGCAGCAATCCAGAGCATTCGCCGAATCGCTACCTGCTCCCAGGGCCAGAGGTTGTCGTTGCCCCTGGCCCCTGCCCGGTTTCACCGCTCCTGGAGTTGAGGTTTTGGCCCCAAGAGTAGCTGAATGGGCGCAACGTGATCGGCCCGCCGAAGGGATCGTCCACAATTAGCCCTTGCTCCCTCACGTCTTGAAGTCGGACGATGTGGCCTTAGCTCAGAACACCGGCTGGGCAGGCAGGAACCCATCTCCACTCCATCGAATATGCATTAGAAGCAGACTGCTCTCGGGAAATCCATCGTAGTCCTTATCGAGTAAAGCGCATATTGCTATGGTTGTGCCAGCTCTAGGTAAGCGGTACGCGAAACCCTTAAACATTCTCTGCGAAATACTCGAATTTTCTATGCTAAGCAGAAAGTATCGCTTCAAGATCGCTTCTGGGACGACGACTGAGCTGGTAATATCGTCATACCTACCATTCAAGTATTTTAGTAAAATGAATTTACTTATTGATCCATCACTATGTGGGTTGAGAACACTGATCCCTATAAAATCCTGCCCACTTCTTGTCTTCCATATGGTAAATTCCCCTATGTGATCCTCTACGGAAATGCTGATGTACTGATTCCGTAGGTCAACACGCACCAGGGTGGGCGGCCCCCGTAAGCAGTTGTCTGTTTTGAGATTGAGTAAGCATTGGCGATCATTGGTATAAAATATGGAATGAGGTCCAATCTCCACTTTTCTTAGATAAACCTTCGGCACCCTTAAGAAGTGATCCACAACACTTAGAGAGCTAGCCATCACCGGCACCGAAAAAGACAAGACAATTAAAATGAAAAAGAGTAGTGGCTTCGAGTATAGTCGTTGGAAACGCTGGGGAAAAGTATGCCCACTCATAGAGTTCATCTCTTTGAGATGGCTGACGCCCAGAAAACGCCCCGCTCCTTCAAGAACGACCATGACCCGAGGTTGTCTTCTCCCATAGCTCCACTTTCTTTATCCATCCTCCAGGGGGACATCCCTCGGATCTCGGCAGCCGCTGCCGGAAAATCACCGCCCCGTAGGACATGGGGAACCCATGTCACTCCTCCGAGGGCTCGAAGGAGAACCGGCCCTGCCGCCACACCAGCCTCCCCAGAAAGAGCGCATGGTCCCACAAGCCCTGTCTCGGCTGGTCGGTGTAGGCCATGAGCGGCCGGTCGGTGTAGACCCGCGCGATGACCCTAATATCGGGACGTTCGGTCAGCGGATGGTACTCGAAGCGGTAGAGCCTCACCCGCCCCTGCTCACGCCCGAGCCTCTTCAGCATCAGCGCCCTGAGCCGCTCCGCGGGCACCAGCACGGACGCGGAAATGTCCCTCCACCGGCCGCCCCTGACCTCGAAGAACCGGATGCGCTGCGGCCTCTCGCCGTAGGGGAGGTTGCTCACGGCGACGACCCCCCTGGCCGAGTCGACCCTCCACACCACGAACTCGTGGGACCCCGAGTCCTCAACCTCACCCTCCTGGATGGGGAAGTCCCTGGACTCCCTCAGCCGCGCGTGCAAAACCGTCCCGCTCACCTCGATTAAATCGCCCTCCTCGCGGAAGTGGCCGAAATCCGGCTGCAGCATGTCGCGGCGTTTGAGGATCTCTCGCCTGCGGTCGGCGCAGCGCTCGTCGGGCGCGAGGTCGGTGCAGAAGGCGAACCAGCCCGAGGAGTCGCGGAAGACCTGATCCGGCGCCCTCAGGAAGAGCTCGAAGACGCTGCCGAGGGGGGCCCGTCCCTTCCCCGCCCTCATGAGCAGCAGGCCGAGCGAAAGCGTCGCGAACAGCACAACCGTGAGCCTCAACCATCGCATGGCTTACCCCCTACCCCCGCTCGATCGCCACGATCCACCACATAAAACAGGCACTCATTCCGCTTTCCTCAAGTCAAATCGCTCTCCGCGCCATATCAGGTTGAATACCTTGACTCGAGGGCTTGCCATATAAACGGCAATGGTGGTTCCCACTCGAGGTATTTCGTAAAAAGGTCTTGGTAAGACAGTTGCCTCCGGGTCGCTCCGCTTGAGCGTCTCATAAGCGTCCAGCATCATCTGAGCGGTTATCTTGGGCAGTACCTGATCTGTAACATCGACCCAGGCACCATTTTTGTACCTCAGGAAATGGAGGGTCACATTTTTGCAGGATGCGGCCGTGCATCCATTGATTGAGAGGCCGATAAGAGGCTCCTGACCTTTTGCCCTCCACACTGCCATCTCAAACACAAGCTCCCACTGGCTGCTCGAGGCCATCAGGTATTCATTTCGCATATCAATTGCCATTTCGTAAGTGATGCCTGAAATTGTTCTCTCTATATACCCAGTTCGCCTTGAAGCAATGGCTAAATCTTCCCTGATGCCGTGGGGAATCAATGCAGCATCACCAGAAAGTAACGTGAAGTACCTATCGGGTAGAAGTTTGAAGTAATCAGCCACAGTCATCTGCTTTGATTGGGCGAAAGCCGAAACAGATAGGACTGATAAAAGGATGGGTAGGACTATCCAATGAAACGTAGAAGGGAGGTGCTTCATGTTTTTCGCCTACTTTCCCCTCACGGCAACAATCCATCGCATCGAATGCTTGGAGACATCCGACCACTTCCATAACACGTCTTCTCCTCTCGCACCCGCTAGCTCTTGGGATTTATCCGCATTCTTCAGACTATTCGCTTGCTGCCAATTCTCTCCATAATCCCATTTAGCTCCAGGAAATAGTCTGACCAATCCATAAGGATCATCTACTATCAGACCCTCCTCGGATACTTTCTGAACCCTGACTATGTGCCCGCCTATACTCATCATGATCGAGTGACCCTTAGCTAGATGGGGCAACACGTTTTTTTCCCACCATTCTTTGTCGCGTTGACCACTTCCAACGTCTTCAACATATCCTCCCATAGCCTCAATCACGCTTTGCCAGCCGGCCCTCGATTCTCGGTGATAACTGATACGGATTGCTTTTTCCATCTCCGGATTGGCCTTAACTTTTGCATCAGCTATTTTTCGCCTCAGGTGTTCCAAATAATCCTCAAATTGAGGGAAGTTCTTGGGGTCAGGATTCCCAATACCCAGTTGCTCTAGAGCCATTGCGGCTGATGTCAAGTTACACATCACGTCCCCAAGGGGTTTACCAACCCGTTCAGCCCGCATATCACCGAAAGGGGTATATTTCTCGTCCTCCTCGCGCCCAATACTTGAGTTATTCCTTTGATTGCGGTAAGAAACCTTGCTCTGCAACAGCAGGTATAAGTCACCCCGCTTTTTTGCATCCGGCTCCTGGGCGATGAGGCCTCGAGCCCGCCGTATCTGTTCGACCGTGTAGCGTGGGGTAAATTGTTCGATTCCCATGAGCTCATCCAGGGCATCCGGGGCACCGTTGCCGTCCTGGCGCGCCTGTCTGGTCGCGGGTTCAGGTGCAGGGGTGTAAAAGGCCACGAGTTCCCGGCTGCGGACAACCCTCCCGTTGCGGTCTAGCTCGAGCCAATCCGCTACCAGCCGGTCTCCCTTGTCGCCCTGAACGCTGCCAACCAGCTTGCGCACGGGTTGTTTGCCCGAGTAAGCCACCAGGTTGAGCACCCCGCCGGGAGTGATCCTGCCTATCAGGTCGAAGGAGCCCTCCCCCTTCTCCCAGGTGCTGCTGGAGTAACCGATTACCTTGTCGCCGAAGGGGCGGTCGAGCTCGAGGTGGATTGGCACCTGCCCCGCGATCTGGCCCACGAAGTGCCGGGGCTTGGGCCAGACCCTCTGGAGGGGTTGGGTCGCCTGGGACGCTTGGGGAGGGGGCGAGGCGACGGTGGCCTGCGGAGATGGTTTGGAGGAAGGTTGCGTGGGCTGTTTGGCCTGGGGAGGGGCTGGCGGTTTGGGAGGTGGGGGCGGTGGCGCGGCGGCGGTCGGGGTAGAAGTTTGGGTGGGGGGAGGGTTGGTGAGCCTCCGCTCCAACAGCGGTTTTTCAGAAGGGTTTAGCTTCAGGCCGACGTGGTCGGGCATGTCCTTTGCCTCCCCCGTGCAGCGGAGGATGGTGAGGGGTTGCCCGCTGCGGGGGTCGTGGCGGATGCCCTGGACGCTGAAGCGGATGCTGGGACCGGCGGGATCGTAGCTGGCCGGGCCTTCACCGTACCAGCCTCGAGTGCCGAAGATGGGCTGGCAGAAAACCCACAGGCGAGCTGTGCCGGCTGGGTGGTCGTATTCGAGGAAATAACGGGCGTTATAGCCGCTGAGGTAACCTCCCCAGTGCCCCTGCCAGCGTGGTTTACGGCTAAAGTCATAGCCTGAAAGCCGGGGGACTGGCTGGCTCCAGTCGAAGGAGCTCTCAGTTAACATGCAACCATTCTAAGCTCAACTGGAGCCATTCTGCTTAACGCTCAAGGCGAAGCCTGCTCAGTGCTTGAAGTGCCTCGAGCCCGTGAACACCATCGCCACGCCCAGCTCGTCGGCGGCGGCGATCACCTCGGGGTCGCGCTTGGCCCCGCCGGGCTGGACGATGGCCCTGACGCCGGCTGCGGCGGCGGCGCGCACCACGTCGTCGAAGGGGAAGAAGGCTTCGGAGGCGAGCACCGCGCCCTGGGCCCGCTCCCCGGCGTTGAGGATGGCGCGCTCGGCGGCCCAGATGCGGCTCACCGCGCCGGTGCCCACCCCCACCGTCACGCCGTCCCTGGCCAGCACCACGTTGTTGGAGCGGGCGTGCTTGCCCACCTTCCAGGCGAACTCGAGGTCGCGCCACTCCTGCGCGGTGGGCTCGCGCACCGTCACCACGCGGGGCTCGAGGCCGCCCCAGGCCTGAACGTCGCGGTCCTGCACCAGGAAGCCGCCCAGGATGGGGCGGAACTCCAGCGGGCCGAAGCGGCTCGGCCCGGCCACCAGCACCCGCAGGTCGGGCTTCTTGGTTCTGAACCACTCCAGGGCCTCCGGGCTCACCCCGGGGGCGATGAGGACCTCGAGGAAAGTCCCCTTCGTGGCCTGGGCGGTCTCGAGGTCCACGGGCCGGTTGAGCGCCACCACCCCGCCGAAGACCGAGAGGGTGTCGGCGTCGCGGGCGCGCTCCCAGGCGGTCTTGGGGTCGGAGGCCACCGCCACCCCGCAGGGGTTGGCGTGCTTGATCGCCACGCAGGCGGGCTCGTCGAACTCGCTCACCAGCGCCCAGGCGGCGTCGGCGTCGGCGTAGTTGTTGAAGCCCATGGGCTTGCCGGCCAGGACCTCGGCGTCGAGCACGGGACCGCTCTCGCCCTGCAGGCGGTAGAGCGCCGCTTCCTGGTGGGGGTTCTCGCCGTAGCGCAGCTCGCTGACGCGCTCCAGGGCGATCACCAGGCCAGGGCGGAACTTCTCCTGGCCCAGGAACTCGGAGATGGCCGCGTCGTAGGCGGCGGTGTGGGCGAAGGCTTTGTAGGCGAGTTCCTGGCGCAGGGCGCTGCTCACGCCGTTGCGGAGGGCCTCGAGCACCCGCGGGTAGTCGGCGGGGTCGCACACCGGCAGCACCGCGGCGTGGTTCTTGGCCGCCGCCCGGAGCATGGCCGGCCCGCCGATGTCGATGTTCTCGATGCACTCCTCGAAGCTCGCCCCCCGGCTCACGGTCTCGCGGAAGGGGTAGAGGTTGACGCACAGCAGGTCGATGCGCGTGATGCCGTGCTGCTCGAGCTGCGCCTGGTGCTCGGCGCTGCGCGTCGCCAGCAGGCCGGCGTGGATGTTGGGGTGCAGCGTCTTGACCCGCCCGTCCAGGATTTCCGGGAATCCGGTGACGTCTGAGACGTAGGTGACCTTCAGCCCGGCGCCCTCGAGCGCCTTGTAGGTCCCGCCCGTCGAGACCAGCTCGAAGCCCATAGCCGACAGCTCGCGGGCGAACTCCACCAGGCCCGCCTTGTTGGAAACCGAAAGCAGCGCACGCATACGGGGGGCATCATATAGCCGATAGCCGACAGCCGATAGCCAAACGCTAAACGCCGAACGTCGAACGCCTGAAAACGTTGACGGTCGATAGCCAGGGGACGTCGAGGGTCGAGGGCCAGGGCGTCTCGCGTTTTGCGTTTTGCGTCTTGCGTACGGCGTAGGACGTACGACGTACGACTGGCGTTTTGCGTTCAGCGTTGGGCGTTCAGCGTCCTGCACCCGCACCCGTGTAACAACTCTGTAACAACGCCCCGGTAGACTCGGGCTCAATCGAACTCGAGGGGTTTTGTGATGCCTTACCTACGGGGCCTTGGAGTCTACCTGCCTGCACCGCGCATGACCAGCGGCGACATCGCCGCGGCGAGCGGGCTGCCGGAGTGGGTGGTGCGGGAGAAGTTGGGGATCCACCAGAAGCCGGTGCCGGGGCCGGGCGACCACCCGGCCCGCATGGCCGGGTGGGCCGCGCAGGAGGCGCTGCGGGAGGCGGGGCTCGAGGCCTCTGACCTGGACGTGGTCATCAGCATCACCGACGAGCACAAGGATTACCCGGTCTGGACCAGCGCCCCGCTGGTCGCGCAGATGGTGGGGGCCGAGCGGGCCTGGGCCTTCGACGTCAACCAGAAGTGCGCCACCTTCGTCACCGCGCTAGCCGTGGCCGAGGGGCTGTTTGCGGCTCGAGCCGAGGTGCGGCACGTCCTGATCGCGGGCGGCTACCGCAACGGCGACCTGATCGACTACACCGACCCTGACGTGCGCTTCATGTACGACCTGGCCGCCGGGGGCGCTGCCGCGGTGCTCAGCCGCGAGGGGCCGGGCCTGCGGCTGTGCTCGACCCGGCTCAAGACCGACGCGGCGCTGGCCCAGACCGTGCGCGTTCCGGTGGGCGGCACCGCCGAGCCGCTGACCCCGGAGAACCTGGGGCGGTACAAGCTGCGCGTGGCCGAGCCCGAGCTGATGAAGTCGAGGCTCGAGACCGTCTCGATGCCGGGCTTCCTCGAGGTCATCGGCGGGGCCCTGCAGGACGCGGGCTACACCCCCGCCGACCTCGACTACCTGGCCCTGCTGCACATGAAGCCCTCGGCGCACCGGGCGGTGCTCGAGGGGCTGGGCCTGAGCGAGGCGCAGAGCATCTACCTCTCGGACTACGGCCACCTGGGGCAGCTCGACCCCATCCTCTCGATCAAACTGGCCCGCGAGGCCGGGAAGATCGGGCCCGGCAGCCTGGTCGCGCTGGCGGCGGCGGGCGTGGGCTACCACTGGGGCGCGGCGGTGCTGCGCTGGGAGAACGGGGCCGACGCCGGCGAGGGGGGCGCGTGATGGAGCTCAACGCCAACTGGCTCGAGCGCCTGGCGGCCTATCACCCCCAGCGCCCGGCGGTGTACTGGCGGGGCGAGTGGATCGGCTACGGCGAGCTGTACGCCCGTGCCCGGCGTGCGGCGGGGTCGCTGGCCGGGCTCGGCGTGGGCCCGGGGGACCGGGTGGCCGTGCTCAGCCCCAACCACCTGGGCTACCTCGAGCTCTACTTCGCCGCCCCCCTGCTGGGCTTCGTCCCCACCCTCCTCAACCACCGGCTGAGCCCGGCGGAGTTGCAGGGGCTGATGGAGTACACGCGGCCCAGCGCCCTCTTCTTCGGGCCGGGTCAGGAGGAGACCGCGCGCCGGCTCGACCCCCAGGCCAGGCCGCTCGAGGCGCTCCAGTCGCTGCCCGCCGCCGGCTTCGCGCCCTTTCGGGCGGGGCTCGAGGACACCGCGCTCATCCTGTTCACCGGCGGCACCACGGGGCTGCCCAAGGGGGCCATGCTCCCCTACCGGCAACTGCTCGTCAACGCGGCCCAGACCGCCATGACCTGGGGCCTGAGCCCCCAGGACCGCTACGTCGTGGCCACGCCGATGTTCCACGCGGCCCTCAACGCGCTGTGCACGCCGCTGCTGTACCTGGGCGGGGGCGTGATGATCCAGGAGAAGTTCGACCCCGGCGAGCACCTGGCCTGGGCGCAGCAGCAGCGGGCCACGCTGCTGTTCCTGGTGCCCACCATGTTCCAGATGCTCGCCAACCACCCCCACTTCGCCGCCGCCGACTTCTCGAGCGTGCGCTGGGCCATCTCGGGCGGGGCCCCCTGCCCGGCCCCGGTGCGCCAGGCCTACGCCGCCAAGGGCGTCCGCTTCCGCCAGGGCTACGGCCTGACCGAGTGCGGCGTGAACTGCTTCGCCCTCGAGCCCGAGGAGGCCGAGCAGTTCCCCGACTCGGTGGGCCGCCCCATGCCCCACCTGTGGGCGCGGCTGGTGGACGCCGAGGGCAAGGAGGTCGAGGGGGCCGGGACCGGCGAGCTCTGGCTGAGCGGCCCCACCGTGATGAAGGGCTACTACGCCCGCCCCGCCGACACCGCCAGGTGCTTCGCCGAGCAGGGGGGCCGGACCTGGCTGCGCACCGGCGACCTCGCCCAGCGCGACGCGGCGGGCCGCTACTACATCGTCGGGCGCAGCAAGGAGATGTTCATCTCGGGCGGGGAGAACGTCTACCCCATCGAGGTCGAGCGGGCCCTCTACGACCACCCCCTGGTGGCCGAGTGCGCCGTGGTGGGCGTTCCCGACGCGCAGTGGGGCGAGGTAGGGCTGGCCTGCGTGGTGCTCAAGGACGGAGCCGCGCTCGAGGCCGAGGAGTTGCGCGCCTTCCTGCGGGGCCGCCTGGCGGCGTACAAGGTGCCCAAGCGCTACGTCTTCCTGCCGGAACTCCCCAAGAGCGCCCCCGGCAAGATCCTCAAGGGCGAACTGGCCGAACGCTACGGGA
This sequence comes from Calidithermus chliarophilus DSM 9957, assembly GCF_000430045.1. Classification (GTDB taxonomy): domain Bacteria; phylum Deinococcota; class Deinococci; order Deinococcales; family Thermaceae; genus Calidithermus; species Calidithermus chliarophilus. The sequence continues at coordinate 2,769,038 of NZ_KE387023.1, read as the reverse complement.
GGACCCATGCCTGAGGTCGAGGTCAACGGCACCAAGCTCTACTACCAGCTCGAGGGCAGCGGCCCCGTGCTGGTGCTGGCTAATGGCATCTTCCAGCGGGTCGAGGCCTGGGAGCCCCTGATGCCGCACCTGCAAGGACGATCCCCTTCGGGACGGGGCAAACCCCGTGCACCGGACGGACGATCCCTTTCAGGACGGGGCGAAGCCCGTGCACCGGAGGGACGATCCCCTTCGGGACGGGGCGAGCCCCGTGCACCGGAGGGACGATCCCCTTCGGGACGGGAGGAAGCCCGTGCGTCAGGGGGTTTCACCGTCCTGCGCTACGACATGCGCGGCCAGGGGCGCAGCGCGGTGCCGGAGGGGGCTTACACCCCCGAGCTCCACGCCCAGGACCTCGAGGCCCTCCTCGCCGCGCTCGGCCTCGAGCGCTACCACCTGCTCGGGCTCTCCAACGGCGGCGTGGTCGCCCAGGTCTTCGCGGCCCGGCGGCCCGCGGGGCTGCAAAGCCTGACCCTGCTGTGCACCACCCCGCGCCTCGACCCCCTCATCCGGGCCAAGGTCGAGAGCTGGCGGCTGGCGCTGGAGTGGGGCGGCACCCGGGGGCGGCTGCGGGTCGCGCTGCCGTGGATCTGGGGCCGGGCCTACCTCGAGGCCCACCCCGAGATGGACAGCCCCCCCTCGCTCGAGCAGATGTTCGCCGCGGCGCCCACCGAGGAAGCCCAGCGCAACCTGATCGCGGGCTTCCTGACCCTGGGCGACCTGCGGCCCCGCCTAGCGGGCGTCCACGTCCCGACCCTGGTGGTCTCGGGCGAGGAGGACCTGCTCTTCCCGCCGCGCTACGGCCAGGAGATCGCCGAGGCCATCCCCGGCGCCCGCCACCACGTCCTGAGCGCCGTGGGGCACGTGGCGGTGCTCGAGGACACCCCCGGCCTGGCCCGGCTGCTGCACGAATTCCTGGAGGTGAGAGCGTGAAGTTCAAGGTAGGCGACGCTGCGAGCTACTCGCAGACCATCAGCGAGGCCAGCATCGCGATGTTCGTGGGCGCGGTGGGCGACACCAACCCGCTGCACGTGGACGCCGAGTACGCCAAGAAGAGCCGCTTCGGCGGGCGCATCGCCCAGGGCATCCTGGTCGCCGGGCTGATCTCGACCTGCATCGGCACCAAGCTGCCCGGTGTGGGCGCGGTCTACCTGGGCCAGAGCCTGAAGTTCCTGCGCCCGACCCACGTCGGCGACACCATCACCGCCACCGTCACCGTCACGGCCATCCGCGAGGACAAGCCCATCCTCACCCTGCAGACCGTCTGCACCAACCAGCGCGGCGAGCGGGTGATCGAGGGCGAGGCCACGGTGCTCTACGAGGAGCCCGCGTGAAGCACACGAGCAAAGGAACCCACAGCGCAGACGCTGAAGTTCGAGGAGGAAAGCCATGAAGAAACTGCTGGTTTTGGCAAGCGCAGCCGTAGCGGTCATGGGCCTGAGCCTGGCCCAGACCAACGTGAAGGTGGGGGTGATCCTGCCCCTCTCGACGGTGGGCGGTAAGGCGGCCCTCAACGGCATCCAACTGGCCGCCGACGAGGCCAACGCCGCGGGCAAGGTGCGGCTCGAGCTCGTCACCGTGGACGACGGCAACGCCGCCGACAAGGCCGTCCCCGCACTGACCAAGCTGCTCACCGTCGACAAGGTCGACATCGTCATCGGCGGGCTGGGCTCCGGCCCCACCCTGGCGATGGCGGGCCCGGTCAAGCAGTACCAGCCGCTGTTCCTGGCCATCGGCGCCGCGAGCTCGCTGGTCGAGAACGCCTTCACCGGCTACGACAACTTCTTCCACTTCCACCCCTGGGACTACCACAACGTCGCCGCGGCCATGGACTTCTTCAAGCACCTCTACGGCCAGGGCGCCCGCAAGATCGCCATCCTCTACGAAGACGGCCCCTTCGGCTCGTCGGGGATGCCCACCTACCGCAAGCTGCTGCAGGAGGCGGGCTATAACGTGCAGGCCGAGCCTTTCAAGACCAACACCGGCAACTTCACCGCCGTGCTCACCCGCTTCAAGTCCTTCCAGCCCGACATCCTCTACTGGATCGGCTACGACTGGGACGCGCTGCCCATCGCCACCCAGGCCCGCCAGGTGGGCCTCAAGCCCAAGCTGATCTACGGCGCGCCCCCGGCCTGGCCCATCGGCTTCGACAAGAACCCCAGCAGCAACGACGTGGTGGGCATGAGCGCCTGGCTGCCCTCGGTGTCGAACCCCGAGTCGCGCAACTTCGTCGCGGCCTACAAGAAGAAGTACGGTGAGGTCACCGAAGAGTACATGGCGCCCATGGGCTACACCATCGTCAAGGCCCTCACCGCCGCCGTGACCGCCGCGGGCAGCGCCGAGAAGGACAAGGTGGCCGAGGCGCTCGCCAAGGTCAAGCTCAGCACCCCCTTCGGACCGCTGGCCTTCAAGCCCTCCGACACCGGCAAGACCAAGTACCAGGGCTTCGACGCGAGCATCTGGTTCCAGTTCCAGTACCTGGGCGGGGCCCGCCGCCAGGTCTACCCGGCCAAGGGCGCGGCCCGCCCGATCCGCTACCCCGGCAGCTACTAGCCTTCCGCGGGGCAGCCCCGAAGCTGCCCCGCCTTTTACCAGCCTGTGGAAATCCTCCTGCAAACCCTCATTAACGGACTGCTGGCGGCCGGGGTGTATGCCCTGGTCGCCAGCGGGCTGGCCCTGGCGGTGGGCGTGGTCGGCATCGTCAACTTCGCCCACGGCGAGTTTTTGATGATCGGAGCCTTCGTCTCCTACTTCCTGTTCACCGCCCAGGGCCTCGACCCCCTGATCTCGCTGGGCGCCGCCGCGCTGGCCGCCTTCGCGGTGGGGGCCATCAGCTACTACGGGCTCATCCGGCCCGTGCTGGCCGCGCCCGAGCTCAACCAGATGCTCCTGACCTTCGGCCTGTCCATCGCCCTGCAAAACCTGGCCCTGCTGCTCTTCGGCGCCGACACCCGCGTGGTGAGCCCGCCCTACCAGGGCAGCACCGTGAGCCTGCTCGGGCTGTCGTTCGGCCTGGTGCCCTTCGCCTCCTTCGTGCTCTCGGTGGCGCTGCTCAGCGGGCTCTACTGGTTCTTGGGCCGCACCCGGCTGGGCTTCGCGGTGCGGGCGGTGGCACAGAACCGGCTCGCACCGGGGCTGCTGGGCATCGAGACCCAGCGGGTCTACCTCCTCGCCTTCGGGCTGTCGGCAGCGCTGGCCGGGGTGGCGGGCGTGATGCTCTCGGTGATGCTCTACGCCTCGCCGACCATCGGCTTCGCCTACACCCTCAAGGCCTTCGCCATCATCGTGATGGCGGGGCTGGGCAACCTGCGCGGGGTGATCCCGGCTGCCGTCGTGCTCGCGATGGCCGAGGCCTTCGTGAGCACCTACGTGCCGGGCGGGGGCGGCTGGGTGGAGGCGGTGTTCTTCCTGGTCATCTTCGTCAGCCTGACCTACCGAAGCTGGAGGTTCCGATGATCCTCGCGGGCGTCTTGCTGCTCTTCGCCCTCATCCTGCCCGCGCTGCCCTTAGGGAGCTGGCAGCCCTTCGCGCTCGACACCGCGCAGTTCGCCTTCTTGCTGAGCGGGCTGGCGCTGTCGTGGGACCTGCTGGCGCGCACCGGGCAGCTCTCGCTGGCGCACGGGGCCTTCTTCGGGCTGGGGGCCTACACCGCCGCGCTCGCCGCCCCGGCGCTGGGCACCCTGCCCGCGCTGCTCGCGGGGGGGGTGGTGGCCGCCGCGGGGAGCTTCCTGCTGGGCCTGGCGACGCTGCGGCTGCACGGGATGTACTTCGCCATCGCCACCTTGGCCTTCAGCGAGGTCATGCGCACCTTCGTGCTCAAGGCGGGCTTCACCGGCGGCTCCATCGGCATGATCGTGGCCCCGCCCTTCGACGGGCGCTTCCCGCTGGGCGGGTACTACCTGGCGGTGACGGTGCTAGGGTTGTGCGTGCTGACGAGCTACCTGGTCAGCCGCAGCCGCCTGAGCTACGCCATGGCCGCCATCCGGCAGGGCGAGGCGGTGGCGCGCGTGCTGGGGGTGCCGGTGGTGCGGGTCAAGCTGGTGGCCTTCCTGCTCTCGAGCGCCCTGGCGGGCTTAGCCGGGGGCGTGTACGGCATGAAGACCCTCTTCCTCTCCCCCTACGACGCCTTCAGCCTGGGCCGGGCGGTGGAGGCGCTGGTGATCCCCATCTTCGGCGGGCTCTACACCACGACGGGGCCGCTGGTGGGGGGGCTGCTGCTGGTGGGCCTGGAGACCTGGCTGCGCCTGCGCATCGGGGAGGGGTACCTGGTGGTCTACGGCGTGCTGCTGATCCTGGCGATCCTCTTCCTGCCGCGCGGCCTGGTGGGGTGGTTCTCGAGGCGCAGAGGGGGGCGGCATGCTTAAGCTCAACCGCCTGACCAAGCGCTTCGGCGGCCTGGTGGCCGTCAACGAGGTGAGCTTCGAGGTGCGGCAGGGCGAGATCTTCGCGGTGATCGGGCCCAACGGGGCGGGCAAGAGCACGCTGCTCAACCTGATCTCCGGGCTCTTCGCGCCCGACCTGGGCACCCTCGAGCTGCTGGGCAAGGACCTCACCCAGTCCCCCCCCGAGGTGCGGGCCTGGCACGGCCTGGGGCGGGCCTTCCAGATCGTGCAGCCCTTCGCCGAGATGAGCGTGCGGGAGAACCTGCTGGTGGGCGCGCTCTTCGGCAAGCCGGGCACGCCCATGAGCAAGGCCAAAGCCGTGGTGGAGGAGGTGCTCGAGCTCACCGGCTTAGCCCCCAAGGCCGACACCCCCGCCCACGAGCTCACGCTGCTCGAGGACAAGCGGCTCGAGCTCGCCCGCGCCCTGTGCACCCAGCCCAGGCTGCTGCTGCTCGACGAGGTGATGGCCGGGCTGCGCCCCGCCGAGGCCATGGAGGCCGTCGAGCTCATCAAGAAGATCCGCGCCAGCGGGGTGACGGTGCTGTTCATCGAGCACCTGATGCCGGTCGTGCGCGCGCTGGCCGACCGGGTGGTGGTCATGGACTACGGGCAGGTGATCGCCGAGGGCACCTACGCCGAGGTGGCGGCCAACCCGCGAGTGCGCGAGGCCTATTTGGGGAGGAGCGCGTGAAGGCTGAACGTCGGAGGTCGTACGCAATACGCCAAACGCAAGACGCGAGACGCAAAACGCCTTGGCCCTTGACCCTCGAGGCCCCTCAGCGGAGGTTGCCGTGAAGCTCACCGTCAGTGACCTCACCGCCGGCTACGCCAAGGCCCAGGTGCTCTTCGGGATGAGCCTCGAGCTCGGCCAGGGGGAGCTCGTCGCGGTGCTGGGGGCCAACGGGGCGGGCAAGACCACCACCCTGCGGGCCATCTCCGGGCTGATCCGGCCCTGGGGCGGCGAGATCCGGCTCGACGGGCAGAGCCTGGCCGGGCTCTCCGCGGCCCGCCGGGCTGCGCTGGGCCTGGGGCACGTGCCCGAGGGGCGGCAGCTCTTCCCCCTGATGAGCGTGGAGGAGAACCTGCTGCTGGGCGCGGCCTTCCTGGCCTGGGAGCGGCGGCAGGAGAGCCTCGAGTTCACTTACGCCCTCTTCCCCCGCCTCTCCGAGCGCCGCGGTCAGCTCGCGGGCACCCTCTCCGGCGGTGAGCAGCAGATGCTGGCGATTGGCCGCGCCCTGATGGGCCGGCCCCGCATCCTGATGGTGGACGAGCCCTCGCTGGGCCTCTCCCCCAAGCTGGCCGAGGAGGTGCTCGCCACCCTGGCCCGCATCAAGGCCGAGGGCATGGGGGTGCTGCTGGTCGAGCAGAACGTGGCGCTGTCGCTCGAGGTCGCCGACCGGGCCTACGTGGTCGAACACGGCAAGGTGGTGCTGGCGGGCCCGGCGCAAGAGCTGGCCCAGGACGAGCGGGTGCAGAAGGCCTACCTGGCGCTGTAACCTTAGGATTGAACCATGCAACTCTCCGGCAAAACCGCACTCATCACCGGCGCGGGCAGCGGCATCGGGCGGGCCATCGCCGTGGCCTTCGCCCGCGAGGGGGCCAAGGTCCTGCTCAACGACATCTCCCCCGCCGCCGAGCCGCTGGCCCACGACCTGGGCGGCGTCTACCTCAAGGCCGACCTCTCTGACCCCGAGGCCGTGGTCGGGCTGGCGCGGCGGGCGCTCGAGCACGGCCCCGTCGATGTCCTGGTCAACAACGCCGGGCTCCAGCGCATCCACCCCGTCGAGGAGTTCCCCGAGGAGACCTGGAACATGATGATCCAGGTGCTCCTCACCGCCCCCTTCCAGCTCATCAAGTACCTCGTGCCCGGCATGAAACAAAAGCGCTGGGGGCGCATCATCAACGTCTCGAGCCTGCACGGGCTGGTGGCGAGCCCCTACAAGTCGGCTTACATCTCGGCCAAGCACGGCATGATGGGCCTGACCAAGACCGTCGCGCTCGAGGTCGCCGAGCACGGCATCACCTGCAACGCCATCTGCCCGGCCTACGTGCGCACCGGCATCGTCGAGAGCCAGATCGCCGACCAGAGCCGCACCCTGGGCATCCCCGAGTCCGAGGTCATCGAGAAGGTCATGCTGGCCCCCGCCGCCATCAAGCGCCTGATCGAGCCCGAGGAGGTCGCGGAGTTCGCGCTGTTCCTCGCCTCCGACAAGGCCAGCGCCATCACCGGCTCGGCCCAGCTCATGGACCTGGGCTGGACCGCGCGCTGATGCATATTCGCTGAGTAACGCCTGCATAGCAGCGCCGTTGGGGGAGGGTTTTCCGACCCTCCCCTTTGCTTTTCGTCCTTCCAGCCGGCATTTCCGCCCGACTCACTCGAGGCTCATAAATACTTAGCCCGGGTACAAGCAGGTGACGGGGGGTTGTATACAATATCCAGCTCCGGTTACATTAGAACCCTGAGGAGGTGACCGAATGGTGCACATTCAATGCTTTATGACCCGCCCTACCAAGCTGAGCACTGTTCTGCTCACCGCCTCTGTCGGCTAACCCCCACCACAATTAGCGCAGAGGCATCGGCCCGGAAGCAAGGCTAGAAGACCGGCTCTGTTTTTTGGTTTAAAGTGCTCTTCACAGGTTTGAGCCGCCCAGCAAAGCTGGGAATGGCGCCAGGACCAGGACAGTTGCGTCCCCGAAAGGACGCAACGCGAGTGAAGAGCGCGACGAGCCCTCGAGCGGCGACCCCGCCCCAGGCTAGCGCGCGTGGCTCACCCGGCCCGCCGCACCGCAGAGCCCCCGACCCGACCCCGGGAGGGCAACCATGTCTTTCGAGTTCCACACCGCATTCGCCATCGGCCAGCAGAAGTTCGAAGGGTACCGCCGCGAGGCCGAAGTCGCCCGCAGCATCCGCTCCCGCGGCGACCGGGCCGGCTTCCGCAACCGCGTCGCCCGCTTCTTCCGCCAGATGGCCGACCGCATCGAACCCCAAGCCCCGGTCCCAGTCCGATGACTGGCCCCCTGGATTCGCATTCGGAGGAGTCTATGAACAACCTTCAGCTTTCGCTCGAGCTCGCCCGCCAGCGCGCACAACAGCTCCAGAACGAGGCCCGGTACAACCACCTGCTCCCGCCTTCCCGCGCCCGTGCCCGCCTGGCCCAGCTCCTGCGCCGGCTCGCCGAGCGCCTGGAGCCCCGCCCCGAACCTGCCCTGGGCTGAACCCGCCCCCCACCGGCCTCCCCTCGCGGGAGGTCTTTTTTTGCCCGCCTCGAGCGCCTTTGCGTGGCCTGTTTCCAATTGCCGGGACATTTGTCCTATACTGAAGCCGATCGATAACGAGTCTCCCGTGTCCTGCGTCGGCTCTCCGATGTCGCCCGACCCTGCTCGTTCGGCCGTTCAGTGGTGCGGAGGTGGAGATGAAGCTCCAGGAAGAACTCGAGATCTTCGTGCAAGCCCCCATCCAGCTCGTGTGGGACCATCTGGTGGACTTCGAGTCCTGGCCGCGCTGGTCCACCTACCTCAAGGAAGTGCACAAGGAGCCGGTGGGCTACCGCTTCGTCGCCCGCGGCATGCCGCCGGTGGACCTGGTCTGGGTGGCGCAGGGGACCAAGCGCGAGGAGCCCCGCTACCTCGAGTTCGCCAGCGTCCCCGGCGCCCAGCACGACCTCAACGTCGCCGGCTGGGTGCGGCTGGAGGAAACCCCCAACGGCACCCAGCTCGACCTGCACTTTGACGCCACCGTCGACTTCGCCTCACCCCTCCTCAACCGCATCGCCGACGTGTACGCCACCCTCTTCGGCGAGCCCAGCAAGCTGCTGAAGGTCACGATGGAGGAGTTCAAGCGCGAGGTCGAACGGGCCGCCAGCGCGCAGATGGCCCAGGCCCCGCAGGCCACCTGAACCCTGCCAAAACTCACGGCTCGGCCCCCTCCTGCGAGGGGGCTACTCGCTGGACGGGCTCGTAAATAGCCCCCCGGATTGCCGTCCCGGGCCAAGGATGCCGTAGAATACGGTCATGGATCGCAGAATTCGCGTTCTCGTAGCGAAGCCCGGTCTCGACGGGCACGACCGGGGAGCAAAGGTGGTGGCCCGGGCCCTGCGCGACTCGGGGATGGAAGTGATCTACACCGGCTTACGGCAGACCCCGGAGATGATCGTCTCGGCGGCGTTGCAAGAAGACGTCGACGCCATCGGCCTGTCCATCCTCTCCGGGGCCCACATGCACTACTTCCGGGAGGTCAAGCGGCTGCTGAGCAAGCAGCAGGCCGAAGACATCCTGCTGTTCGGGGGGGGCATCATCCCCGACGAAGACGTGCCCAAGCTCAAAGACCTCGGCGTTTCGGCGGTGTTCGGCCCCGGCACGAGCACCCAGGACATCGTCACGTTCTTGCAGCAGGCCGCCCCGCGACGCTGGGCCGCCCAAGGAGGGTAAGTGGCCTCGAACGCCGTAGTCGAACAGGTTCTAGCCCTCTCGCGAGAAGGTAAGAGCATCACCGAGATCGCCCGTGAAACCGGGCTTCCTTTTCGCCAGGTCCGGAGCCTGCTCGCCAAGGCCGGCCAGATCGAGGCTGGCGAGGAGCAGGCCGAGGACGCCGAGGGCGCGGGCCGCAAGCGCGAGGAGATCCCCGAGGAGTTGCTGGCGCAGATCGAGGCCCGCTACGCCCAGGGCGAGACGGTCATCGACATCGCCACCTCCCTCGAGCTCAACTACCAGCGGGTGCTCCGGTCCCTGCGCGAGCGGGGCGTGCTGCGCCAGGAACGCCGGGGACGGCGGGCGAAGGGCGAGGGGAAGGCCGGGGGCAAGGGCCCGGCCGCCGAACCCTCCCAGCAGCTCGCCACCGAGGTGCTCGAGCTCGCCCAGCAGGGCCAGAGCCCGGTCCAGATCGCCCGGGCGACCGGCCTGAAGGTGCGGCAGATCAACGCCATCCTCCAGCGCGGCAGCCGCGGCGGCACGGCAGCAGCCCCCACCACCCCGGCCCCCGCACGCCGCCCCTCCCGCCACGACGCGACCGCCTGGCTGCGGGTGCCCGAGCCGGAGGATCTGCCCGAGGCGGTGCAAACCCTCTTCGGCAAGTTCCTCGAGAAGACCGGCCTCGTCCCCAACGTCGCCCGCAACTTCGCCCTGCTGCCCGAGCACTTCCTGCGCTGGTTCAGCTACTACGACTACCTCATGCGCTCGGAAGGACAGCTCTCGCGCCGCGAGCGGGAGATGATCGCGGTGGTGGTCTCGAGCCACAACCAGTGCGAGTACTGCCTGGCCTCGCACTCGGCCTACCTGCGCGAGCTCACCGGCGACCCCGTGCTGCCCGAAGCGCTCGCCGCCAACTACCGCCGCGCCGAGGTCACGCCCCGTGAGCGGGCGCTGCTGGACTTCGCCGTCCAGATGACCACCGCCTCCCCGCGCATGGAGGAGGACGACCTCGAGCCCCTGCGCCGCGCGGGGCTGAGCGACGAGGCCATCTTCGAGGCCGCCCAGGTCGCGGCCATGTTCAACCTGACCAACCGGCTCGCCAACGCCCTGGGCTGGAAGCCCAACGCCGAGTACTACGGGATGCACCGCGCCTACGAGTGAAGGCGGGATGGAAGGGATCACCCATTTCCTGAAGTGGACGGTGGCCGCCGCCGCGGTGGGGTTGGTCCTGCAAGGGGTGAAGATCTACCTCGAGAGCCAGGGCCGCACGGTGGGGCTCGAGCTCGGCCTGCTGGGCTTCGTGGCGGTGTACGCGGTGGCGTTGGTGCGGCTGTTGGGGACGAAGCCGAAGTAAGTCGATAGCCGATAGCCGGGCGCGGGTCGTGCGTCGTACGTCCTACGTCGTACGCAAGACGCAAGACGCGAAACGCGAGACGCCTTGGCCCTCGACCCTAGACACGCTCCTAAGCACTTCGGCGTAAAATAAACCCCGTGTCAGGGCAGGCACCCGTGTCTGCCCTGCTTTTTGCGCCGTGGGCGTGGCCGGAGGTCGCGAGGGCTGGAAGGATAGGGCACACGATGGAAGGTTTGCTGATCAACGCGGTCTTGCGCGACTTCGCCGGGCGTTTGCCCGCACGCACGCTGGGCTGGGCCTTTCCCGACGAGGGGACGGCGGCGCTGCTGGTGGAGGGGCTGGGCAACCTGGTGCTGCGCTACCGCCCACCCAACCCGCTGCTGACCCTCGAGCCCGGCACCCTCGAGGGCGAGGCCAAGACCGCCTTCCAGCGCTCGCTGGCGGCGCGGGCCAAGGGGCGGCTGCTCGAGGCGCGGCAGCTCAAGCTCGACCGGGTGGTGTTCCTCGAGCTCGAGGGCGAGAGCGGCTTCGTGGACACCCCGCCCACCCGCTTAGTCTTCGAGCTCACCGGGCGCAACGCCAACCTGCTGCTCACCACCCCCGAAGGGCGCATCCTCACCCTCGACCGCGAGGTGACCCAGCAGGTCAACCGCTTCCGCGAGCTGCGGCCCGGCCTCGCCTACACCCCTCCCCCGCCCTACGAGAAGCTCGACCCGCGCACCGCGGGGCCCGGCGACCTCGAGCGGCTGCTCGGCCTGAGCCTGAGCCAGGCGGCCTCCAAGCACCTCGACGGCCTGGGCAAGGAGCTCACGCAGGAGCTGGCCCGCCGCGCGGGCCTCACCCCGCAGACGGTGCTCGCCCCCGAGCACCTCGAGCCCCTCCACCGCGCCCTCAAGAGCCTGGTCGAGCGCCCAGGTGAGCGGACTTCCCTCGCCACCGACCTCCGGGCCGAGTGGGAGCGGCAGGAGGCCGAGGCCCTGCGCCGCCCGCTGCGCGAGGCCCTGCACAAGCGCATCCACACCCTCGAGGCCCGCCTGGCCGACTACCGCAAGGCGCTCGCCCGGCTCGACGAGGTGCCCGCGCTGCGCGAGAAGGGCGACGTGCTGCTGGCCTACTTGCACCGGGTCCCCGGCGGGGCCGCTTCGGTGACGCTGGAGGACTTCGGCGGCGACCCCCTCGAGATCGCCCTCGACCCCGCCCTCACCCCGGCCCAGAACGCCGAGCGCTACTACAGCCGCGCCCGCCGCCTGGAGGCGTTGGCCGAGCGGGCCATGGAGCTCGAGCCGCGCACCCGGGCCCAGCTCGAGGCCCTGCACCGCGAGGTCGCGGCGCTGGAGGGGGCCAGCCTGCCCGAGCTCACCCGCCGGCTCGAGCGCAAGGACGACGCGGACGAGGGGCGCGTGGGCCTGCGGCTGCGCTCGCCGGGCGGCTTCGCGGTGTGGGTGGGCCGCAACTCCAAGGAGAACGACTTCCTCACCCGCAGCGCCCACTCGATGGACCTGTGGTTCCACGCCCAGGGCATCCCCGGCTCCCACGTCATCCTGCGCACCCAGGGCCAGCCCGCCCCCCTCCCCGACCTGCTCTTCGCCGCCCAGCTCGCCGCCTACCACTCCAAGGCCCGCGGCGAGCGCAACGTCGCGGTGGACTACACGGCCAAGAAGAACGTCTGGCGCCCGCGCAAGGCCGCGCCGGGGCAGGTGCTCTACACGGGGGCCAAGACCCTCTTCGTGGACGCCGAGGCCCCTTCGGCGCTGTCCGAAGGCGTAGACTGAGAACGGTTTTCACTATGATCGCGCGGTTTCGCACCTACCTCGAGCTCGTCCGCTTCGAGCACACCCTCTTCGCCCTGCCCTTCGCCTACGGCGGCATGCTGCTCGCCGGGCGCGGCTGGCCGGGCCCGGAGACCTTCTTCTGGATCACCCTGGCGATGGTGGGCGCCCGCACCGCCGCCATGGCCCTCAACCGCCTCATCGACCGGGCCATCGACGCGCGCAACCCCCGCACGGCCCGGCGGCACCTGCCCCGCGGCCTGGTCAGCCCGGCCGAGGTGCTGGCGCTCTCGCTCATCAGCCTGCTGCTGCTGGGCGTGGCGGCGCTCAACCTCAACGCCCTCACGGCCTCGCTGCTGCCGGTGGCGGTGTTCTTCCTGGTGGGCTACAGCTACACCAAGCGCTTCACCTGGCTGTGCCACTACTGGCTGGGCCTCACCATCGGCGCGGCGGCGGCGGGCGGCTGGATCGCCGTGACCGGGGCCTTCGAGCCGGCTACCTTCGCCCTGTGGGCCGCGGTGGGCCTGTGGATCGCGGGCTTCGACATCCTCTACGCGACCCAGGACTTCCAGTTCGACCGCGAGCACGGGATCCACAGCGTCCCGGCCCGCTTCGGCCTCGCCACGGCACTGCGGATCGCCCGCGCGACGCACTTCCTGGCCTGGCTGGGCTTCGCCCTGACCGGCTGGCTCTACGGCGCGGGCGCGGCCTACTTCCTGGGCGTGCTGTGCGCCGGGCTGGTGCTGTGGTACGAGCACCGCCTGGTCAGCCCCTCCGACCTCTCCAAGATCGACGCCGCCTTCTTCCAGGCCAACGTGGTGATCAGCCTGGGCATGTTCACCTTCATCGCGCTCGAGACGCTGCTGTAAGCCGAACCGCCCCCGTGGGCTAGTGGCCCTACCGGAGCTGACACCAAAACAGCATCACGCCCGGCTCCTTGTCGAGCTTGGACCAGGTGCCCAGGTAGGTGTAGCTGCTGAAGGAGGCCAGCCAGGCAGCGCCGTTGAGGACGTCCCGCACCTGGAAGCCGTTGGCGAGGAGCTTCTCACGCATCCGGGCGATGACGGCGTCGGGCTGGACGGAGCCGGGGCCCGTGATCTGGTCGTGGAACATCACGAACTCGTAGCGGGTACAGTCCCGGCCGATCCCGTTGGCCAGGCGGTTCATGGACTGCTTCATGTCCTCGTAAGGGCCCCCGCCGATGAACTCGTAGCCGGTGAGGGGGAAGTTCCACAGGGTGAACTGCGAGACGGTGACGACCCGGCCCTGCACCTGGGCAGTAGCAAAGCAAACGAGCAAGATAGCGGCCAGCAGGAGGAGAAAACGGTTCGCCTTCATGGTGGCTATAGTAACTGTTCCAGTTTCGGCTCGAGCCGCAAAGATCACAGCGCTGTAAATCCGGGCGTGGCGGCGGTATCCTTACCGTCATGGCCCTCGAGCCCGCCCAGCCTGCTACCTCCTCCGGCATCCCGCCCCTGATCCGGCGCAACACCCTGCTTCTGGCGATCACCCAGGCGGTGGTGGGGGCCGGGATGCAGCTCATCCCCGCCCTTGGGGCCATCAGCGTGGTGCAACTGATGGGCACCAACACCTGGTCGGGGCTGGCCACAGCCCTCGCGGGGCTCGCGCGGATGCTCGTGGCCTACCCCATCGGCCGGGTGAGCGACTCGAGGGGCCGCAAGGCCGGGCTCTACATCGGGCTCGTCCTGGCCCTCCTCGGCTCGCTGATGACGGGGGTGGGGATGGGGCTGGGCTCCTTCTGGCTCTTCACGGCGGGGGTGCTGGTCTTCGGGGCGGGCGTGGGGGCCACCCAGCAGCTCCGGGTCGCGGCCGCCGACATGTACCCCCCGCAGCGCCGCAGCGAGGGCATCAGCCTGGTGCTGATGGGGTCGCTGCTGGGCGCGGTGCTCTCCCCGCTGATCGTGGCCCTGGCCGAGCGGCTGGCGGTGGAGGTGGGGCAGTCCCCGCTGGCGGTGGCCTGGTTCCTGGTGCCCTTGTGCGTGATCCCCGCCTTCCTCCTCACCGCCCTGGTGCGTCCCGACCCCAAGCAGATCGCCCTGCGGCTCCAGGAATACTACCCCCACCTCCCCGCCGGGGGCCCCGCCCACGCTCCCGCCGGCGCAGGCTCGAGCACCCCCCGCAAGATCGCCGTCTGGGCCGGCGTCGCCGCGCAGGGCCAGATGGTGATGCTCATGGCGATGACCTCGCTCGCCCTGCACCAGCAGGGCTGCAGCTTCAACCTGATCTCGATCTCGGTCACGCTGCACGTGCTGGGCATGTTCGCCTTCTCCTGGCCGGTGGGCCGCCTGACCGACCGCATCGGCCGCAAGCCGGTGATGCTGGGGGGCCTGCTGCTCTCGGCGCTCGGCGCGCTGCTGGTGGGCTTCACCCACGAATACCTCACCATCACCCTGGGCACCTTCCTGGTGGGCCTGGGCTGGTGCGGCGCCTACAACGGCGCCACCACCGTCGTCGCCGACACCACCGCCCCAGGCGAGCGCGGCCGGGCCATCGGCGTGCTGGACGTATGGTCCAACGGCGCCGGCGCCGTCCTCCCCATCCTCGCGGGCTTCCTGGTGGAGGGCGTGGGCATCTGGGCCATCGGCGTCGCAGGCGTGCTGCTGCTGATCTACCCCGCGGTGATGGTCTCGAGGCTCGCCGAGGTCAGCCCAGGGCGGTACGAGGGCTGAGGTGCCGGGAATTTGGTAGGGACGACCCGCGGGTCGTCCCTACAGCGTCTTGCGTTTAGCGTTTAGCATTTAGCGTCTTGCGTACGACGTACGACGTAGGACGTACGACCCGCGTTCGGCGTTCGGCGTTCGGCTATCAGCTACCGACCATCGACAGAAACCCCGTGAGGATCTCCTCGACCTGATCGGTTTCGATCAGGAAGGCGTCGTGCCCGTGCGGGCTCTGGATCTCGCGGTATTCGCCGCCAGAAAGCAGGGCGCCCAGCCGCACCTCGGCGGCGGTGTAGAGCACGTCGGTGTCGATGCCCACCCACAGGCTGGGGATGCTGCGCAGGCGGTTCAGGGCGGCCTCGAGGCTCCCCCGGCCCCGCGTGACGTCGTGGGTGTCCATGGCGTTGGAGAGGGTGAGGTAGGCGTTGGCGTCGAAGCGGCGGATGAACTTCTCGCCCTGGTAGAGCACGTAGCTCTCGCCCTTGGCCGGGCTCTCGTTCCAGCGCAGGTTGAACGACTCCGGCGAGCGGAAGGAGAGCATGGCGATGGCCCGGCCGAGTTGCAGGCCCAGGGGCTGCTCGCTGTAGTAGCCGCCGCGGTAGGCCGGGTCGCTGAGCACGGCCTCGCGGGAGAGCCGGTTGAAGGCGCGGGCCCATGGACCGTGGACGCTGGGCGCGGCCAGCACCACGAGTTGCCGCACGCGCTCGGGGTAGAGCAGGGCAAACTCGAGCGCCACCATCCCCCCCAGGCTTCCGCCCAGCACCGTGACCTTCTCGATGCCCAGGTGGTCGAGCAGCCGGGCCTGGGCGCGGGCCATGTCGCGCACGGTGATGGCCGGGAACTCCGGGCCGTAGGGCTCGCCGGTGAGGGGGTTGCGCGAGAGCGGCCCGGTGGAGCCGTAGCACGAGCCGAGGTGGTTGGCGCAGATCACGAACTTCTGCCCGGAGTCCAGGACGCGGCCCGGCCCCACCAGCGCGTCCCACCAGCCGTCGGCGCCGAAGGCCTGCTCGAGCGGGCTCAGCAGCTTGAGGGTGGGCTCGTCGTAGGTGCCGGCCAGGTGGGCGGAGCCGGTCCAGGCGTGGAAGACCAGCACCGCGTTGTCACGGGCCCGGTCGAGGTGGCCGTAGGTCTCGTAGCGCAGGTGCAGCTCGGGCAGGAGGCCGCCCTGCTCGAGCCCGAACACCTCGCCCGGCGCGGTCAGGCGCACGGTCTGGGGCTGGGGCGGGGTGACCCGCCCCCTCGAGCGCGGCGGCTTGTAGAGCAAGGCCTCGTGCTCGCCCCAGGTCTCCCGGATCAGGTCGCCCCCGGGGTCGAGCACCACGCTGGTCGTGCTCACGGCCTTGGCCTCCTTTGCGCCCTGCTCAAACGCCCACCGGGGCCCGCAGCGCCTGCTTGAGGTCGGCCTTGAGGTCCTCGGCGGCCTCGAGGCCCACGCTCAGGCGCACCAGCTCGGGGCTGACCCCGGCGAGCACCTGCTCCTGGGCGCTGAGCTGGGAGTGGGTGGTGGAGGCGGGGTGGATCGCCAGGGTGCGCGAGTCGCCCACGTTGGCGAGGTGCGAGACGAGCTCGAGGCGGTTGATGAAACCCTTGGCCGCCTCGTAGCCGCCCTTGAGCCCGAAGGTGAGCACCGCGCCCGGCTTGCCGCGGAAGTACTTCTGGGCCTTGGCGTAGCTGGGGTGGTCCTCCAGGCCTGGGTAGTTGACCCAGGCCACCTCCTCCTGCTCGCGCAGCCAGTGGGCGATCTCGAGGGTGTTTTGCACGTGGCGCTCGGCCCGCAGCGAGAGGGTCTCCAGGCCCAGCAGCAGCACCCAGGCCTCGAAGGGGCCCAGCGCCTGGCCCTGGTCGCGCAGGCCGTCCACGCGGGCCTTGAGGATAAAGGCCAGGTTGCCGAAGGCCTTGGTGAGCTCGAGGCCGTGGTAGCCGGGCTGGGGCTGGGTCAGGAGCGGGTAGCGCCCGTTGTCCCAGGCGAAGTTGCCCCCGTCCACGATCAGCCCGGCGATGGCCGCCCCGTGCCCGCCGATCCACTTGGTGCCCGAGTGCACCACCACGTTGGCGCCCCACTCGATGGGTCGGAACAGGTAGCCCCCCTGCCCGAAGGTGTTGTCCACGATCAGGGCCACGCCCTGCTCCCGCGCGGCCTGCGCGATGGCCTCGAAGTCGGGGATGTTGAGCGCGGGGTTGCCGATGGACTCGATGAACCAGGCCCGGGTGTTCGCGTCGGTGGCGGCGATGAAGTCCTCGGGGCTCTCGGCGCGGCTGGTGAAGCGGGTCTCGATGCCCAGGCGCGGCAGCGTGACCTTGAGCTGGTTCCAGGTGCCGCCGTAGAGGTTGGGCGTGGCGACGATGTTGTCCCCGGCCTGGGCCAGGTTGGTGAAGGCCAGGAACTGCGCGGCGTGGCCCGAGCTCGTCGCCAGGCCCGCCACCCCGCCCTCGAGCGCGGCGATGCGCTTCTCGAGCACGTCGGTGGTAGGGTTCATGATGCGGGTGTAGATGTTGCCGAACTCCTGCAGCCCGAAGAGCCGGGCCGCGTGGTCGGCGTCCTTGAACTGGTAGGAGGTGGTGGCGTAGATGGGCACCTGGCGGGCGCCCGTGCTGGGGTCGGGGCTGTAACCGGCGTGGAGCTGCAGGGTCTCGAAGCTGAGCTTCTTGGACATGAAAAAACCTCCAACCGCAAGATTTGGGGCGGGACGGTCCCAAGGGGGACCTGGCTGGAGGTTTCAAAGGCGAAACCCCCATTCCGATGACGGTTCTCTACCGGAAGGGGGTTCACTGTGCCTAGCGAACGTGCACCCTTCTCTCATCTTCCTCCGGGCGTTTCCCCCGCCTGGAGTCGGAATTGGCACCTTTGCACTCGTGTCCGGTGATGAAACGAACACTCCTGCGGGTTGCCGCGGCATCTTCGGGCCGAATCCCTCCGCCGCTCTGGATAAGAGAACGTGTTATGTCTCGGTTGTCGCCGCGCCCCGGCGCGGTTAGTTGGGAGTGTAGGCGAGAGGGGGCGGGGATGTCAAGGGAAAAGCCGAACGCTGAACGCCGATAGCCGAACGCCCGGGGATCCGGGGATGCCCCCTCCCTGCCGGCGGGGAGGGGTAAACCACGAGCCACTAGCTACGAGCCTTGCCTCGAGGGCCGGAAATGGGTGATCAGGGCCTCGAGCACGCTATCTGACGGCTTGTCTACGGGCAGGAGGCCGATACCTGTTCCGGCGAGGAGGAGCTGGCCCTCGAGTTCGTCGGGCTTGAGGCGGGCTTCGGACACGCGGAGGCCGAGGGTGGCTGCGTGTTCGGCTACTTTCTGGCGGGTGATGCCTTCGACCCCGCCCGGCAGCACGCACAGTTCGCCGGCGCGGTAGAGCAAGGGGCTGGTGCGGCTGCCGTCCGCGACGTGCCCCTCCGCGTCGAGCAGAAGGCCCTCGAAGTGCCCGGCGCGCTCGGCCTCGAGGCGGGCTAGGCGGTACGGGAGGTAGTTGCCGGTCTTGTAGCGGCCGAGGTCGGGGTGGACCCGCAGCGAGGTGACGTGGACGCTCACCCCGCGGGCGTAGGCGGGCTCGGGGGGGGGGCGAAGGGGCGGGCGCTCGAGGCGTACCCCTCCGGGGCCACCGCCAGCCGCAGCAACAGGTCGGCGCGCGGCCGGCAGTAGTGTTCGACCTCGCGCTCGAGCGCCTCGAAGCCCGGGAAGGCAATGCCCAGGGCCCGGGCGTGGCGGCGGAGGCGCTCGAGGTGTTCAGCAAACCACAGCGGCTCGCCGGCCTCGAGGCGCAGCGTGGTGAACACGAAAAAGCCGTGCCACAAGGACTCGGGGAGCGGGGTGCCGACGGGTTCACCGTTGATGCGGGTCATGGGGAGGGCCTCGAGGTCAGGAGAGGGTCGGCTCGGGCCGGCCTGCCGGCTCGTCCACGGGGCTCAGCGACAGGAAGTTGCTCAGCAGCACCATCCCGTACTCCGAGAGCATGCTCTCCGGGTGGAACTGCACGCCCCAGGCCGGGCCGCGGGCGTGGGAGACCGCCATGCACAAGCGCGCCCCCGGGGCCTCGCCCTCGCCCCGGGTCCAGGCCTCCAGCCGCAACGTCGGGGGCAGGTCGCGGATGAGCAGGGAGTGGTAGCGCGTGAAGCGGGCCGGGCTCGGCACTCCCGCGAAGATCCCCTCGCCGCGGTGCTCGACCGGGAAGGCCTCGCCGTGAACCGGGCGGAGGGAGCGCCCCAACCGCGCCCCCAGCGCCACCCCCAGCGCCTGGTGCCCCAGGCAGATCCCCAGGAAGGGCAGGCGGGCCTCGAGCGCGGCCCGGGTCCACTCGAGGGTCCGGCCCGCCGTCGCGGGCTCGCCCGGCCCCGGCCCGACGACGAGGTGGGTGGCCCAGGACAGGTCGGGGGCCTGGCCGTGGTCCAGCACGCGGATTTCCGCCCCGAGCGCGGCCAGGTAGTCCACGATGTTGTAGCTGAAGGAGTCGTGGTTCTCCAGGAAGAGCACGCGGGCCCCCAGGCGCCGCGCGGGCCGGGGCGGCTTCCAGGCGCTGTCGCTGCGCGGGGGGGCGGGGGCCTGCCCGGCCCTCCCCTGCCCCAGCGCTTGCAGCAGGGCCTCCGCCTTGGCCTGGGTCTCGGCGTACTCCCGCTCGGGCTCGCTCTCGATCACGACGCCCGCCCCGGCCGAGAAGTAGCCCGTCCCGCCCGCGAAGCTGAAGCTGCGGATGAGGATGTTGAAGTCGCACCCCTTCCCCGAGACGTAGCCCATGGACCCGGTGTAGGCACCCCTCGCCACGGGCTCGAGCTCGGCGATGGTGCGCATCACGCTCTCCTTGGGCGCGCCCGTGATGGTCCCGCCGGGGAAGATGCTGGCGAAGGCCTCGCGCAAGGGGGCCCGGCCCCGGCCCCGCACCTCGGAGACCAGGTGCATGACGTGGGAGTAGCGCTCGAGCGTGAAGGCCTCGCTCACCTCCACGCTCCCCGGCTCGCACACCCGCGCGAGGTCGTTGCGCAGGAGGTCGACGAGCATGACGTGCTCGGCCCGCTCCTTGGCGTTGGCCCGCAGTTCGGCCCCCAGCGCCTCGTCGTGCTCAGGGGTTCGGCCCCTGGGGCGGGTCCCGGCGATGGGCCGCGCGGTGATTGTTCCCCCGCGGTAGTCGAACAGCCGCTCGGGGCTCCCCGAGACCACCGCGTAGCCCTCCCGGCGTACCGGCGAAGCCGGTCCCGCAAGGGAATCTGCCTCGCCCTCGAGCAGCCCCATGAAGGGGCTGGGGTTGTAGCGCCGCAGGGCCCGGTACAGGGCGAGCGGGTCCACCCCGTGC
Source organism: Calidithermus chliarophilus DSM 9957 (assembly GCF_000430045.1). Classification (GTDB taxonomy): domain Bacteria; phylum Deinococcota; class Deinococci; order Deinococcales; family Thermaceae; genus Calidithermus; species Calidithermus chliarophilus. The sequence continues at coordinate 2,749,125 of NZ_KE387023.1, read as the reverse complement.
GCCGCGAAGCGGAAGCGGTGGGAGAGGTTGACCTGGTAGACCCAGCCCGCCCGGATGCGCTCCTGCACCTCCTCGACGCCCGCCAGAAAGGCATCCCTGGGGTAGTCGCCGTGCAATTCGACTTTCGGCAGCGGCCGGGGCTCGGCCAGGACCGGGGCGAGCGCCGTGGACGGGCTCTGGACGCGCCGCCCCTCGAGCCAGGCGTACCCCTCGGGGTAGTAGTAGAACGCCGCCTCGGGCAACCCGGGCAAGGGGGCGTGGGCGGGCAGCCCCAGGTGACGGGCGTACTCGTAGGCGAAGAAGCCGATCCAGGCCGGGAAATACCCCACGCCCAGGCCCTGCTCGAGAAAGCGGAACACCTCGAGCGCGTCCCCCACCGCCTCCCCGTCGAGGTAGGTGACGCCGTCCCAGACCTCGAGCCGCCGCGTGACCCCCACCCCGAGCAGGGTCAGCCGCCCGAACGGGGTCACGACCCCGGCGGACTCGAGCAAGGCCGGGCGCAGGCCCAGGGCCCGGGCCCGGGCGTAGAGGGTGGCGGCGTCGTCCGGCATCGCCTCGATTTTAAGGAAGGGCAAGGAAAAAAGGAGCACGGGCTACTCAGCCCGTGCCGGTCGGGGCTCGAGCGGCCTAGACCTCGTGCCACTCGTTGCGGACGGTCTCGGGGTCTTTGTTGAGGAACACCACGTTGCGCTCAGGGTCTACCCTAGCCACCCAAGCCAGCGGGATCAGATGATGCCTGCCGTCGGGCGAATCGCTCTTGGTCAGCTTGATGTAGACGCCCTCGATGCAGTCGACGGTCCCCACGTGAACCCCTTCGACGCCGTCGTGAGAGCCCTCCCCCATGGCGTGCACCATCATGTGCTCGCGGATATCGCCCGCCGTATGGGGCTGGCTCTCACCTTCCGAAACGGCCTTGTTCATGCTCCCACCTCCTTCATTGGGAGTTTGGAACACCCGCATATGCCCGGCCTGACGAGCGGCTGAGACGGGGCTGAGTGAGCCTCAGGACAGGGTTTTAGGTGAGAAGATGAGCCAAAGGCTGGAAACAGACGAAATCATGCCAGGCGTGAGGCCGGCGGCTCACGAACCTAGGACCTACCGCGCCCGGCGGCCGTTACAGGTTGAAGTACTTCGCCGACGGGTGGTGCACCACGATCGCGCTCGTGGACTGCTCGGGGTGAAGCTGGAACTCCTCGGAGAGCTCCACGCCGATCTCCTGCCACTGCAAGAGGTCCTGGAGGTGCTTCTGGTCCTCCAGGCGCGGGCACGCCGGGTAGCCGAAGCTGTAGCGGCTGCCCTGGTAGCCCTGCTGGAACAGGGCCTGCAGGTCGGTGGCGTCGTCCTGGGCGATGCCGAGTTGCTGGCGCACGCGCTTGTGCCAGTACTCGGCCAGGGCTTCGGCCATCTCGACCGAGAAGCCGTGCCAGTAGAGGTAGTCCTGGTAGCGGTCGGTGCCGAAGAGCTTCGCCGCGTGCTCGGTGGCGGCGCGGCCCATGGTCACGACCTGGCAGCCCAGCACGTCGCGCGCGCCGTTCTCCCAGGCGGCTCGCGGGATCCAGCTTTCCTCGTCGCCCAGCGAGTCGGCGTGGCGGGGGCGGAAGAAGTCGGCGATGCAGAGGTGGCGGCTAGTACCGCCGCGTGCGGCGGCGCCCATCTGGCGGGGGAAGTCGAAGGCGAAGAGCTCGGCGCCGGTTTCGGGGTCGAAGACGACGAGCTTGTTCTTGTCGGAGGCCACGGGCCAGAAGCCGTAGGCCACGGCCGGCTCCAGGGTTCCTTCCCTCATCGCCTGGTCCAGAAGCTCGCGGAAGATGGGCTCGGCCTCGCGCTCGAGCTTCTGGGCATACTCCGCCTTGTCCATCTCGCCCCGGCGGAAGCCCCACTGGCCGCGGAAGAGGGCGTTCTTGTTGACGTACTGGGCGATCACGCCGAGGTCGAGCTCGCCGCCCTGGGTCTCGAGCCTGCCCGCCCGCTGGGGCAGCGTCTTCCCTTCGGCCCGCACCACCTTGCGGCCCCAGAAGGGCGGGCGAGGGACGCGCGGGGCGGGGGGAACGTTGGAGGGGACGTACTCCGAGCCGGCCTCGAGCTTCTCCATCAGGATCTCGTAGGCAGTCTTGTACTTGTGGCCGCTCTGCTCGCGGCTGGTGAGCTTGGGCGGGGCGTGGCCGGTGAGCTCCTCCATCAGTTGCAGGCCGTCGAAGGCGTCGGAGGCGTAGTAGACGGGGCCGGTGGTGTAGGTCTGGCGCAGGTCGTGCTCGACGTAGTGGCGGTTGAGGGCCGCGCCGCCGAGCACCACGGGGATGCGGTAACCCCGCTCGCGCATGTACTCGAGGTTCTCCTTCATCACCACCGTGCTCTTGACCAAGAGGCCGCTCATGCCCACCGCCTGGGGCCGGTGCTCCTCGACGGCGGCCAGGATCTCCTCGATGGGCTTCTTGATGCCCAGGTTCACCACGCGGTAGCCGTTGTTGGAGAGGATGATGTCCACGAGGTTCTTGCCGATGTCGTGCACGTCGCCCTTGACGGTGGCGAGGACCATGGTGCCCTTGTGGACGCCCTCGAGCCGGTCCATCTTGGGCTCGAGGTAGCGCACCGCCGCCTTCATGGTCTCGGCGGCCTGGAGCACGAAGGGGAGTTGCATCTTGCCCGCGCCGAAGAGGTCGCCCACCACCTTCATGCCCTCCAGCAGCACCTCGTTGATGACCGAAACCGGGGTGTAGCCCGCCTGCAGGGCGGCCTCGAGGTCGGCCTCGAGGCCCACCTTGCGCCCCTCGATGATGCGCTTCTTCAGGCGCCCCTCGACGCTGAGCCCGGCGAAGGGGTCGGCGGCGGCCGATCGCTCCACCTTGTTCTTGGCGAAGTAGTCCACGAAGGCGAAGAGCGGGTCGTGGGCCACGGAGCCGTCGGGGTTGAAGGCGCGGCGGTCATAGATGAGGTCGAGGGCGAGCTTGTACTGCTCCTCGGGGATCTGGTTGATGGGCAGGATCTTGCCCGCGTTGAGGATGGCCGCCGTGAGCCCGGCCTTGATGCACTCGTCGAGGAAGACCGAGTTGAGCACCACACGGGCCTGGGGCGAGACCCCGAAGGAGACGTTGGAAACGCCCAGGATGAAGCCCACCTCGGGCAGCAGCTCGCGCACCCTGCGGATGCCCTCGATGGTCCACATGCCCAGCTTGCGGGTGTCCTCGTCGCCCTGGGTGATGGGGAAGGTGAGCAGGTCGAAGAGGATCGAGCTGCCCGGGATGCCGTGGACCTGGGTCAGGCGCTCGTACATCCGCAGGGCGATCTCGACCTTGCGCTCGGGCGTCTTCGCCATGCCCGCTTCCTTGTCCTCGTCGATGGTGAGCGCCACCAGGGCCGCTCCGTGCTGGCGGGCGAGGGAGGCCACCTTGTCGAATTTCTCCAGGCCGTCCTCGAGGTTGACCGAGTTCAGGATGGCCCGGCCCCCCAGGTGCTCCAGCGCCTCCTGCATCACGTCGGTCTGGGTGGAGTCGACCATGATGGGGATTTGAACCGAGGTGGCGAAGCGCTTCACGACCTCGCGCATGTCGCGCACCTCGTCGCGGCCCGTCCAGGCTACGGAGACGTCGAGGACGTGCGCCCCTTCGGCCACCTGCTCCTGGGCGAGCTCGAGCATCCCCTCGAAGTCGCCGGCGAACAGCAGCTCGCGGAACTTCTTGCTCCCCGTGGCGTTGGTGCGCTCCCCCACGATGAGGATGCCGGTGTCCTGCTTGAGCGGCACCGCCTGGTAGAGGCTCGCCACCTGTGCGGGAAACTGCGCCGGGGGCTTCGCGGCCTGTGGATGACCGCCCAGCGCCTCCGCCAGGGCGCGGATGTGCTCGGGGCCGGTGCCGCAGCAGCCGCCCACGACGTTTAGGCCGTACTCGCGCACGAACTTGAGCTGCCAGCGCACCAGTTCGGCCGGGGTGAGGTCGTAGACCACCCGGCCCCCCTCGTTGCGGGGCAGGCCCGCGTTGGGCAGGCAGGAGACCCAGCGGGTGGAGTTCTGGCAGAAGAAGCGGATGTGCGAGTCCATCAGGTCGGGGCCGGTGGCGCAGTTCATCCCGATGACGTCGATGGGGAGGGCCTCGAGCGCGGTCAGGGCGGCATTGTCGTCGGTACCTACGAGCATGGTCCCGGTGGACTCCACCGTGACCTGCACCTGCAGGGGCACCTCGCGCCCCACGTCCTGCATGGCCGCACGCGCCGCCTGCACGGCGCAGCGCACCTGGAGGATGTCCTGGGCGGTCTCGATCAGCAGCACGTCCACCCCGCCCCGGATCAGGCCGCGGGCGGCCACGCGGTACGACCCCAGCATCTCCCGCCAACTGATCTGCCCCAGGCTGATGAGCTTGGTGCCCGGCCCCAGCGAACCGGCCACGAAGCGGGGCTTCTCGGGCGTGGAGAGGCGGTCGGCCTCCTCGCGGGCGATGCGGGCGCCCAGGTAGGCCAGGTCTTCGGCCTCGGCCTCGAGCCCATACTCCACCAGCACGTGGGGGAAGGCCCCGAAAGTGTTGGTCTCGATCACGTCGGCGCCGGCCTCGAGGTAGCTGCGGTGGATGCGGGCGATCACGTCGGGCCGGACCCGGTTGAGCATCTCCGGGCAGCCGTTGTAGGGCTCGCCGCCGTAATCCTCCGCCGTGAGGTCGTACTTGAAAATTTCGGTGCCCATCGCCCCGTCGTAGACCAGCACCCGGCGGGAGAGGGCTTGCAGGTAGGGGAATGCTTCGGCCCGCGCTTCGCGGCGGTAGCCCTCGGCGGTGAGGGGCTCGAGGCCCTGTTCGGCGAAAAAGTCGCGGTATACCAATGACTCCACAGGGGCATTGTAGGCCATCACCCCCGCGACGGGTGAAAGCCGCCGGGCCCAAGCTGGGCATCAGCCGACCGTCAGCTTTTCTCCCCATCATGGGCGCCGTGGAAAAGGCGGAGGTCAAACAGGAGGTGCGGCGGGCGGTGCGCCGGGCCGCCCCAGAGATCGAGGCCCTGGCACGGGCCGGGTATTTCGCCAAGGGGATCGTCTACGGCCTGATCGGGGTCCTGGCGGCCCGGGCCGCCTTTCAAGCCCGCGAGAGCGCCCAGAACACCGACCCACGGGGGGCGCTCGAGCGCGTGGGCGAGCAGCCCTTCGGCCAGGTCATCCTGGGGCTGCTGGCCCTGGGGCTGGCCGGGTACGCCCTTTGGCACGTGGTGCGGGCGGTGCTGGACCCCGAACGCCACGGGCGGGGGCCCAAAGCCTGGGCCAAGCGGCTGGGCTACGCGGTGAGCGCGGGCGTCCACCTGAGCCTGGCCTGGTTCGCCCTCGGCTTCGCCCTGGCGGGCCGCTCCAACGGGCGCGGCAAGAGCGAGGAGGACTGGACCGCCGAATTGCTGCGGACGGACGCCGGCCCCTGGGTCGTGGCGGGGGCCGGCGTCATCATCCTCGGCCTGGCCCTGAGCCAGTTCTACATCGCCTACCGGGCCAGCTTTCTCCGCCGCCTGCACTTCGACGACCTCCCCGAGCCCGCCTACCGCCTGCTCACCCGGCTCGGCCAGGTGGGCATCGCCGCCCGCGGCGTGGTGTTCGCCATCGTGGGCGGGTTCTTGCTCGAGGCCGCCTGGACCGACAACCCCCAGCGCGCAGGAGGCATCGCCGACGCCCTGAGCCTCCTCGAGAGCCGCCCCGCCGGCCCCTGGCTCCTGGGCGTCGTCGCCCTGGGCCTCATCGCCTACGGCATCTTCGTCATCGCCCAAAGCCGCTACCGCATCATCCCGGTCCGGCAAAGCTAGCCTTCGGCAGCGGCTCGCGACGTGTGGCGCTCGAGGTCGAGGGTCGAAGGCCAAGGCGTCTGGCGTTTCGCGTCTTGTGTTTAGCTATCGGCTATCGGCTATGGGCCATCGGCGTTTAGCGTTCGGCTATCGGCGTTCAGCCTCCCACGTCCCCCGTTATGATCATCCCATGCCGAGCCTCACCGAGGGCATATTGCTCACCGACCAGTATCAGCTCACCATGGCGCAGGTCTATTACCGCCTGGGCATCCACGAGCGGCCCGCGCTGTTCGAGTTTTTCTACCGCAAGAACCCCGACTACGGGCAGCACCAGGCCGGGTACGGGGTGTTCGCCGGCCTCGACCCGTTGCTGGAGTGGATGGAGAGCGCCCGCTTCGGGGAAGCGGAGCTCGAGGTGCTGCGCTCGCACAAGACCCGCGCGGGCGAGCCGATGTTCGGCGAGGACTTCCTGCGCTGGCTGGGGCGCAACGGCTCCTTCGACGGGCTGACGTTGCGGGCCGTCGCCGAGGGCCGGGTGGTCCATCCCCAGGTGCCCCTGGTCGCCATCGAGGGGCCGCTGGTGCAGGCGCAGCTGCTCGAGACCGCCCTGTTGAACAAGCTCAACTTCGAGACCCTCATCGCCACCAAGTCCAGCCGCATCCGCGAGGCCGCCGGGCCTGCCGCCTACGTGCTGGACATGGGCTTGCGGCGGGCCGCCAGCGGGGCGGGCAACTCGGCCACCCGCGCCGCGCTGATCGGGGGGGCCAACCGCAGCTCCAACGTGGGCATGTCGCACGAGCTGGGCCTGCAGGCCGCCGGGACCCACGCCCACAGCATGGTGCAGGCCTTCATGGCGCTGGGCATGGGCGAGCTCGACGCCTTCCGGGCCTTCGCCGAGGTCTACCCCGACGACACCGTGCTGCTCGTGGACACGGTGGACGTGCTCGAGAGCGGCGTCCCCAATGCCATCCAGGTCTTCGAGGAGCTGCGGGCCAAGGGCCACAAGCCGGTGGGCATCCGCCTCGACTCGGGCGACCTGGCCTACCTCTCCATCCGCTCGGCCCAACTGCTCGACAAGGCCGGCTTCCCCGACGCCGCGATCGTGCTCTCCTCCGACCTCGACGAGCTGGTGATCTGGCAGATCTACACCCAGATCCGGCAGGAGGCCCCGCGCTACGGCGTGGACGCCGACGCCCTGGTCCGGCGGCTGGTCTTCGGGGTGGGCACCCGCATGGTGACGAGCTGGGGCCAGCCGGCGCTGGGCGGGGTCTACAAGGTGGTGGCGGTGCGCGACGACGGCGAGTGGAAGCCGGCCATCAAGGTCTCGGAGACGCTCGAGAAGGTGCTCAACCCCGGCCACAAGAAGGCCTGGCGGCTCTACGACGACCGCGGGCTGGCCTCCGCCGACGTGCTCACCCTCTCCGACGAAGACCCCTGCGCCGAGCCCACCCTCACCCTGCACCACCCCTCCGACGCGGGCAAGATGCGCCGGGTCAAGACGGCGGCCTGCCGCCTCGAGCCCCTGCAGGAGGAGGTCTGGCGCGGCCAGCGCGTCACCCGGCCGCAGCCGCTCGAGGTCCTGCGCGAGCGCCACCGCAAGGACGTGGAATTGCTCGACCCCGGCGTGCGCCGCCTCATCAACCCCCACACCTACCACGTCTCGCTCTCCAGCCGCCTGTGGCAGCTCAAGAACCAGATGGTCGAGGCGCTGTTACAGGGGAATTGAGCGTTAGAATCGGTCGCGTGGATTACGACCCCGTGGCCGAGTTCTACGCCCTGCAGTACGCCCGCTACACCGACGACCTCGAGTTCTACGCCCGCCTGGCCCGCGACTACGGCGGGCCGGTGCTCGAGCTCGGCGCGGGGACCGGCCGGGTGACGCGGGCCATCGCCCGATCCGGGGTCGAGGTGGTGGCGCTCGAGCCCTCGGGGGCCATGCGGGAGCTGGGGCGACAGCACACCGAGGGCCTGCGGGTGGAATGGCTCGAGGGCGACATGCGCGCCCTGGACCTGGGGCGCAAATTCCCCCTCATCATCGCCCCCTTCAACGCCTTCATGCACCTGTACACCCTCGAGGACCAGGACCAGACCCTCCGGGGCGTGGCCGAACACCTGGAGCCCGGCGGGCGCCTGGCCTTCGACCTCTACAACCCCGCCCACATCGGCCCGTCCGAGGTGCTGCGCTGGGAAGGGAGCTACGAGGGGGGCCTCGAGGTCTTCATCCGCCAGGAACACCTCCCCGCCATCCAGGCCCTCCTGACCCACTACTACCTCGACCGCACCGACGCCAAAGGCGTGGTGCGCCGCCAGACCTTCACCCTCACCCAGCGCTACTTCACCCGCTACGAACTCGAGCGCTGGCTCCGCTCCTACGGCTTCGACTACCGCCTAAAAGGCGGCTTCCACAGCGAAAAATTCGACGCCGACTCGCTGCACTTCTGCATCACCGCCTGGCGGCGGTAAGCACGTGGCCCGTGGCTAGTAGCGTGTGGCTCGTGGTTGACCCCACCCCTTCCCTCCCCGCCGGCGGGGAGGGTTTATCCCCCCCAGCCCCCCTTGCTAAGGGGGGAACAAGGCGTTTGGCGTTTGGCGTTTGGCGTCTTGCGTTTGGCGTTTGGCGTACGGCGTAGGACGTACGACGCACGACCCACGCCCGGCGTTCGGCTATCGGCTATCAGCTATCGACCATCGACCATCGACGTTTTACCTTCCCCGCCCAGCGCGTTAGCATAACCCCATGCGAATTGAAGCTGCCGAGATGAAGCTCATCACCCTGCCGCTGCGTTTCCGCTTCGAGACCTCCTTTGGCGTGCAGACCGAGCGGCACATCATCGTGCTCACGCTCTACGGCGAGGGCCTCGAGGGCTACGCCGAGACGGTCATGGAGCACACCCCCCACTACCGCGAGGAGACCATCGCGGGGGCCTGGGCGCTGTTGGAGGAACTGCTCATCCCGCAGGTGCTGGGCAAGGACATCGCCAACCCCGAGGCGCTGTGGGCGCACATCCGCAACTTCCGGGGCAACAAGATGACCAAGGCGGCGCTCGAGATGGCCTTCTGGGACTTGTGGTGCAAGAGCCTGGGGCAGCCGCTGTGGAAGGTGCTGGGCGGGGTGCGCGAGGAGATCCCGGTGGGGATCAGCCTGGGGATCGAGCCCAGCATCGAGGCCACCGTCGAGAAGGTGGGCAAGGGGCTCGAGCAGGGCTATAAGCGCATCAAGCTCAAGATCAAGCCCGGCTGGGACGTGAAGATGCTGATGGCGGTGCGCGAGGCCTACCCCGACGCCAACCTCACCGTGGACGCCAACTCGGCCTACACCCTCAACCACGTCGCCACCTTCAAGGCCATGGACGCCGCCGGCCTCGACTACATCGAGCAACCCCTGGCCTTCGATGACATCCTCGACCACGCCAAGCTGCAGGCGGCCATCTCCACCTCGATCTGCCTCGACGAGTCGATCACGAGCCCCGAGGACGCCCGCAAGGCGCTCGAGATCGGCGCCGGGCGGGTCATCAACCTCAAGCCCGCGCGGGTGGGGGGCATCCTGGCGAGCCGCAAGATCCACGACATCACCGAGAGCTACGGGCTGCCGGTGTGGATGGGGGGGATGCTCGAGGCGGGCATCGGGCGCGCGGCCAACATCCACGTGGCGACGCTGCCCATGTTCGTCAAGCCCGGCGACACCTCCTCGGCCAGCCGCTACTGGGAGGAGGACATCATCGAGGAGGCGCTCGAGGCCTCCGGCGGCATGATGGCGGTGCCCCAGGCCCCTGGCCTCGGGGTCACGCCCAAGCGCGAGTTCATCGACCGCCTGGCGCTCAAGTCGGCCTACGTCGCCAGCTCCTGAGGTGCCGCCCGACCGATGGAAGTCGTCGTCCGCGAACTGCACGAACCCGGGGAGATCCTCCCCGTCGAGGAGCTCCAGGCGGCCATCTGGGGCGACCCCGACGACGTGATGCCCGCCCGCTCGATGATGGCGATGGCCCACGAGGGCGCTCTGGTGGCCGGGGCTTTCCTGGGCAGCGAGATGGTGGGCTTCGTCTTCGGCTTCCCCACCGCCGACCCCAAGCGCCACCACTCGCACATGATGGGCGTGCTCGAGGCCCACCGCGGCACCCCGGCCGCGCTGCTGCTCAAGCGCTTCCAGCGCGACTGGTGCCTGAGCCGCGGCTACGAGGTGGTGGCCTGGACCTTCGACCCCCTGCGCGGGGTAAACGCCAACTTCAACCTGCGCAAGCTGAGCGTGACCTTCGGCAAGTACATCCCCGACTGCTACGGCGAGATGACCGGCATCAACGCCGGGGCCCCCTCCGACCGCGCCGACGTGGACTGGGAGATCCGCTCGGAGCGGGTCTTCCGGCGCATCTACGCCCCCGAGCCCCTGCCCCACGTCGAGGGCCTACCCTACGCCAACACCGTGCAGGACGAGCAGCCCGTGGCGCTCAACCTGGGCCTGGAGGCCCCCCGCCTGCTGCTGCAGATCCCCGAGGACTGGGGCCAGGTCCTCCAGCACGACAAGGCCCTGGCGCTGGCCTGGCGGGAGCACTCGAGGGCGCTGTTCGGCCACTACTTCGCGCGCGGCTACCGGGTCACCGACTTCGTGCGCTTCCCCAACCGCTACGTGCTGGAGCGTTCGGGATGAGGCTCGAGCCCGAGATCTGGACCGCCGAGGTGGTCTACCTGGGCTTCGGCACCCCCATGCTGCGGGGGGGCCTGGCGGTGGTGGGCGGGCACGTCGCGATGACGGGGGGGCTCGAGGAGCTCCAGCACGCCTACCCCGGCGCACCCGTGGTCCACAAGGGCAGGGCCCTCACGCCGCCGGTGGTCAACGCCCACACCCACCTCGACCTCTCGCGGCTGCCCTACTTCGAGGGGCCCTACGTCGAGTTCATCCGCCACGTCATCGCCAACGGCGCGGGGCGCGGGGTGGAGGCGGCGCGGCAGGGGCTCGAGGAGCTGCGCGCGCTGGCGGTGGGGGCCTTCGGCGACATCGTGGCCCGCGACGCGGTGATGGACTGGCTGCTCGAGCACTCCGACCTCCCCGGCGTGGCCTACCGCGAGGTGATCGGCCCCGACCCCGGCAAGGCCCAGGACGTCTTCGCGGCCCTCAAGCCGCAGTTCCTGGCCTGGAAGAAGCGCGAGGGGCGGGTGAAGGTGGGCATCTCGCCCCACGCCACCCACACCGTGAGCGCTCCCCTGTTCAAGCTCCTGGTGGAGTTCGCCGCCCTCGAGGGCTTCCCCGTGCAGATCCACGTCGCCGAGAGCCCCGAGGAGAGCCGCTACGTGAGGCGGGCCGAGGGGGGCTTCGTGGAGTTCATGCGGCAGATGAAGTTGCCCGTCTGGAACCCCCCCGGCGTCTCCCCCGTGCAGTACCTGGCCGACCTGGGCCTCCTGGGCCCCGGCGTCACGCTGGTCCACGCGGTGCAGGTGGACGAGGCCGACGTGCGGGTGATCGCGCAGGCCGGGTGCCGGGTGGTCTCCTGCCCGCGCAGCAACCGGGGCCTCGAGTGCGGCGAGTTCCCCTGGGCGCTCTACCTCAAGCACGGCGTCGAGGTGGCCCTGGGCACCGACTCGCGCGGCAGCAGCCCCGACCTGGACGTGCGCAACGAGGCCCTGCACCTGTGGGGCAAGGCGGACCCGCGGGTGCTGGTGCGCTCGGCCACCCGCGGCGGCTACCGGGTGCTCGGCCTACAGACCCCCCGCATCACGCGAGGAAGCGCGCTCAGCCAGGTACAATCGTGGTGACGGGGGTTGACCCACGGTGACTTCCGGCAGGTTCGATTGCGGCCCCTCGAGGCTAAGGTGAATTGATGCAGGTCGGCCCCCTGATCCTCTATAGCGGATTCGTCGGCGCGCTCACCGGGTTGGTGGCGGCCCTGATCGCGTTGGGGCTGAGCCTGGTGCAGAACGTGGTGCTGGGCTGGGTGCTGGGCTACCAGCCGCCCGGGCTGCCCGGCGAGGGCGGGCTGGCCCAGGTCTTCACCGGCCCGCGCCTGTGGTTCTTGGCCCTGCTCCCCGCGCTGATCTTCGCCCTGGCTACCGTGGTGGGCACCGGCCACGGCCTGGGCTGGTTCCTCTCGATGTACCGCATCGAGCGGCGCGCGCGCTTCCTCGAGCACCTGCGCTCGAGCCTCGCCGCCGTCTTGCAACTGGGCTCGGGCTCGCCGCTGGGGCGCGAGGGCCCCATGGCCACGATGGGCCTGTGGATCGGCGCGGCCGTCGGGCGGCGCTTCCCCATGGGCGGTTCGGGGCGCTACCTGCCCTTCGCCGGGATGGCCGCCGGGTTCGCCGCCGCCTTCCACGCCCCGCTGGCCGCCGCGCTGCTGGCCTCCGAGATCGTCTTCCGCGGCCTCGCGCTGGAGGTCAGCGCGCTGGCCCCCGCCCTGATCGGGGCGCTGGCCGGGTTCTCGGTGTACGGGGCCATCCTGGGCTACGGCCCCATCTTCGAGATCCAGGTCGGCACCGTGCCCTGGACCTCGCTGGTCTTCGGGCTGGCGGTGGGGCTGCTGTGCGCGGGGGTGGGGGCGCTGTGGCTGGAGGGCAGCTACTGGCTGCGCTTCCTGGTGCGCCGCCTCCCCTACGTCTACCGCCACCTGCTGCTGGGGCTGCTGGTCGGGGCGGTGGTGCTGGCCTTCCCGGCCGCGCTGGGCAACGCGATGCCCTGGGTGCAGCTCGGGCTCTCGCCCATCCTCGAGCTGCGCTTCCTGGCGGTGCTGTTCCTGGTGCAGCTCATCCTGCTGGTGGCGGCGGGCGGGGTGCGGGGCTACGGCGGCTACTTCGGCCCGGCCCTGGCCCTGGGCGGGCTGGTGGGGATCATCGCCTCGAGGATCACCCCGGGCTTCGCCCCGCCCGCCGAGGCCGCGGCCCTGGCCGGGATGGCCGGGCTGCTCGCGGGGATCGCCCGCGCCCCCTTCGCCTCGGTGGTGCTGGCCTGCGAGATCGGCGGCTACAGCGTGCTGCCCGTGGCCCTCCCCGCCGCCTTCGCCGCCTACGCGCTCACCAACCCCACGCGCATGCCCGACCAGGTGGCTATCTTGGAAGATAAGGGTGAGGCAGCGGCCCCTCCGCCTGAAAGCGCTCCGCGTAGCGAACCCCCGCCAGAGTCCCAAGCCGCGCCCGGTTCGCCCTGAAGGCCTCCAAGCTGTAATCCCACTCGTAGAAGTCGCGGTACAGGCTGAAGACCTGCTCGGCCACCGCCTGCCCCTCCTCCCCGATGTCCACGTAGACCGCGGGGCGGTGGATGTCCTCGCGGTAGTAGTGCAGCAGCCGGATGCGGCTGCGGTGGGCCTCCCCCACCAGCTTGGGGATGCGGCAGAACTTGAGCGCCGAGAGCGTGGCGGTGTAGGCCGCCCGGTGGTCGGGGTGGACGTCGTGGGGGTCCCAGGTGAACACCACGTCGGGCTTCCAGGCCGCGATCAGCCGGGCGACCGATAGCGCCTCCTCGCGCCCCCCCGTGAGGCCGGTGTCGGGGTAGCTCAAGAACTCGTACTCGGCCCCCAGGATGCGGGCCACCTCCCGGCCGTGGCCCTCGCGCACCACCGCGACCTCCTCGGGCGGGGCATCCCCGAACTGGCTCGCCAGTTCGCCCCTCGTGAGCCACACCAACTTCACCGCGTCGCCACGCAGGGCGTGGCGGGCCAGGGTTCCGGCCGTACCGATCTCGTCGTCGGGATGAGGGAAGATCGCCATCAGACGCATAGGGCGCAGTCTAACCCGCCCTGCCCCTCGGTGAGAGAACCGTGCGCTAGACACACCCCCGGCGGTGTGCTACATTCATTGGTGCTGCGCCTGGAGAGGTGCCCGAGTGGTTGAAGGGGCACGCCTGGAGAGCGTGTATAGGGCGTTCGCTCTATCGAGGGTTCGAATCCCTCCCTCTCCGCCAGCAGCACGATAAAATCCCCCGCCCACCCAGGGCGGGGGATTCGCATGGAGGCGGCCTCAGTTGCCGGTGTCGCTGAAGAGGGCCTGGACCTCGCCGTCGCTCAGGGCGCGGTTGTAGACCCGCACGTCGTCCATGAGGCCCCGGAAGACCGCGTTGGTGTTGTTGAGCGCGGCGTTGCCCATGAGGAAGTTGTTGGTGCTCGAGGGGTTCGCGTAGCTCCCGGCCCCGCTGGCGGTGGCGACCTGGGCGCCGTTGCGGTAGAGCTTCACGGTGGTCTGGCCGCCGCTGCTCGAGACGGTGACCACGTAGTGCGCCCAGGCGCTGGTGGACACGTTGGCGTTGTCGACGACGGTGAGGGCGGGGCCGGAGCCGGTGAGGACGAACGAAACCCGGTTACTGGTGCCGCCCAGGGCGCTGGGGTTGCCGACCACCAGGGCCGCCCAGGGCTGGGAGCCGTTGCTGCTGTTCTGGCCCAGGATCCACTGGTCGTTGTTGGTGAGGGGGCGGACCCAGACGCTGTAGCTGAAGCTGCCGCCCTGCCCCAGGTTGGCCGTGCTGATGAGGCCGTAGACGCCGTTGCTGTCGCCGCAGCCCGCGCCGGAGCCGTTGTTGAACTCGTAGGCCCTGCTCGCCAGGCCGTTGCGGTTGGCGGCGGGTTGCACGCAGGCCACGGTGCTGATCGAGCCGTTCTTGTTGTTGCCGCTGGTGTCGAGGGCGCTGTTGCTGAAGAGGTACTCCCCGAGCAGCCCGTCCCTAGGGATGCTGGCCTGCACGCTGCCCTGCTGGCTGACGCTCACGCCGGAGGCGTCGGTGGCGGTGAGCCTGACGGTGTAGGTCCCCGCGGAGCCGTACTTGTGGGTGGTGTTGATGGCGGCGAAGTTGCTGGTGAGGGTGGTCTTGGCCGAGCCGTCGCCCCAGTCGATCTCGACCTTGCTCAAGTTGGCGTCGGGGTCGCTCACGCTGGCGGTCACAGTCGCCACGAAACCCGAGATGCTCGCGCTGAAGCTGTCGATCACGGGCGGGCGGTTGCCGGTGACGCTGGGGTCGAGGGGGGCGGGGTCCTTGTCGTCGGCGGTGGTGTCGCTGTCGGTGTCGGCCTTGAAGGGGTCGGTGCCCTTGGCTTCCTCCTGGCTGTCGTTCAGGCCGTCGGAGTCGAAGTCGGCCACGGTGGGGTTGGAGAAGACCTTGCGCGGGGCCTTGCCCACCACGGCCACCGTCCAGCCCTGCTTGACCTCGAGCCCGTCCTTCAGCCCGTCGCCGTCGGAGTCGGGCACGTCGTCGCGGGTGCCGTAGAAGTACTCCTCGCTGGCGAAGAGGCCGTCGTCGTCGCGGTCCTGCACGTAGAGGATGTGGATCTCGGTGCCGGGCTTGAGCAGGATGTCCTCGAAGTGGGTGCCCGCGGGGATGCTCAGGTTCGAGGAGCCGACCACCGCCCACAGGGCGCGCTGCTGGGAGTTGCGGGCGACGTTGGCGCCGGCCTGCTTGTCGAAGAGGCTGGTGAGCACCCTGGTTCCGTCCGGCTTGGCCTGGGTGGCGAAGGGGAGCTCGAGGATGTCGTCGAGCACCTTCTTCATGCTGACGCCCACGATCTTGCCGCCCTGGCGCTCGACGTTGGTGGCGACGCGGGCGCGGGTGACGTGGCCGTTGCCGTAGTCAATGACCACCAGCGCGGTCTGGGCCAGGGTGACCTCCTTGAGGAACTCGAAGTTGCGCCCCTCCTGGTCGGTGAGGTTGTAGGTGCTGAACTGGAAGAAGAGGTTGTTGGGGTGGGCCATGATCTCCAGCGCCTGGTCGGCGGGGATGGCGACGTTGCGGGCGTCGAGCACGCCGGTCTGGTTGTTGCTGGCGAGGGTGACGCCGCCGGCGGGGATGGCCGGGGTGAGGCTGGTGATGGTCTTGAACTTGGTGGGGTCGTTCGGGTCACGGAAGAGCGCGGTGATCACGAGGTCCTCGAGCTTGAAGCTCACGTCCCCGGCGTTCTTGACCCGCAACCCCACGCCGATGCGCCCGTCGTCGATGGTTTTTCCGGACTCGCTGCCCTCCGAGAGGGCCTCCTCACGGGTCTGCTGCGAGGAGCGGCTGGAGTCTTGGGTGTAGCTGCGGGTGTTCTCGTTGGAGAAGCCGGCGCTCACCGTCACCGAGGCGCTGAGCGTGGTGCCGACGCCGTCGGTCCCGGCGCTGATCTCAGCCCCCACCGTCGCGCTCACGCTGCCCTCGACGCGGCGGGTCTGGCTGTCGGTGCTGGAGGTGCTGGTGGAAGTTCCCTGGGAGAGCGAGGCCGACTTGGTGCTGACGACGGTGTTGTTGCTGGTGAGCTTGACGTTGACGCTGAGGTCGGTGGTGCCCTCGAGGGAGAGCTCGAGCTGGGGCACGTTGGCGATGAGCGGGTTGTACACCCCGCCGCGCACGATGATCTCGTCGTAGTCGCTGATCTTGTCGCCGTCGGTGTCGGCGAGGGTAGGCGAGGTGCCGTGCAGCTTGATCTCGTTGCCGTCGAAGAGCGAGGAGTTGCCCTTGGCGTCGCCGTCGGAGTCGACGTCGGCGGGCGAGCTGGCCCACTTCTTGAGCTCGTCGAAGTCGGCCAGGCCGTCCTGGTCGGTGTCGGTGCTGCGCGGGTCGGTGAAGTTGGAGCGCTCCTCCTTGTCGTTCAGGCCGTCGCCGTCGGTGTCGGGCTTGGCCGGGTCGCTGGTCACGGCGCGCTTGGCGAAGCTTCCGTCGCCTTGCTTGACCTGCACCTCCCACCCGCTCACCTCGTCGGCGTCGAGGAGCCCGTCCCCGTCGCTGTCGCCCGCGGCGGGCGCGGTGCCGGTGAAGGTCTTGCTGTCGGCGGCCGGGTCGATGGGGTTGCCCTTGGCGTCCTGGACCCCCGCGACCTTGAGGGTGTACTGGACGGCGCTCTGGGGCGCGGTGGTGAGCGTCACCTTGGTTTTCTGCGCGTCCAGCACGGCCTGGGTCACCGCCAGGCTCGGGGTGATGGCGTAGTTGGCCGCGGTGGTGGCCCCGGCCTCGACGGCCTCGCTGAACGTCACCTCCACCGTGGTGGGGCCGGTGGAGGCCACGGCCACCAGTTTGGGGGCGGGGTCTGCCGCCTGCTGAGCGCAGCCCGCCAGGGCTGCGAGGGCCAGGAAGGCCCAGATCACACGGATAGGTTGGGGTTTGCCTGCCATATATGCCTCCTCCTGCTCGGTCTGAGGCAAGGGTAGGAGGCGGGCGTTATACGGCGTTATACCAGATTCGGTCAGTTCGTTCCCGAATGGGGACGAACTGACCCGACCGAAGGGATACGCTTTCTTCGCCGACCGTCAGGGAGGGGTGTGCTCTAGGATTCAAAAAGATAGCCTCTGAAGGTCTTTGGTTTGGGTGATTATCTTTTTGAATCCGGTATTATACGGCCTCGAGCCACCCCTTGGTGAGGGCCTAAAGGGCGTGCGGCACGTAAAAGTAACAGGTGGGGTGCGCAAGCGCACCCCACGGGTCGCCCCTTCCCCCCGGCTTAGCCGGACTGGCTCCTTAATGCCGACTCCGCCCCCGCCTCCGGCCGCTGCAGGGCGTAGGCCACGATCTGCTCGAGGCTCATGTCCCTGCCCTGGGCCAGCGCCCGCTCGAAGGTCTGGGGCTCGAGGTGCTGGCGGCCCGCGGCGAGGTAGCGCTCGACGTTCTCCGGGCTCACCGGCGGCTCGGCCAGGCCCATGGCTTCGGTGAGGCCGTAGACCGCGCCCATCAGCCGCGTGGCCCGCTCGAACTGGCCCAGCCGCAGGGCGAGCTCGACGAAGGAGGCCAGCACCACGCCGATGCTCCAGCGGCGTTCGAGGGCGTAGAAGATGCGCAGGCCCTCCTCGAGGTAGTCCCGCGCCTCCTCCAGATCCTCCTGCTTTAAGGCCAGGATGGCGAGGTTGACCAGCGACACCGCGATGCCCTGCTGGTCGCCGAGCTCGCGCTTGATGGCGAGGCTCTCCTCGGTGAGGGCTCGAGCCCGGGCGGGCTCGCCGAGTTCCGAGAGCACCTGGCCGAGGTTGCCCAGGGCGTAGGCGACGCCCCGCCGGTCCCCGAGCTCGCGCTTGCGGGCCAGGCTCTCCTCGAAATAGGGCCGCGACGCCTCGAGCTGGCCGCGGTAGCCGTAGACCACGCCGATGTCGTTGAGGGTGGTGGCGACGCCGTAGCGGTCGTCGAGCTCGCGCCGCAGGCGCAGGCTCTCCTCGAAGTAGGCCAGGGCCTGGTCGAAATTGCCCTGCTCGCGGACGATGGTCCCCAGGCTGTGCAAAGCGCCCGCGACCTCGCCCCGGTCCTCCAGGCGGTGCCAGAGGTCGAGGGCTTCCTGCTGGGCCTGTAGGGCCTGGGCGTAGTCGCCCTGGTCCTTGGCCCGCTCGGCTAGGGCGCCCAGGGCTTTGGCGTGCAGGTGCGGGGAGACGTCCTGCAAGGGCAGGCCGAGGGCGCGCTCGAGCCAGGTCTTGCCCTCGCGGTGGTGGCCCCGCACGTACCAGAAGTGGTGCATGGACGTCGCCAGCCGCAGCGCCAGGACGGCGTCTCGCCGCGACACCGCCCACTCCAGCGCGGTCCGCAGGTTGTCGTGCTCGAGGGCCAGGCGCTCGAGCCAGTGAGCCTCCTCCGGGCCGCGCAGGTAGGCACCGGCCTCCTCGGCCAGGGCCAGGTAGTGCTCGGCGTGGGCCTGCCGGACGGCCGCCAAAGCCTCGCCCGTCCCGGCCTGCTCGTGCGCCTGCTGCCGGATCACCTCGTGCAGCTCGAAGCGCCCGCTCGGGGTGCGGCGCAGCAGCGACTTGTCGGCCAGGGACAGCAGGACCAGCGGGCCGACGCCCGCGACCTTGAGCGCGGCCTGCCGGTCGAAGCCGCCCCGGAAGACGGTGAGGCGGGTCAGGGCCTGCTGCTGCTCGGGGGTGAGGCGCTGCCAGGAGTGCTCGAAGATGGCCCGCAGGGAGCGGTGGCGCTCGGGCAGGTCGGGGGCGGGCGCCTCGAGCACGCCCAGGCTGCGCTCGAGCTCGGCCACGATGTCCTGCGGGGTGAAGGCCGAGACCCAGGCGGCGGCGAGCTCGAGGCCCAGCGGCAGCCCCTGCACCAACTGGCACACGCGCAGCACCGCCGGGGCCACCTCGGGCGTGAGGGCGAACTGCGGCCACGCCCGGTTGGCCCGCTCCACGAACAGGCGCACGGCGCTCGAGCGCCGCACGGCCTCGAGGTCGTAGCCGGGCGGGTAGCCCAGGCCCTGGAGGTCGAGCACCCACTCCGCCTGCAGGCGCAGCCGCTCGCGCGAGGTGACCAGTGCCCGTAGCTGGGGGGCCTCGTTGAGCAGTTCCGCCACCAGGGCGGCCCCGTCCACGAGGTGCTCGAAGTTGTCGAGCACCAGCAGCATCTCCCGCCCGCGCAGGTGCTCGAGCAGCTTGGCCTTGGGGTCGGCGGCGCGGGCCAGGCTGAGGCCGAGGGTTTCGGCGACCGCCGGGACGATCAACGCGCTGTGCGACAGCGGGGCCAGCGCCACGAACCACACCCCGTCGGCGAAGGCCCCGAGCTGGCTCTCGGCCACGCTGAGCGCCAGGCGGGTCTTGCCCATGCCGCCCGGCCCGGCCAGGGTGATCAGGCGCTCGCCGGCCTCGAGCCGCCGGTTGACCAGGCTCAGCTCCTCCTCCCGCCCGATGAAGGTGGTCAGGCGGGTCGGCAGGTTGTGCAGCACGGGGTAGGCCGGGGCCTGCGGGGGCGGGGCGGGGCGGCCGAGTTCCTCGACCAGGCGCCGGGTGGCGGGGTCGGGCTCGAGGCCCATCTCCCCCGCCAGCCGCCGGGCAAAAGCGGCGTACAGCTCGCGGGCCCGCCCGGCCTCTCCCAGCGCCACCGCGTGCTGGAGGAAGGCCTGCACGGCCCGCTCGTTGAAGGGGTCGCGCTCCAGCAGGCGCTCGAGCCGCCCCAGCAGTTCCTGCGAGGGCTGGGACTCGGCCGCCTGGCTCAGCAGCGCGTCGCCCCAGGCGGTCTCGAGGTCGGCGCGCTCGGCCTCGAGCCAGTCCTCGAGCCCGGGCAGGCCGTAGACCCTCACCCCCTCGAGGAAAGGCCCGCCGTAGAGCTCCACCGCCCGGGCCCACTGCCCGCGGGCCAGGGCCTGCCGGAAGAGCCGCACGTCGAGCTCGGCCAGCCAGCGCACCCCGCCCGCGTCGGCCTCGAGGCCCTCCACCCCGTCCATCTGGCGCACCCGGTGCAACAACTGGCGCAGGTTGTTGCGGGCCGAGGCGGGCTCGACCTCCGGCCAGAACAGCCCCACGAGCTCCTCGCGGCTCACCCAGTCCTCCTGGGCGGCCAGGTAGCCCAGCAGCCACAGCGGGCGCTCCCGGGGCAATGCGATCACCGTTTCCCCTCGCTCGAAGCGAGGCACACCCAGGAGACAGACGCGTACGCTCATGTGTTGCTGCCCCCAACATATCAGAACCAAACCAGCGCCGCTGTTCGTCCTGGCTGTCCTGTGCCAGGGCATAGCGCCGGTCCCTGCGCCAGTCCTGGCCCCGGGAACCCGGGCCCAAAGCTTAAGCGGTCTTCACGTTCCTCCCAGAGGGATTCCCGCGAATACCCGTCTCGGTCAAACCGATCATGAGGGTTAAGCCGCGCCGCAGTGAGTTTGCGAAACAGCGATGGCAGCAGACCCGCCACGGCACTTTCATACCCCTCGAGCCGGAGCCACCTAAAACGCCCGCCGGGATCGGCATCAGCACGCGGCAGGGGTTCCATCGCCCCTACCAGTCGCCTTTCCTAACTTCCTGGCCTGAATCCGAAAAGCCCGCTCCAGGACGTCAATTTTCACTCATTTCCGTTTGAACAGCAGGCGAACACCCCCCCGCTAAGGTCAGGTTAGGAGGTAAAAGAGGATGAAAAAGCTCATCGCGCGGGTCTTCGTGGCGTTGGCTTCAATCAGCATGGCGGCCATGGCTCTAGCTGACATCTCGGGCAATGGCGGCGGCGGAGCGGGCGGGGGCTAGGCCGTAATCCTGGAGAACCAACTCGCGGCGGGCGACAGCTAGGGCCCGCCGCGGGTCAATTCTGGGCAGGTGTTCGACGGCGAGGTCCCACAGCTCGAGGTCGTCGCGGGTCACGTAGGCGAGGTGGAGCAAGGCCTCGAAGTCGCGCGAGCTCAGGGCCGCCTCGCGGATGGCCCGCTCGAGCACCGCCCGTTCCTCCACCACGAGCGGGGCGTCGGAGCCCGGCAGCAGCGGCCCCTGGTAGAGGCTGAGCGCCTGGCGCAGGTCGCCGCGGGCCAGCAGGCGGCGCACCTGGTCGAAGTCGGCTTCCGCCTCGAGGGTCAGGCGGTAGGGCTCGCTGTCCAGCGGGATCACCGCCTTGAGGTGCGGGATGTAGCTCTTCAGGCGGCGGTTGTTCTCCTCTTCGCCGTAGACGGCCTCCGCCAGTTCCCGCGAGCTCAGCCCCTGCGGGTTGAGCACCAGCGCCGTGAGCAGTTCGGCCTGCCGCAGGTGCAGCGTCAGAGGGGCCCCGTTGAGCCAGGCCTTCATCTGGCCCAGGAAGTGCAGGTGCAGCGGCTTGGGCTTGTCCTGCAGGAGCCGGTAGACCGACCCGAAGCGGTGCTCAGGCCCCACGACCAGCTCCCAGGCCTTGGGGTTGAAGCGCAGCATGATGGGCTGGATGCGGTTGAGCACCTGTTCGGCCTCCGCCTTGCGCCCTGCCCTCAGCAAGGCGTAGGCCTCGAGGCAGCGCGCGGGCAGGCTGTAGGGCCGCTGGCCGATGCGCTCGAGGGCGTCGCCGATGTCCCTGAGCTCGAGTGCGACCCCCGCCGGGTTGTCCAGCACCTTCACGTAGGCCGCGGCCAGCCGGGCCTGGCACTGGTAGACCAGGGGGCTGGGTTCGTTGAGCGTCACGGCCTTGTCGGCAGCGGCCCGCGCCTTGTCCCACTGGCCCAGCTCGATCAGGCAGCGCACGTAGCTCAGGCCGAACATCCCATAGCTCGCCCGCTGCTGAATCCTCTGCCAAACCAGGTCCATCAGCTCAACGGCTTCACCGTATCGGCCCTGCAGGTACAGGAGTTCGGCTAAGGTCCAGGTAAGCAGATTACGGGTGCGGGGACTGGCCTCGGAAAGGCTACGGGCCTCGTTGCGTAGCTGATCTTCTAAACCTACGGTATCACCCGAGAGCATCCGGGCCGTGGCCATCTCGTTAAGAACCGACAGCCGTAGCCACACGTTGGAGAGGTGATGGCGTTCCATCACGTTCAAAGCCCACTCACACCACCCGATCACCTGCTGCGGTTCACAAGCCAAGTAGTGGGACTGTGCCAGGGTGAGGGAAATTTGCGCCTGAAGGTAGGCCAAATTCTCGGCTTCGGCTTTCGTCAGCGCCGTTTGCAGTACGTTTAAGCTCTCTTCAAAGCGCCCGGCTTGCAGAATATAGCCATAGAGGGCGAGGGTCAGCGCCGTTTGCCGGGTGAGTACCGCCCGCTCGAGGTGCTCCATGCTGGCGGGATGGGTTTGCAGGTGTAGGGCGTAACCCAGGTACGCCCGCAATTCGGGGTCGTCCCTGCGGGCCAGCACCTGCTCGGCCCGCGGGATCAGCTCGGTGTGGCGGCCCAGCTCGATGCCCGAGGCCAGCCGCCAGCGCAGCACCACCGGGTCTTCGGCCAGGCTGCCGCCCAGGGCGCTGAGGTGGGTGTAGAGGTACTTGGAGAGCCCCTGGGCCAGCAGTTCCCAGCCGATCTGGTCGAGGTACAGCGGCAGCATCTCCGGGCCGCGCTTGACCAGCAGCTCGAGCGCGCGGTCGGCGCGGCCGTTGTTGAGTTGCCGCCGCACGGCGCCGGCCAGGGTGTCGTCCTCGGCGGCCTCGAGGTTGAAGGAGGACGTCTCCTGGAAGGAGATGTAGCGCACCCGGGGAAGGTCCAGCGGGGCCTGGTCGCGGTGGTCGAACTGCAGGTAGACCCGCAAGCGCTTAGAGACCACCAGGCGCCGCACCAGGTCGGGCATGTGCTGGGCCTGGAGCAGCACCAGGCAGAGGTTGGGCAGCAACTCGGCGTGCTGCTCGAGGGTGTTGACGACGTAGCCCGGGTCGGCCCCCTGGCCCAGGAGGTCGTTGCCCAGAGTGGCGTAGACGGCGCGGGAGAAGTCGTTGGCCTGGAGGACGGGGTCGGTGGCGTGGGCGGGTGTGCCCATGCAGATGGCGGTCCGGTCCTCGCCCTGGCGCACCGTGCCAATGCCGATCTCCTGGATGACCTCAGCCATGCACCTGTGGAGCGGACCCGTCAGGATGGTAACCATTCGCGCAACGCCCTCCTCAGACTTCACGACGCCTCTGACTACCGACCATCCTACTCCCTCGGCGGCTTTGCATGGACAGGTTACAACCAACCCCGGGCGTTGTGAACCCTGCCACGGGGCACCCGACGGCGGACGTGGTCGCAAGGCCACCGCACAGCCGCCGGGGTTTGACGTGCCGTGGCAGGTATCCGTGGGAAGCGCTCTAGTTGGCCTTGCCCAGCATCTTGGTGAACGCCTCGACCACCGCGGGGTCGAAGTGGGTGCCCGCGCTCTGCCGGATGTGCTCGAGCACCTGCTCGCGCGGCCAGGCCTTGCGGTAGGGCCGGTCGGAGCTGAGCGCGTCGAAGACGTCCACGACCGCGAACATCCGGGCCGCCAGGGGGATCTCCTCGCCCTTGAGGCCCCGCGGGTAGCCCGAGCCGTCCCAACGCTCGTGGTGGCAGTAGGGGATGTCGAGGGCGGGGCGCAGGAACTCGATGGACCGCAGCAGGTGGTAACCCAGCGTGGTGTGGTTCTTCATGACCTCCCACTCCTCGGGGGTGAGGGGTCCGGGCTTCTGCAGGATGTGGTCGGGGACGCCCATCTTGCCGATGTCGTGCAGCAGTGCCCCGCGGCGGATGTGCACCAGGTCGCCGCTGCGGTAGCCCATCGCCAGGGCCAACTGTACGGTGAGGTCGGTGACGCGGCGGGAGTGGCCCTCGGTCTCGCGGTCGCGCAGGTCCAGGGCGCGGGCCCAGCCCTCGATGGTCTGGTCGTAGGCGTAGAACACCTCGGTGTTGGAGCGCTGGAGTTCCTCGAACAGCTCGCTCGACTCGAGGGCGATGGCGGCCTGGCCGCCGAGCACGTGCAAGAACTCCTTCCAGCCGGCCTCGACCTCCCCGGGGTAGGGGTATTGCGCCGCCAGCACCCCCTTGACCAGGCCCTTGATGATCAGGGGCACCAGCACCAGGATGGCCGCGCCGTTCGGATGCCCCGACCCGTTGCTGGGCGGGTGAGGCAGGGGCACCTCGAGCACCTCCCGCCGCCGCATGGCCTGGACCGCCACCTCCGCGACGCGCTCGCCATCCCCCAAGTCGATGCTCAGGCCGATGTACGCGACCGACTCCAGCAGCAGCGTACCGGGGAGCACCCGGAAGAGCCCGCCGCGCCGCACCCCCAACTGGCGGCTCATCTGCTCGAGCAGCGTCGCGGCCGTGAGGCGGATGTCGGCGCTGCCGGTGATGCTGCGGTCGATGTGGCGCAGGGCCTGAAGTCGCCCGATCTCGGTCTCGAGCCTCTGCCGGTACTCGTCGGCCAGCGCGGCGGCGGCCCGCTGCTCGGTGACGTCGCGGGTCACGCTCAGCACTGAGGTGATGACGCCTTTGGCGTCGCGCAGCGGGGCCGAGTGCGTCTCGAGCCAGCGCACGGTGCCTTTGAGCCCTATGATGCGGAACTCGAGCTCGCCCACTTCCCCGCGGCAGGCCCGCTCGTGGAGCTCGGCGAAGGCAGGCCGGTCGTCGGGGTGGATGAGCTCGCTGGCCGGCTTCCCGATGACCTGGGCGCCGTCGTCGGCCTCGATCATGCGCAGGCCGGCGGGGTTCATCTCCAGCAGCGTGCCGTCGGTGGCGACGATCTTGACGCACTCCGGCTCGCTCTCCACGATGGTGCGCAGCCGCGCCTCCCGCTCGCGCAGCACCTCCTCGGCCTGCCGGCGCTCGGTGATGTCGGTCTGGACCGAAACGAAGTGCGTGGGGCGGCCCCCGGTGCTGGAGAAGGGGTGGACGCTGATGAACACCCAGTAGGGGGTGCCGTCCTTGCGGTAGTTGAGCAGCTCCCCCGAGACCGGCTCGAAGCGCCGCAGCTTGACCTTCATCCGGTTGACCTCGGCGCGGTCGGTCCCGGGGCCTTGCAGGATGCGCGGCGTCTGGCCCAGCAGGTCCTCGGGGTCGTAGCCGGTCTTCTCCTTGATGCGCTGGTTGACGTAGGTGATGCGGGAGTCCGAGGGGTTCTTGGGGTCGGCCTCGGCGACGATGACGAGCTCGTTGAGGTTGTCGAGCGCCGTGGCGTAGAGGCGGAGCTGTTCCTCGGCCCTGCCGCGCCGCTCGGACTCGAGGAGCCGCTCGTACTGCAGCCCCCAGATGGCCCCCAGCGTGCTCAAGGCCGACATCATCGCGTTGCGGTCGGCCCAGACCCTGAACAGGAAGGCGGCGTAGCCCACCAGCTCCGGGCCCGCCCGCAGGCCCACCGAGATGGCGTGCTCGGCCCCCAGCAGGTGGTAATTGTTCTCCGCCGGGCCGCGGTAGTCCCCCGGGAGCTTCCACTCGAGCCAGCGCCCCAGGGCAAGGACGTCCAGTTCCTCGGGCTCAGGCTGCTGCAGCCGGTGTACGGCCGGCACGCCCTCCAAGCCGTAGGCGGCGGCCAGCCCGAAGCCTTCTGCGGACCTCAGGTGCAGCAGGGCCATGTCGGCATGCAGCAGGCCGGCGATCTCCTGCAGGCCGTTCTCCAGCACGTGTGCACTGGAAGGCTGCTTCAGGAGGGTTTCCGAAACCTGAAGACTCAGTGAATAAAACTCGCGGTCGCCACTTGATGAAGCGGGATCTACTCCCTCGGACATAACGTCCCTCGCGCTGAGCGCATAGGTTAATGATACTACCCGGGCCGCGCCCTCGAGGCCCGCTCAAAGCTCGAGGCGCTCGAGCCGGCGTTCGAGCTGCGCGAGGTAGTCGAAGAACAGCGGGCCGTAGTGCGCCAGCTCGTCCCCGCCGGTGACGACCAGGGGATAGGCCCAGCCCCGCGTGTCCATCAGGGCGGCGGCCCGTTCGTGGGCCCGCGAGCGGTGGGGTTTGGGCTCGTAGATCACCAGGTCGGGGCGCAGGGCCGCGACGGCGTCGAGGTCGGGGGTGAAGTAGCTCTGGGGGTGGCCGGCGAAGACGTTGACGAGGCCCAGGTGGCGCAGCGCCTCGCCCACGTAGCTGCCCCGGCCGACGGTCACGGGGCCGCCTAGGTCGAACTCGAGGTAGACCCGCAGCGGCGGCAGGATGCCCGCAAGCTGGGCGTACTGCTCGGCCAGCCGGGCGCACAGCCTCGAGGCCGCCTCCCCCACCCCCAGCAGCTCGCCCAGCAGCACGGTGTTCTCCAGGATGCCGTAGGGGCTCTGGGGCAGCGGCACCGGGAAGACCGGGACCCCGCCCTGGCGCAGCTCCTCCAGCAGCCCCCGCTGCACACCGGTGCTGACGAGCACCAGGTCGGGCTCGAGGCCGCGCAGCAGCTCCCAGCGCACGCGGGTGTAGCTCGAGACCACCGGCAGCGCCAGCGTAGCCGCCGGGCGGTAGCAGAAGGCGCTTCGCCCCACCACGCGCTCGCCCAGGCCCAGCGCGAAGAGGGTCTCGGTGGCGTTGGGGGCCAGCGAGACGATGCGGCGGGCCGAGTCGGGCAGTTCGACGGGGCCCAGCCAGTCATGCACGAGCTTCACGGCGCACCTCCTCGAGCCAGCCCTGCACCCGCGCCCGCAGCGCCGCGAGGTCGCGGTCGTTCCAGATGACCCAGGTGGCCCGCCGGGCCTTCTCCTCCTGGGGAAGCTGGTTGGCGTCGCGGGCGGCGAACTCGGCCGCGCTCAGGCCGCTGCGGGCCTGCACCCGCTCCCGGCGTAGCTCCGTGGGGGCCAGCACCGCCAGCACCCCGGCGAAGTCGCGCTCCCGGCCCGTCTCGAAGAGCAGCGGGATGTCCTGCACCACGAGGCTTTCCCCCCGCTCCTCGGCCTGACGGGTGGCCTCGGCCATGCGCGCGCGCACGTAGGGGTGCAGGAGGGCCTCGAGGTCGCGCTTGGCCTCGGGGTCGGCGAAGACGATCTGGCCCAGGCGGCGCCGGTCGAGCTCTCCCCCGGCGCAGGCCTCGGGGAAGCGCCGGCAGATGGCCTCGCGCAGCACCCCGGCCCCCTCGCGGGCGAAGGCGTCGGCGTCGAGCACCGTGACGCCGAGTTCGCGCAGGATCTGCGCCACGGTGCTCTTGCCGCTGCCGATGCTGCCGGTCAGGCCGATGACTTGCATGCCCAACGGCTCACAGGCGGCGGCGCTTGCGGCGGCGGTTCTGGGAAGGGCGGTCGGAGGAGCGCTCGGGGCGGCGCGGGGGCTGCGGCGGCGAGGACTCGCCTTCCGTCCCCCCGCTCCACTCCCCGAAGTAGATCTTGCTCACCGTGACCCGCGTCCCCCGGTCGGGGCGCTCGCGCTTGGCGGGGGGGCCTACCGCGCTGCGGGCGGCCTTCTTGCCCCCGCCCCTTGCCCCCTTCCCCTTGCCCTGCCCCTGCGCGGGGCCTGCCTCGGCGGCTTTACCCGCCCTGGCGGGCCTCCCGCCGCCCTCGGGACGCTTGGCCGGTCTGCCGGAGCGGGCGGCCCGGGGTTCGCCCTCGGCCGGCGCGGGCTCCATGTCGATCTGGCGGGCGGCGGGGTTGGCGGCCATGATGGACACCTCGAGCTCGTCCCCGATGCGGATGCGCCGCTTGCTGCGCTGGCCCACCAGGGCCAGGAGGTCGGGGGTGTAGTGGTAGTAGTCGTCGCGGAGGTTCTCGAGGCGGATCATGCCCTCGACGCCGTTCTCCAGGGCCACGAAGACCCCGAAGTCGGTGACGCCGGAGACGATGCCCTTGAGCGTTCGCCCGACCTGCCCCTGCGCCCACAGGCACTGGTAGAACTTGGTCAGGTCGCGCTCGGCTTCCTCGGCGGCGCGCTCGCGCTCGGAGGTGTGCTCGGCCATGTCGGGGAAGCGGGCGGCCCACTCCTCGCGCTTCTTCTCGGTGGCGCGCCGCTTCAGCACCGCGCGCAGGACCCGGTGCACCAACAGGTCGGGGTAGCGGCGGATGGGGCTGGTGAAGTGCAGGTAGTGCTCGGCGGCCAGGCCGAAGTGGCCCAGGTTCTCGGCGGCGTAGCGGGCCAGGCGCAGCGAGCGCAGCAGCAGGCTCGAGACCACCTTCTCCTCGGGCTGCCCCTCGGCCTTGTAGAGGATCTGCTGCAGGGCCTTGGGGCTGGGCTCGCCGTGGGGCAGGGTGTAGCCCAGCCGGGCCAGGTTCTGCACCAGCTCGGCGTAAGCCTTCTCCGAAGGGTCCTCGTGGACACGGAAGAGCGCGGGGATGCCCCGCTCGGAGAGGTGGCGGGCGACGGTGCGGTTGGCCAGCAGCATCAGCTCCTCGATGAGGCTGCGGGCGTCGGGCTCGCGGATGGGGATGAGGTGGGGGGTGCCGTCGTCGCCGATGTCCACCTTGACCTCGCTGAAGCGGAAGTCGAGGGCGCCGCGCTGCAGGCGGTCCTCCTTGAGGGCCTTGGTGAGCGCGAGCAGCAGGGTGAGGTCGGCGGCCAGGAAGCCGTACTCCTCGGGCAGCGGCTTGCCCTCGGCGTAGTCCTGCACCTGGTTGTAGGTCAGGCGGGCCACGCTGCGGATGACGCCTTCCTTGAACTGGTAGTCGCGGATCTGGCCGTTCTTGTCGATGTCGATCAGCACCGACAGCACCAGGCGGTCCTCATTGGGCACCAGCGAGCACACCCCGTTGGACAGGCGCTCGGGGAGCATGGGCAGCACCCGGCCCGGCAGGTAGACGCTGGTAGCACGGGCGTAGGCGTCCTTGTCGAGGGCGCTGTGCTCCTTGACGTAGTGGGACACGTCGGCGATGTGCACGCCCACCCGGAAGATGCCCTTGGGCAGCCGCTCGACGTGGATGGCGTCGTCGAAGTCCTTGGCGTCGGCGCCGTCGATGGTGAAGACGTTGAGGCCGCGGAAGTCGGTGCGGCGCTCGAGCTCGGCCTGCGGGATCTCGAAGGGGATGCGCTCGGCCTCGGCCAGGGCGTCGGGGTTGAACTCCTTGACGAGGTTGTGCTTGACGATGACCGCCTCGGTCTCGCTCTGGGGGTCGTCGGCCTGGCCTAGGTACTCCAGGAACTCGCCGTAGGGCTCGTGGCCGGGACGGTCGGGGTAGTTGATCTTGACGGCGATGCGGGCGCCGGCCTCGAGCTCGCCCAGGCCCAGCGGCATCAGCTTGATCATGCGCGGCAGCTTGGGGTCGTCGGAGATGAGCCAGGCGAAGCCGCGCTTGAAGTCGAGCCGCCCGGTCATGCGGTCGCGGGCACGCTCGAGCACCTCCGCCACCACCCCCCAGGGCTTGCGGTCGCGCCCCGGCGGCTGCGGCACCACCACCACCCGGTCGCCGTGCCAGGCCCCGGCGAGCGAGCCCTTAGGCACGTAGAGGTCCTCGCGCCCCGGCTCCTCGGGCACCGCGAAGCCGAAGCCCAGCGGGTGCACCTGGAGCTTGGCGACGAAGCCCCGCCCCGGCCGCCCGCCCACGGGCTTACGGATCTCCGATCCCGCACTGGGCAGCACGTAGGTGTGGCGGCGCGTCTCGATCAGCTTGCCCTCGGCCACCAGCCGGTCCAGCGACTCCTTGGCTTCAGCCCGCTCGAGGCGCAGGCTACGGATAATCTCTCGCAGCCCGTACTGCTTGTCCGGCTGCTTGCGCAGAAATTCGAGAATTGTATCAGTCATGTCAGCGTGCTGTCGTGAGATCTGAGGCTCGAACGACGCTACGACAGCAGTGTACACGATAGTTCATGAGCAATCAGCTTTCAGCCGCCGGCGCGGGGCGGGGAGCCTGGGGTCGAAAGCTCTTCCCGTGAGCCCCTTACCGCGCCCCAAGCCCTCGTTCGCCCTCGGCCTTGGGCCCTCGAGGTCCCCGTTACAGCACCCCCTCGAGCGCCACCTTGGTCGCCGCCAGGCTCTCCCCCAGCGCCTCGACGGCTTGGTCGATGTGCTCCTTCTCCACGATGAGGGGGGGCTCGAGGCGCACCACCTTGGGGTTGTTGAGCCCGAAGGCGGTGAGGATGCCCCGGGTGGCGAGCTCGGCCACCACCAGCGCGCCGATGTCGGCGTCGGTGAACTCGAGGCCCACCATCAGGCCGCGGCCGCGCACCTCCTCGATGAACTCGGGGTAGGCGTCCCAGAGCTGCTTCAAGGAGGCCATGAGGTACTGGCCCATCTCCTGGGCGCGGGCCGGGAGGTCTTGCTCCAGGGTCACCTCGATGGCCGCCAGGGCCGCCGCCGCGGCGAGCGGGTTGCCGCCGAAGGTGGTGGAGTGGATCAGGGGCTCGTGCTTGTAAACCTCGAAGATCTCGGGGCGCACGATGGTGGCGCTGATGGGCATCACGCCCCCGCCCAAAGCCTTCGCGCTGGTGAGGATGTCGGGCTCGACGCCCTCCCAGTCCACGCCCCACAGCTTGCCGGTGCGCCCCAGGCCGGTCTGCACCTCATCGACGATGAGCAGCACGCCCTTCTCGCGGGTGATGCGCCGCACCTCGCGCAGGTAGCCCTCCGGCGGGATCCGGATGCCGCCCTCGCCCTGGATGGGCTCGAGGATCACCGCCGCTGTGTCGGGCCCAATGGCCTCCTCGACGGCCTTCGCGTCGCCGAAGGGCACCACCGTCACGCCCGGCACCAGCGGGGCCGCCGGGAGCTGGTAGTGTTCCTTGGGCGTCACGGAGAGCGCCCCGTAGGTCTTGCCGTGGTAGCCGTTCTTGGTGGTGATGAACCCGGGCCGTTTGGTGTGGATGCGGGCGAACTTGAGCGCGGCCTCCACGGCCTCGGCGCCCGAGTTGCCGAAGAACACCATCGAGAGGTCGCCGGGGGTGATCTCGGCCAGCCGGTGGGCCAGGCGGGCCGTGGGCTCGGAGACCATCACCCGCACCGACATGGGCATGCGGTCGAGCTGGGCCTTGACCGCCTCGACCACCCGGGGGTGCCGGTGCCCCAGCGAGAGCGTGCCGTAGAGCCCCAAGAAGTCCAGGTACCGCTTGCCCTCGGTGTCCCACACGTAAACCCCTTCGGCGTGGGATTCCACCTTGTCGAGCCCGGTAAAGCGGAGCAGGCCCGCGAGCCCGGGGTTCACGTGCTTCTCGTACCAGTTGAAAGCTTCCATCAGGGCGATTCTAACACCGGGCCTCGAGCGCACCCCCGATGGCATAATGGCTTCAGGGTCCTACCCGAAGCGCACCTTGAAAACTCAGCCGACACTTCCGGGGGCTCGAGGGGCAGTTTTGCTTGGTGGAACCAAGTGTTTTCCCCGCACACGCGGGGATGAACCGCGCCGCCCCAGCCGCAGCGCCGCCACCCCGTGGTTTTCCCCGCACACGCGGGGATGAACCGTATGCAGCAGAGCGAAATGCGGAAGGAACACGTTTTCCCCGCACACGCGGGGATGAACCGGCCAACTGGGGGCGCATCCTGCCCGGCGAACGTTTTCCCCGCACACGCGGGGATGAACCGGGCAGCCACATCTTCTTGGCTGCGGCGTAACGTTTTCCCCGCACACGCGGGGATGAACCGGAGCCCACTGGAATGGACGGCCGCAGTTTAGCGTTTTCCCCGCACACGCGGGGATGAACCGTTCTCGATGACGAAGTGGTGCTGGGGGATGCCGTTTTCCCCGCACACGCGGGGATGAACCCAGCTCGGCCTGCTGCTTGACGGTCCAGGCCGCGTTTTCCCCGCACACGCGGGGATGAACCGGCCCTCGATGCCCAGCGCAAGCGCCTCGAGGAGTTTCCCCCGCACACGTGGGGATGAACCGTAGGGCTCGATCTAGCCGAAGAGGTTGCTGACGTTTTCCCCGCACACACGGGGACGGCCACACGCTTGGGGTGCGTGTGGTCATGCAACGCCGTAGGGGCGCAGCGCGCTGCGCCCCTACGCTCCTTTTGCCGGGCTTGCGGGTTTACTCCGGCCAAAGACCCAGGCCCTCGCGCTCGACGTGGTAGCCGGCGGCCTCGAGGCGCTGCACCACCTCGCGGCCGTGCTCGTCGTCGCGCACCTCGAGCACTAGTTCCACGCCTACCTTGCCCAGCGGGGCCAGCCAGAGGGCGCGGCGGTGGAAGATGTCCACGACGTTGGCCCCGGCCTCGGCCACCTTCTCGATGATGCGGGCCAGGGCGCCGGGGCGGTCTACCAGGGAGAGCTTGAGCAGGATGTAGCGGCCCTGGCGCACCAGCACCTGCTCGATGACGCGGGCCAGGAGGTTGCCGTCGATGTTGCCGCCGCACAGCACGGTGCAGACCACGTCGTCGGGGCGCACCGGGACTTTCCCGGCCAGCAGGGCGGCCATGCCCGCGGCGCCCGCGCCTTCGACCACCAGCTTGCTGTACTGGGCGCAGTGGAAGATGCCGCGGGCGATCTCGTCGTCGCTGACCTCGACCACGTCGTCCACGTGCTGGCGGATCAGGGGCAGGGTCAGGTCGCCGGGGCGCTTGACCGCGATGCCGTCGGCGATGGTCTGGGCGGCGGTGACGGCGATGGGGTGGCCGGCCTCGAGCGAAGGCCGCACCGGCGCACAGCCCGCGGCCTGCACCCCTACCACCCGCACCGAAGGCTTGAGGCTCTTGGCGGCGACGGCGATGCCGGAGACGAGGCCCCCGCCCCCGATGGGCACCACCAGGGTGCTCACCTCGGGGAGCGCGGCGAGGATCTCGAGGCCGATGGTGCCCTGCCCCGCGATCACCCGCTCGTCGTCGAAGGCGTGGACCCAGGTGTAGCCGTGCTGCTGGGCCAGCTCGCGGGCGTGCGCGGCGGCGTCGTCGAAGGAAAGGCCGGAGAGCACTACCTCGGCCCCCAAGGCCTGGGTGGCCCTGACCTTGGTGAGCGGGGCGTACTGCGGCATCACGATCACCGCGCGGATGCCGTGGAGCTTGGCCGCCAGCGCCACGCCCTGCGCGTGGTTGCCCGCGGAGGGCGCGATCACGCCCCGGGCCTTCTCCTCCTTCGTGAGGTGGCTGATCTTGTTGTAGGCCCCGCGGATCTTGAACGAGCCGCTCTTCTGCAGGCACTCGGCCTTGACGTAGGCCCTCGAGCCGAGCTCCTTGGAAAGCGCCTCGTCGGCCAGCAGCGGCGTGGGAGCGATGATGCCCCGCAAGAGCTCCTGAGCGGCCTGGATGTCGGATAGCTGGATGGACATAGGATGACGGTTCTGGGGTGTGGGGTGGTGAGGAAGCAGGCGATCAGCGGTAAGCCCGGAGCGACAAACGAGCAGTCTCCGGCTCAGGGCTCAGGGCTTACCGCCTTCCCGTTCGTCAGCGCCCGCTCGCCAGCAGGCGGAAGCGCGAGGTGAGGTGGCTCAACGCCTGGGCCTCCAGCGCCCGCACGTCCACCTGAGGGTCGTCGCTGCGGCTGGTGAGGAACACGCTCACCATGCCCTGGCCGCGCTCGCGCACCAGCCACGACATCTCGACCGTGCCCAGCACCTTGCCCTGGGCGTCCACCTTCCGCGCCACGTACGTGGCGCGCACCTCGCGCGGGTTGGAGGGCTGCTGCACGATGGTGAAGGGGCTGTAACCCGCCGGGGTCGTGACCCGCACCGAGTAGAACACGGCCAGCTCGGCGGCGAAGGGCGCGGTCACGTCGGGGCGGTAGGTGGGGTCGGTGCGGCTGACCAGGGCGTCGGTGCCGGCGCTGACGGCCTCGAAGACCATCTCGCCTTTGCCGGTCTCGATCTGCGGCGCGCAGGCGCTCAGGGCCAGAACCAGGACGAACAACAACCCGAGGGCTTTCCTCATCCAACGACCTCCTTCGTGCCGAGCAGCCGGGCCCAGTCGGTGGCTTCGCGGGCCTGGGCGTAGGCAGTGTCCATCTGGGCGAGCTGAAGCTTGCCCGAGTACTCCTCGTTGACGGCGTGCCAGTAGGTGTACTCCTCGATCACCCACACGCCGCTCTCGCGGGTGCCGTTGCCGCTGCCGCGGATGCCGCCGAAGGGCAGGTGGGCCTCCGCGCCGACGGTGGAGTTGTTGATGCTGCTCATGCCCGCCCTGATCTCCACCTTGAAGCGGTAGGCGGCGTGGCGCTGGTTGGTGTAGATGGCCGAGGAGAGCCCGTAGGAGTGGGCGTTGGCGTACTCGAGGGCCTGCTCGAGGTCCTTGGCCTTGACGAGGTTGATGGTGGGCCCGAAGATCTCCTGGTCGAACTGGCGCATGCCGGGGGCGGCCTCCCACACGGTGGGGGTGCCGAAGATTCCCGCGTCGGGGTCGCCCTTGAAGCGGGGGTAGGGGTTGCTCGAGGCGATGCGCCCCGAGCCGAAGAGCAGCTTCGCCCCGTCCTGCTGGCCCCACTGGTAGTGCTCGCTCCAGCGCTGGAAGAGGCGCTCGTTCATGAAGGGGCCGTAGGTGAGGTCGTCGTAGAGCAGGGGGTTGCCCACCACCGTGGACTCGGTCTTCTCGAGGAAGCGCCGCTTGAACTCGTCGTAGATGGGCTCCTCGACGATGACGTTGCCCGCGCTGGTGCAGCGCTGGCCGCCGGTGGCGAAGGCGCTCCACCAGGCCCCCTCGACGGCGAGCTCGAGGTCGGAGTCGGCGAGCACGATCAGGGGGTTCTTGCCGCCGAGCTCGAGGGTCGGGCGGATGAGGTTGCGCCCCGCCACCTCCCCGATCTGGCGGCCTACGGCGGTGCTGCCGGTGAAGGCGAACTTGTTGAGCAGGCCCTCGTCCATCAGCTCGATGAGCCACTGGCCCGTGGAGTCCTTGCCGCCGCCGAAGACCACGTTGACCACGCCCGGCGGCAGCCCGGCCTCCTCGAAGAGCTTGATGAAGACGTAGGAGAGCGCCGGGGAGTCCTCGGAGGGCTTCCAGACCACGGTGTTGCCGGTGAGGACCGCGGGGATAATCTTCCAGGAGGGCACGGCGATGGGGAAGTTGCCCGCGGTGATCATCCCGGCCACGCCCACCGGGCGGCGGAAGGTGAAGAGCTCCTTGTTGGCCATCTCGCTGGGCACGGTCTGGCCGTAGAGCCGCCGCCCCTCGGAGGCGAAGAACACGGCGGTGTCGATGGCCTCCTGCACGTCGCCGCGGGCCTCGCGCATCGTCTTGCCGATCTCGCGCACCAGCAGGCGGCTGAGGGTCTCCTTCTCGCGGGTGAGCACGGCCGCGAAGTTCATCAGCACGCCGCCGCGCACGGGGGCGGGGGTGCGCGACCACTCCTCGAAGGCCTTGCGGGCTACCTGCGCGGCTCGTCGCACCGTCTCCTTGGAGGCCTCGGGGAAGCGGGCGGTGAGGTCCTCGCGGTCGGAGGGGTTGCGCCGCTCGTGCACCGGCCCCTCGAACACCTCCTCCCCGCCGATGAGGTGACCGATCTCGAGCCCGTTGCCGTACTTGCTCCTGAAGGTGTTCATATCGCTATCCTATCCGAGCCCTTCCGGGCTCCTGAATCCCGGGGCCGAAGCCCCCAACGGCTGTGTGCTTCCAAAGTATATGGGCCCCGCCGGCCCGCCGCGGTGAGGGCGGCGCTCACTGCTGCTGCATCTGCTGCTGTTTGTACAGCAGGGCCTCGAGGGTCGCCGGGGGCACCATCTCGCTCACGTCGCCGCCGTAGCGCGCGATCTCCTTGACCATGGTGCTGGAGATGAACGACCAGCGGGTCGCGGCCATGATGAACAGCGTCTCGGCGTGCGGGGGGAACTGGCGGTTGAGGTGGGCCATCTGCAGCTCGTACTCGTAGTCCGAGACGGCCCGCAGCCCCTTGACGATCACCTTGGAGTCGATGGCCTTGAGGAACTCAACCAAAAGGCCCTGGAAGGTGCGCACCTCGACGTTGCCGAGGTTGGCCTGGCCCACCGCGTCGCGGATGATGTGAGCGCGCTCCTCGGCGCTGAAAAGCTGCTGGCCGCGCTTGGACGGGTTCTCCAGCACCGCCACCGTGACGCGGTCGAACAGGCGGCTGGCCCGGCGGATCACGTCGAGGTGGCCGTTGTGCAAGGGGTCGAAGCTACCGGGGTAAACCACGTGCATAGGTCCTCCAGAAAGGCAAGGGAAAGTCTATCCCAAAAGTCCTTCAGGGCTCCTGGCGCACGATGGTCAGGCAGTTGGTGCCGTAGACCCGGCGCTCGCCGATGGGCAACTGCATCTCGGTGGGGTGCTGCAGGATGCGCAGCCCGCCCGGCTCCACGACGTCGGCATTGAGCAGGCGCTCGAAGTCCTGCAGCAGGTCGTGGGGGTAGGGCGGGGCCATGAAGGCCACCACGAAGCGCTGCCCGCGGCGCGCGGCGCGCTCGAGGTAGCGCTCCACCGCCATGGGCTCGATCTGCACCTTGAGCTTGGCCCTGGCCGCGTTCTCGCGCAAAAGCTGCTGGGCCTGCCGGTCGATCTCCACGAGCGTCACGTCGAAGCCCTCGCTGGCGGCCTCGAGGCCGATCGCCCCCGAGCCCGCGTACAGGTCGAGGAAGGCGCCCCGCCCGGGGTAGCGCAGCCGCAGGTAGTCGAAGAGGGCCTTGCGCAAGCGCACGGGGCTGGGCCGGGCCGACTGCGGCACCTTCAGGGCCACGCCCCGCGCGCTTCCGCCCAGGATGCGCAGGCTCATCGCGGGGAGGGCACCAGGGTGGGGATCTGCACCGCCTGGGGGTTGCGGAACCAGATCTTGCAGCTATAGCCCCCGGCGGCGGGCTTGGGCACGCTCACCCGGAAGGCGCTGGTCTTGCCGCCGTTCAGCGCCCGCAGGCTGATGAACGCGGAGTTGGTGGCGACCCGCGCGCCCACCGACACCTGCAGGTTGGCGCGGACGTCGCGCAGGACGGCGGGGGTGAGGTTGACGACCACCCCGTTGGCGACCACGGCGCGGCCCTCGAGCTTGCAGCTCCAGCTCTGCACCTTGAGCTTGTACGGCTCCGGCTGGGCCAGCGCCAGCGAGACGAAAACGATCAGCAGGAGTGAGTAAAGACGCATAGTCAAACCTCTGCAGGGCATTCTACCCCAAGGCAAAAGCCGCCTTTCGGCGGCTTCTCGGGCTTGGTCGAGGAGAGAGGATTCGAACCTCCGACCCCCTGGACCCGAACCAGGTGCGCTACCAGGCTGCGCTACTCCTCGTCCGGCATCCAAGTATAGACAGGCAGGGGGGTTTTGTCTAGCCGACGCCGGTTCACGAGGGCGGAGGACGGCAGCCCCGGTCGCCCGGCCGGATATGCCGTTCAGGAGGGAATTTTCGGGTGATTAAGCGGCCATTAACCCCGAAAAGCCCAAAAAACTCCAACGATCCGGTAGCCTCGAAAAAGCTGAGGGCTCCCCCCTGACCTATCTGAGGAGGCGTATGCACAGAGGGCTCTATCTCGGACTGATCGCGCTGTTGGCGGCCTGCACCAAGCCCCCCACCAACACCCCCATCGACGTCAAGTGGTCGCAGTGGAGCGGCAGGCCCACCCAGCCGGGCCAGGAAGTCACCATCCCGCAAGGCACCAACGTCCTGCTCGACGAGAACCCGCCGCCCCTGCGCGGCCTGACCATCGACGGCGCCTTGGTCTTCGACCGCAAGGACCTCACGCTGCAGGCCGACTGGGTCATGGTGCACGGGCGGCTCGAGGTGGGCACCGAGGACAACCCCTTCACCCACAAGGCCGAGATCGTCCTCACCAGCAACAACCCCGCCGACAACGTGATGAACATGGGCGCCAAGGTGCTGGGGGTGATGGGCACGGGGGCGCTCGAGCTCCACGGCAAGCCCTACGCCTCGAGCTGGACCCGCCTGGGGGCCACGGCGGCCAAGGGCGCGACCGAGATCGTGCTCGAGAAGGCCGTGGACTGGCCGGTGGGGGCCGAGATCGTCATCGCCTCGACCGACCACTACGGCTGGCAGGCGGGCGTGGACCCGGCCAAGCCGCGCAGCGAGCGGGCCATCATCAAGGCGGTCAACGGCCCCAGGATCACCCTGGAAGCGCCCCTCAGCTACGGCCACTACGGCGCCGACGCCGACGGCATCCCCGAGTTCGCCGAGGTGGGGCTGCTCACCCGCAACGTGGTGGTGCGCAGCGACGAGAAAGCCCGCGACAGCAGCTCGGCGGCCTACCAGGTCGGCGGGCACCTCATGGTGATGGGCGGCAGCGCCAAACTGAGCTGGGTGGAGCTGCGCAACATGGGCCAGAAGGGCAAGTTCGGGCGCTACCCCGTCCACTTCCACCAGGTGGGCGACGCGGGGGCCGGCTCCTACTTGAAGTCCAGCAGCATCCGCGAGAGCTTCAACCGCTGCCTGGTGATCCACGGGACCAACAAGCTGCGCGTGGAGGGCAACGTCGCCTTCGACACCTTCGGGCACTGCTACTTCCTCGAGGAGGGCAGCGAGACCGAGAACGTCCTCTCGGGCAACCTCGCCGTGCTGGTGCGCGCGCTCAAGGACGACCAGCGCCTCATCCCCTCCGACAGCAACCCGGCCGGGTTCTGGATCACCCACCCCGCCAACCGCCTCACGGGCAACGCGGTCGCCGAGGCCGGCACCGGCTACTGGTACGCGCTGCCCAAGCGCCCCATCCCCTTCGGGCGTGCCAACCAGGACCTCACCTGGATGAACGACATCCGGCCCCGGACCACCGCCCTGGGCGAGTTCAGCGCCAACGTGGCCCACTCGGTGCAGAACGACGGGCTCAACGTCGACCGCTCGCACGACTCCAGGCTCTGCCCCGGCGACGCCGACCGCAACGCCTGCAAGGACCACAAGCTCGCCGACCTCACCGACGGGGTGACCACCGTCCACAACCCGCGCACCGACCCCAAGGGCAGCGAGGGCGACGACGCCAAAAACCCGCCCGTCGTCGCCGACTTCAAGGACTTCGTGGCCTACAAGAGCGGCGTGCGCGGGGTGTGGCTGCGCGGGGTCAACCACCGCCTGAGCAACCCCAAGCTGGGCGACAACGCCATCGGCGTGACCTTCGCCTCCAACAAGAGCTACCTCGAGGGCGGCCTGATCGTGGGCGAGAGCGCCAACGGCACCACCCGCATCACCGGCACCTGGATCACCGGCCTGGTGGGCTTCGAGCACTACGACGGCCACGTGGGCGTGGAGGGGACCACCTTCCGCAAGTTCTCGGGCACGGCCCAGCGCGACCTCTACTGCAACGGGGTCAAGACCGCCACCATCACCGTGCGCAACGCCGCCATCGGCACCCTGCGCTGGACGAGCTTCGGGCTCACCGGGCAGAACTACGTGAAGAACGTCAAGATCGAGCCGGGGAACACCGCCGTCACCTACGACCCGCCGCCCGACCCCTGCTTCACCGCCAGCGGCAGGGACCCCCACGACGGCTACCGCACCGCCGTGTTCTACGACGCCGACGGCAGCGTGACCGGCAGCGCGGGCAAGTCGGTCGTGGTCGATAACCCCTTCCTGCTCACCGCCGACTGCACCGCCCGGGCCGACTGGAACGCCCACGTTTGCGGCCACCTCTACGGCACCCTCTCCATCAGCAACGAGGAGCCCAGCCCCAAACCGCTGGCGGGCAACGACCTCTCGAGCGCCCTCACCCTCACCCGCGACGGCGGCCCCAGCACCCGGCTGTGGGGCATGCCCAACGCCTTCACCTACTTCGAGGCCCGCCTGATCGCCAACCGCCCCGGCACCGCCAACCTCTTCACCTACACCGCGGCCTTCGGCACCGCCAACCGCAGCGCCAAGCTCCGCGTGGGCTACAACCTCCGCGCCCTCCCCGACGGCACCTTCCCCCAGGGCAGCGCCGGCTCCTTCGTGCGGGTCGCGCTCCCGGTCCCCAGCGGCGACGTGTGGATCTACCGCAACTACTACTTCAGCGAGAAGAACAACAAGACCACCCGCGTCGCCACCCTGGCCGAGCTCGACGCCGACACCACGGGCAAGGTCTACTACCGCGAGGGCGACACCGTCTACCTCAAGCTCTTCCTCACCCAGGCCGACCTCGAGGGCAAGCGCAGCGCCTCGGTGAACTACCACATCTGCACGACGCTCGAGTGCAAGTGAGGCGGCGGTGAGCCGTCAGCTTTCAGCCCTCAGCCGTCAGCTTTCCCACCCACCCCCGTCCCCTCCCTCCGGCCGGAGGGAGGGGACGTTTTGCGTTTGGCTATCGGCTATCGGCGTTCGACATTGAGCTACCGGCTATCCACCACCCCCACCTTCTCCTCCAGCAACGCCTGCAACCCTTCCTCGTCCAGCACGGGCACGCCCAACTCCTGGGCCTTCTGGAGCTTGCTCCCCGCGCCCGGCCCGGCCACGACGTAGCTGGTCTTCTTGCTCACCGAGCCCGAGACCTTGGCGCCCAAGGCCTCGAGCTCGCGGCTGACCTCGTCGCGGGGGCGGGCCAGCTCGCCGGTGAGGACGAAGGTGAGGCCCGCGAGGGCGTTGCCCTTGGGCTTCTCCCTGGCCTCGAACTCCACGCCGGCCTGGCGCAACGCCTCGATGAGCTCGAGCATCTCCGGGCGGTGCAGGGCCTCGTGGACGGCGGTGGCGGTGGTGAGGGCCACGTCCTCCACGGCGTCGAGCTCCTCCACCGAGGCGGCTACGACGCGGTCGAGGTGGCCGAAGCGGCGGGCGAGGGTGCGGGCGAGGGCCTCGCCGACCTGGGGCAGGCCGAGGCCGAAGAGGAGGCGCTCGAGGCCCCGCTTCTTGCTGGCCTCGATCTGCTCGAGCAGGTTCTGGGCGCTCTTCTCGGCCTTGCGCTCGAGCTTGGCGATGTCCTCCAGGCGCAGCTTGTAGAGGTCGGCCACGTTCTTGACCAGGCCCGTCGCCAGCAGTTGCTCGATGAGCTTTTCCCCGAGGCCCTGGATGTCCATGGCGCGGCGGCTGGCATAGTGGCGGATGGACTCGAAGGCCTTGGCCGGGCACAGCGGGTTGGGGCACAGGTGCACCTTGCCCGAGAGCACGAGCTCGGTCTGGCACTCGGGGCAGTGGGTGGGCCAGACCACGGCGTGCTCGTTCCCGGTGCGGTGCTCGGGCAGCACCCGCAGCACCTCGGGGATCACCCCGCCCGACTTGTGCACCAGCACCGTGTCCCCGACGCACAGGCCCAGCTCGGCGATGTAGCTCTCGTTGTGCAGGGTCACGCGGCTGACGGTGGAGCCTTCGATGTGGACGGGCTCGAGCTCGGCCACCGGGGTCACGCGGCCGGTGCGCCCGACCTGGAAGGTCACGCCCAGCACCCGGGTGGTCTTCTCCTCGGCGGGGAACTTGTAGGCGATGCCCCAGCGCGGGCTCTTGGCGGTGAAGCCCAGCTCGCGCTGCAGGCGGAACTCGTCGATCTTGACCGTGACCCCGTCGGCCTCGAAGGGCAGCTCGCGGCGGCGGGCGAGCATCTCCTGGTAGGCGGCCTCGACCTCGGCCGCGCCCGTCACCCGGCGGCGGTGGGGCTCGACGGCGAAGCCGAGCTCGGCCAGGCGGTCCAGGAGATCGGACTGGCTGCGGACCCCCAGCGCGTTCACCCCCTGCCCCACGCCGTAGAAGTAGCCCTTGAGCCCCCGGCCCGCGCTGACGCGGGGGTCCTTCTGGCGCAGCGAGCCCGCGGCGGCGTTGCGCGGGTTCTTGAAGGGCGGGGTGCCCTCCTCCTCGAGCCGGGCGTTGAGCTCGAGGAAGGCGGGGATGGGCAAGTAGATCTCGCCGCGCACCTCGAGCACCCCCGAGACCGGCACCCGGCGCGGGATCTCGGCGATGCCCAGCAGGTTGGGCGTCACGTCCTCGCCCACCGTGCCGTTGCCGCGGGTGGCGCCCCACACCAGAAGGCCGTCCTGATAGAAGAGGTTCACGGAGAGCCCGTCGATCTTGTACTCGAGGGTGTAGTCGAAAGGCCCCGGCAGGCCCAGGGCGCGGGCCGCGCGGGTCTCGAAGTCGGCGATGTCCTGCGGGCCGAAGGCGTTGTCCAGCGAATAAAGCGGGGTGGGGTGGGTGATGGCGGCGAAGGTGGTCTCGAGCACCCCGTTCCCCACCACCTGGGTGGGCGAGTCGGGGGTGATCCACTGGGGGTACTGCTCCTCCAGGCGCTTGAGCTCGGCCAACATGCGGTCGTACTCGGCGTCGGAGATCACGGGCGCGTCGAGGACGTGGTAGCGGTAGTTGTGGTAGCGCAGTTCCTCGCGCAGCTCGAGGATTCGCCTGTGGGCGTCGGCATTCTCCATGGCTAAAGTCTACCCTGATTACGCTCTAAGCAAAACGCCACCCCTGGCTCACCCGCTTCATGCCCAACGCACCGGGTGCTTTGCAAGCCTCATGAAAAGTGCCATATAATGCCGCTCGGCAATAGCCAAATGTCAGTGTTTACCTCGAGAGGAGTCACGATGAAGAAATCCGTAGTGCTCGGGATCGCGGCCCTGGGCCTGGCGAGCGTAGCCGGCCTGGCGGCGCTGGCCCAGAACCAAGTGCGCGTCGGCCTCGCCTTCGACGCCGGCGGCAAGCAGGACCGCAGCTTCAACCAGTCCACCTTCGAGGGCGCCCAGCGGGCCGCCAAGGACTTCGGCGTCCAGGTCTTCGACTTCGAGCCGGCTGACCCCTCCCAGGTAGGCTCGGGCATCCGCAAGTTCGCCGAGGAAGGCTTCGACCTGGTCATCGGCGTGGGCTTCGCCAACAACCCCGCCATCACCCAGGCCGCCAAGGAGTTCACCGACGTCAAGTTCGCCGTCATCGACGACGTGCCCGGCGAGGGCAAGCTGCCCAACGCCGTGGGCCTGGTCTTCCGCGAGCACGAGGGCAGCTTCCTCGTGGGCTACATCGCCGGCAGCCTCTCCAACACCGGCGTGGTGGGCTTCGTCGGCGGCATGGACATCCCGCTGATCCACAAGTTCGAGCAGGGCTACAAGGCCGGCGCCGAGCGCGCCTTCGCCGCCCGCGGCATCAAGGGCAAGGTGCTGATCAACTACGTGGGCACCACCCCCGCCGCCTGGAACGACCCCGGCAAGGGCAAGGAGCTCGCCACCAGCCAGAGCCGCCAGGGCGCCGACATCATCTACGCCGCCGCCGGCGCGAGCGGCCTGGGCGTGAAGGACTTCGTCCTGCAGAAGCGCTGCCTCAAGGCCAGCGAGCTGCCCGCGGGCGTGAAGTTCGTCAGCGACAACTTCAAGGGCGTGGCCAAGTACGCCGCCTACAACCAGGCCTGCGCGGGCAACACCCGCCCCGTGTTCATGGTAGGCGTCGACGCCAACCAAAACTACCTCGGCGACACCGACCGCAACCCCAACACCCTCAACCACGTGATCACCTCGATGCTCAAGCGCGTCGACCAGGCCACCTACTCGGTGATCAAGAGCGTCAAGGACGGCAGCTTCAAGTCCGGCGTTCAGGAGTTCGGCCTCTCCAACAACGGCGTGGGCTTCGCCCTCGACGACTACAACAAGGCCCTCATCCCGCAGGCCGTCCTCAACCGCGTAGCCACCCTGCGCCAGCAGATCATCAGCGGCAGCCT
Source organism: Calidithermus chliarophilus DSM 9957 (assembly GCF_000430045.1). Classification (GTDB taxonomy): domain Bacteria; phylum Deinococcota; class Deinococci; order Deinococcales; family Thermaceae; genus Calidithermus; species Calidithermus chliarophilus. The sequence goes on along the minus strand of NZ_KE387023.1, from coordinate 2,706,095 downwards.
CAAGGTCCCCTCGGCCCGCTAAAGCGGCCAAGGCCCCAAGCCTCTCCCTTCGGGGAGAGGTTTTTTTCAGCCGTCAGGCGTCAGCGGTCAGCCGTCAGCCGTCAGCTTGTGGCTCGTGGTTACCCCTCCCCGTCCCTCCCCGCGCGCGGGGAGGGTGTATCCCCCCAGCCCCCTTGCTAAGGGGGGAACAAGGCGTCTTGCGTCTTGCGTTTTGCGTCTTGCGTTTTGCGTTTGGCGTACGACGTAGGACGTAAGACGTACGACCCACGCCCGGCGCTCGGCATCCGGCGTCAGACCCCCACCGCACAACCGTTCGGTATTATCTATGCCATGGCAAAGGCCCTCGAGCTACGCAACATCACCAAGCGTTATCCCCTGGTGCTTGCCAACGACCGCATCTCCCTGGACGTGAACTGGGGCGAGGTGCTGGCGATCGTGGGCGAGAACGGGGCGGGCAAGAGCACGCTGATGAAGATCGTGTACGGGCTGGTCAAGCCCGACCAGGGCGAGATCCTGGTGGACGAGCAGCCCACCACCATCACCGGCCCTAAGGACGCCATCGCCAAGGGCATCGGCATGGTGCACCAGCACTTCATGCTCGTCGAGCCCTTTACCGTGCTGGAGAACGTCATTTTGGGCTCGGAGCCCGGCAGCCGCGCCCAGATCGACCTGGCGCGCGCGCGGGCCGAGGTGGACGCGCTGAACAAGGAGCTGGGCTTCAACCTCGACCTCGAGGCCAAGATCGAAGACCTGGCGGTGGGGCTGCAACAGCGGGTCGAGATCCTCAAGGCCATCTACCGCAAGGCCAAGATCCTCATCCTCGACGAGCCCACCGCGGTGCTCACCCCCCAGGAGGCCGAGGAGCTCTTCGAGTTCCTGCGCAAGTTCGTGCAGCAGGGCAACGCGGCCATCTTCATCAGCCACAAGCTGGCCGAGGTGATCCGGGTTTCCGACCGCACCACCGTCATCCGCGACGGTAAGGTGGTGGGCACCGTCAACACCAAGGACACCAACGTCGAGCAGCTCGCCCGCATGATGGTGGGGCGCGAGGTGATCCTCACGGTGAACAAAACCCCCAAGACGCCCGGGGAGGTGATGCTCGAGGTCGAGGGGCTGGTGGCGCAGTCGCACAACCCCAAGCACAGCCTCAAGGGGATCAGCTTCCAGGTGCGCGCGGGCGAGGTGGTGGGGATCGCGGGCGTGGAGGGCAACGGCCAGACCGAGCTGGTCGAGGCCATCACCGGCCTGCGCCCCTACCAGGGCACCATCCGCTACGGCGGGCATGAGCTGCCGCAGAAGGCTCGAGCCGTGCGCGAGTGGGGCCTCTCCCACATCCCCGAAGACCGCAACCAGCGCGGCCTGGTGCTCGACTTCAGCACCCGCGAGAACAGCATCCTGGGCGACCACTACCGCAAGCCCTACACCGCTTTGGGCTTCCAGGAGTCCGACGACATCGAGCACCACGCCCGGCAGGTGGTGGAGAACTTCGACGTGCGCCCCCGCAGCACCGAACTCGCCGGGCGTCGCTACTCCGGCGGCAACGCCCAGAAGATCATCGTCGGGCGCGAACTCTCCCGCGACCCCAAGGTGCTCATCGCCGCCCAGCCCACCCGCGGCGTGGACATCGGCGCCATTGAGTTCATCCACGAGCAGATCGTCGCGGCCAGGGACAAGGGCCTGGCGGTGCTGCTGGTCTCCGCCGACCTCAACGAGGTGCGCTCCCTCTCCGACCGCATCCTGGTGATGTTCGAGGGCCAGATCATGGGCGAACTGAAGGCCGAGGAGGCTACCGAGGAGCGGCTGGGGCTGTTGATGGCGGGGATTAAGGCGTAGGGGTGTCGATGGTCGATAGCTGATAGTCGATAGCCGATAGCCTATAGCCAAAAGACGCAAAAAATCCCCTCTCTCCGGCCGGAGGGAGGGGCTGGGGGAGGGTGGGAAAGCTGGCGGCTGAGGGCTGAAAGCTGACGGCTTACCGCCCGCGGGGAGGGGTGACTACAAGCCACAGGCCCCCTAACCGCTCAATCCTGGAACTCGCCCTCGATGCCCTCGAGCACCACCACGTCGCCGGTGTCGAGGTTGTACTTGAGCTTGGTGCCCCGCACCTTGCCGTCCTTGCTCTCGCTGGTGACGGGGGCCTCCTTGGTGCCGTAGAGGTAGGCCACGCCGTCCTTTTCGCGCACCACGGCGCTCTGGGCGCTGGTGGTGCGTTCTTTTTGGGTCAGGCGCACCTGGCCCGAGAGGAGGAGGGTTTCGTCGTCGACGTTATAGGTCAGGGCGTTGGCGTTGCCGTTGAGGGGCTTGTCGCCGGAGCGCTCGAGCTTGATCGGGCCGGCCACCTTGGCGTCGCCGGTGTCGTTATCGTAGATGAGCTCGCTGCCGAAGGCCTTGCTCTTGCCCTGGACCACCTCGACGCTCGAGGGGGTGGCCTTGGCCTCGATCTCCACCTTGCGGTCGTCGCCCTCGCCCACCTCGCGGGCGAAGCCGTCGGAAAGGCGCACCAGTTCCTCCACGCCCTTGTCGATGAGCACCAGGTTGCCGAAGGCGGTGGCGTCCTTGCCGAAGGTCACCTTGATGCGCTTGGCGTCGGACATGGCGAAGTACTGGTAGGACTTCTTGTTCTTCACCTCCTCGGCCTGTGCCGACTTCTTCAGCGGGGCCATGCGCATGAGGAAGGCGTTGCCCTTGTCGTCCTTGCGGTCGCTGTTGAAGGCGACCTCGAGCCACTCCCCCGCCTTGAAGTCGCCGGGCTTGGCCGGCCGGCCCTCGCGCAGGATGCGGCTCTCGCCGTTGAACCAGTAGGCCCCCTGGCCCTTCAGCCGCACCAGCGAGCCCTCGACGGCCTCGAGCTGACCCAGCACGATATCGCCGGAGAAGTTGACCCAGTAGTTGTCGGGGCTCACCGTGGTGGCCTCGATCTTCTTGCCGCGGCGCTCGAGCTCGACGACGGTGGGGTAAAACTCCTCCTGCGCCAGGGACAGCGAGATCCCCAGCGCCAGGAGGCCGAAAACCCATCTACTTAGCCGTCTTCTGGAAGTCATTTACGGGGAGGGTGAAGGGCTTGGTGTAGCGGTTGGACTGGTGCTTGTTGACGTTGTGCTCGATGACCGGGGTGCTGAGCTTGACCTTCTCCTTGGTGTTCTCGCTCACCGCGGGCTTGCCCGAGACGATGGCGATGCCGGTCTTGTCGTCGTAGGTGAGGCTGTCGCCGGTGACGGTGGTGTTGCCGTCGATGAGCGTCACGCCGCCCATGGCGATGAGGCGCTTGTCGTTGGTGAGGCTGCGCACCTCCTTGGCCCGGATGATCAGGTTGCCGTCGGTCCCGCTGCGCTTGCGGGTGAGCACAACCTGCTTGCCGTCGGTGAAGATCGCCAGGCCGCGCTTCTCCTCGTAGTACACCGCGTCCGACTGGCCCTCCTGGTTGCCGTTCTTGAGGGTCACGTCGCCCTCGCTGGTCGAGACGTCGGTGTCGACGTCGAAGGTCATCTTGCTGGCGGCGACCTCGACGGGGTCGCTCTTGTCGTCCTTGGGCTCCTGGCGCATCTGGGCCGGGCCGTTGAGGGTGCCAAGGCCGGTGCTCTCCTGGTAGACCAGCTTAGGGCCCTTGGCGGTCATGCGGTCGCGCTTGACGGTGATGCTGCCCTCGAAAGTGGCGGTGCGCTCGCCCTTGGATTGCTCGAGGGTCTTGCCCGACGGGGCCTGCAGGGTGGCCTTGCTGGCGTTGATCTGCAGGTCCTTGACCTTGCCCACCACCCCGCCGGCGGTGGGGTTGGTGAAGGTGAGCGGGCCGTTGCGCGGGTTGCCGGAGACTTCGCCGCCCGGGCTCTGGATGTCGATGATGCGGACGTTGCTGCTCTGGCTGAGCGCCGCCGCCAGGAGCAAGAGGGTTAGGCCGAGGGTCTTTTTCATTCGTAACCACCTTCGATCGTGCAGGGGGGGGACTCGCCCTCCGGGTAGTCGTAGAACTGCCACTTGGGGTCGCTCCAGCGGACGTTCTCGATGGCGAAGTTGGAGCTGAAGCGGGTGCCGGTGGCGTTGTACGTCGGGGCCTCGATCTTCACGCTCGGAGCGGAGAAGCCTGCCTTCTGGTCGATGAGCACCTCGGGGCCGCCCTGGCTGCCGAGCTCGACCCGGACGCACCCCTTGAGGATCTCCGCCTGCGCGTACGGCAGGCGCAGGTTGTCCGTGCGGTCGATGATGACCGAGGGGGCCCTGATCCGCAGGTCGAGCTTGCCCCCTACGTAGCGCTCGCCGCCCTTCAGGCCGCTCACCTTGGCCTCGCGGTTGCCGGGGTCCTGCTCCACGCGGCCGGCCTCGAACTTCCAGGTGGCCTCGGGGTCTTGCTCGGGGTAGAGGTCGAGCTTGACGTCCTCGAGCACCACCCCCTTGTTCGGGGCGGGCGGGATCGGCACCGGCCGGAGGGTGAGCACCACGGCCAGCCCGAGGATGGCGGCGAGCAGGATGAGCGCAGGACGCAGCACGGTCTCAACCTAGGCAGTCACGGCCTTAGAAGCGTGAAGCCAGGGCTCAATCATAACCCCGGCAAAAATCCATCCATCTCACAGAACGTCGCGGGTGGTGCCGCGGGCGCGGTAATTCATCCAGTTCTTGCGCAGGCGCAACGCCTTGGTCACGACGCCGTAGAGCGGGGACAGGGCGAGGTCGTAGGCGGGGAAGCGCACCCGGCGCCCGCCGAAGCCCTCCTTGAACTTGTCGATCCCGGCGGCGTGGCTGCCCTCGCTCTGCCGGGGCACGCCCCACAGGTCGTAGGTGTGGCAGCCGTGCTCGAGCCCCCAGGTGATGGCCCCCCAGTGCATCCCGTTGGGCGCCTTGGCGTTGGAGTTCTCGCGGCTCGAGCCGCCGTAGAGGTAATCGACCTTGCCCGCGAAGGCCACGAACAGGCCCGCGGCCAGGGCCCTGCCCTCGAGCCGGGCGACACAGATGAAGGCTTGCCCTCCCGGCTGGTTCATCGCCCGCAGCACGGTCTGGTAGTACTCCTTGCTGTGCTGGAGCAGCTTGGCCCTGCGGTTGGTCTCCTCGAACAGCGCCCAGAACTCCTCGAAGGCCTCCTCGCCCTCGACGGTGGTGACCACGCGCTTCTCGGCGAGCTTGGTGTTGCGCTTGTGCATGGAGTCCATGCCCTCGAGCAGCCCCTCGCGGCCCTGGCGCAGGTCGAGCCAGATGGTGTACTCGGGCTGGATGGTCTCGCTTAGGCTGAGCGCGGGGAAGCTCGGCGGCTCGGCCAGCGCGTCCTGTCCGGTCTCAGGCTCGAGCTTGAGGTAGGCCGCCCCGCCCGCCCTCGACCGCAGGGCCTCCGCCACGCGCGGCAGGTCCTCGACCCGGCGCAGGGCGGGGCCCCGGGAGGCGTAGAGCATCGCCAGCGGCCCCACGAACTGGCGCCGGAAGAGCTGGGCGGCAGCGACGAGCGCGTCGCCCTCGTAGAGCGCGACGCGCTCGGGCACCCAGCCCGACAATTTCTTCACCTCGCCCCAGCCCCAGCTCTGCAGCGCGCTGGTAATGGGCAAGGAGGCCACCAGCGCGTTCCAGCGGGCGGGGTCGGTAACGGTCTCGAGGCGCAGCACGAGGAGTCATTATGCCCGAAAGGGCGAGGGGGGGCAAAGGGCGGTCTACGTCGGACGCCGGGAGTGGGTCGTACGACCCGCGTCTTACGTCGTACGTCCTACGCAAAACGCAAGACGCTAAATGCACGTCCTACGTCGTACGCCTCGACCCTGGACCCTCGATAGACCACGGACCACACGCCTCCCGTTACCCGTTGCTGAGGACTACCCAAAAGCTGATATCCGAACCTTCCCCTAATCGGCGTAAATCTGGGCCTCGAGCCGGATCAGCCAGCCCTGGTCGTTGCGGGGGTCTGCAGGGCCTCCGGTGAGGACGGAGGATACCAGGACCTTTTCCTGGCGCAGCACCTTTTCCATGCCGGAGATGCCGTACTCGACGTAGGCCGAGAGGAGGGAGTGGATGATCTTGGCGTCAGGGCGGGACTCGGCCCACTTCCAGGCCTGGTAGGCCCGCTGCTGGCGGGTCTTGACCGTCCAGCCGAAGGCCAGCCAGCCCAGCATGTCGTAGAGGTCGAGGTCGTTGCGGCGGGCCAGGCGGCGCAGGCCCTGCTCGGTCCAGCCCTCGCGCTCGAGGGCGATCACCAGGCTCTCGCGCTCGTGGGGGTTGAGCCAGACCTGCTTGAGCCGCTGGGGGCTGCCCAGGAACTCGGCCAGCAGGGGGCGGGCGTCACTGGGGCTGAGCACCAACAGGCCGTCGCTGAGCACCAGCCCGCCCTGGTAGAGCACGCGGTTGATCAGCAGGCGCAGGCTGCGGTGGGTGGGGGGCTTGCGGGCCAGCACCTCCAGGCGCAGCCAGGGGGGGCGCTCGAGGGGCAGGGCGTCGAGCACCAGGATGGCCGGGATGGCCTCCAGGCGCGGGTCTGTTCGCATCGCCGCCCGCAGCGTGACGCTGTCGTGCCCGGCCATCCGGTCGAGGATCACCAGGTCGGGCGGGTCGCGGAGGAGCTGGCTCGCCCAGGAGCCCGGCTCGCCGTAGACGGCCAGTTTGTACCCGTCGGCGGCAGTCACCGCCTCGAGGAAATGTTCGAAGCCGGAATCGTCGGTGACTACCCCAATTCGCGCCATACGCTCGCTTTGAGTATACCGACGGCGACAGAGATTTGCGTATGACCCTCGACACAGAGGGTGACGGGGCCGTAGCTAGTGGCCCGCAGCCCGTGGTCTGTCGAGGGTCCAGGGCCAAGGGCCGAGGCATTTTGCGTCTCGCGTTTTGCGTTCGGCGTAGGACGTACGACGTAGGACCGGCGTCTCGCGTTTTGCGTTTGGCGTTTTGCGTACGGTGTAGGACGTACGCCCCGCGCCCGGCTATCAGCTCTCGCCCCTCCACGTTGTAAAGTATCGCCGTGACCCGCATCGCCTACCAGGGAACCGAAGGAGCCTACAGCGAGGAAGCCGTCCTCAAGACCTTTCCCGAAGCGCAGCCCGTCGGCTTCCCCACCTTCCACGAGGTCTTCGCGGCGGTGTCGGAGCACGAGGTCGAGCTGGGGGTGGTGCCGGTGGAGAACACCACCGCCGGGATCATCAACCAGACCTACGACCTGCTGCTCGAGACCGACCTGCACGTGATCGGTGAGATCGTGCTCAAGATCGAGCACTGCCTCATGGCCCCCAAGGGCTTCCGGCTCGAGGACATCCGCTACGTCAAGAGCCATCCTCAGGGCCTGGCCCAGTGCGACGGGTTCATCGCCCGCTACCACTTCAAGGCCACCCCGGTCTACGACACCGCCGGGGCCGCGCGCGAGCTGGCCGAAAACCCCGAGCCCGGCCACGCCGCCATCGCCAGCCGTCGCGCCGCCGAGCGCTACGGGCTGGAGGTGCTGGCCGAGAACATCCAGGACTTCAAGGGCAACTACACCCGCTTCTTCGTGCTCTCGCGCGAGATCCCGCCCCGCCGCGAGGGGCCGCACAAGAGCTCGGTGGTCTTCGCCACCCGCCACGTACCCGGGGCATTGCTGCACGCGCTGCAGGCCCTCGCCGAGGCGGGGGTGAACATGACCAAGCTCGAGTCCCGCCCCCGCCGCGACCCCGAACGCCCCTTCAGCCCGGTGTTCTACGTGGACTTCGAGGGCCACATCGAGGACCCCGGCCCGGCCAAGGCCCTGGTCGGGCTGCTGCAGCGGGCGCAGTTCGTCAAGGTGCTGGGTTCGTATCCGGTGGCGCAAAACGGCGTATAGCAAAGAAAAGCGGGGGCCTAGGCCCCCGCTTTCACCAACTTCTACTCAACGCCTCATCGGAAGCTGGCCCCGAGGATGGCCCGGCTGCCGGCGCCCCCGTCGAAGTAGTAGATCCCCTGCCAGCCCACGAAGAGGCCGGTCGAGCGGTCGAGGGCGAACTCGATGCCGAAGTCGAGGGTGAGGCCCACGTCGGCGCCGCCCCCGCCGAAGCCGGCCCCGATGCCCCCGCCGAGGTAAGGGGAAATCCCGCGCAGGTCGCGGTCGAACTGGCCGAGGTCGGGCTTGAAGAGCAGCTCGCCGCCTACGAAGACCCCGGGGCCCTGGAAGAAGAGGTCGCCGTAGAACAGCGCCACCAGGTTGCGCTGGAGCTCGGCCTCGAGGCCAAAGCCCAGGGCGGGGCTCGGCACCGAGATGCGGAACTGGAAGCTGCGCTGGGCCTGAGCGCTCGCCCCGACGGCGAGCGCCACGAGGAGAACCAAAAGGGTTAGTCGTTTCATGTGTCGTTCCCTCCTCCGCGATACCATAGCCCATCCCCAGCCCAGCGTCCAAGCCGGGTTTCTCTCACATAGCGCTAACGCTGGGTGCTTAGATTGGTGCGCATGAAGAGGATGCTGTGGATCGTTCCCGTGCTCGCTGCCGTCGGCCTGATGGGGGCCCCCCTGGTCGCCCAGACCAAGCCCCAGGCCGTCAAGGTCGGTTTCATCAACTCCGACGCGGTGATTGAAGCCCACCCTGACTACGCCAAGGTCAAGGCGGTGCGCGACCAGGCCGACAAGGAGCTCAAGCCCCTGCAGACCCAGCTCACCCAGCTCCAGCAGAAGATCCAAAGCGGCCAGGCCTCGGCCAAGGAGCAGCAGGACTTCCAGACCCTGCGCCAGGCCTACAACGACGCGCTCAAGAAGTGGGCCACCCGCACCGAGGAAGCCGGCAAGCCCCTCACCGACCAGATCGACAAGGTGATCAAGAAGGTGGCCGAGGACAACGGCTTCCAGGTGGTCATGGACTACAAGGTGGCCCAGGCCAGCAGCCTGGTGGTCTACGCGGCCGACGGCCTCGACCTCACCGCCAAGGTCATCGAAGAGGTCAAGAAGTAAAGCATAGGCGTAGCCCTAGCGCGGGAGCCCTTCGGGCTCCCGCTTTTTCGACCCCTAGGCGCGTTCTCACAAGTTGCTAAAGCAGGGTCCGTACAGTGGGAGCCATGTGGACGCGCGTTCTCGCCGCTTTCTGCCTGGTGCTGCTAACGGCACCGCTATCGGCCCAGACCAAGCCCAAGGCCTTCCGGGTCGGGTTCATCAACCCCGACACCGCCATCCAGGCCCACCCCAACTACCCTAAGCTCAAGAGCGTGCAGGACCAGGCCGAGAAGGAGCTCAAGCCCCTGCGCGACCAGATCAACCAGCTCGGCCAGAAGGCCCGCAGCGGGCCGCTCTCCGCCAAGGACCAGCAGGGCCTCCAGTCGCTGCAAAAGGCCCTGCAGGACGCCACCAAGAAGTGGAACGAGCGCGTCGGCACCGTGGCTAAGCCCCTCCTCGACGACATCGACAAGGAGGTCAAGAAGGTGGCCGAGGCCAACGGCTTCCAGGTGGTCATGGACTACAAGGTCGCCAAGGCCAGCAGCCTGGTGGTCTACGCCGCCCCCGACAGCGACGTCACGCCGCTGGTGGTCAAGGAGCTGAAGAAGTAGGAGCGCCGTAAAGACGGGGCTTTGCTCGAGCGAGGGCGTGGAAGCCAGCCTTCGCTCGATCTTAATTCGCCCTCGAGCGCGTTTTGAGTGTGCTAGACTGGCCCCAATGGCAAAGGCAAAGTCCAAGCGCTCCAGTCCGGCCAAAACTCCCCCGCCCCAAAACCCCAAGGAACCCCGCCTCGACTCCGAGGCGCTGGCCCTGGTGGCCCTGGCGGCGGGGATCGCGCTGGGGCTGGTGCTCTACGTCAACCCGCGCTTCACGGGCGAGTACGGCCAGTGGCTGCGCCAGATCACCTACGGCAGCCTGGGGCTGCTGACCTGGATGGTCCCCCCGGCGCTCGGGGTGATGGCGCTGCTGCTGCTGCTGGGCAAGCCGCTGCGGGGCTTCCTGCGCGGGCTGGGCTTCGCCCTGCTCGGCGCCGCCGTGATGCTGCCCGTGCTGGCGGCGGTGGAGGCGGAGTGGGGCGGGAGCCTGGGCACGGCCGCGGCCCGCGCCCTGACCGACGCGCTGGGCAACGCCGGGCTGCTGCTGTGCGGGGTGCTGCTCGTCTTCGTGCTGGACCTGGCCTCGCGCCGCCGCCCCGGATGGCTCTTCGGCGTGGTGCTGCGCCGGGTGGGGCTGGCGGCCTCGAGGCTGCGCCGCTCATTGCGCCTGGCCCGGCAGGCCTCGAGGCTGCTGGGCGAGACCCGCGTGCTGGCCGAGCGCTACCCCGAGCACAAGGCCCTGGCCGCGCTCGAGGAGGACCTGCTGCAGTACCGCCGCAACCCCCTGGCGGGCGACGCCACGGGCGAGGGGCTCGAAGCGCTCTCCGGCGTCTTCCAGAAGTTCCTCCAGGAGCGCAGCGCCGAGCTGGCGGGCACCGTCAAGGCCGAGGTGCGCCCCCTGGCGGCCAAGCTCGAGCGCCTCTCGGCCGCGCTGGCCGCCCCGGTGCAGGGGCTGGGGTTGGCGCAGGCCCTCGAGGAGCGCCGGGCCGCGCTCAGCCTGGAGGTGGGCACGCTGCACACCAAGGCCCGCAGCCTCGAGCGCCAGGCCGAGCAGGCCAGCGCCCACCTCGAGCGCGGGGTGAGCGCCCACCGCCTGCTGCAGGCCTGGGACGACCACCAGACCCGCCTCGAGGCCTGGGAAAGCCTGCAGGGGCTGGTCACGGACCTCGAGCAGCGCGCCGACGCCTGGCTGCGCTGGGCGGAGTGGCTCGAGGCCAACCCCCCCGAGGCCCACTCGGCCGGCCTGCGGGCCCTGCTGGAAGGCGGCCTGACCGCGGCCCCGCCCGTGATCTTCCCGGTGGTGACCCGCCCCGCCGAACCCCCGGCCCCCGCGGCGCAGCCCGACCCCGACATCGACTTAGACCTCGACCTCGACTTCGAGGAGGCGGCCGAGGCCGAGCCGGTGGTCACGGCCCAGCCCAAGGCGCTGCCGAGCAAGCCCCCCGCCAAGCCGGAGGGCAAGGCCCAGATCCGCGTGACCACCGGCGGGACCACCGCCTTAGCCCTCCCCACCTCCGCCCTGCTCGACCCCCCCGAGCCCCCCAGGCACGACCCGCGGGTGCTCGAGGCCAACACCCGCCGCCTCGCCGAGACCATCGACGCCGCGCTCAAGAGCTTCGACGTGGAGGCGAAGGTGGTGGGCTGGGCCCGCGGCCCCACGGTGACGCGCTTCGAGCTCGAGCCCGCCCCCGGCGAGAAGATCAGCCGCGTCGCCAACCTCTCCAACGACCTCGCCCGCGCCCTGGCCGCCGGCTCGGTGCGTATTGAGGCCCCCATCCCTGGCAAGAGCGTCATCGGCCTCGAGGTGCCCAACGCCGAGCGCGACGTGGTGCGCTACAGCGAGGGCATCGCGGGCTCGAGCTTCGTGCGCTCGAAGGACCGCCTGCCGCTGGTGCTGGGCAAGAGCATCGATGGCGAGATCTGGGTGCGCGACCTCGCCAAGATGCCCCACCTGCTCATCGCCGGCTCGACCGGCTCGGGCAAGAGCGTGGCGGTCAACACCCTAATCAGCAGCCTGCTCTTCAAGTTCCTGCCCACCGAGCTGCGCTTCCTGATGATCGACCCCAAGATGGTCGAGCTCACGCCCTACGAGGGCATCCCCCACCTGATCCGCCCCGTCGTGACCAACCCCGCCGACGCCGCCGGGGTGCTGCTGGGCGCGGTGGCCCACATGGAGCGCCGCTACAAGATGATGAGCCAGGTGGGGGCGAGGAACCTCGAGCAGTTCAACGAGAAGATGAAGGCGGTGGGCGAGCCCACCCTCCCCTATCTCGTCATCGTCATCGACGAGCTCGCCGACCTGATGATCACCGCCCCCAAGGAGGTCGAGCAGGCCATTTTGCGCCTGGCCCAGATGGCCCGCGCCACCGGGATGCACCTGATCCTGGCGACCCAGCGCCCCTCGGTGGACATCCTGACCTCCTTGATCAAGGTCAACATCCCCGCCCGCATGGCCTTCGCGGTCTCCTCGGGATTCGACAGCCGCACCATCCTCGATACCGTGGGCGCCGAGCGCCTGGTGGGCCAGGGCGACATGCTCTACCACCAGCCGGGGTTGCCCAAGCCGGTGCGCCTGCAAGGCCCCTACCTCTCGGAGGGCGAGGTGCACCGCCTGGCCGAATTCCTGCGCCAGCAGAGCTTCGAGGACGCCTTCGGCGAGACCTACGGTTCCGACTTCGACGGCCCGCCCAACCTGGGCGGCGAGGGCGGGGGCGGCGGCGAGGTGGACTTCTCCGACCCCCTGCTGCGCAAGGCGGCCGAGGTGGTCATCGAGGAGGGCTACGCCTCCGTGAGCCGCCTCCAGCGCCGTCTCTCCGTAGGCCACGCCCGCGCCGGAAAGCTGGTGGACAGCCTCGAGGCCATGGGCATCGTCGGCCCCCACCAGGGATCCAAACCCCGCGAAGTGCTCATCACCCGCGACCAGTTGCCGGAGTACTTCGGCAACTGAAGCGGGAGAGGGCCGAGGGCCAAAGCGTCTCGCGCCTTGCGTCTCGCGTACGACGTACGACGCAGGACGTAGGACGTACGACCGCGCCCAGCGCCCGGCTACCGGCTATCGGCTATGGGCTATCGGCCACCGACCCCAACACGCTCAAAGATTCTCCGGGAACAACTGCACCCCCTCGAGCCGCGCGTAGTTGTCGATGAGCTTGTCGATGGTGCTCTCGAGGAGGTTGGAGCTCAGGCTCTCCTGCACCACTTCGAAGGGGGCATAGGCCATGGGCTCGACCTTGTTGAGCCGGATGATGTGGTAGCCGAACTCGGTCTTGACCGGGGTGCGGGTGGTCTCCCCCACCTTCAGCCGGACCATGGCCCTCTCGAACGGCTCGATCAGGTTACCCAGTGGGTAGCAGCCTAAGTCTCCCCCCTCGGCCTGGGTGCCGGGGTCGATGGAGAACTCCTTAGCCAGGGCCTCGAAGGCCTCGCCCTTGGCGAGGCGGGTCAGCACGGCCTGGGCCTGCGCCGGGGTCTCGACCAGGATGTGCGAGGAGCAGTAGCGCGCCGGCCGGCTGAACTGCGCGCGGTTGAGGTAGTACAGCACCTTCATCGCGGGCACGCTGATCTCGATCCGGCCCACCAGGTCGTCCATGAAGGCGTTGAAGGTCAGGGCTTCGTACACCAGCAGCCGGTAGCCGGCCAGGTCACGCAAGCCGGCCTCCTTGAGCCCCGCCTGGAAGGCCTCCTCGTTCTCGAAGCGCCCCCGCACGGCGTCGATCTGTTCGTTCACGGCGGCGTCGCTGGCCGCGAAGCCCTGGCGCTCGGCCACGTTGATCACGGCGCGGTCTTTGGCGAGGCGCTCGAGCAGCCGGGGTTTGAAGTCCTTGAGGGTTTCCGCCGCCTCGGCGGTGTAGGGGATGCCCTGGCGGATGAGGGCCTGGTGGGTGAAGTACTCCCACTGCAGGTCGAAGTACGCCCGCGTCAGGTTGATCTTCCCCACCTTGGCCACGACCGGGTCGGCCCCCTGGGCCAGGGTGAGGGGAGCCAGCACGCACAAAATCCACAAAATTAAGCGCATGGATCATGTTATCACGCAGGCCGGGGAGGCGAAGCTCTCGGCCTGCCTCCCGATAGCGGGCCCCGGGGAAGGCTGGAGAAAAACACGGTAGAATCAGCCGCGTGAGTTTTCCCGAGTCCACCAAGTTCCAGTTGATCGTCGTCGGCGCCGGGCTGACGGGGCTGGCCTGTGCCTACGAAGCCCAGAAGGAGGGGCTGAGCGTCGCGGTGCTCGAGGCCCGCCCCCGCCCTGGCGGGGCGCTGCACACCCTGGGCCAGCCCGAGCTGCTGCTCGAGTGCGGCCCCGAGAGCCTTCCTTCCAGCCCCGCGCTGGAGAGGCTGTTGCGGGAGCTGTCGGTCGAGGCCATCGCCGTGCAGGAGCGCAAAGCCTTCAAGCGCAACGGGCAGTGGGTAGCCTACCCCCAGGGGCTGCGCCCCTCCGACCCCGGCAGCTACGCGAGCATGGGCCCCCTGCTGGGGCTCAGCGCCCGCCTGCGCCTGCAAGGCGAAGGCCTGGTAGGCCGGGGGACGCTCGAGGACGAGCCGGTCTCCGAGTTCTTCACCCGCCGCCTGGGGAACGCGGCCTGGGAGGTGCTGGCGCCGCTGGTGCGCGAGGAGTGGGGCGCAGACCCCGCTCAGCTCTCCCTGCGCTCGGCCTACCCCGCGCTCTGGCAGGCCGAGAACCAGCACGGGAGCCTGTCCCGCGCCCGCTCCGAGCTGTCGGCGGCGCCGCGTGTGACCTTCGCGCAGGGCATGGGCACCCTGATCGACGCGCTGGGCAAGGCCCTGGAGGGCAAGGTGCCCTTCGGCCCCGGCCAGCAGGTGGCCGCGCTGCAGCGCAAGGGTGCTTACTGGCGGGTCTACACCCCGCGGGGGCTGCTCGAGGGCGAGAGCGTGGTGCTGGCCTGCTCGGCCCCCGCCGCCGCCCGCATCCTGCGCCACATCAACCCCCAGGCCACCGCCCTGCTCAACCAGATCCCGCACCTTCCCTACAGCAGTGTCCACCTCGCCTTCGCCCAGGAACAGCTCCCCGACGACCTCCACGACGTGCGCCTGTGGGAGGAGGCTGGGCGCTTCTACCGCCTCAGCCGCACCCGCGCCCGCTTCCCCGAGCGGGTGGAGGCCGGCTTCGAGGTGCTGCGGCTGGACGTGGTGGGCGAGGCCGCCCGCCTGAGCGACACCGCGCTCGCCCGGCTGGCGCTGGGCCAGGTGCGCGAACAGCTCAAGCTGGGCGAGAATGCGCGGGTGCTGCGCAGTTGGGTCTTCCGCCAGGTCGGCGCCCTGCCGCAGCCCACCCTGGGGCATCACCGCCGCCAGGGCCTGCTCGAGAGCGCCCTCACCCGCCTGCCCGGGGTGTTCTTCGCCGGGGGGCCGCTCGAGCAGGCCGTCGCCAACGCCGAGCAGGCCGCACGCAAGGCTTCGGGTTTCCTGGCGTTGCAGAAGGCGGAGGGCTAGGGGACGAACGCCTAACGCGGGTCGTACGTCGTACGCCAAACGCAAAACGCCTTGTCACCCCCCTTAGCAAGGGGGGCTGGGGGGATAAACCCTCCCCGCGGGGAGGGTTGGGGAGGGGCGAACCACGAGCCACAAGCCTCCTGCTGACGGCTGAAGGCGGATGACTGAGCGCTGACAATTACCGCAGCACCGCTTCGGCGCGGGTTGCCATCAGCCGGGCGTACTGGGTGAATTCGGCGAGGGCGTCGGCGACGGTGGTGCGCAGGAGGTATTCACCGGGCGAGAGGCGTTTCAGGAGGAGGAAGGGGGGGCCGGCGAGCACGTCGAGGATCTGGCGCACGGTGTCGGCCTCGAGGGGGAGGTCGCTGCCGACGAGGTCGGCGAGCAGGAACACGCTCTGCTGGGGCATCTCGGCCAGGGAGAGCAGCACCGAGGAGAAGGCGGCGCGCTCGCCCAGGATGCCCTCGAGCTCGTCCTCGAGGTGGTGGAGGGACTCGAGGTCGAGGCGGCCGGTCTTGAGGAAGCGCTCGACCTCGACCGGGCCGACCGGGAAGACCTGGCGCAGCTTGGCGAGCTTCTGCAGGGCCTCGGGCGAGATGTAGCACAGGCCACCCCCGCCCAGGCCGGAGGGCCGCCACTGGGCCAGCTCAGCCAGGGCCTCCTCGCGCATGGACTCCCCGGCGACCAGGCCAGCGTACTGCACGCTGCCCTGGCGGCGCAGCTCGAGCAGCTCGGGCGGCTCGCACTCGCCCAGGCGGCACAGGGCCAGCGTGTAGGCCCGCCGCCCCAGCGAGGCACGGAAGAACCAGGGGGGGCCGTTGCGCTCGCGGCTGAGGCCCAGGCGCTCGAGGTCGGCGGAGAAGCCGGGGGCCTCGGCGGCGGGGGCGTGGGGGTACATCACGGCCGTGGGGTAGGGGGTCACCTTGACCCGCCGCTGGGCCGGCGGGGGCGTTTCGGGCTGGGGTTCGGGCTTGGGCTCGGCTTCCACCGGGGCCTTAGGCGCCGGGCGCGGGGGGCGGGAGTGCAGGGCCTCGAGGCCGATCACCTCCCCGTCGAAGCTGAGGCCGATCACCTCGTTGACCGCCAGCCGCCGCTTGGCGTAGTACGCGTGCAGACCCGCGATGCGGCCCCTCGACCACTCCACCTTGCACTCGTAGACTTCGCCGTCCTCGTCCACGAAGCGCACCGTCTCCTTGTTCTTGAGGAACTGGCGCAGGCTTTGGGTCAGGGTCATGGTCCCGGAGTTGAGGCATTGTGAGGTAAGAACGTAACGTCCGGTCATAGCTCTCCAAGGGGCCGGGGAGTTCCGGCGGTCAGCATGTAATACATCTCATAGGCCACCTGGGTGGTGACGTTCACGTCGCCCAGGGCGCGGTGGCGGCCCTGCACCTCGCCGAGGTCGAAGGCGAAGGCGAGCGCGTCGAGGCCCCGCTTGGGAAGGCCCGGCAGCGCCTTGCGCGCCCACTGAACGGTGTCCACCACTGCGTTATCCAGTCTATACCCGAGCCGCGCCAGGCGGGGCTTGAGGAATCCGAGGTCGAAGCTGGCGTTCTGGATGATTAAGGTGGCCCCTTGCAGCAGCGGCCAGGCCTCCTCGAGCACCGTGTAGATGTCGGGGGCCGAGCGCACGTCCTGGTTGCGGATGCGGGTGAGGCGGGTGATGAAGGGGGGGATGGGGCAGCCCGGGTTGACCAGGCGTTGGAATTCGACGCGGTTGCCGTTCTCCAGCCTTACGAAGGCCATCTCGATCACCTCGTTCGCTTCGGGCGAGAGGCCGGTGGTCTCGAGGTCCAGCACCACCACGGGCTCGGACCGCGGGGGAAAAGGGTAGTCCCATTCCCAAAGGCTTACCTCCTGTCCATTCGTGCGAAAACGACCGTCCAGCAGGCCTTCGAGCAGCTTGCTGGACCACGAGAGCTGGGGCAACTGCGGCGATGAGAGCACTTCCTGAGCCAACTGAGCCTTCGGGAGAGGACCCGCTGCCTCCCGCAGGCGGCGCGCGATGCGGGTACTGAGGCGGTAATGGGTGGGGCTCATGGCTCGAGAGACGGCGTAAGACATAGGAATAAACCCAGTCCAATCAGCAGCCGGAAAGGCTGGAAGCAGTATACGGCAAAGCGCGAATTTTAGGCACTCGCACAGGCGATGGGAGCGGCTTTGGTGAAGACACCCCCCGTAGACTGTTCGAAAAGTTGGGCCAGGCTGAAGAGGCGTTCATCCTGCAGGGGGGGTGCGACGAGCTGCATCCCCACCGGCAGGCCCTCCTCGTAGCCCGCCGGGAGCGACAGCCCGGGCAGCCCGACGAGGTTGACGGCCACCGTGTCGATGTCGGAGAGGTACATGGAGAGGGGGTCGTCGGTCTTGGCCCCGAGCTTGAAGGCCGGAAAGGGGCTGGTGGGCGTCAGGAGCACGTCGGCGTGGGCGAAGGCTTGCTCGAAGTCGGCCTTGAGCCGGGCGCGCGCGCGCAGGGCCTTGCCGTAGTAGGCGTCGTAGTAGCCCGCCGAGAGCGCGAAGGTGCCCATCAGGATGCGCCGCTTGGCCTCGGGGCCGAAGCCCGCCGAGCGGGTCTTGCGCATGGTGTCGGTCACGTCCTGGCCCACCACGCGCAGGCCGTAGAGGGTTCCGTCGTAGCGGGCGAGGTTGGAGGAGACCTCGGCGGTCATGGCGATGTAGTAGGTCGCCAGGGCGTACTCGAGCGCAGGCAGGCTGACCTCGACGAAGCGCACGCCCTCGGCCTCGAGCACCCGCCGGAAGTTCTCGAGCGCCGCCAGCACGCCGGGGCTGTTGCCCGCCTGCACGCTCTCCCGCACGACCCCCACGGTGAGGGCCGGGCGCTCGCCCAGGGCCCGGGTGAAGCCGGGCTCGGCCTTCAGGCTGGTGCTGTCGCGGGGGTCGTGGCCGCAGATCTGGTCGCTCAGCAGGGCCAAGTCGGCCACCGTGCGGGCAAAGGGCCCGACCTGGTCGAGGCTGCTGGCGCAGGCCACCAGCCCGTAGCGCGAGACGCGGCCGTAGGTGGGCTTGAAGCCGTACACGCCGCAGAAGGCCGCGGGCTGGCGCACGCTGCCCCCGGTGTCGGAGCCCAGTGCCAGCGGGGCCATGTCGGCCGCCACCGCCGCTGCCGACCCGCCCGAGGAGCCCCCGGGCACGCGCTGCAGGTCCCAGGGGTTGCGGGTGGGCCCGAAGGCCGAGAACTCGGTCGAGGAGCCCATGGCGAACTCGTCCATGTTGGCCTTGGCCAGGACCACCGCCCCGGCCGCGCGCAGCTTCTCGACGACGGCGGCGTCGTAGGGGGGGACGAAGTGCTCGAGGATCCTCGAGGCGCAGGTGGTCTCGAGGCCGCGGGTGCAGAGGTTGTCCTTCAGCACCACCGGAACCCCGGCCAGCGGCAAATCTTCCCCCTGCGCCAGGCGCTGCTCGACCGCCCGGGCCTCCTCCTCGGCCCGGGGGTTGAGCCGCAGCAGGGCGTGGACCTGCGGCTCGAGGGCCTCTACCCGCTTCAGGTAGAGGCGCAGGACTTCGGTGGGGGTGCGCTCGCCGGAGCGGACCTGGGCGAGAATTTCGTGGGCCAGCATAACCACGACATCATATCGCCTGTCGCTGGTCGATAGCCGATAGCTGATAGCCAATAGCCGAACGCCCAACGCCGGGGGGCGGGTCGTACGTCGTACGTCCTACGCAATACGCCAAACGCAAGACGCTAAACGCAAGACGCTAAACGCAAAACGCAATACGCCTCGGTCCTCGGCCCCGAGCGCCACACGCCACTAGCCCTCAGCCGCCAGCAGAGGGCTGACCGCTCACCGCCGTATACCACGAGCCACAGGCCTATCCCTTTCCACTGAACCAGCGCTCCAGCAGAGGCCATGCGTCCTCGCCGAGGGCCTCGAGGTAGGTCACGTCGCCGGGTTCTTTGCGGAACCAGGTGTACTGGCGCTTGGCGTAGGCCAGGGTGTTGTGTTCGATGAGGCGGCGGGCTTCCTCGAGGCCGTACTCGCCGCGCAGGTAGCCCACCACCTCCTTGTAGCCGATGGCGTTCAGGGCGGCGGGGGGGTCGGGGTAGCGGGCGAGCAGGGCCCGGACTTCCTCGAGCAGGCCGCGCTCGAACTGGCGCTGGATGCGGGCGGTGAGGCGGGGCTTGAGGGCGTCGAGGGGGGGCCACAGGATGGCCTTGCGGTAGCGGAAGCGCGGGGGGCGCTTGGGGAAGCGGCTGGGCGGGGTGCCGGTGCGGCGCAGCACCTCCAAAGCCCGCAGCACCCGGCGGGGGTTGCGGGCGGCGCGGGCGGCGTCCTCGGGGCTCGAGGCCTCCAGCTCGGCGACGAGGGCGTCGAGGCCGCGTGTCTCTAGCTCGCGCTCGAGCTCCCGCCGCAGCTCGGGGTCGGGGGCGGGCAGCTCGTACAGGCCCTCGGAGAGGGTGCGGACGTAGTAGCCGGTCCCGCCCACCACCAGCGGGATGTGCCCGCGCTCCAGCACGGCGGCGATGGCCGCTTCGGCCTGCTCGAGGTACTGCGCCACGCTGAAGGGCTCGTGGGGCTCGAGGACGTCGATGAGGTGGTGGGGCACGGCGGCCCGCTCCTGGGGGCTGGGCTTGTCGGTGCCGATGTCGAGGCCCTGGTAGACCAGCGAGGCGTCGGCGGAGACGATCTCTATGGGGTGCTCCCCGGCGAGGCGCAGGGCCAGGGCGGTTTTGCCCGAGGCGGTCGGGCCGCCCAGCACCGGGACGGTTCTCATACTAGGCACACGCACCATGCTACGCTCATTCCATGTCGCTTGAATCCCTCGACCGCTTCAACGCCCTCGAGCAACTCCAGGACCTGCGTCGCCGCCTCGAGGCCCTCACCCAGCGGGTGGCCGGCGCCTGGGTGCCCAGCGCCGACGTCATCGAGGAGGAGGACTGCTTCAGGCTGCTCGTGGACCTGCCCGGCGTGCGCCCGGAGGACCTCGAGGTGCGGGAGGAGGAAACCACCTTAGTCCTGGGGGGCGTGCGGCACCCCATCCTGGGCACCTACACCCTGCAGGAGCGCCCCAGCGGCCACTTCCAGCGCAGCTTCGACTTCGGCCAGCGTATCCAGGCGGGCTCGTCGCAGGCCTCGCTCAAGGGCGGGGTGCTCGAGATCGTGGTCAAGAAGGCGCGGGATTAGCCCCGGCCGCACGCCAAACTCGAGGCTCCGGCCGTAGGCACTGGGGTGAGCCGAACAAGCGCGCCCTCCCGCTGGCGGGAGGGCGCGTTGGCGCACGACGGCGGGTTCATGCCGGATTCGAAAAGATAATCTCATTCGAGAAAAAGTCATACCGGATTCAAAAAGATAATCTTCCAAATCAAAAAACTCCAGAGGCTATCTTTTTGAATCCTAGAGCACACCCCTCCCTGACGGTCGGCGAAGAAAGCGTCTCCCTTACAAGGGGCGGTACCGCCCTCCGCCACGCGGATAACTTCGGCCGGCCGCCCCGCCAAGGCGGGGCGGCGCCGGACTGACCGAATCGGGTATCAGTCGTCCGCCGCGAACGCGGGCTGGGCCTCGAGGTGGGCCGGCGCGGCTTCGGGGTTGGGTAGCGCCCTGCGCAGGAAGAAGGTGAGCAGCAGGGCCAGCGCGGCGATCCCGGCCGAGAGGGCGAAGGCCGCGTGCAGCCCGGCGAGCTGGGCCAGTTCGGGCGAGAGCTCCCCGCGCAGGCCGGCGGCACGGCCGGTCATGACCGTGACCAGCAACGCGGTCCCTACGGCGCCCGCGACCATCTGCAGGGTGCTCATGATGGCGCTGCCGTGGGAGTAGAGGTGACCGGGCAGGGGGTTGAGCCCTGTGGTCATGACCGGGGTGAACAGCAGGGCCAGTCCGAGGCTCAGGGTCAGGTTCAGGGCCAGCAGCGCCCCCACGGGGGTCGTGGCCGTGACCGTGCTGAATCCCCACAGGCTGAGGGTGAGCAGGGCCGCGCCGCTGCCGGCGAGCGCCAGGGGGCCGTGGCGGTCGAAGAGCCTGCCCACGGTGGGTGCGGCCAGGCCCATCAGCAGCCCGCCGGGCAGGAGCAGCAGGCCGGTCTCGAGCGAGCTCAGCCCCCGGATGCCCTGCAGGTAGATGGGCCCCAGGATGGCCCCGCCGAACAGCGCCATCATGGCGATCATGATGACCACGAGGCTGAGGCTGAACATGGGGTAGCGGAAGGCCCGCAGGTCCAGCAGCGGGGTGCCCCGCTGTCCCAGCGCCCGTTGCCGCAGGGTGAAGAGCAGAAGGCTCAGCCCGCCCACGCCCAGCGCCAGCGCGACGCGGGGGTTGCCCCAGCCCTCCGGGCCCTCGCCCGCGCTGCTGAAGCCGTAGACCACCCCGCCGAAGCCCGCTGCCGACAGCAGCACGGAGGGTAGGTCGAGGGTGCCGGGGCGCGGCTCACCCACGTTGACCAGCCGCCGGGCCCCGTAGGCCAGGGTGAACAGGGCCACCGGCAGCACCAGCAGGAACAGGAAGCGCCAGGGCAGGGCCTCGAGGATCAGCCCCGAGAGGGTGGGCCCGACGGCCGGGGCCACCGAGATCACGACGCTGATGCTGCCCATCACCGCCCCGCGCCGCTCGGCGGGCACCAGCGCCAGCACGGTGGTGATCAGCAGCGGCAGCATCACGGCGGTGCCCGAGGCCTGCACCACGCGCCCGGCCAGCAGCAGCTCGAAGCCGGGGGCCAGCCCCGCGACGAGGGTGCCCAGGCAGAACAGCCCCATCGCCCCCAGGAAGACCTGGCGAGTGCTGAAGCGCTGGAGGACGAAGCCGGTAGCGGGGATCACCACCGCCATCGTCAGCATGAAGGCGGTGGCCAGCCACTGCACCGTGGCGGCGCTCACCCGCAGCTCGGCCATCAGCTTGGGCAGGGCGACGTTGAGGATGGTCTCGTTGAGGATGACCACGAAGGTCGCGATCAACAGGGTGAACAGGATGCCCCGGTCGCGGGGCGTGAGTTCGGGCGCGGTGCGGTCTGGGTTTTGGGCATGGGTCATGGCAGGTCCTCGAATGGGTCAAAAAGTGGCTCGTGCGGGTGGTTCCGTGTGGGTTGGCCCTGGGGTCACGCCTCGAGCGGGCTCACTCCCCTGTCGCGCTGGCTTGGATTACGGTCTCGGTTCATACAAACATCCCCCGATTCCGATAATAACATAATGAGCTCCTAAATTGCAACTCATCGGTTCGAAAATCGAAGTGGTCGGACGGTCTACCCCGGCCGGGGTTCACCTACCCGCCGTGGGCCTCGAGCCAGGTTTTCCCGTGCCCCACCTCCACCTCCAGGGGCACGGCGAGCTCCACGACCCCGGTCATGGTCTTCCGCAGGAGCGCGCCCACCTCCTCCACCCGGTCCTCCGGGGCCTCGACCACCAGCTCGTCGTGGACCTGCAGCAGGAGCCGGGCCCCGAGCTCGCACAGCGCCGGGAAGGCCTCGACCATCGCCTTCTTGATGATGGAGGCGCAGGCGCCCTGCACGGGCATGTTGATGGCGGCGTTCTCGGCCCGCACCCGGATGGCCGCCCCGGGCGCGTTGATGTCGGGGATGTAGCGGCGGCGGCCGAAGAGGTCTTCGACGTAGCCGTGCTCCTTGCACAAGCGCTTGGTCTCGCGCACGTAGGCCTCGATGCCGGGGTACTCCTCGAAGTAGCGCTTGATGAAGCGGCTGGCCTCGCCGCGGCTCATGCCGGTGCGCTCGGCCAGGCCCACCGCGCTCAGGCCGTAGGAGAGCCCGTAGTTGATGGTCTTGGCCTGGCTGCGCTGCTCGCGGGTGACGGCCTCGAGCGCGATCCCTGCCACGCGGGCGGCGGTGATGCGGTGGATGTCCTCGCCCAGGGCGAAGGCCCGCACCAGCGTGGGGTCGCCGCTGAGGTGGGCGAGGATGCGCAGCTCGATCTGCGAGTAGTCGGCGGAGACCAGCCGGTAGCCCTCGGCGGCGCAAAACGCCCCCCGGATGGGGCGGCCCGCCTCGGTGCGGATGGGGATGTTCTGCAAGTTGGGGTTGAGGCTCGCCAGGCGGCCGGTGGCGGCGTTGGTCTGGTCGAAGGTGGTGTGCAGGCGGCCGGTCTGGGGGTTGACCCACCTGGGCAGGGGCTCGAGGTAGGTCCCCACCAGCTTGGCGAGCTCGCGGTGCTCGAGGATGAGGGGGACCACCGGGTGGGCGTCGCGCAGGGCGGAGAGGGTCTCGTTGTCGGTGCTGCGCTTGTTGGTGAGGGCGGTCTGGCGGGAGGGGGCCAGCCCCAGCTCGTCGAAGAGCAGCGCCTCGAGCTGGTCGCGCGAGCTGACCTTGAAGGGGCGGCCCACCAGCTCCTGGATGGCGGCCTCGAGCTCGGCCAGCCGCCGGCGCAGTTGCCCCGTCAGGCCCGCCAGTTGCTCCACGTCGAAGCGGATCCCCGTGGCCTCCATGTGGGCCAGCACCGTCGCCAGGGGGCGCTCGACCTCCTCGTACAGGCGCCTCGAGGCCGGCCGCATCCCGGCGCGGAGGGTGCCGAGGAGGGCGCGGGTCAGGGCGGCGCGCTCGGCGGCCGCGGCGGGCCAGGCCGCGCGGGCGTGGCGCTCGGCCAGCTTCTCGGGCGTGGTGACGCGGGTGTCCTCCACGTAGGCCATGAGCAGGGGGTCGTCGCCGGCCTCGAGCCCGCGCCCCGCCCACAGCGCCTGGCGCACCAGGGCCTTGGCGTCCACCGCGTTCACCGGGCTCGGCAGCTCCCCCAGCCCCACCGGCCTCGAGCCCGTCCCGTCCAGGAGCACGGTCTCTTGCCCGGCCACGCCGACGACGGGCGCGGTGTAGGGCTCCGCGGAGGCCTCGGCCGCGCCCCC
>NZ_KE387023.1:2681557-2682336 GCF_000430045.1 Calidithermus chliarophilus DSM 9957 | reverse complement strand
GGCGCACCAGGCCCGGGTCGTCGCGCAGCACCGTGGCGGCCTCCTCGAGCGTGACCGGGACCTCCACGTCGAGCCGGAGCCGGGCCAGCTCGCGCGAGAGCAGCACCTTCTCCCGGCTGGCCTGCACGAGCTTGAGGGGCCGGTCGGGGTCGGGGCCTTCGGCGGCGGCCAGGACGCCCTCGAGGCTCCCGAAGCGCTGGAGCAGGGCCGAGGCGGTCTTCTCCCCTACCCCCTTGGCCCCCGGGATGTTGTCGGAGGCGTCGCCGGTGAGGGCGCGGTAGTCCACCCACTGCTCCACCGTGACGCCGTACTGGGCCTTGAGCTCCTCCGGCCCGAAGCGCTTGCCGTCCTTGGCCCGCACCCGCACCAGCGGCGAGAGCAACTGGTAGAGGTCGCGGTCGCTCGAGACGATGAGCGCCGGGATGCCCCGGGCCTCGGCCTGCTTGGCCAGCGTGCCGATGGCGTCGTCGGCCTCGACCTCGGCGACCTCGAGGCGCACCCAGCCCAGCGCGTCTACCAGGCGCTTGATGTGGCGGATCTGGGCGGGCAGGTCCGGGGGGATCTCGTCGCGGCCGCCCTTGTAGTCGGGGTAGAGCCGGTGGCGGAAGGTCGCCACGGGCGCGTCGAAGACCACGACCGGGGCCGGGCCTTCCTCGGCGGGCTCGGGGCGCAGGGGGTCGCCGCCGAGCTCGCGGTAGACCTCGAGCAGCGCCCGCGCGAAGCCCAGCACCGCGTGGACCGGGGTGCCGTCGGGGGCCTTGACCGGGGGCACCCCGAAG
>NZ_KE387023.1:2681387-2681457 GCF_000430045.1 Calidithermus chliarophilus DSM 9957 | reverse complement strand
ACGAACTCGGCGGCGTCGGGGATGCCCTGCGTCCCGGCCTCGATGGCGACGGGGCTCGCCGCCTTGGGGT
>NZ_KE387023.1:2588928-2681287 GCF_000430045.1 Calidithermus chliarophilus DSM 9957 | reverse complement strand
CCACGCCCCGCGCCGCCCGGTCCACCCAGGCCGCGCGCAGCTCGGGCGCCAGGGCCCGGCTCACCAGGACGTGGTCGATGCGCGCGCCCTGGTCCTTCTGGAAGCCGGCGGCCCGGAAGTCCCACCACGAGTAGACGCGGGCCTCGGGCTCGAGCTCGCGCAGGCTGTCGTGCAGGCCCAGCGCCAGCAGCCCGCGGAAGGCGGCGCGCTCGGCCGGGGAGAAGAGCACCTGCCCCTCGAAGCGCTTGGGGCTCCACACGTCGATGGGCTCGGGGGCGATGTTGAAGTCCCCCAGCACCACCGTCGTGGGGTGCTCCTCGAGCACCCCACGGAGCCAACGGGCGAGGGCCTCGAGCCAGCGCTGCTTGTAGTCGAACTTCGGCGAGTGCAGGGACTCGCCGTTGGGCACGTAGAGGTTGACGACGCGCACCCCGTTCACGGTGGCCGCGATCACCCGCCGCTGCTCGTCCTCGAGGCCGGGGATGCCCGCCTGCACGTCCTGCGGCTCGTGACGGCTGAGGATGGCGACCCCGTTGTAGGTGCGCTGGCCGGAGAAGACGGCGTGGTAGCCGGCGGCCTCGAGCTGCGCCCGCGGGAAGAGCGCGTCCTCGACCTTGGTCTCCTGCAGGGCGAGCACGTCGGGGCGGTGCAGCTCGAGCCACTCCAGGACTTGGGGGAGGCGAACCGGCAGGGAATTGACGTTCCAGGTAACAATGCGCATGGCGACCTCTGGCCCCAGTCTAGCCTTCGGCAGGGGCACAGGCTCGAGGCCGGTCCCCACGGCCACCGGCCGCCGGCGACGTCCGCGCCGATCGCCCTCAGTCTCGGGGCGGGTACAGTGCGGCGTAGGCGTTCATGGCCGGGGCCCCGCCCAGGTGCACGTAGAGCACCCGCGAGCCCTTCTCGAACATCCCCTTGCGGGCCATGTCGATGAGCGCGTGCATCGACTTGCCCTCGTAGACCACGTCGGTGATCATGCCCTCGAGCTGCGCCGCCCGCCGGATGGCCTCGAGGGTGCCCGCGCTCGGCAGGCCGTACTCGGGGCCGGCGTAGTCCTCGAGCAAGATCACGTCCTCGTCGGTGATGTCGCGGCCGAGCTCGAGCGCCTGTGCCGTGAAGCGGGCGATGCGGTGGACGGCGGCGCGGGTCTCGGCGGGCTTGGCCGAGGCGTCCACCCCCACCACCCGGCGCGGCCGCTCCTGCGCGGCGAAGCCCACGACCATCCCTGCCTGGGTGCTGCCGGTCACCGAGCACACGACGACGTGGTCGAAGAAGACGCCCAGCTCGCGCTCCTGCTGCGCGACCTCCTGGGCGAAGCGCGCGTAGCCGATCCCCCCGAGCGGGTGGTCGGAGGCCCCGGCCGGGATGGCGTAGGGCTTGCCCCCGCGCTGCCGCACCTTGTCCAAAGCCCGCTGCCAGCTCTCGCGCAGGCCGATGCTGAAGCCGGCCGGGCTGAGCTCGATCTCCGCGCCCAGGATGCGCGAGAGCAGGATGTTGCCCACGCGGTCGTAGATGGGGTCTTCGTAGTTGACCCAGTGCTCCTGCACCAGCAGGGCCTTGAGCCCCACGTGGGCGGCCACCGCCGCCACCTGGCGGGTGTGGTTGGACTGCACCCCGCCGATGGAGACCAGGGTGTCGCAGCCTTGGGCCAGGGCGTCGGCGACGAGGTACTCCAGCTTGCGCACCTTGTTGCCGCCGAAGGCCAGGCCGCTGTTGCAGTCCTCGCGCTTGGCCCAGACCTCGACGCCCAGGTGCTCGGAGAGCCGCCGCAGGGGGTGGAGGGGCGAGGGGCCGAAGGTCAGGGGGTGGCGGGGGAACTTCTCGAGCTTCACGCTTTCTCCTTTTGCAAAAACCGCACCAGCCGCTGCCCGGCCTCGACGATGTGCTGCTCCAGCAGCGCACACGCCCGATCGGCCTCCCGCGCCCGGCAAGCTTCCAGCAGCGCGCGGTGCTCACGGTCCGACTGCTCGCGGTGGTGCACCACCGTGAGGATCATCCGCATGTAGCGGTCGACGTTGAGGTGCAGGGTCTCGACGGTGGCGAGCAGCCGGGGGCGGCCCGCGGGCCGGTAGAGGGCGGCGTGAAACTGCCAGTTGAGCTCGCTCAGCCGCCGCCCGTCGCGCTCGTGCTCGGCCGCGTCGAGCGCGTCTTCGGCCTCGCCCAACTGGGCCTTGCCCAACCCGGGGATCGCCAGGCGCAGGGCCAGGGGCTCGAGCACCGACCTCATCTCGTAGATCTCCTCGAGCTCGGCGACGGAGAGCTCGGCCACCACCGCCCCCCGGTGGGGGTAGAGGGTCAGCAGCCCCTCCCCCGCCAGTTGCCGCAAGGCCTCGCGCACCGGCATCCGGCTGACGCCCAGTTCCTCGGCCAATTCCTCCTGGCGAAGGGCCGTTCCCCCGGGGTAGTGCCCGCTCAGGATGCGCTCGCGCAGTTGCCCGGCGACCCAGTCCGGCGAAGTGGTGGGGGGTCTCTCGGGGCTCTTCGGCATGGCCTGAGTGTATCCAGTGGATCCAATTTAATCAACCCACCCGACCCTTGCGGCCCTGGGCGTTCCGGGGTATAACTTGCTGGATGTCAAGCAAATTAGCGCCAGCCCCCAAAACCCGTGACGCCGGCCGGAGCCGGTCGGCGATCCTCGACGCGGCCGAGGAACTCTTCGCCCAGAAGGGGTTCGACGGGGTTTCATTCGCCGAGATCGGCAAGCGGGCAGGGGTTTCAAGGGGAACCCCGGGCTATTTCTTCGGCTCCAAAGTGGAGCTCTATGAGGCTGTTCTGGACAGGATTTTCCAGACCGCCCTGCGTGAGATCGCCCTCGCCGCCGGCCGCGCCGCCCAAGCCGCCAGCCCCCGTGAGGTCCTCGCCGCCGGGCTGGGGGGCTACATCGACTTCATCGCGGGCAATCCCAACTTCGTGCGTCTGGTGGAGCACGAGGCCCTCAAGGGCGGCGGCGCGTTGGGCGAAAACCCGGTGCACGTGCGCGCGCTCGAGGCGGGGATCGCCGCCATCCAGGCCTACCTGCCGCCCGAGGGCGTGGCCTCGACCGATCTCAAGCAGCTCACCATCAGCCTGATGGGCCTGTGCTGGTTCCCCTTCGCCCACCGCCAAACGCTTCTCCCCGCGCTCGGCATCGACCCCGGCGACCCCGAGTTCCTCGTGGCACGCAAGAAACACGTGGTAGAGCTGGTTCTGCGGGGGTTCTTCGGCAAGGAGGCATAAAAACGGTGCCGCAGCCCCCACGGGCCCGTCAGCACGTCCCCACCGCCACCGGCTGGCGAAGGAATGGCAAAGGAGCCTTATGAACCCGATACTCGTCATCAGCGCAGGCAGCAGCTTTATTCTGGCCCTGCTCCACGTCTGGATCGCCTGGAAGGGCGCGCCCGCCTACCGGTTCTTCGGGGCGGGCGAGGGCATGGCCCGCAGCGCGGAACGGGGCTCCCCGGCTCCGGCCGCGCTCACCCTCGGCCTCGCCCTGGTGTTCACGGCCTTCGGCTGCTACGCGCTGGCAGGGGCCGGGGCAATCCCCCCGCTCCCCCTCCAGGTTCCCGTCCTGTGGGGCATCGGCAGCGTCTACGCCCTGCGCGGCCTGGCGGTGTTCGCGGAGCTGGTCATGATCCGGCAAGGCCGCGCGGTCCTGCCGCAGAACCCCTGGTTCTCCCTGGTCGCCCTGCTGATCGGGATATTCCACCTGTGGGGCTCGAGCCTGGGCGGGGTGAAGTGAGCGTAGCGCCGGGGTCGCCATGGCTGACGGCGACCCCGGCGCGAGGCTCGAAGCTCAGTGGCTGTGGGCCCGCTGCCGCCCGCTGGGGTGCCCTTCGACCACGTGGCACTTGCGGCAGCGCGGCTCGTAGCTCTCGCTGGCCCCCACCAGGATCACCGGGTCGTCGTAGCGGGCCGGGCGCCCGCCGATGAGCCGCTGGGTGCGGGTGGCCGGGGCGCCGCACACCGGGCAGACCGCGGCCAGCTTCTCGACGTACTCGGCCTTCGCCAGCAGTTGGGGGATGACCCCGAAGGGCTCGCCCCGGAAGTCCTGGTCTAAGCCCGCCAGGATCACGCGCACCCCGTGGTCGGCGAGCTCGAGCGCCAGATCCACGAGCCCCTGGTCGAAGAACTGCACCTCGTCCACGGCCAGCACCTCGGGCATCTCCTCGCCGAGGTGGGCCCGCAGCTCGACCGAGTCCCGCACCGCGACGGCCTCGGCCCGCTTGCCGTCGTGGCTGGTGACGTCGGAGGCGTGGTAGCGGTCGTCGATGCGGGGCTTGAACACCATCACCCGCTGCCCGGCGATCAGGGCGCGCTTGACCCGGCGGATGAGCTCCTCCGACTTGCCTGAGAACATCGGGCCGACCACCACTTCAATCCATCCAGGGAGCAAAGGCAGATGGGGCATGTCGGGGCCGAGTTTACCCGCCGCCTCTGGCCGCAACAACCCCCTAAAGTTCAGCCCCCCGCTCCGGCCGGAACAGGGGGCTGAGGGGTGCAGCGCCTACCGCGCCTCCCACAAACACCCGCCGATCCCGGCGGGTGTTTTACCCCGTGCGGGGTATTCGTGGGAAGCGCTCTTACTTCTTGCGCTTGTAGGAATCGCCGAAGCGCTTCTGGAACTTCTCCACGCGGCCTTCGGTGTCGACGAAGCGCTGCTGGCCGGTCCAGAATGGGTGGTTACCGCTCCACACTTCGACGTGGATTTCGGGTTTGGTGGAGTAGGTGTTGAGCACCACTTCGCCGTTGCAGATGATCTTGCACGGCACCAGTTTAGGGTGAAGGTTCTTCTTCATCTCGGAGGCTCCTTTCGCACGATCTTGGTCGTGCGGGCAACTTCAAGAGTGTACCAGCCGGAGGCGGCGCTTTCAAGCTCGAGCCCCACAACGCCCGCCGCGCCGCGCGCGTGGAGTAGAATCACCCGCATATGGTCAGAGGGGTCCGTGGAGCCATCACCGTTGAAGAGAACAGCCGCGAAGCCATCCTGAGCGCCACGCGCGAGTTGCTGCAGAAGATGCTCGAGGTCAACCGCATCACCGACTTCGACTCCATCGGCGCCATGATCTTCACCCTCACCGACGACCTCAACGCCGCCTTCCCCGCCGAAGCCGCCCGCCAGCTCGGCATGCAGATGGTCCCCCTCATCAACTCCCGCGAGGTGCCCGTCCCCGGCTCCCTCCCCCGCGTCATCCGCGTGATGATGCTCTGGAACACTGACTTCCCCCAAAAGCAGGTCCGCCACGTATACCTTCGCGAAGCCGTACGCCTACGGCCCGACCTCGAGAGCGCACAGTAGCGTCCTGCGAGGTGGCGAGGGACGGGATCGAAGTTGCGAGAAGTTGCAGGCTCGTGGTGAAAAGCCCCCTTCCCCCACCCTCCCCGCCGGCAGGGAGGAGGTATCCCCCCCAACCCCCCTTGCTAAGGGGGGAACAAGGCGTATTGCGTTTGGCGTTTGGCGTATTGCGTCTTGCGTATTGCGTTTTGCGTCTTGCGTCTCGCGTACGACGTAAGACGTAGGACGTACGACCCGCGCCCGGCTATCGGCGTTCGGCGTTAGGCGTTCGGCGTATACCCCACGCCATCAATCCAGCGTAAACCTCGGCTCCGTCGGATGCAGCCGCACCCGCCGGATGATGCGCTGGTCGCCGGGGAGCTCGTCACGGGTGGCCGCCGTGACCGTGACCATGCTGCGGATGGGGCTGTTGAGCACCTTGCGGGTCAGGGTCTCCTCGACCTGGAACAGGCCGGCCGAGTTGTTCATCACCACGCGGATCTCGACGGGGACGCGCTCGCCCTTCATGATCTGCACCTCGTCTACGGCGAGGGCGCTGATGGAGTGGATGTCGACCGAGCCCAACGCGAAGGCCTTGCGGCCGCGGCCCTTGGTGATGTCGGTGCCGTCGGCGACGGCGGTGACGCCGGCCTCGAGCGTGAGCGGGTCGGCGATGAGGTCGTGGGTGTAGATGCTGTGCAGCATGAAGCTGCGCAGCTCGGTGCGCTGCTCGGGGTCGCGGTAGAGCTTCTCGAGGATGCGGTCGATGAGGGGGATCGCCAGCGTCACGCCGAAGGCCTCGTGGTGCTGGCGGTGCACCTGGTTGCCGATGTCGTGCAACATGGTCGAGAGCAGCACCACCAAGTAGGTGTCGTCGAGGTCGCCGACCCCGCTCTCCATGACGTCGGGCTTGGCCCCGGCCTCCACCAGCAGCTTGAGGATCGCCACGCTGGCCGACCCCGTGAGCAGGGCGTGGACCCGGCCGTGGTCGTTGTAGCCCAGCTTGCGCATGGTGATGTAGTTGGACATGTCCCAGTGGCCCCGCGCCTCGGGGTCCATCGAGAGCAGGTCATAGGCTTGCAGGGCCTTGGGAAAGCCCTGCAGGTCGCGCCGGATGGCGGTGTCGGCCTCGAGGTAGAGCTTGGCCTTGGGGCTGGTGAGCTGGACAACGTGCTCCTGGACCTTGTTGGGCTCGTCCACTCGGCAATTGTAGGGCATAAAGCCCTGAGCGGTAAGCTTTAGGCCTTCAGCGGTCAGCGAACAGCCGTCAGCTTGTGGCTCGTGGTGAAAGGCACCCCTCCCCAGCCCTCCCCGCCAGCGTTGAGGGTCTAGGGCCAGGGCGTTTGGCGTCTTGCGTTTTGCGTACGGCGTACGACCCGCGTTAGGCGTTAGGCGTTCGGCTATCGGCTATCAGCGCTAACCGTACGCCCCTACTCCCCCTTGAACTCCGGCGCCCGCTTCTCCAGGAAGGCGCGCGTGCCCTCCTTCATGTCCTGGGTCGTGACCGCGAAGCCGAAGAGGTCGGCCTCGACCTCGAGCGCCTCGTCGAGCTCCAGGCCCTCGCCGCGGGTGACGGCCTCCTTGGCGAGCGCCAGGGCTACCGGGCCGTTTTTGAGGATGGAGCGGGCGAGCTCGAGCGCGAGCTCCAGCGCTTCCTCGCCCACGCGGTTGACCAGGCCCAGTTGCAGCGCCTCCTCGGCCGGGACGTGCCGCCCGGTGAAGATGAGGTCGAGGGCCCGGCCCCGCCCCAGCAGGCGCAGCAGGCGCTGGGTGCCGCCGAAGCCGGGGATGATGCCCAGGCTCACCTCGGGCAGCCCCAGCTTGGCCTTGGTGCTCGCCACGCGGAGGTCGCAGGCCAGGGCCAGCTCGAGGCCCCCGCCCAGCGCGAAGCCGTTGATGGCGGCGATGGTGGGCACCGGCAGGGCCGCGATCTCGTTGAAGACGGTCTGGCCCAGCAGCGCGAACTCGCGCCCGGCGAAGGCGTCCTGGATGTCGGCGATCTGGGAGATGTCGGCCCCGGCCACGAAGGCCCGGCCCTCGCCCGTGAACACCGCCACCCGCACCTCAGGGTCCTGGGTGATCACGTCGGTCACGGCGGCGAGCTCGAACAGCAGGTCCTGGTTGAGCGCGTTGAGGGCCTGGGGGCGGCGGATGGTGACGACGGCGACCCGCTCGCGCACTTCGTAAGAGAGGAACTCGAACTCGGGGATCTGGCTTTCAAAAGGCTCTTTCATGCTCGACCTCAGATCTTGTCCTTCAGCTTGAGCAGGGCCTCGAGGGCCACCCGCGTCATGTTCTCCACCCCGGCCTGCAGGATCTCCTGGGCCACGAAGGAGGTGTCGCCGATCTGGTTGGAGACGGTGAGGATGGTCCCGGCCCGCACGCCGCGCATCTTGGCAATAAGGAACAGGGGCGCCGACTCCATCTCGAGCGAGACCACGCCGAACTTCGCCCACTCGCGGGCCGCCTCAGGGCTCGTGGCGTAGAAGGCGTCCTCGGTGGAGATCAGGCCCACGGTGTAGGGCAGCTTCGCCTCACGCGTGCAGCCGACGAGGGCCTCGAGCACGTCCCAGTCGGCCACCGGCGCATAGGGACGCCCGCCGAGGTACTGCCGGGTGGTGCCGTCGAGCGGCACCGCGCCCTGCGCGATGACCAGCGTCCCGGCCTCCACCTTGCCGTCGATGCCCCCGGTGGTCCCCACCCGGATGATGGCCTTCACCCCCAGGTTGATGATCTCCTCGACCACGATGGCCGTGGAGGGCCCGCCCATCGCGCTGGTCTGGACCGAGACCGGCACTCCCTTGTAGGTCCCGGTAAAGCCCAGCAGCGCCCGGTAGGTGTTGTAGGTCTTGACGTCCTCGAGGAAAGTCTCGGCGATCCACTCGGCCCGGCCGGGATCACCCGGCAGGAGCACGAGAGGGGCGATGTCGCCCAGGTTGGCACGGATATGCAAAGCCATACCGGTTCAGCATACCGGGTTCGGGGGGTGGGGCGTCGGGGGTCGATAGCCCATAGCCGATAGCCGATAGCTGATAGCCAAACGCAAGACGCGAAACGCCCCTTCTTCACCCCCCTTAGCAAGGGGGGCTGGGGGGGATACCCCCTCCCCGCGGGCGGGGAGGGTTGGGGTGGGGGTTTTTCACCGCACGCCACGAGCCTCCATTCCCTCCCCCATACACCCTTCAGCCCTCGGCTACCCCCCCAGCCGCAATTCTGGCAAATCCGTGACCAGGTGCTCGTCGTGGGTGGCGATGAGCAGGGCGGTGCCCAGGTCGCGGCAGAGGCTTTTCATCAGCTCGACCATGCGCTCGGCGTTGCGGGCGTCGAGGGAGCCGGTGGGTTCGTCGGCCAGGAGGAGCTTGGGGCGTTTGTAGAGGGCGCGGGCCAGGGCCACGCGCTGGCGTTCACCGCCGGAGAGGGCCTTGGGGAGGAGGTGGGCGCGGGCCTCGAGGCCCACCTTGCGCAGCAGCTCGAGGCCCCACTCCCGGTCCACCTCGCCCGCCAGGTAGCCGGTGACGAGGACGTTCTCGAGGGCGGTGAGCTCGGCCAGGAGGTAGTGGTGCTGGAACACCAGGCCCAGGTAGGAAAGCCGCAGGCGGGCCAGTTCCTCCTCGCTCAAGGGGGCGATGGGGCGGCCTTCCCAGCGCACCTCGCCCTGCTGGATGCGCAGCAGCCCGGCTACGAGGTGCAGCAGCGTGGTCTTGCCGCTGCCCGAGGGGCCCAGCAGCGCCAGGGCGTCGCCGGGGCGGAGGGAGAAGGTGAGGCGGTCGAAGAGTTGGACTTCGGGGTAGGAATAGCTCAGGTCTACGACGTCGAGCACCACGGACGGCTCCTGACGGGAGGGTTCGGCTTCATCGTCGGCGCCTTCGCGCTTGGCAAACGATGACCTCAGCCTATAGATTAAGGCCAATGCTCACCGACACCCAAGCGCTAGCCCAGACGCCGCTGTTTCAGGGGGTCCCTGAAGCGGCCCTCCAGGTGGCCCGCGAGGCCTTCGTGGCCCGCAGCTACCCCGCAGGCAAACTGATCTTCGAGGCCGGCGACCTGGGGGCGGCCTTGTACGTGGTGCAAAGCGGCAAGGTGCGCATCTACCGCACCTACTTCGACGGGCGCGAGCGCATGTTCGCCTACCTGGGCCCCGGCGAGGTGTTCGGGGAGATGAGCCTCCTCGACGACCAGCCCCGCTCGGCCAGCGCCGAGGTGGTGGAGGACGCGGTGCTGCTGGTGCTCTACCAGGACGGCTACTGGAGCTTGGTGCGCCGCTACCCCGAGATCCTGCACAACCTGGCGGTGATCCTCGCCAAGCGCCTGCGCGAGGCCGACCTCGAGCTCGAGGTCCTCTCCTTCGAGGAGGCCCGGGGGCGGGTGGCCTACGCCCTGATCAAGCTCAGCCGCCAGCTTTACAACGGCGGCAACAAGCTGCGCCTGACCCACATGGAGCTCGCCCAGCTCTCCGGCACCAGCCGCGAGACCGTCACGCGCGTGCTGCACGCCCTGCGCGACGAGGAGCTGGTCAAGCTGGGCAGCGGTTCGGTGGAACTGCTCGACCCCTCCGGCCTTGAAGAGGTCATGCTCGGCTTGCGCTAAATTACCCAGCCACAACCGCACGAACCCCGTAGACTGAGCCGACCTTAGCCGGTCTGTTTGCGCTTTGCGACCGATCGCCCTATGTCCGAGCCTGCTATCTCCCCGCGAATCCGCATCGCCCCCAGCATCCTCGCCGCCGACTTCGCCCGATTGGGCGAGCAGGTGCGCGAGGCCGAGGACGCCGGAGCCGACTGGATCCACGTCGACGTGATGGACGGCCGCTTCGTGCCCAACATCAGCATGGGCCTGGTGGTGGTCGAAGCCCTCAAGCGCGTCGCCCGCGTCCCCCTCGACGTGCACCTGATGATCGTCGAGCCCGAGCGCTACCTCGAGGACTTCGCCCGCGCCGGCGCCGACCACCTCACCGTCCACGCCGAGGCCACCCCCCACGCCCACCGCGCCGTCCAGCGCGTCCGCGAGCTCGGCCTCAAGGCCGGGCTGGCGATCAACCCGGGCACCCCGCTGGGCTTCTTCAAGCCCCTCCTCCCCGACCTCGACATCGCCCTGCTCATGACCGTCAACCCCGGCTTCGGCGGCCAGAGCTTCATCGCGGGCAGCCTCCCCCGGCTGCGCCTGCTGCGCCAGATGGTCGACGAGATGAACCCCGCCTGCCTGATCGAGGTGGACGGGGGCATCAACCGCGAGACCGCCCGTCAGTGCGCCGAGGCCGGGGCCCAGGTGCTGGTGGCGGGCTCGAGCGTGTTCAACGGCAAAGCCGGCGTGGCCCACAACCTCCAGGCCCTGCGGGAGGGGCTGTGAACGCCTCGACGCCCAAGCGCCTGCGGGTGGACCTGCTCCCCCAGCCCGGCCTCACCTACCCCGACGTGGTGCTGGTGGTGGACGTCATCCGCGCCACCACCACCGCCGCGGCCTTCCTCGAGGCCGGGGCCAGCGCCATCTACATCAGCGCCGGCCTCGAGCAGGCCCGCGCCTTCAAGGACCACGACGTGGTCATCGCCGGGGAGGAGGGGGGCCTGATGCCCGCGGGCTTCGACTACGGCAACAGCCCGCGCGAGGCCCTGGAGGCCCCCGTCACCGGCAAAACCGTGGTGATGGCGACCACCAACGGCACCCGCGCCGCCCACATCGCCGCGGCCACCGCCAAGCACGTCCTGCTGGCCTCGCTCTACAACGCCCACGCCGCGGCCCGCCTCGCCAACGACCTCGCCACCGAGGAGGTGGCGATCCTGTGCGCGGGGGCCGGGGGCCAGGTCGGCCTCGACGACACCTACACCGCCGGGGTGCTGGCCGAGTTCATCCAGCTCATGGGCAGCTACGACCTCCAGGACGGCACCCTCATCGCCCTCGCCACCCGCCGCACCTACCCCGACCCCCTCGAGCCCCTCGGCCTCTCCCTCGCCGCCAAGAGCCTCCAGCGCGTGGGCCTCGAGGCCGACGTCCCCTTCTGCGCCCGGGTCGCCGCCTCCCCGGCGGTGCCCGTGCTCGAGGGCCGCGTCGGCGAAGCCCTGATCTTCCGCCGCTACCAGCCCCAACGGGCCGGGGCGGCCTCGAGCGAGGGTTAAGAACAAATGGCCCGTGGCCGGTAGCCCGTGGCCCGTGGTTAAAACCAGATACGAGCTGCCTTTCGGCCAGCAGCCGGAGAAATCATCGCGCCACCTCCGTTGCGTTTGCATTGCGCCCGCAGTCTAGGCTTTCGGTATCGTCGGGTATTTTGTCGCACCGACGCCGGGAGGTGAAGATGTGCCGGGACCGGGTCCCCTACTCATTCTGTGCCATATCACATGCGCTGTTCCAATTCCGGGTTAAGCTTTTTCCCGTCATGCCACGGTTTGGTTCCTATTTACTCGCGGGGCTCGCCGCATCTCTGGCATGGCCGGGGCCGTCCCTCGCCCAGGCCCAGGGCGAACCGAACCCCATCGCGCTCTGTGAGTACAACAAGTTCCCCAACCCCCCTGCCCGCCAGATCCGTAACACCGTGAACAAGCTGCGCGCCGGGATGCCCGTCACCATCGTAGCCATCGGCACCTCGAGCACCGAGGGCGTAGGGGCCTCCTCCCCCAAAGCCGCCTTCCCCGCGGTGCTGCAGGACCTGCTCAAGCAGGCCTTCCCCGCCAGCTCCGTCACCGTCATCAACAAGGGCCAGGGCGGGCAGGTCAACCAGCAGTTGGTCGTGCGGCTCGAGCAGGAAGTCCTCGCCCTCAAGCCGGATCTGGTGATCTGGCAGACCGGCACCAACGACGCCATCAACCGCACCGACCTCGCGGCCTTCAAGCGCAGCGTCACCTTCGCCCTCACCACCCTGCGCGAGCGCGGCATCGAGGTGATCCTCATGGACGGGCAGTTCTTCCCGGAGGCCGCCCAGAACGAGCGCTACCGCCGCTACCAGGAAGCCCTGGCCGAAATCGCCGACGCCGCGGGGGTCCCGCTGGTGCCGCGTTACACCATCATGAAGCACCTCGTTACCGAGTTACGCCTGCCCTTCACCCGGCTCCTGGCGGAGGACCACTTCCACCCCAGCGACTTCACCTACGCCTGCATGGCGAGCTACGTCAAAGGCCTATTGCAGGCCATGCCCTGACTCTTACCCCCTGCCGTACCCCGCCCACGAGCCCGCCTCGTGGGCTGAATTTCGGCGCGACTTCCGGGTAACATCTCGGTAACGGCCCAACCCATAAACTTACGCCTGGATAGCCAGTGCCCTGCTGTTCCATTGCCGACCCTGGAGACCCCATGCAGAAGAGCTTCGCCGGCAGCCGCTCCATTCCTGCGCATCCGCAAAGGACCGAAGGGTACCTCTTCGTCGATAACGCGCGCTTCCTCTCGATCGTCTGCATCGTCCTGTTGCACACCAACTGGTTCGAGGTCGACCCCACGCCCTCGCTGCTCGAGAGCGCCGTCGTCGCCCTGCGCGGCTTCGGCATCCTGACCTTCTTCGTCATCACGGCCTTCCTCATGGCCTCGAAGATGCAGAAGCCGCAGTTTCGGGTGCTCGAGTACTACCGCGACCGGGTCAACCGCATCGGCAAGCCCTATCTGGTGTGGCTGGCGGTCCTGCTGAGCATCACCTTCGCCCGCCTGATCTCGCTGGGAAAGTTCCGCCTCGTCGACATCCCCCTCGAGATCTGGCACACCACCTTCTTCACCGCCTTCTGGTACATCCCGGTGCTGCTGTTCTCCCTCGCCGTCATGCTGCTGCTGCGCCAGCACTGGTGGAAGCCCTGGTTTCCCGCGGCTGCCCTGGGGGCGAGCGTGGTCTACGGGGTCAACCAGTACTTCCAGTGGTTCACCCCCATCCACTCCTTCGCCTTCTTCGGCTTCCTGTTCTACATGTGGCTGGGCCTGTGGCTGTACCGCAACCTCGAGCGCGTCCAGGCCTGGGTGCTGGCCCTGCCCTGGTGGAAAGTTTTAGCCGCGACGACGCTCGGGCTCATTCTGGCGACCGCCGAGGCCCGGCTGCTGATCCACCTCGGCTCGCTCAACCCCTACGACGGCCTGAGGCTCAGCAACCAGATCTACGCCCTCATCTGCCTGGTCGTCATCCTCAAGCTCCCCTGGCGGCTGGCCCCCTCCTTCGTGGACGTGCGTAAGGACAGCTACGGCATCCACCTGGTTCAGGTGCTCATCAACATCCTGGGCAAGTCGGCCATCACCCTCGCGCTGTTCGCCCTGGGCCTCGACCGCAGCTTCACCTTCTTCGACCGGGTGCCCGACTACGTCCCCAACCCGCTGTTGCGCATCGCCATCTGGTTTAGCTGGTTCGTGCTGGTCTACGGCATCAGCCTTTGGATCACGCAGCAGATCCGGCGGACGCGGCTGGCGTGGATCGTGGGTGGGGGGTAGGGGATCGAGGGTCGAACGCCGAACGCCGATAGCCGAACGCCAAACGCTAAACGCAAGACGCAAAACGCCCTTTCTTCACCCCCCTTAATAAGGGGGGCAGGGGGGATACCCCCTCCCCGCGTGCGGGGAGGGGTAACCACGAGCTACAAGCTGACGGCTGACGGCTGATAGCTGACCGCTTCCCGCTTTCCGCTCCTTACCCTTGAGCCAACAGCCGCAGCAGCTTCTCGCTGGCCTGGATGCCCTTCTCGAAGCACTCGAGGTCGAACTTCTCGTTGGGCGAGTGGAGGTTGTCGTCGTTGAGGCCCATGCCCAGCAGCACGATGGGCATGCCCAGGAGTTCCTGGAAGTCGGCCACGACGGGGATGCTGCCCCCGGCGCGGGTGAAGACGGGCTTGCGGCCCCAGGTCTGCTCGAGGGCTTGCGCCGCCGCGCGCATGGGCGGGGACTCGAGGTCGGTGACGACGGGCTTGCCGATGCCGTGGTAGAGGATGTTCATGCGGTAGCCCTCGGGGAGGATCTGGTGGAGGTAGGCGGTGACGGCCTCGCGGATGGCGTGGGGGTCTTGGTCGGGGACGAGGCGCATGGAGAACTTGAAGCCCGCCTTGGCGGGGATGACGGTCTTGGAGCCTTCGCCCTGGTAGCCGCCCCAGATGCCGTTGACGTCGAGGGTAGGCCGCACCCAGGTGCGCTCGAGCGCCCCCCAGCCCGGCTCGCCCGGCAGCGCGTCGGCGCCGATGGAGCGGGCGAAGGCGGTGGCGTCGAAGGGCAGCGAGGCGAAGTTCTCCCGCTCGGCCTCGCTCAGCGGGCGCACCGCGTCGTAGAAGCCGGGGACCAGGATGCGCCCGTCCTCGCCCTTGAGCCGGGCGATCATCCAGGCGGCGGCGTGGACGGGGTTGGGGGCGGCCCCGCCGTAGGTGCCCGAGTGCAGGTCGCGGGCGGCGCCCTCGAGCTGCACCTCCATGTACACCAGGCCGCGCAGGCCGTACTCGAGGCTGGGCACA
This sequence comes from Calidithermus chliarophilus DSM 9957, assembly GCF_000430045.1. Lineage (GTDB taxonomy): Bacteria > Deinococcota > Deinococci > Deinococcales > Thermaceae > Calidithermus > Calidithermus chliarophilus. The sequence goes on along the minus strand of NZ_KE387023.1, from coordinate 2,666,644 downwards.
CCCGGGGCGTACATCGAGCCGTCGGAGATGAGGAGAACGTCGGCCTTCAGGCGCTCGCGGTTGGCCCGCACGAAGGGCTCGAGGTGCATCGAGCTCACCTCCTCCTCGCCCTCGATGAGGAACTTCACGTTCACGCCCAGCTCGGCGCCCAGGTTCTCCACGGCGGCGATGTGGGCGTAGACCTGGCCCTTGTCGTCGGAGGCGCCGCGGGCGTAGATGCGGCCGTCGCGCACCACCGGCTCGAAGGGCGGGGTGTGCCACAGCTCGAGAGGGTCTGGGGGCTGCACGTCGTAGTGGCCGTAGATCAGGACCGTGGGGGCCGAAGGGCTGACCATCTTCTCGGCGTAGACGATGGGGTGGCCCGGCGTGGGGATGACCTCGGCGGCGAAGCCCAGGCCGGCGAGCTTGGCCTCGAGCCAGCCGGCGGCCCGCTCGACGTCGGCCTTGTGGTCGGGGTTGGCGGAGACCGAAGGGATGCGGAGGAACTCGAGCAGGTTTTCGAGATGGCTCACGGGGCGATTATACGGGCGCGGGCACGAAGGGCGAAAAGGCAGGCGTGAACGGCATAGCGCCCGGGCGAAGGGGCCGCCCCCGCCCGGAGCCGGGCGGGCTTAGACGCAGGGCCCTCAGCCCGCGGTCGGGGTCTTTTCCTTCTCGCCCTCGCCCGAGCCCAGCTCGCGCAGCAGGGCCAGGCGCAGGCGGGCGACCTCGGCCTCGAGGTGCACTTGCTGGCTGTCGAGCTCGTCGCGCAGCCGGATGATCTCCTCCACGCCCGCCAGGTTCACGCCCAGTTCCTGGGTCAGGCGGCGGATCTCCCGGAGCTTTTCCACGTCCCGCTCGGAGTAGAGCCGGGTCTTGCCGCCGGAGCGGCGGGGCTTGACCAGCCCCTTGCGCTCGTAGAGGCGCAGGGTCTGGGGGTGCATGTCCACGAGTTCCGCAGCCACTGAGATCACGTAGACGGGGCGCTCCTTGTCGGGGACGCTGCGCTTGGGCTTGCCCTCGGAGGGGGCGGGCAGGGCGGGGGGCATCCGCAGGCCCTGCAGCTTCTCCCCCAGCTCCTTCTGCAGGCGCTCGGCCTCGGTGCGGAAGCGCTGCTCGAGCGCCCACAGCTCCTCCCGCAGCCGCATGATCTCCTCCACGCCGGCCAGGTTGACCCCGAGCTCCTGGGTCAGGCGCCGGATCTCGCGCAGCTTCTCGACGTCGCGCTCGGAGTAGAGGCGGGTCTTGCCCCCCGAACGCTTGGGCTCGATGAGGCCCTTGCGCTCGTAGAGGCGCAGCGTCTGGGGGTGCATGTCCACCAGCTCGGCCGCTACCGAGATGATGTAAACCGGTCTGTCCTTGTCCATAAGCCCCGAGGCCGCCTCCGGCCCTTATGGCCTGATTATACGGTTATCTTCGGCCGGCGCTGAAGATCGGCTCACACAGGGCCGGCCGTAAACCCGCTGCGCCCTCACTTAGGCGGCTTGAAGGGGAGGTACTGCGGTTTCCAGAAGCGGTCCTCGACAAAATCCTTCAGGCCGGTGAAGTCGAGGTGCTTGAGCTTTTCCGAGCGGGCCACCCCCTCCTGGATGGCCCGGCGGATCACCCGCGCCGCGACGAACTTGCTCACCTCGCGCAGCTCGCCCACCGGCGGGTACACCCGGTCGGGGTGGTGGGTCGAGGTGTAGTCGTAGAGGGCGTAGGCGGCCTCGAGCACCATCGCGTCGGTGACCTCCTGGGCCTGCGCCAGCACCGCGCCGAAGCCCAGCCCCGGGAAGACGAAGGCGTTGTTGCCCTGTCCTACCGGGTAGGTGCGGCCCTCGTACTCGACGGGCGCGAAGGGGCTGCCCGCGGCCACCATCGCCGTGCCGTGGGTCCAGCGCACCAGGTCCTCGGGCAGGGCCTCGGAGGAGGAGGTGGGGTTGGAGAGGGGGAAGATGGCCGGGCGGGGGGTGTTGGCGAGCATGGCCTTGACGATGGGCTCGGTGAAGGAGGCCGGCTGGCCCGAGAGGCCCAGCAGCACGGTGGCCCGGGCGTTCTGGATGACCTCGATGAGGTTGGGGACGTTGCCCGTATAGCTCCAGCCCTCCAGCGCCGCCGCCTTCTGGGCGAAGGCCTGCTTGTAGGGCTCCATGCGCCGCCCCTCCACCAGCAGGCCCTGGGAGTCGAGCACGAACAGCCGGGAGAGGGCCTCCTCCTCGCTGAGACCCTCGCGCATGAGCCCCTGCTTCAGGGCCCAGGCCACGCCGATCCCGCCCGCCCCCGCGCCGTAGACGATGATGCGCTGGTCGCCGAGCAGCTCCCCCTTGACGCGGCAGGCCGAGAGCACCCCGGCCAGCGTGACGGCCCCGGTGCCCTGGATGTCGTCGTTGAAGGAGGGCAGCACCTTGCGGTAGCGCTCGAGCACGGCGAAGGCCGTGTCCTTGCTGAAGTCCTCCCACTGGATGAGGGCCTTGGGGTAGCGCTTGCGCACGGCCTCGACGAACTTGTCGAGGAACTGGAAGTAGGCCTCCCCGGTGAGCCGGCGGTGCTTGGCCCCCAGGTAGAGCGGGTCGGAGATCAGGTCCTGGCGGTCGGTGCCCACGTCGAGGCCCACGGGGAGCGTTTTGTCGGGGCCCACCCCGCCCGCCGCCGTGTACAGCGAGAGCTTGCCGATGGCGATGGCGAGCCCCCCGAAGCCCTGGTCCCCGATGCCCAGGATGGCCGAGGAGTCGGTGGCGACGATGAGCCGCACCTCCTCGAGGGGCACGTTGGCGAGGGTCTGCTCGACGTGGTCAATGTCGAAGGTGGAGGCGGTGAATCCCCGCGGGAATCGGTAGATGGCCGAGAACTCCTTGACCGCCTCCCCCACCGTCGGCGTGTAGAGGATGGGCAACATCTCCGACATGTGGTCGGCGAGCAGGGCATAAAACAGCACCTCGTTGCGGTCTTGCAGCGTGCGCAGGAAGATGTGCTTCTCGAGGTCGGAGGACTGCAGGCGGTAACGCCGGTAGTGCCGCTCCTTCTGCTCCTCCAGCGTCGAGACGTGCGGCGGCAACAGCCCCTCGAGCCCCAGCAACCGCCGCTCCTCGCGGGTAAAAGCCGATTCCTTATTCAATAGCGGCAGCCCCAGCAGCGAAAAACCATTGATGTAGGGCTCGAGATACCGCTGGCCGCGCTCGTCACGCTTGACGTCGTAATACCGGCTGACGCTCATACTGCCAGCTATCCTAACGTCATTTCATCAGGTGCGCTATATTTTCATGAGATGAAAAGCGGTAAGCCGTCAGCTATCAGCTTTCAGCCGTCAGCAAAAGGCGCGCAGCCTGTGGTTCGTGGTGCAAGGAACCCCACCCCAGCCCTCCCCGCACGCGGGGAGGGGGTATCCCCCCAACCCCCCTTGTTAAGGGGGGAACAAGGCGTTTGGCGTTTTGCGTCTTGCGTTTGGCTATTGGCTATCGGCTATCGGCTATGAGCTATCGGCGTTCAGCGTCCGGCTTCCGGCGTATGACGTACACCGCACGACAAGGGTATGATCTTGGGCGGCAAACACCCGCCCAAGAGGGCGTGGCAGATCGAAAGGAGTGTTCATGAAGTCGCCCGTACGTGTCGCGGTTACCGGCGCCGCCGGTCAGATCGGTTACAGCCTGCTCTTCCGCATCGCCAGCGGGGAGATGCTGGGCAAGGATCAGCCCGTCATCCTGCAACTGCTCGAGATCACCCCCGCCCTCAAGGCATTGCAGGGCGTGATCATGGAGCTCGAGGACTGTGCTTTCCCCACCTTAGCCGGCCTGGTGGCCACCGACGACCCCAACGTGGCCTTCGGTGACGCCAACTACGCGCTGCTGGTGGGCGCGATGCCCCGCAAGCAGGGCATGGAGCGCGCCGACCTGCTCCAGGCCAACGGGGCCATCTTCACCGCGCAGGGCCGCGCCCTCTCCGACAGCGCCCGCAAGGGCGTGAAGGTGCTGGTGGTGGGCAACCCGGCCAACACCAACGCGCTCATCACCTACAAGAACGCGCCCAACCTCGAGCCCCGCCAGATCCACGCCATGACCCGCCTCGACCACAACCGGGCCATCTCCCAGCTCGCCACCCGCCTCACCGTGCCGGTGACCGCGATCAAGAAGATGACCATCTGGGGCAACCACTCCGTCACCCAGTACCCCGACCTCTACCACTGCGAGGTGAACGGCCAGAACGCCTACGAGCTGGTAGGCGACCACGACTGGTACGCGGGCACCTACATCCCCAAAGTCGCCAAGCGCGGCGCCGAGATCATCGAAGCCCGCGGGGCCTCCTCGGCCGCCAGCGCCGCCAACGCCGCTATCGACCACATGCGTGACTGGGCTCTAGGCACCCCCGAGGGCGACTGGGTGAGCATGGCCATCCCCTCCGACGGCTCCTACGGCATCCCCGAGGGCCTGGTGTACAGCTTCCCCTGCGTGTGCAAGAACGGCGACTTCGAGATCGTGCAGGGCCTCGACATCAACGAGTTCAGCCGCCAGAAGATGGACGCCACGGCTAAGGAACTCGCCGAAGAGCGCGACGCGGTGTTGCAGCTCGGGCTGATCAAGTAGGGCGTGCGCTGAACGCTGAACGCCGAGCGCTAAGCGCGGGTCGTACGTCCTACGTCCTACGCCGTACGCAAGACGCAATACGCCCTTTGTTTACCCCCCTTAGCAAGGGGGGTTGGGGGGATACCCCCTCCCCGCACGCGGGGAGGGGTTCCTTTCGCCACAGGCCATGAGCCACGCGCTTACTGCTGATGGCTAACCACTGCAATAACTAGTGATTTCATTCACGATAATTTGCTCGTGAGGAATATCTCTGCTTTTATTGGGTGCTGCGTTCGACTCACGGAGGGTCAGGGCCGGTAGAATAGCGGCATTCGGAGGTTCTGTGGGGCTTAGACCCGTCAAGAAAGGGTGGAATCCGGAGCTGTGGGTCTCGAGGCGTCCCTTCGGGTTGGGGCTGAACAAGCCCAACAACTTCGCAGAGGTCTTCCGGGCCATCGGGGAGAACGCCGACAACCTGGCGTATGCCTGGCGCATCCTGCAGGACGGGGTGTGCGACGGGTGCGCGCTGGGGACGTACGGGATGCGCGACTGGACCATCCAGGGGATCCACCTGTGCAACGTGCGGCTGCGGCTGCTTCGGCTCAACACCATGGGGCCGCTGGACGTCGGGGTGCTCGAGGACGTGGAAGCGCTGCGGGAGAAGTCCTCGGCGCAGCTGCGCGAGCTGGGGCGTCTCCCCTACCCCATGCACCGCAAAAAGGGCGAGAAAGGCTTCCGGCGTATCCCCTGGGCCGAGGCGCTCGACCGCATCGCGCTCAAGCTCTGCACGACCGCTCCCGAGCGGATGGGCTTCTACCTGACCAGCCGGGGCATCCCCAACGAGACCTACTACGCGGCCCAGAAGGCGGTGCGGGCGCTGGGCTCCAACAACATCGACAACGCCGCCCGCATTTGCCACTCGCCCAGCACCGTCGCGCTCAAGGAGTCGCTGGGGGTGGCGGCGACGACGTGCAGCTACCGCGACCTCATCGGCACCGACCTGGTGGTGTTCTTCGGCTCTAACGTGGCCGTGAACCAGCCGGTGATGATGAAGTACCTCTACTACGCCAAGAAGGCCCGGACCAAGGTGGCGGTGGTCAACCCCTACCGCGAGCCGGCCATGGAGCACTACTGGGTGCCCTCCGACCCCGAGAGCGCGCTCTTCGGCACCAAGATCACCGACCACTTCTTCCTGGTGCAGCCGGGGGGCGACATCGCCTTCATCACCGGGACCCTGAAGCACCTGCTCGAGCAGGGCGGCCTCGACGAGCGCTTCATCGAGGCGCACACCACCGGCTTCGAGGCGCTCGTCCAGGCGCTGCGGGCGGCCCGCTGGGAGGAGCTGGAGGCCAGCAGCGGGGTCTCGCACCAGGAGATGCTGGCCTTCGCCCGGATGCTGATGGAGGCCGAGCGGGCCGTGCTGGTGTGGAGCATGGGCATCACCCAGCACCGCACCGGGGAGGACGCGGTACAGGCGATCATCAACCTGGGGCTGGCGCGGGGCTACTTAGGGCGCGAGGGCTGCGGCCTGATGCCCATACGGGGGCACTCCGGCGTGCAGGGCGGGGCCGAGATGGGGGCCTACGCCAGCGTGTTCCCGGGGGTCGTGCCCATCAACCCGGAGAACGCCCGCGCGCTCGAGGCGCAGTGGGGCTTCCCGGTCCCCGACCGGCCAGGGCTCACCGCGCCGGAGATGCTCGAGGCCGCCTCGCGGGGCGAGCTCGAGGTGCTGTGGAGCGTGGGGGGCAACTTCCTCGAGGTGCTGCCCGACCCCGAGCGGGTGCGGCAGGCGCTGGAGGCGGTCGAGCTGCGGGTGCACCAGGACATCGTGCTCTCGAGCCAGATGCTCGCCGAGCCGGGGGGCGAGGTGATCCTGCTGCCGGCCACCACCCGCTACGAGGTGCCGGGCGGCGTGACCGAGACCAGCACCGAGCGGCGGGTGATTTATAGCCCCGAGATCCCCGGCCCGCGCATCGGGCAGGCCCGCCCCGAGTGGGAGGTGCTGCTCGAGGTCGCCCGCAAGACGCGGGGCGACCTCGCCGACCGGCTGCACTTCCCCGACACCGCCGCCATCCGCCAGGAGATCGCCCGGGTGGTCCCGATGTACGCGGGGATCGAGCGGCTGGCGAAGAAGGGCGACGCCTTCCAGTACGGCGGCCCCCACCTCTGCGCGGGCGGGGTTTGCCCCACCCCGGACGGCAAGGCGCGTTTCCGGGCGGTGGAGGTTCCCCGGCCCCAGGTCCCCCCCGGCGCTTTCCGGCTGGTGACGCGGCGGGGCAAGCAGTTCAACAGCATGGTGCACGCGGCGAAGGACCCGGTGAACTCCGCGCCGCGCGACGCGGTGCTCATCAGCCCGGAGGACGCGCGGCGGCTGGGGCTTCAGCCCGGCCAGCAGGTCTGGCTGAGCAACCCGCTGGGGCGGCTGGAGTGCCAGGTCTTCCCCGCCCCCGTGCGGCCCGGCACCCTGCAGGTCCACTGGCCCGAGGGCAACGTGCTGCTCGACCCCAACCTGCGCTCGGAGAAAGCCAAGATCCCCGCCTACAAGGAAGCCTATGCCTTCATCGAACTCCAGCCGCACCCGGCCCCCGGCCAAGGTCCGGACGTCGTTGCTTCGGGTGGCTGAGGGCCGCGCCCGCGCCCACAGCGACGACCTCGTGACCGAGGAGCCGCTCGAGATCCGCCTGCTGGCGGGAGAGCAGCGGCAGACAGTGGCCGTCACGCTGCGCACCCCGGGCCAGGACTTCGAGCTGGCGGCAGGCTTCCTCTACGCCGAGGGGGTGATCCGCAGCCGCGATGAAATTCGGCGGATCGCCTACTGCACCGACCCCGGCGAGGCCCAGCAGTACAACATCGTCAACGTGGAGCTGCGCGGCGAGGGCATCCCCGACCTCGAGCGCCTCGAGCGGCACTTCTACACCACCAGCGCCTGCGGGGTGTGCGGCAAGGCCGGGCTGGAGCAGCTCGAGCTGCGCGGGCAGCGCCCGCTGGAGGACGCGAGCCGCGTGCGGGCCGAGGTCCTGCCCCGCCTCCCCGAGAAGCTGCGCCAGGCCCAGGGGTTGTTCGAGCGCACCGGGGGCCTCCACGCGGCGGCGTTGTTCGACCTGGGGGGCAACCTGCTGGCCGTGCGCGAGGACGTGGGCCGGCACAACGCGCTCGACAAGCTCATCGGCTGGGCGCTGCTCGAGGGCCACCTGCCCCTGCGCGAGCGGCTGGTGCTGGTGAGCGGGCGGGCCAGCTACGAGCTGTGCCAGAAGGCCCTGGCCGCCGGAGCGCCCGTCCTGGCCGCGATCTCGGCCCCCTCGAGCCTGGCCGTGGAGCTCGCGAGGCAATTTAACCTCACGCTGGTGGGCTTCCTGCGCGAATCCTTCAACGTCTACAGCGCTCCCGAGCGAATCCTGCTACCCTGAGGGGGAATGAAGGCCTATCTAGGGGTCTACACGGCGCGGCTCGAGATGCCCTGGGTCAAGAGCCTCAAGGAAAAACGCGCCCTGGTCAAGCCGGCCATCGAACGCCTGCGCAGCCGCTACCCGGTCTCGGCCGCACGCCTGGCCGGCCAGGACGACCACGAGTGGGAGGTGGTGGGCTTCAGCCTGCTCGGCTACGACGGGGTCTGGGTGGAGACCGTCCTCCGCGAAGCCGCCCAGTTCATGGCCGAGCAGCGCGAGTTCCAGATCGCCCACGAGGACTGGCACGTGGAGGAGCTAGAGCTCGAGGCGTTCCTGCCGTTGCATGCGAGGTAGCTGGCAGCAGTCAGCCACCGGCCGTCAGCAGTCAGCCGTCAGCGGTCAGCGGAAGGCTCGTACTGAAAGGAACCCCACCCCGGCCCTACCCGCGCGCGGGGAGGGTTTATCCCCCCTAACCCCCCTTGCTAAGGGGGGAACAAGGCGTCTTGCGTCTTGCGTTTGTCGTTCGGCGTTCGACGTACGACCCGCGTCTTGCGTTTTGCGTCTTGCGTTTTGCGTCTTGCGTTTGGCTATCAGCTATCGGCTATCAGCCATCAACCACCAACCTCACCAGTGAACCTCCACCACCCCCGACGTGAGGTCTACGGTCAGCGTCTGGGTTTGCGGGTCGTAGTGGTAGACCCCGGGGCCACCCTGGGGCTCGCGCACGCCGTGGATCACGGCCTCGACGCGGTGGCGGGGCTGGCCGGAGCGGTCGGTGAAGGCCAGGCGCAGGGTGTAGCCGTCGTAGGTGCCCTCGAGCTCGCTCACCTGGCCCGGCCCGTAGCCCTCGCCCGCGTCCTCGAAGACCCGGCCACGGATTTCGGGGCCTAAGCAGACCTGCCAGCGCAGCACTTCCCAGTAGGCGTCGGTGGTGTGGGGTTCGACCCGGGTGGTAGGGACGGCGCTGCCCGCCCGCTGGAACAGCGGGACCCGGTCGTGGGGGGTCGTCACGGGCAGGTGCAGCGGGCCCTCGAAGGTCTCGCCAGTCCAGAACTCCTGCCACTCGCCCTGCGGGAGGTAGACCAGGCGGTGCCGCTGGCCGGGGCGCAGTGCAGGGGCGGCCAGCAGGTCGCTGCCCCACATGAACTGGTCGTGCAGGACGGGGGCCTCGGGGTCTTGGGGGTGCTCGAGCACCATCGCCCGCATGGGCGGCAGGCCGGTGGCGGCGGCCTCCTGGGCCAGGGTGTAGAGGTAGGGCAGCATCCGGTAGCGGAAGCGCACCGCCTCGCGGATGGACTCCTCCCAGCGGGGCCCGAAGACCCAGGGCTCCTGGCGGCGGCTGGTCTTGCCGGAGTGGTTGCGCATGAAGGGGTAGAAGGCCCCCAGCCAGGTCCAGCGCGCCAGCAGCTCGCCGTCGGCGTGGGCCGAGAAGCCGCCGATGTCGGCCCCGGTGAAGGGCACCCCGCTGAGGCCGAGGTTGAGGATCATGGGGATGGAGCCTTCCAGGTGCTCCCAGTAGGAGTGGTTGTCGCCGGTCCAGACGAACGCGTACTTCTGGATGCCCGCGAAGCCCGAGCGGGTGAGGATGAAGGGGCGCTTGCCCGGCTCGAGCCGCCGCAAGCCCTCGTAGGTGGCCTGGCACATGCCGTAGCCGTAGAGGTTGTGCACCTCGGCGTGGTAGTGGTTGCCGTGGCGGGCGGAGCTGGGCAGGGTGCGGTTGTCCTTGGGGGGGGTCTGGCCGAAGACGCTGAAGGCGGCGGGCTCGTTCATGTCGTTCCAGATGCCCGCGATGCCCTGCTCGAGGTAGAAGCGGTGCAGCCCGCCCCACCACTCGCGCACCTCGGGGCGGGTGAAGTCGGGCCAGACGGCGGGGTCGGGCCAGACCTCGCCCCACAGCTCCTCGTCGCGGTGCGAGCGCACGAAGAACTGCCGGGCGTGCCCCTCCTCGTAGACCGGGTAACCGGCCTCCTTCTTGACGCCGGGGTCCACGATGGTGACGGTCTTGACGCCCATCTCCTGCAGGCTCGAGGTGAGCTGCTTGGGATCGGGAAAGCGGCCCGGGGAGAAGGTGAAGACCTTGAAGCCGTCCATGTAGTCGATGTCGAGCCACAAGGCGTCGAGGGGGATGTCGCGGTCGCGGTACTCGCGGGCGATCTCCAGCGCGAGGCTCTGGTGGGTGTAGCTGTAGCGGCACTGGTGGTAGCCCAGCGCCCACAAAGGCGGCAGGCTGGCGCGGCCCACCAGCGCGGTGTAGTTGTGCACGACCTCCTTGAGGCCGGGGCCGGGGATGAGGTAGAGGTCGAAGGTGGGGCCGTCGGTGCGGAGGATGGTCTGGTGGTCCTCGGCGGAGGCTAAGTCGAAGACGGTGCGCCAGGTCTCGTCGAGGTAGAGCCCCCAGGCCCGGCCGTCCTCGAAGCCGATGAGGAAGGGGTGGGCCTGGTAGAGGGGATCGGTGTCGGGGTAGTGGATGGGGTCGTCGGTGGCCCAGTTGGTCCAGGCACGGCCCTTCTTGTCGAGGAAGCCGGTGCGCTCGCCCAGGCCGTAGTAGCGCCGCTCGGGCTTCTCCTTGACCAAGAGCGACATGCCCGCCCCCAGCGGCAGCCCGTCGTTGACCTCGTGGAAGGCGGTCCACTCGCTGGTGTGCCACACGCTCGACTTGCCGAGCTGCCCGAAGCGGTGCGCCTCGAGCTCCAGCGCGTCCAGGCCCTCCCAGCGGAAGCCGAAGGGGTCGAGCCAGAGCTTGAGGTCGGGCATGCCCTCGGCGGTGCAGGTCATGTCGTCGTAGACGCTGAAGGGCAGGGGCTTGAGCCCCTCGAGCACCCAGCTCCCCTTCTCGGCGTCCTCCAGGCGGTGCCAGACGAAGACCCGCCAGGCCCTCACCCCCTCCTTCTCTAGGAGCTGGACCCGGCCCTTGAAATAGCTTCCCTCGAGGTAGAGGGCATCGTCGCGGTAATGGAAGGCGTTGAATCGGACTTCGTGCATCGTTCTAAAATACCCGACTCACCCGGTGAATGCAGTTAGACGGGGTATAAACAAGCCCTCGGCGTGGACATGCCGCCGGGAATGGCGTCCCTGCCGAGGCTCGAGGCCGAGGGCTTGCCAAAGGGGCCGCGCGGTGCTAGGGTAATGGAAAACGTTTACATCTCGTGCAGCAGCAGGCCCTTTAGCCTGCTCCCGGAGGGTGGTTTGCCGCGCAGCCCTGCCCCAACCAGCGCCGACATCCGCAAGGTGGCCCAGGAGGCCGGGGTCTCCATCGCCACGGTGTCGCGGGTGCTCAACAACCCGCAGCGGGTGAGCGCGGCCACGCGGGAGCGGGTGCTCGAGGCCGCCGCGCGGCTGGGCTACCGCCCCAACCCGCTGGGGCAGCGCCTGCGCAAGGGCCGCGCCGAGACGGTGGGGGTGGTGATCCCCGCGCCGCAGGGGCGCTTCGCGGACTCCTTCTTCCTCGAGCTGCTCGCCGGGCTGGGCGAGGGGCTCTCGGGGGCCGGCCTCGACCTGCTGGTGACCACCAGCCCGCCGGGGCCGCAGGAGCTGGCGAGCTACCAGCGCCTCGTCGAGGGCAAGCGCGTCGACGGCCTGGTGCTCGCCCGCACCCGCCAGCGCGACGAGCGCATCCTGTACCTGCTCGAGCACAAGGTTCCCTTCGTGGTCCACGGGCGCAGCGACCTCATCCACGAGCCCTTCCCCTACCTCGACATCGACGGCGAGCGCGGCTTCCGCCAGGCCGCCCAGCACCTCATCGCTCTGGGGCACCGCGCCGTCGCCTTCATCGGCGCGCCCCACGAGCTCAACTTCGCCCAGCACCGCCTGGCGGGCTACCGGCGGGCGCTGGAGGAGGCCGGGCTTCCCCTGCGGCGGGAGTGGGTGCTCGAGGGCGACCTGAGCGAGGAGAGCGGCTACCGCCTCACCCTGGCCTTGCTGGACCTGCCCCGGCCCCCTACGGCCATCCTCTGCGCCAATGACCTGATGGCCCTGGGGGCCCTGCGGGCCCTGCGCGAGCGCGGCCTCAAGGCCGGCCAGGAGGTCTCGGTCATCGGCTACGACGACATCCCCCAGGCCCACTACACCGACCCGCCCCTCTCCACCCTGCACCAGCCCTTCCGGGAGATGGGGCGGCGGCTCGTCGAGATGCTGCTGGCCCGGCTGGCCGGGACGCCGGCCGAGGAGTTGCAGGAGATCTGGGTGCCCGAGTTGATCCTGCGGGGGTCGGACGGGCCGCCGCAAAGCTAGGCGAGAAGGAGGCAGGCATGAGGAAGAAGTGGATCGGGTTCAGCTTGGTCGGTGGGCTGCTGGTGGCGCTGGCCGCGGTGGTCGCGCAGCAGCCGTCGGTGCTGTTCGTCTCCACCCAGTTCACCCCCATCGAGGAGGCCCAGCGCATGCGCCAGGTCATCCTCAAGGACTTCTCCGGGCGCGTGGAGTTCATCCCCGAAGACAACGCCCCCTTCACCAACCGCATCCTCTCCGAGGCGCGGGCCGGGAAGGTGAACGTCAGCCTGGTGGGCGGGCTGCACGGCGACTTCCCGCCCCTCATCTCGGCCGGGGCGCTCGAGCCCGTTGACGACGTGATGGCCCAGCTCAAGGACCGCAAGTTCTCCCCCACCTTCGTCAACCTGGGCAAGATGGGCACGGGCAACCAGTACTACATCCCCTGGATGCAGGCGACCTACATCATGGTGGCCAACAAGCAGGCCCTGCAGTACCTCCCCGCCGGGGCCAACGTCAACACGCTCACCTACTCGCAACTGCGCGAGTGGGGCGCCAACCTGCAGAAGGCCACCGGCAAGCGCCTGCTGGGCTTCCCCGCCGGCCCCCGCGGGCTGATGCACCGCTTCACCCAGGGCTACCTCTACCCCTCGTACACCAAGAGCGCGGTGAGCAAGTTCCGCAGCGACGAGGCCCACCGCATGTGGAGCGAGTTCAAGGCCCTGTGGCAGTACGTCAACCCCCAATCGACGACCTACGACTTCATGCAGGAGCCGCTGCTGGCCGGCGAGGTCTGGGTGGCCTGGGACCACATCGCCCGCCTGCGCGACGGCCTGAACCAGAAACCCAACGACTTCGTGGCCTTCCCCGCCCCCATCGGCCCCTACGGCCGCGGCTTCATGCCGGTGCTCGCCGGGCTCGCCATCCCCAAGAACGCGCCCAACCGCGCCGGGGCCGTGGCCCTCATCGAGTACCTGACCCGCCCCGAGGTGCAGCTCACCACCCTGGTGGAGAACGGCTTCTTCCCGGTCATCCAGACCAAGCTCCCCGACAACCTCCCGCAGGGCACCCGCATGGGCGCCGACGCCATCGCCCGGCAGGCCCAGAGCAACGTGGCCCTGCCCAGCCTGCTCCCGGTGGGCCTGGGGGCCAAGGGCGGGGAGTACAACAAGGTCTTCCAGGACACCTTCGCCCGCATCATCCTGCGGGGCGAGGACATCCGGCGCGTGCTCGACGCCGAGGCAGCCAACCTCCGCCGCGTCATGAACGACACCAAGGCCCCCTGCTGGTCGCCCGACCCCGCCAGCAACGGCCCGTGCCCGGTGAATTAGCCAGAGGTCGATGGCTGATAGTCGATGGTCGATAGCCAAAAGACGGAAGGCGTATGACTCGCAGCGCGTGGCTAGTGGTTACCCCTTCCCGCGGACGTCGAGGGTCTAGGGCCAAGGCGTCTCGCGTCTTGCGTCTTGCGTTTTGCGTTTGGCGTTTGGCGTCTTGCGTACGACGTACGACGCACGACCCGCGTTCGGCTATCGACTATCAGCTATCGACTATCGACCCTTTTCAGCATTCGACACACAAAGGGGCTTATGCGGAGTGAACGGTACATCCCCTACGTGCTGATCCTGCCCAGCGTGCTGTTTTTGCTGTTTCTGTTCGCCTGGCCGCTGGTGGAGGCCTTGCTGCTGTCGGTGCGGGGCGGGGACGGGCGCTGGACGCTCGAGCACTTCCAGCGCATGGCCTCCGACCTCTACTTCAAGGACGCCGTGAGGTACACCGTGCTGCTGACGGTGGTGATGGTGCCGCTGCAGGTGGTGCTGGCGCTTTGCATGGCGATGCTGCTGGGCGGGATCAACCGGGGCCGCGACCTGTTCTTGTACGTCTGGACCATCCCCCTGGGCATCTCCGACCTGGCGGCAGGCATCGCGTGGCTCGCCATCTTCACCGAGCGGGGCTACCTCAACAGCTTCCTGCAGGCGGTGGGGGTCATCCAGGAGCCCCGGCTGTGGCTGAGCTACGAGACCCCGGCCATGCTCTTCCTGGCGGTGGTGGCCGCGGAGGTGTGGCGGGCAACGGCCATCGTCTTCGTGATCCTGGTGGCGGGGTTGCAGCTCATCCCCAAGGAGTACGGCGAGGCCGCCGAGGTGTTCGGGGCGACGCCCTGGCGGCGGTTCTGGCGGGTCACGCTGCCCTTGCTGATGCCCAGCCTGCAGGTGGCCCTGATCCTGCGGACGATCCTGGCGCTCGAGGTCTTCGCGGTGGTGGTGGCCTTGGGCGGGCGCAACCTGCCGGTGCTGGCCGGGGAGGCCTACTTCTGGTACAACGCCTACCAGAGCCCCGGGGTGGCGGCGGCCTACTCGGTGCTGATCCTGGGCATCTCGGTGGTGGCGACGCTCGTCTATTTGCGGCTGATGCGCCCCAAGCAGGAGGCGGCCGCATGAACGCGCGCCTCGTCTACCTCACGCTCGCGGTGCTGCTGGCGCTGTGGGTGCTGGTGCCCATCTTCCTCATCGCCACCCTGGCCTTCAGCGACCGGGCCTCGGTGTTCGCCTGGCCCAAGGGCATCCTGCCGCAGCAGTTCTCGCTGGAGACCATCTCCTTCTTCTTCGGGGTCGAGGGGGTGGGCAAGGCCATCCGCAACAGCTTTCTGGTGGCGGGCCTCACGCTGGTGCTGGCGGTGCTGCTGGGCGCTCCCGCCGGGTACGCCCTGGCCCGCTACCGCTTCGCCGGGGCCGACGCCTACCGTGTCCTGATCCTGATGACCCGCGCCTTCCCCCTGGCGATCCTGGCGATCCCCCTGGCGGTGCGCTTCATCAACCTTGGCCTCTACGACACCGCGCTGGGCGTGGCCCTGGTGCACACCGCCTTAGCCCTGCCCTTCGCGGTGCTGGTCACCAGCAGCCTCTTCCTGGGCATCCCCAAGGAGCTCGAGGAGGCCGCCTGGACGCTGGGCTGCACCCGCGTTCAGGCTTTCCTCAAGGTGGTGCTGCCCCTGGCTCTGCCCGGGCTGGCCGCGACCGCCATCTTCGCCTTCGTGATCTCCTGGAACGAGGTCTTCGCCGCTACTTTGCTCACCCTGCGCGAGCGCACCCTCCCCGCCTTCCTCCTCACCGCCCTCAACGACTCCCCCCTCCCCTTCCGCTTCGCCGGCGGCTTCTTCCTGATCGTGCCCGCGCTGGTGTTCATCTTCGTGATCCGGCGCTACCTGTTCACGCTGTGGGGGATCGCGAACCGGTGAGGAGCTTTCAGCGGTCAGCGAAAGCTGGAAGGCTCGTGGCTGGTGGCGTCGAGGGTCGAGGGCCAAGGCGTACGACGTAGGACGTACGACCCGAGTCCGGCTATCGACCATCGACCATCGACTATCGACCCTAAGGAGGTCTATGGCCGGAATCCGGGTGGAAAACATCATCAAGCTCTTCGGCAAGGTGCGCGCCCTCAACGGGGTCTCGCTCGAGGTGCGCGACCAGGAGTTCGTGGTGCTGCTGGGGCCCTCGGGCTGCGGCAAGACCACGCTGCTGCGGATCATCGCGGGGCTCGAGCACGCCGACACGGGGCGCGTGTTCATCGGGGAGCGTGACGTGACGGCGCTGCCGCCGCGCTCGCGCAGGATCGCGATGGTCTTCCAGAACTACGCGGTCTTTCCCCACCTCACCGTCTTCGAGAACATCGCCTTCGGGCTCAGGATGCAGAAGGCCTCGCCGGAGCGGGTCAGGGCGCAGGTGGACCGGGCGGCCACGCTCATGCACATCGAGGGGCTGCTGGGGCGCTACCCCGCGCAGCTCTCGGGCGGGCAGCGCCAGCGCGTCGCGGTGGCAAGGGCTCTGGCCGTCGAGCCCGAGGTGCTGCTGATGGACGAACCCCTCTCCAACCTCGACGCGCTGCTGCGCCTGGAGATGCGGGCCGAGCTCAAGCGCCTGCTGGCCGAGAGCCGCACCACCACGCTCTACGTGACCCACGACCAGGTGGAGGCCATGAGCCTGGCCGACCGCATCGCGGTGATGAGCACGGGCAACGTGGTGCAGTACGACGTGCCCATGAAGATCTACCAGGAGCCCGCCGATACGTTCGTGGGCGGCTTCATCGGCAGCCCGCCGATGAACTTCCTCAGGCTCCCGGTGGAAGGGTCGCAGGCCAAGATCCAAACCCTGGCGCTGGACCTGCCCGCCGCGCCGCAGGGCCGCGAGGTGTTGCTGGGCGTGCGCCCGGAGGACCTCGAGGCCCACCCTCAGCCCCAGCCGCAGAGCTTCCCCGCCGAGGTGCTGGTGGTCGAGCCGTTGGGGCCGCACCTGCTGCTCACCCTGGCCTACGAGGGGCAGCACCTCAAGGTCACGGTGCCCCCCGACTTCGAAACCCGGCCGGGCCAGACGCTGTGGCTCAGGCCCCAGCCGGGCCGCCTGCGCTGGCACGACCCCGGAAGCGGGGAGGCGCTGGGCCACGCGAGGTAGCCATGCAGACTCGTGAATCGCTGGATCAGGAAGCCATCCGCATCCTCAGGGCCAACGACCGGGGCGGCTTCACCGTGCCCACGGCCGGGCTCTACCCCTTCCAGTGGCTGTGGGACGCGGGCTTTACCGCGCTGGGCTGGATGAGGTTCGACGAGGCGCGGGCCTGGCAGGAGCTCGAGCTGCTCTTCGGGGGCCAGTGGCCCGGCGGGATGCTGCCGCACATCGTCTTCCACCGCCCCGAGGCCAGCTATTTCCCCGGCCCCGACCGCTGGGGAGCCCCCCACACCCCGCCCACCTCGGGCATCACCCAGCCGCCGGTGTTGGCGACCTTCGTGCGCTGGATGCTCGAGCGGGCCCAGGACCAGGCCCGTGCCGAGGAAAAGGCCCGGGCGCTGTACCCCAAGATCCTGGCCTACCACCGCTGGTTCAAGCGCGAGCGCGACCCCCAGAACACCGGCCTCATGACCACCCTCCACCCCTGGGAGACCGGCGCCGACAACAGCCCGGCCTGGGACGAGGCCTTAGCCCGTGTCCCGGTGGACCCCGACCTCCCGCCCTACACCCGCCGCGACACCAGCCACGTAGACCCCAGCCAGCGCCCGCACAAGGCCGAGTACGACCGCTTTCTCTCGCTGCTCGAGGTCTACAAGCGCGCCGGCTTCGACCAACTGCGCCTGCACCGCGAGTGCCCCTTCCGCGTGGTCAGCCTGCTCATCGACTGCGTGCTGCACCGCGCCAACCGCGACCTGCTGTGGCTCTCGCAGCGCTTCGGCTTTGGCGACGAGGCCGAGATCGAGGGCTGGCTCCGGACCAGCGGACCCGCCATCGAGGGCCTGTGGGACGAGGAGAGCGGGCTCTACTACAACTACGACCTCGTGCAGGACGCGCCCATCCGCGTCGGCACCAACGCCTCCTTCCTGCCGCTGTACGCGGGGACCGCCAGCCCAGAGCGGGCCGAGCGGCTGGCCCGTACCCTCGAGGCCTGGGGCCGCCAGGTGCGCTACCTGGTGCCCAGCACCGACCCCACCCACCCCAAGTTCGAGCCCCAGCGCTACTGGCGCGGCCCGGTGTGGGCGGTGGTCAACCGCCTCGTCGCCACCGGCTTCCGCGAGTACGGCCACCTCGCCCTCGCCGAGCGCCTGCGCCAGGACACCCGCGATCTGGCCGAAGTCTCGGGCTTCAGCGAGTACTACCACCCCGTGAGCGGCGCCGGGCTGGGCGGGGGGAATTTCTCCTGGACGGCGGCGACGTGGCTGGACTGGGCGGCGGAGGGTGCTGATGGCTAAACGCCAAACGCAAGACGCAAGACGCCAGACCCCTTGGCCCTCGACGCCGGCGGCTGACGGCTGACCGCTGACGGCTGATCGCTAATGCCTCCCGGTAATATCTTTGTACTAACAATGCCGATTCCTTCCGAGATTGCCCACCGGATGTTGGAGCACCTCGAGTTCCTCTACCCCCCTCAGGCCTGGAGCGTGCTCGAGCGGCTGCAGAACCTGCTCGAGGCTTTCCCCAAGGCGGAGGCCGGCCCGGGCCCCGGGCGCTGGAGCGAGAAGGACGCCGTCCTCATCACCTACGGCGACCAGATCCACGCGGAGGGCGAGCCGCCCCTGCGGACCCTGCACGGTTTCTTGCTCGAGAACTTGCAGGGGGCGTTCTCCGGGGTGCACATCCTGCCCTTCTACCCCTCCACCTCCGACGACGGCTTTAGCGTGGTGGACTTCAAGGCCGTCGAGCCGGGGTGGGGGGACTGGTCGGACGTGGAGGCCATCGGGAAGGACTTCCGGCTGATGGTGGACCTGGTGTGCAACCACGTCTCGGCCTCGAGCCCCTGGTTCCAGGGCTTCTTGCAGGACGACCCCAAGTACCGCGACTACTTCATCACCGCCCCGCCCGGCACCGACCTCAGCGCGGTGTTCCGGCCCCGCGCCCTGCCCCTGCTCACCCCCTTCCAGACCCCCAGCGGCGAGAAGCTGGTCTGGACGACCTTCTCCCCCGACCAGATCGACCTCAACTACGCCAACCCCGAGGTGCTGCTCGAGGTCGTCTCGGCCCTGCTGCACTACGTGCGCCACGGGGCGCAGCTCATCCGGCTCGACGCGGTGGGCTTCATCTGGAAGGAGATCGGCACCTCCTGCATGCACCTTGAGGGCGCGCACCGCATCGTCAAGCTGCTGCGCCTGGTGCTCGACGCGGTGGCCCCCTGGGTGCTGCTCGTCACCGAGACCAACGTGCCGCACCGCGACAACGTCGCCTACTTCGGCGACGGGCAGGACGAGGCGCAGATGGTCTACCAGTTCCCGCTGCCGCCGCTGGTGCTGCACACCTTCCGCACCGGCGACGCCACCAAGCTCGCGCAGTGGGCCGCCGCCCTCGAGCCCCCTTCCCCCCACACCACCTTCTTCAACTTCCTCGCCTCGCACGACGGGCTGGGCGTGGTGCCCGCGGGCGGCATCCTCGAGCCCGTCGAGATCGCGGCCCTGATGCAGATGGCCCTCGACCACGGCGGCCGGGTCAACTACAAGGACACCCCCGACGGCCCGGTGCCCTACGAGCTGTGCCTGACGCTTTTCGACGCCCTCAACCACCCCTACCTCGAGGAGCCCGAGCCCGAAAGCCTGCAGATCGCCCGCTTCATGGCCGCCAACGCCGTGCTGCTCAGCCTGCAAGGGGTGCCCGGCGTCTACGTCCACAGCCTCCTGGGCTCCCCCTCCGACCACGAAGCGCTCGAGGCCAGCGGCATCAACCGGCGGCTCAACCGGCACAAGTTCACCCAGGCCGAGCTCGGCGACCTGCTCAGCGACCCCGGCTCGAGGGCCTCGAAGGTGCTGGCGGCCTACACCCACCTCCTGCGCGTGCGCGCCTCCCACCCCGCCTTCCACCCCAACGCCCCCCAGCAGGTCCTGCCCTCCAAGGAGGTGCTGCGCATCGTGCGCGGCGGCGGCGAGCAGAGCGTGGGCTGCTACATCAACGTCACGTCCCGCTCGCAGGTGGTCAGCCGGGTGGGCCGCGACCTCGTCAGCGGGAAGTGGTTCACGGGCATCCTCCGGCCCTACCAGGCGGCCTGGGTGGTGGACGAGTAGGCCGTACGCCGAACGCCGAACGCCGAACGCAAAACGCAAGACGCAAGACGCTAAACGCGAGGGGCTATGGGCTATCGACTATCGACATTTCTCGACTGAAAGGACTCCCGTGGCACGACGACTGATCTTCACCGCCCCCCGCCAGATCGGCTTCGAGGACTACGACGACCCGCCCCTGGGGCCGGAGGAGGTGCGGGTGCGCACGCTCTACTCCGGGATCAGCGCGGGGACCGAACTCACTGCGTACCGCGGCACCAACCCCTACGTCCACAAGCGCTGGGACCCCAAGCGGCGGCTTTTCCTCGCCGACGCCGCCCCCAGCACGCCCTATCCCCTGCGCGGGTGGGGCTACGAGGAGGTGGGCGAGGTGGTGGAGGCGGGCTCCGCCGCCGGCGACCTGCCCCCCGGGACGCGGGTATTCGGGGTGTGGAACCACACCACCCACGCCGTACTGAGCGCGGCCTACCTGCGGCCCCGGCAGCTTCCCGAGGGCCTCGACCCCTTGCTGGGCATCTTCTCGCGCATCGGCTCCATCGCGCTCAACGGCGTCCACGACGCGCGCATCCGGCTGGGCGAGACGGTGGCGGTGTTCGGGCTGGGGGCGCTGGGCCAGATCGTGGCGCAGATGGCCCGGGCTTCGGGGGCTTTGGTGATCGGGGTGGACCTGCACCCGGCGCGCCTCGAGCTCGCCCGGAGGCTGGGCACCCCCGTCACCCTCGACGCCCGCGCCGTCAAGGTGGCCGAGGCCGTCAAGGACCTCACCGGCGGGCGCGGGGCCGACGTGTGCCTCGAGGTCACGGGCTCGACCCAGGCCCTGAACGAGGCCATCCGGGCGGCGGCCTACTCGGCGCGGGTGGTGGCGATGGGCTTCTTCCAGGGCGAGGCCCAGGGCCTGCGGCTGGGCGAGGAGTTCCATCACAACCGCATCAACCTCGTCTGCTCGCAGATCTCCGGCCCCGACCCCGAGCTCAAGTACCGCTGGGACGACGTGCGCCAGGCCCAGACCGCCATCCGGCTCCAGCACGAGGGCGTGCTCGACCTGCGCCCCCTCGTCACCCACGTCCGGCCCTTCGAGGAGGCCGCTGCGCTCTTCGAAGCCCTCGACCAGACCCCCGAGCAGGTGGTGCAGGCCGTGCTGGAGTTCCCACAACCATGAAGCGCCTTCGTGTCGGCATCCTCGGCTGCGGCGGCATCGCCCGCGCCCACGCGCGGGTGCTGCTCGAGCTGCAGGACGAAGCCCGGCTCGTCGCCTTCTGCGACCGCAACCTCCACAAGGCCCAGGCCCTCGCCGCGGAGTTCACCGACGGCAAGGCCGCCGTCTTCGCCGACCACCACGCCCTGCTCGAGCACGCCGGCCTCGACCTCCTGATCGTCGCCCTGCCGCCCTACGGCCACTCCGACGAGGTGGAGCAGGCCGCACGGCGCGGGGTCCACCTGCTCATCGAGAAGCCCATCGCCCTCGAGCTCCCCCTGGCCTGGCGCATGGTGGAGGCCGCCGAGCAGGCGGGCATCAAGACCCAGGTGGGCTTCATGTACCGCTTCGGGGAGGCGCTCGAGCGCCTGCAAAGCCTGGACACCGGCCCCGTCGGGCTCGTCAGCGCCCGCTACTTCTGCAACGCCCTGCACGCCCCCTGGTGGCGCGACCGGGCCCGCTCGGGGGGGCAGATGGTCGAGCAGGTGATCCACCTCTTCGACCTGCTGCGCTACCTGCTGGGCGACCCCGTGACGGTCTACGCCAAGGCCGCCAACCTCTTCCACCGCGACACCCCCGGCTACACCGCCGAGGACGTGAGCGCCACCGTCGCCGCCTTCGAGGGGGGCGCGCTGGGCGTGGTCTACGCCACCAACGGGGCCATCCCGGGCCGCTGGATCAAGGACTTCCGTCTGGTCGCGCAGAAGCTCACCGCCGACTTCACCGACCCCAACCGCGCCACCTTCCACTTCACTACCGGCCCCGAGCAACCCCCCCTCGAGGTCGGGTCGGCCCGCGACCTCTTCCTGGCCCAGATGCACGACCTCATCCGGGCCATCCGCGACGACCGCCCCGCCCGCACGCCCATCCGGGAGGGCGCGAAGTCGCTCGAGTTCGCCCTGGCCGCCCGCCAGTCCGCCGAGACCGGGCAGGAGGTGCGGCTGCGATGAGGCCGCTGCTCGAGGACCACGCCCTGAGCCTGCGTTCGTCCCGCGTCGCGCTGCGCCGGTGCTACCCGGTGGTGAACGGGACGACGCACCGCGCCGAGCCCACGCACGTCCGGGAGGATGCGCACGGGCTGAGCCTCGAGTACGCCCTCCCCGAGGGCCGCTTCGGCCTGGAGGCGCGGGTAGAGGGCGACCGCTGCCGGGTGAGCTACCGGCTCGAGGACTCCCCCGCCGATCTCGTCCTCGACAGCTTCGGGCTGCACTTCGCGCGGCTGGAGGGGGTGCGGGCCGCCCTGCGCCAGGGCTACCACAGTTGGGACGGGGCGGAGTACGTAGACCTCGAGGCCATCCCCCAACCCCGCACCGGCTACGCCCTGACCCAGTTGCTCCCCCGCGAAGGCCCGGGCAGCGCGGTGCTGGGTTTCGAGCGGCACGACCGCTTCCAGCACCGCTTCACGCTGGCCCCGGACGGCCTGACCGTCGAGACCCTCTGGGACCGCAAGGCCCCTGGCCCCGGCGGGCGCTGCGCTTCGGAGACCCTGCTGGCCTTCGCCCACGCCGGGGTCGAGGCGGCGCTGCGGGAGTGGGCCCGGGCCGTTGCCCAGGCCGCCGACCCGCCCCCGCGCCGCCCCCCTGAGCCCATCACCGGCTGGTGCTCGTGGTACAACCTCTACGGCTCGATCAGCGAGGAGAACCTGCTCGAGCACCTGCGGGGCGTGGGGGAAGTGGCCCGGCGCGAAGGGCTGCCCATGCGGGTCTTCCAGATCGACGACGGCTTCACCCCCGAGATGGGCGACTGGCTCGAGGTCAGGCCGCAGTTCCCCCGCGGGATGAAGCCCCTGCTCGACGACGTCCGGGCCGCCGGCTTCGTCCCGGGCCTGTGGATCGCGCCCTTCGTGGTGGGCAACCGCAGCCGCCTCTACCGCCTTCACCCGGATTGGGTGGTGCGCGACCGGCAGACCGGCGGCCCGCTGGTGCAGATGCGCTTTTACGGCGAGTTCCGCTGGCACAAGCGCAGCGAGGAGTATTACGTCCTCGACGCCACCCACCCCGAGGCGCTCGAGCACCTGCGCCGGGTCTTGCGCACCTGGCGGCGGGAGTGGGGCTGCGCCTACTTCAAGACCGACTTCATGTTCTTCGGCATGGAACACGGCCCCGACCGCGCCCTCCACCACACCCCCGGCCTCACCCGCGTCGAGATCTGGCGCACGGTGGCCCGGATGATCCGCCAGGAGATCGGGGAGGCGCTGTGGGTGGGCTGCGGCGCTCCCCTATGGCCCTCGGTGGGGCTCGTGGACGGCATCCGCACCGGGCGGGACGTGGGGGCCGAGTGGCCGTCCGACGCCCGCGAGCGGCTGCACGGGCTGGCGCTGCGCAACTTCGGCAACCACCTGCTGTGGGAGGCCGACCCCGACTGCGTGCTGCTGCGCGAGCGCTTCCACCACCTGAGCCCCCTCGAGCAGGAATCCCTGACCCGCTTCGCCGCGATGATGGGCGGGGTCATGCTCACCAGCGACGCCCTCGACGAGCTCTCCCCCGCCCGCCTCGAGCTGTGGCGGCAGTGCCTGGAGGCCGCCCCCGGCGGCTGCCGCTTCCCCCTGCTCGGCACCGGCGACCCGGTGCTCGTGCAGGTGCGCGGCAACCCGGCCCACGGAGCAGCCGTCTTCCTCTTCAACCCCACCGACGAGCCCGCCCCCCGGCGCTACCCCCTGGCCGACCTCGGCCTCGAGCCCCCCCTTTTCGCCCTCGACCCGGCCAAAGGCCCCCCAGGACAGAGACCCCTCGAGGAGCTGACGCTTGAACTCCCCCCACACCAGGGCACCCTGCTGTTTCTAAGCCGCGAGCGGCTCGAGCACGTCCCCGAGCGGCTGCCGTGAGGCGGTTGACAGCTTTCATACCGGATTCAAAAAGATAATCACCCAAACCAAAGACCTTCAGAGGCTATCTTTTCGGATCCTAGAGCACACCCCTCCCTGACGGTCGGCGAAGAAAGCGTCTCCCTTCGGTCGGGTCAGTTCGTCCCCATTCGGGAACGAACTGACCGAATCTGGTATCAGCCATCAGCCGTCAGCGGGAGGCTCGTGGCGCGTGGTGAAGGAAACCCCTCCCCCGCCCTCCCCGCCCGCGGGGAGGGAGTATCCCCCCAGCCCCCCTTGCCAAGGGGGGGGTAGAGAGAGAGCGTTCAGCGTTCGGCTATCGGGTATCGACCCCCAACAACCTACCCCTTCACCGCCCCCGCCGTCAGCCCCGCCACGATGCGCTGCTGGAACACCAGCACCATGATCACCAGCGGCACCGTCACGATCACCGAGGCCGCCATGATCGAGCCCCAGGGGATCTCGAAGGGGGTAGCCCCCCCGAAGGAGGCGATGGCGACCGGCACGGTCTTGGCCTGGTTGCCGATGGTGAAGGTCAGGGCGAAAAGGTACTCGTTCCAGGCCTGGATGAAGGCCAGCAGGCCGGTGGTGACCAGGCCGGGGCCGGTGAGGGGCAGCATCACCCGGATGAGGGTCTGCATGGGGGTGGCCCCGTCCACGTAGGCGGCTTCCTCGAGCTCCCGCGGCAGCCCCCGGAAATAGCCCGTCAGCACCCAGATGGTGAAGGGCAGGGTGAAGAGCAGGTAGGAGAAGATCAGGCCGCCGTAGGTGTTGAAGAGGTCGAGCTGGCGCAGCAGCACGAACATGCCCGAGAGCACCGAGACCTGCGGGAACATGGTCATGGCCAGCACGATGTAGAGCACCGCGTTGCGCGGCGGGAAGCGCAGGCGGCCCAGCGCGTAGGCCGAGAGCACGCCCAGCACCAGCGAGATCAGGGTGGCGAAGCCCGCCACGATGAGCGAGTTGACCAGGTTGCGCCCGAAGGCCGCGCCGCTGAAGACGTTCTCGTACTGCGAGAGCGTGAAGGGGATGGGCACGAAGCTGGGGTTGGAGCTGAACAGCGCGTCGCTAGGCTTGAAGCTCGAGATCACCGCCCAGTAGAAGGGGAACACGCTGTAGACGACCACGAACACCACCAGCGCGTAGAACAGGACCCGCCGGACGACCAGCCACAGGCCCTTAGTCATTGCGCCCCACCCCCCCGACGAAGCGCATGTACAGCACCACGAAGACCATGATGATCACCAATATCGCCACCGACACCGCCGAGCCGTAGCCCAAATCCTGGAAGTCGATGAGGGTCTGGCGGTTGTAGACCGCGAGGCTCTTGGTGGCGGTGTTCACCCCCGTCATCACGAAGATCACGTCGAAGACCCGCAGCGCGTCGAGGGTGCGGAAGATCAGGGCCACGACCAGCGCCGGGGTGAGGAGGGGCAGGGTCAGGGTCCAGAACTGCTGCCACTTGCTCGCGCCGTCGATGTCGGCGGCTTCATAGATGTCGGAGGGGATGAGCTGGAGGCCCGCCAGCAGCAGCAGGGCCATGAAGGGGGTGGCCTTCCACACGTCCACCGCGATGATCGCGGGCAGCACCAGGTTGGGGTTGGCCAGGAAGGCCACCTTGGTGCTCAGGATGCCCAGCTTGGTCCCGATGACGTTGACCACGCCGTAGATGTCGTTGAGCATCCACTGCCACATCTTGGCCGAGACCACCGTGGGGATGGCCCAGGGGATCAGGATGGCGGTGCGAACCAGCCCGCGCCCCTTGAAGTTGGAGTGCACGATGAGGGCGATGGCCAGGCCCAGGATGGTCTCGAGGCCCACCGACCAGAACGTGAACTGCAGGGTGTTCCAGAAGGCCTGGCGGAAGTCGGGGTCCCGCAGCAAAAAGAGGTAGTTCTCAAAGCCCACGAACTCGGGCTGTTCCACAAAGGCGATGTCCGCTTTGAAAAAGGAGTAATAAAACACCTGAGCCAGGGGATACCCCGCCACCAGCGCCACCACCAGCAAGGTGGGCAGCACCAGCAGCCAGGCCAAGCGGGTTTGACGGACACTCAGCATTCTTCACCTGCCTCCATCGGCAATTTCACAGCCTCCCGTGTTGCTCGATCGAAAGCATAACTAAAAAGCGGGGGGCTGGGATACCCAGCCCCCGTCGCCCGAGCCTTAGCGCAGGATGCGCTGCAGCTTGGTCTCGATCTCCTTCAGGGCCACGTCGGCGGCCTTCTGGCCGCTGATGGCCTCGTGGACGCCGGTCCAGAAGGCTTCGGAAACCTGGTTGTACTTGGCGCCGGCCACGCCCGAGGGGCGGCCCACGGCGTTCTGGAACACCGGCAGCAGGTCCTTGAACCAGGCGTTCTTCGCCAGCACGTCCTTGTCGTTGTAGAGCGCCGGGCGGGTGGGCAGGCGGGACAGGTTGATGGCGTTGTCCTTCTGCACCTCCACGCTGGTGAAGTAGCGCACCAGGTCGGCGGCCACCTTCTGGTTCTTGGAGTAGGCCGAGACCATGAGCTGCCAGCCGCCCAGGGTCGCGGCGTTCTTGCCGCTGGCGCCGGGGCCCTTGGGCAGCACGGTCACGCCGATCTTGCCCTTGACGGGGCTGCCGTCGGCCTGGCCGAGCGCGTAGGCGTAGGGCCAGTTGCGCATGAAGGCGGCGTTGCCGTTCTGGAAGGCGTTACGGGCTTCCTCTTCGGCGTAGCTGGTCACGCCGGGAGGGGCGATCTTGCCGACCCAGCCGCGCACGGTGGTGAGGGCAGCGCGGGCGTTGGCGTTGTTGATGGAGATCTTGCCGTCGGCCTCGACCACCAGGCCGCCGCCGAAGGAGTAGATCCACTCGAGCGCGTCGCAGGTCAGGCCCTCGTAGCTCTTGCCCTGGAACACGAAGCCCCAGAAGTCCTTGTTGTTGGCGCGCTCGCCGGCCTGGATCTTGGTCGCCATGGCCTCGAGCTCGGCCCAGGTGGCCGGGGGCTTGGAGTAGCCGTACTTCTGCAGCAGGTCGGTGCGGTAGTACAGCAGCCCGGCGTCGGTGAAGAAGGGGATCGAGGTGAGCTTGCCCTTGATGGTGTTGTTTTCCACGATGCGCGGGAAGAACTGCGCGAGCTCTTGCTGGGTGAAGAACTGCTTGAGGTCGGCGGCGTGGGGAGCCACGATGCCCGGCCAGATCACGTCGATCATGTACACGTCCACGTCGGCGCTCTTGGCCGCCCAGTACTGCTGGTAAAGCGCCAGGCGGTCGTTGGTGTCGGCGGGCGAGTCGATGTACTCGATCTTGTTCCCGGTCTTCTTGGCCCACTCCTCGGCCTTGGCCTTCATCCACCGGCCACCCTCACCCACCGCAGTGGAATCCCCCGCTACGCGGATGGTCACCCCTTGAGCCAGGGCAGCGGCACCCACCGTCAGCGACAGGGCCACGATCAGCCACTTGCTTGCCTTCATTGACTCCTCCTTACCGTGGAAGCGTTTCCAGCAGCCTACTGCACGCAAACGGCGACCGCCCGATTGACCAAATTCTTTTTTGGTATTCGCTCCGCGTGCCAAAAACTGTTGGAATTGCTTCCGGGCTGCACATTACCGCCCGCCGCACGTCCGTGTCAAGCCCTGGGTCTGCATTTTTCACTGGAATTAGCAGGCAGCTTTTAGCGGTCAGCCATCAGCCGTCAGCGAAAGGCCTGTAGCTCATGGTGAAAGGAACTCTCTCCGCCAATGGCGGAGAGAATATCCCCCCCTAGCCCCCCTTGTTAAGGGGGGTAATAAGGCGTTTCGCCTTCAGCTATCAGCTATCAGCTATCGACTATCAGCTATCGACCATCGACCCTCTACAACCTCTTCAACGCCTGCACCAACTTGCCCAGCACGTCCTGGGCGTCGCCGTAGAGCATGCGGGTGTTGTCGGCGTAGAACAGCTCGTTCTCCACCCCGGCGAAGCCCTTGCCCTGGCCGCGCTTGACCACGATGGCGTTGTGGGCCTTGTCCACGTCGAGGATGGGCATGCCGTAGAGCGGGGAGCCCTTGCGGTGGGCGGCGGGGTTGACCACGTCGTTGGCCCCGATCACCACGGCCACGTCGGCGGTGGGGAACTCGGGGTTGATCTCCTCGAGGTCGAAGAGCTTCTCGTAGGCCACGCCGGCCTCGGCCAGCAGCACGTTCATGTGGCCGGGCATGCGGCCTGCGACGGGGTGGATGGCGTACTTGACCTCGATGCCCTTGGCCTCGAGCAAGTCGGAGAGCTCGCGCAGCTTGTGCTGGGCCTGGGCCACCGCCATGCCGTAGCCGGGCACGAAGATCACCTTGGAGGCGTAGCCCAGCATCACCGCGGCGTCCTCGAGGTCGATGGGCTTGAGGCTGCCCTTGACCTCGCCCCCGGACTGCTCGACCCCGAAGCCCCCCAGCAACACGCTGGTGATCGAGCGGTTCATGGCCCGCGCCATGAGCACGGTGAGCAGCGTGCCCGCCGCGCCCACCACCGTCCCCGCCACGATCAGGGCCGGGTTGCCGATGGCGAAGCCCTCGAAGCCCACCGCCAGCCCGGTGAAGGCGTTGAACAGCGAGATCACCACCGGCATGTCCCCGCCGCCGATGGGCAGGGTCATCAGCACGCCGAAGGCCAGCGCCGCCACGAAGAACAGCAGGATGAACAGCCCCGCGTCGTCGCGCAGCACCCACACCCCCAGCGCCACCGCCAGCAGCAGCACCGCCAGGTTGACGGGGCGCTGGAGGGGGAAGATCAGGGGGCGGCTGCTGGTGAGGCCCTGCAGCTTGGCGAAGGCCATGATGCTGCCGGTGAAGGAGACCGCGCCGATGAGGGCCCCCAGCAGGGCCAGCCCCATCAGGCCGGTGCTCTCGAACTCCCCGCGCAGCAGCTCGACCGCGGCGATGGCCGCCGCCGCGCCGCCGCCCATGCCGTTGTAGATGGCCACCATCTGCGGCATGTCGGTCATGGCGACCCGCTTGGCCGCCACCCAGGCGATCACGGTGCCCAGCACCAGGGCCACGATCATCAGCCCGAAGTTCCGCATGTCCGGCGTGAGGAAGGTGACCAGGGTGGCCGCGACCATCGCGAGCCCCGCCCACACGATGCCGCTGCGGGCGGTGCCGGGCGCCGCCATGCGCTTGAGGCCGAGGATAAAGACCAGCGCGGTGAGGAAATAGGCGAGTTGAACGAAGGTATCCATAAGAAGACGCCGATAGCCGATGGTCGATAGCTCGGGCGATAGACCACCGACGACGGACTACTGACCCCCCTTCGGCTTCCGCTCGAACATCTCGAGCATCCGCTCGGTGACGGCGTACCCCCCGGCGGCGTTGGCCGCGCCCAGCACCACGCCCACGAAGCCGATGATCTGCTCGAGCAGCGTGTCGGCGTGGCCCAGCACCACCATCGCCCCCACCAGCACGATGCCGTGGATGAAGTTGGAGCCCGACATCAGCGGGGTGTGCAGGATCACCGGGACCCGGCTGATGACCTCGTAGCCGGTGAAGGCGGCCAGCAGGAAGATGTAGAGCGCTGCCCAGGTGCTATCCACAGTTCAAACCTCCCGGAAATCGTTTCAGGCCCCCACCAGGCTCTTGGTGGGGCCGTGGGTGATCTCGTGACGGTGGGTGAGCAGCGCCCCGGCCAGGATCTCGTCGGACCAGTCGGGGGCCAGCTCGCCGTTCTTGACGAGGAGCTTGCAGAGGTTGTAGAGGTTCTTGGCGTACATCTCGCTGGCGTGGACGGGCAGTTCGCTGGGCAGGTTGAGCGGCCCGGCGACGCGCACCCCCCCGACCTCTACGGTCTCCCCGGGCCGGGTCAGCTCGCAGTTGCCCCCCGACTCCGCCGCCAGGTCCACGATCACCGAGCCCGGCGCCATGCGGCCCACCATCTCGGCCGTGACCAGCACCGGGGCCCGGCGACCGGGGATCTGGGCAGTGGTGATCACCACGTCCATCTGGCCGACCTGGCGGGCGAGGGCCTCGAGCTGGATGGCCTGCTCCTCGGGGGTGAGCTCGCGGGCGTAGCCGCCCTCCCCCTCGGCGCTGATGGGCAGCTCGATCACTTTGGCCCCCAGGCTCAGCGCCTGCTCCGCCGCCGCCTTGCGCACGTCGTAGGCCCAGACGTTGGCCCCCAGGCGCTTGGCGGTGGCGATGGCCTGGAGCCCGGCCACCCCCACCCCCATCACCATCAGCCGCGCGGGGCGGATGGTCCCGGCGGCGGTGGTGAGCATGGGGAAGAAGCGGCTGGAGAGCTGCGCCGCGATCAGGGCGGCGCGGTAGCCCGCCACCGTGGCCTGCGAGGAGAGCGCGTCCATGCTCTGGGCGCGGGTGATGCGGGGGATGAGCTCCATCGCCAGCGTGCTGATGCCCCAATCCGCCAGGGCCTCCACCCGCTTGGGGTCGCGGTGGGGGTACTGGAAGCCGATGAGGATGGCCTCGTGCGAGACGTGCGGCAGCGCGGAGGCCTCGAGCGGCCCCACCGTGAGCACGACCTGGGCCCCCTCGAGCACCGCCTCCGCCGGGACGATCTCGGCCCCCGCCTCCCGGTAGGCCTCGTCCGTGAAAAAGGCCGATGCCCCGGCACCGGCCTCGAGCCGCACCGCACAGCCCTCCTTGACCAGCCGGGCCACCACCTCCGGGGTAAGGGCTACCCTGCGCTCGCCGGGCGCGGTTTCTTTTGGCACCGCGATCTGCACCATAGCTCCTCCGATTGACGCTAACTGGCCTGAGTATACCCATGCTTCCTACCACCTGAACCCAGGACAGATGCCCCACGCGGGATACAATCAGGCCCGTGCGACCCGGCAACCTCACCCTCGCGCTCGTCCTGGGCGCTGGCGTTCTGGCGATCTCCTTCGGCTCGGTGCTGGTGCGGCTCGCCACCGGCGCCGCCGGCTTCGAGAGCCCGGGATTGAGCCTGGTGATCAGCGCCCTGCGGCTCACGGCGGCCTCGCTGCTGCTGCTCCCCGCCTGGCGGGCGCTGCAGGGGGCGCGGCTGGGGCGCGGGGCCTGGGCCTATGCCGTGCTGGCCGGGGTCTTCCTGGCCGTGCACTTCGCCACCTGGATCACCTCGATCTCCTTCACCTCCATCGCAGTGAGCACCACCTTGGTCAACACCAACCCCATCTGGGTCGCCCTCATCGCCTGGCTCTGGCTGCGGCAGCGCCCCAGCGGCCTCACCCTGGCGGGGATCGCCGTGGCCTTCGCCGGGGGCGTGGTGATCGCTCTGGGCGACAGCTCCAACCCTGG
Source organism: Calidithermus chliarophilus DSM 9957 (assembly GCF_000430045.1). Taxonomy (GTDB): domain Bacteria; phylum Deinococcota; class Deinococci; order Deinococcales; family Thermaceae; genus Calidithermus; species Calidithermus chliarophilus. Next base: position 2,635,776 of record NZ_KE387023.1, on the reverse strand, counting down.
CTCCAACCCCACCCTGGGCAACCTGCTGGCCCTGCTCGGGGCCCTGGCGGCCTCCTGCTACTTCCTGCTGGGGCGCGAGGCCCAGCACCGGGGCTTCGGCATCGGGCTCTACGCGGCGGTGGCCTACAGTACGGCCGCCGTGGTCCTGCTCACGCTGCCGCCCCTCTTCCAGACCGGCCTCACCGGCTACCCCCCGATGTTCTACGTGTGGGTGCTGCTGATGGCCCTGATCCCCCAACTGGTGGGCCACACCAGCTTCAACTGGGCGGTGCGGTGGATCAGCCCGGTGATCGTGACGCTGGTGATCCTGCTCGAGCCCATCGGCGCCAGCCTGCTGGCCTTCGCGCTGTTCGGCGAATTGCCCGGCCCGCAGGTGCTGGCGGGGGCGGTGGTGATGCTGGCGGGGGTGGTGCTGGCGGTGCTGGGCAACCGCTCTTAACGCTCGAGTAACAGCCGCGCGGTAGTGTAGGGCTTGGAGGAACCGACATGAAGCATTGGGCCATACTCCTGCTGAGCATTGCCGCCTTCGGCCTGGGCTGGGCCAAGTGCGACCACCCCTATTACCCCGTGCGCAAGGGCTGGACCTGGACCTACAAGCAGAGCGGCCAGGTCAACGAGACCTACAGCCTCACCGTCACCAACGTCAGCGACCAGGGCTTCACCCTGCGCTACACCACCAAGGAAAGCTCCTTCGACCTGCGCTGGCGCTGCGACGCCAAGGGGCTGGTGTCGCTCGACCAGGGCTCCTTCGGCCAGAACCAGGGCTTCAAGCTCGAGACCACCAACGCCAAGGGGGTAGCGATCCCGTCCCAATTCCGCGTGGGCTTGGCCTGGACCTACAGCTACGACCTCAAAGGCAGCTTCGACAGCGGCGGCCAGAAGATGACCATGACCGGCAAGTCCAGCACCGACGCCAAGATCACGGCCCGCGAAGCCGTCAAGGTGCCGGCGGGCACCTTCCAGGCCTTCAAGGTCGAGACCACCACCAAGACCGAGATGGCCATGAACGTCGGCGGCCAGAACCAGCCCATGCCCGCCCAGAGCCTCGCCGGGACCGCCTGGTACGCCGAGGGGGTCGGCATGGTGAAGTCGGTGATGGCGGGGATTACGACGGAGTTGGTGTCGCTGAAGAAGTAGCCGATAGCTGATAGCCGATAGCCAAACGCAAGACGCAAAACGCTAAACGCGGGTCGTACGTCGTATCTCCTGCGTCGTACGCCGAACGCCAAACGCCAAACGCCTTGTTCCCCCCTTAGCAAGGGGGGCTGGGGGGATATCCCCTCCCGGCGCCGGGGAGGGGTGTTCCTTTCGCCACTAGCCATGGGCCTTTCCTCACGTCAGACGGATCCACAGCCACACGCCTAGGGCGAACGCCGTAGCCAGGCCGAGGACGGCGCGGAAAGTGCGGATGAGCAGGTGGGCGCCGAAGAAGAGCACGGCCCCGGTCCCGGCCATCACGGCCCCGACGACGGAGAGCCTCGAGGCCACCCCTTCCACGAAGCCGCCGAGGTCGATGCGGATGCGCAGGAGGTTCTGGCTGAGGGCGGGGTCGGGCGGGTGGTTGGCGATGAAGAGGGCGGCCCAGGCCACCAGGGCGCCCAGGACGATCAGGAGGCCGCCGAGCAGCTCGAGCCAGAGGGTGGAGCTCAGGGTCGGGCGCATGGGACTAGCCTACGGCCTCGAGGCCGAACCCCGAAACGCCGCCCCAGGCGGTAGGATGATCGCGTCATGCCCGCTGCCTTGCGCGTCTTCGTGGTGCTGCTGCTGGCCTACTTCCTCTCCTACTTCTTCCGCTCGGCCAACGCGGTCATCTCCGCCGACCTCCAGCGCGACCTGGGGCTCTCCCCTGCCCAGCTCGGCCTGATGACCAGCCTCTTCTACCTCGCCTTCGCCCTGGTCAACCTGCCCCTGGGCTCGCTGCTCGACCGCTACGGGCCGCGCTTCGTCCACCCCGCGCTGATGCTGGTGGGCGCGGCCGGGGCCTTCCTCTTCGCCAACGCGCAGAGCTTCGAGGTGCTCTCGCTGGGGCGGGCGTTGCTGGGGGTGGGGTTCGCCGGGGCGCTCATGGGGGCGCTCAAGGCCTTCTCGCTGTGGTTCCCGCCCCACCGCTACGCCACCATCAGCAGCGTCTACGTGGCCTTGGGCGGGCTAGGGGCCATCGCGGCGGCCACCCCGCTGGCCGTGCTCAAGGAGGCGCTGGGCTGGCGGGGGGTGTTCAGTTGGGGGACGCTGGTGATCGTGGCGGTGGCGGTTTTGGTGGTGCTGCTGGTGCGCAACACCCCGCCCGGGGTGGCGCTGCCGCGCTCGAGCGCCGCGGGCGGCTCGGCCACCGTCTGGCGCAGCCCGGCTTTCTGGCGTATCGCCTGGCTCAACTTCGTGCTGGGCGGGGGCTTCCTGGCCTGGCAGACCCTGTGGGGTGGGGCCTACCTCTACCGGGTGCGGGGGCTCGATAGCCTCGAGGTCGGCAACTTCCTCTTCGTCTTCTCCCTGGCCGCCATCTTCGGCTTCTTCTCCTGCGGCCTGCTCGCCGACCGCCTGGGCCTGTCCCGCGTGTACATGGGAGCGAGCCTCGTGCTCGCCCTGGCCGTGGGAACCCTGGCCCTGTGGAGCACCATGCCCGACGGCCTCCTCTACATCACCTACGCCTTGATCGGCTTCTGCGGCGGCTTCAACATCCTCTCACTGGCCCAAGCCCGGCTGATCTTCCCCCCCGAACTCACCGGGCGGGCCACCACGGCCGTCAACTTCATGGGCTTCATCGGCGTCTTCCTGCTGCAATTGGGCATGGGCGTGGTGGTCCAGGCCAGCGGCTACCCCCTGGCACTGGCGATCTGGTTCGGGCTCCTGGTGTCAGCGGTAGTGCTGTACGCCCCAATGCTCAAGACGGGGAGCTAAGGTCGAGGGCCGAGGGTCAAGGGCCAAAGCGTTTTGCGTCTTGCGTCTTGCGTTTTGCGTCTTGCGTTTTGCGTTTTGCGTCTCGCGTACGACATAGGACGTACGACCCGCGCCGGGCGTTGAGCGTTCGGCGTTCGGCTATGGGCTATCAGAGCCATTCACCGGTGATACGGCTCCCCCCGCTTGATGGTCTCCACCCGGTAAAGCTGCTCGAGCAGCACCACCAGCGCCAGCTCGTGCTGGAGGGTCAGCTTCGACAGCGACAGCAGCCAGTGGGCCTGAGCCCGAGTTTCCTCCGCGTGGCCCTCGGCGCCACCGATGAGGAAGGCCACCTTCTCCCCCGTCATCTCCCAGCCGGTGAGCTTTTTGTGGAGGGTGAGGGTGTCGACGAGCTGGCCGCGCTCGTCGAGGACCACCCGCACGAAGCCCTGGCTGGCCTCGAGCAGCCGTTCGCCCTCCTGGGCCTGGGTGCCCTCGCGAACATGAACCAGCTCAAACTTCCGGCCCTTCCTCAGGCGGCCGGCGTACTCCTCGAGCCCCAGCCGGGCGTACTCGAGCCGGGGTTTGCCCACCACGCACACGCGAACGCGCACGGGCTCAATGTAACGGGTTAATACCCCGAATGTTGCATCTCGAGGTATCCTCTCACACGGCCGAGGCTATAATCTGAGGATCGAGAGGTTGACGATGGGGATGGTTGGAGCGCTAAAGCTGGTCATCATCGGCCTTTCCCCGGCCTCGGCCCCGGCATACCCTCGCCGGGGTTTTTCGTTGACGGCTCCCGAGTCCCTTACAAAGGGGCAGGGTGCTTTGCTGGACGTGGCCCTTACCCAGGGTCATGACGCCTGGCGGAACGCCCTCCGCTTGGTGCGCGGCCTCGCCGCCCCAAAGGGGATCCTCCCCAGGTCTGGAGGTTCGGCATGATTAAAGACAAAACCGGTTTCGAACCCTTTAGCCTCGAGCCCATCCGGCTGCTATCGCCCGAAGGGGAGTGGATCGCGCCGTTTGAGCTCGACCTCGACGAGGCCACCCTCAAGGGCTTTTACCGCGACATGGTGGCCGCGCGGATGCTCGACGAGAAATTCGTCATCCTCATCCGCACCGGCAAGACCAGCTTTATCGCCCCCCACGCCGGGCACGAAGCCGCCCACGTGGGCATCGCCCACGCCCTGCAGCGCGGCCACGACTGGCTCTTCCCCTACTACCGCGACATGGGCCTGATGCTCGCCATGGGCGTCCCGATGGTAGAACTCTTCGGGCAGATGCTGGGCAACGCCGCCGACCCCGCCAAGGGCCGGCAGATGCCCTCGCACCCCGGTTCCAAAAAGCTCAACATCTTCACCGTCTGCTCGGCCATCGCCTCGCACATCCCCCCGGCGGCCGGAGCCGCCATCAGCATGAAGCTGCGCCGCACCAATCAGGTCGCGGTGTGCACCTTCGGCGACGGGGCCACCAGCGAGGGCGACTGGCACGCGGGCATCAACTTCGCCGCCGTGCAGAACGCCCCCGCCGTGTTCGTCTGCGAGAACAACCGCTACGCCATCAGCGTCGACTACTCCCACCAGACCTCCTCCCACACCATCTCCGACAAGGCCCACGCCTACGGCATCCCGGGCTACCGCGTCGACGGGCTCGACGTGCTGGCGAGCTACTACGTCATGCGCCACGTGATCGAGCGCTCCCGGGCCGGCGCGGGCACGGCGCTCGTCGAGCTCGAGGTCTACCGCTACGGCCCCCACTCCTCCGCCGACGACGACACCCGCTACCGCCCCAAGGCCGAGGTGGACGCCGCCCGCAAGCAGGACCCCCTCGTGCGCTTCCGCAAGTTCCTCGAGCACCGCGGCCTGTGGGACAGCGCCGCCGAGAACGAGCTGCGCACCCAGGTCGCGCACGACCTCGAGGCCGCCTTGCAGGAAGCCGAGGCCGCGGGCGAGGCCCCGGCCGAGTGGATGTTCGAGGACGTGCTCTCGAGCCGCCCCTGGCACCTCGAGGAGCAGCGGAAGCTGGTACTGGACGAATTGCGCTAACGCGCGTCCTACGTCGTACGTCTTACGCTCACCTTGCGCAGGACGTATGGCGTTAGGCCTACGACAGGAGGACCCAAATGGCGACGATGACGATGATCCAGGCCATCACCAAGGCCCTGGACGAGGAAATGACCCGGGACGACCGGGTGGTGGTGTTCGGCGAAGACGTGGGCAAGCGCGGGGGCGTGTTCCTCGCCACCGAAGGCTTACAGCACAAGTACGGCCCCGAGCGGGTGATCGACACCCCGCTCTCCGAGGCCGCCATCATCGGCGCGGCGGTGGGCATGGCCGCCCACGGCATGCGCCCGGTGGCCGAGATCCAGTTCGCCGACTACGTGTTCCCCGGCTTCGACCAGCTCGTGTCGCAGGCCGCCAAGCTGCGCTACCGCTCGGGCGGGCAGTTCACCGCGCCCATGGTGGTGCGCATGCCCACCGGCGGCGGCGTGAAGGGCGGGCACCACCACTCCCAGAGCCCCGAGGCCCACTTCGCCCACACCGGCGGGCTCAAGGTGGTGGTGGTCTCCGGGCCCTACGACACCAAGGGCCTGCTCAAGAGCGCCATCCGCGACGACGACCCGGTGGTCTTCATGGAGCCCAAGCGCCTCTACCGCGCCGTCAAGGAGGAGGTGCCCGAGGACGACTACCTCATCCCCATCGGCAAGGCCGCCCTGCGGCGCGAGGGCAGCGACCTCACCCTCGTCTCCTACGGCGGCAGCATGATCGAGACGCTCAAGGCCGCCGACGAGATGGCCGCCGCGGGCATCCAGGCCGAGGTCATCGACCTGCGCTCGCTGCTGCCGTGGGACAAGGACACCGTGCTGAACTCGGTCGCCAAGACCGGCCGGGTGCTCATGATCTCCGAAGCCCCCCGCATGGCGAGCGTGGCCTCCGAGGTCACCGCCACCGTCTCGGAGGAGCTGTTCGATGAGCTCGAGGCGCCCCCCGTGCGCGTCACTGGCTTCGACATCCCCTACCCCTACGCCCAGGACAAGCTCTACATGCCCACCGTGACCCGCATCCTCAACGCGGCGAAGCGGGTGCTGGATTACTGACCGCCGGCGGGCCGCGCGTAGCCGGATGACGAGCGGCTTTATGCAACGGGCCGTCTAGAATATGCAAAGGAGAAGGAGTCGCTATGCCTAAAGAGATCGTTCTGCCCGAGCTGGCAGAGTCCGTTGTCGAGGGGGAAATCCTCAAGTGGCTGGTGAACGAAGGCGACCTCTTGAAGAAAGACCAGCCCTTCGTGGAGGTCATGACCGACAAGGTGACGGTCGAGCTACCCAGCCCCTATGAAGGCGTGCTGATCAAAAAGCTGGTCAAGGAGGGCGACGTGGTGCCGGTGCACGCCCCCATCGCCACCATCGCCGAGCCCGGCGAGGTCGCCCAGACCATCAGCGACAAGGCCCCCGCCCCCGCGCCCAGCCTCCAGGCCGCCGAGGAGCGCTCCATCGTGGAGCCCGGCAACGTCCAGGAGGACGACGGGGCCAACCTCTCGCTGTTCAAGCCCGACACCAAGCAGGAGCAGGTCAGGAACCCCTTCGCCGCCGGCGTCCAGGCCAAAGCTGCCGTGGCCGAGGCCCCCAAGGCCGGGGTCAACAAGCACGGGCGGGTCATCGCGGTCCCGGCCGCGCGCAAGATGGCCCGCGACCTGGGCCTGGACATCACCCAGATCCCCGGCTCCGGCCCCAACGGCCGCGTGCGGGTGGAGGACGTGAAGAGCTATGCCGAGGGGCAAGGGTCGAGGGCCGAGAGCCCCGCGCCTGCCGCGCCTCAGCCCGCCGCCCCGGCCCCGGCGCCTGTGCAGGCCCCTGCCCCTGCGGGGTTCCCCGCCCCCGTGCAGTACAAGTCGCCCAAGGGCTACGAGGGGCTCGAGGAGCGCGTCCCCCTGCGCGGCCTGCGCCGGGCCATCGCCAACCAGATGGTGGCCTCGCACCTCTACACCGTGCGCACCCTCAGCGTCGACGAGGCCGACCTGACCGAGCTCGTCGAGCTGCGCGCGCGCCTGAAGGCCGAGGCCGAGCGCCAGGGCGTCAAGCTCTCCTACCTGCCCTTCATCTTCAAGGCCATCGCCCGCGCGCTCAAGAAGTTCCCCAGCCTCAACTCCTCGATGGACGAGGCCCGCCAGGAGATCGTCCTCAAGAAGTACTACAACATCGGCATGGCCGTCGCCACCGACGCCGGGCTGGTGGTGCCGGTGCTCAAGGACGTCGACCGCAAGAGCGTGCTCGAGCTCGCCGCCGAGGTGAACGAGCTGGCCGAGAAGGCCAGGGGCGGCAAGCTCGCCCCCGAGGACATGAGCGGCTCGACCTTCTCCGTCACCAACATCGGCTCCATCGGCGCGCTCTTCAGCTTCCCCATCATCAACGTGCCCGACGCCGCCATCCTGGGCGTGCACTCCATCCAGAAGCGCCCGATGGTGATGGAGAACGACGAGATCAAGGTGCGGCACATGATGTACCTCTCGCTCTCCTTCGACCACCGCCTGGTGGACGGGGCCGAGGCCGCGATGTTCTGCAAGGAGGTCATCCGGCTGCTGCAGAAGCCCGACCTGCTGTTGCTCGAGGCCATCTAAAGCAAAACGCAAAACGCTAGACGCAAAACGCGACGCATGGGCAACTTCAACAACCGCTTCGGCTTCGAGAACCTCGAGGTCTACCAACTCGCTCTGGACATGACAGCCGAAATTTACAAGGTCACAGCCGCTTTCCCCAAAGCCGAGCAGTACAGGCTAACGGATCAGGTTTGCCGGGCAGCCACCTCGATCGCGCTCAACATTGCGGAAGGCCGCGGACGCGGGACGGACAAGGACTTCTGCCGGTTTCTTCACAACGCTCGAGGGTCTCTTCTCGAAACCCTGGCAGGATTGCAGGTTGCTGTCAGGCTCGGCCTCTTGGATGCATCGGCCTATGACACCCTAACTGATCAAGCGGGCCGGCTAAACGCCAAGATCAACGCCCTGATCAGTACGCTCAAGCAGGATTAGTCCCGCGTTTTGCGTTTTGCGTCTTGCGTTTAGCTCATAATAGGAGCGCTATGTCAACTGTCTACGATGTGATCGTCATCGGCACCGGCCCCGGCGGCTACCACGCGGCGATCCGGGCGGCCCAGCTCGGCAAGAAGGTGCTGGCGGTGGAGGCGGAGTACGTGGGCGGGGTCTGCCTGAACGTGGGGTGCATCCCCACCAAGGCCCTTCTGCACGCCGCCGAGGAACTCGAGGGCGTCAAGCACGGCGCGAGCTTCGGGCTCGAGGTCAAAGACGCCAAGATCGACCTCAAGAAGCTGGGGGGCTGGCGCGACGGCATCGTCAAGCGGCTCACCGGCGGGGTCTCGCAGCTGTTCAAGGGCAATAAGGTCGAGCTCAAGACCGGCTTCGCCAAGTTCGTAGGTCCCAAGACCATCGAGGTCGGCGGGGAGCGCATCGAGGGCAAGACCTTCATCATCGCCACCGGCTCCGAGCCCAACACCCTGCCCGGCTTCGAGGTGGATCAGAAGGACATCATCGACTCTACGGGCGCGCTGCGGGTGGAGGACAAGTTCCCCAAGCGCCTGCTGTGCATCGGGGGCGGGGCGATCGGCCTCGAGTTCGCCCAGGTCTACAAGCGCATGGGCGCCGAGGTCACGGTGATCGAGTTCATGGGCCAGATCCTGCCCGCCGCCGACCCCGAGACCGCCAACCTCCTCGCCAAGGTGCTCACCAAGCAGGGCATCGCTATCAAGACCAACACCAAGGGCGTGAAGGTCGAGCGCAAGAAGGACGGCCTGCACGTGGCCTTAGAGGACGTAAAGTCCGGGGAGCAGAGCACGTTGGTGGTGGACAAGATCCTCGTGGCCACCGGGCGCCGCCCGCGCGGCAAGGGGCTGGGGCTCGAGGCCATCGGCGTCAAGGTGGACGAGCGCGGCTACGTCCCCACCAACGAGAAGATGGAGACGGGCGTGCCCGGCATCTACGCCATCGGCGACGTGACCCGCCCGCCCCTGCTGGCCCACAAGGCCATGAAGGAGGGCCTCGTCGCCGCCGAGAACGCCGCCGGGGGCAACGCCGTGATGGACTACCAGATCCCCAACGTCGTCTACACCTCCCCCGAGTGGGCCGCCGTGGGCATGACCGAGGAGGAAGCCGCCAAGGCCGGCTACAAGGTCAAGGTGGGCAAGTTCCCCCTCTCCGCCTCGGGCCGCGCCATGACCCTAGAGGCCACCGACGGCCTGATCAAGCTCGTCGGCGACGCCGAGACCGACCTGCTCCTGGGCGTGCACATCCTCGGCCCCAACGCCTCCGACATGATCGGCGAGGCGGCGCTGGCGCTGGAGATGGGTGCTACTGTCACCGACGTGGCCCTCACGGTCCACGCGCACCCCACCCTCTCGGAGGGGATCATGGAGGCGGCCGAGCACCTGCACAAGCAGGCCATCCACATCGCCAACCGCTGAGCCGAAAGCCGGTGCCCCGGCCCCCTCGGGGGCCGGGGCGTTCTTCGTGTGGGCGGGTCATACCCGATTCGGCCAGTCCGGCGCCGGACGGCGCCGGACTGACAGGGCCGAAGTTATCCGCGTAGCGGAGGGCGGTAGCGCCCCTTGGAAGGGATACGCTTTCTTCGCCTCCCGTCAGGGAGGGGTGTGCTCTGGGATCCGAAAAGATAGCCTCTGACTTTTTCTGTCAAATGAGGTTATCTTTTCGAATCCGGTATCAGTAGACCTGCTCGCGCTGCCCGAAGCTGATGACTCGAGGCGTACCCACCTCGTCGAGTTCGGTGGTGGGGAAGTAAGGCGGCGCCTTGCCGTTGAGCATGCGCTGGTCGTAGGTGAACTTGCGCCCGTAACCGGCGGTAGGAGCCCCGGTCGACGGGTTGAACGTGCCGAAAGCCCCGTAGTAGTACTCGATGACCCCGCCCAGCAGGTGCACGTCGCCGGAAGGCGAGAGGTCGTTGTAATTCTCGACCCCGACGATGCCCGTCGAGCTCATGAGCACCCCCTGGACCGCGATGTTCTGAGGAGCACGCAGCCCGCTGGACGCGTCGCCCCCGCCGATGAGGACGTCGGCCGGGTCGGAGGAGGTTCCTTGAGCGTAGATCCCGAGGATGTTGTTGACCTCCAGGTCGTCACAGGTGGCCCGGGTCACGCTGCCGTCGGTATTGCGGGTGGGGCTGGAGTCACACGGCGGGTTCTCGTACTTGAGGTCGCGCGTGATGCGGATGTCGTCCCGGGCCGCTATGGTGATCTCCGCGAAGTGCGCGAGGGCGGGAGGAGCGTCGTCGGGGTTGGTGCTGTTGGCGGGCACCCGGCTGGGCCCGCGCAACCGGTTAATGCTCCCGTCGACGTAGATGACCCCGTTGAAGTTGCTCTGCACCGCCACCCAACTGCTGCCGCTCTTGCGATACAGCACCTTGCTGGGGCCGTCCGCGTAGCGGTACTCCGTACAACTGCTCGAGCTGGTGCAGGCCTTGATGTACTGGTAGGTGGCCGTGGGCTGCCACTCCCCCGAGGAGTTGCGGGTCAGGAGGTTGCCGTTGCTGTCGGTCGCGTAGAGCTCGAGGGAGTAGAGGTTGCTCGTGAAGCGCAGTCCCCGGTCGTCGGCGGCGTCGCGTTGGCGGCTGTCGTTGTCCGGCAGCTTGACGAAGCTCGAGTTCCAGCTCACGCCGTCGGTGAACGTGGGTTGGGTCCCCCGGTAGGTCGGGGCGGAAGCGCTGGGGGACATTGCACTTTCAGCGATAAAGGTCTGGCGGCTGCCGTCGGAAGACATGAACCGCGCCCCAGGGGTGACGCTCCCGCTGCAGCTCGACGCTCCCGGAGACGCGCACCCGGCACTGGTCACCTCGCCCCCGAACCAGGGACTGCGGTAGAAGCGGAAGTACTGGTTGGTGTGTACGGGGCCGTCGAAAAGGGTCCGGTCCGTAAACCACACGTCCCCGCCCCCGCGGGCGGTGTGGACGTTGGTGAACAACGCGTAGCGGGCGAAGCTGCTGCGCCCGATCGGGAAGCGGAATTCCCCTTGCAGCACGACGTTACGCTGGTAGATGCCCTGGGCGGCCTCGGCGACCATCACGAAAGGCAGGGAGTACTGCTGGAGGTTGTTCTGCCCGGTGCCACCCCGGGGAGCACCGTCCACGAAACGCCCGGACGGCAGCTTGACCCCCGTGGGCAGCCCCACGCCGCTGGGGTAAGTGGCGGACCCCGCACAGGCCGTGTTGGTGAAGTACACCCGTACCCGCACGGTAGCCCCGGAGCTCGCAGGCGCCGGGTTGAGGTCGCACACCAGGCTATTGACCTCGGTCTGGAGCTGGCTCGCGACGGTCGCCAGGTCGCTCGCGACGGTGGCGGGGTCCGGGCGGGTCCCGCTGCTGTTCCCCCCGTAGCTCCAGCGGTTGGTGGTGCTCGAGGTCGCGTTCACCACCTGCTGCAACCGGTCCCTCACGGGCCCCGTGAGCAACGCCCCGGCCACGTTGGCCCCGCCACGCGCCAGCATGAGGGTCTGAACGACCGCGGTGTTGTCCCGGCTGTGGCGCATCTCGTCGAGCATCCGGCTGAACATCAGGGCCGAGACGCCGCCGACGACCAGGATCGAAACGAGGGTGATGACCAGAGCGATGCCGTGCGACTTTCTCATGAGCATGAGACCACCGTCCCTATGGCGTAGGTGCCGTTGTTGAGGAGCTCCACCTGGCCGGTGTACGTCCTGGTGATGGCACGGCCCCGGGAGATTTCCCGCGCTTCCATCACCACCTGCAAGCGCTGGAGGGTGTAGGTCGTGCCCGCGTCGGTAAAGGTCATACCCGGGAAAGCACCGCCGGAGAAATCCCAGGTCCGCAGGGTGCCGCTCGAGCTCGTGTAGACGTAGTCGATGCGGAAGTTCGTGATATCGAAGGCCATGGCCTGCTCCGTGCCGCCCTCGCGGGTGTACAGGGTGTCCTGGTCGGGGTCGTAACGGATCCCCATGGCCCGGATGCGGAAAACCAGGGTGCCCGTGGGGGCGTAGGCGAGCGGGTTGCGGCAGGAGGAGTGGGAGAGCCTCCACTGGCTGGGCTGACCGTTCTGGGCCACGCCGGAAACGGGCAACACGATGGACTGCGCGCCATTGACCATCAGGAGCTGGTCGTTGACGCCGATCCCCAAAGCGGACGCCGTCGCCGCCGCGGAGAGGATGTCGGCGTACTGGTCCTGCTTGTTGACGACCGGATACCCGGCCCCGCCGTCGATGAGGCCGAAGGAAACCGCCCGCGCGGTGGGGGTGTAGGGCTGGTTGATGATCCCGCCGAAGATCGCGCTGCGCAGGTCTTGCGTGATCACCTCCATCACCCTTCGCAGCTTCGCCTGAGAGTTGGTCGCGGCCTCCTGGTCGCTTTGCGTCTGGAGCGACTGGATCATGCCGTTATACGCGATCGCCGTCACCGTGATCAGCACGGCCAGGGCGACCAGGATTTCGATAAGGGTGAAGCCTCTAGCTCTGCGCATGCCCTTCTCCTAGTTGATGCCGGGCAGGGGTGCTGCCGCCCCACCCGCCACGGGGGCGGCCCCGACGGTTCGGGCCTCCACGCACGACTCCCCCTGTGCGCCACGCCAGCACACTTGGATGCGGTATGCCCGCAGGCTGCTGAGGTTGAGGCCGCCGCTCACCGCCCAGGTGGGCGTGCCTTCGTTGGTGATCCTCGCGCGGTAGAGGTTGGGGTTGGCGAAGTTCCCCTCACTGGTCAGGTCGGGGAAGTTGGTGCTGAGCGTCCCGTAGTTCCACTCCCGGTAGGTGGAGGCGCTGTCCGGCATCACCTCGTCGTCGGCCCCTACCAGCCGGCGCCCGAAGTAGTTCAGCAGTTGGGATGCCTCGGTGCGCCCCCCCGATTCGACGTTCTGGCGCATATTCCCGAGGATCAGGAGCATGAAAGCCGACAGGGCTATGCCCAGCACGGCCAGTGCCACTATCACTTCAATGAGCGTCAACCCTCGTCTATTCATAGCCGTGCCCTCGTTCACTGCACCTTGACTTCCCCGATCAGCGAGAAGCTGAGGGAGTACGAACGCCCGTTGACCGTGACGTTGACCGGTTGGGCGAACCCCGTAGGGAAGATGACCTTCCCGGGGGGCGTGAAGCTGAACCAGGTGCCGTTGGGGAGCTGCGCGCTCAGAGCGGCGGTCAGGTCCACGGAGCGGATCACCCGGGGAGTGCTCTCCTGGGTCTGCACCTGGAGGCGCCGTCCGACACGGACGAGGTCGAGGCGCTGGCCCCGGCTGGCGGCGGCGGTAGCCCCCTGCCACACGATCTGCCGTACGGAGTTGAGGCCCGCCTTAGCTTCCTGGTTGCCGAGCATCCTGCGGCTCGAGACCGCCATGACCCCGAGCACGATCCCGATCAGGGCGATGACGAGCAGCAGCTCGATAAGGGTCAACCCTCGAGGTCTTATCACGCCCCAAGCCTAGTTACGTGGAGGCGTAACAGCCTACCCCTTACCAGGGGGTCGAAATTTTGGGTTAAGTTCGCTTAACGCTGGCCCTCGGGCCGGCAATTAATCACGTGCGCGGTGCCCAGGCCGGCTTTACGCCCCAGGACCAGGCCGTAGGAGATGGTCTGAATCCCTTCCACGCTGTGCGCGTCGGTCCCCAGGGAGAAGCGCAGCCGGTCGCGCCACTTCAGGGCGAGGCGCCAGTCGAGGTCGCAGCGGTAGTAGTTGCAGTTGATCTCGACGGTCACGCCCCGCTCGGCGGCGCGCTCGAGCACCCGCTCCCAGTCGGCGTCGGCGCCCTGGCGGCGCAGCAGCAGGCGCCCGGTGGGGTGGCCCAGGACCGTGAGGTAGGGGTTGTCCAGCGCCTTCAGCAGGCGCTCGGTCTGGGCCTCGCGGGGCAGCTTGAGCCCGGAGTGCAGGCTGCCGATCACCACGTCGAAGCCGGCAAGGATCTCGTCGGGGTAGTCGAGGGAGCCGTCGGGGAGGATGTCGGACTCGATGCCCTTGAGGATGCGGAAGGGGGCGAGCTCGGCGTTGAGGCGCTCGACCTCGGCCCACTGCTCGAGCACCCGCTCCGGCCCCAAGCCCCCCGCGTAGGGCGCCGACTGGGAGTGGTCGGAGATGACCATGTAGCCGTAGCCCTCGGCGATGGCGGCCTCGGCCATGGCCCGCAGGCTGGCGGTGCCGTCGGAGTAGGTGGAGTGGCAGTGGATGAGGCCCAGCAGGTCCTCCCGGCGCAGGGGCTGGACGGGCTCCTCCAGGCCCAGGTGTTCGGGCTCGCGCCAGTAGGGCGAGACCGGCCGGCGTCCCAGGCGCTCGAAGACCTCGGCCTCGGTGGGGGCCTCCGGCAGGGCGCCCAGCGACTCGAGGAAGGCCAGTGAGCCCGTGGCCCGCACCAGCACGGTGCCGTAGTTCTGGGGGGTCGCGCAGAACACCTTGAGGGGCAGGCCCCCCAGGTGCCCGTGCCAGACGGTGCCCTCGAGGCGCTCGAGGTAGCGCCCCAGGGCGTGCTGCACGGCCTCGGGCTCGGCCAGGGCCACGAAGTCGAGGTTGCCCAGCGTCTCGAGGCCCCGCCGGAAGCTCCCGGCCACCTCGGCCCGGAGGCCGGCGTTCGCGAAGTCGGCCAGCAGCAGCTCGACGGCTTCGACCCCCTCGCCGTAGAGCACGCGGCGCAGGCCCTCGAGCGCGAAGCGCGCCGCCTGGACCAGGTTGGCCTCGGTCTTGGCCCCGAAGCCGGGGATGCCCCGCAGCCGCCCGGCCTCGCCGTGGCGGATGAGCTCCTCGAGCGAGTCCACGCCGTGCTCCCACAGCGCCCGGATGCGCTTGGGGCCCAGCCCCTGCACCCGGAAGAACTCCAGCACGCCGGGGGGCACCTGCGCCTCGAGCTCGGCCATGTAGGCGAACTCGCCGCTGTGCACGATCTCGGCGAGCATGGGCGCGAGCGAGGGGCCCACGCCCGGGACCCCTCGGAAGCCCTGCGCGGCCAGGGTCTGGAGGTCGGCCTCGAGCTTCTCGATGTTGCGGGCGGCCCGGCGGTACACCTGGGCCCGGAACTCCCCCTCCCCCAGCACCTCCATCAGGTCGGCGGCGTACTCGAGCATCCCGGCCAGCTCTTTGCGGTTCATGGCCTTAGCCTAACGGGAGCCGCGCCGGGGAGCCAAAAGCGCTAGGCCAGGGCCCGGAGTTCGCGCGCCATGCGCTCCAGGCGCTGTGGGATCTCCTCGGCGCGGTAGCCGGGCGCGGTGAGGGCCTCGACGTCCTGGGCGAAGTGGGGCGGGAGCTTCGGGCAGCGTTCCTGGGCCAGGCGCACCAGCTTCTTCTCCCCGGGGTGGGGCAGCTCGTTGAGGGCGAAGAGCACGTCGAAGTAGCTCGCCAGGAAGGCTGCTACGCGGTGGTTGAGGCTCACCCAGTCCCGGCGCTCGATGGCCTTGGCGACCTGGCCGGGGTAGTCGGTGACGGAGCCGCCCAGCAGGGGGAGGTTCTTCTCGAGGATGCTGGCCTTGAGGGCAGGGGGGTAGGGCACCCGGCAGCGCTCCTGCAGGCGGGCGGCCCGTCCGGTGCGGTCGAACAAGACCCGCGAGGTGAGGTAGTTGTGCCAGAAACAGGTGCTGTAGCCGACCCAGCCCTCGCAGCGGGCGAGGGTGCGCTCGAGCTGCTCCTCGATGAAGGCCCAGGGGCGGTAGATCACCTCGAGGGCGACCCCCTCCACCACGCCGTCGTCCTCGGTCTCCCAGTAGCGGTTGTCGAGCTCCATGCGCGCGTCGAAGCGGCGGAAGAGGGCCCGGCGGGCCTCGAGGGGCACCGGACACTCCCCGTAGACGTAGAAGTCGTAGTCGGAGAGGGCGTCGCCCGTAGCGGCGGCCTGGGAGCCGGCGAGCAGCAGGGCCTCGACCTCGGGGATTTCGGCGAAGGCCTCGGTGAGGCGGGGGAGGAGTGCGGAGGGGGCGGTCACGAGGGCGTCATCGTACCTCGAGCGCGTAGGGCCGTCCTCGTCCTTCCCGGTAGACCAGCGCCTCGCGGTAGCCCGCCGAGCGCAGCGCCGCGGCCGCGTCGGCGAAGCGGTGGCCCACTTCCCCGGGCGCGTGGGCGTCGGAGCCCAGCACCACAGGGATGCCCAGTTCACGGGCCCGCTCCAGCAGCGCGGGCGCGGGGTACACCTCCCCCACCGGCTTGCGCCAGCCCGCCGTGTTGACGTCCAGGGCCAGCCCTTCCCCGGCGATGGCCCGCAGGGCCTCCTCCGCCAGGTCGAGGTAGCCCTCCGGCGGGACGTGGCCGAACTTCTTGGGCAGGTCGAGGTGGCCGATGGCGTGGTAGAGCCCCGAGCGGGCCGCCCGCACCACCAGCCCGAAGTACTCGCGGTACAGCTCGCGCAGGTCGCGCTCGTCGAAGTCGGCGGCGAAGGCCGGGTTGTCGAAGGGCCAGGCCCCGAGGTAGTGCACCGAGCCGATCACGTAGTCGTAGGCGTAGCCCGCCACCATCCGCCGCACGAAGCCCTCGGTGCCGGGGTGGTAGTCGGCCTCGAGCCCGATCCCCACGTAGAAGTCCCCGGCCTGCTCCCGGGCGCGCTCGAGCGTGGCGTGGTAGAGGGGCAATTGCTCGAGGCTCATGCGCACCTCGGGGTCGAACCAGGGGGGCATGGGGCTATGGTCGGTGAAGACCACGCCCTGCAGGCCCGCCTTCCGCGCGGCCTCGACGTACTCGAGGGGGTGCCCCACCGCGTGGCGGCAGAGGGGGGTGTGCATGTGCGAGTCGAACACGGTTCCCCCTTCTCAGGCGAGCCGCGCGACCTGGCCGCTCGAGGCCCAGACCTGCACGCCGCGGCCCAGCACCGCCGAAGCGCGCTGGGC
Source organism: Calidithermus chliarophilus DSM 9957 (assembly GCF_000430045.1). Lineage (GTDB taxonomy): Bacteria > Deinococcota > Deinococci > Deinococcales > Thermaceae > Calidithermus > Calidithermus chliarophilus. The sequence continues at coordinate 2,619,081 of NZ_KE387023.1, read as the reverse complement.
CAGGGCTTCGTCGGGCAGCAGGTCGCCCCCAGCGGCCTGGACCAGGCTCGCCACCTCGGGCGGGGCCAGGGTGGGGGCGCGCTCGAGCACGCTGTCCACCTGCCACCTCGAGGCCCACAGCCGCTTGAGCGCCCATAGCGCCTCCTGGGAGGAGGGCTCGAGGGCGAAGGGCGCCTCGCCCGCGTAGCGCACCAGCAAGCGGCCCTCCGGCAGCACCCGCCGCACCTCCTCGGCCCGCTCGGGCAGCAGGTAGCTCTCCCGCACCAGCCGCTCGGCCTGGGCACAGGCGGCCTCGAGCCGCTCCTCGTCGAGCCGCGCCCCGAAGACCCCGGCGAAGGCGTTGCGGATCTGCTCGGCCAGGTTGGCGAGCTGGTAGAACTCGGTCTCGAGGCCCTGCAACACCACAGTAGCCACCACCGGCAGCCCAGCGGCCTGGAGCTTCTGGAGATCGGCCACTTCACCAGCGGCAGGGGCTTTGTTCAGGGGGAAAATCATCGGCCCGATTATAGGCCGTAGAGGCAGGAGACGGGAGGCTTGTGGCTCGTAGCGTGGCGTGTGGCTTGTGGTAGACGGCGGTAAGCCTTCAGCCGTCAGCGGTCAGCCGTCAGCTCGTGGCCCGTGGCTCGTGGCCCGTGGCTCGTGGTTCACCCCACCCCTTCCCTCCCCGCGTGCGGGGAGGGGGTATCCCCCCAGCCCCCCTTGCTAAGGGGGGTAAAGAAAAGGCGTCTGGCGTTCGGCGTCTGGCGTTCGGCGTCTGGCGTTCGGCTATCAGCTATCGGCGTTCGGCTACCGACACCCCCTCAAGCCACCACCGGCCGCAACGCCCGCCGGATGCCCAGCGACAGCATTCCGCCCATGATCGCTACGGCTCCTGCGGCAAAGAAGGCCAGGTTGTACTCGCCCAGCGCGTCGCGCACGCTGCCCCCGGCCCAGGAGGCGAAGGCCGCGCCGAGCTGGTGGGCGGCGAAGACCCAGCCGTAAACCGTGCCGACGTTCTGGCGCCCGAAGTTGTCGGCCACCAGGGCCACGGTGGGGGGGACGGTGGCGATGTAGTCGAGGCCGAAGAGGATGGCGAAGGGGACCATGGTCTCAGGGGTCACCGCGTAGGGCAGCAGCAGCAGCGAGAAGCCGCGGAACACGTAGTACACGCACAGCAGCTTGCGGGGGTCGTAGCGGTCGGTGAGCCAGCCCGAGGCGATGGTGCCCACGAAGTTCATCGCGCCCAGCAGGGCCAGCATCCCCGAGGCCACGCCCTGCGAGATGCCGCAGTCCACGGCGTAGGGGATGAAGTGGACGCCGATGAGGCCGTTGGAGGTCGCGCCGCAGATGAAGAAGGTGCCCGCCAGCAGCCAGAAGGTGCTCGAGCGCACCGCCCGGCCCATCACCCCGGCGTCGGCGGTGATCTTAGCGGGGGCACTTCCCGCTGCGGCCCCCAAGGGCCGCTCCCCGATCTCGGCAGGGCTGTCCCTCATCAGCAGGAAGATGGGCACCATCACCGCCAGCGCCACCCCCACCATGACCCAACTGGCCTCGCGCCAGCCCAGCCCCGTGGCCCAGGCCACCAGCGCGGGGATGAAGATGAGCTGCCCCGCCGAGGTGGCCCCGCCGAAAATCCCCATGACCAATCCCCGCTGCCGGATGAACCAGCGGTTGGCGACCGTCGCGCCCAGCACGCTCCCCACGATGCCGGTGCCCACCCCGCTCACCACGCCCCAGATCAGGTTGAGCTGCCAGACCTGGGTCATGAGGGCGCTGCCCGCCATGCTCAGGCTCATCAGCAGCAGGCCGAAGAGGGTGATGCGGCGCGGGCCGTAGCGGTCCATGAGGTAGCCGCTGAAGGGGCCACCCAGCCCGAAGAGCACTAAGCCGATGGACACCGCCACCGAGATGGTGGTCTTGCTCCAGCCCAGGTCCTGCTCCACCGGGACCAGCAAGGCCCCCGGCACCGAGCGAATCCCGGCGGCGACCAGCGTCGCCAGCACCGCCACCGCCACCACGACCCAGCCGTAGAAGATGCGCCTGTCGCTCACGAGTCCTCCGCGAATGGCTAAGGGTATAGCCTAACGCCGGGCCAGGGCTACCAGCCCCACCCCCAGCAGGATCACCGGCAGGGCCAGCAGGGTGACCACGGTGATGGGCTCGGCCACCAGGGCCACCCCCAGCAGCACCGCCACCACCGGGTTGACGTAGGCGTAGCTCCCCGCCAGCGCGGGGCGCACCCTCGAGAGCAGGAACATGTAGGCGCTGTAGCCCACCACCGAGCCGAAGACCACCAGGTAGGCCCAGGCAGCGAGGGACCCGGGGCTGGGCACCTGGGTGAAGCGCTCGCCCAGGAGCGTGCCCATGACCACCAGCACCCCGCCCCCCACCAGCATCTCGGCGGCGCTGCCCATCATGCCCTTGGGCAGGGTCATGTGGCGGCTCCAGGCCGAGCCGAAGGCCCAGCAGACCGGGGCCAGGAAGATCAGGAGGGTGCCGACGAGGTTGGAGCGCAGGTTGCCTTCGAGCATCAGCAGCGCCACCCCGGCGAAGCCCAGCGCCATGCCCAGCCACTCGAGGCGGCGGGTCTTCTCGCCCCACAGCCGGCCGAACAGGGCCAGCCACAGCGGCATGGTGGCGATGATGGTGGCCGCCAGCCCCGAGGCCACCCCCAGCGACTCGCCCAGCGCTACCATCCCCATGCCCCCGCCCATCAGCAGCGTGCCCACGCGGGCCGCGCCCCACCACTCGGCGCGGGTTGGGGCGGGGGCGCCGCGCAACCGCAGCACGAGGAACATCCCCCCGCCGGCCACCAGGAAGCGGACCCCCGTCGCCAGCAGCGCAGGCATGGTCTCGACCATGTAGACGATGGCGAGGTAGGTCGAGCCCCAGATCAGGTACAGCGCCAGCAGGGCGACGAGGACCATCCAGCCGTCGCCGGCGGCACGGGGCAGAACCTTTTGCATCTGCATGCTCAAGCTCCCTTCCGGCTGTGCTCGGCCGGGGCGAAAAACACCAGGATCTCCAACCGCTCCTCGACGTCGAAGAATTTGTGCTCCACCAGGGCCTCCACGAACACCACGCTCCCGGCCTGCACCGGGTACACGTCCTCCCCCACCCGGATCTTGCCCTTCCCGGCCATCACCACGTACACCTCGTCCTCGGCGTGGGGCTGCTGGGGGCCGGCGCTGCCGGCCCCCAGCACGTACAGCCCGCCGCTCAGCGCGGGGACCCGGAGGAACTCGAGGTAGGGCTTCCCCGCTCGCTCCCGCCGGGCCAGAAGGGTTGTGATATCGAATGCGGTTCGGTCATTGAGCGGTAGGGCCATAATCACCTCCGGGCAACACCACGAATAACCCAATGATATAAAACCGAATACCATTTCGTCTATATCTCATTCGGGTGCGTGGTAGAATGCCGAACATGGTTCAGCTAGACGCGATCGACCGGGCCATCGTGCTCGAGCTGCAGAAGGAGAGCCGCCTCTCCTACGCGGAAATCGGCGCACGGGTGGGGCTTTCGGCCGCTGCCGTGCACGAGCGGGTGAAGAAGCTCGAGCGCAAAGGGGTCATCGAGGCGTACCGGATTCAGGTCAACCCCAAGGCCATCGGGCTGCAGGTGACCGCCTACATCGCGGTGCGGCTGCAGAACGACGCCACCTGCGCCGACGTGGCCCCCACCTTCGGCGACTTCCCCGAGGTCGAGGAGTGCCACAGCGCCGCCGGCGACATCGACGTGCTGCTCAAGGCCCGCACCGCCACCCCCGAGGACCTCGAGCGGCTGCTCTACCGCATCAAGCGGGTGCCCGGCGTCTCGCGCACCACCTCGACTGTGGTGCTCTCCACCCAGTTCGAGAACCGGCCCCTGATCCCCGTTGAGCCCGAGTAGAAACCCTGCTAGGATGGGCGGTCTATGCCCCTGAGACCGCCCCTCTGGGACCAGGCCTACCCCTCCAAGACCCGGCTCCGGCTCGAGGTCAGCATGATGCTGGAGTCGGTGGTGGAAGCCCTGCTGGGCCAGCTCGGGGAGGGGGCCTTCGTGGGCATCTACGCCAAGGGCTCGGCCCTCAAGCCCTGGGACAGCCCCCTCGACTACGTGCCCGAGCTCTCCGACCTCGACGTGCAGCTCCTCCTGCACGACCCCGACCTGCTCGACGACCTCGAGCGGGCCCTGGCGGTGCAGGCCGACCTCGAGCGCCGCTTCTTCCGTCGCGCCCCCCAGCCCCTGCACCTGCCCCGCCCCCAGATCCAGGTCATCAACCGCTTCCTGGAGAGCCCCACCTTCTCCCCCTCCCCCGCCCCCGTCGTGCAGACCCTCCTGGGCAAGCCCTACGCCGAGGTTCACCCGCTCACCGACCGCGAGGCCGTGCGGGAGGCCGACCGCTGGGGCCTGCTCGAGCGCGCCAAACCCGAAGACCTCCGGGCCTTCCCCCTCAACTTCATGGACATGCCCGGCAAGTACCTCTTCCACTGCCTGCGCCAGCTCACCTGGCGGGTCGGGCCCACCGCCTCGCGGGCGCTCTCGCTGCTGGGCTACAGCTTCGAGGAAGCCTGGGGCCACAACCGCACCCACCTGATCGGGCGGCTCGAGGCCGCGGGGCAGGCCGGGTTGGCCGCCGACTACGCGGGCTTCTACCTGTGCGCCTGGGACTTCTACCGCTCGGGCTACGCCGACTCCGACGCGGCGCGGCAGGCCGTCCGGCACGGGGTGCGGGTGCTCGAGGCCGGCCGCCGCCTGGCCCAGGGTTGAGCCTGGCGGGTCTCGTGGCTTAGGGTGGGAGGCGTGAAGCGAATTCTCGCGCTGTTGGCCCTGACCTTAGCCCCCGCCCTGGCCCAAAACTGCCTGGGTTTCCGCGAGCTCGAGGTCGCCACCCCCGCCGGCTTCTGCGCCGGGGTCGTTCGCAGCGGCCTCAACTTCCCCAGGGGCGTGCTTCCCCTGGCCAACGGCGACGTCCTGGTGGTCGAGATGGGCGGCTGGGGCCCCAACCGCGGCGCCGTGACCCTGCTCGCCAGGGCCAAAGGCTACGCCCCCCAGCGCCTGTTCACCCAGCTCGACCGCCCCAACGGCATCACCTTAGGCCCCGACGGCAAGGTCTACGTGGGCGAGGCCGGCCGGATCTTCCGCTTCAGCCTGGGCAAGCCCGCCAAGGAGTACGTCATCACCAACCTCCCCGGCAACGGCCGCCACCCCCTCACCCAAATGGTCTTCGACGCCAACCGGCGCCTTTTGGTCAACGTCGGCAGCGCCAGCGACAACTGCCAGCAGGACCAGGGCAAGGCCGCCTGCCGCGAAGCCCAGACCAACGGGCTGGTGCGGCGCTACACCTTCGACTGGGACAGCGGGAAGGTCAGCGGCTGGGGCGTGCTGGCGAGTGGCCTGCGCAACTCCATGGCCCTGGCCGTACACCCCTCGGGCACCGTGCTCCAGGGGGAGAACTCCCGCGACGCCATCAGCGCCGCCGACCCCAAGCTCGACGACGAGGAACACCCCAAGGACGAGCTAAACGTGCTCGAGGCCGGCGCCAACTACGGCTGGCCCTACTGCTACGAGAACGCCCGCAACGCCCCCGAGTTCCCCGACTACCCCTGCGCCAACACCCGCAAGCCCGCCGTGCTGCTCCCCGCCCACGCCGCCCCGCTGGGCATGACCTACTGGACCGGCGGCCCCCAGCCCTATCGGGGCTGGCTGGTGGTGGGCTACCACGGCTACCGCAAGTACGGCCACCGCCTGGTGGCCTTCCCCGTAGACGCCAAAGGCGTCCCCAACGGCAACCCCGCCGACCTGATCAAGTCCTGGGTACTGCCCGGCGGCAAACTGGGAGCCCCGGTAGACGTCAAGGCCGGCCCCGACGGCAGGCTCTACGTCACCGACGACCGCAACGGCATGCTGGTCGTGTTCGGTACGCGGTAGTTGGGAGCCGGAAGCGGTCAGCCGTCAGCCGTCGGCGAAGAGCGAAAGGCTGGTGGCGTGTGGCTCGTGGTGGAAAGGCACCCCTCCCCAGCCCCCCTTGCTAAGGGGGGTGACAAGGCGTCTTGCGTTTTGCGTCTTGCGTCTTGCGTTTGGCGTTTTGCGTTTAGCCATCGGCTATGGGCTATCGGCGTTAGGCGTTCAGCTATCAGCTACAAACCACCCGCCCCAGCATTCTCCACCACCCGCCACATGTACCAAGCAGCGTGGGAACGGAAGGGGCGGAAACGCTCGCCGAGGGCCTCGAGCTCGGCCTTGGTACTCACCCCGTAGACCCGCTCGAGGCCCCTGCGCACCCCGAGGTCGAGGACGGGCCACACGTCGGGGCGGCGCAGGCCGAACATCAAGAACATCTGCACCGTCCAGACCCCGATGCCCTTGACCTGGGTGAGGTGGGCGATGATCTCCTCGTCGGACTGGTGCTCGAGGTCGTCGAGGCCGCCCCCCAAGGCGAAGCGCGAGAGGTCGTGGACGAAGCTCACCTTGGCCCGGGAGAGCCCCAGGGCGCGCAGGTCGTCGGGGTCGGCGGCGGCCAACACGGCGGGCTCGACGGCGAAGCGCTGCTCGAGCCGCTTCCAGATGGTCTCGGCCGCCTTGCCGGAGAGCTGCTGCCCCACGATGGAGCTCACCAGCGTGGGGTAGGCGGGCCGCACCTCGGCGGCGTGGGGACGGAAGGGGGCGGGGCCGAAGCGCCGCTGGAGCTCGGCCATCAGCGGGTCGGCGAACTCGACCGCGCCGTTCGCGGCCGCCGCCTTCTGCCGCTGGGGCCTAGACAAACTGCACCCCGGCGCAGGTGGTTACCTTGCCCTGGTACAAAAACGTCACCTGGCGCAGGGCCGACTCGAGGTCGAAGGGGGTGAGGGCGCTGGTGCCGTCCTCGGGCAGCACCACGTCGTACCAGCGCAGCGCCGCGCTGCCCGCCGTGTGCAGCACGCAGATGTTGGCCACCGTGCCCACGATCACCACGTGCCGGATGCCCCACAGGTGCAGCAGGTGCTCGAGCTGGGTGCCGTAGAAGCCGTCGTAGCGGGCCTTGCGGATGACGGTCTCGTCGGGGCGGGGCTTGAGCGCGTCCACGATCTCGGCGCCCCAGGTGTTGTGCACCACGTGGCGGGGCCAGATGTTGAACTCGGGGTCGTCCTCGGGGTGCCAGTCCTGGGTGTAGACCACCCGCACCCCGGCCTCGCGGGCGCGCTCGAGCAGCCCGGCGATAGCCGGTAGGGTCTTGGGCGCGTCGGGGACGAAGAGCGTGCCCTCGGGCTCCACGAAGTCGTTCTGCATGTCCACGATGATGAGGGCGGTTTGCCGGGCCGGTAGGCTGACCTGGGGGTGACGGGGGATTTCCGGAATTTCAACCATGGCTCTCTCCACCCCTATTCTAGATTGGGAGCGTGACATGGACTTCAAGGTTTCGTGGCGCGAAGCGCTGATGCTGGGCGCAACCGTGGCGTTGCTGGTCGCCGGGTTCCAGGCCAAGGCCCTGGGGCTATGGGTGGCCCTGGCGCTGAGCCTGCCCTTCGGCCTGCTGGCCGCGTTGCTGTACAAAGTGCTGATGCCCCTGTTCCTGCGGCGGCTGGCCCAGGGCCGCGGCGCCGAGCCGCTCGAGGACGAGCCGGAGGAAGGCCAGGGGCCTCGAGACTGAGGCCCTGGTTTGGCACCGCGCGCGGTATCTTCGCGAGCCAGAAAGCCTTCCAGCGAAGAGAAAACCCCTCTCCTGCTGGGAGAGGGGCTGGGGTGAGGGGACCGTTGACCCTCGGCCATTGACACGTTTTCGCGCCCGGCGTTGGGCGTTCGACGTTCGGCCCAGTTACCTGCGGCCAATGAGCCTCCAGGCCGTCGGGAGCAGCGCCGCGGCGATGACCGCCTTGACCAGGTCGCCGGCCAGGAAGGGGATCATCCCGGCCTGGAGCACGGCCTCGACGCCGGCGTACTTGCCGATCCCGGCCAGCATGTAGCCCAGCCAGGGCACGCCCAGCGCGTAGATCACCAGGTTCGCCAGCAGCATGGCGACGAGGGTCTTCCAGGGGCTGCGGTCGGTGCCGAAGCGCTCGACCAGGTAGCCCACCAGGAAGGCGGCCAACGGGAAGGCGACTAAGTAGCCGGCGGTGAAGGACGTGGCGGCCCAGGTCTTGCCGCCCGCGAACACCGGGAGCGCCAGGCCCTCGAGCAGGTACGCCACCAGGGCTAAGAAGCCCAGGCGGCTGCCCAGGGCGGCGCCCACCAGCAGCACGCCCAGGGTCTGGAGGGTGATGGGCACGGGCTGGGTGGGGATCGAGGCCTGGGCGCACAGCGCCACGAAGAAGCTGCCGCCTAGCACCAGCAGCAGGTCGCGCAGGGCGCTGCGGGTGGGGAGCAGGGTCTTGACCAGGGGGGTATAGGGCAGGGTCTGGGTCGGGTTCATTGGATTCATCGCTCAGCCTCCTAATCTACCGATGAGGGATACGTCGCCAGCGGCGATCCGTTCAGTTCCGCCCTGAGACTCTACCACCAAGGCCCCGTCCTCGGCTAGGTCCAGCGCCCGGCCCTGCATCTCCCCGCGCGGGGTGCGGATGCTCACCTCCTTCCCCAGGGTGACGCTGTACTTTTTCCAGTCCTCCAGGACGCGCTCGGGCTTGGAGAGGTTTTCATATTGGTTTTCCAGCTCCTCGAGGATGCTCGCCAGCAACTCGGCCCGGTTGACCGGCGCGAACTCGCTCAGCGCCGCCCCTGCGGGGGGCACGGGCGGCAGGACGTTGAGCCCGATCCCCAGGATCACCACGCCGGGCACGGGGTTCCCCGCCTTGGCCTCGACCAGGATCCCGGCCAGCTTGCGCCCGTCGGGGGCCAGCAGGTCGTTAGGCCACTTGAGCCCGCCCAGGCCCACCGCCTCGCGCAAGGCCACCCCCACCGCCAGCGGCAGCAGGGCGACGGGGACCCGGGGGCGCAGCAGCAGCGAGAAGGTCAGGGAGGCCCCGGGCGTGCTCACCCAGGGGCGGCCCATCCGTCCCCGGCCCGCGGTCTGGCGCTCGGCCAGGACCACCGCGCCCTCGGGGGCCCCCTCCTCGGCCCACCGCCGCAGCTCGTCCTGGGTGCTGGTGGTGTGGCCCAGGTAGCGGTAGGGCTGACCGAAGCTGCCGCGCAGGCGGGGGGCCAGGAGGTGGGGCAGCGGGGTCCCCGGCGCTACCCGCACCCCCAGCGCCTTGGAAACCTCGACCGGGTAGCCCTCGTGGACCAGGCGCTGCACCAGGTAGCGGGCCTGGTCGCGGTCGACGCCGAGTTGTTCGCCTAGAATCCGGCTGGGCTGGAACTGTTCGCTGAGCAGGTTCAACAACCGGTGATGCACGCCCCTATGCTACCGTTCCAGGGTCGGCAGACGCGCGCTCCACCCTTTAGCTGACCTCAATCCTCACCCGTTAGTGGACCCCCGCCCCCTCCCCCCCGGGCGCTAAGCTGGAGCGGTGCACCGACTGTTCTGGCTCCCCCTGTTGGGGCTGGCCTGGGCGGCCCCGCTCCTGCCGGCGGGGACCTGGCAGGGCCACCGTAGCCCCCCCGGAGCGCTCGCGCTGAGCCCGGACGGCCGAACCCTGGCCGTCGCCGCCGACGCCTACGTGCAGCTTTTCAGCCTCGAGGGGCAGCCCCGGGGCCTGCTGAGCGGCCACCTCGACACCGTGCGGGCGCTGAGCTACAGCCCCGACGGGACCCTCCTGGCCAGCGGGGCCGCCGACAACACCGTGCGGCTGTGGGGCCCGCAGCCCGGCCCGGCACTGCGCACCTACCGGGGCCACTCGGGCGAGGTCTGGGGGTTGCGCTTCAGCCGCGACGGGCGCAGCGTGCTGAGCGCCGCCTCCGACGGGGAGGTGCGGCTGTGGGGCCTCGAGGGCCAGACCCTGCGCACCTACCCGGGGGCCCGGGGCTGGGTCTACGGCCTGGCCTTCGCGCCGGGGGACGAGTACTTCGCCAGCGGGGGGCTCGAGGGCGTCGAGCTGTGGCACCGGCAGACCGGGCGCCCGCTGCCCCTGCTGGGGCCGCAGGGGGTGCACGCGCTCGACTGGGGCCGCAAAGGGCTGCTGGCGACCGGCGACCGCGAGGGCGTGATCCGGCTGTGGAGCCCCCAGGGGCAGCCCCTGGGCCAGATCCCGGCCCACGGCCAGGTGGTCACCGCACTCGCCTGGAACCCCGCGGGCGACCGGCTCCTCAGCGGCGGCCAGGACGGGAAGATCGCCGTGTGGGACGAGAGGGGCCGCCCCGTGCGGGGCTGGACGAGCGCCTCGGTGCTGTGCCTGGCCTGGGACCGCGCGGGCGGGGTGGTCAGCGGCCACGACGACGGCCGGGTGCGGCTGTGGAGCCCGGAGGGGAAGCTGGTGCGGGCCCTCGAGCCCGTCGCCGCCTCGGTGGGCGCGCTGGCCCACAGCCCGGACGGGCGCTTCGTGGCGAGCGGCGGCCGGGACAAGGAGGTGTGGCTGTGGGACCGCCAGGGCCGCGTGCTCCACAAGCTGCGGGGGCACGAGCTCGAGGTCAGCGTGCTGGCCTTCTCCCCCGACAGCCGCCACCTCGCCAGCGGCAGCGCCGACGGCACCGTCCGCGTCTGGGAAGTCGCCGGCGGCAGGCTGCTCCAGACCCTCGGGCGCCACGGGGACGGGGTTTCTGCCCTGGCCTGGCACCCGGCGGGCAAAGGGCTGGCGAGCGGCGGGCGCGACGAGGTGATCAAGCTGTGGGAGTGGCGCAGCGGTAAGCTTTTGCACGACTGGCGCGGCCACGAGTACGACGTCACCGGGCTGGCCTGGGCGGGGGAGGGCTTCGTCAGCGCCAGCGCCGACCAGACCCTGGTCTGGTGGGACGTGCAGGGGCGGCCTCTGCGGCGGGTGCTCACCGAACAGGGCGCGCTCTACAGCCTGGCGCTCGACCCCAAAGGCACCGTCCTCGCCACGGGCGGCTTCGACGGCACGGTGCGGCTGTGGGACGCCCGGAGCGGGAAGCCCCTGCGCACCCTCGAGGGCCACACCAGCGCGGTGCAGGCCCTGGCCTGGAGCCCCGGCGGCGAGCTCGCCAGCAGCGGCTGGGACAAAACCGTGAGGGTCTGGAAGGCCGCGAGCGGCACCCTCGAGCAGACCCTCGCCGGCTTCGTGCGCCCGGTCTACGGCCTGGCCTGGCCCTCCTCGGGGCTGGTGGTGGGCAGCGGGACGCTGGAGCGCGGGGGGACGCTGAGCGTGTTCAGGGCGAGGTAGCGCCCGGCAGGGGGCGCTTCCCGACGCGCCGGCCCAGCCTCCGGCGCAAAACAAGGGCGCACCCCGCTCCGGTCACGCCTAGCAGCAGGGGAAGCGCCAGCAGGCCGAGCGGCCAGCCCGGGCCGGAGAGCTCGAGCCGCCGCCGGTACTCCAGCCGCTTGGCCGCGAACAGGGCCGTGGGCAAGTTCTCCTGCCGGGCGAGGTCCTGCAAGGCGGGGTCGAAGGCGAAGGCGGGGGCGGCGTGGAGGTAGGTGATCCCCGCGCCGGGCTGTCGGGCGGCCAACTGGCCCCTGGCTTCCGGGTCGAGGTCGCTGGCCGCGCCGGGGACGAGCACGCGCCCCACGGGGGGCAGGCCGGCGGGCGTGTAGCGCGGCACGAGGTAGAGGCCGTGCCTCGAGCGCACCGTGCCCTGGCCGAAGGTGTGAAGGTTGTGGGTGAAGGAGCCCGCGTGCACGTCGAAGATCGCGGCGAGCTCGAGCTCCCCGACCCCCGCGTACAGCCACACCCCGGCCTCGCGCTTGCGCCACCGGAAGGCGGTGTTGAGCAGGTAGATGCCGTCGGGGGGCCGGAAGGCGAAGGGCTCCATCCTGGGGTCGCGCAGGAATTCGGGGGCAGGGTAGCGGACCTGCGCGGCCACGGCCTCGGCCATCGCCGGGCCGTGGCGCTTGGCGAGCAGGTAGAGGGTGGCGTCGATGCCCGACAGCAGCCCGGCGGAGGTGAGCACCGCGCCCGCGTCGACGTAACGCACCCCGGCCCGCCAGCGCACCCTCGGGTAGCGGGCCGCCAGCCGGCCCAGGTCGGCCCAGTGGGTCGTGGCGTCTTTCCCGTCGAGCACGCCCGCGGCCGCCAGCACCTCGGCGCCGGTGCACCAGGAGAACAGCAGCGTGGCGCGGGCCTGTTTCCGCAGCCACTCCAGCACCGGCCGGTTGGCGGGCGACCCGACCTCGAGCATGGCCGGCACCACCACCACGTCGGGGGCACGGCCCAGCAGCGCCTCGAGCTCGGCGAAGGCGAAGTGAGGCAGCACGTCGAGGTGGCCCGTCAGGGTGCGCAGGGCCCGGCTCGAGGCCACCGCGTACACGTTGTAAGCACCCGACTGCGCGAACAGCGCGTAGGGCCCCAGGACGTCGGTGACCTCGCTCACGCCCTCGCCCAGCACGACGGCCACCGTAGGCTTGCGGGGGTCGTAGGGCGGGCGGGCGGCGGGCTCGGCCCGGCTCACGAGCTCGCGGGGCGCGGGGGACATGGCGGCGCGCATGGACGCCCACGAGCCCAGGCCCCCCGCGATCAAGACCGGGAGCAAAAAGGCCAGGGAGTACAGCAGCGCGGCCAGGACCCGTCTCATGCCTGCCCCCTCTGGCGCGCCGCCGAGGGCGCAAAGCCGAACTCCCGGCTCCACAGCCGGCGGAAGTGGCGCACGTCGGCGAAGCCGGTCTTGAGCGCCACGTCCTCGATGCTGAGCTCGGGGTTGTGCAGCAGGGTGCGAGCGAGCTCGAGGCGCAGCCGCTGCCGGTAGGCGGTCAGGGTCAGCCCGGTGGCCTCGCGGAACGCCCGCGACAGGCTCCGCACGCTCATGCGGGCCGCCGCGGCGACCTGCTCGAGCGAGACGGGCTCGGCGAGCTTCTCCAACAGGAAGTCCTGCGCGCGGTGGACGCCCGGGTGGAGGTGGGTGCGGTACTGCAGGAACACGCTGGTCTGGGCGTGGGTGCCGTTGCGGCGCAGGTAGACCACCAGTTGGCGGGCCACCTGCGCGGCGAAGAGCGGGCCGCGCTCCTGCTCGACGACGGACAGGGCCATGTCGATGCCCGCGGCGATCCCGGCGCTGGTGGTGACGGGGCCGTCGTGGGTGAAGAGGACGGCGTCCTGGACGCGGGCCAGCGGGTAGCGCGCCCGCAGGGCCTCGATGGCCGACCAGTGCGTGGTGCAGCGCCGGTGGTCGAGCAGCCCGGCCTCCCCCAGCACGAAAGCCCCGGTGCAGACCGAGACCAGGTGGGCCCCGGCGGCGTAAGCCCCGCGCAACCACTCCCGGACGGCGGGCTCGAGGCGCAGTTCCCCCGTGGCATAGCGGGCCAGCTCCATCCCCGGGATCAGCACCCGGTCGCGCGGGCCGACGGGGGGAAGGGGCTCGAGGCGGGCGAACGCCAGCCCCTGGGCGCTCACCATCTCGGGCTGGTGGGCGCAGAAGGCGAGCGAGTAGTTCGCCCCCAGCGAGGCCGCGGCCGCGAAGACCTGGGCCGGGCCGGCCAGGTCGAGCAGGTTGACCTCGGGGAGCAGGAGGAAAAGGACGCGGCGAGAAGGTTCGGGAGGGAAGGGTTGGGGGGTCATAGGCAGTCTCCAGGGGTCCTAATGGGTCAATGGTGCCCGCCCCTGCCTGCCCGCCGCAAGGGCTGATCCGACCGAAGACCGGACGGATTACGCCGATAGACCTTCTTGCCGAAGTCGCTGATGGCCGGATAGCCGGTATGCCGGGGGCCCGTGGACCGTGGTCTGGTGTTAGAGGCCGGGTTTGAGGCCCGGCCCTATAGACGTTCGACGTTCAGCGTTTGGCGTCTCGCGTCTTGCGTATCGCGTACGACGTACGGCCCTTCTATTCCTGCTCCAGCGGCCACGGCCGCCCGTACGCCCGCACCTCGCTGCCCCGGAAGGCGTGCTCGAGCAGCCGCTGCAGGTACCGGCCCGCCTCGGGCAGCAGGCCGGTGCAGCCGGGGTGGGTGTAGACGAAGGCGTAGCGCGGCCAGCGCGGGGACTGGGAGAACACCACGCTCCCCTCGTACTCAGGGTAGCTGGCGTAGAACTTGGCCAGCAGGGCCTCGAGCGTCTCCCTGGCCTCGGGCAGGGCGTGCTCCTCGGGCGGGCGCACCCACAGCGTGACCACCTTGAGCGCGTTCACCGGCTCACCCCCCAGGCGTAGGGGGAGCGGGCCAGGAGTTCGGCCAGGCGCCTGGCCCCCTCGGCCAGCCGGGGACCGGGGCGGCCCAGGTAGGCTTCCTCGAGGGGGAACACCTGCCGGTAGCGGAGCGCGGGGACGTCGAGCTCCCGCTTCAGCGCCACCTCCGGGCGCAGCTTGCGGACGCCGCACCAGGAGACCGTGATCAGGTCGGGCGCGGCGGCCTCCACCTCCTGGGGGGTCAGGGGCTTGGAGCGCACGTCCAGGTGGGCGAAGGCGTTCTCGGCCCCCAGCGCCTCGAGCAGCCCCGTCACCCAGCTCCGGCGCCCCGCCGCGATCATCGGGCGCGGCCACCACTCCACCATCACCCGTGGGGGCCGCACCCAGCGCGGCAGGCTCCCCCGCGCCTGGGCGATCATCCGGCGCATGGCCCGCACCACGTGCTCCCCCTGGCGGGGCACCTCGAGCCACCCCGCCACCCGCTCGATGTCGGCGTACACGTCCTGCAGGCTCTCGGGGTCGAGCACCTCGTGGGGGATCCCCCGCTCGGCCAGCCCCTGCACCACGCGCTCCATGCCCGGCACGCTCAGGCTGGCGAGCACCAGGTCGGGCCGCAAGCGCTCCACGGCGTCGAGGTCCACCCGGAGGTCGGGGCCCACGCGCGGCAGTTGCCGCACCTGGGCCGGGAAGTCGGAGTGGTCGTCCACGCCCACCAGCCGGTCCAGGCAGCCCAGCGCCCAGACGATCTCGGTGTTGGATGCGGTCAGGCTGATGAGTCGCATAAGCCCTCGCGGATAGCGGATAGCTGGAGCTTTTTAGCTATAGGCCATCAGCTATCGGCGTTTCTTGACGAGCCACCTCTCCTCGTGGAAGCCCTCGCGCTGGTTGACCACCCGGGCCAGCGTGAACAGCAGGTCGGAGAGGCGGTTGAGGTAGCGCACGGCCTCGGCGTTGACCTCCTCGGCGTGCATCAGCTCGACCACCCGGCGCTCGGCCCGGCGCACCACGGTGCGGGCGAGGTGCAAGGCGGCGGCGGCGGCGTGGCCGCCGGGGTGGATGAAGCCGGTGAACTTGGGGGCCTCCTCCTGGTAACGGTCGATGAGGGCCTCGAGCCTCGCCACGTCCTGGGCGTCGATGCGGGCGAGGTTCTTCTCGTAGGGGCCGCCGAAGCGGGTGGCGAGGTCGGCGCCGAGGTCGAAGAGGGCGTTCTGGAGGTACTCGAGGTCGGCCTGGAGGTCGGGGTGGGCCTCGCCCAGCGCGGCCCGCGCCACGCCGATAGCGCTGTTGGCCTCGTCCACCGTGCCGTAGGCCTCGACCCGCGGGTGGTCCTTGGGCACCCGGTCGGCCCCGTAGAGCCCGGTCTCGCCCCGGTCGCCGGTCTTGGTGTAGATCTTCATAGCCCCAATCTACCCCCAGCCGCACGGCCCCACCACCGTCACGCCGCACAGTTGCCCCGCCCAAGGTCAGTCAGGGTACACACGTCCCGCTCGGGATGGCCTAGCGTAGATCCAGTTGTATGAGCCTGCCCATCGCTTTCCTGGCCGGGATGCTGTCCTTCCTCTCCCCCTGCGTGCTGCCGCTGGTGCCCACCTACCTGCTCTACTTGGGGGGCGACAAGGGCCGCCCGATCCGCAACGCCCTGTTCTTCGTGCTGGGCTTCAGCGCGATCTTCGTCGTGCTGGGCCTGCCCTTCACCCTGCTGGGCAGCCTGCTCCTGGGCAGCCGCGACCTGCTGAGCAAGATCGGGGGGGTGGTGCTGGTCCTGTTCGGCCTGTACATGCTGGGCCTCAAGCCCGCCTTCCTGACTCGAGCCGTCAGCCTGCGCTACCAGGGCGACACCCAGACCCCCTGGGGGGCCTTCGTGCTGGGCGTGGTGCTGGGCCTGGGCTGGACCCCCTGCATCGGCCCGGTGCTGGGGGCCATCTACACCCTGACCGCCGCGGGCGGCGGGGTCTCCCCCCTGCTGGCCTACGTCCTGGGCCTGGCGATCCCCTTCCTGCTGGTCGCGCTCTTCGCCGACCGGGTTCGGGGCTTCCTGCGCCGGGCGGCCCGGCTCTCCCACGCCTTCGAGGTGACGGCGGGGGTGGTGCTGGTGCTCATCGGCGTGCTGCTCGTCACCGACCAGTTCACCATCCTCAACAGCTACCTGCTCAAGATCACGCCCCAGTGGCTCTTGGACCTCGAGAACGGCTTCCTGGGCAGGTGACGCGCGCCGGCTCCTTGTGCGAATCATTCCGGCTCGTTTAGGCTAAGCCCCCGATGAGTCCCCTGCTCGAGGCCCAGTCCCTCTCCAAGCGCTACGGGCGCGACTGGGTGATCCGTGGCCTGGACTTCCGCCTCGAGCCCGGCGAGGTGGTCGCCCTGCTGGGCCCCAACGGCGTGGGCAAGACCACGCTGCTGCGGCTGCTGGCCGGGCTGATGCGGGCCAGCGGGGGGAGGGTCGCGCGGCAGGGCAGGGTGGGGCTGCTCGCCAACCCCCCGGCCTTTCACCGGCACTTCACCGGAGAAGAAAACCTGAGCTACGCGCTGCGGCTCGAGGGGCGCTCCCCCCAGCCCGGCGCCATCGCCGCCGCCCTGCAGGCGGTGGGGCTCCCGCCCGGCAAGGCGGTGCTGGGCTACTCCAGCGGCATGAAAAAGCGCCTGGCGATGGCCCGCCTGCGCCTCCAGCGGCCCGACATCTGGCTCCTCGACGAGCCCGAGGCCGCCCTCGACGCCCAGGGGCGCGAGTTGCTCGAGGCCCTGATCCTGGAGGCCAAAAGTGCCGGGGGCGTCGTGCTCGCCACCCACGACCGGGGCTGGGTCCAGCGCCTCGCCACCCGCACCCTCGAGCTCTCCCCCGCCGTCTGAACGCCATGCCGCCGCTTCCTGCCTGCTCAACCCACGATCAGCTCTCAACCCTCGGCACTCGGCGTTTTGCGTTTTGCGTTTTGCGTTCGGCGTTCGGCGTTCGGCGCCGGGCGTTGGGCATTCGGCCTTCGACGTGCACACCATGACCCTCCTCACCCGCATCTTCTGGCTCGCCCTGCGCGACCTCACCCTCGAGCTGCGCGGGCGCACCGGCCTGCTGGCGGCGGTGTTCTTCCTCTTCACCATGCTGCTGATCCTGGGGCTGGCCTTAGGCCCCAACCAAGACGACCTGCGCAAGGCCGCGCCGGGCGTGCTGTGGGTGGCGCTGGCCTTCGCCGGGAGCCTGCTGGCGGGGCGGGCGTTCGGGCTCGAGGTCGAGGACAACACCCTCGACGACCTCCTGCTCGTCCCGGGGAGCCGCGAGTGGCTCTACTACGGCAAGCTGCTGTTTCAGCTCCTGCTGCTGCTGATCGTGGGCGGGGCGCTGCTGTTCCTGACGGCGGGACTTTTTTACTTGCCCCTCTCGGCGCTGCCCGGCATCCTGGTCACACTGGTGCTGGGAAGCATCGGCTATGCCTCCGTGTCCACCTTTTATGCCGGGATGCTGGCCCGGTTGCGCGGGCGTGAAGCCCTCCTGCCGCTGGTGCTCTTCCCGGTGGTGGTGCCGGTGGTCCTGGCCTCGGTGAAGGCGACGGCCTCGCTGGTGGAGGGCCTGCCGCTGGGGGAAGTGTTCAATTGGTGGCAGTTGCTCCTGGTCTTCGATGTCATCTACGTGACGCTGTGCGGCCTGCTCTTCCCCTATGTTTTGGAAGGGTAGCGTGACCGCGCCGTGACCAGCCTCGAGCCAGCCTGAGCTTAGGGGTAGCCCTCACATCCGTCTTGTCCGAGAATGGCGTAAGAAAGATCAAGGAGACTGCTATGAGCCAGACTAAACCGATGAATGCGCTGACCCTGGGTTCGCTGATCCTGGGCCTGTTGGCGCTGGGGGTGGGGGCCTTCCTGGCCTTCACCGCCCCGCCCGACGCCAACCAGGGCCACGTCTACCGCATCATCTTCCTGCACGTGCCTTCGGCCTGGGTGGGGCTGGTGGCCCTGTTCATCGCGGTGGCGTACTCCGTCCTCTACCTCGCTACAAGCAAGCCCCACTACGACCGCGTGGCGACCGCCGTGATCGAGGTGGCCCTGCTGTTCCTGAGCCTCACGCTCTTGTCCGGGATGCTGTGGGGGCGGCCCACCTGGGGGGTCTACTGGACCTGGGAGCCGCGCCTGACCACCTTCGCCATCCTGCTGGTGGTCTACATCGGCTACTTCGTGGTGCGCAGCGCCATCGAGGACCCCGAGCTGCGGGCCAAGGCCTCGGCGGCCATCAGCATCCTGGGGGCCGTGAACGTGCCCATCACCTACATGTCGGTCAAGTGGTGGCGCAGCATCCACCAGACCCAGACCTTCGACCCCACCACCGGGCGCAGCAACTTCGACCCCGCCATGCTGCCCGCCCTCCTGGTCAACATCCTTGCCTTCAGCATCCTCTTCGTGGCCTTCGTGCGCGTCCGCAGCCTGCTGGCCGAGCGCGAGGCCGTGCGCCAGGAGATGAGCCCCCAGGCCGGCTAACGAGGTGAGCTTTATGGACGGCAGCATCCTGCAAAACCCCTACAACCCCTTCGTGGTCTGGACCTACATACTCGGCTACGGCGGCCTGCTGGGCTACCTGGGCTACTTGCTGTGGCGCTACCGGCGGGAGAAGTGAAGCCAAACGCCGAGCGCCCGACGCCGAACGCCCAGCGCGAGCGGCTACCGGCTATCGGCATCTTTTCGTGGAGGTGCAATTGAAACCCAAGCACATCATCGGCATCGTGGTGGTGGTGGGGGCGCTGGCCTACCTGATCTTCGGGGGGCTGGGGCAAAACCTGGTCTACTTCTACACCCCCAGCGAGTGCCTGCAGAACCAGGCCAACTGCCAGAACCGCCAGGTGCGGCTGGGCGGGCTGGTCAAGGCCGGGACCGTGGACTACAACAAGGACACCCTCGACCTGCGCTTCGTCGTCACCGACGGCGTGACCGAGTTCCCGGTGCAGGCCAAGGGCACGCCCCCGGCGCTGTTCGGCGAGAACCGGGGCGTGGTGATCGAGGGGAAGTTCCAGGGGGGCACCTTCGTCAGCACCAACCTGCTGGTCAAGCACTCCGAGGGCTACCAGGCCCCCAAGGAGGGCTACACCCCCGAGCAGATCCGCAAGCTGATCGAGGAGGCGGAGTGAGGGCCGGCGTCGAACGCCCGAACCTGCGGGTTCCGGACGCTGAACCCGCGGCGTCCGGCTTCCGGCGCACGGCGTCGGGCGTCGAGCGCCCTCGAAGGGGGCTCACATGACCCCCGGCCTCCTGGGCGGGGTCGCGCTGCTCGCCACGCTGGTGCTGTCGCTGGTGGGGCTGGTGCTGGCGGGGCTTTCCTGGTGGGCGCAGGACCGGCGTTACCTCGAGGCCGCCCGCCGCGTCGCCCCCGTGGCCTTCCTCTCGGCCCTGGTGAGCTTCGGGGCGCTGGAGTGGGCGCTGCTGACCCACGACTTCAGCGTGCGCTACGTGGCGCTGCACCACTCGGTCAAGGACCCGCTGTGGGTGACGCTGGTGACGCCCTGGGCCGCGCTCGAGGGCTCCATCTTGCTGTGGGGCACCCTGCAGGCGATGTACACTTGGCTGGTCTCGAGGCGGGTGCAGGTGCAGGGCTCGGCGACGACCGGCCGCACCCTGCTCCTCGACCCCTGGCGGGCCCCGGTGGCGTTGGGGGTGCTCTTCGCCACCCAGGTCTTCTTCTTCGCGGTGATGGTCTTCGTGGCCCACCCCTTCGACGCGGTGCCCAACCCGCCCGCCGACGGGCGCGGCACCAACCCGCTGCTGCAGAACCACTGGATGATGGCGGTACACCCGGTGCTGATGTACCTGGGCTTCGTGGGGTTGTCGGTGCCCTTCGCCTACGCGGTGGCCGCCATGGTGGCCCGCCGCTACCAGAGCTGGATCTTCGAGACCCGCTGGTGGACGCTGGTGGCCTGGGGCTTCCTCACGGCCGCCATCTTCGCGGGCAAGTGGTGGAGCTACGAGATCCTGGGCTGGGGCGGCTACTGGGCCTGGGACCCGGTGGAGAACGCCTCGATCATCCCCTGGCTGCTGGCTACCGCCTTCCTCCACACCACGCAGGTGCAGGAGCGGCGGGGCATGTTCAAGCCCTGGAACTTCGCCTACATCACCTTGGCCTTCGCGGCCACGGTGTTCGGCACCTTCCTGACCCGCTCGGGCGTGGTCCAGTCGGTGCACGCCTTCGGCGACGGCCCGGTGGGCAGCTTGTTCCTGGCCTTCCTGCTGGGCGTGCTCGCGCTGGGGCTGGGCCTGTTGAGCAAGGTCAGCGGCGAGGTGCGCGACGCGGGCGAGGTGCGCTGGCGCACCCGCGAGGGGGCCTTGCTGGCCGGCTCGCTGCTCTTCGGCACCATGGCCTTCGTGGTGGTCATCGGCACGGTGTGGCCGCTGGTGGTGGAGGCGCTGAGCGGGGCCAAGGTCTCCATCGGCGCGCCCTTCTTCAACCAGGTCTCGGCCCCGCTGGGCGTGGCCGCGCTGCTGCTGATGGGGGTCGGGCCGGTGCTGCCGTGGCGCAACACGGGCGGGGAGATCCGGCGCAACCTCGTCGTGCTGGGCGTGGCGCTGGCCGCGGGCACGGCGGCGGGCCTGTTGCTGGGCCTGACGCTGGGCGTGGCCCTGGCCGTGGGCCTGTTCGTCTATAACCTCGCGGCCGTGGCCCTGATGGTCGGGCAGGGGGTGCGGGAGCGCTCGAGGGCGCTGGGCGTCTCGCGCGGGCGGGCCTTCCTCGAGCTGGCCTCGAGCTCGCGCCGCCGCTTCGGCAGCCACGTCGTGCACGTGGGCTTCGCGCTGGCCGCCCTCACCATCGCCTTCAGCCAGACCTACCGCTTCGAGGAGTCCAAGACGCTGCGGCTGGGCGAGAGCTGGCGAACCGCCGGGGTGGAGATGACCCTGCGCAACGTGGGGGTCGAGGATCAGGGCAACCGCCAGTCGGTGTACGCCCGGGTCGAGGTGCGCGGCGTGGACCGCCGGGGCCTGTGGGCCGACGGCACCTACACCACCCGCCTCAACTTCTACCCGCAGATGGGCAACCAGGGCCTGCACGCGCCCGACCTCAAGTACACCCTCTACAACGACTACTACCTCATCCTCCAGGCCTTCGACACCGAGCGCGGGCAGTGGGCCACGCTCCGGCTGGTGGTCACGCCGCTGGTGCTGTGGCTGTGGGTCGCGGGGGCCGTCATGGCGCTGGGCACGCTGTACATCCTCTGGCCCAGCCCCGCGCCCCAGCGGCAGCAGGCCCCGGGAGGTGCCCCCGCATGAGGCGCTTCTGGCCTTTGCTGGTGCTGGCGCTGGGGGGGCTGTTCTGGTGGGGCCTGCAGCGCCCCGACCCCAACGCCCTCCCCTCGGTGCTGGTGGGCAAGCCCGCGCCCACCTTCGAGCGGCCGCTGCTGCAGCCTTACCGCGCCGAGTGGGGCGACCGGCTCGAGCTGGGCGAGCAGGTGGGCTCCAGGCCTATCCTGATCAACTTCTGGGCCAGTTGGTGCCTGCCCTGCCGCGACGAGGCCCCGCTGCTGGAGGCCTACTGGCGGCGTTACCGCGACCGGCTGCTGATCCTGGGCGTCAACGTGCAGGACACCGAAGCCAAGGCGCTGGAGTTCATCCGCGAGTACGGCCTGAGCTTCCCCAGCGTCTTCGACCCCAAGGGCACGCTCGGCGTGGACTACGGCACCTACGGGGTCCCCGAGACCTTCGTCATCGACGCCGAGGGCAAGGTGCTGCAGCGCCACGCGGGCCCCGTCAACGAGGCGGTGCTGCGGGACATGCTCCGCAAGGCCGGGCTGGAGGGGCTGTGAGGCTCGCCCTGCTGCTGCTGACGCTGCTGGGCCTGGCGCTGGCCCAGCCGCCCCAGACCACCCCGCCCCCCGACCTCTCCCCCGAGGTTTTCCGCATCGCCAAGGGCCTGCGCTGCCCGGTGTGCCAGGGCGAGTCGGCGAGCGAGTCGAACTCGGGCGTGGCGCAGGAGATGCGCCGCCTGATCGCCGAGCAACTGGCCCAGGGCAAGAGCGAGGCCGAGATCCGCCAGTTCTTCGTCGAGCGCTACGGCCCCTGGATCCTCTACGAGCCGCCCAAGCAGGGCCTCACCCTGTGGGTCTGGCTCTCGCCCCTCATCGGGCTGGCCCTGCTGGCCTATGGCCTGTGGCGCTACCTGGCCGCCACCCGCGCCCGGGCCGTGCCCGCCGACGTCTCCGAGGAGGAGATCGCCCGCCTCGAGGCCGAGCTGCACCAGCCCCCCGACCCCCACCGCCGAACCCCATGATCATCGCCTACCTTGCCTTCGCCCTGCTGCTCGTGCTGGCCCTGGCCTACGTGCTGCGCCCGCTGTTCAGCCCCTCCCAGCCCTTCCCCGAAAGCCCCCGCCCCCAGGAGCTGCGCTCCGAGCTCGAGCTGCTCAAGAGCCAGGCCCGCGAGGCCGAGGGCGAGGAGCGCAGGCGGCTGCTGGCCCAGGCGGTGCGCCTGGAACGCGAACTCGCCGACCTGGGCCACCCCGCCCCCGCGCCCCGCAAGCTCTCCCCCGCCGCCCTGGCCGTGGTCACGGTGAGCCTGCTGGTGGTGGGGGCCGGGCTGTGGCGCTTCACCGTGCCCCGGTTGCCGGGCGAGACCATCATCACCAGCCGGGCCGAGGCCGCCCGGCTGCGCGACCTCGAGAGCCGCGCCCGCGCGAGCAACCAGGCCCAGGACTGGCTGGCCTACGCCAACGCCGCCTGGGAGGTGCAGGACTTCGAGCGCGCCAGCCAGGGCTACCTCGAGGTCGCCAAGCTCGAGCCGCGCAACGTGGTGGCGTTGCGCCGCCTGGGCATGCTGCTGTTCTTCGCCGGGCGCAGCGAGCAGGCCCTGCCCGTGCTGGAGGTCGCCACCCGCGCCGACCCCTCCGAGCCGGAGGGCTGGCTCTTCCTGGGCAACATCTACTTCCAGATGGGCCGCGCCGAGGACGCCGTGCGGGCCTGGGAGAGCTACAAGGCCGCCGGGGGCGAGTCGGCGCAGGTGGACAACCTGATCCAGACCGCCCGCCAGCAGCTACAGACCGCCTCACCAGGCCAGCGGGTCTACCTGCAGAAGTGCGCCGCCTGCCACGGCGCCCAGGCCCAAGGGGGCAGCGGCCCGGCGCTCAAGGGTAACCCTGCGAGCAAGGTCCCCGAGGCCGTGCGCGAGATCGTCACCAGGGGGCGCGGCAGCATGCCCGCCGTGCCGATGGGCGCACAGGAGCTCGAGGAGCTCATCGCCTACCTCAAAAGCCTATGAAACTCGGACGGCGCGACATCATCTGGATCATCCCCAGCGCCATCGCCGCGGGGTTTTTCGGCTGGCTGGGCTACCGCACCGTCTACATCCAGTTCCTCAAGACCGGCGTGGCCGAGCCGGTGTGGAAGGACGGGCCGAGGGTCCGGGTCGCCGACGCGGGCGAGCTCGAGCAACCCTGGTCGTTCAAGTACTTCGAATACCCCGTCCGCATCGGCACGGCCGAACGCAAGCTGCAGGCCGTGGCCTTCCGCCTGCCCCGGCCGGTCTCGGGGAGCCTCGAGCTCGACGGCGCCCACTTCCTGGCCCTCTCCCGCGTCTGTACCCACCAGGGCTGCACCGTGAACTACGTGGACAACCCCGAGCTCGGCGCCATCGCCTACAACTACCGCACCGACCACCCCTTCCTAGGCTGCCCCTGCCACTTCGGCGCCTTCGAGCCCCTGCAAGGCGGCCGCGCCGTGTACGGCCCGCCGCGCTTCCCGTTGCCGAGACTACGGCTCGAGGCCCAAAACGGGACGATCTACGCCACCGGCCACGAGACCCCGCTCCGCCCGATCGAGCAGGGCTGAAGCGGTCAGCTTTTAGCCATCAGCCGTCAGCCGTCAGCTCATGGCTGGTGGCCTGTGGTTTCTGGCTTGTCGAGGACCTAGGGTCAAGGGTTAAGGGCCAAAGCGTCTTGCGTCTTGCGTTTGGCGTTTGGCGTACGACCCGTGCCCGTCGTCGGGCGTTTGGCGTTCAGCTATCGGCTATCCGCTATCGACTATCGACGTCCCTCATCCCCCCACCTCTACCCTCACGAACTTATCCTTGCCCCGCTGGAGCACCAGCGGCTGCTCGAGCGCGACCTGGGCGTTGGGGTCGGCCACGACCTCCCCGCCGATGCGCAGGCCCTTGTTCTGGATCATGCGCTTGGCTTCGCCGTTGGAGGCGGTGAGGCCGGCCAGGGTGAACAGGCGCGCGACCGGGATGGCCCCGTCGCTGAGCTCGGAGGGGGGGACCCTTACCACGGGGATGTCGTCGGGGATGACGTTGCGGGCCACCTGGTAGTAGCGCTCCTCGGCCTGGCGGATGGCCTCGACGGACCCAGCGTCGCGGTCGTGGCCGGCGGCCTCGAGGCTGTAGCCGAGCTCCTCGTAGAACGCGCGGTCGATGCGCGTGGGGACGAGGCCCTGGGCGTAGGCGCCCGTCACCAGGCGGGCGAGCACGCGGTGCGCCCCCACGGGGCCGCCCTTCGCCAGCACCTGCGCGATCTCTTCGGGCGTGAGGTCGGTGCACAGCTCGAGGTAGCGCGGCAGGAGCGGGTCCACCACCTGCATGAGCTTCTTGAACACCACCGCGGGCTCCTCGTTGATGCCGATGTAGTTGTCGTAGCTCTTCGACATCTTGCGCCCGTCGGAGCCCTCGAGCAGCGGCATGATGAAGGCCACCTGCTCCTCGAGGCCGTAGGCGCGCTGCACCTCGCGGCCCACGAGCAGGTTGAACTTCTGGTCGGTGCCGCCCATCTCCACGTCGGCCCGGATGGGCACCGAGTCGTAGCCCTGGGCGAAGGGGTAGAGGAATTCGTGGATCGAGATGGGCGTGCCCGAGGTGTAGCGGTTCTTGAAGTCCTCGCGCTCGAGCATCTGCGCCACGGTCACCTGCGAGGCGAGCTTGATGACCTCGGCGAAAGTGAGGCGCTCGAGCCACTCCGAGTTGTAGCGCAGCTCGAAGCGCTCGGGGTCGCGGTGCAGGATCTTGGAGACCTGCTCGACGTAGCTCTTGGCGTTTTCGCGGGTCTCCTGCAGGGTGAGGGGCGGGCGGGTGGCGCTGCGGCCGGAGGGGTCGCCGATCATGGCGGTGAAGTCGCCGATGATGATGACCACCTTGTGCCCGAGCTCCTGGAACTCGCGCATCTTGCGCAGCACCACCGCGTGCCCGACGTGGATGTCGGGGCGGGTGGGGTCGAGGCCGAGCTTGATGGTGAGCTGCCGGCCCGACTCGAGCTTGCGGCGCAGGTCCTCCTCGGGAATGACCTCCACGGCAGCGCGTTTGAGTGAGTTAAGGGTTTCCTCAACCGTCATGCGCACAAGTATAACCGCTGAAAAAGCCCTTTCCTGCATATACTGGGGCCGTGCTGCGTCTACTGTTGATACTGGTGCTGTTGGGTGCAGCCCTGGCTTATTACGCCGAGCAGGTGGGGCTGGGGGTGGGCTATCCGCCCTTCGTCCCGATGGTGTACTGGAAATACAACGGCGAACAGAAGTACAACCTCCGCGTCACCGGGGTCAACGCCGCCGTGAAGGTCAAGCTCGACGGCCAGCTCAACGACGGGGCGCTCGAGCTCAGTCTCCTCCAGGGGGGCCGCCAGGTCGGGCAGGCCCGGCGCTACAAGGGCCGCTTCAACGACATCGCGCTGTTCTACGTCAACCCTGGGCTCTACACCGTGCGCTTCCGCCTGCAGGACGCCAAGGGCTACGTCCGCATGGACTGGGTGGGCACCCGCTTCGAGTATTGACGCGGGCCGCCCCGCCGCGCTTGGGGGTTGCGTGGCCGGTGGCGGCTTGGTAAATCGCTCATGCATGTGCTAGACTTGTGAGCGGTTTGCCCGGAGCCCCAAAGGTGTGGCCCGGCAGTCTTGATTCAGGAGAAACATGGCACAGAAGAAAAGCACCCGTAACCCTTCCGCGATGAAGCGGCACCGCCAGTCCCTCAAGCGGCGGGCCCTCAACCGCTCGAAGAAGGCGACCATCAAGACCGTGACCAAGAAGGCCCTGACCCTGGCCCAATCCGGCAACGCCGAGGAGGCTACCAAGGTCATGCGCTACGCGGAGAGCCTGATCGACAAGGCCTCCAAGGGCTCCACCCTGCACAAGCGGGCCGCCGCCCGCCGCAAGTCGCGGCTGATGGCGAGCATCCACAAGCTGCTGAACCCGGCTAACGCCTGAAGGAGCTGAACATGGGCAAGGGCGATCGTCGCACCCGGCGGGGCAAGATCTGGCGCGGCACTTTCGGCAAGTACCGCCCCCGCTCCAACAAGAAGTAACCGTCAAGGCCTGACCCGTTCCCCTCGAGCCCAGCGCTCGAGGGTTTTTCTTCTAGTGCTTGTGGGGGATGGGGTTGGTTTGCGGTGCTTTGGTTTGGCGACCACGGTTCCGCCGTCGGGGGAGCTAGGGAGAGGCGATTCCCCATCACCTCCCCCTCAGCTCCCCCGACACCCCCGTCACCCCCTCCCTCGCGAGCCGCACACCCCGGCCGGGGCGGGCAGCACGGCACGAGCGCCCGTCTCCTGGGAGGTGGGGCTGTAGTTAGCTGTTGGGCCGGGCACAACCCCAGTGGATGATTGATTTCAACGAGGCTATCGGCTATCGGCTATGGGCTATCGGCGTTCGGCCATCGGCGTTGGGCACCGAGTGCCCAACACGCACCCTCAAGCCGGCGACGTGGTCCGTGTCTCGGCCTCGAGCTCCCACAGCAGGTCGCGCAGCAGCCAGCCGCGGCCGGGGGGCTGGATCTCGCCCGAGAGCAGGGCGCCGATGAGGTAGCGGCGCACGGCGCTGAGCTCGAGGCCCCCCGTTTGGACGATCTCGCCGATGTTGCGGGTGCCGTCGAGGGCGACGGTGATGCGGTCCTCGAGGCGGGTGAGGGCCCCGGCCTGGGTGCGGCGGGCGGAGGGGTGGCGGATGCGCAGGGCGAACCAGGCGTACTTGCGCAGGGGCACCAGGTCCCCCTCGTGCAGGCCGCGCCAGGCCCGCTCCGCGGCCACGATCAGGGGGACGCCCCAGGCCTTGGCCGCGGCCCTGACGCTCTTGCCGCCCACCAGCACGGTGAAGGGCTCGATGGGGCGGGGGCTCTCCACCACGCGGCTGGGCGAGTCGAGCAGGCGGTGAAAGCGGCTCCACTCGTCGTTGAGGCGGGCCCACTCGCCCATGAAGGTCTTGAAGCCCATGAGGGGCGTGCCGCTGTGCGGCTCGTTGATGAACTCGAAGCGGCCCTCGTGGGCGTAGAGGGGGAAGGTGCTGATGGCCTCGAGGCCCGTCCAGTCCCAGATCCCCCCGTCCACCACCTCGCCGCCTACGAAGTGCAAGGTCAGGGGCAAGTCGCCGACTTTCAGCTCCAGACGCCCCGTGCGACGCCCGCCATGCAGCAACTCCATGACGTCGGCGATCGGAATGGTGCTCAGGTCTCCTTCCACGTGTACCCTGCTCCCGGTCCTAGAATAAGGGTTCGGCCGCCCGAACCGGCATACCCGCCGAGCGCCTCCCGGACGGGCGCCTCCAGGCCCGGCCGGACGACGGCCGCCAGGGTCGGGCCTGCGCCCCCTACGAAGGCCGCGAGGGCCCCGGCGGCGTAGGCGGCCTCGAGCGCCCCCTCCAGCCCCGGCATCAGGTGGGCGCGGTGGGGCTGGTGCAGGCGGTCGCGGGCGGCCTCGCGCAGCACCTCGAGGCGCCCGCTCGCCAGCGCGGCCGGCCACAGCGCGCTGCGGGCGAGGTTGAACACCGCGTCTTGCAGCGGGTAAAGCTTCGGCAGCGCGGCCCGGGCCAGCGGGGTGGGCACCTCGTAGGCCGGGATCGCCAGCACGAAGCGCACGTCGGGGACGGGCAGCGGGATGGCGAGGGGGGGATCGGCCAGGGCCGCCACGAAGCCCCCGTAAACGGCCGGGGCAACGTTGTCGGGGTGGCCCTCGATGCGGGCGGTGACGGCGAAGACCCCGTCCTTGCCCAGCTTGCCCCCGCTCATGCGGTCGGCGACGGCGGCCCCCGCGACCAGGGCCGCCGAGCTGCTGCCCATGCCCCGCGCCAGCGGGATGGGGTTGTCGGCCCACAGCGCGACGGGCGGGGCGGCCTGGCCCAGCTCGGCCCAGGCGGCGCGGTAGCCCTGGTGGACGAGGTTGTCCGGGGTGGGGGGAACGGCGCCCTCCCCGGCGTACACGAAGCGGTCGCACGGGGCGGGCTCGGCCCGGACCGTGAGGTAGACGTCCACGGCCACCCCTAACGCGTCGAAGCCGGAGCCCAGGTTGGCGAGGGTTGCCGGAACCAGTACCTCTAGCACGCCCGTAATCATACCGAAAGCAGCGCGGGGGGCCATGCTACACTGGGGCCTAGCTTTCCGGCTCGCACGCCCGCCTCGGCGGATGACGGGACGAACACCGCGTGGCGCAAAAACCGGGGGTAAACGTTGATGGATACAGCTTCGCGTGGTCTTCTCGACACCGTCAGTCCTGCCCTGTTGGCCTACCTCTTCGGTTTCCTCCCCCAGAACGACCCCCTCACCGAGTGGGTCCCCGGCGAACTGTTGACCCCGGAGTTCGTCCAGCGCCTGCGCGAGTCGCAATTCACCGGCTTCGCCCTCGCCAAGCTGCCCAAGGGCCACGGCCTGCTGGTGTTCTACAAGGGGCGGCTGCTCGAGGCCTGGCGCCAGGAACCCCAGGGCTACGAGGCGGGCACCACCGCCTACCGCAACCTCATGGCCGAGCTCGCCCTGGGCGGGCTCTCGCTCTATAAGCTGCGCCTGGAGGGCATCCCCTGCCTGCTGGCCCTCACCCAGGGCTCGCCGCGCTTTTTGGCCGTGGCGCCGCGCTCGCTGCAACTGGAGACCCTGCTCGACTCGCTGCGGCAGGAGCACTTCAGCGGGGCCCTGGTGGTCGAGGACGGCAGCGCGGGGCGGGCCTGGTACTTCTACCGCGGGCAGCCGGTGTTCTCCCCCGACCTCCCGCGCGACCTACGCGAGGGGCGGGTCCACCTGCTGCAGTCGCCCGGCAAGGCCCCCCAGGACCTCTTCGAGGTGCTGCAGCGCGAGGAGGAGGAGCGCCGCCGCCAGCAGAGCGACCGCATGTGGGAGTCGGTGGAGCAGGTGCTGCGCGAGTACATGGGCCGGGGGGCGGCGGGGGCGCTCGAGCGCCTGCGCAAGTCGCTCCCCGAGGAAAACCCGGAGCTGCTGCGCCAGGGGCTGGCGCGGTGGCTTACCCAGACCCTCGAGCCCGGCGCGGCCAAGCTCTTCGAACAGCTCATCCAGCGGCCGCGCTGAAGGGGTCGCGGCGCGCCCGGTTCGGCGAGACCGGGGTAGAGGTGTGCGTGCTGTTACAATCGCCTCATGGGGAGCCTGACAATTCCGATGTACCTGATGGCCGGGCTGTGGCTGGCCTGGGCCGTCGGTGCCCTATCCAGCGACTTCGTGCGTAGCCTTTCCGTAACCCTGGCCGACTTCCTGGGCGCGGCGATGCTGGTGGGCCTGGCCTACCGCTCGCCCTCGGTGGTGCGCCTGCCCCTGCTCGGCCTGGCGCTGGGGCTGGCGGTGCTGGGCGCCGGGGACTTCCTGCTCTCCCTGACGCGCCTGAACCCCGGCTTCACGAGCGCCGACGGCCTGCGGGAGGGGCTCTACCTGCTGAGCGCCCTGCTGGTGCTGGCCATGGGGGCGCTGCTGCCGTGGGCCATGGAGCGCAACGGCCTCTACCCGCAGGGCAACGCCCTGCGCTTCACGCTGATCGCCGGGCTGACCGCGGCGCTGCTGGTGGTGTTCGTGCAGGCCTTCCGCGACTCGAGCGCCCTCAGCATGCTCTTCCAGGGGGTGGTGTTCTTCCTGACCGTGCTCTACCTCCAGCAGACCGCCGTGCTGGCGGGTGGCCGCATCGCCCGCAGCCTGAGCGCCCTGAGCCTGGCGCTGGTGCTGGTGAGCCTGGCGCGGGTGGTCGCGGTGCTGGGGGGCGACGCCCGGTGGGTCACGGTGCTCTACGACCTCTTCTGGCTCGGCGGGATCAGCCTGCTGGTGTGGACCGGCTCCCGGGTGGCGATCCCTACCCGCGGGCCGAGCCTGGGGGCGACCCCCACGCCCAGAAAGCCCTGACCTCCCCGCGCTCGAGCGCCGCTCGAGCCTCGGGCAGCGCGTCGGCCAGCTCGTGGGCTAAGAGCCCCACCCGGCCCCGCCGGTCCC
>NZ_KE387023.1:2548597-2588828 GCF_000430045.1 Calidithermus chliarophilus DSM 9957 | reverse complement strand
TGGCCCCCGGCCCCGACCTGCTGCTGCTCGACGAGCCGCTGGGGGCCCTCGACCGCCGGCTGCGCGAGGCGCTGATCCTCGAGCTGCGGGCCCTGCTCGCGGGCGGCGGCCCCACCGCCGTCGTGGTCACCCACGACCAGCAGGAGGCCTTCCTCCTGGCCGACCAGGTCGCGGTGATGCGCGAGGGCCGCCTGGCCCAGGTGGGCTCCCCCGAAGCCCTCTACCACCGCCCCGCCGACGCCTGGGTGGCCCGCTTCCTGGGTCACCGCAACCTGCTCACGCCGGAGCAGGCCGAGCGGCTGGGGCTGCCCCCTCGAGCCCACCTTCTCCCCTCGGCCGCGCTGGGCGTGGGGGAGGGAGTGGGCGCGCGGGTGCTCGAGCGCCTGTTCCTGGGCGAGCGCACCGGCTACTGGCTGGACTGGCAGGGGCTGCGCCTGTACCACGAGACCCCCGACGGCCGCTGGCGCGAGGGCGAGACCCTGCCCCTCAGCCTCGACCTCGGCCAGGCCGTGCCGCTGGAGGGCGCATGAGCCGCTTCGCCGTCCTGCTGGGCGGCCCGCTGGTGGTCACCCCCCGGCTGAGGGGGCAGCTCGAGGCCGGGACCGGCTGCCGGGTGATCGCCGCCGACGGCGGCATGGCCCACGCCGAGGCCCTGGGCCTCCCCGTGGAGCTGTGGGTCGGGGACTTCGACTCGAGCCCCCCCGAGCTCCTGGCCCGCTACCCCGCCGTGCCCCGCGAGGCCTACCCGCCCGAGAAGGACAAGACCGACGGCGAACTCGCCATCGCCGCCGCCCGCTCGAGGGGCGCCGCCGAAGTGCTGCTGCTGGGCGCGCTCGGCGGGCAGAGCGACCACAGCTTAGCCCACCTCACCCTGGCCCTGGCCCTGTCCCGCCAGGGCTTGAAGGTAATGCTCAGCAGCGGCCTCGAGGAGGCCCACCCCCTCCTGCCCGGCCCCCACCGCTTCGACCTCCCCCCCTCCACCTCCTTCAGCCTCGTCCCCCTCGCCGACCTGCACGGCCTCGACATCCAGGGCGCCCGCTGGGAACTCACCCAAGCCGCCGTACCCTTAGGCGACAGCCTCACCCTCTCCAACCACGCGACCAGCCCCCATGGCCTGAGCATCAGGCTAGGCCAGGGCTATGGCGTTTTAATCGCACGATTCGGGTAGTAAAGCTGGTGGCTGGTGGTTCGTCAAGGGTCAAGGCGTACAGCGAAGACGTAGGACACACGTCTTGCGTTTTGCGTCTTGCGTTTTGCGTCTTGCGTTTTGCGTCTGGCGTTTTGCGTCTGGCGTTTTGCGTCTGGCGTTTTGCGTTTTGCGTCTTGCGTTTTGCGTCTTGCGTTTTGCGTTCGGCGTTTGGCGTTTGGCGTACGACGTACGACGTAGGACATACGACACAGGAGTACGACCCGCGCCCAGCGTTCAGCTACCGCCCATCAACCCCTACCCCACCACCCGGTTAAACGCGTCCAGGAACAACCCCAGCCGCTCGCCCAGGCTCTCCTGCTCCCGCAGGGCGGCCTCGAAGGCCAGGGGTTCCATCACCAGGTTGGGCAGGCGGAACCAGCCGAGGTAGTAACGGCCCGCCAGGCCGGGCTCGGGCAGCCTCGAGCGCTCCGTCGGGGAGAGCAGCCGCTCGAAGGCCTCCGGGCTGCTGAGGACGGGGTGGGTGCTGGGCGTGACCCGGCCCAGGAAGGCCTTGAGGGTGCCCGGGTTCGACCAGAAGCCGTAGTTGAGGTCGTCGGTGAGTTCTTCGATCTGGTTGAGCAGGGTCGGGTCCCCCTGCCGGGCCACGAGCTTGCGCACGAGTTCGCTGCGCTCGAGGCGTAGGGCCGCATACTCGGAGAGTGAAAACAAGGGCGGAATGCGTTCCCCCAATTCAGATCGCAGCCGGTGAGCCACGACGTAGTCCTGATACTCCCGATAGGGGTCCACCCCGTTATTGTGCGACATTAAAACCGCATTTGAACAGGCCCACTCCCTCCACCCATCCTTTACATTTTCTGCCCCAGCCCACCCCGGGAAATGTGCCCCGGCTCGAGACGGTGCCGGGGTCTTCTTGTAGCCTGGGGCTCATGGATACCCGGGGCTGGGTCCTGCGGGCGGTGGAGCGCCTGCGCTTCGCCACCGCCAACGATATCCAGCGCTGGCTGGACGAGGAGGGCGAGAGCCTCTCGCGCCTCGAGCTCGCCCGCGCCCTCGAGGCCTTGCTCCAGGAAGGGCGGCTCGAGCTCAAGGGCGACCTCTACCGCCTCAGCAACAGGTCCGGGAGCAAACGGGCCTTCGACGAGCTGTTCGGAGATTAAGCCATGCGAACGGTAATTCTCTTGTTCACCCTGCTGGGCTTGGCCTGTGCGGCCGAGCTACCCCCCAACGTCTTCCTGCAAGGCGCGCGCCACGAGTACCAGCGCTTCAACAACTGCGGCCCCGTGACCATCGGCATGGCGATGAGCTTCTGGGGCGGGCGCGACACCCAGTACCAGATCGCCCCGGTGCTCAAGCCCAACAAGCAGGACAAGAACGTCGGCCCCGAGGAGATGGCGGCCTATGCCCGTGCCCAGGGGTTCAGGGCGCACCACGGGGTCGCGGGCAACACCGCCCTGCTCAAGCGCCTGATCGCGGCGGGCTTCCCCGTGATCGTGGAGACCTGGTTCGTCACCCCGGACTCCGGCGGTATGGGGCACTACCGCCTGCTGGTCGGCTACGACGACAAGAAGGGCATCTTCAACGCCTTCGACTCCTACTACGGCCCCAAGGTCACCCTGCGCTACGGCGACTTCGACGGCCTGTGGCAGGTCTTCAACCGCACCTATCTGGTGGTCTACACGGCCAAGCAGGCCCCCAAGATCGAGGCCATCCTGGGGGAGCGGCTGAACAGCCGTGCCCTCTGGCGGCTCTCCCTCGAGCTCGCCCGCGAGGAGACCCAGGCCCAGCCTTCCAACGCCTTCGCCTGGTTCAACCTGGGCACCAGCCTCCTGCGCGCCGGCGACGCCAAGGGCGCGGCCCGCGCCTTCGACCGCTCCCGCAGCCTGCCCCTGCGGCGGGACTACGACCCGGGCCGCCCGGGCAACGCGGTGTCCAACTGGCCCTGGCGCATGCTGTGGTACCAGTTCACCCCGCTCGAGGCCTACCACCGGACCGGGCGCTATCAGGACGTCATCGCCCTGACCAGCGACGTGCTCGGGCGCGTCAGCGACCACGAGGAGTCCTACTACTGGCGGGCCATGGCCCGGGCCGCGCTGGGCAAGACCCAGGCCGCCATCGGCGACCTGCGGGCGGCGCTGCGCTACAAGCCCGGCTACAGCCAGGCCCGTGAGGCGCTCGAGAAGCTCCAGAGCCAGGCCGGCCGGTGAGGGAACCCTCAGGCGAGCAGCAGGGTTGAGTGGTGCGAGACGGGGCCCTGTACGGCCTGCTGTTCGGCGAGGTGGTCCATCAGCCCGTACACCAGGATTCCCAGCCAGAGCAGGGATAAAAGCCACATCAACCGGCTCATGGGCGAAGGCTAGAACCCGGGGCTGAGGTCGAACTGAATGGCGGCTGAACCTCCGCGGGACGACCCGGCGAGCCGCGCTAGCGCGGCTCGAGGTCGGCCTCGAGGGAGTAGTCGTCGGGGTTGAACATCAGCTTGAGCACCACCGGGCGGCCCAGCATCCCCGAGGTGCTGAAGCGGGTCACGAACTGCACCGGCACGTAGACCGTGCGGGTCCTCAGCGGCCCGATCCCCAGCTCGCCGCTGCCGCACAGCAGGGTCACGGCCTGGGCGTAGCCGCGGGTGTCGCCCGCCCGGCTGGCCCGCCCGGCCTGGGCGATGAGCGCGCGGGCGGAGGCCGAGTCCCGGGCCGCGTTGAACTCGGACAATTCGAAGACAAAGCTCTCGGAGAGGATGCCCTGGTAGGTCCAGGTCTGGCACGCAGGGACCGTGCTCGAGAGCACCCCCGAGGCCCGGGCATAGATGAGAAAGGTCTCCCCCACCGCCGCCTTGCTGTACAGCCGGTAGTGGTGCCCCGCCTTGCCCTCGCTGAAGTACACCACCCGGCTTCCCGGGGTTTCATAACGCCCTAGCGAAACCGTTCCCTGGGCTATAGCCGCCGCAAGAGCAGCCCAGATCACCCACGATAAACGCTTCACGGCATGGTTGTACCACGCCGGGGCCCGGCCCCGCACCCGCGCGGGCTCAGCGCGAGTAGTTGGGCGCTTCCTTGACCACCACCACGTCGTGGGGGTGGCTCTCGATCAGGCCGGCGTTGGTGATGCGAGCGAAGCGGGTCTGGGTGCGGAAGGCTTCGATGTCCGGGGTGCCGCAGTAGCCCATGGCCGCGCGCAGGCCGCCCACCACCTGGTAGAGCACGTCGCCCACCGGGCCCTTGAACGGCACCATGCCCTCGATGCCCTCGGGGACGAGCTTCTTGGCCTCGGTCTTCTCGCCGCGGCCGGAGTCTTGGAAGTAGCGGTCGGCCGAGCCCTGGCGCATGGCCCCCAGCGAGCCCATGCCCCGGTAGAGCTTGTAGCGGCGGCCGTCCTTGAGCACCTCCTCGCCCGGGGACTCCTCGGTGCCCGCCAGCATCGAGCCCAGCATCACGCTGTGGGCGCCCGCCGCCAGGGCCTTAGCCACGTCGCCGGAGTACTTGATGCCCCCGTCGGCGATGACCGGCACGTCCAGGCCCTCCAGGCCGCGCACGGCCTCGAGGATCGCCGTGATCTGCGGCACCCCCACCCCGGTCACCACCCGCGTGGTGCAGATCGAGCCCGGGCCGATGCCCACCTTTACCGCGTCGGCGCCGTTCTCGGCCAGGGCGCGGGCGCCCTCGGCAGTCGCCACGTTGCCCGCGATGACCTGGACCCCGTCGCCGTAGCGGCCCTTGAGGCTCTGCAGCGCCTGCAAGATGCCCCGGCTGTGGCCGTGGGCGCTGTCGAGCACCAGCACGTCCACCCCGGCCTCGACCAGGGCGGCGGCCCGGTCGTCGAGGTCCTTGGAAACCCCCACCGCGGCCCCCACCAGCAGGCGGCCCTGGGAGTCCTTGGCGGCGTGGGGGTACTTGCGGCGCTTGCTGAGGTCCTTCAGCGTCAGCAGGCCGCGGAGCTTGCCCTCGCCGTCGACGAGGGGCAGCTTCTCGATCTTGTGCTGGCGCAGCAGCTCTTCGGCCTCCTCGAGCGTGGTCCCGGGCGGGGCCATGACCAGGCGTTCGAAGGGGGTCATGACCTCGGAGACCGGGCGGCGCAGGTCGCGCTCGAAGCGCAGGTCACGGTTGGTGACGAGGCCGAGCAGCTTGCCGAAGAAATCGACCACCGGCAGCCCGCCGATCTTGTACTCGCGCATCAGGCGCTCGGCGTCCTCGAGGGTCGCGGTGGGCGGCAGGGTCACGGGGTCGTGGATCATGCCCGCCTCGGAGCGCTTGACCTTGCGCACCATGGCGGCCTGCTCCTCGACGGAGAGGTTCTTGTGGATGACCCCCAAGCCGCCCTCCCGGGCCATGGCGACGGCCATCGCCTCCTCGGTGACGGTGTCCATCGCCGCCGAGAGCACCGGGATGTTGATCCATAACCGTCGGGTCAGCCGCGTGCGGGTGGCGACCTCCTTGGGCAAGACCTCGGAGTACGCGGGGATGAGCAGCACGTCGTCGAAGGTGAGGGCCTCGAGGGCGATTTTTTCGATCCTGCTGGCGGGTTCGGGAGCGGTCCGCAACATATTCCCAAGAGTATAGCAGCGCGCCGGAGCCGATCGTAGTACCATTTCCCGAGTCGGGTACGCCAGGGGAACAGACCGGCCAGGACGGCCCTCCCCGCCAAAAGCTCACTGCAAGTGAGCGCAATCTATCGAAAGTCATCGAAGGTAATCGTAAGCAAAAGAAACTGTCTTCGTGTATACTGGGCCACATGAAAGTTCTGATCACGGGTGGAGCAGGCTACATCGGCAGCACGGTCGCCAGCGCTCTGGAGGACACCGGGCACACCCCCATCATCCTCGATTCGCTCGTCACCGGCCCCCGCGAGTTCGTTCGCGGGCGCGTCTTCTACGAGGGCGACATCGCCGACCGCGGCCTGCTCGAGCGGCTCTTCCGCCAACACCCCGACATTTACGCCACCATCCACTGCGCCGCCCTGATCGTGGTCCCCGAGTCGGTCGAGCAGCCCTACCTCTACTACCGCGAGAACGTCTGCAAGTCGCTGGAGCTGTTCAAGAACCTCGAGGAGCTGGGTTATCCCCGCGTGGTCTTCAGCTCCTCGGCCTCCATCTACGACACCGTGCCGGGGTTCAGGGTCACCGAAGATTCCCCCCTCAAGCCCAACTCCCCCTACGCCCGCACCAAGTACATGATGGAGATGGTGCTCGAGGACCTGGCTCGAGCCACCCGTCTGCGCGGGATCGCCCTGCGCTACTTCAACCCCATCGGCGCCGACCCCCAGATGCGCTCCGGCCTGCACGTGCGCGAGCCCTC
Source organism: Calidithermus chliarophilus DSM 9957 (assembly GCF_000430045.1). Lineage (GTDB taxonomy): Bacteria > Deinococcota > Deinococci > Deinococcales > Thermaceae > Calidithermus > Calidithermus chliarophilus. The sequence continues at coordinate 2,582,390 of NZ_KE387023.1, read as the reverse complement.
CCACGTGCTGGGCCGCCTGGTGGACACCGCTCTGGGCAAGATCCCCTACTTCCAGATCACCGGCACCGACTACCCCACCCGCGACGGCACCGGCATCCGCGACTACATCCACGTGTGGGACCTGGCGATGGCCCACGTCCGGGCCGTCGAGCGCTTCGACGAGGCGCTGGCTAAAACGGGCAACCCCTACGAGGTCATCAACCTCGGCAGCGGCCACGGCAACACCGTGAAAGAGCTCGTGTCGGCCTTCGAAAACGTGTGGGGCTCCCCCATCAACAAGCGCGAAGCCCCCCGCCGCCCCGGCGACGCCGCCGGAGCCTACGCCAACGCCGACAAAGCCTGGGAATTGCTGGGCTGGAAGACCGAGCTGAGCCTCGAGGACGGCATCCACACCGCGCTGGAGTGGGGAAAGCGGCGCAAGGAAGTGCTAGGGTACGTGTGAACGGGAGGCGGTAAGCCGTCAGCTATCAGCTTTCAGCCGTCAGCGGAAGGCTAGTAGCCCGTGGCTCGTGGTGACCCCTCCCCGTCCCTCCCCGCCCGCGGGGAGGGGGTATCCCCCCAGCCCCCCTTGCTAAGGGGGGTGACACGGCGTCTTGCGTTTTGCGTTTGGCGTTTGGCGTTCGGCGTTTGGCGTTTTGCGTACGACGTAGGACCCGCGTTCGGCCATCGGCTATCGGCGTTTAGCGCTTGGCGTTTGCCGCACGGCCTCCATACAATTCCCCTGTGCAGGCCCTCCCCCACCCCGATCTCCCCACACAAGCCTCAGAGGGCTCGGTGCTCAGGGCCAGGGCCATGCAGGGGTATTTGCTCGAGCTGCGCTCGGCGCTCGAGGTCTACCGGCCCATCCCCAGCATCCACCTGATGGTGCTCAACCTCGAGGACTGGAACGCACGGGCGCGCAACCCCTACGGCTTCGCCTTCCAGCGAACCAGCCCCAGCGGGGGGTTGTTCGTCTTTCTCCCGGCCCGCTACCCGGAGCGGCTGCTGTGGCGCCTGCGCGAGGTGCTTCTCCCGGCGGCCAAGCAGGCCGGGATGCCGGGCAAGGTCGAGGAATTCCTCGACCTCAACCTGGGCCACGAGTACGCCCACGCGGTGGCGGTGGCCTGGGGCCTGCGCACCCGGGTGCGCTGGGTGGACGAATTCCTCGCCAACTACCTGTGGCTGCTGGCCCTCTCCCGCACCAACCCCGACTTCTTCCACCTGGCGAGGGCCTGGGGCCGCACCCTGACCCACCTCACCCCCAGCGACCCCCAGCTCGGCAGCTACGAGCGCAAAAAACCAGGCTTTGCCGACCAGCTCTGGTTCCAGGGCCGCTTCACCACCCTCGCCGCCGAGCTGGCCGAGAAACACGCCGACCAATTGCTCAAGGGGCTTCTCGAGGCCGCCCCCCTCAAACGCTCCACGGTACACAAGGTGCTCGTAGGCCTCGAGCCCGGCTTCAAGCAGTGGTTCGCGGAATTCTCCCCCAGCAAGCAGAAGGCAGCCCTACCCGACGGACAGGCCGTGGAGTGGGAAAACCTGGGCCAGGAGGGATGACAGCAAAGAAGCCGCAAGCCGTCAGCGGGAGGCTAGTGGCTCGTGGTTTACCCCTCCCCGGCGCCGGGGAAGGAATATCCCCCCCAGCCCCCCTTGCTAAGGGGGGAACAAGGCGTTTCGCGTTTTGCGTCTTGCGTTTTGCGTATTGCGTTTTGCGTCTCGCGTACGACGTACGACCCGCCCCAGCGCCCGGCCATCGGCCACTCTCAGCGAATCACCAAATACGTCTCAGCAACGTCGAACACCGTCGCACCGCTCGAGCGGATGTAGGCCGCCGTCGCCGCATCGCCGTCGCGGGCGCTCAGCGCGCTGGGGCCCTGGCGGTCGGTGAAGATCACCCGGACGCGCTGCCAGCCGGCGGGCGGGCTGAGGCGGTACTCGCTGGGTCCACCGGGCGGCGGGAGCACCTGGTCCCCGGCGGCCAGGAAGTAGCGCCCCAGCAGGCGGGGGGTGCTCTGGGCGTCGAGGTCCAGGCTGATCACCGCCACGTGGCCCTGGCGGTCGAGGTTGAGCACGAAGCGCACCGCCTCGCCCACCCGGTAGGCGGCACCGGCCCCCTTCCCCGGCTCGAAGCGCTTGATGACCTGGGTGAGCTCGAGGCCGTACTGCCCTTTGAACCACGTCCCCAGGTCGCCGGAGCGCACGGTGACCACGCTGGGGCCGCAGCCGGCCGCCGCCAATGCCAGGACGATCGCTAGCACCCTCATTCCACCCCTCCTGTCCGGTAGACGCGGCTGTTGTTGCCGGGGTCGGCGTCGTTGGGCGAGACCAGGGTGAAGCGGACGGGCAGGCCCAGTCCCTCGGGGAGGTACACGGCCACGGTCAGCTCGAGCGTGGCCCTGGCCGCGACCTCGGTCTCGCCCCGCAGGCTGCTCTGGGCCCGGAGCACGGCCGGAGTGCGCCCGCTGAGCGACTCGACCCGCACCTCCCGCAGCCGCGCGGCAGCGTTCCCCTGGTTGTAGGCCACCAGCCGGAAGAACAGCGTGGCCCCGGCCCCGGTGGTCGCCCGGTCGCGCAGTTCGACCGAGCGGATGAGCAGGTCGGGCTTGGGCGCCTCCTCGGCCTGGTCGGCGATGACGAGGGCGGCGAACACCGCCAGCAACCCCGCCGCGATCCAGGGGTCGGCGCGGGGAGGGCGTTCGACGAGCTTGTCGTCGGCGGCCCGATCGAGGATGCGGTTCATCCAGGGCTGGAGGTCGAGCGCCTCGATGAGCTTGGGCAGTTCGGTAAGGGGGTAGCTGGCGCCCGGGCTCAGGCCGGCGATGCTCCCGGCGACGAAGGGAGGCATGCTGAACCAGAACTGCCCCTTGCTCACGCGGGTCGCAGCGCCCAGGGTCTGGTTGTCGAAGTCCTCGACCCGCCGGGCGAGGGTGCTGCCCTCGTAGACCTGCAGCAGGCTGAGCTGGCGCTCGGGCAGGTAGGTGAGGGCGACCCAGGTGCCCTCGAGCTGCACCTGGGCGCTGGGGGTCTCGACGATGAGGTTGCTGCAACTGTTGCGGAAGGCCGCGCTGCCCCCGCTCACGCAGGCGAAGTTGCCCTGGCTCTCCTTGCGGCACGAGCTCAGGGTCAGGCCGCTGGACTGGAAGAGGAAGATCACGCTCTCCTGCCCGGCGGCGCTGCGGCACTGCGGGCTGTCGAGCTTGATGGCGGCCTCGCCCCGCTCGTCGGTGGCGACGCGGCTGCCCTGGACCAGCGGGCGGAAGTCCTTGAACTCGTCCCCCGCCCGGAGCAGGGGCTGGCTGAAGTCGAGGCTGGTGGAGAAGAACACGTTGTCGCGCTCGAGCTTCATCAGCGAGGGCACCCGCAACAGCCCTGGGGTGACGCTCACGTTCTCCACCCCCGCCCACAGCCGGGGGGTGCACGTGGGGGCGGGCGGGACGGCGGCAAGGGCCATCCCCAGCCCCGCGACTGCTCCGATCACGACGCGCAGCATGCCTTACCTCCCTTCCCTGGGCCGGCCCCTCGAGGCCCTGGGCCAGGCCCAGCGCAGGCTCAGGTGCAGCCCGGCGGCCAGGGCCAGGCCCACCAGCGCCGCGTCCAGCAGCGACAGGCCGTCAGGCCAGCGCAGCAGGGCGTAGAGCCCCACCTGGCAGAGCTCCTTGGCCCAGGTCACGTAGGCGTCGCTGGGGGTGAAGACCAGCGGCAGGGCCTGGGTGCCGGGGGTCTGCACCTGGACCAAGGTGTTGCCACAGGGGTAGGGCTCGAGGCCGCCCGGCCCGTCCAGGTACAGCCACTGCGCGGCCACGAACGCCAGCACGGGCGGTAGCCAGCGCAGCAGCCCGGCCCGCCAGCCCGGCCCCGCCCCGGGCAGGAAGGGCCACAGGCTCACGCTCAGGCCCAGCCCGGCCAGGCCGCTCAGGGCCAGGGTCTGGCCCAGCCGCTCCATGGGCAGCCCGCTGAAGACGCTGACCACCGTCTGGCCGAGCGCGAAGCCCAGCGCCCCCAGCCCCAGCAGCCAGAAGCCCTGCATGCGGGTGGGCGGGGAGCGGGGCAGGAGGGGCTGAAGCTGCAGCACCCGCCCCAGCGCCAGCCCCAGCACGCCCAGCGCCCCCACGATGGCCCCGAAGTAGCCCACCAGCCCCACGATGCCGCCCAGCCGCAGGGTGTTGTTGGGGAAGCCGGTGAGCACCCGCAGCAGGGCCAAAGCCGCGGCCGCGCCCAGCGCCCCGCCCAGCACCAGCCACAGCAGCGGCCGGCGGTCGCGGATGAGGCGGCGCTTGACGCGCCAGTACCAGATGGCGAGCTGGACGTCGGGGCGCAGCTTGGCGTTCTGCCGCTCGAACTCGGGGTCGGCGTCGGCCAGCAGGCCGCGCAGCTCGGCCCGCCGCCAGAGCTGGCGCCACCAGCCCTTGAGCTCGTCCAACGCCTCCTCGAGCCTCCCCAGCAGCACGGCCTGCTGGGGGTAGGGCACCTGCAGGGCCATGGCCGCGGTGTAGCGGGCGATCATCCGCCGCTCGCTCACCGCCGCCTGGCTCAGGGTGCGGCTGTAGTGGGTGGGGAGTTGCAGCACCTTGCGGGCCTGCTCGAGCCGGTCGGCGGGGGCGGCGGGCTGCTCGAGGGCCGTGAGCAGGGCCGGGCCCTGCCCCTGGCGCAGCACCTCCACCCAGGGGGCCGGGTTCTCGTCGTGGGCGACCGCGGCGCGCAGCAGCAGTAGGGCCTGTTCGGGGGTGTAGGCGAGCTCGCGCCCCTCGGCGGCCAGGTAGCGCAGTTGCCGGGGGCCCGGCAGGTAGTCGGGCTGGTTGAGCCAGGCCTCCCAGACGCGCTCGAGGGTCTCTTGCACGTCCACGTCGAAGCCCTCCCCGGCCACCCGGCTCAGGTAACGCCGCACCGCCCGCCGCACCGCCGGGCTGGCGAAGGCGTACTCGTAGCCCTGGGCGGTGCGGCGCTGGGCGAGCACGGCCCGCCGGATCAGCGACTCGAGCAGCTCCTCGGCGGCTTCGCCGGCGAGCAATTGCTCGCGGCCGAGCCAGTGCTGCACCGGCTGGGCGGCCAGGCGGCGCAGCAGCCGCTGGACCGGCTCGCGCTCGGGGCCGTACTCCTCGAGCATCTGGCCCACGAAGCCCGCCCGGATGGTCTCGGCCCCGCCGAGTTGCCGGTACAGCTCGGCCCCCATGCGCCGGTCCTCGCTGCCGAGGGCCGCCTGGTAGAGCCGGTAGGCCACCACCTGCAAGTCGGCGGGCATGACGTGGCCGGGGGCCGCGGGGCTGAGGGCGTCGAGGTCCTCGAGCAAGGCCTCCTGGAAGCTCCGCCCGTCGAGAGCGACGCGGGAAAAGGGCTCGAGCTCGAGCGGGGCCCGCAGGGCCTGCCGGGCCGCCTCGAGCTCCAGCGGCTCGAGCGCGTAGCCGTGGGCCAGCAGTTCGTCGGGCACCCCCTGGCGCAGGGGCTCGAGCTCCGACTGGCGGGCCACCAGCAGCACCCGCAGCCGCTCCGGCGCCGCCGCCAGCCCCTCCCGCAGCCCGTGCCAGAAGCTCTCGCGGCGCTCCCGCGGCGCCTCCAGCAGGCGCTCGAGCTGGTCGAAGATCACCAGGAGGCCCTTCTGCTCCCAGGCCTGCAAGGACTGGGCCCACTGCGCGGGCTGCTCCCCCTCGAAGGGCAACCCGGCCTGCCGGGCGGCCTCGGCCAGCAGGTCGCGCAGGCCCTGGCGGCTCTCCATGTAGTTCTGCACCTGGAGCACCGCCCAGCCCTCGTCCACGAACACGGGGGCGATCCCGGCCGCGGCTAGCGAGGTCTTGCCCACGCCCTCGCCGCCCTGCAGCAGCACCACGGGCCGCTGGCGCAGCAGCTCGAGCAACTCCGCCGCCTCGCGTTCCCGCCCGGCGAAGAGCACGCGGTCGCGCAGGCCGTAGGGCGAGAGCCGCTTGTAGGGCAGCGCCTTCGGCGGCAGCAGGGCCTGCCAGCGGGCGGCCACCTCCCCGGCCCCCACGGGCTCGCGGGCGTAGGCCACGTACTCGCCCGCCGCCAGCTCGCGCAGGACCACCCCGCTGGGGACCTCGAGCCTCAGGCTGCGGGCGAGGGCCAGGTGCAGCACCGGGACCCCCCACTCGCCCGGCCGCACGCCCTCCTGGGTGGCGTGGGCGCGGTACAGGGCCCGCCGGGCCTGGGTCAGGGCCTCGTCGAGCACCCGGCCCTCGGCCAGGCCGGCGTAGAGCTCCCGGCTGAAGATCAGGGCCGCGGCGTCGGAGAACACTGACTGCATCGCGACCACCGCGGGCACCCCGGCCCCGACCAGCCCGGCCGCCACCCCGCCCCAGGGGTAGCGCCGGGCCGGGCGGGCGCTGTGGCAGGCGCTGAGCACCACGAGCCTGACCTTGCGGTGGCGCAGGGTCAGGGCGAGGGTGCGGGCCTGCACCGGTTGGGGCTGGCCCTGGGGGCCCACCAGCACCACGTAGCCCGCGTCGTCGCGGAAATCGCCGTGCCCCGCGAAGTGCAGCACGTCGGCGGGGGCCTCGAGCTCGCGCTCGAGCGCCTCGAGGCTGGGCTGGCGCAGGGGCTCGAGGGCGTAGCCCCACACCTCCGCCAACCCCCGCTCAATGTGGCCGAGCTCGCGCTCGAGGTCGAGCTCCTCCCAGCCCCCCTCGGCGGGCGAGGCCAGGGCCACCAGCACCTTGCGCTGGCGCGGGGCGTGCTCGAGCGCCTCCTCGAGGGTGCCGAGTTCGCCCTGCTGGGGGCTCATCCGCACCAGCGAGACCCTGGGGTCGAGCGCCAGGAAGCCGGCGTCGCCGGCGTAGTCCGGCCCGTCGAGGCAGACGTACTCCCAGGGCAGGGCCGCCCAATCCGGCGGCAGGCGCAGTTGCAGCCGCAGCCGGCCGCTGCTGCCCAGGCGCTCGAGGTGCTGCCGCAACAGCTCCCCCAGCCCGGCCGGGAACAGCAGGCCGTAAAGTTCCCGCCCCAGGCGGCCCAGGTCGTCGAGGCTTTGGGCCTGCTGCGCCCGCTGCAGCCAGGGCTCGGCGTCGCCCGGGGCCGCCACCACCGCCTCGGCGGTGGCCCCGCCCTCGCCCCCGGTCAGGCTGAGCCGGTGCCGCCCCGGGGGCTCGAGCCCCACGCGCAGTATGAGGTCCTGGTAGTCCCCTTCTCCCATCGTTCCGAGCCTCCCCGCCGCCGCTGCGGCGGCCTCGAGCACGAGCCGACCGGCCAAAGGGCGCAGGGGAAGACAGCAAGAGACGGTCCTCGAGGGGTTCCTCGAGGACCAGTGTAGGCCAGCTTCGTTACTTCGGCGTTACGCGGGCGCGCCCGCGCCGCCGTGGGGGGTGGTCCCCGGTTCAGCCGGGGCCACGCCGGGGGTTACAGGTAGACGTTGATGCCGAATTTGCCGGTCAGGGCGAAAGTGCTGGAGCTGAACTCGAAGAGCGGGTTCAGTTCGACAAACCAGCTCCAGTTGCGGGCCACGAAGCTCTCATAACCTACCGCCCCCTGGAGGGCGAACCCGGCGCTGCCACCACCCAGGAACAGGAAGGGGCCACCGCCGAAATAGACGGTGTCACCGGTCGCGTTGAGGGGGTAGAGCACGTCCGCACCCAGGGTCATGCCGAAGCTCCCGCCGCTGATGCTCAGCGAGGCGGCAGCGCGCAGGTCAAGCGCGCCGATCAGGCGCTCGAAGCCCACAATCCCGGACAGGCCGAGGCTGAAGCCGGGCACCAAGCTCAAGCCCGCACCAGTACCGCTCGGCAGGCCGAAGAAGCTGGGTGAGGATACCCCGATCCAGTTGCGTTGGGCCGAAGCCATGCTGAAGAGGAGTACAAACAGGGCCAGGACAGCGAATTTTCTCATGTGTTTTCCTCCAGGCGGCATTCTAACGCTTTCTTTCGCCCGTGTGAAAGACTTTTAGCTTTAAGGAAGGCTCATAGTGGGCCTCGAGGCCTTAATGTTTCGTAGTGGACGGCTATTGATGCCAGATTTGGTTGGTTCGCCACCGAATGGTGACGCCGCCCCGCCTTGGCGGGGCGGCCGACCGAAGTTATCCGCGTGGCGGAGGGCGGTACCGCCCCTTGGAAGGGAGACGTTTGCTTCGCCGACCGCCAGGGAGGGGTGTGCTCTGGGATTCAAAAAGATAGCCTCCGGGGGTCTTTAGTTTGGATGATTATCTTTTTGAATCTAGTATGGGACCGTCTGGGAGGCTACCTGCCGGGTGGGCACGAAAAAAAGCCCCGCAGGTGCGGGGCTTCGCGTCTGCTCCGGCCTACAGACCCGCGCCCTTCTCGAGCCGAATGAATATTCTAGGGTGAGTTGTAACCAACGCGATAAGCTTCGACAGTACCATTTCCATCGTTCTGCCATCCAAGCAAAGCTAATGTTCCGTCAGGAGAAATGGCTACGGTTGCACCATAGCGTGCACTACCTTGAACCCTCCATAGGTTTTGCCCGCTATAAGCCGAATACACAAGTACATCCGGATACTTACCTGCCAAGATCCGCACACCGTCAGGTAGGAAAGCGGCATAGTCTGAGTTAATGCCTTCAGAGTTAGAGGCTAGCGGATTCCCTGTAGCAGCGTCTAGCACACCATGTTTTGTTGCCAAGAGTTTCCCATCAGGACTCCAGGAAATCCAGAGCCCACTAGCAAATATCTTCTTTAGTTCCGATCCTGTTGCTCCATCGAGAATTCTTATATTTTGCCCATCACCCAAGGCGATCTTGCTAGCGTCTGGGCTCCAGTTAGGCACACCCTGAATAGAGCTGCCATTCAGTTGAAGGTTTATGGTATTGGAAGTGGAGTCACTGGGGCTCCAAATAATTAGCCTGTTATCATAAGTCGACATCAGTATTTTCCCATTGGATCCCCAATGAATACCTCCGATTCCTGCTTCTGTCAAATAGCTATTTGATTCAAATCCCGTAAGCGCATTAATAACATGTACCTTCTTATCCTGGTCACTATAGTACACAAGATCTTCACCAGTTGGGCTCCAGTCGTATATGGTATTGGCACCCAGATTGTGCGCAATTAACGGATTTCCAGTTTGCGTATCGATGATCTGAAGTATCCCGTCTTTTACGATGGCGAGTTGCTGACCCGATGCGGAGAATGGATGTTGGCTGAAGTATCCGCCATTAGGTTTTTCCCACACCTTTGTAACCTTGAGCGGGTTGACATCTATTGTCAATTTCTCGGTAACACTACCCCTAGGATTAGTCAAAGTCAAACTATATTCAGTTGTTGAGGTTGGCCAGAGGGTGATCTCACTCTGACCAGTTACGCTCACCACCAACTGATAAGGAGGGTTATACGGTGTGAGGGTTAAGTATCGAGGTTCCGATCCAGAGGTCTGCCAAGACAGAACCGCTGGATCACCAGCATTGACAACAGTACGGTTAGCCTTAAAGGAGGTGATCTGGGGGGGGAAGTAGCATTTCAGATAGAGAGGCAGCCAAGCATCTTGGCCAGCATGGCGAAATATCAATGATGAACCCTGGTCTCCTTCGTTCGATAAGCAAGTCAGCTCAAATTCGACTTTCGAAGTACCCAGTGGGGGAACAACTCCCGATCCTCCAGACACAAGTGCTACCTGTTTGGCATCGGGTGCGGGTCTAATAGCGTAACTCACTGGAGAGTTATTGGGGTTCTTGAGTTCAAGCGTACCCGTTACCTTGCCACCGGGTTCTGCTAATAGCGGCGGGGGTATAGTAGGGCCTTCAAGTGGCAGCTGGCCCACTATAAGCGGAGTTGTAGTCACTGACATGTTAGCTACCTTAGGTGGAACAGTTGTTCTGTCCCTAGACACAGTAGCATTCCAGCTAGCCGCAATTAGCCAGAGCTCATAACGTTTACCGTTATCTAGATTCAGGCTACCCGAACTAAACCCTACCTGGTTATCTATAACAGCATCAGCGTAGACAAACTCTTGTGCGGTCAAGTCATAAATCAGGTAAATATAAGACTCGGCTCCCGGTACTTCGTCCCAGATTGCGCTCAAGGCACTGTTGCTTGCTCTAGCTGAGAGGTTTTGTGGTATGCCTAGCGAGGCGTCAGTGAGGCTAACAGTCGCTTTCTTCGATACTCCTCTGTACTTCGCCTCGAGCTGATATTCCCCCAAACCCAGGCTTGGCAACAGAATAAAATCATCCCACGCGAGGTTCTCGGCGTAAACCAACGGGCTGTCATATTCGCCTGAAGAACCAGAAACCATGATCTCTACATCGGAGGCCGGGGGTTTCCCATCAACAAGAAAAGAAACCCAGAAGTTTACCTTCTCTGTTGTTTCAGCTATAAACAATGATTCTTTGTGACCCTTGAGCCTTCTGACGACCCCCTCCCATTTCTCCTTCATTTGAGAGTAGGAGTTTTTCGAGGTACCGAATACGGCCGGATCGAAGTTCACACTGCCAATCCTCACCTCAAAGCTGATTTGAGGGGAATCAGAATCGGAGCCAGAACCGGGATTGCAAGCGTTGAGAGTGACCCCTATAAACAGACCTAGGAAGAAACGCAGCATCAAGTTAGTCATACTGATCACTTCAGATAGCTCTCACTTGTGCCTGATAGTACAGGAATGCCAAAGAGCAATCAAGAAAAATCACCCCTTTTGGGGTGATTCGGATAACTTAGGACAGCTACAGACCCGCACCCTTCTCGAGCCGCGCCGAGATGATGCCCTGTTCCTGGGCTTCGCGCTGCTCGAGCTTGGCCTTGATGCGCTTGAGGGTGGTCACTTCCTCCAGCGCGCGCTGGTCGAGGGTGTCGGAGATGAACTTGATCTGCTCGTTGATCTCGGGGATGGAGATCTGCTCGAGCGCGTTGACGCGCCGGTTGGTCTTCTTGATCTCCTCGCCGATACGGCGCAGGCGGTTCTCGGTGTTGGCGACCTCGATGACCGCCTCGGCCAGGGCGCGGAAGGCGCCGGCGGCCTCGAGGGTCTTGGAGCCCACGCCGATGGGGCTGAAGGCCAGCCCGCCGCTGCCCTCGGGGGTGCTGATGCGGGGCACCTTCACGCCGTAAAGGCTCTCGACCTCCATGTGCACGCTCACCGGAGCGCCGGAGAGTGACTCCACCGCCTCAGGGGTGTCGAAGGCCTTGGCGATGAGCAGGCTGAAGTAGGCGTCCTTGGCCGCCTTGTTCAGGGCCTCGCGGGCCTTGAGCGAGTCCTGCACCAGGGCGAAAAACTCCCCGATCAGGGCGTCGCGCTTGTTCTTGAGCAGGTCCGCACCCTGCAGGGCCAGGCGGCGCTGGTCGCGCTTGGCCAGGAGCGTCGATCGTGTGGGTGAGACTTGTTCAGCCATGTGCACCTCCGGTGCGCCCAACGCCCGACGCCAAACGCCTAACGCCTTTGGTTCTGGCGTTCGGCGTTCGGCGTGTGGCGTTCGGCGGCATCCCTACACTCCCACCAACTCTTCCAGCTTGCCCGTCTTCTGGTGGAACTGGTCGATGTAGTCCTTGCGGATGCGCTTGAGCTCGGAGGCCGGGAAGTCGGCCAGGAGGGCCCAGCCGATGTTGAGGCTCTCCTCGATGGAGCGCTCCTGCTGGCCCTGGTTGATGAACTTCTTCTCGAAGTTGTCCGCGAAGCGCAGGTACTTCTTGTCCATCTCGGTCAGGGCGTCCTCACCGGTGATGGCCACCAGGCGGCGCAGGTTGATGCCGCGGGCGTAGCTGGAGAAGAGCTGGTCGGCGAGTTCCTTGTGGTCGGCGCGGGTCTTGCCCTTGCCGATGCCGTTGTTCATCAGCCGCGAGAGGCTGGGCTGCACGTTAATGGGCGGGAAGATGCCCTGCTGCGCCAGGTCGCGGGCGATGAAGATCTGGCCCTCGGTGATGTAGCCGGTGAGGTCGGGGATGGGGTGGGTGATGTCGTCACCGGGCATCGAGAGGATGGGGATCTGGGTGACCGAGCCCTTCTTGCCGTGCACCACGCCGGCGCGCTCGTAGAGCGAGGCCAGGTCGGTGTACATGTAACCGGGGTAGCCGCGGCGGCCGGGGATCTCCTCGCGGGCCCCGCCGATCTCGCGCAGCGCCTCGCAGTAGTTGGTCATGTCGGTGAGGATGACCAGCACGTGGTAGTCGTGCTCGAAGGCGAGGTACTCGGCGGCGGTGAGGGCCATGCGGGGGGTGAGCAGGCGCTCGACCGTGGGGTCGTCGGCCTTGTTGAGGAACAGCACCGAGCGGCTCAAGGCGCCCGTGCGCTCGAACTCCTGCAGGAAGTAGCTCACCTCGCGCTGGGTGATGCCCATCGCGGCAAAGACCACCGCGAAGCCCTCGCCCTCGCCGAGCACCTTGGCCTGGCGGGCGATCTGGGCGGCGAGCTCGTTGTGGGGAAGGCCCGAGCCGGAGAAGATAGGCAGCTTCTGCCCGCGCACCAGCGTCATGTTGACGTCGATGGCGCTGACGCCGGTCTGGATGAACTCCTCGGGCTTCTCGCGGGCCACCGGGTTGATGGGCGCGCCGTTGATGGGCAGGCGCTTCTCGGCCACCACGGGGGGCAGGCCGTCGATGGGGCGGCCGATGCCGTTGAAGGCGCGGCCCACCATCTCCTTGCTCACGCCCAGGCGCGCCACGTCCTCGACGAGCGAGACGGTGGTGCGCTCGAGGTTGAGCCCCGAGGTCTCCTCGAAGACCTGGAGCACGGTGTACTGGTCGGAGACTTCGATCACCTGGCCGCCGCGCACGCGGCCGGTGCCGTCGTCGATGTTGACGATCGCGCCGTAGGCCAGGTCCTTGGCCCCTTCGAGGAACAAAAGCGGGCCCGAGACGTAGGTGACGGCGGTGTATTCTCTCTTAAGCATCTACCACACCTCCTCAAGCCTTGACGCTGCCCAGGAAGGCGTGCTGAACCTGGGCGTCGAATTCGGCCTTATAGGCGGGGAAGTCGGCCTCGGGCACGTAGCGGGCACGACCCATCTTCTCGATGATGGGGTCGCCCAGGAAGTCGGCGATGGTGGCGCCACGGGCCAAGGCGGCCTCCCCTTGCTTGTACAGCGCGATGATCATCTGCATCATGCCGTAGGCCTTGGCCATCGAGCACGAGGCGTCGACGGGGTCGTAGCCGTTCTGCTGCAGGAAGTCCTCGCGGGCGATGCGGCCGATCTCCAGGCTCAGGCGCTCGGCGTCCTGCAGGGCGTCGGGGCCCACGAGCTGGACCACCTGCTGCAGCTCGGCCTCGCGCTGGAGCATGGTGATGATCTGGCCGCGCACCTCGGGGTAGTCGGGGGCCACGTTCTGGCGGTACCAGGACTCGAGGATCCCCAGGAAGAGGCTGTAGGAGCGGGCCCAGTTGATCGCCGGGAAGTGGCGGGCGCGCGCGAGCTGGGCGTCGAGGGCCCAGAAGCCGCCGGTGATGCGCAGGGTGGACTGGGTGACGGGCTCGGAGAAGTCACCGCCCGCCGGGCTCACCGCGCCGATCACCGACACCGCGCCGGTCTCCCCGGCCAGGGTCGTCACCTTGCCCGAGCGCTCGTAGAAGCTCGACAGGCGCGAGGAGAGGTAGGGCGGGTAGCCTTCTTCGGCCGGCATCTCCTCCAGGCGCGAGGCGATCTCGCGCAGCGCCTCGGCCCAGCGGCTGGTGGAGTCGGCCATCAGCGAGACCTTGTAGCCCTGGTCGCGGAAGTACTCGGCGATGGTGATGCCGGTGTAGAGCGAGGCCTCGCGGGCGGCCACGGGCATGTTGGAGGTGTTGGCGATGAGGATGGTGCGCTCCATCAGCGGGCGCCCGGTCTGGGGGTCCTCGAGCTCGGGGAACTCCACCAGCACGTCGGTCATCTCGTTGCCGCGCTCGCCGCAGCCGACGTAGACGACGATGTTGGCGTCGCCGAACTTGGCGATGGACTGCTGGGTAACGGTCTTGCCCGAGCCGAAGGGGCCGGGGATGGCCGCCGTGCCGCCCGCCGCCAGCGGGAAGAGCACGTCGAGGATGCGCATGCCGGTGAGGAAGGGCTCGTTGGGGTCGAGCTTGCGGGTGAAGGGGCGCGGCTTGCGCACCGGCCAGAAGTGGGCCAGGCGCAGCTTGGTGCCGTCCTCGAGCTCGGCGATGGTGTCGTCGATGGTGTACTCACCGGGCCCCACGATGCTGGTGATGCGGCCGGCCTTGTCCGGGGGCACCAGGATCTTGTGGGTGAAGCTGAACTCGGGCACGGTGCCCAGGACGTCGCCGCCCTGCACGCTGTCGCCCACCCGCTTCATGGGGGTGAAGCTCCACTTCTTGGTGCGGTCGAGCGAGCTGACCTCGATGCCGCGCGAGATGTAGATGCCCGAGACCTCCTGGATCTTGTCCAGCGGGCGCAGGATGCCGTCGAAGATCCCGTTGAGCAGGCCCGGCCCCAGCTCGAGCGCCAGGGGCAGTTGGGTCGAGACCACCGGCTCGCCCACCTGCAGGCCGTTGGTGTCCTCGTAGACCTGGATGAAGCATTCGTTGCCGTCCAGGCGGATGATCTCGCCCACGAGCTTCTCGTTGCCGACGCGCACGATGTCGTACATCTTCGCGCCCTCGAGCCCCTCGGCGATCACCGCTGGACCTGCGATTTTCTTGATGACTCCCACTGTGTTCCTCCTTGTCGGTGGAGTCTCGCTGATAGCTAATAGCTTATAGCTCGTAGCAAGGGCTTTGTTCTAGCTATTGGCGATTAGCCATCGGCCACTGGCTTATAGTTTGATGTCAAACCCGATGGTCTGCCGCACCAGTTGGCGCATGTAGAGCTTGGCGTCGCCGCCGCCGCTGAAGGCCTCGAGCAGGTTGGGAAGCGAGAGCAGCACCGGGGTGCTGCGGCCGCGCATGATGCGCTCGACCGCCCGGTTGGGGTCGGGCAGCAGGCTTTCGTCCACGGCGATCAGGGCGTAGGCGTTCGACTGCACCATCTCGGCAAGCTTGCGGGCGGCTTCCTCCTTGCTCGAGGTCACCGCTTCCAGGCCGGCTAAGCGGTAGCCGGAGGCGGTCTCGGCGTCGGTCAGCACTCCGATCTTCACGCCATCACCTCCTTCTCCACCGCGTCGGCGGGGAGGTTGTAGTAGGCCCGGCGCGCCAGCAGGCGGATGCGGGCGGCCTCCCACTCCTTGGTGCGGATGTAGTCGAGCGCCAGGCCGGGGCCCAGGCTGTCGAGGCTGCCCTGGTGGGCCTTCTCGCGCAGGATCTTGCGCAGCGCGCGCTCGAGGTCGCCCAGGGTGCGGGCCGAGGCCGCCGGGGCCAGCGGGGTCGCGTTGAGGGTGTCCATCGCGGCGAAGTCGCCCTGCGCGATGCGGCTGAAGGCGGTCATGGAGAGGTGGGTGCCGCCGGGGATGAAGTAGGCCTCGAGGTTGGCCGGAGCGCCCAGGGCCTGCAGCTTGAAGGCCGTCGCCAGGTTGGTGGCGTCGACCTCGAGGGCGAAGTAGGAGGCCAGGAAGCGCTCGCGCAGCTTCTTGGCCTTGGCCAGCGCCGCGGCGAAGAACTCGCGGTCGAGGGCCACCTCCAAAGCCAGCAGGTCGGGGCTGCCCTGCACCGCGTTGCGCAGCGCGCGGGCCAGCGGGTTGCCGGGCAATTGCAGGATCTGGGCGACGCTCGCGGCGTCGGAGGCCTGGAGCATGCTGTTGACCAGGGTCTCGGGCAGGGTGCCCCCCACCAGCGTGGCCTTGATCTCCTCGGCGCTCTTGCCGGTCATCTTGCCGCGCAGGATGGCCTTGAGGTTGACCAGGTCGGCCCGCAGCAGCGGCAGGCTCACGACCTCGCGCAGCTCGCCCGTGACCAGGCCCGGCAGGTCGCCCACGGTGCGGCCGAAGTGGCCCGACACCGCCCGGTCGACGTCGCCTAGGCTGCTGCCCTTGAGGTCGGGGCCGTAGACGGTCTCGCCCAGCAGCCGCACGAAGTCGGAGAAGGAGGCGCTCAGGGCCTGCTGGAAGAAGCCCTCGCCCACCAACTGGCTGCGCCGGGAGCGCACGCGGGCGTTGAGGTAGGCGTAGCCAGCCGCCATGCCTACCCCCAGATCGCTTTCGCGGCCTTGGCCGACAGAGAGTCCCAGGCGCGCTCGAGGCGCTCGGCCAGGCTGTTCTGCACCATGCTCTTGCCGCCGGCGGCCACCAGGCGCACGCCGTAGCGCAGGCCGGGGTCGGTGCGCAGCTCGAGGCCCTTGGCCTTGACCCAGGGCTCGATCTTGGCCGCGTCGGCGGGGTTGACCACCAGCGCCTCGGCCTGGCCCAGGCCCCGCAGGGCCTCCTCGGCCAGCTTCACCAGGACGTCGCCGTAGTTGGCCTGGGCCTGGAGGTCGGCCAGCGCCTTGGTGGCCTCGGCGCGCACCCGGTCGATCACCTGGCCCCGGGCCTGGATGCGGGCCTGGTTGAGCACCAGTTCGCCCGCGCTCTCGGCGCGCCGCACGGCGGCCGCGTGCTCGGCCTCCAACTGCTTTTGCCGGTTGGCCTTGAGGGCCTCGGCCTGCTCCTGGGCAGCCCTGATGATCTCGGCGGCTCGAGCCTCGGCGGCCTTGGTGACCTCGGCGATCTCGGCGAGAACTTCCTGTTGGAGGATGTCCTCAAGTTTCGACATGTTTCAACTCCTTCGCCCATGGCCCGGGGGCAGACGGTGCGGCCCGTGGGCCGCACGCCCCGCGCACCGCGCCATGGGCCACGCGCACCTAGCTGATGAGGAACAGGCCCACGAAGCCGAAGATCACCAGCGTCTCGGGCAGCAGGAAGAAGATCAGCGCGGTACCGAAGTTGCGGCGGTCTTCCGCCACGGCCCCCAGCGCCGCGGCGCCGATGGCCGACTGGGCTACGCCGGTGCCCAAGGCGCCCAGGCCCAGCGCCAGACCTTTGCCGATGGCGGCGAAGGACGAGGCCGCGACAGCCCCTTCCTCAGCAGCGAAAGCCACAGCCAAGAGCGCCACACCGATGATCGAGAGAACTTTCTTCAGCATCACGTCACTCCTTTTCGCGCTTGTGCGCAAGATGAACTTATTGGTCACGAACCGACTTGAAGGGACGGTAAGCCCGGCCCACCTCGTCGAAGAACCCGTAGTTGTTGCCGAACTCGATCCACAGCAAACGGATCGGCTGGAGCACGTGCCCCATGATGGTGATCAGGGTGATCAGGACGAACATGATCGCCCCCACCAGGAAGCCGATGACGATGCCGATGGGCCCGAGCTGGTCGGCCATGGCGAAGCCCGCGTCGTTGGCGAGCTTGTACAGCACCGCCCCCGCCAGGCCCACCGCGTAGATACGGATGTAGCTGAGGATCTGGCCGCCCTTGCCCAGCAGCTCGATGGGCATCACCAAGTAGCCCATGATGGCCCCCAGGCTGCGGGCGACCTGGAACATCGCCACCGCGAAGACCGCGAGGCCGGCGATGAGGATGAAGGTGGTGATGGGGGCCCCCACGCCGGTGAGGAAGGTGTAGGCGAAGGCCACGATGCCGGTGAGGCCGGCGAGGTAGCCGATGCCTTCCCACATGTGCGAGGTGTGGTGGTGCTTGAAGCCCATGTACGCCCGCAGGCCGAAGGCGTAGAAGAGCTGGAGAATGCCCAGCGCCAGGGAGACCACGATCAGGAGGGTCGAGGTCTCGGCCACGTCGAGGCGGTTGAGCAGGATCGGGAAGATGCCGTGGTGCTCGCCGTCGTTGGGGTAGAACAGCGTGCCGCCGTTGAGGCCGGGCAGCTTGAGCCGCTCGAACAGCGTGCCGAAGAACTCGCCGTAGAGGAAGCCCCAGACGCCGGCCGAGACCGCCATCCAGGTGAGCAGCTTGGAGATGTCGCGGCCCACCGGCGGGGTGATGAGGGCGTTGACCAGCGGGATCAGCACGCCCTTGCCCTGGCGGGCACGGCTGCCGAAGAACCAGGCCAGGTAGCCGAAGAACAGCGCCATCCCGATGTCGCCCACCACCATGCCGAAGAAGAGCGGGAAGAAGAGGGCGATGTTGAGGGTGGGGTCGTAGGAGCCGTACTTGGGGGTGTTGAGGAAGCCGTGCAGGAGCTCGAAAGGCTTGGCCCAGGCCGGGTTCTTCAGGGTCACTGGCACCTGGTCGGCCTCGTGGTGCTCGTCGACGGGCTCGAAGGTGTAGACGATCTGGTCGCGCAGCTTGCTCAGCGCCTCCTCGACCTTGGGCTTGGCGTCCTGGGGCACCCAGCCCATCAGGGCCATGCCGTACTTGCCGGCGGCGAGGTCGGAGGCGGTTTTGTAGCGCAGCACCTCATCGCGCGCGCGGGTAAGGAGGGCTTGCAGCGGGGCCAGGGACTCGCGGCCCAGCTTGGCGATCTCCTCACGCACGCCCGCCAGTTCCTCGGGCGCGATCTTCTCGCGTTCGCGCATGCGGCGGGCCACCTGGGTCAGGGGCAGGCTGGCGTAGGCGCCGGGGAAGCGCAGTTCGGCCAGGCCCAGGCGCGAGAGCGCGCTGCGGGCGGCCTCGAGATCCTGCCGCTTGACCACCACCACCGCGGCGACCTGCTTGTCCATGGGGGCGGAGTCGAGCAGGAAGCGGTCCTGCAGGGCGACCTCGAGCGCGGCCCGTACGGGGCCGAGTTCCTCGGCCTTGCCCACCAGGAAGGGGATCACGCCGAAGCGCGGGCTCTGGTCGATGCCGTGGGTGAGCCCGGCGAGGGCCTGCGCAGCAGCGCCGAAGAGCTGGATGGTCTGGAGCTCTTCCTCCAGCGCCCCGCGCTCCCGGCCGAGCACGTCGGCCCGCTCGACCCAGGGCTTGACCTGGGCCTCGGCTTCCTCGAGGCTGCCGGAGAAGGCGGTATTGGCTGCCGGGACCGCGCCCAGCACGGCAAGGGTGCGGTCGGCGCCGGAGGCGATGGCCTCCCAGCGCTTGAGCTCGCTCTCCTCCTGCGGGGTGAGGCGGAACTCGCCGAGCTCGGCGGGGCGCAGGGGGTCGATGTGCACCACCCCGGCGTGCTGGAGCTCGGCCAGCAGCGAACGGGCCAGGCGACGCGGCCCGGCCACAACCAGTTTTTCCATCGGTGCGATCAAGGGAGGACCTCCCCCAGCACCAGCTTCACCGCGCCTTCGATGCGGGCCTCGGCCGCTTGCGTGATGCTCTTCGCCTCGGCCTCGGCGCGCGCCTTGGCCTCGGCCTCGAGCCGCGCCACCGTCTCGGCGGTCTGGGCTCTCATGCGGCCTTCGAGCTCGCGCACGGCCTCCTGGGCCTGGGCCACGATCTGAGCCGCCTGTGCTTCGGCTTCCTTGATCTTGGCCTGCGCCGCTTGTTTAGCCTCCTCGAGCTGCCTGGCGAGCGCTTGCTCCCGCTCGGCGAGGTCTTTAATCAGTCCTAGGCCAGCCACTTTCCCTCCTTTCGTGAAATAAGGCTCATGTAAACGCCCGCAGCATTGTAGCGGTTTATGAAAAGGGGCGTCAACGGTGCATAGCATACCCTACGGCAGCGCTTTTAGGCCTATAGCCCAAGGGGGAATTCTGAGACCTCCTGAGAGCGCTGAGAGCGCTGCCCCTGGTCGCGCCGAGACACCCTTCTCCGGCGGAGCCCGGACAATCTTACCCGACCCTGAGCCCGAAAAGTTTGTGGTTTTCATCACGACCAGTCTGCGGCATTTTTGATGTAACGATTGTTACGTGATAAGGAATTGGGGGTTGGTACGTCGATAGCTGATAGCTAAACGCAAGGCGTAAAACGCTTCGGCCCTCGACCCTTGACGCCGGTGGGGAGGGGTCAACTGCGAGCCACGAGCTGACGGCTGAAAGCTTGAAGCTTATACCAGATTCGGTCAGTTCGTTCCCGAATGGGGACGAACTGACCCGACCGAAGGGAGTGCTCTAGGATTCAAAAAGATAGCCTCTGAAGGTCTTTGGTTTGGGTGATTATCTTTTTGAATCCGGTATTACTGAGCTCCTAACGCCACATGCCGCCCGGTCTTTTGGCGTACACTGCCCCGGTGAAGGTTCGTGTTTCTTCCCGTGGGGCCAGCCGCTTGCTGGCCCGTCACCCCTGGGTGTATCGCTCGGACGTGCTCGAGGGGCCGGAGCAGGCCGGGCTGTACCCGGTCTACGGGCCTAAGGGCCTGCTGGCCTGGGCGGCCTGGAACCCGGCTTCGGAGATCGCGGTGCGGGCGTTCCGCTACCGCCCGACCGACGACGCCGAGCGGAGCCTGCTCGACAACCTCGAGCGGGCCCTGGCGCTGCGCAAAGCGAGCGTGGAGGCCGAGCCCGGCGGCGGGTTCCGCCTCGTGCACGCCGAGGGCGACAGCCTGCCGGCGCTGGTGCTCGACTACTACGCCGGGCACGTGGTGCTGCAGTCGGGCTCGGCGGCACTCGAGCCCCTGCTGCCGCGCGTCGTGGAGACCTTGATCGAGCGGCTCCCCGTGCAGAGCGTGCTGGCGAAGAACGACCAGCGCACCCGCACGCTCGAGGGGCTGGGGCTCGAGGTCAAGCCCCTATTCGGCAGCGTGCCCGAGGGGGTGTGGGTGCAGGAGGGGCCCGTGCAGTACCGCGTGGACCTCCTGAGCGGGCAGAAGACCGGGGCCTTCCTCGACCAGCGCGAAAACCGGCTGCGGCTGCGCGGCTTCGGCGGGGAGCGGGCCCTCGACGTGTTCAGTTACCACGGCTCCTTCGCCCTGCACCTCGCCCAGGGCTTCCGCTCGGTGACGGCGGTGGACAGCTCGGCCGACGCGCTGGCCCGCGCCCAGGACAACGCCCGGCACAACGGCCTCGAGCTCACCACCGTCGAGGCCAACGCCTTCGAGTTCCTGCGCCAGGAGGAGAAGGCGGGCCACAAGTACGACCTCATCGTGCTCGACCCGCCCGCCTTCGCCAAGAGCAAGCGCGACCTCGAGCGGGCCTACGCCGCCTACAAGGAGGTCAACCTGCGGGCCATCAAGCTGCTGCGCGAAGGCGGCATCCTCGCGACCGCCTCCTGCAGCCACCACCTCACCGAGCCGCTGTTCTACGAGGTCCTGGCCGAAGCCGCCGCCGACGCCCACCGCTCCCTGCGCGTCCTCGAGCGCCGCGGCCAAGGCTGGGACCACCCAGTCCTGCTGGGCGTTCCAGAAACGCATTACCTCAAATTCGCACTGCTGGAAGTGAGGGACTGAGGGGCGAACCCGGCGTCGAGGGTCGAGGGCCAAAGCCTCTCGCGTTTTGCGTTTTGCGTATTGCGTATTGCGTAGGGCGTACGACGTACGACCCGCGGTACGACCCGCGCCCGGCGTCCGGCCATCGACTATCGGCTATCGGCTATCGACCATCGGCTATTGACTATCGACACCCCACCCTTGACCTCCCCCGCCCCAGCCCCCACACTGGACGCGATGGATAGCACGATGGAAGACCTGCTCGAGCGCCTGGGCAACAACCTGGTGTGGCGCATCGGCAAGGCCGAGACCGAGGACGTGATCGTGGTGCGGGTAGGCCTGGCCCGCTCGGCCAGCAATTTCGCCCTGTACCCCCGGCTTCGCAACGCCACCGACGAGGACATGGAGGCGTTGGTGAAGGCCGGGCAGGTGCGGGTGGAGTGGGTGGACTGACCCGCGGCGCTCAAAAAGCCCATGAACATCGAACGCACTTTCGAGCTGACCATCCCCGGCGACGAGGCTTTGCTGCACGCGCCTGAGAAGGTTTTCGGCGGGCGCCCCCCCTTCGAGACCATGACCCGCGAGGGCTTGCGGCTGCAGGGGGCGCTGGCGGCCGACGTGCCGCTGCTGGGGCAGTTGCGCTTCCCCTTCGAAAGCGAGCTGGTCCTGGGCATCGGGACGGCGCAGCTCGAGCCCGTCCTCCCCTCCCCCATCCCCGACTACTGGGCCGAGATCGCCGGGGAGGGGCGGGTGGAGGGCGAGAACCTGCGCTACCGCATCACGGTGCGGCTGCACGCCGAGGTCCCCCCGGCCGACAAGTGGGGGGGCAAAGCCCTGCGACGCATGGCCGAGGCCGCCTTCGAGCGCACCCTAAACCGTGCGCTCAACCAGCTTCAACCGTGAGGCGGTGAACAGATTTATAACCCTAGGCCCCTGCCGCGGGCTTTATACTGTTCTGGATGAACTGCCCACAGAACGAGGGCCGCCGCACGGGGGGTGAGACGTCATGCTAGAACTCCGGTACATCGGTCACTCTGCGGTCTACTTGAGCGACGGGACCACCCGCGTCGTGATCGACCCGTTCATCACGGGCAACCCCAAGGCCACCATCTCGGCCGACGAGCTCGAGGCCGACCTGATCCTCATCACCCACGCCCACGGCGACCACTGGGGCGACGCCGTCCCGCTGGCCAAGAAGGGCGGTCTGGTGGTCTCCACCGCCGAGATCGCCGCCTACGCCCAGCAGCACGGGGCCCGGGCGCAATCCATGAACATCGGCGGGACGTACAGGTTTAACGGAGGGTGGCTCAAGTGGACCCCGGCCTGGCACTCCTCGTCCTTCCCCGACGGCACCTACGGCGGCATGCCCATGGGCGTGGTGCTGGAGTTCGGCGGCAAGCGCATCTACCACGCGGGCGACACCGCCCTCTTCAGCGACATGCGGCTCATCGGCGAGATGGGCCTCGACCTGGCGCTGTTGCCCATCGGCGACAACTGGACCATGGGCCCCGACGACGCGCTCAAGGCGCTCGAGCTGCTGCGGCCGAAGGAAGTCGTGCCCATCCACTACAACACCTTCCCGCCCATCGCCCAGGACGGGGCGGCCTTCGTGGCCCGCGCCGGGCTGCTGGGGGTCGGGGGGGTGGCCCTGGCCCCGGGCGAGAGCCGCAGGCTGTAACGGGATGGTAACGCCGGGCCGGTTAAGCTGAGGGCGATCCGAATTTCCGGGGGATTATGCCGCTGAATGATGGGAACATCGATTACTCGCGCCTGACCCGCAAGGACTTCCGGCTGGAGATGCTGCTGGGGTTGGGCCAGACCGCCCAGGTCTACCTGGCGAAGGCGCCCAACGGCGTCAACGTGGCCCTGAAGATCCCGCGCCGCGAGGTGCGGGAGAACCCGCAGATGCGCGAGCGCTTCGCCCAGGAGGTTTCGCTGTCCATCAGCCTGGTGCACCCCCATCTGGTGCGCGGCCTGGCGGGCCGACCCACGGGGGACGGGGCCTTCCTGGCGCTGGAGTACTTCCCCGAGGGCAGCCTCGAGGACCGCATCAGCAAGACCCCCCTGGCCTTCCCCGACGCGGTGCGGGGGCTGCAGCAGATCGGGCAGGTGGTGCTGTTCTTGCACCAGCGGGGCATCATCCACCAGGACATCAAGCCCTCCAACATCTACCTCAAGGGCGCCGACTTCAAGCTCGGAGACCTGGGCGTCGCCAAGAGCCGCAGCAACCCGCGGCCGCTCGAGCGCGCCGGCAGCCCCTTCTACATGGCCCCCGAGCTCTTCGCGGGCGAGGAGGCCACCGAGGCCTCCGACACCTACTCCTTCGGCGTGCTGGCCTACGAGCTGCTCACCGGCAAGCGCCCCTTCCGCGCCGAGACCCTCGACGACGTGACCCACGCCCACCTGCACCTAGCCCCGCCCCCTACCTCGCTGCCGCGCCGCCTCGACCAGGCCCTGCGCAACCTGCTGTCCAAGGACCCCAAGCAGCGCTGGAGCATCCCGCAGTTCCTGCAGGTGCTGGCCTCCCCCGACCAGCCCCCGCCGGCCCAGCCCGAGGAGAAGGAAAAGCCCAAGGGGCTGCGCGCCCTGTTCCGCCGCCGCTCTTGAGGCCGCGGTGTAGCTACAAGCGTTGATCCCCCGGCCCCGGGGGCCGATAAACTTGGGCCATGACACAACCGGTCTGGCACCCCACCGAGGCGTACACCCGTGGCTCGCACCTCGAGGCCCTCATGCAGCGGCTGGGCCTGGGCAGCTACGAGGAGCTGTACCGCTACAGCGTCGAGCAGCCCGAGGCCTTCTTCGAGGCCGCCTTCGGGCAGATGGGGATCGAGTGGTTCCAGCCCTACACCCGCGTGCTCGACACCTCGCAGGGCCCCCAGTGGCCGCAGTGGTTCGTGGGCGGCCGGCTCAACCTGGCCTACAACGCCGTAGGCCGCCACGCCCGTGCCAAGCCCGACGCGATCGCCCTGATCTGGGAGGGCGAGGACGGGCAGGTGATCCGCCTGTCCTACGGCGAGCTCGAGGCCCGCGTGGCCCAGGCCGCCAACGCGCTCAAGGCGCTGGGGGTCGGGCGGGGCGACCGGGTGGGCATCTTCCTGCCCATGATCCCCGAGACCGCCCTGGCCGCGCTGGCGATCGCCCGCATCGGCGCCATCTTCATCCCGGTGTTCTCGGGCTACGGGGCCGACGCCGCCGCCACCCGCTTGGCTGACGCCGAAGCCCGGCTGATCGTCACCGCCGACGGCTTCTACCGCCGGGGCTCGAGGGTGCGGCTGCTGGAGGCCGCCCGCGAGGCGGCCGCGCTTTCCCCCAGCGTGGAGCGGCTGCTGGTGGTGCGACGCTTCGGGGAGGCGGCGTTGGAGGGGCGCGAGGTGGCCTGGGACCAGGCGGTGAACGGCCAGCCCGAGGAGGCCGAGTACGCGCCGATGGACAGCATGGACCCCTTCATGCTCATCTACACCTCCGGCACCACCGGCAAGCCCAAGGGCACCGTCCACTACCACGCGGGCTTCCCCCTCAAGGCCGCGCAGGACATGGCCCACTGCTTCGACCTGCGCGAGGGCGAGGTGCTGTTCTGGTTCACCGACATGGGCTGGATGATGGGCCCCTGGGCCATCCTGGGCGCCCTCACCCTGGGCAACACCGTCCTGCTCTACGAGGGGGCCCCGGACTTCCCCGACCCCGGACGCCTGTGGGGCCTGGTCGAGCGCCACCGCATCACCCACCTGGGCATCTCCCCCACCCTGGTGCGCGCGCTGGTGCCCTTCGGCGAGGAGCCGGTGCGGCGCCACAACCTCTCCTCCCTGCGGATGCTGGGCTCGACCGGCGAGCCGTGGAACCTCGAGCCCTATCTCTGGTTCTTCCACACCGTGGGCCAGGGCCGCGTGCCCATCATCAACTACTCCGGCGGCACCGAGATCGGCGGGGGCATCCTGGGCTGCGTGCCCTTCAAGCCCATCAAGCCCATGGGCTTCAACACCGCCGTGCCCGGCATCCGCGCCGCCGTGCTCGACGCAGAGGGGAAGCCCGTGGTCGGGGAGGTGGGCGAGCTGGCGGTGCTGGGCCCCTGGCCGGGCCAGACCAAGGGCTTCTGGAACGCCCCCGAGCGCTACCTGAACACCTACTGGAACCGCTTCGAGGGCATCTGGGTCCACGGCGACTGGGCCGTGGTGGACGAGGAAGGCCACTGGACCATCCAGGGCCGCAGCGACGACACCCTCAAGGTCGCAGGCAAGCGCGTGGGCCCCGCCGAGTACGAGAGCGCCGCCGTGGAACACCCCGCCGTCAAGGAAGCCGCCGCCATCGGCGTCCCCCACGAGGTCAAGGGCGAGACCGTGGTGGTCTTCGTGGTGCTCAAGCCCGGCCACAACCCCGGCGCAGAGCTGGAAAAAGCCATCACCGACCAGATCGTGCAGCGCATGGGCAAGGCCCTCAAGCCCGAAAAACTCCTCTTCGTCACCGACCTCCCCAAGACCCGCAACGCCAAGGTCATGCGCCGCGTCATCCGCGCCGCCTTCCTGGGCCAGAACCCCGGCGACCTCTCGGCGCTGGAGAACCCGCAGGCGGTGGAGGCAATCCGGGGAATGGGTTAGGGGGAGCGGGAAGCAGTAGCCGTCAGCCGTCAGCGGGAGGCTAGTGGCTCGTGGTTTACCCCTCCCCAGCCCTCCCCGCGGGCGGGGAGGGTTTTATCCCCCCCGGCCCCCCTTGCTAAGGGGGGTGAAAAGGCGTCTTGCGTTTTGCGTTTGGCGTTTTGCGTTTTAGCTATCGACCATCGACCATCGACCTACACCCCCAACGCCGAACCCTCATCCGCGTGGCCTATACTGGCCCTCGGAGCCCCGTCGCTATGCTCGATTCGCGAACGCAACAAATTGCTCACAAAGTGCGGGATTTGGTGGCTCAGGGCCTCGAGGCCCTGGCCCGGACCTCCCTCGACGTCGCCCCGCTACGCCAGGCGTTGCTCGACCTCGAGGGCCCCTTCCTCCTGGTGGTGGCGGGGGAATTCAACAGCGGCAAGAGCAGCCTCCTGAACGCCCTTCTGGGCAGCGAGTTGCTCAAGGAGGGCGTGACCCCGACCACCGACCGCATCCAGCTCATCGGGTACGCGCTCGAGCCACGCTACGAGCCGCAGGGCCCCGAGCTCGCGCACCTCTACCTGCCCAACCCCATCCTCCAGGACCTGCGGCTGGTGGACACCCCCGGCACCAACGCCATCCTGGCGCAGCACCAGGTGCTCACCGAGCGCTTCCTGCCCCGCGCCGACCTGATCCTCTTCGTCACCAGCGCCGACCGGGCCTACACGCACAGCGAGTCGGAGTTCTTGAAGCTCATCCGGGCCTGGGGCAAGAAGATCGTGCTGGTGGTCAACAAGACCGACCTGCTCACCCCGTCCGAACGCGAGCAGGTGCTCGAGTTCGTGCGCAAGGGGAGCGAGCAGACCCTGGGCCGCCGCGTGCAGGTCTTCGGGGTGTCGGCGCGGCAGGCCAAGGCCGGGGAGCGCGAGGCGAGCGGGGTGGCAGCGCTCGAGGCCCACATCCGGCAGGTGCTCAAGCAGGAGGCCGCGGCGCTCAAGCTGGGCTCGCCGCTGGGGGTGCTCGTGCGGCTGGCCGAGGTGGCCGCGCCCGAGCTGGAGACCGAGCTCCAGGGCATCAAGAAGCAGCTCGCCACCTGCTCGGACCTCGACCAGCTCGCCCGCCGCCACGCCGAGCGCACCCGCCGCGACTTCGCCGGGCAGGTGGCGCTGGTGACGCAGGTGGTGGAGGGCGTGCGGGAGCGGGGGGAGGCCTGGCTCGACGAGACGGTGCGGCTGGGGCGCTTCTTCGACCTCATCCGCAGCGCCAAGATCAAGCAGAGCTTCCTCGACGAGGTGGTGAAAAACGCCAACCAGGACGTCGAGCGCGGGGTGATGCAGGCGCTGGGCTGGCTCGCCAAGCGCGACCGGGAGCTGCTCGAGGACGCCTTGCACCTCCTGCGCGACGCCCCGGGCCTGCAGGGCGCCAAGAGCCCGGGCGAGCAGCAGGCCATCGCGGGCAACCTCGAGGCCGCGCTGCGCTCCTTCGTCCCCGAGCGCGAGGCGCTGGCCCTCAAGGACCACATCCAGGAGGCGCTGCAGCACACCGCGCTGGTCGAGGTCAGCGCGGTGGGGCTGGGCAGCTTGCTGGTGCTCATCTTCCAGAAGCTCCTCCTCGACCTCATGGGCATCTTCGCCGGGCTGCTGGTGGCGGTGCTGGGCTTCTCGATCCTGCCGCGCCGCAAGGACGCCGCCAAGGCCAAGCTGCGCGAGCGGCTGGGGGTGCTGCGCTCTGAGCTGCAGAAGGCCCTGAACGAGGCCCTCGAGGTCGAGCTCGAGCGCACCCAGGAGCAGTTCACCGCCCTCTACCGCCAGCCCTGCCTGCGGCTGGAGGCTTCCCGCGACAGCCTGCAGGCCCAGATCGACCGCCTGAACGCCCTCCGGCAACAGGCCGCGGCGCTGCGGGAAGAGCTGGCCCGCTGATACCCGGTTCGGTCAGCCCGCCGCCGACCCGGCCGAAGTTATCCGCGTAGCGGAGGGCGATACCGCCCCTTGGAAGGGATACGCTTGCTTCGCCTCCCGTCAGGGAGGGGTGTGCTCTGGGGTCCGAAAAGATAGCCTCCGGGGGTCTTCGGTTTGGACGATCGTCTTTTTGAACCCGGTATGAGTCCTTCCGCCTTGCGGGAGGGCGAGGCGGCCCTCCCGATCCTCGCTCGGCCAAATCTATACTCGGTTCATCTTTATACTTCGCTCATACATAAGGGAAGCTGTGGCACAATCTACGGAGGGAGCCGGAGGACTTAACGGGCTGCCATCGCACCCGTAGGGGCCCCAGCAGCACGAGAGCCGATCTCGTCCGCCGGGATTCCAAGTTGCTCTGTGCATTCATCACAGGGATGCCCCCCTCACGCTCCTAACATCTGGAGTGATCACGCCGGGTGATCTCGAGTCACGCACTCCATACGCCGATCTGCCCGGGCGTGCAACTTCCCACAGGAGGAACCCCAGTTATGGCCAAACTCATCGCAGTGGACGACTCCCTCGCCGACCTCAAGCTCATCGAAAGCATCCTCGCCAGCGACCACCGGGTCGTGCTCGTGCAGGGCAGCGAGAACGTCGAAGCCCGCATCGAGGCCGAGAAGCCCGACCTCGTCCTCCTGGACGTGGTGATGCCCGGCCGCAACGGCTACGAGGTGCTGCGGGGGCTGCGCCGCAACGAGAACACCAAGAACCTGCCGGTGCTGGTGATCAGCTCCAAGGGAGAGCCCACCGACATCGAGTGGGGCAAGCGGCAGGGGGCCAACGGCTACCTGACCAAGCCCTACACCCCCGACTCGCTCAAGCAGGCGGTCAAGGGGCTGTTGAGCGGGAGTGAATGGTCGTGAGCAAGACCCAGGTCCGTCAGGCCGGGTTCTTCCGTCTGGCCAATGACCTGTATGCCCTGGAGGTCACCCACCTCCAGGAGGTGCTCGAGGTGGAGCGGCTCACCCCCATCCCCCTGGCCCCGCCGGCCCTGCTGGGCATGGTCAACTTGCGCGGGCGCATCCTGCCCCTCTTCGACCTCAAGGGGGTGCTGGGCATCTCGCGCCAGCCGGGAGCGACCGGGGAGAGCGCGGTGGTCATGCGCTACGGCAAACAGGTGCTGGGTTTCGTGATCGACGAATTCCTGGGGCTTTCCCCGCTCCAGAGCCTGCGCCCGGGGGCTTCCGGGCTCTACCTGGGCGAGGTGAGCTTCCAGGGCCGCACCGCCCGCGTGCTCAACCCCGAGTCGCTCATGGCGGACATCCGGGGCTTGCTGGCCTCGGCAACGGACTGGAGCCGTTCCTTCGAGTAGACCCCAAGGAGAGTCGCATGATCCCTACCCGCCCCCCGCACGACCCCACGCCGGCGGCCCCGACCCGGGCCGTCGCCCCCTCCGGCCAAACGGCCTGAACAGGAGCGTCGTATGCAGCCCGCCAAACGGAAACCTCTGCCCCGTCTCTTCCCCCGCAGACCCGCCCCCGCCGCCCAGAAGAGCGGCACCTCCGGCGGCTTCCTGAGCAACCTGCGCTTCATCTGGAAGATCGCCCTGATCGTGTTGGTGATGGCCATCGGTGCCGCCGGGATCGTGTTCTCGGGCCTGCGCGGCCTCCAGGCGATGCGCTCGGACCTGGACAACCTCTACAGCGGCATGCTGGTGCGCCTCTCGAGCGTCCACAAGGCCGAGATCTACTACGCCGACCTCATCCGCCACGTCGAACGCGCGCGTGTGCCCCAGGCCGACATCAGCGAGCGCCGCGCCGCGATGGAGCTGGCCGCCCGCGCCATCAGCAACGCCGACGAGATCATCGACCGCTACAACCAGGACTGGGTGAGCGGCAGCAACTACAACTACATCGCCGCCCTGCTGAAGTCGCGCAACAGGGTCGAGCTCCAGGACGCCGAGCTGAAGGCCCTCACCGCCGTCAACGAGCGCTACCTCGGCGCCCGCAAGGCCTTCGACGCCTTCTACCAGAGCATCGAGGCCGGGCGGCCCGACCTCAAGCTGGGCGAGGAAGTCGCCTACCAGTACATCTCCCTGCGTGGCTACCTGCGCGAGCTGATCAACGCCAACGACGCGCTGGCCCTGGAGATCAACAACGCGGCGCTGGCCCGCTCGGGCGAGGCGCTGCGCAGCATGTTGATCACGCTGGTGGTGGCGACGCTGCTGGCGCTGCTGGCGGTGTTCGCGATCACGCGCGCCACCACGCGCCGTCTGGCCGCGCTCGAGCGCGGCGCCATGGACCTGCGCGAGGGCAAGCTCGACACCGTGGTGAAGGTGCGGGGTAAGGACGAGATCGGCACGCTGGGCGCGGTCTTCAACGACGCCGTGGCCCAGCTGCGGGCCAAGGCCGAGGCCGACGCCGAGGCCATGCGCCAGAACCAGATCCTCCAGCAGAACATCGCCGAGTTCCTCAACGTCACCATGGACATCGCGCAGGGCGACCTCACCAAGCGCGGCATGGTGACCGAGGACGTGCTGGGGAACGTGGTGGACGCCGTGAACCTCACGGTCGAGGAGATCGCCTACCTGCTCAAGGACGTGGCGAAGGTGGCCGAGCGCGTGAACCAGGGCGCCGAGCAGCTCAACCAGGTGACCGCGGCGGTGCTCGAGGGCGCCAAGGTGCAGGCCGACGAGGCCCAGAAGGCCCAGGGCCAGGCCCTGGAGGTGACCCAGTCCATCCGCCAGATGTCCGACACGCTGGGCATCTCGGCCCAGGCCGCCGCCAAGACGCTCGAGGCCTCGCAGAAGGGCCAGGAAGCGCTCACCGCCACGCTCTCGGGCATGCAGAGCATCCGCCGCGAGGTGCAGAGCATCGCCAAGAGCATTAAAGGCCTCTCCGACCGCTCGCTGGAGATCTCGGAGATCGCGCTGACCATCTCCAACATCGCCAAGCAGACCAACCTGCTCGCGCTCAACGCGGCCATCGAGGCCGCGGGCGCCGGTGAGGCGGGGATGCGCTTCTCGGTGGTGGCCGACGAGGTGCGCAAGCTGGCCGAGTCCTCCGCGCAGGCCGCCCAGCGCGTAGGCACGCTGATCAAGGGCATCCAGAGCGAGATCCAGGGCGTGGTGATCTCGGTGGAAGGCGGTACGAAGGAAGTGGAGCAGGGCTACCGCATCGCCACCGAGGCCAGCGAGCAGCTCAAGGAGATCGCCCACCTGGCCGAGCAGTCCTCCAAGCTCGTGCAGGCCATCTCGGGCGTGGCCCAGCAGCAGGTGCACAACGTCGAGCGCGTGAGCCAGGCGGTGCGCTCCATCGCCGGGACCGCCGAGGCCACCGAGGACAACAGCGAGCGCGGCCGCCAGGCCGCCGAGGAGCTGCGCAAGCTGGCCGACCAGCTCAGCTCCAACCTCTCGCGCTTCCGCCTGCCCAGCTAACCTGTGGGAGAGCCTATGCAAGTGGCCAAACAAAAGCCCAAGCCCGACCCGCGCCCGACGCTCTACGGCGCGGTCCCCAGGATCCGGTTCGGCATCCGCCACCGCATCCTGCTGCTGCTGGCCTTCCCGCTGCTGCTGCTGCTGGCGGCGGCCTCGGTGGCCAGCGCCATCACCCTGCAGCAGAGCCTGGAGGCCGAGTTCAGCGCCAAGGGCGAGGCCATCGCGCGCTCGATCGCTTCGAGCATCGACGACGACATCCTCGCGGGCAACCAGGCCGCGGTGCAGCAGCGCATCGAGGACTTCGCCCCCATCCCCAACGTCACCTACATCTTCGTGCTCGACGCCGGCGGGCAGGTCTTCGGCTCGAGCATCGCCCACGTGAGCCTCAAGGGCGGCAGCATCCGCAGCTCCTACATCCCCCAGCCCGTCATCGACAGCGCCCGCGCCTCCGACCTCCCGGCCCGCCGCGTCAACTACACCGACATCATCGGCCGCGACTACCGCGACATCCTCGAGCACCAGGCCCCCATCGTGGGCAGCCTGGGCCGGGTGTTCGTGGGCATCGACCGCAGCGTGATCGTGCAGAAGGCCAACCAGACCGCGCTGGCCCTGGCGCTGGGCTTCTCGGTGGTGGCGGTGGCGGTGCTGCTGGTGGCGGCCTTCCTGCTCGGCCGGCTGTTCCGCCCGGTCAACCGGCTGGTGAAGGTGGCCACCCGCATCGGTCAGGGGGACCTCTCCGAAACCACCGACGTCAAGACCAACGACGAGCTGGGGATGCTCGGCCAGACCCTCGACCAGTCGATCGTGCAACTGCGCGGCCTGGTGCGCACCGCCGAGGAGCGCGACCGCGAGCGCTACGAGCGCGAGCAGCTCCAGGCCAACATCGCCGAGTTCCTGCGCGTCGCCATGGACATCGCGCAGGGCGACCTCACCAAGCGCGGGACCGTGACCCAGGACGTTCTGGGCAGCGTGGTCGACGCGGTGAACCTGGCGACCGAGGAGATCGCGCGACTGCTGCAGGACGTGCAGCAGACCGCGCAGGAGGTCAGCCAGGGCGCGCGCAGCATGGCCAACACCTCCGCGCACGTCTCGCAGGCCGCCGCCTCGCAGGCGGAGGAGGTGCTC
Source organism: Calidithermus chliarophilus DSM 9957 (assembly GCF_000430045.1). Classification (GTDB taxonomy): domain Bacteria; phylum Deinococcota; class Deinococci; order Deinococcales; family Thermaceae; genus Calidithermus; species Calidithermus chliarophilus. The sequence continues at coordinate 2,550,423 of NZ_KE387023.1, read as the reverse complement.
AAGGTGCGCGGCCAGACCCGCCAGGTGGCCCAGACCGTGCAGAGCCTGGCGCAGACCGCCTCCTCCTCGGCCGAGGCCTCCCAGCAGACCCTGCAGGCCGCCCGCGTGGGCGAGCAGGCGGTGGAGGCGACGTTGGCCGGGATGCGGCAGATCCGCGAGCAGATGCAGGGCATCGCCGAGAGCATCAAGGGCCTCTCCAGCCGCTCGGCCCAGATCTCGGAGGTCGCCGACGCCCTCGCCGACTTCGCCTCCCAGACCAACCTGCTCGCGCTCAACGCCACCTTCGAGGCAGCGGGCGCGGGCGAGCTGGGGCGGCGCTTCGCGGTGGTGGCCGAGGAGATCCGCAAGCTCGCCGAGGACTCCGCCAAGGCCACCCGCCAGGTGAGCGACATCGTCACCGACGTGCAGCAGGAGATCAACCGCACCGTGAGCGCGGTGCTCGAGGGCGCCTACACCGTCGAGCAGCAGTACCGCAGCGCCGAGCAGGCCCAGGGCCGCCTCAAGGAGATCGCGCAGCTCGCCGAGCAGTCGTCGAGGCTGGCCGCGCTGATCTCGAGCTACGCCCAGTCGCAGGTGAAGTCCATCGAGCTCGTGGACGAGGCCGTGCAGAGCATCGCCGAGACCGCCCAATCGACCCAGAGCGAGAGCCAGCAGGGGCAGGAAGCCGCGCAGCAGTTGCGCAAACTCGCCGAGCAGCTCCAGAGCAGCCTCAGCCGCTTCCGCCTGGCCTAAAGGACGCCATGTCAAGCCCGATACCCGAACTCCTCCAGAGCTTCCTCTCCGAAGCCTGGGAGGCCGTGCTGGCGCTGGAGCAAATTCCCGACTACCTCGCCCGCCAGGAATTCGAGCCGCTGGTCATCGTGACCCACCGCCTTAGGGGCTCGGCGGGGCTGTACAACTTCCCCCAGCTCTCCCGCCTCGCCGGGCTGCTCGAGCGCCTCTTCGAGGGCGCGCCCCGGCTCACCCCCGACCAGCAGGACCAGCTCACCCGCTTCGTGGGGCTGGCCTCGGCCTGCATCTGCGACGCGCTCGACAGCATCGCCCAGAAGGGGCAGGAGGGCGACGTGGGGCTCAACCTCAGCCGGTTGGGGGCCTCCGCCCTGCTGCGCGACCTGGCCTTCGCCAACCCCGAGGCCTGGGTGGTGCACACCCCCGGCGACCCCGACGCCGAGCTGGGCGAGGACGAGGCGCCGGAGGACGCCCCCTACAGCGCCAGCCTGCGCGAGGAGCTGCACAAGTTCTTCCGCGAGAACCCCGACATCTGGGAGTTCTTCGCCCCCGAGGTGCTCGAGCACCTCGACACCGCCCAGAACGCGCTGGAGCACCTGGCCGGCGAGGGCGGGGAAGGCGACGTGACCGCGCTCTTCCGCGCGCTGCACACCATCAAGGGCGCGGCCTACTCCGTAGGCTGCACCCCCATCGGCAAGCTCGCGCACAAGCTCGAGGACCTGCTGGTGCTCGTGCGCGACGGCCAGCGCCCCTGGAGCGGCGAGCTGGCCTCGAGCGTGGCCGAGGGCGTGAGCGCGATCCAGCTCATGCTCGCCACCGCCGAGGGCCGCTCCACCGACCTCGAGGTCCACATCGCCCGGCTGGAGGGCCTGCTGGGCGAGTCCACCGGCCTCATCGCCCTGGTGGCGGCCCCCGCACCCGCCCCGGCCGCGCAACCCGCCGAGGCCCTCGCCGACTACAGGGCCAAGGAACTGCGCGAGAAGTTCTTCAACACCCCCGCCCTGCAGAAGCTCATCGAGGGCTACACCGACGAGCAGCTCGAGATCCTCACCCTCTCGCGCGGCGGCCACGACAAGAAGAAGGTCTACGCCGCCTAC
>NZ_KE387023.1:2506072-2548497 GCF_000430045.1 Calidithermus chliarophilus DSM 9957 | reverse complement strand
CCCCCCTCCCCCACCCCGCCCGCCCCCGAGCCCGTGCTCAAGCCGGGCCTCGAGCCCCTCCTCTCCCCCTTCCTCGACAAGCCCGAGGTCGAAACGGCCATGGTCATCGGCCCCGGCGGCGCCATGCTGGGCCAGGTCGGCCAGATGCCCCCCGACCCCGAGGTCTTCACCGTCTACTGCCGCACCCTCTTCTCCATCGCGGGCGTGCTCGGCGACCGCACCGGCTACTCCACCCTCGACAGCCTCACCCTGGAGTACCGCGGCCACCAGCTCGTCTTCCACCGCATCGACCTCGAGCACAGCCTCGTCCTGGTCGTGCGCGGCAACGGCCAACTCGGCGTCCTGCGCTACCTCGTGCAACGGCAGCTGCCGCAAATCGTCGCACACTTGGCGTGATGCGCCGGTAGCCGAACGCCGATAGCCGAACGCAAAACGCAAAACGCCGTAGGGACGCGAGGCCTCGCGTCCCTACAAAGTTAATCATCCGCTGGGGTTGTGCCCCGCCCGCAGGCCGACTACAGCCCCACTCCCCAGGGGACATTTGCTCAGTGGTTGCTGCCGTGCCCCGGCCGGGGTGTGCGGCTCACGGGGGAGGGGGTGGGCGGGGTGGCGCAGACGGGCAGGCCGCCGGGTCAAGGTGCGGCCCGCACCCCCGCACACGCGGGCACTGAGGCCCGGCGGCACGTCCGCGAGGGGGTGGCCGTAGGCCATACCGGCTCTGCCGGTAACCTGGAGTCCCTCGGGGGAGCCCAGGGGGAGCAGGTTTCCGGCGTATGCCGGGTCGCGTACCGCGATGCCCTCGCCACGTGGAATGGCCTCCCCCTCCGGCCCCTGACGGCGGAACAGTCCCCGCCAAACCACCGCGCCGCGAACCGGCCTCTCCAGAAGCAAAAACGAAAGGGCGAACCTACGGTTCACCCTTAGAGAGGGGGCTCGAGGTCAGAACTTGTCGTAGAGGATGGCCCGCTTGACCTCTTCGATGGCCTGGGTGACGGGGATTTCGCGCGGGCAGGCCTCGGTGCAGTTGTAGGCCGTGCGGCAGCGCCAGACCCCGGTGCTGGCCGCGAGGGCCTGGAAGCGCTCGCGGGCGCCCCGGTCGCGGCTGTCGAAGATGAAGCGGTGCGCCTGCACGATGGCGGCCGGGCCGATGTAGCTGCCGTTGACCCAGAACACGGGGCAGCTCGTGGTGCAGGCCGCGCAGAGGATGCACTTGGTGCTCGCGTCGAAGCGGGCACGGTCCTCGGGGCTTTGCAGACGCTCGCGGTCGGGCGGCGGCTCGTCGTTGATGAGGTAGGGCTTGACCGCGCGGTAAGCGTCGAAGAAGGGGTCCATGTCCACGACCAGGTCCTTCTTCACCGGCAGGCCGCGCAGCGGCTCGACCGTGATGGTGTCCCCCGCCTTCTTGGTGAGGTCCTTGACCAGCGCCTTGCACGCGAGCTGGTTCTTCCCGTTGATGAGCATGGCGTCCGAGCCGCAGATGCCGTGCCCGCAACTGCGCCGGAAGGCCAGCGTGCCGTCCTGGAAGTACTTGACCTTGTGCAGCAGATCGAGCACCCGGTCCATGGGCTCCGCCTCGACCTGATAGCTCACCCAACCCGGCTTGGCCGCCTTGTTGGGGTCGTAGCGCATGACTTTGAGGGTTACTTGCATTTGTCCTCCGGACGCTGATAGCCGATAGCTAATAGCCCTTTGGCTATCGACTATCGGCTATGGGCTATCGGCATCAATACGTCCTCGCCTTAGGCTCGAACTTGCCCAGCACCACCGGCTTGTACATGAAGTCCACCTTGCCGTTCTTGCGGTAGACCAGGCTGTGCTTGAGCCAGTTCTTGTCGTCGCGCTCGGGGTAGTCCTCGCGGGCGTGGGCGCCGCGGCTCTCCTTGCGGTTGAGGCAGGAGTGCACCGTGGCCTCGGAGACCTCGAGCAAGTACCCCAGCTCCATCGCCTCGACGAGCTCGGTGTTGTAGCGCTCGCCCTTGTCCTGCACGCCGATGTTCTTGTAGCGCTCCTGCAGCTCGGCCACCGCCTCCACGCCCTTGGCCAGCAGCTCCTCGGTGCGGAAGACCGAGGCGTAGTCCTGCATGGCCTGCTGGAGCTCGGCCCGCAGCGCCGCCACCGACTCCTTGCCGCTGGAGTTGCGCACGCGCTCGAGGCGCTCGCGGCTCTCCCCCGAGGCGTCCGGGGAGAGGTCGTGCAGCTCGGCCGACTTGGCGAACTTGGCGGCGGCGGTCCCGGCGCGGCGGCCGAAGACCACGAGGTCGCCCAGCGAGTTGGTGCCCAGGCGGTTGGCGCCGTGCAGGCTCACGCAGGCCACCTCGCCCGCGGCGTAGAGCCCGGCGATGAGGGTGTTCTTGTCGTCGGCGATGACCTCGCCGCTCAAGGTGGTGGGGATGCCGCCCATCGCGTAGTGGGCGGTGGGCATCACCGGCACCGGCTGCTTGGTGGGGTCGACGCCCTGGTAGATCCAGGCGAACTCGGAGATGTCGGGCAGCTTCTTGTGGATGGTCTCGGCGGGCAGGTGGGTGAGGTCGAGGAGCACGTGGTCCTTGCGCGGGCCCACGCCCCGGCCCTCGCGCACCTCGAGGTACATCGCCCGGGCCACCATGTCGCGCGGGGCCAGGTCCTTGATGGTGGGCGCGTAGCGCTCCATGAAGCGCTCGCCCGAGTCGTTGCGCAGGATGCCGCCCTCGCCGCGCGCCCCCTCGGTGAGCAGGATGCCCAGCGGGAAGAGGCCGGTGGGGTGGAACTGGTAGAACTCCATGTCCTCCAGCGGCAGCCCCTTGCGGTAGAGGATGGCCTGCAGGTCGCCGGTGAGGGTGAAGGCGTTGGAGGTGACTTTCCAGGCTCGCCCGTAGCCGCCCGAGGCGATGACGATGGCCTTGGCCTGGAAGGTGTGCAGCTCACCCGTGGCCAGTTCGTAGGCCACCACGCCCTTGGCCACGTTGTCCTCGATGATCACGTCGGTGACGTGGAACTCGTTGTAGAAGGTGAGGTTGTGCTTGACGCACTGCTGGTAGAGCGTCTGCAGGATCATGTGCCCGGTGCGGTCGGCGGCGTGGGCGGCGCGGTGCACGGCGGCCTTGCCGTACTCCTTGGTGTGCCCGCCGAAGCGGCGCTGGGCGATGCGGCCGTTAGGCAGCCGGTCGAAGGGCAGGCCCATGTGCTCGAGCTCGAGCACCGCCTCGATGACCTCCTTGGCGAAGATCTCGGCGGCGTCCTGGTCGGTGAGGTAGTCCCCGCCCTTGATGGTGTCGAACATGTGCCACTCCCAGTGGTCCTCCTCGACGTTGCCTAAGGCCGCGCCGATGCCCCCCTGGGCCGCGCCGGTGTGGCTGCGGGTGGGGTAGAGCTTGGAGATCACCGCCACGTCCACGCCCTGCTTGGCCGCGTAGAGCGCGGCGGTGAGGCCCGAGCCCCCCGCGCCGATGACGATCACGTCATGTTGGTGTGCCATGGTTTACCTCGTGCCCTCGCTCTGCTCGAGCCGGGTGTTCTCGCTGAGCCCCTTGGAGAAGTCGTGGTTCAGCAGCGACATGCTGCCCACGAAGAACACCAGCACCGCCAGGGAGTAGGCGACCACCTTGGCCCAGAAGCGGCGGGCGGGGTCGCGCACCCAGTCGTCGAGCACGTAGCGCAGGCCGTTCATGCCGTGCAGCAGCGACAGCGAGAGCATGGCCCAGTCGTAGATCTTCCAGGTGGTGTTGGACAGCCGCTCGGCGATGTAGGTGTACTCGACCTTCCCGGCGTTGATCAGGATGTTGCTCATGTAAAGGTGGCCCAGCACCAAGAACACCAGCACCAGCCCCGAGACCCGCATGAACACCCACCAGGCGAGCTCGAGGTTGGTCCCGGCCTGGGCCTTGGCCTCTTGATAACGACGCGCGCGCACTGCCATGTCAGGCCCCCGTGATGTCCCGGACGATCTCCGGCACGATCTTCACGAGCGCGGGGACGTAGAACAGCACGAACAGCCCCCACACCCCGTACCAAAGCTCCCGCTGGTACTTCACACCCCATCCGGTAAAGTCCATGAGGATGATGCGCAGCCCGTTGAGGGCGTGGTAGAGCACCGCGCCGATCACCCCCAGCAGCCCTAGTCGGAAGAACCAGATGTGGAAGATGGCGAATAAGCTCTTCGACGCTTCCTCGCCCCACATCGCCGCCGATATGTTGAGCACGTGGATCAGGAGATAGAGCAGGATGGCTATCCCCGATATCCGGTGCAGGAAAAAGGCCCATTGCCCTTCTCTACCGCGATACATTGTTGCCTCCTCTCACGAAGCCAATAATAACACCGTCAGGGAGGGAAACTGTAGGCGGCCAATTGTTCGATTTTCGCGTGCGTATCACGGTGTCCAACCCTCGGGATTTTCGTCCCCGGTGACGGCGGGGTAATTACACCGCCTCATGCCCTTCGCGTCCTTGACACCCCACCCCCCCGGCCCCATAATGATTGGCTGTTGAAACGGCGTTCCTACGCCGCTCGACGGGGTGAGAAAGCCTGCCGGGAGACACCCGTAGGCCACTTAAGGAGATAAGGTTGGAACTCTTTGGGTTTGGCCCGCACCTGATGATCGACGGCTACAACGCCAACGCCGACAAATTGGCCGATTTTGAACTCGTCCGGCGCGTTCTGGACGAGCTTCCCATGGAGATGGGCATGACCAAGGTGCTGCCCCCCTTCGTGCACCGCTATGACGGGCACACCGGGCACTCCTCCGGCGTTACCGGCGTGGTCCTCATCGCCGAGAGCCACATCGCCATCCACACCTTCCCCGAGAAACGCTTTGTCAGCGTGGACATCTTCTCCTGCAAAGAGTTCGACCTCTCCAAGGCGCTCTCGAGCATAGTCGAGAAGTTCGAGATCGGGCGCTACGAGACCTACCTCATCAACCGGGGCAAGGAATTCCCCAAAGACCCCGACTTAGCCCGCCAGATCGTGCTGGGCGAGCGCGAGTACCTGGAAGCTCGAGTGAGCTGAACAAGTCGATAGTCGATAGCTGATAGCCTGACTAGGCCCCGCCAAGGCGGGGCCTGGCTTCTTGGGAGAATGGGCACAGGCCAGCGCGAGGCCTGCCGACGGCATCATGCGTCTGGTGTTTTATACCGGATTCAAAAAGATAATCTTCCAAATCAAAAAACTCCAGAGGCTATCTTTTTGAATCCTAGAGTACTCCCTTCGGTCGGGTTAGTTCGGCGTTCGGCGTTAGGCGTTCGGCGTTCGGCGTTAGGCGTTAGGCGTTAGGCGTTCGGCGAACCACACCACGCCGCCGACCGTCATCAAACCCGGCCGCCCGGCCGGTAAAGTAGGCGCATGTTCCGCCACGTCTTTTGGGTGCTGCTGGTGCTGGCGGCCCTGGGTTCGGCTCGAGCGCAGCTCATCGGGGAGGTGCCGCTGCAGCAGGTGGTCACGCCGCACTTCACCGTGGTCCACCCGCCGCGCCTGGAGGGCTACGCCCGGCGGGTCGCGGCCACGGCCGAGGCGGTGCGGGAGGCGGTGAGCGGGATCGTGGGCAACCAGCCGCCGCGCACCTACGTCCTGGTGGGCGACGAGACCGACGAGTTCAACGGCTTCGCGATGGTCTTTCCCTACCCCGTCATCCGCATCTACGCCACGTTCCCGCAGCCCGGGCTCATCGGGGTGCAGTGGCAGGACGTGCTCGAGGTGCTGCTCGTCCACGAGTACACGCACATAGCCCACCTCACCACCCACGGCGACGACCCGCTGACGGCCATCCTGGGCCGCTACCCGGGCAGCAACACCGCCCGCGTTCCGCCGGCCTGGTTCATCGAGGGCTACGCGGTATACCTCGAGTCCATCCTGACCAGCGGGGGCCGCGTGGCCGACACCACCACCCGCACCCTGCGGGCGCAGATCGCGCGCGAGGGGAAGTGGCCCACCCTGGCCGACGCGGGGATCGGGCCGCTCGAGCGCTACCCCGGCGGCAACACCCGCTACAGCTTCGGGGCCGGTTTCGTGGCCTTCCTGGCCGATGAGTTCGGCGAGGACGGCCTGCGGAAGGTCATCCGGGCCTACAACGCCGGGGGCTTCGACTTCTCAGAAGCCTGGGAGAGGGCGCTGGGAACGCGCTTGGAACCCCTGTGGGAGCTGTGGAGCGGGCTCGAGCTCGCCCGGGCCCAGGCCGAGGCGGAGGCGCTGCGACGCACCGAGCTCCCGCAGGCCGAGCGGCTGAGCGCGGGCTCGAGCCCGGCCTGGCGCCCCGACGGGCTGCTGGCCTGGTGGCAGGGCGGCGCGGTGCGGGTGGGGTGGGCCGACCGGCGGCAGGCCACGACCGGCTTCTCCTCCGCCGTCCCCCTGCCGGGCCGCCCCGACCGGCTCTCCTGGGACCGCAGCGGCAGCCTGGTCTACTCCCGCGTGGTGCGCCAGGGGGGCACCAGCTACGGCGAGGTGTTCCGGCTGGGGCCCGGCGGGCAGGAGACCCGCCTGACCCACGGCGCGCGCGCCAGCGACGCGGTGGCGGAGGGCGACTGCGTGCTGTACGTGCGCCGAAGTGTGGACCGCTCGGCCCTGCGCCGCTGGTGCGGGGGGCAGGACCGGGAGGTCTACGCGGCCCCCGGGGGCTGGCAGCTCTTCCAGCCCGCCCCGGGCCCGGACGGCGCCGTCGCGCTCGCGGTGTGGCGCCCGGGCGGCTTCCTCGACGTGGCGCTGCTGCGGGAGGGGGCGCTCGAGTTCGTCACCTCCGACTTCTTCCAGGACTGGTGGCCCGCCTGGACCCCCGAAGGGCAGCTCCTCTTCGCCTCCGACCGCCGGGGAAGCTCCCAGCTCTACCGGGTGCGGGAGGGGCAGCTCCTCCAGCTCACCGCCCAACCCCCGGGGGGGTGTTCAGCGTCAGCCATTCGCCCCAGGGGGTCGCCTTCTCCAGCTACGGCGGCCTCGGCCTCGAGGTCAAGCGGCTCGAGCGCCTGCCGGAGGGCCTCGAGGTGGGGTCGCTCCAGGCTTCGGAGCCCCCCGCCCCCGCCCTGCCCCAAGGCGAGGCCGTACCCGGTCGAGCCCTACACCCCGCACCTGCTGCCGCTCTACTGGCTGCCGGTGGGGCCAGGGGCCTTCGGGCTGGGGGCCACGGTCTACGGCAACGACGTGGCCGGGCTCCACGCCTATGAGGTGGGGCTGGGCGTGGCCGAGGCGGGCGGCCTGGCCGCGCAGGCGCAGTACAGCTTCACCCCCACCTTCGAGTGGGGGCTGACCCTCGCTGGGAGCTACAGGCCCGGGGGGCTGGGCCGTGGGGCTCAGCCCAGCCTACCGCGGCGTGGGCGAACTCCCGGGCCTGGGGCTCGCCGCCTACCGCCTGCAGCCCTTCGCGGCCTACTACAGCAACGCGGGCTGGGACGCGGGCGCGCGCCTGGACCTCGGCAACCTCGGCTTCGACCCCTTCGGCTACCTCGAGCAGGGCTGGGGCCTCGGGGGTGCGGCGTCGCGGCTTTCGGGCTGGGAGGGGCGGTTCACGCTGGCGGGGAGCGTCCTCGAGCAGAACCTGGCGCTGCAACTGAGCGGCTACCAGGGCGGTTGGAACGCCTCGGACCCCGTCCTCAGCGAGGCCCGCCTGTCGGCGCACTACCCCCTGCGGCTGGAGTGGCGGGCCGGGGACGGGGTTTACGCGCTCGAGCGGCTGTCCCTGGTGCCCTTCGCCGGGGCGCGGGGCGTGAACGCCAGTTTCGAATACGGCGGGGGCGTGCAGGTGCTGGGGGACTTCATCCTCAACTACTTCGCGGGGCTGGGCGTGGGCGTGGAGGTGAACTACTACAGCCAGAGCGGCTTCGGCTTCGGGCTGGTGCTGGCCGACGGCGCGGTGCGGGCCCTGCTGCCCGCGGGGTGGAAGCTCCCCTAGCCCGCCCAGCCCAGGCGGGCGGAGACCGCGTCGGCGGCGCGGCGCACCCGCTGGCCCAGGCCATCCAGGCGCTCGTCGGGCACACGGCTGGCGGGGGCGGAGAGCGACATGGAGGCCACCACCTTGCCGCGGTTGTCCCGCACCGGCGCGGCGATGCAGCGCACCCCCTCCTCGCGCTCCTCGTTGTCGAGGGCGAAGCCGCGCTTTTGCGCCTCGCCGATCGCGCTGAGGAAGGCTTCGGGGCTGGTGAGGGTCTTGTCGGTGAAGGCCCTGAAGGGCCCGGCCCCCAGCATGCGCCGGGTCTCGGCCTCGCTGTGGCCCATCAGCAGGGCCTTGCCCACCCCGGTGCAGTACAGCGGCGCCCGCGCCCCGATGCGGGTGAACATGCGGATGAGCTGCCGCCCCTCGACCTGGGCGATATAGACCGCCTCGTTGCCGTCGAGTACGGCCAGGTTGACGGTCTCGTTGAGCTCGTCCACTAGCTTTTCCATCTCGGGCATGGCGGCGTCCACCAGCCCGCCCCGGGTCAGGAAGGCCGAACCCACCTGGTAGGCCCGCAGCCCCACCTTCCACAGGCCCCGGTCCTCGTCCCAGTCGGCGAAGCCCCGCTTGCGGAGGGTCTCGAGCAGCCGGTAGGCGGTGCTGGGCGAGAGCTCGGTGCGCCGGGCGAGCTCGGAGAGGGAGAGGGTCTCGGCCTCGGAGAGGGCCTCGAGCAGGTGCAGACCGCGCTCGAGCGTGCGCACCTCCCCCACCTCGGTGCTGCGGGTGCGCCCGGGTCGGCGTTTGTTCTCCATACGGCCAGCTTACTCGAGGGCCGGGTATTTTTCAATACACGCAAAATCTGTTCATACATTGACAAACAACGACCTGAAAGCTAGGCTCATGAACATGAAGCGCGGATAGCGCTTGGCCGGTCGCCGCCTGGCGATACGCCATCCGCCATCCGCACCCCCAGCAAAGGAGCCCCCATGACCCTACCCAAAGGCATCGAGATCACCGGCCCCAAGCTCCCGGCCTCCGACAACGTGCTCACCCCCGAGGCCCTGGCCTTCGTGGCGGGCTTGCAGCGCGAGTTCGGCGCGGTGCGCAAGGGCTTGCTGCAGCGCCGGGCCGAGGTGGCGCGGCGGATCGCGGCGGGCGAGAAGCCGGGCCTGCTCGAGCACACCCGCTTCATCCGCGAGGGCGACTGGCGCGTGGCCCCGGCCCCCCCCGACCTCGACGACCGCCGCACCGAGATCACCGGCCCCATCGAGCGCAAGATGATGATCAACGCGCTCAACTCGGGGGCCAAGGTCTTCATGGCCGACTGCGAGGACGCCCTCTCCCCCACCTGGGAGAACATCGTCCAGGGGCAGCAGAACCTCATGGACGCGGTGCGCCGCACCATCAGCTTCACCTCGCCGGAGGGCAAGGAGTACCGCCTGGCCGAGAAGACCGCCACCCTGGTGGTGCGCCCGCGCGGCTGGCACCTCACCGAGCGCCACGTCCTCGTGGACGGCGAGCCGGTCTCGGGCTCCCTCTTCGACTTCGGGCTCTACTTCTTCCACAACGCCCACGAACTGCTCAGGCGCGGCTCGGGCCCCTACTTCTACCTGCCCAAGCTGGAGAGTCACCTCGAGGCCCGCCTCTGGAACGACGTGTTCAACTTCGCGCAGGACTACCTGGGCATCCCGCGCGGCACCATCCGCGCCACTGTGCTCATCGAGACCATCCTGGCCGCCTTCGAGATGGAGGAGATCCTCTACGAGCTGAAGGAACACGCCGCCGGGCTCAACGCCGGGCGCTGGGACTACATCTTTAGCTGCATCAAGAAATTCGCCACCGTCCCTGCCGCGGACGGCGGGGTCATTTTCCCCGACCGCGTCCAGATCACCATGACCGTGCCCTTCATGCGCGCCTACACCGAGCTGCTGGTGCGCACCTGCCACAAGCGCGGCGCCCACGCCATCGGGGGCATGGCCGCCTTCATCCCTAGCCGCAAGGACCCTGAGGTCAACGCTCTCGCCATCGCCGCCGTGACCAAGGACAAGGAGCGCGAGTCGGGCGACGGCTTCGACGGCACCTGGGTGGCCCACCCCGACTTAGTGCCCGTGGCCATCGGCGTCTTCGACAAGGTGCTGGGCGAGAAGCCCAACCAGAAGGACCGCCTGCGCGAGGACGTCGAGGGCAAGGTGCGCCCCGAGCAGCTCATCGACTTCGACGTGCCCGGCGGCACCGTCACCGAGGCGGGGGCGCGCAACAACATCAGCGTGGAGCTGCAGTACATGGCCGCCTGGCTCGGCGGCAGCGGCGCGGTGGCGATCTTCAACCTGATGGAGGACGCCGCCACCGCCGAGATCTCCCGCGCCCAGCTCTGGCAGTGGCTGCGCAAGGGGGCCAAGCTCGAGGACGGCCGTCCCTTCACCCGCGAGCTTTACGAGCAGCTCAAGCGGGAGGAGATGGCCAAGCTCGAGGGGATGAAGAACCTCGAGGCCGCCGCCCAGTTGCTCGACGAGCTGGTGCTGCAGCCCGAGTTCCGCGAGTTCCTGACGCTGCCCGCCTACGAGCGCTTGGGCTAGACTCCGTGGAATCTCTAAAACGCCTGTTTGCTGACCCGGATAGGGAGCGCGAACTGCTCGAGGGCAGCTGTTTGATGGGTTCTACCTTGTCGGACTGGGAGGGGCAACGTCGCCTGATCGCCAAGGCCATCCATCACCCGGGCACCCTTCTGGACGTCGGTTGCGCGAACGGCCTCCTGCTGCGGTGCCTGCTGGATTGGAGCCCCCATCCGCTTGTCCCCTACGGGATAGACCCCGACCCGCAGCGGCTCGACGCGGCGCGCGGGTTGCTGCCCGAGTACGCCAGCCATCTCGCCCCCATCGGGCTCGGAGAGCTGAGGCGGTTGAGCGACTACGCCCTGCCCACCCGGTTCGACTTCGTCTACTGGAACGTCTGGGACGACCTCGAGTTCGAGCAGCCCTGGGCCCAGCGTTATCTGGACGAAGCTCTGGGGGCTACGGCAAGCCGGCTGATCCTGGGCTTTTACGGGCCTTCCCTCGAGGCCATCGAGAAAAAGCTCGCCTGGCTCAGGAAAAAGCTCGGGGAACCCGCCGGGCGCACCGAGAACCTCCCCGCGACGGTGGTCGTCGTCTGGTGGGATAAGGGCTGAGCACGGCTGGCTGACGGCTATCGTTCGGGGGCTACCCGCCCGAGGCCGGACCCTAAAGGCCCTCGAATATGGCCTCGAGCGGGAGCGAGAACCCCAGGCAAGGCACGTCCACCGAGCCTGTCTCGAGGCGCAGGGTTTGCCACCCCGCGGAAGCCCGGTGGAACACGTCCACGCAGCGGGCCTCAGGGTCAACGATGAGGTAGGTGGACAGGCTTTCGATGCTCCGGTAGGCCTGAAGCTTTTCGCGCCGGTCGGTGGCCTCGGTGGTGGGCGAGGTCACCTCGGCGATGAAGCACGGGCGCTGGAAAATGTGGCTCTGGGTTTCTGCCGGGTCGCACAGCACCATCACGTCGGGGTAGTAGTAACGGTGGAGCTGGGGAATCCAGAGCTTGACGCCCTCGAAGGCGACCCAGCAACCCCGCGAACGCGCCACGGGGCGCAGCGCGGTGTAGATGTTCCCGGCAACCTCGTTGTGTTCTTTGGACTCACCCGGCATTTCGTAGACGATACCGTCCACATACTCGTGCCGGACGGGAGATTTCTCCTCGAGCGCGAGGTACTCCTCCGGGCTGAGGTTCGGGGGCAGAGGCCGGGCCGACATGCCTCGAGTGTAGCAGGTACAATCGGGCCATGCTTCTTGGGAAAATTCGCTGATTCTTGCACGGGCGCTGGCGATCGGCTTGAAGGATCGAGCTTGGCTATTGGCAGGAGGGCACGCGTGGACCTGATCTACACCTCGAGCCTCGAGGGCATCACCCCCGAGCAGTTGGAAGGCTTTTTCGTCGGCTGGCCCAACCCGCCCTCGCCCCAGACCCACCTGCGAATCCTGAAGGGCAGCAGCCACGTGGTGCTGGCGCTGGACGGCGAAAGGGTCGTGGGGTTCGTCAACGCCATCAGCGACGGCGTGCTCAGCGCGTACATTCCCCTGCTCGAGGTGCTCCCGCCCTACCAGGGCCGCGGCGTCGGGAGCGAGCTGATGCGGCGGATGCTCGAACAGCTCGAGGGCTTCTACATGGCCGACCTGCTGTGCGAGCCCGAGCTGGCCCCCTTCTACGAGCGCTTCGGGATGCGTAGGGCGGCCGGGATGTTTCTGAGGAACTACGCGCGGCAGGCCGGGAGCTGAAAACGAATTCGTGGCCCTGCCCGATAGACCTCTTGCGGAAGTCGCCAATAACCGCGTCAGGAAGGGCAAGCGTAGAAGAACGAAATCACCCCGGTTGGCTGACCAGCTTGCTCGCCAGGCAAACCAACCGGGGTGTAAGGCGAAAGCCAGGAAGGGAACCTATTCCAGCATCGCGAATTCACTTACATTTGTGTGTATGGGCAGTCGTGTACCGTCGTCCCGCAGCCGTTGTCAGGGGTCGCCGAAGCGTTTACCGCAGGCATGGCGCCGAGGCTTATCAGGAAGAGCGCCGCGAGTATGAACTTAGACCTTCTAACCATGAGCCTGACCTCCTGACCTAGCGCGCGAACATCGCGTAGGTTATGGTGCACAGGTGTTAGAGCTGTTACACGGCTAGGTTGTTATTAGGTTATATTATGTATAAATATTTCGTCAATATCCCAGGAATGAGGTTAGCTTGATGCGTTTTCAGCCAGTGATGGTGCAGGCACAGTGGGCTTTGGTACTGATCTTCTCCTTCCTGGCATTACCAAAGGAAAGCTGGCCGGGATTGGTTTGCGGCGTGATTTTGTTTTGGGCGTTATGGCGGTCCCACTATAGGGAAGGCTTCGCCTGGTTTTCCTCGCTGCCCGGGCTGTATCACTTTCTCGGGGTCGAGGCTACGCAAGAGTCACTCCTGGCGGCCTTCGGTGCCTGGGGGTTGGTGTCGTTCGGGTTGCTCCTTCTGAGCCTTACGGTCTCGTCGGCGTCTCGAGGCGCAAGGTTTCCGGTGCTGTACCTGCTGCCCCTCATCGCCTTGCGGCCGGAGGGCTACCTGCTGGGCATAGTCCTCCTCATTCAATCGCTGTGGACGCTGACGAGAGAAGCGAGCCTTTCGGGGCAGTTGGGCAGGCGCTGGGTCACGACCCCTAAGGCACCGGCCGGGCTGTTGGCCGCCGCCGTGGTGTTGGCTGCTGGCGCCTCCCTGGCCCCGCTGGGCATAGCCACGGATAGCCCTCCGCCAAGCAAGGTCGCGGAGCCTGGCGCTCACGCCGTGAAGCCCCCTGCCCCTGCCGAGCCCCGTAGCGAGCCCGGCCTTCCGGAAGGCGGGAACCTCGCCTCGAGCAAGCGGGCACGCGCCGTTTCCACCCAGACGAACCCGCTCCCGCTGCTCGACATTTTCATCCAAGTCACGCTGGCCCTAGCCGTGCTGGTCCTGGGCATCGCCTTCGTGCTGGCGGTCCGGGCCCGGGCGAGAGGACAACCACTACTTCGTGGGCACTTGATGCCCCTGCTCGTAGCGTCGTTCGGGCTGGGCATGCTTCTCGCCTGGTTCCAACTGAGCCGGGGGGACGCCGGTGCGGCGGAGGGTCCGGTCACCGCGCTTCCTCGAGCGCCGGGAGGGAGCGCCGATCAGACGGTAGCTCCGGGAGGCAGTTCAGCGCTCCCCGTCCTGGACGCATCCGCAGTGGTGGGCCTGCTCGCCGCACTCGCGGCGGTCGTCGTTCTGTCGGCCGTTGCCTGGAGCCTCGCGAGGCAACTTAAGAAGGAGCCGTCGCATCCCCCTGAAGCTTCACCCCGCCGGGGTGAGGGGGAAAAAGCGGCGTCGGCGAGCCGCATCCGCCGGGCTTACCAGCAGTTCCTGCGGCTGATGGAGCAGCGGGGCTACCCCCGCACCGTGTACGAAAGCCCCCGCGAATACGCCACGCGGTTAGGGAAGCATAGCCCGGCCGTGCATGCCGAGCTTCACGAACTGACCGGGCTCTACGAACCGGTACGCTACGGTGGTTACGCCGACGAGGCCCAGGCCGAACGGGCGGAGCGACTGGCCGAGTTGGTGCCTGACGCTTTCAGCTATACCCTGGACGCCACGGGCGATCAGCAAAGGGAAAAAGCATGATCCAGACTTGGTTTCACAAACTCAGCTCGAACGTCGAGCAGGTCATCGTGGGCAAGCACGAGGAGGTGCGGCGGGTGGTGGCCACGCTGCTCACCGGCGGGCACGTGCTGCTGGAGGACGTGCCGGGCACCGGCAAGACCACGCTGGCGCGGGCGCTGGCGAAGAGCCTGGGCCTCGAGTTCCGCCGCGTGCAGTTCACCCCCGACCTGCTCCCCTCCGACCTCACCGGCGTCTACGTGTTCCGGCAGGGCGAGTTCGAGTTCCGCAGCGGCCCCCTCTTCACCGGGCTGCTGCTGGCCGACGAGCTCAACCGCGCCACCCCCAAGACCCAGTCGGCATTGCTGGAGGCCATGGCCGAGGGGCAGGTGACGCTCGAGGGCCACACCCACCCGCTGCCCAGGCCCTTCCTGGTCATCGCCACCCAGAACCCCATCGAGCAGGAGGGCACCTACCGCCTGCCCGAGGCGCAGCTCGACCGCTTCACCGCCCGCGTCCGGCTGGGCTACCCCGAGGGCGAGAGCGAGCGGGAGATGCTGCGGCGCATGCGGCAGGCCAGCCCGCTCGACGAGCTGAGGCCCGTCACCACCGCCGAGGCCGTGCTCGAGGCCCAGCGCGCCGTGCGCAAGGTGCGGGTGAGCCCGGAGATGGAGGACTACCTGCTCGAGGTCGTGGCCGCCACCCGCAAGGCGCAGGGCGTGGTGCTGGGCGCGAGCCCCCGCGCGGCGCTGGCGCTGGAGCGCTTCGCCCAGGCCCTGGCCGCGCTCGAGGGCCGCGACTACGTGATCCCCGACGACCTCAAGGACGCGGTTTTCCCGGTGCTGGGCCACCGCCTGATCCTCTCCTACGAGGCGCGGCTCGAGGGCCTCACCCCCGAGAGCGTGTTGCACGTCATCCTCGAGCGGGTGCCGGTGCCGGTAGAGTCCTGAGCGAGGTGAGCCCATGCCCAAAACCCTCCTGGCGGTCTACGCCCACCCCGACGACGAAGGCTTCAGCGGCGGCGCGCTCGCCCACTACGCGGCCAAGGGCTACCGCGTGGTGCTGGCCTGCGCCACCCGCGGCGAGGCCGGACAGGTCAAGGACGCCAGCTTAGGCCAGGTTAAGGACCTCGGCGCCCTGCGCGAGCAGGAGCTGCGCAAGGCCTGCGAGATCCTGGGCATCGAGCCCCCGGTGTTCCTGGGCTTTCACGACTCGGGGCGCAAGGAGCGCGTGCAGCAGGACAACCCGCTGGCCCTGATGAACGCGGGCTGGCTCGAGGTCGAAGCCCGCGTTCGCGAGGTGATCGCCCGGGTCGAGCCGCAGGTGATCCTCACCTTCGACCCCCACGGCGGCTACGGCCACGTCGATCACCTGGTGGTGCAGCGGGCCACCACCGCCGCCTTCTTCTCCAGCAGCCACCTGCCCAACCCGCCCCAGCGCCTGTTCTACGGGGTGTTGCCGCTGGCGAGCTTAGAACGCATGCGCCAGAGCGAGCGCTTCGCCAACCTCCTGGGCGAGAACGACCCCAAGGTCTTCGGCGTGGACCCCCGGCTCGTCGCCGTGCGGCTCAACGTGGAGCCCTACCTCGAGCGCAAGTGGCAGGCCAACCGCGCCCACGTCTCGCAGTTCGCCTCCGTCTCCAATCCCCCGGACCCCGAGTTCGTCGCCCTGATGCGCGAAATTCAAACCCACGAGCACTACGCGCTGGGGGCGGCGCGGGGGCCCATCCCGCGCTGGCCGATGGAGGACCTGTTCGAGGGGTTGGAGTGAGGGGGCGCAGGGCGGACCGGAAATGCTCGCGCTCGTGACCGCGCTCCTGCTGCTGGCCGGGCTGCTCTACAGCCCCCGGCTGGTGCGGGGCACGGTGCGGCTGAGCGCCGATCAGCCCCGGCTGTTCCCGCGGCGCAGGGGACGGGGGGCCCTCGAGCTCTGCCTGCACAGCCCGCTGCCGGTGTACGTGCGCCTCGAGCGCGAGGGGCAGAGCTCGCTTTCGCTGCTGCCGGGCGGCCTGCGGGGCCTGGCGTGGGGGGAGTTCCGCTTCAGCGAGCCCCTGGAGTACAGCCCCCGCTACCGGGGCGAACACCGGCTGCCGAGGGTGCGGGTCTTCGTCAAGGACCTGCTGGGGCTGCTCGAGCACGAGCTGTCCCTGCCGCAGGAGCGCTCGAGCGTTCTGGCCTACCCCGAGGCCTTCCCCCTCGACTCCCCCGCCTTCCGCCTGACCCTCCTGGCCGACGGGCCCGAGGCGGCGGGGGGCCTCGAAGACCCCTCCCGCTTCGCCGGGGTGCGCGAGTACGCGCCGGGCGACCCGCTGCACCGGCTGCACTGGAAGGCCACCGCCCGCCAGGGCCGCCCCATGGTGCGCGAGTACGCCAGGGTCAAGAGCAGCGGGGTCTGGCTGCACCTCGACCTGCAGGGGCAGGGCAAGCCGGGCGAGGTCTACGCCGAGCACGCCGCCTCGCTCGCCACCAGCCTGCTCCTCGCCGCCGAGCGCGACGGGCTGGCCTTCGGGCTGTCGGTAGGGGGGCTCGAGGTCGGGCTGGGCCGGGGCACCGACCACCTCGCCCGGATGCTGCAAGCCCTGGCCCTGGCCGACCCCGAAGCCGAGCCCCACGCGGTCCCCGTCCCGCCCCCCGGCGTCAACCTCATCCTGGTGACGCAGGAGGCCTCGAGCGAGGTCATCGAGGGCGCGCTGCGGGCGCGAGCGCGGGCCAGCCGCGTCCACCTCATCGCCCTGCCCGAAGGCTTCTACCTGCGCCCCGGCGAGGGCGGCCGCCCGGTGTTCGGCAAGACCGACGGCATGCTGCGCCTGCTGAAGAAGAAGAGCCTGCTCGAGGCCGAAGGCGTCCGCGTCCACATCCTGCGCGGCAACCAAAACATCGCCACCCTGAGCAAACCGACCTGAGCCCCGCATCTGGCATCTTTCAGCCATCAGCCGTCAGCGGTCAGCTTGTAGCCCGTGGTTTACCCCTCCCAACCCTCCCCGCACGCGGGGAGGGTTTATCCCCCCCTGCCCCCCTTGTTAAGGGGGGTAAAGAAAGGGCGTTTCGCGTCTTGCGTTTGGCGTTTTGCGTTTGGCGTCTTGCGTACGACGCCGGGCGCAGGACGTACGACCCGCGCCCAGCTATCGACTATCGACCTCCCTAACGCGGAATCTGCAACCTCTGCCCCACCCGGATCAGGTCGGGGTTCTCGATCCCGTTGGCCCTGGCGATCTTCATGTAAGACTCGCGGGTGCCGTCGCCGTAGAACTTGAGCGCGATCTCGGAGAGGGTGTCGCCCGGCTGCACGGTGTACCACTCGTCGGGCACGTTGACGTAGCCCGCCTCGGCCTTGGCCTTCTGCTTAGCACCCTCCACCACCTTGAGGCCGCTGGCGTCCACCTCGCCCACGCCGGGGGTGCCCTGCGCGAGCTGCACCGCGAGGTTGTACTCGTGCTGGCTGTCCACCGCACCGCGCAGGATGACCCCGGTGCCCTTCTGCAGCACGTCGATGGGGTCGTCCTTGAGCTCGCCGTTGGCGCGGATGTTGTTGTAGACCGCCTTGGCGATGGCCGAGGAGGTCTCGGCCTCCTTGATGAGCTCGGCCGTGGCCGCCTCGGGCTCGGGGGCCGACGCGGCGAACACCAGCCCGCTGGTGTCCACGCTCTTCACGCCGTTGACGCCCATGGCTACGGTCTCGAGCAGCCGCACGTAGCGCTCGTTGGGCACCTCCCCGGCGAAGCTCACCACCCCGCCGCGCTCCGTGACGTTGAGGTTGAGGTTTTGGGTGATGCGCAGTTCCTTCAATGCGTCCTTGACCCGATCCGCAATCGACTTACCGAACGGCCACATAAATGCACCTCCTTTCCCAGCATACGGCCCGGCATGAGGACAAGGTCAGAGGCTATCTTTTCGAATCCTGGAGCACTCCCTTCGGCCCTTTCAGTCCGGCGCCGGACGGCGCCGGACTGACCGAACCGGGCATTAGACCGTATCCTGATCTCGAGGAGGACCCCATGAACCCTGCCCTGAGCGAATTGGGGCGCATCTACCCGCCCGAGCGGCTGCTGGTGCAGCCCGGCCAGCTCGCGCCCTACGAGTCGGACGCGCTCACCGCCTTCCGGGCCCGGCCCCTGGCGGTCGTGCTGCCCGAGACCGCCGAGGAGGTGGTGCAGACCGTGGCCTGGTGCGCGCGCCACAAGGTCCCCTTCGTGGCCCGGGGCTCGGGCACCAGCCTCTCGGGGGGGTCGCTGCCTGTCGAGGGCGGCCTGGTGATCGGGCTCAACCGCATGAACCGGCTGCTCAGGCTCGACCCCAAAGAGCGCGTCGCGGTGGTGCAGCCCGGCTTCATCAACCTCCACGTCTCCAACGCCGCCGCGCCCTACGGGCTCTACTACGCCCCCGACCCCTCGAGCCAGCCCGTGAGCACCATCGGCGGCAACCTGGCCTTCAACTCCGGCGGGGCGCACTGCCTGAAGTACGGCATGACCTCCAACCACGTGCTGGGTGCGAAGGTGGTGCTGCCGGATGCCGAGGTGGTGGAGCTGGGCTCGCAGAGCCTCGAGGCCGTCGGCCCCGACTGGCTGGGGCTGTTCGTGGGCTCGGAGGGGCTGATGGGCATCGCGGTGGAGGTCACCCTGCGCCTGCTGCCCAAGCCGGAGAAGTACCACACCGTCCTGGCCGCCTACGACAGCCTCGAGAAGGCCGGCAACGCGGTGGCGGCGGTGGTCGCCAGCGGGCTTTTGCCGGGGGCGATGGAGATCATGGACCACCTGGCGATCGAGGCCGCCGAGGCCGCGGTGAAGGCGGGCTACCCGATGGACGCGCGGGCCTTGCTGATCGTGGAGCTCGAGGGCGAGGCCCCCGAGGTCGAGGCCGAGGCGAGGCACCTGGGGGAGGTCATCGCCGCCTCCGGGGCTTACGAGGTGCGGGTGGCGCGGGACGCCGATGAGCGGGCGAAGATCTGGAAAGGCCGCAAGGCCGCCTTCTCGGCGGTGGGCCGCCTGAGCCCGGACTACCTGGTGCAGGACGGGGTGGTGCCGCGCTCGAAGCTGGGTCAGGCCCTGCTCGAGATCGAGCGCCTCTCCCAGCAGTATGGCCTGCGCGTCGCCAACGTCTTCCACGCCGGCGACGGCAACCTCCACCCCCTCATCCTCTACGACGGCAAGGTGGGGGGGCAGCTCGAGCAGGCCGAGGCGCTGGCCGGGGAGATCCTGAAGCTGTGCGTGGGGCTGGGCGGCTCCATCACCGGCGAGCACGGGGTAGGCATGGAGAAGAAAGCCTACATGCCCGCCATGTTCAGCGAGGACGACCTCGCCCTCATGCAGCGCCTGCGCCGCGCCTTAGACCCCGACGAGCTCGCCAACCGGGGCAAGATGTTCCCCCAGGGCACCGCCGCTACAGGTGCCCCCAGGCATTCCGGACCCCACCCGCTCGAGCAAGCGGGCCTCCTCTCGAGGGAATAGCATGACCACCGACCCCCTGCCGCTGCTGGAGAAGATCCAGGCCATCGCCAAGACCGGCCTTCACTACAGCAAGGACCCCTACGACGCCGAGCGCTACCGCCAACTGCTCGAGCTCGCCAGCGAGTACTACGGGCGGCTGCTCGAGGCCCCCCCGCAGGCGGTGCGCGAGCAACTGCTCAAGGACCTCGGGGCCGTGACCCCCAAGGTGGGCTCGGGCGCGGCCGTCTTCGACGCCGGGGGCCGCATCCTGCTGATGCTGCGCCGCGACAACCGCCGCTGGTGCATGCCCTGCGGGCTGGTGGAGGTGGGCGAGACCCCCGAGCAGTGCGCCGTGCGCGAGGCGAAGGAGGAGACCGGGCTCGAGGTGCGGCCGCTCGAGCTCGTGGGCGTGTTCACCCGCTTCCCCATGAAGGAGTACACCGCCTTCACCCTGGTGAGCACGGTCTACCTCTGCGAGGCGGTGGGCGGCGAGCTGCGCGGCTCCCACGAGGACCTGGGCCTGGCCTACTGGGAGCTCGACGAAGTCCCGGTCTGGCACGGGCACCAGGAGGAGCAGGCCCGCCTGGCCCACGCGCTGTGGCGCAAGCGGAGGGCCGGGTGAGGCCCACCTCCCTCACCGAGGTCCTGGAGGCGGTGAGGGCCACCCCCAAGCTGCTGCCGAGGGGTGGGGGCACCAAGGCCGCCCTTTCCACGCCGAGGGAGGGCCAGGCCGTGCTCGACATGACCGGCCTGAGCGGGGTGCTCGAGTACGACCCCGCCGAGTACGTGCTGGTGGCCCTGGCCGGGACCCCTCTGGCCGAGGTCGAGGCCCTTCTGGCCCGGCACGGCCAGTACCTGCCCTTCGACCCGCCCTTCGTCGAGCAGGGGGCCACCCTGGGCGGGACCGTGGCGGCCGGGCTCTCTGGCCCCATGCGCCAGCGCTACGGCGGGGTGCGTGACTTCATCCTGGGCGTGCAGTTCGTGGACGGGGAGGGCAACGCGGTGCGCGGGGGCGGCAAGGTGGTCAAGAACGCCGCCGGCTTCGACCTGCCCAAGCTGATGGTGGGCAGCCGGGGGCAACTGGGGGTGCTGGTCGAGCTGGCCTTCAAGGTCTTCCCCTCCCCCCGGGCCACCGCCACCTTCAAGGTGACCTTCGAGCGCCTCGAGCCCGCCCTCGAGGCCATGCACGAGCTCGCCTCCTCGCCGCTGGAGTTCTACGCCCTCGACCTCGAGACCAACCCCGCGACCCTGACGCTGCGCCTCGGCGGGCAGCCCGAAGCCCTGCCCTCCCGGCTCGAGCGCCTGCGGGCCTTCCTGGGCCACCCCCCCGACACCCACACCCTGCTGATGGAGGGCGAGAAGGAGCAGGGCTACTGGCGCTTCGTGGGCCGGCTCGAGTGGGGCCACGGCTACCTGGTCAAGGTGCCCCTCCAACCCGGCAAGATCGCCGCGCTCGAGCGCGACCTGCCCCCGGGGATCCGCCGCTACGTCGCTGCTGGGAACCTGCTCTACCTCAACTGGCTCGACGCCGCCGAAAAGCTGGATAGCTTGCTGAAAGCTCATGGGCTTTGCGGCATAGTGCTGCGGGGCGACGCCTACCCCGCGGTGAAGGAAACGCTAAAGTCGCCCCTGCTCGGGATAGACTTGGAACACAGCTTCGCCCGCCGCGTCCGTGCCGCGCTCGACCCCACCCGGCGGTTCTCGCTCGACCCCTGATTGCTATGCAGCACAAGATCGACACCCAATCCATCGGCCCGCAGGGCGAGGTGATGGCCCACGCCGTCGAGGCCTGCGTCCACTGCGGCTTCTGCCTGCCCGCCTGCCCCACCTATCAGGTGCTGGGCGAGGAGATGGACAGCCCCCGCGGGCGCATCTTCCTGATGAAGGAGGTGCTCGAGGGCAACCTGAACCCTGAGGACGCCGCCCCCTACATCGACAAGTGCCTCGGCTGCTTGGGCTGCGTCTCGGCCTGCCCCTCCGGCGTGCCCTACGGCGAGCTCGTCAGCACCTACCGGGGCTGGGCCGAGCCCCGCCGCCACCGCTCGCCCTTCCAGAAGGCCTTCCGCCTGGGCGTCATGGAGCTGCTGCCCTACCCCCAGCGCTTCCGCGCCGCCGCCCAGCTCGGCAAGATCGGCAAGGTCTTCAAGCCGCTGCTCCCCAAGGCCCTGCAAGCGCCGCTCGAGCTCCTCCCCGACCGCCTCGAGCCCGCCCCTCCCCTGCCCGAGTTCTTCCCCGCCAAGGGCCCCCGCCGCGCCCGCGTCGCGCTGCTGACCGGGTGCGCCCAGCAGGTGCTCAAGCCCAACTTCAACTGGGCCACCCTGCGGGTGCTGGCCGAGAACGGCGTGGAGGTGCTCATCCCCAGGGGCCAGGCCTGCTGCGGGGCCGCCGCCCTGCACACCGGCGAGCGCAGCCGCGCCATCGGCCTCGCCCGGCAGAACCTGGAGGCCTTCCCCGCCGACGTGGACGCCATCCTCTCCAACGCCGCCGGGTGCGGCTCGGGGCTCAAGGAGTACGGCCTGCTCTTCGTGGGCGAGCCCGAGCACCCGGCCGCCGAAGCCTTTAGCAAGCGCGTGCAGGACGTGTCGGTCTTCCTCGCCAACCTGGGCTTGCTCGAGCCCCCCGCCCTCAAGCAGCCCCTCAAGGTGGCCTACCACGACGCCTGCCACCTCGCTCACGCCCAGCAGGTGCGCTCCGAGCCGCGCAAGCTGCTGCGCTCGGTGGGGGGCCTCGAGCTGCTCGAGATCCCCGAAGGCGAACTGTGCTGCGGCAGCGCCGGGACCTATAACCTCGAGCAGCCCGCCATCGCCGCCACGCTGGGCGAACGCAAGGCCCGCAACATCCTCGCCACCGGCGCCCAGGCCATCGCCACCGGCAACATCGGCTGCTTCACCCAAATTCAGAGCCACCTGCGCAAGCTGGGGCACGAGATCCCGATGTACCACACGGTCGAGATTCTGGACCTGGCGTACCAGGGAAAGCTGTAAGCCATCAGCTATCAGCTATCAGCGAAAGGCTCGTGGTTGACCCCACCCCTTCCCTCCCCGCACGCGGGGAGGGGCTATCCCCCCAACCCCCCTTGCTAAAGGGGAACAAGGCGTCTGGCGTCTCGCGTCTGGCGTTTGGCGTACGACGTACGACGTAGGACGTACGACCCGCGCCCGGCGTTTAGCTATCAGCTATCGGCTATCGACCATCGACTATCGACATTCCTCAAACCGACAGCCCCAGGTGCGCCCTGGCCTCTTCCGAGAAGCCGGCCCATTCCAGCAGCGCCCGCGCCAGCTCGAGGTAGCCCCGCGTGGTGCAGACCTTGCCCTGCCAGAGCACCGGCTTGGGCTCGGGCCGGAAGCCTTGTTCGCGCAGGGCCTCGAGCGCGAGGGGGTGGGCGGCTAGGGGTTGGGAGCGCTGGAGGTGGCCGAGCTCGAGCAGCATCAGCGCGGCGTTGGAGCCGGCGAACACCGCCCGCAAGCCCTCCCAGACCTGGGCGAACCAGTCCTGGTGGTCGGGGTCGCGGCCCAGCTTGCTCATCTGCGGGCCGCCGGGGATCACGAGAACGTCGAAGGCCGTACGGGCGCCCAGCACGTAGCGCGGGGTCCAGACCGAACCCCCGGCCCCCTCGAGCGCCGTCCTCCCCCGCGCCAGGGTGAAGGCCTCCCACTTCAAAAGTCGGGCCACTTCCAGCGCTAACGCAGCTTCGGCCTCGAGAAAACCAGGGCTCAACAACACGCCGAGTTGCACGGGGTCATCTTATAGGAGGCCGAAGGCCGAGGGCCAAGGCGTTTTGCGTTTTGCGTTTTGCGTTTTGCGTTCGGCGTACGACGTACGACCACCCCACCACCCCCTACCCGAACCGCCCCGTGATGTACGCCTCCGTGCGCGGATCCTTGGGCATCGTGAACACCTGGCTGGTCGGGCCGAACTCCACGAGTTCGCCGGTGAGGAAGTAACCCGTGAAGTCGGAGACGCGGGCCGCCTGCTGCATGTTGTGGGTGACGATCACGACGGTCACGTGCTTCTTGAGCTCGCTCATCAGGTCTTCGATGGACTGGGTGGAGATGGGGTCGAGGGCGCTGGTGGGCTCGTCCATCAGCAAAACCTCGGGCTGCACCGCCAGGGCGCGGGCGATGCACAGCCGCTGCTGCTGCCCCCCCGACAGGCTCATGCCGGGGGCGCGCAGGCGGTCTTTGACCTCGTCCCACAGGGCCGCCTGTTGCAGCGAGCGTTCGACTGCTTCGTCCAGCACGTTTTTCCGGCGCACGCCCAGCAGCTTGAGCCCGGCGATCACGTTGTCGTAGATGGTGAGGGTGGGGAAAGGGTTGGGCTTCTGGAAGACCATCCCGATGCGGCGGCGCACGTCCACCGGGTCCACGCCCGGGGCGTAGATGTCCTGGCCGTCGAGCAGGGCCTTGCCCTCGACGCGGGCGACGGGCGTGAGGTCGTGCATGCGGTTGAGGGCGCGCAGGAAGGTGGTCTTGCCGCAGCCGGAGGGGCCGATGAGCGCGGTGACGCGGTTGGCGTAGATGGGCATGCTCACGTTGCCCACCCCCACCTTTTTGCCGTAGTACACCGTGAGGCCCTGCGCCTCCATGCGGGGCTTGAGGTCGGCCTCGAGCCCGCCCGCTCGAGCCGCCTCGAGCTTGGGCGGGACCGTCAGGGGTCGTTGCTCGTTCATGGTCATCACCTTTATCGCTTGCGGGTGGCCCAGCGGGCCAGCAGGCCGGCGGCCAGCACCAGCAGCGTCAGCACCAGCGAGGCCGCCCAGGCCTGCTCCTGCCGCACCGGCGAGGGCTCGCCCGCGTACTTGTAGATCGTCAGGGCCAGGCTCTCCACCTGGTCGCCCAGGCTGAAGCTCAGGTTGAGGTTACCGCCCGCCGTGAAGTACAGCGGGGCCGCCTCCCCGGCGGCGCGGGCGAAGCCCAGCATCAGCCCGGTGATCACCCCCGGCAGCGCCGAGGGCAGCACCAGCGAGAGGATGACCCGCCAGCGGGGCAAGCCCAGCGCCAGGCCGGCCTCCCGCACGCTCCAGGGCACCAGCTTGAGCACCCCCTCGGTGGCCCGCAGCACGATGGGCACCATCACCAGCGCCAGCGCCAGCGCCCCGGCGAGGCCGGTGAAGCGGCCCATCGGGATGACGAAGAGGGTGTAGATCACCAGCCCCTTGAGCAGGGCGGGGAGGCCGTTGAGCAGGTCGGAGATGACCCGCAGGAAGGGGTTGACGGGGTGGTCGGGGTACTCCGAGAGCAGGATGCCCCCCGCCAGGCCCAGCAGCCCGCCGATGAGCAGGGCCAGCAGGTTCATCATCAGCGTGCCGACGATGGCGTGGGCCAGCCCGCCGCCGCCCTCGTCGAGCGGGCGGTAGGGCTCGACGAAGAAGGCCAGGTTGAGGGCCGAGAGGCCGGTGAGGAAGACCTTTCCCAGCACCAGCACCAGCGGGGCGACCACCAGCAGGCTGCCCAGGATCAGCAGGCCCAGCATGAAGCGGTCGAAGAGCTTGCGCCGCTCGAGGTTGCCGCCGGGCCTCACAGCCGTCCCTCCACGCTCATGCGCTTGACAATCCAGGCGGCCAGCAGGTTGAGCGCCCCGCTGATGAGGAAGAGGATGAAGCCCAGGGCCAGCAGGCTCGAGAGCTGCAAGCCCTGGGCCTCCCCGAACTCGTTGATGACGGCCGAGGGGATGGTGGTCGCGGGCCCGAAGAGGGTGAAGGGCAGCTTGTTGCTGTTGCCGATGACCATCACCACCGCCATGGTCTCGCCCAGGGCGCGGGTCAGGGCCAGGATCACCCCGGCCAGGATGCCCCCGCGCGCGTAGGGCAGGATGGCCAGGCGGATCACCTCCCACTTGGTCGCCCCCAGGCCGTAGGCCGCCTCGCGCTGGGCGGCGGGCACCAGGGCGATGGAGTCCTTGGCCAAGGTGGCGGCGAAGGGGATGATCATCACCGCCAGCACCAGCACCGCGCTGGTCATGCCGATGCCGATGGGGTTGCCCAGCAGGGGCAGCAGGAAGGGGGCGTAGTCGGCGGCCCAGAAGTAGACACTCTCCTGCACCGCCCGCACCGCCGGGACCAGCACGAACAGGCCCCACAGCCCGTAGATCACGCTGGGCAGGGAGGCCAGGAGCTCGAGCGCGTAGCTCAGCGCGCTGCCCAGCCAGCGGGGGGCATACTCCACCGCGAAGATCGCCACCGCCAGCGCCGGGAAAAAGGCCAGCGCCAGCGCGCCGAGGCTGGTCAGGAGGGTGCCCAGGATGAAGGGCCAGGCTCCGTAAATGTTTTGCACGGGGTCCCAGGTGCTGCCCGAGAGGAAGCCCCAAAAACCAAACGCCGCCAGCGCCTCGCTCCCCGCCGACCCCAACTGCCAGCCCATGACCAGCACGATGCCGATCACCAGCAGGCACAAGACGAGGATGGCGCCGACGAACAGCCTGTCGCCCAGCGCACGGTAGAGCGGTGACTGGCTTACGTGGATGCTGCGCGTTTGGACAGGTTCCATTGCGTTCTCCGGGGAGGGGCGAGCGGGGTTCTCCGTGATCGGGCCTGCACGGCCGGGGCCATGCAGGCGACGCGGGATGGGCTCACCCCTCCGCTTTTCGAGTCTAAACTACTCCTGCTCAGAGCTTCTGGCCGTTGTAGGTGATGGTGGCGATGAGGGCCTTGGCCTGGTTGACCACCTTGGGCGAGAGGCGCACGTACTTGAGCGACTCGTTGAGCTCCTGCCCGTCGGTGATGACCCAGTTGAGGAAGTCCACGACGGCCTTGGCCTGCTCGCGGCTCTTGGCGGTGACCTCCTGCTTCTGGAAGACCAGCAGCCAGGTCATGCCCACGATGGGGTAGCCGGCGGGGTCCTTGGTGTTGACCACCTGGTTGACCAGGCGCAGGTCCTTGGGCAGGTCCACGCCCTCGGCGGCCTCCTTGGCGCTGGCCAGGCTGGGCTTGACGAAGTTGCCGGCGGCGTTCTTGACGCTGGCGATGGGGAGGTTGTTCTCGAGCGCGTAGGCCAGCTCGACGTAGCCCACCGCCCCCGGCGACTTCTGCACCAGGCCCGCCACGCCGGCGTTGCCGCGGTTGGCGAGGCTGCTGAAGGCCGGCCAGTTGACGGCGGTGCCCTGCCCCACCTTGCTCTTCCACTCGGCGGAGATGGCCGAGAGGTAGGCGGTGAAGATGTAGGTCGTGCCCGAGCCGTCCGAGCGGTGCACGGCGGAGATCACCTGGCGCGGCAGGTTGACGCCGGGGTTGAGCGCGGCGATGCGGGGGTCGTTCCAGCGCACGATCTTGCCCAGGTAGATGGCGGCGAGGGTGTCGGCGTCGAGGCGCAGCTCGTTGACGCCGGGCAGGTTGTAGGTGATGGCGACCGGCCCCAGGGCGGCGGGGATGTGCAGCACGGCGCTGCCGGTCTTGTCCTGGTACTCCTTCATCTGGGCGTCGGTGAGGGGGGCGTCCGAACCGGCGAACTGCACCACCTTGTCCAGAAGCTGGCGCTGCCCGCCCCCCGAGCCCACCGCCTGGTAGTTGATCTTGACGTTGGCGAGCTTGGAGAAGGTGGGGATGTACTTCTCGGTGTAGAGCGGGGCGGGAAAGGTGGCCCCGGCCCCGGTCAGGGTCACCTGGGCCGAGGCCAGCCCCAGCAGGGCGGCGGCGGCAACGAGTGCTCGTTTCATCGGCGTAACCTCCACGGCTCCAGACTGCTCGGCTTGTGTCAGGGAATTGTCATCAGGGGTCAGGCGGGCGGAGGGGGTTGGGGCCGTGCCGCGGCACGGGGACCGAGGCGCAGGGGCGGCCCCTCGAGCGTCCGGCTCTTCCCGGGGCGCGCTCGAGCGCCCCGGCACCTATAGCGATGGGCCACCCCCGGCAGAGCGCCATGGGGCGTTGCCCCGTTGGCCGGGTGAGGCCCGGCCCTGACCAGCGCGGCTCGAGAGGAAGGGTTTTCCCGTGCGGGAGAAGGGCTTTCTCCCGCAGGAGAGTGCTCATCCTATGCGCCGGACTTATGCTCCTGTCCGGGGGAATACCCTTCCTGCGCGTAAGAATTCTTTTCTTGTTAAGCGGAATTAGTCTCTTCCTCCTAAGAGACTTTCCCCCACGAAGGAGAAAAGGCTTCTCCGGCGCAGGAGTTTTCTTCCTGTCGAGCCTAAAGGGCCGGCAAGCCACCGGATGAGGGCGACTGGACGGGGTCCACCTTGACATTTTTGGAATCAAAGCGCAATTATGATGCCCGCCCGCACAGGGCATACCCGTGAGGGAGGTGTTGAATGGCCGGTAATCCGAAATCCGCCCTGGAGAAGATCCAGGCCGCCGAGGTCGCGTGGAGCCAGTTGGCCCCGGAGCGCAGGCTGGCCGATATGACCCTCGAAGAGTTCAGAGCCCTCATCGCCCCTTCCTTCGCAGCCCGCGAACGCATCGCCCAGCTCCAGAACGAGCTGCTCGAGGCCCAGGCCGAGCGCGACCGGGCCGACCAGGTCTCCCTCGCCGCCCGCATGCGGGTCGTGGCCGCGGTGCTGGCCGACGCCGCCCTAGGCCCGGACAGCGCCCTCTACGAGGCCATGGGCTACACCCGCAAGAGCGAGCGCCGGTCGGGCCTGACCCGCAAGTCCAAAGGCGGCACCCCGCCGGGCGAGGGGCCCAAGCCGAAGGCCGGGGCCTCGAGCTAGGAGACCGTCAGTCCCCGGCAGGGGCGCAGCACGCTGCGCCCCTACTTCTTTAACCGGGCGGGGTAGCCCACAGCGGCCTCAGGAACGGCCGGTCGGCAGAGTCGCCCACCACCCCTCGACCTTCTCCCGGATCTGGTCCCGCACCTCGCGGAATTTGGCCAGGGTCTCCGCTTCGCTGCCCTCGAAGGCCGCGGGGTCTTCGAAGGGCCAATGCAGGCGGTAGATCACTCCCGGAAAGATGGGGCAGCGCTCTTTGGCGTCGTCGCAGACGGTGATGAGGTAGGTAAAGGACTGGCCCAGGAACTCGCGCACGTCCTTGGAGGCGTGGTGGGCGATGTCGATGCCGATCTCCCGCATGACCCGCACCGCGTAAGGGTTGAGGCCTTTGGGCTCGAGCCCCGCGCTCATCACTTCGACGGCGTCGCCCGCCACTGCCCGCACGATCCCCTCGGCCATCTGGCTACGGGCCGAGTTGCCGGTGCACAGGATCAACACTCGAGGCTTCATGACCTCGAGTCTCCCCCCCTTATGTCAGCCGTTCGTCAAGCGCCGAAGCCGGTTCGTTCACACCGCGTTCACACAACCCGCCCCCGCCGTTCACAGCCCCTGCCCTACCCTTTGGCCAACGCTCGGCGAAGACCGGGCGCCAAAGGAGAATGAGGATGGAACCGATGGCAATGGGGCATTACGGGGGCTTCGGCCTGGGCTTCTTGAACTTTCTGGGCACGCTGCTGTTCTTCGTCTTCCTGTTCTGGGTCTTCCGCTTCCTGGTGTGGGGCCGCCACGGCGGGCGGGGCGACTGGGGCCGGGGCCCCTGCCGGCGCATGCGCTACGCGGGCGGGCCCTTCGGCGGCGACAGCGCCCTGGACGCGGCCCGCGAGCGCTTCGCCAAGGGCGAGATCGGGCGCGAGGAGTACGAGCGCATCAAGGCGGGCCTCGAGCGCGAGCAGGGGCACGAGGACTGGAAGCCCTTCTGGCACCGCGACAGCGCCCTCGAGGTCGCCCGCGCCCGCTTCGCCAGGGGGGAGATCACGCTCGAGGAGTTCGAGGCCATCAAGCAGGGGCTTCAGGGCTGAGGACAGCCAGGGGCGCGGGAGGACCTCCCGCGCCCCGCCGCCTCGAGCGTGCGGCGCGACCCCTGGCCGCCGCCGGGCCGGTCCGGAAGGGGCCGCCGGGTAACGTGCTGTACATTCGCGCGGGCAGGGGCGCAGTAAAACTGCCTTATTTATACGGAGGACCTATGGCAGCACAGCCCACACCGTTCAAAACCCCCGAACTCACCCCACAAGAACGCCTGTTCACCTTGCTGGGCACCCTGCTGGGCCTGCTGCTGGCGGCCCTCGACCAGACCATCGTGGCCACGGCGGGCCCCGCCATCCAGCGCGACCTCAGCATCGAGCCCTCGCTCTACGTCTGGATCACCACCGCCTACCTCGTGACCTCCACCGTCTTCGTGCCCATCTACGGCAAGCTCTCCGACCTCTACGGGCGCAAGCCCGTGCTGATCGCCGCCATCAGCATCTTCCTGCTGGGCTCGCTCTTGTGCGGGCTGGCGCAGAGCGCCGTGCAGCTCATCCTGTTCCGGGCCTTGCAGGGGTTGGGCTCGGCGGGGCTCTTCACCACCGCCTTCGCCATCATCGCCGACATCTTCCCCCCGGCGGTGCGCGGGCGCTACACCGGGCTCTTCGGCGCGGTGTTCGGGCTGAGCAGCGTGGTGGGGCCGCTGGTGGGCGGTTTCCTCACCGACAACATCAGTTGGCACTGGGTCTTCTTCGTCAACCTGCCCGTCGGGGCGGTGGCGCTGGCCTTCATCGTGCTGCGGATGCCCCTGCTGCGGCTCTCCGAGCGCAGGCCGGTGATCGACTACCTGGGGGCGGCGTGGCTGCTGGTGTTCACCGTGCCGCTCTTGCTGGCGCTCTCGCTGGGCAAGACCCAGCTCAGCCCCGGCGAGACCGGCTACCTGTGGGGCTCCTGGCAGATCCTGGGGATGTTCGCGCTGGCCCTGGCCGGCCTGGCGGGCTTCCTGCTGACCGAGCGGCGGGTCAAGGAGCCCATCCTCCCCCTCTCGCTCTTCGCCAACCGCACCTTCGCGGTGGGCAACGCGGCCTCCTTCGTGCTGGGGGCGGGCTTCCTGGCGGCCATCGTGTTTTTGCCGCTGTTCATGGTGATCGTGGTGGGGCTCTCGGCCACCAGCTCCGGGCTCACCGTCACGCCCCTGACCTTCGGGATCGTCTTCGGCAACGTGATCTCGGGGCAACTGGTCTCGCGCATCGGGCGCTACAAGCCGCTGATGCTCGCCGGCATCGTGCTCCTGGCGACCGCCTTCACCATCATGGGCTTCACCCTCACGCCCGACTCGAGCCAGGCCGAGGTCACGCTCAAGATGATCCTGATGGGCCTGGGGCTGGGCCCGGCCATCCCGCTCTACACGCTGGCCATCCAGAACGCGGTTCCCCCGCAGATGACCGGCGTCGCCAGCAGCTCGGCGCTGTTCTTCCGCTCGATGGGCTCGACCATCGGGGTGGCGGTGCTGGGCAGCATCTTCGCCAACACCTTCAGCGCCGAGCTCACCCCGCGCGTCCAGGCCGCCACCGCCGACCTCCCCCCCGCCCTGCGCGCGCAGTTCCAGTTCTCGGGCAACGCGGCGGGGGGCGAGGGCGGGGCGCAGCTCTCCTTCGACGCCGAGAAGGTCAAGGCCCAGATCGCCCGGCGCTTCGAGGAGCAGGAACGCGCCCTGAGGGCGGCCCTCGAGGCCGGCGACCCCCAGGCCGTGCAAAAGCTCCTGGCCGACCCCAGCACCCCCGAGGAGTTGCGGCGGGCGCTGGAGGCGGGGAACGCGGGGGCAGAGGTCCGGGCCGCGGTGCTGGCGGGGGCAACCCGGGGGCTCGAGCAGGCCCGGCAGAGCGCCCTCGCCACCGTGGACAGGGTCGAGGCCGCGCTCAAGCAGGCCCTGACCACGGCCATCCGGCAGGTGTACCAGATCGGCATCGTGATCGTGCTGCTGGGGCTGGCGGTGACGCTGTTCATCCCCGAGCTGCCCCTGCGCCGCAGCAACGCGCCCGCCCCGGCGGCGGCCGACTGAGCGGGGCGTATGACCCGCCTGGTCCCCGTGCAGATCGCAGGCCTGGCCTTCCTGCTGGGCCTGCTGCTGCACCTGCTCATCCCCGCCCGCTTCCCCGCGCCCTTCGGGCTGGCGGTGCTGGCGCTGCTGGCCGGGTTCGGGCTGGCGGCCTGGGCCGTCGTGGAGTTCCAGCGCCACGGCACCCCGGTCGAGCCCACCACCCTGCCCACGCGGCTCGTGACCAGCGGCCCCTACCGCTTCAGCCGCAACCCCATCTACCTGGGCATGACCCTCACCCTGTTCTCCGTCGCGCTGTTCCTGGGCTCCTGGCCGATGCTCGCCGCGCCGCTGGCCTACTGGCTGTTCATGAACTACAGCTACATCCCCCGCGAGGAGGCCAAGGTGGAGCAGGCGCTGGGAACACCCTACGCCGAGTACCGGCGAAAGGTGCGGCGGTGGCTGTGAGCGCCAGCATCCTGATCGTCGAGGACGAGGCCCGCCTGGCCGACATCCTCGAGGACTACCTCCGCCGCGAGGGCTACCGCACCGAGCGGGCCAAGGACGGGGGGCGGGCGCTGGAGCTGTGGCGCGCCCTCCAGCCCGACCTGATCCTGCTGGACCTGATGTTGCCGGTGCTCGACGGGCTCGAGGTGGCCCGGCGCGTCCGGGCCGAGAGCGCGGTGCCCATCATCATGCTCACCGCCCGCGACGACGAGGTGGACAAGCTGCTGGGGCTGGGCCTGGGCGCCGACGACTACGTGGTCAAGCCCTACAGCCCGCGCGAGGTGGTGGCGCGGGTCAAGGCGGTGCTGCGGCGGGTGCGCGGCAGCGTGCTGGCCCCCGAGGTCTACCGGGTGGGGGGGCTCGAGGTGGACCTGGCCGCCTTCGAGGTGCGCTGCGACGGGAAGCCCGTGGACCTCACCACCAGCGAGACCCGGCTGCTGGCGCTGCTGGCGAAGGAGCCGGGCCGGGTGCGCACGCGGCCCGAGCTGCTGGCCGTGACCGGCGACGCCGAGAGCTACGCCGACGAGCGCACCGTGGACGCCCACGTCAAAAACATCCGGCGCAAGCTGGGGGCTTTCGGCGAGCGCATCGAGACGGTGCGCGGGGTGGGCTACAAGCTGGTAGATTCGGCTTGAGGGGACCGGCCATGCACTGGAGACGGCGACACTGGCGGGGCGAGACCGAGCCCCCCTGGGTCTGGCAGCGCCGCGAGCACTGGCGGGGGCGCTGGGGCCTGCGGCGCAGGCTGACCTTCTTCTTCACCTTCGTGGCCCTCACCGCCGTCTTCCTCACCACCTGGTTCACCCTGGGGGCGGTCTACAGCGCCCTCTTCGGCGACGCGCCGCAGGCGAGCGGACATGAGGGCC
This sequence comes from Calidithermus chliarophilus DSM 9957, assembly GCF_000430045.1. Lineage (GTDB taxonomy): Bacteria > Deinococcota > Deinococci > Deinococcales > Thermaceae > Calidithermus > Calidithermus chliarophilus. The sequence goes on along the minus strand of NZ_KE387023.1, from coordinate 2,516,031 downwards.
GCTGGTGGAACTGGCGGCAGGGGGCCTGGAGCGACCCCCAGTTCGCGCAGGCCCGCGAGCTCTTCGGGCGCATCACCGGCACCGCCTTCTGGTCGGGGACCCTGGCCTTCCTGCTGGCCTCGGTGGCCGCCGCCGTCGTGACCCGTATCCTGACCCGGCCCCTGGTGGCCCTCACCGACGGGGCCAAGCGCCTCGAGGCCGGCGAGCGCGGCCTGCGCCTGCGGGTGCCCCGCGCCAACGACGAGTTGCAGGCCCTGACCGTGGCCTTCAACAACCTGGCGACGGGCCTCGAGCGCCAGGAGGCCTGGCGGCGCAACCTGGTCGCCGACATCGCCCACGACCTGCGCACCCCGCTGGCGGTGCTGCGTAGCGAGATCGAAGCCATGCAGGACGGGGTGGTCCCCTTGGGCGGCGAGGGGTTGGGGCGGCTGCACGCCCAGGTGATGCTGCTCTCCAAGCTGGTGGACGACCTGCGCACCCTCTCGCTGGCCGAGAGCGGGGGGCTGGGGCTGCGGCTGGAGACCCTCGAGCTCGAGCCCTTCCTGCGCGGGGTGGCGGAAGCCTTCGCCCCCAGGGCAGCCCAGGCCGGCATGGAAGTCCGGCTGCAACTGCTGCCTTCCCGCCTCAGCGCCCGCTTCGACCCCGCCCAGATCACCCGCGTGCTGGGCAACCTGCTCGAAAACGCGATGCGCTACGCCGCCGGCCCCATCGAGCTGAGCGCGATCCCCCACGAGGGCGGGGTGAAGGTCCAGGTGCGCGACCACGGGCCGGGGCTGAGCCCGGAGGCGCTCGAGCGCGTCTTCGAGCGCTTCTACCGCGCCGACCCCTCACGCACGCGGGCGGAGGGCAGCGGGGGCTCGGGGCTGGGCCTGACCATCGCCCGCGCCATCGTGGAGGCCCACGGGGGGCGGCTCGAGGCCAGCAACCACCCCGAGGGCGGGGCAGTGTTCACCCTGACCCTTCGCTCGGACCCTCCCGCCGGGGCAGGCCGCTGAGCAGCGCCAGCGGCCCCGCCAGCAAGCACCACAGGGCGGCCTCGAGGCCAAAGCGATCGGCCAGCCAGCCCAGCCCCAGCGGCAGCAGGCCCCCCAGCAACCCCGCCACGCTCCCCAGCGCCATCACGCTGCCGCTCTGCCCGGGCAGGGCAGCGTAGAGCCGGGCCTGGAGCAGGGCGTACCAGCCCGAGTTGAGAAAACCCAAAAGCCCGAGAAGCGCCAGCTTGGCGGCCAACGAGGGCACCAGCAGGAACAGGGGGTACAGGCCCAGCATCGCCAGCGCGCTGGAGCGCAGCCACACCAGCCCCGGTACCCGCCGCAGCAGGGGCAGCAGCGCGGCATCGCCCAGCAGCCCCACCCCGGTCAGCACCGCTACGGCAAGGCTGGCCTCCGCCGGGCCGGTGCCCACCACCCCCACGAAGTACAGCGCCACGAAGCCCCGGAACACGTCGAGCATCAGGTCGGCGGCCTCGAGCAGCCCCAGCCAGCGCAGCACCGCGCCCCGCCGCAAGGCCGCGAGGGCTTTGCGCAGGCTCTGACCCAACCCCGGGGCCGCCTCGTGCCCGCCCGGCTCCCCTTCCCCTACCGCCAGCCTCGAGCGCCACAGCCCGGCCACCGCCGCCAGCGTCAGCAGGGCCAGCCCCAGGAAGACCGGCCGCCAGCCCAGCCCCAGCGCCACCGCCGCGCCGACCAAGAGTGGCCCCAGCACGTTTCCCAGCGACCCGGCCAGCGCCCAGCGGGCCATGTTCTGCTCGCGCCGGGAAGGGTCGTGGTCCATCAAGGTGGCCTGCATCAGGTTGACGAAGGCCCCCGAAGCCGGATAAAACACCAGCCAGCCCAGCAGCAACACCCAAAAGGCCTCCGCCAGCCCGGTCAGAACCAGGGCCACGGCGAAGGCCAGCCCCCCGCCCAGGATCAGCGCCCGCCGCCAGCGGGTGTCCCCCAACAGCCCCAGCCAGGGGTCGGCCAGGATGCTGAGCATCCGGGGCGCCGAGAGCAACAGGCCGATCTCGAGGTAAGAGAGCCCCAGGTCCTGCCGGATCAGCGGCCAGGCCGCCCCGCTCACCCCGTCGGTCAGTTCGTCCAGGAACTCGACGAGCAGGCTGGTCGCCAGCACCGCCGAAAGGCCGCGCAGCAGCGCCAGGCCAGTCCCACTGCCAAATCGCCAAAACGCCATCCGGTATTCCTCCGAAGGTCCAAAAGCCCGAAGCCGAAGGCCAAAAAGCCGACGGCTCGGCGGAGGAATCCCGGTGCACGACCCCACTGCCCGGCCCTTTGAAAGGACCGGATCAGGGCGAGCGCCGTGGGATCACCAGGGAGGGAAGGTCATGGGAGGCCTCGAGCCCCAGTCTACCCCACCCGATCAGGCCGGGCGGCCCTAGCGTGGAGCGAGGTCTACGGCTTCGTAGAGCCTGCGCTCCTCGCCGGGCTCGAGCGGGCGGGACTCCCCGATCGGCAGGTCTTCGGGCAGCTCGAGCGGCCCGAAGGCCACGCGCCTCAGGTAGGTGACGTGGTTGCCCCGCGCGGCGAACATGCGCTTGACCTGGTGGTACTTGCCCTCGCGGATCACCAGCTCGACCCTGCGGCCGTCGGCCTCGAGGCGCAGCTCCGCGGGCTGTAGGGGCTCGCCCTCGAGTTCCAGCCCGGCGGCGAACGCCTCCACGTCGGCGGGGGTGGCCGGGGCGGCCAGCTCGGCATAGTAGCGCTTGCCCACCTTCCAGCGCGGGTGGGTCAGGCGGTGCAGCAGCTCGCCGTCGGTGGTGAGCAGCAGCAGGCCCTCGGTGTCCTTGTCGAGGCGGCCCACCGGCATCCAGTCGTCGCGCTGCCACTCCTCGGGCAGGAGCGCGGTGACGGGCTGGCCGTCGCGGTCGCTGGTCGAGGTGACGTAGCCGGCGGGTTTGTGCAGCATCAGGTGGAAGAAGGCCCGGTAGACCACCACCTCGCCGTCCACCTCGAGGCGGGCCTGGGCGGGGTCGAACTTGAAGGCCGCGTCGCGCACCACCTCCCCGTCCACCGAGACCAGCCCGGCGCGGGCCAGCCGGTGGATCTCCTTGCGGCTGCCCAGGCCCAGGTGGGCCAGTACCTTGTCCAAGCGTTCTTTCGCCATGTCAAAAAGAAAAACCCCGGACATCTCCGGGCTTGATAGTTTTATAGTACCGACTTATGCAGTATGCGTCAAGCTTTTGCAGCTCAGGGATCTAGATTCCCGATAAGTCGTCCGCAGTGGACCCAGAAAGGGCTCCTCTGCGATGCGAAAAAACCAGCAAACGTCAGCACCTAGGGCACGACCCACCGGCGAACACGTCCTGTCCTGAAAATTCCAGCCCTCTCGAGCCGTTGCGTCCGCAGCCCGGCTTCATGGAATTCCCCATCAGGAAGCAATTGACTGGCCATCATCAGTGCTTCCCCGGCTCGAACTCCGCCTCGAGCACCCTGCTGAACTCCTGCCGCACCCGCCGGGCTGCGTCCGGGTGGCCCGCCTGCTGGTGCCAGCAGATGAGCCGCCGGTAGGCCTCTTCGGCCAGGGGATCGCGCTCGATCACCCGCTCCAAGAGGGCGATGGCGGCCTCGAGGCTCCCCCGCCCGGCTTCCTGCTCGGCCAAGTCCTCCAGGGCTTGCAGGTAGCGGTTCTCCAGGTGCTGGCGCTCGAGCTGCGCCCAGTCCACCCCGGGCAGGAGTTCGCCCTGGTACAGGGCGACGGCCTCGGCCAGGCGACCCTGGCGCAGCCTCTCGCTGAAGGCCTCCACGTCGGTCCAGACCGGGTAGGGGGGGTCGAAGCAGTAGCCCCCGCCGTAGGTGAGGACTATGCCCGAGCCCAGGGCCCGGCGCAGTTGCCAGACGAGGGTTTGCAGCGTCGGGCGCATGTCCTCGCTCGAGTCCGGCCACAGGGCCTGCGCGATCTGCTCGGGGCTCACGGTGGCCCCCCGGCGCAGGGCCAGGTAAGCCAGGAGCCTCAGCGCCAGCGGCCTCAGGCCGGACGGCTGGCCCCCCGGAGCCCTGAGCTCGAGGCCCCCCAGCATGCGCAACTCCAACCCCGCCGCCAGCGTCGAGGCGCTGAGGGAAGAGGCCTCGGCCCCCAGCCGGACCGCCAGCAGGTCTTCCTCTTCCCGCAGCAGGTGGTCGAAGCCCTGGTCCTCGATGAGTTCCAAAGCCTTCTGCCTCAGCGCGGGGTCCTGGCCCCTGGAGGCCGCGTAGAGCAGGGCCTGGGCCTGATAGTAGAGGTTGGGCCCCTTCAGAACCCCGGCCAGCGCCGGGTCCAGGGCCTGGGCGTCGCCCTCCAGCATCGCCCGGTGAACCCGCACCAGCCCCACGAAGGCCGGGTCGCCCGAGGCGGCGAAGCGGAGGGCCTGTTCGGCGGCCCGCCGGGCAGCAGCCATTTCCCCCCGGCGGCGGTGCAGCACGGCGAGGCCGTGATAGGCGTGGAGCAGGCCGGCGGAAGCCTGGAGGGCCTCCAGCGCGGCCAGGGCCTGGCGGTAGTGCTCCACCGACCCCTCGCCGACGTCGCGGAGGGTATCGGCGCTCTCCCGGGCGATGAGGGCCAGGAGGTGGGTCAGGCCCACGCGCTCGGCCAGCCGGCGGGCCTGGGCGAGGGCCCCCTGGGCGCGGCGGTGCATCCCGGCCTGGTTCAGGGCAATGGCCAGGTTGTACAGCACCACCGCCTCTCCCCGCAGGTTGCCCAGCCGCCGCTGCATCAAAGCGGCCTGCTCCAGCCCCTCGGCGGCCGACCGGGGGCGACCTCGCGACAGGTGCAGCAGGGCTAGCTGCCCCAGCACGCTGGCGTAGCCGGGCTGGTGCGGCTTGAAGCCCTCCAGGGCCTGGTTCAGCGTGGCCTCGGCCTCCTCCAGCCGTCCCAGCCGCAGGTAGGCCGCGCCCAGCAGGTGGCGCACGATGCCCAGGGTGAGGGGCTGGCGGGGCTGGGCGGCGAGGGCGGCCTCGAGGGTGGCTACCTCCTCGCCCCAGCGGCCCTGAGCCTGATGCACCCCCGCCACCACCACCAGGGCCAGGGCCCGCAGGTCGGGATCGCCGGCCTGGGCGGCGCGGGTGGCCTTGGAGAGGGCGATGGCGTAGTTGCCGGAGCCCCAGGCGATGTAGGCCTCGATGCGAAGGAACTCCGGGCGCTCGCGGTAGTCCTCGGGGAAGCGCTGGAGGCAGGTTTCCAGCGTGGCGGCCTGGCCTTCGCGGTAAACCCTGTCGGCGGCCTGGGACAAGCAGGTGAGGGCCAGCTCCCAGTCCTGGGCCTCCAGGGCGTGCGGCGCGGCCCGGAAGGGCTGGAAGGCCTGCAGCAGCACCCGGGCGGCGCGGGCCTCGAGCCCCCGGCGCTCTTTGGGGGTCTCGTCCAGCTTGGAGAGCAGGAAGTCGCGGAAGAGCGCCGGGTAGCGGTAGCCCTGGCCCACCCTGGCGGGCGGGCAGAGCGGCACTCCCGCCGCCTGCATCGCCCGCAGGCCGCGGGCCGAGCCGCTGCGGCCCAGCACGGCGTCGCACTCCTGGGGGAAAAGCTCCTCCAGCACCGCCGTCCGAAGCAGGAAGCGGCGCTGGGCGGGCGTGAGCGCCGGCCAGACCTCGGCCTCGAGGTAGTCCGAGAGGGGGGGTAAGCGGCCCGCGATCTGATCCGCCGTCCCGCCCCGCTCGAGGGCCTGCGCCATCAACCGCAGCGCCAGGGGCCAGCCCTCGCTGCGCTGCATGACCTGCTCCAGGTGCTCCCCGGCATGGCGGCCCAGGAGGGCCGCGGCCTCGTCCGGGTCGAAGGCCAGGTCCTCGGCCTCCAGGAGGGTGGCCCGGCCCTCCGCCAGCCAGCGGGGGATGGGCAGGCTTGGCTCGGCCCGCGCGAGCAGGAGCAGGCGGGCCCCCGGCTCGAGGGCCTCGAGCCGGGCGATGAGGGCCCGGTCCAACCCGGCGTCGCCAGGCCGGTAGTTCTCGAACACCACGTCCCCCGACCCGCCGGGTAGAACGTCCCCTGGCTCGAGCCAGCGCACGCCGGAACGCTGCGCTGCCCACTGCGCGGCCAGCACGGTCTTGCCGTAGCCGGCGGCTGCCCGCAGCAGCACCAGCGGGCCCTGAGCCTGGTCGATGGCCCTGATCAGGCGCGGCCTGGGGATCGCCCAGGCCCAACCCTGCCCATTGGACGACATACCCCAAGTCTAGCCACGTTGAGCGCTTGTTGAGGGCAGGGTGGCAGGGTAGGAGGCGGGGGAATAGCCATGCGAAGACTCGCGAAAGCCGTGGCCGGCCTCGGTCTCGCCCTGCTGCTGGCCCTCCTCCCGGTGGCCTGTAGTGGCCCCCAGCCGGGCGGGCAGGGCGGGGTTTGGGATCAGTCGAACTGGGATGGCGCCAACTGGCAATAGGAGTGAGGGGGGATTATGCGCGGTGGAAACCTGAAACACTTCGTGCTCGGAGCAGCCCTGGCCGCCTCGGGGCTATACGTGGTGGCGGTGAGCCTTCCCCACACCTTCGCCCCGGGAACGCCCATCAAGGCCAGCGAGGTCAACGCCAACTTCGGCGCGCTGAAGACCGCGGTGGACGCGCTGGAGAGCGGCAAGCAAAACCGCGTGAACGGCACCTGCGCGGCGGGTTCGGCGATCCGGGTCGTCAACGCCGATGGCAGCGTGACCTGCGAGGCGGTGAGCGGCGGCGGGGACGCGGGTTGGAAGCTCACGGGCAACGCAGGGACCAACCCCGCCAGCAATTTCCTGGGCACCGCCGATAACCAGCCCCTGGTGTTCAGGACGAACAACGTGGAACGGCTGCGGGTGGACACAGGGGGCAACGTGGGCATCGGCACGGCCAGCCCCGGCGCCAAAGCCACCGTCGCGGTGAGCGAGGGGAGCCCGGCCCTGCGGCTGCTGTCCGGCTCGAACGCCTTTCTCGACGTCAAGCCGGTCGGGGGCACGCAAACCGTACTGGAGACGGTCAACAACCGCGACCTGGTCTTCTCGGTGGGCACGGGCAACGTCCAGGTGTTGCGGGGGATCACCAGCGTCCCCGCGACCTTGGCCGGGCTGGAGGCCTACAACTTCACCACCGCCGGCGAAGCCGCGCTCTTACGCACCGACAGCGCGGCCAATGCCAACGCGGTCTTGAAGCTGATCAAGCACAAGGACTCGAGCGGGAACTTCCTCGAGTGCGAGGCCCAGGGGCAAGCGCGGAAGTGCCACATCAACAAGGACGGCACCTTCGTGGCCGGCTCGGACTTCGCCGAAGCGCTGCCCGCCCTGGGCGACAAGGCCGATTTCAGCCCCGGAGACGTGCTGGTACTGAGCACGCAGACCCCAGGCCGGGTCGAGCGCTCCAGCCGCCCCAACGACCCCCGCGTGGCCGGGGTGTACTCCACCCGGCCGGGCATCCTGGGCGCGGAGAAAGGAGACGGCATCACCCGCGTGGACGCCAGCGACGTGCCGGTAGCCATCGTGGGCATCGTGCCCACCAAGGCCAGCGCCGAGAACGGCCCCATCGAGGTCGGCGACATGCTCACGACCTCGAGCACCCCCGGCCACGCCATGAAAGCCTCGCCGGTGCGGGTGAGCGGCGTCGCGGTCTATCCCGGCGGCATCCTCATCGGCAAGGCCCTCGAGCCCCTGAGGGAGGGAACGGGCCTGATCCGGGTGCTGGTGACGTTGCGGTAAGGCTCCGTGGTGGGTCGGCTATGGGAAGCTCGAGCCGGCCCGCCGTGGTGCTCTCTGCCACCGTGTAAACTCGCCCAAGAGACTGGGATGCCGAACTACAGAGCGTGACCTTCAAGGACACGCCAGGTACTGCATTCGCCAGGAAGGAGGTTCCGTATGGACGCATTGGGAGCAATTCTGCGGATCAGGGGGCATGTCATTCAGGCCAGCGGCTCGAGATGGCCCCTGGCACTGCTGGCGGGAGTTCTGCTTTTCGGCTGCCGCCCGGCCGAGCCAACCCCGTCGGATGATGAGCCCACGTCTGCGGCACAGGTGAGCGTGGTAGGAGTCAACAAGACCGGCTTCAACGCCGCTGCCGGCACGGTGAAGTTCGTGATCTCCGGCGAGACCCTCGACACCGCGCCGGGCAGCGTGCTGGTGCTGCACAACAACACCAAGGTCCCCGACGGCGCGCTCGAGGTCTCGAGCAGCGAGGTCACCCTCCCTTCCATCACCGAGGAAGGGCTCAACGAGTTCACCCTCATCGCCCGCGACAGCAAGGGGCTGGGCATCACCTACGAGACCCGCTTCTGGGCCGGCAGCCAGAGCCTCCTGGTCCAGGTGGTGGACCAGGGCAACCAGCCCGTCAGCGACGCCGCCGTGACCATCCGGCTCAACGACGACCAGAGCGTGAGCGCCCAGGCCACGAGCACCGGGGGCCAGGCGACCTTCGACAACCTCCCCGACCGGACTTTCATCCTCGAGGCCAAGGCCAGCGGCAACCGCTTTGCCTCGCTGGCCGCCATCATCGGGGATTCGCCCAAGCTGGTGCTGAGGGGGTTCGACCCACCCAGCGCCGTGGACAACAACGACTTCAGCCAGGGCACCAACGGCTGGAACCTGGACACCGACGGGGACGGGAAGGCTCCGGTAGAGATCGCTCCCCACGTGGAAGGGAGCATCGGCAGCCTGCCCGCCGGCGCGGCAACCCCGCCCCGGCTCGAGCGGAGGCCAGGTTTCATCGCTCCAGCCCCCTGGACGCGAGCCGCAACCGCTCCCCAGGCCGACGACATGGACTTAGTGCTCAACACCTCCGGTGAAGGGCCACAGTCCATCTCCCGCACCTTCACCATCAAGCCGGGAACCAAGAACGTCACGGTGCGCTATCGCTTCATCACCAGCGAGGTGCCTGGCGGCTATTTCGGCACCAAGTACAACGATTACTTCGGCGTTTCCATCCGCAGCCAGAAGGGCGGCGGCGCGGCCCTGGAGCGCAACAGCATGAACGGGCTGGGCCTGGCGGCCTTCGATGCCGGCGGAGCGACGGCCTGGCGTGAGCAGGACCTGCCGGTGGACGAAGAGGGCGACACCATCCAGGTGGATCTGACCGTGGCCAACGTTGCCGACGACCTCCTGGACTCCCAGGTGGTGGTGGACATCGTCGAAGAGAAGAAGCTAGCGATCACCAAGCTGCAGCTCAACGACATCAACAACCAGCCCCTCAATTACCTGAGCGCCTCCGCACACACCTACTTCGGCGGCAACACCCGCATCCACGGCACCATCACGGTCGAGGGGGCCGAGGACGACTCGCTCACCTCGCTGGAGCTCGAGGTGCTCGAGGGGGGGGCGGTGGTGGCCAGGGCCAACCTGGCGGCCGGGGTCCGGGGAACCCTGCTCACCGCCTTTGGCGACGACGAGAAGGTGGAGGTCAGCAACTCGCAACTGCTCTTCGAACTCCCCTCAGCCCAGGCCGCCGCCGTCAACCAGCAGAACAACGGCAACCTCACCCTGCGCGCGCGGGCCAAGTCCCAGAACGGCGAGGAGGCCACCGAGGAGTTCGGGGCGGTGCAGAAACTGGTGCGCTACACCGGCGCCAACCGCTACGGTGGCCGTGACGAGGGGGTGGGGGGCGATGACTGGGTCAAACCCAGCGTCAGGACCGTGATCGAGCACTTCGCCGGTCTTACCTGGGGCGACTTCAGCAACATGAACGGGGGCCCGTTCCCGCCCCACCAGACGCATAACGACGGCAACGATGCCGACGGCTGGTTCAACGGCTACAACGCGCGGGACGCCGCGACCGCCCAGACCATCATCGGTCACCTCAACGACGCCACCTACGGCTCACGCATCCTCACCGTCTACGTCACGTACCAGCAGGCCAACGGCAACGCCTTCTGGGAGGCCATCAGGAACGTGACCCTCAACGACGGCCGGCAGGCACGCGACGTAATCCGGCCCCTGGGGGGACACACCACCCACTTCCACTGGATCGTCTCGGAGTAATACCAGATTCGGTTAGTTCGGCGCCGGATGGCGGCGAACTAACCCGACCGAAGGGAGTGCTCTAGGATTCAAAAAG
>NZ_KE387023.1:2465275-2505972 GCF_000430045.1 Calidithermus chliarophilus DSM 9957 | reverse complement strand
CGGTCACCTCAACGACGCCACCTACGGCTCACGCATCCTCACCGTCTACGTCACGTACCAGCAGGCCAACGGCAACGCCTTCTGGGAGGCCATCAGGAACGTGACCCTCAACGACGGCCGGCAGGCACGCGACGTAATCCGGCCCCTGGGGGGACACACCACCCACTTCCACTGGATCGTCTCGGAGTAATACCAGATTCGGTTAGTTCGGCGCCGGATGGCGGCGAACTAACCCGACCGAAGGGAGTGCTCTAGGATTCAAAAAGATAGCCTCTGGGGGTCTTTGGTTTGGATGATTATCTTTTTGAATCCGGTATAAGTGCCTCCAAGGTATGTTCGTGGCGGTCTGCGATGAAGAGACTTCTGGCGCTGTGGGTGCTGGGTTCTCTGGCCCAGGGGGAAGGGCCTGGCCGGGTCAGCCGGGCGGTGCTCTCGGCCAGCAGGGGGGGCTCAGACGCCAGGGCGTTCCCCGCGAGCCTCGAGAAGCTCTGGTTGCGGCTGGAGCTCGAGGGAGTCCCCCCAGACACCCCGCTCACCTGCGCTTTTCTGGCCGAGAAGGCCCAGGCAGTCCCGCCGGAGCGCGAGCTCGAGCGGGCGAGGCTCGAGGTAGGCGGCCTGATCAACCGCGTGACCTACAAGCTGAGCCGGCCCCCACAGGGCTGGTCGCCAGGGGTCTACCGGGTGGAGGTGTACCTGGGAGGTGGCCAGGCCCCCACGTTGCAAATCCGTTTCCAGATCGTGCTTTGAGGGCCGCCGGCGGCTGTACGGCGTATCGCGTCAGCCCGCCGCCAGGACGCCGGCCTGGCGGGCCTCGAGCTGGTTGTGCAGGGGCCGGGCGATGAACCCGCCGCCCAGCAGGCGGTTTCCCCGGTAGAGCACCATGCTCTGCCCCGGCGTCACGGCGAACTGGGGCTCGGCGAGCCGCACCCGCATGCGCCCGCCCTCGAGCAGCTCGACCGTGCCCGGCACGGGCTTGGTGCGGTAGCGCACCTGCACCTCCAGGGCCTCGGGCAGCTCGCCGGGCCCCACGAGCAGGTTGACCTCTCTCGCCTCGAGGCCCCCCCACAAGCAGGCCTCGCGCGGCCCCACGATCACCTCGTTGGTGGCGGTGTTGACCCGCACCACGTAGCGCTCGAGGTGGGTCTTGAAGAGCCCCAGCCCCTTCTTCTGGCCCACCGTGTAGAACTGCGCCCCGTGGTGCTCCCCGATCACCTGGCCGGTCTCGAGGTCCACCAGGGGCCCCGGACGCGCGGTGAGGTGCCCGGCCAGGAAGTCCTTGAGGTCGCCCTGCACGAAGCAGATGTTCTGGCTCTCGGGCTTCTTGGCGGTGGGCAGCCCGAAACGCTCGGCCAGCGCCCGCACCTGGGGCTTCTCCATGTGCCCCACCGGGAAGAGCATGTGCGGGATGGCCTCCTTGGGCGTGCCCCACAGGAAGTAGGTCTGGTCCTTGCGCGGGTCGCCCCGCAGCAGGGCATTGCCCTCGCGGATGACGTAGTGCCCGGTCGCCACGTAGTCGCAGCCCAGCATGCGGGCCTTCTTCAACAGCGAGTCGAACTTGACGCGGGTGTTGCAGTTGACGCAGGGGTTGGGCGTCTCCCCCGCCTGGTAGCCCGCGATGAAAGGGTCGATGATCTTCTGCTGGAACTCCTCGCGGTAATCGAGGAGGTAGAAGGGCACGCCCACGATGTCGGCCACCCGGCGGGCCTCGTAGGCCGCGTCGGGCGAGCAGCAGGTCTCGAAGCAGTCGTCCTTCTTGTTGTCGGGCCAGAAGCGCATCATAGCCCCGACCACCTCGTAGCCCTGCTCCTTGAGCAACGCCGCCGAGACCGAGGAGTCTACCCCCCCGGACATCGCCACGAGCACGCGCCCCTTACTCACAAGGATTAAGTGTACCCGATGGCTTTAGGAAGTGGGGCACACTTCCAATACGTCGGTAGCTGATGGTCGATAGTCGATAGCCAAAAGCGAAAAGCGTATGGCTTGTGGCGTGTGGCTCGTGGTTTGTCGAGAGTCGAGGGCCAAAGCCTCTCGCGTTTTGCGTCTCGCGTTTTGCGTTTTGCGTCTCGCGTCTCGTGTACGACGTAGGACGTACGACGCGCGTCGAGCTATCGGCTATCGACCACCTCACGCCACCGGCACCGCCTCCGGCTTCTTCTCCCCGATAGCCGCCTTGGTGCTCTCGATCGCCACCTCGATCATGTCGTCGGTGGGCTCTTTCACGGTGAGCATCTGGAAGCGGAAGCCAAAGCCCCGCAGCAGGCGGGAGAAGGGGTCGTTGTGGTTGGCGGTGAAGCGCAGCAGCTCGAAGGCCAAGCCGGCCACGATGGGCAGGAACAGCACGCGGGCCCCCAACCGCCAGGCCAGGTTCTCCTGACCGGGCAACACGCTGTAGACCACGATGCTCGCGAGGATCACGAAGGCGATGAAGGTGGTGCCGCAGCGGGGGTGGTAGGCGGGCTGGGCCCGCACGTTCTCGACGGTGAGGGGCAGGTTCTGCTCGTAGGCCGCGATGGCCTTGTGCTCGGCGCCGTGGTACATGAAAAAGCGCTGGATGTCGGGCAGGCGGCCGATAAAGAGCAGATAACCCACCAGGATGCAGGCCTTGAAGACCCCGGCGAGGGCGTTGTACCACACCGGGTACTTGGCCGCGTCGATGAGGAAGCCCGACAGCAGGCCCGGGAGCACGATGAAGAAGAGGATGCCGATGGCGGCCGAGACCGCCATGGTGGTGTAGAGCGCGCCCTTGGAGAGCTGTTCCTCCTCCTCCCCGGCGAGCTGGGCGCTGCGCGAGAGCGAACGGTAGGACACCGACATCGCGTCGAAGAGGGCCACGACCCCGCGCAAGAGGGGCAGGCGGGCCCAGGCGTACTTCTTCGACAGCGCGACCTCCTCGTGGCGCTCGGTGTGGATCTGGCCGTTGGGCAGACGCACCGCCAGCGCCCAGGCGTCGGGGGACTTCATCATCACGCCCTCGAGCGCCGCGCTCCCCCCCAGGGCGTTCTTGGGGTTGGCCTGCGCCTGGAAAGCGGCGGCGAAACGGGTCCAAAAGCTCACGACTGACCCGTGCAGGGCAGGTCTGGGGAGCGCGAAACGCGGTTGAGTCCTCATCCGTTCGATTATACGCGGCCGAAGTTGAGGAAAAGGACAGGAAATTCTCAGCTTTCTCTCAAAATCGCCGTGGTATGCTCGCCAGGTATGGAAATTACAGTTAAATCCGCCCGCAGGTATGTGGACGAGATTCCTGCCCCTTTAGCAATCGCCGGGTACTGGGGTGGTGAGCTCACCGAGGAGGCCCGCAAGCTGGATCAGAAGAGCGGGGGGCAACTCAGCCGAGTGCTTGATGAACTAAAGTACAAGGGCGATTTCGGCGAAACCCTGTTGCTGCCGGTGGGGGAGCAATTCGTCTTGTTGTTCGGGCTCGGCCGCAAACGCGGGGTAAGCCTCGAGACCGTGCGCAAAGCGGGGGCGCGGCTGGTGCACGAGGTCACGCGGCTGGGCTTCAAGGAGGCCGTGGCCGAAACCTTCCTGGCCGAGAAGTTCGGCAAGAAGCAGGCGAGCTACGCCCTGGCCGAGGGGGCGTTGCTGGGCGCGTATGAGTTCAAGAAGTATAAATCCGATCCGGAAGTGAAGAAACTCCGCCTTTGGCTGGCGCGCTCCTCCGGGCCCGCCGTAGACCGCGCCGAGATCGTGGCCGAGGCGGTCAATTACGCCCGCGACCTCATCAACGAGCCGCCCAACGTGCTCACCCCGGCCGAGCTGGGCGAGCGGGCCAAGGAGCTCGGGCGCGAGGCGGGCCTCGAGGTCGAGGTCTGGGACGAGCGCCAGATCCAGCAGGCGGGGATGGGGGCCTTCTACGGTGTGGCCCAGGGCTCGCTCAACCCCCCGCGCTTCATCCAGATGGTCTACCGGCCCCAGGGCAAGCCCTCGAGGGTCGTCGCCCTCGTCGGCAAGGGCATGACCTTCGACACCGGCGGCTACTCGCTCAAGCCCAACGAGTCGATGCTGACGATGAAGTGCGACATGGCCGGGGCCGCCGCAGTGCTGGGCACCATGCGGGCCGTCGCCCGCCTCCAGCCCGGCGTCGAGGTGCGCGCCTATGTGGCCGCCGCCGAGAACATGATCTCGGGCGGGGCTTTCCGCGTGAGCGACGTGCTCAAGAGCCTCTCGGGCAAGACCGTCGAGGTGCTCAACACCGACGCCGAGGGCCGCCTCACCCTGGCCGACGCCATCACCCACGCCGACCGCGAGGGCGCGGAGGCCATCGTCGAGCTCTCCACCCTCACCGGGGCCTGCGTGATCGCCCTGGGCGACAAGGTCGCGGGGATGTTCAGCACCGACGCGCGGCTGGGCCGCGAGGTGCAGGAGGCGGCCGAGCGGGCCGGGGAGAAGGTCTGGCCCATGCCGCTGGAGGAGGAGTACCGCGAGATGATCGCCTCCACCACCGCCGACCTCAAGAACGTGCACGGGCGCAGCCGCTACGGCGGGGCCATCGTGGCGGGGCTGTTCCTCGCGGAGTTCACCGAGAAGCCGCTGGTGCACCTCGACATCGCCGGGCCCGCCTACACCGAGCGCCCCCACGCGCTGGGGCCGGCCGGGGGCGTGGGCTTCGGGGTACGGACCCTCGTCGAACTGCTCAGCCCTAACCCGCTGGGCGAGGAATGAGGCTCGAGCGGTGAGGTGTTGACCCCCGGCAGAGCGGGCGGAGCGGCTAGGCCTCAACGAGGTGGACCGGGCATTCCTGGTCACGTTTCCCACAAACACCCGCCGATCCCGGTGCAGGGCCGTAGGCCCCCGGCGATGCCGGGACTCAAGCGGGTGTTTTACCCCGGCTATGCGGGTATTCGTGGGAAACGCTCTGATACCAGATTCGGTTAGTTCGTCACCGAACGGTGACGAACTAACCCGACCGAAGGGAGTGCTCTAGGATTCAAAAAGATAGCCTCCAGGGTTCTGGGTTGGATGATTATCTTTTTGAATCCGGTATGAGGGCCCCTGCGGGGATGCGGGGAACGGGAACCTGAATAAAAAAACAGCAGGGCCGCAGAATGCTGCGGCCCCACCGGGCACCGTGTTCTTACTGGCAGTTGGGGCACACGCCGCGCAGCTCGAGGCGTGCGTCTTCCACGAACCAGCCCGTGCGCGACTCGACCGCCTTCTTCACCGGCTCGGGGTCGAACTCGGGCAGGTCCTTGGCGAGCAGGTCTTCGATGGTGCCGCACTGCACACAGAACAGGTGGTGGTGCTTCTCGGTGAAACCGTCATAGCGGGTGTTGCCCTGTTGATCCTTGAACTCCCACAGCAAGCCCGCGTCGCGCAGCACCTGGAGGTTGAGGTACACGGTGGACAGGCCGATCGCGTACCCCTTCTTCTTCAGGCTCTGGTACAGCTCTTCAGGGGTGGGGTGGGCGTTTTTCTTGTCCAAGAAGGACAGGATACGCTCACGCGGCATGGTGTGGCGCAGCCCCACCGTCTTCAACCGACTGCGGAAAGTATCTCGTTCTTTAGTCCTCGCCATTTGTCGTCCCTCCCTTTGGGTGCCAATCTGAGTATAATCCAGTTTGCCGCAAAATGTATGTTCGAGAGCGTTTTAGCGCCCTCGACGGCTCGAACTCGGAATCGGGTCAGAAGGCGGGTTTGGAGCGGTTTGCGGAAGGGGCAGTTGGACGAGGAGCATAGTTTTACAGTCCTGCAGACGGGTCCGTAGCGTACCCCGGCCGTGAAACACCCCCAGCCCGCGATATACTGAAAACACCGTGGAGCGACCCGTCTACCGAGTTCTTCACCTCATTTTCGCCCTGGGTTCTTTGCATTTGTTGGGTCTGGTCGGCCTCGAGGCCAAGCGATTCATCGACCTGCGCCACGAGCGCGCGCTGACCCAGACCCAGATCGCCAGCCTCAAGGACCGCGCCGCCGCTCTACAGGCCGACATCGCCGCCGCGCAGACCCGCGAATACCGCGAAGCCATGGTGCGCCGCATGGGTTATGTCAAGAAGGACGAGGTCCTTAATGCTCGATAGCCTTGCCGAGCGATTCCTGGAAGACGAGGCGCTTTCGGAGGGCCTGACCGACCAGCAGGCCCACGAGCTCGTCGACTGGCTGATCTCCATCGCCCAGGAGCTGGGCGAACCCGCCTACGTCCCCCAGCTTCAGCAGATCGGGCGGGAGATCGCCAAGATCTCGCGGGATTATGGCGTCCCCGTCGAAACCCTGATCGAGCTCGTGGAAATGGCCTGGGAAGACCCCGACGCGCCCCCCGGCCCGATGATGCGGGCCTGAAAAACGCAGCGAGCCCCCGCCCTTCGTGAGAACGCCGCGCTACAGGCGTTAACGGAAGGGTTGTGATTTTATAACGCTCAGATAACGCCGGGCGCGGTAGGCTTGGGCCATGGTAGGGGAAGTCGCTCGACACCGCGCGCGCAAGCTGATGTGCCTGGGGGTTCTGGCCCTGGGGCTCTCGGCCACCGCGCTCATGCCGAGCCCTTCCAACCTGGCCCCCACGCCCAGCCTCGAGCAGCGCGGCTCGAGCTGGCGCCCCAAGGCCAACCACCGCGGCGTTTCGCTGCGTAACTTGCTGCTGCCGGAACCGCTGGCGACGGCCACCCTCAGCGCAGCCCCCCGCCTGCCGGTCTTCAACCAGGAACGCCCCAGGGCGTGAGCGAAAGGGCAGGTCACCCGCCGATGCCGACGGGTGACCGTTTGGGAAGCGGTCAATCCGGCTGCGGCTCGGGGCTGGCCTCGAGGCTCCGGTGGTACCAGTTGAGCAAGGGGGTCGAGGAGACGCCGTGGAGCACGATGCTGGCGGCCACCACGGTGACCGCCAGGCCCGTCACGTCCACGGCGCGGCTGCGGCCCACGCCCTCCCCGATGGCGTAGCCCAGGTAGTACAGCGTGCCGATGCCGCGGATGCCGAACCAGCCCATCAGCAAGCGCTGGCGGGCGGTGGTGGGCGTGCCCAGCAGGCCGACCCAGACGGCGAGCGGGCGGATCAGGAAGAACAACAACCCGGCCAGTACCAGCCCCCGCCAGTCCCAGTCCACGCTCGCCAGCACCCCGACGAGGATGATGGTGAAGGTGGCGAGGAGGCGCTCCAAGGTCTGCCCGAAGGTCAGCACCTCGTGGACCACTGCCCCTGAGGCCACGGCGGGCTGGCGGATCATCTCCTCGGTCATGGGGTGGCGCACCAACTGCTCGGCGGGCTGGCGCTCGAGGTCCACCGCCGCGGGCGCGGGCGGCACGGCGTCGGGCGGGTTGCGCCGCACGGTCTGCACCTCCGCCTGGCGCAACCCCACCCCGGCCGCGAACACCGCCAAAAAGCCCCAGGCGTGGATGAACTCGGCCCCCGCGTAGGCCAGGGCGATGAGGGCCAGGGCCAGGAAGTCGCCGGAGCTGGCGCTGGCGTTGCGGCTGCGCAGGTAGAAGGCGAAGCGGCCCACGCCCCAGCCCATCAGCCCGCCCAGCAGCAGCCCGGCCGGGACCGCCCACAGCAGCCGCTCGAGCGCCCACTCCCCCACCCAGCCGCCCAACTGCCCCTGGTGCTCGATGAGCAGCAACGCGAAGACCACGAAGGGGAAGGCGGTGCCGTCGTTGAGCCCGGCCTCGCCGGAGAGCCCGTAGCGCAGGCGGTCGCGGTCGCTGGCGTCCTCCACCGCGACCTCGGAGGCCAGCACGGGGTCGGTAGGGGCCAGCACCGCCCCCAGCAGCAGCGCCGCCGCCGGGGTCAGGCCCAGCAGGTAGTGCCCCGCCAGCGCCACGCCCGCGATGCACAGCAGCATCACCGGGCCCGCCAGGCGGTAAGCCGCGGCCCAGGCCCTGTGGCGCAGGGGCAGGCGCAGCTTGAGCCCGCCCACGAAGAGCGAGACGATCACCACCACCTCGGTGAGGCGCTCGAGCCAGTTGGAGGTGGCGATGGTGTTGAGGTCGAGCAGCCCTAGCCCCAGCGGACCGATGCCCACCCCGATGAGCAGGAAGATGACGCCGCTCGAGATGGGCAGGGGCCTGAGGTAGGCCGCAGCCAGTGCGACCACGAGAAGGACTAAGCCGATGAGGGCAACCCAGTCGATGAAGGCCATCGTCACCGGCCCAGGCTACCGGCCCAAGCTGAGGCCCCCCTGGGGGTGCCGGGGCCCGGCCCTACAACCCGAAGATCCGCCGGTGGGGCGGGTTGACGAGCCCGATGTACTCCGGGTGCCGCCGGATGAAGGCCGAGACGAAGGGGCACATGGGGATGGCGTAGAGCCCCCTCGAGCGCACGTCGTCGAGGGCGTAGCGGATGAGCTTGCTGCCGATGCCCTGGCCCTCCACCGACTCGTCCACCTCGGTGTGGGTGAACATGACGGCGCCGTTGAGCGGGCGGTACTCGGCGAAGCCCACCACCTTTCCCCCCACCCGGGCTTCGTAGCGGCTTTGGGCGGGGTTGTCGCTGAGCTCGAGGGCGGCGGTGTCCATTGGGCCATTGTCCCATCCCAGCCAGTAACAACTCTGTAACAAGGCTCCGGTAGGATTGGGCGAAGTCAACTCAAACGACGAAGGAGAGCACCATGGGTTCTATTCCTACGCTCGAGGGCATCGAATCCCGCACGGTCCAGACCTCCCGGCTCCGGCAGCACGTCCTGCTGAGCGGCCCCGCCGACGGCACCCCGGTGCTTTTGATCCACGGCAACGCCTCCTCCTCGACCTACTGGGAGGAGACCATGCTGGCCCTGCCGCGGGGCTACCGGGCCATCGCCCCCGACCTGCGCGGCTACGGCGACACCGAGGACAGGCTCATCGACGCCACCCGCGGCTGCATGGACTGGGTGGACGACCTCCTGAGCCTCATGGACACGCTGGGCATCGCGAAGTTCCACGTCGCCGGGCACAGCCTGGGCGGCAGCGTGATCTGGGCCATGATGGCCGCCGCGCCCGAGCGCCTGCTGAGCGTGACGGTGTTCTGCCCCGGCTCCCCCTTCGGCTTCGGGGGCACCAAGGACCTCCAGGGCACCCCCTGCGCCCCCGACTTCGCCGGCTCGGGCGGGGGCATCGTCAACCCCGAGTTCGCCCGGCTGATGGGGGAAAAGTACCGCGGCACCGAGCACCAGGCCTCCCCCCGCACCGTCATGAACAGCTTCTACTGGAAGCCGCCCTTCCGCCACCCCCGCGAGGAGGAATTGCTCTCGGGCCTGCTCTCCGAGCGGGTCGGGCCCGACAAGTACCCCGGCGACCTCGAGCCCTCCCCCCACTGGCCGGGCGTGGCCCCCGGCAAGCTCGGGCCCGCCAACGCCATCTCGCCCAAGTACGTCGGGGATACGGTGGAGCGGATGCTCGCCGCCGACCCCAAGCCCCCCGTCCTCTGGGTGCGTGGCGCCGAGGACCAGATCGTGGGCGACTTCAGCCTCTTCAACATGGGCACCCTGGGCAAGCTCGGCGTGGTCCCCGGCTGGCCGGGCGACGAGGTACACCCGCCCCAGCCCATGGTGGGCCAGACCCGGTGGGTGCTCGAGCGCTACGCCGCTGGCGGCGGCTACTTCCGCGAGGAGGTCATCGCGGATACAGGGCACTCCCCGCACATGGAGAAGCCCGAGGTGGTGGACCCGCTGTTCCACGCGCACCTGGAGGGGGCTTGATAGCCGATAGCCGATAGCTGATAGCCGATAGCCAAACGCTAAACGCGAAACGCCCTTTCTTCACCCCCCTTAGCAAGGGGGGCCGAGGGCCGAGGCGTCTTGCGTTTTGCGTATTGCGTATTGCGTCTTGCGTACGGCGTAGGACGTACGACGTACGACCCGCGCCCGGCGTCCGGCTATCGGCTATGGGCTATCAGCTATCCGCTATGAGCTATCCCCTTCACGCCGACGCCGAAGACCATACCTGCGTCGGGTCCCACGGGTACACGATCCACCCGTCGGTCTCCTGGGCGCAGATGTCGGGGCCGTCGCCGGGGAAGTGGCTGTGGGTGGGCTTGTAGTGCAGGGTGCAGAGGGTGGGCTTGCCCCCGGCCTGGCGCACGCGCTCGCGCACGGCCACGGCGGTCTTGCCCGAGTCCCACACGTCGTCCACCACCAGGATGCGCTTGCCCACCAGCAGCGCGTCGCTGGGGAACTGCAGGAAGACGGGCTGGTCTAGGGTTTCGCCCACGTCGGTGTAGAACATCACGGCTGCGGTGAGCACGTTGCGCAGGTCGAGGGCCTCGCTGATGAGGCAAGCGGGGACCATGCCGCCGCGGGTCACGCAGAGGATGGCGTCGTAGTCGTCGCGGTTGAGCCGTGCGAGCAGCTTGGAGACCAGGCTGCTGATGTCGCTCCAGGTCAGGTAGTGCTTCTCCATATGCCCCATAACCTAACACAGCAGGGCAAAGGGCAGGCTCTGGGCCTGCCCTCATGAGCGGCGCCGGGCTTCAGGCGCTGACGGGCTTGTCGAGCTCGAAGGCGGTGTGGACGGCCCGCACGGCGGCCTCGGCGAACTGGGCAGGGATGATCACCGAGATCTTGACCTCGCTGGTGGCGATCATCTCGATGTTGGCGCCCACGCTCGAGATCGCGTTGAACATGCGGGCGGGGATGCCGGGGGTGGAGGCCAGGGCCACGCCGACGATGGAGATTTTGGCGACGTCGCGGCGCAGGCGGGCCTCCCCGCCGATCTCGGCGAGGACGGGCTCGAGGGCGTCCATGGCGTCGTCGGCGAAGTCGTGGTTGACCGTGAAGGCCATCTGCTGGCGCGAGGCGTCGTGGCCGGGCACGCCCTGGATGATCATGTCCACGGCGACCCCGGCGCGGGCTAAGGCTTCGAAGACCCGGCTGGCGATGCCGGGACGGTCGGGGATGCCGACCAGGCCGATCTGGGCGATCTCGTCGTCGAGGGCGACCCCGGTGACCGGGCGTTCGAGTTCCATTCCGTCCTCCGTAACGATGGTTCCTGGGTTGTAGGAAAAGCTGCTGCGCACGTGGATGCGCACGCCGTAGCGCTTGCCGTAGTAGACCGAGCGGGGGTGCAGCACCCGCGCCCCCAGCGCGGCCATCTCGAGCATCTGGTCGTAGCCGATCTTGGCGAGCTTCTGGGCCTCGGGGATGAGGTGGGGGTCGGTGGTGTAGACGCCCTCGGTGTCGGTGAAGATCTCGCACTCGTGGGCGCCCAAGGCCGCCGCGATGGCGACGGCGGTGGTGTCGGAGCCGCCGCGCCCCAGCGTGGTGAGCTCGCCGTCGGGGGTCACGCCCATGAAGCCCGCGATCACCGCCACCTCGCCGCGCTCGAGGGCCTCCTGGATCAGGCGGGGCTCGACCTTGAGGATGCGGGCGTCGCCGTAGCGGCCGTCGGTGGTGATGCCCACCTGGCCCTGGGTGAAGCCCCGGGCCGGGATGCCCATCGCGTTGAGCTGCATCGACAGCAGCGCCACCGACTGCTGCTCCCCGATGGTGGTGAGCATGTCGAGCTCGCGCTGCGGCGGCCGGACGTTGACCCGCTTGGCCAGGGCGATGAGCTCGTCGGTCATGCGGCCCATGGCCGAGACCACCACCGCCAGGCGGTGGCCCTTCTCCCGGTAGTGCTGGATGCGCTGCGCGACCTTGTGGATGCGGTCGAGGTCGCCCACGCTGGTACCGCCGTATTTCTGTACGACCAACGCCATAATCCGGTGAATCCTATCATGTTTGGTACACCAAAACCAAGCGGGTTCGGGGGCCCATACCGTACCCGTCGCCAATTTTGCGCCCTCCGCAGGCTCCCCGGCAGACCCCGCCGGCGGGCTTTGGGCGGCTGTGGCGTGAGTTTATGGGAGGGTCTGATCCCAAGTTGTCCCGCAGACGCTTATACTCCGTGCAAAGGAGCGAACATGAGCGTTTTCCCCGAATGGTTCAAGGCGTTCAAGCAGGTCACCCTCTGGCCGGGGATGGACATGCCCGTGATCTCCGGGCACAACGGCCAGATCGGCTTCGGCCAGGTGCACGAGGACACCGAGGTGCCCGAGCACGCCCACGACGGGCAGTGGGGGGTGGTGCTCGAGGGCCGCGTGGAGTTCGTCATCGGCGGCGAGCGCAGGGTGTTCACCAAGGGCGACTACTACCACATCCCCGCCGGGGTGCCCCACAGCGCCCGGCTGGCCGCCGGGACCGCGTTCATCGACGTTTGGGAGGGCCAGCGCTTCAGCGAAGACCGCATGAAGTAGCAACTCGAAGGGGCTCGCATGGCCGACCCGCGCATCTCGATGCTCCTGACCCTACTCGAGCAGGCCTACGACCGGCCCACCTGGCACGGGCCCAACCTGCGCAGCTCGCTGCGGGGCCTCACGCCGGAGGAAGCCCTCTGGCGCCCCGCCGAAGGGCGGCACTGCGCCTGGGAGTACGCGCTGCACTGCGCCTACTGGAAGTTCATGGCCACGCGCCACCTCACCGGCGAGCTCGAGCGGGGAAAGTTCCCCCGCAAGCCCGCCAACTTCCCCGCCGTCCCCGCCGAGCCCACGGCCGAGGCCTGGAAGGCCGACCTCGAGCTCCTCCACGCCTGCCACCTCGAGCTGTGCGCCGCCGTCGAGCGGCTCGAGCCGCGACGGCTCGACGAGAAGTCCGGGCGCTGGACCCTCGCCGAACACGCCTTCGGCGCGGCCAACCACGACGTCTATCACGCCGGTCAGGTCCGCCTGCTGCGGCGGCTGATGGGCAAAGACCGCTAAATTTCCGCAAGGAGTCGCTATGAGCGTGCTGTTATCCGAACTCGACCAAGGAGTCCTGACCCTCACCCTCAACCGGCCCGAGGCCATCAACGCCTTCAACACTGCGATGCTCCAGGGCCTCGCCCAGGCCATGCGCGACGCCGCCGAGAACCCCGAGGTGCGCGTGGTGGTCGTCCGAGGCGCCGGGCGCGGCTTCTGCTCGGGCCAGGACCTGCGCGAATTCGAGGGCAAGACCATCTCCTACAAGGCCCACCTCAAGAACTACGCCGGGGCCATCGCGGGCATCGCCACCCTCGACAAGCCCGTGATCGCCGCCGTCCACGGGGCCGCCGCCGGGGCCGGGCTCTCGCTGGCCCTGGCCTGCGACCTGCGCATCGCCGCCTCCGACGCCGTGCTCACCACCGGCTTCAGCCGCATCGCCCTCATCCCCGACGCCGGGATGAGCTACCACCTCCCCCGCATCGTGGGGCAGGCCAAAGCCTTCGAGCTCATGGCCCTCTCCCCCCGCCTGAACGCGGAGCAGGCCCTCGAGCTCGGCCTCGTCAACCGGGTCGTCAGCGTCGAGAGCTTCGATGAAGAGGTGCATAAGCTCGCGCTCGAGCTCGCCCAGGGCCCCACCCGCACCTTCGGCCTCATCAAGCAGGCCCTGCGCAAGAGCGCGACCTCGAGCCTGGAGGAGATGCTCGACGTGGAGGCCGAACTGCAGGACCTGGCCGGCCTGACCGAGGACCACAAGGAGGGCGTGACGGCCTTCTACGAGAAGCGCGCGCCCAAGTTCAAAGGTCGTTGAGGACGCTCCAGCCGAACACCGCTACCGGCCGCGCCTTCCGCGGCCGGTAGGCGCAGAGGTCGGCTAAATAGGCGGCCTCGGCCATCGCCTGGAGGGTGAGCGTGCCCCGCCAGGGGACTTTGGGCAGTTCCCACAAGGAGTACGCCAGCGGGGCCTCGCCCTCGCTGTGGAGAAGCCTCCAGCCCGCCTCGCGGAGCTGCGCGTTGAAGTGCTCGAGCACCGCCCCGGGGATCACCGCGCCGGTCAGCTCGGCTTGGCTACTGGCGAAGTCGCCTCCTCCCCCGCCGCCTCGAGTGGACATCCGGACCCCGGCGGGCGCCACCAAGGTGGGGAGCAGTGAGCGCAAGAGGTTCGGGTGATTCGCCCCCTGCAGCATCCGCTCGACGTGCTCGGCGTCCACGGAACTCAGGCTCAGGCGCACGTCGCTCCCCTGCCCGGTCGGCCCCACCTGCAGTTGGAGCTGCAGGCTCTCGGCTGCGTGGACCCAGAGTGAGGGTAAGCCGCCGGCGAGGCCGACGAAGCCGCCGCGGGGCAACAGGGCAGCTTCCCAACCGTTGATCTCCAGCAGGGCCAGGTACTCCGCGTGAAATTCGCTCGGGGACCGCGGCACGTCGAAGACCAACTGCAACCCGGTCCCGGCCTGCACGTAGCCGCCAAAGAGGTGACCCTGTGGCAACGGCACCACCGCGGGAAGGCCTTGGGGCAGCCGGTCGAGGAGCCGGACCTCTGTGCCAGGGCCGCCGAACAGCCGCTCGACCCACGCAAGCTGTGCTGGTTCCAACATGCTCGAGAATACCTCCGCCGCAGGCGCTTTTGCTGAGTGCAAGGTGGCAGCTCACGACCGGGTAAACTATTCGCCGTGATCCGCTACCTCAAAGGCACCGTCCTGCGCAAAACCTCCAACACCGCCGTGCTGCTGGTGGGGGGCGTCGGCCTCGAGGCGGGCTGCCCCTTCTCCACCCTGGCCGAGCTCACCGAGGGCCAGGAGGCCGTGCTGCACACCAAGCTGGTGGTGCGCGAGGACGACCTCTCCCTCTACGGCTTCGCCGACGAGCGCTCGCTCGAGCTCTTCGAACTGCTGCTGGGCGTCTCGGGCGTGGGCCCAAAGGTGGCGCTCAACATGCTCTCCAGCCTCACCCCCTCCCTGCTGGCTCGAGCCCTCGCCGAGGGCGACCTGCGCCTCCTCACCGGCGCCCAGGGCGTGGGCAAGAAGCTGGCCGAGCGCATCGCCCTCGACCTGCGCGGCAAGGTCCCCGCCCACCTGATGGGCGAGGGCGGCCCCATCCGTCAGAACCGCGGCGTGGAAGAAGCCGAACTCGCCCTCGTCACGCTGGGCTTCCGCGAGAGCCAGGTACGCGGCGTCGTAGCCGACATCGTGCAGAAAAACCCCGAGGCCAACACCCAGGAGATCATCAAGCTGGCGCTCAAGGCACTGCGGTAGGAGGTCGAGGGTCGAGGGCCGAGGCGTCTTGCGTATTGCGTTTGGCGTACGACGTACGCCGTACGACCTAAAACGCACGACCCGCACCCGGCTACCGACGCCAAATTGACGACCCGGCGCCCGGTGCTGCATCATGAGGGGGCGTTGTCCGCAGGAGTACCGTGGACACCCGCCCACAGCGAGTTGGGGACGGTGAAAGCCCAGCGGCAGGGGCCACGGGAAGGGCGGCGGAGGCAGTCGACGCAACGACTCAGAGGGCTCGAGGGGGTTCCCTCGAGAACTGGGGTGGAACCGCGAGTAGTGACCCAACTATTCGTCCCCAGGCATTATGCCGGGGGCGTTTTTTTGTTCCCCGGTGGTCGGGCCGAGCCCCCGAAGCAGGCCTCGTCTTGCGTCGGGCGTCTAGCGCGACCGAAAGGAGCTTCTATGCCTGCTGAAACGATGGACGAACTGGTTTCCCTGTGCAAGCGCCGTGGCTTCATCTTCCCCGGCTCCGACATCTACGGGGGCCTGCAGGGCACCTACGACTACGGCCCGCTGGGGGTCGAGCTCAAGAACAACCTCAAGGCGGCGTGGTGGAAGGCCAACGTCTACGAACGCGACGACATGGAAGGCCTCGACGCCAGCATCCTCACCCACCGGCTGGTGCTGCGCTACTCCGGCCACGAGGCCACCTTCTCCGACCCGCTCGTCGATAACCGCGTCTCCAAGAAGCGCTACCGTCTCGACCACCTGCTCAAGGACCAGAAGCCCGGCGTGGCCGAAGCCGTGGCCCAGGCCCTGGGGCTGCCCGACGCCTCCAACATGAGCGCGCTGGTGGCCGCGCTGATGGCCGACCCCGAGAAGGCCGCCGAGGCCATGAAGGCGGCCAAGGTGATCGACCCCGCCGACGGGGCCCCCGGCGACTGGACGCCGCCGCGCCCGTTCAACATGATGTTCAAGACCACCATCGGGCCCATTGCCGACGAGGATTCCTACGGCTACCTGCGGCCCGAGACCGCGCAGGGCATCTTCGTCAACTTCAAGAACGTCCTCGACTCCACCGCCCGCCGCCTGCCCTTCGGCGTGGCCCAGATCGGCAAGGCCTTCCGCAACGAGATCACCCCGCGCAACTTCATCTTCCGGGTGCGCGAGTTCGAGCAGATGGAGATCGAGTTCTTCGTCAAGCCCGGCACCGACGAGGAGTGGCACGAGAAGTGGCTCGAGGCGAGGCTGCAGTGGTGGGAGGCCCAGGGCATCCCGCGCTCGCAGATCCAGGTGCTCGACGTGCCCAAGGAAGACTTGGCCCACTACTCCAAGCGCACCTTCGACCTGATGTACAACTTCCCCACCCTGGGCTTCGAGGAGATCGAGGGCATCGCCAACCGCTCCGACTACGACCTGGGCTCGCACACCAAGGCCCAGGGCGAGTTGAACATCCAGGCCAAGGTCATGGACAACCCCGACTCCACCGCCAAGCTGGCCGTGCAGGACCCCGAGACCAAGTCCTGGTTCGTGCCCTACGTGATCGAACCCTCGGCCGGGGTGGACCGCGGCGTGCTGGCCGTGCTCAGCGAGGCCTACACCCGCGAGCAGCTCGAGGGCGGCGAGGAGCGCATCGTGCTCAAGCTCAAGCCGCACCTGGCCCCCATCAAGGTCGCGGTGATCCCCCTGGCGAAGAACAAGGAGGAGATCACCTCCTACGCCAGGGAGCTCAAGGCCCGGCTGCAGGCGCTGGGCATGGGGCGGGTGCTCTACGAGGACACCGGCAACATCGGCAAGGCCTACCGCCGCCACGACGAGGTGGGCACCCCCTTCTGCGTCACGGTGGACTACGACACCATCGGCAAGAGCCAGGACGGCAGCACCACCCTGCAGGACACCGTGACCGTGCGCGACCGCGACACCATGATGCAGGAGCGGGTCCACGTCAAGGACCTGGCGCAGTACCTGCTCGAGCGGCTGCGCTGAAGGGCCGGGCGCGGGTCGTACGTCGAACGCCGATAGCTGATAGCCGATAGCTGAACGCTGGAAGACGTCGATAGTCGATGGTCGATAGCCGAACGCCGGACGCGGGTCGTACTCCTGGGTCGTACGTCCTACGTCGTACGCAAGACGCCTTGTTCCCCCCTTAGCAAGGGGGGCTAGGGGGGATAAACCCTCCCCGCGCGCGGGGAGGGAAGGGGTGGGGTTACCACAAGCCGCGGGCCTTTCGCTGACGGCTTATAGCTTGTCGCTTACCGCTTTCCGCTCACCCGCACCCGTGGCGGTTGTGGGAGAATCCTCGAGATGAAACAGCTCCTCCCGCTCGCTCTGGCGCTCGTGGCCCTGCTGGGCCTGGCGCAGGACAACGTGAACAAAGACCCCGCCTACTGGCTCGAGCTCGGCCTCAAGGCCAACGGCGGCGACGCGCTCAGAAACCTCAAGACGCTGAGCTACACGCTCGAGTACAAGCCTCCCTTCACCGACAAGACCAACGTCATCAAGGTCTACCTCGACTTCGTCAACCTGCGCAGCCGGCTCGAGATCGACGGGGCGGTGCGGGTCAACAGCAAGGAGCGCTCGTTCACCAAGCGCGGCGAGCAGGTGCAGGAGGGCATTTACAGCACCCAGCCGGGCAACTTCATGTGGGACATCCTCTTCAACGAGTGGCCGGGGCTGCGCTTCGGCAAGGAGCGCGACGAGGCCAGCTACGTGATGAACGTGACGTACAAGGGCAAGCGCTACCACCAGGTGCTCACCAAGACCAAGGGCGTGAGCCAGGGCTTCATGTTCTTCGACGACGGCACCGTCGCCGGCTACTTCACGCCTAAGCAGAGCACCATCACCTTCGACAAGACCGAGGTGGTGGGCGGAATCACCGTGCCCGTGAAGGCCACCGAGTTCCGCGAGGGCTTCCCCTACGCCGACCTCGTGTACAAGGACTACCAGATCAACCCGGCCCTCAGCCCCGACCTCTTCAGCAAGCCCTGACGATGCGCCTGGAGATCTGCACCGGCTGCCACGCCAGAACCGGCTCGGAGGAGAGCTTCAACGCCTGGGTGAAGCTGCTGGAGGAGCGCTTCGGCATCGGCTACTTCGGCGGGGCGGGGAGGGGCCTCGAGGTGGAGTTCGTCGCCTGCCTCTCGCACTGCGACCAGGGCTTCTCGGTGGCGGTGGAGGGCGACGTGGTCGTGCTCGACGACCCCGCCGACTTCGCGGCGCTGGCACAGCGGCTCGAGCGCCTGACCCGCGCGAAGGTCTGAAGCGGAGATGGGGCCGTAGGGGCGGGTCTCGTGCCCGCCCTCTCCCCACGGGCCACCGGGGCTACTCGAGCCGCGCGATCTCCCCCACCGAGGGCACGCCCCGCCCGTCGAGGATGAAGAGGAGGTAGAAGCCGGGCGGGGCCAGGTTGGGGCTGGCGGGGGCCCGGACCTCGAGGGTAGCGCTCCCCTTGCCCTCGAGGGTCAGCTTCATGAAGCGCTGGTTCATGTTGAAGCCGTGGGTGGCGGCCCCCAGGGCGACGAGGCTGACCGAGGCGATCGAGGGGGCGTCGGGGGACTGGAGGGTGAAGCGCTGGCCGTAGCCCAGGGTGCGGGGCGCGCCCGTGAGGCTGGGGCGGCGGGCATAGCGGCCGGAGCCGTCGGGCTCGAAGAGGTAGGGCGGGTAGTAGATCTCGTAGTTGGGGTGGTTGACGCCGCAGCCCTCGCCGCAGCCTCCCCCGCCTGCGGTCCAGACGGTGCCGTCGGGCAGCAGCAGCGCCGTGGAGTGGTAGTTGCGCGGCACGCTGGCCCTGGCCCCCGGCGCCCAGGCGTTGCTCTGGGGGTCCCAGATCTCGCTGTCGTAAACGGTGGCCTCGTCGCTGAACTTCTCGCCGTCGTTGCCGCCGTTGACGAAGACCCGCCCGTCGGCCAGGAGGGTGGCGTCGAAGTGGGTGCGGCCGAAGCGCATCGAGGGGCCGGGGCGCACCCCGGGTTCGCCGTCCGCGCTGACGTCCAGGAGGGTGGTGGTGGCGTCCGGCCCTCCCCCGCCGATCACCAGGATCTTGCCCGCCTGGTACATGACGGCGCTGCCGTACCAGCGGTTCTTGCCGTCGCGGGGGTAGCCCTCGCCCCAGGCCCCCTGGCCGGCGGGCTCGAGGAAGCGCAGGCGGTTGCTCGAGCCCGCGTGGAACACCCGCCCCGTCGGGGTGACGAACATCCAGGGGTACCAGTGGTTGAGGTCCCAGGTGTCGGTGCGGGCGTTGCTCAACAGGCGCAGCGTGCCGTCGCGCTGGAGCACCTCGGGGGCGGGGTTGTCCTTGCCCTGGGCGTCGCTGCCGCCGGTGATGAGGACCTCCTCGTTGGGCAGGAGGGTGAGGGTGGGGTACCAGCGCCCGGCGGCCATGTCGGGGCCGCGGGCCCAGGCGCCGCGGGCGGGGTCGTAGTAGTTGGTGTGGTCGCTGCCGTTGGTGCCCCCCAGGTTGCCGCCCGCCGCGAAGAGCCGCCCGTCGCTGAGCACCACGTGCCCTACGCACAGCAGGTCGGTGGTGCTGTTGTTGGCAGGGCGGTGCTCGAGCGTGCGGGGGTTCCACAGGTCCACCCGGGTGCCGGTGTGGTAGATCGGGTCGGTGTTGTCGCGGTGGTTGCCGATGGCGTCCTGGCTGTACCACGACATCAGCGTGCCGTCGGGCAGGAGCACGGCGTGCGTCGCCACCAGGGGCCAGCTCCGCGCCGTGCCGAACACGCCCTCGAGGTGGGCCCTCGGCGTGGGCTTGGGCGGGGTGATCACCGCCCCCGACTCGGCCCAGCCGCTCGCGCCGCCCCAGTTGAGCGCGCGCACCCGGTAGCTGTAGCGCTGGTCGGCGGCCACGGTGGAGTCTACGTAGGCGGTGGCGGCGCCCTGCGCGAGCGGTTCGTACGCGCCCCCCGCCGTGCTGCGCTCGATCTCGTAGGCGCGGGCGTGGGCCGCGGCCGGCCAGCTCAGGCGAACCTGGCGCTCGGAGAGGGTTATGGCCTCGAGGACGGCGGGCTTGGCGGGCGCGGGGTCGGGCCCGGCACAGGCGGCCAGCACGACAGCGAGCCCCAGCAGGATCATTTTCCCCGGATTCATTGTCCTCCCAAGCTCAGGTGAAGCGGCATCGAGGGTAAATCCTGCCCGAAAAAGCTGAGCCGCACCTGAACAGCCTACCCTGCGGCGACCCTCGAAAGCTTACAGACAATCTTATACCGGATTCAAAAAGATAATCACCCAAACCAAAGACCTTCAGAGGCTATCTTTTTGAATCCTAGAGCACACCCCTCCCTGACGGCCGGCGAAGAAAGCGTATCCCTTCCAAGGGGCGGTATCGCCCTCCGCTACGCGGATAACTTCGGTCGGGTCAGTTTGTCCCCATTCGGGGACGAACTGACCGAATCTGGTATTACGCCACCGCGCTTCCCGGGGCTGGGTTCAGGAAAGGCTCAACCCCTGAGCGAGCTCAGGGGTTGGAGCGGTTCAGGCGGTTACTGAAGGTTGACGACCTTCGCCACCGAGGGCACGCCGTCGGCGTCGAGGATGAAGAGGAGGTAGAAGCCGGGCGGGGCCAGGTTGGGGCTGGCGGGCGCGGTGGCCTGGAGCGTGCTGGCGCCCCGGGCCGTGATGGGGAGCTCGAGGAAGCGCTGGTTCATGTTGAAGGCGTGGGTGGCGGCGCCGAGCGCGACGAGGGTCACCTTCTGGATGGAGGCCGCCTGCGGGGTGCCCAGGCTGAAGCCCTGCCCGTAGGCCAGCGCGGTGGGCACCGAGGCCAGGGAGGGGCGGGGCGCGTAGTTGCCCGAGCCGTCCTTCTTGAAGAGGTAGGGGGGGTAGTAGATCTCGTAGTTGAAGCGGTTGACCGTGCAGTCGGAACCGCAGCCGCCCCCGCCCGCGGTCCAGACGGTGCCGTCGGGCAGCAGCAGCGCCGTGGAGTGGTAGTTGCGCGGCACCTGGGCGGTCGCGCCCAACGTCCAGGCGTTGGCCTTGGGGTTCCAGATCTCGCTGCGGTAGACCGAGCTCGAGTCGTCGAAGTTGGTGCCGTCGTTGCCGCCGTTGACGAAGACCCGCCCGTCGGCCAGGAGGGTGGCGTTGAGGTGGGTGCGGCCGTAGGCCATGGGGGGCCCCACGGTCACGGTGGGCTCGCCGTAGGCGTTGAGGGTGAGCAGGTCGATGAGCTTGGTGGTGGCGTTGGTGCCGCCCCCGCCCGCGACGAGGATCTTGCCGGGCTGGTACATCACCGAGGTGCCGTAGGTGCGCGTGGGGTCGCCCCTGGAGAACTGCAAGGTCCAGCTCCCCGTGCCCGCCGGGTTGAGGTAGCCCATGCGCGGGGAAGCCCCGGAGTAGAACACCAGGCCGTTGGGGGCGACGTGCATCCAGGGGTACCAGTGGGTGAAGTCCCAGGTCTCGGTGCGGGCGCCGGTGAGCGCGCGCAGGGTCCCGTTGGTCTGGTAGACCTCGGCCAGGCCGTTATCCGCGCCGCTCTGGTCGGTCCCGCCGATGATGAGGGCCTCCTTGTTGGGCAGCAGGGTGGTGGTGGGGTACCAGCGCCCGCCGCTCATGACCGGGCCCGGGCTCCAGGCCTTGGTCTGGGAGTAGAACACGTTGGTGTCGGGGCTACCGTTGGGCGAGCCCTCGTTGCCACCCGCCACGAAGAAGCGCCCGTCGCTCAGGAGCACCCACCCGGCGCAGAAGAGGTCGGTGGTGGGGTTGTCCACCCGCTCGTGGGTGTTGGTGGCGGGGTCCCACAGGCCGACCAGGGTGGAGTTGTGGAAGTAGGCCTGGGGGTCCTTGATGTCGCGGTAGTCGCCGACGGCGTCGTAGCTGTACCAGGAGATCACCTTGCCGTCGGGCAGCAGCGCGGCGTGCGCGGCGACCAGCGGCCAGGGCTGGACCGGCCCGAACTTGCCCTCGAGGTGGGCCCTCGAGCTGCCCGTCGGCGGCGTCGTCACGGTGTTGGAAACCACCCAGGAGCTCTCGCCGATCTCGTTGGTGGCCCGCACGCGGTAGGTGTAGGTGGTGTTGCCGCTGACGCTGACGTCGGCGTAGCTCGTTCCGCTGAGCCGGGCGAGCGGGGCGAAACTGCCATCGCCCGCCTTGCGCTCGAGCTCGTACTGGCTGGCGTTGGCGGAGGCGCCCCAGCGCAGGTCCACGCGCTGGCCGCTCGTCGCGGTGGCGGTCAGGCCGGAGGGGTCGGCGGGCAGGGGGATCAGCGGGCCGGTGGGGAACAACTGCGAACTGGGGATGACCTCCTTGGCCTGCCGCGCGCTCGACCAGCGCAGCTTGACCACGGCCTTGCCGGTGTTGTCGTAGAACTCCATCTTGATGGTGTAGCGCTTGCCGGCCTGCAGCGTGATGGTGCCGGCGTCCTCCTTGGCGCCGTGATTGGCCCAGTTGTTGATGAGGAGCTGGCCGTTGACCCACAGCCGCACCCCGTCGTCGGAGACGGTGTAGAAGGTGTACTGCTCGCTATAGCGGGGCTCGACCTCGCCGGTCCAGCGCACCGAGAAGGTGTCGGCGCCCATCGAGGGCAGCGGCGCGAGGGAGTTCCAGGTGAAGTTGATCTCGGGGTCCACACGCCGCACCACCGGCCCGGTGAAGTCCTTGTTGTCGAAGTACTCCCCGACCAGCCCGTTGCTGGGCAGGGTGGCCGCGGGCTGCGCCGGAGCCCCCCGGGCGTCGTCGGCGAACTCGTACCCTTCGGCCGTCTCCTTGAAGCCCGGCTCGTCGATCTGGGACCTGGGCTCGAGGTTGCTCGAGCACGCCCCCAGCACCACCAACAACAATCCGACCGCCACAATCCGACCGCTCCCCCTCATGCCACACCCTCCCTCGAGGCCTTGCTCAATGCCTTGCAGACTTCCCGCTGAATGAGTCCTTGATTAACCAACCATTATCGGCGCTGCGTTCAAATAGGGCAAGCCGCCGCACGGGCCACGGCTTTTCCCTTAATCCGGAGCATAGGGACGCGGCGCAACGCAAGCGCAACGGCCCGGGCGGTCCACCCCTTGACCGCCGGGGCCGGGGGATGCTAGGGTGCTCGCGTGAGCCTGGCTCGCACCACCACTACCTAGGCGGCGACTCCTCGAGTCGTCGCTTGCCCCCTGCCTGCCAAGGCAGGATTTTTATTTAGCTTCCAGGAGGTCAGGGTGAAGATCGGGATCGTAGGAGCAACGGGAGCGGTCGGACAGGAGTTGCTGCGGGTGCTCGAGCGGCGGAATTTCCCGCTGACGGAGCTGCGGCTGTATGCCTCGGCCCGCTCGGCGGGGAAGCGGGTCGCCTTCCGGGGCAAGGAGTACGTCGTCGAGGCCCTGCCCGAAGGCCCGCTGCCCGTGGACGTGGTGCTCGCGAGTGCGGGCGGCAGCCTCTCCAAGCAGTACGCGCCGGTCTGGGCCAAGCAGAGCATCGTCATCGACAACTCCTCGGCCTGGCGCTACGAGGACTGGGTGCCGCTCGTCGTTCCCGAGGTCAACGCCCACGCCGTGCGGGGGCACAAGAACCTCATCGCCAACCCCAACTGCACCACCGCCATCTTGCTGATGGGGCTCTACCCGCTGCACAAGGCCTTCAAGGCCAAGCGGGTGATCGTGAGCACCTACCAGTCGAGCTCGGGCGCGGGGGCTAGCGGGATGGAGGAACTGCTCGAGGGCACCCGGGCCTGGCTCGAGGAGCGCCCGGTCGTCAACCAGACCTTCGTCCACCCCCTGCCCTTCAACGTCATCCCCCACATCGACAGCTTCCAGGACAACGGCTACACCAAGGAAGAGATGAAGGTGCTGTGGGAGACGCAGAAGATCATGGGCGACTACGACGTGAAGGTCTCGTGCACGGCCGTGCGCGTGCCCACCCTGCGCGTGCACAGCGAGGCCGTGACCGTGGAGTTCGAGCGGCCCGTGACCCCGGAGGCCGCCCGCGAGGTGCTGGCTAAGGCCCCCGGCGTGGAGCTGGTGGACGACCCGGCCAACAAGCGCTACCCCCTGCCGCTCTCCGCCACCGGCAAGTTCGACGTCGAGGTCGGGCGCCTGCGCAAGAGCCTGGTCTTCGACAACGGCCTCGACTTCTTCGTCGCCGGCGACCAGTTGCTCAAGGGGGCCGCGCTCAACGCGGTGCAGATCGCGGAGCTGCTGCTCGAGCCCGTCGCCGGTTAAAGCCCCATGGAACCCGTTCTACAGACCCCCTGGCACGTCCTCGAGGACCCCGCCGCGCCTGGGGAGCACCTGGTGATGGAGGCGCTGGGCCGCAAGCTGGTGCCCGTCTGGCTCTCGCAGGAGGAGGCCGAGGCCTTCCTCCGCCTCAGCCCGGCCGCACAGGGCATGCGGGTGGGGCGGCTCGAGGGCTTCCTCCTGAAGGAGGCTTTCCTGACCGCGCTGGGCCTGCTCGGCGTGACGCACGTGGTGGTGGGCTATCAGCCCGGGCAGCCCCAGGCGGTGGTGCTCGAGCGGAACGCCGCGCTGGGTGAGATTCAGCGGCACATCAGGGGAAAGGTTGAAGATGCCTGAAGGCCAAAACCGCAGGTCCGGGCCCGCGGCGGCCGATATACTCTGACACAGGAGGTAACACGTGAAAAAACTTCTCGTGCTGTTGGTCCTTCTGCTAACCCCGGCCTTCGCCCAGAGCCTCCAGGCTAGCGTGGGCGGCCCCTTCGGCCTGAGCGCGGGCGTCCGGCTGGGCCTGGTGCCCTTCCTGCTCGACGGCCGCATCTACGCCTCCGGCGGCCCGGTGGGCACGGGCGGGGCCCTGGTGTTCGGCGGCGGGGCCGACCTGCTCGCCAAGATCCCCCTCACCGACCTCTACGCCGGGGCCGGCGTGTTCTTCGGCAACGGCAACACCCTCTCGGCGCTGGGCAGCGGCAACCTCGGCCTGCGCGGCGTGCTGGGCACCTGGCTCAACCTAGGCCTGCCGGGCATCGCCTTCTTCGTCGAGGCTCACCCCATGGTGTTCTTCGGCAGCAGCACGGGCTTCGGCATCAGCGGCTCCTTCGGCGTGAATGTCGGCTTCTGAGCGGGTCGGACCAAAGAAACCCTCCGGTTCTCACCGGAGGGTTCAGCTTTTCGCAGCGCCAAGCTCGACGACCCTCGAGGCCTTAAACGAGCGGGAACTCCTCGGGCTTCGGTCGTCTGGTTCTTGTGGTGAACTCCCGCGAGATCGCACCGAAGTTCTTGAAATTCGCTCGCGCCTCGTTAAGGCTCACGGCATTCGCACCACCGGCGTAGTCAGGATCGTCGAACTGCACGGCGTCATCCTCCCAGTAACATACTGGGCAGATTTCGAACGTTCCTGGAGGGGCGCTGTTGAGGGTTAGGTAACCACAGCACGGGCAAGCGAACATAACCCCCTCCGTCGTGAGCCGCTGGCGGCACCGAAAACTCCTTCCACCAGGCTATTTACCGGTCCTTCCACCACACAGAACCATGTCACAGGTCAGACCCGGATGTTCACCCTCGCCCCGCTCTCGAGCAGGTGGATGCTGTCGATGAAGCGCACGACCCGGGTGGCGTAGCCCATCACGATGGAGTGGGTGCGGGCGCCGCCGCCGAAGTAGCGCACGCCCTCGAGCAGCTCGCCGTGGGTGATGCCGGTGGCGGCGAAGACCATCTGGCGGCCGGGGGCGAGGTCGTTGGTGCGGTAGATCTTCTTGGGGTCGCCGCCCATGCTCTTCAGGCGCTCGAGCTCGGCGTCGTTGGAGGGCAGGAAGCGGCCCTGGATCTCCCCGCCCATGCACTTGAGCGCGGCGGCGGCCAGCACGCCCTCGGGGGCGCCGCCGCTGCCCATCATGGCGTGGACCCCGGTGCCGCGCACGGCCACCGCCACGGCGGCCACCACGTCCCCGTCGGTGATGAGCTTGACCCGGGCCCCGGCCTGGCGGATCTCGCGGATGAGCTTCTCGTGGCGCGGGCGGTCGAGCACCACGACCACCAGGTCCTCGACCTTGCGCTGCAACGAGTCGGCCACGATGCGGAGGTTGGCCTCCACGGGGTAGTCGAGGTTGACCTTGCCCGCAGCGGGCGGCCCCACCACCAGCTTTTCCATGTACATGTCGGGGGCGTGGAGCAGGCCGCCCTTCTCGCTGATGGCGATGACGGTGATGGCGTTGGGGAGGCCCTTGGCGGTGATGTTGGTGCCCTCGACCGGGTCTACGGCGATGTCCACCTCGGGGCCGCCCTTGCCCAGCTTCTCCCCGATGTAGAGCATGGGGGCCTCGTCCATCTCCCCTTCCCCGATGACCACCGTGCCGGAGATGGGTAACTCGCTCAGCACCTGGCGCATGGCCTCGGTCCCGGCCCCGTCCACCGCTTCCTTGTCGCCCATCCCGGCCAGGCGGCTCGCGGCGAGCGCGGCCTGCTCGGTGACGCGGGCGACCTCGAGCACCATCAGGCGTTCGATGTCCATGTCAATGCCCATGCCCAGAGCCTACCAAAGCCGGGCGACGGGGCGGGCGCGGTAGCGTTTCCAACGCAGCAGGTGGCGGGTGGGGATGGAGGCTTCCACCACGGGCCGCGAGCTTTTCCCCGCGCTCACGCCGGCGGCACGTTAGCCGCCCGTTTGGCGTGGCGCTCCCAGAGCACGCGGGCGAGGTCGTCGGGCGAGAGGCCGAGCTCGGCCAGGGTGAACAGGAGGTGGAACATCAGGTCGGAGGCCTCCCAGCTCAGCTCCCCGGCGTCGGCGTTCTTCGCGGCGATGATGACCTCCCCGGCCTCTTCCCCGATCTTTTTGAGGATACGGTCGAGGCCGGCCTGGTGCATCTTGGCGACGTAGGAGCCCTCGGGGAGGTCGCGCAGGCGCTGCTGGATGGTGCGGTAGACGGTCTCGAGCACCTCCCCCAGCGGCGGGACCCGCTCGCCCGGTTCTTCGGCCTGAGCGCCCGGCACCGGGTTGTGGAAGCAGCTCTGCGCGCCGGTGTGGCAGGCCGGGCCATGGGGCTCGACGCGGTAGAGCACCGCGTCCTGGTCGCAGTCGAGGACGACCTCGAGCACCTTCTGCCGGTTGCCCGAGGTCGCGCCCTTGACCCATAGCTCGTCGCGGCTGCGGCTCCAGAAGGTGGAGTAGCCGGTGAGCAGGGTCTGGGTCAGAGCCTCGCGGTTGGCGTAGGCCAGGGTGAGCACCTGGCCGGTGTGGGCGTCCTGCACGACCACCGGGACCAGGCCGCGCTCGTCGAATTGCACGTCGCCCAGGTTCATGCCAGCACCTCGAGCCGCACGGGCACGCCCCGGCCCTGGAGGTAGCGCTTGAGCCCCTGCACCCCGATCTCCCCGAAGTGGAACACGCTGGCGGCCAGCGCCGCGTCGGCCTGGCCCGCGGTGAGCACGTCCGCGAAGTGCTCCATCCGCCCGGCCCCGCCCGAGGCGATCACCGGGACGCCCACCGCCTGCGCGACGGCACGGGTGAGCTCGAGGTCGTAGCCGTCCTTGGTGCCGTCCTTGTCCATGCTGGTCAGCAGGATCTCCCCCGCCCCCAACTCCGCGCCGCGCACCGCCCACTCCACGGCGTCGAGGCCCGTGGGGGTGCGGCCCCCGGCCACGTAGACCTCCCAGCCGGGCGCGCCCGCCCGCTTGCGGGCGTCAATGGCGAGCACCACCGCCTGGTTGCCGAAGTGGTCGGAGAGTTCGCGCAGCAGTTCGGGGTGCTTGACCGCCGAGGAGTTGACCGAGACCTTGTCGGCCCCGGCCAGCAGCAGCCTGCGGGCGTCCTCGAGGCTCTTGATGCCCCCGCCCACCGTGAAGGGGATGAACACCTGCTCCGCCACCTGCGCCGCGACGTCGAGCATGATGGCCCGCTCCTCGTGCGTGGCGGTGATGTCGAGGAACACCAGCTCGTCGGCCCCCGCCCGGTCGTACGCCTTGGCCGACTCCACCGGGTCGCCCGCGTCCCGCAGGTTCACGAAGTTGATCCCCTTGACCACCCGCCCGGCGTGAACATCCAGGCAGGGGATGATGCGCTTGGTCAGCATGAGCGAAGTATACGGGGAAGCGGAGAGCCTTCAGCTTTCAGCCGTCAGCGGTAAGCACTTAGCGTGTGGCTTGTGGTTACCCCACCCCGTCCCTCCCCGGGCGCGGGGAGGGTTTATCCCCCCCCAGCCCCCCTTGCTAAGGGGGGAACGAGGCGCCCCGCGTCTTGCGTTTGGCGTCTTGCGTACGACGTACGACGTAGGACGTACGACCGGCGTTAGGCGTTTGGCGTTCGGCTATCGGCTATCGGCTATCAACACCCCTCACCGCACCACCGGCATCTTCTCCAGCAGCCGCAGCATGCGGTAACGCAGCGACGTGGCGCCGGCTCGAGGGTCGGGCTGGCGTTCGAAGGACACCACGATGCGGTAGAGGTAGCCTTCCTCGAACTTGAACCCCTCGATGGTGCCGGAGAAAGGGCGCCACGGGCTCTTGGCTTCGCCCCGGACGTCGCGGATCATCAGGCACTTGCGGGAGGCGGTGCCGGGGCAGTTTTCCAGGGTGGGGGCGATCTCGAGCACGATCCCCTCGGGCACGGGGCCCAGCCACTTCTGGCTGACGACCTCGAGCAGGCGCAGCCGGGCGGTC
Source organism: Calidithermus chliarophilus DSM 9957 (assembly GCF_000430045.1). Classification (GTDB taxonomy): domain Bacteria; phylum Deinococcota; class Deinococci; order Deinococcales; family Thermaceae; genus Calidithermus; species Calidithermus chliarophilus. The sequence continues at coordinate 2,477,623 of NZ_KE387023.1, read as the reverse complement.
TGGGGGGTGGAGCCGCCCTCGACCGCGACCTGCAGGGTGTAGCGGTAGCCGGGCTCGAAGGCGAAGCCGGCGATCTCGGGTAGGGCGAAGCGGCCCCAGCCGCCGGGGGTGAGGTCCTCGAGGGCCAGGCAGCGGCGCTGGGCCTCGCCGGGGCAGGGCTGGGCTTCGGGCTCGACGCTCAGCACCTTGCCGGGCGGCGGGCTGGTGCCCGCTCGAGCCTCCCCCGCCCGGGCGAAGCGCAGGCTGGCCCCGCCGCCCCACAGCACCAGGGTCTGGCCGTCCGGGGCGAGGTAGTAGCGCTGCACCCGGGCGAGCGACTCGGTGAAGGCGCGCTCGAGCTCCATCCGCTCCGGGGCGCAGGCCATCTTGGTGCTGGTCACGGGGCCGAAGGCCAGGCGGCCGCCCTCGAGGCGGTAGCTCCCGCCGTAGCGGTTGCACCCGGCGAAGCCGCCGAAACGGCCCCCCGCCAGTTGCAGGGTGGGCTTATCGCCCGCGCCCACCTCCCGCGGGCCGATGCGGCGGAGTTCCCAGGTGCTCCCCTCGAGGCGGTCGGTCTGGGCCATGGCCAGGGCGGAAAAAGCCAACAGTAGCGGCACGAGCGCTCTCATGGTCCGGCTCATTGTGGCCGAGATGCCGCGGGGAATCGTGGCAGGGGGATGAGAAACCCTCACCCCGGGCCTCAGCCGATGCGGTAACGGCAGCACCGCCCGCCCGCGGCGATGCGCTCCTCGCGCACGACGGGGAGGCCCAGCAACTGCTGGTAGAACTCCTGCTCGGTCTGGCAGAGGTCGTAGTGCTCGGTGGAGAGGGCGAGCTTGGGGCAGCGTTGCTGCTCCAGGTACCAGCGCCCGTCCTGCCGGTAGCACGTCGCCTGGTAGCCCTGCTCGGTGAGGTACTCGGCGAGGCGGCAGAGCTTCTGCTCCAGCGGCAGGCCCTCCAGCAGCGGGCCCACCTGGGCCAGCAGCTTGGCGTTGCGCAGGGAGAGCACCTGCAGCACCGCGCCGCGCCCGAAGAGGTCGTTGATGTGCTCGAGCAGGTCGCTGCAGAGCTTGACGTAGGGGGTCTGCTCGTCGACGGCGGTGAACACCTGGCGGGGGCGGCCCCGGCCCGCGCACTTCTCCTCCCGGCCCCTGACCAGCCCTTCGCGGCTCAGGTCCTCGAGGTGGCGGTGCACGGCCACCTTGCTGATGCCCATGAGTTCGGAGAGTTCGGCCGCGGTAGCCGGCGACTGCCGCAGGTGCTCGAGGATTTTCAGCTTGGTATCCCCCAAACCTACCATCGCTCCTCCCCTCCTAAAGCCGCTCCCATAGGCCCGTCACGCCATCGGCAGGAGCATGTAGCTCTGCACCGAGAGCTGCGCGGCCAGGGCGCGGGCCGTCTGGCGCAGGGCCTGGGCCTCGGGGCTGTTGGGCGCGGAGAGCACCACCGGAACCCCGGCGTCGCCCGCCTCGCGCACGGCGACGGCGATGGGGACCTCGCCCAGGAAGGCGGTCTTGTAGGCCTCGGCCATCCGCCGCCCGCCGCCCTGGCCGAAGATGTGCACGCGCTGGCCGCCCTGATCGAAGTAGGACATGTTCTCCACGATGCCCAGCAGCGGCACCTGCACCCGCTTGAACATGTCCACCGCGCGCTCGGCGTCGATGCGGGCCACGTCCTGGGGGGTGGTCACGATCACGCCGCCCGAGACCTTGGTGAGCTGGGCCAGCGAGAGCTGCACGTCGCCGGTGCCGGGGGGCATGTCCACGATGAGGTAGTCGAGGTCGCCCCAGGCCACCTCGTGCAGGAACTGCTTGAGGGTGCCGTGCAGGATGGGGCCGCGCCAGACCATGGCCTGCCCGGCGGGCACGATGTTGGCGATGGTGACGAGCTTGATGCCGTAGCGCTCGAGCGGCACGATGCGCTTTTGCTCGTCCACCCGCAGCTTCTCGGCCTGGGTGCCGAACATCTGGGCCTGGGAGGGGCCGTAGATGTCGGCGTCGAGCAAGCCCACCGAAGCGCCCTCCTGGGCCAGCGCCACCGCCAGGTTGGCCGCCACGGTGCTCTTGCCCACCCCGCCCTTGCCCGAGGCCACCGCCACCACGTGCTTGATGCCCGGCAGCGGCAGGTTCTGCGGGGCGCGCACGGTAGCGCCGAAGTGCACCTCGAGCTCCCTCACGCCGATGCGGGCCAAGGCGGCCCGCACGTCGGCTTCGATCTGGCCCTTGAGCGGGCAGGCCGGGGTGGTGAGGTTGATCTTCACCCCCACCTTCTCCCCCTCGACCACGACTTTCTCCACCATCCCGAGGCTCACGAGGTCCTTGTGCAGCTCGGGATCGTTCACCGTCTTGAGCGCCTCGAGCACCGAGGCTTCGTTCACGCCACTCATCCTTCTAAGGATAGTGAGCAGCGCGATATCCGAAGGCGGGAAAGGTCACATTGGCCGTATCTGTCGGGGTGCGGAGTGGTTTGCCTCACGGGGTTTGCGGTGGGGAGGGCCGGTGGTTGATGGCCGAACGCCGATAGCCGATAGCGGGTCGTACGTCGGATGCGGGTCGTACGTCCTACGTCGTACGTCGTACGCAAAAAGCCAAACGCGAAACGCAAAATGCAAGACGCCTTGGCCCTCGGCCCTCGGCCCTCGACAAACCACGGGCTGCACACCTCCTACCCCCTTTGACGCTCTTTTCACACCCCCCCTGGCACACTGCCCTCCAGGGAGGTCGGAGTGTGTCGGAGGTCAACAAGAGCATCGTTCGGCGGTTCATGGACGCGGTGATCAACCGGGGGGACCTGGGCGCCGTGGATGAGTTGTTGGCGCCCGACTGCCTCGACCACGTCGCGGAGGTCCTGGGGCTGCCGGCGGGGCGTGAGGGGGCCAAGCGGCTGTACGCGCTGCTCCATGCGGGGTTTCCCGACCTCGAGGTGACCGTCGAGGACTGCGTGGCCGAAGGGGAGTGCGTCGCCGTGCGGAGCCGGTGGCGCGGCACCCACCGCGGCGACTTCCTGGGGGTGGCCCCTACCGGGGAGGAGGTGCGGCTGGAGAGCCTCGAGCTGCTGCGGCTGCGGCACGGCCGGATCGTCGAGCACTGGGGCGCCGCCGACGCCCGCGCCCTGCTGCGCCGGTTGAGCGGCTCCGGGGGCTAGGCAGCGCACGACCGCCGTGATACCGGATTCAAAAAGATAATCACCCAAACCAAAGACCTTCAGAGGCTATCTTTTTGAATCCTAGAGCACACCCCTCCCTGACGGTCGGCGAAGCAAGCGTATCCCTTCCAAGGGGCGCTACCGCCCTCCGCCACGCGGATAACTTCGGTCGGCCGCCCCGCCAAGGCGGGGCGGCGTCACCGAACGGTGACGAACTAACCGAATCGGGTATGAGCAGTTTTTGGCCTGGCGGGTGAGCACCCGGGGGGTGCATAGTCTCCCCATGATCGCCCCCCAACCGGTGCCCCCGTTGGCCGAGCGGGCCGAAGCCCCAGGGCAAAGCAGGCCCAGCCTTTACCTGCTGGGGCCGGTGGGCCTCGAGCGGGGCGGCGAGCGCGTCTACCTGGCGACCCGGAAGTCGCTGGCGCTGCTGGCCTACGTCGCCGCGCAGCCAGGCGGGAGCGCACGGGCCGAGCTGGCCGGGCTGCTGTGGCCCGACAACGCCGAGGAGCAGGCCCGCGCCTCGCTGCGGCAGGAGGTCTCGAGGCTCAGCCAGACCCTGGGCGAGGCGCTGCGGAAGCTCGACCCCCAGACCCTCGCGCTCTCCCGCGAGCACCTGTGGGTGGACTTGTGGGCCTTCGAGGCGGCGCTGGAGGCGGGCGAGCTCGAGCGCGCCGTAGGGCTGTACCGGGGCCCCTTCCTGCAGGGCCTGCAGCTCAAGGGGGCCTTCGGGTTCGAGGAGTGGCAGGCGCAGGGCCGTGAGCGGCTCCAGCAGCGCTACCTCGAGGCCCTCGCCGCCCTCGCCGCCCGGCGGGCCGAGGCCGGGCAGGTCGGGGAGGCGCTGGCGTACTGCCGCCAGGCCATCGTCGCCGACCCCCTGGCCGAGGGGCCCTACCTCCAGGCCATGCGGCTGCTCGAGCTCCAGGGCGACCGCGCCGGGGCGCTGCGGCTGTACCAGAGCCTGGAGAAGGCGCTGCGGGAGGAGCTGGGCCTCGAGCCCTCCGCCGAGGCCAAGGCCCTGCTCGAGCCGGCGCGCTCCAGCCCCGCCCCCGCGCTCCCGGCCCCGCCCACCCCGCTGGTCGGGCGGCAGCAGGAGATCGAGGAGGTGCTGCTGCTCCTGCAGCGGCCCGACTGCCGCTTGCTCAACCTCGTCGGGCCCGGCGGCATCGGCAAGACCCGGCTGGCGCTGGCCGTGGCCGAGCGCCTTCAGCAGCAGGGACAGGCCCTGCACTGGGTGAGCCTGGGCGGAGGCAAGCTGGTCTCGAGCCTGGCCGAGGCGCTGGGGCTGCCCTTGCTGGGCCGGGGTAATGCCCTGCAAGCGCTGCTGCACCGCATGCGCGAGACCCGCCCTTGGCTGGTGCTCGACGAGGCCGAAGCGCTGGAGGAACCGGGCGAGCTCGAGACCCTGCTGCGCGAGGCGCCGTTAAAGCTGCTCCTCACCTCGCGCGAGCGCCTGCGGCTGCACAGCGAGTGGGTCTACGAGGTGCACGGGCTGGCGGTGGCCGGGGAGAGCTGGGCCGTGCGCAGCAGCCCCGCCGCCGAGCTCTTCCGCGCCATGGCCGAGCGGGTGAAGCCCGGCTTCGCCCCGGCGCCCGCCGAGTGGCAGGCCATCGGGCGGATCTGCCGCCAGCTCTCGGGGATGCCGCTGGCCCTCGAGCTCGCCGCGACCTGGGTGCGGCTGATGGGCTGCGAGGCCATCGCCGCGCACCTCGAGCACGACCTCGACCTGCTCGACGGCTCCCTGAGCGAGCCCCGGGGGCGCCACGCCAGCCTGAAGGCCGTGCTGGACTCCACCCTCGAGGCCCTGCGGCCCGAGGAGCGGGCCGCGCTGGAGCGGCTGGCGGTGTTCCGGGGCGGCTTCGACCTCGAGACCGCCCGGCAGGTGGCCCAGGCCTCCCCCACCCTGCTGGCCGCCCTCACCGACCGCGCGCTGCTGCAGCGCCAGGAAGCGGGCTTCCGCATCCTCGAGGTGGTGCGCCAGCACCTCAGCCCCCGCGTGCCCGCCGGAACCCGGGCCGCCCACGCCCGGCACTTCGCGGCCCTGCTGCACCGGGAAGCCCGGTCGCTGACGGGCGGCGACCAGCACGCGGCCCTGCGCCGCCTGAGCGCGGCAGGCGACAACCTGCACGCCGCGTGGCAGTGGGCCGTGGCCCACGAACCGGCCCTCCTCGAGCCGATGAGCGACGCAGTTTTCCTGCTGCACGAGTTGCGCGGGAGCTTCCGCGAGGGCGTCGAGTGGTTCGCTGAGGCGCAGAGCCTGCCCACGCCGGGGCTCCAGGCCCGGGTGCTCGCCCGCAAAGGGCGCCTGCTCTACCGCCTGAGCGCCCTGGGCGAGGCCCGGCGGAGCCTCGAGCGCGCCCTATCCCTGGCCGACGCCCCCCAGGAGCGGGCCTTCTGCCTGAACAACCTGGGGCTCGTCGAGCTCAGCGAAGGCCACGCCCGCGCCGCGCAGGAGCTGTTCGAGCAGAGCCTGGCCCTGCGGCGGGAGGCGGGCCACCGCTGGGGCGCTGCCAACTGCCTGTACAACCTGGGGCTCGTCGCCCTGAGCTTCGGGCAGCAGGAGGCCGCCCGCCCGCGTTTCCAGGAGGCGCTCGAGCACTACCGCGCCCTCGGCGACCTGCGCGGCACCAGCCTGGCCCTCACCGGGCTGGGCCAGGCCTGGATCGCCCAGGGCCAGTACGGCGTGGCCCGCGAACTGCTGCGCCAGGCCCTCTCCCTCAGCCAGCAGCTCGGCGACCGCTTCAGCGAGGCCGCCGCCCAGCTCTGGCTCGGCGCCGTGGCGGGCATCGAACGCCAGAACGAGGAGTGCCGCGAGCGGCTTCAGGCCAGCCTCGAGGCCGCCTACCAGACCGGCGACCCGGTGAGCATCGGCCGGGCGCTGGTGGGCCTGGGCCGCCTGGCGATGCGCGACGGCAAGGCCGAGCAAGCCCTGCGCCTGCAGCGGCAGGCCCTCGAGCGCTTCCAGCTCGGCCACCACCCCTGGGGCGAAGCCCTGGCCTACAACCACCTCGCCCGCACCTACTCCGCCCTGGGCGAGACCGCCGAGAGCCGCGCCCACTACCGCCTGGCCCTCGAGCAGGCCCTCCGCCTGGAAGCCGCCCCCCTGGCCCTGCGCGCCCTGGCCGGGATGACCCGCGACCTCGAGCCCCCCCTAGCCGCCGAAGTCCGCAGCCTGATCGCCCACCACCCCAGCACCGACGCCTGGGTACGCGAGGAAACCCGCCGCGAGGGAAGCCAGCACCCCGACCCCCCGGGCCGCAGCCTGGAGGAGGTGGCGCTCGAGGCGTTGAGGGCGCTGTGAAGACCGTTCACCAGAAGGCCAAGACCCGTGGCGTGTGACTCGTGGCTTGTCGAGGGCCCAGGGCCGAGGGCTAAGGCGTCCAGGGTCTCGCGTTTTGCGTTTTGCGTCTTGCGTCTTGCGTTTGGCGTTTTGCGTTTTGCGTCTTGCGTCTTGCGTTTAGCGTTTTGCGTTTTGCGTTTGGCGTTTTGCGTTTTGCGTTTTGCGTTTGGCGTTTGGCGTACGGCGTAGGACGTACGACCCGCGCCCCGCGCTCGGCCATCGGCTATCGACCCTCGACAACCCCCCAAGCGCTCTTGTGTATACTCGAGCCAGGCGCCGACCGGGAGGAGTAGGTTTCCCCCCGCTCCCCAGAGAGGACCGCTCATAGGCTGGAAGGCGGTCTGGAGAGAGGAAACCGAACGTCGCCCGCGAGCCAGCAGGAAGAACAGCCCATGGCCCAGTAGAGCCTGCCGGGAGTGCCCGTCACAGCACGTCCGAGTGCCTTTGGAGCGTCTAGAGCCCGGAGTCCAGCGTCTAGAGCCGAACAATTGAAAGGCCCTTGACCCTCGACCCTAAGCCCTCGGCCTCCATCGGAAGCGCGGTGGTACCACGGGGTTTTCCTCGTCCGTGCAGCAGAGCCTGCGCGGGCGTTTTTGTTGTGGAGAAAGGAGGCGTGGGATGGCGGAGAAAGTGGTGGTGTACATAACTCGAGGCCGCGAAATCCTGGTGTTCGACCACCTGGAGGCGGAGCCCGACGTCCCGATGCCCCAGGTGCCCAGGGGCACGCTCGAGCCCGGTGAGGACCCGCTGGCCGCGGCGGTGCGCGAAGCGTGGGAGGAGACGGGCCTCGAGCTGCGCCACCCGGTCCTGCTGGGCTCGGTGTGCCGTCCCTACGTGTTCCGGGGGCAGGCGTACGACGACCTTTTCCACTACGTCTGGCTGGCCGCCCCCACCGCCACCCCCGACGCCTGGTCGCACGTGGTGAGCCACGGGGAGCTGGATCGGGGCTTCACGTACCACCACCGTTTCGTGCCGCTCGAGGGCCTCGCCCTCCCCTGGGACTTAGACCTCCTCCTGCCCGAGCTCCGCGCCCGGCTGGTGCGCGAGCGCGTGGTGTGCTACGTCACCCGGGGGAAGCGCGAGTTGCTGGTCTTCGAGCACGACGACCCCGGCCTGGAGCCCGGCTGGCAGGTGGTCGCTGGGGGCGTCGAGCCGGACGAGGACCCCGCCGAGGCCGCCGTGCGGGAGGTGTGGGAGGAGTCGGGCCTGAGGCTGCAGGGCCCGGTCTACCTGGGGACGCGCGAGTACCGGCCCGCCCTCGAGCACACCCGCGCCCGGCGCGTGGAGCGCCAGCACTTCTTCTGGCTCGAGGCCCCGCCCCACACCCCCGACGCCTGGGACCACCGCGTCCTCAACGGCGAGGAGGACAGCGGCATGGTCTACCGCCACCGCTTCGTGCCCATCGGAGATCTCGAGCTGGCCGAAGAACTCGGCGAATTGCTGCCCCGACTGAAGGAGCGACTATGAGTCAAGCCACCAAGGAATTGCCTAAGGCGTACGACCCCCAGACCGTGGAGCCCCGCTGGGCCGAGGAGTGGGCCAGGAACCCGCTGGGGCCCGAGCTCAACGCGGGCAAGGGCAAAGGGCCCTTCACCATCGTGATCCCCCCGCCCAACGTGACCGGCAACCTGCACCTGGGGCACGCGCTCGACAACACCATCATCGACACCCTCGTCCGCTTCAAGCGCATGCAGGGCTACGAGGCGCTCTACCTCCCCGGCACCGACCACGCGGGCATCACCACACAGGTGCTCGTCGAGCGCGAGCTCGCCAAGGAGGGCAAGAGCCGCCACGACCTGGGCCGGGAGAAGTTTTTGGAGAGGGTGTGGGACTTCAAGGAGAAGAACGGCGGCACCATCCTCTACCAGCTCCGCCGCATCGGGGCGAGCTGCGACTGGAGCCGCGAGCGCTTCACCATGGACGAAGGCCTCTCCCGCGCGGTGCGGCGCAGCTTCGTGGAGTACTACCACCAGGGCCTGGCCTACCGCGGCAAGCGCATCGTGAACTGGGACCCGGTGGCCCAGACGGTGCTCAGTGACCTCGAGGTGGACCGCGAGGAGCGCCAGAGCCAGCTCTACGTGCTCGAGTACCCCTTCGAAGACGGCGAGCAGGGGGTGGCCGTAGGCCATAGCGGCGATGCCGCTAACCTAGGCGGAATCCGGATCGCCACCCAGCGCCCCGAGACCATCTTCGCCGACGTGGCGGTGGCCGTGCACCCCGAGGACGAGCGCTACCGGGGCCTGATCGGCAAGCGCGTGCGCATCCCCCTCACCGACCGCTTCATCCCGATCATCGCCGACGAGGCGGTGGAGCGCGAGTTCGGCACCGGCGCGCTCAAGATCACCCCGGCCCACGACCCCGCCGACTTCGAGATCGGCGAGCGGCACGGCCTCGAGATGCCCAGCGTCATCGACCTGAACGCGAAGCTGGCGGGCGAGCTGGTGCCCGAGGAGTTCCGCGGCCTCGACCGCTTCGCGGCGCGGCTCAAGGTGGCCGAGCGCCTGGAGGCCGAGGGCTACCTCAAGGGCGTGGAGACCCACACCGTGCAGCTCCCCCTCTCCGAGCGCACCAAGGAGCCCATCGAGCCGATGCTGCTGACGCAGTGGTTCGTGCGGATGAAGCCGGTGGCCCAGAAGGTGCTGGCCGGCCTCGACAAGGGCGAGATGCGCCTCGTGCCCGAGCGCTGGGAGAAGGTGAACCGCGACTGGCTGGAGAACATCCGCGACTGGGCGGTGGGGCGGCAGTTGTGGTGGGGCCACCAGATCCCCGCCTGGTACGACGAGGAGGGCAACATCTACGTGCCCGACCCCTCCAACCCCGACCTCGACTGCGACAAGGACCCTGCTTTAGCCCACCTAAAGCTGCGCCGCGACGAGGACGTGTTCGACACCTGGTTCTCCTCGGCCTTGTGGCCCTTCAGCACCCTGGGCTGGCCCGACCGGACCGCGGACCTCGAGAAGTACTACCCCACCGACGTGCTGGTGACGGGCTACGACATCATCTTCTTCTGGGTGGCGCGCATGCAGATGTCGGGCTACCAGTTCACCGGCCGGGCCCCCTTCCACACCATCGTGCTGCACGGCCTCTACCTCGACGCCAAGGGCCAGAAGATGTCGAAGAGCAAGGGCAACGGCATCGACCCCCTCGAGCTCATCGACAAGTACGGCGCCGACGCCTGCCGCTTCGCCTGGGACTACCTCGCCACCGGCGGGCAGGACATCCGCCACGACGAGCGGCGCTACGAGCAGGGGCGCAACTTCGCCAACAAGCTCTACAACGCGACCCGCTTCGTCCTGATGAACAAGGACGCGATACGCCAAACGCAAGAGGCAAAACGCGAAGACCTGACCCTCGCCGACCGCTGGATGACCTCGAGGCTAAACCGGGGCATCGCAGAGATCACCGAGGCCTACGAAGCCTACGACCTGGGCCGTGCGGCCCGCCTGATCTACGACCTGGTGTGGAGCGAGTTCTGCGACTGGTATCTCGAGGCCGCTAAGCCCGCGCTGCGCGAGGGCAACCAGGCGACGATGAAGACCCTCGAGACCACCCTCGCCGCGCTGCTCAAGCTGCTTCACCCCATCATGCCCTTCATCACCTCCGAGCTCTACGAAGCCCTCACCGGCGACCCCAAGCAGCTCGCCCTGCAGGACTGGCCCACCGCGGGCGAGCGCGACTTGGGGGCCGAACGCGCCTTCGAGGCGTTGCAGGAGACCATCACCGCCACGCGCAACCTGCGCTCGGAGCTGGGCATCGCGCCCCAGCAGGAGATCGCGGTGCAGCTCGACGGCCCCGGCGCCGCGCTGGTGATGGAGAACCTGGCCCTCTTCCGCTTCCTGGGCAAGGCCGACGCCACGCTGGGCACCCCCGCCAAGGCCATCGCCCAGGCCACCCCCACCACCACCGTCTACCTGCAGCCCGAGGGCGACCTCAGCAGCTTCCTCGAGCGCCAGAAGAAGCGCCTGGCCGAGCTGGAAAAGCTGGTGGCCCAGGCCCAGGCCAAGCTCGCCAACCCCGGCTTCGTGGAGCGGGCCAAGCCCGAGGTGGTCGAAGCCGAGCGCGAACGCCTGGCCGAGAACCAGGCCCAGCTCGAGCGCATCCGGGCCAACTTGGAGCGGCTGGGTTAACAGCCGTCAGCCTTCCCATCCACCCCTTCCCCTCCCTCCGGCCGGAGGGAGGGGCGTCTTGCGTTTAGCGTCTTGCGTTTGGCTATCGGCTATCAGCTATCGGCTATCGGCATTATCAGCGTCCGGCCATAGGCTACCCCCCCTCCCCCACCTTGCCGTACCATGCACCCGTGGCCCTCTTCACCCTCGGCACCGGCGGGCGTAAACGCCTGATCCAGCGCTGGAACGCCCTCATGCGGAGCCTGCAGGCCCCGGAAGAGGTCCAGTTCGGCGTGCTCGACGACCTCCTGCGGCGCTACGGGGAGCCGCACCGCAGCTACCACAACCTCTTCCACCTCGAGGCCCTCTTCGCGGCGCTCGAGCCCCACCCCGTGCGGGAAAAGGCCGCCCTCGAGCTCGCCGTGTGGTTCCACGACGCTGTGTACGACACCACGCGCAACACCAACGAGGAGGAGAGCGCCGCACTGGCGGCGCGGGCGCTCGAGCCCATGGGCCGGGAACTCGCCCGCCGGGTGAGCGGCATGGTGCTCGCCACCAAGCACCACCGCAGCGACGACCCCACCACCCGGTTGCTGCTCGACGCCGACCTGAGCATCCTGGGGGCCGAGGAGGCGGTGTACCGGCGCTACAGCCGGGCCATCCGCCAGGAGTACGCCTGGGTGCCGCCCGAGGTGTACCGGGAGGGGCGCTTGCGGGTGCTCCACGCCTTCCTCTCGAGGCCGCAGATCTACGTCACCCCGGCTTTCGCCGGCCTCGAGGAGGTGGCCCGCGCCAACCTGCGCCACGAGATCGGCTGGCTCGAACAATTGCAGCCTGCGCAACTTAGCCGGTACTAACCGCGCGTTCATGAGCGCCCGATAAGGTGAATTCCATGAAAAGACTCTTAGCTATTCCTGCCCTCGCGGCCCTCATTAGCGGTTGCGGCATCGTCGAAGTGCGGGCCGTACCGCCGACCATTACCAAGCTCGAGACCCAGGCCACCTTCTGCACCGACCGCGACACCATCCTCGACTTCCAGTTCGAGGCCAGCGGCCTGATCTCTAAGCTCGAGGTCTGGGTGAGCGAGCCCGGCGTGAGCGACCCCAGCACCGACGCCAACAACAAGGTGGGCGAGCTCGAGACCTTCGACCTCTTCTCCAAGGGCTCGAAGGTCGTGGGCTTCATCGCCCTCGACACCAACGGGGACAACAAGATCGAGCTCAACGGCCAGAACCGGCCCGCCATCGTGGTCACGCCCACCGAGAAGCAGGTGTGGGTGCGGGCCTACAACTTCGACCAGACCAAGGGCTTCGTGAAGGCCATGAACACCATGGCCCCCAGCACCGACACCAACTGCGACCCCATCTTCCCGTACGGCCAGCCGTAATACCAGATTCGGTTAGTTCGGCGCCGGATGGCGGCGAACTAACCCGACCGAAGGGATACGCTTGCTTCGCCGACCGTCAGGGAGGGGTGTGCTCTAGGATTCAAAAAGATAGCCTCCGGGGCTCTTCGGATCGGATGATTATCTTTTTGAATCCGGTATAAGACGCGCGGGGAGCATCCGGAGAGGCCCTTTACAAAGCGGTTCCCACGAATACCCCGCCCAGCCAGCCCGGCCAGGTGGGGTAAAACACCCCCCGGTCGCGGGGGGTGTTTGTGGGAAACACGATCAGGGCCTTTTTCCTGCTGCGTCTCGAGACGGGCTGAACAGGTCGGGCGGGGGCGTGGGCTGGTCCTTCATGGCGTAGAGGAGGGTGGAGGCGCGGTAGGCCAGGG
>NZ_KE387023.1:2454853-2465175 GCF_000430045.1 Calidithermus chliarophilus DSM 9957 | reverse complement strand
ACGTTCGCCCCAACGTCCACCACCGTCTGCCCCGGCCGCAGCAGCCCCACGAACCGCGCCAGCGCCGCCCGCTCGTGGCTCCCCAGCGCGATGCTCAGCTGCGTCCGGTCCGACAGGTCCAGCCACATCCGCTGACCCCCCACCTCCACCCAGGTCTCGCCCTTCGGCAACAGGGCCAGGTACTGCCGGAACAGCCACCGCCCCAAGCCCGTCTGCCCGATGCCTACCCGGCCGAGAACCGCTGTGGCAACCTGCCCTAGTCCGATCAATGAGCGCATGCGAACACCTCTCCAAATGGCTTTTTAGGGATACACGTCGTCAGGAATACACCAACGAAAAGAGGTCAACGAATGGGGTTGGCCCGATTATAGAAAGTTGCGGCCCCTCGAGGCCGACCGAGCTTACATAAGAACCGTGCATACCGTTTCCCCCAGGCTTTGGCCTGTGGGGTTAGGGAAATGCTGGCACAGGAAAAGTCAAGAAACGTGAGCCAGTAGCGATGTGTTTTCCCACCAGACTGCCAGGGTTTCGGCGAGCAGTTGGGATTGGCCGCTCTGGTAGGCAAAGACCAGTTGCTGGGCGAGGCCCTCGAGCCGCTGTGCCTCGGCCTTAGCCCGCAGAGCCGCCAAGGCCTTCTCGCTGAGGGCCAGCCGCACCCCCTCGGCCCGCACGGGCTGCTCGGGGAGCGCGAACCAGTAGGCCGCAGCCTCGGGGCTCACCACCTCGACCCCCTGCTCGGCAAACCACTTCGCCCCCTCGCTCCCCACGTAGACCGGGGCCTTGCTCTGCAGCACCTCCTGCAGAGCCGCCTTGAAGGGCAGGGGCTCGAGCCAGCCCCTGGCCTGGTTGGCGGCGCGGTAGGCGAGGGCCCGCAGCTCGAGGCTGCGCGAGCCGTTCCAGTCGTTGTGGGTGAGGCAGGCGGCGACGTCGATGGGGCCGGAGGGTAGGTTTTCGCCGTTGTCCTTCCACTTCACCACCCGCAGCCCGCCCAGCCGGAATGACAAATGCTTGCCGCCCTCGCCCATGGTGCGCACGCCCTCGGGCTTGCCGCTGAGGAAGAACAAGGGCTCGGGGTTGCCCTCGCCGTAGGGCTCGAGCAGTTGCAGCGCGGCGTAGAGGGCCTCGAGGTCTTCCCCCTCCAGCGCCCCGTCGAGGTGGATCACCGGCTGGGGCGGCGGGAACTGCGCGGCGTAGGCGCAGATGGCCTCGCGGAAGGCCGGGACCTTGTCCTTGGCGATGGCGAACCCGGCGGCCTGGGCGTGCCCGCCGTAGCGCTTGAGGTGGTCGGCGGCGGCCCGCAACGCCCCCACCGCGCTGATGCCGGGGGTGCTGCGCACGCTGCCCTTGCCGTCGGCGATGATGAACACCGGCTTGTAGAAGGCCTCGAGCACCCGGCTCGCCACGATGCCCATCACCCCGGGGTGCCCGTCGCCGTCCTCGATGACCAGCGCGGGGGCGCTGGGGTCGAGGGTGGGCCAGATGCGCTCCAGCATCTCCTCCTCGATGCGCTGGCGGCGCGCGTTGAGCTGGGAGAGGGCGTCGGCGAGGGGCCGGGCCTGGAGGGGATCGGCGGTGGTGAGCAGCTCCAGCGCCAGCTCGGCCCGCCCCAGGCGGCTGGCCGCGTTGATGCGGGGCGCGATGCGGAAGGCGACCTCGGAGGCGGTGTAGCTCTTGCAGTGGTCGGCGGCCAGGGCCTTGAGCCCGAGGTGCTGGGTGTCGCGCAGTTGCTCGAGCCCCCGCCGCACCAGCGCCCGGTTGAAGCCCCGCAGGGGGGCCACGTCGGCGATCGTGCCGATGCAGGCCAGGTCGGCGTACTCGACGGGGGCGGGCTTGCCCAGCATCTCGTAGATCTTCCACAGCAGCAAGAAGGCCACGCCCGAGCCGGTGGGGTGGGGCTGGCCGTCGAGCTCCGGGGTGAGCATGGGGTGGACGATCAGGCCCGGCGGCTGGTGCGGGCCGGGGCTGTGGTGGTCGGTGACCAGCACCGACACCCCGTTCTCGGTGAGCTCGCGCAGCTCGGCGTGGTTGGAGATGCCGCAGTCGACGGTGATGAAGAGGTCGCAGGAGTCGATGTGCTCGGGGACGCGGTCCATCAGCACCCCGTAGCCCTCCTCGAGCCGGTGCGGCACGAAGGCGTGGACGTCGGCCCCCAGCTTGCCCAGGCCCAGCAGCAGCACGGCGGTGCCGGTGAGCCCGTCGGCGTCGTAGTCGCCGTGGACGCGGATGCGCTCGCCGCGCTCGAGGGCCTGCAGCACGCGCTTGGCCGCCTCCTCCAGGCCCCGGATGGGCAGCAGGGTGAGCGGGGGGTCGAGGTCTTCGGGGGTGCGGATGCCCCGGTTGTAGAAGATGGCCGCCGCCAGGGGCGGGACGCCCAGCTTGAGCAGGGGCTCGAGTTCGGAGCTTTTGGGCCAGGGGCGGAATTTCCAGATCATGGCACGGGGCTTTCGGGGTCGGGATGGTTCAGGGCTGCTGATCGCGGTCGGGGATCACGGGGATCTCCTGCACCTGGGCCCGCTTGAGGTTCTCCACCTCGCTGCGCACCTGGCGCAGCTCACGCCACCGCCGCCCCAGGGTGCGGCGCAGCCCCACCCACCAGGCCAGGGCGTACAGGGCCATCACCAGCGCCCCCAGCGCGAAGGAACCGGCCAGCAGGATGCCCACGTGGACCGGCCCCCAGGGGGTGCCCAGGAGCAGCTCGGGCTGGTAGGTGTAGAGCCCCCAACTCACCGCCGCCACGGCCAGGGCGATGAGAAAGGCCAGCCAGTTGAGGACGATCATGGGGATAGTCTAACGCCAAAGGCGGGGGGCAGGGCGCGAACGCCGGGCGAGGCCCTGAGGCTTCGCCTGGGAACGAACTAGATCCACCGGCCCAGGTCGATCCGGCCCTCGTAAAGGGCCTTGCCGGTGATGGCCCCCTCCACCCCCAGGCGCTGCAAGCCCTCGAGGTCGGCGTCGGAGGCGATGCCGCCCCCCGCGATGAGGAACCCGGGCCAGGCTTCCCGCACCCGGGCGACGACCTCGAGGTCGAGCCCCTGCAAGGTGCCGTCGCGGCGCACGTCGGTGTAGATGAGGGTGCGCACCCCGGCCTCGTGCGTGCGCAGGGCGAGCTCGGTCGCGTCCTGCGCGGTGCCCTCGGCCCAGCCCGACACCACCACCTCGAGCCCCCGCGCGTCCAGGCTCACCACCACCCGCTCCGGCCCGAAGGCCTCGAGCATCGCCGTGAGCACCTCGGGCCGCTTGACCGCCACGGTGCCCACCACCACCCGCTTCGCGCCCAGCTCGAGCAGCCCCTGGGCCGCCTCGAGGCTCCGCACCCCGCCCCCCACCTCGAAGGGCACCTCGAGCCGCTCGGCGATCCGCCGGATCACCGCCCGGTTCTCTCCCCGCCCCGTCGCCGCGTCGAGGTCGACGAGGTGCAAAAACCGCGCCCCCTGGGCCTGCCAGTGCAGCGCGGCCTCGAGGGGGTCCTCGAAGTAAACGGTCTCGAGCTCGGGCCTGCCTTCGAAGAGCCGCACCGCGCGGCCTTGTTGGATGTCAACCGCAGGGATCACCAGCACGGGGGTGATTGTACCGCTCCGGGCGTTGGCGGTCAGCGGTCAGCCATCAGCCGTCAGCAGAGGGTGAAAGGCTCGTGGCGTATGGCTCAGGGAATATCCCCCCTGGCCCCCCTTGCTAAGGGGGGGTGACAAGGCGTTTGGCGTTTTGCGTACGGCGTAGGGCGCAGGACGTACGACGCCGGGCGCGGGTCGTGCGTCCTGCGCCCGGCGTTTGGCTATCGGCTATCAGCGTTCAACCCGTGACCCAGGCTCACGCCTGGATCGCGGAGCGCTGGGTGAGGGCTTCACCGGCTTGAACCTGGGCCGCGCCCTGCTGGATGCCGATGAGGAAGCCCAGCTTCATCAGGTTGATGATCTGCTCGGTCTGGCCGGACTGCACCAATTCCTGCACGTACTCGGCCATGCCGGGAGGGAAAGGCATCTGCCGCAAGGCTTCCCGGTTAGCCTCCAGCATGTGTTGGATCCACTCGAGCGGCGTCATACCTAACACTATAGCACTCAACTTACCTGACACTCGGTATTCAGACACTTTCGGGCTCGAGGTCGTCGCGGGAGAGGTCGCTCTGCAGCCAGGCCAGCACGGCCTCGGCGGCGGCGAGGTTGCTGGCGAGCGGGACGTTATGGACGTCGCACACGCGCATGAGGGCCTGCACGTCGGGCTCGTGGGGCTGCGCGGCGAGGGGGTCGCGCAGGAAGATCACCGCGGCCACCCGCCCCTCGGCCACCCGGGCCCCGATCTGCTGGTCGCCGCCCATCGGGCCCGAGAGCAGGGCTTCGACCTCGAGGCCCGCCTTCTGCTTGAGCAAGCGGCCCGTGGTCCCCGTGGCGATGAGGTGGTAGCGGGCCAGGAGGGCGCGGTGGTCCTTGGCGAAGGCGACCATGTCGGTCTTCTTGCCGTCGTGGGCGATGAGGGCCAGCGACTTGCTCATGCCCTCTAGCTTAACGCCCCGCCCCGAGCCGGGGCGCGCCCGCAGAATTTAGGCCCTGCCACGGTTAACCATCCGGTAAGGCGGCAGAATCGGGGGCATGCAACAGCCCCTACGGCCTCGAGCCCACTCGCAAGCCCCGTCCCCGCTCGGCTCTGGCGCCGCGCTGTGGTGGGGCGTCGCCTTCAGCACCCTGGTCACCGGCCTCATCTGGCTGCTGGGGGAGCGGCTCGAGCGCGTTCCCCTACTCCCCGACCGGGGCGCGGCCTGGTACTACTGGCAGCTCCCCGACCCCACCCTCCTCACCCGCCTCTCGGCCTGGGTGCCCTACCTGCTGCACAACCTCGCCATCTGGTACCTCATCTACCTCGCGCAGAAGCAGCGCCCCGCCTACACCGCCGGGCTGCACCCCTTCAACGTGTGGGCCCTGGCGATCAACGGCTTCTTCGGCGTGCTGCACGTGCTTCAGACCCATTTGTTCTACGACGGGCTGGCCCAGGACGTCTCGATCTTCTCCTCGCAGGGCTCGGTGATCGTGCTGCTGGTGCTGGTGCTGATCATGGAAAACCGGCGGCGGGGGATGTTCTGGGGCAAGCCGGCCCCGCTTAGCCGGCAGGTCGTGGACTTCGTGCGGAGGTACCACGGCTACTTCTTCGCCTGGGCGGTGATCTACACCTTCTGGTTCCACCCCGCCGTCGCCACCGCCGGGCACCTGCTGGGCTTTTTCTACACCTACCTGCTGATGCTGCAGGGCAGCCTGTTCTTCACCCGCGCCCACCTCAACCGCTACTGGACCTTCAGCCTCGAGTTCCTGGTGCTGCTGCACGGCACCATCGTGGCGGTGCTGCAAGGCAACGGCATCTGGCCCATGTTCGCCTTCGGCTTCGCCGGAATTCTGGTCATCACCCAGATGCACGGGCTGGGCCTGAAGAACTGGGCCAAGTGGGCCATCCTGGCCCTCTACTGCGCCGGGGTGACGTACGTCTACAGCGACCGCGGCTGGGCCAAGGTCAACGAGGTGATCCGCATCCCGATCATCGACTACGTGCTGGTGTTCTTGCTGGCGGGCCTCATCAGCCTGGGGCTGTGGGTCGCCCGCAGGCTGCGCCCCGCAAGGGTGACGGGCTGAGCAGGCCCGCGGGCGCCAACTTCGAGAACCCCGTTGTTTTTCCAATAGAAGCTAGCCATCCTTGAAGGCGAAGCCAGAGGCCCCAACCCCTTAGGCTGCTTCGGCGGTGGAATGAGCCTCCGGCCGCCGTTCAGTACCTCCGTTCCCCCGAGTGATCGGGGTAACGGTTTTTACGGCTAGCGGATGCCCAGCACCTCGAGCGCCTTCTCCAGCATGGGGTCGCGCCCGGTGCGGGCGATGACCTCGGGCTCGTAGGGCATCTCGACGTCGGGGGTGACGAACTCGGGCAGGGGCTCGCCGCTGGTCTTGAAGGTGCGCACGTAGGTGATGGCGATGGCCGAGCCGTCGGAGAGGGGCCAGAACTCGGTGGCGGTGTTCATCACCCCCACGGTGCGCTGCCCGATGAGGGGCACCTTGCCGAACTCCTTGAGCACGTAGGCCATGATCTCGCCGCAGGAGGCGGTGAAACGGTCGATGAGGGCGGCCACCTTGCCGGTGAAGCGGGCGGGCTGCTCGAGGCGGTAGGGGGGGTTGGGGT
Source organism: Calidithermus chliarophilus DSM 9957 (assembly GCF_000430045.1). Taxonomy (GTDB): domain Bacteria; phylum Deinococcota; class Deinococci; order Deinococcales; family Thermaceae; genus Calidithermus; species Calidithermus chliarophilus. The sequence continues at coordinate 2,459,025 of NZ_KE387023.1, read as the reverse complement.
CTTTGGGGTCGTTGCCCAGCACCGCGCCGTCGGCGTAGCCGAAGGGCACCGCGGCGGTCTTGGTGCGCATCTCGAGGGCGAAGTTGCCCACGAAGGCCCCCGGGGCGCTCTCGCACTCGGTCTCCTCGCCCCCGGAGTTGCCCCGCAGGTCGATGACGATGGCCTTCGCCCCCTTGGCCTGGGCCTCGCGCACCAGCGCGTGCACACGGGGCCCGACCTGCTTGTAGACGGCAAAGTCGGGGATGCGCAGCACGAACACGCCCTCGGGCACGCCGCCGGGCACGTAGAGGGTGGGGAGCACCGGCAGGGTGTAGGGCTGGCGGCGCAGGGTGAGCTCGAGCTGCTGCTCGGCCCCCTGCACCCCGCGCAGCAGGCTCAGGCGCACCGGCTGGTCGGTGTCGATGCGGGCGCGGAAGTCCTCGAGGCTGCGCAACCCCTCGCCGTTGACCGCCCGCACCCGGTCGAAGGGCCGCACGCCCGCGAGGTCGGCGGCGCTCTGCGGCCGCACCTCGCTGATGAGCACCTTGCCGTCGAAGTAGCCGGCCATGCTGATGCCGTAGACGGGCGTGGGGTCCACGCGCCCCGAGAAGCGGTCGAGGGTCTGCCTGTAGCGCTCAGGGGTGAGGAAGTAGGTGTGCCCGTCCCCGATGCCGCGCACCAGCCGCGCGACGACGCTGCGCCCGGCCTCATGGCCGCAGTCGGGGTTGCCGGCGCAGATCTGCTCGAGCTCGCGCCCGTAGCGCTCGCCCAGCGCCTTGAAGTCGGCGGGGGCATAGCCGAAGTAGTGGGTCTCGAGCAGCTTGAGGGCTTCCTGCAGCAGGTCGCGGGCCGGGCTTCCCAGCCCCGTGCCCAGCAGCAGCGCCGCCGCGACGATCCAGTTTCGCAAAGGCATGGGGCCAATCTAGCAAAAAGGCCCCGCCCCAACCGTGAAGCGTATCCGCAAAGCCTCAGACGCCGTAGAGCGCAGAGAACTTGTTGCCCAGGTACCGCACGAGGTACTCGGGGTTGAGGTCCTCGCCGGTGACGTTCTTCAGCAGGTCGCGCGGCCAGTAGCGGCTGCCCTGGTGGTGGATCTTGCGGCGTGTCCAGTCCAGGAAGGGCGCGAACTCGCCCCGCTCGAACTGCGGCTCGAGCGCCCCCAGCTCCTTCTCGGCCTGCTGGAAAAGCTGAGCGGCGTAGAGGTTGCCCAGGCTGTAGGTGGGGAAGTAGCCGATCAGGCCCGCCGACCAGTGCACGTCCTGCATCACCCCGTCGGCCAGGGTGGGCGAGGAGACGCCCAGGTACTCGCGGTACTTCTCGTCCCAGGCGGCGGGGGCGTCGCTCAAGGAAAGGTCGCCGCGCAGCAGGGCGAGCTCGAGCTCGAAGCGGATCATGATGTGCAGGTTGTAGGTCACCTCGTCGGCCTCGACCCGGATCAGGCTGGGCTTGACCTGGTTGACCGCGAAGTGGAAGTCTTCAAGGCGCACGTCGCGCAGCGACTCGAAGTGCTGCTGGGCCAGCGGCCAGAAGTAGCGCCAGAAGCCCAGGCTGCGGCCCACCAGGTTCTCCCAGGTGCGGCTTTGCGACTCGTGGATGCCCAGCGAGATCTCCTGGCCCATCGGCGTACCGTAGTGCTCGGGCAGCAGGCCCTGCCCGTAGACCCCGTGCCCCATCTCGTGAACGGTGCCAAAGAAGGCGGGGTTGAAGTGGTTCTCGAAGTAGCGCGTGGTCAGGCGCACGTCGCCGGGGCCGATGCCCATCATGAAGGGGTGGGCCACCGGGTCGAGGCGGCCGGCCTCGAGGTCGAAGCCCAGCCGCGCGATGACCTCCTTGGCGAAGGCCTCCTGCGCGGCGCGGGGGAAGTGGCGGTGCACGATGGAGACGTCGGGCCGGCGGGGGGCGTGCTCGAGGCGCTGCAGCAGCTCGACCGTGGCCTCGCGCACCCGCTTGAACACCGGCTCGATCTGGGCCGCGGTGGCGCCGGGCTCGTACTGGTCGAGCAGCGCGTCGTAGCGCTCCTTCTCGTAGCCCAGCGCGTCGGCGACCTCGCGGGTGAGTTCAAAGATGCGCCTCAGCACCGGCTCGAAGCCCTCCCAGTCGTTCTTGGGCCGCGCCTCCTCCCACACCGCCTGCCCCTCGGTGGTGGCCTGGGCCAGCTCGACGGCCAGCCGCTCGGGGATCTTGGTCTGCTGGTCGAAGCTGCGGCGCCACTCGCGCACGTTCACCGCCTCGACGGAGATAGGGTCGGCCACCAGCTCGGAGCCCTCCACCACCGCCAGCATCTCCCCGATGCGGGGGTCGGTGGCCCGCTGGTGCAGCAGCCGCGCCAGCGTGCCCTGCATCTTCGCCCGGTGCGCGTGCCCCTTGCGGGGCGTGTAGGCGGCCTGGTCCCACCCTGCCAGCGCCCCGAAGGCCCCCAAGTAGGCCGATTCCTTGCTGTGGTTCTCGAGCCATGCGTAGGCTTCACGTGCGGTCATGCCGCCCATGATATGGAGGGCTGAACTTCAAAGACTATGACCCGATCCGAGTTGATGACCGCGGGACGGGCGAGTTGCAGCCCAGCGCCAAGTCGGCGCGGCAGGGTGAGTTATCATCCGGCACGGATGCGCCAAGCCGTGCCCGGCCCCACCCCCCGCGAACTCCTGCCCCGCCTGCGCGAGCTCCAGCAGGACCCCCTCGAGTTCCTGCTCGAGCTCGCCCGGCGCTACGGCCCCTTCGTGCGGATCCCTGTGCCGGGCCTGCACGTCTTCAGCATCGCCCAGCCCGACGCCGTCAAGCACGTGCTGCAGGACAACGCCAGGAACTACTCCAAGCGCACGCTGCAGTTCACCAACCTGTCCCTGGTGACCGGCCAGGGCCTCCTCACCAGCGACGGCGAGTTCTGGCTGCGCCAGCGGCGCATGGCCCAGCCCGCCTTTCACCGCCAGCGCATCGCGGGCTTTGGCGGGGCCATGACCGGGGCGGCGCTGCGGATGCTGGAGCGCTGGAAGGCCAAGCAGGACGGGGTGCTCGACCTCGACCACGAGATGATGGAGATGACCCTCGAGATCGTGGGGCTCACCCTCTTCTCCAGCGACTTCTCGGCCGCCGCCAAGCGCATGGTCGAGGCCACGCTCACCGCCCTCGACTACGTGATCCACAAGGCCCAGAACCCCTTCGGCCCCCCGGCCTGGGTGCCCACGATGCGCAACCGCCGCTTCCGGCAAGCCCTGGACGTGCTGGACCGAGCCGTTTACCGCCTCGTCGAGGAGCGCCGGGCCCGGGGCCAGCCCCACGACGACCTGCTCTCCATGCTGCTCGAGGCCCGCGACGACGACGGCCAGCCCATGACCCTGCGCCAACTGCGCGACGAGCTCATCACCGTCATCATCGCCGGGCACGAGACCGTCGCCAGCGCCCTCACCTGGACCTGGCACCTCCTGGCCCAACACCCCCAGGCCGAGGCCACGCTGCACGCCGAACTCGCCCAGGTCCTAGGAGGCCGCACCCCGACCATGGACGACCTCCCCCGCCTCCCCTACACCCGCGCCGTCTTCGAGGAGGCCCTGCGCCTCTACCCCCCCGCCTGGCTCATCACCCGCCGCGCCACCGGGCCCGACACCGTCGGCGGCTACCCCATCCCCAGGGGCTCTTTGCTGGTCCTGAGCCCCTACATCACCCACCGCCAGGCCTCGGCCTGGCCCGAGCCCGAAACCTTCCGCCCCGAGCGCTTCCTCGAGGACGCCCGCCCCCCACGCTACGCCTACATCCCCTTCGGCGGCGGCCCCCGCCTGTGCATCGGCAACACCTTCGCCCTGGTCGAAGGCCAGCTCATCCTCGCGACCGTCGCCCAGCACTACCGCCTGCGCCCCGCCAACCCGAAGCCCGTCGAAGCCGCCCCCCTGGTCACGATCCGCCCCAAAGGAGGCCTGTGGATGCGGCTCGAGCGGCGCTGAAGTCGATGGTCGATAGTCGATAGCCCATAGCCGATAGCTAAACACCTCCTTGAAATCGATCATCCACTGGGGTTGTGACCGACCCGACAGCTAACTACAGCCCCACTCCCCAGGGGACACCCGCTCGACCCGCGAGCCCGTCCCCGGCCGTGGATCCGCGGCTCACGCGGGAGGGGGTGAGGGAGGTGGCGCAGACGGGCATGCCGCCGGGTCAAGGTGCGGCCCGCACCCCCGCACACGCGGGCACTGAGGCCCGGC
>NZ_KE387023.1:2422751-2454753 GCF_000430045.1 Calidithermus chliarophilus DSM 9957 | reverse complement strand
GGCGGCACGTCCGCGAGGGGGTGGCCGTAGGCCATACCGGCTCTGCCGGTAACCTGGAGTCCCTCGGGGGAGCCCCAGGGGGAGCAGGTTTCCGGCGTATGCCGGGTCGCGTACCGCGATGCCCTCGCCACGTGGAATGGCCTCCCCCTCCGGCCCCTGACGGCGGAGCGGGGGTCACCAAACCACCCCACCGCACACCCCCTCCCCCCCCCAGAAAAGAAACGAACGGGGCGAACACGAGGTTCGCCCCTGCAGGATTCCTCGCCCGCTCAGGGTTGGGGCGGGCTCGAGGGCGGCTCGGGGTTGAGGGTCTGCTTCTCCTCTTCCTCGGTGCGGGCCTCCACCCGGGCATCAGCCTGCCGCACCACCTTGAGCTTGAACTGCGTCACCATCCCCGCGATCGCCCCGATCGCCGCCAGGCGCGGCAGGGCCAGGGTGAGCACCCCGCCCACCAGCACCCCCGCCGTCAGGGGCAGGGAGATCAGCTCACTGCCGTCCGGCTTGCAGATGATGACGCGGGTCGCGCTGGCGTCGCGCAGCAGCTCCTGCACCCTCTGTACCAGGTTGGCGCTGGTGGCCTCGAGCTCATCGACCCACGTTCGCTTCTCTTCCGCCACTTGCGACCTCCTCATGCCGGATTCAAAAAGATAATCTTCCAAACCGAAGAGCCCCAGGGGCTATCTTTTCGGACCCCAGAGCGCACCCCTCCCTGACGGTCGGCGAAGCAAGCGTCTCCCTTCCAAGGGGCGCTACCGCCCTCCGCCACGCGGATAACTTCGGCCCTGTCGGTCCGCCGCCGGACAGCGCCGAACCGACCGAATCGGGTATCAGAGGGGCTTGTCCTCGGGCCGGACCTCCTGGTCCTGGGGCCGCACCTCGGCGATGGGCTCCTCCCGGATCTCGGTGGTGGCCCCCTCCTCCCGCTCGACCTTGAGCCGCACGCGGGTGACGATCCCGGCGATCACGCCGAGCGCCGCTAGCACGGGCAGGGCCACCGTCACCACGCCGCCCACCAGCACGCCCACCGTCAGGGGCACCGAGAAGATCTCCTCCCCGTTCTGCTTGCACACCGTCACGCGGCGGGCATTGCCCTCCTGCACCAATTCCCGAACCTTATCCACTAGCTGGCCGCCGGAAATCTCGATCTCTTCGACCCAGGTCTTGCCCTTGGTCTCTTGCGGATTCTCTGCCATGAATGCACCTCCTTGAGGGTAGTGTACTAAGCCTCGATGAGGCAAAGAGTGGGCGGGTTCCTGGCGAACTCTAAGGCCACGTCCCATCCGGGAGCAGCCCTACCGGGAGGGCGGGTCACGGCCCCCGCTCTCGCCACGGCCACCCTACCCCCGGCGACGTGACCCTCCCAGGGCCGAACGTCCCGATCCCGGCGGCAAAACAAAACCCCCGGCGCAAGGCCGGGAGCGCGAGGTCTTGTCGCTCAGGCCGGGAGGGCCTCGAGCGCCAGCGCGGTCGAGCCGCCCGTGCCGTGGCAGATCGCGGCCAGGCCGCGGCTCTTGCCGTAGGTGTGCAGGGCGTGGATCAGGGTGGTGAGGATGCGGGCCCCGCTCGCGCCGATGGGGTGGCCCAGCGCGATGGCCCCGCCGTGGACGTTGAGCTGCTCCATCGGCACGCCCAGCAGCCGGTGGAACAGGACGTTGTTGAGGGCGAAGGCTTCGTTGTTCTCGAAGAGGTCGAAGTCGGAGACCTGCATCCCGAGCTTGCCCAGGAGCTTCTTGACCGCCGGCACCGGGGCCTCGGGGAAGCGCCAGGGCTCCCCGGCGGCCCAGCTCGAGCCCAGGATGCGGGCGATGGGCTTGAGGCCGTACTTCTCCACGGCCTCGCCGCTCGCCAGCAGCAGCGCCGCCGCCCCGTCGGAGATCTGCGAGGAGTTGCCCGCGGTGAGCACGCCGTCCTTCTTGAAGGCCGGGCGCAGGGCGGCGAGGGACTCGAGCGTGGTCTCGGGGCGCACGCCCTCGTCCTTGCTCACCACCTCCACCCCCTTGCGGGTCTTGACCTCGACGGGCACGATCTCCCGGCCGAAGTGGCAGGCCTCGGCGGCCCGGGCCGCCCGCAGGTTGGACTGCAGGGCCACCTCGTCGAGTTCGGCGCGGGTGACGCCGAACTCGGCGGCCAGCCGCTCGGTCTGGTCGCCCATGGCCTCGCCGGTGAAGGGGTCGGAGAGCCCGTCGCGCTGGAGGACGTCCTGCAGTTGCTCGGGGGCCCCGGCCAGGTACTTGTAGCCCCAGCGGGCCCGGCTGCTGAGGTAGAAGCCGGTCTGGGTCATCGACTCCATGCCCCCCACCAGCACCAGCTCGGCGTCGTGGTTCTTGATCGCCAGCGCGCCGTTGGCCGTGGCCTGCATCCCCGAGGCGCACACCATGTCCACCGCGTAGCCGTCCACGCTCTCGGGGATGCCCGCCTTGAACGCGGCCTGGCGCGGGGGGAGCTGGCCGTGCCCGGCTCTGAGCACCTGCCCGAAGACGAAGAGGTCGAGGTCGCTGCCCTGCACCCCGGCCTTCTCGAGCGCCGCCTTCATCACGTGGGCGCCGAGGTCGATGGGAGAGAAGTCCTTGAGCGCCCCCCCGAACTTCCCGATGGGCGTCCGTACCGCTGAAACCACAAACACTTCGCGCATGATCGCCTCCTCGCTATATGCTACGGTATTTCCACGCCAAGATGTAAAAACGTTATACGAGTCTCGATTGCTAAGCCCCAGGGCCCCTCTTAAAATCAGGGTGATCCGAGCCAGCGTCAAACCCGGGGGTGGTCGCATGAACCGGTTGCTCGCGTATTCCACAGGCATCCTGAGCCTAGCCGTCGCCGGGTTCTGGGGCGTGGCGCAGAACACGGCCAGCCTCGAGGTCGTCGTCAGCGGCCTCCCCAAGGGCGTCGACGCGGCCGTGGTGCTCACCGGGCCGGGCGGCACCCGCCTGCGCATCGTGGAGAGCGTGCTGGTGAGCCAGCTCGGCACCGGCAACTACGTCCTGCGTGCCGACCGGGTGAGCGCCGGGGGCAACCTCTACGCGCCCAACCCCGCCTCGCACAGCCTCACGCTGGTGGCGGGGCGGCGTTACCGGGTGGAGATCCGCTATGCCCGGGTGGCGGGCGACACCGAAGCGGGAACGGTGCTCGAGCTGGGCCAGACCTGGAAGCAGGGCGGCCTCGAGCTCACCCTCCGCCTGCTGCGGACCAACCCCGACGGCCTCCTGATCGAAGCCAGCCTCACCAGCCGCCGGCAGGGCGACCTCGTGTTCCGGCTCACCCAGGACAACTTCAGCGCCAGCAGCAACCTGGGCCAGCCGGTCAAGATGCGCCCGATAACGGGCAGCTTCGTGGCCCCTCCCGGCCGGACCGTCCGCCTGGGCTACCTCACCCTCACCGCCGACCTCGCCGACCCCGGCCTCACCGAGATCATCGTCGTCGTCAGCGGGATCTCCACCATCACCGAGGCCAGGTGGCGTGTTCCCGTCGAGAAGTAACGCGGGCACGTCCCGCGCGCTTTCGCCCAATCTTCACACTCCTGCCCTACCTTAGGAGCCACCTCGAGCCCTAGAGGCCTCGAGCCCAGGAGGTTTGCCGTGAGAGACCGCCCGTGGACCCGGCGCAAGTTCCTCTGGGTCGCCCTGGCCGCCCCGATCCCGCTCGCGCTGGCCCAGCCCAGCCCCACCCTCCCCGCCACCCCCGCCTGCGGCGACGAGGACGACGAGCTCACCCCGCCCCAGACCGAAGGCCCCTACTTCAAGCCGCAAAGCCCCGAGCGCCGCTCGCTGCTCGAGCCCGGCCTCGGCGGCACCCGCCTGCTGATCCAGGGCTACGTGCTCTCGACCGGCTGCAAGCCCGTAGCCCGCGCCCTCCTCGACTTCTGGCAGTGCGACGCGCAGGGCCAGTACGACAACCAGGGCTTCCGCCTGCGGGGCCACCAGTTCAGCGACGCCAGCGGGCGCTTCGTGCTCGAGACCGTCGTCCCCGGCCTTTATCCCGGTCGCACCCGCCACATCCACGTCAAGGTGCAGGCCCCGGGCCGGCCGGCGCTCACCTCCCAGCTCTACTTCCCCGGCGAACCCGCCAACGCCTCCGACCGCATCTTCGACCGGCGCCTGACCATGGCCGTGCAGAAGAGCAACACCCTCTGGCAAGCCCGCTTCGACTTCGTGCTGCAAGTTTGAGTGGCTCATAGCCCATAGCCCCGGACCTGCCGCAGCTATGAGCCATCGGCTATCCGCGGCTTCAGTCCGCCGAAGCCTGCAACGCCGAGCCCGGCCGGGACACGTCGGGCAGGGTCTCCGGCGCGGTGAACTCGACCTCGAGCTCCCCGAAGTTCTCCCCCTGGCGCAGGCGCACGTCGCCCACGCGGTGGGCCTCGAGCAGCGCCGAGAAGGCCACGGTCTGCTCGGCCCAGGTCTCCAGCGGCAGTTGCCGGAACAGCGCCCTCCGCGCCCGGAGCAGAAAGCCCCGCACCCGTGCCCAGGCCTCCTTGAGCCCGAAGCGCTCGGGCTCCATCTGAATTTCAGCCCGGCGGGTGAAGGGCCGCACGGCCTCCAGCAGCCGCTCGACGGGCAGGGGCCTCAGGCGCCTGTCCTTGGGCAGGGGCGGCGGGGGCACCGGCAGCACCCTCGAGCGCTCCTCCGCCCGCTGGCGCAGGAACTGGATGGCCTCCTGCAGGGCGACGAGGGTCTCGAGGAAGCCCGTGGCCTCGTCGTCGAAGCCGTCCTCCTCCTGCGGCGCGGGCCTGGCCTTGGCGAAGGCCCGCAGCTTGAAGAGGATCAGCTCGGCCAGCAGCGGCAAGAGCTCGCTGCGCTGGGAGAGCTCGAGCGCCTCGACCTGCGCCAGGGCCTGCTCGACCAGCGACAACACCGGCAGTTCCTTGGCCGCCACGCTCCCCCGCCGCACCGCCTCCGAGAGCTGGAGGGGCGTGCCGGAGAAGCCGGGGAACTCGAGGTGGATCAAGAAAGCACCTTCCGCCGCGGGGAGAGCAGGCCGAACTTCTCGCGCACCTCTTCCATGGTGGCCTGGGCGATGGCCCGCGCCCGCCGGGCGCCGTCCTCGAGGGCGTCCATCACCCGCTCGGGGTTGGCCCGCAGCTCGGCGGCCCGCTCGCGGATGGGCCGCAGCGACTTCATCATCTCCTGGAACAGCAGTTGCTTGACCACCAACGTCCCGATGCCGCGGCGGGCGTATTCCTCGCGCAACACCTGGATGAGCTCGGGCGGGGCGAAGTACTGCAAGAACTTGAAGGCCACGCTGCGGTCGGGGTCGCCGGGGTCGGAGAGGCGGATGCGGGCGGGGTCGTCGGGCATGACCCGGATCTTCTGCCAGATGCTCTCGGCGTCCTCGAGGATGCCGATGGTGTTGCCCACGCTCTTGCTCATCTTGGCCTTGCCGTCGATGCCCGGCACGCGCGGGGCGTTGGGGTTGAGGTAGATCTGGGGCTCGGGGAAGGTCTCGCCGTACTCGAGGTTCCAGCGCCGCGCGATCTCGCGGGCGAGCTCGAGGTGCTGGGTCTGGTCGTCGCCCACGGGCACGGTGTCGGCCTTGTAGATGAGGATGTCGGCGGCCATGAGCACCGGGTACATCAGCAGCCCTGCGGGGACCGACTCGAGCTTGGCCGCCTTGTCCTTGAACTGCGTCATGCGGGTGAGGTCGCCGTAGGGCGTCTGGGTGGTGAAGACCCAGGCCAGCTCGGTGTGCTCGGGCACGTGCGACTGCACGAAGAGGATCACCTTGTCGGGGTCGAGGCCCGCCGCGATGTTGACCAGGCCGGCCTCGAAGGTGCGCTGCCGCAACAGCTCCTTGTCGTAGGCGGCCGGGTTGGTGGGCGCGTGGTAATCCACGATGCAATAGATCGCGTCCCGGCCGAGCTTCTCCCCCAGGGCCACGTAGTTGACCATCGCCCCGAGGTAATTGCCGATGTGCAGCTCGCCGGTGGGTTGAAACCCGGAGAAAACCCGTTTCATCCGGTTCAGGATACCAAAGTGGGGGTCAGGAAGAGCGTTCAGCTTTCAGCCGTCAGCGATAAGCACAAGGCTCGTGGCTCGTGGCCGTGGTTTACCCCACCCCAGCCCTCCCCACGCGCGGGGAGGGTTTATCCCCCCTACACCCCCCTCGCTAAGGGGGGAACAAGGCGTCTGGCGTCTGGCGTTTGGCGTTTGGCGTTCGGCGTACGACCCGCGTTTTGCGTTTGGCTATCGGCTATCAGCTATCGACTATCGACTACCAGCATTCGGCATACACCCCCAATTCTCAATCCCTTCACATCGTGCCCCAGATCGCCGCTCAGGCCCTCACCTGGCCCTACACTGATGAACATGCGAATTTGGTTGCTGGCCGTCATGGTCGGTTTCATGGGGCTCCTGGCGACAGGGGCTCAGAAGAACGATGAAACGCCCGTGCTGGACGCGCGGGCTGCGAAGGTGCAGCTCGAGCGGGTCTACGAGCAGATCCACCCGGCGGCGGTTCGCATCGAGACCCGGCCGCAGGGCACGGGTTCGGGCTTCTTCATCAGCGCCGACGGGCTGGTGCTCACGGCTTACCACGTCATCGAGGATACCGACCGCTTCTGGGTGCGTACCGCCGACGAGAAACGCTACCCCGCGGAGGTGGTGGGCTACGACGCCCTGCGCGACATCGCCCTCATAAAGGCTAGGGTGCCCGGGCCGGTGCCCTTCATGGAGCTCGAGACCGCCAAGCCCGTGCGCAGGAGCGAGTCGCTCATGACCATCGGCAACTCGCGCGGGGAGTTCATCGCCCCGCGCATCGGGACGGTCACCAACATCGGCCGCACCATCCGCGCCGACTTCCCTGGCGACCTCATCGCCTCGACCATGCCCTTAGCCCCCGGCGACTCGGGCGGGCCCGTGCTCAACACCGAGGGCAAGGTGGTGGCCATCGCCGTCGCCATCGGCCGCGAACAGCAGGACGGTCAGGACGTGCCGGTGTTCCAGAGCTACGCCACGCCCTTGCTGGGCCTGAACAACCTGATCGGCCAGATCAGGGCGGGCTACCGGCGGGACATCCCCTTCATGGGCGTGAGCCTCAGCCAGCTCACCGACGACGAGGCCCGCGCCTACGGGCTGCGCCAGGGCGGGGTGGTCGTGCTCGACCTGATCGAGGGCTACCCGGCGGCCAACTCGGGCTTGCAACCCCCGCGCCGCCTGTCCGAGAACCGGGTGCTCGCCGACCTGATCCTCGAGGTCGACGGCAAGGCCGTGCAGTCCTCCGACGAGCTCATCGCCTACGTGCGCAGCCGCCAGGTGGGCGACACCATCACCCTCAAGGTGCTGCGGGGCAGCGAGACCGTCACCGTCAAGATTACCCTCACCGCCAAGTGGCGCAGTAGCTGAGCGGATTCGCCCCCTCGAGCCCGGTTCAGGCCGGGCTCAGTTTTTGGACAGTGATCGCTCAGGCGAAGCGGGCACAGTATGGGCCGAAGGAGGTATTACATGGGACGTGTAACTGCAGTCTTTGATTCCAGGGCCCAGGCGGAAGCCGCCGTCAACGAACTCCGCACCATCGGCGTGACCGACAGCCAGCTCTCCTTCGTCTCCCGCCACGACATCGAGGAGAAGGGTGAAAGCGCCCTCGAGGGGGCCGGGAAAGGCTTGGCGGTCGGTGCTACGGCGGGCGCCCTCTTCGGCATCGCGGCCGCGCTGATCCCTGGCGTGGGGCCTTTCATCACCGCCGGTGTCCTGGCTGAGAGCCTGGGGGCGGTGGCGGGCGGCGCCGTGGCCGGCGCGGTAGTGGGCGGCACCACGGGCGGTCTGGCGGGGGCCATCGCCAACGCCGGTTACGACCCCAAGGAAGCCGAGTACTACGGCGCCGCGGTCGAGCGCGGCGGGGTGATGGTCGTGGCCGACGTGCCCGAGAGCCTCGAGCCCCAGGTGCGCGAGGTGCTCAACCGCCACAAGGGCAACTTCTACAACCCCGTGGGCTACCGCTAGGCCTCGAGCCGCGCGGCAAAGCAGAAACCCCAGGCTGCGGCCTGGGGTTTTTCGTGGTGCCGGGAACAGGACTTGAACCTGCACACCCTTGCGGGCACATGACCCTGAATCATGCGCGTCTACCAATTCCGCCATCCCGGCAGGGGAAGCGCTTCAGACGCAAAAGCAATAGTAGCGGGGTGACGCTGATTCGTCAAGGGGTCATCCGGAAAGCCGGCGGGTCCTCGAGGCGGCCGGGCTATAACCCCTCGACGGGCTGGGCCTCGAGCCGCCGGATCGCCTCGCGCAGGGCCGGGGGCAGGGGGCTGGGTTTGCCGTCCTCGAGCCAGACCTGCACCGTCTCGCCCCGGGCCGCGAGCTCGCCGTTGGACCACACCTCGAAGAGCATGCGGAAACTGCTGTTGCCCACCTTGTTCACCCGGGTCATCACCGAGACGTCGTCGTGAAGGACGATGGGGCGGCGGTAGTCCACCTCGGCCCTCGCCAGGATGAAGTTGCCGCCGCCCACCTGGTAGCCCAGCCGGAGGAAGTACTCCACGCGTGCCGTCTCGGCATAGCTCAGGTAGACCGCGTTGTTGACGTGGCCCAGCGGGTCGAGGTCGCGAAAGCGCACGTCGATGTGTACGGTGACGGGGAAATCGCTCACCGCTTAACTCTACATTCACGCCGGCGCGCTCGAGAAACCCCGCCTGCGGCCGCCGCGGCCCATGAATTAGAATGGCCCCATGCGCAGTTTGCTCTATGCACTCCTCAGCCTTACCTCCCTGGGCCTGGCCCAGGAGGGTCCCGGCGCCAACCTCAGCCTCAGTTGCGGCCTGCCCTCAGGGGTTACCCCCGAGGCGGTGAAGGTCTCACTGGGCAACAAGGAGATCGGCACCTGTGCCACCTCGAGCTACGCCCTCGAGCCCGGCAGCTACAAGCTGGTGCTGCGGGCCGAAGCCGCAGGGGGTACCTACTACTACTTCGAACGGACCGTGCGGCTCACCGACCGGCCCCTGGAGGTCAGCGCCCGGCTCGAGCTCTACGACCCCCGCAAGCCCGAAGGCTTCAAGGTCGCGACCACCTACGTCTACTCCATGGCCCACAGCCCCGACGGCCGCTACGTGGCGGTGGGCGCGGCCGACAGCACCGTGCGCATCTGGGACGTGCAAAGCCGCAAGGAGCTGCGGGTGCTCAAGGGGCACAGCAAGTACGCGCGGGCCCTCGACTTCTCCCGCGACGGCAAGCTCCTGGCCTCGGGCTCCGGCGACGGCACCATCCGGGTGTGGGAGGTGGCCTCGGGCAAGCAGGTCCAGCTCATGAAGCCGGGTAAGGGCGTGTGGAACCTCAGCTTCGACCCCACGGCCACCCGCGTCACCTCGGTGCAGCTCGGCGGGGACGTGGCGTTTTGGGACGTGAAGAGCGGCAAGTACCTCAAGGGGTTCAAGACCTCGCAGTTGCTGTTCTCCGCCGCCTTCAGCCCCAGCGGGCGCACCATGGTGCTGGGGCGCTCGACGGGCGGGGTGGAGGTCTGGGACCTGGGCAGCGCCCGCCGCGTCAACGTGGTGGAGCTGGCGAGCACCCCCGTCTACGCGCTGGCCTTCAGCCGCAACAACCGCTTCCTGGGGGTGGGGCTGGGCGACGGGAGCGTGCTGGTCTTCGACCTGCTGGCTCGAGAGGACAACGGCAACCCCAAACAGCTCGCCGCCCTCACCGGCCATGCCGACGCCGTCTCCAGCCTGGCCTTCAGCATCGACAACCGCTTTTTGGTCTCGGGCTCGGGCGACCGCACCCTGCGCTTTTGGGACCTGGGTAAGCCGCAAGCCCCCAGCCTGATGATGGTCTCCCCCGACCAGCCCGGCCCGGTCTACAGCCTCACCTTCAACCCCAAGACCGGCGTGCTGGCCTCGAGCGGCCAGGGCGGCCAGGTCTACCTGTGGCCGCGCCCGGTGAGCCGGCTCGAGTGAGCCCGAAAGGTGGCCCGAGGAAGCCTGCCCACACACGCTGCAGGTTCATTTCAGGCCGTCGCCCGGTGCGTATACTCACTCCATGAGCGTCACCGCACAACTCCCCCGCTGGAACCTCGAGCCCCTCTTCAAGGGCCTGCAAAGCCCCGACTTCCTGGACGCCTACGCCCGCCTCGAGCAGCAGATCACCGAGCTCGAGGCCCTGTTCGAGCGCCACGAGGTCAGGGCCCGGCCCATGCGTGAGGGCGACGCGGCCGCCTTCGCCGCCGTCATCGAGCAGCTCAACGCCATCAGCCTCTCGCAGAACCGCATCAACACCTACCTCTACGCCCTGGTCTCGACCAACTCGGGCGACGAGGAGGCCCAGGCCCGCTACTCGCTCTTCCGCAACCTTTCGCTGCGGCTGCAGAAGCTGCGCTCGCCCCTCACCACCTGGCTGGCGTCCCTCGACCCCGAGGCGGTGAACGCCGGGGAGTACCGCATCCTCCTGGAAGAAGCCCGCGTCCAGGCCGAGCACCTGATGAGCGAGGCCGAAGAGGTGCTGGCGGCCGAGCTCTCCCTCTCGGGCGGGGGGGCCTTCGCCCGGCTGCACTCCAACGTCTCGAGCCAGATCACCGTGAAGGTGCGGGGCGAGGAGTTGCCCATCTCCAGCGTCCGCCTGCTGGCCTTCGACCCCGACGAGGCCACCCGCAAGGCCGCCTACGAGGCCGAGCTCGAGGCCTGGAAGGCCCACCGGATCCCCCTGGCCGCCGCGCTCAACGGCTGGAAGGGCCAGCAGAGCACCCTCAACCGCAAGCGCGGCTGGGCCGACGACCTCGAGCCCACCCTCTTCACCAACCGCATCACCCGCAAGGCGCTGGGGGCCATGCAGGAGGTGATGGAGGCCAGCTTCCCCCACTGGCGGCGCTACTTCCGGGCCAAGGCCAAGGCGCTGGGGAAGGCGGGCCTGGACTGGTGGGACCTCTTCGCCCCGGTAGGCCACAGCCACAGCCGCTGGAGCTGGGAGGCGGGCCGCGACTTCATCATCGAGCACCTGGCCTCCTTCTCCCCTGCCGACGCCGAGGTGGCCCGGCGCATGTACGCCGAGGGCCGCATCGACGCCGAGCCCCGCAAGGGCAAGCAGGTGGGGGCCTACTGCTCCCACTTCGGCGGCGGCGAGAGCCTGATCTTCACCAACTACGAGGAGAGCTTCGGCGGGGTGAGCACCATGGCCCACGAGCTCGGCCACGCCTACCACAACTACTGCATGCGCTCCAAGCCCCCGCTGCTCGCGCGCGGCCCCATGACCCTGGCCGAGACCGCCAGCATCATGAACGAGACCATCATCACCGAGGCCGCCTTGCGCAAGGCGAGCGAGGCCGAGCAAGTCACGCTGCTCGAGGGCAACCTCCAGGACGCCGCCCAGGTGATCGTGGACATCCACTCCCGCTTCCTCTTCGAGCGCTCGGTCTTCGAGCGGCGCAAGGAGCGCGAGCTGTCGGCCAGCGAGTTCTGCGCCCTGATGCTCGAGGCCCAGCAGGCCACCTACGGCGACGGCCTGGCGAGCTACCATCCCTACATGTGGGCCGTGAAGGGCCACTATTACGGCATCGACTTCTACAACTACCCCTACGCCTTCGGCCTGCTCTTCGGGCTGGCGCTGTACAACAAGCACCTCGAGCTCGGCCCCGACTTCCTGCCCCAGTACGAGGACCTGCTCGCCTCGGTCGGGGTCTACCCCGCCAAGGAGCTCGCCGCCCGCTTCGGCTTCGACCTCGAGGATCCCGCCTTCTGGCAGGGGGGCATGGACGTGCTGATGGAGCGTATCGGGCGGTTCGAGCGGCTCGTGGGGTGAAGGGTGAGGGCTGATGGCGATGGTCGATGGTCGATAGCCCGTAGCCGATAGCGGATAGCCGAACGCCCAACGCCGAACGCCGGTCGTACGTCCTACGTCGTACGTCGTACGCAAGACGCAAGACGCCAAACGCCTCGTCACCCCCCTTAACAAGGGGGGCTGGGGGGATATTCCCTCCCCGCACGCGGGGAGGGTTCCCTTTTCACCACGGGCGATGGGCGATGGGCCACGGGCCAGGAGCCGCGGGCCTCCCGCTCACCCCTGAGGGCTGAAGGCTGAAAGCTTACCGCCTCCTCGAGCCCCCCGGACAGCGCCCTATAATGGAGAGCGGTGACTTATGGCAGGCCATAGCAAATGGGCTCAGATTAAGCGGAAGAAAGCCGCCAACGACCTCAAGCGCGGCAAGGTGATCAGCAAGTACCTCCGCGCCATCGCGGCCGCGGCCCGGGCCGGGGGTAGCGCCGACCCGGCGGCCAACGTCCAGCTCCGCAACCTCATCGAGGCGGCCAAGATGGACGACGTCCCTAACGACAACATCGAGCGCCTGCTCAAGCGCTTGCAGGGCGGCGACGATGAGGGGTCGAGCTACGAGGAGGTGGTGTACGAGGGCTACGCGCCCGGCGGGGTGGCGGTGCTGGTGTACGCCCTCACCGACAACCGCAACCGCACGGCCAGCGAGGTGCGCCACGTCTTCAGCAAGCACGGGGGCAGCCTGGGGGCCAGCGGCGCGGTGGCCTGGCAGTTCGACCGCCGGGGCTACATCTGGCTCGAGCCCAACACCGAGGCCGCGCAGGAGGCCGCCATCGAACTCGGCGCCCTCGACCTGCAGGAGAGCGAGGAAGGCCTGGAGATCTACACCGACCCGCAGGAGGTCTACACCATCGCCGGCGGGCTCAAGGAGCGCGGCTTCAAGCCCGAGGACGTGGAGATCACCATGATCCCGCAGAACACCATGGCGCTCCCCCAGGAGGACGCCGAGAAGGTGCTGCGGATGATCGAGGCGCTCGAGGACCTCGACGACACCCAGAACGTCTACTCCAACCTCAACCTCGAGAACGTCACGGTCGAGGCCTGACCCACAATTGACGCCCCCGCTCCCGGGCACACTTGAAGCATGCCCGGGAGATGGCTTTTGTGGCTCCTGGCAGCGCTCCCCTTGGCCTTCGCGCAGGAGGGGCTCGAGGGGGCTGCCCTGGTCCAGGCCCTGCAAAAGGGCGGCTACGTCATCTACTTCCGCCACGCCGCCACCGACTTCTCCCAGGCCGACACCGACGGCCCCGCCCTGCAGGACTGCAGCAAACAGCGCAACCTCAACGAAGCCGGGCGGGCCCAGGCCCGGGCCATCGGGGAGGCGTTCCGCGCCCTGAAGATCCCCGTAGGCAGCGTGCTGGCGAGCCCCTACTGCCGCACCCGGGAGACCGCCCAACTGGCCTTCGGGCGCTTTGAGGTCAGCGAGGAGATCCGGGGCGGGTCGGGGCCGGCCCGGGCCGAGGCGCTGCGCAAGCTCCTGGCGGTGGTCCCGCCCGCCGGGACCAACACCGTGCTCGTGGCCCACCAGTTCAACCTGCGCGACGCGGCCGAAGTGAACCTGGCCGAGGGCGAGGCGGCGATCTTCCGGCCGCTGGGGCCGGGCGGCTTCCGCCTGGTCGCCCGCGTGCTGGCCGAGGACTGGGCCAAGCTGCCGGTTCGATAGGGGGTGTGGATGTTCAGATTCGGATTTTTGGTGCTTCTGGGGTTGAGCCTCGCACAGACCAGCCCTACGGCCATCCGGGAATACCCGGTCAAGCCGGGCTCCCACCCCCACGACGTGGCCCCAGCCCCCGACGGCAAGGTCTGGTTCACCGCGCAGTTCACCGGTGAGCTGGGCATCCTCGACCCTGTGAGCGGCCAGAGCAGCTACGTCAAGCTGGGCGAAGGCTCGGCCCCCCACGGGGTCATCGCCGGGCCCGACGGCGCGGCCTGGATCACCGACAGCGGCCTCAACGCGATCGTGCGGGTGGACGGGAAGAGCCTCGAGGTGCGCCGCTACCCCCTGCCCGCCAGCGCCGCCAACGCCAACCTCAACACCGCCGCCTTCGACGCCAGGGGCGTTCTATGGTTCACCGGGCAGAGCGGCTACTACGGCCGCCTGGACCCCCGGACGGGCCGGGTCGAGGCCTGGCCTGCGCCGCGGGGCCGCGGCCCCTACGGCATCACCGCGACCCCGGACGGCGCGGTCTACTACGCCTCCCTCGCCGGCAACCACGTCGCCCGCATCGACCCCGCCACCGGACAGGCCACCGTGCTCGAGCCCCCCACCAAAGGCCAGGGCGCCCGGCGTGTATGGTCCGACTCGAAGGGCATGGTCTGGGTGAGCTACTGGAACACCGGCCAGCTCGGCCGCTACGACCCCAAGACGGGCGCCTGGAAAGAGTGGAAGCTCCCGGGCACCAACCCCCAGACCTACGCGGTCTACGTCGACGACCGCGACGTCGTGTGGGTCTCCGACTTCGGCGCCAACGCCGTGCACAGCTTCGACCCCGCCACCGAGCGTTTCACCACCTACCCCCTGCCCACGCCGCGCTCGAGCGTGCGCCAGATCCTAGGCCGCCCGGGTGAGGTGTGGTTGCCGCTGTCGGGGGCGGATAAGGTGGCGGTGTTGCGTACGCGGTGAGGGGGCGATGGTCGATAGCTGATAGCTGATAGCTGATAGCCGAACGCCCAACGCCGAACACAAGACGCCAAACGCAAGACGCCAGACGCAAAACGCCTTTCTCCCCCCTTAGCAAGGGGGGCTGGGGGGATACCCCCTCCCCGGCGGCAGGGAGGGGTGTCTTTCGCTACGAGCCACGAGCCTTCCGCCCTCCGCTGACGGCTGAAAGCTGACGGCTGAGAGCTTATCGCTTTCCGCTCTCCCCCGGGTGCAGCTCGTGGATCACGATCTCGGCCTTGGCCCGGAAGCGGATGGGCACCATGGAGACGCCCAGGCCCCTCGAGACGAAGCCCTTTACCGGCTCCTCGAACCAGCCCTCGGCGAAGCGCTTGCCGTACTTGGACGAAGTGCTCACCGGGCCCAGGATGGGCAGGATGATCTGGCCGCCGTGGGTGTGCCCGACGAGGGTCAGGCCCACCTTGGCGGGCACCTCGAAGAAGTAGTCGGGGTTGTGGCACACCAGCAGCACCGCGCCTTCGCGGTGGTCCTTCAGGGCCTGTGAGACGTCGGGCTGGCCGTGCCAGAGGTCGTCCACGCCGGCGAGGTAGAGGTCGTCGCGGAGCTGGACCCCGGCGTTGTTGAGCACCCGCACCCCGGCCTGCTCGAGCCAGCCCTGCAGATCGGAGAGGTCGCGCGACTTGTAGCGCCGCAGCCGGTAGTCGTGGTTGCCCCACACCGCCCACGCGCCCAGGGGGGCCTCGAGGCCAGCCAGCTCGGCCACGGCGGGCCGGATCCACTCGGCGCGGTGGGTGTCGGTGAGGTCGCCGCTGATGACGACGAGGTCGGGCTTCTGGGCCATGGTGGCTTCGACCCAGTGCGCGATGATCTTCGCGTCCACGTAGTACCCGATGTGCAGATCGGACAGGTGAGCCACCCGCACGGGACGCTCGAGGCCCACAAGGGGCTGGGCATAACGGTTGACCTCGTGGGCGGCGAGCCAGGGGAATCGCATGGAAATCATGCTACTCGGGTCGTACGTCCTACGTCATACGTCATGCGCCGTACGCGAGACGCCGAGGACACGCTTTGTGCATAGCTCGTGGCTCGTGGCCCGTGGTAGACCCCACCCCGCCGGCGGGGAGGGGTTATCCCCCCCAGCCCCCCTTGCTAAGGGGGGCAAAGAAAGGGCGTTTGGCGTTCGGCGTTTTGCGTACGACGTACGACGTACGACCTACTTCTTATGCTTCTTCTTCTCCTCGCGCTCGAGCTTGCGGCGCTCGGCCCGGCTCAGGCCCGAGGTGTTGGGGTTGTGAGCGGGCTTTTCGCGGCGGACGGTGAAGGGGTCGGGCTGGGGCTGGCCGAAGGCGCTGGGGGCGGGGCTGGCCTCCACCACGGGGGCCGGGATGGCCTGCTGCTGGGGGGTGGGCTCGAGCTCGACCTTGAGGCGGAACAAGAACTTGGTGACCTCGCTCTTGATGGTGGCGATCATCTCGTTGAAGAGCTTGGTGGCCTCGAACTTGTACTCCTGGAAGGGGTCTTTCTGGCCGTAGCCGCGCAGCCCGATGCCCTGGCGCAGCACGTCGAGGTTGTGCAGGTGCTCCTTCCAGAAGTTGTCCACGACCTGCAGGATCACGAAGCGCTCGACGGCCCGGGTGATCTGGGGTGAGAGCTCGGCCTCGCGCTTGGCGTACTCGGCCAGGGCGGCCTCGACCAGCTTCTCCACGCCCTCGTCGGCCTTGAGCGAGCGCAGCGACTCGTAGTCGTAGGCCTCGAGGCCCGGCGCGAAGTCGGTCATGGCGCCCTTGAGGGCGGCGAGGTCCCACTCCTCGGGGTGGACCTGGGGGTTGAGGTGGAGCTCAGCGGCCGCAGCCACGCTGTCTTCGATCATGGCCTGGGCGGCCTCGCGCACCTCCTCGTCCTTGCCCAGGAGGATGGTGCGGCGCTGGGCGTAGACCACCTCGCGCTGGCGGGCCATCACGTCGTCGAACTGCAACAGTTGCTTACGGATGCCGAAGTTGCGGTCCTCAACGCGCTTCTGGGCCCGCTCGATGGAGGCGGTGACCATGTTGTTGACGATGGGCTCGCTGTCGTCGAAGCCCATGCGGTCGAGCATGGCGATGATGCGGTCGGAGGCGAACAGGCGCATGAGGTCGTCGTCGAAGGAGACGTAGAAGCGCGAGGAGCCGGGGTCGCCCTGGCGGCCCGAACGCCCGCGCAACTGGTTGTCGATGCGGCGCGACTCGTGGCGCTCGGTGCCGATGATGTGCAGACCGCCCAGCTCCTTGACCCGGATCTCGTCGGCGGCGCAGGTGTCGCGCAGGCGGCGGATCTCCTCCATGACCTCGGGGCGCACGCCGAGCTCGGTGCCCAGGCGGTGGGCCTCTTCTTCCTCGCCCTGCACGGTCTTCTTGATGAAGAGCTCGACCTTCCACTCGTAGCGGTCGAAACCCTCCTTCTGCAGCAGGGCCGCGGCCAGGTACTCGGCGTTGCCGCCGAGCTTGATGTCGGTGCCGCGCCCGGCCATGTTGGTCGAGATGGTCACGGTCTTGCTGCGCCCGGCCTGGGCCACGATCTCCGACTCGCGCTCGTGGTACTTGGCGTTGAGGACCTGGTGCGGGATGCCCTTGCGGATGAGCTCGAGCGTGTGCACCGAGCGCTTGAGCAGGTCCCAGGCGGTGCGGAGGTTGCCCTTGGCGGGAACGGCGGAATCGTACTGCTCGAGGTCGGCCTCCTTGACCTGCGCCGGGCGGGCCAGCAAGCTCCTGATCTGCTCCCACTGCCCGCCGCTCTGCTTCTCGGCGGCCTTGAGGAAGATCTGGGTGCGGAACTCGACCTGCGCGAGGTAGTGGCGCGGCTCCTTGAGCATGGCCGAAAGCCGCTCGGACTTCTCGACCGAGATGGTGCCCACCAGCACCGGCTGGCCCTTCTCGTACTTCTCGGCGATCTCCTCGACCACGGCGAAGAACTTGCCCCGCTCGGTGCGGTAGACCACGTCGGAGCTGTCCTCGCGGATGACCTTCTTGTTGGTGGGGATGGTGCGCACGTCCATCCCGTAGATCTCCTGGAACTCCTTCTCCTCGGTCTTGGCGGTGCCGGTCATGCCCGCGACCTTCTCGTAGAGGCGGAAGAAGTTCTGGTAGGTGATGGTGGCGAGGGTCTGGTTCTCGCGCTCGATCTTGACGCCTTCCTTGGCCTCGATGGCCTGGTGCAGGCCCTCACCGTAGCGGCGCCCGGGCATCAGGCGGCCGGTGAACTCGTCGACGATGATCACCTGGCTGTCCTGCACGATGTAGTCACGGTCGACGTGGTAGAGGTCCTTGGCCCTGAGCGCCTGGGTGAGCATGTGGGCCTTCTCCATGTTCTCGGTGTTGAACAACCCCTCCACGCCCAGCAGCTTCTCGGCCTTGGCGATGCCCTGCACGGTGAGGTGCACCGAGCGCTGCTTCTCGTCGATGGTGTAGTCGCCGGTGGGCTCCTTGCGCACGCCGGGCTCGGCCTTCTCGCCGCGCTCGAGCTTCTTGGCGATCTCGGCCATGCGGTAGTACATGTCGGTGGCCTTCTCGGCCGGCCCGCTGATGATGAGCGGGGTGCGGGCCTCGTCGATGAGGATGGAGTCGACCTCGTCGACGATGGCGTAGTGCAGCGGGGTGTCGTGGCGCAGCACCAGGTACTCGGGCTGCACCACCATGTTGTCGCGCAGGTAGTCGAAGCCCAGCTCCGAGTTGGTCACGTAGGTCACGTCGGAGCGGTAGGCGGCCTGGCGCTGCTCGGGGGTGGAGTTGTGCTGGATGATGCCCACGCTCAGGCCCAGGCCGCGGTACACGGGCCCCATCCACTCGGCGTCGCGGCGGGCCAGGTAGTCGTTGACGGTCACCAGGTGCACGCCCTTGCCCGCGATGGCGTTGAGCGCGACCGCGAGCGTCGCCACCAGCGTCTTGCCCTCGCCGGTGCGCATCTCCGCGATCTTGCCTTCGTGCAGCGCCGCCCCGCCGATGAGCTGCACGTCGTAGTGGCGCAGCCCCAGGAAACGGCGGCTCGACTCGCGGGTGAGCGCGAAGGCTATGGGCAGCAGGTCGTCGAGGGGCTCGCCGTTCTGATAGCGCTGACGCAGTTCGGCATAGGCCGCGGCCAGGTCCTCGATCTTCTGCACCTCGGGCTCGAGGGCGTTGACCGGGGCAACCACGGTCTTCCAGTAACGAGCGATGTGCCGCTCGTTGTTGTCAAAGAGCTTATTGATGAGGCCCAACATAACCGTTCACGATTCTAACCCGGCAAGATGAGGATTTGGGTGGGCTGGAACCAGTCAAGGAAGCGGGCAGCTAGCAGCCTTCAGCTATCAGCCGTCAGCGGTAAACAGGAGGCTCGTGGCCTGTAGCCCGTGGTTGACCCCTCCCCGCCGGCGTCGAGGGGGTATCCTCCCCGGCCCCCTCGCTAAGGGGGGTGAAGAAAGGGCGTTTTGCGTCTTGCGTTTGGCTATCAGCTATCGGCTATAGGCTATCGGCGTTTAGCTATCGGCGTTCGACCATTTCACGCCAACGGCAAATACGCCGCCGCGGGCAGGCTCAGGGGGTCTCCCTGCCCACTCCAGCGGCGCCAGGCGGCGAGCGCGATCATGGCGCCGTTGTCGGTGGCCATGCCACGGGGCGGGAACAGCAGGCGCAGGCCGGCCTGCTCGAGGCGCTCCCGCAGGGCGCGGTTCTGGGCCACCCCGCCGGTGACGAGGAGGGTCTGGAGGCCCGTGTCCCGCGCGGCCCGCAGCACCACCGAGGCGAGGTGCTCGACCGCGACGCGCTGGAAGCTGGCGGCGATGTCGGCCTTGTCCAGGCCCTTCTCGACGGCCCGCAGGGCGGCGGTCTTGAGCCCCGAGAAGCTGAAGGCGTACTGGCCCGGGCCCTGGCCCTGCAAGGGCATCCCGAAGGGCACCGCCTGGGGGTCGCCCTGGGCGGCCAACTTCTCGACCTCGGGCCCGCCGGGGTAGCCCAGCCCCAGGAGGCGGGCCACCTTGTCGAAAGCCTCCCCGGCGGCGTCGTCCATGGTCGCGCCCAGCAGCTCGTACCGTCCCCAGGCCGCCACGCGGAAGAGGTGGCTGTGGCCGCCCGAGGCAATGAGGGCGAGGAAAGGAGGCAGGGCCTCGGGATGGTCGGCCAGGGCGGCGTAGAGGTGGCCCTCGAGGTGGTGCACCGCCACGAAGGGCTTCCCGAGCGCCAGGGCCAGCCCCTTGGCGTAGGTGTAGCCCACCAGCAGCGCCCCGATCAGGCCGGGCCCGCGCGTGGCCGCGACGAGCTCGACGTCCCGGAGGCGAACCCCGGCCTCGGCCAGGGCCTGCTCGAGCAGCCCGTCGATCACCTGGGTGTGCTCGCGGCTGGCGAGCTCGGGCACCACGCCGCCGAAGCGCTGGTGCAGCAGGGTCTGCGAGGCCACCTTGTTGGCGACCACCCGCCCGCCGCGCACCAGCCCGACGCCGGTGTCGTCGCAGGAGGTGTCTATGCCGAGGGCGATCATCACCTCGAAGATTGTGGGGGCTCAGCAGGCCGGGGTCAAGGGCCGGAGGCTCGAGAGCAAGCGCTCGAGCTCCCCCAGCGTGCTCACCTGCTTGAGCGCGGGGTGCAGTTCGGGGTGGGTGGGGAAGTAGCGGGGCAGCACCTTGCGCAACTGGCGCACCCCCGACGCCTCGCCGTACCACTGGGCGTTGAGCCGGGCGTGGCGCAGGGCGGTGTGAACGCGCTCCTCGAGCGCCGGCCCCGCCGCCGAGCCGCCCTGCCGGATCTGCGCGAAGATCCAGGGGTTGCCCACCGCGCCCCGCCCGATCATCACCCCGGCCACCCCCAGCTTCAGGCGCTCGAAGTACTGCTCGGGGGTGGTCACGTCGCCGCTGCCGATGACCGGGACGCGCACCGCCTGGGCCACGCGGGCGATGGCCTCCCAGTCGGCCTCGCCGCCGTAGCGCTGCCGGCTGGTGCGCCCATGAACCGTGATCAGGCTGGCCCCGGCGGCCTCGAGCCCGTGGGCGATCTCGAGGCTCTGGTCGTGGTCCCAGCCCAGCCGGATCTTGGCGCTCACCGGGAGGCTCGTGCCCTGGCGCATGGCCCGCACCAGCGCGAAAGCCAGCTCCGGCGTCTGGAGCAGGCAGGCCCCGCCCCGGCCCGCCATCTTGGGGGCCGGGCAGCCCATGTTGAGGTCGAGGGCGACGGGGCCGAACTCGGCCTCGGCCTTGGCCGCCGCGTCGCGCAGCACGTCGGGCTCGTGGCCGAAAAGCTGGAGCACCAGCCGTTCCTCGCCGGGGTAGGGGGCGCCCAGCTCGAGCGAGCGGCGCTCCCCGGCCAGGAAGCCCCGCGCCAGCACCATCTCGCTCACCACCCAGCCCGCGCCGTGCTCGAGGGCCAGCTTGCGGAAAGGCGCGTCGGTGTAGCCGGCCATGGGCGCGAGCACCGGCTGGGGCTGGCGCAGGGCTTCCGCGTAGAAATTGGTCAGGCGCGCGTGAGCGAGCGTTTTTACCTCCTACCTGGCCGCCGCCGAGATCACCAGCGAGAAGAAGCCGTCCTGGGCGGAACCGAAGCTGGCTGCCGAGGCCGTGAAAGTATACGTGTCGTCGGCCTTGGGCATGATCACCACCCTCGCGATGTTCGAGAGTCCCTCGTCGCGTACGCTGACCAAACCCTTCGAGTCGCGCACGTACAGGTCGGCGTCGGTGATGCCCTTACCCCCTTCCCCGATGACCTCGATGGTGTAGATCAGGCCCTTCGACAGTTTCCGCGAGTAGCTGCGGCTCGCGTCCTTGCGGTCCAGCTTATCAATAAACACCGCCAGCGGATAACTCCCCTCGGCGTCAGCCAGGTCCAATTGCTGGCTGGTCAGCGTGAGGATCCGGTTGATCCGGCCGGTGTTCTGGAAGCGGTACTGCGCCACCGCCAACCCGGCCAGCAGCGCGCCTAAAGCCATGAATATTGCGAATCGTTTCATACAACGGCACCTCCAAGGCAATACTTTAGCGTAATTCCATTGAATTGCAATTCCTTTATAGTGCGGTCTGTGAGCCAACCCCGCCAAGCACTCAGAGCGCTCGAGGCCTCCCTCCATGGCGTGCTCTTCGGGCAGGAGCGCGTGATCCGTGAGCTCCTGGCCACGGCCGTCGCCGGCGGCCACGCCCTGCTCGAGGGCCTCCCCGGCCTGGGCAAGACCCTGCTCGCCCGGGCCTTCGCCGAGGCCTCGGGCCTCTCCTACCGCCGCATCCAGTTCACCCCCGACCTGCTGCCCGCCGACGTGACCGGCACCGAGGTGCTCGAGGACGGCCAGTTCGTCTTCCGCCCCGGGCCGCTCTTCGCCCAGGTGGTGCTGGCCGACGAGATCAACCGGGCCACCCCCAAGACCCAGTCGGCGCTGCTGGAGGCCATGCAGGAGCGCGGGGTCACGGTGGCCGGGGTGCGCTACGCCCTGCCCGATCCCTTCGTGGTGCTCGCCACGCAGAACCCCCTCGAGCTCGAGGGCACCTACCCCCTCCCCGAGGCCCAGCTCGACCGCTTCATGAGCAAGATCGCCGTACAGGCGCCGCCCCGCGCGGTCTGGCTGCGCATCCTGGGGGAGGAGCCCGCCCAGCCGAAGGCGGTGGAGGGCCTCGACCTGCCCCAGGCCCGCCGCGAGCTCGAGCAGGTCGTGGTGAGCCAGCCCGCGCTCGAGGCCATCGCCAACGCGGGGCAACTGACGCTGGAGGACAAACGCCTGCGCATGCCGCTCTCCCCCCGCGGGGCCAAAGCCTGGCTGGCGCTGGCCCGCGCCCTGGCCTACCTGGCGGGCCGGGCCCACCTCGACTGGGAGGACCTGCGCCAGGCCATGCGCCCGGCCCTCTCGCACCGCCTGCTGCTGACGGAGGAGGCCCAGTTCGAGGGCGTGAGCGTGGAGAACGTGCTGCAAGACCTGCTGCGCCGCACCATGCCCAGATGAGCCTCGACCGCTACCGCATCCGCACCCGCCCCACCCAGCCCTTCGCGGGCGAGCGCACCCAGCCCCGGCCCGGGCGGGGCCTCGAGTTCTACGAGCTGCGCGGCTACGCCCCCGGCGACGAGCCCCGTTTCATCGACTGGCGGGCCTACGGGCGCACCGGACGGCTCTACACCCGCGTCTTCCAGGCCGAGGTCCCGGCCCGCTTCACCTTCCTGCTCGACGGCTCGCCCAGCATGGCCCTCTTCGGCAAGGCCCCTTACGCCGAGCGCGTGCTGCACCTGCTGGCGAAGCTCTCGAAGTCGGAGGGTGCTTTCCTGTGGGGCCAGGGGCGCTACCGGGGCCAGGCCCGGGCGGTGGCGGAGGGGCCTCAAGCCGCCCTCGCCGTCCCCCGGCCCAAGGGCGCTACCGTGCTGATCACCGACGGGCTCGACGAGCTCGACTGGGTGCGGCTGCTGGGCAAGCTCAAGCACGTGGTGTTGGTGCAGGTCCTGGCTCCCCAGGAACTCTCCCCCGCCCTCGCCGAGGCCCTGCTGCGCGACGTGGAGACCGGCGAGCGCCTCGAGGCCGGCCCCGCCGAGGTCGCCGCCTACCAGAGCGCCCTCGAGGCCCACCTGCGCAAGCTCAAGCTCACCGCCCGCCGGCTGGGCAGCTACGCCCTGCTGCGGGTGGGCGAGCCCATCGTGCCCGCGCTGCTGCGGCAGGGCGTTCTGGAGGAGCGCTGAGGGGGACGGGTAAGCTTCGCTAGATGTGCTCGAGGGTGTTCCTCAGGCTGTTGCACAGCACCTCGAGCTTGAACCGCTCCTCCCGCGAATAGGGCAGGTCCAGGGTTTCCACGACCCCGCCCGCCCCCACGATGCACGGCAGGGACAGGGCGACCCCGAACTCGGAGTTGCGCGAGCTGACGGTCAGGACGACGTTCGCGCCGTAGAGGATGGCCTCGACCACCCGGGCGATGGCGGCCCCCACCCCGTAGGAGATGGCCCCCTTACCCTCCACCACCCGCCGGTTGGAGCGCTGCACCCGGTCGGTGATGGCGGACTGGTCGCGGGCCGTCCAGGGCACCCCGCGCTGGGCGGCGAACTCGGTGATGGGCAGCCCGGCCACGTTGAGGTTCGACCACACCACCAGCGCCGAGTCGCCCTCCTCGCCGACCACGTAACCGTTGACGTGCTCGGGCGAGACCCCCAGGTGCGCGGCCACCGCCGCCCGCAGTTGCATGGTCTCGAGCACCGTCCCCACCCCCAGCACCCGGCTCACGTCGCAGCCCTCGAGCAGCCGGTACACGTACTCGGTCATGGAGTCCACCGGCTGGGTGGCCACCAAGAGCACCGCGCCGGGGGCGGCCTCGAGCACCTGCGGGATGACCTCGCGGTAGATCAGCGTGTTGCTGCTGATCAGCTCCGCACGGCTCAGGCCCCCCTTCTGGCGCAGGCCCGCCGCCAGCACCACCACGTCGGCGCCCCTGACCTGGGCGTAGCTCCCGCTGTAGACCCGCACCCCCCGGTCGAGCGTAGCGGCCGCGGCCACGTCGGCCGCCTGGGCCTGGGCCTTGTCCCGGTCCACGTCCAGCAGCACGATCTCCTCGCACGACCCCCGCAACGCCAGGGTGTGAGCGGTGGTAGCCCCGACCAGACCGGCACCGACGATGGCGACTTTGCTCATGCTCACCAGTCTAAGCAACCGCTGCCGCCTGTATACTCGAGCCATGGCCCGCCAAAACCCCGTCGGGCAAGCCACTTTCGAGGAATACCTCGAGCTGGAAGCGCGATCACAGGTGCGTCATGAGCTCGTGGACGGCTATCTATTCGCCATGGCAGGCGGAACCGCAGATCACAACCGCATCTGCAGCCGGCTCCTCCGCTTGATCTACGACGCCGCGGAGGCCTCCGGGTGCGAGCTATTCATCAACGACATGATCGTACAGACACCCGGCGGAAAAGGTTATTACCCCGACCTGTTTCTCACCTGTGAAGAATCAGACGGCAGGGCTCGGTTCAAGCAATTACCCTGCTGGATTATCGAGGTATTGTCAGAATCGACGGAAGCCATCGACCGGGGCGAGAAACTGCACAATTACAAGACCATCCCCAGCCTCAAAGCCTACGTCCTGGTTTCTCAAGACCAGAAGCTGGTCGAGGTTTACCGCCGCCTGGAGGACGGCACCTGGCGCTACGAAACCCTCGAGGGCAGCGACGTCCTCGAGTTGCCCTGCCTCGAGCTCAGGGTGGGGCTCGAGGAGATTTACCGGGCCGTCACTTGACCAACCCTTCGGCCTTCTTGACCGCAGCGATGAAGTCGCCATACTCCCAGACCTTCGGCAGGCTCGAGAGATGGCGCACCAGTTCCTCAGGGCGTTTGACCGGGAGTTTTCCGGCCCGGTCCCCATCGAGCCGATCGCCCACGAACACCAGAATCGGCTTTACTTCTGCCCCCAGAATCTCCTTGAGCTTGTGTGACTGCCGCCAGGCCTGCTTGACCACCTCGTCCTGGCGTCTGCCCTTGTTGTACAACCCCTTCGGCGTCGCGATCACCTTGCCGCTGTAGTTCTTGACCTCCACGTTGAACACCCCGGCGGGTCCGATCACTAAATGGTCCACGTTCTCCCCGCCCAAGTCCAGGTCGTGAAAGACGCGCCAGCCGGTGGGGAGTTGCTCGAGGCTCCTGCCGACCGTGACCTCCCCGACGTAGCCCTTGCCTACGGCCCGGACGGCCTTGGCCATCTCTTTGCTGCTGAGTACCCGCAGGACGAGGAACAGGGCCACCAGCGGAGCCGCCGGGGCAAGGAAAGGCACGAGCACCCGGATGAGGAGGTATCCCCCGATCCCAACGACGAGGAGAATCACCGCTAAGGCAAGAAGCTTGTTGCGCAAAGTCTTTCCGGCTGTACCGTGCTTGATGGACATGCCCCAAAATACAAAACCCCGCGATTCTGCGGGGGCATTTGCCGCATCGAGGGTCAAGCCCTGGGCTGCGGGTAACCTTCGGCCTCGAGCGACAGACGAGGCATCGCCGGCTACGAACGACTGGCCTCAGGCTTTCGGCTGCGGGTAACCCTCGGCCTCGAGCACCTTCTGGGCGATGCGGCGGCGCAGGTCCACGAGGTCGGTGGGCTCGTGCTTGGTCAGGCGGCGCACGGCGGAGGCCATCACGCGCATCTCGTCGCCTTCGGCCAGGCGGGGCAGCACGCCGAGGGCGGCCGCCTGGGCGCGGTCGAGGGCCTGGTAGAGGTAGAGGGTGGTCATGTCGGCGTAGACCCCGCCGCCCAGGCGGCGCGAGCGCAGCAGCATGGACTCGGCGGCGTAGATGTCGATGAGGGCGTCGGCGGCGACGGCCAGGATCTCCTGCTCTTCCTCGATCTTGGTGGTGTACTTCAGGGCCGCCAGGCCGCTCGTCATGAGCACCAGCTTCTTGAGGTTTTCGATCTGGGCGAGCTCGAGGTCGTCGGGCTGGTCGAAGGAGGGCTCGAGCAGCTCCTTCTGCAGGCTCATGGCCGCGTCCACCAGCGGCAGCTCGCCCTTCATGGCCCGGCGCAGCAGCATGCCGGGGATGAGCAGGCGGTTGATCTCGTTGGTGCCCTCGAAGATGCGGTTGATGCGGCTGTCGCGGTAGGCCTGCTCGATGGGGTACTCGGCGCTGTAGCCGTAGCCGCCGTGGATCTGCACGCCCTCGTCCACGCAGTAGTCGAGCACCTCCGAGCCCAGCACCTTGATGATGCTGGCCTCGATGGCGTACTCCTCGATGCCCGCCAGCACCGCCTCGGTGCCGCTCTTGCCCTGAAGCGCCTCGTCGATGAGGCCCACGGTGCGGTAGGTGGCGCTCTCCCCGGCGAAGATGCGGGTGGCCATCTCGGCGAGCTTGTGCTGGATCAGGCCGAAGTGGGCGATGGGCTTGCCGAAGGCCACGCGCTCCTTGGCGTACTTGGCCGACAGCGCCAGGGCGTGCTTGGCCCCGCCGATGGCCCCCGCGCCCAGCTTGTAGCGGCCCACGTTGAGCACGTTGAAGGCGATCTGGTGGCCCTTGCCGATGGTGCCCAGCACGTTCTCGACGGGCACCTTGACGTCTTCGAGGATCACCATGCGGGTGCTGCTGGCCTTGATGCCCATCTTCTTCTCTTCACCGCCGAAGGACAGGCCCGGCGTGTCGCGCTCGACCAGGAAGGCGGTGAAGCCGCCGGGCCCGGCGGCTGAGCCGTCGATCTTGGCGAACACGGTGAAGAGGTGGGCGAAGCCGGCGTTGGAGATCCACATCTTGGTGCCGTTGAGGACGTAGTGCTTGCCGTCCTCGCTGAGCACCGCCTTGGTCTTGGCGGCCAGGGCGTCGGAGCCGTTGCCGGGCTCGGTGAGGCAGTAGGCGGCGATCCACTCGCCCGAGGCCAGCTTGGGGAGGTACTTGGCCTTCTGCTCGGGGGTGCCGAAGTAGACCAGCGGCAGGGTGCCGATGGAGGTGTGGGCGCCGTAGGTCACGCTGAAGCCGCCGGTGGGCGCGAGTTCCTCGGCCACCACGGTGGAGATGGTCTTGGAGAGGTCGAGGCCGCCGTACTCCTCGGGCACCTCGATGCCCAACAGGCCCTGCTCCCCGGCCTTGCGCATCAGGGGGACGTTGAGCTCGAGCTCGCCGTGCTCGAGGCGCTCGGCTACGGGCTGGTACTCGCGCTCGACGAAGGTGCGGGTAGTCTTGATGATCTCGCGGACAGTGTCGTCGAAGTCTTCGGGGGTGAAGATGCCCTCGGGCTTATCCAGCAGCCAGCCGCCGCCTTTTTTCGCCAATTTGCGATCTGCGATCATGCCTGTACCTCCGGGAAACTTATACCGAGTCAAAGTTTATACCAGGGCAAAGGCCAAAGTCAAACCCCACCGGGTTTTCCCCGGTGGGGGTATGGGTCAAGGGGCTAAAGGGTGCTATTGAGGGCGGGGAAGGCGGACTGGACCTCCACCACCGGCAGTGTACCGTCGGGAGCGGCGCAGGCGCTCAGGAGGAGAAGGAGGGGAGGGAGAAGGAAAGGTGGGAGGGAAAGGGGTTGGGAAGTCATAGCAGTGAAGTGGCGCTTGATACAGTTGAGGGTGGTCAGCAGTCACTATGTGCTTTGCGGCGAGTCCACCTTAGTCGGATACTGTCTATCTTTTTCTGCCATACTCTCTCAATAGAGACCGATCAACATCAACGTTAATTGCCTCCCGTAGGGTATTCGCGATGAGCCTCCTCAGTATCTCATAGCCGTTTGCGTAGATGCTGGCATAGATCCCTAGCCCGGCGGAGTGGTTTAACTTAAGGACCACGTTGTATCCAAATATGAAGGTATCGCCATAAAGGGGCAGTACCTTGATTTCCGTAATATCTTTCAACTGCACCGAACGGCTTCCAAGAACGCTCTGGGTCGTTAACTCTTGGCTTGATACAACAATTGATGAAGTCAGAATATAAGCCAGACTGCCAATGGAAAAGGCCAGGAACGCCGCGGCTGCAACCGTGCCTACCACGTCCTGACTCCAACTGCCGTCCCGGAAGCTCTCAAGCAGGACCAGTGACGAGATGCCGGCAATGGCCACGAAGGCCGCGGCTAAAGTCCAGGCCAGCATGCCTTTCTTACTGGTTACGTCATGGGGTCTAGGGTCCATAGTCCCGTCTCATCCTATGTACGAAGCGCTTCTTTAGCACGCTCCCCCGAACCTTACGCCACCGCTTGTGACTGGCTCACAAGATTTAGACTTCGCCTGTACGAGGCTACTTTCGGCGGCTGTATCTATTCAGGAGAGACCGGTCAATATCGACACCACCAGAAACGCGCCTGGCGTGATGAATAAGCGCTGCGAGTAGCTGGTGTCTATTGGCATAAAGGCTCGCATAAACAGCAATCCCTTGGGACAGCGTCGTGCGGACGATGACATTGTAGCCCCAGAAAATCGTGTCCCCGTATATGGGCACGATTTTAATCTCTAGCACGTCCCTGAGCGCTATGGTTCTGCTGCCGAAGATACTCCGTACGGTGAGCGCCTCGGGCGTAATCGTGATCAATGAGGAGATGAGGTAGGCAGAGAAGCACAACAACAGCCCCAAGAAGCCCAGCAAGATGACGCTCCCGAATGGGCCTCGCCCGAAATCCTCACCCCGGAAGCTGGCCAGGAGCATCTGTACCACAAAGCTCGAGATGAGCAGGTATGCCGAGGTGACCACCCACAGCAGTAACCCCCACCTGCTCCTGACGGCCTCATGGTCCTTAGTCCCACCCATTAACGTCGATCCAATAGTGCTTCAACCAGTTCCCCCCAAGCTCTATCCCACTGCTTAGCGCTGCCCCACAAGCAAGTGCATTGTTTCCACTATACTTGCCTGCGCAATAGGCTGTGGCGGCTGTACCCGCAGCTGCCTGGGCGATTCCAAAAACCCCCTCCGTGATCCCAGCCCCCCACTTCTCAGCGGTGGTCATGTTGGAGTCACGGATTACGTTTGTTTTCCATACCGGCCTGCTCGAGCAGCCGCACCATCCCCGTATAGCCGCGCTGCCGGGCGTGCTGCAAGGGCGTGACGCCGCCCCGGTCGGCCAGGTTGGGGTTGGCGCCGGCCTCCAGCAGCAGCCGCACCACCTCGGTGTGGCGGGGCCCGCCGTCGCCGAGGATGATCGCCTCGTGCAGCGCGGTCCAGCCGAGGTTGTTGACGTGGTCGAGCGGGGCCTTAGCCTCCAGCAGCACCCGCACCGCCTCCACGTGGCCCAGGTGGGCCGCGGCGATGAGGGCGGTGCCGTCGTAGGGGCTGGTGACGTTCTTGGGGCTCGCGCCCCCGGCCAGGCCGACGCGGATCATCTGGGCGTCGTTGCGCACGGCGGCGATGGTGATGAGGTCGTAGCGCTGGTTGTCGAGGGCGTTGGGGTCGGCGCCCCCGCGCAGCAGGGCCCGGGCCGCCGCGTGCTGGCCCAGGTGGGCGGCTACGAGCAGCGGGGTGCGCCCGGCGCGGTCGCGCACCTCCGGGCTGGCCCCGCCCTCGAGCAGGCTTTCGATGCGGGCCACGTCGCCCTTGGCGGCGGCGGCCAGCAGGCCGGTGTAGCCCTCGAGCTCGGCCGGCGAGGGGGGAACCTGGGCGAGGGCCAGGCCCGCCAGGGCCATCAGCGCGATCAGGAACCATCGGCGCATGGCAGCCCTCCCCTAGCGAGCCCCGGCCCGCTCGAGCAGCCGGGCGATGGCGGCGTAGCCGCGCCGCTTGGCGTGGGCCAGGGGCGTCACGCCCTCGCGGTCGGCTAAGTTGACGTCGGCCCCGGCGGCGATGAGCAGGCGCACGATCTCGGTGTGCCGCGCCCCGCCCTCGCCCAGGATGATGGCCTCGAGCAACGCGGTCCAGCCCAGGTTGTTGACGTGGTCCACGTCGATCTTGGTCTTGAGGATCTCGCGCACGTACTCCACGTGGCCCCGGTCGGCGGCGGGGATCAGCGCGGTCCCGCCGAAGCGGTTGGTGCGGGTCAGGTCGGGGTTGGCCCCCAGCACCTCGCGCAGCATGGCGACGCTGCCGGTCTCCCCGCTCACCAGGAGGGCGTTGTTGCGGTTGGCGTCCTGGAGGTCGGGGTCGGCCCCCGCGGCGATGAGGGCCCGGGCCACCGCCACGTGGTCGCCCAGGGCAGCGGCGGTAAGGGCGGTGCGACGGGTGGCGTCGCGGGCGTTGACGTTGGCCCCGCGGCGGAGCAGGTCCTGCACTTGCGTGAGGTCGCCCCGGGTCGCCGCTTCGATGAGCTTGAGGTCCAGGGAAGCGGAATTCATGGGTTTGGCGGGCGTCTGGCCCAGGCTGCCGGAGGCCAGCAGCAGGGCCAGGATGGTCAGGGTCGATTGCCAGCGCTTGATCGTCATCGGGGTTCTCCTAAGGGTTAGGAGCGGGCCTCGAGGCCCGCCCAGGACAGGGTGCTTTACCTCAAGCGGTCGGCGATCTTGTCGATGCCCGCCTTGGCGCAGACCTCGTCGGCCTCGCCGCTGGGGGCCCCGCCCACGCCGATGGCCCCGATGACCTCGTTGCCCACGCTGATGGGCAGGCCGCCGCCCAGGGCGATCACGCCGCTGATGCTGGCGAGGCCGGGGGCGGTCTGGACGCGCTGGGCGAAGGTGCTGGTGGGGATGCGGATGCTGGCGGAGGTGAAGGCCTTCTTCCAGGCGGTGTCGAAGGTGTGCAGCCCGGCCCCGTCGTTGCGCAGGCCGGCCTTGAAGGTGCCGCCCCGGTCGAGCACCACCACCGAGACGCGGTAGCCGTCGGCCTGACACTTCTGCATGGCGGCGAGCGCGGCTTCTTCGGCCAGGGCCA
Source organism: Calidithermus chliarophilus DSM 9957 (assembly GCF_000430045.1). Lineage (GTDB taxonomy): Bacteria > Deinococcota > Deinococci > Deinococcales > Thermaceae > Calidithermus > Calidithermus chliarophilus. The sequence continues at coordinate 2,424,195 of NZ_KE387023.1, read as the reverse complement.
CGGAAAGGTTGCGCTCGGTGAGCACCCCCTGGGCCAGGGCGAGGCCGAGGGCGGTCAGGCTGGCGAGGCTGAAGCGGGCAAGTTTGGTCATGGCATCCTCCGTTCGTCAGCGATGCGCTGAACTGAACGCATGCTATGCCGGAGCCGTCCGGCAGCGGAATTCGGGCTATTTCGGGGCGGGCTCCGTAGTTTTACGGATGCTCCTCGAGCCCCCGCAGGTACAGCCGCACCAGCCCGGCCAGCGACTCGGCCTCGAGCTTCTCCATCAGGTGGGCGCGGTGGGTCTCGACGGTGCGCGGGGAGACCTCGAGCCGCCGGGCGATCTGCTTGTTGGTGTAGCCCTCGACCATCAGGCGCAGCACCTCGAGCTCGCGCGGGCTCAGGCGGGTCAGGCGCTCGCGGGCCTCGCGGCCCACCTCCTGGCGCTGGCGCGACTGGATGTGGGCCCGCACCGCGCGCTGCAGGGTCTCGATGAGGGTCTGCTCGTCGAGGGGCTTGGGCAAGAACTCCACCGCCCCCGCGACGAAGGCCCGCCGGGCCAGGTTCACGTCGCCGTGGCCGGTCACGATCACCACCGGCAGGTCCACGCCGCGCTCCCGCAGCATCTCCTGCAACTGCAGGCCGCTCATGCCCGGCATCCGCACGTCGAGCACTAGGCAGCCGATGGCCTCGGGGTCGAAGGCCTCGAGGAAGGCCGCCGGGGAGGCGAACGCCTGCACCTCGAGCCCGATGGTCCCGATCAGCAGGGCCAGCGCCTCGCGCACGGCCTCGTCGTCGTCCACGAGGTAGACCACCGGCGAGTGCTTGAGGGCGGGGCTAGGGCCGGACATGCTCCTCCGTGACCCGCGCGGGCAGCCTGAGGGTGAAGCAGGCCCCGCCGCCGGGGGCGTTGCCGCCCTCGAGCACGCCCCCCATCCCCTGCACCAGCGTCTGCGACAGCGAAAGCCCCAGGCCCATCCCCCCGGCCTTGCTGCTGACGAAGGGGTTGAAGAGCTGGGGCAGCACCTCCGGGGCGATGCCGGGGCCAAAGTCGCGCACCTCGAGCCGCACCTCCCGCCCCTCCCGCCAGGCCCGCACCCGCACCCGCCGCCGCTCGGGCTCCACGCCGCCGAGGGCCTCGAGGGCGTTGCGCAGGAGGTTGTGCAGCACCTGCTCGATCTGGATGGCGTCGCCCAGCACCTCGAGCCCCTCGCCGCCTAGAGGGTGTTATGAACTTTAGGGCTAAGCTGGAGGGATGAGCCGAAAGCGGTATCCGAGCGACGTGAGCGACGAGGAGTGGCTGTTCGTGGCCCCCTACCTGACCCTGATGCGCGAGGACGCACCCCAAAGGGAATACGCCCTGCGGGACGTGTTCGACGGTTTGCGCTGGATAGTCCGTGCCGGAGCCGCGTGGAGGATGATGCCGGGGGATTTACCGCCCTGGGAAGTGGTTTATCAGCAAACC
>NZ_KE387023.1:2348701-2422651 GCF_000430045.1 Calidithermus chliarophilus DSM 9957 | reverse complement strand
GAAGTGGTTTATCAGCAAACCCAGCGCTGGCTGGCAGCGGGGGTGTTCGAGGCCATCGTGCAGGACCTGAGGGTGTTGTTGCGGTTGGCTGAAGGCAGGAGGGCTCAACCCTCCGCCGCCATCTTCGACAGCCGTACCCTGCAATCCAGCCCTGAAAGTGGTGGGCGAGCGGGATACGATGGCGCTAAACGTCGGAAGGGCAGTAAGGTGCACGTGGCCGTAGACACCCTAGGACACCTGTTGGCGTTACACGTCACCCCAGCCGACGAGCAAGACCGGGCTCAGATGACTGAGTTAGCCCAGGCCGTGCAGCAGGCCACCCAGCAAAACGTCGAGCTGGCTTACGTGGATGCGGGCTACACCGGCGAGCGAGCCCGACAGGATGCTCAGGCGCAAGGTATCCACCTGGAAGTGGTCAAACTGCCCCAGGTCAGGAAGGGCTTCGTATTGCTACCCAGAAGGTGGGTGGTAGAGCGTTCGTTCGGCTGGGTGGCGAGGTTCCGACGGCTCGCCAGGGATTACGAACGTCTGCCACAAACCTTGGCGGGCCTGCACTTCCTGGCTTTCGCCATCCTGCTCCTGTCCCGTTTCGTCAATCTCATGTCCCAATGTGCCTAACACCCTCTAGCTCGGTCTCCAGCCGCACGCCCCGCTCGCGCAGCTCGTGCTCGGTCAGCACCCGCACGCTCTCCACCACCTGCCGCAGGTCCACCGGCTCGCGCCGCAAGGGCTGCCGCGCCACGTGGGCCCGCAGGCGCTCGAGGATCTGCGCGGCCCGGCGGGCCTGGTCGGCGCTGGACTGCAGCGAGCGCCGCACCCGCTCGAGGTCGGCGTCCTCCTCCTCCAGCAGCCGCAGCGAGGCCTGGGCATGGCCGAGGATGGCGGTCAGGGGCTGGTTGAGCTCGTGGGCGATGCCCGCGGCGATCTCGCTCAGCGTGCCCATGCGCCCGGCGTGGGCCAGCAGGGCCTCGTGCTCACGCAGGCGGCGCTCGCTGTGCTCGAGGGCCTCGAGCATGCGCTTGCGGAAGGGCCCCAGGTCGCGCAGGGTCAGCACCCCGCCCGTCACCCGGCCCTGCTCGTCGGTGAGGGGCGAGAGGCTGCCCTCCACCAACCGAGCCTGCCCCCGCACGTCGAGGAGGGTGGTCCCCTCGGGCAATTCGGTGGGGACGGGGTTACGCCAGAAGGAGTCCAGGTAGCCCAAGAGCGGCTGCTGGCCGAGCGTGGCCTGCAAGCGCAGCACCTGGGTCAGGGGCCGCCCCACCAGCGAGGCCGCCTCGCAGCCCAGCAGGGCCCCTGCCGCCGGGTTCGCCAGCGTGACCCTGCCCCCTAAGTCCCAGGTCAGCAGCGCGTCGCTCACCGCCTTGACGGTGCCCTCGGCCCGCGCCCGCTCCCGTTGCAAGGCCTGCTGGGCGGCCAGCCGCTCGAGCCGCGCCTGCCGCACCCCGAAGAGGAAGCGCGTGAGCAGCAGCGTCAGCACCGCGCCCGCCGCCAACAACAGGGCCATCCCGCCCAGCGGCAGGTCGGCGAAGCGGAGCTGGCGGGCGGCCTCGAGCCCGAAGGGCTGGCTGGCGCTCCCCAGCGGCTTTTGCAGGCTGAAGCGCGGCAGGAGGCTGGCCTCGAGCGCCGAGGCCGTCCGGCTCGGCTCGAGGCGGTAAAAGACCCTGCCCCCACCGGCCCCGGACAGGCTGAAGCCCGAGTCGGGCTGCGTGAACTCGCTCAGGGCGGCGAAGCGCGCCGCGTCGATCCACAGCACGAAGGCCGTCTCCCCGCCGTCCGACTGGACCAGCGCGAAGACCGGCACGGTCGAGCTCAGCACCCGGGGACGGGCCGTGGAGGCCTGCCCCAGCGCCTCGAGCACCGTCTCCTGCAGCCCGTCCGGCGGGTCGAAGCCGACGCCCGCCAGCAGCGCGCACCCCACCTGCTGAGTCCCGGTGCAGCGCTCGAGCGCCCCGACCTGCGGGTACTGCGAGCGCATGGACTCGGCGAAGCTCGCCAGCGTCGGCGTGCCCACCCCGGCTCGCTCGAGGGCCACCAACCCCGCCAGCACCGCGTCGTGCTGCTCGGCCCGCTGCGAGAGCACCCGGTGCAGGATGCGCACGTCTTGCTCGAAGGACGCCCGGACCCGCCCGGCGGCGGAGTTCCCCCAGAGCACGCACAGGGCCAGCCCGAGGCCCAGCCACAGCAGCAGGGCCAGGGCGTAGCCGCGCACCCGCGGGGAAGCCATGAATTTCAGTGTACGCCAGGGGTGGCTCGCCTCACTGCGACTCCCCGCTCGTCAGCTTGAGCCCGATGATCGAGGCCAGCAGCATCGCCAGGAAGAGGCCTCGAGCCAGCGACAAGGGCTCCTTGAACAGCAGCACGCCCAGCACCGCCGCCCCCAGCGCCCCGATGCCCACCCACACCGCGTAGGCGGTCCCGATGGGAATGGTCCGGGCCGCCACCGAAAGCAGGTACATGCTGCCCACGATGGCCGCGCCTGTGAGCACGCTCGGCACGGGCCGGGTGAAGCCCTCGGTGTACTTGAGCCCGATGGCCCAGGCCACCTCCAACAACCCTGCGATCACCAACAAAATCCAAGCCACAAGGCACACTCCTTTCGGGGTGCGTCGTCTTGTCTTGACCGCGAGCTAAGCTCGCCACCAACAGCAAGCAGAGCCACCACCAACAGCAAGCAGAGCTACTACCAACAGCAAGCAGAGCTACTACCAACAGCAAGCAGAGCCGGGTCACCGGGTACGGCGCGTCTCGTCCGGGGGTAAAGCCTTCCGGCCTCCAGCTTCAGGTTAGGCGAGGTGCGTAAGCAACGGGTGAGCAACGCAGGAGCACCGCGCACGGCCCGTGCTCATGTCCCTGACACCCACTTTTTCCACTCCGCCTCGGCCTGCCCGACGCTCAGCAGGTTTCCGCGGCGCACCAGGGGCAGCTTGAGCAGCCGGGGCTCGGCGGCGATCTTCTCGAGCAGCCCCTCCTCGGTCACGCGGAGGTACTCGAGGTGGCTGTCGCGGTAGGCCTTGGTCTGGGTGTCGATCAGGGCCTCGAGCCCGAACTTCTGCACGAAGCGCCCGATCTCGCCCTTGCTCATGGGGCGCTGGGACAGGTCCACGAAGTGAACCTTGACGCGGCGCTCCTTGAAGAAGCGCTCGGCGGCCCGGGTCGCGCTCGAGCCCTTCATACCAGATTCGGTTAGTCCGGCGCCGGATGGCGCCGGACTGACAGGGCCGAAGTTATCCGCGTAGCGGAGGGCGATAGCGCCCCTTGGGAGGGATACGCTTTCTTCGCCGACCGTCAGGGAGGGGTGTGCTCTAGGATTCAAAAAGATAGCCTCTGGAAGTCTTTGGATTGGGTGACTATCTTTTTGAATCCGGTATCAGCCCGAAAATCTGGACTTCCATAGCCCGACGATAGCTTAAAGCGAATAGCTGATAGCCGAGACGGTCTTTGGCTATCAGCTATCGGCTATCAGCGATCAGCTTCTCGGGTAGACCTCGAGCACCCCCGCAGCCCCCATCCCGCCGCCGATGCACATGGTGACCAGGCCGAGCCCGCCGCCGCGCCGCCCGAGCTCGTGGACGAGTTGGGTGGTGAGCTTGGCCCCGGTCGCGCCCAGCGGGTGGCCCAGCGCGATGGCCCCGCCGTTGACGTTGACGATCTCGGGGTTCATCTCCAGCTCGCGCATCACCGCCAGCACCTGCGCGGCGAAGGCCTCGTTGAACTCGATGAGCTTGATGTCCTCGAGCTTGATGCCGGCCTTAGCCAGCGCCTTGGGCACGGCCTTGATCGGCCCCACGCCCATGACGTCGGGGTCCACGCCCCCGGTGGCGAAGCTCACGAAGCGGGCCAGCGGCTTGAGGCCCAGCTCGTCGGCCTTCTCGCGGCTCATCAGCAGCACCGCGGCGGCCCCGTCGGAGTAGGGCGAGGCGTTGCCCGCGGTCACGGTGCCGCCCTCCTTGAAGGCGGGCTTGAGCTTGGCGAGGCGCTCGAGGCTGGTGTCGGCCCGCGGGATCTCGTCCTTGGCGAAGGGTACTTCCTCGACGTGCTTCTTGCTGCCCTTCCAGCTCACCTTCCGCACCGCCACGGGCTCGATCTCGTCGTCGAACTTGCCCTCGGCCTGTGCCTTGAGCGCTTTCTGGTGCGAGCCGTAGGCCCAGGCGTCCTGGTCCTCGCGGCTCACGCCCCAGCGCTCGGCCACCCGCTCGGCGGTGAAGCCCATGCCGATGTAGGCCTCGGCCATTTCGGGGTGGAGCTGGGTGTGGTAGCCCGACATGGGCACCTGGCTCATCATCTCCACGCCCCCGGCCAGCACCACGTCGTTGACGCCCGAGAGGATGGCCTGAGCCCCGTACGCCACGCTCTGCAGGCCCGAGGCGCAGAAGCGGTTGATGGTCGCGCCCGTGACCTCCACCGGGAAGCCCGCCCGCAGCAGCGAGAGCCGGGCGATGTTGAGCCCCTGGCTGGCCTCGGGCATGGCACAGCCCCACTGCACGTCCTCGACGACCTCCGGGCTCACCCCGGCCTTCTCGAGCGCCGCCTTCATCACGGTCGCGGAGAGGTCGATGGGGTGGACGCTGGCGAGCGAGCCGTCGCTCTTGCCGCGCCCGACCGCGCTACGAACCGCACTGACGATTACCGCTTCTTTCATCTCGACTCCTTTATACTCGGTTCAAGCTTTACCAACTATGACGCAACACCCTTCCGGCGGATGTAGAGGGTTTTCTCGAAGCTCGCGTGCACCACGCCGTTTTTGTCCACCAGCTCCACCGGGTAGACCCGGTCTACGGAGGGGTTTTGGGCGGCGAGGGTTCGGATGGCCCCTAACTCCTCGTCGGTGAGCACGAAGCGGGCGTAGAGCGTGGCCTTGCCCGGCTTGCGGAAGCGGATGGTAGCCGCCTTGTCCCACACGATGTATTCCGGCCCCAAAACGTGGATGAGCATCAGCATGTAGATGGGGTCAATGGCGCCGTACAGGCTCCCGCCGAAGATGGTCCCTACGTAGTTGCGCGTGCGCCAGTTGAGCGGCAGCGCCACGTGGACCTCCTTCCAGTCGGGGGCGATGTAGGTCACCCGCCCGCCCGTGCCCCGGTAGGCCGGGAACAGGTTGAAGCCCCAGCGCCAGACACGGGTGCGCCAGGACTCGGCCTTGGCCTTAGGGAAAGCCGTGGTCATCTCCCCTCCCCCTGCGCCGCCGGCACCCGCACCGCGATGCCGTGCCGCTCGAGCACCGGCGCCACCTGCCGGGCGATCTCGAGGTAGCCCCTGGCGTTGGGGTGCACCCCGTCTTCGCTCCAAAGGGCTGGATTTTTGTCCAGGTCGCTCTCCCAGAAGTCGAAGAAGATCGCATCGTAGCGCCCGGCGAGGTCATGGATGATGTGGTTGGCGGCCTCGAGGTTGCGCCCGACGCGCTCGCGCACGCCGCCCGGGAGCTCGAGGCGCAGCGTGAAGTTGGGCAAGGTGGCGGTGAAGAGCCGCGCCCCCACGCTCTGGAAGGCCCCCAGCATCAGGTTGAGCTCGGCCCGCAGGCGCTCGGCGCTGAAGGGCCCCTTCAGGCAGTCGTTGGCCCCCGCGACGACGCTGACGAAGTCGGGCTCCAGGCTGAGCCCGCGCTGGAGTTGCTGCGCGCGGATTTCCCCGGCGCGCAGCCCCCGGCTGGCGAGGTTGGTGTAGCGCAGGCCGGGGCTGGCCGCCCGCATCCACTCGGCCAGCCAGTCGTGGGCGGAGCGCAAGGGAATTCCCTCCACCGGGTCGCCTACTCCTTCGGTGAAGCTGTCGCCGAGGGCCACGAAGTGCCGCATACGCTTAGCTCAGTTGCGCAGCGGCTTCCCGGTCTTGAGGGTGTGCGCGATGCGCTCTTGGGTCTTGCGGGTGCCCAGCAGCTTGAGGAAGGCCTCGCGCTCGAGGTCCAGGATGTCCTGCTCGCTCACCTCGCGGGCCGGGCCGTCGCCGCCGCACAGCACGTAGGCCAGCTCGGCGCCGATGCGGGCGTCGTGCTCGGAGGCCTGGCCGGCCTCCTGGAACTGCCACAGCGCGTAGCGCAGGTTGCCGATGCCCTCGGCGCCCAGGGCCCGGACCTTAAGGGGCACCTGGGGCACGTAGTCGGGGGCGAGGTCGAGCACGCGCTGCTTGGCGTCGGCGATGAGGCGGTCGCGGTTCATGCTGATGCGGTCCTGGGGGCGCAGGAAGCCCATGGCTCTGGCCTCGAGGGCGCTGGTGGAGGTCTGGGCCAGGGCGATCATCTGGAAGGCGCGGCGCACCGCCTCGAAGAGGTCGGTCTCGGGGCCGTAGGCCGAAAGCTCCTTGGTGAAGCGGAAGAGCATCTCCTTGGTGCCGCCGCCCGCCGGGATCAGGCCCACGCCCACCTCGACCAACCCCATGTACAGCTCGGCGTGGGCCTGGATGAGGTCGGAGTGCAGGCTGAACTCGGCCCCGCCGCCCAGCGTCAGGCCGAAGGGGGCCGAGACCACCGGGAAGGGCGAGCGGCGCAGGCGCATGGCGGTCTGCTGGAACTGGTGGGTGGCGAGGGCCATGGTGTCCCAGTCGCCCTCCTGCGCCGCCATCAGCACCAGCGCGAGGTTGGCCCCGGCGGAGTAGGTGCGGGGGTCTTCGTGGGAGAGCACTAAGCCGTTGTAGCCGTGGGCCTCCACCCAGTCCATCGCCTTGTGCAGGTCGCGGATGACCCCCTCGCCCAGCGTGCCCATCTTGGCGCGGTTCTCGAAGATGGCCACGCCGTCGCCCAGGTCGAGCAGGGCGGTCTCCTTGCCCTCCAGCAGCACCTTCCCCGCCGCCCTCACCTCGGCGAGCTTGACCACGCCCTCCCGCTTGAGGATGGGGTGGTACTGGCCGTCGAAGCCCAGGTAGGAGCCGTTCTTGTAGAAGCTCCCCTGGGCCTTCTTCAGCAGTTCGGGCTCGGAAAGGCCGTGCTCGAGGAAGAGCTCGCGCACGGTCTCGAGGCCCACCGCGTCCATGTTCTTGAACGGGCCCTCGCTCCAGCCGAAGCCCCACTCGAGCGCGTGGTCCACCGCCACGATGTCGTAGGCGATCTTCTCGGCGGTCTGAAGGGTGTAGTGCGCGGTCACGGCGAAGAGCTTGCGCATGAACTCGCCGTGCTTGCCCGGCAGCTTGAGCAGCCCGCGCAGCTTGTCGTGGAGCGGCGCGTCCTTGAGCGCGCCGAGCTCGGGGGTGCGCAGCTTCTGCTGCGGGACGTACTCGCCGGTGGCGTAGTCGAGGGTGAGGATGTCCTTGCCCACCTTCTTGTAGAACCCGGCCCCGCTCTTCTCGCCCAGCGCCCCCTTCTCGATGAGCCCGCCCACCCACTCGGGCAGGGCGAAGTCCTCGCCGGTGTTGTGGGCGAGCTCGGCGGAGACGAGCTTGAGCACGTCGAGGCCGGTGAGGTCGGCGGTGCGGAAGGTGGCCGAGTTGGGGCGTCCCAGCATGGGGCCGGTGAGGGAGTCCACCTCGTCGATGGTCAGGCCGAACTCCTGCATGATGCGGATGGCCTGGATCATGCCCATCACGCCCAGGCGGTTGGCGACGAAGCCGGGGGCGTCCTTGGCGACGACGATGCCCTTGCCCAGGATGCGCTCGCCGAAGCGGGCGACGGCCTCGAGCACCTGGGGGTCGGTGTCGGGGGTGGGGATGAGCTCGAGGAGGTGCAGGTAGCGGGGGGGGTTGAAGAAGTGGGTGCCCAGGAAGCGCTTGCGGAAGCCCTCGCCACGGCCCTCGAGCAGGATGCTCATGGGGATGCTCGAGGTGTTGGAGGCCACGATGGCCTTGGGCGCGACGGCCTCGAGGCGGGCGTAGAGCTCGCGCTTGGGCTCGACCTTCTCGATGATGGCCTCCACGATCCAGTCGCAGTCGGCCAGCAGCTTGAGGTCGTCCTCGGTGTTGCCGAGCTGGATCAGGTCGGCCCGGGCCTTGTCCATGAAGGCGGCCGGGCGGGCCTTGAGCTGCCGCTCGAGGCCCTTCTTGGCGAACTCGAGGCGGTCTTCCTTGCCGGGGATGTCGAGCAGCACCACGGGCACGCCCGCCGAGGCAGCCAGCGCTGCGATGCCTGCGCCCATCGTCCCGGCCCCAACCACACCAACTTTTCGGATCTGCATGGCGGATAGTCCTCCTGAAAACTTGAACCGAGTCAAAGTTTATTACACGCGGGGCGCCAGCGTCCAGTGCCCCATGGCACGGTAGGCCCGGGACAGCCCGGTAGACTCGGGGGCGTGGAGTCGCCGGTATTCATCGCCTTGTCGGTATTGGGAGCGGGGATCGCGGTGGGGTTGCAGTCGCCCATGGTGGGCATCCTCAGCAGCCGGCTGGGGACGCTCGAGGCCATCTTCATCGTGCACATCGGCGGTGCCGTCGCCTCGGTCCTGCCGCTGCTGCTGTTGCGCGGCGGGGGCAAGCTGGGGCAGCTAACGGCGGTCCCCTGGTACACCCTGCTGGCCGGGGTGCTGGGCCTGGTCGTGGTCGCCGCCATCGGCTACGCGGTCCCGCGCATCGGGGCGGGCGCCACCACGGTGCTGCTGGTCGCGGCCCAGCTCCTCGCGGCCACCCTGGCCGACCAGTTCGGCTGGTTTGGCATCGCCGTCAAGCCCCTCGACCTGGGCAAGGTCCTGGGGCTGGGCCTGCTGCTGGCGGGGGCCTGGCTGGTGGTGCGGCCGAATTGAGCAGTACGACACGGCATTCCCGTTCGCCCTCGCCCCGGCGCTTCCCCGCCGTCGCTCAAAAGCAAGCTTTACAATCGTAGCGATATGCGTGCCTACAAGGCCTTCATGGCGCTGCTCTCCGCCCTGCTGTGGGGGATGTTCGTCGGCGCCCTGCAGAGCACGCTCGAGATCCGGGGGTTCGTCTCGCTGCCCGTGAGTCTGTGGCCGTTCGTCACGGCCGGGGTGCTCCTCTTCGGCCTGGCTCGAGCCTTCAAGGACTGATCCCCGAGCGTCGCCCGCCCCGCCCTGGCCAGCCCTCTGTGGCCGAAAACCAAAATCAGGGCGCCCACGAGGGGCGCCCTGCACGCTTGTCTGTACCCGTGGAGCCTATGCCTCGCCGTTATACCGGATTCAAAAAGATAATCACCCAAACTAAAGACCTTCAGAGGCTATCTTTTTGAATCCTAGAGCACACCCCTCCCTGACGGTCGGCGAAGAAAGCGTATCCCTTCGGTCGGGTCAGTTCGTCCCCGAATGGGGACGAACTGACCGAATCTGGTATTACTGCTTCGGCTCGTCGGCGACCTGGCCTACCACACCAGGCGCCATCCACTTCATCTCGTTGAGCTCCTTGATGGTCATGGTCTTGCCCGCGGGAACCCGGATCACGCCGTAGCGGTCTTTGATGGGGCCGGTGAAGGGGTCGAAGGTGGGCTTGGCGCTCGACATGTTCTTCAGGAGCTCCATCACCCGGTCGTACACCGAGACCTGCTTGCCGTTCACGGTCATCTTGGCGGCCTTGAGCGCGGGCACGAACTTGGGGTTGATGGGCATGCCGGTCTGGGCGCCCAGCGAGACCGCGCCCTCGCGCAGCAGCCACCAGTAGTCCACGTTCTGCAGGTTCTTGTTGGTGTAGGTGCCGCTTTGCACCTTCTTGAGGAAGTCGATGTAGATCTTCTCCCAGTGCACGATCTGGCCCGAGACCACGTAGTCGGGGGCGTACTTGTACATGGAGTTGTAGTGGCTGAAGCTGGGGATCTTCTTCTTGGCCGCGGTCTGGACCACGGTGGCGGTGTCCTCGGTGAAGGCCAGCACGTCGTTACCCTCGGCGATGAGGGCCTCGGCGGCTTCACGGGCCTTGGCGGGGTCGAACCAGGCGTTGATCCACTTGACGTTGACGGTGGCCTTGGGGTTCACCGCCCGCACGCCCAGCGCGAAGGCCGAGATGTGGCGCTTGAGCTCGGGGATGGGGAAGGCGCCCACGTAGCCCACCTTGCCGCTCTTGGTGAGGGCGCCGGCCATCAGGCCGTTGAGGTAGTAGACCTGGTAGAAGTCGGCCATGTAGGTGGCCATGTTAGGGGCCCGCTTGAAGCCGGAGGCGTGGGCGAAGATCACGTCGGGGTACTTCTTGGCGGCCTCGAGGGTCTGGTCCATGAAGCCGAAGCTGGTCGTGAAGATCACGTTGCAGCCATCGGCCACCAGGCGGTCGATGACCGGCATGGCCTGGCCCTCCGGCACCGACTCGACGTACTTGGTCTCGAGCCCCGGGATGGCCTTCTCGGCAGCCAACCGGGCCTCGTTGTGGGCGAAGGTCCAGCCCACGTCCCCGATGGGACCCACGTAGATGAAACAGGCTTTGAGCTTCTTGTCCTGGGCGGTAGTGGTCCCCAACCCCAGGAGCAGGGCAACCAGCGCGAGCAGCCAACGCGTTCTCATAACCCTATCTCCCTCCTCGCTCGCGGCCCACGGACCTCGAGGCCGCTTGCTGACGCGAATATACACTTTTGAAGAGGCTCATCACCAGCAGGGGGATGAGAGCGGAAAGCGATAAGCCGTCAGCCATCAGCTCGTGGTTACCCCACCCCGTCCCTCCCCGCACGCGGGGAGGGTTTATCCCCCCCGGCCCCCCTTGTTAAGGGGGGTGACAAGACGTTTTGCGTCTTGCGTTTTGCGTTTGGCGTTTGGCGTTTAGCGTATTGCGTTTGGCGTACGACGTACGACGCAGGACGTACGACCCGCTTGCGGCGTTGGGCGTTTGGCTATCGACCATCGACCCACCTCTACCTCTCCCCCCGCTGATACGGCTGCCCCAACGCCTCCGGCGCCGCGCCCTGCACCCGGCGCAGGCCGGCGAGGGCCAGCACCACGATGACGAGCAGGTAGGGCATGGCGGCGAAGAACTCGGTGGGGATGCCGCTCTGGCCCTGCAGGCGGAACTGGAGGTAGTAGAGCAGGCCGAAGAAGACCGCGCCGCCGATGGCGCGCAGGGGGCTCCAGCCCACGAAGATCACCAGCGCGACCGCGATCCAGCCCAAGCCCACGGTCATGCCGTCGGTCCAGGAGGGGCGGTAGGCCAGGGAGAGGAAGGCCCCGGCCAACCCGGCCAGCGCGCCGCCGAAGGCCACCGCCAGGTAGCGCACGCGCACCACGTCGATGCCCAGGGCGTCGGCGGCGGCGGGGTTCTCGCCCACCGAGCGCAGCACCAGGCCCAGTCGGGTGTAGGCCAGCACGAAGGCCAGCCCCAGCGCCAGGAGCACCACGCCCACGGTGAAGGGCCACTCCGGGGCCTGGTTGAACAGCGGGAAGCCCTCGAAGCGCTTGCCCAAGAGCCCGGCCACCCCCAGCCCGATCATGGTGAGGGCCAGGCCGGAGACGAACTGGTTGGCCCGCAGGGTGATGGCGGCGAAGGCGTGCAGCAGCGAGGCCAGGACGCCCGCTCCCGCGGCGGCCGCGACGGCAAAGTAGAGGTTGCCGTCGCCCGCCCCGCTGCCGTAGGCCACGGCGAAACCGGCCAGCGCCCCCACCGCCATCATGCCCTCGACGCCCAGGTTCACCACCCCGGCCCGCTCGTTGATGACGGCCCCCAGGCTCGCCAGCAGCAGCGGCGTGCCGAACGAGAGAGCCCGCCCTAAGGCGTTCCAGATCTCTTCCATCAGCGCCTCCCCCACCGCACGCGGTTGCGCACGAAAATCTCCGAAGCGATCAGGCACAAGAGCATCACCCCGCTGAACACGTCGATGACCCGGAAGGGCATGTTGAGGCTGATCTTGAGCAGGTCGCCCCCGGCCAGGATGATGCCCATCAGGGGCGCCGTGACCAGCACCAAGGCCGGGTTGCCCCGCGCCAGCCAGGCCACGATGACGGCGGTGAAGCCGTAGCCCAGCGAGATCTGGGCGGGCTCGAGCAGCCGGTGGTGAATCCCCGCCACCTCCCCCACCCCGGCCAGCCCCGCCAGGCCGCCGGTGATGATGGCCATGACCAGCACGACTCTGGGGACCGAGATCCCCGCGTAGCGGGCCGCGCCGGGGTTCTCCCCCACCACCCGCAGCTCGTAGCCCAGCGTGGTGCGGGTGAGGAGCACCTGCAGGGCCAGCGCCAGCACGACCCCCAGCAGCAGCGTGGGCCAGTGGACCAGCGTGCCGGGCAGGGTGGGCAATTGCTCGTAGGGGGCGAACTCGTCGGAGTAGAGGAAGCCGCGCACGTTCTGGCCCTTCCAGGGGCCGTTGATCAGGTAGATGAGCACGTACTGCGCGACGTAGTTGAGCATCAGGGTGCTCAGGATCTCGTTGACGCCGAGCCTCGAGCGCAGCCACGCCGCCAGCAGCGCCCAGGCCCCGCCCAGCAGCACGCCCGCCAGGAACATCGCCGGCAGGCTCAGCAGGGGCGGCAGGGGGAGGAACAGCGCCACCCCGCCCCCGGCGATGGCGCCCATCAGGAGTTGCCCCTCGGCGCCGATGTTGAAGAACTGCGCCCGGAAGGCCAGGGTGAGCCCCGCGCCCACCAGCAGCAGCGGGATGGTGCGGCGCAGTACCTCCGAGAGGCCCTTCCAGTCGGTGAGGGTGCCCTGGAGCATGGTGCGGTAGGCCTCGAGCGGGCTCAGGCCGTAGGCGGCGAACACCGCCCCCGCGATCAGCAGGGCCACGGCGATGGCCCCCAGCGACACCCACAGCACGCGCAGGCGCGGCGGGTTGGGGTCGGGGACCAGCCTCACGCCGCACCCCCCTGCCCGGTGGGGAGGCTCGAGCCCGTCATCAGCAGCCCGATCTCCTCCCGCGTCAGGCTCCCCACCTCGAAGGGGCCCTGCAAGCGGCCCTGGTAGAGCACGGCCACCCGGTCGGCCAGGGCCAGGATCTCGTCGAGGTCCTCGGAGACCAGCAGCACCCCGGCGCCCTGGTAGGTCTTCTCGAGCAGGATCTGGTGAACTTGCTCGGTGGCGCCCACGTCGAGGCCGTAGGTGGGGTGCACGGCCAGGATCAGCCGGGCCGAACCGGCGAGTTCGCGGGCCAGGATCACCTTCTGGATGTTGCCGCCCGAGAGCAGGCGGGTGGGCGTGGAGGGGCTGGGGGTGGCGATGGCGTACTGCTGCACCTGGGCCTTAGCCCGCTGCTCGTAGGCGGCGAGGTCGCGGAAGAAGCCCCGCGCCAGCGGCGGCTTGCGGTACTCGCGCAAGGCCAGGTTCTCGCTCACCGGCATCGGCGGGACCGTGCCCATGCGGATGCGGTCTTCGGGGATGTGGGCCACGCCCATCTCGAAGAGGCGGGCGGGGTCGGGCACCAGCGGCTTACCCTCGAGGCTCAGCGTGCCCGCCTCGGCCCGGCGCAGGCCCGACAGCACCTCCACCAGCTCGCTCTGGCCGTTGCCCGCCACCCCCGCCACGCCCAGCACCTCGCCCTGGCGCAGGCTGAAGCTCACGTCGCGCAGCGCGGGGAGGCCTCGGCTCGAGCGCGCCTGCAAGCCCCGGACCTCGAGCAGCGCCGGGCCCAGCCTGGGCTCGGCCCGCTTGCGCTCGAAGCTCACGCTGCGCCCCACCATCAGCTCGGCCAGGCGGGGCTTGGTGGCCTCGGCCACGGGCAGCTCGCCCACCACCTTGCCGCGCCGCAGCACGCTGACGCGGTCGGCGATGGCGAGCACCTCGTCGAGCTTGTGGCTGATGAAGATCAGGGACTTGCCCGCCGAGCGCAGCTCGCGCATGACCCGGAAGAGTGCTTCGGCCTCGAGCGGGGTGAGCACGCTGGTGGGCTCGTCGAGGATCAGCACCCGCGCCCCGCGCAGCAGCGCCCGCAGGATCTCGATGCGCTGCTTCTCGCCCGGCGAGAGCTGGTGCACGCGGGCGTGGGGATCGACCTCGAGGCCGTAGCTCCGCGCGAGTTGCTCGATCAGGGGCACCATGCGCTGGGCCGGGAACCAGAAACGCCCCACCCCCAGCGCCAGGTTCTCGGCCACGGTGTGACGGCCCACCAGCAGCGGGTGCTGCGGCACCAGCCCGATGCCCAGCCGCAGCGCGTGCGCCGGCGAGGCGATCTGCACCGGCTGCCCCTCGATGCGGATCTCGCCCTCGTCGGGCCGGTAGAGCCCGTAGAGGATGCTGACGAGGGTGGACTTCCCCGCCCCGTTCTCGCCCAGCAGGGCCAGCACCTCGCCCTCCTTTAGCTCGAGGTCCACCCGGTCGTTGGCGACGACCCCCGGGAAGCGCTTGGTGATACCGGAAAGTTGGAGAATGGTTGACGCCACGGCTTTTCCCTCTTGGGGTGCATCTTACCTGAAGGTCGAGGGTCGGGGGGCTAAGGCACGCTGGGCGCCGAACGTCGAACGCCGATAGCCCATAGCCGATAGCTGATAGCCGAACGCGAGATGCGAGACGCCAGACGCCTTGTCACCCCCCTTAGCAAGGGGGGCAGGGGGGATAAACCCTCCCCGCGCCCGGGGAGGGACGGGCGGGGCAACCACGAGCCACAGGCTGATGGCTGACGGCTGACACCTCATCGCAACCCAGGTGACGGCAAAAGCGCCGCGCTTGGGTAGCATGGGGGGGTGGAGCGCTACCACACCCTCGAGGCCCTGGTCGTGGGCCGTAAGGCGATGCCGGGCGGGGACGTGATCCTGTCGTTCGTGGGGCCGGAGGGGGCCAGCCAGGCGGTGGCCCGCAAGGCCATGCGCCCTTCGGGGCGCAGTGGGCGGCTTTCGCTGTTCCACCACCTGCGCTTTCAGGTGTATCAGAAGCCCGGCTCCGACCTGCCCACCCTGACGCAGGCCGAGCTGGTGGGACGGTTGCACGGCCTCGAGCACCCCCAGCGCTTCCCCTTCGCCGCCTTCCTGGCCGAGCTGGCCTTCCGCGTGGCCTCGCCCGAGGTGGCGGCGCGGGTGTGGCCGCTGCTGGTCTCGGCGCTAAAGGGCGTCGCCAAGCACGCCAACCCCCGCCTGGTCGCGATCTGGGGCGGCTGGCGCATCCTCAAGGCGGCCGGGCTGGCCCCCAACCTGCACGGCGAGGGCACCAACCTGCTCGACGGCGACCTGGCCCCGCGGGGCGGGGTCTATCTGGGGCTCGAGGGCCTCGAGGCGCTCGCCGCGGTGCTGCGGCTGCCCGGCAGCGAGGCCATCGACGCGCTCGAGGGAGCCCCCCTCGACCGCTTGATGCAGGCCTTGCTGGCCCACACGCGCTACACGGTGGGTGAACTGGGCTCGGCGGTGCTGCTCAGCAACTCTAACGCGGTGCGGCGAGAATGAGGCGGATGTACCTCACCGCACTGCTCAGCTCCGCCGCCCTCCTGCTCGCCCTGTTCGCCCTGCGGCAGGGCGAGCCCGCACCCCCGCCGCTGCCCTCCAGCGGCCAGAACATCCGGGTCCTCCTGAGCGCGAAGCCGGGCCAGTACCTCTTCGAGAGCCTCGAGGTCACCCCCCTCTACGCCCGCGCCCAGGTGCGGGGCGGGCCCGACCCCCAGCGCCTCCAGCCGGCCTTCAGCAGCCTGGGCGACGGCCCGCTGCGCTTCACGGCGCAGGAGGGGCGAATCCGGGTGAGCGTGCTGGGCAAGGCCTACGACCTCGGCCCCTTCGCGGAGGTGGCCGCCGACCCCGAGGCCCCGGGCGCCCCCCGCTTCCTCATCGGCGGCAAGCAGCGCGGCGACTTCTACCCGGAGTACCCGGGCCGCCTCCTGCTCGGCGTGCGCGAGGGCAGGCTGAGCGTGGTCAACGTCCTCGACCTCCAGGAGTACCTGCGCCGCGTGCTCCCCAGCGAGATGCCGCCGAACTTCCCGCTCGAGGCCCTCAAAGCCCAGGCCGTCGCGGCGCGCACCTACGCCTACAGCCGCATGACCGCACCCCCCGAGCGCAACTACTGGAAGTCGCTGGGCGCCGACGTGGACGACAGCACCAACGAACAGGTCTACAACGGCCAGCCCCCCCAGCCCAGCACCGACCAGGCCGTGGCCGAGACCCTGGGCCAGGTCCTGACCTACCGCGGCGCACTCGTCCAGGCCTTCTACTTCTCCACCTCGCCGGGCTCCACCGCCAGCATCGAGGAGGTCTGGCCCGACCGCGAGCGGCTGGCCTACCTGCGAGCCAGGACCCAGACCAACCCCGTCACCGTAAACATCTCCAGCGAGCGCCAGGCCCTCGAGTTCTTCCGGAACTGGGCCCCCGAAGGCTTCTACGACGGCGAATCCTCGCTGTTCCGCTGGCGCGTGAGCCTCAGCCGAAGCGAGCTCGAGGCCGTCCTCGCCCGCACCCTCCCCGCCCTGCGCCGGGCCTCGCCGGAGTTCGTGCGCACCGTCGAGGGCCGCTACACCCCCGACCGCCCCGAGTTCGAGCTGGGCACCCTGCAGGGCCTGAAGGTGCTCAAGCGCACCCGCGGCGGCTTCATCACCGAGCTCGAGGTCCGCACCAGCACCGGCCGCTACTGGGTGGGCCGCGAGTCCAACGTGCGCAACCTCATCCGCCCCGACAAGCGCTACACCGGCGGCCCCGACGTCATGCTCGAGCGCTTCAACGGCGTGCTGAGCCCCAACTTCCCCGCCCTCCCCAGCGCCGCCTTCGCCTGGGAGGAAGAGCGCGAGGGGAACAACCTCCAACGCCTGACCTTCTGGGGCGGCGGTTACGGCCACGGCGTCGGCATGAGCCAGTACGGCGCCCTCGGCCTCGCCAAGGCCGGCAAGACCCACCGGGAGATCCTCGAGCACTTCTACCCCGGCACAGCGCTGACGGTGTTGAGCCCGGGAAGCAAGCGGTAAGTGAAGCGCTTTCAGCCGTCAACCGTCAGCCTGTGGCTCGTGGTTGCCCCGCCCGTCCTCCCCGCGTGCGGGGAGGGGTATCCCCCCCGCCCCCCTTGTTAAGGGGGGTGACAAGGCGTCTGGCGTTTGGCGTTTTGCGTTTGGCGTCTTGCGTCTTGCGTATTGCGTTTGGCGTTCGGCGTCTCGCGTACGACGTAGGACGTACGACGTACGACCCCCACCAGCAAAAACCCCACGGAATCACCGTGGGGTCAGGAGGGAGAGCCTGCTAAGCTCCTACGACGTTGCCTCCGCCTTTCTCCTGAAGATCACGCCCAGCCGGGGGAGCAGGTAGTAGTCGAGGCCCAGGTAGCCGGCGGTGCGCCAGGCGAGGACGAGCCAGGTGGCGACGATGAACATCCAGGGGTTCGAGCTCACGGTGCCCGCCAGCAGGAAGGCCGCGTTCATGAGGCCGGCGAAGAAGGCCGCGAAGCCGGCGAAGAGCCCGACGATGAGCGCGATGCCCACCAGGATCTCGCCGAAGGTGACCAGATAGCTGAAGAGCACCTTGTTGGGCAGGGCCACGTTCTGGATGAACCAGGCGTACCAGCCGGTCACGTCGGGGTGGTCGCCGGTGGTCTTGCCCAGGGCCCGCTCGAGGAAGCCGCCCACCGCCACGCCCGCCTTGTCGCCCACCCACGCCGGGTTGTTGAGCTTGCCCCAGCCCGCCTCGAGCCACTGCCAGCCCAGGTAAATCCTCAGGACGAGCCAGATGGGCGAGAGCCGCGCATCCGCGAAGAGGAACTTCGTGATGTTGGGCTCGGGGATTTGCACGTTAGTGTTGATTCTTGCTGCTGCCATACCTACCTCCTTCTCCTTCGAAATCCAAAGTACGGTAAAGGGCATAGCAGCAGTAGGTGGATTCGTACCCAAGCAAATGTCCCTATCGGGGCTCATCCGCGCGGGATAGAATAGCGTTTTTCCCCCGCCTCGACGGCGACGTCCAGGCGGTTGACGAGCGGGGCCAGGGGGCAGGTGGCGTAAGGGGTGAAGGCGCAGGGCGGGTTGATGGCCTTGTTGAAGTCCAGGACGAACTCCCCCTCCCGCACGCCCTCGGTGCTCAGGTAGCGCCCGGCCGGGTAGGTGCTGCGGCCGCTGGTCGCGTCGCGGAAGTTGAAGAAGAGGTAGCGCTCGGGGTCGCTGGACTCGGCCAGCAGGCGGTATTCCCGGCCCTCGAGCTCGAAGACCGCGTAGCCCGGCGAGGGCGACTCGCTCACCATCCCCAGCACGTTCACGATGGGGATGGTGGTGGGCTCGAGGTGGGGCACCAGCCGCGCGCGCACCCGCAAGCGCGGCTCGACGGGGAACCAGGACAGGCCTTGGAATTCGCGGCGCGCGGGCGCGGCGTTGTCGATCACCCGGACGCCCCAGCGCTCCCCCCGGCGGATCACGTAGAACTTGACGCTCCCCAGCACCAGGGTGTCGGCGTGGCCGCTGAGGTCGGCCTCGAGCCAGGCCTCCCGCACGGGCGCGCCGTTCAGCGTGACCCCGGCGCCAGGGTGGGCCGTGAAGCGCACGCCGTCCTCGAGAAGCTCCAGCACCCCCACCTCGCCGGGCTCACCGGGGAGGCGCACCGGGCTCGAGGGGTCACTGCCCACGCGGTTTTCGCCGGGCTCGAGCCAGAACAGCCCGGCCAGGCTGAGCCAGCCGTCCTCGGCCCGCAGGCGCGCTTCGCGCTCGGCCCGCCAGCGCTCGACGGAGGCGACGTACTCGGTCTCGGAGAAGTCCACCGCCCGATCATAGCCAGCCCTCCCCTGCCCCGACTGTCGGGCTTTTCACTCATCGTCTGACGGATTGGCATTCTACTGCCCCAAAACCGTTATATAATCCGGCTATGACCCCGACCCGTCCCAAGCACGCCTGGATGCGGGAAACCTACCGCAAGTCCCTCGAGAAGATGCCCGAGCGCCCCCTCGCGCACAAGACCCTCTCGGACATCGCCCCCGAGCCGCTGTACACGCCCGAGGACCTGGGGGGCTTCAACTACGACGATAAGCTGGGCCACCCGGGCGAGTACCCCTACACCCGCGGGGTGTACGGCTCGATGTACCGCAGCCGCCTGTGGACCATGCGCATGTTCGCGGGCTTCGGCACCGCCGAGCAGACCAACGAGCGCTTCAAGAAGCTGATGGCCGCGGGCCAGATGGGCCTCTCTACTGCCTTCGACCTGCCCACTTTGATGGGCTACGACTCCGATCACCCCCTCTCCAAGGGCGAGGTGGGCAAGTGCGGGGTGGCCGTCTCCAGCCTGGCCGACATGGAGATCCTCTTCGAGGGCATCAACCTCGAGGAAGTCACCACCTCCATGACCATCAACTCCCCCGCCAACGCCATCTGGGCGATGTACCTGGCGGCGGCCAAGAAGAAGGGCTACCGCTGGGAGAAGCTGGGCGGCACCATCCAGAACGACATCCTCAAGGAGTTCATCGCGCAGAAGGAGTTCATCTTCCCGCCCGAGCCCAGCGTCAAGCTCGTCATCGACACCTTCGAGTGGGGGCCCCGCAACGTGCCGAAGTGGAACTTCGTCTCGGTCTCGGGCTACCACATCCGCGAGGCGGGCTCCACGGCGGTGCAGGAGCTGGCCTTCACGCTGGCGGACGGGCTCGAGTACGTCGACTGGGCCCTCAAGCGTGGCCTCGACATCGACGAGTTCGCCCCCCGCATCTCCTTCTTCTTCAACGCCCACAACGACTTCTTCGAGGAAATCTGCAAGTTCCGCGCCGCGCGGCGCATCTGGGCTAAGCAGATGCGCGAGCACTACAAGGCCAAGAACCCCCAGAGCTGGATGCTGCGCACCCACGCCCAGACCGCCGGGGTCTCGCTCACCGCGCAGCAGCCCTTAAACAACATCGCCCGCGTGGCGATCCAGGCCCTCGCCGCCGTGCTGGGAGGCACCAACTCCCTCCACACCGACGCCTACGACGAGGCTTTGGCCCTGCCCACCGAGGACTCGGCCAAGATCGCCCTGCGCACCCAGCAGATCATCGCCTACGAGACCGGCGTGACCCACACCGCCGACCCCCTGGCCGGCAGCTACTACGTCGAGTGGCTCACCGACGAGATGGAGCGCCAGGCCATGGCGATCATCGAGGAGATCCGCCGCATGGGCGGGGTGGTGCGGGCTATCGAAGAAGGCTACTTCCTGCGCGAGATCGCCGACGCCTCCTACCGCTACCAGCAGGAGGTCGAGAAGGGCGAGCGCATCATCGTGGGCGTGAACGCCTTCCAGGAGGAGGGCCTGCAGGTGCCCATCCAGCTCATCGACCCCGAGGTGGAGAAGGTGCAGAACGCCCGGCTGGCCCAGGTGCGCCGCGAGCGCGACCCCATCGCCGTGCAGGTGGCGCTCGAGGGCCTGCGCCAGGCCGCCAAGGAAGGCCGCAACACCATGCCCCACTTCGTCGAGTGCGCCCTGGCCTACGCCACGCTGGGCGAGATGATGGACGAGTTGCGGGCGGTGTACGGGGTCTACGAGGAGCCGGTGTTGGTATAAGCACTTGCGAATTGCTTTCCCTTATGTAGTCTAGAAAATGACATGTCTTCCTCCTTTCTGGTGGAATTTCCCAGTCGTGCCTCCATGCGTGCATTGCTAGAGCAAGGCAACTGGAGAGAAGCTGATCAAAGTCTCTTGCTTTTGCAGGCTGCCTTTGAGCAAGGCAGCCTGAGTGACGTATCGCTGAACAGGGCCTACGCTGTCTTTGATCAATACTTACCTAGTATCTCGACCACCCTCGAGGATTGGGTAGAGGCCAAGCCCGGTTCTTACGTAGCACGACTTGCAAGGGCAAAACATCTCGTAGCAAAGGCAGGATTTCACAGGGGGTACACTCGTGCCAGGGATGTCAAGCAAGAGGACTGGGACATTATAAGCGCGTGTTATCAACGGGCGGCAGAAGACCTGTACCGAAGTCTAGAGTTGACCACCAAACCAATCCTCAGTTTTACCACCCTCATGCACATGAGCATCATTGGCGGAGGTGATTTCGAGAGTCAATACGAGCAAGCAATAGCAGTCCATCCCATGAGTATGGAAGCCCGTCGTATGAAGATGTGGCGGCTTCGACAGGAATGGGGTGGTTCTTTAGATTCTCTCAAGGACTACGTTGAGTCTAATGAGCACCGAGACCTAAAGGACGAAGACAAGCTCTGGATGCAAGCCAAATACCATGAAGCTAGGGGGCATTGGTTCGAGTATTTCGAAAGCAATATGGCAGAAGCTGAAAGGGCATATCAGAAGTCACTCAGCATCAAGGAGCTAGGCTTCAACCTAGCCAAGTATGGTGCTTACTTGGCTCAGGATACTAAGCGCATTGACGAAGCAGTCAGTTACCTCGAGCGAGCTATGGAACTAGAGCCCGAAAACGACATTGCCAAAAGCGACCTCGCTCGAGCGCTAATAATTCAAGATATAAGGAATTCAGAGCGAGCACTCAAAATGCTGCGGGAAGCTATGGATTGGGGAGAATGGTACGCAGTTCAGATGCATAATGCGCTCAACAGCGATCCTCGATTCAAGATCTTGATGCCCATCGGCATAGGTTTCAACAAACTATCTCGCTATCTAGAAAATCCAAGAAGTATTGGCGGGTGGACAGTTAGGATTGCAGCCCGAGTAGTGCTAGTTCTGCTGGCTATCGGGATTTTTCGCCTCTTTGTTAACCTAAACCAAGCCAAATGAACCTCGAGGAAATCCAGCGCCTCTACCAGACCGCCCACTTCATCCGCCACCTCGGGATGCGGCTGGTGGACGCCAGGTTACTCGCACCGCGAGTATCGGCTACGCCGACCCCCTAGGCGAGGGCTGGTGCCAAACCGAGCTCGAGGTCGGCGAGCAGCACCAGCAGCAGGACGGCTTCGTCCACGCGGGCGTGCAGGCGACGATGGCCGACCACAGCGCCGGGACCGCCGCCACGCTGATCGGGCCGGGCCAGTACGTCCTGACGGTCGAGTTCAAGATCAACCTGCTGCGCCCGGCGCGGGGCGAGCGCCTGAACTGCCGGGTCCAGGTGCTCAAGCCGGGGAAGAGCCTGATCGTCGTCGAGTCAGAGGTGTACACGCAAAAGCTGGTGTCGAAGGCCACGGTGACGGTGGCGGTGCTGGAAAAGCCCTAAACTTAGGGCCATGAGCGTGCGCTTCCGCTACCGCAAGGCCGCCTTCGACACCCTCCCCTACGCACTGTACGTGCCGGACGGCAAAGCCCCCAGAGAGGGCTGGCCGCTGGTGGTCTTCCTGCACGGCTCAGGGGAGCGCGGCAGCGACGGCCGGAAGCAGACCACCGTGGGCCTTCCGAAGCACCTCAAGCAGCACCCCGAGCGCTGGCCGGGCGTGGTGGCGATGCCGCAGTGCCCCGAGGGGCTGCGCTGGGAGGGCTTCGTCCTCGAGTCCGTCTACCGCCTGATCGGGCGGCTCGAGCGGGAATTTCGCACCGACCCCGACCGGCTCTACCTCACCGGGCTCTCCATGGGCGGCCACGGCACCTGGACCATGGCCTGCCTCTACCCCGACCGCTTCGCCGCCATCGCCCCCATGTGCGGCGCCGCCGACCCCTTCCGGGTGATGTTCAGCCTGCAACACCTGCCGGTGTGGAACTTCCACGGCACCGACGACGGCGTAGTGCCCGTGGAGTTCAGCCGGGTGCTGCGGCAGGCGCTCGAGAAGGGCGGCAACAAAACCCACCGCTTCACCGAGTACGACGAGGTGGGCCACGCCGTCTGGGATAAAGGCTACGCCAACGAGGAACTCCCCCGCTGGATCTTCGCCCAGCGACGCAAGCGCTAATACCAGATTCGGTCAGTCCGGCGCCGTTCGGCGCCGGACTGACAGGGCCGAAGGGAGTGCTCTAGGATTCAAAAAGATGGCCTCCGGGGCTCTTTGGATTGGACGACTATCTTTTTGAATCCGGTATAAGCAGCTCCGGCACCTCGTCCTCGGCAGGTGCTTGCGGGAACCGCGATCCGGGCATGGAGGCTTGTGCCAGCACCGCAGGTGCGGACGGCGGCTGCGCATTTCCCGGAAATTTCACGCCTCTCGTCTACGCTCTCGCATGAGGTCCGTGGCGGCGACGGTTTCGCGGCTTGCCACAGAAAGGAGTTGGCGAAGCTATGTTCAAATGGCCCCCGCAAGTCTCCAACACCACCCTCGCCTTCGCCTCGAGCCAGTCGGTACGCTGGGCCCTCGGCCCGCTGATGGTCACCCTCGACCTCTTCGACCCCGACGGGGCCGGCGTGCAGTATCAGGTCACGCTGGTGGGCGTCCCCGTCAGCAGCGGCGCCCTCAGCACCGAGCACGCCCGGGTGCCGGGGAGCGTGGGCAACGACTGGGTGAAGGTGCGGCTGGAGCTCGAGGCCGACTTCGACTCGAGGGCCGTGCTGGTGAGCGGCGAGCTGTGCCTGCGCGAGAACGGGAGCTGGCGCTGCCAGACCTTCCAGCGCTGCTTGCTGCTGTGGTAATCGCTCCCCAGGGCGGCAACGACAAAGCCGGGGGTCAGGCCCCCGGCTCCGCTTCGTGAGCTTCAGGCGGTCTGCAGGATGGGGATCTCGGAGAGGAAGGTGATGGGCAGCTTGTTGGTGCCCTGGTGGAAGGCGGCGAGGCGGGCCACCACCTTGGCCCCGGCGCGCACCGCGACCCGCTCGAGCGCCGCGATGGTCCCGCCCGAGGAGACCACGTCCACCACCAGGCTCACGTTCTGGCCCATGAGCTTCTCGGCCATGCGGCTGTCGAGCCACAGGGTCTCGCTCACGCCCAGGGTGAGGGACTGGACCTCCTGGATGATGGGGTCTTGCATGTAGGGGCGGCGGCGGCGGCGCACGACCACGTAGGGCTTGCCCGACATCTGGCTCATGGCGTGGGCCAGCACGATGGGCGAGGTCTCCATGGTCAGCAGGTAGTCGGTCTCGGGGGGCAGGTGCTTGAGGAGGGCCTCCGCCGCTGCGTTGACGAGCTCGACGTCGCCCATCAGCTCGATCAGGGGGATGCGGACGCCGGGAAGGGTTTCGACCAGGGGCACGTGCCGGGTGACACGGCCTACCGTGATGGGGTAGGTGTCCATACTCATCGTTGACCTCGTTACTCCAGCGAACTCTAGTCTATTGCTCCGGCTCGAACAAGGGCAGGTGCCCCAGAGCCAGCACGTCGTCGCGGTGGTTGCCCTCGGTAAAGACCGCCAGCACCGCGCTCATCCGGCCGCCCACGTCCTCGATCAGCTCGCGCAGGCCCTTGAGGGTGCTGCCCGTCGAGACCACGTCGTCGACGATGGCGACCTTCTTGCCCTTGATGAGGGGGATGTCGGTGCCGTCGAGCACGAGGAGCTGGGGCTTGCCGGTGGTGATGGAGATCACCGTGCGGGTCACGGGGTTGATCATGTAGGGCTTCTCGGTCTTGCGGGCGACCACGTAGGGCTTGCCGGTGAGGCGGGAGAGCGCGTGGGCCAGCGGGACCGCCTTGACCTCGGGGGTGATGAGGGTTTCAACGTCGGCGGGCATCTTCTCGGCGAGCGCCTGGGCAGCGGCCTCGACGAGCTCGGTGTCACCCAACAGGTTGAGGAGGGCGACCGCGACGCCCGGCCCTACCTGCACGACCGGCAACTCGCGGGTGACCCCTCCGATGTTGACTGGGTACGTTTTCACCCCCAAAGTTTATCGTACCCCTGACGTTTCGTACCAAGCGGCCCAGAAGCTCGAGAGGGCAAACCCCGGCCACGACACCTTCACCCGGGCCCCCGGCAGGCTTTGCAGCGCTGCCCTGTCCTTCACCTCCCAAAGCTACACATCTGCGTTCAGGGAGGGGTGCCTATACTGAGCTACGGATTCGTGAGCTCATTGGGAGGAAGCAATGGTAAGGGCCAAAGTCGAAAATTTGGGCTTGGAACCCAACTCCGGCAGCGTCATCGTGCTCCTGCGGGCCGAGAACGGCCCCATCCTGCCCATCGTCATCGGGCACCTCGAGGCCCAGCACATCCTCGCGGCCTTTTCCGAGGAGAAGCCTCCCCGGCCCCTGCTGCCCGACCTCTTCGCCTCGGTGCTCGACCTGCTGAGCATCAAGCTGCACCGGGTCGAGATCATCGAGCTGAAGGAGGGCACCTTCTACGCGCGGCTGATGCTCGAGCAGCGCGGCGTGGAGTACGAGGTCGACGCCCGCCCCTCCGACAGCCTGGCGCTGGCCCTGCGCACGGGGGCCGAGATCCTCGTCGCCGAGGAGGTGCTCAAGCAGGCCGGCGTGGACGAGTTCAAGATGCCGGGGGGGAGCACGGCGCAGGCGTGAGGCATGTCGATGGTCGATAGCCCATAGCCGATAGCCGAACGCCGAACGCCGAACGCGGGTCGTACGTCGTACGCGAGACGCCAAACGACTATTCTTTACCCCCCTTAGCAAGGGGGGCTGGGGGGATACCCCCTCCCCGCGTGCGGGGAGGGAAGGGGTGGGGTGAACCACGAGCCACGGGCCACACGCCTTTTGCTGATGGCTGACCGCTGACGGCTGATAGCTGCCCACTCAGCACCAATTACCGGCATCCCCTGAGCGGACCCGGTACGCTAGGCGGGATGCTGCTGCGAACGCTCGTTCTCCTGCTTTTGCTGCTGGGTGCGTCGGGGCTGGCCCAGCGGTTGGCGGTGATCGGGGATTGGGGGGCTAACAGCCCTCACCGTCCCAAGGTGGCCCAGGCGATGCGCGAAGCCCACGAGAAGCGGCCTTTCGACGGGCTGCTGACGCTAGGCGACAACTTTTATCCTCGGGGCAAGCCCATCCAGGCCTTTCTCGACGACCTGCCGGAGGTCCGCGTTTACCCCGCCTTCGGCAACCACGACGTGCCCGCGCTGGGGGCGCAGCTCCGGCTCTTCCAGGTCGAGCGGCCCTACTACAGCTTCCGGCTGGGGGCCCTCGAGGTCTTCGTGGTCTACTCCGAGGTCTTCGACGCGGCCCAGCGAAGCTGGCTCGAGGCCGCCCTGCGCGCCTCGGAGGCCCCCTGGAAGGTGCTCACCCTGCACCGCCCCCTCTACAGCTCGGGCCTGCACGGGGGCAGCCGCAGCCTACGCAGCACGCTCGAGCCCCTGCTGCTGAAGTACGGCGTCCGGCTGGTGCTGGCCGGCCACGACCACGACTACGAGCGCCTGGAAGCCAAGGGCATCACCCACGTCGTCGCAGGCGGTGGCGGAGCCTACCTGCGCGGATTCCTCAAGGCAGTCCCACAAAGCCTGGTGCGGGCCGTGGAAGCCCACTTCGGGGTGCTCGAGGCCTCCGAGGAGCGGCTGACCTTCACGGCAGTAGCACCGGGGAACAAGGTGCTCGACACTTTTACGCTCAAGCGGTAAGCGGTAAGCCCTCAACCGTCAGCTTTCAGCCTTCAGCGGTCAGCCGGAGGCTCGTGGCCCGTGGCCTGTGGCTCGTGGTTACCTCTCCCCAACCCTCCCCGCGAGCGGGGAGGGGGTATCCCCCCAGCCCCCCCTTGTTAAGGGGGGCAAAGAAAGGGCGTCTTGCGTCTTGCGTTTGGCGTTTGGCGTACGACGTACGACGTAGGACGTACGACCCGCATCAGACGTACGACCCCCTCAAGCATCCGACCGCAGGTGCACGTGCACGTGGAACACCTCCTGGCCGCCCTTCTCGCCCACGTGGACGCGGATGAAGTAGCCCTCGAGGCCCATCTGCCGGGCGATGCGGTTGGCGGTGAGCATCAGCTTGCCCAGCTTGAGCGCGCCCTCTTCGGTGTCGGGATAGTCGGCCAGGGTGGGGATGTACTCCTTGGGGCACACCAATACGTGGACCTTCGAGCGGGGGTGGATGTCCTTGAAGGCGATGAACTCCTCGTCCTCGTAGACGATGCTGGCAGGGATTTCACGGCGGATGATCTTGCCGAAGACGGTGGGGTTGTCCATGCGGAATACTCTAAAGCATGACCCCCACGGAATTCGTACGCCAGGTCCGGGCCGCCCTCGAGCCCCACCGCGACCCCTCCCAGGCCGAGCCCATGGCCCGCTACATGAAGAACCGCTTCCCCTTCCTCGGGCTCAAGCGGCCCCAGCTCGAGCCCCTGGTCAAGCCGCTGCTCGCCCGGAGCAAGGGGCACGACGAAGCCTGGCTGCACGCGGCGGCGCTGGGCCTGTGGGAACTGCCCGAGCGGGAGTTCCAGTACGCCGCCGTCGCCGTGCTGCATGCCAACCGCAAAACCTTGAGCGGGCGGAGCCTCGAGCTGGCCGAAGCCCTCCTGCAGGCAAAGCCGTGGTGGGACAGCGTGGACGCCCTCACCAGCAGCGTGGTGGGGCCGCTGGTGCTGCGGCTTCCGGAACTGGGGTCCGAGATGGACCGCTGGAGCCGGCACCCCGATTTCTGGGTGCGGCGCTCGGCCATCCTGCACCAGCTCGGCTACAAGGGCCAGACCGACCCCGAGCGGCTGTTCCGCTACTGCCTCGAGAACGCCCCCGACAAGGAGTTCTTCATCCGCAAGGCCATCGGCTGGGCCCTGCGGCAATACGCCTACACCGACCCCAAAGCCGTTCACGCCTTCGTGGAGGTCCACCGGGCGCGGCTGTCTCCCCTCTCGCTCCGCGAGGCCCTCAAGCACCAAAAGGGCGGGAAATGAGGCAGCCTCACAGATTTTTCCTCCCCGCTTCCTTAGGGTGAAGCCATGACCGCTCGAGCCCTCTGGACGGGCATCCTGCTGATCCTGGTGAGCACCGTGGCCGTGACCGCGGCCAAGCCCACCCCCACCGCCTTCATCCCCGGCGCCCTGGGCCTGCTGATCGCCCTGATGGGCATCGTGGGCGACAAGACCCCCGCCCTGCAACGCCCTGCCATGAACGCCGCGCTGGGCCTGGCGGTGCTCGGCATCCTGGGCTCACTGCGCGGCGTCCCCGACTTCCTCACCCTGCTGGGCGGGGGCAGCGTCGAGCGCCCGGTAGCGACCATGGCCCAGTTCGCCACCATCTTCATCTGCCTGGGCTTCGTGGTGCGGTGGGTGCAGGGTTTTCTCGAGGCGCGGCGGGACCGGTTGGGGTAGTCGGTGGCCGATAGCGGGGCGCTGGGGGTGGGTCTTACGTCGTACGTCGTACGACGATAGCTAAACGCTAAACGCGAAACGCAAGACGCCCTGGCCCTAGACCCTCGACAAACCACGAGCTGACGGCTAAAAACCCTCACGCCATCGGCAAAAGCATGCGCTGAGGTTCTTCCTTTACGGCCTCTACCGGCCCGATGAGGGTGTAGCCCTCGAGGCGCTCGACCCGCACCCACACGGTCTGGCCCTGTTTGGAGGCGGGGCCGTCGGCCAGGACCTCGTAGTAGTCGGGGGTGTGGCCCACCCACTGCCCGCCGCGGCGGGACTCGAGCAGCACCTCCACGCGGCTGCCGAGCTTGGGGGCGATGCGCTGGGCGGCGAGTTGTTGGGCCAGGGCGATGACCTCGCGGGTGCGGCGCTTGCGGACCTCGACGGGCACCTGGGGCAAGGAGGCGGCGCGGGTCTTGGGGCGGGGGGTGTAGGTGAAGGCGTGGACGCGGCTGGGGCGCAGTTCGCGCAGGAACTCGAGCGTCTCCTGGTGCTCTTCCTCGGTCTCGGTGGGCAGGCCCGCGATCACGTCGGTGGTGAGGGCGAAGCCGGGGATGAGCTCGTAGGCCCGCAGCACCAGCTCGCGGTAGTAGTCCTTGTCGTAGCGGCGGCCCATCAGGCGCAGCAGGCGCTGGGAGCCCGACTGGAGGCTCAGGTGCAGGTGGGGGCGCACCTGGGGCGCGTAGCGGGCGATGGTGCGGAGCAGGGCCTCGTCGGTGTCCTCGGGCTCGATGGAGCTCAGGCGCACCTTGGCCCCCATGAGGGCGAGTTCCTCGACCAAGCCCGCCACCCCGCGCGGGTGGCCCTTGTAGGAGCCCAGCCGCACCCCCGTCAGCACGATCTCCTGCACGCCGGCCTCGAGCAGCCCCCGCGCCTCGCCCAGCGCGTCGGCGCTCTCGCGGTGGCGCTCGCGCCCGCGCAGCCGGGGGATGATGCAGTAGGCGCAGCCCACGTTGCAGCCATCCTGCACCTTGACGAAGGCCCGCACCCAGTTGTTGAGCAGGCCCCGCTCCCCGGCCCCCCAGAACTCGTTGGGCGGGGTGGTGAGGGGGTCGGAGGGGAAGCCGAAGTGCTCGAGGATCACCCTGGGCAGCTCGGCCTTGCGGGCGTTGGGCACCACGGCGTCGGCGCCCAGCTCGGCCAGTTGGTCGGGGGCGAGTTCGGCGTAGCAGCCGGTCACGACGATGAAGGCCTCGGGGTTGGCCCGCCGCGCCCGGCGCACCTCCTTGCGGGCGTCGGCCTCGGCGCTGGTGGTCACGGCGCAGGTGTTGATCACCACCAGGTCGGCCCCCTCCTCCAGCCGCACCACCTCGGGCTCGAGCGCCCGCAGCAGCCCGACCAGCGCGTCCGACTCGACCTGATTGACCTTGCAACCCAGGGTTCGCACCGCCAACCGCATAGCTGAACCATTGTCGAGGGTCGGGGGGCGGGGGTCAAGGGCCGAAGAAGCGGAAGGCGATAAGCTGTAAGCCTTCAGCTACACCCCCTCGCCAGGCCACGAGCCACAGGCCTTTGCCTTCCCATCTCTTACCTCCTATCCCCCACCCCCTCTTACAATGGCGAGGTGATCTCCCTCGAGCACGTCCAAGCCGCGGCCCGCCGCATCGCCCCGTACGTTCACCGCACGCCGGTGCTCACCAGCCGCGACCTCGACCGGATGTTCGGCAAGGAGCTTTTCTTCAAGGCCGAGCACCTGCAGAAAACCGGGAGCTTCAAAGCGCGGGGAGCGGTGAACGCCGCGCTGCAACTGCAAAACCCCAAGGGCATCATCGCCGTTTCCTCGGGCAACCACGCCCAGGGGGCGGCCTACGCGGCGCGGGTGATCGGGGTCCCGGCGCTGGTGGTGATGCCGCAGGACGCCTCGGAAACAAAGAAGGCGGCCACGCGGGCCTACGGGGCGGAGGTCTTCGACGAAGGCGTGACGGTGGAGAACCGCGAGGAGGTCGTGCGGCAGAAGGCGGCCGAGCTGGGCTACTCGCTGATCCACCCCTTCGACGACTACGCGGTGATGGCGGGTCAGGGCACCCAGGCGCTCGAGCTGCTCGAGCAGGTCGAGGGCCTCGAGGCCGTGCTGGTCGCGGTGGGCGGCGGGGGATTGATCTCGGGCATCGCCACCGTGGTCAAGCACCTGCGGCCCGAGTGCGAGGTGATCGGGGTCGAGCCGGAAAACGCCAACGACGCCCAGCAGAGCCTGCAAGTGGGCACCCGCATCAAGCTGATGGGCGCTCCCAAGACCGTAGCCGACGGGGTTCGCACCCTGGTGGTGGGAGAGCGCACCTTTCCGGTGATGCAAAACCACGTCGACCGCATCCTCACCGTACCCGACGCGGTGACGCTCGAGGCCCAGCGCCTGATGATGAGCCGCCTCAAGCAGGTCGTCGAGCCCACCGCCGGGCTGGCCTTAGGCCCGGTGCTGATGGATTACGAGCTGCCCAAGCGCATCGCCGTGATCGTCTGTGGGGGGAACTGGATGCCCTAGGGGGTGGGTGTCGATAGTCGATGGTCGATAGTCGATGGTCGATAGCCTATAGCTGATAGCCGATAGCTAAATGCAGAACGCCCTTTGTTTACCCCTCTTAGCAAGGGGGGGCGGGGGGATACCCCTCCCCGCGCGCGGGGAGAGACGGGGTGAGGTAACCACGGGCCACTAGCTGATGGCTGAAAGCTGATAGCTGACGGCTGACCGCTCCCCGATGTCCGCCAAGGACGTTTGTAACCGCTGTACGGGATTAGCTTGAGGACATGATCACAACCCAGCCTGAGGTGCCCTCCGACCTCGAGATCGCCCGTAGCGCCAGCCCCAGACCCATCCGTGAAGTCGCCACCGAGCTGGGCATTCCCCGTGAGGCCCTGTTTCTCTACGGGGAGCACATGGCGAAGGTCCGGCTCGAGCCCCCGCCCCCGCGGGGCAAGCTGATTCTGGTCACGGCCATGACCCCCACGCCCGCCGGGGAGGGCAAGACCACGGTCGCCATCGGCCTGACCCAGGCGCTGGGGAGGCTGGGGCACAAGGTGGCGGTGGCCCTGCGCGAGCCCTCGCTGGGGCCGGTGTTCGGCATCAAGGGGGGGGCGACGGGAGGGGGCTTTTCCCAGGTGATCCCCATGGAGGAGATCAACCTGCACTTCACCGGCGACTTCCACGCGGTGAGCAGCGCGGTCAACCTGCTGGCCGCCATGGCCGACAACCACCTCCACCAGGGCAACGCGCTGGGGCTCGACTCGAGGCGGCTCGAGGTCAAGCGCGTGCTCGACCTCAACGACCGCGCCCTGCGGCAGGTGGTCGTGGGGCTGGGCGGCCCCCAGCAGGGCGTGCCGCGCGAGAGCGGCTTCGAGATCACCGTCGCCAGCGAGGTGATGGCGGTGATGAGCCTCGCCCGCGACCTCCCCGACCTGCGCGAGCGGCTGGGGCGCATCCGGGTGGGCTACACCCACGCCGGGACGCCGGTGACCGCCGAGGAGGTGGGGGCCGCCGGGGCCATGGCGGTGCTGCTCAAGCACGCGCTGCACCCCAACCTGGTGCAGACCCTCGAGGGCCAGCCCGCCTTCGTCCACATGGGCCCCTTCGGCAACATCGCCCACGGCACCAACTCGGTGCGGGCCACCCGCCTGGCGCTGGGCTACGCCGACTGCGTGGTCACCGAGGCCGGCTTCGGCTCCGACCTGGGGGCCGAGAAGTACTTCAACCTGGTGTGCCGGCAGTCGGGGCTGCGCCCGCAGGCAGTGGTGCTGGTGGCGACGCTGCGGGCCCTGCGCTTCCACGGCGGCTCGGACGAGTTCGCCCGCCCCGACCTCGAGGCCGCCCGCCGGGGCCTGCCCAACCTGCTCAAGCACGTGGAGAACGTGCGGCTGCACGGCTTCGACCCGGTGCTGGCCCTCAACCGCTTCCCCGACGACACCCCGGCGGAGCTGGCGCTGATGGAGGCCTTCGCCCGGCAACACGGCCTGCGGCTGGCCCTCGCCGAGGTCCACGCCCGCGGCGGTGAGGGGGGACTGGAGCTGGCCGAGGCGGTGCTCGAGTCCCTCCAGACCCCCGGCACCCTGCGCTTCGCCTACCCGCTCGAGGCCACCCTCCCCCAGAAGATCGAGGCCATCGCCGCCCAGGTCTACGGCGCGGCCCGGGTCGAGTACACCCGCGAGGCCCGCAAGGCCCTCAAGCAGCTAGCCAAGGAGGGCTGCGAGCACCTGCCCGTGGTGGTCGCCAAGACCGCCAACTCCCTCTCCGACAACCCCCGCCTGCGCGGGCGCCCCGAGGGCTTCGGCGTCACCGTCACCGACCTCAAGGCCCGCTGCGGCGCGGGCTTCGTGGTGGCCTACATGGGCGAGATCATGACCATGCCCGGCCTGCCCAAAGCGCCCGCCGCCCAGCGCATCGACCTGGACGAACAGGGGCAGACCCTCGGGCTGTCGTGACCCCTGCCCGGGGACGAGCGCCCCGCAGCCGCCGGGCGCTCACTGCTTGAGGATGCGCTCGAGCGCCGCCCGCACCACCGCCGCGGTCTCGGCCATGAGCGCGGGGTCGGCCGTGGTGTCGGTGGGCTGGTGGTAATTGGGGTCGATGCCCCAGTGGAAGAACAGCACCGGCACCCCGGCCTGGGCGAAGGGCGTGTGGTCGCTGCCGCCGGAGCCGCCGATGTCGTTGAACTGCGCCCCGCTCTGCTGGAGCAGCCGCAGCAGCGCCGGGTCGCCGCCCACCCCCAGCGCCGGGCTGGCCCGCACCCCCACCATGTCGAGGTTGAACATGGCCTTGAGCCCCCGCACCCGCTCGGGGAAGGCCTGCACGAAGTTGCGCGAGCCCCACAAGCCGTCCTCCTCCCCGTCGAACCACACGTACCACACGTCCTTAGCCCAGCCCTCCCCCGCCAGGCTGCGGGCGAGCTCGAGCACCGTCACCGTGCCCGAGGCGTTGTCGTTGGCCCCCGGGGCCCCCTGCACCGAGTCGTAGTGCCCACCCACCACCACGCTGGGTGCGCGGCTGTCGGGCCAGCGGGCGATCACGTTACGGGCCTGGGCCTGCTCGAGCACCGCCCCGACCACCAGCCGTGCCCGCTCCCCGCTGCGGGCGAACAGGGCCTCCCCCTCGCTGCCGGACACGGTGACGCCCGGGATGGGGCCCACGCCCCCGTAGGTGCCGCGCACCGCCCCGGGCTCGTTGTTCACCACCACGACCGCCACCGCGCCCTGGGCCGCGGCCTGGCGGGCCTTCTCCAGGAAAGGGATCACCCCGCGCCGCACCACCACGATCTTGCCCCGCGCGTCCAGCCCGGCGTAGTCGCTCGCCGCGCCGATCCCGGGCACCGCCTGGAGAGGGGCCTCGAAGGTCCCACCGGGGCTGCCCGAGAGCGCGAGGGCCTCGAGGCGGGTCGGCCCCAGGCTCAGGCTGCTGCCGGTGTCGCGGCTGCGGGTGTAGCTGAAGGGCTGGAACTCCGCCGCATAACCCGCCGCCCTGGCCTGCGCCGCCAGGTACTCGGCCGCCTGGGCCGCTGCCGGGCTTCCCGCCACCCGGGGCCCGATCCCTACGAGGTAGTCCAGGTCGGCCTTAGCCCGCTCGGGCGCGAAGGCGAGCGCGCTGAAGCTGAGCAACAAAACGGTCCACAGGCTGGGCTTCATGGAGACAGTGTGACGGCAGGCCGCGAATCGAACCATCGACCAGCTCACCGAGGCTTTACCCGCGCGATGGTGCGTGCTATCTTTGAGGACGGGTCTCGCATGACCCGAGGTGCGCCGGAAGTCCCATAGGTGCAACGGGGCGTAGCGCAGTCTGGTAGCGCACCTGCTTTGGGAGCAGGGGGTCGCTGGTTCGAATCCAGTCGCCCCGACCACAAGCGCCGCGGAGTCAGGCGAACCTCGTCCTACACACGACAATCCAAGCCCCCCTAAAAAGCTGAGGCTGTTCTCATCCTCGGGTGAGACATCGCCGGCACAGGAGCGCTTAACTGCCCCACCAAGGAGGTCATGGTGAGGGTGGAAGCAGCCGTGAAGCTGTTGTTCATATACCTGCGCAGCCAGGGGGCCAAGCCGGGGACGCTGGAGCACTTCGAGCACACCATGGGGCACTTCCGGCGCTTCTGCGAGGGCAAGCAGGTGGCGGAGGTCGAGGAGGTCACCCACTGGCTGGTGCGGGAGTACTGGCTGTACCTGTTGGAGCGGGGCCTCGCGGTCGGCGGGTACGCCAGGGACCTGCACCGCTTCTTCTCCTTCCTCAAGGAGGAGGGCTTATGGGGGCGGGAGAACCCGGTCAAGCAGGCGGGCGTCCCCAAGCAGGCCGACCGCCCCATCAAGCCCATCCCGCCGGAGGCGCTCGAGGCCATGCTTAGAGCAGCAGCCAAGGGGCGCAACCCCTGGCGCGACCGCGCCCTCATCCTGCTGCTGGTGGACACCGGCCTGCGCGTCTCCGAAGCCCTCAGCATCCGGCTGGAGGACGTCAACACCGAGACCCGCTGCGTGTGGGTGCGGGGCAAGGGCGACAAGGACCGACCGGCCTTCTACGGCTACCGGGTGGCCCGCTTCCTCAACGCCTACGTCGCCAAGGAGCGCAGGGCCCAGCCGGGGGTGGGCTACCTCTTCACCACCGACGAGGGCGAGCCCTTCAGCCGGTTGCGGGTGCGGGACATGCTGCGGCGGGTGGCCCGGCGGGCCGGGCTCGACCCGGCCAAGGTCAACGTCCACCCCCACGCCTTCCGCCACACCTTCGCGGTGCGCTACCTGCTGCACGGGGGCACCGCCCTGGGCCTGCGGCGCCGCCTCGGGCACTCCACCATGGAGATGGTGGACCGCTACGTCTCGATGTCGGTCGAGGACCTGGCCGCCGAGCACGACCGCGTGAGCCCCGGCGACTGGCTACTTGGGCGGAAAAAATAGGGCAAAATCCTGATACGGGGAACCAAGCATGCCCAACGCCACCGCCGTCCTCAACCGCGTCCTCCAGGAGGCCCGACGCCTCCTGGTCGCCCCCGACCTTCCTGAAGCCGAGGTGGCCCAGGCCCTGCTGGGGGCGGGCGACGGGCACCTCGGGGCCCTGGCCGAGCGCACCGGCCTGAGGGAGAAGTACCTGCGCTACGAGGTGCTGCCGCTGGCGCTTTACCCGGACACCCTCCGGCGGGCTTTGGCCCTGGGGATGCCCATGCGCCAGGTTCAACGGCTCAAGCGCCGGTTGGACCAGGGGGAGCTAAGCCAGGAGCAGCTCGAGACGGCCCTCGCCAGCCCCGGGCCGCGTCAGGCCCTGAAGGAGCTGCTGGCCAGGCCCGAGCGCCGGTTCTCGCCCCGCCACAGCCCCGTGTGGATTTACCCCTCCGACCCCGGTCTCCAAGGCGCGGAGGCGCTGCACCCCTACGTGGCGGAGGCGCTGGTGGAGATGTACACCCGGCCAGGGCAGTTCGTGCTCGACCCCATGGCGGGCACCGGCGCGGTGGTGCGGGCCGCCTTGCGCCTGGGCCGCCGGGCGGAGGGGCGCGACATCCGGCCCACGGGGGAGGGCATCCTCGAGGCCCCCGTCGCCTCTCTCCCCCAGGACTACCCCGAGCCGGTGGCCGACCTGCTGGTGCTGCACCCGCCCGTATTCACGCGCTGGTGGGTGAGGAACTGGGTACGCCCACCCGACGCCCCTTACGTGGACCCCTACGTGGACTACCTGGAGCACATCGTTCACGACCTGATGGCGCCCGCGGTCGGGGCGCTCAAGCCCGGCGGCTACCTGGCCCTCGTCGCCAGGCCGCGCCAGCACCTGCCCACCGGCACCACCGCGCCCTTGGAGCGCATCTTCGTGGCGCCCTTCGAGCGGGCCATCGCCGAGTTCCCCGGCCAGTATGTGCCCGCGGAGGAGGATGGTCGGGCCCGCCCGGTGCTGCTGCCCCACGCCTACCACCTGGCGGTGGCGGAGGACGGGAGCGAGCACTGGGCCATCTTTATCGGGCAGAAGACGACCAACGGGGTTCTGGTGGAGGGTCCAATGGCCCAGGGAGCGGCGGTAGAGGATTAGCTGCTCCAGGTTCTTGTAGAAGCCGTGGGGGCTCTTGGGGCACTCCAGCAGCAGCCGGGTAAAGTCGGGGTCCAAGAACTCGGTCATGTGCCGGGCGCCGTGGCGCTCCAGGGCGATTTCCACCTTCCATGGCCCGCCCAGGCTAGCCCTGGAGGCCCCTTCCGACGGTCGGAAGAGGGGCGGTGGCTAGACTCATGGCCCGGAGGTAACGCATGGCCATCGTCAAGCTCAAGCGCTCGCTCGTCGAGGACAACGACCTGCTGCTGGTGGAGGTCATCGCCCCCAAGGAGTCCCCGCGCCTGCCCCCGCCCACCCTGTCCCTGGTGCTCGACCGCTCCGGCTCGATGGCCGGGGAGAAGCTGCGCGCCGCCCAGGAGGCCGCGCTGGCCCTGGCCGAGCAGAGCTTCGCGGAGGGTAGCGAACTGCACCTGGTGGCCTACGACACCGAGGTCCTCCACTGCTCCCCCCGCGGCTACGAGGAGGCCCGGCGCTTCATCGCCTCGCTCGGGGCCCGCGGCAGCACCGACCTCCTGGGCGGCTGGCGGCGGGGCGCGGAGCTGGTGGGGGGAGACAAGGAGCCCAAAGCGGTGGTGCTGTTGAGCGACGGGCTGGCCAACTGTGGGGTCACCGACCCGCGGCACATCCTGGCCGCCGTCAGGCAGCAGGCCGCCGAGGGCGTGCAGACCAGCACCGTGGGCTTCGGCGAGGATTACGACGCACTGCTCCTGGCCGACATGGCCGTCGAGGGGGGTGGGGGGCACCACTACGTGGGCGAGGAGCGGGCCGAGGACCTGCGCGCCGCCCTACTGGCCGAGCTGGCCTTCCTGCGGCGGGCGGTGCTGGGCGGCGTGCACCTGAAGCTCTCGGGTGCGGCGGCTACGCCCTGGCTGGGGGCCTGGCGGCAGGGGCGGCAGGGCTTCTGCGGGGCCATGGCCCCCGGCGAGCGGCGCACCTGGCTGCTGGGGCTGAACGACCTCGGGGGCAGCGGCGCAGTCCTGGAGGTAGACGTTCAGGCCCATGGCCCCGAAAGGCACCGCCTGACCCTGCCCGCCCCCCACCCCGAGGGCACGCCAGGGCACCGCAGGGTGCTGCTGGAGTACCGCGTGGCCCAGGTCTACCACCTGCTGCGGCGCCTGCCTGAGGTGTCAGGCCAGGAGGAGGCCAAAGCCCTGTCCCACGAGGCCGAGCGCCTGTGCGGGGGGTTGGAGGGCCTCGAGGACCCCCGCCTCCCCCGTCTCCGGGACCGCCTGCGGCAACTGGCCGACCAGCTCGCCGCCCTCGGCCAGCACTTCGAACCCGCTCAACTGGCCCGGGTCAACAACGCGGCCATGGTCTGGTCGGTGGGGGTCACCTCCGACGTGGAACGGAGGTAACCGGGAGTCCCGGTTAGCGAGGGGCCCGGCAATGAGCCGGGCCCCTCGCGTGCGCGAAGCTGGAGGGCTATTTGCCAAACTTAGCACACCGGCTCAGAAGCGATAAATGCCTTTGTAGAGCGGATTATTGGTTGCCCAGGCGTTTGTGCATTTGGAGCTCTTTTGCAAGCATATGCAACTGTTGAAAGTGCAGGACAGGCATCCTGAGTTTGAGGGGGCAGGGACCGGGCAGAGGCCCACCTACTGACTTTGGATGAAGATGCCTGCAGGAGCAGCCTCTGATGCTGCGTACGGCTGGTGGTAGAACTTTACGTTCGGCGGGGGCTGGCCCCTCTAGCCCGCCTGAATGCCCGGCCACGGCATTTGGAGTCATCGGGCCTGCAGTACTTCTGACTCCCATGCTGAGGAAGGAACAGGGCACCACACCCGGGGCACGACGCTAAGGCTCTACCTCCCTGGTACAGGGTAGCAAGCTCGTAGTGCGCCCATCCCTCAACGCCAACGCGCGCAAGAAGGCCATCGGGGGTGTACACGAGGTTGCCCTGCATCTGGTAGGTGAACTTGTGCATGAGCCTGTTGGCGATTTGTTGCCGGGCGTCGGCCAGTGAGCGAGCAGTCTTCAGCACGTCGTCCAGCACGCTAATGGGGTAGCTGATAAGACCGTCATACCGTGTCTGCTCAGACTCGTGGTGGTCGGGACGCAACGGGCGCCTCCCTTCCCACTCGTCCACGACCTCCCCTCTTGCCAGCAACAGGGCCTTGTCGGTTTCATCAGCCCCAAAAGGGTTGTCAACAATGCGCCCGTAAAGCCTCGCGAACGCCCATACATGGGCTACCATCTCTTGCCAGTAGTACAGGGTATCCTTCGAGAACTTCTGGTCCCAGGGGTCCAATGGCCCAAACGCTTCCACCACCCTCACGATGTTCACGGTGAAGCTTTGTGTGTCGTGGAACACATCTGCGAGCTTGGCAAGCTCCTGCCAGACAGGCGTCTCAGGTAGGGGGCCCTGTCGAATACAAGGGTCTAGCCTCACAAGCCTCGGGTACTCCAGGTCTTCCGGGGTTTCCGGGGTAGGCTCGGAGCTTTCTACAGACCACGTAGGTTTATCCCCGTCGCAGGGCCCCTCCGCATAGGGGTCAAAGCCGCGTGTGCGGTCCCAGCGCGGCACCTCCTCACGGGAGTAAGCCCACTTGACTCTATACCGGGGAGGGTACCAATGGAGTATTAGTGAAAACTCTCTTTTTTCTTTCATAACGGAAAACGAAACGAAACCCGTTTTGCATTCTACGCCATACCGCCCCATCCTGAAGGAGTCTGCAGCGAGTTCTCGCGCCGTGGACAGGGTGATATATGGATAGACTACTCCTACGACCCAAAGAAGTGGCCCACGCCCTCGGAATAGGGCGGGACGAGACCTACCGCCTCATCCGCAAGGGCAAACTGCGCGCCATCCGCGTCGGCGCACACTACCGCGTGCCCCGGCAAGAACTCGAGCGCTTCGTTGAGCGGGAGCTCGAGAACAACTAGAAAGCCCGAGTCCGGCAACTCGGGCTTTCTATACCACTACGAGGTGTAGATGATGACAAAACCAATATACATCAGCGAAGAACACCGGGAGCAGCTCGCGGCGAGCGCCATCAGCGAGCCAGTCATTGCCGAGCGGGGCTACCGCACGGTCACCCGCAAGGAGGACCTGCAGGGCTTCGAGAGCCAGCAGATGAGGGTGCCCGGGCTGCTCATCCCTGTCTACCGTCTGGGCAGGCCTGAACCCTACACTCATATGCTGCGCCCCGACAGACCGCGCCAACCTGGCGGCAAAACCATCAAGTACGAGTGGCCCATGAGCGTCAACCTGGTGCTCGACGTGCTGCCGCGCTACCGCAGCGCGCTGGGCGACCCCTCGGTGCCCCTCTGGTTCACCGAGGGTGCCAAGAAGGCAGACGCCCTGGCGAGCCACTTCGGCGACGCGGTGATGCCCGTCAACCTCAACGGGGTCTGGGGCTGGCGCGGCAAGAACGGTCAGGGCGGCAAGACGAGCCTGCCCGACTTCGAGGAAATCGCCTTCAACGGGCGCGAAGTGGTCCTGGCCTTCGACTCCGACGTGGTGCGCAAGGAGCAGGTCAAGCTGGCCCTCGAGCGCCTCGCGGCTTTCCTGGCTAGCCGGGGGGCCCACGTGCGGGTGCTGTACCTGCCAGAGCCCGGGGGGCGCAAACTCGGGGTGGACGACGCGCTGGCCGCGGGCTACAACCCCCTCGAATACCTTCAGACCCCGCAGGGACACGAAGCCCGTGGCCCGCTCGGCACCCACCCGTTGACGGGTCAGAAGCTATTCCTGCCGGAGGGCTACTCCCTCGAGCAGGGGGGCCTCTACCGCATGGTCGGCGACAAGCCGCGCCCCGTATACCCGGGCCACCTGGCGGTGACCGCCCTGGGAAGCGACCTCGACACGGGCGACGAAACCCTTACCGTGGCCTTCGACAGGGGGCTCGACAGCCGCACCACAGTGACAGCGCCGCGCGCCGAACTGGCCAAGGCCAAGGGCGTACTCGAGTACCTTGCCGCTCGAGGGGCCGCCGTGTCGGAGGTCAACGCGAAGGAGGTGGCTGCTTACCTCGTCGCCTTCGCCCACCATAACCGCACCGCCCTCCCACACGAATCACGCGCCAGCCGCCTGGGCCTCTACCGCCGCGGGAGCACCCTGGTGCTGCCCGACGGGGCCGTGGGGGACATCCACACCGCCGTCAAACCCGAACCTGCCGTACGGGTCGGCAAGGACCTCGGTGCCTACCGCCGGGTGCTGGAGGAAGCTAGCGGCTGGGAGGATGCCGGTGCCTTCTGGACGGCCCTGGGTCTTGCCCTCGCGGCCCCCGCGATTGTTCGCGCGGGCGTGCGGCGAAACCCGGTGCTCTACCTGGCGGGGGACTCGGGAACCGGCAAGAGCACCCTGGCCCAGTTCGCCGTCGGGGTGTGGGGTGACCCGACCCACAGCCCCCTGCGGCTGGAGGCCGGGCGGACCACGCTGGCGGGTTACCTACAGACCCTTGAGCGCCTCGGCGGCCTACCCCTCTTCATCGACGAGGCCCACACCGCGCGGGAGCAGGACAACCCGCTCGAAAAGCTGGTCTACCAGTTCGCCAACGGCGAGAGCTACACCCGCGGCGGGGCGGACGGCAGGGCGCGCGGCGGTACCTCCATCGGCGGTGCCCTCCTGCTGGCCGGGGAGGCCCTCCCCGCCTTCCGCCACCACGGCGCCCACCGCAGGGTGCTGTGGCTCGAGGGCCCTCACTGGATGCCGCTGGGGCGACGGGACGCCGGGGAGAGGGCCGCCCTCCTCGAAGCGGCGTGGGGCGCAGGGGCTGGCACCCTGGGGCGGCTAGTGTCCGAGCGGGTGTGGCTGAACTGGGAGGACTACCGCGGCAGCCAACCTCAGTTCGCTCAGAGCTTCACCTACCTGCCCGCGCCCTGGAACGACGTGTTCGCTCACGTGATGGTGACCCTTGGGTACGCCTGTGGGGCTCTTGAGCTGCCCTATCCTGACTCCTTTCGCGACCTGCCGGTGCAGTGGCAGGGGCTCCTCAGCAGTGCCGCCAGCCTGAGGGACCCCTCCTCGGAGGCCTGGGAAGACCTTAGCGGCCTCATCGCTGCCGCCGGTCCTGACGGTTCGGGCGGGCGGCGCCTGAAGGGGGAGGTGGTGGCGTGGGAAGGTGAGTATCAGGGGCAGAAGGTCTGGTTCGTGCCCACCGGTACCGGCGCGTTCACCGAGCGCATGGGAAAGACGGCGGTGCAGCTACACGGCCAGAGATGGGCAGAGCGCGGGTTGATTCTGCCCGGCAGCGACGGGAAAGCCACCATCCCCCGCAAGCGAGATGGCCTCTCAGTGCGCGTGCTGGCCGTGGTGCAGAGGAGCTACGATGAATAAGCGGAAGACCCACGCCATGAACGGTAAAGTGGCGGGTTTTCACCTGGGGTGTAGCCGTTACACCCCAGGTGCAGCGGGCAAGAGCTTCGCCCCAGACAGCAATAACCGAGGCCGGTTACACCTATCCGACCTCAGGGGCGCTGATGCCTTTCGCTGTTCAAACCCAGGGTCTGACTTGAGGGCCCGCGCGTGCCCAGTAGCGAGTAGAGGTGTAGAAGGTGTAACCGAGTCCAAGGCACAGCGCCCGAAACGCGACTCCCGCGGGTACACCTCGGGTTACATCCGGCTACACACCGCCACACCTGAGGGGGTTCGGCATGTCGCACCTAGCTGACCTGCTCGCCATGATGCCGTCCCCAACCCCCAGCGATAAGGCACAAAACGTCGAACCGCCTGAGCAACGGTGGGTGCCCCTCACCCCGAGGGAGGAGCAGGACCCCCATGACCTGCCCAGCCACTGGAACCGGGTCCCCCTCCTCCCCCCCAAAGGCGCGACGGCCAGGGCACGGGACAGGGACGGGTTCGGCAGCCTCTACCGCGTGAGGCTCGAGGGGCAGTGGTGGCTGGTGAAGGCTTTGCCGTGGGGCGGCTGGTCGGTGAGCAGCGTTGAGGGGCTCGGGGAGGTCGTTGAAGCTCTCCAAGACATTCCCGTTCTTATTCGAAGGTTGCTTAGGAAGTAGTGCAAACGTGACGGCGGATGACCATAAAGGCATCCGCCATCGACTTGCCAAAAGCTACAACATGTCGAATAAATCAGTGCTTATGGGGTCAAATGATTCATCCCATTGGGCCGGGGTGTCATCGTAGAAGACTGCTATCGCCCCATCAGCGAACATCAGGACGCCATCGAGCTGTTCATTATTGCGCGTTCCAAACTCCAGCTCAATGTCAACCAGCCTATTTTCCACGTCATCAGACCTGCCAGCTCGGCGGTATACAGCACGTAGCAACCTGCTAGATAGTTCACACCTTAAGCCGAGCTTAAAGAGTGGGTACCTGAGATAGAAGCCGGGCTCCAGGATGAACCAAAGGAAAAGCTCCTCGCTGAAATGGTACTCCTGTCCACGGTAGCGGTAACGAAATAAACGGATTGGCGGCAAGTCCAATCCAGTTG
The DNA here is from genome assembly GCF_000430045.1 of Calidithermus chliarophilus DSM 9957. GTDB lineage: Bacteria > Deinococcota > Deinococci > Deinococcales > Thermaceae > Calidithermus > Calidithermus chliarophilus. The sequence goes on along the minus strand of NZ_KE387023.1, from coordinate 2,380,559 downwards.
GTGGTTCAAACGCTCCATTTCTATACATTCCCTGCTCTAAAGCCAGTGCTTGGGGTCTAAGACCCATCAGGCGCAGCCAACGCGCGTAGTGAAGCACCACGATAGGGCTCGAGAGCGGCACACTCATCGAACGCGGGCGGGCGAAGGGAACCGCTACCGGGGCCGTGGGGGCGCCCTGGGTGTGCACGACGTAAACACCCGTCCCTGCCGCGTCGGTGAGCGTGGTTACAGCGAACCCGCATCCGAAGTGCACGCTCACGCCGTTGTAGTCTCTGGACTTTCCGAGCCAGGGCTGCACCTGGGAGCGGTAAGCCCCGGTCGTCGTTTCCCACGCTCTAGATTCGTCGGTTTCGAGCGTTCCCTTGGACTCCAGTAGGGCAGGGATGCCACTTTCGTGCATCATCACGTAGTCCGGCCCCCTAGAAGCTGCTGACGGTGTGCCGTGCTCAAAGTGGGCGAACCAGTGGTACCCCATCTCGTTGAGACGCTTAAGGCTAAACGGGATGCCCCACTGGCCCGCGAACGAGGTTTTCACGAAGTCCTTGTACACATCGGCCGGGCTCTTCGCTAGGTCGAGCATGGTGCCCGTCCCGCTCAGCATGTGGGAGTACCTGACGAAGCCCGCCGCCGCGTCCGCAACAATCACGTCGGGGATGTTTGAGACAAGGGAGCCCTGAGCCATCAATATGAACACCTCGCCCGGGGTGGTTTCTAAGTCCACCGGGGTGAAGCCCCTCGACCTCAGAATCCGCACGGGCGGCGGGTTCGGGACAGCGACCTCGTTCTTTACTGTGAAGATGCGCTTTCCTCTGGACCACATGTATTAACCAGGCAGTTTGTTCAGCACGCCAAGCCGCCAGGCTTCCTAGAGCAGGCGAGCCGCAGCCGCCTTCGGCAACCCGCCGCGTACCGACAACAGTTCATGTATTGAACGCCCCTCGTCACTGTCTCCCAGCACCTCGGACAGGGCCTGGGCACTCTGCCAGAAGGCCTCCTGCTCCAGGTATCCCACCTCGCTCAGGTAATCCGCGATGGCCTGCTTGCCCTCGCGCATCTTCAGGAGCGTATGGTGCAACGCGTCTATCATGGGCACCGACCCGGTGGTGCTGGGGATGCCTAAGTTCTTGTCCTTCGCGCGGTCCTTCGACAGCCGGAGGGTGGTTTTCTCCCCCTTCTCCTGCACCAGCGTGCCCAGCTCGCGCAGCTCCACCCCCGTGCTCTGGGCCAGCTTGCGGGCCTCATCAGAGGGCAGCTCGGCTCCGTAAGCCCAAAGCGCCAGCAGGGCGAACTGGGTAGGCCCATCCACTGCGCCCATGGCCTTCGCCCCCAGCACCCGGCTAAGGGCGAACTCCAGCACGATTTTCCGCACCTCGTCCAGGAAATCCCCCACCGTAACCTCGCGCCCGTCGGCCCGCTTGACCACGTCGTAGCGGCTATAGGCCTCCAGCCCCGGCCCGATGGCCGACATGAAGAAATCGGCCCCGCGAATCCCCGCCTCCCAGAACTCTTCAAGCTGTGGGCGGATGGCCTCTTGCATCTCCCGGCGCACCTCGGCGAAGAAGCCCATGCTCCCCCCCTCGCGCTTGGTGCAGTTGAGGAAGGTGGAGGAGGCCAGCGCCGCTGAGTCCCTGGCCCTGAGCCGGGTCTGCATCTCGGTGTGCAGGGGCCAGGAGGCCTCCACCTGGAACCCCGCCCGAATCAGCGCGCCGATGAGGGTCTCCCAGGCCTCGGTGCTCTTGTGGGCGAAGACGATGGTGGCCTCGCCATGGGGCTTGAGCACCCGGTGCATCTCGCGGAAGGCCTGGCCCATCATCTCCTCGAAGAACTGCTTGGCCCGCTGGTTGTCGCCCCCGTGGCGCACCGGGTTCTGCACCGCCTCCTCGCGCTTGGGCGTAAGGGGGGTGCGGAAGTGCTCGGGGTAGAGGTGGCCGATGGTGCGCTTGAGCCAGACGTAGAAGAAGTCCGAGAGGTCGGCGTAGGGCACGGCGTCGTAGTAGGGCGGGTCGGTGATGATGGCGTCGAAGAAGTTGTCTTCGAAGGGGAGGCGGGTAGCGGTGCCGCGCAGTATATGGCTGTCTGATACAGTCGAAAATCCCTGGGTCTTCAGGGTGATTTCAAACCATTCGAACGAGCCTTGCCAGTCACCCGAGGCTCTTTCGCAAGGGTTTATTTCAACATAATCCCAAACCATAGGTAGGGCCTGACGAGTGAATGTGTGACTCACTTTTTCACGATTATGGAAATGCCAGGTGCAAAGCGTTGAGGTATAGTCTGCAAGCTTATCTAGTGCAAGCGCTAAATATGTCGCCACCCCTCGAGCCCACTCCTCATCCATCCCCACCTTCAGCATCTCGGCGTGGGCCTCGCGCACCCACTTGGCAAAGGTGACCAGGGCCAGGGCCTGGCGGGGGTTGAAAAGCTGGCCCCATTCCTTGAAGCCGTAGATGCAAGGGGTGAATGCTCGAGGCTCGTAAGGAATGGGTTCATCGGGGATTAGGGGAAGCTCACCAAACGGACTCTCGCCCTGCTTCAGCTCCTCCAACCTTGACTTGGCCCGCTCTAAGACTGCCTCGTCGTTTGAGGTGGGGGCGCGATAGACTTTTCCGCTTTCGCCTTTGTCACTCAGCACAACCGCCAAAAGACGCTCCCCCCACTTTCCCGCCCTAGCCTGATTTTGTGTCTCAGACGAGGGAATGGCCGTGCCGCAGACCAAGCAGGTGGCGTTTCCCCGCTCGATGGTTCCCTTGTCGGGCCACTCCTCGCCCCTGCCCACCTCCACCACCTCAAACGAAACAGTCTTGGCCTCCGCATCTACTTTGGGCCTCAGGGCGATGCGCTTTTTGTCCTTCTTGGCCAGCCACCACTGGCGCACCAGGGGCACCTCGGCGCGGCAGGTGGGGTTGGTGCAGGTCACGGTGCGGGCCCACAGGTAGGCCACCGGGGTTTTGCCGTCGGCATCGGGCGGGTAGAACTCGGAAAGCTCGGCCTTGGCCCGCTCGAGCACCCACTCGCCCCAGTAGCGCACCTCGGCGGCCAGGGGGTTCTGCTGGTAGCTGCTGGTCCATTCCCCGTCGCCAAAGTCCAGCGACTGGCGGCCCTTGCCCTTGGCGGTGTCCTTGGCCCGGATGTGCTCAGGAACCGGGCGGCTGCCGGGCTGGCCGTACTTTTGGGGGTACTCCAGCGTGGCCCGCTGGATGAGGTGGGCCACCGGGTTGAGGTCGAGGCTGTAGACCTCGCAGCCCAGGCGCAGGGCCTCCAGCGGAATCGCCCCGCCCCCGCCGAAGGGGTCGAGCACCTTGGGCGGCTTGCCCCCGTTGGCTTCCAGGACGCGGCGGCGGGCCTCGAGGATGGCCCCGTTGTTGCCGTCCTTCACGGCCTCCCAGGGGACGATTTGCTTCACCAGCTCGTAGTTCTCGTCGGTGTCGGGCACCAGCGTGCCGAACACGGCGGCGCGGCTGGCGGCCAGGGGACGCCTCGCCCACCAGATGTGCAGGGTGGAGATGTGGCCGTGGCGGATGGATTTCTCCCTGGCGGAGGCTTCCGAGATTTCCTTGAGGGGTAAACGGTGCTCGATAAGGCGGCGTTTCTGCTTCATATTGAACTCCCAATTTCGGCAACAACTCTGAATCAGAGTTAAGAACTCAGCTTTCAGAGTTTAGATACGGCCAGCTACGACTGTGCTGAATCGGCTACAGGCTGAGGGAGCCAGCCCTTCTGGGCCAGGTGCTCTACCGCTACCCGCAGGTGGGCTTCGAGGAAGCGCTCTTTGCGGGGGCTCCAAGCGCGAACCACCTTCAGCAGCGAGGCCCAGTCCTGGGCTCCTTCACGGGTGAAAGCCCAGTGTACCGTAGCCAGCAACTCTAGACCATACGGCGAGTCGAAGCCCTCGATAAGCTCGGCAGCACGGCTTACTGCCTCGTCGGCCTCCGGGTGGTCGGCCAGGAAGGCTACCGCCTCGTCCAGGGCTCCGGGAGCCAGTTGCATGGCCGAAGGGGTGTTGCGGTCGCCGTATCCCCGGAGGTAGTGGCCCTCGAGGCGCTGCAACACTGGGTTGAGGTTTTCAGCATAAGGGCCGTACTGTTGCTTCACGAAGTTCAGCTTGAGGGGCATGGCGGCTTCCTGGAGGAAGTAGGCCAGCTTTTGGGCCTCGAGTCTGCCCACCGGTTCGCCTAGGGCGCTGTAAAGGGCAAACAACTTGAGCAGAGCAGCCCTGGCTGGGGTGAGGTGGGGTTTGCTCGAGGCCGGAGCCAGGTCGGCCTGAAACCCAGGCTGGGGCTCGAAAACCCAGACCTCCACCTCCGGCAAGCCAGCAAAAGCCTCCTCAATCAGGGGCCGCACCACAGCCCAGTCCAGGCCGCCGTTGCCCACGCCCAAAGGCGGTAGGGCCAGCGAGCGGATGCCAAGCTCCGCCACCTGTCGCACCAGGTCGGCCAGGCCCTCCCGAACGTACTCGAGGCGCGAGGGCTGTCGCCAGTGCTTCTTGGTGGGAAAGTTAAGGATGTAGCGGGGACGAGACAAAGGCCCACGGTCGAACACGAAAATACGACCAATCTGCACCTGTGCCTTGCGGCAGGCAGCTTCGTAGGCCCGGTAGTTCTCGGGATAGGCCCGCTTGAATTGTAGAGCCACCCCCTTACCCATCACCCCCACGGTGTTGACCGTGTTGACCAGAGCCTCTACAGGAGCCTGCAAGAGGTCACCCTGTTTGTACTGGACCATCGCCCCCCCCATAGCTCAATAGTACCAATCGCGTTTAACCCAGACAGTTCGCCACATTGCCTTGGGGAAGGCCTCGAGGACTTGTCGAACCCCCCTAGCCATGCCCGAATCCAAGACCCCGATGCCCTCGACCAGTTCCCATGGGAAAAAACGGTGAACCAGGAGCTCAGCCTGCTTCTTTTCCTTACGGTAGGGCTGTTCGGGCGTGTCGAACCAACGCCGGGCTCGGATAGCCTGCCAGTCCAGCCGGGCAAAGTCGGCTTTTTGGGTGAAGAAATCCGCGTATTTTTTCTTGGCATGTCGGTCTGTGAAAACAAAAGGTAAGCCAGCCTGCTCGACCCGTTCGACGCTCGAGACGATGTGCAGGATGGGCCTTTGGCCTCCCCTGTAGTGCATCTGCCCTTCCACGGGGTTGTGTAGGGCATAGAGCATGGGCGAACGGGGACAAAAGTAAAAAGGCACGTAGTCGTGCAGGACCCCTCCAGGGCCTACCGGCACCGTTCGCTGGGCCCGCTCCTCCTGAATATGTTCGTAGGCAATGCTGGTGCATAGCCTCGGCAACAGGTTTTTCGCCCAGAGGCGCCCTTCTTCCAGGATGCCTCTAAGGTTTTCTATGTGCGTGATGTGGTAGATAAGCACGGGCGGCTTCATTTTGCTGCAGCCTCGGCATGCTGCTGCCACTCCTCCAAAGGCAATACGTAGCGCACCACGCTCACCTCTTCGCCGGGGGTCAGCTTGGCCGCGGGGTCCTGGATGAGGTGAAGGCGCGGTCTGGTGAGGGCCTCGGTCACGATGTAGAGCCAGTACTGCCCACCGATGCGGCGGGCGGAAATCCACTCGTTCGGGGTCAGCACCACCGGCCCCACCCCTGCCCGCCCCTTGACCTCGATGTGGCGGTCTCCCGAGCGGATGTCGTAACCCAGGTTCTCCAGGCTGACGTCGCGCGGCTGGCGCCCCTGAGCTGCCTCGTAAGCCATGCTGACCCGCATGGCGGCCTCCTCCACCGCCTTGCGGACTGCAGGGTCATCCTCGCTGGGGACGCCCAGCGGGCGCGGACGCAGGTAGGCCTGGGCGAACACCTCCGCAGGCTGGGGGTGAAGGGCCTCGGCCCGCGCCAGCACATCGTCGAGGGACTTCAGCCGCTCCTCCAAGTCCTTCAGCTTGCGCTCCTCCTGCAGGATGGCCAGCCGCATGGCCTCTCCCTCATCGGACTTGAGCTTGTACTGGGTGAGCTTCCTGACCGACTCCTCAATCAGGTACTCCAGGCTCCGGCGGGCGTACTTGCGGCGGATGTGGACCTCGCGCCTGCGCTCGCTTACCACCTCTTCGAAGAAGCTGTCGAGCACCTGGTCGTAGGCCCAGGCCAGCAGCTTCTCCTTCGCTGCTGCCGCGTCCACGCTCGGGAGCTCATGGGAAGGGGCTGGCTCGGTGTCCACGATGAACTCGGCGGGGACTGCCTGCACCGTGTCTGCGGCCACGGCGGCGTACAGCCTGCGGGACACGGTCTGCCCCAGCCCGTCCACCACGCTCATTTCCAGGTATCCCAGCACCCCTTCGGTGCCCTGGTCGGTCTGGAAGGCAGCTCCCTGGCGCAGCACGGGTGCGGCCTGAGCCAGTGTCTCCTCCAGAACCAGGTCGAAGAGGGGGTGACCCGGCGCGATGAGTTCGGCCTCCTGGCGCACTTTGGGGTCGAAGGTGACCTTCCCATACTCGCGAGCCAGTACCCCAGGCCGCCTGCGAGTGAGGTCGTAGGGCACTGTGACCCGGAAAAGACCGTCACCACGCCGCTCCACACCCCCACCCAGGCGAGTCAGGGCCCGCACGAAAAAGCGCTGGGTGTACTCGGGCTGCAGGCGGTAGTGTTCGGAGCGCTCCCGCTCTTCTCGCAGGCGGGACAGGTCCAGCTCGCGCTTTGCCAGCGCCTCCAGGGTGACCTCCCGGATGAACTCGACCCGCTCGGGCGACAGGCGGGCCTCGACCACGGCACGGATTTCCGCCAGGGTCTTGCGTCCGGTGAGGTGCTCCAGGATGAGGGCCTCGAGGTTGACGTCGGAAAGCAGCTCGCCCACCACGTCGTAGACCCGGTCGGAGCCCATCTGCGCCCGCATGACCTCGAGCTTGTCCAGCACCACCTTCAGCACCTCGCCCTCACGGGTGCCCTCGGCCACCAGGTTGTAGATGTGTACGTCGTAGCGCTGCCCGTAGCGGTGGATGCGGCCCATGCGCTGCTCGAGGCGGGTGGGGTTCCAGGGCAGGTCGTAGTTGACCATCACCGCACAGAACTGCAGGTTGATGCCCTCGCCCGCGGCCTCAGTGGCGACCATCACCTGGGCGCTGTCGCGGAACTCCCGCTCGCGCATGACCCTCTCCTCCAGCGTCATCGAGCCGTCGATAGAGGTCACGGCGTAGCCGCGCTTGCGCAGCACCTCGACCAGGAAGCGCAGGGTGTCCTTGTGCTCGGTGAAGATGAGCAGCTTCTCGTCCCCCAGCTTCTCCAGCACCGACAGCAGCTCCTTCAGCTTGCGGTCGTCCTCCAGACGAGCCAGGGTGCGGGCCTGTTTCACCAGAACCTCCAGCTCGCCCAGCTCGGCCTCCAGCTCGGGCAGGTTGCGGGCGAGGGTCAGGCGTTCGGCGATGGCGTTCTCCACCCGCCAACGCTCGTCCTCGGCCATCTCCTCCAGCTCCTCCTCGGTGTACTCGCCGTAGGGGTTCTCCTGCAGCGCGGCCACCTGCTGCCGCAGCGACTCCAGCCGCCGCTGGCGGTTCTCCAGGCTCTGCGCGATGGCGTAGGTGCTGCTGGCCAGGCGCCGCTGCAGGACCGTCATCGCCAGCCCCACGTTGCGCCGCCGCTCGTCCCAGGCCCGCTTGAAGTGCTTGCCCACGTAATCGCTGACCTTGGCATAGAGCTCGCGCTCGCTGGGCGAGAGCTTGAAGGACAGGCTGTGCACGTAGCGCGGCGGGAAGAGGGGCTTGCCCTCGAAGTCGGTCATGTCCTCTTTGAGGCGGCGCAGCAGAATGGGGTTCTCGTTCTTCCGAGCAGCCTCCTGCAGCAGGGCCGTGTTGGCGAAGAGGTCGGGCTCGAGCAGGTCGAGGAGCAGCCGGAACTTCTCGTCGTCTCCCTGGTGGGGCGTGGCGGTGAGGAACAGCAGGTGGGTGCTGCTCCTGGCGAGCACCTCGCCCAGGCGGTAGCGCTGCGACTTCTTGACCTCGGCCCCGTAGCGGGTGGCCGAGAGCTTGTGGGACTCGTCCACAATCACCAGGTCCCACTGCACCCGCTCCAGGAGGCTCAGGTTCTCCTCCCGCTTGGCAAAGTCGATGCTGGTGATGAGTTGGGAGCGCTTCTCCCAGGGGTTGTCCTGATAGGCGGCGGTGGCCGAGTCACGGTTCATGACCTCGAAGGTCTCGCCGAACTTCTCCTTCAGCTCGCGCTGCCACTGGTCGGTGAGGTTGGCCGGAGTGACGATGAGAGCGCGCTCCAGCACCCCCCGGTACTTGAGCTCCTTGAGAAAAAGTCCAGCCATTACCGTCTTCCCAGCCCCGGGGTCGTCCGCGAGCAGAAAGCGCACACGTGACTTCTTCAGGAGCACGCCGTAGACGGCCTCGAGCTGGTGCGGCAGCGGGTCAATGCGGCTGGCTGAGACCGCGAAAAAGGGGTCGAAGGCGTAGCCGAGCTGGATGCGCCTGGCCTCGACCCCTAGGGCGAACAGCTCGCCGTCCCCGCCGAAGGGCCGCTCCTCGGACTGGCCCGAGCGCAGCAGGTCAGCCACGTCAGCCTCTCCGAGGAGGCGGTGGTGGGTCTGGCGGCTGGAGAGGCCCTCCGCCACCACGGCATACCGCCCCCCGGCGGGCGCTACCCGCAAAACCCGCACCGGCTCGGGCCAGAAGGGGGCCTGCAGGACCCGGTCCACGAGGGAGTCCCAACGCATGGGCTACTCCTCCTGCCAGTCGGCCTTGAGGTTGTACTGGTCGAGAATCTCCAGGGCCGAGGTACGCAGCACCGCCTCGTCGAGCCCCTGGGGGTTGAAGGCCTCGACCTCGACCCGAAGGCGCACGGTGCCCCCGGCGTCGCGCAGGGCCTTGGCCAGGTCCACCAGCGCCGGGATGCGGGCCAGCTCGACCTGCTCCAGGGTCACCCTAACCCGGGTCTTGGCCTGCTTAGGCTCGGGCTTACCCCCAGGCGTGGGGTCAGGCGCCGAGTTTTTTGGACCCGGCGGCGGAGGCGGTGGAGGGTCCGTAACGACGCCTCCTTCATCGGGACGCGGCAGGGTGCCGGGGCGGGCCAGCACGTAGGCCTCGGTGAAGAACACGTCCTCCGGCCGGGGGGCCTTCCCGGCGTGCCACACCTGGGCGAAGCCGTCGCTACCCTTGACCCCCAGCTCGAAGAGGCGGATGTGCACGCCCCGGACCACCGCCTCCTTGAGCGCCTCGTCGCGTTCGAGGAAGGGCAGGTGCGGCAGGCGCAGGAAGTGCTCGCGCAGGTCGCGCAGGCTCAAGTAGGCCTCGTCGGTAGGCCACAAGCCCCACGGCCCCTGCACCAGGTAGGCCGGGTCGATGGCCGACAGCAGGCGGTCCTCCGAGCGCAGCACCTCGACGGCAATCGCCTGGAAGTTGGCCTGGGTCTTGGCGTGAGCCGTGACGTCGTGGTAGCGGTAGGCACCTTTAGCGTCCATGGGCTCGAGCATCCCCGTGTAGCAGCCCTTGACCACCGCGGGCAGGGACTCCCGCGCCTCGCGGAGGAGGCGTTCCAGGTCCTGCTTCTGCTCGTCCGAGAGCACGAGCCCACGGTCTGACCGGATGTCCTCCAGCGCCAGCAGCTTACGGGCCGCCTCCTGAGCCCGCAGGTAGGCCGCACGGGACATCGCCAGGAACAGGGTGGTGTTCTTGTAGACCCGTGGCCCGGAGGCGTGGTTGTCCTGCACGACACGGTAGCCGCGCTCCAGGGCGTCTTTGTCGTCGTGCGGGGCGTCGGGTCCGAGCACGACGAGCTTGAGGCCGTGGCTATCCGGCACGTCCCGGTGGCTGGAGGGCCATACGTAGGCCCTGAAGACCCCCGACCCCACGGCCTTCTCCACCTGCTGCCTGAGCAACTCCTCCACGTCGGCAGCCTTGACGTGGGCCATCCGGTCGGCCAGCACCGCGTTGAGGTTGGGCTGGGCCTTGAAGGCCCAACTCCCGTTGGAGTACAGGTAGTGCAGCCGCCCCTTGAGGTTGTCGAGCGCGTCGCCGATGAGCAGCGGCGAGATGCCCTCAGGGTACACCAGAGCCAGGTTGAGCTGCGGGCGGGTGGCCCCCCGCTCCACCCCACCGCCGGAGTGGGAGTAGAAGAACACGGACGTGGCCAGCGACTGGCCCAGTCGGTAGCGCGCGTAGTCGCCCCCGAGCTCACGGTCGAGCAGGTAGGCCTTCCCTTCCGGGGGGATGATATCCGAGGCCAGCACCGCCTCCCAGTTGGCGTCCTCGAGCACGCTCGTAACAGTGGCCCGCAGGTCAGCGGACTCCAGGGCCACGTCGCCGAGCCCGATGAGGGGACGGGCCGAGGCCGTAAGGTACCCGGCCTCGACCACCCGCGCCAGCAGGCGCAGCACGCCCCGGGTCTTCTGAAAGGTCTGCATAGTGCCCCACCGCTCGTAGAGGACGTTGACCAGCTCGGGGTGGAAGGGGAAGGCCTTGAGCATCTTGCGCCCGTACTCGCCGCTGCGCACCTCGCTGGGCAGCTCGTTCTTCAGCTCCTCGTAGGCCTTCATGTAGGCGGCCACCACCTGCTTGGCCCCCTCGCCGTCGATGCGCTCGAACAGGCGGCGCCGCAGCACCTCGTAGATTTCCTCCCCCTGCACCGGCATGCGCACGGCCTGCACCCGTCCGAATATCTTCTCCAGGCGGGCGAAGACCTCCGGCGAGTCCTTATGGTCGTAGTACTCGATGTGCGACTCGGGGAAGGTGGTGACTAGGGCGGCGTTGCTCTGGCTGCCGACCACTTCGGTGAGCTCCTGGAGGAAGGCGAAGGTCTGGGCCTGCAGGCTGGTGCTGCCGACGGAGACCGAGGCGGCCTTGACCTGGTAGACCAAGAGCTCGTCCATCAGGATGAGGGCGGGGCTGTAGGCCTGGAGGAGCGCGGCCAGGGCCTGCTTGCCGGGCGGGGTCATGGCCTCGTCCGCGGAGCGCAGCGTCTCGTAGCCCGCCCTATCGCCGAGTTGGTAGGCCAACTCGCCCCACAGGGTGCGGATGCGCAGGCCGTCGGCCGTGCGTCCTTGGGCCGAGAGGTCGGTGCCGACCAGGACGGCCACGCGGGCCCTCGGCATGCTGCCAACCCCGGCCTCCTGTAACAGGGACTTGACCTCGGGCAAGTCAGTGAGCTCGGAGTAGGCCTTGACCAGGTGGTACAGGGCAATCAGCGCGTGGGTCTTGCCGCCGCCAAAGGGCGTGCGCAGTTGCACCACCGCCTCCCCGCCAAGGCCAGCCAGACGCCGCACGGTGTCCTTGAGGATGGAGGCAAGTTCCTTGGTGAGGTACGTTTTCTTGAAGAACTCGTCGGCGTAGCGGTACTCGGACGTGGCCCTCCCCGCCACCACGTCGTCGAGCTTGGCCGCGAAGGTGTTCTCGTCGAAGTCGCCCCTACGGATGGCCTCATCGGGCTCGGCCAGACGCCACCAGGGCGGCAGGCTGCCCTTGGGAGAACTGGGAAGGTCACGCTCCATGAGCTTGCGCACTTCGGTCGCCGAATCCTCCGCGCCGATGAGGCGCAGGAAGCGGGCGATGGTGTCGAGGGTGCGGTTGACGTCCTCCTCCGGGAGCTGCTGCTGGTGTGCCCAGGCGTTTCGCACCTCGCTGATTTCGTCGGCCCAGGTCACGGCGCGGTTGTAGCTGCGTCCGAAGGCCTCACGGAACACCTCACGCTGGCCGAGCAGGATGTCCTTGAAGTGGTTGATGTCGAGCACCTCCTCGGCGGTCCTGCCGCGCTTCATGTCCTCTAAAACCAGGGCCCGCCGTGACTCGCTCAGGGAACCCAGGTAGGCCTCGACCCACCCGCGCCCGCTGCCGTGGACCCGTGTCAGTTCGCGCACGAAATATGACCGCACTGCCTCGGCGTAAAGCCTCAATGCGGTGCTCATATAACTCTCAGCTTTCATAGTTCTATTCTATCGGCGCTGGAAAATGCTGTAACCGCAAATAACCCGACCTCCACAGACCCCGTGGCTTTCTGACCGTCGGAAGTAAGCACGCCAATAAGCTAAGGCCCGGAGGTGGGTGATGTGGTCAAGCGGTGATGGTGAGCTTAGCGGCTTTCTCCGATGGCTAGCCGTTGAGGACCCCGACCGGGCCGAACTGGCCCAGGAACTCGACAGGCGAATGCTCGAGCTGTGGGCCGTGGCCGAGTCCCGCAGGAGCGCGGCGGACCCCCGCTGGCACGCCTTCGAGGACCGCAAGACCGCGCCCCAGCCCGATGAGCTGCGGCAGTGGGCGGCAGGCACCTGGCCCGAGCGCTGGGCGGTGGCCCTCGAGCCACGCACCCCGCGGGAGCTGCTGGAGCGCCTTGCCCACGACCCGGTGGACTTCATCGCCCGCCTGTGCCAGAAGCGGCTGGCGACCGCGGCCAGCCCCCTGCCCGAGCCGGTGGAGCTGGTGATGAACCAGACCGGGGAGCCCGCCATGGACGTTGGCGAGGGCGACCGGCCCTGGGTGGAGGCCCTGCAAAGGCTGCAGCGCCGGGTGCAGGCGGGCGAGGTGGCCATGGAGGAGGCCGTCCGCTTCGTAGAGGCCCTGGACGGTGGCTGGGTCAGCTCGGCCCTGGGCGAGGTGATGGAGCACGAGGAGGCCCCGCGGGACCTCGAGGCGACCCCCGAGACCCTCGTGCGGTACGCCCACCTGCTGCCCGAGTACCTGAGCGACCTGGACTCGCAGTACGACGGCGCTTCCATCTTCCACAAGCGGGTCACCGAGAGCGGCATCCTCACCCCCCTGCCGGTGCACCCCCACTTCACCGACGGGGAGCTTTTGGAGTGGCTGGGCTTCGCCGGGAGGCCGGGCATCAAGGAAAGCGACTGGTGCCGCATGGCCTTCGACCCGCCGGAGTACTTCGAGGGCCGCGACGTGGGCGACGCCATCCCCTTCCCCGGCGGGGCCTTGTGGAGCGTGTGGACCGGCGGATACCTGTCCAGCGAGGTGGTGCTCCTGCTGGACGACAGCCGCTACCCCGAGGGGGCTCAGGCCTTCGTGGCCTGGTGGGCGCTCGAGGCCGTCTGGCCGGGGCACTACGCCTGAGGAGTCTGGAGGAGCAAATGCCCGCCGACGGGTTAGCCCCTGAGCATCGCCCTGAGCTCCTCCACCGTCAGCGTGTGTTCCCGGCTCCTGTGCAGCATGCGGTGGCAGTTAGAGCATACGAGTGCCAGGTCCTCCAGCGAGTTCTCCCTAGGCCCAGGCAGGCTGGCGAGCGGCACGTTGTGGTGGCACTCGATGAAGCCGCTGCCCAGCTCGCCGTACACCTCCTGGAAGTCGAAGCCGCAGACCTCACACTGCAGGGTCCCACGTAGAGCGAGTACGCGCTGCTTCTTGGCCTCGACAAGGTTGCGGTTACGTTCGCGCCGCTTGTGGGTGGCAAGCAGCAACCTGCCCTCAGGAGCCTGGTAGTCCTCGCCAGCCTCGTCCAGCAGTTCCCCCTCGCCGGGCGCCTTTTCTCGGACTTGAAGCTGCGAGCGGATTGCCTCTGCGATAGACTCCAGCTCGCCCCGTCTGCCTACGAAGTCGCCCCACAGCTCAATTTCTGCATCCCCCACCCGTCCAGGTTGAGGGAATGCCGTGGGCCCCCCAGACGAGTCCAGGCCCGCAAAGTCGGCTAGCTTGCGGTGTACGTCGCGCGGAGAGAGGGGCTTCACTCCGTGTGTTTCTAGTAACTGCCTGAGTAGTTCGTGCAAGTCGGATATGGCCGAATGGGACAGGTCTTCGGGCACACCCCCGCGAAAGTACTGGTCGAGCACAAGGATTAGCGCGTCCCGGGTCCAGGCAGTGCTCTTGCGCGGGTGCGCCGTCCCGCTGTTCACCCCCAGGGCTGTAAGCAGGGCCCGGAGGCCGCCCTTTGAAGCAATCTTATCCTCACGGACCCTGAGAAAAAGGGCTGGCGCTCGGTACCTCGACGAGTAGCCTATGAGCTCGCGGAAATCCTCCCAGCTTAGGTTAAGCGGCTGGGAGCTGAAGAAGAAGATGTAAGGAAAGCGGCTCTCAGTCCAGAACGCTTTAGACAGGCCGTACAACTCCACAGGCCAGAAGGCCTCCACAACTCCCAGCACGGTGGTGCGGCTCTTCGGGGAGGTGCTTTCGATGATAAAGACTGCGTCGCCAGGGGAAAGGGCTTGCACCACGTCCCTGGCCCCTTCAGGCACGCCCCAGGCGTTAAAGGCTCCGCTTGGGAACTTGGCCTGCAAGGTTTCAATAATCCGGTGTTCACGCAGGATTTTTTCCGGGACGTGGCAAACCACCTCATCGATGCCACGCTGGTTGAAGAGGGTGCGGGGGAAGTCCCTCTGGGCGTTTGCTTTGCCAACGACGTGGTAGTAAATTTTTGGTCCCATACTGGCGCTCCTCCAAGTATACCTGCAGCTCCTCCCCCAGTCCCGCTGCTATTCCGGGGACGGCGTGGTCCCGGGAAAGCGTCAGTGACAGGGCCTTCAGGCCCTGAACCCTGACTATGCCGTAAGGAGCCCAGGCCCAGGCAGGTACCCCTGCGGCACGTCCACCTGCTAGGCTTGAATACAAGGAAGCCGAAACATGCAGAACAAGGCCAAGGCCGCCCACTGCCTGCCGTACTCCGAAGTTCGCCTGGTCATCCCGTTGCTGGAGGGGCTGAGCAGGGCCGAGCTTCTGGCGATGTACAAAGCCATCTACGACCACAGGGGAACGCCGCAGGAGCCAGCGGACTGGTCAGAGCCCGAGGTCTGGATACCCCAATGGCTCAGGGGGAAGCAGCAGGCCCTGGCCATGCGCGTATGGGAGGGCAGCGGCAGGCAGATAAACCCCAGGTACGTCAACGGGCACCTCCACTTCATTGACCTGCACCAGTTACTAGAGACCAACGCCAAGGGTGTTTATCGCCTCGCCGCGCGCGGGAAGGCCTTCATGCGCGAGGCCCCCAGGTGTTGCGGGAGATTGACGACGCCGAGGGCGTGCTCGAGCTCCTCAAGCTGGTCGCCCAGAAGGAGCAGGCCCGGCGGGGCGACCTGCTAGAGGAGTGGGGGGATTCGTCAGGGCCCACTCGGGGTGGCGCACCCCGAGCTCCATCGAGGCGACCCTGCTGAAACGGCTGAGGGTGCTCGAGGACCGGGGCTTTGTCGAGCGCGAGGGCATCACCTACCGCATCACCGAAGCGGGCCTGGACTACCTGAACGCCGCCTCCATAGACAAGACAGAGGAGCTGAAGCAGCGGCGTAGGGTCGAACGGGCCATCCGCGAGTATAACGACGGCGTCAGGGCACAGCTCAGGCAGAAGCTGGGGAAGATGAACCCCTACGCCTTCGAACACCTGGTCAAGGACCTGCTGGAGGCCATGGGCTACGAGGACGTGGAGGTCACGCGCGCCAGCGGCGACAAGGGCATCGACGTAGCGGGCACGGTGCAGGTCGGCATCACCGCCGTGACCGAGGTGGTGCAGGTCAAGCGCCACCAGGGCTCCATCAACCGACCCGTGCTCGACCAGTTGCGCGGCTCCCTCCACTACTTCAAGGCCATCCGTGGCACCATCATCACGCTCGGGGGTTTCAGCCCCGGCTGTAAGGAGGCGGTGCTCTACCCGGGGGCCGCCCCCATCACGCTCATCGACGGCGACAGGCTGCTGGACCTGCTCATCCAGCACGGCATCGGCGTACGGAGGGTACCGGTGGAGCTGCTCGAGCTCAACGAGGAGTCCCTGGCGAAGACGGTGCACGCCGCGGAGGGGTGAGCCTACCTGGGTGCCGCTATCGGGCAGTCGCCCCCGGCTGCTCGGAAGGTTGCAGGGCCGACAGGGTACGGGTGTAGGCCTTGTCATTACGGCGTTTTGCTGTCAAAATGACAAGCCGGAGGCAGAAGCGCTTTCCGAGTAGGGGGTACGAGGAAACTCCGTCCTGGAGCGGAAAATAGCGCAGTCTGGTAGCGCACCTGCTTTGGGAGCAGGGGGTCGCTGGTTCGAATCCAGTCGCCCCGACCACAAGCGCCGCCGACGCGGTGCGCCGGATGCCGAGCGCCGAGAGCCCCGCTGCCCTCAGCCCTTTGCTCTGCGTCGCGCCGCAGGCGCACCTGTTCACGGGAACGCGGGAGTAGCTCAGTTGGCAGAGCGTCAGCCTTCCAAGCTGAATGTCGCGGGTTCGAATCCCGTCTCCCGCTCCACCAAACCCCGCCCTAGCGGGGTTTTTCCTCTGGCGATAGTCTGCTAGACTATCGCGCGGATGCGCCCGTAGCTCAGCCGGATAGAGCAGCCGCCTTCTAAGCGGTAGGTCGGGGGTTCGAGTCCTCCCGGGCGCGCCAACAAAGCAACCCCAGCTGGATAGGATGCGGGTCCTTCGCTTATGCTGTCATCCAACAGCTCTGCCCCCAGGAAGCCTGGGCTAGGCTCCCTCGAGCAGCCTGACGCCTTGGATCGCCGTGGCCACGATTCGGTTCTTACGATAAAAAACGGTATACAGCTTGAGATAACCCGAACCCGCCGCGTCCAGGCATAGATATGCCACAACGTGGTCAAAGCGGCTTTTTATACCCTGGTGGGTCAAGCAGATCGGGCTCGAGCGCAGTCGCATGCTCTCCGCGGGCGAGACAGCAGCCAGATAGGCGTCCAGTAGCCTCGATCCCAGGTCTCGGGCCATCTGACGGTGGGCCAGGCCCATAAGAAACTCAGCATCAGCAAATGAACATGGGTCGAAAAAGGTGGTCAGGCTGACCTTGAGAGCACTCGGGCTCGAGATTGGCTCGAACCCAGGCGGCGGTTTGGACGGCTCTGGAAAGCGATGCTCCGAAATTCGTGGAGGACTCGAGGAGTCCGGTTCGTTCATCTTCTCCTCCTCCGGCATCCGTGGATCATGCCTACCTCGAGGTTAGGCAGACAACCGTACCTCCAGCGTGCCGCTAGCGTCCTGTCCCACCCCGGACGCAACTGCCCCAACGCCGTTCTTGGTCCTGATATCTGGCTCAGAGAATGTAAAGAGCGCTCTAAGCCGTCAGAATGGCCCGCACGACATTCTCCAGCGGCGGGTCTGAAACCCACGTCTCATGTGGGCTAATGGCTTGAATGTCGAGGCTCTCGAGGAGGCGTTGAGCTTCTTCTCTCGCGCTGGGCTGAGTAGCCGGGTTGCCGAGAACTGCCCGCAAAAGGGGAACCGCCCGCTCGGGTTGCCCGGTGCGGCTCCAGAGCTGGGCCAGGCCGACCAGGTTGGAAATCACCTGGGTGTCGTAGCGCACGCTCCAGGAAATCTCCAGGGAAGCCCGGAAATGGCTCAGCGCCTGTGCGTCTTGGTACAGGGCCAGGGCCGCCGTACCCAGGTGATAGAGGAATTCCGCCTCGTGGAGCCGGGCTCCCGACTCCCGCGCCAAGGACAGCGCTTCCTGCCACAGCGTCTGAGCACGCGGATACTCTCGCTTCTGAAAGGCCACTTTCCCCATGTGTTCCAAAAGGTAGGGAAGCAGCATCAGGAGGCCCTTCTCCCTGGCGATGCCCAGTCCCTCCGAGAGCAGGGCCTCGGCCTGATTGAAGTCTCCCGTCGCAGAAAGGATCGAACCCAGGGCACCGAGGTATCGGGTGATTCCGACGTAGTCTTGAGCTTCCCGCGCGAAGCTGAGGGCTTCTCGAAAAAAACGTTCGGCCTGGGGGTAGTCCTCGCGGTTGCGGGCGAGGACCGCGAGGTTATTGAGGGCATAGCCCATATGAACCGAATCCTGCTTGCCTCGAGCCAGCTCCAGCGATTCAACGAAGTACGCCTCAGCCCGGGTGTTATCCCCGGACATCGCGGCAAAAGCCCCCAGCACGTTCAGCCCTTCCATCAGTTCAGCGCTGGGGCCCAGAGGGCGCAGCAAGTCCACAGCCCGCTGCCCGACCTCGGTGCCTTCTGGCAGCTTCCCCAGCCAGTAATACAGCCAGGCCTGGCGCACATATACGCCCCCCAGGGCGGCACGGTGATTGGGGTTGCCAGGGTTGAGGCTTCGGGCCCCCTGGTGCAGGACCTCGATACCTTCCTGGTAGCGGCTGCGCTGCTGGTAGTAGCGCTCGAGCAGGCCCGCGGTGCGCATGAACTCGTTCATGCGATTTTCAGCAAACATCCATTGCCAGGCCGTGCGGATATTTTCCAGCTCTTCCTGGATTACCTCGAGCAATTTTCTCTGTCGGCCCCGGTAGAGTTCCCCATACCATTCCTCGACCAAGCGCGCGTAATAGCTCGTGTGCTTTTGCTGCACCTGAGCGAGGAGTTCGGGAACCTCTTGCAAACGCTCGCGGCTGTACTGGTACACCAGGGGATGCCAGCGGTAGCGCCCTTGAGGGGTTAGCTGCAGGAAAGATTTATCCACCAGGGCCGCTAGAACGCTCAAGGGGGCTCCGGTGATCTCCGCCGCCGCGCCACGCCAGAAACTCCCGTTGAAGATCGCCAGCATCTGCATGACCGAGCGCTCTTGCGGGCTGAGGAGCTTCCAGGAAGTCTCGAAGACCGCCCGGATGCTCCGGTGGCGCACGGGGGCGTCCCTCAAGGGGGATTCCAGCAGGTCCAGGACCGCCCCCAGCTCGTCCACGATGTTTTGCAACGTGAGCACCCGCAACCAACTCGCGGCCAGTTCAATGGCCAGCGGCATCCCCTCGACGACCTGGCAGACGCGGGCGACGAGCGGAAGGGTGCTTTCGTCGAGGCTGAATCCCGGCAGGCTTCTGCGGGCACTCTGCGCGAAGAGCTGCACCGCGTCAAAGGCCTGCGGGTCTTCCCCCGATCGGGTGGGAAAATCCAGGCCGCGCAGCTCGAGCAGCCATTCAAAGCGCAGGTTCAGTCGTTCGCGCGAGGTGGCGAGGATCTTCAGACGGGGGGCGGCCTCGAGCAGCTCGCTGAGCAGGGTTATGCCCGCGGTGAGGTGCTCGAGGTTGTCCAGCACCAGCAGCATCTCCTTGTCCGCAAGGTAGCGCAGAAGCTGCTCCCTGGGCTCCTGCTGGCGCACGAACTCGAGGCTGAGGGCATCGGCCAGGGTATAGAGCATGAAGTCGGGAGACGGGGTAGCGGCAAAGGAGACGAACCAGACCCCATCCTCGAAGGCTCCAAGCTGGGCCTCGGCTGCGCTCAGGGCCAGGCGGGTCTTGCCGAAGCCTCCTTGGGCCACGACGGTGAGGAGACGGCAAGCCGGATCGGCCAGTTGCTCGGTGATGCGGGCTTTCTCGGCTTCCCGGCCCACGAAAGGGGTGGCCTGCACCGGCAGGTTATGCCGCCGGGCTACCTTGGGGGGTTCTTTTACCGTTATCCCCGGAACCGGGACGACAGGGCGCTCCACCACCGGCTCGGCGCGACGGATCTGCTCGACCAGCTTGAGGGTGATGGGGCCAGGTTCGACCTCCAACTCCTGCTCGAGGCGGCCCTTGAACGCCTCGAAAGCGCCGAGGGCCCGGGTGAGCTGGCCTGCCCAGAGCAGGAGGCTGAGCTGGCGTTGCAGGGCTTCCTCGTCCAGTGGGTCGGTACTCAGCAGCAGCTCGAGCGCCTCTGCGCCCTCGGCATAGCGTTGCATCCCTTCCAGCTCGGTGGCATGGTTCAAAACAGCTTTACGCCAGCCTTTATGAAGTTGCTCGCGGGTGAGCTCGAGCCAGTCCTCAAACTCCAGGGCGTCATCGAGGTTGAAGCCCTGCAAGAACTTCCCCCGGTACAGCCGGTTGATGCTTGGGAAGTTTCTGTTCTCGAGGGCTTGCTTTAGCTCCTCGACATCGGTGTCCACCGGCCAGCGCAGGCGGGTACGCTCGGCCTCGAGATCCTGAGCATAGCTCAATTCCCTGGCCCGGTTGAGGATTTTGCGCAGGTTGGTGCGAGCATTCTCCTCGTAGACGTCGGGCCAGAACAGGTGGGCCAGCTCGTCGCGGCCTACCCAACCCCGCTGGTAGGCCAGGTAATACAGCAGCGCGGAAATTCGGCCAGGTGGGGGAACGAACCACTCTTCCCCAAACCGGATCGCTGGCGTCCCCAGGAGCTGAACATAAGTCGCCATGTCCCATTCTGGCACTTGTGCTCTACCTGTGGGGTGTCCTTCAAATCAAGCGGTCTCGAGGCCCCTCATCCCTTCCTCGACAGCCGCAACCCCGAACGAGGCATCCGCAGGCGAAGGCCGGACACCAGGGCCACGCTGAGCAGCACCACGCCGAACCCGACGAGCATCGCCGCGTTGATGGGCTCGGCCAGGAATACCACGCCCCACAAGGCCCCAAACGCCGGGATCAGATAGCCCACACTGGTCGCGGTGGTGGCCGGCAGGCGCTCGAGCAGACGGAAGTACAGCAGGTAAGGGACCACCGTAGCGACCAGGGTCAGCGCCAGGATCACGCCCAAAGCGGACGCCGGAGGAAGTTGGGGGGCGGGAGCGAAGAGGCTGAAGGGCAACAGCAGCACTCCTGCCGAGGCGAAGTTGCCGATGGTCAGGGACATGCGAGAGACCCCCTGAAAGCGCCGCTTGGTGTAAATAGCTGCCAGGGCGTAACACAGCGAAGCCAGGAGGGTAGCCGCTACTGCTAGGAGGGTCTTGGGGGTCAGCTCCAGGGGACTCCAGCCGCTCAGGATCACCACGCCCACCAGGCCCAGCCCCAGGCCGAGGCCGGTTCTGGGGTCCAGCTTTTCCCCGAGGCCGAGCCTGGACACGAGGGCGGTGAACAAGGGCAGCGAGGCAATGAGGATCGATGCCAGGGAGGAGGTAATGTGGAGTTCGCTCCAGGCAACCAGAGTAAAGGGCAGGGCGGCGTTGAGCGCTCCCAGGACCAGCCAAGTCCCCAAGGGGCGGGAGAAGACGAGGGGCTGCTGGAGGATCAGGGCCAGGCCCAGCAGGGCGAGTGCGGCCAGGAGCACCCTCGAGGTCATGAGCAGCACCGGGCCCACCACTGGGGCAGCCAGCTTGATGAAGAGGAAGGCAGAACCGAGCAGCGCGCTCGCCAGCAGGAGTGAGACCAAGTCTCGAGGGTGCGAATTAGGGGTATTCACAGTATCCTCCACGAATTCAAGGGCCCAGGAAGGCCGGGTCCTTCGAATCTTTCCTTACGGAGCGGACAAGTCACATCGCCCTCATTCCGCGCAGCAGGCCACGCTGGGGTACTTTGCGCTCGGCCCATAGCTTCAGGAACGCTGCTGCTCCTGTTGCCGCAGGCGACCACTTGCGCCGGGCCTGAACCCCCAACCCCAGGTGGTCGGCCCACAGCCGAGCCAGGGTCTCGAGTAAGTTCAGCTAATCTCACGGATTCCTCCAGTTCCTTCGGTCTCAACCCCATGAGCTTTGCCGGGCTTTGGCGGCTCTGCGGCGCTCGAGCAGGTAGAGCACCAGGGCGATGACGGTAGGGGTGAACACCAGCAGGTTGTAGGTGAAGTGCAGGTCGGCGCGGGGGAAGAAGAGCTCGAGGACGCTGGTTTGCTTGGCTTTGCCGAACAGGTAGTAGCCGCTCAGGTACTGCGCCTGCAGCAAGGCGTGCTCGAGCCAGTGCCAGATTTGGACGGCGATCGCCGCTGTCCAAAAGGTGAAGGCGCGGCCCCGTCCACGGAAACCTGGCTGGAGGAGCAATAAGCCTGCGAGTTGAAGGGTGTTCCAGCTACTGTGCAGCACTTCCGAGGCGGCGAGTTGCGGCAACAGCAGGCCGAGGATTCCGCCTGCCTGCTTGGCAGGCCAGCCCAGGACGTGGATCTGGGTGATCTGGCACACGTGCTCGAGGAAGTGAGCGGTGGCGACGACCATGAATAACACCAGGGCCAGGCGGTGATGCTTGCCGTTGAGGCTGTCGAGGAATTTGGAAACCAGGGGTTGCATGGCTTTCTCCTTTGCTATGAGCCCCACTGGATCCGGCCCCGGGCAGACAGGTGGGGCAGGACCCCGAGGCTCCAGGCTTCGGCCAGGCGGTGATCCTCCACCCGCCAGAAGTGCTGCCACCGCGCCTCGGCGCGCCGGTGCATTCCGTCGGGACCCGTGCTCGTGCCGCGCAGGGTCACGAGGTCTTCCCACAGGCCGGGGGCGGGGGAGCGGAAGTCCTCGAGGGTGATGTACAGATCTGGAAAGGTGCGCTTAAGTGCGACCAGCCTCTCCAGCCAGCCCTGACGGTCCAGGGTGAGCACCTGATACCGGGGGCCGCCGGGAGCCACGACCAGATCGACTTCGTGCAGGACAAAACCTGGCGTCAGCAGATCGGTGAGTTCGGCGGGCCGCTCCGAGCCGTCCCAGCGGTTGATCGCGCTATACACCCTCTGGATCAGCGCAGTACAGTGCTGGGGCTGCAGGGTGGTGGGGGGTTGGGCTTGGGTTTGCATGGAGCATGTCTCCTCGTGTAATCAAGCCAGAGTGGCCAGCGTTGCTTGGGTGATCTCCTGGCTCAAGGGCGCAAGGGCCGAGGCGCACCTGGGGCAGATTGGCCGGCTGGCGGCCACGATGAAGGTCGAACCTTCCAGGTCGCTCACGTTGAACAGATCCTTCGCCAGTCCTTCCACCTGCCACTGGCGACCCTTGCAGGTGAGGCCGGAGCAGATGTGGGTGGGCTCGAGGTTGGGGTTCATGCATTTCTCCTTGGGGGAAGGAGTTTGGAGCGCTTGCCGAGCCAGTGCTCGGTCGCTTGCTTCAAGTGCCGGAGTGCTCGAGTGATCTGGCCTGGTTGGCGCGGGCTCCGCCGCGACTCACTTTTGAACCAGATCCCATCGGTTTTTCCTGCGAGTTCGTCGAGAAATCCGTCGAGAGTTTCCATGTTCCACATGGAATATTGCTTGACCTGGTCCCACATAATCCCTCCGAATGACGCTCGAGGCTCGGGCTTTTGGGGGAAGGGGCGGGTGTGGGCCCGCCCCTGTAGGTTCACTTGCTCGCGGCCAGTTCGGAGGCCTTGGGCAGGAAGTTGAAGAGGTGCAGGTGCGAGACCGTGCCGAAGGTGCCGGGGCTGCCCGCGTAGGTCTTGCCGTCGGAGTGGTAGGCGATAGCCAGCCCAGCAGTCAGTTGCTCGCCCGAAAGCTGCAGGCAGGGCTTGAACTTCACGCTGTAGGAAGCGGTGCCGTTCCTGTCGGCGACGAAGATATTCTCGGTGCCTGAACGCGCCCCGATAGGCAGGTCGTAGGTGGAGAAAGGCTCACTGAAGGGGGTGGCCATGAAGAAGTACCAGAAGGTGTAGACTCCGCCCGGCACGAGCTTTTGGAACGAGGCCGTCAGGGCGCCCTGGCCGTTGTCACAGCTCACCGTGGCCTTACCGGAGCCCTCGAGCCACCTGCCCTGGGTGATCCCCAAGCGCTGGCCCTTGGGGAAGGGGCCGATATCCTTGGGGTCGATGGGGTTGTGGGCGGTCGGACGGGCAGCGGCGTAGAGCGGGGCAGCGGCATCCTTGTCGTTGGCGGTCACCCGGTAGACCTGGCCGGAACCCACAACCTTCTCGATGAACACGTCCTGTTCGTTCATGCCCAGTTGAAGGTGATTCTTGAGGGGAACTTCGATCTTGTAGTTGGTGGCGGCCTCGCTGCCGTGGCCGATGGCGTGGTTGAAGTTGAAGGTGCCGTAGATGACCAAGGCTGCAAAGGCTGCGGTGAGGGAATAATTGAGAGCTTTCATGGTTGTACTCCTTTTCGGGATGGGTCTGGATCGCACTCGAGTGCAATCGGCTTAACGTCGTGGGGCCTGGATTGTAGGGATGGCTGCGAACTTCGCGTCAGTTTCCTCCTTTCTCGGCTGGAGCCGAAGGTCTGTGCCGACGGCCCGCGCCTCTTGGGCCTGAGGCGGCTGAGCCACCGATGAACGCGCTCCTGCCAGGACCAAACTTCCAGGTAGGTTGGCACCGGATCGCTGGGCTCGGATTGCGGGGATGCCCACTGGGCTTCAGTCCTGCGCCGAAGTTCCATCAGCGCCATGACGCCTTGGGGTATGTCCACGGTTCACCTCCTTCCCCACCGGCTCTTGCGAGGGCCGCTCGAGGCGACCGGCTAAGGTGCGGACAAGTTGCTTGGTCTGCTCGAGCCAACCGATCCGGCCACCGCCGGCCAGGCTGCGGCGCACGAGCGATTCACGCGAACTCTGCTGGAGAATTTCCTGCTGGCGTTGCCTGGCGATGAGTAGCAGCGTTTCTGGCATCTGCATGATCAATCCCTCCTTCCTGAGGAGGAGGGTAGAAAAAGAGGCGTGCCGCTTTCGTGGCACCACCGTCCCACCCACTTGGACGATGGGAAAACGCCTACGCGAAGCGGCCCAGCCTCAGACGAGCGCCTGGGCTCGGGTTGATGTCAAAGCATGTGGTGTATGGCTATCCAGCCGCTTTAGCTGTATTCCACAGACGGGGTAATCATGCCGTGAGCCATCACCTGGGGGCCACCCGGCGAGTCAAAAGCGATGAGAAAAGCCCTTCCCGGTCGGGAAGGGCTTTTTGCGGGAGGAATCTCACTCCCACTCACGGATAGGCACCAACTCACCGCCTTCGACCACCTTGCGGGTGGGCTTGTAGGCCCGGTTGAACCAGATCTCGAGCGTGGCCCGCTCGAGGCTCTTCGGCCCGATGATGTGCTTGCGCACGTAGTAGCCCCCGCCCTCGTCGGCGGAGATTTCGCCGCCCTTGGTCAGGCGTAATTCGACGACCTCGCCGCTCTTGAGCAGTCGGACCCGCACCCACAGCACGCGGTCGCCCTCGGGTTTGACGTGCTCGTCGCGCTTGAACAGGCTGAACATGGCCCTAATTTACCGCCATCACGCGGCCCCCGGTCAGGGCTACGAGTTGCTGGGGGGTGAGGGCGAAGACCGCGTTGGGGGTGCCCGCGGCGGCCCACACCTGCTCGTATTGCAGCAGGTCGGGGTCGATGAGGGCCTCGAGGGGGGTAGCGTGGCCCACCGGGGGCACCCCGCCGATGGCGAAGCCGGTCACCTCGCGCACCCAGTCGGGCTTGGCGCGCTCGAGGCCCTCCCCCAGCCTCTCCCCCACCTTGGCCTCGTCCACGCGGTTGGGGCCGCTGACCAGCAGCAGATAGGGCTTGCCCGAAGCGGCCCCGCGGAAGATGAGGGACTTGACGATCTGGCCCACGCTGCACCCCACCGCGTCGGCGGCTTCCTGGGCGGTGCGGGTGGAGGCGGGCATCTCGACGACCCGGAGCTCGCCGAAGCCCCGCTCGTGCAGGGCGTCCTGGACCTTTTGGGCGCTCGGGCTGAGCACGTGGGCTCCTCAGCGGGCCGCCAGGTCGGCCAGCAGGCCCGACAGCAGCGCGACGCGGCGGGGGATCTCGGGGATGACGACGTGCTCGGAGAGCTGGTGGGCGTCGGCGCCGAAGAGGCCCAGGCCGTCGAGGGTGGGCACGCCCAGGGCGGCGGTGAAGTTGCCGTCGGAGCCGCCCCCCACGCGGCCGGCGCCTAGCTCGAGGCCCAGCTCGACCCCGATGCGCCTGGCCCGCTCGAAGAGCTCCATCGAGGCCGGGCTCGGCTCCATGGGCGGGCGGTTGAGGCCACCGCTCAGGCTCAGCCGGGCGCCGGGCAGGACGGGCTTGAGGGCCTTGAAGGCGGCCTCGAGGCGCTCGTACTCGGCCATGGTCCACACCCGGAAGTCCACCGTGACCGAGGCCTCGGCGGCCACCACGTTGACGGCGGTGCCCCCGTGCATCTTGTTGGGCCCCAGCGTGGTGCCCTTCTCCCAGTCTTGCAGGCCGACGATTTCGAGGATGTGGTGGGCGAGCTCGACCACGGCGTTGACGCCCTTCTCGGGCTCGACGCCCTGGTGGGCGGGCTTGCCGTGGGCGGTGAGGGTGTACATGCCCGTGCCCTTGCGCGCGACCTTGAGGTCGCCGTTGCCCATGGGGGCCTCGAGCACCAGCGCGATCTCGTTGCACCGCGCCGCCGCCTCGATGGACTCGCGCGAAGCCAGCGAACCCACCTCCTCGTCGGGGGTGAAGAGCAGCTCGAGCTGCGGCAGCCCCAGGCCCATCTCGTCGTTGGTGCGCAGCGCCCACAAGAGCTGCACGATGTTGCCTTTCATGTCGTAGACGCCAGGCCCGTAGGCCCGCTCGCCTTCGACCCGCCAGCCGAAGACCCCGCGCGGGTGCACCGTGTCGTAGTGGCACAGCACCAGCACCTTGGGGCCGCCCTGGCCGAACTTCAGGCTGAGGATGGGCCCGTTCTTGGTCTCCTCCCGGCTGAGCTTCCCGAAGTGCCCGAAGCGCGTGTCGAGCCAGGTCGCCACCGCCTCGAGCCCCGGGAGGTCGTGGGAGGGGGACTCGAGCGAGACGATGGCCTCGAGGTCGGCGAGGATGCCGGGGAGGTGGGATTCGAAGTAGGCGAGAGGGGTCACGCAACACATACTAGCGCTCTCGGGGCGCCGCCGTGCGTCCTACGTCGTACGCCGAACGCCCAACGCAAGACGAAAAACGCCTCGACTCTCGACTACCCGCCTATACCCCTACCTTCCACTTCGGCCCTTCCCGGGTGTCCTCCACAGTGAGGCCGAGTTCCGTGAGGCGGTTGCGGATCTGGTCGGAGAGGGCGAAGTTGCGCTCGCGGCGGGCTTCCTCGCGGATCTCGAGCAGCAGTTTGATGAGGCCGTCGAGCAGGTCGCCGCCCAGGCTGGCCTCGAGCACGCGCTTGGGGAACAGGCCCAGCACGCCCTCGCCGAGCTGGCCGAAGACGGCCTCGGCGCGGGCGAGGGTGTCGCGGCCGGGCTTGTCGGGGAGGGCCTTGTTGAACTCGGTGACGAACTCGAAGAGGGCGGCGAGGGCCTGGGCGGTGTTGAGGTCGTCGTCGAGGGCGGCGGCGAAGCGGGCCTCGAGCGCGTCGATGGCCCGCTCGAGCCCGGCGTGCCGCCCGGCCGGGGCCTCCGCGACCTGGCGGCGGATCTCGCGGTAGGCGTTCAAAAGGCGCATGTAGCCCTGCTTGGCCGACTCGAGGCCCTCCCAGGTGAAGTCGAGCACGCTGCGGTAGTGGCTGCCCAGCAGGTAGAAGCGCACGGTGATGGGCTCGTGGCGGCTGAGCAGGTCGCGCAGCACCACGAAGTTGCCGGTGCTTTTGGCCATCTTCTCGCCGCCCAGCAGCACGTGGTTGTGGTGCATCCAGTAGCGGGCGAACTTGTAGCCCGCGGCCTCGGCCTGGGCGATCTCGGCCTCGTGGTGGGGGAACTGCAGGTCGATGCCGCCGGTGTGGATGTCGAAGCCCTCGCCCAGGTACTTCAGGCTCATGGCGCTGCACTCGATGTGCCAGCCGGGATAACCCTCGCCCCAGGGGCTCTTCCAG
The DNA here is from genome assembly GCF_000430045.1 of Calidithermus chliarophilus DSM 9957. Taxonomy (GTDB): domain Bacteria; phylum Deinococcota; class Deinococci; order Deinococcales; family Thermaceae; genus Calidithermus; species Calidithermus chliarophilus. The sequence goes on along the minus strand of NZ_KE387023.1, from coordinate 2,353,454 downwards.
CGCATGATGTGCTCGGGGTCGGCGCTCTTCCAAAGGGCGAAGTCGCGGGGGTCCTCCTTCTCCTCGCGCACCTCCACCCGCGCCCCGGCCTCCTGGTCCTCGACCTGGCGGTTGGACAGCTTGCCGAAGCTGGGCCACGCGCGCACCCGGAAGTAGACCGAGCCGCCCCGCACGTAGGCGTAGCCGCGCTCGAGCAGCCTCTGGGTGAGGTCGATCTGCTCGGGGACGTGCCCGGCGGCCCGGGGGGCGATGTCGGGGCGGCGCACGTTGAGGTCCTTCATGTCGTCGAAGTAGGCCCACATGTACTTCTCGGCGACCTCCATGGGCTCCAGGCGCTCGAGCTTGGCCCGCTTCTGCACCTTGTCCTCGCCTTCGTCGGCGTCATCGACCAGGTGGCCCACGTCGGTGATGTTGGAGACGAAGCGCACCTTGTGGCCGGTGTACTCGAGCCAGCGCCGCAGCACGTCGTAGGTGATGGGGCCGCGCGCGTGGCCCAGGTGGGGGTCGCCGTAGACGGTGGGCCCGCAGAAGTAGATGCCCGCGTAGCCGGGAGTCCCGGGGACGAAGGGTTCTTTCTGGCGGGTGAGGGTGTTGTAAATCTGTAAGGGCATAGCAGCTTCCTTTCCAAGGGGCACGGGTCGTCGGGCTGAAATTCAAAACGCCGGGCCTGGGCACGACGGCACCAGACACCCGGCGATCGGTTCAGCTCAACATCGCACGGCGAAGCTCATGGGTCGAGTATACCTCGAGCCGCCCCCGCCTCAGGCCATGGCCCGCTCCTTGAGCCCGGCCAGCAGGCCGTCGCAGTTCTCCTTCATGAGCTTGAGCACGAGCTTTTGCAGCAGGCCGCCGAAGATGGGGATGTTGAGCTCGTACTCGAGCTCGAGCGTGACCCTCGTGCCCCCGTCGGCCGCCTCGAAGGCCCAGGTGCCCTCGTACTTGTCGAAGTCGCCCTCCGGGCTGTGGAAGCGGTTGCGCAGCTCGGCGTCGAACCACTCCTCCTCCTCGATCCAATGCACCTTCTTGCCCATCGCCACCGCCACCCACTCGCTCTTGGAGCGGCCGCCGTCGTCCTCGATGACCCGCAGGCTCTGCACGTCCTTGAGGTAGGGCTTGAGCCCCTCGAGGTCGCGGGCGCAGGAGTAGACGTAGGCGGGCGGCTTGGGGATGAAGATTTCGGATTGCACGTGTGGCATATCGACATAGTTTATCGCTGAACGCTGATAGCTGATAGCCGATGGCCGGGCGCGGGGTGCGGCTCGTACGTCGTACGTCCTGCGTCGTACGCAAGACGCAAAACGCCAGACGCAAGACGCCCTCTCTTCACCCCCCTTAACAAGGGGGGCTGGGGGGATAAGCCCTCCCCGCGCGGGGAGGGCCGGCGAGGGGTTCCTCATAGGCCACGAGCCACACGCCACCAGCTACCCCGAACCCCTCACCTCAACAACGCCCCCAGCCGTGCGAAGCGCAGCAGGAGGCGGTCGGCGAGGAGGAAGAAGGTCAGGGTGGGGAGCAGGACGATCCAACTGCCGGCGAGGATGACGGGCCAGTTGGCCGCGCTCTCCTCGACGCTGCGGGCCATGAGGCGGGCGAGGCCGATCTGGACGGTGCGGGTGGCGTCGCTGTCGGTGGCGATGAGGGGCCAGAGGTAGGCGTTCCACCTCGAGATCAGGGTGAAGAGCGCAGTGGTGGCGATGGCCGGGAGCGACAAGGGCACCACCAGCCGCCAGAGGATGGTCCACGAGCCCGCGCCGTCGATGCGGGCCGACTCGTCGATCTCGCGGGGCAGGGCGCGGAACTGCTGGCGCAGCAGGAAGACGGCGTAGCCGTTGCCCACCAGCGGCAGGATCAGGGCCCAGAAGGTGTCGAGGAGGTCCAGGCGGGCCAGGGTGAGGTAGTTGGGGATGAGGGTGAGGTGGCCGGGGATCATCAGCGTGGCCAGGAAGAGGGCGAAGAAGAGGTTCTGCAGCGGGAATTGCAGCCGGGCGAAGGCGTAGGCGGCGAGGATGCTCGAGAACACCGCCGCGAAGGTGGAGACCAGCGCGAAGACGAGGGTGTTGAGGTAGTAGCGCCCGAAGGGCACGGCGTTCCAGGCCGAGAGGTAGTTCTCCCAGTGGGGGGTGGCCGGCACGAGGCGGCCCACGAAGGCCTCGGCAGGGGTCGCCAGCGAGACCAGGAAGCTGTAGGCCAGCGGCAGCAGGACCACGAAGCCCGCGCCCAGGGCGGCCAGGCCTTGCAGGGCGGAGAGGGCTCGAGCCAGACGGCTAGGAGTTCTCATAGTGGACGCGCCGCCCGATCCAGTAGAACTGCAAGGCGGTGAGGGTGCCGAGCAGGCCGAACAGCAGCACCGCCAGCGCCGAGGCCTTGCCGATGTCGAAGAACACGAAGGAGGTGCGGTAGAGCAGGTTCACCAGCACGTCGGTCGCGAGGGCGGGCCCGCCGCCGGTCATCACGTTGACGAGGGTGAAGGTGTGGAAGGCGTCGAGGACACCCATCACCAGCAGGAAGAAGGTGGTCGGCGTCAGCAGCGGCAGGCTGACGTGGCGGAAGCTCTGCCACCGGCTCGCCCCATCGACGCGGGCGGCCTCGAGGTAGGCCTGCGGGATGGCCTGGAGCGCGACGATGTACACCAGCACGTCGTAGCCCAACTGCTTCCACACCACCACGACGGCCAGCACCACCAGGGGCAGCTCGAGGCTGCCCAGCCAGTCGGGACGGCCCAGGCCCAACCGCCCGAGCAGCAAGTTGACGAACCCCAAGTCGGTGTTGAAGATCCAGCTAAAGACCACCGCCACCGTCACCGCGCTCGAAACCCCGGGCAGCATCAGGACGGCGCGCACCAGCCGGTTGGCGCGGGTCTCGCGCAGCAGCAGCAGGGCCAGGGCCAGGGCCAGCACCAGCCGCACGGGGACGCTGAGCGCGACCAGGCCCAGGCTCACCCGCACCGAGTTCCAGAACTCCGCGCTCTGCAGCAAGGCGGCGTAGTTCGCGCCCCCCACGAAGGGGCGCTCGGCGGCGAGGAAGTCCCAGCGCTGGAAGGACAGCGCGAAGGACTGGAGCGCCGGCCACAGCACGAACAGGGCGAGGAAGAGCCCGCTGGGCAGCAGGTACAAGTAGGGTACGAGGCGTTGCCAGCGAAGCACTGGTATATTCTAGAATTGCTCACTGCCAGACAACTGAGGGAGGGACCATGCGAGTTTGGAAGTTCGTTGTCGGTCTGGGGGTGCTGCTGATCCCGTTTTCGCTGGCGCAGGTGCAGATCACCGTCTGGCACTCGGTGAACGACCCGGCCCTGCGGCAGTTGATCCAGGGCTTCAACCGGGCGCAGGACGAGGTGCGGGTCGAGGAGGTGTACGCCGGCGATCACAACGAGCTGGTCACCCGCCTGCAGGCGGCGGTGGCGGCGCGGCGGCAGCCGGAGGTGGTCTTCCTCGAGGTCACCCGCTTCGGGCTCTTCGCCGAGCGGGGGGTGCTGGAGCGGCTCGAGCCCTACCTGCGCTCCGACCCCGCGCTGCAAGCCGACCTGCTGCCCGCGGCCCGCTCGGTCTCGACTTACCGCAACCGCACCTACGTGCTGCCGCTGGTGGTGGTGGTGCCGGTGATGTACTACAACAAGGCGCTGTTCAAACAGGCCGGGCTCGACCCCCAGCGGCCCCCGCGCACCTGGGGCGAGCTGGAGGCGGCGGCCCGGCGGCTGAGCCGGGAGGGGCAGTGGGGCGTCAACATCCCGGGCCAGTGGGTGCGCTGGGCTTTCGTCAAGCAGAACGGCGGGGAGTGGATCGACGAGGGGGGCCGGGTGCTCATCAACGCCGCGCCCAGCGTCGCGGCCTACGAGTACCTGCTGCGGCTGGTGCGGCAGGGCTCGGCCTCGCGCGAGGCGGCGCTCAAGGAGGACGTGGGGCGGCAGCTCTTCTACGCCGGGCGGGTCGGCGTCACCTTCGACTCCTCGGGCAACTACGGCTTCTACGCCCAGAACGTCGGCTTCGAGCTGGGGGTCGCGGCCCTGCCCTGCCAGGTCAAGTGCGCCGCGCCCATCGGGGGGACCGCCATGGGCATGACCGCGGCCGCCCCGCCCGAGAAGAAACGGGCCGCCTGGGCCTTCATGCGCTACCTGCTGCACCCGGAGAACAACGCCAGGCTGGTGACCCAGAGCAACTTCATGCCCCTGCGCCAAAGCACCCTCGAGCGCCCCGAGGTGCAGGCCCACTTCCGGACCAACCCCCAGTGGCAACTGTTCAACCAGCAGCTCAAGGTGGCCTTCCCCCGCCCCCGCCCCCCGGCCATGCCGGCCATCCGGCTGATGGAGGAGACGGTGTGGCAGAGCATGGTGGTGGGCCAGAAGACCCCCCAGCAGGCCCTCGACGACTTCGCGGCCGAGATCCGGCGGATGCTGGCCCAGCCGTAGCCCCGGGGCCCCGGCGCGCCGCACGAACGCCCGCCAGGACCGGCGGGCGTTTTTCCCCTCACGACCCGGCCGGGCTCTCGGTCAGCGGGAGGACGGGGGCAGCCCCGGCGAGCGGGGCGAGGGGTTGCCAGCGGCCCTCGAGCACCTGCTCGGCTGCTGACCAGAAGGCTGGGCGCCGGGAGGGGGGCAGGCCCTGGGTGAGCCCGGCGAGCACCCCGCGCGCCCGCTCGAGGCAGGCTTGGGCCTCCTCGGGCCGCCCCAGGTGGGACAACCAGTGCGCCTGCTCGGCCTCGAGCAGCCAGTGCTCCAGGGGGAGCCCCATCGCGGCCGCGGTGCGCGCCGCCTGCC
>NZ_KE387023.1:2347572-2348601 GCF_000430045.1 Calidithermus chliarophilus DSM 9957 | reverse complement strand
TGGTGGGCGAGCCCCAGCAGGATCAGGCTGCCCATGCGGCGGGGGGGACGGGCCCGCATGCCCAGGCGGTAGGCCGACTGGGCCACCTCGAGGCCCTCGGCGTAGTGCCCGGCGGTGAGCAGGGCGAAGCCCAGCGCCAGCGCCGCGCCGAGTTCCTGCTCGTAGCTGCCCGCGCGGGCGGCGAGCGCGTGCGCCTTGCGGGCGGCCTCGAGGCTCTTGTGCGGCTCGCCCGACTGCACGTGCAGCCGCGCCTTGAGCACCCAGCCCTCGGCCTCGCCCCGGGCGTTCTCCGTGCGGGTGAAGCGTTGCTGGGCCTCGCCCAGCGCCGCCTCGGCGGACGCCCACTGGCCCAGGTAGAAGTGGGCGCTGGCCAGGGTGACCCAGGCCCACGGCTGGATCTCCGAGAGGCCGGCCGCGCGGGAGAGCTCGACCGCCCGCCGGGCGTGTTCGATGGCCCTTCGCAGGCGCTGCCGGTGGTGGGAGGGGTCCTGGCCCTTGCGGCCCATCTGGTTGAGCACCGCCAGGTAGTACTCGGTCTGGGCCAGCTGGCCTCGAGCTGCTCGACGTCGCGCTCGGCCTGTTCGCGCGCGCCGCCCAGCAGCAGTGCCTTGGTCTCGTTCCAGCGCAGCCCGGCGAAGACGCTGAAACGGCCGTACTCCCGCCGCTCCAGCGCCGCTTGGGCCAGCTCGGCGGCCTCCTCCCAGCGGCCTTGCCACAGGCGCAGGTCGCACAGCCGGGTGAAGGGAAATTCCCCGAGCTGGTCCCAGTGGAGCCCGACGGCGCGCGCCTCCTCCAGCAGCGCCTCCGCCGTGCCCCAGTCGCCCAGGTTCTGGTGGGCGAGCCCCAGCAGGATCAGGCTGCCCATGCGGCGGGGGGGACGGGCCCGCATGCCCAGGCGGTAGGCCGACTGGGCCACCTCGAGGCCCTCGGCGTAGTGCCCGGCGGTGAGCAGGGCGAAGCCCAGCGCCAGCGCCGCGCCGAGTTCCTGCTCGTAGCTGCCCGCGCGGGCGGCGAGCGCGTGCGCCTTGC